>NZ_CP102246.1:0-2476263 GCF_024599795.1 Enterobacter cloacae complex sp. R_G8
CGCACGTTGGCTTCGTGGATTCTGCCGTTGATCGTATCGTTCCGCCGTCAGAATCTGCGACTAACGACCCGCTGGAAGTGACGGTGGAAACCTTCAGCGAGTGGATCGTGGACAAAACCCAGTTTAAAGGCGCGCTGCCGACCATTCCAGGCATGGAATTAACTGATAACCTGATGGCATTTGTGGAACGTAAACTCTTCACGCTGAACACGGGTCATGCTATAACCGCGTACCTCGGAAAATTGACCGGTCATCAGACTATTCGTGATGCGATCCTCGACGAGAAGATCCGCGCGGTGGTAAAAGGGGCAATGGAAGAGAGCGGCGCGGTGCTGATCAAACGCTACGGTTTTGATGCTGATAAACACGCAGCATACATCCAGAAAATCCTCGGTCGTTTTGAAAACCCGTATCTGAAAGATGACGTTGAGCGCGTGGGCCGCCAGCCATTGCGTAAACTGAGCGCGGGCGATCGCCTGATTAAGCCGCTGCTGGGCACGCTGGAATACGGCCTGCCGCACGCCAACCTGGTGAAAGGGATTGCCGCCGCGATGCACTACCGCAGCGAGCAGGATCCACAGGCGCAGGAGCTGGCTCAGTTGATTGATGAAAAAGGCGCGCAGGCGGCGCTGGCGCAGATTTCCGGTCTGGACGCCAACAGCGATGTGGTTGTGGAGGCGGTTAACGCATATAACGCAACCAAATGATGCACAGTGAGGCGCAGGTAATCCTGCGCCCTGATTACAGATTGTCAGATATGCAGGCAATAATGGAACAAACCCAGGCCTTTGAAAATCGTGTGCTTGAGCGTCTGAATGCTGGCAAAACCGTACGAAGTTTCCTGATTACCGCCGTCGAGTTGTTAACCGAGGCGGTGAATATCCTGGTACTTCAGGTGTTTCGCAAAGACGACTACGCGGTAAAATATGCTGTAGAACCGTTACTGGACGGCGACGGACCGCTGGGCGATTTATCCGTGCGTCTGAAGCTGATATATGGTCTTGGCGTGCTGAACCGACAAGAGTATGAAGATGCGGAGCTATTGATGGCGCTGCGCGAAGAGCTCAATCATGACGGTAATGAGTACACCTTTACCGATGACGAGATCCTCGGCCCCTTCGGCGAGCTGCATTGCGTTACTGCGCTCCCCCCTGCCCCCCATTTCGATAACAGCGACCCGGAACTGTACGCCATGCAAAAGCTGCGTTATCAACAGGTTGTCCGTTCCACGATGGTTCTTTCCCTGACTGAGCTGATTTCCCGAATCAGCTTAAAAAAAGCGTTTCAGAAGTAAGCCTGCTCACATTGGTGTATCCTTCCCTCTAAATTCCCCGTTTTCAGAGTTATTTGTCATGAAAGAAGTCGAAAAGAACGAAATTAAACGCCTGAGTGACCGCCTGGATCTGATCCGCCATCAGATGGCCGGTCTCTCGCTGGTAGACTCCGCCGAGAAGTACGCCGAGCTTGAAAAAGAGACCGCGAAGCTGGAAGCGGAGATCGAGCGTCTGCGTGAAGTAAAAGGCCAGAAGCTGAGCAAAGAAGCGCAGAAGCTAATGAATATGCCGCATCGTCGCGCCATCACCAAAAAAGAGCAGGCCGACATGGGCAAGCTGAAGAAAAGCGTCCGGGGTCTGGTGGTGGTCCACCCGATGACCGAGCTTGGCCGCGAGATGGGTCTGAAAGAGATGACGGGGTTTTGTAAGACGGCGTTCTGATCATTCCCCTCTCTGTGGGTGAGGGCATCAGGCCCCACCCTGCTTTTAATTGGCCCAACCAATCCACCCTTTCTTTCTTCCCTGGTTCACAAATCCATTATTTCCGCTCACAAAACCATTGCCAGTCCATAACATCTGGTTAACCATTTGTTGTCATTACCCCTACAACACAATATTGGCAGGACCACTTTTACACAGACTGTGACGCAGAGATGAGCGGAGACTCACCCGCAGCATAGGCTGTCTGGTCCCCAGGAGACCTGCATGAGCCTCTGGCAACAAAACTACGACCCGGCCGGGAATATCTGGCTGTCTAGCCTGATCGCATCGCTGCCGATCCTGTTCTTCTTCTTTGCGCTGATTAAGCTCAAGCTGAAGGGCTACCTCGCCGCGACGTACACCGTCGCCATCGCGCTGCTGGTGGCGCTGTTCTTCTACAAAATGCCGATCGATCGCGCGCTGGCCTCCGTTGTCTACGGTTTCTTCTATGGCCTGTGGCCGATTGCGTGGATCATTATCGCCGCAGTGTTTGTCTATAAAATCTCAGTCAAAACCGGGCAATTCGACATCATTCGCTCGTCGATTCTCTCCATCACGCCGGACCAGCGCCTGCAGATGCTGATTGTTGGCTTCTCCTTCGGGGCGTTTCTGGAAGGAGCGGCAGGGTTTGGCGCACCGGTGGCAATCACCGCCGCGCTGCTGGTGGGGCTGGGCTTTAACCCGCTCTATGCCGCCGGTCTTTGCCTGATCGTCAACACCGCGCCGGTGGCGTTTGGCGCGATGGGTATTCCGATTCTGGTCGCAGGCCAGGTGACCGGCCTGGACAGCTTCGAAATTGGTCAGATGGTTGGCCGCCAGCTACCGTTCCTGACCATTATCGTGCTGTTCTGGATCATGGCGATTATGGACGGCTGGCGCGGCGTGAAGGAGACCTGGCCTGCGGTGATGGTGGCGGGCGGTTCGTTCGCTATCGCCCAGTATCTCAGCTCCAACTTCCTTGGCCCGGAGCTGCCGGACATCATCTCTTCCCTGGTGTCGCTGGTCTGTCTGACGCTGTTCCTGAAACGCTGGCAGCCGGTACGTATTTTCCGCTTCGCCGATATGGGTGCATCGCATGTGGATCAGACGCTCGCCCGCACCGGCTACACCGCCGGGCAGATCGTTCGCGCCTGGTCACCGTTCCTGTTCCTGACCGCCACCGTAACGCTCTGGAGCATCCCGCCGTTTAAGGCCCTGTTCGCCCCGGGCGGCGCGCTGTACGACATGGTGATTAACATCTCCGTGCCGTTCCTCGACAAGATGGTCGCCCGTATGCCGCCGGTGGTGCACGCTGCCACGCCGTACGCCGCGGTGTATAAATTCGACTGGTTCTCCGCCACCGGCACGGCCATCCTGTTTGCCGCACTCCTCTCTGTGGTGTGGCTGCGCATGAAGCCTGCGGCCGCGGTACAGACCTTTGTGGCGACCATTAAAGAATTGATGCTGCCGATCTACTCCATCGGCATGGTGCTGGCGTTCGCGTTTATCTCGAACTACTCCGGCCTGTCATCAACGCTGGCACTCGCGCTGGCCCATACCGGCCACGCCTTCACCTTCTTCTCGCCGTTCCTCGGCTGGCTGGGGGTGTTCCTGACCGGTTCAGATACCTCGTCTAACGCCCTGTTCGCCGCCCTGCAGGCGACGGCGGCTCAGCAGATTGGCGTCTCTGACGTGCTGCTGGTGGCCGCGAACACCACTGGCGGTGTGACCGGGAAGATGATCTCTCCCCAGTCCATCGCCATTGCCTGTGCGGCAGTAGGGCTGGTGGGTAAAGAGTCCGACCTGTTCCGTTTTACCGTAAAACACAGCCTGATATTCACCTGCATGGTCGGGGTGATCACCACCCTGCAGGCCTATGTCTTAACCTGGATGATCCCATGATAGTTATGCCCAGACGCTTGTCCGACGAGATTGCCTCTCGCGTGCGGGCGCTGATTGAAGAACAACAGCTGGAAGCGGGCATGAAATTGCCCGCCGAACGTCAACTCGCCGCCCAGCTTGGCGTGTCGCGCAATTCCTTGCGTGAGGCGCTGGCGACGCTGGTCAGCGAAGGGGTACTGGTAAGCCGTCGCGGCGGCGGCACCTTTGTGCGCTGGCAACATGACGACTGGTCCGAGCAAAACATCGTCCAGCCGCTCAAAACCCTGATGGAGAATGACCCGGACTACAGCTTCGACATCCTCGAAGCCCGTCACGCCATCGAAACCAGTACCGCCTGGCATGCGGCCATGCGGGCAACCGACGCCGACAAAGAGAAGCTCAAAGCCTGCTTTGAGGCCACGCAAAGCAGCGACCCGGATATCGCTTCGCAGGCGGATGTCCGCTTTCACCTGGCGATTGCCGAGGCGTCGCACAACGTGGTGCTGCTACAGACCATGCGCGGTTTTTTCGACCTGCTGCAATCCTCCGTGAAGCAGAGCCGCCAGCGCATGTATCTGGTCCCGCCGGTCTTTGCTCAACTGACCGAACAGCACGAGGCGGTGCTGAACGCCATTCTGGCCGGTGATGCCGAGGCCGCACGCAAGGCGATGATGGCGCATCTGGGCTTCGTCCACACCACCATTAAACGATTTGATGAAGATCAGGCCCGACAGGCGCGTATTACCCGTCTGCCTGGCGACAGTGATATATCCAGGGAGAACAAAGCATGATTATTTCAGCAGCCAGTGACTACCGCGCCGCGGCGCAGCGTATTTTGCCGCCGTTCCTGTTCCACTATATCGACGGCGGGGCCTATGCCGAATATACCCTGCGCCGTAACGTGGAAGATTTGTCGGAGGTGGCTCTGCGTCAGCGCGTGCTGAAGAATATGTCGGATCTGAGCCTTGAGACGAAACTGTTTAACGAAACGCTCGCCATGCCGGTAGCGCTCGCCCCGGTCGGGCTGTGTGGTATGTACGCCCGTCGCGGTGAAGTGCAGGCCGCTGCCGCGGCGGATGCCAAAGGCATTCCGTTTACCCTTTCCACCGTCTCGGTCTGCCCGATTGAAGAGGTCGCCCCGACCCTCAAGCGCCCGATGTGGTTCCAGCTGTACGTCCTGCGCGATCGCGGCTTTATGCGTAATGCGCTGGAGCGCGCCAAAGCGGCGGGCTGTTCCACACTGGTCTTTACCGTTGATATGCCCACCCCCGGCGCGCGCTACCGTGATGCCCACTCCGGCATGAGCGGCCCGAACGCTGCCCTGCGTCGTTACTGGCAGGCGGTAACACATCCGCAGTGGGCGTGGGATGTAGGCCTGAATGGCCGTCCACACGATCTGGGTAACATCTCGGCTTATCTCGGTAAACCTACCGGGCTGGAAGATTATATCGGCTGGCTGGCGAACAATTTCGATCCGTCCATCTCCTGGAAAGACCTGGAGTGGATCCGCGAATTCTGGGACGGTCCAATGGTGATCAAAGGGATCCTCGACCCGGACGACGCCCGCGACGCGGTGCGTTTTGGCGCAGACGGGATTGTGGTCTCGAACCACGGCGGACGTCAGCTCGATGGCGTCCTCTCATCCGCACGCGCCCTTCCGGCGATTGCCGATGCGGTTAAAGGCGACATCGCTATCCTCGCCGACAGCGGTATTCGTAACGGGCTGGATGTGGTGCGTATGATTGCGCTCGGCGCCGACAGCGTACTGCTGGGACGCGCTTATCTTTACGCACTGGCCACCAGCGGCCAGGCAGGGGTAGCAAACCTGCTCAACCTGATTGAGAAAGAGATGAAGGTTGCTATGACTCTCACCGGGGCGAAAACAATCGGCGAGATCAGCAAGGATTCTCTGGTGCAGGAGCTGAGCAAGATCCCTGCGGCACTGGCACCGCTTACCCACGGAGACGCGGCTTGATCCCCTCCGCTTAACCTACCTTACTCACGCGTCCGATCTCCTCCATCGGGCGCGTTTTTGTGTCGCAAATAACATCTAGATAACATATTAGATAAGAATATTTGACATCCCCTGCCGCACGCAATTGTATAGACAAGCAAAGACAAGAACACAAAAACAACATCACATCAGAGAGGAGCGTATGGCCTATTCAGGTAAGGTGGATATTCAGCAGGTAATCGACGACAGTTCCTTTTCATGGTTTCACTGGCTACTCATTGTGCTGGGCTTTCTGGTGCTGGCGATCGATGGGTTCGATACAGCGGCAATGGGCTACATCGCCCCGACGCTGTCGGCAGAATGGGGGATCCACAAACAGGATCTGGGGCCGGTACTGAGTGCTGCGCTGCTGGGACTGTCGCTGGGTGCGCTGATCGCCGGCCCGGTATCGGACCGGATGGGCCGCAAGCGCGTGCTGGTCTTTTCGTGTTTATTCTTTGGTGTTGCAAGCCTGGGCGCCGCCTGGGCACAAACCCTGAACACCCTGACGCTGTGGCGATTTCTCACGGGCCTGGGACTGGGTGCAGCAATGCCTAACGCCATCACGCTGATCTCAGAGTTTGCCCCTAAGCGCTGTCGCGCCATGGCAATTAATACCATGTACTGCGGTTTTCCTCTGGGCGCGGCGGGCGGCGGGGCAATCTCCTCCTGGCTGATTCCTCATCACGGCTGGCGAAGCGTACTGCTGACCGGCGCAATTGCCCCGCTGATCCTGACGCTGCTGCTTGCGCTGCTTTTGCCGGAGTCGGTGAAGTTTCTGGTACAGCGTGGAAGAGACGTGATGCAGATCCGCCGTATCGCCAGCCGCTTCGCCCGCGGCACGCTGGATGGCGTGACCGGCTTTTTCCTGGCGGAGGAGCGGGTCGCGTCTAAGAAAGGGAGCGTGGCACAGCTGTTTTCTATGCCCTGGCTGCCCGGCACCCTGATGCTGTGGGTGACTTATTTTATGGGGCTGGTGATTTATTACGTCCTGCTGAGCTGGATGCCGACGCTGATGCTGGGGATGGGTTATCCGCTGGCGGAATCTGCCTGGCTCACCTCGCTGTTCACCTTCGGCGGTACCGCAGGCATTCTTCTCGCCGGGTGGATGATGGACCGCTGGGAGGCGCACAAGGTGGTGGCAGGCGGGTTTATTCTGACCATGGCGCTCATCCTGTTGCTCGGCATGGAGCATAATCACATCGCCCTGTTTGGCGGGCTGATCTTCCTGATGGGGATCGCCATGAACGGCGCGCAATCAGGAATGCAAACCCTGGCCGCCACCTTTTACCCTACCGAGTGCCGTGCGACGGGTATCGCATGGATGCAGGGAATTGGCCGTTTTGGTGGCGTGGCGGGTACCATGACCAGCGCGCAGCTTCTCTCCATGCAGTGGCAAGCAGACAGTATATTGATGATCCTCAGCCTGCCCGCGCTGGTGGCTGCGGGAGCCACCGTCTATAAAATGCTGCGCTGCCGCGCACAGGAACCCGGCGTCGCGTAGTGCCCGTCATTTCTGCTATGCTGCCCCCGCAATTAAGGGGGCAGCATGCTTAACATCGTTTTATTCGAACCAGAAATTCCGCCTAATACCGGCAACATTATCCGCCTGTGCGCCAACACCGGGTTTCGCCTGCATATTATCGAGCCGATGGGCTTTACGTGGGATGACAAACGCCTGCGCCGCGCGGGGCTGGATTATCACGAATTTACCGCCGTGGTTCGCCATCATGATTACGCCGCGTTTCTGGAAAGCGAAAAGCCAGAGCGCATGTTTGCCCTGACGACCAAAGGCACGCCCGCGCATAGCGCCGTGAGCTATCAGGCCGGTGACTATCTGATGTTTGGCCCGGAAACCCGCGGCCTGCCGGCCACGATTCTGGACGCCCTGCCCGCTGAGCAGAAAATCCGTATTCCGATGATGCCGGACAGCCGCAGCATGAACCTGTCGAACGCGGTGTCCGTGGTGGTGTATGAAGCCTGGCGCCAGCTGGGGTATCCGGGCGCCATTCTCAGAAGTTAAATGCCGTCACCATACTCAAACGTATGGTGAATGCCGTTGAAGTGCTGATCCATATCCATGGACGGTTTATCACTGTCTGGCTTACCGACGATGCGCGCCGGTACGCCAGCGGCGGTGGTGTGCGGCGGCACGGGCTGCAGCACCACAGAGCCCGCGCCGATTTTCGCGCCGCGGCCCACTTCGATATTGCCGAGGATTTTGGCACCCGCGCCAATCATCACCCCTTCACGAATTTTCGGATGGCGATCGCCGCTGGTTTTGCCGGTACCGCCCAGGGTAACCGACTGCAGGATCGACACGTCATCTTCAATGACCGCCGTCTCACCGACAACAATCCCGGTGGCATGGTCGAGCATGATCCCCCGGCCAATTTTGGCCGCCGGATGAATATCAACCTGGAAGGTCACGGAAACCTGGTTTTGCAGGAAAATAGCCAGCGCGCGGCGGCCTTCCTTCCATAACCAGTGACCGATGCGATACGCCTGTAAGGCATGGAAACCCTTCAGGTACAGCAGCGGCGTAGAATATTTGTCAACCGCCGGGTCACGCGTGCGCACGGCCTGAATATCACAGGCGGCAGAGGCGATCATTTCCGGGTCTGCGGCGTAAGCCTCTTCCACCACTTCACGAATGGCGATGGCGGGCATGATTGAAGACGCCAGCTTGTTGGCGAGCATATAGCTCAGGGCACTACCGAGGTTTTCGTGCTTGAGTAACGTTGCATGGTAGAAACTGGCCAGCATTGGCTCACAGTCGGCCAACGCCCGGGCTTCGGCTTTAATATTATTCCAGACGATATCCAGTTCTTCACACGGCATTGCTTACTCCAGACGATAGTATAATGACCAGCCAGTTCTGCGCTGGCTGGGTCATTCAGGTGACAATGGTTCCGACTAGTTACTGCTGCGCTCGTCCTTGCGCGCACGACCTAATAAGGTCAATGCTGCCTCGCGCGCATTTTTTCCGCAATACAATACCTGATAAATTTCCTCGGTTATTGGCATTTCGACACCAAAACGGTGCGCCAATTCGCGGACTTCTTTGGTATTGCGGTAGCCTTCAACCACCTGACCAATCTTCTCCTGCGCCCCTTTTACATCCATGCCCTGACCGAGCATCATGCCAAAGCGGCGGTTACGGGACTGATTGTCGGTACAGGTCAGCACCAGATCGCCTAAACCCGCCATCCCCATAAAGGTGGCCGGATCGGCACCCAGTGCCGCCCCGAGACGGGACATCTCGGTTAACCCACGGGTGATCAGCGCAGTACGTGCGTTGGCGCCAAAGCCGATGCCATCGGACATCCCTGCGCCTATTGCGATCACGTTCTTCACCGCGCCGCCCAGCTGCACGCCGATAAAATCGGGGTTGCTGTAGACGCGGAAACTCTTGCCGCAGTGCAGCAGGTGCTGAAGATCGTCCGCAAAGGCAGGATCCGTGGAGGCCAGCGAGATCGCCGTCGGCAGGCCTGCGGCAAGCTCTTTGGCAAAGGTTGGACCGGAGATAACCGCCAGCGGGATCTCCTCGCCCAGCACTTCGCGGGCAACGTCCTGCAGAAGACGACCGGTTTCGGCTTCCAGCCCTTTCGTCGCCCACACAATGCGTGCATCCGGGCGCATCAGCGGCTTGATCTGCTGTAGCACGTCGCCAAACACATGGCTCGGCACCACAATCAGAATATTGCGGCTGGCCGCCAGCGCGGTCGCAAGGTCGCTTTCCAGGTGGAGGGAGTCAGGGAACGGAACGTCAGGAAGGAACGCCACGTTGCAGCGGTCGTGCTGCAGCGTTGCGATATGTTTTGGGTCGTGGCCCCACAGGACCACCTCGTGACCATTTCTTGCCAGCGTGATGGCAAGAGCGGTGCCGTAAGAGCCGGCACCGATCACAGTCATTGACGCATTAACAGTGCTCATCAGGCATCCTGATGTTGTTCAGCACCTTCGCCAGCCTGCTGCTGCAGATAGTTCATGAACAGCGCATCAAAGTTAACTGGCGCAAGGTTCAGTTGCGGGAATGTACCGCGAGAAACCAGGCTGGTGATGCATTCACGCGCATACGGGAACAGGATGTTCGGGCAGTATGCACCCAGGCAATGCGCCATCTGGTTGCCTTCAATACCGCCGATGGAGAAGATACCGCCCTGCTGTACTTCACACAGGAATGCAGTTTCTTCACCCAGAGAGGCGGTTACGGTCACACGCAGTACGACTTCATACACGTCATCAGCCAGCTGGGTTGATGCGGTATCCAGATCAAGTTTAACCTCTGGCTGCCAATCTTTCTGGAAAACGTGTGGCGCATTTGGCGCTTCGAAAGAGACATCCTTGGTGTAGATACGCTGGATCTGGAAAGTCATTTCGGTGTTGTTTTGTTCTGACATGGAAAAACCCTTTTTAATTGTCCTAAAGTCTCTTAGCTCAGCAGGGGATCGAGTCCACCACGGGCGTCGAGCGCATACAAGTCATCACAGCCGCCAATGTGCTGCGCATCAATAAAAATCTGCGGAACCGTCGTGCGACCACTACGTTGAATCATCTCTTCGCGTTTAATCGCGTCACCATCGATCGGCAGTTCCTGGAACGTTACGCCTTTGCTGTTCAGCAGCGCTTTCGCACGGTGACAGAACGGGCAGGTCGCTTTGGTGTAGATCTCGATATTGGCCATCACTGAACTCCTTATTTACCGCGCACCAAAGGAAGGTTTTCTCCGCTCCAGCCGGAAATGCCTTCTTTCAGCACAGATACGTTTTCGAAGCCTGCTTTATGCAGCAGACTGGCAGATTCCTGCGCCTGCATGCCGGTACCGTCAACAACGATAATCGGCTGGGCTTTATGCTTCTCAAGCTCGCCCACGTTGTTCGCTTTGATTTCAGCTGGCAGCAGGTTAATAGCACCTGCAATGTGCCCTTTGCGGAAATCGTCACGCTGACGCAGATCGACCACGACGGCATCTTCTTTGTTAATCAGACGCGTCGCTTCACCACGGGTGATAACCTTAATCTTAGACGTCAGGCCCTTAAATGTGGTGAACAGCACAGCGGCCAGCAGGCCAATCCACGCGATGCTCAGAACCGGATGGCGGCTAACGAATTGCATAATTTCTTGCATGGAGGGTAACTACTCCCGACTTAGTGATTAAAAAAACCAGGACAGGAGTATACCTGTGCGTTGTGGCAAATACAGCCAGCGACCCTAAGCTAATCCATTTTCTGCGGCATGCCACCTAAAAAAATGCCTCAAAATGGTCGGAGAAGCATCTTGCCCCTGCCCTTTCTTTGATCTTCTGCGGCTATTTGATCGATTCAGCTGTAGTAAAATTACGCAAATTTTGACTCTTGAGCATGAGGTTGTCGCAATGTCGGTTTCTAAAAAACCTATGGTACTGGTGATTCTGGATGGCTATGGCTACCGTGAAGACCAACAGGATAACGCCATTTTCAACGCTAAAACCCCGGTTATGGATGCGCTGTGGGCGAAACGTCCCCACACCCTGATTGATGCATCCGGCCTGGAAGTGGGTCTGCCGGACCGTCAGATGGGTAACTCTGAAGTGGGTCACGTCAACCTGGGCGCCGGGCGTATCGTCTATCAGGATCTGACGCGTCTGGATGTTGAAATCAAAGAACGTACCTTCTTCGCCAACCCTGTGCTGTGTGGTGCGGTGGATAAAGCCGTTGCCGCAGGCAAAGCCGTTCATATCATGGGTCTGCTCTCTGCTGGCGGCGTTCACAGCCATGAAGATCACATTATGGCGATGGTTGAACTGGCCGCTGAGCGCGGTGCGGAAAAAATCTACCTGCACGCGTTCCTGGATGGCCGCGATACGCCACCGCGCAGCGCTAAAGGTTCGCTCAAAGCCTTCGAAGAAAAATTTGCCGCCCTGGGCAAAGGCCGCGTGGCGTCTATCATTGGTCGCTACTACGCCATGGATCGTGATAATCGCTGGGATCGGGTGGAACAGGCCTATGATCTGATGACGCTGGCTAAAGGTGAGTTCCAGTTCGCGACTGCCGTTGAAGGCCTTGAAGCCGCGTATGCACGCGATGAAAACGACGAATTTGTGAAAGCGACCGTTATTCGCGCAGAAGGCCAGGCTGATGCCGCCATGGAAGATGGCGACGCGCTGATCTTCATGAACTTCCGTGCTGACCGTGCGCGTGAAATCACCCGTGCATTCGTCAACAGCGATTTCGACGGTTTTACCCGTAAGAAAGCGGTGAATATCAATTTCATCCAGTTGACCGAGTACGCCGCTGACATTAACGCCCCATGTGCTTACCCGCCGGCTTCACTGGCCAATACCTTCGGTGAGTGGATGGCGAAAAACGATAAGACGCAGTTGCGTATCTCCGAAACCGAGAAATATGCCCACGTCACCTTCTTCTTTAACGGCGGTGTTGAAGAGCCGTTCAAAGGCGAAGATCGCATTCTGATTAATTCACCAAAAGTCGCTACCTATGACCTGCAGCCAGAGATGAGCTCTGCGGAGCTGACCGAAAAACTGGTTGCGGCAATCGTTAGCGGCAAATACGACACCATCATCTGTAACTACCCGAACGGTGACATGGTGGGTCATACCGGGGTGATGGAAGCGGCGATTAAAGCGGTTGAAGCGCTCGACCACTGCGTTGAGCAGGTTGCCAAAGCCGTTGAATCCGTTGGCGGCCAACTGTTGATTACCGCTGACCACGGTAACGCAGAACAGATGCGCGACCCGGCAACAGGCCAGGCGCATACGGCCCACACCAACCTGCCGGTTCCGCTGATTTATGTAGGTGATAAAGCCCTGAAAGCAGTGGAAGGCGGCAAGCTTTCTGACATCGCGCCAACCATGTTGTCGCTGATGGGTATGCCGATCCCTGAAGAGATGACTGGTAAGCCGCTGTTCATCGTGGAATAATCGCTCCCCATGAGGGGAAAGGCGATTTTTTCAATCACATGGGTCGTGAAGCCGCTTAGGTTATCAGTCAGACCTCTGTTTTACGCCAGCGCACTCAGCGCTGGCGTATTGCTGTGCGCCGCATCCGCCCACGCGGATGATCGCGACCAGCTGAAATCCATTCAGGCTGATATCGCCGCCAAAGAGCGTGCGGTACGTCAGCAACAACAGCAACGCGCGTCGCTGCTTGCTCAGCTTAAGCAGCAGGAAGAGGCGATCTCCGCCGCCGCACGCAAGCTCCGCGAAACACAAAACACCCTCGCCCAGTTGAATAAACAGATCGACGAGATGAACGCGTCGATTGCCAAACTGGAACGTCAACGCGATGCGCAGGAACGTAATCTTGCGGCACAGCTTGATGCCGCATTCCGCCAGGGTGAACACACCGGCCTTCAGCTGATCCTCAGCGGCGAAGAGAGCCAGCGCGGGCAGCGCCTGCAGGCTTACTTTGGCTATCTGAACCAGGCGCGCCAGGAGACTATCGCGCAGCTGAAACAGACGCGCGAAGAGGTCACCACGCAAAAAGCCGAACTGGAAGAGAAGCAGAGCCAGCAGCAGACGCTGCTCTACGAACAGCAGGCCCAGCAAGCGAAGCTCGAACAGGCCCGCAACGAGCGTAAGAAAACCCTTTCCGGCCTCGAGTCCTCCATTCAGGCGGGTCAGAGCCAGCTGAGCGAAATGCGCGCCAACGAATCGAAGCTGCGTAACAGCATCGCCCGTGCGGAAGCGGCAGCAAAAGCGCGCGCCGAAAAAGAGGCGCGCGAGGCGCAGGCCGTGCGCGATAAGCAGCAGGAAGCCTCCCGTAAAGGTACGACCTATAAACCAAGCGAAAGCGAACGCTCGCTGATGTCACGAACCGGTGGCCTGGGCTCCCCTCGTGGTCAGGCTTACTGGCCCGTTCGCGGTTCAATTCTGCATCGTTATGGCGAACAGCTGCAGGGTGAACTACGTTGGAAAGGGATAGTTATCGGTGCGTCTGAAGGTAGCGAAGTGAAAGCCATCGCCGATGGCCGCGTGATCCTGGCCGACTGGCTGCAGGGTTACGGGCTTGTGGTGGTGGTTGAGCACGGTAAAGGCGACATGAGCCTCTACGGCTACAACCAGAGCGCACTGGTCAGCGTTGGCACTCAGGTGCGTGCGGGTCAACCCATCGCCCTTGTGGGCAGCAGTGGCGGTCAGGGCCGCCCGTCACTCTATTTCGAAATTCGTCGCCAGGGTCAGGCGGTCAATCCACAGCCGTGGTTGGGAAGATAAGTTTTGCTTCAATTTCGTCGAATTGTTCTCTCCGTCGCCAGCGCACTGGCGCTGGCTGCACCGGTTTACGCCGGTAAACTCGCCATTGTGATTGATGACTTCGGTTATCGTCCTCACTACGAAAATCAGGTGCTGGCGATGCCGGCGGCCATTTCTGTCGCCGTCCTCCCCAATGCGCCACACGCACGTGAGATGGCGACCAAGGCCCACAACAGCGGCCATCAGGTGCTGATCCATCTGCCGATGGCCCCCATCAGCAAACAACCGCTGGAAAAAGATACCCTGCGCCCGGAGATGAGCAGCGATGAGATCGATCGCATCATCCGCGACGCATACAACAAAGTGCCGTATGCCGTGGGGTTAAACAACCATATGGGTAGCGCGATGACATCCAGCCTGTACGGGATGCTCAAAGTGATGCAGGCGCTGGAGCGTTACAACCTCTATTTCCTCGACAGCATGACCATCGGCAACAGTCAGGCGATGCGTGCCGCGCAGGGAACAGGTGTGAAGGTGATCAAGCGCAAGGTGTTCCTTGACGATACGCAGAACGAAGCAGACATTCGTATGCAGTTTAATCGCGCCGTACAGCTGGCCCGCCGTACTGGCTCGGCGATTGCCATTGGCCACCCTCACCCGTCTACCGTTCGCGTCCTGCAGCAAATGCTGCCAACCTTGCGTTCGGATATCACGCTGGTGCGTCCGAGCGATCTTCTGAACGAACCGCAGGTTGATACGTCGACGCCGAACCAGGGGAAACCTGCGTCGTCTGAACCGCGAAATCCGTTCCGCGGGGTGAAACGATGTGTACCGAAACATCCCCCTGAACCGGTTTATGCGACCCGGTTCTTCTCTGTGATTGGTGAAAGCCTGAGCAATAGCACGCTGGTGAAATACGTCCAGCAGCAGTGGCAGGGATGGGGTAAAAAAGCATAACTATTTTATAAAGTGAGAGTCCGTATGTTCCCGGGCGGCGGACTCCCGTTCATCCTGATACTGATACCAGGCTTTGAAATATTTTAAAAAACTGTACGCAGTGGCATACAACCCTGTTGCTACACCCACTCTGCCCTGACGCCAGGCACCACTAAACAGATACCATTTGAAAAAGGCACCGATGGCGCTGATCACACCTCGACCGATAGAGGGGCGTATCGTTTGATATTGAACCAGGCGGGTTGTATAACCATTCAATTTGCTAAAAAGTTCATGCAATGTGTGAAACGTATCATGTCTGACGTAACCGGGAATACGTTCAGAATGGAGAAAACCTTCAACCTGATCGTCTACGGGTCTGTTATTAAAACGTGCCTGCTTCCGGTTAAAAAGCCGTACCGGGTAATCAGGAGAAGAGACCGGATATATCGTTCGGACTTTTTCGCCCAAAACAAACCAGTGACGGCATATTCTCCACGCCATCCCCGGTTCGGGTTCGCCATCCGTTTTTAATTTTAAAATAGTATTCACCGTGTCTGGATCGAGAATTTCATCACTATCGATGCACAGGACCCAGTCGTTGCTCGCTAATGACACGGCGTAGTTCATCTGCTCACCATGCCAGCCATATTTTTTGAATACGGGCGATAACCCATAACTCTGACAAATATATACTGTATTATCCGTACTTCCGGAATCCACAATGATGACTTCATCCGCTATTATTAAAAGAGGCGGTATAACGTCGTGCAACAATCTCTCGGAGTTAAATGTTAATAAGCAGACCGTTATTTTAAACATTTCTCACTCTCTCAATAACAGCATACGTTGTTTCGTTAATACTATCTAAATGAGAAGAGGCGATTAAAGTCTTAAATCACACTTTTAAAATAATATGTTTGATAATTTATCTTATAGAAAAAATTCTAAAATAGAAAAATCTATTTTATTTCAACAGATTCTTTATAATGCGGTTAGATGAAGAGTAGCACACGGATGCAGTCATGCCGCAAAAACGTAAAATTCTCCTCCTGGACACGGGTAAAGAGTGGGGTGGAGGTACCAACAGTATGCTTGAGCTCCTGAAGCGAATTGATCGCGACAAATTCGACATTACCTGTTGTTTTTACAAAGATTATAGTCGTGCTGGAGGTCAAACCATAGGCCAGGTGCTAAACAGCATTGGGATCCCGCTGATCGTCATTCCTCAACATAAGCAACCGGCATGGGCAAAATTGTTGAAAGAAGCAGGACGTGGTCTGCTGTTTTTCTCGCGCAATGCCCGCAAAGCGTTTACGCGGCACGTCGATACCCTGTGGCGTATCAGGCCCAATGTCAGCAAAATCGAAACGCTTTTCTCGCATGGTGGTTTCGATACGCTCTATATGAATAACCAACCTGGCTCGAACGAGGAAGGTTATCTCGCGGCGGCGAAACTACAGGCGCGATTAATTCAGCACTGCCGTATTGAACCTATTCTGTCCCCACCACTGGTGAAACTGGTCAATGCGCATGCCACAAAGATCATCGCGGTCTCGCATGGCGTTGAACAGGTGCTGCTGCAGCATGGTATCCGACCCGATCTCTGTACGACCGTTAACAATGCCATCGACATCCACCAGCCTTTACCGGATCGCGGCGCAATGCGTCAGCGACTGGGCATAGATGACGAAACCTTTGTGTTTGGCAGTATTGGCTCATTGATCCCACGTAAAGCTAACCACCATACACTTGAAGCGCTGGCGAAGTTCAGTCAGAAGCATCCTGAAGCGAAGTGGAAAATGGTGCTGGTCGGTGAAGGTGCCGAGCGCAATGCATTATCCGTACAGGCCAATAAGCTGGGTATTGCAGACAATGTGATCTTCACTGGTTTTCAGAATACCCCTTTCGATTACCTCGCCACGTTTGACGCGTTTATTCTCGCCTCAAAAAGTGAAGGACTTCCTCGCGTAGTGCTGGAAGCGATGCTGCTTACTATTCCCGTTATTGGATCTCAGGTGACCGGCACCGCTGAGCTCATTGATCATGAGTCGACCGGGTTGCTGTTCCCCTGGAGTGATGTTTCACAGCTGGCACAGCATTTAGACAATATCTGGACGGATGCAGATCTGCGAGCTCGACTTGCCGCGGCTGCATACCAAAACGTCTGTCATACCTATACCATTGAAAAATATGTCAGCGGTGTCGAAGCCGTGCTTGGCGCGCAATAATCAAACGAGATAAATATGTTTAAATTTCTTAACGCTCGCTATCGTCATATCACCGGGCGGCACAATATTCCTTACAAGGACCTCCCTGTCACGAAAGAGCATATAGCGGTAGATTCCATCGTGATCCCGTGCACCGGAGCGGATTTTGTTGAAGAGGCTTTACTCTCTGCCACTTTTGCAGAACGTTACGCCACCGATGTCAGTGAAATCGTCATTGTCAGCGATCAACCGGAATCTGCTTTCGGTCAGATCCCGCCAAAAACCCGCGTAGTGACGCTCTCGCTTCCGATTCGTGAAGAAGATTATCGCTATAAGCAAATCTATCTCAGCCGTCTGGTGAAGCTGAACGCGCCGTTACAGGCGCGTGGCGAAGGCATTCTGATGATTGATTCTGACTTAAACCTGCTGAAGATGCCTGAGATTAAGATGGAAGATATGCACATCTACTCAAGCTTCCGTCAGGGTAAAATGATTGCCAAACTGGACGGTGCGCCAGTGCAAAAGGTCCCCGCATATTATAAAGAGACGGTGCGACCCTATTTGGTTGACCACGTCAACGGTGCCTTCCTGGCCGCGACCAAAAAAACATGGCGACGAATTTGTCCGCTGTGGCTGACGCTCTTCCAGGATACCTGGGAGCTGATGGATGACACGCAGCCGCCTACCGATCAGCTGCCGCTCGCTGCGTTGCTGGACATGTTAGATATAAAAACCGTTAACCTGGGTGACTGGATGAACTGGCCGGTATCCAAGAAAATCGGCGGACAGGAAGCCGTTGTGCCGAAAGAAGTGATTGGCGCGCACGGTGGTTTCCCTCTTTCCGAATGGCAGAAGTATCTTGCTTCAGCAGATAGCAAGCTGCTGTTCAAAGGGCAGGACTACACCCGAAAAGTGCGGTACCTTACGGATGAAGAGAAAAAGAACCAGTAACTAAAGGGGCCACAGGCCCCTTTTTATTGCTTTGCGTTCCGGTTATTGACAGAGGATACAACCAATATCATTCCTTTAACGCGTCCGGATTAATGTAAATTGCTCCAGTAATAGGTCTTGCCTGTAGTATCCAGTACTGAGACATTCTTATCATAACCGGCAAGCCAGGATTGTACAGACTGGACAGGTTGACCCTGGCGATGGATCCCCAACCACAGTTCAGCAAGCGTGTTCACATCATCAGCAGACCAGACAGTATTGTAGTCACCGGTGTATTGCTTATCTTGAACAACCTGTTGCCCATACCAGATAAACACAGGGATATGCAGAGCCTCTCGGGGCGGATGCACATTACCATGAGAGTAAACGACAGCGCGCTGCGGATCACGAATCAAACCATGATCGGAAAAATACATGACCGAAGAACGCGAATTTTCCAGCATGCTAAACATCTTGCCCATCAATGTGTCTGTATACCGCACAGAATTGTCATAACAGTCATCAGCCTCATTATCACCCTGTAACACCGCCTGGTTTGCCGGAAAGCGCGTACAGGAAGGTTCATGACTGCCATAGAGATGCAAGACGATCACTTTTTTGCCTGGGGCTTTTAATGCATTCTGCAGCAAAGGCAGCAGATCTTCATCGTAACCGCCTTCGAGCCATTCATGCTGTTTCGTATTCATGGCAATTCCGGTGATGACGTTGTTATGCGCCCCACCTTTACCCTGATGACTAAACCAATAAGTGTCATAGCCCGCTTTATTGGCAATATTAATAACATTATCACCATAATTTTTCGGATCGCGAATATTCACTTTATCAGCGGTCATGGCCAACGGTACGGCCATAATCGTGACCGGTGCTGGCGCTACAGCGTTACGGAACAGTAAAAGTTGCGATTTCTGTTTTTCCAGCTCTGGCGTTGTATCTCGTTGATAACCATAGATCCCCATATTCGCCGCTCGCTCAGACTCACCGATGACCAGCACATAGTTCTCAATACCGGTATCCGAAAGCGTGAGACTGTAATCGGGAATATTATTACCGATATTGGCAATGACTGCGTTATCTTCCATAGCCTGCATAAATACTTTTGCCGTACTGACTGGCGTCGCCTGAACCACGCGCTGCGCCAGACTTTCGACGCTACTTTTCCGTAGCTGATGCTGTAAAGCCTGACCATAGAAAGCCAACAACGTTATACCAAGCACAATGGCAGGCCAGCGACGAAAACGTGGTGCAACAGGCCATGCGCCCATATTTGCGGTGTAAATAAAAAAAGCAGAGAGTGTGATAAAAATAATACATTCGCGCCAGTACAGGCTGAGCATTGAACTTGCTTCATCCGGTGTGGCGTGGATTATGCTCATCGCAAACCCATAACTGAATGCGGAATCGAAATTTCTCCATGCGTATAGCTGGAGAGAAATATCTGCCGCAACTGGAATGAGAAGTACAATCGCCAGAACATTGCGGATTAATTTATTGTCTATGCACTTCAGCATCAACAACATCAACAACATCAACAACATCAACAACATCAACAGGAAAACAAATGTTCTGTTAATGACTAAATTATATCGGGTGTGTAAAATATTTATAGTATTAAATATTAAAAGAGAAATGACCAGGTTTAAAAAAGAAGTAAACCGTGAAGTTGTATCAACTAACTTCAGCGAAAGGTGTGTAGACATAATATTTTGACGAGCCTGACAGTGTCTTCCTGACGTAATTATTCTTAATAAAAGCGCGGAGAAGAAAGAGTGGTAATTAATTGAAAAATAACAAGAAAAATCCGAAAAGTCAAACTACCAAAAATAGCACTGGCACCCGTTGATACGGGTGCCAGCTGGTGGGTTTAATCCCAGCTCAGAATAACTTTCCCTGATTGACCAGAACGCATCGCATCAAAGCCTTTCTGGAAATCATCAATCGAGAAACGATGTGTAATAATCGGGGACAGATCCAGACCAGACTGAATTAATGCCGCCATCTTATACCAGGTTTCGAACATTTCACGGCCATAGATGCCTTTAATGAACAGCCCCTTGAAGATCACTTTATTCCAGTCGATAGACATATCTGACGGCGGAATACCCAGCATCGCGATACGACCGCCGTGGTTCATGGTGTCAAGCATGGTACGGAACGCCGGTGGCGCACCGGACATCTCCAGTCCAACATCGAAGCCTTCAGTCATGCCCAGCTCTTCCATCACGTCGGTCAGGCTCTCCTTAGAGACGTCCACCGCGCGGGTAACGCCCATTTTACGTGCCAGCGACAGACGGTATTCGTTCACGTCGGTGATCACGACGTTACGCGCACCCACGTGCTTCGCCACCGCAGCGGCCATAATCCCGATAGGGCCCGCGCCGGAGACCAGCACATCTTCGCCAACCAGGTCGAAAGAGAGCGCTGTGTGTACCGCGTTGCCGAATGGATCAAAGATGGAGGCCAGATCGTCAGAGATATTGTCCGGGATTTTGAACGCGTTGAAAGCCGGGATCACCAGATATTCCGCGAAGCAGCCCGGACGATTCACACCTACGCCAATGGTATTACGGCACAGGTGCGTACGCCCACCGCGGCAGTTACGGCAGTGACCGCAGGTAATATGACCTTCACCCGAGACGCGGTCGCCAATTTTGAAACCTTTGACTTCCTGACCGATGCCCACCACTTCGCCGACATATTCATGGCCGACAACCATTGGTACCGGAATGGTTTTTTGCGACCACTGGTCCCAGTTGTAGATATGAACGTCAGTGCCGCAAATAGCGGTTTTACGAATTTTGATCAGCAGATCGTTATGACCGACTTCCGGCTCCGGCACGTCGGTCATCCAAATCCCTTCTTCCGCTTTCAGTTTGGATAACGCTTTCATCACACGTCCTCAGGCAATTACGCCCAGCTGTTTGCCGATGCGGGTAAAGGCTTCCACCGCACGTTCAATTTGTTCAGGCGAATGCGCCGCAGACATCTGGGTGCGGATACGCGCCTGGCCTTTTGGTACGACCGGGAAGAAGAACCCGGTCACGTAAATGCCTTCTTTCTGCAGCTCACGGGCAAAGTTCTGCGCCACGACAGCATCACCCAGCATCACCGGGATAATCGCGTGATCGGCACCGGCCAGGGTAAACCCTGCCGCGCTCATTTTCTCGCGGAACAGACGCGCGTTGGACCACAGGCGGTCGCGCAACTCAGCGCCGGACTCCACCATCTCCAGCACTTTGATGGAAGCGGCAACAATCGCCGGTGCGAGGGAGTTGGAGAACAGGTACGGGCGGGATCGCTGGCGCAGCCACTCCACCACCTCTTTACGCGCAGCGGTATAGCCACCGGACGCACCGCCCAGTGCTTTGCCCAGCGTACCGGTGATGATATCCACGCGGCCCATCACGTCGCAGTATTCATGTGAGCCACGACCGTTTTCACCCACAAAACCGACCGCGTGCGAGTCATCGACCATCACCAGCGCATCGTATTTATCCGCCAGGTCACACACGCCCTTCAGGTTGGCGATCACGCCGTCCATAGAGAACACGCCGTCGGTGGCGATGAGCACATGGCGAGCCCCCGCTTCACGCGCCTCTTTCAGGCGTGCTTCCAGCTCAACCATGTCATTGTTGGCATAGCGGAAGCGCTTCGCTTTACACAGGCGCACACCATCAATGATGGAAGCGTGGTTCAGGGCATCGGAGATAATGGCATCTTCTGCGCCCAGCAGCGTCTCAAACAGACCGCCGTTGGCGTCGAAGCAGGAGGAGTACAGAATCGCGTCTTCCATCCCTAAGAAGTTCGCCAGCTTTTTCTCAAGCTGCTTGTGGCTGTCCTGTGTACCGCAGATAAAACGTACGGAGGCCATACCAAAACCGTGGGTGTCCATACCGCTTTTCGCCGCAGCAATCAGCTCAGGGTGATTCGCAAGACCTAAGTAGTTGTTCGCGCAAAAGTTGATCACATGGCTGCCATCGGCAACGGTGATGTCCGCCTGCTGAGCAGACGTGATAATACGCTCTTCTTTAAACAACCCTTCCGCACGCGCGGTCTCAAGGTCGCTGTTTAACTGTTTGTAAAAATCACCACGCATTGCAATTCTCCAGACTCGGCAAATTTCGGCACATATTACCCAAACCTATAGTTCATGACGAGATGACACATTATCTCTTCTCGTTTTTGCAGCATAAATCACGTGTACCCTTGCGCTATGTCGGTGAATGGCTGAAGGGCAGCCATACTAATGATATGATAGAACCATTAGCGTCCGGGATTGCCCCCGGACTCCACACTTCAAAGGTTACAGTTATGATCATCGTTACCGGCGGCGCGGGCTTTATCGGCAGCAATATTGTTAAGGCTCTCAATGACAAAGGCATCACCGACATCCTGGTGGTTGACAACCTGAAAGACGGCACCAAGTTCGTCAACCTGGTGGATCTGAACATCGCGGACTACATGGATAAAGAAGACTTCCTTATCCAGATTATGGCAGGTGAAGAGTTCGGCGAGATCGAAGCCATCTTCCACGAAGGGGCATGCTCTTCCACCACCGAGTGGGACGGCAAGTACATGATGGACAACAACTATCAGTACTCTAAAGAGCTGCTTCACTACTGTCTGGAGCGTGAAATTCCGTTCCTGTATGCCTCTTCGGCGGCCACCTACGGCGGACGTACCTCTGATTTCATTGAATCCCGCGAATATGAGCAGCCGTTGAACGTTTACGGTTACTCCAAGTTCCTTTTCGACGAGTATGTGCGTCAGGTGTTGCCAGAAGCGAACTCCCAGATTGTCGGCTTCCGTTATTTTAACGTCTACGGACCGCGCGAAGGCCACAAAGGCAGCATGGCGAGCGTGGCGTTCCATCTGAACACCCAGTTGAATAACGGCGAAAGTCCAAAACTGTTCGAAGGCAGCGACGGCTTTAAGCGTGACTTCGTCTACGTAGGCGACGTTGCCGCCGTGAACCTGTGGTTCTGGGAAAATGGGGTATCCGGTATTTTCAACCTTGGTACTGGCCGCGCGGAATCCTTCCAGGCCGTGGCTGACGCAACCCTGGCGTATCACAAGAAAGGCAGCATTGAGTACATTCCTTTCCCGGACAAGCTGAAAGGCCGCTACCAGGCATTCACCCAGGCCGATCTGACTAACCTGCGCGCAGCGGGTTATGACAAGCCGTTCAAGACCGTTGCCGAAGGCGTAACGGAATATATGGCCTGGCTGAACCGCGACGCGTAAGTATGAGAATTCTGGTGATCGGCCCGTCATGGGTGGGCGACATGATGATGTCGCAAAGTCTCTATCGCACGCTCAAGGCGCGTTATCCCCAGGCGATAATCGACGTGATGGCACCCGCATGGTGCCGTCCGTTGTTGTCGCGTATGCCCGAAGTGAATGAGGCCATCCCGATGCCGCTCGGCCACGGGGCACTGGAAATTGGCGAACGTCGTAAACTCGGCCACAGTCTGCGCGAGAAGCGTTATGACCGCGCTTACGTGTTACCCAACTCGTTTAAATCCGCGCTTGTGCCCTTCTTCGCCGGCGTACCACACCGTACCGGCTGGCGCGGTGAGATGCGCTACGGTCTGCTGAATGACGCACGCGTGCTGGATAAAGAGGCCTGGCCATTAATGGTGGAGCGCTATGTGGCGCTGGCCTACGACAAAGGCGTAATGCGCAGCGCAAAAGACCTGCCGCAACCGCTGCTATGGCCACAGCTACAGGTCAGCGAGGGTGAAAAATCCCAGACCTGTAACGCGTTTGGCCTTTCCTCTGAACGTCCGATGATTGGCTTTTGCCCAGGTGCCGAATTCGGCCCGGCAAAACGCTGGCCGCACTATCACTACGCCGAACTGGCAAAACAGCTGATTGATGAAGGCTACCAGGTCGTCCTGTTCGGCTCGGCAAAAGACCATGAGGCAGGGAACGAAATCCTCGCTGCCCTCAGCACAGAACAGCAGGCCTGGTGCCGCAACCTGGCCGGGGAAACCCAGCTTGAGCAGGCGGTTATCCTGCTTGCTGCCTGCAAAGCCGTAGTCACCAACGACTCCGGGCTGATGCACGTCGCCGCCGCACTCAACCGCCCTCTGGTTGCGTTGTACGGTCCAAGTAGCCCGGACTTCACGCCGCCGCTCTCAAATAAAGCGCGCGTGATTCGTCTGATCACGGGTTACCATAAGGTGCGTAAAGGCGATGCCGCGGAAGGGTATCACCAGAGCCTGATCGATATCACGCCGCAGCGCGTTCTCGAAGAACTCAACGAACTGCTGCTGAGCGAAGAAGGATAACGAATGCGGGTATTGATCGTTAAAACCTCTTCGATGGGTGATGTGCTGCATACGCTTCCGTCGCTGACGGACGCTATGCGGGCCATTCCAGGCATTCGTTTTGACTGGGTGGTGGAAGAGGGCTTCGCGCAGATCCCTACCTGGCATGAAGCAGTCGACCGCGTGATCCCGGTGGCCATCCGCCGCTGGCGTAAAGCGTGGTTTTCCACACCGATTAAAGCCGAGCGCAAAGCCTTCCGCGATGCGGTGCAGGCGCAGCGTTACGATGCGATCATTGATGCGCAGGGGCTGGTCAAAAGCGCCGCGCTGGTGACGCGCCTGGCACACGGCGTTAAGCACGGCATGGACTGGCAAACCGCCCGCGAACCGCTGGCCAGCCTGTTCTATAATCGTCGACACCATATTGCAAAACAGCAGCACGCGGTGGAACGCACCCGCGAGCTGTTCGCAAAAAGCCTCGGTTATGCAAAGCCGGAAACCCAGGGTGATTACGCAATTTCGCAGCATTTTCTGCGCGATGCAGATACATCTGCACAGCCCTGGCTGGTCTTCCTGCATGCCACAACGCGTGATGATAAGCACTGGCCGGAAACGCACTGGCGAAGGCTCATTGAACTAATGCAACCTTGCGGCATCCATATTAAACTGCCGTGGGGCGCTGAACATGAGCGGCAGCGTGCAGAACGCCTGGCCGCTGGTTTTTCGCACGTAGAGGTTTTACCTAAACTCACGCTGGCGCAAGTGGCTGCTGAGCTGGCCGGAGCTAAAGCCGTTGTTTCCGTTGATACGGGTTTAAGTCATCTAACCGCGGCGCTGGATCGTCCAAACATCACGATTTTTGGTCCGACCGATCCTGGTTTGATTGGGGGTTACGGTAAAAACCAGCATCAAATGGTCAGCCCGACTCAGCAAACGAAGGACATTAGCGCAGATGCTATTTTTTCATTTTTACAGGGCAGCCACTGGCTTTCCGACAGGGATATCTAACGCATGAGTTACGTATTTCTGCTGATTTTACTCCTTCCGGTAAAGCTTATCCGGAAGCTGTTTCGCAAAGACACAGGTAAGAACCTGGTCATTCAGACAGCCAAAATCGGTGATTTTGTTAATGCTACGCCTCTTCTGGCATACCTGCAAAAAAGCGATGTGCTCATCAGTCGCAGCGTGGGTGCGCTGGCAAAGCATGACGAAACGATTGAAGAGATTTTTTTTATCGAGCAGCATAAGCGTAGCCTGTGGCGTAAGCTTAGCTTTGCCTGCCGAATCATGAACCGCTACGACAATGTCTATCTTCTGCAACCCAACAGCGTAAATCTCTTTTTTGCCGCCGTCTGTAATGCCAAAAACAAACAATTTTTAAGCGTTTACACCCGCAGATGGTATCACGGGATTTTCTATCTCACCGCCGACGGTACCGTTGAGCACGGCAAAAAAACGCTATCAGTGACCAATTACCTGAAGCTAGCCGACCGTTCGTTGACGTGGCAGGACTCTCCCAAGCACGCCACAAAGCCGCTGTTCAAACCAGCGACCTACCCGGCAATTCTCGACAAACCTGATGTGATCCGCATCGGCATCAGCATTGCCGCAGGTAATAAAGCCAAAACGGTGCCGCCGGTCATCTGGAAGCGAATTATTGACCGTCTCGCCGACCTCCCCTGCGAGTTTTATGTGTTTGGCGCCCCTGATGAACAGTCATGGCTGGACGATATCACCCGCGCTTACGGTGACATTCCCAATTTAGTGAATCTCATCGGCAAAATCTCTCTTGAAGAGCTTCCGTGGGCAATTTCGAAAATGGATTGTTATATCGCGTCTGATTCCGGCAATATCTATATCGCTGATGCAGTCAGTGTACCAGTGGTATTGCTGTTTGGCCCCTGCTGCCACTATGAACAACGTCCACTTGGAAATGTGATGCTGATTGGTAATGATGAGAACATATGCTCTTATGTCTTTGAAACACGTTATTATTTCTCACAGGATCGGGAAGAACTCTTCGCTGTAACAGACGAATCACTTCACAAACTTAAACATTTCATTTGCGCGTTACCAAAAGCCACCGCAACCACATATATCTTTGATGCCCAGGGAAACTAATTTTTTATGGCTTTTCTAAGCATCATAATTGCCGCGCATAACGCCGAAGATACGCTTCACGCAACATTAGAAAGCCTGGACAGTGCCATTGCTGGTGCGAGTGGTGATGTTGAGGTCATTATCTTTAATGATAGTTCTGATGATTCCACACAGGAAATTATTGAGAAGTGGTTGCCAACATTTCCAAATGCGCACTCCCGTTACGTTGAGTTCCGTAACATAGGTCTTGTTCGAAACAGCGCATTCTCGCTGGCGTCAGGGGACTACATTACGATGCTCGACAGTGATGACCGATTGAAACCGGGTAGCATCAGGGACGCCGTAGCGTTCCTCAAAACAGAGCGTCCTGATATGCTGCTGACGCGTCTGCTGGAAATTCGCGATATCAAAAAAATCACCGCCGACTGGCAAGGATTCTCTCCTGTTGCGTTGTCGCAACAGGAGGCTATAAAACGTTTCCTGCAGCATAAAGATTTTCAGGCACATCTCATCGGTCAATTCATTCATCGTAAGCTGTACGAAAGTAACCCGATCCCTTCGATTGTATGTTATGAGGATTTCGCGGTATTCCCTGGCATGCTGATGCAGTCGAATAAAATAGTCTATCAGCGTCACGGGCACTATTATTACATCAAGCGTAGCGGCAGTTTGTCGAGCAATCTCGACGCCAGTAAAATCAAGACGCTTGTTGAATGCACATTGCAGATGGAAAAAACGTTTCCTCTATCATTTCAACATCTCGTTAATTGTCATTGGTTTGATATTTACAGTAATCACCGGCAACATCTGACCGACCAGCATTCCCAGCTTGTTAAACAACGGGTAAAAGCACTTTATTCTCTCTCATTTTTCTTATCCAGCGATGTTCGCTTCAGCTATAAAAAAAGGGTTATTGAGGCATTATGGAAAAAATAAAACTGCGACTCTATCAAGTGACGCTAATTTTGAGCCTTATTTCGTTGTCCTCGACATTACTTATTGCTGGCAACAGCGTTAATGATAATGCCCGCGATGCGGGCATTATTTTTTCTTGTATTGATAAAATTCCGCCAACGTCATCCCTACCGTCTTGTCGGATAACCAGCTAAAGAGCACTTCCAGATCCTGATACAACCCTTCAATCGCCGCCTCATCTTTAAACGTAGGACTTCCACCCGGCATAAATTCCGAGGAATGCAGCATAAACTCCACGTAGTCATGTCCCTGAGACAGGCATTGCTGTGCGACCTGAATCATCTGCGACGCATTACCACCGGACGGTCTCAACCAGTTTACGGACGGTGAACGATATTTACCGCGCAGGCGATCGTAGCCCTGTTTGACGGTGTTCAACCAGGCCGGATGCTTATACTGGATGCTCATCGGCACTTCGAGTAAGGGGCTATTGCCCGCTCGTGAGATATCGTCTGTATCAATAAAGTAGGCATGGTCTGGAAAGTGCTGATAATTGGTTCCGCCATTCCCCTGCGGGGCGCCTTTCGCGTTGCGCCAGTTCACGCGCGGTGTAACAGAGCAATCAACCTGGTAGCCCAGTTCAATCAGCAGTCTGGCGTAACGGCTATCAAATGCCCAGCGCCCGGCGCGATGGCTTAACATTTTGGTCTGGAAGGTCTCTTCCAGCAGACGGGTCATGAACAACACTTTCTCGCGCATCACCTCATCTGAAAATTCAATCAAATACGGCTGCCAGCGCCAGTCATCTCCCGTGAGATCGTGTTCAGGAGGGCTATTCCAGGCATGAAGGTGCATCCCGACTTCACCCTGACCGCGGGCGATCACGTCTCTGGCGAACTCAATGAAAACGGGCTCAATGGCCATCTCATAATTTGTCAGCCATACGGGTTTAAAACCGAAACGCTCACAAAGCGTCTGGAACCGCGCCAGATAGCGCGCATTCTCTGTTTTAATGACGCGGTGATTTTGCCAGAGATTATCGCCTTCAGTATCAATCGTGATGATAAACGCTGGTTTTTTCATAATGAGTCCGCAAGACAGGAAAGTTAGCGCTATGTTACGCACTCTCCGAAGCATGAGTAAACCCTTCCAGGGAATTTCCTGAGATTATGGAGAAAGAGTGCAAGTCGCTATCAGGTCTATTAGAATTGCCAACAGTACAACGCCAATAAGATGATGATGAATAACTTACCTGACACGCCTGATTTGCGCATTTTACTTATCAAACTCCGCCATCATGGCGACATGTTGCTGACCACTCCCGTCATTGATTCGTTACGTCAAAAATGGCCGCAGGCACAGATTGATGTGCTGTTGTATGAAGAAACCCGCGATATGCTCGCCGCACACCCGGCGATCGGTACCGTTTACGGAATCGACCGTAAATGGAAGCAGCTGGGCACGCTGAAACATCTGCAAAAAGAGTGGCAGTTGCTCTGTTCGTTAAGGAAACAACATTATCACCTGGTGATTAATCTTGCCGATCAGTGGCGCAGCGCTATCGTTACCCGTTTCACCGGCGCACCGGTACGAATCGGGTTCGCTTTTAACAAACGCAACAATGCATTCTGGCGGTTTTGCCATAGCGATTTGGTCTCTGTGGCCGGGCACAACGCGCTGCATACTGTCGAACAGAACCTCTCTATTTTGTCGCCATTACCGGTCACCGCTCAACCTGCCGTGACCATGGCCTACCGTGCTGAAGACTGGCACGCGGCTCACCAAAAGCTGATGCAAAACGGTGTGGGAGACAACTACATCGTGATTCAGCCTACGTCGCGCTGGTTCTTTAAATGCTGGGACGAAGGCAAAATGGCGCAAACCATCACAGCGCTGCGGCAGGATGGTCACACTGTCGTCCTCACCGCCGGGCCGGATAAAAAAGAGCTGGCGATGATCGATCGCATTCTCGCCGCCTCGCCAGCGACGGGAGTCGTCTCGCTGGCAGGGCAGCTCACGTTGCGTCAACTGGGTTCGCTTATCGATCATGCGTCTCTGTTCATTGGCGTTGACTCCGTTCCGATGCATATGGCCGCTGCGCTTCAGACCCCCTGTGTGGCATTGTTTGGCCCATCAAAACTCACTTTCTGGTCACCCTGGCAGGTTAATGGGGAAGTCATCTGGGCAGGTGATTACGGCCCACTACCCGATCCAGACGCCATTGATACCAAAACAAAAGAACGCTATCTCGACGCCATTCCCGTTGATGCTGTCGTCTCCGCCGCAAGGAGATATCTGTCATGAAACACCATCGCCTGGCGATTGTTCGCCAAAAGTATCGCCCGGATGGCGGGGCAGAACGCTTCGTGTCTCGCGCCCTTACCGCGCTGAGCAACCAAAATCTCGAGCTCAACGTCATCACGCGCGAGTGGCAGGGTGAGAAACAGGACGACTGGCATATTCATATTTGCGATCCGCGTAAATGGGGCCGCATCAGCCGCGAACGCGGGTTTGCGCATGCCGCACGCGCCCTCTGGCAGCAGCAACAATTTGATATTGTGCAAAGCCACGAGCGTATACCAGGCTGCGACATTTATCGTGCCGGCGATGGCGTACACCGCCGCTGGCTGTTGCAGCGCGCGCGCATTCTGCCCGCCTGGCGCGCGCAAATGCTTATGCATGACCGCTATCATCGTTACGTAATGAATGCCGAACGTGAAATGTACCAGGCACCAGAGTTGAAAGCGGTTATCTGTAATGCGGAGATGATCAAACGCGAAATCGTTGAAGACTTTGATATTGACGCAAAAAAAATACATGTGATTTATAATTCAATCGATTCCACCCGCTTCGTTCCGGCAGAAGAGGCACAGCGTATTGCACTGCGTCAGCAGTTTGGCTTGCCAACCGATGCCGTCATATTCTGCTTCGTAGGGTCAGGATTTGAACGAAAAGGATTGGCCAGCGCTATACGTGCCGTCGCAGGAACCGCGGCGTGGCTGATTGTGGTTGGGCAGGATAAAGCAGAACGTCGCTATCGCGACCTCGCCCGTTCATTGGGCTGCGAGGGGCAGATCCGCTTTCTGGGGATGCAAAAAGAGACGTTACCATTTTATCAGCTATCTGATGGTTTACTGCTACCAACGCTGTATGATCCCTTTCCTAACGTCATTCTTGAAGCGATGGCCTGCGGTTTGCCTGTCATTACTTCAGAGAGTTGCGGTGGGGCAGAATTTATTCAGCAAGGCCAGAACGGATTTTACTGTGACGCACTTGATATCAGCACATTGAAGGAGGCGGTTGCGGCCACCCCTTCGCTGGAAAAAAATAACAATATGGGACGGGCGGCACGTGAACGAGTAAAAGACGCCACCCCCGAGAAACTGTCAAGTCAGCTTATTTCGCTTTATCAAAAATTACTGGATTAAAAATGCGCATCCTAATGATTATTGATGGTTTACCCGGTGGAGGAGCTGAAAAAACGGTTCTTACACTCTCCAGCGGATTAACAGAGATGGGACACCAGGTCTCCCTGTTCTCACTGCGGAAAGTGTGCGACTACGCCATTCCGGAAGGCATCGATTATCAGGTTGTTCAGGATACCTGCAAAAAACCGTGGCGGAAGCTGACAGAGATCCCACGCCGCGCCAGACTGCTGGATCAGGCTATCGAGCGGGCAGAACGCAGCGGTAAATTTGATGTGGTGTTCTCCCATCTGCACAAAACTGACCGCATCGTGGCGCACTGCCGTGCGCTGGAACGCGATAAAGTCTGGTTCTGCGTGCATGGCATGTTCTCGTTCTCCTACCTTCGTCATCGCCGCGGGCTTTCACGCTGGTTTAAACACACTAAAATTCGCCATACCTACGAAAACCGCAACGTGGTGGCTGTCTCAGGCGCGGTGTTGAAAGATCTTTCCCAGACGCTGGCCCTGAATCTCCGGCGCACGGCGGTAATCCATAATCCTTTTGATATTCCTGAAATCCAGCGTCTGGCGGACGCCCCCTTTGAGATGCAGGGAAAGGATTACATTATTCATGTTGGACGCTTCCATGAACACAAACGTCATGACCGCCTGTTACGGGCGTTCGCACTGAGCCAGCTCGACACCACGCTGGTCATGATGGGCAATGGCTCTGAGGCTAAAATTCAAAAACTTAAGCAGCTTGCCCGCGAGTTAGGTATCGAAGACAAAACGGTTTTCCGCCCGTTTGAATCCAATCCTTATCCCTGGATAAAAGGGGCACGCCTTTTAGTGTTAAGTTCTGACTGCGAAGGTTTTGGTAATGTGCTGGTTGAGTCCATTATCTGCCAGACGCCACCTGTCAGTACAAATTGTCCCGGTGGCCCTGCCGAAATTCTTACGGGAGCCTTATCCCGCGGTCTGGCAGAGTTGAATGACGAGTCACTGGCAAAAACGCTGGCGGATATTTACAGCTCTCCACCGGTCGTTGATCGCGCAACTATTGCTTCGTTCGGTATCAATGCCATTTGCCAGCAATACATTGCTTTGGTCGACAATCAAAAATAATCAGGTTTCTTATGCAAAATTCAGCGCCATTATTAAGCGTGGTGGTAGCCGTTTATAACGGTGAAGCTTTCCTGGATCAGTTCTTTACCTGCCTTGTGAATCAACGCATCGACAGTATGGAAGTCATCATCGTCAATGACGGCTCCACTGATCGTTCGATGCAGATCGTTGAAAACTGGCGCGAAAAACTGCCGCAGATGCAGGTTATTGAACAGCAAAACCAGGGTGTATCCATCGCGCGTAATACCGGTCTGGCCGTCGCGACGGGCCAATATCTCTCGTTTCCTGATATTGATGATGTCTTCAAACCCGGCATGTATCAGCACCTGCTTGATATGGCGGTCACGCAACGTCTTGATGTCGCTACCTGTAACGGCAACTACGTCTGGGAAAATAATAAGAAGCCTTCACGCCCTATTTTCCCTGAAGACAAACTGGCATCAACGGGCGTCATGTCCGGCCCTGCATGGCTCAAAATGGCGCTCGACTCCCGTAAGTTCCTGCACGTGACCTGGCTGAACATCTATCGTCATGACTTTATTCGCGAGCACGGTTTTCACTTTGAACCGGGACTGCGCCATCAGGATATTCCGTGGACCACCGAAGTGCTGCTGGCGGCGGAGCGGGTGCAGTACACCAGTGAACGTTACTACGACTATTACATTCATTCGGCGTCCGTTTCACATATGCCGGACAATGATGACACGCTCATTCGTTCGGCGCGTCACTACATGAAAATCCTGCAGATGCTCGATGCCATCAACCAGCGCTACCCTGATAAAGTGAAAGGGATCCCTGCATGCCACTGGCAAATTGCCAAAGAAGGGCTGGGAATTATTCATACTTTCGACAATATGAAAGATGAACAGAAAAAAGCATTTATTATCAAAGAGTTTTTCGAGAAAGGGATCTGGAAACTCATCTGGAAAAGTGCAAAAAGTCCACGACTGCGCTGGCGACTGGGCCGTCGTTACTTCCGTTTGAAGCGCTATCTGGCATAAGAGATAGCTTTACCTGGCCCAAATGCTTAGAATTTGCCCGCCGAAACTAAAAAGACGGATAATCGCTTGGAATTGTTGTATACCGCCCTGCTCTACATCATTCAACCACTGGTGTGGCTGAGACTGCTGCTTCGTAGCCGTAAAGCGCCTGCGTATCGAAAACGCTGGGCTGAACGCTATGGCTTCTGCCGCAATAAAGTTGCCCCGGACGGTATTTTGCTGCATTCCGTTTCTGTTGGCGAAACGCTGGCAGCGATCCCGCTGGTTCGCGCCCTGCGTCACCGCTACCCGTCACTGCCGATCACCGTTACCACCATGACGCCGACCGGCTCTGAGCGCGTGATGTCCGCCTTCGGTAAAGATGTCCATCATGTCTATCTGCCTTACGATCTCCCCTGCGCCATGAACCGTTTCCTGGAAACCGTTCGCCCTAAACTGGTGATCGTGATGGAAACCGAGCTGTGGCCGAATATGATTTCCGCCCTGCATGCCCGCAAAATCCCCCTGGTGATCGCTAACGCTCGCCTGTCAGAGCGTTCGGCAAAAGGCTACGGCAAGCTGGGGAAATTTATGCGCCGCCTGCTGAGCAAGATCACACTGATTGCTGCGCAAAACGAAGAAGACGCAGCGCGTTTTATTGCGCTGGGTCTGAAACGCAACCAGCTGGCGGTGACCGGCAGCCTGAAATTCGATATCTCTGTCACGCCTGAACTCGCCGCCCGTGCCATAACGCTGCGTCGCCAGTGGGCACCGCGTCGCCAGGTCTGGATTGCGACCAGCACCCATGAGGGTGAAGAAACGATCATGCTGCAGGCACACCGTAAGCTGCTTGAGAAATTCCCCGATTTACTGCTGATTCTGGTGCCTCGCCATCCTGAGCGTTTTAAAGACGCCCGCGAAATGGTGCAAAAAGGTGGCTTCAGCTTCACCCTGCGCAGCAGCGGTGAGATCCCCTCCAGCAGCACCCAGGTGGTCATTGGCGATACCATGGGCGAACTGATGCTGCTGTATGGCATCGCTGACCTGGCCTTTGTTGGCGGCAGCCTGGTGGAGCGTGGCGGTCATAACCCGCTGGAGCCAGCGGCCCATGCCATTCCCGTGCTGATGGGCCCACATACCTTTAACTTCAAAGATATCTGTGCAAAATTGCAGCAAGCCGAAGGGTTAATTACCGTGACCGATGCGGATTCGGTGGTCAAAGAGGTCTCGACCCTGCTGACCGACGAAGATTACCGCCTGTGGTACGGTCGTCATGCTGTCGAAGTACTGCATCAGAACCAGGGTGCCCTCACCCGTCTGCTGCAGCTTCTGCAACCTTATCTGCCGCAACGGAGCCACTAATGTCAACGCGCCTGTCGGTCGTTCTGATCGCCAAAAACGCTGCCGACCTGCTTCCGGATTGCCTGGCCTCCGTTGCCTGGGCTGACGAAATTATCCTGCTCGACTCCGGCAGTGAAGACAACACGGCGGACGTTGCCCGCGCAGCGGGTGCAAAAGTCTATACCAACACCGACTGGCAAGGTTATGGTATCCAGCGCCAGCGCGCGCAGGGATATGCCACCGGTGATTATGTACTGATGCTCGACACAGACGAGCGCATCACGCCGGAGTTGCGTCAGGCCATTCAGGCGGTGCTCGCCGCACCAACGCCGGGCACGGTCTACAGCATTGCGCGTCGCAACTACTTCCTCGGCCGTTTTATGCGTCACAGCGGCTGGTACCCCGACCGGGTCACGCGCCTCTACGAGCGCGAGCGGTATCAGTACAATGATAATCTGGTCCATGAATCCCTGGCCTGCGACAGTGCGCCTGTCGTCCCTCTGACGGGCGATCTTTTGCACCTGACCTGTCGGGATTTCGCCAGCTTCCAGCGAAAACAGCTCAACTACGCCACCGCATGGGCGCAGGAGCGCCATCAGCGTGGCAAGAAAGCCACGCTGACCGGTATCTTCACCCACACGCTGGGGGCATTTCTGAAAACGCTGCTGCTGCGTGGGGGCGTGCTGGACGGTAAACAGGGCTGGTTACTGGCCGTGGTAAATGCCCAGTATACTTTCAACAAATACACCGAGCTGTGGGCGCTCAGCCGCGGCTACTCAGAGAAAACGTGAGCCATGAGCACAAAAGCGATTTATCCGGGTACCTTTGATCCGATCACCAATGGTCATCTTGATATCATCACCCGTGCGGCGTGCATGTTCGACAAGGTGATTCTGGCAATTGCTGCCAGCCCAAGCAAAAAACCGATGTTTGACCTGAACGAGCGCGTCGCGCTTGCCACCGGGGCCATTGCGCACCTGCCGAACGTGGAGGTGGTGGGCTTCAGCGATCTGATGGCCAACTTTGCCCGCGCTCAGCAGGCGACGATTCTGATCCGTGGCTTACGCGCGGTGGCAGACTTCGAGTATGAGATGCAGCTGGCGCACATGAACCGTCATTTGATGCCGGAGCTGGAAAGCGTATTTCTGATGCCATCCAAGGAGTGGTCGTTTATCTCTTCCACGCTGGTGAAAGAGGTGGCACGTCATCACGGGGACGTTACCCATTTCCTGCCGGTTAACGTCCACCAGGCGTTGATGGACAAGCTAAAGTAGCGCTATTTCTGGCACTGACGGCAATAGAATGTGGCGCGCTGGGCATGCTTTGTTGCGATGATCGGCGTTCCACACACCCTACACGGCTCGCCTTTGCGGCCATACACCTGCAGCTCCTGAGCAAAATAACCCGGTTTACCGTCGCTTTGCAGGAAGTCCTTCAGCGTCGTTCCCCCCTGTTCAATTGAGCGAAGCAGTACCGCTTTAATCACCCGCACCAGCAGCTCACACTCCTGCGCCGACAGCGAAGAGGCCAGCCGATCGGGATGGATCCCGGCTGCAAACAGCGATTCGCTGGCATAGATATTCCCCACGCCGACCACCAGCTTGTTATCCATCAGCCAGGGTTTAATCGGGGTTTTCTTTTTCGCACACTTCGCTTTCAGGTATTCCGCGTTAAACGCTTCTGAAAGCGGCTCAGGCCCCAGATGTGCCAGTACGCTATGTCCTTCCAGTTCTTTGGTCCACAACCATGCGCCAAAGCGACGCGGATCGGTATAACGCAGTACTTTGCCGTTACTCATCACCAGATCGACGTGGTCGTGCTTTTCCGCAGGCAGCTCTTCAGTGAGGATCCGCAGGCTGCCGGACATGCCAAGATGAATGATAATCCAGCCATCGGGCAGCTCCAGCAGCAGATACTTCGCGCGGCGCTGAACGCTGAGGATCGGTTTATCGCTTAACGCATGGATCTCATCAGAAACCGGCCAACGGAGGCGGCCGTTACGAACGGTAGCATGAAGAATGGTCGCGCCGACCAGATGCGGCTCAATACCGCGGCGGCTGGTCTCCACCTCAGGTAATTCAGGCATGATTCCTCCGTAGTAAGATGCAGAATGCAAAAAACCCCGCAGTTGCGGGGTTTTTCAATACAAGGAGACTAAAATTATTTGATTTTAGCTTCTTTGTACAGTACGTGCTGGCGTACAACTGGATCGAATTTTTTCAGTTCCAGTTTTTCCGGCTTAGTACGTTTGTTCTTCGTGGTGGTGTAGAAGTGACCTGTACCAGCAGAAGAAACCAGCTTGATTTTCTCGCGAATACCTTTAGCCATGATTTATTTCCTCTTTAAGTACTTAGTACTTTTCGCCACGGGCACGCAGTTCGGACAGAACTGTATCGATGCCTTTCTTATCAATTACACGCATACCTTTAGCAGATACGCGCAGGGTGACAAAACGCTTCTCGCTCTCAACCCAGAAACGGTGAGAGTGCAGGTTCGGCAGGAAACGGCGTTTAGTCGCGTTCAGTGCGTGGGAACGGTTGTTACCGGTCACCGGACGCTTGCCAGTAACTTGGCAGACTCGGGACATGTCTATTCTCCAAAAATCAAATTAGCTCGAGCTTCGTATGGGGTATCGGCGCCTCGTCAGGCTTTACAGCCCGGTCATCGCATAGTTCTATTGAACTCTCGATTGCCAGGCCCAAATGCCAAACCCGAGATTCTCAAAGGTGGCGTAGTATACGCTGACTCGGCGGTGTGCTCAAGTCCCGAACAGACAAAGATCCCGATGGATCGCGAGAAATAGCCTAAATCCAGCCATGTTCTGCAAAAGAAAGGTACTCTCCGCGGCCAATTATCAGATGGTCCAGCACACGAATGTCCATGAATTGACAGCATTTGACAATGCGGTCGGTGATCTCTTTGTCAGCTCTGCTTGGTTCTGCACAGCCAGAGGGGTGATTATGCGCGAGTATCACGCCGGCTGCATTCAATTTTATTGCTTCCCGCACAATTTCACGCGGATGAACCTCTACATGGCTGAGCGTGCCCGAGAAAAGATGGCTATGCTTGAGCACCCGGTTCCGGTTGTCGAGAAAGATCACCATAAAGATCTCGCGTTCAATATCGGTTAACTGGCTTTGCAGAAACTCACGCGTCATCGCAGGGGTCAGTATCGGGTCTTCCTCCTGCATGCGAACACACTGGAAACGGCGGGCCAGTTCGGCAATCCCCTTAAGCTGGGCATATTTCGCCACACCGATGCCCTCCACATGCGCAAACTCCGCCAGTTCCGCCGTCATCAGACCGTACAGTGAGCCAAAATGGCCTATCAGATCTTTTGCCAGCGTAAAGACCGTTTTGCCCGGCGTACCGGTGCGCAAAAAAAGCGCCAGCAGTTCATCATCTTTTAGTAAGGTGACGCCATAGCGCAGCATTTTTTCTCGCGGCAACAGCAGTTCGTCCTCTTCTTCCATGCTTTTTCTCCCTGTTTTTGCCGATATTGCCACAGGCCAATCAGATGCCTGACACTCATGTCTCGTTCTTGCGTAACGCCTCGCAAAGTGACTGAAGGACAAGATCACCCCGTTTTTGGGATTGTGATAAAATGCCCGCTCTCTGGTGAAACCCAACAGGAAAGAATCATGATGAGCCTGGCCGGTAAAAAAATCGTTCTTGGCGTAAGCGGCGGCATTGCAGCCTATAAAGCGCCGGAACTGGTGCGTCGTCTGCGCGAGCGCGGGGCCGACGTACGGGTCGCGATAACCGAAGGTGGAAAAGCCTTTATCACTCCTTTGAGCCTGCAGGCCGTTTCAGGATACCCGGTATCTGACAGCCTGCTTGACCCTGCCGCAGAAGCCGCGATGGGCCATATTGAGCTTGGGAAATGGGCAGACCTGGTTATCCTTGCCCCCGCCACGGCCGATTTGATTGCCCGCGTCGCCGCCGGGATGGCAAACGATCTGGTCTCGACCATTTGTCTGGCCACCCCCGCCCCTGTTGCCGTTGTGCCGGCCATGAATCAGCAGATGTATCGTAATGCCGCGACCCAGCATAATCTGGAGACGCTGGCCACTCGCGGCCTGCTGATCTGGGGCCCGGACAGCGGGAGCCAGGCCTGTGGCGATGTCGGTCCAGGTCGTATGCTTGATCCATTGACTATCGTCGATCTGGCCGCGGCCCATTTTTCGCCTGTCAACGACCTGCAACATCTCAACATCATGATTACTGCGGGCCCAACGCGTGAGCCGCTGGATCCGGTACGCTACATTACCAACCACAGCTCCGGTAAAATGGGCTTTGCGATTGCTGCCGCAGCGGCAAAACGCGGCGCGAATGTCACGCTGGTCAGTGGCCCGGTCTCATTGCCTACGCCGCCCTTTGTGCAGCGTATTGACGTCACCACCGCGCTGGAAATGGAAGCCGCGGTACAGGCCCATGCGCAAAACCAGCAGATTTTTATCGGTTGTGCTGCCGTCGCGGACTACCGCGCAGAGACCATTTCCGATGCCAAAATCAAAAAGCAAGGCGATGAATTAACACTAAAAATGGTGAAAAACCCGGATATCGTTGCTGGTGTCGCCGCGCTGAAAACCCATCGTCCTTACGTTGTTGGGTTTGCCGCAGAAACAAATAATGTGGAAGAATATGCCCGGCAAAAACGTACCCGCAAAAACCTCGATTTGATTTGCGCGAATGACGTATCGCTGGCCACGCAAGGATTTAACAGCGACAGCAACGCACTGCACCTTTTCTGGCAGGATGGAGATAAAATCTTACCGCTTGAGCGCAAGGAACTCCTGGGCCAACAATTACTGGACGAGATCGTTACCCGTTATGATGAAAAAAATCGACGTTAAGATTCTGGACCCGCGTGTTGGCGAGCAATTCCCGCTGCCAACCTATGCCACCTCCGGCTCTGCCGGTCTTGACCTGCGCGCCTGTCTCGATGACGCCGTAGAACTGGCTCCGGGTGCGACCACCCTGATCCCAACGGGTCTGGCGATTCACATTGCTGACCCTTCACTGGCAGCGGTGATCCTGCCGCGTTCTGGTCTGGGTCATAAGCATGGCGTCGTGCTGGGTAACCTGGTCGGCCTGATCGACTCTGACTACCAGGGCCAGCTGATGGTCTCCGTCTGGAACCGGGGTAAGGACAGCTTCACCATTGAGCCGGGCGAACGTATCGCGCAGATGGTCTTTGTACCGGTAGTGCAGGCAGAATTTAACCTGGTGGCAGACTTTGATGCCACCGACCGTGGCGAAGGCGGCTTCGGCCATTCCGGGCGCAAATAACCGCCCGACAGACACGCATCTCACAGCGCCATAATGTCATAACAAACCGCAAACGTCAGTTTGCGGTCGCTGTGTGGATGCCAGCCTGACAAGTGCTTATTTTCAGGGGTATTTTGCAACATGGCAGAAAAACAAACCGCGAAAAGGAACCGTCGCGAAGAAATACTTCAATCTCTGGCTCTGATGCTTGAATCCAGCGATGGCAGTCAACGCATCACCACCGCAAAACTGGCCGCCTCGGTAGGCGTGTCTGAGGCGGCGCTGTACCGTCATTTTCCGAGCAAAACCCGGATGTTCGACAGCCTGATCGAGTTTATCGAAGACAGCCTGATCACGCGCATCAACCTGATTCTGAAAGACGAAAAAGACACCACCGCGCGTCTGCGTCTGATTGTGCAGTTGATTCTGGGCTTTGGCGAACGTAACCCGGGCCTGACACGTATTCTGACTGGCCATGCGCTGATGTTTGAGCAGGACAGACTGCAGGGTCGCATTAACCAGCTTTTCGAGCGTATTGAAGCGCAGCTGCGCCAGGTACTGCGCGAGAAGAAAATGCGTGAAGGCGAAGGTTACAGCACGGATGAAACGCTGCTGGCAAGCCAGATCCTGGCGTTTTGCGAAGGGATGCTCTCTCGTTTTGTACGCAGTGAGTTCAAATACAGCCCAACGGACGATTTCGACGCCCGTTGGCCGTTAGTGGCGGCGCAGTTGCAGTAACGTCGTTGCCGGATGGCGGCTACGCCTTATCCGGCCCACAAATTGCGCAGGCCCGGCAAGCGACGCGCCACCGGGCGATTCCGTTACACGCCAAACTCTTCGCGATATGCCCGCACCGCAGCCAGATGATCCGCCATCTCTGGCTTCTCTTCCAGATACGCAATCAGGTCTTTCAGATTGATGATTGACGTCACTTTGCAGCTGTAATCACGTTCAACTTCCTGAATGGCCGAGATTTCACCGCGTCCCCGTTCCTGACGGTCCAGAGAAATCAACACGCCAGCCAGCGTCGCGCCGTTGGCCTGGATAATCTCCATGGATTCGCGAATGGCGGTACCTGCGGTGATCACATCGTCCACCAGCATCACACGGCCCTGCAGTGCGCTGCCGACCAGGTTTCCGCCTTCACCGTGCGTTTTAGCCTCTTTACGGTTAAAGCAGTACGGTACGTCGCGGTCATGGTGCTCTGCCAGCGCCACAGCGGTGGTCGTCGCAATCGGAATGCCTTTATAGGCAGGGCCAAACAGCAGGTCGAAATCAATCCCTGAATCCACCAGCGCTTCGGCATAAAAACGGCCTAACAGCGCCAGATCGCGCCCGGTATTAAACAGCCCGGCGTTGAAGAAATAGGGACTCTTGCGCCCGGATTTCAGCGTAAACTCGCCAAACTTGAGGACCTGCTTGTTAAGCGCAAACTCAATAAACTGGCGCTGATACGGTTTCATGGATTCGCTCCTTTGTCTTTTCTGTCTTACAGGCAAAAAAAAGGCGACTCATCAGTCGCCTTTAAAATCAATTTTCTAACGCCGCTTTCTGCGTCGTTACGATAGATTCAATCCCCCCTCGGGCCAGAGCCAGCAAGGTGAGAAGTTCTTCGTGGGTAAACGGTTCGCCTTCTGCGGTGCCCTGCACCTCAATGATACGTCCGTCTTCGGTCATCACCACGTTCATGTCAGTTTCAGCGGCGGAGTCTTCTACGTATTCCAGATCGCAAAGCGCTTCACCGTTAACGATACCGACGGACACCGCGGCAACCATCCCTTTCATTGGGTTTGTTTTCAGCTTACCGGCCGCAACCAGTTTATTCAGGGCATCCGCCAGCGCCACACAGGCACCGGTAATCGATGCAGTACGCGTGCCACCGTCAGCCTGAATGACGTCACAGTCCAGGGTAATGGTGAATTCGCCCAGCGTTTTCAGATCAACCGCGGCGCGCAGCGCACGCGCGATGAGGCGCTGAATTTCCATGGTACGGCCGCCCTGCTTACCCTTTGCCGCTTCACGGGCATTACGGGTATGCGTTGCACGCGGCAGCATGCCGTATTCAGCCGTGATCCAGCCCTGGCCCTGACCTTTCAGGAAGCGCGGAACGCCTTCTTCAATGGAAGCCGTGCACAGCACTTTGGTGTCACCAAACTCAACCAGAACGGAGCCTTCAGCGTGTTTTGTATAGTTACGGGTCAGGGTGACGGGACGCACCTGATTGGCGCTACGACCTGCTGGACGCATGATGAATTCTCCGGCTTGAAACGAATGTGGCTGCGCATTATACGGATAAAGGACGCTTATTCCTATCCTGAGAAGCCCCTGAAAGCTATAATCCCCCCATCTCTCCTTTAAAAACGGGAATATCTATGATCCGCAGTATGACCGCCTACGCCCGGCGTGAAATCAAGGGTAGCTGGGGTAGCGCTACCTGGGAAATGCGTTCGGTAAACCAGCGCTATCTGGAAACCTATTTCCGTATGCCGGAGCAGTTCCGCAGCCTTGAGCCTGTGGTGCGTGAGCGTATCCGTACGCGTCTGACACGCGGCAAAGTGGAATGTAACCTGCGTTTTGAGCCGGATGCCAGCGCGCAGGGCGAACTGATCCTCAACGAAAAACTGGCAAAACAGCTCGTCAATGCGGCGAACTGGGTCAAAATGCAAAGCGACGAAGGCGAAATTAATCCGGTTGATATTCTGCGCTGGCCTGGCGTCATGGCTGCCGGAGAGCAGGATCTGGATGCAATTGCCGCTGAAATCCTTGCCGCCCTCGACAGCACGCTGGATGACTTTATCGTTGCTCGCGAAACCGAAGGCCAGGCGCTGAAAGCGATGATTGAACAGCGCCTTGAGGGCGTCAGCGCCGAAGTGGCAAAAGTACGTACCCATATGCCGGAAGTGCTGCAGTGGCAGCGCGAGCGTCTGGTTGCCAAACTGGAAGAAGCGGAAGTTCAGCTGGAAAATAACCGTCTGGAACAAGAGCTGGTATTGATGGCGCAGCGCGTTGACGTGGCCGAAGAGCTGGATCGTCTGGAAGCGCACGTTAAAGAGACCTACAACATTCTGAAGAAGAAAGAAGCTGTTGGGCGACGCCTCGACTTTATGATGCAGGAGTTCAACCGCGAGTCGAATACCCTGGCGTCTAAATCGATCAATGCCGAGGTGACGAATTCCGCCATTGAGCTCAAGGTGCTGATTGAGCAGATGCGCGAGCAGATCCAGAATATCGAGTAATGCCTTTCGGGTGGCGTCGGTTGACCCCACCCATTACTATTTCTAATCCATTTTTATATCCCCTTTCTTCCCTTACCGCCATTGATCAACCTTGTCCAACATGAGTTGATAAATATTTATATGGCAAACCGGATCACCTTAGAAAATCTCAATCGTGATCGTGCGCACAAAACGTTAACCTTCCCGGCTTCACACCGGAGGTTATATGCTGCTTCATATTCTTTATCTCATTGGCATCACTGCAGAAGCCATGACTGGCGCGCTTGCAGCCGGTCGTCGCCGAATGGATACCTTCGGCGTGATCATTATTGCCACAGCGACCGCGCTGGGCGGCGGTTCCGTGCGCGATATTCTGCTTGGCCACTACCCGCTCGGCTGGGTTAAACACCCTGAGTATGTGATTATCGTAGCTACGGCTGCCGTATTAACCACCATCGTGGCACCCGTTATGCCCCATCTGCGCCGCCTGTTCCTGGTGCTTGATGCGCTGGGCCTGATCGTCTTTTCAATCATCGGCGCACAAATCGCGCTCGATATGGGAGAAGGACCGGTTATCGCCACCATTGCTGCCGTGGTGACCGGGGTGTTTGGGGGCGTCCTGCGGGATATGTTCTGCAAACGCATTCCCCTGGTCTTTCAAAAGGAGCTGTATGCCGGCATCTCCTTCGCGGCAGCGGTGCTCTATGTCGCCCTGCAGCATTATGTTTCGAACCATGATGTGGTGGTCATCTCCACGCTGCTGTTTGGCTTTACGGCCCGCATGCTGGCGCTGCGACTGAAGCTCGGATTGCCGGTGTTTCACTACAAACACAACGCCCATTAATTTCCGAATCCCTTGATGTGCTGTTCAGCCAGCCACTTTACCAGCACATCAACCTCCGGCGCATGCAGCCAGTTAACGATTTGCCGCGCTTTCTCTTCTCCCGTTCCCGGCAAGGTCTGCCAGTCCAGAGCACTACGCTGGCGCATGGTCTGCCATGATAGCTCGCCGGCGGCTTTCAGGGTCGCCTGAGCCATCGGAACACCCATCGCCATGATCCAACGAATAAAAGGCCGCTCGCGCACCAGATTAAACTGATGCCAGAGCGCCAGTCCACGTGCAGCCGACAACCCCGGCGTGGTTTGCAGCTGCGCCTGGGTTAACAACAGCCATGAGAAAATATGTTCAAAGCGATGCGCCTGCCAGAGCGTTCGCCAGCCTGACTCGCCTAAACCGGCAATATCCAGCCCCTGTTTTGAACTGAGCCACGTCAACCGGGCAAAGAACTGCTCCATACATTCCGGTGAAGCGTAAAAACAGCTGAGAAAATGGTACTGCGGGACTGGAGGTTCTGGTTTTTGCCGGTCAGTCCCTCGCCAGACGACTTTGTCGAATCGGGGGATCCCCTGCCCGGCCAGACTGACCTGGATCTGATCGCCCGGCGCGATATCCAGCCTTTGCCAGCGGCCAACGGATCCCAGGCTAACCCGCTGCACCTGTTTATCATCCAGCCGTACTGGCTCCAGCGCCGCCACAACGGCAATTTTCCCCGTTCGGCCCACACTGAACTGAATATCCCGCACTTCAGCAACCTGCGCGACAGGAAGATATTTCCATGCCACTACCCAACTGCCCTCTCCAGGCAGCCAGTTTTCACCCGGCAGTTCATCCGCCGAGCGAACCACAATGCCGTCCGTGGCAAAGGGTAATGCTGCGGTGTGCCACGCTGAGCGCTGCTTTTCGACAGCCTCAATATGCTCTACGGGCAAGGTATAGCGCGCCGTCAGGGTAAACCCCGCGTCAGACAGTTCCGCCAGTGCGGTTTTCATCTCTTTTGGCCCGTCTGGCCAGGCCCAGATGAATACCCCAACCTCTCTCAAAAACGCGTTATCCTGCTGGCGCATCATCGCACCTGCGACTTTTGCGCGTGCATTCATTCCGCCCATCTGCTGCTGAATGTGGTTTTCACGCTGCCAAAAAAGCTCTCCCTGTAACACGCTGTTTGCCAGCGCACCGGAAAGATGTTGTGGCACCGACGGTATTAAACGCACCTGCGATGTCCAGTCTTCCCCTTTTAACCCATCGCCACGGCTAATGGCCTGAGCCAATGTTCCCCCCCGATACACCAGCGTTACCGCTACACCGTCAACTTTGGGTTGCATCCAGAGATTGCGCCGGGCATGCATCCACTGGCCAAGCTCTTCTTTACTGCTCACCTTATGAACCCCTGTATGGGCGACGGGGTGTTTGATACGTCCCGTCAGGGCGGGAAGTGCTGCGTCAGGTGATGCATGCCCAAAACAGTGCTGCCACTGTTTTAACCGCCCGTTGAGCTGGTCATACACTTCATCGTTCACTTCGCTGATACCCTGCTGCCAGTAGGCGTCATCCCAGCGTTTGATTTGCGCACTTAACGTCGCAATCTCTTTCTCCGCCCTCGCCTGAGACCACACCGGGCACACCGCCGCCGCAGAACCACACCACAACAGCATGAAGCCGCTTATCCATCGCCACATCGCTACCCCTCCTTTACGTTGCTGGAGGTATAACCCGGCGATGAAAACCACGCTAATGGCAACATTGCGCTTTGCGAGGCGCTATCCAGAGTGAATTTATGTTGCTGCAAAACACAGGTAAAACCTGAAAACGACACGCAAAATGCAATAATCCAGGGGAAAAAGTGTGACAAAGGCTACGTCACACAGCGGCGACGTGTATAATAAGCCCGTATGTAGGACTTCTTCGTTAACACATACAAAAGACTCTCATGGCTCAAGGCACGCTTTATATTGTTTCTGCCCCTAGTGGCGCGGGTAAATCCAGCCTTATTCAGGCACTGTTAAAAACCCAACCGTTGTATGACACTCAGGTTTCTGTTTCACACACCACGCGTAAACCGCGTCCGGGTGAAGTGCACGGTGAACACTATTTCTTTGTCGATCACGACGAATTTAAAGCGATGATTGGCCGAGACGCGTTTCTTGAACACGCAGAAGTTTTCGGGAACTACTACGGTACTTCGCGTGAAACCATTGAGCAGGTTCTGGCAACCGGCGTGAATGTGTTCCTGGATATCGACTGGCAGGGCGCACAGCAAATTCGCAAGAAAATGCCTGATTCGCGCAGTATCTTTATTTTACCGCCGTCGAAAGATGAGCTGGATCGCCGCCTGCGTGGCCGCGGTCAGGACAGCGAAGAGGTCATTGCAAAGCGTATGGAACAGGCAGTTGCAGAAATGAGCCATTACGCCGAATATGATTACCTTATTGTGAATGATGATTTTGATGCCGCACTGAGCGATCTCAAAACCATCCTTCGCGCAGAACGTCTGCGTATGAGCCGCCAGAAGCAGCGACATGACGCATTAATCACCAAACTGTTGGCAGACTGAACCCACTTTCAGTATTATGCCCAGTCATTTCTTCACCTGTGGAGCATTTTAAGTATGGCACGCGTAACTGTTCAGGACGCTGTAGAGAAAATTGGTAACCGTTTTGACCTGGTGCTGGTCGCCGCGCGTCGCGCTCGTCAGATGCAGGTAGGCGGAAAAGATCCGCTGGTACCGGAAGAAAACGATAAAACCACCGTAATTGCACTTCGCGAAATCGAAGAAGGTCTGATCAACAACCAGATCCTCGACGTGCGTGAGCGCCAGGAGCAGCAAGAGCAGGAAGCCGCAGAACTGCAGGCCGTAACCGCCATTGCTGAAGGTCGTCGTTAATTAAACCTGCGGGTCGCCCTTGTATCTGTTTGAAAGCCTGAATCAACTGATTCAAACCTACCTGCCTGAAGACCAGATTAAGCGTCTTCAGCAGGCTTATCTCGTTGCACGTGACGCTCACGAGGGCCAGACACGTTCAAGCGGTGAACCCTATATCACGCACCCGGTAGCGGTGGCCTGTATTCTGGCCGAGATGAAACTCGACTATGAAACGCTGATGGCCGCTCTGCTGCACGACGTGATCGAAGATACCCCTGCCACTTACCAGGATATGGAACAGCTGTTTGGCAAAAGCGTTGCCGAACTGGTGGAAGGGGTGTCCAAGCTTGATAAGCTGAACTTCCGCGACAAGAAAGAGGCGCAGGCCGAAAACTTTCGCAAGATGATTATGGCGATGGTGCAGGATATCCGCGTCATTCTCATCAAACTCGCTGACCGTACCCACAACATGCGCACGCTGGGCTCACTCCGCCCGGACAAACGTCGCCGCATTGCCCGTGAAACCCTCGAAATCTACAGTCCGCTGGCGCACCGTTTAGGTATCCATCACATTAAAACCGAGCTGGAAGAGCTGGGTTTTGAAGCGTTGTACCCGAACCGCTATCGCGTCATTAAAGAGGTGGTGAAAGCCGCCCGCGGTAACCGTAAAGAGATGATTCAAAAGATCCTCTCGGAAATTGAAGGACGTTTACAGGAAGCGGGCATTCCCTGCCGCGTGAGCGGTCGCGAAAAACACCTGTACTCCATTTACTGCAAAATGGTGCTCAAAGAGCAGCGTTTTCACTCGATCATGGATATTTACGCGTTCCGCGTGATCGTCCACGACGCCGACACCTGCTATCGCGTGCTGGGGCAGATGCACAGCCTCTATAAGCCGCGTCCAGGACGCATGAAAGATTACATCGCTATTCCAAAAGCGAACGGCTATCAATCTTTGCATACCTCGATGATCGGCCCGCACGGCGTCCCTGTTGAAGTGCAGATCCGCACCGAAGACATGGACCAGATGGCGGAGATGGGTGTCGCCGCACACTGGGCCTATAAAGAGCACGGTGGTGAAAGCAGCACCACGGCACAAATCCGCGCCCAGCGCTGGATGCAGAGCCTGCTGGAGCTGCAGCAGAGTGCGGGTAGCTCGTTTGAATTTATCGAGAGCGTAAAATCCGATCTCTTCCCGGATGAGATTTACGTTTTCACGCCTGAAGGGCGTATTGTCGAACTGCCTGCGGGCGCGACCCCGGTCGACTTCGCGTATGCCGTGCATACCGATATCGGCCACGCCTGCGTAGGCGCGCGCGTAGACAGACAACCTTATCCGCTGTCTCAACCGCTCGCCAGCGGTCAGACAGTCGAAATCATCACCGCTCCGGGCGCACGTCCAAACGCGGCCTGGCTGAACTTTGTTGTGAGCTCCAAAGCCCGCGCCAAAATCCGCCAGCTGCTGAAGAACCTCAAGCGTGATGACTCCGTCAGCCTGGGGCGTCGTCTGCTCAACCACGCGTTGGGCGGCAGCCGTAAGCTGGCAGAAATCCCACCAGAACATATCCAGCGTGAACTCGACCGGATGAAGCTCACCTCTCTGGACGATCTGCTGGCGGAAATTGGTCTGGGTAACGCGATGAGCGTCGTGGTGGCCAAAAACCTGCAGCAGGGCGAAGCAATCCCTTCCGCACCTGGCGCATCCGGCCACGCGCATCTGCCGATCAAAGGCGCGGACGGGGTGCTTATCACCTTTGCGAAGTGTTGCCGTCCAATTCCTGGCGATCCGATTATTGCGCACGTCAGCCCGGGCAAAGGGCTGGTTATCCACCATGAATCCTGTCGTAACATCCGCGGCTATCAAAAAGAGGCGGAGAAGTTTATGGCGGTCGAGTGGGATAAAGAGACGGCGCAGGAATTTATCACCGAAATTAAGGTGGATATGTTCAACCACCAGGGTGCCCTGGCGAACCTGACGGCAGCGATCAACACGGCCTCTTCCAACATTCAGAGCCTGAACACGGAAGAAAAAGATGGCCGCGTATACAGCGCCTTTATTCGTCTGACCGCCCGCGACCGCGTGCATCTGGCAAATATTATGCGCAAGATCCGCGTCATGCCGGACGTCATTAAAGTCACCCGAAACCGAAACTAGTTTTATGAATGCACAACGTTATGCACGTATCTGCGAAATGCTCGCCAGGCGTCAGCCTGATCTGACGGTCTGCATGGAGCAGGTCCATAAACCTCATAACGTCTCTGCCATTGTCCGTACCGCAGATGCCGTCGGCGTGCATGAAGTGCACGCCGTCTGGCCGGGTACCCGCATGCGTACCATGGCGTCGACAGCCGCAGGCAGTAACAGCTGGGTGTCCGTCAAAACCCATCAGACCATCGGCGAAGCCGTATCGCACCTGAAAGGTCGCGGTATGCAAGTTCTTGCCACCAACCTGTCTGCCAAAGCGGTTGATTTTCGCGAGATCGACTACACCCGCCCGACCTGTATTTTGATGGGTCAGGAGAAAACCGGGATCACGCAGGAAGCGCTGGATCTGGCGGATCAGGACATTATCATCCCCATGATCGGCATGGTGCAGTCCCTGAATGTTTCTGTGGCCTCCGCGCTCATTCTGTATGAAGCGCAGCGCCAGCGTCAGAACGCCGGGATGTACGAGCGCAGCAACAGCATGCTGCCGGAAGACGAACAACAGCGCCTGCTGTTTGAAGGCGGTTATCCGGTGCTGGCTCGTGTTGCGAAGCAGAAAAAATTGCCTTACCCCCACGTCAACGCGCAGGGCGAAATCGAAGCCGATGCCGGGTGGTGGGCCACCATGCAGTACGCAGGGTAACCGATGAAAGGCCGCCTGCTGGATGCCATCCCGCTCAATAGCCTGACGGGCGTGGGCGCGGCGCAAAGCAGTAAACTGGGCAAAATTGGCCTGCACACCGTGCAGGATCTCCTGCTGCACCTCCCCCTGCGTTATGAAGACCGCACGCAACTTTATAAGATTGGCGATCTGCTGCCTGCGATTTACGCCACCGTTGAAGGTGAGGTGCTGAACTGTAACATCACCTTTGGCGGACGCCGGATGATGACCTGTCAAATCAGCGACGGTACCGGCATTCTCACCATGCGCTTTTTCAACTTCAACGCGGCGATGAAAAACAGCCTTGCGACAGGCCGCCGGGTGCTGGCATATGGCGAAGCCAAACGCGGAAAATACGGCGCCGAGATGATCCACCCGGAGTACCGCGTACAGGGCGATCTCAGCACGCCGGAGCTGCAGGAGACGCTCACTCCGGTCTACCCGACAACGGAAGGTATCAAGCAGGCGACGCTGCGTAAGCTCACCGATCAGGCCCTGGAGTTACTCGATACCTGCGCCATCACCGAGCTGCTGCCACCTGAGCTGGCGCAGGGGATGATGAGCCTGCCGGAAGCGCTGCGTACGCTGCATCGCCCGCCGCCCACGCTGCAGCTCAGCGATTTAGAAAGCGGCAAGCATCCCGCCCAACGGCGTCTTATCCTTGAGGAGTTACTGGCGCATAACCTGAGCATGCTGGCGCTGCGCGCCGGTGCGCAGCGTTTTCATGCCCAGCCCTTAAGCCCGCGTGATGAACTCAAGGATAAGCTGCTGGCCTCCCTGCCGTTTAAACCTACCGGTGCCCAGGCGCGCGTCACCGCCGAGATCGAGCGCGATATGGCGCTTGATGTCCCCATGATGCGCCTGGTGCAGGGCGATGTAGGTTCCGGTAAAACGCTGGTTGCCGCCCTGGCAGCCCTGCGCGCCATTGCCCACGGTAAGCAGGTGGCGCTGATGGCGCCGACAGAACTGCTGGCGGAGCAGCACGCGAATAACTTCCGCGCCTGGTTCGCCCCGCTGGGCATTGAGGTGGGCTGGCTTGCCGGAAAACAAAAGGGCAAAGCGCGTCTTGCGCAACAGGACGCCATCGCTCGCGGTGAGGTGCAGATGATTGTCGGCACCCACGCCATCTTCCAGGAGCAGGTGCAGTTTAACGGCCTCGCACTGGTGATCATCGACGAACAGCACCGCTTTGGCGTGCATCAGCGCCTGGCGCTGTGGGAAAAAGGGCTACAGCAGGGCTTCCATCCGCACCAGCTGATCATGACCGCCACGCCTATTCCGCGAACCCTGGCGATGACCGCCTACGCCGATCTGGACACCTCCACCATTGACGAGTTGCCGCCGGGCCGTACGCCGGTCACAACGGTGGCCATCCCGGACACCCGTCGCAGCGACATCATCGACCGCGTGCGTAACGCCTGCACCCATGAAGGGCGCCAGGCTTATTGGGTCTGCACGCTGATTGAGGAATCTGACCTGCTTGAAGCGCAGGCCGCAGAAGCTACGTGGGAAGAGCTAAAGCTGGCGCTGCCGGAACTGAAGGTGGGCCTGGTACACGGGCGCATGAAGCCCGCAGAAAAACAGGCCGTCATGCAATCCTTCAAACAGGGTGAGCTGCATTTGCTGGTCGCCACAACGGTGATTGAAGTGGGCGTGGATGTGCCAAACTCCAGCCTGATGATCATCGAAAACCCGGAGCGGCTGGGGCTTGCGCAGTTGCATCAGTTGCGTGGCCGCGTGGGCCGTGGTGCGGTGGCCTCCCACTGCGTCCTGCTTTACAAAGCCCCTCTCTCAAAAACCGCGCAGATGCGGTTGCAGGTGTTGCGCGACAGCAACGACGGATTCGTCATTGCGCAAAAAGATCTGGAGATCCGTGGCCCGGGCGAGCTCCTGGGCACACGTCAGACGGGGAACGCTGAATTCAAGGTGGCGGATTTGCTGCGCGATCAGGCGATGATCCCCGAAGTTCAGCGCCTTGCACGCCATATTCATGAACGCTACCCCGAACAGGCGGCAGCGTTAATTGAACGCTGGATGCCGGAAACTGAGCGCTACTCCAACGCCTGATCTCAGGCAAACATCGGCAGCATCAGGTACAGCTTGATCACCAGCGCGTTGACGATATCAATAAAGAACGCCCCCACCATCGGTACCACCAGAAACGCCATATGCGAAGGCCCGAAACGTTCGGTGATCGCCTGCATATTGGCGATTGCCGTTGGCGTGGCGCCCAGTCCAAATCCACAGTGCCCCGCTGCCAGCACCGCGGCATCGTAGTTTTTGCCCATCATGCGCCAGGTGACGAACATGGCATAGAGCGCCATAAACAGCGCCTGTACCGCCAGAATCGCCACCATCGGCAGCGCCAGCGACGCCAGCTCCCACAGTTTGAGGCTCATCAGGGCCATCGCCAGAAACAGCGACAGACAGACGTTACCCAGCACCGAAACAGCGCGTTCAAACACGCGATAGAAGCCCATCAGGGCCAGACCGTTACTGAGGATCACCCCGATAAACAGCACGCAAACAAAAGTCGGCAGCTCAAAGGCCGTGCCCGCCAGCCATTGCGCAACCGCTTTACCCAGCGTCAGACAGATGGCGATCATAGCAATCGTTTCAATCATCACCAGGGAGGTGATGGTGCGCCCCACGTCCGGCTTTTCAAATGCGGTGGGCACCAGTTCATCATCCGGTCTGCCATCCGGCGTGGTGGAGTGCTTCACCAGATAGCGCGCCACCGGCCCGCCAATCAACCCGCCCAGCACCAGACCAAAGGTGGCGCAGGCCATCGCCACTTCCGTTGCGTTTTCAAAGCCATAGCGTTCGATGAACAGCTTACTCCATGCCGCCCCGGTACCATGCCCGCCAGACAGGGTGATGGATCCGGCCAGCAGGCCCATTAGCGGATCCAGCCCCAGCAGCGTCGCCATACCGATGCCAATGGCGTTTTGCATCAGCAACAGTCCGACGACCACAATCAGGAACACGCCGAGTACTTTGCCCCCTGACCGCAGGCTTGCCAGGTTGGCATTCAGGCCGATGGTGGCGAAGAAGGCCAGCATGAGTGGATCTTTCAGGGACATATCAAAATCGATTTCCCAGCCCATGCTTTTTTTCAGCACCAGCAGGGCCAGCGCCACCAGCAACCCACCGGCAACAGGTTCAGGAATGGTGTATTTTTTCAGAAAGGAAACGCTGTGTACCAGCTTGCGACCAAGCAGTAAAACCAGCGTTGCGGCAACAAGGGTCGACAACGTATCGAGATGAATCATAGGAGGCTCCTTATATGCGCGTGTTCCATACACACGCGGCGTAATCCTGGCCGGTTTGCGCTCGTCATGAGCCACCGGCGCAAAAAGTGTAATTTTTTTTCGCTGTGGGTTGTAGAAAACCTGCTCACAGCGGCAGATTTTCTCCTCTTTTTTTGCTGGCAATCGTTTGCTTTTACCAGATGGTCAGATAAAATGCCCGCTTTTCCACCGTGGGATTACCGTCGATGTCCGTTAACAGCATAGAGTCTCCTGATGCGCAACCGATTGCGCAGAAGCAAAATAGCGAACTGATTTACCGTCTTGAAGACCGCCCACCGCTTCCGCAGACGCTCTTCGCTGCCTGCCAGCATCTTCTGGCCATGTTTGTTGCGGTGATCACCCCGGCGCTGTTGATCTGTCAGGCGCTTGGTTTACCGGCTCAGGATACGCAGCACATCATCAGCATGTCCCTCTTCGCCTCTGGCGTGGCCTCGATTATTCAAATTAAAGCGTGGGGTCCGGTGGGCTCGGGTTTGCTGTCGATTCAGGGCACCAGTTTCAACTTTGTGGCACCGCTGATCATGGGCGGTACGGCACTGAAAACCGGCGGAGCGGATGTCCCGACCATGATGGCGGCGTTGTTCGGCACGCTGATGCTGGCCAGCTGCACGGAGATGGTGATCTCCCGCGTTCTGCACCTGGCTCGCCGCGTCATTACCCCGCTGGTCTCGGGCGTAGTGGTGATGATTATCGGTCTGTCGCTGATCCAGGTGGGGCTGACCTCCATCGGCGGGGGTTATGCCGCGATGAGCGACCACACCTTTGGCGCACCGAAAAACCTGCTGCTGGCTGGTGTGGTACTGGCCATCATTATCCTGCTCAACCGTCAGCGTAACCCGTACCTGCGCGTGGCCTCGCTGGTGATCGCCATGGCGGCCGGTTACCTGCTGGCGTGGGCGCTGGGCATGCTGCCGGAAAACACCGCGCCAACCAACAGCGCGCTGATCACCGTTCCAACGCCACTGTACTACGGCCTGGGCATTGACTGGGGTCTGCTGCTGCCGCTGATGCTGGTCTTTATGATCACCTCCCTGGAGACCATCGGCGATATCACCGCCACCTCCGACGTCTCTGAGCAGCCAGTGTCCGGCCCGCTGTACATGAAGCGCCTGAAAGGCGGCGTACTGGCGAACGGCCTGAACTCGTTTGTCTCCGCCGTATTCAATACCTTCCCGAACTCCTGCTTCGGGCAGAACAACGGCGTGATCCAGCTGACCGGCGTGGCCAGCCGCTACGTTGGGTTTGTGGTGGCACTGATGCTGATCGTCCTTGGCCTGTTCCCGGCGGTGAGTGGCTTTGTGCAGCACATCCCTGAGCCGGTACTGGGCGGTGCAACGCTGGTGATGTTCGGTACCATTGCGGCCTCGGGCGTGCGCATCGTCTCCCGCGAGCCGCTGAACCGCCGCGCGATCATGATTATTGCCCTGTCGCTGGCCGTGGGTCTGGGTGTTTCTCAGCAGCCGCTGATCCTGCAGTTTGCGCCGGACTGGGTGAAAAACCTGCTCTCTTCCGGCATCGCCGCTGGCGGCATCACCGCTATCGTACTGAACCTCGTTTTCCCGCCTGAGAAAAACTGATCGTCCTCACGGCAGGCTGTCAATGCCTGCCGTGACATCTCTTTACACCATTCCCGCCTTGAGGATTGCGCATAAATCGTGCATAACTCCTTTATGTGCGTTTCGCGGGATGGAAGACCATGAAATTTATTGGAAAGCTGCTCGTCTATCTTCTGGTAGCCCTGCTCCTTGTGCTGCTGGCACTTTATATTCTGCTCCAGACCCGCTGGGGTGCGTCACAGGTCAGCAGTTGGGTCACGGTGAACACCGATTACGAACTCAGTTTCGACCTGATGGACCACCGCTTTTCGTCGCCTTCCCACATCCTTCTGGAAAACGTCACCTTTGGCCGTGACGGCCAGCCCGCCACCCTGGTGGCTAAAAAAGTCGATATTGGTCTTGGCAGCCGACAGCTCACCGATCCGCTGCATATGGACACCATCACCCTGGTCGATGGCACGCTGAATCTCTCTCCGCAGACCGCCCCGCTGCCCTTCCAGGCAGACCGTCTGCAGCTGAACAACATGGCCTTTAACAGCCCCAACACGGAGTGGGATTTAAGCGCGCAAAAAGTGACGGGCGGTGTCAGCCCGTGGCAGCCAGAAGCGGGTAACGTGCTGGGTAAAAACGCACAGATCCAGATGAGTGCGGGTTCGCTCACCCTGAACGGCGTACCGGCCACCAACGTGCTGATCCAGGGCCAGCTCAACGGCAAGGAGGTGGTGCTGAACACCATCGGCGCCGATATGGCGCGCGGCTCACTCACCGGCTCCGCCCTGCGCAACGCTGATGGAAGCTGGATCATCGACACCATGCGCCTGAATGAGATCCGCCTGCAGAGCGATAAATCGCTGCTGGATTTCTTTGCGCCGCTCAACACGATCCCCTCTTTGCAGATTGGCCGCCTGGAGGTCACCGACGCGCGCCTGCAGGGGCCAGACTGGGCAGTCACCGACCTGGATCTCAGCCTGCGCAACCTGACGCTGAGTAAAGGAGACTGGCAGAGCCAGGAGGGGCGTTTATCGATGAACGCCAGCGAATTCATTTACGGTTCACTGCATCTGTTCGACCCGATCCTGAATGCGGAATTCTCTTCGCAGGGTGTGGCGCTGCGTCAGTTCACCTCCCGCTGGGAAGGGGGCATGGTGCGCACCTCCGGCAACTGGCTGCGCGACGGTAAAGCGCTGGTACTGGACGATGTCGCCGTCGCCGGGCTGGAGTACACCCTGCCGCAGAACTGGAAAACGCTGTGGATGGATCCGCTGCCGGAATGGCTGAACAGCGTGACGCTGAAGAAATTCGGCCTGAGCCGCAACCTGGTGATCGACATCGATCCGACTTTCCCGTGGCAGATCACCTCTCTCGATGGCTACGGGGCTAACCTGCAGCTGGCCCAGGACCACAAATGGGGCGTGTGGGGCGGCAGCGCCACGCTGAACGGCGCGGCGGCCACCTTTAACCGCGTGGACGTGCGACGTCCATCGCTGGCGCTGAACGCCAACGCCGCCACGGTCAATATTACCGACCTGAGCGCCTTTACCGAAAAAGGCATTCTGGAAGCCACCGCGACGGTTTCACAGCTTGCGCAACGACAGACCACGGTGAGTCTGAATGGGCGCGGCGTACCGCTCAACATCCTGCAGCAGTGGGGCTGGCCTGCGCTGCCGGTGAGCGGCGACGGTAATATTCAGCTGACTGCCAGCGGTAGCGTGCAGGCGACTGCCCCGCTGAAGCCGACGGTAAATGGCAAGCTGAGCGCGGTGAATATGGATAAACAGCAGGTTCAGCAAACCATGACGGGTGGTGTGGTTTCACAATGAATAAGCCAGGTAGCGGCTACGCGGTTTTGGTTCCCTCTCCCTGTGGGAGAGGGTCAGGGTGAGGGCATCAGACCGCACAATACACTTAAAGGTGAACCACCACCTCATCCCCCTCCGCGTTCACCACCACGCCCCACTCGCTGCTCGCGTATGCGCCACCTTTCACACCGCTCACCTTCTGCACGTTGCGCAAGCAGACAGACCAGTTCCGCGCTTCACCCGCGCCGCTAAGGGTTATGGTGTCGCCCTGGCGTGACGCCTTCAACGTAAACGCCACGGAGCCGTCAGCCGCAGGCACTTCACTCACCGCCGTTGCGCCCTCATCCAGGTAAAACAACTGGAAGGCCGCACCCTCATTCCAGGCGTAGTCCGGCTTCTGCTTGTTATTGCCCAGCGCCAGCAAGGTATTGTCGCGTACATAAACCGGCAGGCTCATGAAATCGTGCTGCTGCTTATGCCAGCGGCAGCCCTGAACCTCATCGTTGTGCCACAAGTGCGTCCAGCGACCTTCCGGCAGGTAAAACTGCTCCTCACCCGCCTCAGAGAACACCGGCGCCACCATCAAGGCATCCCCCAGCATGTACTGACGGTCGAGATAGTCACACGCCGGATCGTCCGGGAATTCCAGCATCATCGCCCGCAGCATCGGCGTGCCATACTCGCGAGCCAGCGCGGCCTGACGATAGAGGTACGGCATCAGCTGGCATTTCAGCTGCGTAAAGTGGCGCACCACGTCGCAGGACTCATCATCGTACGCCCACGGCACCCGGTAGGATTTGCTCCCGTGCAGGCGGCTGTGGCTGGAGAACAGCCCGAACGCGCACCAGCGTTTGTAGACGTGCGCCGGGGCGGTATTTTCGAACCCACCGATATCGTGGCTCCAGAACCCGAAGCCGGACAGACCAATCGACAGGCCGCCGCGCAGGCTTTCCGCCATTGATTCATAGTTGGCATAGCAGTCGCCACCCCAGTGCACCGGGAACTGCTGCGCGCCGACGGACGCCGAACGGGCAAACAGCACCGCCTCTTCCTCGCCCACCGTCTCTTTCAGCACGTTCCACACCAGTTCGTTATAGATGAAGGCGTAGTGATTGTGCATCTTCTGCGGATCGGATCCGTCAAACCACTGCACATCCGTCGGGATACGCTCGCCGAAGTCGGTTTTGAAGCAGTCGACGCCGATATCCACCAGGCCTTTCAGCTTATCGGCGTACCACCGGCACGCGTCCGGGTTAGTGAAGTCGTAAATCGCCAGCCCGGGCTGCCATTTGTCCCACTGCCACACGCTGCCATCCGGGCGTTTCAGCAGGAAGCCTTTCTCTTTCAGCTCGTTAAACACCGGCGATTTCTGGCCGATGTACGGGTTGATCCACACGCAGATCTTCAGCCCTTTCTCTTTCAGGCGGCGGATCATCCCTTCCGGGTCCGGGAAGGTCACCGGGTCCCACTCAAAATCACACCACTGGAAGGCCTTCATCCAGAAGCAGTCGAAGTGGAAGACGTGCAGCGGCAGGTCGCGCTCAGCCATGCCGTCGATAAAGCGGTTTACCGTCGCTTCGTCGTAGTTGGTGGTAAACGAGGTGGTGAGCCACAGCCCGAACGACCACGCAGGCGGCAGCGCCGGACGACCAGTGAACTGCGTGTAGCGGTCCAGGACCGCTTTCGGCGTCGGCCCGTCGATCACAAAATACTCCAGATATTCGCCCTCGACGCTGAACTGCACTTTGGAGACCTTCTCCGAGCCGATTTCAAACGACACATTTTCCGGATGGTTGACCAGCACGCCGTAGCCGCGGTTGGTGAGATAGAACGGAATATTTTTGTAGGACTGCTCGGTGCTGGTGCCGCCGTCGCGGTTCCAGGTATCGACCTGCTGACCGTTGCGCACCAGGGCGGTAAAGCGCTCACCGAGGCCATAGACCGTTTCCCCGACGCCCAGATCCAGACGTTCGAACAGATAGTTGCGATTCGTGTTGCTGTCCTGCACGTAGCCGTTGTTTTTCAGTTCACTGCCGGTGATCCGCTGGCCGTTACGCATAAAATCGAGCGCCCAGAACTCGCCTTTGGTGACGCGCACGCTGAGATTACCGCTTTTCAGCTCGGCGTATTCGGCGTTATTTACCGTCTCGACCCGCACGTCCTTAAGCACGTTGAGCGGATAGTGCGGGCCTTTGTCCTGCGCCCCCTGGAAGTGTTCGATGCGCACCCCGACAATCCCTTCCTGCGGTGCGAAGAGCCGGACGGTGAACATCAACGTATCGAGCTGCCACGCACGTTCCCGGACGTCGCGTGGAGCCACGTACACCACCAGGTCATTGCCCTGCTGCTCCACGTCGAACACCTGGACCGGATACGTCACGGTCAGGCCAGGTTGAATAAGCCAGTTTCCATCACTGATTTTCATACTTTCGTCCTCCTGGTTCTGTAATCCTCTGCTGGCCGTCAGGTGCCTGCCGTGTGGCGATACGGGCACTGAGACCGGTTACAGAGGTTTTAAACTATTGTTTCAGGAGCGAGTATTGCGTTTTCTGGTTAGCAAATTACGTTTCTTGTTTTTTGTGATCGGGGTAAATGTCGCGGAGCACGAAATGCTAACCTGAGGATTTTCTTAAGAATTAACTGAAATGGGGGTGTTCAGGTCAAAAGAGAGGTGAAAAAAGTGTGTCGGGGTATGTGGTAAATGTCTGAAAGTAGCTATAATGCGCCCCGCCTCCATGTAGCAATGCAGGCGCGGAAGATCGTCATCTCCGGTGAGGTGGCTGGACTTCAAATCCAGTTGGGGACGCCAGCGTTCCCGGGCAGGTTCGACTCCTGTGATCTTCCGCCAATAATGTTCTAAGATAAGCATACCAATCTCAGTCCACATAAGCTGAAAATAGCAGGCACTGAATACGAGTTGTTTGTGTGTGTGCTCCATGAAGAGCTCATCAGTAATAAACATATCAACTGAGTATTAGGCTCTCGTATTGTAAACGCACCTGCAAAAATAATACTACAATTACTCGTATGCTGATTTCAACTCTTTTTTAAGTAATAAACGCTCAATACTAACACCATCACTACTCCAATCAACAAACCAGTCCGATAATGATAGTATCTTTAATTCTCGTCCCAGTTCGGAGGCAGTCATTTTCATATCAAACTCGTTAATTGACACTGTTTGGATGATTTTTTTCTTTAAACCTTTACTTAGATAGGGGCATGCCATGAGATCTAAAAATAAATGTGCAGATTCAGAATATATACTGCACTTATATTTTGTTAATTTATTTATCGCGATTTGAATTGATTTGTTATATAAATCCATGTATTTGTCATTATTTTTAATATAATACAGTATTGATATAATATGGAAATAATTCATATCCTCAATCGCAGCTAGTTCACAGTCAAACAAAAACCAGCAAATTTCTTGTGATGTCAGTTCGTTATGGATTTCACCCAAGCTGCCAAAAACTATAACCAAATTAATTAATTCAATACCTTGTGGACTTGCTTCATGACCATTTTTTATTATGAAAATAAGCTCATCCTGTATTTTTTTTAGAATGTCCGTCTTATATTCATACGATAGATTAATTGCGATTCTGTAACACAAAATAGAGATCTGACTTATTAAAAAAGTGCTTCTTACTCTTTTATCCATAGAGTAAACAAAAAAGGCAACATCGGTGATCACCTTAACAAACTTTGTAATATTTTCACTTTGCTCCTCATCTAAATCTTTTGTATATTGTAGAACTTCATGCAGTTTATTTTTTACTGTCGTAAAAAAATATCCAACGATACTTTCAAATTTTGTATCGTTTTTTATGACTATTGCTTTTATATCGCGAATGAGCTTATTTGCAGCGAGACCCGGATTCTTATTATATTTGATAAACGTCACCTTATCATCATCGAAGTCAGCATCGGAATCTTCTTTTTTATTTTTCCTCGATTCATCAAAGGTATCGAATAATCTGCTGAATACATCTTGCAGATCTTTTTTAGCCATAGATGTACCAGTTAAAAAAGGTGCATCGAAGTATTCAATTTTAGATTCATTTAGAAATAGCTTTATCTTTTCAAGCTCACATTTGAAAGAAGTTAGAATTTCCATACCAATTTTTTCGTCATTATAGAACAAAAAATAATCATCAACATAGCGACGAACTTCAAAATCAGTATTTTTATTTTCTAAATAGACATTTTTATCAATTTTCTGGAGTATTATTTCAGCGAAAATTCTACTTATTTCAGGGCCTATTAAGATACCATCATTTCTACCAAAATTTGCCGACTCCATTAGGTGTATAAATCTATTTTCGAAATTTTGCGCCCCTCTATTAGTTTTAGCATAATTTTCATCTTTTACACATTCAGCCAAACGACGGGTCGAAATATTATCAAAACATTTAGATATATCAAACTTGAGAAGTTTTTTATACTTCTTCTCTAGCCGATGAAATTCATATGAATCATAAAACTTATATAAGAAAGAGTATTTTTTATACACAAAAAAAGAACTAGCATATTTGAAACCACGTACTTCATCGTTATTATAGGTTTCAACATCCTCGTCCTTTAAGCCATTTTCTTTTAATTTTAAGCTCGGCTCGTAATACCAACTTGCAACATCGGTTGGAGCTCTTAATGAGTATTTACTTCGTAAAGTTAAATGGCAAATCAGCGAACTGTACTTTTTATAGAATGCAACAAAATCTTTTTGATTTGAGGGGTGCATTAAATACAAAGTCCTTGTATCGCTACCAATTTTGATAATTTTGTAATTTAGTGGGTACGTTTCCCTACCCTCCTGAAATAGAAAGCAAAGCATTTTACTTTGATTAAAGATCGTGTCTTTTTTATTATAAAAGCCTTCGTTATTCAAAATAACAGGAATTTCATAAGGTAATAATTCTGTCAAAAGAATTCGGTTGTAGTTATTTTTGTCTATAGCCTGCTTACTTGCTTTTTTCATATATATATTCCCTATCCCAACAAGATTTTATTTTATTGAAATCTTCAACATCAATTTCGTGTACGACCCTAGAATGAAATCCCTTTGCAAAATAGTGTTTCCGAGGAATGGATTTTAATTTAGCAAGAGTTCCAGAAGATAATCCACTTGGAATAAAGCCTTTATTTGAAGTAGCTATTCTCATCAAAAATCTATCCAACTCACTAATTTGGGAATGATCATTGATTGCACTGTTATTATAATAAAAGCCAGCTAAAAGATTTTTCTTATTATCTTGCGTAGTATTTATAATATAATTACCAGTCAGAAACTGTATACGAAGTTCAAATAACTCAATATCTTTATTTTTAAAAAAATCAAGATAAGTGAGTATAATTCTAGTCTTTATCTTCTTTATACGCTTGTTAGAAATTTTTATTAACACGTTGTTTTTAGAATGTATCTCATGCATGTAACCTAAAAAAGTAATACATTGTTTGTTTTTGTATAACAGTGCAGAACTATATTTATGGGTTTTATTTTTATTCAAACACAACCCTAACTTACTTAGTTCTTTCTCTATATGTGAAATATTAATTTCATCATCATGTGTGAATATTACAAAATCATCTACATATCTAGCGTAAAAATAAACGCCAGGCATTCTTCTAATTTCTTCGTCAAATTTCCTTACAAACAATTCACCTAACGTCGAGCAAAAACTAATACCTCTTGGAATTCCAATGCTTCCTTTAGAGTTCCCGAGGACTTGTTCAATCACAGCAATATGTCTTAAATCTAAAAGTTTATCTTCTTTTAATTTCCTGATAACTCTGTCGCAATTTATAGATTCATAAAAATCTTTAACATCCCCTTTTATTATATAAAAGGGACTAGTCTCCGTCAGTAGAGCATTTATTTGTTGCGTAATTATATCTCTATTGGATTGTTTTACTTTATATAATCTTTTTAAAGTTTTATTTATATATCTTGAATAATATAGACTTGCAATAGTTTGTACTTTGAAAATAGTCTTACCTTTTATATCATATGAAAAGATATCGTCAAAGTTATGGCTTTTACTATTTATTAAATCGATAGCTTCTTTAAATGAACTTAAATACTCTTCTTTATTTCTGCCGAGTTTATACCGGATAATATCTTTTAATGATGTCATCCTTAGAAAAACTTGAGGATTGATGCGCTGATCTAGCATTATATCACCAATAACTGTTGTAAAACATGCCAAATCCAATAGACTGACACTAAATTAATAAAAATATAAAAATATCCAATTAATGAAATATTAAATAAGAAAGCAATTATATCTTTGAAAGGAGAGGTGAGAGAACATTTTTTTAAATTATCTTTTATTTTTTGCGCAGTTCTATCAATATCACAATGGTTATCATACCCTTTTAATACTTGAGCGTACTCTTCACAAAACCCTTTATATTCAAGATATTCTTGATGCGTAAAGTCCTTATTTACTGTTTTTTCCGAAGCTTTATAAGAGAATATCTTGCTGTAATGATTTAATTTTTGAGCACATTCATGCATTTTCTCTGCTCTAACCGCATATTTACAATTGGTGATGATTATTGACAAAGCAAGTAATAATATTGGGATGCAAAGCTGACCTATATTAATATAATCCGCAACAATGACTTTACTTTTAACCAACTCAATTGTTATTGATGTAATAATCAATGAAGAAGAAGCAACTATTAGCGCTAAATTTGAGGATTTATCATGGAAATCTAAACGCCTGTGGGCATTAAATCTAAAATTTGCGGTACTTATCGCAGATTTTTTTAACATCTCAAAATGTTTACTTTTTTTATCGCTCATATTATCTTCTTTTCGTGTAGAATTAACCATTAGGAATAATACCTTTCCTCAGCAGTTCTTTTCTTGCTAAGTTTTTCAACCAATGAGCAAGACTCACCCCTTCCTCAGCCGCCACGGCATCCAACTGCTCCTTCAATGCCGGATCAATACGCATCTTAAATTGCGGGGACTGCCCACCGCCTTTTGGTTTTTTTTCGCGCGATATGATTGACATGAGGCCACCTATCCATCTACTCTGAGCCATATAGGAGGCCACCTAACCCTCCTCTACAAGCAACGCTCCGATGTGCGGGAACACAACAGGAGCGTCTAACCTCACCAACTATCAAGGAGTTGATTATGGCTGATTCGCATTCTACCCCAGACACCGACCAATCCGGAACCGAGCGTTCGTTAATTGTGGGATATCGCCCGAATGTTTTCGACAAATCCACGCCCAATATCATTCTGTCAGGCAAATGGCTACGCGCGGCAGGGTTTGAAACCGGACATCAAGTGACCGTAAAGGTGATGAAAGGATGCATCGTTCTGGTGGCGTATAACGAGCAGGAGCAGAGGTTGCAGGATGATTATAAACAGACGAAAGCAAAGCTCACTGAGATAGAGGACGCGCTTGCGGCGATCCAAGCTCAGCATCATGGAAAGCGCCTCGCAAAATCAAATACAAACCACCTGGCTTAGCGGCTGTTTCTGGCATACTACACGCTGGTAAGGTTAATGACTCAAAAGAGAGAGGCGACATGGCAGATCAAAACGTAATCCACTCTCCGGCTGGCGAATTTATTATGTTTGCCAGCGATGATGGAACTGTTCGCATCACATGTCGCTTTGAACATGAAACGCTCTGGCTGTCGCAAGCAGCCATAGCGGCTCTTTATCAGGTCACTCCTCAAGCCATTACACAGCATATTAAAGCTATTTACGAAGAGGGTGAGCTTGAACAAAAAGCAACTTGTAAGGCTTACTTACAAGTTCAGCAAGAAGGTCAGCGCAAGGTTAATCGCAACACACTTCACTATAGCCTGCCCGTCATTCTCGCCATCGGCTATCGCGTCCGCTCCACGCGAGGGACACAGTTCCGCCAGTGGGCTACCCAAACGCTGCAGGAATATCTGGTAAAAGGCTTCGTTATGGACGACGAGCGCCTGAAAAACCCGCCAGTGGGATCATCCGCCGTACCTGACTATTTCGATGAAATGCTGGAACGCATTCGCGATATACGGGCCAGCGAACGCCGGATTTATCTCCGTGTGAGGGAGATTTTTGCATTAGCCGCTGACTATCAGCCGTCACTCAAAGAAACCACGCAATTCTTCCAGACCATCCAGAATAAACTGCATTTTGCCTGCACCGGCCTTACCGCCGCTGAGTTGATTCACCAGCGTGCGGACGCCACGCAACCGTATATGGGGCTGACCAGCTATAAAGGCGAAGAAGTCCGTAAAAGCGATGTCACCACAGCAAAAAATTATCTGTCTCAGGATGAAGTCAGCGAACTAAATCGTGTCGTTAATATGTGGCTCGACTTTGCTGAAGATCAGGCCAAACGCCGCAAGCAGGTATTTTTACGAGACTGGCAAACCAAACTCGATCAGTTCCTGCAATTTAACGACCGGGACGTTTTAGAAGGCGCAGGCAAAATCAGCAAAAAAGCGGCGGATGAAAAGGCGTGCTCAGAATACATCGAGTATGAAAAGAAGCAGCGCCTGCTGAAAGAAGCCGAGGGTGAGAAAGATATTGTCGGCTTATTAAAATGGGATAAGCAGGCTAAGCGCTAATCCCGATTCAACCGCATATGCAACAGCGGAAACGGATTCCCCTGCCCATCAACCTCTGAGCGGCCGACCTGCGCAAACCCCATATGGCGATAAAACGCGACGCCCTGCGGATTTTGCTCATTCACATCCACTTCGTTTGCGCCAAACTCTGTGATGGCATAGTGCAGCAGTAATTTCCCGACGCCCTTTCCCCGGCTCGCATCATCAACAAACAGCATTTCAATGCGGTTTTCATCCACGCCTAAAAAGCCGTGGATAACACCTGCATCATCGCGGGCCATCACGACGGTGAGGTTTGGCAGATACGCGTTGAGCAATAGCGGGCGCAGAGCCGCGATATCGCTTTCCTGTAAAAAGTGATGGGTGGCGCGAACGGAGGATTCCCAGATGGCGACCAGGCGTTCGAAGTGTGAGGGATGTGCGGTTTCTATTTTCATGGGGGGATCATGTTTGGAAAACCGAACTAATGCAAGTCACTCTGTGCGTGCTGCTCCCCCTTACCCCAACCCTCTCCCACAGGGCTGAGGGTTCCCCACAAAATAATACCTGCACGGAGGACCCCCTCTCCCTTGAGGGAGAGCGTTGGGGTGAGGGGGAACATATGGCTGTAGAGGTAATTCCGTTCACTTTATGTTTCTTGCTACTCTGTAACGACATAACCCGTGAACGTGCCAGGGTGGCTCAGTCGCCACCACCCTGGCGACCCGGGCTCCCGGCGGTAAATCGCCGCTTCGCGGTGCCCTCGGCTTATTCCTTCCGGCTTATCGGGGACGGGCGGAGGTAACATCCCTGTAAATCCGCCCTCTCGGCGCATCCATGCGCCTCGCCCCGGCCTGCAGGAAACGCCTCAGCGATTTACAGCCGGACCAGGGCGTCGCTGTAAGTCATTAATTTCCCTGAAACAACTTTCGTCGCTTTCGGTAAAAAATTACTGGGGATCCCTCAACCCACAGGGAGAGAGAACCGTTCGCGCTAAACCCTCACCTCCATCACCGCATACACCCCATCCTTTGGCACCACCACGGTGACATTCTCCACCGGCACGCCCGCCGCGAGGTGGATATCCTGCAACTGCTGCAACGACCTGGGGTGGATGTCCTCCCAGCCGATACCACGCAGCACAAAGTCGATCTGCGGGCTGCTGGTCAGCATATTCGACACAATCACCGCCCCGCCGGGCTTCACCAGCCGCAGCGCGCGCTGCAGGAAAGTCACCGCATCGGCATCGCTGAAGTATTCGAATATGCCCAGCGCGTCGACCAGTTCGGCCTGATGCTCGCCCAGCTCCAGCAGTAAATCGTCGTTACGCACCAGCGTATGTAGCAGGTTGCGCCTGAGCAGGGTCAGCTGTTCGCCCACCACCAGCCCCTCCTGCGCGGCCATGGTCTCGGCCCAGCTCAGCGCGACGGGGTCTTTATCTACCAGCGTCAGGTACACCTGTTGGCCGTCGAGCTTTGCGTTACGCAGCGCCTCCAGCACGGGAATGGCCGCCCCGCTGGCCAGGCTCACCCAGTTGTTCTCACTCTCGTTGTGGATGTACTTCTCTACCAGCGCGGCCAGCACTTTTGCGCGGGAACGCACGCCAATGGCGTCGTTAGCGTGGATAAACCACTGGCGGCTGTCGCTGTCCATTTTCGTGCCTTCGGGGAGGCGGTCTTCCAGCGGGTTTTGCACCACAAACAACGCCAGTGCGGTGGGAACCAGCCGGGCGCGCCACGCGAGAAGCGCAGGCCGGTTGCGAAAAGCCTGTTCGGAGTAACGGTTCTGCGGGACAAGCACCGCCTGCCCCCCTTCTTCATATTCAATCAACGGGGGACGCAGCGCCGGGTCGGCTTTCAGGGCCCGGTCAAGCGCGTTGATCTCCCGGGCAGTGTCGTCTTTCATCGGCCACTGGTCGCTGACGTCAGGAAATGAGGCGCTGAAAATGGTCATATTTCCCGGTGCGCTGCCGTGAAAAGGCTGCCAGTTCATGTCATCGTCCCCCCGTTGGGCTTTTAACGGAAGTCTATCCAGGCATGCCAGTAATGCCCTACGAAGAAAGCACGAAATCGGGGCATTAGCTCTGCGACGCGCGCCATACCCCAGGCGTACAGCCGTACTCAAGCTGGAAATGACGAATAAAATGGGCGCAGTCGCTAAAGCCCATCCGCCGGGCAATGTCCGTGACGCTTTGTTGCGAGTTCTTCAGCAGCCAGCAGGCATAGCGCAGTCTGGCGCTGCGGATAAATTCACGTGCCGTTTTCCCAAACTCGGCGTGAAACAGGCGATTAAGCTGACGCTCGCTCAGCTTGACGTCCTGAGCCAGCCCGGCGGCGCTGAGCGGGCGCGTCAGGTACTGTTCGATGATCATGACCGCCCTGCGCAACCGCGAGTCCGGAATAAGGGCGATATTGGCAGGCCGTGGCGTCGCGACAGCGTGCGGAGAGAGCGATAAACGGCGTGACGTGGTGGCAGCAATATCGTCGCCCGCATGGGCGCGGATCAGGGCCGTGGTCAACGTCAGCGTCGAGATCCCGCCCGGACAGGTCAGCACATCGCCTTCATCGATAAAATCCAGCCCCTGCTCGGCATACACCTGCGGAAACCGTTGCGTGAAGACGTCATGATGACAGGGATGGATCGAGGCGCGGCGTTCATTCAGCAATCCCTCTTCCGCAAGGATAAAGCTGCCGGTGCCTATCCCGATCAGCGGAATATTGTTGTGATGCGCCTCCGCAAGAAATAACCGGTCGCCAGAATGCCCCTTATCAAGATGCGCCAGGCTTCCGCCGATCACGGCAATATAGTCGAATTCACCCGGTGTAAGATGGGCGGCTTCAGGCTGCACGCTAATACCGGCGTTGCTGGTAATGGACAACGCCGGGTTCGTGCTTATCAGACTGAGTTTAAACGCTATTTTTTGTCGGGATTGTTGAACACAGGACGCCGTACGTAGCGCCTCCATTAACCCCGATAACGCTAATAACGAAAATTGAGGCCACAGGAGTAAACCTACGTGCAGGGGTTTATTTCGCGCAGACGCAAGCCTGCATGAGTCATCAATTAAAGTTTTCATTACCTTGCCAAAAATTATAATTACATTATCGCAACATTTTTGTCGCTATTATATTCCTTTAAGATATTTCTTAGCGGTTAAATGAAGTATAAATGATGACCACAAAACAGCAAAGCTTTTCCCCCTCACCCCTCCGTTTTTGAGGTATGGCACACATAGGTCGGTAACGTCCCCAGAATGAATAAATAATTATCATTCTGCTGTTTCTTAATTCGCATATAAATACTTTCGTTTGGGTAGATGAAAAATAACGGCTCGTATTTCTCCAGCCAGCTGTCGCTGACATCATCATCCGGGAACTTGATATTGCGGACAGACGTCAGGTAATAGACGTTATCTTTGCGCTCCACCTGAAAGAATATTTTACGATTAAAGATTTTCGCTGGATCGCTCTTCACCCGGCCGTTCATGCTGAGCGTACCGTTTTTACCGTCCACCGTATAATTTAGCCACAGGGTCAGCGTCTCATCAGGATGATGCTGAATAAAGTTCACCTGACAGGCAAAAGGCGGGATGTAATAACGTTGCCACAGATAATAGCCAGCGATCAACGTCCCCACCAGCAGGCACAGACAGAGCGTTAACAGCGTTTGACGGTAACGAGCCATATTAATGATCCTGAATAAAGTAATCTGACATACAACGGTTTGGTTCCGTCATTGCCCTGTCACAGCGGATCACTGAAGCGCGTGGCAACAGGGTATATCCACTGATATAGACCCAGGGGTAGCTGCTGCATTCATCCTTAAAGGGCGCTGCATAGGAGAGCGCTTTATCCCTGTCATGCGGCGTCTCGATATCGCGGGCAAAATAGAGCCGACACTCGCCCATCATCGTGGTGAAGCGATAACCGTCCACAAAATAGTTGTCATGCGCCCGGCTATGGCTGATGACCACCACGCTAATAAATAGCAGCAACCCCAGCAGCACGCCCGGCAGCCAGATGCGACGTTTAACAGCCGGGGCGACAGGTTGCGGCACGCTAACCTCTTCCTGCACGGTCTGAACCGGCGCGTCTGGCTCTGCTGAGGGCAACTGTGTCTCTTTAATCGTAATTTGCGTATCACTGGCCAGCGTCAGGCCAATACGCGGGATGGTGACGATCGGATCGGTTTCAAATCCCACTTTTTTCAGCCCTTTACGCAGAATAGAGATATTCTGGTAATAGGTATTCGGCGACACCATCATTCCCCGACGCTGCCAGACAATGTCCATACACTCCTGCTGGGTGACAATACTTCCGGCTCTTTCAATTAATAACAGCAAACAGCGTCCGGCAGGAGAGTTTAATACCACCACCTGCTCAGGATTATTGAGATCGCGTAATGTGCTGGCCGCAGGATGAAACTCCACGACGCCATTGATGATATAATACTTATGCATAAGACTCGCTTAATACCTCCTGATTACGCCGGTTTAAGGATTAATGTGACGGATAAACCCCCTTCTGTATATCCTGGCGCCTGGCGAAAAATCTTATTTTCATATTTTCTTAATCGCTTATCTGAAGTTCTCTTAACTTTCATTTCAGACTTAAGAAGCCCCGCAGATACGGTAAGAATGCCTCATAGCGCATGCTTCTCCTGAGACTTGACACTGACAAAACTCGACAAAAAGGTGAATTGAACGCTTTAGCCATCCATGTCTGAATTATTCAGAGCCATTAATTCACTTTTTCCGATGAAAGCAGAAAAGACGCGGCCTGAGAGCAAATCACCCAATACTCACCCGGCCTGAATACGCTGGTAAAATTAACAGTTTCACTGTGAAATTGTTATCAGGCGTAAGTAACAAGGCCGTATTCCTGACACCATCAGACAATTTCCTTACAAAACATTTATTAAAGCCAACTTTTCATTAAAAAGTGTCGGTATGATTAATTACAGGCAAATAAGAAGCAGCCGGTACAGCAGGGAGAAAATGAAGACACTGGAATAGCTTAACTTAAAACAAATTAAGATTAATTCAGATTACCTGTTTCTTGCTATCCGTATAGTAAGCCCACACCGTGCAATGCTTAATTGCTTCGAAAAATACAGGCATCGTTCTGCCAGACGGACGAGTCTCATTACAATTATAAATCGAGGGAATAACATGGCGAATAAACACGACAACAAGCGTCATTTAACAATCGCACTGTTGGGCGGCGATCACTTTGCGCGTCAGGGGATCGCCGCAGTATTAAAAAACAGTGTTCCTGAAATGCAGATAACAGCGTCAAGCGACGATTATTCATTAATGGAAACGCTGTGTGCGACCACCCCCGTCGATGTGATTTTTTTATCCGGCATGGAAAAGTATCACGCGGGATTTGATTGCCTGAAATATATAAAAAACATCAAATCCCGCCAGCCCGGAGTCCTTATTTGTATGTACTCCGCACCGGCAAATTCCTGGCTATGGATACGCGGCGATATAGATGCCTATATCTCGCTGCAGGAGCCACTTTATCACTGGCGAGCCTGCTTATTAAAAATGGTCGATAGCCGATACCGGCCGAAAAAGAAACCCACGGCGTTATCGCTGACGCCGGGCGAATGGCGAGTATTGAAGGATCTGCGAAAAGGTCTGGATATGCGTTATATCGCCGAAACAGAGCAGCTTTCTTACCGCCGCGTCAGCGCGTTAAAAAGCTCAGCGATAAGAAAACTTGGGCTCAGAAATAAGACAGATTTGCTGGTCTTTTTAACCAGTTAGATCTGTCGACCAGGAGCACAACCCGACATAACGACAACATGGAATCAGGACAATGAAAGCTCAATTTAAAACGAAAACACTGCTTGCCGTCGCCGTTGCGGCAGTACTGCCAGCAGGCTCGGCGTTCGCTGCAACCACCAGCGGCGGTACGGTGAACTTCAGCGGCAAGGTGGTGACCTCGGCCTGCGCCATCAGTGCTGGCAGCGCCAACATTGATGTCGACATGGGCGAAGTGCGTACCGCCACGCTGGCAGCAGCAGGTAGTGAAGCCAGCACCGCGAAAGCGTTCTCCATCACCCTGGAAGACTGCGAAATCGCCGATACCTCGGCCTCAACAGAGGCAAACCCGATTGCCGCCACCACCGTGGCCGTGACCTTCACCGGTACGCCGGATGCGGCAGATGCTAACAGCCTGGCCGTTGGCGCAAACGGCGGCGCTAACTCGGCGCAGCACGTTGCGATTCGCCTGTACGACGAGCAGGGCAAGGTGGTGAAGCTGGGTGAACCTGCCGCCGCCATCCCTCTGCGTGCGGGGGCTAACACCCTCAACTTCAGCGCGAAATATTACTCACCGCAGGGCAATGCCACGGCGGGTGATGCCAGCGCGGTTGCGACCTACACCGTTACCTATTCGTAATTTTCAGGCCCGGTTCGCTGGCCGGGCCTGACTCAGCTTTAAGGAGACGCACCATGCGCGCAAAAGCAGGGATCTGTCTGGCTATTTCATTATGTTCCTCCGCCGCATATGCCGGCGGCGTAGGGCTGGGCGCCACGCGAATGGTCTACTCCAGCGCCACCACCCAGTCCATGCTGCAGGTCAGGAACACGCATCCCGACGCCACGTTCCTGATCCAGTCCTGGATGGAAAACGAGAAAGGGCAAAAAACCAATGACTTCGTCATTACGCCGCCGCTGTTCGTCATGAAACCGGCCAGCGAAAGCGCGGTGAAAATCATGTTTAACGGTAAAGCCCTGCCCGACGATCGTGAAACGCTCTACTGGATGACGGTCAAAGCCATTCCGCAGCAGACCAAAAGCGGTTCCGGCAATTCGCTGCAGTTTGCTTCGGCAAACCGCATCAAGGTGTTTTACCGTCCGGAGAGCCTTGGGCAAGGCGCAGGTGACGCCTGGAAAAGCCTGACCGGAGCGTATCGCGGCGGAAAGGTCACGCTCACGAACCCAACGCCGTACTACCTCACCACCATCAACCTGAAAATCGATGGTATGCCGGTACAGCCGGTGATGGTGCCGCCGAAATCCAGCGTGACGCTGGGCGAAACCTTCAGCCACGCGAGCAGCGTGAGCTACCAGACCATTAACGATTACGGCGCATGGACGCCCGCGACCCGCGCGTCATTGTCCCAATAATCCCTACTGTGAGGCGTGACCACGTGAAAAGAAAAATCCTGTGTGCCACGGTGATCTCCCTGGTGATTCGGCAAGCCGTTGCGGCTGAAAGCGCGCTGCAATTTAACCCCGCGTTCCTCAACGGTGAGAGCGCCAACAGCGCCGATCTCGCCTGGGTTAACGCCGGGAGCGCGTTGCCGCCGGGCGATTACAACCTCAATGTGTATATCAATAACAACTTTGCGTTCACAGGTAATGTCACGTTCCGCATCGCTGAAAATACAGGGGAAGCCCTGCCTTGTCTCACGCCTGAACAGATCGCGGCGCTGGGCATCGACAGCCAGCAGGCAAAAGGGGGCGCTCTGCCGCTCGCGCAGCGCTGCATCTTTCTGACGGAGGCGTTTGCCGATACCCGGTTCGATTTTGACCAGCAGACGCTCTCCCTCAGCTTCACCGTACCGCAAAGCGCGATGCGCAATTTGCCGCGCGGGTATGTCAGCCCGGAAAGCTGGGAGACGGGTATTCCTGCCGCGTGGCTGAACTATGTGGTAAACGGCTCGAACAATGACTATCAGGGCGAGACGCGCACGCGGGATCGGCAGCTGTTTGCCAGCCTGAACAGCGGCGTCAATCTCGGCGCGTGGCGGCTGCGTGATTTCACCACGTGGACCAAAGACACTAACGAACTCACCCACGTGCAGACCTGGCTGCAGCGGGATATACCTGTTCTGAAAGCACAGGTTTACGCCGGTGAAACGTATACCTCCGCCCAGGTGTTCGACGCCGTGGGCCTGCGCGGCATTGCCCTGAAAACCGACGACAATATGCTGCCTGCCAGCCTGAGCGGCTATGCGCCGGAAGTGCGCGGCATCGCCCGCAGCAACGCCACGGTGACGGTTCGCCAGAACGGTAACATCATTTATCAAACCTCGGTTCCGCCGGGGGCGTTTGTGCTGAAAGATCTCTACCCGACCTCTTCCGGGGGCGATCTCGCGGTCACAATCCAGGAGAACGACGGCAGCCAGACGCAGTACACGCTTCCGTATGCCAGCGTGCCAAACCTGGTGCGTAACGGACAGCTGAAATATGCCCTGGGAGCAGGAAAATATCGGCCGATGGCCAATCAGGATACGCCCGCTTTCGCGCAGGGTGAGCTGTTCTACGGCTGGCGTTATGGCCTGACGTTTTACGGTGGGGCGCAGTTTGCCGATCGCTATAACGGTCTGGCCTTCGGTATCGGGCAGAACCTGGGGCGTTTTGGCGCGTACTCCATCGACCTGACCCACGCCCGCAGCCAGCTGGCGGACGACCGGCACTACACCGGCGATTCCGTGCGCCTGCGCTACAGCAAGCTGCTGAATGATATCGGCACGCGGGTTAATTTTTTCTCGCTGCGCTACTCAACGAAAGGGTTTTATACCCTGAGCGATACCACGTACAGGGGCATGGCGGGCGGATCCCCAAAGCAGATTGTGGAAGACGATGGCACCGTCACCACCCACTACGACACGGTATATAACCTGCGCATGTCGCGTAAGGCCAAAAACCAACTGCTGCTGTCACAGCCGATGGGGCAATACGGTTCGCTGTCGCTGTCGTGGGATCAGCAAACCTACTGGAACACGTCGAAAACCACGCAAAGTTTGCAGTTCGCGTGGAACGCCACGTTTCGTAACGTGTCGCTTGGCGTCAGCGTTCAGCGCAGCGCCAGCCTGTATGACGACAAAAAAGATAACGTGCTGGCGATGTCACTTTCGGTGCCGCTGGGCAACCCGGCGCTGTCGACCCGCGCCCGCTTTACCACCACCCATGCGGATTCAACCGGCACTACGGCCAGTACCGGCGTGAGCGGTTATCTGCCGGGCCAGGAGAACCTGTTTTACAGCGTCAACCAGCGCTATAGCGCGCAGCAACACTACGGCGGCGACGCCACGCTGCAATACGAAGGCGCAAAAGGAGACTACAACCTGGGCTACAGCTACACCCGCGATTCCCGCAACCTCAGCTACGGGATGAGCGGCGGTGCGGTGCTGCATGAAGATGGTCTGACGCTGAGCCAGCCGCTCGGCAATACCAACATTCTGGTGAAAGCCCCGGGCGCCAGCGACGTTGCCGTGCTTAACCACAAGGGTATCAAAACCGACAGCCGGGGCTACGCGGTGATCCCTTACGCCACGCCGTACCGCGTGAACCAGGTCGCGCTGGATGTCACAACCGCAGGTAATGACGTGGAGCTGGAGAATGCCATCGTCAACAAAACGCCGACCGACGGCGCGCTGGTTCGCGCCACCCTTGTCACGCGCCAGGGGAAAAAAGCGATGTTTGTCGTGCGCCGCGGCAACGACGTGCTGCCCTTCGGCACGCTGGTGTCACTGAACGATGACAAAACCAGCGGCATCGTCGGCGATGGCGGCAGCCTGTATCTGTCGGGGTTAACCGAACGGGGCGCATTGAGTGCCGTATGGGGGCGCAACAGCGACCAGCGCTGCACCATCAACTACGCGTTGAACAAGCAGAGCTATAACGCCCGCACCGGGCTCTATTCACAGGAGGTGGTATGTCAGTAACGCTTCGGACGTTCAGCATCGCTTTGCTGATCTTCACGTTCCCGGTTCGCGGCTATGACGTGCTGGTTTCCGTCACCGGGAATTTGATCGGCAACACCTGCGTTGTCGCGGCGGACTCTAAAGAGCAGGACGTTCCGCTGGGCACCATCGGGATTAAACAATTCCCCCGTGCAGGCGCGGTCAGCAATATCAAAACGCCCTTCACGATCAGGCTTGAAGCGTGCGGGCCAACCTTTGCCGGGGTCAAAATCCGCTTCAGCGGCACGCCAGATAACGACAACCCGCAGCTGGTGAAAATCGCCGACGGCGGCGCTACCGGCGTGGCGGTGCAGATCCTCGATAAAGACGACGTGCTGATCCCCCTCGACACGCAAACCACCGCCCGGGGCACACCGGGCGATGACAGCGTAGAGATGACCTTCTACGCTCGGCTGGCCGCCACGGGCGCGCCAGTGAATGCCGGAGACGTCTCCGCCTTTGCCACCTGGACCACGGAGTATCAATGATGCGTTTATTCTTGTTTATTAGCGGATTACTGCTCTGCGCCAGCGCACAGGCGATGGAATGGAAATCAGATATCACCCTCTCCCCGCAGCCGATGACCTACAGCGGCCCGGCCGATTCGGTGGCGCCGGGGAGTATTATCGGCTCCACCTGGAGCGCCACCGCCAGCGTGCAACAGGTGTTCTGGTGCGGTTTTTTTTATACCTGCTCCAAAGGCACGCTGGAGCCGAGCAGCAGCGCGATCTCAAGCGGGATGACAGTCACCGTCGATGGCGCGAACTACACCATTTTTGAAACTGGCGTTCCGGGTGTGGGGTATATCATCGGGCTGAAAGATTTTAAGGGTTCACAGTATATTCCGTTGCAAAACGGGATCACCCAAAGCTATCCGGCGGATGGCACTAGCGGTATTGCTCAGGATTTAGGCTGGTCGGCAAAGGTGACCTTTATTAAGACCGCGACAGCACTGAAATCCGGGGTTTACCAGATCCCGACTATCAACGCCGCGGTGTTAACCGCCTATAACAACGAGGTCAAAACGGCAAAGGTCATCATTAACCCCACCACCATCACCGTGACGGCGAGCGGCTGTACGGTGGGCACCAAAAGCGCGAACGTCGATCTGGGCACGCTCGATATCCGCACGCTGGCCACCGTGGGCAGTACGTCGCCTTCGGGTGCGTTTAACGTCAGCCTGACCTGTGACGCGAACGTCGCGGTAAGCGCGGTGATGACCGATCAGACCACGCCGTCAAACACCTCGTCGGTGGTGACGCTGACCGGCGACTCCACCGCATCCGGCGTAGGGGTGCAGTTTTTCTATAACGGCACCGGCCCGCTGATGATGGGGCCGGACAGCTCGGCGGCGGGCACAACCAATCAGTTCTTTATCCAGAGCACCGCTGCGGCACAAACCCTGTCGCTGCCGTTCCAGGCGCAATACATCCGAACCGGCGAACTGGTCCCCGGCTCGGCGAACGCGCTGGCAAGCATTACGTTCTCGTACCAGTAGGGGTTAATGTTTTACCCACACCAGCTGATCGACCCGGAAGCCCAGACTGCGCGCGGTGTTCAGGTAATCCTGCTTCACCGCGTCCGGCACGGTTGGCGTGCGCGACAAAATCCACAGGTAGTCCCGGTTTGGGCCGCTGACCAGCGCGTACTGGTACTTATCGTCCAGCTTGATGACGTTATAGCCGCCGTAGAACGGGCCGAAGAACGAAACCTTCAGTGCGGCGGTGGTTGGCGCACCGGTAAAGTACGCTTTGCCTTCACTCTCGTTCCATTTGTTCTTCACCGGGTCGTAACCGCGGTTGAGCACGCTGATGCCGCCATCGCTCCGTTGGCCGTAGGTGGCCGTCACCTGCTCCAGCCCGCGTTCAAAGCGGTTCTCCAGGCGGGCGACTTCATACCACTTGCCGAGATAGCGGCTGGCATCAAAACCGGAAACAGGCTGCACGCCTTTCGGCGGCGTGGGGGATTTACAGGCTACAAGGGTCAGCGCAATGGCAACCCCGGTGACAACAGGCCATAGCTTCATGAGAATTCCTTTCATTTGCACGGTTGGATGTTAAGTGTAGTGCACCCTTTCGGCGCTTCATCCCGTTCTGAAAAATTCGTAGTATATTGAGAGTATTCCTCCACTCTGGACATGGACATGGCTTACTCCATCGGCGAATTCGCCAGACTCAGCGGCATCACCGCCACCACGCTGCGGGCATGGCAGCGTCGATATGGTTTACTCAAGCCGCAGCGCACGGAGGGCGGCCACCGCCTGTACAGCGATGAGGACGTTCAGCAGGCGCTGAAGATCCTCGACTGGGTGAAAAAAGGCGTGCCCATTGGCCAGGTAAAACCCCTGCTGGAACGCCCTGTCCCGCGCCGGACCAACAACTGGCAAACGCTGCAGCAAAGCATGCTGGAACGCCTGCAGGAGGGTAAAATCGAGTCCCTGCGTCAGATGGTTTACGATGCGGGCCGCGAATACCCCAGACCCGAACTGGTGGCGAACGTGCTGCGTCCGCTGCGCAGCCAGGTATCGGCCAACGTTGCCGCTGCCATGACCCTGCGCGCGATCCTCGATGGCATCATCATTTCCTACACCTCGTTTTGCCTCGAAGGGGATAAAAAAGCGCCGGGCGATAATCTTCTGCTCAGCGGCTGGTACCTGAACGATCCGTGTGAAATCTGGCTCGAAGCCTTAACGCGCACTGGCCAGGGTCACCGTATCGACATTTTGCCCATCCCCCCGGACACCCTGGCGCCGGAGATTTTCCCGGAGCGCAAATGGCTGCTGATCACCAGTGGTAAACTCACCGCCGCGCGGAAAAAACAGGTGGCGCAGTGGCAGCAGCAGCTTTCCCTTGAGGTCATTATCCTCTAATGATTTTCTCCTGCGGGAATCTTCACGAAAAGTTGAATATTTTTCCGCGCCGCAGATGCTAACGTTTTCCTGTGACTGACAACTTCACAGGAAAAACAACATGAAAAAAACGGCCCCTCTGCTGATCCTGGCCTCCATGGCCTTTGCCCCTGCCGCCTTCAGTGCCCCTGCCGGCACGCTGAGCGTACACGTTCTTGACCAGCAAACCGGCATGCCGCCATCGGATGTCACCGTCACCCTGGAAAAGCAGGAGCAGGACAAATGGACCCCCATTGCCAGTGGCAAAACCGACCATGACGGACGCATCAAATCGCTCTATCCACAGGATCAGGACATGCAGCCTGGCGTGTATAAAGTGACCTTCAAAACCGCAGACTACTTCCACAGCAAAAAGCTGGAGTCATTCTTCCCGGAAGTGCCGGTGCTGTTTACCGTCACCCGGACCAACGAGAAACTGCACATTCCGCTTCTGCTGAGCCAGTACGGTTACTCCACCTACAAGGGCAGTTAAATCTTATTGATTTTAAAAGGCAATAAAAAATACCTCCGCCAATACTTGGACAAATAAGCAAGATTGTGTAAGTTTTAAGTATTGGCTCTGGAGGAACATACCATGACAACGAAACCTGTGCTGGGTATTAGCGGCTGCTTGACCGGGTCCGCCGTTCGCTTTGACGGCGGGCATAAGCGTATGGGTTTCGTCATGGATGAGCTGGCCCAGTGGGTGAATTTCCGACCCGTTTGCCCCGAAATGGCGATCGGCCTGCCCACGCCACGCCCTGCGCTGCGTTTGATCATGACGACCGGCGGCGACACGCAGATGCGTTTTAGCCATCCGCCGCATGATGACGTCACGCAGAAAATGGCGGACTTTACGGCCAGTTACCTGCCTGAGATCGGCGATCTCGCCGGGTTTATTGTCTGTGCAAAATCCCCGAGCTGCGGCATGGAACGCGTGCGCGTGTACGATGAAAACGGCAACCGGGGCCGCAAGGAGGGGGTCGGGCTGTTCACCGCTGCCCTCCTTGAAACCAGGCCGTGGCTGCCCGTGGAGGAGGATGGACGCCTGCACGATCCGGTGCTGCGGGAGAACTTTGTCGAGCGCGTTTTTGCCCTGCATGAGCTGAACACGCTGCGCGCCAGCGGCCTGACGCGCCGGGCGCTGCTGGATTTCCACAGCCGCTACAAACTGCAGCTGCTGGCGCACCATCAGGCGGGTTACCGTGAGATTGGCCCGTTTGTCGCCTCGCTGCATGAATGGGACGATCTGGACGCGTTCTTCGTGGCGTACCGCGAAAAACTGATGACCATCCTGAAAAAGCCCGCCTCGCGGAAAAATCACACCAACGTGCTGATGCATATTCAGGGTTATTTCCGTAATCAGCTCAACAGCCGTCAGCGCGGCGAGCTTCGCGACGTGATCCTGCATTATCGCGACGGGCTCCTGCCCATTCTCGCGCCGATCACGCTGCTTAAACATTACCTGGCCGAATACCCTGACCGGTATCTGATGACGCAAAACTACTTTGATCCCTATCCTGATGATTTGGGTCTGCGTCTGGCTGTTAAGTGATGATAAAAATGCGAAGGCCCCCGTGACCCATAGAGGCCCAAAGCAGTACCCCGTTTAGACGACACCTCACTGTCGTCTCTTTTTTGCATTTCACCTGAAAGACTGTAAGTATATACAGGTTATAACGCAAAAAAGGATCTGCCTGTGATCACCACCCTGCACATTCAAAACTACCGCTCAATTCGCGATATGTCGCTGGAGCTGGAACAGCTCAACATTGTCTTCGGCCCGAATGGCACCGGAAAATCAAATATTTACAAGGCAATCCACCTGATGCACAGCGCCGCGCAGGGGCAGTTCTCTCAGGCTCTGGCGAATGAAGGCGGGATTTTGAAAGTGTTCTGGGCGGGTAAAACCCGCAGCGACCAGCTGCGACGGATGAACCTGGCGGTAGAAACCGAAACCTACGAATACGAGCTGCAGGTAGGGTTTGTTGAGAAGCTGCCCTATCCCTCGCAATTTCAGCTCGATCCGGTGATCAAGGAAGAGTCCATCTGGCTAAGCGGCCAGCACCGCCGCCCGTCGGCACAGTTGATGAAGCGCAGGAACCAGGCGGTTTTCCTGAATAACGTCCATCACGAGAAAGTGACCCACAGCGGCACGCTCTACGAGAATGAATCGGTGTTCGGCCAGCTCGGCGAACCGCACCTTTACCCGGAAGTGTCGCAAATGCGCGAGTCCTTGCGTAACTGGCGCTTTTATCACGAGTTTTCCGTAGCAAGCGGCTCCATGATGCGTGCCCCACAGGTCGGCTTCCGCTCCCCGGTGCTGGCGAGCGACGGTGCCAACCTCGCGGCGGCGTTTCAGACCATTGTGGAGATTGGCGATGAACTGCTGCTGATGCGCATTCTCGGCCAGGCCTTCCCCGGCTGCGTGTTTTACAGCGACAACACCGGCGGACGGTTCCGCATGATGATGCAGCGCGAAGGGCTGAGCAGACCGCTGGAGCCCGCAGAGTTCTCTGACGGTACGCTGCGCTTCCTGTGCCTGGCGGTGGCGCTGTTAAGCCCCCGTCCACCGGCGTTTATCGCATTGAACGAACCGGAAAACAGCCTGCATCCGCAGATGCTGCCCGCCCTTGCGAGCTTAATCGCCGAGGCCAGCCGCTACTCGCAGATCTGGCTCACCAGCCACTCGCCGGAGCTGGCGAATTTGATTGAGAAGCACCGTTCGTTTTCGCTGTATCAGCTGTCGATGGTGGAGGGAGAGACCAGGATGGAGAAGCTGGGGTAGGTTGTTATCCTCTCCGCTCTCTTAACGTAAATAACCACACTTCGGGACGGGTCTTATAGGAAAGAGTACAATGCCATCAATATTTTAACGCGCATTTATTATTCCTGGAGACCCATCATGAAAAGCATTCTGACCGCATCCCTGTTCGCCCTGTCCGCCTCCGTCTTTGCAGGAACAACCCCGCACTGGACGTATGAAGGCAAGGCCGGTCCTGAAAACTGGGGAGAACTGAGCAACGAGTTTGCCACCTGCAAGACCGGGAAATTCCAGTCGCCCATCGATATCCGTAACGCCTTTGATGCCACGCTGCCGCCGCTGGAGCTGAATTTCCATACCGCCGCCGAAAAGCTGGTGAACAACGGCCATACCCTTCAGGTGACCGCCAGCGACGAAGATGAATTCCGTCTGGACGATCAGATCTTTACTCTGCGCCAGTACCATTTCCACACCCCGAGCGAAAACCGGATCAACGGTAAATCCTTCCCGCTGGAAGCGCACTTTGTTCATGCCAGCAAAGAGGGTGATATCGCAGTGCTCGCCGTGATGTTTGAGGTGGGCCCGGAGAACAGCGCGTTGACGCCACTGCTGGCACACCTTCCGAAGGAAAAGGACCACGAAGTGGCAATTGATAAACGCCTCGATCTTCGTCCGCTGTTCCCGGCTGACCTGCACTACTATCGCTTCAGCGGCTCGCTGACCACCCCACCGTGCACCGAAGGGCTGCGCTGGCTGGTGATGAAAAACACCGTGACCTTGTCAGAAAAGCAGCTGGAGATGTTTAAGCAAGCGCTTGAGCACAGCAATAACCGTCCGCTTCAGCCGCTGAATGGCCGGGTGATTGTTCAGTAACACCCCTAAAAAATCCCGCCGTACTGGCGGGATTAATGAGGGTATAGCAGCGCGTTAGCGCTTCGCGGGATCAATCTGCCACGTTTCGTTGACGATTTTGCCCTCGCGGTAGGTCAGAACATACAGGACGTTGAGCGTCGCCTTACCGGCAAACTGCACGCGTGCGGTGACGGTGCTGCCTTTCGGGTTTGTCGCCTCCTTCAGGTCTTCAACGTTATGGTTCAGCGTGCCCTGGGCCGTGGTAAATTTGCGCCATACCCCGTCAATCGCGTCGGTGGTAGTATAGGTACCGTCCAGCGGCCCGCCCACCCACTCCAGACGCGCATTTTGTGCATACTGCTGCTTAAGCGTGTCGGTTTTCCCGTCGGCAATCGCTTTAAAATGTGCCAGCGCGTCATCCTTCACCGCCGCAAAACTCTGACCAGAAGCCAGGGCCAGCACAGCTGCGAGTAAGATGTTGTGTGTTGTTTTTTTCATGACATTGTCCTTGCGTTATTTTCAGGATTTGACGGTGGACACAATGCGTTGTGTTTCACGATCAATTCGGGAGAGGCTCAAATCCTTGTTCAGTACCCAGGCGTAGCGGTTGTCGGCGGTGAAAACGATGGCCTGTCGCGGCTCGTTAAAGCCCGTTACGGTAGCGATGACTTTGTGTGTCGGCACGTCGATAACGGAGACGCTGTTATCACCCAGGTTGCCGCTGTAGACGAATTTGCCGTCCGGTGACAGCGCGGCGCCATACGGTTGCTTGCCGACAGGAATGGTGCTCGTCACCTTTTGTGTGGTGGTGTCGACGACCGAGAGGGTGTTATTTCCGCTATTGGCGGCAAACAGCGTTTTGCCGTCTGCCGTTACAGAGATGGCGCGGATCTTGTTAAACCCGCCGATTTCGCCGGTGATTTTGTGGGTGGCGGTATCAACGAGGGTGATTTTGTCGCTGACGAAGTTGGTCACATACAGCACCCGGCCATCCGGGCTGAGCCGCACACCCTGACGGGGTTGCGAAAAGCCGGTAATCACCGCGTTAGCAATTTTCGTCTCCGTGTTCATGCTGATGACCGCATTGCTGGCCTGGTTATTGATGTACAGCGTCCTGCCGTCTTTGCTCAGTACCGTGCCAAACGCGCCAGGCCCTGCGGCATACTGCTCAGCTGTTTTGAAGGTCGTGGCATCCACGCGCTCAATAAGGCCCAGGCTGCTGTCCGACACATAGAAGCTCTTGCCGTCCGGAGCAAAAACGATATTTCGTGGGGTGTTGTAGTGCTTCAGCACGGCGCTGACTTTCCCGGTCGTCAAATCGTAAACGATGACTTCCGGCTTTCCGCTGCGGGCCACCACAGCCAGTTTTTCATCCGGGCTAATCGCCAGCGTGTTGTTCTGGATTTCGCCATCGAAGTTCTGTTTGACCGCATCCGTTAACGGCGTCGTGCTGGCGGTAACCGAGAAAACGGCGCCCGCGAACAGTAAAGACGCCATGAAAAAACCGTGAGTCGCTAACGTTGCTTTTCTCATCTCTCAATCCTTATTCATCAAGGCCGGCATCATGCAGGCTTGTGTAAGAGATGTTTGAGCGCGCGGTTTATTCCCGCCCGTTGCAAAAAAGTTTTACGCAACGGGCGGCGGGGTCGTCAGGTGCGTTTGCCGAGTTCGCGGGAAATGGCGGGATTGTTGACCATACCCGCCGGGCCGACGACGGCATAGTTCAGTCCCTGCGAGGAGCCATAAAGGGCCACCAGCCCGCCCGCGGTGCGCTGGCCGGTTGAGAGCAGCGGCTGGCGAGGATCCGGCGGGCGAATATAGAAGCTGAGGGTATGGCCGGTGCTGTCCCGGTAAAGCACCATCGCAGCGGCCCCCTGTTCTGTAGCAAACAGGCGACCGCTCACCGGCGTGAACCCAGCCTGGCGCAGATCGGGCATCTGCGCCCCCGCTCCGACGTGTTGCGTCAGCCACGCGGTCAGGGCTGTGGGTCCGTCCGGGGTAAAATCGGCTGCCATACTTTTCTCAACCACCATCAGCTTATAGGCGCTGAGCGCATCGCCCATTGGCGCACTGGTGGCACTCTGCCAGCCACGCGCCTGCCAGCCACCCAGTGAGCCAAGCGCGATGCACAGGACAAAAGAGGCAGCCAGCCGCATACGGCTGTGGGTTCGGCGTACCTGTCGGGCGCGTATCGTCGCAGGATCCAGCGACGTGGTCACGTCAGGCAACGGCAGCCCCCCCAGCGTGGCGCGCAGACGCTGTGCATCCTCCCGCCAGCCCTGCACCTGCCGGGCAATGTGCGGATGATGTGCCAGGTAGCGTTCCATAATGACCCGCTCATGCTCATCCAGTTGATCGTCTACATAAGCATGCAAATCGTGTTCGTCAGGCGGTATTTTCATTTCATCAGTCTCAGTATCGGCTGTGGGGTTTCACCCTCGCCCAGGCGGTGCAGCGCCTGGCGAGCCCGGGAAAGTCGGGACATCACGGTGCCGATGGGAATATCCATCACATGGGCAACCTCCTGATAGCTCAGACCTTCAATGGTTATGAGGATCAGCAGGCTGCGTTGCTCTGGCGTCAAACGTCCAAAGGCCTCCAGCATACTTTGCGTCGCAATCTCCTGCTCCGCTGACGGCCAGGCAGGATTGTCATCGCTTTTCATTCTGCTGAGCAATCCCCAGTAGCGCTTTGTGCGGCGTTTCTCTATCAGGAACTCGCGATAGAGAATGGTGAATAACCAGCTTTTTAACGAGGCATCAGGTCGTCGTGTTGTCCATTTATCCAGCGCACGCTCAAGCGTCGTCTGCACCAGATCGTCGGCTTCATGGACATCCCGGGTCAGCCAGAGAGCGAAACGGCGCAGGCCGGGGATCAGCTCTCGCAACTGTGTACTTTCAGCGTCATCAGGTGGCATAAGGCACACTCGTCAGGTCATTCGTTATCGTGAGCCCTAAGATGCCGACCACGCCATTTTATTCCATCGTGACAGCATTATTTTTCCCTGAAGAGGGCTGAATGCGAAACGTCCTGCGCCACTCCGCCGGACTCACCCCAAAGCGCGCCTTAAACTGCTGGCGCCAGGTCACCGCAGAGTTAAACCCTACCAGTTCGGCCACGCGTTCAACCGGCATGTTGCCGGCTTCAAGCAAGATCTGGCTGCGCCGCAGGCGCTCGGCGGTGAGCCAGTCGGCCACGGTCATGCCGGTGGCGTTGACAAAATGACGGGTCAGCGTGCGGCGACTCATGGAAACCACCGCCGCCAGCGAGTCCAGGCTGTGCGGTTTGGTAATATGCTGCTGAAGATAGTCGATCAGGCCGTTAATCCGCGCGTCGCGGGTGTCCTTCGGCACCGGCTGGGCAATAAACTGCGCCTGACCGCCTTCGCGGTGCGGCGGCACAATCATCCGGCGGGCGATCTGGTTGGCGACCACGCTGCCGAAGCGCTGGCGGATGATGTACAGACAGCAGTCCAGCGCGGCGGCGGTCCCGGCGGAGGTGATGATATTGTCGTCATCCACATAGAGGGCGTTGATATCAAGCTGGACGCGCGGAAAAAGCGACTGGAAGTGATGTTCAAACTCCCAGTGGGTGGCCGCGCGCTTGCCGTCGAGAATGCCCGCATACGCCAGCACAAACGACCCCAGACACAGCCCGACAATTTCCGCACCGTTGTCTCTTGCCTGCACCAGGCTGTCGAGCAGCACCTGAGGCGGGCGATCGAGCACGTGCTGCCAGTAGGGCACCACCACAATATCCGCCTGCGTAATGGCTGAAAAATCCTGCGTCGCGTTGAGGGCAAAGCCCTCTTTAGAGGTGAGAACGCCGGGTTTTTCGGCGCAGATCGTCACGTTAAAGCGCTTTTCGCCGGAGACCGCGTCGCCAAACAGAATGCAGGGAACGGAGTAGTGGAACGGGCTAAACCCGTCTACCGCGACAATCGCGACGTTGATAAGTGGCATCTGTCTCTCCTTCCCTTTTTGGTGCTCAGAATATAACGGTTTCGCCGTCCTGGGGAATGCTCACCGCATCACCGATCTGGTTCGCTTCCACGTATTCCCGCAGCGCGCGGCGGCTCAGCAGGCAATGGTTAATGGCTTCCATATGGACCGCCACAATTTTTGCCTGCGGCAGCAGGAAGTGAACGTTGAGCAGATCCTTTTCCCCCATAATGATGGGCCCGAAACCGATCACATGCGCGTATCCGGCATTAAGCACCACCACATCCGGCTGGTGTTTTTGCAGATCGGCCGCCACCGCATCACGCCAGACGGTATCGCCCGCGATGTAGAGCGTTTTCTCGTCGGGGTGGCGCAGAACCACACCGCAGGCTTCGCCCAGACGCTCTGCCAGCTCCGGCACCGCGTACGCACGATCGGTACCGTGCTGGCCGCAGTGGGTTTTCTCGATGCGGATATCACCGAAGGTGGTCTCGTCGGTCATGACTGTCAGGTTGTGAAAGCCCTGGCTTCGCAGCAGCGCGGCATCACGATCGTTTTGCACATAGATCGGTTTGTCTTTGGCGATCAGTTCCACCGCCGCGCGATCCCAGTGATCGTCATGGGTATGGGTGACGATCACCGCATCGGCGTTCAGCAGCATGCTGACGTCAACGGGCAGCTCGACCATCGGGTTACGGATGTGGGCCCGGGCTGTGCCGGGGAAACCGGGGTAAGCGTCTTTTGCGGCCAGCATCGGGTCGATCAAAAAGCGTTTACCGGCATACGTGATCAGCTGGGTGGCATTGCGAATATGGGTGATGTTCATGGGCTATTCTCCTGTGCGTGTGATAAGGAGAATAGCCCGCTACCCTGTTTTATCCTGTGGGCTAACGGGCAATGAACGATGAAATCGGGTCAATCGATAAACCGTTTACGCACCCGCTCCAGCGGCGCAATCAGCAGGTTGATGAGCGGCTTACGATCGATAACGATATCGGCGTTCACCGTCATCCCACCCATCAGCAGACGCTTTTTGTTGTCCGGATCGGTAAACCAGGAAGGCACCCGTACCTTGGCAAGATAGTAGTTCTGCCCCTCCTGCAGCGGGATAAGTGCCGAATGGGCATCAATATTCACCTCGTAGAAATCAGACAGGGTGGCCTCCACCGAGCCATATTTATCCACTGGCCAGGAGTCAAAGCGCAGCTTCACCTTATCCCCTTTCGCCACCCGGCCCACGCCCGTCGCTGGCACATAGAGGTACCCCTCCATCGACGCGGCGGTGTTTTTACGGATCACCACCACCACCTCGCTGTTTTGCGTAATGGCCCGACCCGGCGGGAAGTTGATCGCCACCACGTAACCATCGGCAGGCGCCAGCATGGCCATCGTAGAGCTGCCCCGGCTGGAGAGGTTACGGTCAATTTCGCTGATCCGGTTTTTCACGTACAACAGCTCCTGGCTCAGGGAGTCGATTTGCGACTGGGTGCTGTCGGTCAGGCTGGTTTTGCGCGCTTCCAGATCGAGGATACTGCTCTCCTCCAGCGTCAGGTTAAGCTGCGCGTTGAGCACGTCGTTGTGGCTTTTATCCAGATCGACCTTCGACACATAGCCTTTCCCGGATATCGCTTTCCACGCCTCATAGGTATCGGTGCTGTTTTTGAGCAACGCACGCAGCTTTTTCACTTTGTCGCGGGACACCACAATCTGCCGGTCGGCAATATCCAGCTGCTGCGCCAGGTTTTTCCGGTACGTGGCGATAGAATCCTCGATAGTCTGCACACGTTGTTCGCTGCGCTTTTTCTCCGCCTCCATCTGCTGGCGATCGAACTGCACCACCGAGCCCTGCTTGCCGCCGTAGTCCTGCGACACGGTAAAAAGCGGGTCGTTCTCTTTCACGTACTGGCCTGGACGTACGGCAAAATCAACGATGGTACCCGACTCTCGGGCACGCACTTCCACATCGCCCTGAGCCGGGATCAGCACGCCACGCGCCAGCGTGGTTTCCGAAAAGTTAAAGACGATCGAAAAGACCAGCAGACAGAGAAAAAAGGCGATAAACAGCGTTAACACGCCTTTCAGCCGCGGGGCGTTGATCTCGTAGCTCTTTGAAAAATGGTGCGGGATCAGCGCCCGACGTTGTCGGTTTCGGTTTCTTAATTTCACGACATGTCATCCATGATAAATCACTGAAAGATCGTCCCATGCACTCCAGAGCGTGGGGGTTTTACGCAACGCGTTCAGCGTGGCGGTGGCGGCCTGACGGTACTCCGCAGGGGCATAGGTCTGACTCTCCAGCGCAAATTCCGCCGAGTGCAGCGAACAGCCGGGCAGCAGCGTACGGATCACGTATCCGTAGCGCGTTAAAAAGCGCGTCGACACGTCCGTTAACCACGCTTTCTGGTCGCCCGCCTGGGTCATGAACAGCGGCGCATCCGGGAGACGCTCATCCACCAGCAGCACGGTCACCAGCCGGTGCGGGGCGAAAAACGTCCCTGCCCGCCGCTCCTCGTGTGCCGCCATCAGCTTGTGCAGCGCGGGAAGGCGGGTAACAAACTGAAAGCGCACGTCCTCTGGCGCGGTGGCGAGCAGCGCATCCGCGATCAGGCCAAACCCGGCCCAGCGCATGCCCAGCAACAGGGTACGGGGCTGAGAATAGAAATCCTGCTCGTGGGTAAATGCCGCCACCCGGGCGTGGAGATCGAAACGCACGTTGCGCCGCCACAGCGCGGGCGGGAAGATCTGCTCGACAAAATGAAAGCCGCTCATCTCCAGGGCGTTCTGGCGCAGAAAATCGGGCGGGACGTCAGCCTCCGGGCAGCGCATAAACTGGCTGTAGTTTTGCGTGATCCGGCTTGCGAGCAGCGTGCGTCCAGCCTGCCGGGCGCAAAGTCGGGCGTAGAGACGGGGCAGAAACATCATTGCTCACTCTCCCGCAGCGTGCCGTTTTCCATGGTGTAGAGCCGTCCGTGACAGCCCACCACCTCCGGCGAGTGGGTGACAAATACCAGACCAATCCCCAGCCCACGCAGGTTCGCCAGCACCTTCTGCGCCGTGGTTTTATCGAGGTTTGCCGTCACTTCATCGCACAGCAGCAGCTTCGGCTGGCTGTACAGGGCGCGCGCCAGCACCAGACGCTGCATCTCACCGGCGGAGAAAAAGGTGTTTCCCGGCAACAACTCCGTTTCGTATCCGTGCGGCAGGCGCGCAACCACGTGGTCAATCTCCGCCAGCCGGCAGGCAGCAATCACCCGCTCCTTGTCCGGCGCGCTATCAAAGCAGGAGAGGTTATCCAGAATGGAGCCGGTAAAGAGAATATCGTCCGCATGCACGATGCGGATATGCTGGCGCAGAGAGGAGAGATCGCACTCGGTGATCGGGATCGCATTGATCCGCAAACTGCCCGATGTGGAGAGCAACATCCCGGAGATCAGACGCAGCAGCGTGGTTTTCCCGGAGCCGCTCTGGCCGACAATCACCGCCTCTTCGCCCTGCTTCAGCGTCATGTTGATGTGCTGCAGGGTCGCCTCGCGTCCCGGATAAGCAAAAGAGACATCCTCAAAGGCCAGACTGACGGGTGAAGTCACAATCTTCCGGCCAAACTGGCTGGCTTCAGAGGGGGCAAACAGCAGGTCGCCCACGCGATCCAGCGGTCCTTTGAGCGCATTTTTGTCCAGCAGCTTTTGCGCCACCTGCACCATCGCGTCGGAGAAGTAGCGTTTGTAGCTGATGTAGGCGTAGAGCATCCCGATACTCATCTGTCCTTCCAGGATCAGCCACGCGCCAAAGCAGACCACCAGCAGCTGCTCGGCGTTGATCACCAGCAGCGAGGCAACATCAAAGCGGGCTAGCAGGCGCTCTTTGCGCATCAGCCCGGCGATGTGTTCGCGCTGGGATTTGTCCATCACCGCGTCCCGGGCCTGCTCCATGTTGTTGGCCTTCAGGGTGATGATCCCCTTCTGCGTCTCCACCAGCAGCGATTCATACTTTGCGGTGCGCTCGATGGAGTCGTCCACCGCGCGCTGGTAAGGCCCGATCAGCGAAAAGCGGATCAGGAAGAACACCCCCATCAGCAGCATCGTCAGCACGGCGATTTTCACGTTATACAGCAGCATAAACAGCAGGCTGGTGAAGGCGATCAGGCTGGAAAAGAGGATCTGCACATAGCCATTGCTGATGAACTCCGCGCAGGCATGGAGCGATTTCTCTATCGCCAGCACAATGCCCGGCGGGCGGCTGCGGAACCAGCTGGTCTGGGTGCGCAGCATATAGCGGCGAACCGACTGGCTGAGGTCGTCATAGGCAATGTTACGCATCAGGATCTCAAGCAGCTGCTTGAGGAACTTACCAATGACTTCAAAAATAAAGACGATAGCGAAAATGGCGGTGAGTAAGATCACCAGATCGTTGTCGTTGCGCGAGATGGCCTCGTCCATGATCAGCTGCACGTAGGTGGGGCTGGCCAGCATGGTGATGAGGGTAAAAATCGAGAGCACAAACAGCAGCACCTGCCGCTGAAATAAGCTCGGGGATTTATTGGCCAGCCGCCCCAGCGTGAGCGTCTCGTCAGGGGATTTTTTGTCGAAGCGCGGCGTCGGCTTCAGCTCCAGCACGTAGCCGGAAAAGAGTTTTTGCGCCTCTTTGAGGCTGTAACGACGCACGCCGCTGGCCGGGTCGTGGACCGTTACGCTGCGCCAGTCAACCTTCACGATCACCACGAAGTGATTGCCGCGCCAGAAGGCGATGAGCGGCAGTTCGGCACTTTCAATTTCAGTGATTTCGCCCTTGAGCACCCGGCCCGTCATATTTTTATCGCTGGCGAGGGTCATGAGTTCCGCCATCGAGGTGCCCGCGTCGGCAGAGACTGAAAGCTCCCTGCGCAGCTGGCTGACGGAGACATGGTGTTCATAGTGCCCCAGCACCATCGCCAGGCAGGCCAGCCCGCATTCGGTAAATTCATGCTGGCGAATAACGGGTGTCTTACCCTTTTTTTTATACTGAAAAAGCGAAAACATAATTATCCGTGGCTGAAATAAAAAAATGGCCCGGCAAAGCGGGCCATAAGCATAGGTCGATAACTTATGCGCTGAAGAAGCCGCCGATGAAGCCGCCCACCAGGCCAAATACGCCACCGATGGTGCCGCCCAGCGCGCCTAACATCTGGCTGCCTGCGTTATAGCCTGCGCTCGCACCCTGAAGGGCAGCAGCAAACGGATCCCAACCACCGATGATGGCCTGTGCTTTTTTGAAATCGATAACTTGCATGTTTGTCTTCCTGTTAATCTGAATTAGTTGTAGCTGCCAACCAGCGCACCCAGGAAGCCCATTGCGCCACCCAGAATTCCGCCAACCACGCCACCTACCATGCCCATGATGCTTGCACCGGTGTCATAACCCAGCTGTGCGCCTTTAACGAGGCCAGCGAATGGGTTTAATGCACCACCGATAATGTCTTTCGCTTCTACGAATGAAATCGCTTTCATTTTATTCTCCTGTAGTTGTAAATCTTCAGCTTGCGCCAAAGGATAATTTCCTTTTATGAAGGAAAGCGGTTGTTACGGGCAGCGTGTAAGCGGGATGATTTTATTTCCGTAAATAATCATCCGCTTAGCGGGCTGCGCGTAATTATCTATTTCCAGCCGTTGACCCGGTGGAAGATATTTTGAATCATTATATTGTGAGCTACATCCCTGAGAGGAAACATATTTAAACCAGGTATTCCCGGTATTACTCACCACCCCGTTACTAAACGTATAATCAAAATGTCTTGTCCATGGCCGGACAATTAAAATAGCCTCAAGCGAAACCACCACATCCGACTGAATGCGTTGGCCTTTGCTCATCACAACCTGCGCCTGGAGCGGCGTCTCGGTGAATTTAACGCGATAATAGCGCTCTTTACTGTCGTGCGGGCCGGTATAATAAAACTTAAAACCGGCCTGCTCGCCACTCTCCAGAGTTAACTGTTTCGGCGAGAACATCACCTCGCCATCTTTTATTTCAGTCTCTTTCCCGTGTTCTTTAGGGACGTCGACCTGAATAAGCGAAACAGTATAATTCTGTCGAACACTGGTATCGTTTTTTATTGGCTGAAAAACAACTTCTTTTTCAGGTAGAAAATCAATGTTTAGACTTTCAATAATTAAAGCATTTGCGCTTGCGGAAATGAAGCAATTTATTGCGAAAATAGCCAGGAATTTTCCAGTCATACACGTTTAATTCCAGGAAGCGCTGACATCAATTCGACCCTGAGCCGTCACTTCACCAAACCAGTTATTACCGTCATAGGTGGTTTTCGACACCGGATTATTCATCACAAACTGCAATACCAGCGGGGTTTTCCACAGCCACATGTCCGTCACGCCTGAGCTTATCTTGTCCCACTCTTCCGCATGGGTGGCGGGGGCAGGAATGGGCAGCACTTCACCTTTGCAGTTATGCGCCTTCAGCGTGTAGCTTTTGCCCAGCAGCACATTGCCGGGGATCGGCACCGTGAAGCCGTTGCCGCTAAAGGCGCAGTAGTCCACGCCGTTCAGGCTCTGCGTCGGCCCGGTGACCTTCACCGTGACCGCAATCGCGGCATCTTTTTGCGCGCCGCTGTAGGTAATGGTGTAGGGGATCTCTATCGGCCCCTCGCCAATTGTTCCTTTCCCGGAACCGCCCAGGCCGTTAGGGTCGAGCGTGTAGTCCGGGTTATCCGGGACGATAGCAAGCCCTGGCTGGATAGGGTTAATCACCAGCCCGCCCCCCGGCTGGAAGCAGAAATCCGCCGCCAGCGAGCTGTTGCCCGGTGTCAGGCACAGGCTGACGATATTGCCGATATTGCTGCCATCCCCGGCCTGCGCCACGCTCAAAATCAGCGCCTTCGGGAGAAAAATTTTGAGGTACGCCTTACCGCCATTTTTTTGCGGCGCGGCGAGGAAAGTATTCGCCAGCACGCGGGTATCACTCAAAATACCCCCGGAGATGCTGTACCAGTTGCTCTCATCGAAAGTAATTTCCGCCGCCAGACCCGTTCCCCCGTTCATGTGCGACTGCAGTACGCCGTTCACACGGGAGGAGGTCAGCGCCAGCCCCGGGTTGTAGCCAGTGATATCTTCCCCGACAAAGGTATATTCCAGCAGTTCACAGAGTACGCCCGACACCGTATTGCGGGTGTACTTGGTACACGTCGCCCCGGTTGAACCATCCACAATGGTCACCTCGCCGCTGATCGGGTCAATGCCCAGATCCAGCGCCCGCGAATTGGTCATGGTCAACGTGCCGACCTTATGCAGCGTGTTGGTGGTGGTCACCTTGCTGATAGAGGAGATCTGCGGCGTGGAGGTGATCGTCACCTCGTTACCGGGAGCGGCATTGAGCAGATAGTTAAAGAACGGATCCCCCAGAACCCAGCGGCCATAGGAGGTACCCGGCTCAATGACCGGCGGTTTCACCACCATCGAGGTGTCGGAATAGCTGGTCGTCGCGGTATAGCCCGTGGTGCCGCAGGTTGACGAGCACGCGGTCCCCTTAAAGAACGGCGAGGCGCTGGAGCCGGTGACGCTGAAGTTGATGGTCAGCGCGCTGCCCGCCGGGCCGTTAAAGCTGTTGTCCGGTATGTAGGTGGCAATCCCGTTGTTGGTTTTGGCACTCAGGGTGGGCCACTCCCGCGAGCCGTGTAAAAACGCGGTGGAGGTGCTGTTCAGACTGAACAGCGCCGCCGTGTTGCCCGTCCCGTTGTTGTCCGGGTTGTTGATCGCAAAATAGGGCATCTGCTGCGCCTGCGCCGCCGCGCTTAGCAGCAGCAGATTAAGAGCGAATATCTTTTTCATCGTCACGTCCCCGTGTTCCTTTTGCTTCCTGCCAGACGAAATCGCCCTTATCGCAGGAGATGTCCCCAAGCCACAGCGCGCCGCGGTTGGACGCGATATCCAGACGCACCTCACAGACGCTGTCATCCGGTGTGGCAATGCTGAGCACCGGATTGTTCTTGTCCACGTCAATCACGAAGCGACCGTCATTTTCGGTGCGGGTCAGCCCGACGTGGTTTTTGATTTGCGTGGCGCTCACCGGATTACCGTTGGCATCCACAAGGCGGCCAAACAGGGTGACGATTTTTTTCACCTGCGGCTTCATCACCACCGTGTTCCCCGGGTAAACCGTGATATGACGACGGGCATTTGCGCCAATGTCATAGCTTTCGGTACCGGTTTCACTGTTCATCACCTCCAGGTCATAGGCCTGATAGGCCGGCAACGACAGCCAGGTTTTATCGCCCTTGATGCGCTCCGTGCGGCCGTTGAGCTTCAGCGTGAGCGACTCGTCGGATTTAAGCCCGGTACTGACGATCACCCCTGCGCTATGGGTGCCTTTACCCGCCGCAACCGCCTCCTTCGACCAGCCCACGCTGCCGTCGCTGGTCAGCGTGGAGTTCCAGCCTTTGCTGGTGCCGCTCTGCACGCTCAGAATGTTGCTGTTCCACGGCGTGTCGAAGCTCACGCTGCCCCCGCCGCTCACGGTGCGATCCTGGTTGCTGCTGAAGGCACGTGAAACGTTGGCGGTAACCGACTTCAGGTAATCCCCTTCGAACTGGCGGCTGGCGCTGACGTTAAGCGCCGTACCGGTATCGCGGTTATGAGAAACGCCCACGGAGACGGTGTTACCCAGCGGGATGGAGAAATCGAGCATCACGTAGCGGTCTTTCTCTTCGTAGTAGCCTTCGTATTTATTGCGCGACATCCCCACCCTCAGGCGCGCCGTACCGTAACGACCGGCGTACAGCCCCTGGGAGTAGTCAATCTGGTAGCGTTTGTAGCGATATACGTCATCTGTCTGCCGCATCAGGCTCAGGTTCCCGGCAGACGGCAGGCCAAACGACGGCAGACTGAACGACGCCCCCCACGTATTACCTTTGTTTTCATAGATATCGAGGAACTTACCGCTGGAGAGCTGCTCGTGGGAGTACCAGACCGAACCGATATTCCACGGCAGGCTGACGTTGGCCCCGTAGTTGGCGCGGTACGTTCCGTCGGAGGCGGCCATCGTCTGGGTATTCACCGAGAAATAGCCGGTCAGGTTCAGGGAGGCCCACAGTTCGCTGACCACGTGTTCGCGCATCATATAGCCGGACGCGTTCCAGTCGACCAACCCGCTGCGCTTGCTGAAGGAGGCGCCGACCAGCGACATGGTGTCTTTATGTTTGGTGTCGTAATCGTAGTAGTAGCTGTTGTCCTGCTCGTTTTTCCGTTTGGCGTACTTCTTGTAGTTGACGACGGATTTGTCGCGGCTATAGATCCCGCCCCACGTCTGCCAGCGCAGCGATTCCGACACGTTGTTGGTGAAAGGTTTGTTCACCGTGTACATACTGCGCGACACGGTGCGGCTGCCGCTGACCACCTCGACTTCCACGCTGTAGATCCCGTAGGGCAGCGCGCTGGTGTCGATTTCGTGGTTGCCCACGTCAAAGCGCTGAATACCAATAAGCTGGCCGTCACGACGAATGCGGGCTTCTCCGGCGGTCGGGAAATAGACCACGATCGGCGTCAGGGAGAGGGTATTGTCCCGCTTACGCGAGTTGGCCTGGTTCCCCACGGAGACGCCGTACACTTCCCCGCCGGAGATACCGCTGACGCTGGCCAGAGACTGCATCGCCCAGCCGTTCAACATCCCGGCGGCGTAGCGCATGCCCTGATAGTCACGTTCCCACATCACCGCGTTCATCTGGGTGTCGCTGCTGTTTTCGTTGACGTAGCCCGAGCCATCGACCAGCAGGTGATCGACCCCCATCGAGATCCAGCTTTTGGCATTGAGATAGCCGGAGGACCAGCTATCGCCGTAGCCGCTCTCGGTGTGATACGCACCGAGGTTATAAGAGAGCGTGCCGCTCAGGTCGTCCGATTCAGGGGCGTCGATATCCACTTCACGCGGACGAATATTCACCCCGTAATCGCGCTGAGAGAGGTTCAGCAACAGACGCATCTTTTTCTGATCCAGCTCGAACGCCGACCCGGCGCTCACCGGAATACGCATGTGGTCGTCAAACTGCTTGCCATTAATGCTTTGCAGTAACGTCCGCATCTCTTTCGACAGACGGATACCGTTGTCTGACTCCTGGACCTGGACATCGCGCAGCCCGAGCTGTCGGTCTTCTGCGTAGATCGTCACGTCGCCAATACGGACATATTCGCTCACATCACTTGCGCTGCCGCCCTTTTGCGTTGCATTCGGGCGGGTATTGACCAAATAAACGGGGATTTTGATCCCCTGCTCCAGCAGGGCAAAGAGTGAGTCGGGAAAACGGTAATTAGCGATAACCACGGAGCTGGAGGCAGCATGCGCATACGCGGGCAAAAGGCCGGATGTGCACGCCATCATCACCGGCAACACTAATTTATTTTTCACCATGCATCCTTACTTAACAGGAATGAACTGTTTCAGGTCCCAAATTCCGAGATGAAAATGGTTGTCCGTAACGTTGATGTCGTCGATCGCGCGGGAGGTCCCCGGCATCAGGTAAAAGTTTTTGACGCACGGTGTGGTCGGCGATTCCGGGTTGGGCTTCAGGCATGTCCCGCTCGCGTTAACGCGAAACGCGGTATTGCCCTTATTGGTGATCTTTCCAGCCACGTAGACAAAATCGACGTTCTTCTTCCGGGGCTGTACCACCAGAATGGTGCTCACCACCGCGCGGGTCATCCCTTTGCCATTCTTTTGCGAGCCGTTATCAAGATCTTCGCTGACCCCTTCATCAATGAAGGTAATGCGGTAGTAGCGCTCCCGGTCGTCGGCCTTACCGTGATAGTAAAATTTGACGATATTGCTGGTCCCGGCGGGCATGACCATGCGCGTAGGTGTCAGCAGCAGCTCGTCGATTTTCTCCGGATTAATCACCACGCCTTCATCCATCGGGCTGCTGATACGCTGGGCGCTGATGGAAATAATGCGCACGCTATCCGCTTCGTTTTTTAATTCCTTGGCGATGGAATCCGCATTGGCAGGAATAATGGTGGTGACTTTGCCAACATTAATCGCCAGCGCGGAGGAGGAGATAAATAATAAAGAGAAGAAGATGGGTTTAAGGCTAAACATGATATTTCCCTAAACAGGGGCTTACGCCCCTGTAACTGTCAGCTCTTAGCTCCAGGTTGCGCGGAACGCAACGGACACAGTACCTTCCCACAGGCTGTTGGTCAGGTCTTTGAACTCTTTCGCTGCACCGGTGCTGTCCTGTGCAGAATCGACGTAGAACACAAATTTGTCCTGGCCGGTCACTTCGGTATTCGCCGTCGCGCCTGCGCTGGTAGTCAGGTTCCACAGGCCAGAAGAGACGCCGGTGTTGTTTGAAGAGTCAACCAGGGTAGTCCATGCCGTTGATTTCGCACCCACTGTGCCACCGATGGAGCCCAGATCGGTCCCGCCAAAACGCGCGCCTACTTTCAGTTTGGTTGCTTCGCCGCCAACGCTGAACAGGGTGTTGTCAGAGTCATCAACGATTGCTTCCAGTTTGAAGTTGGTAGCAGAAGCGTGGTCACCACGAATAGCCACATCAAACAGACCGGTGTCGGTGTTAAACGCTTTGGTGCTTGCGCTATAAACGAAGTTCAGTGCACGCGTTGGCGTGACAACCAGATCGGAATCGCTGTCTTTCGTTGCAGAAGCCTGCCAGGTTGCAGAAGCGGTAGTTTCCGCTGCATTAACAGCGCTCAGGGCAGAAAGAGACAGCAGTGAGCCCAGAACGATAGCGTTCAGTTTATTCATTTATTTAGTCCTTCAAAAAAGAATCCAGATGTTTAAAAAAGGGAAGCCCCTTTTTCGGGGCGAAGTATAGTCACCCCAAAAATAACGAGGCAATACAGAAAATTTCATCCCCTTCACAGGAAAGGATGAAAAATAACAGAATGCTTTTGCATCTTGTTGTTACATAATGAATAAAATTGAGATTTTTAGACTAATAGACAAACATCTATTCTTGATGTTCTGCAGAATATCAGGATGTCGGCACGGCTACGCACATCATTATTGGCAAAACCAGCCCTTTAATTAGCCATGCATGACTCTTGAGCCGGGTGACATAAAAGAAGTCGATACTGTCCAGCAGCAGCTCATTAACTACGCCGTCCGGTGCAACATCATCATCAGATTTGTGCACTTTTTTTCCTTTAATATAGTAAATATCACTGCCAGCAACTTTCTCTACATTCAGGACATAGTTGCGGTCAATCAAATAACGTTTGTCTCCGCGAATAAATACGCCTTTATGGATCACGGTGACAATGTCGCTACTGTTAAACAGAAATAGCGTCGTTAACGACAGACCTGTCGACTCACCCGTTGAATAGGTTTTCCTGGAAACCGTGTCAGACTGACAACCAAATCCCTCTTCCTGGGTTCTTTGCGGATAAAACAGGACAATGGCGATAACAGAAATCAGCAGTACCACGCCCAAAAATAGACTCAGGTTTCTCTTCGACATGATCTTAACTCCCTGTCAGGCTTCTGTAAGAGATGCAATTTTTATAGCTATCGCCACTATCCTGCAGATAACAGACAGCCAGGAAATCATTTTCCAGCTGTGACTTTTTGAATTTTGAATAATACATATCCGCGGCCTGATGCTCGCAGTCTATTTGTTGACGAGCGATAGCCTGTTTGGCCCGGCTAAACCAGGTCTGTTGCGGCTGATACATGTTCTTGTCGATAAGATAAACCGTACAGCGATCAATTTTGCCCAGCAGATGAATATCGGACTCTTTCGCGCGTTCGGTCATGCGCATATTTTGATAGAACAGCAGCGCAGCGATGCCCATTATCGCCACCAGCGCCATGACACACAGCGTGGTAAAGCCGCTGTCCCGACGACGCAGGCGTTCTGGCGGGTCTCGCTGCTGCGTTACAATATCCGCGACTTCCGCCACCATTTTTTCCGGGGCAGAAACGGGCGGCCTGACGGTGTGATGTTCAATATGCGCAGCCAGACTAAAACCTTTACCGCGAATGGTCTTAATCAGCAGCGGGTCACGTCCTAAACTACGAAAAGCTTTTCTGATTTCACTTATGGCAACATTAAGACTGACCGAGGAGCCGGAAAAACCGCGGTCTTCCCAGACTTTCTTAATCAGGTCGTCCCTGTCGAGGGTTTTACCATTATTAATGATGAGTTCATATAACAAACGTGCCGCCTGATTTGATAACTTAATGGAAGATTCCTCTTCTCCATTTATCATGATCACACCAGAGTCCACTTCGTAAAGCATTGCGAGATCAATAAGATACTTCATATGATTATTACACCACTGTTATAAACGACTGTATTTCCCTCGCAATAATATGTCTAAAGAGGGTGTGGTCAAGTCATCAAATATTATTTGAGCACGGCGTATAGAAAACTTCATAAATTTACAATTATTAATTCATTAATTAAGACCTTCGAATGAAGGCGTTTGGGTTATGATCCTTAAAAAAACATTATAGCAAGATTATAATCTCATTATTATTGATTAATCGGAATAATGTTTTGTTATGTATCTTTTTGATGCAACATAATATCGTCAAGGCTCGTACTCAGGTCGCTATGCGCGTTAGCCAGTCACAGTGTGTTGCGCAGCCGGGAAACATTCTTTTTTATATAAAACAAAATATTATGGAGTTTATCATGTTCAAAACGATCATGACCGTATCTGTGCTTGGCGCAGCCATTGCTTCTGCTCAGGCTATTGCTGCAGATAACTCAGCGGGTGGCGTCATTAACTTTACCGGTGCTATTACCGATACCACCTGTACCATTAATGGTGGAAAAAGTGCCGATATGACCGTCGCGCTTTCCCCCATTTCGGTTAAGGATGCCGGGACCACGGTTGGCCTGATTACGAAAAATAAAAAATCCATTTCGTTAACCTTCTCAGGTTGTACGCCAGCAGCAGGCACGACCGGTACGCCGCTGAAAGTGTATTTCTCCAGCGCTGATAATATTTCTACCGACGGTAAATACCTGCTGAATAACAGCGTCAATGAAAACGATGCCAGCGTGGCGCGTAATGTTGGTTTCGCCTTAGTTGAGCCAGGTAAATCAACGCCGGTTACGCTGAACCAGGCTTACACCACCAGCATTATGGGTACCGCAACGGCGCCAGATTCTGAAACGCTGACGCTGGACGTTTATTACTATAAAACCAACGCCGCTGCCGCAACGGTCGGTGCGTTGAGCTCAAACGTGACGTACACCATCTCCTACCTGTAATTTCTGTTAATCAGGCTTCGTTCCTGCGAAGCCTGTTTTTAAGGTTACCATTATGCGTAAGATTATTATGCTGGCATCTCTGCTGCTCAGCGCGGGCAACGCATGGGCCAATATTGTGATTAATGGCACGCGTGTTCTTTACCCTGAGAATAACAAAGAGGTAATTGTTCAGTTAATCAATACGGGTGATGCTCCTGCACTGGTGCAATCCTGGATTGATGACGGCGATATTAATTCCACACCGGAAACGGCAAACGTTCCTTTTCTGTTATCGCCACCGGTGGTGAAGGTCAGCGAACATAATGGTCAGCAACTGCGGATAAAAAAGCTGCCTGCGAATTTGCCGGGCGATCGTGAATCGGTCTTTTTCCTGAACGTGCTCGATATTCCCCCGAAGCCGGAAAATATACAAAACCAGAATACCGTTCAGCTGGCGATTAAATCGCGCATCAAAATGTTTTATCGCCCGGCCTCGTTAACCGGCACGCTGGATAACGCGACGGAAAAACTGACCCTGATTGCCAGCGGTAACGCGTTCCGCATTGTTAATGACAGCCCTTTCCATATTACGGTCGCCAATATTTCCCAGGGCAAAACCAAATTGCTGCAGGAATCACCGATGGTATCGCCCTTTGGTCAACTCACCGTCGCAACCAAAAACGCGGTGAAACGCGGCCAAACCTACCAGCTGATGTATGTGGATGATTTGGGTGCGTACAAAACCCGCACGCTCACCAGCCAGTGACCGGAAAGACTCACCATGAAATTGAAACAAAACAGGCTCTGTATGCTGGCTGTCTGCTCGCTTCTGCTTTCGCATAAATCGGGGGCGGTATCGTTTGATACCTCCCTGCTTGCTGGCGCATCCGGTGAGTCCGATCTGTCACGCTTTTACGAAAATAACGCCATGCCAGCCGGCCCGCAGGAGATGGATATTTACGTCAACGGGGACTGGAAAGGACGCTATACGGTGACGTATGGCGAGCAACGCGATGACGCTCGCCTGGCGTGGAAAGATGCCATGATGCTGGGGATCAATACCAAAGCGATCCCGGCGCCCGCCATTGCCGATGGTCAGGTGCAACTGCACGATCTGGTTCAGGGTGGCGAAGTGAAAACGGACACCAGTACCCTGAGTCTGTCACTCACCGTGCCGCAGGCCGCCGTCTTACGGACCGAAGAGGGGTATGTTGCCCCTCAGTTCTGGGACGAAGGGATCCCGGCGCTGATGCTCTCCTGGAACACCACCTGGTACAACACGCGGACAAAAGGCTCAGCCAAAGAGACCAACGACGATTTTTATGCCGGACTCGATTCCGGCGCCAACCTGCTGGGCTGGCAGTTTCGCGACAGCAGCACCTGGCGCAAATCCGCCAGTGGTGACAGCAGCTGGCAGAATAACACCCGCTACCTGCGCCGCCCGCTGGCGGCGCTGAAATCCAACCTGACGCTGGGCGACTTTTATATTCCGGGCGATCTGTTTGATTCCCTTCGCGTGCGCGGCGTGTCGCTGGCGTCCGATATGAAAATGCGCCCCAACTCACAGCAAGGCTTTTCGCCGGTGGTACACGGCGTGGCGCGCACTAACGCCCTGGTGAAGGTGATTCAGAACGGTAACGTCATCTATCAGGAGAACGTTCCGCCGGGCCAGTTCACCCTCGACAGCATTCAGCCAACCGGGTCGGCCGGCGATCTGCTGGTGGTGGTGCGTGAAGCCGACGGTTCACAGCAATCGTTCACGGTGCCCTTCTCTGCCGTACCGGGCATGCTTAAAGAGGGCGTGAGCGAGTACAGCGTGGTGGCGGGGAAAGTCCATCAAAACACCCTTGAGGCGGATCCGGCGTTCCTGCAGGCCACGCTGCGCTATGGCTTTAATAACCTGATAACCGGTTATACCGGCACGATCGTGAGCGATAATTATCAGGCGGGGCTTATCGGCACCGGCTGGAATTTGCCGTTCGGCGCAGTATCTGTGGATGTTACCCACGCGAAAACCACCCTGCAGGACAGAACCGACAGCGGCCAAAGCTTTCGCGTGTCGTACAGTAAATTTATCGATACCACGGCCACCAACTTCACGCTGGCGGCCTACCGTTATTCCACTAAGGGCTATTACAGCTTTAGCGATGCGCTCTACTCCCGGGAAGGGTATCAGCGCCTGAAAGCGCAGTATGACGAGTATGAGGATCGCTTCGGGGTCGCCCCGGAGATGACGATGAGCACCTGGGATGCCCTGCGCGCCGCGCAACCTAAAAATACCTTCACCCTTAACCTGAACCAGCGTCTGCTCAATAACTGGGGCACGGTGTTTATCTCTGGTACACAACGCGACTACTGGAATTCCAGCCAAACCTCCCGCGAATATCAGGCCGGCTACTCCAACGCCATCGGCCGGGCCAGCTATACCGTCTCCGCCAGCCGGGTGCGCAACAGCGAGCGTGAAGAAGAGACGCGTTTTTACCTCTCCCTCAGCCTGCCGTTCTCGCTGTTTGATAACAACGCGTGGATCACCTCCAGCCTGACGGCCAGCGACTCGCATTATGAGCAGAGCAATATCAGCATGAGCGGCAACGCGCTGGCGTCGAACCGCCTGAGCTATACGCTCTCCGGCAGCAACACGCGGGGCGGAAACAACACCGCCAGCGTGAACACCGCATACCGTGCAAACTTCGCCACGCTGGGCGGCTCATACAGTGAATCCTCCGACTACCGCCAGACAGGGCTGAACGGGCGTGGCAGCCTGGTGGCCGTGCCGTGGCATCTGCTTGCCTCCAACGAAACCGGCAGCACCATGACCATTGTCGATGCGCCGCAGGCGGAAGGGCTGATGGTCAATGGCGACGAAAGTATCGTGACCAACCGTGATGGCGTGGCGCTGGTGCCTTATGCCACGCCGTACCGTAAAAACGCCATCACGTTGTCCGAAACAGCGAACAGCCGCGGGGCGGAAGTGCTGGGTAACATCGCCAATGTCGCCCCTTACGATGGCGCGGTGAATTACATCCGCTTCGAAACCGACCCGCGCCAGTCCTGGATGCTGCGCGCCACCCGCCCCGACGGGGCGCCACTGCCGTTTGGTACCGACGTGCTGAACGAGCGCGGCGAGTCGGTGGGTTATGTTGGCCAGGCCAGCGTACTCTACATCCGCGCGGAACACCCGCCACGCGTGCTTAACGTCCATTTACGTGGCGGAAACTGCACTATCGCCACGCCGGCGTGGGGACTGGAAAGCCCGTCCTCTGTTTGCCATAACTAACGGAACATCAACATGATACGGTTACTGACCTTTCTGTTTCTCGCCTGCGTCAGCGGGGCAAGCTATGCCACCTGTTCCGGGGGCAGTATTTCCTATGGGCCGCCGATCAGCGTCGATCTGTCGGATAAGCTGACGCCCGCCACGCCGACCTGGACCGGGAGCTTCAGCACCCAGTACAGCGGCTCGTTTAACTGCTCAACCGGCAACAGCGAGTTTTCTTACACGCCGATCCTCTCGACCGACAGTAAGTACGCCACCATTCTGGGCTTCAGTAATGACAAATATAGGGTGCGGGCGGAGATCACCAGCACGCATCCCAACAAGACGCTCGCCACGGGCGGTAACCATACGGCCTCTGAACTGAATACGCCGTTTACCGTGCGCTTTACGCTGGTTAGCCAGAGTGGCACCACGCTCACCGGCGACACCGCGACCATGAGCGATGTGCTGTTCGTCAGTGACATGAGCGGCATGTCGTTCTGGGAGATCATCACCTGGCCGATAAACCAGCTGGTGAAAATCGTGCAGTGGCTGTTTAACGGCTTTAAGTGGCCATACGATAACCGGGATATGTTTGGCCAGCCGATGACCATCAAATATGCGCCGAAGCTGACCACCTGCTCTTTCGACAACGCGGGGCTGACGGTTCATTTGCCCACGCTCGGCATCCCTCAGTTGAGCGCCTCCGCGCAGCCAGGGCTGACTCCCTTTACGCTCAACATGAGCTGCCAGAATCTGGGGACGAACGGGACGTCTGACCGGGCAATTGAGATGTTCCTCTCCAGCACCCAACTGTTGTCGACCGACAGTTCCGTACTGGTCGACACCAGCAGTGGGGCCGCACAGGGCGTGGGGCTGCGGTTGTTTAAGCGGGATAACCCGCAACAGCCGGTCGTCTTCTCGACCTCCACCACCAGCCGCGGGAATGCCACGCTGCTGTTCAACGTGGCGGCGGGCGGTGCACTCAGTAAGACGTTCACCCTGCCCATGGCGGCGTCCTATTATGTCTGGGCACCGGCGAAGGTCAGCCAGGGTAAGCTCAATACGACGGCGACGCTGAATATTATCTACCCCTGATGCACGTACGCCGGGACGCTGTCGTTCCGGCGAATCGACGCTCAACTCCCGATCCTGCCCGCCATCTGCAGATACTTGATGAGTTCACTGTGGTTGGCGAGATTGAGTTTCTTCATCGCATTGTGCTTTTGGGTGGCGATGGTACTGGCCGAGCGGCTTCGCAGCTGGGCAATTTCGGTCACGGTGTAGCCTTCCACAATCAGGTGCAGCACCTCCCACTCCCGGGCGGAAAGCACCGAACGCGAGCGCGCACCGGCGCGCATCATCCCCTTCAGATACGATGAGACTCGCGGCTTAGCCTCCCCGGCCTTCAGCAGCGTCTGTAATTCTCTTTTCAGCTCCCCGGGCTCGTCCTGCAGAGAAAGGGTCAGATCGTATTTCATCTCCAGCACTTTTTTTAATAATCCGTACTGCAATTCCGGAACAAAAAGCACACGTTTTACGTTATATGTTTGGCATAATATATTGAGTCTGCTACTGGTTTGCGCTCCCCATGATTTATGGTTAAACAGATAACTGAACTCGGCGATGACAATATCAACCTGACGTTCAGTAATCGCATCAAAGAGCTGCTCCGTTGATTCTACAATTGCTATTTGCAGGGAATATCCAGGCAGTATTTTACGCAGGGCATCACTTATCATCTCCTGCAGAATATTGATTCTGTAAAACACAATGATCCTGACGGTGAATTCAGTACACATCATATTATTTCATTATTAACACGAATAAAGGAGGGTGATAGTAGTGTAATAAAATCGCACTCACAACTTATTCCCGCCAGGATTTTAACGGCCAGGCTGCTAAAAATCCGGCGTGGGACACGTTTAACGCCAGGAAAAGCACAAAAAATCGTCCTGAAAACGTCAAAAAAAGAGCACTTTGCCCAGAGCAAACCTTATCAGACGGGGTTTTTCAGCATAAAAATCCAATGCTAATGTTATAAGAAGATTAAAAACATTACTTCCAGCATTAAAATATTTTTTGAATTTTATCTTTCGCCAATAAAAGGGATTGGCTTTACGGGATGCATTCTCCTGACATACATTTTACGTATCGTCTCACCACGACTTTATGAGTGACCACGCATTTAAAATTACTGCTTTTCTTACACGGACGGGTGCTCAACTTAAGGAGAATGACCATGAAAGAAACAATACAAGTGGCCGTTATTGACAGTTGTGAGTTCACAATGATTGGCCTGCAATATCTTGGCAACCGTGAACCTGACGCGCATCGTGATGTTATTTTCCATGGATTCAGCAATATTGAAGACTTTCTCCTCAGCGAACGTACCTGGGATATCGTTATTTATGATCCGCTGAATATCGGCAGTTTTATGATTACGCCAAATGAAGATATTCTGCGTATTAAAGAAAAGCAGCCAAAGGCGAGGATCTACATCTATTCGTTATCCGTCGGTTTTCTGAAGTTTGCGCATGTGGATGGGGTCATCAATAAGCGCGTTTCGCTGGGTGATATCAAGGCGATGTGGCAAATCCTGATGAGCCAGACGCCAAAAGCGTTAAACCACTACAACGTGAGCATTACAACACGGCAGCGTCCTGCAAGGCTCTCCAATGAGGAAGCCAGCGTGTTGCGGGGTTACTCATGTAACCTGAAAACCAAGCAAATTGCCCGCCAGTTAGGCTGCAACGTCAGGCTGGTTTACTTTTACAAAAACAACGCCATGAATAAACTCAAGGCCGTCCGGGGCCCTTCGTTCTATCAGAGTATCCGCTGGATATTGAATTGACTCTTCGACCGTGTGTCGTTTGCCTTTGTTCCCGTGTCCGCGGGAACCTTTTTTTCTGCAGGTCTCGTCATGTACACCGTCCTTCCCTCTCCCATGCTGCATACCATTACCGGACTGCGGTTTCAGCCTTTAGTCGATTTTCATTCCGGCCAGGCCGTGGCGCATGAGGTGCTGGTAGAGATCCACAACGTGAATCTTGACGTACTCTTCGCTTCGCTCCCAACCCGCTGTGCGCTGCAAATCTTTTTCTGGCAGGCCAACACGCTGTTGCAGATGCCGGACAAAGGCCAGTACTGGCTTAATCTCCCGGCAGACCAGCTGCTTGATGTCAAAGCCATCGGGCTGTTGCTTGCGCTACGACACCAGCAACGCTTAACGATAGAAATTCAGGATCCGTTAACCCTGATCCGCATGAGTGCCACTGAGCAACGCCGCATCCATCACGCGCTGCTTCAGCTAAAAGCGGCTGGCTGGAAAATCTGGCTGGATGATCTGACTCAGGATCTGGCGGATGACTATGCGCGTCTTGCCCTGCCGGTAGACGGCATTAAACTTGACCGCTCAGAGCTGAACACCCCTGCCCGGTTTGACGCATTGGTGCGCTTCGTCAGAGAGAAGATTGCCCGCGCTGTCGTCGTAGAAGGGATTGAGACCGCGCAGGACTTACAGCGAGCCTGCGCGTCGGGGGCACGGTTTGGCCAGGGCTTTCTCTGGCCGGAAAGCCGGATAGACGCCAGCGTGACGGCGTAAATTGCGCTGGCATTACCAGCCCGGTACCGCCCCTCCGTTAAAGATCGTCTCCGCCGCCTTCGCCACCTCCGGTGACTGATAGGACTGGATAAATTCCTTTACGTTCTCTGCGTCTTTATTGTCTTCGCGCGTCACCACGATGTTCACGTACGGCGAGTTTTTATCTTCGATAAAGACGCTGTCGTGCACCGGGGAAAGCCCGGTTTGCTGGATATAGGTGGTGCTGATGATGGCTACATCCACTTTGGGGTCATCCAGTACGCGCGGTAGCTGCGCCCCTTCCAGCTCCATAATGTTCAGCTTTTTCGGGTTGGCGGTGATATCCAGCGCGGTTGGCAACAGACCCACGCCCGGTTTCAGGGTAATCAGCTTCTCTTTTTGCAGCAGGAGCAGCGCGCGACCGAGGTTGGTGGGGTCATTAGGGATGGCAATGGTCGCCCCGTCTTTCAGGTCAGACACGGATTTGATTTTGCGGGAATAACCGGCCATCGGGAAGACGAAGGTATTCGCCACGGCAACCAGTTTGTAGTTATGCGCCTTGTTATCTTCTGCGAGGAACGGACGATGCTGGAAGACATTCGCATCCAGTTCTCCCTGGTTGGTGGCATCGTTGGGCAGCAGCGAACCGCTAAACCCGACCAGCTCCACATCCAGACCGTATTTCTCTTTTGCCACTTTTTTGGCGACTTCAGCCACATCCTGCTCTGCGCCGTTGATCACGCCGACTTTAATGTGTTTGGCATCGCTGCCACGTTGATCGCATCCTGCCAGCAGCAGACCCGCGAGAACCAGAGCACCCAATCGAAGTTTCACAAGACCTATCCTTTTGATGAACGTTTCACTGACTATATCGGCAACGAGGCGGTGAAATAAAAAACGAAAAGGAATCAATAAGAAGGATAGGTTATATGCGGTCTATTGCCGGGTGACGCTGCGCTTACCCGGCCTAACTGACGGAGGACGTGTAGGCCCGGTAAGCGTAGCGCCACCGGGCGATGAATCTTGATGCTTGCCGGACTTAAAGCGCTTTCGCCAGATAATGACGCTGCATCCCCGGATACGGATAATCCTGCAAAGACATCTGCAGCTGGTACCCCTGCTTTTCATAAAATGGACGCGCCTGGAAGCTGACCGTGTCCACCAGCGCATGCGTACAGCCTTTACGTCTGGCTTCTTCTTCCGCCGTTTTGATAAGCTGGCTGCCCACGCCGGTTCCCCGCACGGTATCGCTCACCCAGAGATAATCAATATTCAGCCATTCCCCTTTTCGTACGCCGATTAATCCCCCCAGCATGATGCCCTTTTCGTCTCGCATGTAAACGCCAATATCACCACTGAAGTTCGTCATATCTAAAAACTGGGCGTTGTAAGCTCTTAACCCTACAAATAACTCTTCTTTTTCTGCGGGTGTGACTTTTTCTGTTATGCTCAGGTGCATATTTTTCTCCTTATTTTCCACGCAATCTGAATATCTCACAGGTTAAGCTTCATAAAAACTCCTTATTTCCTCCATTTTTTTCATCCAGAAATATTCATTCAATATGTAAATAAAAAAAGCCTTTCCAAAAGGTGCTCAAAACGTATAATGAGAACGATCATTCTCACTTTTACCCGGTAATCGACGATGAGCACAAAACTGGAAGAACGGCAGAAACAACGTCAGGACGAGATCATTACCGCCGCGCGCCGCTGCTTTCGCGCCAGCGGATTTCATGCGGCCAGTATGTCGCAAATCGCCAGCGAGGCGAAGCTCAGCGTCGGGCAAATTTACCGTTATTTCAGTAACAAAGACGCGATTATTGAAGAGATGATCCGCCGGATTATCGATTCCCGTATCGAGGGAATGCAGGACAAAACGGTGGTGGAAGGCATGCCGCAGGCGCTCGCCTGGCGTCAGACGATTAACGAAGACGACGATGCGCTGATGCTCGAGATGTCCGCCGAGGCGACGCGTAATCCGCAGGTGGCCGCCATGTTAACCGCGGCCGAGGCTCGTATGTTTAGCAACGCCTGTGCGCACCTGAAAAAGCAGTTTCCTCATTTAAGTGATGAACATATTCGCTGCTGCGTGGAGATTACCGCCGTAATGATCGAGGGCACCATTTACCGTCGGCTTACGCCATTAAATGTGCCGTCAGAACAATTAGCGCCGATTTATCAGAATATTTTAAATATGCTTTTCACTGCAAAGTAATCGCATGTGAATAATTAACGGGAACAGGTAATTTCCCGGTTTACCATTTCTGGCTCAGCCAGAGATGCGGTATCGCTGTGCCTTTAAAACGCCCTCCTCCTTGTTAAGCCATTAACAGGGCGGGCATCGTTCACCCTGGAAAAAGATGATGAAAAACATAACAACCTCCATCGCCGCATTACTCCTCCTGACAGGGTGTGATAATGCGCAAACATCTGCTCCCCAACGTCCTCTTCCGGAAGTGGGGATTGTCACACTCATGAGCCAGCCGGTGTCCGTCGTCAGTGAACTGACCGGGCGTACCACCGCCGCAATGAGCGCCGAAGTGCGCCCGCAGGTAGGCGGCATTATCCAGAAGCGGCTGTTCACCGAAGGCGATACTGTGAAAGCCGGACAAGCGCTGTATCAGATCGATCCCTCCAGCTACCGCGCCGCGTTTGATGAAGCCGCCGCGGCGCTGAAACAGGCGCAGGCGCTGGTGCAGGCCGACTGCCAGAAAGCCCGGCGCTATGCGCAGCTGGTGAAAGACGACGGCGTATCGCGCCAGGACGCGGAAGACGCGAAGTCCACCTGCGCGCAGGACAAGGCCAGCGTCGAGTCAAAGAAAGCCGCGCAGGAGAGTGCGCGCATTAACCTCAACTGGACCACCATCACCGCACCGATTGCCGGACGCATCGGCATCTCCTCCGTCACGCCCGGGGCGCTGGTCACCGCCCAGCAAGACACCGCGCTGGCCACCATTCGCGGGCTGGACACCATGTATGTCGATTTAACGCGTTCGAGTGCCGATCTGCTGCGATTACGCAAAAAAACCCTGGCCTCGAACAACGATACGCTGAGCGTCACGTTGCAGCTTGAAGACGGCAGCACCTACAGCGAAAAGGGTCGCCTGGCGCTGACTGAAGTGGCAGTGGATGAATCGACCGGCTCGGTCACCCTGCGCGCCGTCTTCCCGAACCCACAGCATCAGCTTTTGCCGGGGATGTTTGTCCGCGCCAGAGTGGACGAGGGCATCATGGATGACGCGATCCTGGCCCCTCAGCAGGGCATTACCCGCGATGCCAAAGGCAAAGCCACTGCGCTGGTGGTGAACGCCAGCAACAAGGTGGAGCAGCGTCAGCTGGAAACGGGTGACACCTACGGCGATAAATGGCTGGTGCTGAGCGGTCTCAAGGCGGGCGACAGGCTGATTGTGGAAGGCACCGACAAAGTTACCGCCGGCCAACAGGTGAAGGCCGAAGAGATGAAATCCAGCGGAGGGAATGCCTGATGTTTTCCCGTTTCTTCGTGCGTCGCCCGGTATTTGCCTGGGTGATCGCCATTCTGATTATGCTCGCCGGGATACTGGCGATCCGCACGTTGCCAGTTGCGCAGTACCCGGACGTCGCCCCGCCGTCGATCAAGATCTCCGCCACCTACACCGGTGCCTCCGCGCAGACGCTGGAAAACAGCGTGACGCAGGTGATCGAGCAGCAGCTCACCGGGCTGGATAACCTGCTCTACTTCACCTCCACCAGCAGTTCGGACGGTTCGGTGAGCATTACCGTCACCTTCGAACAGGGGACCGACCCGGACACCGCGCAGGTTCAGGTGCAAAACAAAGTCCAGCAGGCGGAATCACGCCTGCCGACTGAAGTACAGCAGTCCGGGATCACCGTCGAGAAATCGCAGAGCAACTTCCTGCTTATCATGGGGGTGTACGACAAAACCGACACCGCCAGCAGCTCGGATATCGCCGACTGGCTGGTCAGTAATATGCAGGATCCGCTGGCGCGCGTGGATGGCGTCGGGAGTCTGCAGGTGTTTGGCGCGGAATACGCGATGCGTATCTGGCTCGACCCGGCGAAGCTGGCGTCCTACTCGCTGATGCCGTCAGATGTGCAAAGTGCGATTGAAGCGCAGAACGTGCAGGTTTCCGCCGGTAAAATCGGCGCGCTGCCTTCGTCGAACGCCCAGCAGCTGACCGCCACCGTGCGCGCCCAGTCGCGCCTGCAGACGGTCGATGAGTTCAAAAATATCATCGTCAAGAGCCAGTCTAACGGCGCGGTGGTACACATCAGCGACGTTGCGCGCGTGGAGATGGGCAGTGAGGATTACACCGCCACCGCGAAGCTGAACGGCCATCCGGCCGCGGGGATGGCGGTGATGCTTTCGCCGGGCGCCAACGCGCTCAATACCGCCACGGCGGTGAAAGAGAAAATCGCCGAATTCAAAAAGTCGATGCCGGAAGGCTACGACGTGGCCTACCCGAAAGACAGCACCGAGTTTATTAAGATCTCGGTTGAGGACGTGATTCAGACCCTGTTCGAAGCCATTATCCTCGTGGTCGTGGTGATGTACCTGTTCCTGCAAAACATCCGCGCCACGCTGATCCCGGCGCTGGCCGTTCCGGTGGTTCTGCTGGGCACCTTTGGCGTACTGGCGCTGTTCGGCTACTCCATCAACACCCTGACCCTGTTTGCGATGGTGCTGGCGATAGGGCTGCTGGTGGATGATGCCATCGTGGTGGTGGAAAACGTCGAACGTATTATGCGCGACGAAGGGCTGCCCGCCCGCGAAGCCACCGAAAAATCGATGGGCGAAATCTCCGGTGCGCTGATCGCCATTGCGCTGGTGCTCTCTGCGGTGTTCCTGCCGATGGCCTTCTTTGGTGGCTCCACCGGGGTGATTTACCGTCAGTTCTCGGTCACCATTATCTCGGCGATGCTCCTTTCCGTGGTAGTGGCATTAACCCTGACGCCTGCGCTGTGCGGCTCGATTCTGAGCCACACCGCCCCACATAAGAAGGGCTTTTTCGGCGCGTTTAACCGCTTCTACAGCAAGACCGAGCAGGGTTACCAGAACAAGGTATTGCGCGCGCTGCGCCGCTCCGGTGGCATGCTGGTCATCTACGCCCTGCTCTGCGGCGCGATGGGATTCGCGATGCTGAAACTGCCGGGCAGCTTCCTGCCGACGGAAGACCAGGGCGAAATCATGGTGCAGTACACCCTGCCAGCAGGCGCGACGACGGTCCGTACTGCCGAAGTCAGCCGTCAGGTGCGCGAGTGGTTCCTCACCAAAGAGAAAGCCAACACCAACGTTATCTTCACCATTGAGGGCTTCAGCTTTAGCGGCAGCGGCCAGAACGCCGGGATGGCGTTTGTCTCCCTGAAAAACTGGTCCGAACGTAAGGGCGCTGAAAATACCGCACAGGCCATTGCCCTGCGTGCCACGCAGGAGCTGAGCACCCTCCGCGATGCGACCATCTTTGCCATGACGCCACCGGCGGTGGATGGTCTGGGCCAGAGTAACGGCTTTACCTTTGAGCTGATGGCCAGCGGCGGCACCGATCGCGACACGCTGCTCAAGCTGCGTAACCAGCTGATTGGCGAAGCGAATCAGGATGCCTCCCTGCACGCGGTTCGCGCCAACGATCTGCCGCAGATGCCACAGCTTCAGGTGGATATCGACAACAATAAAGCCGTGTCGCTGGGGCTCTCCCTGAGTGACGTCACCGACACCCTCTCCAGCGCCTGGGGCGGTACCTACGTGAATGATTTTATCGATCGCGGCCGCGTGAAAAAGGTCTATATCCAGGGCGACAGCGACTATCGCGCCGTGCCGTCCGATCTCAACAAGTGGTATGTACGCGGTAGCGACAGCACCATGACCCCGTTCTCCGCCTTTGCCACCACCCGCTGGGAGTATGGCCCCGAAAGCCTGGTGCGCTATAACGGCTCGGCGGCGTATGAAATTCAGGGCGAGAACGCCAGTGGCGCCAGTTCCGGTACGGCGATGAGCAAAATGGAGCAACTGGCAAACAACCTGCCGTCCGGCAGTACCTGGGCGTGGAGCGGTTTGTCCTTACAGGAAAAACTGGCGAGCGGCCAGGCAATGAGCCTCTATGCCCTCTCGATCCTGGTGGTATTCCTCTGTCTGGCGGCGCTGTATGAGAGCTGGTCGGTACCGATTTCCGTTATCCTGGTGATCCCGCTTGGGGTGCTGGGCGCAGCGATTGCCGCCTCCCTGCGCGGCCTGAGCAACGACGTCTACTTCCAGGTGGCGCTGCTGACCACCATCGGCCTGTCGTCAAAGAACGCCATTCTGATTGTTGAGTTTGCCGAGGCAAAAGTCGCCGAAGGTTACTCCCTGACGCGTGCGGCGCTGCGTGCCGCCCAGACGCGTTTGCGCCCCATCATCATGACCTCGCTGGCGTTTATCGCAGGTGTGACGCCGCTGGCGATTGCCACCGGTGCAGGGGCCAACAGCCGGGTAGCGATCGGGACCGGCATTATCGGTGGGACGCTGGCCGCCACGCTGCTGGCAATCTTCTTCGTTCCGTTATTCTTCGTACTGGTGAAACGTCTGTTCTCCGGTAAACACAGCAACCGGAGGTCATAATGTTTCGTTTATCTGTTTTCGTGTTAGCGCTGATGAGCGCGGGCTGCGTCTCTTTAGATCCCACGTATCAGCGCCCGGCTGCGCCCGTCCCGGCGACGTTGCCGGGTGCGCACGGCGAAGCCACCGCCGTGGTGAGCCAGTGGCAACAGGTGATGAACGATGCGCGCCTGAAAGGCGTAGTGACGATGGCGCTCAACAGCAACCGCGACCTGCAAAAAGCGATTGCCGATATCGACGCCGCGCGCGCCCAGTACGGCGAAACGCGATCCTCCCTGTTCCCGACGGTGGACGCGGAGCTGAGCCACACCCGCAGCCGCACGCTGGCAGGCGGTGTCGCGACCAGCGATGAGGCCAACGGCACGGTCTCCAGCTTCGAGCTGGATCTGTTTGGCCGTAACCAGAGCCTGTCACGCGCAGCGCGTGAAACCTGGCTTGCCAGCGAGTTCACCGCCCAGAATACCCGCCTGACGATGGTCAGCGAGTTAACCACCGCCTGGGTGACCCTGGCGGCGGATAACAGCAACCTGGCGCTGGCGAAATCGACGATGGAGAGCGCCGCCAGCTCGCTCAGGATTGTGAAGCGTCAGCAGCAGGTTGGCGTGGCGGCGGCAACGGACGTCAGCGAGGCGATGGCGGTCTACCAGCAGGCGCGTGCCAGCGTGGCAAGCTATCAAACGCAGGTGGTACAGGACAAAAACGCCCTTAATCTGCTGGCGGGTGACACGGTGCCGGACACCCTGCTGCCGGGCACGCTGGAGAGCCTGAGCGATAACGCCATCACGCTGATCCCGGCAGGCGTGAGTTCAGACGCGCTGCTGCGTCGCCCGGATATTAAGGAGGCGGAGCACAACCTGCTGAGCGCCAACGCCAATATCGGTGCCGCGCGCGCCAACTTCTTCCCGACCATTTCACTGACCGCCAGTGCGGGCGTCGGCAGCGATTCGCTTTCGTCCCTGTTCAGCCACGGGATGAAGGTGTGGTCATTCGCACCGTCCATCACCCTGCCGCTGTTCAGTGGCGGTAACAATCTGGCCCAGCTGCGCTACGCGGAAGCGGAGAAGAAGGGATTGATCGCCACCTACGAGAAAACCATCCAGAGCGCGTTTAAAGACGTGGCCGATGCGCTGGCACGTCGTGAAACGCTCAGCGAGCAGCTTGATGCCCAGCGTGAATACGTGGCAGCCGAGCAAAAAACGCTGGATGTGGCGACCCGCAGCTATCAGGCGGGGGCCGGGGATTATCTGACGGTACTGACCGCGCAGCGATCGTTGTGGTCGGCGCAGTCGTCGCTTATCGCGTTACAACAAACCGACCTGGAAAACCGTATCACCCTGTGGCAATCGCTCGGGGGCGGGATTGAGTAACGCGTCCGGGACAATCCTGATACGCGGTGAAGAGAAAATTCATACTTTCGGCTGGCGTCGCTACACTGAATGTAACGATATATTTCTGGGGAAGCACGTGTCTCTTAATGGAGGTTTCGATGAAATCTGCACACCTGGTTTGCCTGCTCGTCTGCCTGCTTTTCGCCGCGTTTGCCCATGCTCAGGAAAAAGACGACCCGGCGCGGGAGGCTCAAATTAAGCAGCAGGTACTCAAAGATGTAAAAAAAGCCTGTACGCCCCAGAAAAAACAGAGCGATAAAGCCTGGCAGGCCATGATTTTATCGTCCGAGGCTAATCAGCTGCTGATCAAAAACGCCATCACCGCCGTGAAGCGTGACAACCTGGAGGCCTACTGGGACGCGGTGAGTCAGGTGGATTGTATGGAGGATTATTGAGGGCTGGAAACGTGCTTCTCGCCGGGTGGCGGCTACGCCTTACCCGGCCTGCACAACATTTTTAACGCTTACGCACATCCGGAATGATCAAATCCCCGCGCAGCACGTACGACCCGAGCATTTGTGTTTTTTCCGTCAACCAGCTCACGATGCGCGCCGCCATGGCGTCCATGGAATACTCAATGGCCGGGATCACCGGAATGCCCGGCAGATGCAGCGATCCGGCAAGGCTGAAGACCATGATGTCCTCCGGCACCGATTTATTAAACGCCTGCAACTGCGGGATCACCCGCTGCGCTTCCTGTTCGTCCGCCACCAGTAACGCGTTGAAATTCAGCGTGCTGGCGTTATTCAGCAGCTCCTGCAGCGCCACGGACGAGGAGGTCGCGTCCATAAACACGAGGTTGCGGTTGAAGGGCAGGAAATTTTTCTCCAGCGCATGTTTGTAGCCCAGCAGCACCTGATCGGCAAAGCCGCTACCGTGCGGATGGATAAGGGCAATCTGGCGGCGTCCCTGGCTGGTAAGGTAGTTACAGGCGGTCTCGGCGGCGAAGGCGTGATCGAACTGGATGCTGTTGGGATTTTCTGAGCCCATACAGTCAACCAGGATGACGTTATCCATGTCGATATCCAGTGGAAAACGCGCGCCAATCACCAGAATGTCATCGCAAAGCCCACAGGAGAGCTCTTCCAGGGCATGCAGCACATCCGCTTTGCTATGGGCGAAGCGCAGCAGCAGGTGTTTTTGATGCTGGCTGAGCTGTTTTTCCAGCGCGTAGAGATAACCGGTCGTCTGGTTAATATTCTCCTGCGCGCAAATCACCCCGATACACCCCGTCGACTGGCTCAGCAGCGACTGCGCAATCACATTGGGCCGGTAGTTCAGTTCATCTACCGCTTTCAGAACGGCCTGACGGCTGGCTTCCTTTACGCCACGCGACCCACTCAACACTCGCGATACCGTGGCTTTCGACACCCCGGCAAGACGTGATACATCATTGATTGTCGACATCTTTTTCCCCTGACAGGCTTACCTCGCGCCTGCAAAATCCATTACCGCTACGGCTCACATTATAGCCAGAAGGGAGTATATCCGTTTCCGTTTTCCATGGAAACCGATTTTCCGTTTCCACTCAAAATGATGTCAAAACAGCCAAATTTTGTGACGCGCATCGGGTTAATTAGCCTCATATATAAGGGATCTTGATGGTTGTCACACTTCTGTCTTTTATAAATGGAAACCGGTTTCCATCTGATATCCAATCATCATCGCAATATCTATTTACATTTTGAGGATGGTTGTCGATGTTCAAGATTATGCTCTGCTGCTCTGCCGGGATGTCCACCAGCCTGCTGGTCAGCAAAATGGTCGATGTGGCGAAAGAACGCGGTTTGCCGGTGAAGATTGATGCGTACGGCGTTTCCGAATTTGATACGCAGTTTCCGCAATATCAGGTGGTGCTTCTCGGACCGCAAGTGAAATACATGTTACAGACACTCTCAGACAAGGCGGCCACGAAAGGCATTCCGGTCCAGCCCATCGATATGATGGACTACGGCATGCAACGTGGCGATAAAGTACTGGACTATGCTCTGTCGCTCATCGAAGCGGCACACTAAAAGGTGTTCACATGAGTTCGTTATATCAATCCATGGTCGCGGTGATTGAGCAGTCAATTACCCCGCTGGCCGCGAAGCTCGGTCAGCAGAAGTATGTGATTGCCATCCGCGACGGCTTTACCGCCGCGCTGCCGTTTATGATCATCGGCTCGTTTATGCTGGTGTTCATCTTCCCGCCGTTCTCGGCGGATACCACCAACAGCTTTGCCCGCGGCTGGCTGGATTTCTCCCAGACCTATCGCGAACAGCTGATGCTGCCGTTTAACCTCAGCATGGGCGTGATGACCTTCTTCATCTCGGTAGGAATTGGGGCGAGCCTGGGGCGTCAGTTTAACCTCGACCCGGTGATGTCCGGCCTGCTGGCCTTTATGGCCTTCCTGCTGGTGGCCGCGCCGTATGCGGACGGTAAGATCTCCACCCAGTATCTGTCCGGTCAGGGGATTTTCACCGCGCTGATCACCGCCATCTACGCCACCCGCGTCTATGCGTGGCTGAAGCAGAACAACGTGACCATCCGCCTGCCGAAGGAAGTCCCGACCGGCGTGGCGCGTTCGTTTGAGATCCTGATCCCGGTGATGGTGGTGATTGGCACCCTGCATCCGCTGAACCTGTTTATCGAGGCGCAGACCGGCATGATCATCCCGCAGGCGATTATGCACCTGCTGGAACCGCTGGTCTCTGCGTCTGACTCGCTGCCCGCCATTCTGCTCTCCGTACTGCTGTGCCAGATCTTCTGGTTCGCCGGTATCCACGGTTCGCTGATTGTCACCGGCATCATGAACCCGTTCTGGATGGCAAACCTGTCGGCAAACCAGGCGGCGCTGGCGGCCGGTGCGGCACTGCCACACGTCTACCTGCAGGGCTTCTGGGATCACTACCTGCTGATTGGCGGCGTAGGCTCCACGCTGCCGCTGGCCTTCCTGCTGCTGCGTAGTCGGGTAACGCACTTACGCACCATCGGCAAAATGGGCGTTGTGCCAAGCTTCTTTAACATCAACGAACCGATCCTGTTCGGCGCGCCCATCATCATGAACCCGATGCTGTTTATCCCGTTCGTGTGTGTGCCGCTGGTGAATGCGTGTCTGGCGTACGCGGCAACCAAACTGGGCTGGCTGGCGCAGGTGGTGTCGTTAACGCCGTGGACCACGCCCGCACCCATTGGCGCCTCATGGGCCGCCAACTGGGCGCTGAGCCCGGTGGTGATGTGTCTCGTTTGTATGGTGATGTCAGCGCTGATGTACCTGCCGTTCCTGCGGGCTTACGAGCGTACGTTGATGAAAAACGAAGAGCAAAAAGCTCAGGCAACCGTCGGTGCCGCTGAGACCGCAAGCCATTAAGTCAAAGAGGAAGCGTCATGAAATATACCTTTCCCGATAATTTCTGGTGGGGCAGCGCAAGCTCTGCTCTCCAGACCGAAGGGACACGAGAGGGTGAAACCACATGGGATTACTGGTTTGCCCGCGAGCCGAACCGTTTTCACAACGGCGTGGGACCGCAGCATACCTCCACGTTTTATCAGCACTGGAAAACGGACATTCAGCTGTTAAAACAGCTGAACCACAACAGCTTTCGCACTTCTATAAGCTGGGCGCGCCTGATCCCCGACGGTATCGGTGAAGTGAATCCAAAGGCGGTCGAATTTTATAACCAGGTCATTGATGAGCTGATCGCGCAGGGCATTACGCCGTTTATCACCCTGTTCCATTTCGACATGCCGATGACGATGCAGGAGATTGGCGGCTGGGAAAACCGGGAGGTGGTGGACGCTTACGCCCGCTATGCGCAGATTTGCTTCGACCTGTTTGGCGACCGCGTGCTGCACTGGTTTACCTTCAACGAGCCGATTGTCCCGGTTGAAGGCGGTTATCTGTACGATTTCCACTACCCGAACGTGGTGGATTTCCGTCGGGCGGCTACCGTGGCGTATCACACCGTGCTGGCCCACGCGAAGGCCGTCCAGGCCTACCGCGCCGGACATTACGCGGGTGAGATCGGCATCGTGCTCAACCTGACACCGTCCTACCCGCGCTCGCAAAACCCGGCGGACGTGAAGGCGGCGCACATCGCGGATCTGATGTTTAACCGCAGCTTCCTCGACCCGGTTCTGCGCGGTGAATACCCGGCCGATCTGGTGGCACTGCTGAAATCTTACGACCAGCTTCCCGCCTGTAAACCGGAGGACAGCTTCCTGATTGCGGAAGGGAAAATCGACCTGCTCGGCATTAACTATTACCAGCCGCGTCGCGTGAAGTGTCGCGACAGCGCGGTGAACCCGCAGGCGCCGTTTATGCCGGAGTGGTTCTTTGATAACTACGAGATGCCGGGCCGCAAGATGAACCCGTACCGTGGCTGGGAAATCTACGAGCCGGGTATTTACGATATTCTGGTTAACCTGCGCGACAATTACGGCAACCCACGCTGTTTTATTTCTGAAAACGGAATGGGCGTCGAAAATGAACAGCGCTTTATTGAAAATGGCCAGATAAACGATCAATACCGTATCGATTTTATTTCCGGACATTTAACCTGGCTGCATAAAGGTATTAGCGAAGGGTGCAATTGCCTTGGCTACCATATGTGGACCTTTATTGATAACTGGTCGTGGTGTAATGCGTATAAAAACCGCTATGGCTTTGTCCAGCTCGATTTAACTACGCAACAGCGCACCATTAAAAAGAGCGGAGAGTGGTTTGCCGCCACCTCTTTACATAATAGTTTCGATAAATAGAGAGAAAGACGATGGTTGCCTTAGAAGAAGCCGTGATGGAAATCATCGTCAATGCGGGTCAGTCGCGCAGCCTGTGCTTTGAAGCACTGCACGCTGCGCGGCAGGGCAACATTGACGAAGCCAAAAACCTGCTGCGCGAAGCGGATGGCTACGCGCGCCAGGCGCACAAGATGCAGACCAAACTCATTGAGCAGGATGCGGGTGAAGCCCGTCAGCCGATGACGTTAATTATGGTACACGCGCAGGATCATTTAATGAATTCATTACTGGCGCGTGAATTATCCGAAGAAATTATTCATTTATATCAGAGATAATCTATGGCGAAATAACGAGTAATACCTCTGTACCTTAAATAGAAATCCACTTGTTCTGATGATAGCGACATACTCTGTCAGATCGGAGCGGGATGGTTATTGTCTGAATAAAATTAAACTATATTGAGATAACCATGACTACCCTAAAAAAACTACCATTAACCATGGCGGTTATCGCCGCGCTTTGCCCAATTTCTGTACTCGCACAGGAATTTACACAGGAACAAATCGACGCCATTGTGGCAAAAGCGGTGGATAAAGCCCTCGCGGAACGTCAGGCCAAAATGGATGCCGCGGTCGCGAAAAAAGCCGACGTGGTGACGGAGCCGCAAAGCGCGGCGCAATCCCCGGATATGGCTATTCCGTTCGGCATTAAATTTACTGGCTACGCCCGCTACGGCGCGCACTTCCAGGCCGCCGACCAGAAATACGTGGCGGTGGACGGTTCCTATAACGGGGCATCAGCCATCGGTCGTCTGGGTAACGAAGGCAACGGCGGTGAATTCCAGCTCTCCAAGGCCTTCAAGGGCGACAACGGCGCCATCTGGGACATCAACGTGATGATCGATCACTGGGGCGATGAAGTTAACCTGAAAAAAGCCTACGCCGGGGTGACCAATATTATGGCCTCCAACCCGAACGCCTACTTCTGGGCCGGTCGTGACTTCCACCAGCGTCCGCAGCAGGGCATTAACGATTACTTCTGGATGAACCACGACGGCCAGGGCGCCGGGGTGAAGAACTTCGACATCGGCGGCGTGCAGTTTGACGTGGCCGCCGTGGCGGCGGTGGAATCCTGTAGCCCGGAAGTCATGGAAGACGAAGCCAACCCGTCGCGCATCACCTGTACCGGCGGGTCCGGCACGGGCGACAAAGGCAACTACGCCGCGACGTCAAAAATTCACGGCATGAAGGTCGGTCCGCTGGATCTGGAGCTGTACGCCAACTACGGCTTTGACTCAAAAGCGGTTGAAAGTGACGAGCGTCTGAACGCCTGGCAGGGCGGCGTGGTGCTGAGCCACACCAACGACAGCGGCGTGAACAAGGTGATTGCCCGTTACTCTGATAACGCGGACAACAGCGTGTTCAATAAAACCGAGGATCTGACCACGGTCTATGCCAGCTTCGAAGGGCTGTATAAATTCACTCCGGCCACGCAGGTGGAGTACATCCTCGCCTTCCACGACTACGACAACAGCCGTGATAAAACGGACAACCGTAAGAACTACAACGCCATTGTGCGTCCGATGCACTGGTGGAACGACGTTCACTCCACCTGGCTGGAAGCGGGCTGGCAGCATGTGGACTACGACAACGGCGGCGACAACAAGGGCTGGAAACTGACCCTGTCGCAGAACATGTCTATCGCCATGGGGCCGGAGTTCCGTCCGATGCTGCGCTTCTACGTCACCGGCGGCAAAGTGGATAACGAACGCACCGCCCGCGTGAACAATACCAAGGACGAAACGCTGGACGACTTCAACGTCGGCGCAATGTGGGAGGCGTGGTTCTAAGGTAAAAGCAAAACGGCAACGAGCGTTGCCGTTTTTAGTGTTTGCTCCCTCTCCCCGTGGGAGAGGGCCGGGGTGAGGGCATCAGGCCGCACACAACCATGCTATGCTGTTGACCGAATTAACGACAACATCACAGGGGAGAACATGGGTTCCACACGTAAAGGGATGCTGAACGTCCTGATCGCCGCCGTTTTATGGGGCAGCTCAGGGGTTTGCGCGCAGTACATCATGGAGAAAAGCCAGATCGCTTCACCCTATCTGACCATGGTTCGCCTGCTGTTTACCGGCCTGATCCTGCTGACCTTGTCCTTCGTTCACGGCGACAAGATTTTCTCGGTCATCAAACATCGCAAAGACGCCCTCAGCCTGCTGTTTTTCTCCCTGGCTGGCGCGCTCACTGTACAGCTCACCTTCCTGGTGACAATCGAGAAATCCAACGCGGCTACGGCCACCGTGCTGCAGTTTCTGTCGCCGACGATTATCGTGGCGTGGTTTGCGCTGGCGCGGAAAAAGCGGCCGGGTCTGTTTGTGCTTTCCGCGATCCTGACCTCACTGGTGGGGACATTTTTGCTGGTGACCCATGGCGACCCTACCTCGCTCTCCATCTCACCTGCCGCGCTGTTCTTCGGCATTGCCTCGGCCTTTGCCGCGGCGTTTTACACGACGTATCCGTCAACCCTGATCGCCCGCTACGGCACCTTGCCGATTGTCGGCTGGAGTATGTTGATTGCCGGGTTAATGCTGACGCCGTTCTACGCCGGACGCGGCACCGCGTTTGTCATTGACGGCAGCCTGCTGCTGGCGTTTTTCTACCTGGTGGTGATCGGCACGGCGCTGACGTTCAGCCTGTACCTGAAAGGCGCGCAGATGATCGGCGGGCCGAAGGCAAGCATTCTGAGCTGCGCCGAGCCGCTAAGCAGCGCGTTACTGTCGGTGATTTTGCTGGGCGTGGCGTTTACTCTGCCGGACTGGCTGGGCACGCTGCTGATTGTGTCGTCGGTGGTGTTGATTTCGATGGATTCGAGAAAACGGGTGAAAGCCCCGGCGTAGCCTGATGCCCTCACCCCAACCCTCTCCCACGGGAGAGGGAGAAAAAGCATTACTTTACCTTCACTTTCCCTGCCACCAGCAGCGCCGTCAGCAACATCAGCGTGCCGGAGATGACCAGCGGCGACGTCAGCCCAAGGTGGTCGAGCGCCACGCCGCCCACCGCCGCGCCGCAGGTGTTCGCCAGCTGGATCACCGCCACCTGAATCGACCCGGCTTTTTCAGCCTGATCGGCCAGCGAGCGGGTGATCCACGTCGACCAGCCCACCGGCACCAGCGCAAAGGCAAAGCCCCAGATAATTGCAATCGCCGAGGCCACCCATTTGTCGCTGCCCCACAGAATCAGCACGACGGCACTGACAGCCAGTACCAGCGGGGCACCAGCAAGCGCCACTTTCAGGGAGCGCTTCAGGAACTGAGACGACAGCGAGGTGCCGACAAAACTGGCAATACCGAAGCTGAGCAGCACCAGCGTCAGGCCATCCACGTCAAAGCCCGCCATGGTCATAAAGACCGGGCGGATATAGGTAAAGAAGGCAAACTGCCCGGCAAAGGCCATGAAGATGGCGGTCATCCCCGCCAGCACGCCGGGGCGCTTAAGCAGACTGAACATGTTCTGTTTGTGGTGCGCCGCTTCGCCCGGCAGGGGCGGCAGCGCTTTCCACACCCACAGAATGCAGAGAAAACCCATCACCGCTGCGGCGTTAAAGACGTTACGCCAGCCGATGATTCCCCCAAGGAAACTCCCCAGCGGCGCGGCAATCACCAGCGCGATGGAAACCGCGCCAAAGATAACGGAGAGGGCTTTCGGCACGGTGCGCGTCGGCACCAGTCGCATGGTGAGCGAGGCCGACATTGCCCAGAAACCGCCCAACCCCAGACCCAGACAGGCGCGGCCGAGCAGCAACAGGGTGAAGCTCTCCGCGAAAGAGACCAGCAGGCAGGAGAGCGTCAGGAGCACGCTGAAGAGAATGACCACTTTGCGGCGATCAATCGCGCCAATCACCTGCGTGATAAACAGGCTGGCAAACATCGCCACAAACGCGGTCACGGTAACGGACTGCCCTGCCACGCCCTCGGAAATACCCAGATCCTGCGCCATCGGCGTCAGCAGGCTGACCGGTAAAAACTCAACGGTAATAAGACAGGCGACGCAGAACGCCACGGAAAAAACCGCCGACCAGTTGGGGCGAGAAACCTCTTTGGTCTGCGGTCTGATCGTGGGCTGGATATGTTCTGTCATGGCGTCACCTGAAGATAAAAATGTGCGGGAAAGTCGCGCAGTTTATCATCAAAAGTGTGACGAATTTAACGTTTCGACAACTTTTCTTGCATCGCCGCCTTCGCCAGCCCGACGATCCACTCCTGATGCGCGTTGATCATCGGGTTCGGTAGGGTACGTGCTAATTCCTGTGCCGGAACGCCTTTCTGCGACTCCTGAGTCAAAATACGGACGCGGTTACCCGGTAAGTCTTCAAACAGCCAGGCGTGGATCACATCCAGACGCGAGCTGGCATCGCCCTCCACCCAGCCGTGCCAGGCGATACGCGCCGCCTCGCCATCGACCGGCGGAACATACTCCGTAACCTGCGCCTCAACCGGAAAGCCAAAGGTCGTGAAGCGGAAGCGGGCGTTGGCGCTCAGTTCCGGACCGCTGCCGTCGTGAAAACGAATATCTTCGGCGTTGCTGTAGTAGTTCGGCCACAGTGTAGTGTCGTTAAGCTGCGCCCAGATCGCTTTCGCGCTCAGTCCGGCGACAATGATTTCATTGGACGCAAAGTTATCGGTGGTGCCTGGCAGGTAATCGTCTGGCCAGATAATGGCGGATTGTTTCATGGTTCACCTCATCGTGAGTGGATAAGGTGATGGTGCGCCCGTGAGTGGTATAAATCTAATGATGATGCCTTATACTCATCATCACGGTTCGTGATATCAGTGCAGGTAAAAGACGCCCTCTTCCGGCAGAAAGAGCTGGTTGTAACGCAGCTGGAAAACGTTCAACTCCTGCGGATCCGGCTCCATCTCGCGCATAAAGCCGAGGGCGAGGCGGATTTGCGCATCGGTGATCGGCGCGGCCAGACGGGCTTTACGCAGCATGCGGTGCCAGGTGTGCAGATTCTCTTCGCTACCGTCGACGATACACACCTGCCAGATGAGCAGCACCTGGGCGGCGTTTTGCAGATGCGCCTCGTCCGGGCGTTCAAGGTAGCGGATAAACTCATTGCCGGGCGTTTTACCGAACTGATCGATCATCGACTCGACCGGCATCGGGGTGATACCCAGCCGTTCGCTTAAGCGTTTGATGGCGCGGCGGGAATCCGAGGTCAGGACACGAAACCCAACCACAAACACCACGGCAAGCGTTGCCAGCATTATCCAGACCATGCGTTCTCCTTTGAATAGCCGCTCATCATAGCGGGAAACTCAGGGTATCGACAGCGGGCACGGCCATAATAGTGAACTGAAAAAAGGTAGAATATCGTCATGAAAACGGATCTGCGCACGCTGGATCTTAACCTGCTGAAAACGCTCGACGCCCTGCTGGATGAACGCAGCGTCACCCGCGCGGCGGCGCGTCTGGCCCTGACCCAGCCGGCGGTCAGCGGCATGCTGAACCGCCTGCGGGATTACTTCGACGACCCGCTGTTTATCCGAGCGCCCCACGGCATCGTACCCACGACCCGTGCGGAAGAGCTGGCCGCGCCGGTGAAGCGCATCCTGGCAGATATCGACCTCCTGCTGCAGCCGGTGGCGTTTGACCCACTGCAGGCCACCCTCACCTTCACGCTTGCCGCCACCGATTACGCGCTCCGCGCGATCGCGGTGCCGTTTATCGCGGCACTGAAGGTGCGGGCACCGGCAATACGCGTGCGGGTTATACCTGTCGATTCCGAGCGCATGATGAACCAGCTTGAACGCGGGAATGTTGACGTGGCGCTGATCACACCCCATACCACGCCAGACGACCTGCACAGCCGGGCGCTTTATGATGAACGGTACGTTTGCATGATGCGTGCCGACCACCCGGACGCGGGCAAACCGCTCTCTCTGGCACGCTTTTGCGCCCTTGAACACGTGCTGGTCTCTTATGAAGGTGATAGTTTTCGCGGCGTGACGGATGGCGCGCTGGAAAAAATGGGCCGGACGCGGCACGTGGGGTTATCGGTGAGCAACTTCCTGGTACTGCCGGATGTACTGGCGATAAGCGATATGATCGCCGTGGTACCGTCACGGATAGCGGAAAACCAGACGGGAATGTTTGTCTGCAACACACCGGTTCCGGTGCCGGGTTTCACCAAGTGCATGGCCTGGCACGCCAGAACACACCGTAACCCCGCGCAAATGTGGCTGCGCGGGTTGTTGCTGGAAACCAGTCAGCGAGCCTGAAGCCCTTTCAGCAGTGCCTCGTGGAAGCGTGCAGGATCCTGCATCTGCGGCGCGTGCCCCATGTCGTTGAACTCAACCAGCGTTGCGTGCGGGATGCGTTTCGCCGTCTCCTTCCCCAGCACCGCATAGTTGCCGAGCGTTTTGCGGATCTCAGGCGGGGCGAGATCTTTCCCGATGGCGGTGTTGTCCTTCGTGCCGATCATCAATAATACCGGCATCTTCAGTTCACTAAATTCGTAGATCACCGGCTGGGTGTAAATCATGTCGTAGAGCAGCGCCGAGTTCCAGGCCACACGTTCTTTTCCCGGCCCGCTGTTCAGCCCGGCGAGCATGGTGACCCAACGCTCGTACTCCGGCTTCCACTCTCCGGCGTAGTAGGTATTTTTCTCGTACTGACGAATGCCGTCGGCGCTGACCTTCAGCTCGCGCTGGTACCACTGGTCGACCGTAATATGCGGCACGCCGCGCGCTTTCCAGTCTTCCAGACCAATTGGGTTGACCATCACCAGCTGCTCCACCTGCTGCGGCCACATCAGCGCATAGCGGGTCGCCAGCATGCCGCCGGTCGAGTGGCCGATAACCGTCACGCGATCGACGCCGAGCGTTTTCAGCAAGGCGTGGGTGTTATCTGCCAGCTGCTGGAAGGTGTACTGATAATGCTCCGGCTTGGTGGATTTACAAAAGCCAATCTGGTCGGGAGCGATCACCCGATAACCGCTGGCTGAGAGCGCACGGATAGTGCCGTCCCAGGTACCGGCGCAAAAGTTTTTGCCGTGCATCAGCACCACGTTGCGGCCGTTGGGTTTTTCCGGCTTCACGTCCAGATAAGCCATATCCAGAGACTGTTCCTGGGAGGTAAACGTAAAGTGTTGTACCGGCCAGCCGTAGTCGAAACCTTCCAGCTTCTCGCCGTAGGTGGGCGCATCCGTGGCTATTGCGGGGGTTGCCAGCGCCATCAACAGCGCCAGGCAAGATAATCGTCGGGTCAACATGCAAGCTCTCCCATAGCAAAAGGAATAAGGCTGCGCGAAAGGCGGCAGCAAAAAAAACTGTAGAGCAAGGAGAGGGGCGAGTGTGTAAAGCGGGGTAAAAACTGGAAATTAAAACAAAAAAGCCCGGCATCACACACCGGGCAACGAAGTCACCTGCACACTCAGGCTGCTTTTAATTTCTGCACACGATTTTCACGGCGAATTTTACGTTCTTCGAGCACCGCAACCATCGCCATCAGGACGATACAGCCAATGGCGGCGGCATCCAGCGCCGCAAAGGTGCCAGCCCAGCCGGTGAGGCCGAAAATCGGTGTGCCGTCGGCAATCATCCCCAGACCCAGCTTGGCGAAGCTGTCGCCGATCAGGTAGGCGAAGGTGCCTTTAATCCCATCGGCGGCGCCGATCGCTTTTTTCGGTACAAAACCTACCGCCGCTACGCCGATCAACAGCTGCGGACCAAACACGAGGAAGCCGAGCGCAAACAGGGATGCCAGGTAAACGTACTGGTTACTGGCGTGCTGGTAGACGCCCAGGGTAGCGATAATCAGCGCCAGCGCGACGCAGGCCACCAGCGCACGACGACCATTGGCGAGGTCAGAGAGCCAGCCCCACAGCAGGGTGCCGACCAGCGCGCCCACTTCAAACAGGGTGAAGCCCTGAATCGCCACTTCTTTAGAGAGCTTCAGCTCCTGGAAGGCATACACGGTCGACCACTGGTCAATACCGATGCGCACCACGTACAGGAAAATGTTGGAGAAGCAGAGCAGCCAAATCACTTTGTTTTTCAGCACGTACTCAACAAAGATCTGCCATTTTGTCATCTCGTTCTCATCGGTCTCTTTGTCCTCTTCGCTGATCGTCTCGCCGAACAGCTCTTCGGCTTTGCCGAGGCCGTAAGATTCCGGAGAGTCGCTGCCGAAACGCAGACCGATAAAACCGACAATCAGGGCGATAATCGACGGGAAGATAAACATGCCGATCACGTGACCGTCAAACAGGTAGTTCGCACCGAACAGCGCCACACCTGCTGCACCCGCCCCGCCGAGGTTGTGGGAAATGTTCCACATGCCAAGGTATGAACCACGCTTACGGCGCGGGGTCCATTTGGTGATGGTGGAGTAGCTGCACGACCCACCGGTACTCTGGAAGAAACCGCTCAGGGCGTAGAAAGCGATCATCAGGAACAGGCTGACGGAGCCCGCGCCCATGCTGGCGCTGAAGCCGAGCATACAGATGGCGGAGAGGATCAGCATAAACGGCAGGAATTGCTTGGTGTTTTTGCCGTCTGCATAGTACGAGACAACGGTTTTGCCCACGCCGTAAGTGATGGAGAAGCCCAGGCCAATCATCCCCAGCTGCGTCATGCTCAGCCCGTAGGTGGAGATCATGTCGTTCTGCGCGATGTTAAAGTTTTTGCGGATCAGGTACATGGTCAGGTAGCCGATAAAGACCACCAGATAGGACTGCATGAACGGTTTGAACCACATTTTGCGCCGCACGTCGAGCGGCAGATCCAGGGTCGGCTTGCGCACCTGATTGAGGAAGGCCAGCATGGTTTGCTCCTGAGCTGATTTTTACCTGCGAATGGCAGGCATTGTAAAAATCAGCCAGGAGAGATGCCTGAGACAGCGTCCAGGTAAAACCGGGAAAATTTCTTAGTTTTGCGCCACTCGGGGTGAAAAGGTGAGGCGCATCACATCACCCTGGCTTCACGCGGCGCCTGCGCATGCAAAAACGGCAGCAGCAGCAGGGCCGATATCCCCGCCGCGATGGCGATCACGGCAAAGAAACCGCTCCAGTGCCAGATGTCGATCACCCGCGCCAGCGGCCAGCCGGAGAGGGACGCGCCAAGGTAGGCAAACAGCCCGACGAAGCCCGTCGCCGCACCGGCCGCCTCTTTATGCGAGCATTCTGCCGCCGCCATGCCGATCAGCATCTGCGGACCAAACACGAAGAAGCCGATGGTAAAGAAGCACGCCGCCTGCATCACGTAGCTGGCGAAAGGCATCAACCACAGCGAGCCGACGGAGAGTAAGATTCCTGCCGCAAAGATGAGGTTCATCGGGCCACGGTTGCCGTTGAAGAGCTTATCCGAGCCCCAGCCCGCCACCAGCGCGCCGATAAACCCGCCCAGCTCGAACATGGTCACCGCCGAGTTGGCGGTCACCAGATCCACCCCCAGCGTCTCGGACATGTACAGGTTACCCCAGTCGTTGATGGCCGCGCGTACCACGTAGACCAGCACGTAGCAGAGCGACAGCAGCCAAATGTACGGGTTTTTCAGCACGTATTTGGTAAGGATCTCTTTGCGGGACAGCCCCGCCCCCTCCTGCTGCTGGGCAATCTCCATCTCGTCGTGCCGCCAGTCGCCTACCGGCGGAAGCCCCACAGTTTGTGGCCTGTCGCGCAGCCGCCAGCAGAGGAACAACCCGGCCAGGATCGCCAGACCACCGGCAATCATCATCCCCGCGCGCCAGCCGTAGTGCAGCGCCGCTGCGCCCACCACCATCGGGATCAGCGCTCCGCCGACATTATGCGCGGTATTCCAGATAGCCCACCAGCCGCCGCGCTCGTTGCGCGAATACCACGCCGTGAGCAGGCGGGCGCAGACCGGCGCGCCCCAGCCCTGGAAAAAGGCGTTCAGCGCCCACAGCAGGGCAAAGGCCCAGAGCGAGGTGGAAAAGCCAAACAGAATGTTCACCACGCCGGTGGCGATCAGCCCAAAGCCCATAAAGTAGCGGGCGTTGGAGCGGTCGCTGACGATGCCGGAGAAAAACTTCGACAGGCCGTAGGTGATGTAGAACAGCGTCGCCAGCAGACCGATATCGGTGCGGGTCATCACGCCGCTGGCAAGGATTTCCGGCGCGGCGGCGTTGAAGCTTTTGCGGGTGAAGTAAAACAACGCGTAGCCGAGCCAGATGGTGATCAGGATATGGCGACGCCAGTAGCGGTAGCGGGCATCGATCTCCGCTTTGTCGCCTATCGGCGCGGCGTTAGCGGGGGTTTTAAACATGGTGACTCCTTAGCGGCAGGCTGACGCTGACGCGTGTCCCGTGGGTGCAGGAGATACTCAGCGTGCCGCCCAGCGCCTTCACCCGCTCGCGCATGCCCGCCAGACCAAAGCCCTGCTGCCCGGAGCCGGGCGGCAGACCGCAGCCGTCGTCTTCAATCACCAGCCTGAGGCTTTCATCCTGCTGCCAGCCCTGCAGCGTCACCGCGCTGGCGTTGGCGTGCTTAACGATATTATTCAGTCCTTCCTGACAGACGCGGAACAGCGTGACGCGCTGGCCTTCACTCAATGCAGATTCGTTAATCTGCCAGTCGAGATGGCTGACAATCCCGCGGCTTTCCAGCTCCATCTCGCGCATCAGGGAGCGCACCGCCTGTTCCAGAGAGAGATCGTCCAGCTGGCGCGGACGCAGCCTGCCCAGCAGGCGACGCACCGAATCGTACACGCCAAGGGAGAGCTGTTCGATATGCGCCCCGCCCTGCTTCACCCCGGCGTTATCCGCCGCCAGACGCTGGACGATACCCGCCTGGGTGCGGATGGCGGTGATGGTCTGGCCGATGTCGTCGTGCAGCTCGCGCGCCACTTCCTGGCGTACATTCTCTTCAGTCTCCAGCAGACGCTCTGCCAGACGGCGATTGCGCGACAGCTCGGTTTGCAGGGACTGGTTCAGCTCACGCAGGCGCTGAATGCCCGCGCCGAGCAGCAGCCCGGTCAGGCTCTGCGCCAGCAGGGAGAGCAGCAAATCCACCGGATGATCGTGCCAGGTCTGGCTGGCAATCAGCGCAATGGCGTTCATCAACGTGGCGATAAGCGCCCCCTGCCAGCCGTAGTGCCAGGCGAGCGCAATGATCGGCAGCGCGAGACAAAACGGGGTAAAACGGGAAAGCTCGGCAGGCAGGCCAAGCTGTAGCCACAGGCTCACCACAAACAGAAGCAAGTACCAGATAAGATGCCGGGCGCGCCAGTTTACCGGCTGAGAGACCAGCGACGGACCGAGCGGCTGCCAGACGGTGCTGGTGAGATAGTGCCAGAAAACCAGACAGGTGGGGGCCAGCGTCAGGCCGCCGGTCAGGGTCAGCAGCAGGGCGTTAAGCATCTCCTTTTCGCCTACCCACGGCAGGGATTGCAGCAGCGCGGCGGCAATCAGCGCCGCTCCCTGACGCAGCAGCGTGCGCCAGTCGCGCTGGTGACGATAGCGGGAAATCAACGCAACCGGGAGGAGCGTGAGCAGGCTTCCGGTCATCAATAAGGGCAGATGCGCGAGGGCGACTTCCTGCGACAACCAGATCAGCATCAGCCACTCTGCGCCCAACAAAACCGGCCAGTAGCCGCGCGGGCATTGCAACATCAGCCCCAGACGCAGGCCAAAGGGAAACAGCAGCACCGCCAGCGCCGGGCGCTCCACCAGATGAAGGCTGATGCTCCACAGACAGAACCAGGCGGCAGAGAAGATAAAAAAGCTGGCAACAACGGCGATCAGCCGCGAAAAGACGGGGCTCATTGCCAGCTATCGAACATGCTGCGCGCCAGCTCGACGTCATTACTGACGTTGAGTTTTTCCATCAGGTTGGCGCGGTGAACGTGCACGGTTTTGGGCGACAAACCCAGTTCGGCGGCAATCTCTTTCACCGCCATCCCCTGAGCGAGTTTTTCCGCCACCTGACGCTCACGCCGGGTAAGCGGATCCTGACGTCCGGCGGCCAGCTTGAGGGCGATGTCCGGCGTCAGGTAGCAGCCGCCCGTCGCGACGGTGCGCACCGCGGCTATAAGCTCATCCGGGCTGCAGCGTTTTGACAGGAACCCACGCGCGCCGGCGTTGAGCGCCTGCTCCACCAGCGCCGGGCTGTCGTGAACCGAGAGCATGATAATCGCCATCCCTTTCGGTAACTGGCTCAGCAGCTCCAGTCCGGAGAGATCCGGCATGGAGATATCGCAGATACAGACCTGTACCCCACGCCCCGGCAGGCCCGCCAGCGCCTCGCGCCCGGAGCCGAACTCGGCCACCACCTGAAAATCCGGTTCGAGGTTGAGAAGCTGGGCAAATCCGGAGCGGACGATAAGGTGGTCGTCGATAAGGGCGATGGTGGTCATGTCTGTTCCTGCGGTCTGAAAACGCCGGATGGCGCTGCGCTTATCCGGCCTACAAGAGCGAAAGACGCTTACCTTAAGCGATTTATTCGAAGAACACCGCAATTTTGTTAAACATGGTGGGGTCGGACTGGTTGCGCGCCACTCTGGTAACGTCTTCCAGCTTGTCGATCTGGGCCATCATCTGCTCCAGACGCTGGTCATCGTTGACCAGTAGCCAGATTCGGCTGTGCTCGCTGCCCTGAATCGGCAGACAAAGAATGCCTTCCACGTTAAACGCCCGGCGGGCAAACAGCCCGCAGACATGGGTCATGACGCCAGGGTGGTTGCGGACGGTGAGTTCCAGAATGACGTTTTCATGTTGTTTCTGCATGGCTTATTCCCCCACCATCTCAGTATTTGCCGCACCAGGCGGCACCATCGGATACACTTTTTGCTCAGGGTCGATACGGACGTGGATCAGCGCCGGGCCCGGGCGAGAGATCGCCGCCTGCAGCGCTGCGTGGGCGTCTTCTTCTGCGTTCAGATCGCAGGTATGCAGGCCAAAACCGGCGGCAATTTGCATGAAGTTAATCATCCCCGGATAGGTCGCCGCAAACACCCCCTGCTTGTAGAACAGGCTCTGCTGCTGGTGTACCAGCCCCAGCGCCTCGTTGTTCATCAGGATGATTTTCACGTCTAACTGATTTTCAGCCGCGGTGGCCATCTCCTGAATGTTCATCATCAGGCTGCCGTCACCGGAGAAGCAGATCACCTTGCGGTCCGGGTTCGCCAGCGCCGCACCAACTGCCGCAGGCAGACCAAAGCCCATGGTTCCCAGGCCGCCGGAGGTCAGCCACTGACGCGGACGGTTCAACGGATAGGCCTGGGCGGTCCACATCTGGTGCTGGCCCACGTCGGTGGTGATGATTGCGCTGTCGTCCACGCAGGCGGCCACAGCGTTAATCAGCCCGTAGTGGCTCAGCGGGTCGCCTTCGGTTGGGATCGCACCCGGGAACTCGCGTTGCAGATCCGCCACCATCTGACGCCAGTCGGCGCGGTCAGTTGCGTCCGTCTGCGGGATCAACTGCGCCAGCACGTCGGCCACGTCCCCCTGAATCGCCACGTGCGGCTGTTTGATTTTACCCAGCTCGGCGCGGTCGATATCCACGTGAATGATTTTTGCGTTCGGGCAGAACTGCTCGGTTTTACCAATCGCCCGGTCATCAAAACGTGCGCCCATCACAATCAGCAAATCCGCCTCTTGCAGGATGTAATTGGTGCTGCGCGCGCCGTGCATGCCCAGCATTCCTAATGACAGCGGATGCGCTTTAGGCAGCATGCCGAGCGCCATCAGGGTCATGGTGGTGGGCAGGTTGGCTTTTTCAGCGAACTGACGGATTTCATCTGCGGCGTTGATTGCCCCGCCGCCCAGATAGAGCACCGGACGTTTAGCGGCATTGATCATGGCCGCGGCATCGCGCACGCTCTCAGCGCTGAATTCTGGCGCAGGTGCCCGCTCGCCCGGCTCCGGCAGTATGTCGATCTCAATTTCTGCGGTCTGGACATCCTTAGGAATGTCTATCCACACCGGGCCTGGACGACCGGACTGCGCAATGCGGAACGCATCGCTGATAACCTGAGGAAGCTCGGCGATGTCGCGAACTAAATAGTTATGTTTGGTGATGGGGATAGAAATACCGTAGGTATCCACTTCCTGGAACGCATCGGTACCGATCATTGAGGACGGCACCTGGCCGGTAATGCAAATCAGCGGAATGGAATCGAGACGCGCGTCGGCGATGGCGGTCACCAGGTTGGTCGCCCCCGGACCGCTACAGGCCATACAGACTGCCGGTTTACCCTGCGTACGCGCCATGCCCTGAGCGATAAACCCCGCTCCCTGCTCGTGACGCGCCAGCACGTGGCGGATCTGCGTGCTTTGGCTTAATGCATCGTACAACGGCAGTACCGTACCGCCCGGGATGCCCGCAACCGTGGTAATACCCTGTCGTTCCAGTAAATGAACAATCAGCTGCGCGCCCGTAAAACGCGTCTTGGTGGATGTTGTGCCCGAACTTGCCATGCTCCAGTCCTTTTCTTCTGAGCCAGCTTTAAGCGTCGTATTTCAGGTTGCAGATGCGTTGGCTGCAACCCGAACTACTTAGCGTATCCGGGAGGGGTCCTAAACGAAAAACCCCGCCCGGTTTGCGCCGGCGGGGTTTTGGATTCGTGTGTTGATCCAGTCCCTACGGCGCATTGCCGACGACCACCACCACACGCACGACGACCACTGCGGCTGGTTGCGCAGTTTTTAGTAGGGTCGCGGTGTTCATGGATGCAGTCATGGGGGACCTGTGTTTGGAATCATTGATTGAATTTATACAAACACAGGTTTTCGGGCGTGACAATGGAAATATTTTCATCTGCGCAAAAATGCGTCAGGGATCACGTTTTAGTATGTTGCTCGCTCATTCCAGGCGTCACTATAGATGACATTTCCGTCGCAATGCTTCCAGGTGATTTTCTCATAGCGTATGAGAACCGTTTCGAGGTGTGTTCCGGTGTTGGCACCTGGATACAAATCGGGTGTAATAGAAGTTATTTTTACATTCTCCATGATGATATTAAAATACTCCTGCTCTAAACCAGCCTCATTAATCTGATACATCTTTATGGTGGCTGACTGAAGCGTTCTCCCCGTACTCAACGCCCGAAATAAAAACGGAGTGACACGATCAAAATCCTTCTGGAACATGACGGGCATATGTATGCGCGTGCCCGTCAATTTCCCGGTATTCCCGTCGACCGGGATATTGACATTATGAGTGAACGATTTGAGTTCAATTGCGCCTTCACGCCCTGACACCAGGCAGGAACCTACCATTGGCGAACCATTTTCATCTGTCAGAAACAAATAAGCCGGATTTGACATACAAACTCCTTTTTATAAAACTCAATCGTACTTATCAAAGCGCCCGAAAATTATCGGATGAACAATAATAAATAAAACGATAGCAATGAATGTTAATAATACCCAGTGATTGGGCACCAGCCAGAGAAACAAAGAGGCGCAAGCAAAAATATAAACAGGGAATAAAACATCTGTAAAAAGAATGGATAACAGACTCTTAAACATGCTACCTATCCTTTAAGTCGTTATAGATCGCATCAAAATCCTTGTAGAATCCCGTTTGCACTTTCTTAATGATTTCAGCCAGGAATGGTTCAAAAAAGTAGTAAAGCATCTCCAGTTGTGCGGCATAGAGGGTGGCGTAATACTTAGGATCCAACATTTTCAGACGACGGGCAGCAAGAGCGCACTTCTGGTCCGTACCCATCAGCTGCAGAGCCATAACAACATTAGGTACACGGCGCGCAAGCCGTTCGACGACGATTTCTGAAAGCAAGCCGGATTCCGATAGGGATTTAGCCAGCGCCCATGCTATCGCTAAACGCGCTGCCTTGCTTGCCGGGATGTTTTTAACAAGGCCCGTTACTTTTGAATCCGTCTTGCGAACGCGATTTTTTTCATTCCCATTTTCAGAATCGGTCATAATGCTTTCAAAATAAAGATAGAGCATGTGTGCTATTACATTGCGATAATGGTAAATAGACACAATTGAGAGGTACATCCTTTTTTCTTCTGAGAGTAACTCTTCACACACATCGTGATAGCTGGGGATTAAGCATGATGAATACCAACTAACACGCTCCATTCCTGAGTAGATATCAGAACCGATCCCCTTTAATGCTTTCCATGTCCCAGCAACGCCTTGTTGTCCATAAATAGCTAACTGCCTGTCGCTCTGGAACTTCATCTTCAAGTAATCAGATGCTTGCATAAACTATCCATACTGTTTTTATGGCTATGTGAATATACGTTGAAAAACCGGGTAATTCAAATCTGTGGGTTTTATTTAAATACATATTCATCTTAAAAATAAACAGACTTAGTTTTATTTAAATAATCTATATTTAAGGATTATTAAATGAAACATTAATATGTACCTTATTTCTGCCGGGTACGTTGCCAATAAGTCAACTGGCATCCCGTTCTGTACAGAAAGCAGAAAACAAAAAACCCCGCCGGAGCGAGGTTTTTATCAGGGTTTTGCGGTTGGTCGCCGCAGAACACACTGTGTTACGTCAACGCACGAAGTATACGCGATCGAAGACGAACGCGCAATTCCGGCACGGATTTTGACGTTTTTGAGTATGGAACGGGTTTCGAATTTTGTCCACAAAATACTGTTCATATATACAGTATTTATCTATAATGAGGATGTTCGCAGTGAGCGAGGGGGCCGCAGTTCTACCGGCGCAACGAAGTCCTGGCTGAAACGGGTGGTGCCGTCAGTGCCTTAACCCCTGAAGTGAGCACACTGTGTTACGTCAATCCAGGTGCTGGCAACAGGCGGCGGAAAGGTACGCCAGCATCGTGCTCCTTTTTACCAAAAGGAGACGCGTATGAGCGTCGTGGATATGGTGATTCTTATCCTCAAACTCATTGTTGCTGTACTGCAACTGCTTGATGCTGTCCTGAAATACCTTCGGTGATTCAGGTTCAAGTCGCACCTGAGAGGGGCGGGCAACCGCCCCTCTTTAATAATGAGGGAATGCTATGTCGCGTCTGTTAATTGAACCCATTACGCCTGAAGAGCCCGGGTACATCGCGCTTAAAGCCGAGAGCATCGCGGCGAATTTCAATATGCTGCGCAGGCTGGAAGAGAACTGGCTGCGCGGTGAAAACCGCTTTAACGCGCCGGGTGAAAAGCTGCTGGGTGCCTTTTTAAACGGCAAGCTGGTGGGCGTCTGCAGCCTTAACCGCGATCCCTTCAGCCAGCAACCGCGTGCCGGACGCATTCGCCATCTTTATGTCAGCGAGAAGTGCCGCGGTCTGGGGATTGGTAAACAGCTGTTAACGGTGGTGATGGCCGATGCCAGCATCTGGTTTGATTTCCTCAATACCCATGCACCGGATACGGCCTGCGGGTTCTACCGTCGTGCGGGCTTCAGACTGGTGTCAGATGAACCACGGGTCACTCACCGTCTTTTTTGCGCGGTGTAGCTGGCTGGCGGCATGAAGTCGTGAATGTTACAGTTGAATGACAATTCACCGCCAGAGACGCCATGACCATCACCGTTTTCTGTATTTTGCTGTTTGCCGCGCTGCTGCACGCCAGCTGGAACGCCATCGTTAAAGCCGGAACGGATAAGCTCTACTCGGCGATCAGCGTTAGCGGCTCCGCCACACTCATTGCTCTGGTTTTACTGCCTTTTTCCCCGCAACCGTCGCCAGCCAGCTGGCCCTTTTTAGTGGTCTCCTGCGCGCTGCAGGTGGTGTATACGGTACTGGTGGCGAAGACGTATCAGGTCTCAGACATGAGCCAGACCTATCCGCTGATGCGCGGGACAGCCCCACTGCTGGTGGCGCTGATCAGCGTGCTGGTGCTCGGGGATAGCCTCTCCTGGCTCGCCTGGGCGGGCATCGGGGTGATCTGCCTGTCGATTCTGGCAATGGCGATGAATGGCCGGCTGCAGTCACGGAAGGGGATCTGGCTGGCACTGCTGAACGCCTGCTTTATCGCCGGCTATACGCTGGTGGACGGAACGGGCGTACGTTTATCGGATACCGCTCTGGGCTATACGCTGTGGACCTTCTTTATGAACGGCTTCTGCCTGCTGTGCTGGGCAATGGTAGCGCGACGCCGCGAAGCCTCCAGCTACCTGCGTTTGCACTGGAAAAAGGGATTGCTCGGCGGGGTTGGCACCATGGGCTCGTATGGCCTGGCCTTATGGGCAATGACGCAGGCGCCGCTGGCGGTTGTCGCTGCGCTGCGAGAAACGTCGATTCTCTTCGGCGCGTTGATCGCATTTGTGCTTTTAAAAGAAAAGGTTGCCGGACTGCGTATCGCAGCCGCGCTGGGTATTGCGGGCGGGGCGATCCTGCTGCGCCTGGCGTGATTCACTGGCAACATTTGTTGCCAATCTTGTTTACAAAACCTGCCTTACCCCCCTTCTGCATTCATCATGACAATGCTTAATTTGTCATCTCATTGTGGTAGATTCCTCGCGCATTTATGGGAATGCGTAGTCACTTATTCTTCATTCTTCTCTTTTGGCAAAAGTATTCAGCGACATGAAAAAACAAAGGAACGTTAACTTATTGTTGATGCTGGTGTTACTGGTGGCCGTCGGTCAGATGGCGCAAACCATCTACATCCCGGCGATTGCCGACATGGCAAAGGAACTCAACGTCCGTGAGGGCGCGGTACAAAGCGTGATGGCCGCCTACCTGCTCACCTATGGCGTTTCGCAGTTATTCTACGGGCCGCTGTCCGATCGCATTGGCCGCCGTCCGGTCATTCTGACAGGCATGTGTATTTTCATGGTCGCGACGGTGATCGCCATTACCACACATAGCTTGACCGTACTGATTGCCGCCAGCGCGCTGCAGGGGGTTGGCACCGGCGTTGGCGGGGTGATGGCGCGTACCTTACCGCGTGATATGTACCAGGGCACGCAGCTGCGTCACGCCAATAGCCTGCTGAATATGGGCATTCTGGTCAGCCCGCTGCTGGCACCGCTGATTGGCGGCCTGCTGGATACGATGTGGTCCTGGCGCGCCTGCTATGCCTTCCTGCTGGTGCTGTGCGTGATTGTCACCTTCAGCATGGCGCGCTGGATGCCGGAAACCCGCCCGCAGGACGCACCACGCACGAAGCTTATCGCCAGTTACAGAACGCTGTTCGGCAATGGAGCCTTTACCTGTTACCTGCTGATGCTGATCGGCGGTCTGGCGGGTATCGCGGTATTTGAAGCCTGCTCCGGCGTGCTGCTGGGTGCAGGGCTTGGCCTGAGCAGTATGGTGGTGAGCATTCTGTTTATTCTGCCGATCCCGGCGGCGTTCTTTGGCGCATGGTTCGCCGGACGTCAGAACAAACGTTTCTCGACGCTGATGTGGCAGTCCGTAATCAGCTGCCTGCTGGCTGGCCTGATGATGTGGATCCCGGGTCTGTTTGGCGTGATGACTGTCTGGACGCTGCTGATCCCGGCGGCACTGTTCTTCTTCGGTGCGGGGATGCTGTTCCCGCTTGCCACCAGCGGCGCCATGGAGCCGTTCCCGTTCCTCGCGGGTACGGCGGGTGCGCTGGTGGGCGGTTTACAGAATATTGGCTCCGGCGCGCTGGCCTGGCTCTCCGCCATGATGCCGCAAACCGGGCAGGCTAGTTTGGGTTTGCTGATGACGCTGATGGGGCTGCTGATTTTACTGTGCTGGCTGCCGCTGGCGTCGCGTGTTCCGCATCACGAGCAGCCTGTTTAACCGCATGATGGCCCGGCTTCTCGCCGGGCTTTTCACATACCGGGGCAATCATCGCCTCCAGCAGCGGCTCTGGCGCTGGCCGCCAGGCCCCCTCTTCTCCGTCATAAAACTGGAAATCGGCGTTAATCGCATAGGGAATGTTCGCCTTTTGCAGCTCGCAGGCCATAAAGGTCGCGAAAGCCATTTGCGACGCGGTGGGTGTAACGCGGTTTGACTCCCCCACGCCCCAGCCCCCGACCCAGCTGACGTGTCCGGTTTTTTGCTGCCAGTGCAGCGCCGTCGTAATGCGATTGTGAATCACCGCTTTCTCCGCCGCCGTACCGGAGGTCCACGGGTATTTGCCGTTATTTTTCAGCGGCCCCCACGGGAAGATATGCCACTCCGCCAGCAGGAAGTTTTGGCTGTGCGCAGGCAGCTTCAGGCTGGTGAGATCTTCGGGTGCCGCACGCAGGCGGGGAGCGATGAAGATCATCCGGTCCGCATCAATGCTGTGGATGACCTTGATGGTTTTCTCATACACCCGGTTAAGCGAGGCCGCGTTGTGGTTGAGCTTGTCCGCAGGCTCATAAATCAGGTCAAAGCCCAGCAGCGGCGAACGTTTGCCGAAATAGTGCGCCACGGCAATCCACCAGTCGGTAACCTCTTTTTCGTTATCGGCTTTCGGATCGTTTTTATAGCTGTCCGCCTGATACGCGATAATCGGGATCACGCCGTACTGCTCGCAGGCTTCCACCAGCTTACGCAGGTGGATCAGCCGTGCTTCGGTCGGCTCATCGGCCACGCGAATACGCACATGGCTGATGCCTTTCGCGCGAAAGTCGCGGACCACCAGCGGGTCGAATTCGCGTATGCCGCGCTCGGTGCGCGCCCAGTCCACGTCCATACCCACGCCCAGCTTTTGTGCATAAAGCGCAGCCGTCAGCGGCGGCTCGGCGGCTATCGCCCAGCCGGAAGAGAGAAGCAACGCGGTCGCAATAAGAGGCTTTAACACGTTTTACCCTGGATAAATCAAAAGGATTACCTGTATTTAGCACGCTTTCTCGCATTTGGTGTAGCGTCAAAGCGTAATAATTCTTCAGCCTGCCAGTTCTCTTAGCCAGCCAATAAAGGCGTCAATTTTCGGCCACTGACGGCCGGGAAGCGTTGAGATGTAATAGTGCTGATGGCATTTGAGGGTCTTGTTGCCAAACGGGGCGATAAGCTCGCCCCGCTCAAGGCGCTTTTGCACCAACCGCTTTCTCCCCATCGCCACGCCCACATGATTCATGGCTGCAACTATCGCTAAATCGGAACGATCGAAGCCAATACCCGATGATGACGGCATATTCATCGCAAAATGCTGCGCCCAGCTGAGCCACTCATCCGTACCGGAATCATTGCTCCAGGCCTGACGGTCGTGCAGTAACGTGCAGTGGCTGAGGTTATCGGGATTTTTCAACAGCGCATGCTCGCGGGCATACGCGGGCGAGCAGACGGGCAAAATCTCCTCGTCCATCAAGAAGTGATGAGAAAGGTAGTTTGGCGGCGTATCGTCGAAATAGATGGCCAGATCGATGCCGGTTCGCTGCATATTGATGAACTCATTGCCGGTGAGAATGGTGAGAGATATCGACGGATAACGGCGGGTAAAATCCCCCAGCATGGGGACAAGCCAGCACTGGGCGATTGACGGCCGGGAATACACCGTCAGCGTACCGGACAGCGCCTGGTTTTTAATATCCAGGATCTCCTGATTCAGGGTGTCGAGGGATGATTTTAGGGTCCAGTAAACGCGCTTTCCCTCCTGCGTCAGTTCAACTTTACGGTGCGAGCGGACAAACAGCTGAATGCCCAACTCCTCTTCCAGCAGGTTGATGCGGTGGCTCAACGCGCTGGGGCTGAGCGACAGTTCCGCCGCCGCCAGCGCGAAGGATTCATGCCGGGCAGCCACTTCAAAAGTGTACATTTTTGACAGTTGCCAGCCATTTAGCAGCCGGTTTCTGACTTCATTCGCATCGGTCATCACAATTCTCACACGTTATTTCTGCGCTCAGCATACCGCCCAGGCATGAATTTATGTGAACCAACAGCGAAATAAGTGCGCTTTTTTGAGTTCAGTCACTCAGTTGATCCAATCTGGCTCATCTGAACGGCAATTTTTATCGTTTGTCAGCTCATGCCGTTTTTTCGTCCAATACCCACAGATGACATAAGGGTGAGGTGAGATATGGGATCGCCGGTCTGGGTTGTGGTAACGCTGCTTGTCAGCATTGTGTTGATTGTTTTAACCATCGTAAAACTGAAGTTTCACCCGTTCCTCGCACTGCTGCTGGCGAGCTTTTTCGTCGGCGCGATGATGGGGATGAGCCCGCTGGATATGGTGAACGCCATTGAAAGCGGGATTGGCGGTACGCTGGGCTTCCTGGCAGCCGTCATCGGCCTGGGTACCATTCTGGGTAAGATGATGGAAGTCTCCGGTGCGGCGGAGCGCATCGGGATCACGCTACAGCGCTGCCGCTGGCTGTCAGCGGACGTCATTATGGTGCTTGTGGGTCTTATCTGCGGTATTACGCTGTTCGTGGAAGTGGGCGTGGTACTGCTGATCCCGCTGGCGTTTTCCATCGCCAAAAAGACGAATACGTCGCTGCTTAAGCTTGCCATTCCGCTCTGTACCGCACTGATGGCGGTGCACTGCGTGGTACCGCCGCATCCGGCTGCGCTGTTTGTCACCAACAAATTAGGTGCGGACGTCGGGACGGTGATTGTCTACGGTCTGCTGGTGGGTCTGGTGGCATCTCTGGTCGGTGGCCCGCTGTTCCTGAAACTGCTCGGCAACCGTCTGCCATATAAACCGGTTCCGGCAGAATTTTCCGACCTGAAGGTGCGGGAGGAGCAAACCCTGCCGTCGCTGGGTGCAACGCTGTTTACGGTGCTGCTGCCGATTGTTCTGATGCTGGTGAAGACCCTCGCTGAGCTCAATATGGCGAAGGATGGCACGCTGTATACCCTGCTGGAGTTTATCGGCAACCCGATCACCGCAATGTTTATCGCTGTATTTGTCGCCTACTACCTGCTGGGGATCCGCCAGCATATGGGCATGGGCGCAATGCTGACCCATACGGAGCACGGCTTTGGCTCTATCGCGAACATATTGTTGATTATTGGTGCCGGTGGCGCGTTCAACGCTATTCTCAAAACCAGCGGGCTGGCAGATTCGCTGGCACATATTCTCTCGAACCTGCACATGCATCCGATCCTGCTCGCCTGGCTGGTGGCGCTGGTGCTGCATGCCGCTGTAGGCTCCGCTACGGTCGCGATGATGGGTGCGACGGCGATAGTGGCGCCGATGCTGCCGCTCTACCCGAACGTAAGCCCGGAGATCATCACGATTGCCATCGGTTCCGGCGCTATTGGCTGCACGATCGTGACCGATTCGCTCTTCTGGCTGGTAAAGCAATACTGCGGCGCGACCCTTAATGAGACCTTCAAATACTATACGACGGCGACGTTTATCGCCTCGGTGCTTGCACTTGGCGGCACATTCCTGCTTTCTTTCATTATCTGAGCACGACGAGACGTATTATGGAAAACGCAACTATCACTGCTTTAACCGCACAGTTTCCTCTGGTTGAGGATCTGATTGCCCTGAAAGAGACCACCTGGCTTAACCCGCGCACCACCTCGCTTGCCGAAGGGTTGCCTTACGTCGGGCTGACCAAAGCCGACGTGGATGACGCGCGTGCGCGCCTCAACCGCTTCGCGCCGTATCTGGCGAAAGCCTTCCCGGAAACCGCGGCAACGGGCGGGATTATCGAGTCTGAGCTGGTTGCTATTCCGGCAATGAAAAAAACGGCTGGAGAAGGAATCTGGCAAGGCCATTCCCGGCACGCTGCTGTTGAAAAAAGACAGCCATCTGCCCATCTCCGGCTCGATTAAAGCGCGCGGCGGCATCTATGAGGTACTGACCCACGCAGAAAAGCTGGCGCTGGAAGCGGGATTGCTGAGCACTGAAGATGACTACAGCATCCTGCTGGAACCGCGCTTTAAAGACTTCTTTAGCCAGTACAGTATTGCGGTGGGTTCAACCGGCAACCTCGGGATGTCCATCGGCATCATGAGCGCACGCATTGGCTTTACGGTGACGGTGCATATGTCCGCCGACGCCCGCGAGTGGAAGAAAGCCAAACTGCGCAGCCATGGCGTCACCGTTGTGGAATATGAGCAGGATTACGGCGTGGCGGTGGAACAAGGACGAAAAGCAGCGGAAAGCGACCCGAACTGCTTCTTTATCGACGACGAAAACTCCCGCACCCTGTTCCTGGGCTATGCAGTTGCTGGTGAGCGCCTGAAGGCGCAGTTTGCCGAACAGGGCCGCGTGGTGGATGCAGAGCATCCGCTGTATGTCTACCTGCCGTGCGGCGTCGGCGGTGGTCCTGGCGGCGTGGCATTTGGTCTGAAGCTGGCGTTTGGCGACAACGTCCACTGCTTCTTTGCCGAGCCAACGCACTCCCCGTGCATGCTGCTGGGGGTTTATACCGGCCTGCACGATGAGATTGCCGTGCAGGAGTTGGGTATCGACAACGTGACGGCGGCGGACGGGCTGGCGGTAGGACGCGCGTCAGGCTTTGTGGGCCGTGCGATGGAACGTCTGCTCGACGGGTTCTATACCCTGTCCGATCAAAGCATGTACGACATGCTCGGCTGGCTGGCGCAGGAGGAAGGGATCCGTCTGGAGCCATCGGCGCTGGCGGGCATGGCCGGGCCGCTGCGTGTTCAGGCTGATGCCAACGTCACCCATCTGGTGTGGGCGACCGGCGGCGGCATGGTGCCGGAAGACGAGATGGCGAAGTATTTAGCAAAAGGCCGTTAACCGTAGGCCCGGTAAGGCGCAGCCGCCACCGGGCTTATAAGCTCACAATTTGCTGAATGTGTGTAATTGCAAAGAGTAAAGACAGAGACAGTACAGCCAACGCAATCAGGAACTTATCCCGCACCGCCTTCGGCTGCACAAAATCGTCCTGCGCCACGTCCATCACGTTACGGCTGCGGGTATAGCGCCATAAAATGATGGCCACCATCGCCAGCACAACCAGTGAGATCCAGAAGGGCACTCCCGTGCGGTGCCAGTTGTGCTTAATCGCCAGGGCAATCAGCGCGCCATACCCCAGCAGCGTACGCAGCCACGCCAGCGACGTCCGCTCCGGCTGCAGGCCGGGGTCCGCTTCGCGTCGCGCTTTGCGGCTATCCGCCATAGAACACCAGTACCATCACCACGCCCGCCACCGTCAGCAAAATCGCACTGATAATCAGCAACCCGCGCGTATAGGGCAGATCCTGCTTCAGGCGCATCGCCTTTTCGTTACGCAGCCAGCGCAGATAGCCGTAAATCGCCAGTACGCCCGCAAACAGGCACAGCAGCAGCGCCAGCACTTCACGAATCAACGGCGTGGCGAAATCAGGCGCGAGCTGATCAAGACCGACGCCGGCGGCCAGAAAGCCCAGCGCGGTACGGATCCACGCCAGAAATGTACGTTCATTGGCCAGCGAGAAGCGGTAGTCCGGGGCTTCACCGAGGCGGGAAATTTTCATGAAGGCTCCTTGTCATGCTGCAGGCAGGCTTCAGCATAGCGTAAATCGGCCAGGACAAGGAGACCGGCATCAGGCGATGCCGGTCAGGAGGGTTAATGCAGCTCTGGCCAGTAATCCTTATTGGCCTCGATCAGATCATCCAGAATGGCTTTGGCAACAGACGCGCTTGGTACGGTTTTCGACAGGGTGATCGCCTGCCAGAGTTTCTGGTACGAGCGTTGCTCCCAGGCATCCACCACCAGTTTTTCCACCGCCACCTGCTGGCTCATCAGCCCTTTCTGGAAGTGAGGGATATCGCCCACGGTGAGCGGCTCCGGCCCGTTATGGCCCACCAGACACGGAATTTCCACCATCGCGTCGGCATCAAAGTTATGAATGGCCCCGTTGTTTGGCACAATCAGCAGCATCCGCTCCTGGGTATTAAAGGCAATCGCCGTCGCCAGATCGACGATGTACGACGCATGTTCGTCAATCTCCAGCTCACCGGCAGAAGATTTTCCGGCTTCAATAATCGCCCGGCACGAACTGAACACGTGCTTCTCACGGTGATCCATGACTTCATTGGCACGGGTCCGTTCAGGATTTGAGTGCGCGACCACATAGTCCGGGAACAGGTAATACTTCAGATAGGTGTTTGGCATGGTGTCCGGATCCAGCGCCTGCACGTCTTTGGCTTTGGCGAAGGTATCGTTCCAGCTCGCTTCGGTATGAGCATTGTCAGAAGGCGGTACATAGCCGTTTTTCGCCACATATTCGCGCAGTTTCGGCATCAGATCGTTACCGTTCAGATCTTCAATCGATGTCCACCAGCCGAAGTGGTTCAGACCGTAGTAGCGCACGCGCATCTCCTTGCGGTCTTTCAGGCCGACAATCTGCGCCATGCGCCCTTCTATGCCGATCGGCATATCGCAGATGTTAAGAATCCTGGCATTCGGGCGCAGGCGACGGGTCGCTTCCGCCACAATCGCCGCCGGGTTGGAGTAGTTCAGCATCCACGCATTCGGTGAGTACTGCTCCATGTAATCCACCAGTTCCAGCACGCCGCCGATGGAGCGCATGCCGTAAGAGATCCCACCCGGGCCGCAGGTTTCCTGCCCCAGCACACCGTGACGCAGCGGGATTTTTTCATCTTTTTCACGCATCGGGTATTTGCCCACACGAATGTGCGCCATCACGAAATCCACATCGGTAAACGCCGCTTTTGGATCGGTGGTGTAGCTAAACTCAATCTCCGGTGCCTGTTCCTTAAGGATAATTTTGCACGCCTCGGCGATAGTCTCCTGACGTGCGCCGTCGTTGTCATAGAACTTCAGGGCTCGCAGCGGGAAACGGTCACGGTTGGCTAACAGCATCAGGACGATACCAGGCGTAAAGGTGCTGCCGCCGCCTGCAATGACAACTGAGAATTTTTTCATGATATAGCCTCTGTCAGGGTGGTTTGTTCATTCGTTAAAGGGGTTTTCATCAGCGATTCCAGCTGGTCGCGCACCTGGGGAACGTGCAGGCCAACGATCACCTGTATGCCGTTGCCGCGTCGCACCACGCCATGTGCACCCAGGGCTTTGAAGACCTCATCGCTTTGGGTTTGCGCCATGTCGACCAGCGCGATACGCAAGCGGGTGGCGCAGTTGTTGATGCTTTCGATGTTGGCCGCGCCGCCCAGCGCCTGCAGAAATCCGGCGGCTTGCCCGACCTGCTGGCTGGCGGCAGCCGGGGCGGTGGTTTGTCCGCGCGCCGCCTTATAGTCCGCCTTGCTGTAGAGTTTGATTTCACTCTCTTCACGGCCCGGCGTTTTGAGGTTCAGACGCTCAATCAGCGTTTTGAAGACCACGAAGTAAAGGCCGGTGAAGCAGACGCCGATGCCAATCTGGGTGAATACCGTTGAAGCGTGGTTATGGAACATGGGGATCCAGTTTTGCGGCAGGAACTGGTCCAGCAGGCCACCGCCCATGTTGCCCACCACGCCAAAGGTGTACATCACCGTCGCCATGGTGGCCGCCAGCACGGCGTGAATGGCAAACAGCAACGGCGAGATAAACAGGAAAGTAAATTCCAGCGGTTCGGTAATCCCCACCAGCACGGCGGTAAGCGTGGCCGGGATCAGCAGGCCCGCGACCTTGACGCGATTTTCCGCTGATGCGGTGTACCAGATCGCCAGCGCAATCCCGACCGAGCCAAACACTTTTGAATTGCCGTGCAGCGCGAAACCGCCTTCCGGGAACAGGGTTTTCAGCGGCAGCGTGCTCTGGCTGAACGCCTGAAGATGCTGCGCCCAGTAGACCTGAATCCCACCCTCAACAGCGGCCGGGCCAAAGATAAACGGACCGTAGACGAAGTGGTGCAGCCCGGTTGGGATCAAAATGCGTTCCAGGAAGGTATATACCCATACCCCAAGCGCACCGGCGGAGCGTAAGAACGCCTGCAGGGACTCAATGCCCATCTGCACTTTCGGCCAGCCCAGCAGCGTGAGCCAGGCGCAGGGGATCATGACGAAAAACGCGATTATCACCACAAACGAGGTGCCCTGGAAAATGCCCAGGAAAACCGGCAGCGGTTTCTCGAAAAAACGGTTATGGATCGCAGTGACAATACCTGAAATCGCAATGGCCCCAATAATGCTGGTATCAAGGGTTTTGATCCCGGCAATCATCGCCAGCCCGCTTCCCGCCGTCGGTTCGGCGGAAAAGTCGACGCCAAAGAAGTGGCCCCAGGTCATCCCCATCGCGTTGATGAAGTAGTTCCAGGTCAGGAAGCTTATCAGCACCGCCAGACAGGCGCGGCCCTGCGCCTGCTTCGCCAGACCAATCGGTAAGCCAACGGCAAAAATCAGCGGCATATTGCGGAACACCGCCCAGCCGCCCTCTTCAATGATGTGCACGATCTGCGCGAACAGATTATCAGGAGCCGTTAAGGCTTCGCCCACGAAAAGCGGATTGCGAAGCATGATGGCGATTCCCACCACGATCCCGGCAAAGGGAAACAGCAACACCGGGGTAAACATGGCACCACCAAAACGTTGTATTTGACTGAGCATTTTTAAATCCTCACGTAACAACCTGTAGGGGAGAGAGGCCTTTATGGTTTTGTGCTGGCCTGAGGTGAGCATAAGAACTTACTGATGCGCGAACATGGCGTGCCGCTGCGATTCGTGATCGCATTCATGGTTTTATTTTGACCAATCAGGTCTACTTTTCGATGTAAATATGGACATGTCAGGATGCAATCCACACCCTGATACTGGCAGAGAGGTCTACTGGTGATCTACAAATCCATTGCCGATCGATTACGGCTACGGCTGAATTCATCGGACTACAACATCGGCAGCCCCATTCCGGGTGAGAAAGCGCTGGCGCAGGAGTTTGGCGTGGCGCGCATGACCATTCGCAAGGCGCTGGATCTGCTGGTGAGCTGGGGGCTGGTTGAGCGGCGGCACGGCAGCGGGACGTTTGTAGCACGCAAAGATGTGCACCATGAAACCACCAACCTCACCGGGCTGGTGGAGGTACTGCGTCAGCAGGGCAAAGAGGTACAGAGCAAGGTGTTGCAGTTTGAAGTGATGCCCGCCCCGCCCGCCATCGCCAGCCAGCTGCGGATCCAGGTGGATGAGCGGATCTACTTTTCCCGCCGGGTGCGCTACGTGGACGGAAAACCGCTGATGCTGGAGGACAGCTTTATGCCCGTGAAGCTGTTTCGCAACCTCTCGCTGGCGCATCTGGAAGGGTCAAAGTTTGATTACATCGAGAAGGAGTGCGGAATTACAATCAGCGGCAATTACGAGAGCCTGACGCCGGTACTGGCCGATAAACAACTCGCTGGTTACATGAACCTGCCGGAGCAAACGCCGCTGCTGCGCATTACCTCTCTCTCCTACAGCGACAGCGGCGAGTTCCTTAACTATTCCGTGATGTTCCGAAATACCAGTGATTACCAGGTGGACTACCATCTGCGGCGCATCCACCCGGACGACCTGCTAACTCATCCCCCAGAACAGCACCGCCAGTAGCTGCGGGGTGATGATGCGCAGGAACATGACCAGCGGATAGACCGTAGCGTACGACAGCGCCGCCGCGCCGCTGGTGGCGTGCAGGCTATTGGCAAAGGCCAGCGCCGGTGGATCCGTCATTGACCCCGCCAGCATGCCGCAGAGCGTCAGATAGTTCATTTTAGCGAACATTCGCGCCAGTATGCCGACCGTCAGCAGCGGGATCGCGGTGATGAAGATGCCGTAGCCGACCCAACTCATCCCTTCCCCCCTGACCAGGGTATCGACAAAATCGCCACCGGATTTTAGCCCGACGACCGCCAGAAACAGCACAATGCCCAGCTCGCGCAGCGCCAGGTTGGCGCTCGGCGGCATAAACCAGTAGAGCTTACCGACACAGCCGATTCGCCCAAGGATCAGCGCCATAATCAGCGGCCCACCCGCCAGACCCAGCTTGAGGGCCACCGGGAACCCCGGTATATACAGCGGAATGGAGCCAAGCAGCACGCCCAGCCCGATACCGATAAACACCGGCAGCATTTGTACCTGCTGCAGTTTTTGCTGAGCGTTACCGACCATATCCGCCACGGCGTCAATGGACGACGGACGCCCGACCAGGTTAAGAATATCGCCGAACTGCAGGCTGGCTTCCGGGCTGGCGACCAGTTCAACACCGGCGCGATTGAGACGAGAGATAACCACGTCGTAACGTTCTTTTACCTGCAGATCGCGTATTTTCTTGCCCAGAACGTGCTCGTTAGTTACCACCACACGCTCCACGCGCATGTCGGTGCCGCGGGTAGAGAGCGAGGTATCCACTTCCTGACCAATCACCAGCCGCGCGTTGTTTAAATCCCCGGGCTGCCCGACAAGGTGCAGCAGATCGCCTTGCCGGATAATGGTGCCAGGCGCGGGCACCATCAGCATTTCGTCACGTTTCAGGCGCGAGCAGATGATATTGGCGCTGTTCAGGATCGGCACGTCCTGAATCGCCATGTTGTTCAGATTGGGGTTATCGACGCGAATGTTGATGGTTTTGATCGGCATATGGCCGTTGGTAAGCGTGGTTTCGTGGTCCTTCGCCTCTTTGTCGACGTTAATGCGAAAGAGCACCCGAACCAGCCACATGGAGAGCAGAATGCCGCAAATCCCGAACGGATAGGCCATGGCATAGCTCATCCCCATCTGGTCGACAATGCCGGGTTCGATACCTAAATCGCGCAGGATTTGCTGGCCCGCACCCAACGCGGGCGTGTTAGTCACGGCCCCGGAGAAAATGCCCAGCACCACGGGCAGCGGAATTGCGAAGAGTTTATGCAGGATAGCGGTGACCAGCCCGCCCATTACGACGATGCCGAGGGCAAACAGATTGAGGCGTAATCCGGAAACCCGCAGGGAAGCAAAAAAGCCCGGCCCGACCTGAATGCCGATGGTATAGACGAAGAGGATCAGGCCGAATTCCTGCGTAAAGTGAAGCATATCGGCGCTGAGAACCAGCCCGAGTTTGTCAGCAAAGTGCCCGACAAAAATGCCGCCAAACAGCACCCCACCGATCCCAAACCCGACGCCACGGATTTTGATGTTGCCAATCCATAATCCAACAACAGCGACCAGGGCCAACACGCTGACGGTTAACGCGATATCACTCATGATCCACTTCCTTGCATAACCTTAGTTATGTTAAGGATTCTCTCAGAGGTAAAGGGCGTTGTATGGGTGATGGCGCACAAAAAAGCCCTGCCGGGGCAGGGCTTTAACTTTTCACCCTCTCCCTGTGGGAGAGGGCTGGGGGTGAGGGCACCAGCCCGCACAGCATTAGCTATTCAGCGCCGGCCGCTCGCTAATGGCGATACGCTGTGGCGCGATGGCTTCCGGCACGTTACGGACCAGGTCAATATGCAGCAACCCGTTGGTAAAGGTCGCGCCGGAGACTTCCATATGATCTGCCAGGGTAAAGCTCAGGCTAAACGGCTGAGTCACCAGCCCCTGATGCAGCCATTTGGTCTCGGTTTCTTGTTTTTCCGGCGACCCTTTCACGGTCAGACGCGTGCCTTCGAGCTGGATATCCAGATCGTCCTGGCGGAACCCGGCCAGCGCCAGCGTGATGCGATAGTGGTTATCGTCGCTTTTTTCGATGTTATACGGCGGAAACGTCTGGTGCTCAGTGGTGCTTTGCAGGGCGTTAGCCAGTTTGTCAAAACCAATCCACTGACGCAGCAGGGGGGATAAATCGTAGTTACGCATACTAAATCTCCTTCTGAGAAGCGAGTTCGGCACAGTTTATTTTTGTGCACAGTTGTTCCTGCAAATCCTTGTGGATTCGCATATGCTCCCGGTTCGGCAAGCAATTCTGAGTGGGCCGCTGACGCGACCCGCGGCATTAATTAATTTCGATACGGCGCGGTTTTTTCTCTTCCGGAATCACACGTTCCAGCTCGATAAACAGCAGACCGTTGACCAGGTTCGCGCCTTTAACGTGAATGTTCTCCGCTAACTGGAACTTGCGTTCAAAGTTGCGCTCGGCGATGCCCTGGTAAAGGTAGGTACGTTCTTTCTGCTCAGCCGTATGTGAACCTTTCACCACCAGCAGGTTGTCCTGCGCGGTGATCTCCAGTTCGCTCTCTGCAAAACCGGCGACAGCAATGGCAATGCGGTAGTGGTTTTCATCAACCAGCTCAACATTGTATGGAGGGTAGCCGTTGCTCTGGCTTTGGTTATTTTCTAAATGGTTAAACAGGCGGTCAAAACCAATTGCAGAACGGTATAGCGGGGAAAGATCGAAGTTACGCATAAATAAAAGCTCCTGAAATCAGCGAGAAATTTTAGCCTTCCACCATGGACAGGCCATTGCGCCCCCGAACACCCATCAGGCGTGCTCGTTATCGGGTTACATTCTTAAAATGGGTCTGGAACCGGTGTTTTCAACCGCGACGTTCGCACTTTTTTTTGCACTTTTGTGCTTCTCGCTTAGACTGGGACAACAGCACAAAGGGTTAAATTGCGATGGCTGCCACAGTGCGGGGTTATTGGGCTATTCATTTTCAACAAGGCTCGCTATAACCCAGAGTTGCAGGTCTATGCAGTGCCATTAACGATGACTGAGTGATGATGAAAAATGTTCTGATTAAGCTGACGATGTTCAGCGGGGTGGTTTTACTTTGCGGGTGTTCGAGCGTGATGTCTCACACCGGCGGTAAAGAAGGAACATATCCGGGGACGCGCGCCAGCGCGGCGATGATCTCCGATGATGACACGAACTGGGGCACCAAATCCCTGGTGATCCTCGATATGCCGTTCACGGCAGTGGCCGATACGCTTTTGCTGCCCTGGGATATGTTCCGCACGGACAGTTCCGTACGCTCGCGCGTTGAGAAAAGCGAGCAGCAAAATCTGGCAACCAACGCCGTTATCCCGCCCGCCGAGATGCCGCGACGCTAATCCTGTGCGGTTTCCGTTAGCCACAGCTGGCGGAAACCCTCTTTCTCCTCCATCCATGCAATAGCGCGCCCGTTCGGGGAAAAGACGACCGCATCGGCAGACGGCGGATTGCCGTGATCGGACGTCAAAAACGTGACTTCTCCGGTCTGCGCATCGCAGCAGGCGATACGATTTTCCAGCACAAATCCCAGACTGTCGCCCGAAGGATGCCAGTTGAATGCCGACTGGATACCGCTTTCGGTATGCGTTAACTGACGCGGCTCGCCCCCCTCCGGTGAGATCAGCCACAGCTGGACAATGCCGTTGTCATCACGCATCAGAAAAGCAATCTGCGTACCCTGCGGGTTGCTGCGCACCCAGTGGCGCGGCACGTTCACCAGCCCCGGATACGCCTTTTGATGGGTAAAGGTCAGACGGCGCTGCAGCACGCCAGCAGGCGGTGCTGGCATCGTCTCTGGCGTGCCCTGCAATGGCGCATCGCCTGCTTGTTTCCAGCCCTGCTCGTCTTTGGGCAGATCGACAATAAACAGTTCAGGCACTTTTTCGCCTTTCACAGACAGGGTATCGCCAATAAACGCCAGCCTGCCGTTGCCCACCCAGCCCTCTTCATAGGCGCGGTTGATCTCATCGCTGCCCGGCTGTGGGTTCAGCGTCGTGCGGCTTACCAGCACGCTCCAGAAGGTGCCCGGATATTCATGAGGATGGTTGCCCTGCGGGATGACCGGGCCAAAAGGTGCGGCGACGCCAACGTTACGTAAATCGCGCTTTGGATCGCGTTCATGCAACACATGGTCGTTATAGGTAAAGCTGACGAACTGCCCGTTCGGGCTAAAGACGTGGACATGGCTGCCGCCACGGAGTGCGCCTGCGGTATAGGGCGCGGTGATATCCATGGCATCGAGGTTGCTCGCCTGGCCGTTATGGACAATCACGCCCTGACGATGATGAAAATCGTATTGCCAGTCTGCATCCGGGTTTTTCGGGCCGTGGATAAAGACGTATTTGTCTTGTGCAGGATGAACGGTCACCACGCCAACATGCGCGCCGTGCGTGGCACGATAAATCACCTCAACCTCGCCCGTCCTGACGTTTACCCGCTCAATGGTTTCGCCAGTGAACGATGCCCCGGACGGGCGCACATCATAGACCAGCCACTGGCTGTCCGGTGTCCAGGTATTGATATTGGTGAGCTGATGGTTGCGGGAAGCGAAGGTGATTTGTTTCATGGGATACCCTGATGCGCAGTTATCGCATCAGGGTAAAACATCCGAAGGGATTAGCCTACTCGTTTCACGTCGCCGACCAGCAGGATGTAGGAGAGCGCGCCAATCAACGCCACGGCGGAGATGTAGACCAGAGCCGGGCCAAAGCCGTAGTCCTGCGCCAGGTAGCCGATGACCAGCGGCACAGTGATCCCGCCGAGTCCACCGACGAAGTTAAACACACCACCGGTGAGGCCAATCAGACGCATCGGCGCCAGAGATGACACCAGCGACCAGGTGATAGAGGCAAAACCGTTGCCGAAGAACGCGAGCGCCATCAGGGTCATAATCCACACCGGATCGTTGGTGTAGTTGGCGCCCATGATACAGGTTGAGATCAGCAGCCCGCAGATAATCGGCGTTTTACGCGCAACACCTAATGAGACGCCTTTTTTGACCAGCTTATCCGCCAGCCAGCCCGAGAGCAGCACGCCAAAGAATGCGGCAAGGAACGGCACGGTGGTCATAAAGCCCGCCTTCAGCGCGGTAATCCCCTTTTCCTGAGTGAGGTAATTCGGGAACCAGGTCAGGAAGAACCACAGCGTCGACGTAACCGCAAACTGACCGAGATAAACCCCCACCAGCTTACGATGGAAGACCAGCTTCCAGTCCGCGCGGGTCAGCGGCTGACGCGCCTCTTTTTTCACTGGCGCATCGCCGTCTACCAGGCCGCCACCGTCGCGGATGTAGTCCAGTTCCGCTTTGGTGATATTTTTTGTCAGACGCGGCGGTTGATAGACCTTGAACCAGATCAGGGACCAGATAATGCCGATCCCACCGGTGACGATAAACACCCAGTGCCAGCTTAGCAGCTCCTGGATCCAGATTAACAGCGGGGTCAGGAACGCCAGGCCGACAAACTGCCCGGAGGTGTAAAAGCCCACCGCAGAGGCACGTTCATGCTCCGGGAACCAACTGGTGACCATACGGTTGTTGGTGGGGAACGCGGGTGCCTCGAAAACGCCGGTGATAGCACGCAGGCCAATCAGCGACATCAGCCCGGTCGCGAAGCCCTGGAACAGGGTCGCCACAGACCAGCCTAAAATGGCGATGAAGTAGGTCAGACGCGACCCCACGCGGTCGAGGAACCAGCCGCCGGGGATCTGGCATAGCGTATAAAGCCAGGCAAACGCCGAGAAGACATAGCCCATTTCCGCTTTGGTGATCCCAAACTCTTCCTGAATATGGGCCGATGCCACGGCAAGGTTGGCGCGGTCAACGTAGCAAATGACCACAGTAATAAAGATCATGATTAGCGTCAGGTAGCGGCGACGCCCGGTCTTGGTAGCAGTAACTGGAATATCCATCGCAATCTGTCTCCAGATTTTGGGCATAGCGAAGCCGCTCACCATGCCCTGTAATTTACAGAGGGTGTATTTGGTTTTTTTAATTAAAAACGTAAACAGAATGCGCTAAATAATTCGTGCTGGGGGAAGGCGGCAAGTTTTCGCATCCCCGGGAGCATACAATAGTATGTGACCGGGGTAAGAAAACGCAGCCAACGCATCACCAGCGCGAAGTATGACGCGCATTTACCATTCCGCTACGCTGCCATCTTCATGACGCCACAGCGGGTTACGCCAGTCCGGCGCATTTTTACTGAGCTCAATGACTTTGGCTTCGTCAATGTCCACGCCAAGGCCCGGCTTCATTAATGGTTTGAAGAAACCGCCATCCATGCTGAAGTCTTCTTTGTTTTTCACAAAGTCGAGCAGTTCCGCGCCCTTGTTATAGTGAATGCCCATGCTCTGCTCCTGGAACACGGCGTTGCGGGAGACAAAATCCACGTGCAGGCAGGCCGCAAGTGCAACAGGTCCCAGCGGACAGTGCGGTGCCAGCGCCACATCATAGGCTTCCGCCATCCCGGCAATTTTGTAGCATTCAGTGATGCCGCCCGCATGGGAGAGATCCGGTTGCAGGATCGCAATACCGCCTGCTTCCAGCACGCGTTTAAACTCGAAGCGCGAGAACATGCGTTCACCCGCGGCGATAGGAATATGGGTCTGTTCAGCCAGTTTCGGATAGTATTCCGCCTGCTCGGCCAGCACGGGCTCTTCAATAAACAGCGGACGATAGGGCTCCAGCTCTTTAATCAGCACTTTGGCCATTGGCGCACTGACGCGTCCGTGGAAATCCAGACCAAACTCTATCTCATTACCGAAAGCTTCACGGATTTGCGCCACGGTATTCACCGCCCGGTCCACCGCGCGCGAGTTGTCGATCACGCCCATCTCTTCACAGCCGTTGAGCTTAAAAGTATCGAAGCCGATATTGCGCAGCTGCGTAATGCCGTCGATCACTTCCGCAGGACGGTCGCCACCCACCCAGCTGTAGGCTTTGATTTTGTCGCGTACCAGGCCGCCCATCAGCTGCCAGACCGGGGCATTCAGCACTTTGCCTTTGATATCCCACAGCGCCTGGTCAATACCGGCGATGGCGCTCATCAGGATTGGACCGCCGCGATAAAAGCCCGCCCGGTACATCACCTGCCACAGGTCGTTAATGCGTGCCGGATCCTGTCCAATCAGGTATTCCCCCAGCTCATGCACCGCGGCCTCCACGGTGCGCGCGCGCCCTTCTATCACCGGTTCGCCCCAGCCAACCACGCCTTCATCGGTTTCAATTTTCAGGAACATCCAGCGCGGGGGTAAACGGTACGTGGTGAGTTTGGTTATTTTCATTGCACTGCCTCTCGATACGCTTTCACAAATGCTGCCGCCTGCTGCGCAGTACGCTCAACGGACTGTCCGGCGCGATAGAGATCGCTGCCCAGCCCCGCGCCCACACAACCGGCGTTAATCCACTGCGCCAGGTTTTCTGGCGTCACGCCGCCCACGGCAAAGACCGGCACGCTGGCGGGCAAGACCGCTTTCAGTGCTTTGATATAGTCAGGACCAAAGGCTGAAGAGGGGAAAATTTTGAGCGACTGCGCACCCGCATCGAGGGCGGTAAAGGCTTCGGTTGCCGTCGCGCATCCTGGACACACGGTCATTCCATAGCTCACCGCGCGGCGGATCACCTCGGGGTTGATGTTGGGGGTGACGATGAGCTTGCAGCCCATCTTTGCCAGCCTCTCCACCTGCTCCGGCTGCAAGACGGTTCCTGCGCCAATCAGCGCTTTATCACCAAAGGCCTCCACCACTGTCGGAATACTTTTTTCCCATTCGGGGGAGTTGAGCGGGATTTCCACCGCGTCGAATCCAGCGTCGATCACGGCACCGACGTGCGCCAGCGCCTCGTCGGGGGTAATGCCGCGCAAGATTGCGATAAGGGGAAGACTAGTTTGCCACTGCATGAGCGATGCTCCTTATTCCTGCCTGAAATGCCGTGTCACCGGATACCGTTGATACTTCACGGCCAATCGCGCGAAACGCCTGCTCGTAGCGCGACGTCAGCGCTGCACCAGCGACAATCGTGACAGCCTGCTCGCGCCCGACGAACTCACGCATGCTGGCGACTTCTGCGCCAATCAGCAGGCCAGAAAGAAACTCGCTGACCTGCTCGCGCGGGAGATTTCCCAGCACGTGCGAGGCGCGAACCTCAAAAAGTTGCGGCAAAACATCAGGAGAAGCGATCCCACGATCAAGGCCAGCAGCAAACGCCTCCGGCGACGGAACCTGCTCCGGTAAACCGGCCCCCAACAGCGAATGATTAAGCAGCAAATGGTGCAATTCGCCGGTCATCACGGTGCGAAAATCGTGGATATGCTCTGCATCTGCCCGGACCCACTTGCAGTGCGTGCCGGGCATGACGTAGACAGAAGAAGGAGAAAGCGTGCGCGCACCGAGCAGCTGTGTCTCTTCGCCGCGCATCACGTTATGGTTATCGTCGCGCGAGACGCACAAACCGGGAACAATCCAGATATTGTCGCCAACGGACGTTAACTGCTCGCCAATGGCGGAGAAAGAGACAGGAACAGGCAGATAAGGCGCGATTTTCCAGCCCACGTTGCTGCCCACCATCCCCGCCATCACCACGGGCGTGGCGCTGTCGCGCCAGTTTTGTGTCACCTCTGCTAACACCGCCTCGGGGGTTTTTCCGTTCAGACGCGTCACGCCTGCTTCTGATTGCCTGCTCTCCAGGCACTGCTCGCCCTGGTACAGCCAGGCGCGCAGATTGGTCGATCCCCAGTCAATTGCGATGTAGCGTGATGTCATGTGATTTCCTTCAGCCTTCGTGTTGAGCTGGCAATCATGGTGAGCGCCGCCTGCTCTGCCGCATCGCCGTCCTGATGCCGTATCGCATCGAACAGCGCTTTATGTTCCTGGAGCGTTTTTGGCATATTGGCCTCATCACCCATCCAGGTACGTTCAAATACTGCTCGCTGTAGCGAGCTGATCGCCACGCTAAGCTGCTGTAACACCGGGTTATGCACCGACTGCAGTACCGCCTCGTGGTAGCGAATATCCGCCTCGTTAAATGCCTCACGGTTCTGGTTATTGGCGATCATGTCGTTCAGCGCCGACTCAATCTGCGCCAGGTCACCTGAGGTGGCGCGCTCTGCCGCCCAGCGGGCGATAGCCGGTTCTACCAGGTTTCGTACCTCGCTCATGGCGCCAATCAGCCGCGGGTCGTAATCGTTTTCCAGTACCCACTGCAGAACATCGGTATCGAGGTAGTTCCACTGGTTACGCGGGGCAACAAACGCGCCGCGATAGCGTTTCATTTCAATCAGCCGCTTCGCCATCAGCGAGCGGAACACTTCCCGGATGATGTTGCGGGAGGTTTCAAACTCCTCACACAGTTCTGCCTCTGCCGGCAGCGGCGAGCCGGGAACATATTTGCCACCCACAATCTGTGTACCCAGCGTGATGACAATGCGATCGGTTTTATTGAGAGTCATGGAGAGTCCTTGTGCTCTGTAAGTCCATCACTACTTTACCGCGACCGCTGAATTTCGCCTCACTTTTGCAGTACAAACGTGAGGCCTTTCGCCTTTGCCTTGGCGACAATGTAGTACAATCAGTTAATGTTGTACTACAATCAAGATCACAAAAAGAACAATTCAATAAACTCAGGGCCAAAAAAAGCCCCGGTTGATAACCGAGGCTGATGATTAAGGGCGACTGCTAAGACAGGACAAATTTCTCAATCGCGTAAGCCACGCCGTCTTCCAGGTTAGATTTGGTGACGAATTTCGCCACTTCTTTCACTGACGGGATGGCGTTTTCCATCGCCACGCCCATACCCGCGTATTCAATCATTGCGATGTCGTTTTCCTGATCGCCCAGGGCCATGATCTCTTCAGGCTTAATGCCCAGCGCGTCGGCAAGCGACTTCACGCCGGTGCCCTTATTGACGCGTTTATCGAGGATTTCGAGGAAGTACGGTGCGCTTTTCAGCACGGTGTATTTCTCTTTGACCTCCGCCGGGATGCGCGCAATGGCTTTATCGAGGATCTCAGGCTCATCGATCATCATCACTTTCAGGAACTGAGTGTTCGGATCCATTTTTTCTGCTTCACAGAACACCAGCGGAATGGTGGCGACATACGATTCGTGCACGGTGTAATAGCTGATGTCGCGGTTAGCGGTGTAGAGCGTTGTACGATCGAGCGCGTGGAAGTGAGACCCGACTTCACGGGACAGTTTTTCCAGGAACAGATAGTCATCATAATTCAGCGCGGTTTGCGCAACCGTGCTGCCGTCCGCCGCTTTCTGCACCAGCGCGCCGTTATAGGTGATGCAGTAATCGCCCGGCTGATTCATGTGTAGCTCTTTGAGGTAGCTGTGCACGCCCGCATACGGACGCCCGGTGGTCAGTACCACATTCACGCCCTTTGCGCGCGCCGCGGCGATTGCGTTTTTAACGGCTGGAGAGATAGTGTGGTCTGGCAGCAGCAGCGTGCCGTCCATATCGATTGCAATGAGTTTGATAGCCATGAGGTCCCCGGGATAAATGAGTGCTACCTCATGCTAACGCGATTAAGCACACAAAAATAGAGCTACATTGCGCAACAGAAAACCCCTTTTTCCGCAATCCCGGGGAACGTTGGCTCACTCGCGGGTGAGGACGATTTTACCAAACGCGCCGCGATCGAGGTGTTCCAGCGCCTGCTCCAGCTGGTCAAAACGGTAGCGCTGCTCAATGACCGGTTTCAGCCCTGTCACCTCCACGGCGCGGACAAACTCTTCCAGCGCACGGCGATGCCCGACACCAATCCCCTGGATAACCGGGGATTTCAGCAACAACTCACCCGCTGATAGCGTAATCTCGCTCCCGGCCAGCACGCCAATCACCGAGATGCGTCCATGAACGGCGACGGCACGCAGGGAGTGCTGCAGGTTTTCTCCCCCCACGGTTTCAATAATGTGGTCAATGCCGCGATCCTGAGTCAGCGTTAAAAGCGCTTCAGCCCAGTCACCTTTCAGCCGGTTGATACCCCGATCGGCTCCCAGTTTTTTGGCCCGCGCCAGCTTTTCATCACTCCCCGAGGTCACGTAAACCTCTGCACCGAGTGCTTTTGCAATTTGCAGTGCGAAAATCGCCACCCCGCCGGTGCCTTGTACCAGCACCGATTGTCCGGCTCGCAAGTTCCCGCGCTCCACCAGCGCAAACCAGGCGGTTAGCCCTGCACACGGTAATGTGCTGGCCTCAACGTCATCCAGGGTTTCCGGAGCGGCCACAAGCCCGTTTTCATTCACGATCACGTACTCAGCCAGCATCCCCGGGAAGTACCCTCCGCTCGTTTTATAAGGCAAATCGCGGGCATCCGCCTGCGGCTTGCCGTCCATCCACTCCGGGAAGAACGTCGAGATAACACGGGCACCGGGTTTGAAACGCGTCACGCCTTCACCAATGCTGTCCACCACGCCGGCCATATCAGACGCCGGTGTGAACGGGAAGGAGAGCGGGATCGGCATAATGCCTTCAATAACCATTTTATCGCGATAGTTGAGCGCAACGGCATTCACCCGCACGCGCACTTCGCCTGGACCTGGCGCAGGAATGGGCTCCTGGGTGAGTTTGAGATTCTCGCGCCCGAGAGCGTCCATTGACCAGCGTTGCATTGTCTCTGCCATCGTTTTTCTCCTGCCGTTAAATGAGCTTCAGTATCGACAGTCTACCGTTGACTCCAGATTGCCAGTAGCGATAACTTTTCCCACTATTGACGCCATAATGGAAACAATCCATGACCAGTTCGCTGAAGGATATTCCCGTTTTTGTGGCCGCCGTGGAGGCGGGCAGTTTTGCGCAGGCCGCGATCCGCCTGCATTTGTCACGCTCCGCGGTGGGAAAAAGCATTGCTCGCCTGGAAGAGCGGCTCGGAGTCCGTCTGTTTCACCGCACCACCCGCAGCCAAAGCCTGACCGATAACGGGGCGCTTTTTTATGAGCGCTGCCTGCGCGCACTGGAGGAGATTCGGGGCGCAGAAACCCTGCTGGAAACGGGGAAGCAGCAGGTCAGAGGCCGCCTGCGTGTGGCCATGCCGGTGCTGTTTGGTCGCCAGTGTGTCGCCCCACTGCTGATAGAACTGGCGCAGGAACATCCCGGTCTTGAGCTGGAAATGTCATTCAGCGACCGCGTGGTGGATCTCGTAGAGGAAGGGTTTGATATGGCGGTGCGCAACGGCACGCTGCAGGACAGTAGCGTTCTGGTGGCCAGAAGACTGGGAGAACATCGCATGGTGCTGTGCGCCGCACCAGATTATCTGCAGAAAAGCGGTCTGCCAGAAACCGTTGCGGATTTACCTCGCCATACGGCCATTAACTATCTGCGCGCAGGCAGAGTGTTACCCTGGCAACTGATGGATAACGAAGGAACGTCGCACACCTTTACTCCCCGCTCATCCCTCAATATGGATGATTTGCAGGCGATTTGCGACGCAGCGCTGGCAGGCCACGGCATTGCATGGTTGCCCTGCTGGATGGCCAGCAGAGAAATTCATCAGGGAAAACTCATCCCGCTTTTAAAGCAGGCGCCGGATGTGCGCTTCGACGTTCACGCGGTCTGGCAACAGACGCCGCATCTGCCACTCAGAGTCAGAATTGCCGTCGATACGCTTGCCAGCCGACTACCATCAGTGCTGTCGCTGGAAATGCCTCCGCCCAAAAAAAAGCCGCGCTAAATGCGCGGCCTGAGTCGTGCTGTGTAACAACGATTAAATATCAATATTCGCCGCTTTCAGCGCGTTCTCTTCGATGAAGGCACGACGTGGTTCAACCGCATCACCCATCAGGGTGGTGAACAGCTGGTCGGCAGCAATCGCGTCTTTAACGGTAACGCGCAGCATGCGACGGCTTTCCGGATCCATGGTGGTTTCCCACAGCTGATCCGGGTTCATTTCGCCCAGACCTTTATAACGCTGGATAGAAAGGCCGCGACGGGACTCTTTCACCAGCCAGTCCAGCGCCTGCTCGAAGCTGGCTACCGGCTGACGACGTTCGCCACGTTCGATGAATGCATCGTCTTCAATCAGACCGCGCAATTTCTCGCCGAGGGTACAGATACGACGGTATTCCGGGCCGGTCACAAACTCGTGCTCCAGCGGGTAATCGGTATCGACGCCGTGGGTACGCACGCGAATAATCGGCTCAAACTGCTGAGCAGCATTCTGCTGAACGTCGAACTTCCACTGGCTACCGTGCTGCTCTTTCTCGTTCAGCTCGCTCACCAGAGCGTTTACCCAGCGGGTCACAGCCTGCTCGTTGCTCAGATCGGCTTCAGTCAGGGTTGGCTGATAGACCAGCTCCTTCAGCAGCGCTTTTGGATAGCGACGCTCCATACGACCAATCATTTTCTGCGTGGCGTTGAACTCAGACACCAGACGCTCCAGCGGCTCACCTGCCAGTGCCGGGGCGCTGGAGTTTGCGTGCAGGGTCGCGCCATCAAGTGCGATCGCGATTTGGTACTGATCCATCGCGTCGTCATCTTTAATGTACTGTTCCTGTTTGCCTTTCTTCACTTTGTACAGCGGCGGCTGTGCAATGTAGACGTGGCCACGTTCAACGATTTCCGGCATCTGACGGTAGAAGAAGGTCAACAGCAGCGTACGGATATGCGAGCCATCGACGTCCGCATCGGTCATGATGATGATGCTGTGATAGCGCAGCTTGTCCGGGTTGTATTCGTCACGGCCAATGCCGCAACCCAGCGCGGTGATCAGCGTCGCTACTTCCTGTGAAGAGAGCATTTTGTCGAAACGCGCTTTCTCAACGTTGAGGATTTTACCTTTCAAAGGCAGGATAGCCTGGTTCTTACGGTTACGGCCCTGCTTCGCAGAACCGCCCGCGGAGTCCCCTTCCACAAGGTACAGTTCGGACAGCGCCGGGTCACGTTCCTGGCAGTCAGCCAGTTTGCCCGGCAGGCCAGCTAAGTCCAGCGCGCCTTTACGACGGGTCATTTCACGGGCTTTACGCGCCGCTTCACGGGCACGCGCTGCATCGATAATTTTACCAACAACAATTTTCGCGTCGTTAGGGTTTTCCTGCAGGTAGTCGCTCAGCAGTTCGTTCATCTGCTGTTCAACCGCCGATTTCACCTCAGAGGAGACCAGCTTGTCTTTGGTCTGTGAGGAGAACTTCGGATCCGGCACCTTCACGGAAACCACGGCAATCAGGCCTTCACGGGCGTCATCACCGGTGGCGCTGACTTTCGCTTTCTTGCTGTAGCCTTCTTTGTCCATATAGGCGTTCAGGGTACGGGTCATCGCCGCACGGAAGCCTGCAAGGTGCGTACCACCGTCACGCTGTGGAATGTTGTTAGTGAAGCAGTAGATGTTTTCCTGGAAACCATCGTTCCACTGCAGGGCCACTTCCACGCCGATACCGTCTTTTTCGGTGGAGAAATAGAAGATATTTGGGTGAATTGGCGTTTTGTTCTTGTTCAGGTATTCAACGAACGCTTTGATACCACCTTCATAGTGGAAGTGGTCTTCTTTGTTGTCGCGTTTGTCACGCAGACGAATTGAGACGCCGGAGTTCAGGAACGACAGTTCACGCAGGCGTTTTGCCAGGATGTCGTACTCGAATTCGGTGACGTTGGTGAAGGTTTCGAGGCTCGGCCAGAAACGCACCATGGTACCGGTTTTTTCGGTATCGCCGGTCACCGCCAGTGGCGCTTCAGGCACGCCGTGCTGATAGATCTGACGGTGAATTTTGCCTTCGCGCTGGATAACCAGTTCCAGTTTCTGCGACAGGGCGTTTACCACGGAAACACCTACGCCGTGCAGGCCGCCGGAGACTTTATAGGAGTTATCGTCAAATTTACCGCCTGCGTGCAGAACGGTCATGATCACTTCTGCAGCAGACACGCCCTCTTCCGGGTGGATACCGGTCGGGATACCACGGCCGTCATCCTGTACGGAAACGGAGTTATCGGCGTGGATGGTGACGATAATGTCTTTACAGTGACCCGCGAGCGCTTCGTCGATAGCGTTATCTACCACCTCGAATACCATGTGGTGCAGACCGGTGCCGTCATCCGTATCGCCGATATACATACCCGGGCGCTTACGCACCGCATCCAGCCCTTTCAGGACTTTGATACTGGAGGAGTCATAAGAATTCGACATCAACGTTTCTCGCTCATTTCAACTTGGGTTAATCCGTTATTTTACCCTTTTCCACGGTAAACATCTTCGAATTTTCGTCCGACATGTCCATAACGTGTTCAGCGCTAATGGCGCTGACGAAAACCTGCGACTGCGTGGCTTTTAAGCGGCTGGCAAGCAGTCCGCGCCGCGCGTCGTCAAGTTCCGAGGCAAAATCATCTATCAGGTACAGGCAGCGTCGCCCGCTCTCACGGGTTAAAAACTCCCCCTGCGCCAGGCGCAGCGCGCACATCAGGAGCTTGAGCTGCCCACGCGACAGTGTGTCTTCCACCGGCGCACCGTCAGCACGAATGCGGAAATCCGCCTTGTGCGGGCCGTGCGCGGTGTAGGTCAACATACGGTCGCGCTCGAAGTTTCTCTCCAGCACGTCGGCATAATCCGTCTCTTTTTCCCAGCCACGCTGGAAGGAGAAGGTGAGAGAAAATTCAGGTAAAAACTGTTTGCAGGTGTCGGCCATATCTTCGGCAATACCCGCGCTGTATTCGGCACGCCAGCGGCTGATTTGTTCCGCAAGGGGAATGAGTTCCATATCCCACGGACGCAGCTGGGCGTAACGCGTCACCTGGCGCAATGCGGCGTTACGCTGCTTAAGCAGACGCTTCAGATTGCTCCAGGCGTTAAAGAAACCGGCTTCGTTGTGAAAGCATCCCCAGTCGAGGAACGCTCTTCTGTATTTGGGGCCGCCGTTGAGTAAAGTAAACCCCTCCGGCGTGATCAGCTGCATCGGCATCAGCAGCGCCAGCTCCGCCACTTTGTGGCCGTCGGTACCGTCGATGCGCACCTTGCTGTCGCCCTGCTTGTCCTTGGTCAGGCCAATGGCGGTTTCCCGCTCCGCCCCCTGCAAACGCCCGTGCAGGACAAAGGATTCCTGCTCGTGGCGAATCACGCGCCCAATCTGCAAACTGCGAAACGCCCGGCCGTGGCCGAGCGTATAGATGGCTTCAAGCACGCTGGTTTTGCCGCTGCCGTTCGCGCCAACCAGGAAGTTAAAGCCAGGGGATAAAGCGAGATCCGCGCTTTCGATATTGCGAAAGTCGCGGATCAACAGACGGGTGAGCGACATTACAGTCTCATTGGCATGACAACATAAGCCGCGCTTTGGCTGGCCGCATCTTCAATCTGTACGCTCGAAACGGAGTCAGTCAGCAGAATGCGAACGTTCTCGCATTTCAGTGCATTCAGCACATCCAGCACGTAGCTGACGTTGAAGCCGATTTCCATCTCAGCCCCGGCGTAGGTGACATCCAGAATCTCTTCTGCCTCTTCCTGCTCCGGGTTGTTGGCGGTGATTTTGATCTGGTTTTCGCTCACATACAGGCGCACCCCACGGAATTTCTCGTTAGAGAGAATCGCCGCACGGGCAAATGCCTGCTTAAGGCTATCGCAACCCGCTTCCAGCGTTTTGTCCGGATTCTTCGGCAATACGCGGCGATAATCCGGGAAACGACCATCAACCAGCTTGGATGTGAAGACGAAATCGCCCACGTGTGCGCGGATGTTGTTGCTGCCAATCTGCACGCGCAGCGGCGTGTCGCCACCGTCGAGCATACGCATCAGCTCAATCACGCCTTTACGCGGCACGATCACCGAATGGTTTGGCAGCGCGTCACCAATCGGCATAGAACAAACCGCCAGACGGTGACCGTCGGTGGCCACGGTACGCAGCTCTTCACCTTCGGTTTCGAACAGCATGCCGTTTAAATAGTAACGAACGTCCTGGTGCGCCATAGAGAACTGCGTGGCTTCAATCAGACGCTTCATCGTCGCCTGCGGCAGGGTGAATTCAACTTCACTTTGCCAGTCATCCAGGTTCGGGAAGTCAGCAGCAGGCAGCGTAGAGAGGGAGAAACGGCTGCGGCCAGAGCGCACCAGCATACGGTCGCCTTCCAGCTGCACCGCGATCTCAGCGCCTTCCGGCAGCCCACGGCAGATATCAAAGAATTTACGTGCCGGAACCGTGGTCGCGCCTGCGTCGTGCGGCTGAGTCAGCGTAACGCGCGCGATCATTTCCATTTCCAGGTCTGTGCCGGTCAGCGACAGCGTACCGTCCGCGACCTGAAGCAGCAGGTTTCCGAGGATAGGCAGCGTTGGGCGGCCACCTAATGGGCCACTCACCTGTTGCAGCGGTTTTAATAAATGTTCACGTTCAACGGTAAATTTCATAGCGTCACGATGATAATGTTCTGATTAAATTGGAAAAATCTTCTTTTATGTCGTGGCTTTCTTCGCGTAACTGCTCAATCTTGCGACAAGCGTGCAGCACGGTCGTATGGTCACGGCCACCAAACGCATCGCCGATCTCCGGCAGACTGTGGTTGGTTAACTCCTTTGCCAGCGCCATCGCCATCTGACGCGGGCGCGCCACCGAGCGGGAACGACGTTTAGACAGTAAATCTGCCACTTTGATTTTGTAGTACTCAGCCACCGTCTTCTGAATATTGTCGATAGTGACCAGTTTTTCCTGCAGTGCCAGCAAATCGCGCAGCGCTTCACGCACAAAGTCGATGGTGATCGCGCGGCCGGTAAAGTTGGCATTGGCGATGACGCGGTTCAGCGCCCCTTCCAGCTCACGTACATTTGAGCGCAGGCGCTTGGCAATGAAGAATGCCACTTCACCCGGCAGGCGAATGTCATTCTCATCGGCTTTTTTCATCAGGATCGCGACGCGGGTTTCCAGCTCCGGCGGCTCGATCGCCACGGTCAGGCCCCAGCCGAAGCGGGATTTCAGACGATCTTCCACACCGTTGATCTCTTTGGGATAACGATCCGAGGTCAAAATGATCTGCTGGTTACCTTCCAGCAGCGCATTGAAGGTGTGGAAAAACTCCTCCTGCGATCGTTCTTTATTCGCAAAGAACTGAATGTCATCGATCAGCAGCGCATCAACAGAACGATAATAGCGTTTAAACTCTTCGATCGCATTGTTTTGCAGGGCCTTTACCATGTCCTGAACGAAGCGCTCGGAGTGCATATACACCACTTTCGCATTGGGCTTGCGCGCCATAATGCCGTTACCCACCGCGTGCAGAAGGTGCGTTTTACCCAGACCCGTGCCGCCATAGAGGAACAACGGGTTATAGGCACCACCAGGGTTATCTGCCACCTGCCGAGCCGCCGCGCGTGCCAGCTGGTTCGATTTACCTTCCACGAAGTTATCGAAGGTGTGTTTGACGTTAACGTTAGAGCGGTAGGTCGGTTCTGCCGGGGCAGGAACGTTATCCCAACCTGGACGAGCGGCAGGGGCAACGCGAGGAGCCGGCGCGGGTGCGGCCTGAGCAGGCGCCGCCACGTTTACGGTTTCACGCACCGTCTGGGTGACCGGCTTTGTGCCCACTTCAAAGCGCAGTTGCGGGGCGTCTGACCCGCAGAAATCATTCAGCAGTCCGTTGATGTTATTAAGGTACTTGTCCCTTACCCAATCGAGCACAAAACGGTTTGGCGCATACAAAGCCAGCGTGTTATCGCTCAGTTCCGCCTGCAACGGGCGGATCCACATACTGAATTCTGTGGCTGGTAACTCATCCTGCAATCGGGCAAGACACTGCTGCCAAAGCGAAAGTGACACGGCGGACTCCACTCGAACAATAAAAGAAAACTATTGAATATTCATGATTGTTGGCGCACACCGACATGACCCCATCAGGGTGATGTGCGAACCGCTATCTGCGGTTATACACGCCATCGTTGAGACAACCTGAACGATGTTGTGTTTATGCCCGGCCAGGATCGTTGGATCCCGATCGGGACCGCGGATCATAGCCTAAACTGAGCCAGAGATCTTCTGTTTCTCACAGATTCTTCCCGATTTATCCACAGGAAGATCCGAAACCGGGTAAGTGTAAACGATCCTGGCAGGAGTGCCCCACGATTTAGCCCGCATATTGGAAAATTTAATGAGAACAGACAATTTTTTGCTTAAATGATCTAACGAAGATCCAGGACGATCCTTGCGCTTTGTTGATGAGACCGTATAATCCTCGACCCGGCGCGTGATGCTCATCTTCCTGCGTCGTCCGCTGCTCATTTTCCACGCGAAATCGTGCGGAAATACGCGGGAAATAAGGAAAGAGAATTGACTCCGGAGTGTACAATTATTACAATCCGGCCTCTTTAATCACCCACGCTGAGGCGTTAGTCGTTCGAATCTCGTTCGGGTATACGCAAAAGTCAGTGAATTTATTCAAGTTTAGGTAGAAATCGCCATGAAACGCACTTTTCAACCGTCTGTACTGAAGCGCAACCGTTCTCACGGCTTCCGTGCTCGTATGGCTACTAAAAATGGTCGTCAGGTTCTGGCACGTCGTCGTGCTAAAGGCCGCGCTCGTCTGACCGTTTCCAAGTAATAAAGCTAACCCCTGAGTGGTTAAGCTAGCATTTCCCAGGGAGTTACGTTTGTTAACTCCCACTCAATTCACTTTCGTCTTCCAGCAGCCACAACGGGCTGGCACGCCGCAAATCACCATCCTCGGCCGCCTGAATTCGCTGGGGCATCCCCGCATCGGTCTTACTGTCGCCAAGAAAAACGTTAAGCGTGCGCATGAACGCAACCGGATTAAACGTCTGACGCGTGAAAGCTTCCGTTTACGTCAGCACGAACTGCCTTCTATGGATTTCGTGGTGGTGGCGAAAAAAGGGATTGCCGACCTCGATAACCGTGCTCTCTCGGAAGCGTTGGAAAAATTATGGCGCCGCCACTGTCGCCTGGCTCTCGGGTCCTGATAGCCCTCATTCGGGTCTATCAACGCCTGATTAGTCCGCTACTCGGGCCGCACTGCCGTTTCACGCCAACATGCTCAAGCTACGGAATTGAGGCATTGCGCAGGTTTGGAGTGATAAAAGGCAGTTGGTTGACGGTGAAACGCGTATTAAAATGCCACCCTTTACACCCAGGTGGAGACGACCCCGTCCCCCCAGGACCCTTTGATACCAGAGAACACTAACGATGGATTCGCAACGCAATCTTCTTATCATCGCTTTGTTGTTCGTGTCTTTCATGATCTGGCAGGCATGGGAGCAGGATAAAAATCCTCAACCCCAGCAGCAGACCACGCAGACCACGACCACCGCAGCGGGTAGCGCCGCCGACCAGGGCGTACCGGCCAGTGGCCAGGGGAAACAGATTACGGTTAAGACCGATGTGCTTGAGCTGACTATCAACACCCGTGGTGGTGATGTTGAGCAGGCGCTGCTGTTGACCTACCCGAAAGAGCTGAAGTCTACCGAACCGTTCCAGTTACTGGAAACCACGCCTGAGTTTATCTATCAGGCGCAGAGCGGCCTGACCGGTCGTGATGGCCCGGATAACCCGGCTAACGGTGCGCGTCCACTGTACAACGTCGAGAACGACACTTTTGTACTGGCTGATGGTCAGAACGAACTCGTTATCCCGATGACCTACACCGACGCGGCAGGCAACACGTTCACCAAAACCTTCACCCTGAAACGCGGTGAATACGCAGTGAACGTGGGCTACAGCGTACAGAACGCCGGTGCGAAACCGCTGGAAGTATCGACCTTTGGTCAGCTGAAGCAGTCCATCAATCTGCCGTCTCACCGTGACACCGGAAGCAGCAACTTTGCGCTGCATACCTTCCGTGGCGCGGCGTACTCCACGCCTGATGCGAAGTATGAGAAATACAAATTCGACACCATTGCCGATAACGAAAACCTGAACGTCAGCGCTAAAGGCGGTTGGGTGGCCATGCTGCAGCAGTATTTCGCGACGGCATGGGTGCCAAATAACGACGGTACCAACAACTTCTACACCGCGAACCTGGGCAACGGTATTGCAGCCATCGGCTACAAATCTCAGCCGGTTCTGGTTCAGCCGGGTCAAACCGGTAAGCTGGCAAGCACCCTGTGGGTGGGCCCTGAAATCCAGGACAAGATGGCCGCAGTTGCGCCACACCTGGATCTGACCGTCGATTACGGCTGGTTGTGGTTCATCTCTCAGCCTCTGTTTAAGCTGCTGAAGTTCATCCACAGCTTCCTGGGTAACTGGGGCTTCTCCATCATCGTTATCACCTTCATCGTGCGTGGCATCATGTACCCGCTGACTAAAGCGCAGTACACCTCCATGGCGAAGATGCGTATGCTGCAGCCGAAGATTCAGGCAATGCGCGAGCGTCTGGGCGATGACAAACAGCGTCAGAGCCAGGAGATGATGGCCCTGTATAAAGCAGAGAAAGTGAACCCACTGGGTGGCTGCTTCCCGCTGCTGATTCAGATGCCTATCTTCCTTGCGCTGTACTACATGCTGATGGGTTCCGTTGAGCTGCGCCATGCGCCGTTCGCACTGTGGATCCATGACCTGTCCGCACAGGACCCATACTACATCCTGCCGATCCTGATGGGCGTGACGATGTTCTTCATCCAGAAGATGTCTCCGACCACGGTGACCGACCCGATGCAGCAGAAGATCATGACCTTCATGCCGGTCATCTTCACCGTGTTCTTCCTGTGGTTCCCGTCAGGTCTGGTGCTGTACTATATCGTCAGCAACCTGGTGACCATCATCCAGCAGCAGCTGATTTACCGTGGTCTGGAAAAACGTGGCCTGCATAGCCGCGAAAAGAAAAAGTCCTGATTCGGTGAGTTAACGCTAAAATAAGGGCGGTCGATTGACCGCCTTTTTTATTTGTTTTGAACGAGAGCAACCATGAGCCATAACGACACTATCGTCGCCCAGGCAACCCCACCGGGACGCGGTGGTGTAGGCATTTTGCGTATCTCCGGCCTGAAGGCGCGCGAGGTCGCTGAAGCGGTGCTGGGTAAACTGCCAAAGCCGCGCTACGCTGATTATCTGCCGTTTAAAGATACCGACGGTACCCCACTGGATCAGGGCATTGCGCTGTGGTTCCCCGGCCCGAACTCCTTTACCGGTGAAGACGTGCTGGAGCTGCAGGGTCACGGTGGCCCGGTCATCCTCGACCTGCTGTTAAAACGCATTCTGACATTGCCGGGCCTGCGCATTGCAAAGCCGGGTGAGTTCTCCGAACGTGCCTTCCTCAACGACAAGCTCGACCTGGCACAAGCCGAGGCGATTGCAGACCTGATCGACGCCAGCTCTGAACAGGCGGCTCGCTCTGCCCTGAACTCGTTGCAGGGCGCGTTTTCCGCACGCGTAAATCACCTGGTGGAAGCACTTACTCACCTCAGGATCTACGTCGAAGCAGCGATTGACTTCCCGGATGAGGAAATCGACTTTCTCTCTGACGGCAAAATTGAAGCCCAGCTCAATGATGTGATGGCCGATCTCGATGCCGTTCGCGCTGAAGCGCGTCAGGGGAGCCTGCTGCGTGAAGGGATGAAGGTGGTCATCGCGGGTCGTCCGAATGCCGGGAAATCGAGCCTGCTGAACGCCCTGGCGGGCCGCGAAGCGGCGATCGTGACCGACATTGCCGGGACCACCCGTGACGTGCTGCGCGAGCATATTCACATTGATGGCATGCCGTTGCATATCATCGACACCGCGGGTCTGCGTGATGCCAGCGACGAAGTGGAGCGTATTGGTATCGAGAGAGCCTGGCAGGAGATTGAGCAGGCCGACCGAGTGCTGTTTATGGTAGATGGCACCACGACCGACGCCGTTGACCCGGCGGAGATCTGGCCGGACTTTATCGCCCGTCTGCCGGCTAAACTGCCGATCACCGTGGTGCGTAACAAAGCAGACGTTACCGGCGAAACGCTGGGCATCAGCGATGTGAATGGTCACTCACTTATCCGTCTGTCGGCCCGCACCGGCGAGGGCGTTGATGACCTGCGTAACCATCTCAAGCAGAGCATGGGCTTTGACACCAGCATGGAAGGCGGCTTCCTGGCGCGCCGTCGCCACCTCCAGGCGCTGGAAGAGGCGGCACGTCACCTCGAGCAGGGCAAAGCCCAGCTGATTGGCGCATGGGCGGGTGAACTGCTGGCAGAAGAGCTGCGCCTGGCGCAGCAGAATCTGAGTGAGATCACCGGGGAGTTTACGTCGGATGATCTGTTAGGGCGGATCTTCTCAAGCTTCTGCATTGGTAAGTGAACCCTGCTACTGAATGGTGGTTTCCCCTCAGGAAATCACCATTGTCCAAATGGCAACTCGCCTCTTTCCCTTTCTCCCCCTATTCTGCTTGCCTGCATTCATGGGGGTTTTATGGCTCGTTTTCTGTTCTGTAGTTTTGCGCTGGTACTGCTTTATCCGTCTGGCATTGATATGTATCTGGTTGGGTTGCCACACATCGCCCATGATCTCGGGGCCAGCGAAGCGCAACTGCACATCGCGTTTTCGGCCTATCTGGCGGGGATGGCGTCGTCGATGGTGTTTGCCGGAAAAATCGCGGACAGGGCCGGTCGTCAGCCTGTCGCCATCGCCGGTGCGGTGATTTTTGCTCTGGCTTCCCTGCTCTGCTCAGTTGCGCAGGACAGCACCCTGTTTCTTACGGGGCGCTTTATCCAGGGGATTGGTGCAGGTGGCTGTTACGTGGTGGCCTTCGCGATCCTGCGCGATACCCTAAGTGCCCAGCGGCGCGCCAAAGTCCTCTCGATGCTGAACGGCATCACCTGCATCATTCCGGTGCTGGCACCGGTCGTGGGTTATTTGATCATGCTGAAATTCCCGTGGCAGAGTCTCTTCTGGACCATGGCGGCCATGGGCGCGCTGGTATTTGTTCTGTCGATTGCCGTACTGAAAGAGAGCCATCCGGGTTCGCAAAGTACGGGACATACCGCCACCCTCCATCCGGCCGAAAAGCTCCTTAACCGCTTTTTCATCAGCCGGTTAACGATCACCACCCTGAGCGTGGCCGTGATCCTCACCTATGTAAACGTTTCCCCGGTGCTGCTGATGGAAACCATGGGCTTCGATCGCGGGCAGTATTCCACGGTTATGGCGTTAACCGCGATGGTCAGTATGGCGGTCTCGTTCTCGACGCCGTTTGCGCTGAATATCTTCCGCCAGCGCACGCTGATGCTCACCTCACAGGGACTGTTTCTCGTCGCGGGTGTGATCCTGGCGGCTACCAGCTCTCATGCGGTAATGCTGGTGGGGATCACCCTGATTTGCGCCGGATTCTCCGTTGGCTTTGGCGTGGCGATGAGCCAGGCACTTGGTCCGTTCTCGCTTCGGGCTGGCGTGGCAAGCTCCGCGCTGGGTATCGCCCAGGTATGCGGTTCGTCTCTGTGGATATGGCTTGCGGCCATAATGGGCCTTAATGCGCTCAATATGCTGATCGGGATTCTGATTGGCTGTAGCATGCTCTGCATCATTTTACTTATGGTCATCCAGCCCGCGGCGCATTATGAAGAAGCCAATCAGCAGTCTCGATCTTAACCTGTTGTTGTGCCTGCAGCTTTTACTGCAGGAACGCAGCGTCACCAAAGCCGCGAAGCGGATGAATGTGACGCCGTCGGCGGTGAGTAAATCGCTGGCGAAACTGCGCGACTGGTTCGACGACCCGCTGTTTGTCAAAACGCCGTTAGGACTCCTGCCGACGCCGCTGACCATGAGCCTGGAACAGGATCTGGCTGACTGGATGCAAATAGGCAACCAGATCCTCGACAAATTCCACCATGACGCGCCGGGCGGGCTGACGTTCGTGCTGGCAGCCGAAACACCGCTGATGCTGATCCGCTTTAACGCCCTGCTTGAGCAGGTGAACCAGCGCTATCCGCAGGCTACGGTAAAGATGCGTCACTGGGACTACGACTCGCTGGATGCCATCACGCGCGGTGAAGTGGATGTTGGCTTCACCGGACGAGAGACGCACCCGCGTTCGCGCGAGCTGCTGAAGCTGATGCCGTGGTTTATCGATTACGAGATCCTGTTCAGTGACCGTCCTTGTGTCTATCTGCGCGAGGACCATCCCGCGCTTCAGGAGGAGTGGAACCTCGAGACCTTCCTGCGCTATCCGCATATCAGCATCTTCTGGGAGCGCAGTGACACCTGGGCGCTGGATGAGGTACTAAAAGAGATGGGGCGCGAGCGAAACATTGCCATGAGTCTGCCCGGTTTTGAACAGTCGATGTTTATGGCGGCACAACCCGGACATAACTACATCGCCACTGCGCCACACTACTGCCATCACTATAATCAACTCCACCAGCGGAAGCTGATTGCCCTTCCGATTCCCATTGATGAAGCGCAGGCTGAAAAACTGAACGTTCCCTTCACGCTCATCTGGCATAAACGGAACAGCCATAATCCGAAAATCCTCTGGCTGCGCGAGACCATCAAGGCGTTATATGGTGCCAGCGATCCAATTTTCGCCTAAGAAAATGTAAAGTTGGGTCCTCAGCCTTTTCTTACGACCATTTACTGATTAAAACAGGAGCTGAGTTAGGCGATAATAATGTAACCGTTTAACCGACTACGACCATTATCAAGGAGCGAAAAATGGCTACGCACTTTGCAAGAGGGATACTGACAGAAGGTCGTCTCGTATCGGCCAGAATTTCGTCAGCGTGTCACAGTGAAGCGCTCAAACTTCCGGAGCACCGCAGGACGCGTTTTCTGGCTTCCCGGGCGCTGCTTGCTGAACTGCTCTTTATGCTGTACGGCACCAGTGAGCTTCCAGACATCATCAACCAGCCAGAAGGTCGCCCGGTCTTTGCCGACCCGGAACTGCCGCGTTTTTCCATTGCCTATACGGGCAATATTATTGGCGTAGCACTCACCACCGAAGGAGATTGCGGGCTGGATATGGAGCTTCAGCGCGCGACACGTGGTTTCCACGGCACTAACCCACATGACGACTACCCGCTCTCCAGTAATGAGCAGCTGTGGGTGCGCAACCAGAACGATCCCACTGAGGCCCGGGCCCAGCTTATCACCTTGCGCCAGAGCATTCGCAAGCTCTGTGGCTGCGCGTCAGACGACGCCCGTCAGTTGCAGCTGTTGCCGGGTTCCGGTCGCCTGCGCTCCACGCAAGCCGCGCTGGTAGAAGCGCTCAGCGATGTCGAGGACGTGTTGATCTGGTCTGTCGCGGTGACTCCCGCCATTGAGCGGCTGAAAATCTGGGAATTTGACAGTAAACAGGGATGGAGTAGCCTTCCGGATGTGCCCGAGCGTGCCAACGAACCTGCCGCGCGCCTGATGAGATTAACCAGTTTACCGGCAGAAAAAGCATATACCCTTAGCTGATCCATTCAGGGTCATCATGATGAAACAGGAGTAATCATGTCTGATACGTTGAAAGTCGTTACATTACTGGGAAGCCTGCGCAAAGGTTCATTTAACGGGATGGTTGCCCGCACGCTGCCACAGCTGGCACCGGCGGGTATGGAGATTAGTGCCCTGCCTTCCATTGGTGACATCCCGCTTTACGATGCGGATGTGCAGCAGGAAGAAGGGTTCCCGCAGAGCGTTGAAGCCCTGGCTGAGCAGATTCGTCAGGCTGACGGGGTGGTGATTGTGACGCCGGAGTATAACTACTCGGTTCCGGGTGGTCTGAAAAACGCGATTGACTGGTTATCCCGTCTGCCCGAGCAGCCGCTTTCAGGTAAGCCGGTGCTGATCCAGACAAGCTCAATGGGTGCCATTGGCGGTGCGCGCTGCCAGTATCATCTGCGCCAGATCCTGGTATTTCTGGATGCAATGGTCATGAACAAGCCAGAATTTATGGGCGGTGTGATTCAGAATAAGGTCGACCCGCAGACGGGTGAAGTGGTGGATCAGAGCACGCGTGACCATCTCTCTGGCCAGCTGACGGCGTTTGGTGATTATATCAAGCGGCTGAAGGCGTAAGCCGGAGCGGCCTGATGCCCTCACCCCAGCCCTCTCCCACTAGAGAGGGTGCAAACACTAAAGCCCTTTTCTTCGAAAAGGGCTTGCTGTTTATTTGGCGTCGATAAACACAATCTTCAGCACAAACAGCAGTGCCACAATGATGACGCACGGGCTGAGGTCACGGAAACGACCGGTACCAATCTTCATCACGCAGTAGGAGATAAAGCCCAGCGCGATACCTTCAGTAATGGAGAAACTGAACGGCATCATTACCGCGGTAATAAACGCTGGTACTGCTTCGGTTAAATCATCCCACTTCACGCGCGACAGGCTGGAGGTCATCAGTACCCCCACGTAGATCAGCGCACCGGCAGCCGCATACGGTGGAACCATGCCAGCCAGGGGAGAAAGGAAGATCACCAGCAGGAACAGAATCCCCACCACTACCGCGGTCAGACCGGTACGGCCACCCACAGAGACACCGGAAGAAGACTCAATGTAAGCGGTAACAGAAGAGGTCCCGATAAAAGCACCGCTGACAGAAGAGATACTGTCCACAAACAGCGCCTGCTTCATACGCGGGAATTTGCCTTTCTCATCCGCCAGACCCGCTTTGTCGGTCACACCGATCAGCGTGCCGGACGAGTCAAACAGGTTCACCAGCATGAAGGAGAAAATCACCCCCGCCAGGCCCAGATTCAGGGAACCCGCCAGATCTACATGGCCAACGACGGTAGAGACGCTCGGTGGTGCGGAGACGATGCCGTTGTAGTGAACGTCACCCAGCATCCAGCCCAGCAGGGTGGTTACCACGATGGACACCAGCACCGCCGCATGAATATTGCGGGAAGCGAGGATCGCGATGATAAAGAAGCCCAGTACGCCCAGCAGCACATTATGGGAGGTCAGGTGACCGATGCTCACCAGCGTATCCGGGTTAGCGACGATAACACCGGCATTTTTCAGCCCCATCATACCGATGAACAGACCGATACCGCTGGTGATACCCACGCGCAGGCTGACAGGAATGTTCGCAATCATCCAGTAGCGCACGCGGAAAACAGTCAGCAGCAGCAGGCCAACCGCGCCCCAGAAGATAGCGCCCATGCCGACTTGCCACGGCAGCCCCATCGCCTGAACCACTACGAACGCAAAGAATGCGTTAAGCCCCATCGCCGGAGCCAGTGCAACCGGCAGGTTAGCAAACACCCCCATCAGAATGCTGCCAAGTGCAGCGATCAGACAGGTCGTAACGAAGACGGCGCTGGTATCCATGCCAGCAACGCCCAGAATTTGTGGGTTAACAAAAACGATATAGACCATCGTCAGGAAGGTGGTGAAACCGGCGATCACTTCGGTGCGTGCCGTTGTGCCGTGCTCGCGCAGTTTAAACACGCGCTCAAGCAGACCCTGACCAGATGTCTGGGTTGTGTGTTGTTGACTCATCATCAATTTCCGAACAAGGAGGGAAAATTCGTCGCTATCCTATACCAAAATGCGACAATAGTGGCGGTTACGAGATACTTTTTTCATTGATTTTGCTTATACGGCAACGATTGCGTCTCGTTTAACTGCTATACGTAAACGTTAAACTTGTTAAAAGGGAAAGGCATGTCCGGAATTGAAGCGGTATTTTTCGACTGCGACGGTACGCTGGTCGACAGTGAGGTCATTTGTTCCCGCGCGTATGTCGCCATGTTCCAGGAATTTGGCATTACGCTCGATCTCGACGAGGTGTTCAAACGCTTTAAGGGCGTGAAGCTGTACGAGATCATCGACATCATTAACGACGAACACGGTGTGGATCTGGCGAAAACGGATCTGGAACCGGTGTACCGCGCCGAGGTCGCACGCCTGTTCGATTCTGAGCTGGAGGTCATTGCCGGCGCAAACGCGCTGCTGGATGCCATGACGGTACCGATCTGTGTGGTCTCCAACGGTCCGGTCAGCAAAATGCAGCACTCGCTGGGTAAGCTTGAGATGCTGCACCACTTCCCCGAAAAACTGTTCAGCGGCTACGATATCCAGCGCTGGAAGCCAGACCCTGCGCTGATGTTCCATGCGGCAAAGGCGATGAACGTTAACGTGGAGAACTGCATTCTGGTGGATGATTCCTCTGCGGGCGCGCAGTCGGGCATTGATGCAGGAATGGAAGTGTTTTATTTCTGTGCCGACACGCACAACAAGCCGATCGATCATCCCAAAGTGACGACCTTTACCGATCTGGCGCAGCTGCCAGCGTTGTGGAAGGCGCGCGGGTGGGATATTACGCGGTAGATTTTTGTAGGCCCGGTAAGCGCAGCGCTACCGGGCATTTTAACGACTGATTACTCTTTCGGATCTTTACCCGCCAGCAGCTTGTCCAGCTCGTCGCCGCCCACGTGACGGAAGTCCTGACCTTTCACGAAGTAGAAAATGTATTCGCAAATGTTCTGGCAGCGGTCGCCGATACGCTCGATAGAGCGCGCGCAGAACAGGGCGGTCAGTACGCTCGGGATCGTACGTGAATCCTCCATCATGTAGGTCATCAGCTGACGCACGATACCTTCATACTCCTGGTCGACTTTCTTGTCTTCACGGTAGATACGCACCGCTTCGTCCAGATCCATACGTGCAAAAGCATCCAGCACGTCGTGCAGCATCTGCACGGTGTGACGACCCAGCGACTCCAGGCTCACCAGCAGCGGCTGGTGCTGCTGAGAGAATTTCTCCAGCGCGGTGCGGCAGATTTTATCCGCCACGTCACCAATACGTTCCAGCTCGGCGATGGTTTTAATGATGGCCATCACCAGACGCAGGTCGCTCGCTGTCGGCTGACGCTTGGCGATGATGCGCACGCACGCTTCGTCAATCGCCACTTCCATCATGTTGACGTTTTTATCGCCTTCGATAACGCGCTTCGCCAGTTCGCTGTCCTGGTTATGCATCGCCGTGATCGCATCAGAAAGCTGCTGCTCGACCATGCCACCCATAGTCATGACCTGAGTACGAATACTTTCCAGCTCTGCGTTGAACTGGCCGGAAATGTGTTTATTAAGATTGAGATTGTCCATAGCGCGCTCCTGAATCAACCGTAACGGCCGGTGATATAGTCTTCTGTTTGCTTTTTAGCGGGCTTGGTGAACAGATCGTCCGTGTTACTGAACTCAATCAACTCGCCCAGGTACATAAACGCCGTGTGATCGGAGCAACGCGCAGCCTGCTGCATGTTGTGAGTCACGATAACCACGGTGTAATCCTGTTTCAGCTCGGTGATCAGCTCTTCAATACGACCGGTTGAGATCGGGTCCAGCGCTGAACACGGCTCATCCAGCAGCAACACTTCCGGGCGAATGGCGATACCGCGCGCAATGCACAGACGCTGCTGCTGACCACCGGAGAGAGAGTAACCGCTCTGGTGCAACTTATCTTTGGTTTCGTTCCATAATGCGGCCTTGGTCAACGCCCACTGTACGCGCTCGTCCATATCGGCACGGGAGAGCTTTTCAAACAGGCGTACGCCAAACGCGATGTTGTCGTAAATCGACATCGGGAACGGGGTCGGTTTCTGGAACACCATCCCCACTTTCGCACGCAGCAGGGCGATATCCTGACTATTGGTCAGAATGTTGTCACCATCCAGGATGATTTCGCCTTCGGCACGCTGCTCCGGATAGAGCGAGTACATTTTGTTAAAGGTGCGCAGCAGTGTGGATTTACCACAGCCGGACGGACCGATGAATGCCGTTACCTGGTTTTTCGCGATATCCAGGTTGATATTCTTCAGGGCATGGAATTTGCCGTAGTAGAAGTTCAAATCACGAACCTGAATCTTACCCGGGGCAGTATCAACCATACTCATTGACTCATTTCCTCATTCGGCGCCGCGAGCTGCCGCGCCGTAAAAAATTAACCGTGTTTCTTCTTCGCGAAAATCACGCGCGCCAGAATGTTCAGCAACAGTACGCAAAGGGTGATGATCAGCACCCCGGCCCAGGCCAGCTGCTGCCATTCCGCGAATGGGCTCATCGCAAATTTAAAGATCGTCACCGGCAGGTTGGCGATCGGCTGCATCATGTCCGTGCTCCAGAACTGGTTGGAGAGCGCGGTAAACAGCAGCGGTGCCGTTTCACCCGCGATACGAGCAATGGCCAGCAGAATACCGGTCATGATCCCGGAGACAGAGGCTTTCAGCGTAATCGCGGAGATCATTTTCCATTTCGGTGTTCCCAGCGCATACGCCGCTTCACGCAGGCTGTCCGGCACCAGTTTCAGCATGTTCTCGGTGGTACGAATGACGATTGGCACCTGCAGCAGCGCCAGCGCAATCACACCCGCCCAGCCAGAGAAGTGTTCCATCTGTGCCACCACAATGGTGTAAACAAACAGACCCACCACAATAGACGGGGCAGAGAGCAGGATGTCGTTAATGAAACGAATCACTTCCGCCAGCCAGGATTTACGGCCATATTCTGCCAGATAGATACCCGCCATAATGCCCAGCGGCGTACCGAATACTGTCGCCCACAGGATCAGCAATCCGCTGCCTGCCAGGGCGTTCGCCAGTCCTCCACCCGCGGTGTTCGGTGGCGGCGTCATTTCAGTGAACAGCGCCAGAGACATGCCGTCGATACCGCGAACCACGGTCGAGAAGAGGATCCAGATCAGCCAGAACAGACCGAAGGCCATCGTCGCCATCGAGAGCGTCAGCGCAATACGGTTCTTGAAGCGACGCTTCGCCTGCATTTTGCGGCGTGATTCCGCAAGCTGAGTGGTGCTTTGCATTTCGAGAGTTGCCATTAGCGTGCCCCCTCATTTTTCGCGAGACGCAGGATCATCAGCTTGGAGATCGCCAGCACGATGAAGGTAATCACGAACAGGATCAGACCCAGCTCCATCAGCGCTGCCACGTGCAGCCCGGATTCCGCTTCGGCAAATTCGTTCGCCAGCGCGGAGGTAATACTGTTACCCGGCATATAAAGCGAGGCACTGTCGAGCTGGTAGGTGTTACCGATGATAAAGGTCACCGCCATGGTCTCACCCAAAGCGCGCCCTAAGCCCAGCATCACGCCACCGATCACCCCATTTTTGGTGAACGGAAGGACGATACGCCAGATGACTTCCCAGGTGGTGCAGCCAATACCGTAGGCCGACTCTTTCATCATCACCGGGGTTTGTTCGAAGACATCGCGCATGACAGCCGCAATGTACGGAATAATCATGATGGCGAGGATCACCCCTGCCGCCAGAATACCGATACCGAATGCCGGGCCGGAGAAGAGCGCCCCCACAAACGGAATAGCGGAGAGAACATTACCCACCGGCTCCTGGAAATACGTGGCAAACAGTGGCGCAAAGATAAACAGGCCCCACATGCCGTACACGATACTTGGAATGGCCGCCAGCAGTTCAATGGCGATACCCAGCGGGCGTCGCAGCCAGCCCGGTGCCAGTTCCGTCAGGAACAAAGCAATACCAAAGCTTACCGGAACCGCAATCAGCAGGGCGATGAACGAGGTCACCAGCGTGCCGTAAATCGGCACCAGCGCACCATAGATATCGTTTGGCGCGTCCCACTCTTTGGTCCACAGGAAGGAGAAACCAAATTTCTGAATGCTCGGCCAGGAGGAGAAAATCAGAGACACGATAATGCCGCCCAGCAGCAATAGCACAATCAGCGCAGCCAGTTTCACCAGCGCGCTGAAAATCATGTCACCTTTTTTACCCGGAGGGTTAAATGCAGGCTTGGTTGCAGCCATAAAATACTCTTCTGTTTGAGACGTTTTTACGAATATGCCCGGTGGCGCTGACGCTTTCCGGGCCTACAGCGTTAGCCGTAGGGCGGGTAAGCGCAGCGCCACCCGCCATCTTCGTTAAATATATCCTGTTAGTACAGCGCTTTACCGCTGCTGTCTTTCACGTTGGTTTTCCATGCAGCACGAATCTGCTCAACCACGCTGTCTGGCAGGCTGGCGTAATCCAGGTCATTAGCCTGTTTGCCGCCGTTTTTGTAAGCCCAGTCGAAGAACTTCAGCACTTCAGCGCCCTGCTCAGGTTTCTTCTGTTCTTTGTGAACCAGAATGAAGGTAGTGGACGTGATTGGCCACGCGCCTTCACCTTTCTGGTTAGTCAGATCCTGAGCGAAGGATTTGCTCCAGTCAGCGCCTTTTGCAGCGTTGGCGAAGTTCTCTTCGGTCGGGCTGACTGGCTTGCCATCAGCAGAAACCAGTTTGGTGTAGGACAGGTTGTTCTGCTTGGCGTACGCATATTCTACGTAACCGATAGAGCCTGGCAGACGCTGTACGAACGCAGCGATACCGTCGTTGCCTTTACCGCCCAGACCGGTTGGCCAGTTAACGGTAGAGCCGGAACCGACTTTAGATTTCCACTCTTCGTTCACTTTCGCCAGGTAGCTGGTGAAGACGAAAGAGGTACCAGAACCATCCGCGCGACGAACCACGGCGATGTTCTGAGAAGGCAGTTTCAGGCCAGGGTTGAGTTTAGCGATGGCTTCGTCATCCCATTTTTTAATTTTGCCCAGGTAGATATCACCCAAGGTTTTGCCGTCCAGCACCAGCTCACCTGACTTCACGCCCGGCAGGTTGATCGCCAGAACCACACCGCCGATAACGGTCGGGAACTGGAACAGGCCTTCCTGAGCCAGTTTGTCATCAGACAGCGGAGCGTCGGATGCGCCGAAATCAACGGTATTTGCGGTAATTTGTTTTACGCCACCGGAGGAGCCGATACCCTGATAGTTAACCTTATTACCGGTTTCTTTCTGGTAGGTATCCGCCCATTTGGCATACACCGGCGCAGGGAAGGTTGCACCAGCGCCAGTCAGGCTTGCTTCTGCAAATACAGAGAAAGCGCTCAGAGATAAGGTCGCGGCGACAACAGTTGCGACAGTGGTACGCATAACTTTCATAATGTCTCCTGCAAGGATTTCGTAAATCATTGTTTAAGTGGCTACGATGAGCAAAATAGGACAAACAGGTGACAGATAAATGTACGAATTATGACAGTTTTATGACAGTGAAAGTCTAGCTTAAATTTAAGCGAAACATTCTTTAATTATCATCATGTTAGCCACAAGCATGACAACAAGTTTTCAGTAATATTTTCTTTATGTGACACTGAAAAAAGTAGCTGAAGATGACAGATTGTCATAAATAAAAACGCGAATGCGTTGATTAAAAACAAACCAGGAAGGGTAAAAGCTCCACCCGAAGGTGGAGCCTGGAGGGATTATTCTACGGTGACAGATTTCGCCAGATTACGCGGCTGGTCGACGTCGGTGCCTTTGATCAGCGCAACGTGGTAAGCCAGTAACTGCAGCGGAACGGTGTAGAAGATGGGGGCAATAACCTCTTCCACATGCGGCATCTCGATGATGTGCATGTTGTCGCTGCTGGCAAAACCGGCGTCCTTATCGGCGAAGACGTACAGTACACCACCACGGGCGCGAACTTCTTCGATGTTGGATTTCAGTTTCTCCAGCAGTTCGTTGTTAGGTGCCACAACGATAACCGGCATATCTGCATCAATCAGCGCCAGCGGGCCATGTTTCAGCTCGCCTGCCGCGTAGGCTTCAGCGTGGATGTAAGAGATCTCTTTCAGCTTCAGCGCGCCTTCCAGCGCAATCGGATACTGATCGCCACGACCCAGGAACAGGGCGTGATGTTTGTCGGAGAAATCTTCAGCCAGAGCTTCAATCCGCTTGTCCTGAGACAGCATCTGCTCAATGCGGCTCGGCAGAGCCTGCAGACCATGAACAATGTCATGCTCAACAGAAGCATCCAGCCCTTTCAGGCGCGCCAGTTTCGCCACCAGCATCAGCAGAACCGTCAACTGAGTGGTAAACGCTTTGGTAGAAGCCACACCGATTTCGGTGCCCGCTTTGGTCATCAGCGCCAGATCGGACTCACGTACCAGTGAAGATCCCGGCACGTTACAGATAGCCAGCGATCCCAGGTAGCCGAGCTCTTTCGAGAGACGCAGCGCCGCCAGGGTATCAGCCGTTTCGCCAGACTGAGAAAGGGTGATCATCAGGCTGTTACGACGCACCGCAGATTTGCGGTAGCGGAATTCAGAGGCGATTTCCACATCGCACGGCACGCCAGCCAGCGATTCAAACCAGTAGCGAGAGACCATCCCGGAGTTGTAGGAGGTACCGCAGGCCACAATCTGAATGTGCTCAACCTTGCTGAGGAGCTCGTTTGCGTTCGCACCCAGTTCGCTCAGATCCACTTCTCCGTGGCTGATACGACCGGTCAGGGTGTTTTTGATGGCATTTGGCTGCTCGTAAATCTCTTTCTGCATGTAGTGACGGTAAGCGCCTTTGTCGCCCGCGTCGTACTGCAGATTGGATTCAATCTCAGGGCGCTTCACCTGCTCGCCTGTGGTATCGAATACCGTCACGCTGCGGCGAGTCACTTCTGCGATATCCCCCTCTTCCAGGAAGATAAAGCGGCGGGTGACCGGCAGGAGCGCCAGCTGGTCAGAAGCGATAAAGTTTTCGCCCATGCCCATACCAATAACCATCGGGCTACCGGAACGCGCAGCCAGCAGCGTGGACGGGTCACGGGAGTCCATGATTACCGTGCCATACGCACCGCGCAGCTGTGGGATCGCGCGCAGCACCGCGTCGCGTAGCGTGCCGCCCTTTGCCAGCTCCCAGTGCACCAGGTGCGCAATCACTTCGGTATCGGTTTCTGAAACGAAGGTATAGCCGCGCGCTTTCAGTTCTTCGCGCAGCGGTTCGTGGTTTTCGATAATGCCGTTATGCACGACCACGATGTGTTCAGACACATGCGGGTGCGCGTTGCCTTCAGACGGTTCGCCGTGCGTCGCCCAGCGGGTATGCGCAATACCGGTGCCACCGTGCAGCGGGTGTTCTTCCGCGGCCTGGGCCAGCATCTGCACTTTACCGAGGCGGCGAAGACGGGTCATATGACCTTCTGCATCCACTACTGCCAGACCGGCAGAGTCGTAGCCACGGTATTCCAGACGACGTAAACCTTCGAGAAGGATTTCAGCAATATCACGCTGCGCAACTGCGCCAACAATTCCACACATAGTTAGATTTCCTGATTATGGCGTTATGCCATGCGTTGTCGCTGACCTGTATTTGCCCTTTCCGGGCACCCCGAGCCTTGTAGAGAGTGGGGTTATTGTTATGGGTACTGCTTGTGGGGGAGATATATCTTTATCTCCTCTCCGGGTTTGCCTGACGACGGCTACGCCTTATCAGACAAACTTAATCGTAGGGCGGGTAAGCGTAGCACCACCCGCCTTGTTGTTACTTCTTCTTCACCGGGCGTTTCCAGCCCTGCTTGTGCACCTGCGGCACACGGCTTAATACCAGCTCGTTATCGGCGATATCGCGCGTAACGGTTGTCCCGGCGGCAATCGTTACCCCATTACCCACGGTAACCGGTGCCACCAGCTGTGTATCAGAACCGACAAACACATCATCACCGATAATGGTTTTGAACTTGTTGGCACCGTCATAGTTGCAGGTGATTGTGCCTGCACCAATATTGACGTTATCACCAATTTCCGCATCGCCCAGATAGGTCAAATGACCGGCTTTAGAGCCTTTACCCAGACGCGCTTTTTTCATCTCAACGAAGTTGCCCACGTGAGCGCCTTCCAGCAGCTCAGCCCCCGGGCGCAGACGCGCGAACGGCCCAATGGTGCATGCCGCGTCAAGATGGGCATCTTCCACCACGCTGTATGGGCTAATTTCGCAATCATCACCGATGACGCTGTTTGTGATCACACAGCCCGCACCAATTTTGACGCGGTTGCCCAGCGTGACGTTACCTTCCAGGATAACGTTAGTATCAATTTCAACGTCGCGCCCGTGCGCTAACGTTCCACGCAGATCGAAACGCGCCGGATCGCGTAGCATCACGCCGGCCAGCAGCAGCTTTTCGGCCTGTTCGGACTGATAAACGCGCTCCAGACGGGAAAGCTGCAGACGGTTATTCACCCCTTCCGTTTCACTGATACGTGCCGGATGAACCGCCGCAATCTCGCGCCCTTCCAGGTATGCCATCGCAATGATATCGGTGATGTAGTATTCACCCTGCGCATTGTTGTTGTTGAGCTTCGACAGCCAGCGCTTTAAATCGGCGCCATTCGCAATCAGGATACCGGTGTTGATCTCCTGAATCTGGCGCTGTGCTTCACTGGCGTCTTTGTGTTCAACGATACCCGTTACGTTGCCGTTTTCACGAGTAATGCGACCGTAGCCGGTTGGATCGTCCAGCACGACGGTTAATAAACCGATACCGCCCTGCGGTTTGGCTTCACGCAGGCGAGTCAGTGTGTCGATGGAGATCAGCGGAACATCGCCGTAGAGCATCAGAATGTCTTCGTCATCGGCAAAGAACGGTGCTGCCTGCTGCATTGCGTGACCGGTTCCCAGCTGTTCAGCCTGAAGCACCCAGTTGAGCTTGTCATCGCTCAGCGTCTTTTTAAGCAGATCGCCGCCGTGGCCATAGACCAGGTGAACCTGGCGAGCGCCCAATTCATTTGCTGCATCAATGACATGCTGCACCATTGGCTTTCCTGCCAGTGTATGAAGCACTTTAGGCAGATCGGAATACATGCGGGTACCTTTGCCTGCGGCAAGGATCACCACGCTCATCGCACTGTTTGACATACGCATCCTGACGGTAGTTTGAGTGAGAAGTAAAAACGTTTGGTGCTTAAAATTCTACATCTTTTTCGTCATGAATTAAGGACGAAAAAAAAGCCAGCCTGGTATCCAGACTGGCTTTTGTGCTTTTCAAGCCGGTGTTACATCGCTTTTTTGGTCAACTCGATAACGCGCAGTTTGGCGATCGCTTTGGCCAGCTCCGCAGACGCCTGAGCGTAATCCACGTCACCATGAGAGCTGCTAATGTGCTCTTCAGCCTTACGCTTCGATTCCAGGGCTCGCGCTTCGTCGAGATCCTGGCCACGAATAGCGGTATCGGCCAGAACGGTCACACTGCCAGGCTGCACTTCAAGAATGCCGCCGGACAGATAGATAAACTCTTCGTGACCGAACTGTTTAACGATGCGGATCATACCAGGCTTAATGGCGGTGAGCAGCGGTGCGTGACCCGGGAAAATACCCAGTTCACCTTCACTACCCGTTACCTGGATTTTCTCGACCAGACCAGAGAACATTTGTTGCTCTGCGCTGACGACGTCCAGGTGGTAAGTCATTGCCATATCACCCTCCGATTAAGGCGTTAAAGTTTTTTGGCTTTTTCCACAGCTTCTTCGATGGAACCAACCATGTAGAACGCCTGCTCCGGCAGGTGATCGTATTCGCCTTCCATGATGCCTTTAAAGCCACGGATGGTGTCTTTCAGGGAAACGTATTTACCTGGAGAACCGGTGAATACTTCCGCAACGAAGAACGGCTGGGACAGGAAGCGCTGGATCTTACGCGCACGTGCTACCACCAGTTTGTCTTCTTCAGACAGTTCATCCATACCCAGGATGGCGATGATGTCTTTCAGTTCCTGGTAACGCTGCAGCAGGGACTGTACGCCACGCGCGGTGTCGTAGTGTTCCTGACCAACAACCAGTGGATCCAGCTGACGGCTGGTGGAGTCCAGCGGGTCAACGGCCGGGTAGATACCCAGAGACGCGATCTGACGGCTCAGTACCACGGTTGCATCTAAGTGCGCAAAGGTGGTTGCTGGTGATGGGTCAGTCAAGTCATCCGCAGGTACGTATACCGCCTGAACGGAAGTGATAGAACCGGTTTTGGTAGAGGTGATACGTTCCTGAAGGACACCCATCTCTTCCGCCAGCGTTGGCTGGTAACCTACCGCTGAAGGCATACGACCCAGCAGTGCAGATACTTCAGTACCGGCCAGGGTGTAACGGTAGATGTTATCAACGAACAGCAGAACGTCACGGCCTTCGTCACGGAACTTCTCAGCCATTGTCAGGCCAGTCAGCGCAACGCGCAGACGGTTTCCTGGTGGCTCGTTCATCTGGCCATAAACCAGGGATACTTTGTCCAGAACGTTGGAGTCGGTCATTTCGTGGTAGAAGTCGTTACCCTCACGAGTACGTTCACCTACGCCCGCAAATACGGAGTAACCGGAGTGCTCGATCGCGATGTTACGGATCAGCTCCATCATGTTTACGGTTTTACCTACACCCGCACCACCGAACAGACCAACTTTACCGCCCTTCGCAAACGGACACATCAGGTCGATAACTTTGATACCGGTTTCCAGCAGTTCCTGAGAGCTGGACAGCTCTTCGTAGGAAGGTGCCGCGCGGTGGATAGCCCAACGCTCTTCTTCACCGATGTCGCCTTTCATGTCGATTGGCTGACCCAATACGTTCATGATACGACCCAGTGTTGCTTTACCTACCGGGACTTCGATCGGGTGCTCAAGGTCTTTTACTTCCAGACCACGACGCAGACCGTCGGAAGAACCCATCGCGATGGTACGCACGATACCGCCGCCGAGCTGCTGCTGAACTTCCAGCACCAGGCTCTCGTTACCATTCTGTACCTCAAGCGCGTCGTACACGCGTGGTACGGCGTCCTGAGGGAACTCGACGTCCACCACGGCGCCGATTACCTGGACAATCTTTCCAGTAGCCATCTTGAATCCTCTACGTAATTCGTAAACCTGGTTAAACCGCGGCGGCCCCCGAGACGATCTCGGTGAGTTCCTGAGTAATGCTGGCCTGACGAGCTTTGTTGTAAACCAACTGCAGCTCTTTAATCAGGCTGCCGCCATTATCGGTCGCGGCTTTCATCGCCACCATTCGTGCGGCCTGCTCGCTGGCCAGGTTTTCTACAACGCCCTGATAAACCTGAGATTCAACGTAACGACGCAGCAGGGTATCCAGCAGCGGTTTCGGATCGGGTTCATACAGGTAATCCCAGGCTTTCTGTTTCAGCTCGTCATCTTCTGAAGCCGGCAAAGGCAACATCTGAGTGAGCGTTGGCACCTGAGACATGGTGTTAATAAATTTGTTGCTGACAACGTACAGTCTGTCCAGACGGCCTTCATCATAGGCCTGCAACATCACTTTAACCGGGCCGATCAGTTCGGACAGGGACGGGTTATCACCCATACCGGTCACCTGAGCGACAATGTTGCCACCAACGGAGTTAAAGAAAGAGACGCCTTTAGAGCCGATCAATGCGAGATCGCACTGAACGCCTTTATCAGACCAGCCTTTCATATCCGCCAGCAGTTTTTTGAACAGGTTAATGTTCAAGCCGCCACACAGACCACGGTCGGTCGACACCACCAGGTAGCCCACGCGCTTAACGTCGCGTTCTTCCAGGTAAGGGTGCTTATATTCCAGATTACCGTTTGCAAGGTGACCAATCACTTTGCGCATGGTTTCTGCATAAGGACGGCTGGCCGCCATGCGATCCTGCGATTTACGCATTTTGGAAGCGGCGACCATCTCCATCGCTTTAGTGATCTTTTGCGTGTTCTGGACGCTTGCGATCTTACTACGTATCTCTTTTGCGCCGGCCATGAGCTTCTCCTCAATGCCAGGCGGCTTGTCCTGAGACAAGCCGCCGGACGATTACCAGGATTGGGTTGCTTTGAAGGAATCGAGGATAGCTTTCAGCTTGCCTTCGATTTCGTCGTTATAGCCACCGGTCTGGTTGATCTCTTGCATCAGCGGAGCGTGATCACGGTCGACGTAAGCCAGCAGAGCGGCTTCGAAGCTACCGATTTTCGCCAGTTCCACATCTTCGAGGTAACCGCGTTCAGCCGCGAACAGTACCAGGCCCTGCTGAGCAACAGACATTGGTGCGTACTGTTTCTGCTTCAGCAGCTCGGTCACTTTCTGACCGTGGCTCAGCTGTTTACGGGTTGCTTCGTCCAGATCGGATGCGAACTGAGAGAACGCAGCCAGTTCACGATACTGTGCCAGCGCGGTACGGATACCACCGGACAGTTTCTTGATGATCTTGGTCTGAGCAGCACCACCTACACGGGATACGGAAATACCCGGGTTAACCGCCGGACGAATACCGGAGTTAAACAGGTTGGTTTCCAGGAAGATCTGACCATCGGTAATGGAGATTACGTTGGTCGGAACGAACGCAGAAACGTCACCCGCCTGGGTTTCAATGATCGGCAGCGCGGTCAGAGAGCCCGTTTTACCCTTCACTTCACCTTTGGTGAAGTTCTCGACGTATTCCGCGTTAACGCGGGAAGCACGCTCCAGCAGACGAGAGTGGAGGTAGAATACGTCGCCAGGGAACGCTTCACGTCCTGGTGGACGACGGAGCAGCAGGGAAACCTGACGATAAGCAACAGCCTGTTTAGACAGGTCATCGTATACGATCAGTGCATCTTCACCGCGGTCACGGAAGTATTCACCCATTGCACAACCGGCGTATGGCGCCAGGTATTGCAGTGCAGCAGATTCAGAAGCGGTTGCCACAACAACGATGGTGTTAGACAGCGCGCCGTGCTCTTCCAGTTTACGAACCACGTTAGAAATGGTGGACGCTTTCTGGCCGATAGCCACGTACACACATTTGATGCCGGAGTTACGCTGGTTGATGATGGCATCGATAGCCATCGCGGTTTTACCGGTCTGACGGTCACCGATGATCAGTTCACGCTGACCACGACCGATTGGGATCATGGCATCAACGGACTTATAACCCGTCTGAACAGGCTGATCTACGGACTGACGGTCGATAACGCCCGGTGCGATAACTTCGATTGGAGAGAAGCCATCGTGCTCAACCGGACCTTTACCGTCGATTGGTGCACCCAGGGTGTTAACAACACGACCCAGCAGGCCACGGCCAACCGGAACTTCCAGAATACGGCCAGTACACTTCACCTTCATGCCTTCGGCGAGGTCAGCGTATGGACCCATCACAACGGCACCTACGGAGTCGCGCTCCAGGTTCAGTGCGATAGCGTAACGGTTACCCGGCAGGGAAATCATCTCACCCTGCATACAATCGGCCAGGCCGTGGATGCGGATAACACCGTCACTTACAGAAACAATAGTACCTTCGTTATGAGCTTCGCTCACAACATTGAACTGAGCAATGCGCTGCTTGATCAGTTCGCTGATTTCGGTGGAATTCAGTTGCATGCTCCAGTCCCCTTAAGACTGCAAGACGTCTGCAAGGCGTTCAAGACGGCCGCGTACGCTGCCATCAATGACCATATCACCCGAGCGGATGATTACGCCTGCCATTACAGACTTATCGATTTTGCAATTCAGCTTAACTTTGCGTGACAGACGTTTTTCCATCGCGGCGGTAATTTTCGCAAGCTGTTCATGACTCAGTTCAGTCGCAGAAGTTACTTCAACTTCAGCAGTAGCTTCACTAAGGGCACGTAAGTGCTCAAACTGCTCGAGAACATCCGGGAGCACACGGAGACGACCATTTTCTGCCATTACCTTAATCAGGTTCTGGCCGTTGGCATCCAGTTGCTCTCCGCACACGGCGATGAACGACGCGGCGAGGGTTTCAGGTGCTAATGCACCAGAAAGCAACTCGGCCATTTGTTCGTTTTTCGTCACCTCAGCGGCAAACGCCAGCATATTCTGCCAGCGATCGACATTTTGGTGTTCGACAGCAAAGTCAAAAGCTGCTTTGGCGTAGGGGCGAGCTACCGTAACAAATTCAGACATCAGCCCCTCCCTCCTTACAGTTCAGCGACAAGTTTGTCCACGATGTCGCTGTTAGCAGCTTCATCCACGGAACGTTCGATGATCTTCTCGGCGCCAGCAACAGCCAGAATCGCAACCTGCTTACGCAGTTCTTCACGAGCACGTTTACGCTCAGCTTCAATTTCAGCCTGAGCCTGTGTCACGATCTTAGTACGTTCCTGTTCTGCTTCAGCTTTGGCTTCGTCCAGGATCTGAGAACGGCGTTTGTTAGCCTGTTCAATGATTACCTGAGCTTCCGCTTTCGCTTTTTTCAGCTGGTCTGTCGCGTTGGCCTGTGCAAGGTCCAAATCTTTCTTTGCGCGTTCTGCAGAAGCCAGACCGTCAGCAATTTCTTTCTGACGTTTTTCGATGGCAGCCATTAAAGGCGGCCATACATACTTCATGCAGAACCAGACAAAGATAATAAACGCGATGGCCTGGCCGAGGATTGTTGCGTTCATGTTCACAGCACAATACCTCTTAAATTTCTGTGGCTTGGGGTTTTAAAACAACTACTACGCGACAGCAAACATCACGTACAGACCCAGACCTACAGCGATCATTGGGATAGCATCCACCAGACCCATAACGATAAAGAACTGAGTACGCAGCAGAGGAATCAGATCAGGTTGACGCGCAGCGCCTTCCAGGAATTTGCCCCCGAGGATGCCGATACCGATCGCAGCACCGATAGCCGCCAGACCCATCATCACAGCGGCAGCCATGTACAGCAGATCCATATTCAGGTTTTCCATGACAGTCTCCAGTTTGTTTCAATTAAAACGTAGTAGTGTTGGTAAAAAATCAGTGCTCTTCAGACGCCATCGACAGATAGACGATCGTCAGAACCATGAAGATAAAGGCTTGCAGCGTAATGATCAGGATGTGGAAAATGGCCCACGGCACATTCAGAACCCACTGTGACCACCACGGCAGAAGACCCGCGATCAGAATGAAAATCAGCTCACCCGCATACATGTTGCCGAACAGTCGCAGACCCAGTGAAACAGGTTTGGACAGCAGGCTAACGCCTTCCAGGATCAGGTTGACCGGAATAAACGCCCAGTGGTTGAACGGCTGCAAGGTAAGCTCTTTCACAAAGCCGCTTACGCCTTTCATTTTGATGCTGTAGAAAAGAATCAGGATAAACACGCCCAGCGCCATCGACAGGGTGATGTTCACGTCAGCAGACGGAACCACGCGCAGAGCAGGCAGACCGAAGACATGCTCGCCAATCCACGGCAGGAAATCGATAGGCAGAAGGTCCATCAGGTTCATCAGGAACACCCAAACGAACACGGTCAGGGCCAGCGGAGCAATCAGCTTGCTCTTACCATGGTACATGTCTTTCACGCTGCCATGGACGAAGCCAATGATCATTTCGATGAACGTCTGGAATTTCCCTGGAACACCGCTGGTCGCTCTTTTAGCAACACCGCGGAACATGGCCAGGAACAGAAGACCCAAAACCACCGAGAAGAACATGGAGTCGATGTTGATCGTCCAGAAGGTGGCCGGGGGGTTATGCGGATCCACCAGCGAGAATGTACGCAGGTCCAGCTGAAGGTTATTCAGATGGTGACCTATGTAATCCTGCGGCGTCATATTTTCTGAAGCCATGATGCCTTTTACCCTTTGTTATTGATTACAGCTGGAGCCAGAACTTGTACCACCAGCACCAAAACCCACGTAGCTATCAGCGGCATGAATACCACTTTCAAAACCGCCAGCGCCATCACCAGTAGAGCAAAGGTCAGCAACACCTTACACACTTCGCCGAGGGCGAAGGACCAGGCCACGCGGCCTTTGGCGGGTGTATGCGCCTGATGACGCCAGGCAAAAATCATAAACAACACGTTTGGCAGAACCACCGCCAAACCCCCGCACACGGCGGAGATGCCCCAGAAGGGGTCTTTGAGGCTAAACAGCAGTCCACTTGCTATCACAGCCAGAAACTGAATGAACAGAAGCTTACGAGCAACGTTTCTACTCAAGAGCGACACAGACATCACGTTTTTACTCCTGCTCCCTTCGAGGTATGCCGCGTGTCGTATAAAACGTCCTTTAAGGCTCAGAGTCAAGCATCAAAAAGCGGTCAAATTATACGGTGCGCACCCGTGATTTCAAACATTAAGTAGCGAAAAGGTGAATAAATGTTTAAATATTTTTCCCCACCGCTATTTTTTAACTTTTGATGAAAGCCCCGACCTTCGGCCAAAACTGCAAACAGCGCGAAAACGTTGGCTACAAAGCGTGCACGAGATCACAAAACACACATTTGCGATAAGGTTGTATTTATCAAACACGTAAATCGCCTTATTTCATCTTTCTGAAATTAAAGACAAAATGTCGCAACTATTTTCAAAACAGCCCCGTATACAATAAAAACCTTTTATTGACATTCTTAATAAATATTTAACATTGCATTCTGGTTGCTGCTTTCCACTTTTAGCAGGCTGATATTTTCGTGGTTGATTATCTTCAGGGTGAACAATGGTCATGAAGTTAACCGTTAGAAAACCCTTAGTAAAAACAAGGTTAAATTATCTCCGGCAAAATCCGCTGTGTTGTGCTGTTTTTTAACACGGACAGAACAGCACAAATTCCACATTTTTTATTAATTTTTTAAAAATTGTTTGGCTTAATTATCACCAGATGACGTTCACCTTCGAGCTGAGGGATCTGTAACTTCTCAATGGATTCGACCACAAAACCCTCCGGAAGCTGTTCAATTTCCTCGCCAGGCAACTGACCTTTCAGCGCATAAAAACGGCCATTCTCTGCCGGTAAGTGCTTACACCAGCTCACCATGTCATTAAGCGAAGCGAAGGCACGGCTGATGACACCGTCAAACGGTGGCTCTGCCGGGAACTCCTCTACCCTGCTTTGTACTGGCGTGATGTTCTCAAGCTTCAGCTCATGCTGTACCTGGCGCAAAAAACGCACGCGCTTGCCAAGGCTATCCAGCAGCGTGAAATGGCTTTCCGGGCGGACAATCGACAGGGGAATACCCGGCAGGCCAGGACCCGTGCCCACATCGATAAAGCGCTCACCGTTCAGGTACGGCGCCACCACAATGCTATCGAGAATATGGCGAATCAGCATCTCGTTGGGGTCGCGTACGGAGGTGAGGTTGTACGCTTTATTCCATTTGTTCAGCATATCGACATAGGCCACCAGCTGATTTTTCTGGTGATCGGTGAGCGAAATACCTGCCTGATCCAGCAGACGAGAGAGTTTATTGAGCACGGTGAATACCTGTTGAGAGACTTAAGTGGCGGGTGGCGCTTCGCTAACCCGCCCTACGGAGTTCTGTAGGCCCGGTAAGCGCAGCGCCACCGGGCGAATTACACATGTTACGCGCTACGGCGCAGCATGCCCTGCTTTTTCAGCCACACCAGCAGAATCGAAATCGCGGCGGGCGTGACACCGGAAATACGGGAGGCCTGGCCAATCGACACGGGTTTATGATCGTTCAGTTTAGCGATCACCTCATTGGAAAGGCCCGTCACCTGACGATAGTCCAGCATTTCCGGCAGCAGCGTGTTTTCGTTACGCTGCTGTTTTTCGATCTCATCCTGCTGACGCGCGATGTAACCTTCGTATTTCACCTGGATTTCAACCTGCTCAGCCGCTTCAGCGTCTTCAAGACCCGGAGCAAAGGCGGTAAGTTTCACCAGATTCTCATAGGTCACTTCCGGACGACGCAGCAGGTCTTCACCACTGGCTTCGCGGGAGAGCGGCGCAGTCAAGTGAGCGTTCACTTCGGCAGCGGTTTCGGCCTGCGGATTGACCCAGGTCGTTTTCAGGCGCTGACGTTCCTGCTCAATGCGCTCCAGCTTCTCGTTGAAGCGCGCCCAGCGTTCGTCATCCACCAGACCCAGCTCACGACCCATTTCGGTCAGACGCAGGTCGGCGTTATCTTCGCGCAGCATCAGGCGATATTCCGCACGAGAGGTAAACATACGGTACGGCTCTTTGGTACCCAGCGTGCAGAGATCGTCGACCAGCACACCCAGATAGGCCTGAGAGCGCGCCGGAGCCCAGCCCTCTTTCTCGGCAGAGAAGCGGGCGGCGTTCAGACCCGCCAGCAGACCCTGCGCAGCCGCTTCTTCGTAACCGGTCGTGCCGTTAATCTGACCCGCGAAGAACAGACCGTGGATGAATTTGCTCTCCAGGGTCGGTTTCAGGTCTCGTGGATCGAAGAAATCGTACTCAATGGCGTAGCCAGGGCGAACGATTTTCGCGTTCTCCATCCCCTGCATTGAGCGAACAATCTGCATCTGCACATCGAACGGCAGGCTGGTGGAGATGCCGTTCGGATAAATTTCGTTGGAGGTCAGCCCTTCAGGCTCCAGGAAGATCTGGTGCTGGTTACGATCGGCAAAGCGCATCACTTTGTCTTCGATCGACGGGCAGTAACGCGGGCCGATCCCTTCGATCACGCCAGCGTACATTGGGCTGCGATCGAGGTTATTGCGGATCACGTCATGGGTTTTTTCGTTGGTATGCGTGATATAGCACGGTACCTGCTGCGGATGTTGTGCCGCATTGCCCATGAACGAGAAGACCGGCATTGGGTTATCACCGTGCTGTTGTGCCAGCACGCTGAAATCAATGGTGCGCGCGTCAATACGGGGTGGCGTACCGGTTTTCAGACGGCTCACACGCAGCGGCAGTTCACGCAGGCGGCGTGACAACGGGATAGAGGGCGGATCGCCAGCACGGCCACCGCTGTAGTTATCCAGACCGATATGGATCTTACCGTCCAGGAATGTCCCAACGGTAAGGACAACCGCTTTCGCGCGGAATTTAAGCCCCATCTGGGTGACAGCGCCCACGACACGATCGTTCTCAACAATAAGATCTTCCACCGCCTGCTGGAAGATCATCAGGTTAGGCTGATTCTCCAGGGCGGTACGCACTGCCTGACGGTAAAGCACGCGGTCTGCCTGAGCACGGGTCGCACGTACGGCGGGGCCTTTGCTCGCGTTTAGTATCCTAAACTGGATGCCTGCCTGATCGATCGCTTTCGCCATCAGGCCGCCAAGTGCATCCACTTCTTTTACCAGGTGTCCTTTCCCAATGCCGCCAATCGCCGGATTACAGGACATTTGTCCCAGCGTGTCGATATTGTGTGTCAAAAGCAGGGTCTGCTGACCCATTCGCGCTGCGGCCATTGCGGCCTCAGTGCCTGCATGACCCCCGCCAATGATAATGACGTCAAAAGGATCCTGATAAAACATGGTGGTCTGCCTCGCGTAAAGCGGTATGAAAATGGATTGAAGCCCGGGCCGTGGATTCTACTCAACTTTAGTCTTTCGAGAAAGCATTGGGATCCTGGGCTATTAAAAAGAAGATCTTTTTATTTAGAGATCTGTTCTATTGTGATCTCTTATTAGGATCGACGACCTTTGTGGATAAGTCCGATCTCATAAAGAAGATCATGAAGTTAGAAAGGATCGTTTGCTGTGAATGATCGGTGATCCTGGCCCGTATAAGCTGGGATCAGATCGCGACTTTATGCACAGGCCAAAAACGACTTCGCCGTTGTCCTTTGGATAACTACTGCTTAATACGAGCTTTTAACCAGAGTTATCCACATCTGTTCGCGCGATCTTTAATCGTTTTTGAGTAATTTTTTCCATTCACCCAGCCAGATCTCGGCCGGATCCTCCGGAATATCATGATCGAGGATGTTGATCTTCAGCGTTTCACCCACCTGTTTTGCTCCACAGGCGGTTACTGCCGCTTTAACTTTCTCAATAGCACCGCAGAAGGTGTCATATTCGCGACTGCCAATACCCACCGCGCCAAAACGGACGTTTGACAGGTCTGGCTGCTGTTCCTGCAGTTCGTCATATAAAGGCTGGAGGTTATCCGGAAGATCGCCTGCGCCATGCGTGGAGGTGATCACCAGCCAGACCCCATCAGTCGGGAGATCTTCAAGCAAAGGCCCGTGCAGCGTTTGTGTGGAAAATCCCGCATCCTCCAGCTTCTCAGCCAGATGTTCCGCTACATATTCCGCGCCGCCAAGGGTGCTGCCGCTGATAAGGGTAATGTCCGCCATTGATCGCTCGCTCAGATAAAGAGAGGGCCATTGTACGCTGTGAACGGGTTGGGATCTACCTGTGGAAAATGTGGGTATGGATTTGCCCGATCAGGGGCGGATGGTACGCATGATCGGGTTTTGCAGGGAGATCAACGTCTCGGTGGACTGAATTTCATCGATTGTTTGGATCTTGTTGATAAGTACCTGCTGGAGGGCGTCGATGGATCGACACATCACCTTGATAAAGATGCTGTAGTGGCCGGTGGTGTAGTACGCCTCCGTCACTTCATCGAGCGCGTTCAGCTTCGCCAGCGCGGAAGGATAATCTTTTGCGCTTTTAAGAATAATGCCAATAAAGCAGCAGACGTCATAACCCAGCTGTTTTGGACTGACATCGATACGTGCCCCGGTAATGATCCCTGCCTGTTTCATCTTCTCTACACGAACATGAATCGTCCCCGGGCTGACGCCAAACTGCTTCGCCAGTTCGGCATAGGCGGTACGGGCATTGGCCATTAACGCCTCCAGGATGCCGCGGTCCAGATTATCGATCTGATAATTTTCCATAGCTTTTTCTTATGAAGATTAATGAATCACTCTATTCTAGCGTTAAATTTTGACGAATCAAAAGTGAATGAGGCTTTTTGTTGTTTGATTATTGAATTGAATGCCTTTTCTGTTGCTTAATCAACACCAACAGGACGCAGGAGTATAAATAATGAAAACCGCTTATATCGCAAAACAACGCCAGATCAGTTTCGTTAAATCTCATTTTTCCCGCCAGCTGGAAGAGAAGCTGGGTCTGATTGAAGTTCAGGCACCGATTCTCAGCCGCGTGGGTGATGGGACGCAGGATAACTTGTCCGGATGCGAAAAAGCGGTGCAGGTTAAAGTGAAAACACTGCCAGACGCCCAGTTCGAAGTGGTTCATTCCCTCGCGAAGTGGAAGCGTCAAACCCTGGGACAGCACGACTTCAGCGCGGGTGAAGGGCTTTACACGCACATGAAAGCCCTCCGCCCCGATGAAGACCGCCTGTCTGCCATTCACTCCGTTTACGTTGACCAGTGGGACTGGGAGCGCGTAATGGGTGATGGCGAGCGCCATGTCGGCACGCTGAAATCCACCGTTGAAGCGATCTACGCCGGGATCAAAGCGACCGAAGCGGCCGTAAGCAAAGAGTTTGGTCTGGCACCGTTCCTGCCGGAATCGATCCACTTTGTTCACAGCCAGGAGTTGCTGAGTCGTTTCCCGGATCTGGATGCTAAAGGTCGTGAACGTGCGATCGTCAAAGAACTGGGTGCCGTCTTCCTGATGGGGATCGGCGGTAAGCTGTCGGATGGTAAACGTCATGATGTTCGTGCACCGGATTATGATGACTGGAGCACCATGAGCGAGGGCGAATTTGCCGGTCTCAACGGCGATATTCTGGTCTGGAACCCGGTGCTGGAAGATGCGTTTGAGCTCTCTTCAATGGGGATCCGCGTGGATGCTGATGCGCTGAAACGCCAGCTGGCGGTGACCGGTGATGAAGATCGTCTCACGCTGGAATGGCATCAGGCGCTGCTGCGCGGTGAGATGCCGCAGACCATTGGTGGCGGCATCGGCCAGTCCCGTCTGACCATGCTTCTGCTGCAACTCTCGCATATTGGTCAGGTTCAGTGTGGTGTCTGGCCGCAGCAGGTACGCGAAAGCGTCAGCTCGCTGCTGTAATTAACGCTGCCAGCGTCTGAGCAGGCGGCTACGTAACCCGGTATCAAAGCGCCAGATATGATCGAAGATGCGCATGATGCCGGGTTTTCCATGGGCGGACATCGCCACTGCGTGGAAACGGTGCTGATGCACCCGTTGCAGCTCCTTCACTTTATTCACCACGTCATCCGGCAGCCGCTGGGCAATAAAATCAGAAATCACCACCGCGTCAGCGTCGTACCAGTCGCCGCCCTGCATACGTTCCACAATGCTGCGAAAACAGCTGGCCAGATCGGTACCGCCGCGAAAACGCTGGCTTAAAAAGCGGATCGCCTGCTCAAGCCCCTGTTGATTCGTCAGTTCGTAGCTCACCACTTCGCTGGAAAAGAGCATGATAAAGCAGCGACGTCGATCGGCGAGCGCCACCCGCATCAGCGCCAGGCAGAACGCTTTTGCACACTGTTCGTTGAAACCGCCCATCGATCCGGATGTATCCACACAAACGATAAATGGGCCGCGCGGTTGCTCATCAAAATCCTGATGGACTACCGGACGCTGGCTGATTTTTTCGCGCCAGGCTTCGCCATGCAGGCGATAGGTCAGAAGCTGTTTTTCCACCAGCCGACGATAAAACTCATATTCCAGCTCGGTCATCCCGAGCGTGCTCAGTTCCGTAGGCAGCAGACGTAAAATATCATCGCTTTGCTGGAGCCCATCTACCTGTTCGGGCACGGTGGCCGGTTCCCGCACCAGGGTGCGGAAGGTTTCCATTGGGGCATCCTTCTTTGGGACCGATTTAGCCTCCCTTGAGCGACCCAGCTGTTCCGCAAGCTTCATCAGCTCGGGCTGCTGCGCCAGGAAATCACCATACCGGACAATCAGCTGATAATCCCCACGCCTGATTTGGCCTGCACTCATATCCCAGAGACGTCCGGCGGCGTTTTCATTCTCTACCAGTACCTGCTCCAGCTGACCGCTTAAGGTCATGCGTTCCTGAACTTCGCTGAGCAATTGTTCACGCTCTTCATCCAGCAGCTGCTGGTTCAGCGTCGTGGCCTGCACCACAAGGCTGAGGCGCCAGCGCTGTAAAAAGAGGGTGTGTAGCGCGGGCGTAAAGGTGGCGTTATCGGTGACCAGCGCCCGGGCCTGGCTGGCAAACGGGGAGTGGACTTTATCGAGTAACGTCAGGGTTTGCGGGATCTGAACGATAAACTGCGACGTAGTAAGCCGCTGGCACTGCTGATAGCAGGCCACCTCTTCGGTTAACTCCTGTGGCACTTCGGTCTCTTTAAACCGCTGTCGCAGGTTGTCCCGCCAGCGCGGGAGATCGTCCGTCATCGCTTTTTTTAGCTTCGGGAATTTTTCAAAAAACGCCGCCAGTTGAGGAGACGCCAGAAGAGTAATGATCACCTCTTCAATCAACCCATCTTCGCTGACGGCCAGCATGACGTTAAGTGTATCCAGCGTTAGCATTGACGAGCCTGTTTGATCTGCGCGCTCACATCCTGCAGGCTGGCTTCAATGCGACCTAACCAGTCGCTGTGAATAAAGAGGCACTTTTGCTGTTCGCTAAAGCGCGTATGTTGCTGATGCCATTCGGTATCCAGCGCCTCCAGTTGCTGTTTGATCTCTTCCGGCACGCTGTCAGAGGCGCTTCCAGGAAGGGCAAGGCGCGATCCCTGCAGGCTTACATCGCGGATCACCAGGTGCTGACTGCTGTCCACTTCCATATTCAAAGGCTGTGCAAAACCAATACCGTTGAGCTTGCCGCGGATCTCTCCACCCTTATCAAGCCACTGGGCCAGCGCGTCACGCTCAAGCGTAATGTGCACCACCTGCATGTCATGGAGTTTAAGCGGCTGCTGGAGAAGCAGCGTCAGCGTTGGGCTGGTCAGCTCAGCGGGCAGTTCGTAGTGCGGTTTACGGGCGAACATGCCGCCAAGACGGTTCACCTTCAGCGCGGTTTTATCACTTTGCTGCTGCTGTAGCTGAATGCGCCGTTGGGCAATCGCCCCAAGCTGGTTGAGCATTGATTGCTGGCCCCAGGCGTGTCCGGTCATCAATATTTCAAGCTGCTGCTGCATCAGATTCATCCCTTCGGCATCGTGCCAGAGGCAGTCTTTCAGCAGGATCAGATCGATAGGGGCAACCGCGTCGCGCCCGCTGAACAGGGCGCTGGCCTGCAGCAGACGGATTGCTTTTTTCCAGCGACGGTCGGAAACATAAGGTGCAGAAGGAAGGAGATCGAGCTGCTGACGGAGCTGGTAGATCAGCTCAAAAACCGCGTCCGGCAGTGTGATCTTGCCGATATCCACCTGCCACTGCTGATACTCCTCGTCCGTGACCTGCAGTGACGCGGCTACCGGGTTTTCATTTTCATCCTGCAGGCTGGTCAGCATGGAGCGGAAGTTCGATTTATCCTGCACTTTGTCCAGCCACAGGCGGATCAGCATGCGGTCATACAGTGCTTCAAGGCTGCTGTCAGCCTCGGGAAGTTCGTTCGAGGCGGCCACCAGCAGGCGCATCGGGATTTTCTCTTCACTGGCGCCGTTGCGGAACCGGCGTTCGTTAATCGCCGTGAGCAGGGTGTTCAGAATTGCCGGTCCCGCTTTCCAGATCTCATCAAGAAAAACAATCTCCGCTTCCGGTAGATATCCCTCAGTCAGACGCTGATAACGCCCCTCATCTTTCAGCGCCTGAATGGACAGTGGGCCGAAAACTTCTTCAGGGGTGGAAAAGCGGGTCATCAGGTATTCGAAGGCGCGCGCATTCTGGAAGGCGAATTTGAGCCGGCGGGCAATCAGGCTTTTGGCAATGCCCGGAGGCCCAAGCAGAAATACGCTTTCACCGCTCAACGCCGCCAGTAAACAGAGGCGGATGGCGTGGCTACGCTCGAAAAGGCCTTTCTCCAGCGCGCTGCTGAGACGGGAAATTCTTTCTGCTAATAAATGTGAGTGAGCCATAATAGTTTTTGCATCCTTTCGCCGTCGTGGCGGCCAATTGAAGCGAGTATAGACGTTTCAGTCAGGGCTGGTAATAGACTGAAGTGCGGCGCAATTTTCTTTGCGCTACATTAAAGCGGTTGCATTTAGGGGTTCGATTTTGCAACGAATCAGGCATACTGTGCGCTTTTTGTGGACCAAGGGACCAGGAACACATTTGTTATTTAAACGAAAAGACTAGTCTATGAGCACTGATAATAAGCAATCATTACCCGCAATTACGCTTGCGGCGATCGGGGTTGTCTACGGTGATATCGGCACCAGCCCGCTTTATACGCTTCGTGAATGTCTGTCCGGCCAGTTTGGCTTTGGTGTTGAACGCGATGCCGTATTTGGCTTCCTGTCCCTCATCTTCTGGCTGCTGATCCTGGTGGTTTCTGTTAAATATCTCTCCTTTGTGATGCGTGCAGATAACGCAGGTGAAGGCGGGATCCTGACCTTGATGTCCCTTGCGGGGCGCAACACCTCTGCCAGAATGACGTCGGTACTGGTCATCATTGGCCTGATTGGCGGCAGCTTCTTCTATGGGGAAGTGGTCATCACGCCTGCTATCTCGGTGCTCTCGGCGATAGAGGGGCTTGAGATTATCGCGCCGCAGCTCGATACGTGGGTGGTTCCGCTGGCGATAATCGTCCTGACGCTGCTGTTTGTGATCCAGAAGCACGGTACCGGGCTGGTGGGGAAACTCTTCGCGCCGATTATGCTCGCCTGGTTCCTGATCCTGGCGGCGCTTGGCTTGCGCGGTATCATTGATAACCCGGAAGTGCTTCAGGCGCTGAACCCGTACTGGGCTGTCCATTTCTTCCTCGAATACAAAGTGGTGTCCTTCGTGGCGCTCGGCGCCGTTGTGCTCTCTATCACCGGTGTTGAGGCGCTGTATGCGGATATGGGGCACTTCGGCAAACTGCCTATTCGCCTGGCGTGGTTTATCGTGGTATTGCCCTCTCTGGCGCTGAACTACTTTGGTCAGGGTGCGCTGCTGCTGAAAAACCCGGAAGCGATTAAGAACCCGTTCTTCCTGCTGGCTCCGGAGTGGGCGTTAGTACCGATGCTGATCCTTGCCACGCTGGCGACGGTTATTGCCTCTCAGGCGGTGATTTCCGGCGTGTTCTCTCTGACGCGCCAGGCTGTGCGTCTGGGCTATCTCTCTCCGATGCGTATTATTCATACCTCAGAGATGGAATCGGGTCAGATCTACATCCCGTTTGTTAACTGGCTGCTCTATTTCGCTGTGGTGATTGTGATCGTCAGTTTTGAGCACTCCAGCAACCTCGCGGCAGCGTACGGTATTGCGGTGACGGGGACGATGGTGCTGACATCGCTTCTTTCCACTACGGTGGCGTACCGAAACTGGCACTGGAACAAATTCCTCGTGGCGATGATTCTGGTGGGCTTCCTGTGCATCGACGTACCGCTGTTCTCTGCCAACCTCGACAAGATTGTCTCCGGTGGCTGGCTGCCGCTGACGCTGGGTCTGGTGATGTTCATTGTGATGACCACGTGGAAAAGCGAGCGCTTCCGTCTGCTGCGTCGTATGCATGAGCACGGTAACTCCCTGGAGGCGATGATTGCCTCGCTGGAGAAATCACCACCGGTTCGTGTGCCGGGTACGGCAGTGTATATGTCTCGTGCGTTGAACGTTATTCCGTTCGCCTTGATGCATAACCTCAAGCACAACAAAGTGCTGCATGAGCGGGTCATCCTGCTGACCCTGCGCACCGAAGATGCGCCTTATGTTCACAACGTGCGCCGTGTGCAGATTGAGCAACTGTCGCCAACCTTCTGGCGCGTGGTGGCAAGCTACGGCTGGCGTGAAACGCCGAACGTGGAAGAGGTCTTCCACCGCTGCGGCCTGGAAGGCTTAAGCTGTCGAATGATGGAGACATCGTTCTTTATGTCGCACGAGTCGCTCATTATCGGCAAACGCCCGTGGTATCTGCGTCTGCGCGGCAAGCTTTACCTTATCCTGCAGCGTAACGCCCTGCGTGCGCCTGACCAGTTTGAGATCCCGCCTAACCGCGTGATCGAGTTGGGGACGCAGGTCGAGATTTAAGCTCCTTAAAATGCCGGGTGGCGCTTCGCTTACCCGGCCTACTCATACTCACTGTTCCCGCCAAAATTTACTTCTCATTTCACTTAGCGAAACGTTTCGACGCTGATCACAAATCTGTTACGTCACGGTGGTTTTCTGAACACTCTTAAGACTAAACTGATGTTAGCGAAACGTTTCGCTAGTGGAGCAAGAAAATGAAGAAAGGCACGGTTCTCAACTCAGAAATCTCGTCGGTTATTTCCCGTCTTGGGCATACCGATACGCTGGTGGTTTGCGATGCAGGCTTACCGGTTCCGCGCAGCACAACCCGTATTGATATGGCGTTAACGCAGGGCGTGCCCTCGTTTATGCAGGTACTGGAGGTGGTGACCGCGGAGATGCAGGTTGAGTCGGCCATTCTCGCCGCGGAAATCAAACAACATAATCCGCAACTCCACGAAACGTTGCTCAATCACATTGAGCAACTGCAACAACACCAGGGAAACATCATAGAAATTCGTTACACAACACACGAACAGTTCAAACAACAAACCGCAGACAGTCAGGCGGTGATTCGCAGCGGGGAGTGTTCCCCGTATGCGAATATTATTCTCTGTGCTGGCGTCACCTTCTGAGGCCATCATGGACGCATTACTGCAACTTAAAGGGATCGATAAATCGTTCCCGGGCGTAAAAGCCCTTTCTGGCGCGGCGCTGAACGTTTATGCCGGACGCGTGATGGCGCTGGTGGGCGAGAATGGCGCCGGCAAATCCACCATGATGAAAGTGTTGACCGGTATCTATCAACGCGATGCCGGATCACTTTTGTGGCTGGGTAAAGAAACCACCTTCAGTGGCCCAAAAGCCTCGCAGGAAGCGGGGATCGGCATTATTCACCAGGAACTGAACCTGATCCCGCAGCTCACTATTGCGGAGAACATCTTCCTTGGCCGCGAGTTTGTTAACCGGTTTGGCAAAATTGACTGGAAAACGATGTATGCCGAAGCGGATAAACTGCTGGCGAAGCTGAACCTGCGCTTCAAAAGCGACCGCCTGGTGGGCGAACTTTCCATTGGCGACCAGCAGATGGTGGAGATCGCGAAGGTGCTGAGCTTTGAGTCGAAGGTCATCATTATGGATGAGCCGACGGACGCCCTGACCGATACCGAAACCGAATCCCTGTTCCGCGTCATCCGCGAGCTGAAATCGCAGGGGCGTGGGATTGTCTATATCTCTCACCGTATGAAAGAGATTTTCGAGATTTGCGACGACGTTACCGTCTTCCGCGACGGGCAGTTTATTGCCGAACGCGAAGTGGCGACGCTGACAGAAGACACGCTTATCGAAATGATGGTGGGACGCAAGCTCGAAGACCAGTACCCGCACCTCGACAAAGCGCCGGGTGAGATCCGCCTGAAGGTGGACAACCTCTGTGGCCCGGGCGTGAACGATGTCTCCTTTACCCTGCGCAAAGGAGAAATTCTTGGCGTGGCGGGGTTGATGGGCGCGGGCCGTACCGAGTTGATGAAAGTACTCTACGGTGCGCTGCCGCGCACCAGCGGTTATGTCACCCTTGATGGCCATGAAGTCGTCACGCGCTCCCCGCAGGATGGACTGGCGAATGGCATTGTCTATATTTCTGAAGACCGTAAGCGCGACGGCTTAGTGCTCGGCATGTCGGTAAAAGAGAACATGTCTCTTACCGCCCTGCGTTATTTCAGCCGCAGCGGCGGCAGCCTGAAACACAAAGATGAACAGCAGGCAGTCAGCGATTTTATCCGCCTCTTTAACGTGAAAACCCCCTCAATGGAGCAGGCGATTGGCCTGCTGTCCGGCGGTAATCAACAGAAAGTGGCGATTGCACGTGGGCTGATGACGCGCCCGAAAGTGTTGATCCTCGATGAACCAACCCGCGGCGTGGATGTGGGGGCCAAGAAAGAGATCTATCAGCTGATTAACCAGTTCAAGGCCGACGGCCTGAGCATCATTCTGGTCTCTTCCGAGATGCCAGAGGTATTAGGCATGAGCGATCGCATTATCGTCATGCATGAAGGGCATCTCGGCGGTGAATTCACTCGCGAGCAGGCCACCCAGGAAGTTCTGATGGCTGCCGCTGTGGGCAAGCTTAATCGCGTGAATCAGGAGTAAGAAGATGACTACCCAGGCTGTTTCTGGTCGCCGTTATTTCACAAAGGCATGGCTGATGGAACAAAAATCGCTGATTGCCCTGCTGGTGCTGATCGCGATTGTGTCGACCATGAGCCCCAATTTCTTCACCGTGAATAACCTGTTCAACATCCTTCAGCAGACCTCCGTGAACGCCATTATGGCGGTCGGGATGACGCTGGTGATTTTGACATCGGGTATCGATCTGTCCGTCGGTTCCCTGCTGGCGCTCACCGGTGCGGTTGCTGCTTCAATTGTCGGGATTGAGGTTAACGCGCTGGTGGCTGTTGCCGCTGCGCTGGCGCTGGGCGCGGCGATTGGTGCTGTCACCGGGGTTATTGTGGCGAAAGGTCGTGTTCAGGCGTTCATTGCGACACTGGTCATGATGCTGCTGCTGCGCGGTGTCACCATGGTGTATACCAACGGAAGCCCGGTTAACACCGGCTTTACGGACAACGCCGATCTGTTTGGCTGGTTCGGTATCGGTCGTCCGCTGGGTATTCCGACACCGGTCTGGATCATGGCAATCGTCTTCCTGGCGGCGTGGTACATGCTGCATCATACGCGTCTGGGTCGTTACATCTATGCGCTGGGCGGTAACGAAGCGGCAACGCGTCTGTCCGGTATCAGCGTCAATAAAGTGAAAATTATCGTTTACTCACTGTGCGGTTTGCTGGCCTCGCTGGCGGGCATCATCGAAGTGGCGCGCCTCTCTTCCGCGCAGCCAACGGCGGGTACGGGGTATGAGCTGGATGCCATTGCGGCAGTGGTTCTGGGCGGTACGAGTCTTGCGGGCGGTAAAGGTCGCATTGTTGGGACATTGATCGGCGCACTGATTCTCGGTTTCCTGAATAATGGTTTGAATTTGTTAGGTGTTTCCTCCTATTACCAGATGATCGTTAAAGCAGTGGTGATTTTGCTGGCGGTGCTGGTAGACAACAAAAAACAGTAACTGACGACACTACAGGACATCTTAGATATGAACATGAAAAAACTGGCTACCCTGGTTTCTGCTGTCGCGCTGAGCGCAACCGTAAGTGCTAACGCTATGGCGAAAGACACCATCGCGCTGGTTATCTCCACGCTTAACAACCCGTTCTTTGTCTCCCTTAAGGATGGTGCGCAGAAAGAAGCCGACAAACTGGGCTACAACCTGGTGGTGCTGGATTCGCAGAACAACCCGGCGAAAGAGCTGGCTAACGTGCAGGACTTAACCGTTCGCGGCACCAAAATCCTGCTGATCAATCCAACCGATTCTGACGCCGTGGGTAACGCCGTTAAGATGGCAAACCAGGCGAAGATCCCGGTGATCACCCTGGACCGTCAGGCAACGAAAGGCGACGTTGTGAGCCACATTGCGTCTGATAACGTGCTGGGCGGAAAAATCGCGGGTGACTATATCGCGAAGAAAGCAGGCGAAGGCGCGAAAGTTATCGAACTGCAGGGGATTGCCGGTACGTCTGCAGCCCGCGAGCGTGGCGAAGGTTTCCAGCAGGCGGTTGCTGCTCACAAATTTAACGTGCTGGCCAGCCAGCCTGCCGACTTCGACCGCACTAAAGGTCTGAACGTCATGCAGAACCTGCTGACCGCGCACCCTGACGTGCAGGCGGTGTTCGCACAGAACGACGAAATGGCGCTCGGTGCGCTGCGTGCCCTGCAGACTGCAGGTAAATCTGATGTGATGGTTGTCGGATTTGACGGCACACCAGATGGAGAAAAAGCGGTAAATGATGGCAAACTGGCGGCGACCATCGCTCAGCTGCCTGAGCAGATCGGCGCGACTGGCGTGCAGACTGCCGACAAAGTGCTGAAGGGCGAAAAAGTTCAGGCTAAATATCCAGTTGACCTGAAACTGGTCATCAAGCAGTAAAAAGGCGATTCAGGCAGTCGCTGGCTGCCTGAGGGACACCAATAAAGAAAAGTGTGGCATACGCCACCGGGTAACACCGGTGGCGCTCTCAGATGGACAGCTCAACCATGAAAACCGCAGGCAACCTCGTCGTCCTTGGCAGTATCAATGCCGATCACATTCTTAACCTTGAATCCTTCCCGACGCCGGGCGAAACCGTCACCGGTAACCATTACCAGGTGGCATTTGGCGGTAAAGGTGCCAACCAGGCGGTTGCAGCAGGACGCAGTGGGGCAAATATCGCGTTTATCGCCTGCACGGGTGATGACGATACCGGCGAGCGCGTGCGTAAACAGCTCGCCAGCGATAACATCGATGTTGCGCCAGTCAGCGTTGTTGCAGGGGAATCGACCGGCGTGGCGCTGATTTTCGTCAACGCGGAAGGTGAGAATGTCATCGGTATTCATGCTGGTGCGAATGCCTGTCTTACGACGGAACGCGTTGAAGCACAGCGCGAGCTTATTGCCAGTGCCGACGCGTTACTGATGCAGCTGGAATCGCCCGTGGAAAGCGTACTGGCGGCCGCTGACATTGCGCATCAAAATCATACCACTGTCGTACTTAATCCTGCGCCTGCCCGTGTACTATCAGATGAACTGCTGGCGCGGGTGGACATCATTACGCCGAACGAAACCGAAGCGGAAAAACTGACGGGCATTCGTGTTGAAAATGATGATGACGCAGCGCGTGCCGCGAAAGCGTTGCATGATAAAGGTATCGGCACCGTTATCATTACCCTCGGCAGCCGCGGCGTGTGGTCAAGCGTAAATGGCGAAGGCCGTCGCGTGCCTGGCTTTAAGGTCAAGGCGATTGACACCATCGCGGCAGGCGATACGTTTAACGGAGCATTGGTGACAGCGCTGCTGGAAGGAAAGGGAATGGACGATGCTATCCGCTTTGCGCATGCTGCTGCGGCTATCGCCGTCACGCGCAAAGGTGCCCAGCCCTCCGTTCCATGGCGTAAAGAGATCGATGAATTCTTAAGTCAGCAGGGGTAACGCTTGGCCACAATGAAAGATGTCGCCCGCCTGGCGGGCGTTTCTACGTCGACAGTCTCCCACGTCATTAATAACGATCGCTTCGTCAGCGAGGCGATTCGGGAGAAAGTTGAAGCCGCAGTTAAAGATCTCAACTATGCGCCGTCTGCGCTGGCCCGCAGCCTGAAGCTCAACCAGACGCGCACCATTGGCATGCTGATCACCGCCAGTACGAATCCCTTTTATTCTGAACTTGTTCGCGGTGTGGAACGCAGCTGCTTCGAACGTGGCTACAGTCTGGTGCTGTGCAATACCGAAGGGGACGAGCAGCGCATGAACCGTAATCTGGAGACGCTGATGCAAAAACGCGTCGACGGGTTACTGCTGCTGTGTACCGAAACGCATCAGCCCTCGAAAGAGATCATTCAGCGTTATCCGTCTATCCCCACGGTGATGATGGACTGGGCGCCGTTCGACGGTACCAGCGATCTGATTCAGGATAACTCCCTGCTGGGCGGAGATATGGCAACCCAGTATCTGATCGACAAAGGCCATACCCGCATCGCCTGTATTACCGGTCCGCTGGATAAAACTCCGGCGCGTCTGCGTCTTGAAGGGTACCTTTCCGCGATGGCTCGGGCGGGACTCGCGGTTCCGGAGGGTTACCGTATTACCGGTGATTTTGAGTTTCATGGCGGTTTTGAGGCGATGCAGACGCTGCTGGCGCAGACACCGCGTCCGCAGGCCGTCTTTATTGGCAACGACGCCATGGCATTTGGAGCATATAAGGCGTTGTATCAGGCGGGATTGCGTGTTCCGGACGATATGGCGGTGATTGGTTATGATGATATCGAACTGGCCAGCTACATGACCCCGCCGCTGACCACGATCCATCAGCCAAAAGATGAACTGGGTGAGCTGGCCATTGATGTACTGATCCACCGAATGGCGCAGCCCACGCTGCAGCAGCAACGTCTGCAGCTTACTCCTGTTCTGATGGAACGGGGTTCGGTTTAGCTTTTGTTTTGTGGCGTTCTTTAATCAGGTTCCGGCCATCTTTTGGTTTTAACAGCATAAAGACCAGCGCTGAAACCACGGTAAGTACGCCCATCGTGATAAACGTATAGTGGAACTGCTCGACGGTGTTCGCGCTGTCAAAACCTTCATAGAACCGCAGTACCGCCGCACTGACGGCCACCCCGAGACTGATCGATAACTGTTGAGTCACCGCCAGCACGCTGTTGCCACTACTGGCGTTGTCGTCAGTCAGATCCGCGAGAGTAATCGTGTTCATTGACGTGAATTGCGTCGACATTGCCATACCCAGCACAAACAACGGCAGAATTAGCATCCAGACCGGCAGTGAAGCCGATTGCAGGGAGAACTGCGCAATCATCAGTCCGATAAAGACCGTTACGCCAACCAGCGTCTTCCGATAGCCAAACCAGCGCAGCACCTGTGTGACGGTCGATTTTGCCAGTATCGATCCCATGGCGGTGGGCGCCATCATGCAGCCGGCAATCAACGCCGGATAGCCGAAACCCACCTGCAGCATCAGTGGCATCAGAAACGGTACGCAGCCCGTCCCCAGGCGCGAGGCGATATTCCCGGCGATACCTACCGAGAAAGTACGCGTATTAAACAGAGACAGCGAGATCAGCGGTGTCGGGTGACGGCGTGCATGACGTATATAAAGAAGGAACAGCAAAATACCGCTGAGAATGACGGACAGCGCAAGCCATGTCGCCACAATCTTTTCACCAAACAACTCCATCCCGCTGGAGAACAATACCAGGCTCAGACCAAACAAGAAAAAACCACCCATATCGAAACTGCGTCTTGGCGTGGTGAAGTTCGGCATATATTTGCGGGCATACAGCAGTCCCGCTACGCCAATTGGAATGTTAATCAGGAAGATCCAGTGCCAGCTGGCCCAGGTGACAAACACACCGCCGAGCACCGGGCCAAGTATCGGGCCGACCAGTCCGGGCATGGTGACGAAGTTGAGCACGGGAAGCAATTCACTGCGCGGATAGGCGCGCAAGAGTGCCAGGCGCGCCACGGGCATCATCATCGCACCGCCAATCCCCTGCAGGACGCGGAAGATAACCAGTTCGGTCAGAGAGGTTGATAATGCACAGGCCAGCGAACCGAGCGTAAAGAGCGTTACGGCCAGCATAAACACGCGACGGGTGCCGAAGCGATCGGCGAGCCAGCCACTCACCGGGATCAGCATCGCAACCGTCAGGGTATAACTGATGATGGCGGACTGCATCGCCAGCGGCGACCGGTTAAGGCTTTGCGCAATAGCGGGAAGCGCGGTGTTGAGAATGGTGGCATCCAGTGCCTGCATAAAGAACGCCATGGCTGCAATCCATGGCAGTCCGGCCATGCTGCGTGCTTTTTTCTGTGTCATTTATTCACCTGCTGGTGGGTTGGCGCGGCCAGTAATGCCTGACACGCGCTCAGGGCTCGTTGCCCGTCGCTCTCCTGAATGGCATCGACAATAGCCTGATGCAGATCCAGCTTCACCACTTCGTCTTGTGTAATAGAGGTAAAGTAGGTGTGGTACACCGAATGGAATAAAGAGGCAAAGGAGGTCAGGAACGGATTGGCGCTCATCATATAGATATGTTCATGCCAGGCCATATCCACCTCAACCCAGCGTTCGCGGTTGAAATGTTTTTTCAGGAATACCATCTCTTCCATTAAGGTGTTGAGCTGCGCTTTTTGTTCTGCTGTCCCGAGCGTGGCGGCGAGCAGGCAGGCCTGAGGCTCAAGACTGCTGCGCATTATCAGAAAGTGATCGACGACCTGATTGAAGTTGTCTTTTGTCATCCACCAGGAGAGAAGCTCCTGATCGAGGAAGTTCCAGTTGCTTTGTGGCATCACGCGCGTACCAATACGCGGACGCGGAAGCACCATGCCTTTTGCTGTTAAGGTTTTGACGGCTTCGCGAACGGCGGTACGACTTACGCCAAACTGCTCGCCCAGCTCCATTTCACCCGGCAGGATGCTACCCGGGGCATATTTACCCGCTAAAATCAGCTGAGCCAGCTTTTCTGCCAGCACATATGACAGGTTTTTTTGGGCTGCCAGCTGTTGTGCGCTCAATGGCATTGCTTTTATTCCTTAATGATTCTTGCTGATAAGTATGCCACCGTGAATGTGATTGTGGTTGCAGAGACATCAAATAGAACACTTTGTAGCTTGATTTCATCGCTGTTGGTGAAAAAAAACACGGACGGAAACTTTTTTTAAATTTCCTCTTGTCACTTCAGAATAACTCCCTATAATGCGCCTCCACTGACACGGAACAACGGCACACACGCCGCCGGGTCAGCAGAGAAAAGCAAATTAAACGCTTGACTCTGAAGCGGGAAAGCGTAATATGCACACCCCGCGCCGCAGCGAAAACGAAGCGGCACTGCTCTTTAACAATTTATCAGACAATCTGTGTGGGCACTCAAAGTGACATGGATTCTTAATGTCCTCGGACACTAAATGAATACCAAGTCTCAACGAGTGAACACGTAATTCATTACGAAGTTTAATTCATTGAGCATCAAACTTTTAAATTGAAGAGTTTGATCATGGCTCAGATTGAACGCTGGCGGCAGGCCTAACACATGCAAGTCGAACGGTAGCACAGAGAGCTTGCTCTCGGGTGACGAGTGGCGGACGGGTGAGTAATGTCTGGGAAACTGCCTGATGGAGGGGGATAACTACTGGAAACGGTAGCTAATACCGCATAACGTCGCAAGACCAAAGAGGGGGACCTTCGGGCCTCTTGCCATCAGATGTGCCCAGATGGGATTAGCTAGTAGGTGGGGTAACGGCTCACCTAGGCGACGATCCCTAGCTGGTCTGAGAGGATGACCAGCCACACTGGAACTGAGACACGGTCCAGACTCCTACGGGAGGCAGCAGTGGGGAATATTGCACAATGGGCGCAAGCCTGATGCAGCCATGCCGCGTGTATGAAGAAGGCCTTCGGGTTGTAAAGTACTTTCAGCGGGGAGGAAGGTGTTGTGGTTAATAACCGCAGCAATTGACGTTACCCGCAGAAGAAGCACCGGCTAACTCCGTGCCAGCAGCCGCGGTAATACGGAGGGTGCAAGCGTTAATCGGAATTACTGGGCGTAAAGCGCACGCAGGCGGTCTGTCAAGTCGGATGTGAAATCCCCGGGCTCAACCTGGGAACTGCATTCGAAACTGGCAGGCTAGAGTCTTGTAGAGGGGGGTAGAATTCCAGGTGTAGCGGTGAAATGCGTAGAGATCTGGAGGAATACCGGTGGCGAAGGCGGCCCCCTGGACAAAGACTGACGCTCAGGTGCGAAAGCGTGGGGAGCAAACAGGATTAGATACCCTGGTAGTCCACGCCGTAAACGATGTCGATTTGGAGGTTGTGCCCTTGAGGCGTGGCTTCCGGAGCTAACGCGTTAAATCGACCGCCTGGGGAGTACGGCCGCAAGGTTAAAACTCAAATGAATTGACGGGGGCCCGCACAAGCGGTGGAGCATGTGGTTTAATTCGATGCAACGCGAAGAACCTTACCTGGTCTTGACATCCACAGAACTTTCCAGAGATGGATTGGTGCCTTCGGGAACTGTGAGACAGGTGCTGCATGGCTGTCGTCAGCTCGTGTTGTGAAATGTTGGGTTAAGTCCCGCAACGAGCGCAACCCTTATCCTTTGTTGCCAGCGGTTAGGCCGGGAACTCAAAGGAGACTGCCAGTGATAAACTGGAGGAAGGTGGGGATGACGTCAAGTCATCATGGCCCTTACGACCAGGGCTACACACGTGCTACAATGGCGCATACAAAGAGAAGCGACCTCGCGAGAGCAAGCGGACCTCATAAAGTGCGTCGTAGTCCGGATTGGAGTCTGCAACTCGACTCCATGAAGTCGGAATCGCTAGTAATCGTAGATCAGAATGCTACGGTGAATACGTTCCCGGGCCTTGTACACACCGCCCGTCACACCATGGGAGTGGGTTGCAAAAGAAGTAGGTAGCTTAACCTTCGGGAGGGCGCTTACCACTTTGTGATTCATGACTGGGGTGAAGTCGTAACAAGGTAACCGTAGGGGAACCTGCGGTTGGATCACCTCCTTACCTTAAAGAACCTGCCTTTGAAGTGCTCACACAGATTGTCTGATGAAAAGTAAATAGCAAGGCGTCTTGCGATTGAGACTGTACGTCCCCTTCGTCTAGAGGCCCAGGACACCGCCCTTTCACGGCGGTAACAGGGGTTCGAATCCCCTAGGGGACGCCACTTGCTGGTTCGTGAGTGAAAGTCACCTGCCGTCATATCTCAAAACTGACTTGCGAGTCATGTTTGAGATATTTGCTCTTTAAAAATCTGGATCAAGCTGAAAATTGAAACGACACACAGTTATGTGTGTTCGAGTCTCTCAAATTTTCGCAATCAGAAGTGAAACATCTTCGGGTTGTGAGGTTAAGCGACTAAGCGTACACGGTGGATGCCCTGGCAGTCAGAGGCGATGAAGGACGTGCTAATCTGCGAAAAGCGCCGGCGAGGTGATATGAACCCTTGACCCGGCGATGTCCGAATGGGGAAACCCAGTGTGATTCGTCACACTATCGTTAACTGAATACATAGGTTAACGAGGCGAACCGGGGGAACTGAAACATCTAAGTACCCCGAGGAAAAGAAATCAACCGAGATTCCCCCAGTAGCGGCGAGCGAACGGGGAGCAGCCCAGAGTCTGAATCAGCTTGTGTGTTAGTGGAAGCGTCTGGAAAGTCGCACGGTACAGGGTGACAGTCCCGTACACGAAAATGCACAGGTTGTGAACTCGAAGAGTAGGGCGGGACACGTGGTATCCTGTCTGAATATGGGGGGACCATCCTCCAAGGCTAAATACTCCTGACTGACCGATAGTGAACCAGTACCGTGAGGGAAAGGCGAAAAGAACCCCGGCGAGGGGAGTGAAAAAGAACCTGAAACCGTGTACGTACAAGCAGTGGGAGCACCTTCGTGGTGTGACTGCGTACCTTTTGTATAATGGGTCAGCGACTTATATTCTGTAGCAAGGTTAACCGTATAGGGGAGCCGAAGGGAAACCGAGTCTTAACTGGGCGTTAAGTTGCAGGGTATAGACCCGAAACCCGGTGATCTAGCCATGGGCAGGTTGAAGGTTGGGTAACACTAACTGGAGGACCGAACCGACTAATGTTGAAAAATTAGCGGATGACTTGTGGCTGGGGGTGAAAGGCCAATCAAACCGGGAGATAGCTGGTTCTCCCCGAAAGCTATTTAGGTAGCGCCTCGTGAATTCATCTTCGGGGGTAGAGCACTGTTTCGGCTAGGGGGCCATCCCGGCTTACCAACCCGATGCAAACTACGAATACCGAAGAATGTTATCACGGGAGACACACGGCGGGTGCTAACGTCCGTCGTGAAGAGGGAAACAACCCAGACCGCCAGCTAAGGTCCCAAAGTCATGGTTAAGTGGGAAACGATGTGGGAAGGCCCAGACAGCCAGGATGTTGGCTTAGAAGCAGCCATCATTTAAAGAAAGCGTAATAGCTCACTGGTCGAGTCGGCCTGCGCGGAAGATGTAACGGGGCTAAACCATGCACCGAAGCTGCGGCAGCGACACTATGTGTTGTTGGGTAGGGGAGCGTTCTGTAAGCCGTTGAAGGTGGCCTGTGAGGGTTGCTGGAGGTATCAGAAGTGCGAATGCTGACATAAGTAACGATAAAGCGGGTGAAAAGCCCGCTCGCCGGAAGACCAAGGGTTCCTGTCCAACGTTAATCGGGGCAGGGTGAGTCGACCCCTAAGGCGAGGCCGAAAGGCGTAGTCGATGGGAAACAGGTTAATATTCCTGTACTTGGTGTTACTGCGAAGGGGGGACGGAGAAGGCTATGTTAGCCGGGCGACGGTTGTCCCGGTTTAAGCATGTAGGCGGAGGTTCCAGGTAAATCCGGTACCTTTTTAACGCTGAGGTGTGATGACGAGGCACTACGGTGCTGAAGTAACAAATGCCCTGCTTCCAGGAAAAGCCTCTAAGCATCAGGTAACACGAAATCGTACCCCAAACCGACACAGGTGGTCAGGTAGAGAATACCAAGGCGCTTGAGAGAACTCGGGTGAAGGAACTAGGCAAAATGGTGCCGTAACTTCGGGAGAAGGCACGCTGATATGTAGGTGAAGCCCCTGCGGGTGGAGCTGAAATCAGTCGAAGATACCAGCTGGCTGCAACTGTTTATTAAAAACACAGCACTGTGCAAACACGAAAGTGGACGTATACGGTGTGACGCCTGCCCGGTGCCGGAAGGTTAATTGATGGGGTTAGCGGTAACGCGAAGCTCTTGATCGAAGCCCCGGTAAACGGCGGCCGTAACTATAACGGTCCTAAGGTAGCGAAATTCCTTGTCGGGTAAGTTCCGACCTGCACGAATGGCGTAATGATGGCCAGGCTGTCTCCACCCGAGACTCAGTGAAATTGAACTCGCTGTGAAGATGCAGTGTACCCGCGGCAAGACGGAAAGACCCCGTGAACCTTTACTATAGCTTGACACTGAACACTGGTCCTTGATGTGTAGGATAGGTGGGAGGCTTTGAAGCGTGGACGCCAGTCTGCGTGGAGCCAACCTTGAAATACCACCCTTTAATGGCTGGTGTTCTAACGTAGACCCGTGATCCGGGTTGCGGACAGTGTCTGGTGGGTAGTTTGACTGGGGCGGTCTCCTCCCAAAGAGTAACGGAGGAGCACGAAGGTTAGCTAATCCTGGTCGGACATCAGGAGGTTAGTGCAATGGCATAAGCTAGCTTGACTGCGAGAGTGACGGCTCGAGCAGGTGCGAAAGCAGGTCATAGTGATCCGGTGGTTCTGAATGGAAGGGCCATCGCTCAACGGATAAAAGGTACTCCGGGGATAACAGGCTGATACCGCCCAAGAGTTCATATCGACGGCGGTGTTTGGCACCTCGATGTCGGCTCATCACATCCTGGGGCTGAAGTAGGTCCCAAGGGTATGGCTGTTCGCCATTTAAAGTGGTACGCGAGCTGGGTTTAGAACGTCGTGAGACAGTTCGGTCCCTATCTGCCGTGGGCGCTGGAGAATTGAGGGGGGCTGCTCCTAGTACGAGAGGACCGGAGTGGACGCATCACTGGTGTTCGGGTTGTCATGCCAATGGCACTGCCCGGTAGCTAAATGCGGAAGAGATAAGTGCTGAAAGCATCTAAGCACGAAACTTGCCCCGAGATGAGTTCTCCCTGAGACTTAAAGTCTCCTGAAGGAACGTTGAAGACGACGACGTTGATAGGTCGGGTGTGTAAGCGCAGCGATGCGTTGAGCTAACCGATACTAATGAACCGTGAGGCTTAACCTTACAACGCCGAAGCTGTTTCGGCGGACGAGAGACAGAAGATTTTCAGCCTGATACAGATAACAGAATTTGCCTGGCGGCTTTAGCGCGGTGGTCCCACCTGACCCCATGCCGAACTCAGAAGTGAAACGCCGTAGCGCCGATGGTAGTGTGGGGTCTCCCCATGTGAGAGTAGGGAACTGCCAGGCATTAATTAAGAAGAACCCCGTACCGTAAGGTGCGGGGTTTTTTGCATTTGTTTTCTCCCTCACTCTGCGGGAGAGGGCATCAGACCGCACACCATCCCACAATAAACTCAGCAATCCTATCCTCATCATTTAAATCCAGCACCGGAACCTCAACATCGAGAGCGACATCGCTGGCCACCGCAATAACATGCTCATCCAGCGTTAACTCACTAACATCGTGCCCGGCATCACTTCTGAACAGCAGGATCTTTGCAACTGCTTCATGCTTAAACCCCTCAACCAGCACCAGATCCAGCGTGGAATGATCCATCCGACTGACCAGATACGCGAGATCCAGCGGTGCTTCATCAGGCGTTTCCGTCATCAATGCCCAGCGCTGATCACTTGCCACCATGGTTTGCGCGGCACCTGCCTTACGCAGTTCATAGCTGTCTTTTCCCGGTTTATCGACATCCATATTGTGGTGGGTATGTTTGATCAGTCCGGGGCGAATGCCTCTGGCACAAAGTGCGGGTATCAGCTTTTTAAGCAGCGTCGTTTTCCCGGTACCACTCCAGGCTGCAATAGCTAAAACAGGCGTCATTTTTTCTCCTGCATGGTCTGTAAATCTTCCGTCGTATTCACGTTCACAAATGCAGATTTCCAGTCGCTAAAATCAACGGAATGGCCGCCTGACTGACGCATAAACACCATCACTCTTCGCTCTCCAGCCGTCAGATAATCCTGCAGCGCTGGAATTAATGATCGATGAATCAACGTAATAGCAGGATGGTCACGCTCACCGTCATGTACCCACACAACCGGCGCTACGCCACGAAACGTCATCAGACGCTCGACAAGACAAGAGGGAATAAACGGCGTATCGCACGGGCAGAAAACAAACCACTCTGCCAGAGACTGCTGCATAACCGAGAGCATGCCGGCCAACGGTCCGGGGTAATTTCCAAGAGTATCCTGATATACGGGGTATCCGCTGCGTTGATAAATATCGATATGGCGGTTGGCACTGATAGCCATTGCCGTAACCTGATCTGCAAGCGTATCAGCAACATGTTGCCATAATGGCTTACCGTTAAGGTGCAGAAGCCCCTTATCTTGTCCCCCCATGCGCGTTGCTCTGCCACCCGCCAGAACCACTCCGATGATTTCCTGACCCGGATTCACAAATATCGCCTCTTTTATTGTGGGATTGACCCTGCTAACGTGTCACTCTAAATGAAAGGAGCACCACCATGAAATGTAAACGTCTGAATGAAGTCATTGAACTCCTCCAGCCAGCCTGGCAAAAAGAGCCAGAGCTGAATCTGATGCAATTTTTACAGAAACTGGCGAAAGAGTCAGGTTTTGAAGGTGAACTGACAGACCTTTCTGACGACATCCTGATCTATCACCTCAAAATGCGTGACTCTGCCAAAGATGCTGTTATTCCTGGTATTCAGAAAGATTATGAGGAAGATTTTAAAACCGCATTGCTGCGCGCCCGAGGCGTAATTAAAGAGTAAAAGCTTGTAAGCGGCGGCACCGAAATCGCCACAAGATGATATCCTGAATCATTCGTATAATTTCCGGATGATCGGATGAACGACCAGGCTTTCACTTTCCAGACATTACACCCGGATACCATTATGGATGCGCTGTTTGAGCAGGGTATTCGGGTGGATTCCGGGCTAACCCCATTAAATAGCTACGAAAACCGCGTCTATCAATTCCAGGACGAGGATCGTCAGCGCTTCGTTGTGAAGTTCTATCGTCCCAAGCGCTGGTCCGCTGAACAAATTCAGGAAGAGCATCAGTTTGCTCACGATCTGCTGAATGATGAAGTTCCTGTTGCCGCACCGATAAAATTCAATAACCAAACGTTGCTTATGCACGAAGGGTTTTACTACGCCGTATTTCCCAGTCTGGGGGGCCGCCAGTTTGAAGCGGACAATATCGACCAAATGGAGTGGGTTGCCCGCTATCTGGGGCGCATGCATCAGACGGGATGCAAAACGCCGTTTATTGCCCGCCCGACTATAGGTACTCAGGAATACCTTATTGAACCCCGTCAGGTCTTCGAAACCTCAGCGCTTATCCCCTCTGCGTTGAAGGACGCGTTTCTCAGCGCGACGGATAAACTTATTGGGGCGGTAAAAGCCTGCTGGCGCGATGATATTTCCGTTCTGCGTCTGCATGGTGATTGTCATGCCGGGAATATTCTCTGGCGCGATGGCCCACTGTTTGTTGACCTCGATGATGCGCGGATGGGGCCGGCCGTGCAGGATTTGTGGATGCTGCTCAACGGCGACAAAGCCGAGCAACGTATGCAGCTTGAAACGATTATTGAAGCCTATGAAGAGTTTAGCCCTTTTAATTCAGACGAAATTGCCCTGATAGAGCCTTTACGCGCGATGCGTTTTGTTTATTATCTCGCATGGTTAATCAGGCGTTGGGATGACCCCGCATTTCCTCGTAATTTCCCGTGGCTTACCGGAGAGGATTACTGGCGTAGCCAGATATCCACATTTACTGAGCAGGTTAAGGTTCTTCAGGAGCCCCCTCTGCAATTAACGCCGATGTATTAATTGGACACACCCAGGAGAGAGTTAATCATGAAAAAAATTTGGCTGGCGCTGGCAGGTATGATTCTGGCATTTAGCGCTTCTGCTGCGCAGTTTACCGACGGCAAACAGTACATCACACTGGAAAAGCCCGTTGCTGGCGAGCCACAGGTTCTGGAGTTCTTTTCGTTCTATTGCCCACATTGCTACCAGTTCGAGCAGGTGCTGCATGTTTCTGACAACGTGAAGAAAAAGCTGCCGGAAGGCACCAAAATGACCAAATACCACGTAGAATTCCTGGGTCCATTGGGTAAAGACCTGACTCAGGCGTGGGCTGTTGCCATTGCACTGGGTGTGGAAGATAAGATCACTTCTCCAATGTTTGAAGCCGTGCAGAAAACCCAGACCGTTCAGACCACGGCTGATATCCGTAAAGTGTTCGTTGACGCTGGTGTGAAAGGTGAAGACTATGACGCTGCGTGGAACAGCTTTGTCGTGAAATCTCTGGTGGCTCAACAGGAAAAAGCTGCTGCCGATCTGCAACTGCAGGGCGTTCCGGCGATGTATGTTAACGGCAAATATCAGCTGAACATGCAGGGCATGGACACCAGCAGCATGGATATCTTCGTACAGCAGTACGCAGACACCGTGAAATACCTGGTCGAGAAGAAGTAAACCCAATGATATAAAAACGCCGGTCATTGACCGGCGTTTTTGTTTGAAGCTTTGATGTTCTCTATCTGCTCATCTTTCTCTTTCCAGAGCGTATTAAGCCAAAGCTGGAAACGACGTTTGAAGTTCTTATCGTTAACGTAATCCCCATGCAGTTCGGTATCAATTGGCACCAGATCGACACGAACAACAATACGCGTCAGCTTGCCGCTGAGCATATCGAAGAAAGGCGTCTTATCGTTTTCCGGATAGCAGAGCGTCACGTTCAGTAATTTATCGAACTGCGCCCCCAGCACGTTAAGCGCCATTGCAATTCCCGCCGCCTTGGGCGGCAGCAGGTTCTGGTATGGAGAGCGAGTCTGGAGACGCTTCTCGTCTGTAAACCGTGAGCCTTCGACAAAGTTCACAATTGTCGTTGGATGAGCGCGAAATTTCTCGCACGAACGTCGCGTCGTTTCCACATCTTTACCACGACGCTCCGGGTGACGAATCAAATAGCTGCGCGAATAGCGTTTCATAAATGGCATATCCAGCGCCCAGCAGGCCAGGCCGATAAAAGGTACCCAGGCCAGCTGTTGCTTCAGGAAGTATTTATTCATCGGGATATGCTTACGGAACAGCACGCATAGCACCACGATGTCGGCCCAGCTGTGGTGATTGCAGATCAGCAGATACCAGTTCTTTTTATTGAGTCTTTCGAGACCCTCAACGTCCCACTTAAGATGGGGGTTCAGGTACAGCAGGGTGGCTAACCCTTCGCACCAGCAGTACATCATGAAATTACAAAACGCCGACACGGCTCGCCAAACCGTAGGCAAAGGTAACAGCAATTTAATTATCCCGGCGATGATGATCGGTACAGAACAAGCGATCGTCACCAGAATAGTTAAAATGATGCTTAACAGTAATGTTATTGCAGCGAGCAATCTCGACATGATGAGCTTTTTCAAATAGTTAGCTGTAATTAAGCGACCGATTATTCGGTGCAGGGCGCTGATTTTATCAGAAATCAGACAAAATAATGGCGCTTTCATACTGTGACATGATGGCTTATCTCCCGCCGCAGAAGATTTCACTACAATTACGCTGCAAACGGGGTATATATCCACATATGCTATATTTTCATCATCAGGCAATATAAATCAGGGGTTGTATATAACCTTATGATAATGAAGTGTAAATTATATAACTCTGTGAGATTGTAGCGTTTGTTATTCATATGAAGTGAAAGTATTCACAAAGTTATCCACAGATTTGTTTTTGCGAGCGATCCTCACGATCGCAAAATCTTTTCCTGTATCAGGCGCTAATAACTGATGTTTTCATCCTTCTGTGGCATCCTTTACCCATAAATTGATTAAAGGCACGGACATTATGGTTCAGATCCCAGAAAACCCTCTTATTCTCGTCGACGGCTCTTCTTACCTGTATCGGGCGTATCATGCGTTTCCTCCTCTGACCAATAGCGCAGGGGAACCTACCGGCGCGATGTACGGTGTGCTTAACATGCTGCGCAGCCTGATCCTTCAGTATCAGCCAACCCACGCGGCAGTCGTATTTGATGCGAAAGGCAAAACCTTCCGCGATGAGCTGTTTGAGCATTACAAATCCCACCGTCCGCCAATGCCTGACGATCTGCGTGCGCAGATTGAGCCGCTGCATGCGATGGTGAAAGCGATGGGTCTGCCACTGCTGGCGGTTTCAGGTGTGGAAGCGGATGACGTCATTGGCACTCTGGCCCGTGAAGCCGAAAAAATGGGCCGTCCGGTTCTCATCAGTACTGGTGATAAAGATATGGCGCAGCTGGTGACGCCAGGGATCACCCTGATTAACACCATGACCAACACCATCCTCGGCCCTGAAGAGGTGGTCGCAAAATATGGCGTGCCGCCAGAGCTGATTATCGACTTCCTCGCATTGATGGGCGACTCATCAGATAACATCCCGGGCGTGCCGGGCGTTGGCGAAAAAACGGCACAGGCGCTCCTTCAGGGACTGGGTGGGCTGGATACGCTGTATGCGGAGTCTGACAAAATCGCCGGGCTCTCCTTCCGTGGCGCAAAAACTATGGCCGGGAAGCTGGAAGAGAATAAAGAGGTGGCTTATCTCTCCTATAAGCTGGCGACGATTAAAACCGATGTTGAGCTGGAACTGGGATGTGAACAGCTAGAAGTGCAACAGCCATCAGCAGACGATCTGCTGGGTTTGTTTAAAAAATATGAATTTAAGCGCTGGACCACCGACGTGGAAGCCGGTAAATGGCTGCAGGCAAAAGGCGCCAAACCTGCAGCGAAGCCAAAAGAGACGATTGTCATCGATGCCGACGATCAGGCAGAAGAGGAAGCCGCTGCGCTCTCTTTTGAGCACTACGAAACCGTTCTTGAAGAGTCACAGCTGGTTGCCTGGATCGAGAAACTGAAAAAAGCGCCGGTGTTTGCTTTCGACACGGAAACCGACAGTCTGGATAACATTATCGCCAATATGGTGGGCCTGTCCTTTGCGACAGAGCCGGGTATCGCTGCTTATGTTCCCGTTGCACATGATTACCTGGACGCTCCGGAGCAACTCTCTCGCGAACGCGTGCTTGAGCTGCTTAAGCCGATTCTGGAAGACGACAAGGCGTTGAAGGTAGGGCAAAACCTCAAATACGACCGCGGTATTCTGCAAAACTATGGTATTGAGCTGCGCGGTATCGCGTTTGATACCATGCTGGAATCCTACATTCTGGACAGTGTAGCGGGTCGTCATGATATGGACTCCCTGTCTGACCGCTGGCTGAAGCACAAAACCATCACCTTCGAAGAGATTGCCGGAAAAGGCAAAAATCAGCTCACCTTTAACCAGATTGCGCTGGAAGAGGCAGGACGCTACGCGGCAGAAGATGCCGACGTCACGCTGCAGTTGCATCTGAAAATGTGGCCAAAACTGCAGAAGCACGAAGGGCCGCTGAATGTGTTTCAGAACATCGAGATGCCGCTGGTACCTGTCCTTTCACGCATCGAGCGTAACGGCGTAAAAATCGACCCGACGGTACTGCACAACCACTCGGGTGAACTTGCCCAGCGTCTGACCGAACTTGAGCAAAAGGCGCATGAGCTTGCCGGTGAGCCGTTTAACCTCTCATCGCCAAAACAGCTGCAAACCATCCTGTTTGAAAAGCAGGGGATCAAACCGCTGAAGAAAACGCCAGGCGGTGCACCATCCACCTCGGAAGAGGTGCTGGAGGAGCTGGCGCTGGATTATCCACTGCCAAAAGTCATTCTGGAGTACCGTGGTCTGGCAAAGCTGAAATCGACTTACACCGATAAGCTGCCGCTGATGATCAACCCGAAAACGGGTCGTGTGCATACCTCATACCATCAGGCGGTGGCGGCTACTGGTCGACTCTCCTCGACCGATCCAAACTTGCAGAACATCCCAGTACGAAATGAAGAAGGGCGACGCATTCGTCAGGCGTTTATTGCGCCTGATGACTATCTGATTGTCTCTGCTGACTACTCGCAAATCGAGCTGCGCATTATGGCGCACCTCTCGCGTGATAAGGGGCTGCTGACAGCATTTGCCGAAGGGAAGGATATCCACCGGGCAACCGCCGCTGAAGTCTTCGGTCTGCCGCTGGACAGCGTGACAAACGAACAACGCCGCAGCGCGAAAGCAATCAACTTCGGCCTGATTTACGGCATGAGCGCCTTCGGTCTTTCACGCCAGCTCAATATTCCGCGTAAAGAGTCGCAGAAGTATATGGATCTCTACTTCGAGCGTTATCCGGGTGTACTGGAGTATATGGAACGCACCCGCGCTCAGGCGAAGGAGAAAGGCTACGTTGAAACCCTGGACGGTCGTCGTCTCTACCTACCTGACATCAAATCCAGCAATGCGGCGCGCCGTGCGGGCGCAGAACGTGCCGCAATCAACGCCCCGATGCAAGGAACCGCTGCTGACATTATCAAACGCGCAATGATTGCCGTGGATGCCTGGCTGGAAAAAGAGAAACCGCGTGTGAAAATGATCATGCAGGTACACGATGAACTGGTGTTCGAAGTGCACAAAGACGATCTCGATAGCGTGTCGAAGAAGATCCACGAACTGATGGAAAGCAGCATGAAACTTGATGTGCCGTTGCTGGTGGAAGTGGGGAGTGGTGAAAACTGGGATCAGGCTCACTAACGGTTCGGCGAATAACGCGCTTTTTATGTAAGTTAGCAACATAACGACGTGCGTTTTGTGACGATCATTAGAATTCCCTATGTAAAGAATGAAAAAAAACTACAAAAAGTGCTTTTTCTACAGCAAAAAAAGGGGTAGAGTTAGCGGCGTAGGGTACAGAGGTAAGATGTTCTATCTTTCAGACCTTTTACTTCACGTAATCGGATTTGGCTGAATATTTTAGCCGCCCCAGTCAGTAATGACTGGGGCGTTTTTTATTGCGGCAAAGAAAATGACAGACAAAAAAAAGCGCGGACATTTCCGCGCCGGGTATTACTCTTCTTCCGCTTCTGTCGCGGGTTCCAGCTCGTTGAACCAGCTATCGAGCTTCTGACGCAGCTTATCCACCCCCTGCTTTTTCAGCGAGGAGAACGGCTCAACCTGCACGTCACCATTGAAGGCCAGTACTGCTTCGCGAACCATATTCACCTGCGCTTTACGCGCGCCGCTCGCCAGCTTATCCGCTTTTGTCAGCAGCACCAGAACAGCAATATCACTTGCGACAGCCCAGTCGATCATCTGCTGATCAAGGTCTTTCAGCGGGTGACGGATATCCATCAGCACGACCAGACCTTTCAGGCACATGCGTTTTTCCAGGTATTCACCCAGCGCACGCTGCCACTTGATCTTCATCTCTTCCGGTACCTGCGCGTAACCGTACCCCGGTAAGTCGACCAGGCGTTTGCCTTCAGCCACTTCAAACAGGTTAATGAGCTGAGTTCGGCCAGGTGTTTTTGAGGTACGCGCCAGGCTCTTCTGATTGGTCAGCGTATTCAGAGCGCTGGATTTACCCGCATTCGAGCGGCCAGCAAAGGCCACTTCGATGCCGGTATCAGAAGGCAGGTGGCGAATATCGGGCGCACTGGTGACAAAATGCGTCTGTTGGTAGTTCCAGGTAGTCACGTGGTCGTCTCCAAAAATCGTAATCTGCGGGGGATTATACCTGAATGCGGGCAAAAGGCTTTTTTCATTGTGCCTGGCCTGTAGGCTTAAGCCCTGGCCGATGTGAGAGATCGGCTATTAATACTATGGGAGATTTCAGAGAAATCGCAGGTGTAAAAAAATACAAACTGTTTTAAATCATAGGATTAATATTGAGTCATTATCTGAAAATCCGTTTTTGTACTCTTTCGTTGCTTGTTAGTTTAACTGAACAAGGTAAAGTGTGCGTCAAGGCGGGGGTGCCAACAGGATAAGGACTTAGGGATAAGGGTCAGGAGCGCCAGGAGGCGAAGACGCAGGATTGTCAGGATGACCAGCGCCTGGAGGCGTTTTAACAGGAAAGGGAACCGTACACGGACGGTATCAGCCAAAGGATAAACAGGGTTTGTTGTAGGCAAACACGGAATGTCTGACCCGTTAAGGGTTGTGAGTCAGGAAAAAAGGCGACAGATTGCTCTGTCGCCTTTTTTCTTTGCTTGCTTTCTGCTAGATTTCGCCGCAATTCTATACTGAAGAAAACGACTTAAAGATAAAATATCATGAAAAAACCGACCTCCGCAGCGGGCGCTAAACGCCCTGCCAAAGCACGCCGCAAAACGCGCGAAGAACTGAACCAGGAAGCGCGCGATCGCAAACGCGATAAAAAACATCGCGGTCATGCTGCGGGTAGCCGTGCAAACGGTGGCGGTGCATCTGGCGCTTCTGCGAAAAATAAGCCGCAGAAAGATCCGCGTATCGGCAGTAAAACTCCCATTCCACTGGGCGTGACAGACACCCCGGTCACTAAGCAGCACAAACCAAAGAGCGAGAAACCTATGCTTTCACCGCAGGCTGAGCTGGATTTGCTGGAGAACGATGAGCGCCTGGACGCGCTGCTGGAACGTCTTGAAGAGGGTGAAACCCTGACCGCCGACGAGCAGTCATGGGTGGATGCCAAACTGGATCGCATCGATGAACTGATGCAGAAGCTGGGCCTGTCATACGACGATGACGAAGACGAAGAAGAAGACGAAAAGCAGGAAGATATGATGCGTCTTCTGAAGGGTGGAAACTAACATTTGCACCCGGCAGGAACGATAGTCCTGCTTATAACCCTTCCGGTTATATGTTATCTGGTGTGGTTATTCGTTAAACTACGGCGGTTGTCGCGGCGACAGAAGTGGCTGCGCACCCGAATGATGGTCCGCAATGGGGCCAGAACGGGCCGCCGTATACGAACGCGACACCAACGGAAGGAGTGAGCATGTCTGTACCATCTATCGACTGGGATTTGGCCCTGATCCAGAAGTATAACTATTCCGGGCCGCGTTATACGTCATACCCTACCGCGCTGGAATTCTCTGATGCCTTCGGCGAGGGTGAGTTTCAGCAGGCTATCGCGCGCTATCCAGAGCGCCCGCTGTCGCTCTACGTCCATATTCCGTTCTGCCATAAACTCTGCTACTTCTGTGGCTGCAATAAAATCGTCACCCGTCAGCAGCATAAAGCCGATCAGTATCTGGATGCGCTGGAGCAGGAAATTTTGCACCGCGCGCCGTTGTTTACTGGTCGTCACGTCAGCCAGCTTCACTGGGGCGGCGGTACGCCAACCTATCTGAATAAAGCACAGATCAGCCGCTTGATGGCGCTTTTACGCGGCAACTTCAATTTTAAGGAAGATGCAGAAATCTCGATCGAGGTCGATCCGCGAGAAATCGAGCTGGATGTGCTGGATCATTTACGTGCCGAAGGCTTCAATCGCCTGAGTATGGGCGTGCAGGACTTCAATAAAGAGGTCCAGCGTCTGGTGAACCGCGAGCAGGACGAAGAATTTATCTTTGCCTTACTCAACCATGCGCGTGAAATTGGTTTCACCTCAACCAATATCGACCTGATATACGGCCTGCCAAAGCAGACGCCGGACAGCTTTGCTTTCACGCTTAAACGCGTAGCCGAACTCAACCCGGACCGCCTGAGCGTATTTAATTATGCGCATCTGCCGACGCTCTTTGCCGCGCAGCGCAAAATCAAAGATGCCGATCTGCCTTCTGCTCAACAGAAGCTGGATATTCTGCAGGAAACCATTACCTCGCTGACCGAAACCGGCTATCAGTTTATTGGCATGGATCACTTTGCCCGTCCGGATGACGAGCTGGCCATTGCTCAGCGCGAAGGGGTACTGCATCGTAACTTCCAGGGTTACACCACCCAGGGCGATACCGATTTGCTGGGGATGGGCGTTTCCGCCATCAGCATGATTGGTGACTGCTACGCGCAGAACCAGAAAGAGTTGAAGCTCTACTATCAGCAGGTGGATGAAAAGGGCAACGCGCTGTGGCGCGGCATCGCGTTAACACGTGACGACTGCATTCGTCGTGATGTGATTAAGGCGCTTATCTGCAACTTCCGTCTCGATTTCAGCGACGTTGAGTCGCTGTGGGATCTGCACTTCAGCGATTATTTTGCAGAAGACCTGAAGCTCCTGGCGCCGCTGGCGAAAGACGGGCTGGTGGATGTGTCGGAGAGTGCGATTGAGGTCACGCCGAAAGGGCGTTTGTTGATTCGTAATATCTGCATGTGCTTTGACGCTTACCTTCGCCAGAAAGCGCGTCTGCAGCAGTTCTCGCGTGTGATTTAAGCCGCAAAAGCGCGAAACGTAGGCCGGGTAAGGCGAAGCCGCCACCCGGCTTTTACATTTTTACCCGCTAGCTAAACAGCCCAACCAGCGCCGCACACAACACAGCAGCAACTGCGGTTTGCGGCGTGTGGCTTTCAGCTGCTCCGCTAGAGAGCATATTGACTAATGTTTCCAGCATGATGTTCACCCCCAATTTCCGGGCACGATCATACAAAACTCATCGACACAGTAAAGCGCAAAATAACGGCAATTTGCGCTCAATTAATAATCTTTACACAGAGGTGAAAATCACTCCATTCCCAGCTCTTTAAGCTTGCGTGTCAGGGTATTACGTCCCCATCCCAGCAGGCGGGCTGCTTCCTGTTTATGGCCCTGCGTATGACGGAGTGCGGTGGTTAACAACGTGCGTTCCATCTCCGGCTGCGCCTCAGAAAGCAAATTTTGATGACCGGAACGCAGCGCGCGGTCGGCCCACTGTGCCAGCAGCGTCGCCCAGCTGTCCGGCAGCGCATGGCCTGTGCTGCTTTCGGGCGCGGTCGCTTCAAAAAGCTCAGCCGGTAAATCCTGAATCAATACCTCCTGTCCGGCGGCCATGACGGTGAGCCAACGACAGGTGTTTTCCAGCTGACGCACGTTCCCCGGCCAGGCCAGGCGGGTGAGGGCGGCATCGGTTTCCGGGTGAAGCTGTTTAGCTTCTACACCCAGTTCACGCGCGGCAACCTGCAGGAAGTGACGTGCCAGGCGAGGGATATCTTCACGGCGTTCACGTAACGGCGGCAGATGGACGCGAATAACGTTCAGGCGATGGAATAAATCCTCACGGAATTTACCCTCCTGCACGCGCTGCTCCAGATTCTGGTGTGTCGCGGCAATAATGCGCACATCCACTTTTACTGGCGCATAACCGCCTACGCGATAAAACTGTCCGTCGGCCAGCACACGCAGAAGGCGGGTCTGAACATCCAGAGGCATATCACCAATTTCATCCAGGAACAACGTTCCCCCATCTGCCTGTTCGAAGCGGCCCTGACGAATGGTATTCGCACCGGTAAATGCCCCTTTCTCGTGGCCGAACAGTTCGGATTCAATCAAATCCTTCGGGATCGCCGCCATATTGAGGGCGATAAACGGCGCTTTTGCCCGCGGGCTGTGGCGATGTAAGGCGTGCGCGACCAACTCTTTCCCGGTTCCCGATTCACCGTTAATCAGTACGCTGATGGACGAACGCGACAGACGGCCAATAATGCGAAACACATCCTGCATGGCCGGTGCTTCGCCAATGATGTCCGTGGTAGGGCCGAAATCGGGGGCATTACGGGGCTGTTGCTGCTCCTGGTAATGGCTAATGGCACGCTCAACCAGCGCGACCGCTTCGTCGATATCAAACGGTTTGGGCAGGTAATCGAATGCCCCTTGCTGATAGGCGCTCACGGCGGCATCCAGATCGGAGTGTGCCGTCATTATGATGACCGGAAGCATCGGGTGGCGTTGTTTGATCTGCTTTAAAAGCGCCAGCCCGTCCATACCCGGCATACGAATATCCGACAGCAGAACATCCGGCGTTTTGGTGGTGAGTGCGTCGAGCACTTCGCTGCCGCTCTCAAACGTCGTGCAGCTTAATCCCGCTCCTGTGAGCGCGCGTTCAAGCACCCAACGGATGGAGCTATCGTCATCGACTACCCAGACTATCCCTCGTTGCATAAACGTCACCTTTATTTTTTAATCGGCAGGAAAACCGAAAACTCGGTATGTCCCGGCCAACTGGTAAATTCAATTTTTCCAGAGTGTTGATCGATCAAACTGCGGGCAATGGATAACCCCAGCCCGGTACCGCCTTCGCGACCGCTGACCATCGGGTAGAACAGGGTGTCCTGCAGATGAGACGGGATCCCCGGCCCGTTATCCTCAACGTCGATGCGTGCCGCCAGCCGATAGCGCACGCCATGCAAGGTGAGCTGGAAAGCGGTACGGGTACGCAAAATGATTTCGCCGCCTTCCGGTCCCAGAGCCTGCAGCGCATTACGCACAATATTCAACAGGACCTGCTCAATCTGGTCCGGATCGTGCGCCAGTTCCGGCAGGCTGGGGTCATAATCCCGCACCAGGGTGACGTTCTCCGGCAGCTCCATCGAAACGAGTTTCACCACCCGCTCAGCGACTTTATGAATGCTTTCTGAAACGTGCATGCCTGGCTGTTGCGGCCCGAGGAGGCGGTCAACCAGGTTGCGCAGACGGTCGGCCTGCTCAATGATGACGTTGGTATACTCCGCCAGCGCAGGGTCCGGCAGCGCTTTGGTTAACAGCTGCGCCGCCCCGCGTAATCCGCCCAGTGGGTTTTTGATTTCATGCGCCAGGCCCCGCACCAGATCGCGGGCGGCAATTTGCTGCGCATGTTGAAGTTGCTCCTGGCTCAGTCGGCGCTGATTGTCCATCGGCGCCATTTCGAGCAGGATCAACCCTTCAGGAAGACGTTGCGCGGTGAGCGACAAAATATGCGAGCGCCCGTCGATGACCAGCGTCACTTCGTTATCGGTGAACCCCTGACCGGCCTGCAGACTTTCCTGCATCAGGCCAATGTTCAGCGAAAAATAGCTCAATAATTCTGGCAGCGGAGTGCCAAACAGTTTGCGTGCGCTTTGGGCGAGCAGTTGCTGCGCCGCCGGGTTGGCGTAATGAACAGCCAGCTCGTCATCGACCAGCAAAATGCTGTTAATTAACGAATTGAGGATCTGCCCAGCATCGGGCAGCGTGCCAGTTGCCATTCAGCAGTCTCCTGGAGTTGGTTGCACTAATTTAGTGCAGTATAGCTTTTTCGTCGTAAAAAGCGCGTGAGATCAGGTTGTTGGTGGAGAAAAAAGCCCATCCGGAGATGGGCTGAAAGTTTCCACGGCAACAAAAAAAAGCTTTCGGGGCCGCGCCTGAAGAGTGGCGCGAAACCCGTTGTAACTTAAACGCTGTAGTACAGTTCGAATTCAACCGGATGCGGAGTCATGCGCACGCGGTCGTTCTCTTCAGTACGCAGGGCGATGTAGGCATCGATAGCGTCATCAGTGAATACGCCACCCGCAGTCAAGAACTCGCGGTCTGCGTCCAGCGCCTGCAGGGCTTCTTCCAGAGAGCCAGCAACCTGTGGGATCTCTTTCGCTTCTTCTGGTGGCAGGTCGTACAGGTTTTTGTCCATCGCTTCGCCTGGGTGGATCTTGTTCTTGATACCGTCCAGACCGGCCATCAGCAGTGCTGCGAAGCACAGGTATGGGTTAGCCGCTGGATCCGGGAAGCGCACTTCGATACGACGCGCTTTAGGAGAAGCCACCACCGGGATACGGATAGAAGCAGAACGGTTACGTGCAGAGTAAGCCAGCATAACAGGTGCTTCGTAGCCTGGGACCAGACGCTTGTAAGAGTTGGTGGTTGGGTTCGCCAGGGCGTTGATCGCTTTAGCGTGTTTGATTACGCCGCCAATGTAGTACAGCGCCTGCTCAGACAGACCTGCATATTTGTCACCAGAGAACAGGTTGGTACCGTTCTTGGACAGGGACATGTGGCAGTGCATACCGGAACCGTTGTCGCCAAACATTGGTTTTGGCATGAAGGTCGCGGTTTTACCGAAACGGTGCGCAACGTTGTGCACAACGTATTTGTAGATCTGAATTTCGTCCGCTTTTTTGGTCATGGTGTTGAAGCGGGTTGCCACTTCGTTCTGACCCGCAGTCGCCACTTCGTGGTGGTGAGCTTCTACCACCAGGCCCATCTCTTCCATCACCAGACACATGGTGGAACGAATGTCCTGTGCGGAATCGACCGGAGGAACCGGGAAGTAGCCGCCTTTCACGCCAGGACGGTGACCTTTGTTACCACCTTCGTATTTGGTGGAGGAGTTCCATGCACCTTCGATGTCGTCGATAGCCACGTGGGAGCCAGAGATAGAGGCACCGAAACGAATGTCATCGAACAGGAAGAATTCTGGTTCTGGCCCGAACAGAACGGTGTCTGCGATGCCAGTAGAACGCAGGTACTCTTCAGCGCGTTTAGCGATGGAGCGTGGGTCGCGGTCGTAGCCCTGCAGCGTGCCTGGCTCGAGGATATCGCAACGGATGATCAGGGTTGGCTCTTCGAAGAATGGATCAATGACCGCCGTGGTCGCGTCTGGCATCAGAACCATGTCAGATTCGTTAATGCCTTTCCAGCCACCAATGGAGGAGCCGTCAAACATTTTGCCTTCTTCAAAGAATTCGGCGTTTACCTGATGAGCAGGAATTGTGACGTGCTGTTCTTTACCTTTGGTATCAGTGAAGCGCAGATCAACAAACTTCACTTCATGTTCGTTCAGCATCGTCAAAACGTGTTCAGCGGACATACTTAACTCTCCAGATTGGTCATTGTCGTCGTGGTAACGAGGTCTTCAACTTCTATCAAGGTGGCTATGAGGCCATCTTTTTGCCGTATTTTTATAAAGCGAAATCTGTGCCAACTTTTAAAACACCCCAAAAAGGCGTTATCATGCGCACCATAGTGCAAAAGTGCTGCACCACAATGGTTATGTTGCACCAGTATAGTGCTTCAGTGTGAACACTGAGCACCATATTGGTGCAATTTTCGTTAAAGTGCCCTTTTTACGCTCCGTGAAAGCGATCACAAAGCATCTCTGCAATACTTGTTTGCGGGGGATGTTTGTGATCCTGTTTTGTAGTGCGATTAATCCGTGTACAATAACGCGCTATTTCTAATGCCTGAGGCAAAGTTGTGATCGAAAATTTGCGTAACATCGCCATCATCGCGCACGTTGACCATGGTAAAACTACCCTGGTTGATAAGCTGCTGCAGCAATCCGGTACGTTTGATGCTCGTGCCGAAACTCAAGAGCGTGTGATGGACTCCAACGATTTGGAGAAAGAGCGTGGGATTACCATCCTCGCGAAAAACACCGCTATCAAATGGAATGACTACCGTATCAACATCGTTGATACCCCAGGGCACGCCGACTTCGGTGGTGAAGTTGAGCGCGTGATGTCCATGGTGGATTCCGTGCTGCTGGTGGTTGACGCCTTTGACGGCCCAATGCCGCAAACGCGTTTCGTGACCAAAAAAGCATTTGCCCATGGCCTGAAGCCTATTGTTGTTATCAACAAGGTTGACCGTCCTGGCGCACGCCCTGACTGGGTTGTTGATCAGGTATTCGACCTGTTCGTTAACCTTGATGCGACCGACGAGCAGCTGGACTTCCCTATCATCTACGCTTCGGCGCTGAATGGTATTGCGGGTCTGGATCACGAAAATATGGCGGAAGACATGACCCCGCTGTATCAGGCCATTGTCGATCACGTACCGGCTCCGGATGTTGATCTCGATGGTCCACTGCAGATGCAGATCTCCCAGCTGGACTACAACAACTACGTTGGCGTTATCGGTATCGGCCGCATCAAACGCGGTAAAGTGAAGCCGAACCAGCAGGTTACTATCATCGATAGCGAAGGCAAAACCCGTAACGGTAAAGTGGGCAAAGTGCTGACTCACCTGGGTCTGGAGCGTATCGACAGCGATCTGGCTGAAGCGGGCGATATCATCGCGATCACCGGTCTTGGCGAGCTGAACATCTCTGACACCATCTGCGACCCGCAGAACGTGGAAGCGCTGCCAGCCCTGTCTGTTGATGAACCGACGGTAACCATGTTCTTCAACGTCAACACCTCTCCGTTCTGTGGTAAAGAAGGTAAATTCGTTACCTCTCGTCAGATCCTTGACCGCCTGAACAAAGAGCTGGTGCATAACGTTGCGCTGCGCGTTGAAGAAACCGAAGACGCTGATGCATTCCGCGTTTCCGGTCGTGGTGAGCTGCACCTGTCTGTCCTGATCGAAAACATGCGTCGTGAAGGTTTCGAAATGGCGGTTTCCCGTCCGAAAGTTATCTTCCGCGAAATCGACGGCCGTAAACAAGAGCCGTTCGAAAACGTAACGCTGGACGTTGAAGAGCAGCACCAGGGTTCTGTGATGCAGGCTCTGGGTGAGCGTAAAGGCGACCTGAAAAACATGAATCCAGATGGCAAAGGCCGCGTACGTCTCGACTACGTGATCCCAAGCCGTGGCCTGATCGGCTTCCGTTCTGAGTTCATGACCATGACTTCCGGTACCGGTCTGCTGTACTCCACCTTCAGCCACTACGACGACGTACGTCCGGGCGAAGTGGGCCAGCGTAACAACGGCGTGCTGATCTCCAACGGTCAGGGTAAAGCGGTTGCGTTTGCGCTGTTCGGTCTGCAGGATCGCGGTAAGCTGTTCCTGGGTCACGGTGCTGAAGTGTATGAAGGCCAGATCATCGGTATTCACAGTCGTTCTAACGACCTGACTGTAAACTGCCTGACCGGTAAGAAACTGACCAACATGCGTGCGTCCGGTACTGACGAAGCAACGGTTCTGGTTCCACCGATCAAGATGACGCTGGAGCAGGCTCTGGAATTCATCGATGACGACGAACTGGTAGAAGTGACTCCACTGTCTATCCGTATCCGTAAACGTCACCTGACCGAGAACGATCGTAAACGTGCAATGCGCGGTGCGAAAGAAGAGTAATACACTCCTCTCTGGTCAACAAAACCCCGTCCTTGTGGCGGGGTTTTTCTTTTTCTACCCTGTGCGTACTTCATAGCCAAAGCTTATCTTTCCCGCTACAGTTACTTTTCCACGGCGAGCAGGAGATAAACATGCTTTATATCTTTGACTTAGGAAATGTAATCGTCGATATCGATTTCAATCGGGTGCTGGGCGCATGGAGCGATTTTAGCCGTGTCCCGCTGGCGACGTTAAAACAGAGTTTCGCCATGGGCGAGACATTCCATCAGCATGAACGGGGTGAGATCAGCGATGAAGTGTTTGCTGAACGTCTGTGCCAGGAAATGGATCTGCCGTTAAGCTACGAACAGTTCTCCCACGGCTGGCAGGCTGTATTTGTCGCTATCCGCCCTGAGGTTATCGACATCATGCATAAACTTCGCGAGCAGGGTCACCGGGTCGTCGTGCTGTCGAATACCAACCGCCTGCACACCACGTTCTGGCCTGAAGAATACCCTGAAGTTAAGGCTGCGGCAGACAAAATCTATCTCTCTCAGGAGATGGGGATGCGTAAACCCGAAGCGCGAATTTATCAGGCTGTTCTGCAAGCAGAAGGATTCTCCGCGTCCGATGCGGTCTTTTTCGATGACAATGCCGATAATATAGAGGGAGCTAACCAGTTGGGTATTACGTCAATTCTGGTGACCGGAAAAGAGACGATACCGAACTACTTTGCGAAGCAGTTATGCTAAAAACCGTTCATCAAAAAGCCACGCACCATACTCGCCCGCTCAGGGCATGGCTAAAACTCCTCTGGCACCGTATTGATGAGGACAACATGACCACGCTGGCGGGTAACCTCGCCTACGTGTCGTTGCTCTCCCTGGTACCGCTGGTGGCGGTTATTTTTGCGCTTTTTTCCGCCTTTCCGATGTTTGCGGACGTCAGCCTGCAACTGCGTCATTTTGTCTTTGCGAATTTTATCCCTGCAACCGGGGATGTTATCCAGAACTACATTGAGCAGTTCGTTGCCAACTCCAGCAAGATGACGGCTGTGGGGGCGTGCGGCCTTATCGTCACCGCGCTGCTGCTGATGTACTCCATCGACAGTGCGCTTAATACTATCTGGCGGAGCAAAAAAATCCGCCCGAAGGTCTACTCCTTTGCTGTTTACTGGATGATTTTAACCCTCGGCCCGTTGCTGGCGGGGGCGAGCCTCGCGATCAGCTCCTATCTGCTTTCGCTGCGTTGGGCCAGCGATCTCAATGGTGCCATTGATAACGTGTTGCGTATTTTCCCGCTGATTTTATCGTGGCTCTCTTTCTGGCTGCTCTACAGTGTGGTGCCGACCACGCGCGTGCCGAACCGTGATGCGGTTGTCGGGGCGCTGGTGGCTGCAGTGCTCTTCGAACTGGGTAAGAAGGGGTTTGCCCTTTACATCACCATGTTCCCCTCCTATCAGCTGATTTATGGCGTGCTGGCGGTGATCCCCATTTTGTTTGTCTGGGTTTACTGGACCTGGTGTATCGTCTTGCTTGGTGCGGAAATAACTGTCACTCTCGGCGTATACCGCGAACTTAAAAAAGCAGCAGAAGCTGAAAAACAACAAGAAGCAGACCAACCATGATTGCATTGATACAGCGCGTAACCCGTGCCAGCGTCACCGTGGAGGGAGAGGTGACGGGTGAAATTGGCCCAGGACTTTTGGTGTTGTTAGGTGTCGAAAAGGATGACGACGAACAAAAAGCCAACCGCTTGTGTGAGCGCGTGCTGGGCTACCGTATCTTTAGCGATGCGGAAGGCAAGATGAACCTTAACGTCCAGCAATCGGGCGGAAGCGTGCTGGTGGTTTCTCAGTTCACGCTGGCCGCCGATACCGAACGCGGCATGCGCCCGAGTTTTTCAAAAGGTGCGGCCCCGGATCGGGCAGAAGCGCTTTACGACTACTTTGTTGAGCGTTGTCACCAACAGGAAATGAATACGCAAACCGGACGATTTGCTGCAGATATGCAGGTATCGCTGGTGAACGATGGCCCCGTCACATTCTGGCTCCAGGTATGAGCCAACTGGCGGCGTGGCCGCGGGTAACAAGAGAGAGTACAGCTATGTATCACCTTCGAGTACCGCAAACGGAAGAAGAGTTAGAAGCCTATTACCAGTTCCGCTGGGAAATGCTGCGCAAGCCATTACATCAGCCTAAAGGGTCTGAGCGCGACGCCTGGGACGCCATGGCACATCACCAGATGGTGATGGACGAAGAGGGTAACCTCGTTGCCGTCGGGCGTCTGTATATTAACGCCGATAACGAAGCCTCTATTCGTTTTATGGCGGTTCATCCCTCCGTGCAGGATAAAGGGTTAGGCACGCTGATGGCGATGACCCTGGAGTCTGTGGCTCGTCAGGAAGGCGTCAAACGCGTGACCTGTAGCGCCCGCGAAGATGCCGTTGAGTTCTTCGCTAAACTCGGTTTTGTTAACCAGGGCGAAATTACGACCCCGCAAACCACGCCGATTCGTCACTTTTTGATGATCAAACCCATCGCCACGCTGGATGACATTCTCCATCGCGCCGACTGGTGCGGGCAGCTACAGCAAGCCTGGTATCAGCACATCCCTCTGAGTGAAAAGATGGGGGTGCGAATTCAGCAGTACACCGGGCAAAAATTCATTACCACCATGCCGGAAACCGGCAACCAGAACCCGCACCACACGCTGTTTGCTGGCAGCCTGTTTTCGCTGGCCACACTCACCGGCTGGGGGCTTATCTGGCTGATGCTGCGTGAACGTCACCTTGGCGGCACGATCATCCTGGCAGATGCCCATATTCGCTACAGCGCACCGATAAGCGGCAAGCCCAGTGCCGTAGCCGATCTCGGTTCCCTGGGCGGCGATCTTGACCGTCTGGCGCGCGGCCGCAAAGCCCGTGTACAGATGCAGGTTGAACTCTTTGGCGATGAAACCCCAGGCGCGGTGTTTGAAGGCACCTATATCGTTCTCCCTGCGAAGCCCTTTGGCGCGTATGAAGAGGGCGGGAACGAGGAGGAATAAGGTTCCCCTTTGTTATCGCCGGGCGGAGTTGATCCGCCAGGCGATGTCCCGAAGAACGTCTCGCGCCGATGGACTAACGCCGCCAAGCTGGAAGAAGCCGTGGATGACACCCAGCCAATGCTGAGCCGTGCAAATAACGCCTTGTTCTGTCATATGTTGATAAAGCGCCTGACCCTCGTCGCATAGCGGATCGTACTCGGCGGTAATAATGTGTACCGGCGGCAGGCCGTTAAAATCATCCCGCCAGAGTGGACTGGCTTCAGGATGCAGGCGGTCTGTCTCTGCCAGGTACATCTCATAACCACTCAGCAGCGTATCGCGCGTGATAACGTAGTCCAGGCCATTGAGGGTATAGCTTTCGAAACTCGCCGTGGCATCAAGCATAGGGTAGATAAGAATGAGCTGCGCCGGGTTCCAGAAGCCTTTAGCCTTGAGCCGCAGCGCCGTTACCAGCGCCAGATGGCCTCCTGCACTGTCTCCACACAGCGTCATCCGGTTTTTATCCACACCGACTTTTTCTGCATTTTGCCAGACAAGATCCGCCGCTCTCTCTGCGTCGTCATGCGCGGCGGGGAACGTATGCTCCGGTGCGAGCCTGTACTGAACCGCAATCACCCGACAATGACCGTAGAACGCCAGCTGGCGAAGCTGATTGTCATGGGTTTCAAACCCACCGCTGACAAAACAACCGCCATGGTAGTAGAGGGCACAGGGTAACGTTTCAGGGCTATTGAGAGGTGAAAATACCCGAAAGGTAAGGCCATCAATGACAAGTGTTTCAACCTGCACGCGGGTTTCGGTCTCGCCGGAAAGTACGGTGCTGGTTACATATCCGGCTCTTCGGTCATCAATACTCTGCTTTCGCGCGGAAGGTCGGCCTGCAGCGATAAAATCCTGTACAAGCTTATCAATACCCTTTTCCAGTGCCATGATGATGTCCTTTTATCTGTATGTATATACAGTTTTATAGCCTGATTTACTGCAGATGAAAACAGCGAAATCTGAGGATGTGAACGTTATGGAAAGCGGCTCGCAAAATTGATTAATCCCGAAAAAATGCCCTTTAACCCTAAATTGATAAGGTGTATTTTGCCTGAAAATTAACCGCGGATGATATACTAAGGTGATATATGAGTGTTTTGGCGGAACTGGATATGGGCAGAATACTGATCGATTTATCTGATGATGTGATTCAACGGCTGGATAACCTCAAGCAACTGCGAAATCAACCGCGCGCTGAGCTGCTACGGGAAGCGATAGAACTGTATCTCGACCAGCAGAGTTCGTCTGTTATCCGCGATGCGCTTGGCCTGTGGGGCGACAAGAAAGAGGACGGTCTGGAGTATGAACGTAAGCTGCGTGAGGAATGGTGATCATGACTAATATGGCCGTGTTTGATACCAATATCCTCATTGATCTCTTCAACAACCGTGTCGAAGCTGCGGATGCGATTGATCATGCCGCGGCACATCGAGCCATCAGCTTAATTACCTGGATGGAAGTGATGGTGGGCGCACGCAGGCATGGACATGAAGCGAAAACGGCAGCCGTGATGGGCGCTTTTGAAATTATCGATGTGTCTCGGGATATTGCGGAAAGAAGCGTTTTACTGCGTGAAAAACATGGAATGAAACTGCCTGATGCTATCATTCTGGCCACAGCCCAGAGCAGAAAATGTCCGTTGATTTCTCGAAATACGAAAGATTTTGCGGGTATTGATGAGGTCGTTACGCCTTATCAACTGTAGGCCGGGCAAGCTTGCGCCGCCCGGCATTAATACAGGAGATTACTCCCCTTCACCCGGGAACAGGAACGGGTTAATCGAGCTACGGGCAAAGCCCTCCTGCTCCATTTTGGCATCCAGAATCAGCGAGGCGAGATCGTCGGCCACCGCTTCAACTTTCGGGTCTTTTTCCTGATACAGAATCTTCAGGTACGTGCCGCAGTCGCCGCAGCTTTCGGCTTTCACCGCCGCGTCTTCATTTTCCAGCGACCAGTAGTTGAGATCGCGGGTCTGCTCGCAGTTGCTGCACTTCACACGCACCACGTGCCACTCGGTTTCACACAGGTTGCAATGCAGGTAGCGCAGGCCCTGAGTGGTGCCGATTTGTACCATGCTGGAGACCGGCATTGAGCCACACACCGGGCAGAACTGACGTGCTTCACCGTATTCGGCGCGCGCTTTGCCGGGGATCAGGCTGGCCATTTGTGCCCAGTAGAGCGACAGCGCCGCCCAGATAAACGGCGCTTTATCACTGCTGACCTGCGAGAAATCAGAAGCAAACAGCGCACTTGCCATCTCTTCCAGTTCCAGATCGGAGGCTTTTTCGAGATTTTCAATCACCGCTAGCGCGGTGCCGCTCATCTCGGGCTTCAGTTCGGCAATCAGCGAATGCAGCAGTTTGTGCCAGTGCTTATCACGTGGCAGCACATGAATATCCAGCGGCGGTTTGCCCTGCTCACTGGCTTCTTTGATGCGCGCCGTCAGGTCCATTTGCAGCGGGTGGTCGTACAGCACCACTTCCTGCGCATGGGCAACCAGCGCGGCAAAACGCAGAAAATCGCCCAGCGGGTTGTTCTCTGCCAGCTCGCGCAGACGCTCTGCGCGGCGGTTGTAGAGGTTCTTGAGTCTGGGGAATAACAACGGCGGAATATATTCCGCCGTGCGTTTCTCGCTCGACCCCAGCTCATCTTGCGGGATTATGCGAATACTCATTCAGATGACTTTTCCTGTTTCTGGCGGACTTCACGGTACCAGCGCGGGTGATGTTTCTTCGCCCACGTGCTGGTGACCCAGCCTTCCACCATCGCGGTAATGGTGCCTTTCACCCAGAGGGCGGCGTAAATATGCACCATGATAACCACAATTAACGCCACTGCGGCAAATGAATGCAGCATCAGCGCGAATCGGATCACCGGGATTGAGAAAGCAGGCGCAAAATACGGACGCCAGATGATCACGCCGCTGACCAGCAACAGGACCAGGAAGATAATCGCCGCCCAGAATACGCACTTCTGGCCGAAGTTATAACGCCCGGTATCACCCACTTCCTCGTTGACGACGATCTTACGAATATTCTTCGCCCAAAAGATATCATCCCGATTGATTAGGTTATGGTGCCAGTAACGGAAAAACATGATGATGAACGACGCGAACATGATGACGCCAACAAACGGGTGCAGGATACGCGCCAGCTGCGGTGTCCCCAGGATTTGCATCAGCCAGTTAAAGGACGGGAAGAAGAAACCCAGCCCGCTTATCGCCGCCAGCATGAAGCAGAAGGCGGTGACCCAGTGGTTGATGCGTTCCGGCGCGGTGTAGCGCACGATGGTGTCACGTTTTTTCATTTGCGCACCTCGTCTTTCTCTTCATGCAGGTTATCGTCTTCCTCTTCCGCGCGGTTCGGACCGACACCGACGTAATGGAAGATGCTCGCCGCGAAGGTGGCAGCAAAGCCCACCGCCGCCAGCGGTTTCCAGATGCCTTTCCAGAATTTCACTGTCGCGCTGATTTCCGGGTTCTCCGGCAGGCCGTGATACAGATTCGGTTTGTCGGCATGGTGCAATACGTACATGACGTGCGTACCACCCACACCGGCCGGATCGTACAAGCCAGCGTTATCGTAACCACGGGTTTTGAGTTCGCCCACGCGTTCGGCCGCCAGCGTTTTCATATCCTCTTTGGAGCCAAAGTGGATAGCGCCGGTTGGACAGGTCTTCACGCACGCAGGCTCCTGGCCGACGTTCACGCGGTCAACGCACAGCGTACATTTGTAGACGCGGTTGTCTTCCGGGTTCAGACGCGGTACGTCGAACGGGCAGCCCGCGATGCAGTAGCCGCAGCCAATGCACTGCTCAGACTGGAAGTCGACGATACCGTTGGCATACTGAATGATAGCCCCTTCTGACGGACACGCCTTCAGGCAGCCCGGATCCGCACAGTGCATACAGCCGTCTTTGCGGATAAGCCATTCCAGTTTGTCGTTCTGTTCCACTTCCGAGAAACGCATCACCGTCCAGGACTTCGCGGTCAGGTCCGCCGGGTTGTCGTACACCCCGACGTTGTGACCCACTTCGTCACGGAGGTCGTTCCACTCGGAACAGGCCACCTGACAGGCTTTACAGCCGATACAGGTAGTCACGTCGATAAGCTTCGCCACTTCCTGCTGGTGGTCCCGCGCCTGAGGCGCGGGGGTGAAACCGTTAGTCGCGGAACGACGAATAATGTCCTGAGATTGATAAGCCATAAGTCGTCTCCGTTACACCTTTTCCACATTCACGAGGAAGGCCTTAAACTCCGGCGTCTGCGTGTTCGCATCACCGACGAATGGCGTCAGGGTGTTCGCGATAAACCCTTTCTTCGCCACGCCCTCATAACCCCAGTGAATCGGAATACCGATGGTATCCACCTGCTGACCGTGAACGTTCAGCGTGCGAATACGCTTGGTCACTACCGCCTTGGCCTTGATATAGCCACGGTTAGAGGAGACCTTCACGGTATCGCCATGGGCAATGCCGAGCTTGTTCGCCAGCTTCTCGCCAATCTCCACAAACTGTTCCGGCTGCGCGATGGCGTTAAGCAGCGCGTGCTTGGTCCAGTAGTGGAAGTGTTCGGTCAGACGGTAAGTGGTGCCCACGTACGGGAACTTGTCCTTTTTACCCAGCGCTTCAAAGTCGCCCTTGAAGATACGGGCTGCCGGGTTAGAGACCACGTTCGGGTGCAGCGGGTTAGTGCCCAGCGGCGTCTCAAACGGCTCATAGTGTTCCGGGAACGGCCCTTCCGCCATCTTGTCGATAGCAAACAGACGTCCCATCCCTTCAGGCTGCATGATAAACGGCCCAACGTCGCTGCCTGGTGCGGCAGTACTGTAGTCCGGAATATCCACGCCGCCCCATTTTGCGCCGTCCCATTTCAGCAGCTGACGCTTCGGATCCCACGGGTTGCCCTGCGGGTCTGCAGACGCACGGTTATAGAGAATGCGACGGTTCAGCGGCCATGCCCATGCCCAGCCCAGCGTATTGCCGAGGCCCGATGGGTCAGCGTTGTCGCGGTTGGCCATCTGGTTGCCTTTCGGCGTCCAGCTACCGGCGAAGATCCAGCAGCCACTTGAGGTGGTGCCGTCATCACGCAGGTGCGCGAAGGTGCTGAGCTGATCGCCTTTCTTCGCCAGCACGGTACCGGTGGCCGGGTCGATAACGTCCGCCAGCGCCTTACCGTTGCTCTCCATCGCCACTTCTTCAGGCGCTGGATTTTCTGGCGTCGAGTAGTTCCAGGTCATGTTCAGAACCGGTTCCGGGTTCGCACCGCCTTCTGCCGCGTACATCTTACGCAGGCGTAAGAAGATACCGGCCAGGATCTCGCCGTCGTTCATGGCGATGCCCGGGGCGTCCGCACCTTTCCAGTGCCACTGCAGCCAGCGTCCGGAGTTGACGATAGAACCGTTCTCTTCCGCGAAGCAGGTGGATGGCAGACTGAACACTTCGGTCTGAATCTTCGACGGATCGACGTCGTTCGATTCGCCATGGTTCTGCCAGAAGGTCGAGGTCTCGGTATTGAGCGGGTCAATCGTCACCAGGAACTTCAGTTTCGACAGCGACTCAACAACCTTGTTCTTGTTCGGGAACGAGGCCACCGGGTTGAAGCCCTGGCACAGATAGCCGTTCACTTTGCCCTGATGCATCATCTCAAAATATTGCAGAACGTCGTAACCTTTGTCCCACTTCGGCAGCCAGTCAAAGCCCCAGCTGTTTTCTGCCGTCGCTTTGTCGCCGAAGAAGGCTTTCATCATCGAGACGAAGAACTTCGGATAGTTGCCCCAGTAGTTCACCTGGCCTTCGAGTAGCGGTTTAGGCGTGCTGGCTGTCAGGTAGGTTTGCAGGTCCGGTTGTTTCTCGCTTGGCAGGTTCATATAACCCGGCAGGCTTTGAGACAGCAGACCAAGGTCGGTCAGACCCTGAATGTTGGAGTGACCGCGCAGGGCGTTCACGCCGCCGCCTGCCATCCCCATGTTGCCGAGCAACAGCTGCACCATCGCCATGGTACGAATGTTCTGCGCACCAATGGAGTGTTGCGTCCAGCCGAGGGCATACAGGAACGACGCGGTTTTGTCTTTGGCGCTGGTTTCGGCGATAAGCTCGCAGACCTTCAGGAAGTCAGCCTTTGGGGTACCACAGATGTTTTCAACAACGTCCGGCGTATAGCGGGAAACGTGCTCTTTCAGCAGGTTCCATACGCAGCGCGGGTGTTGCAGGGTGGTGTCGCGCTTCGCAAAGCCTTTCTCGTCCAGCTCGTAGTTCCAGCTGGTTTTGTCGTACTTGCGTTTTTCGGCGTCGTAACCGCTGAACAGGCCATCTTCGAAGTGGTAATCCTCACGCACGATCAGGCTGGCGTTGGTATAGGCTTCGGTGTATTCGCGGTTATATTTTTCGTTGGTCATCAGGTACAGCAATACGCCTGACAGGAAAGTGATGTCAGTACCTGAACGAATAGGGGTGTAGAAATCCGCCACTGACGCCGTACGCGTAAAGCGGGGATCGATCACAATCAGTTTCGCACCGTTGTGGATTTTGGCTTCCATCGCCCAGCGGAACCCGACAGGGTGCGCTTCAGCGGCGTTACCGCCCATCACCACAATGAGGTTGGCGTTCTTGATGTCGACCCAGTGGTTGGTCATCGCACCGCGACCAAATGTTGGAGCAAGACTTGCTACCGTTGGTCCGTGTCAGACACGCGCCTGGTTGTCGACCGCGAGCATACCGAGTGCGCGCGTGAATTTCTGGGTTAAATAACCGGTTTCGTTGCTGGAAGCAGAGGCACACAGCATCCCGGTGGAGAGCCAGCGGTTGACCGTGACGCCGTCGGCGTTCTTCTCAACAAAGTTAGCATCGCGGTCTTCTTTAATCAGTTTAGCGATGCGGTCAAACGCCTCTTCCCAGCTAATTTGCTGCCATTTATCGGAGCCTGGCGCGCGATATTCCGGGAATTTCAGGCGGCTTTCGGAGTGGATAAAGTCCACCAGACCGGCCCCTTTCGGGCACAGCGCGCCGCGGTTGACCGGGTGGTCCGGGTCGCCTTCGATGTGGAAGATAGACGCTTTGGCGTTTTTAGCACCGTCGCCGAGGCTATACATTAACAGCCCGCAACCGACAGAGCAGTACGTACAGGTATTACGGGTTTCACGGGTGCGAAGCAGTTTATACTGCCGCGTTTCCGCCAGCGCTACGCCGGGCGCAAAGCCCAGTGCCGCTGCCGTGGTGCCTGCCATACCGCCAGCGCAGATCTTAAAGAACTGCCTTCTGCTGACCTGCATGGGTCACTCCTTGTTTCGACATTGCTTACATATGTAGTTTTGACTTCGCGGTTGAATAATGACCGCAAAGGAGAAAAATTTGCGTTAATCCCTCATTTCTCCGGGGGATATCACCAGAATACCACAATGTCGGTACGCCTGTTCCAATGGCGTTAAAACAAAGTGAACGTATTATCACCGTGTTGATTATAAAGTGTGATATCAATCACATTATTAACCCCGCATGTTACAGGGGTGTAGCATGGTGCCGGTTGCACCTCTCCAGAATGAGTAGGTAAACTTGATGCGGTTGGGTGCTGAAAAGTTGATCCATACTATGCGTAAGGCCTGTGGTTTATGCTGCAATAGCAGGCTCACCTTCGTGGTTGTTCAGGAAAACCGTTGTGTCTAAACAAAACCGTGCTACCCACTCGTCACCACTGCCAACAGGCATTGTGGCGCTGTCGGTACATCGACCCCCTCACATTACCCACGCCACGCCTGATTTTCTGGCGGAAGAAGTCCCTGTCGCCCTGGTGTACAACGGCATCTCGCACGTTGTAATGATGGCGTCGCCTAAAGACCTTGAACTGTTCGCCATCGGGTTTTCGCTCTCGGAAGGCATCATTGCGCATCCGCAGGACATTTATGGCATGGATGTGGTTCAGGCCTGCAATGGTCTGGAAGTGCAGATCGAACTTTCCAGTCGTCGTTTTATGGGGCTGAAGGAGCGTCGTCGCGCGTTGGCCGGACGAACGGGGTGCGGCGTCTGTGGCGTTGAGCAACTGAACGATATCGGCAAACCTGTTGCGCCGCTACCTTTTACCCAGACCTTCAATCTGGCCAACCTCGACCATGCGCTTGCCCATCTCAACGACGTGCAGCCCATCGGTCAGTTGAGCGGTTGTACGCATGCGGCGGCATGGGTTCTGCCATCGGGCGACATCGCCGGGGGACATGAAGACGTGGGGCGTCATGTGGCACTCGATAAACTGATGGGCCGTCGGGCGCGGGAAAGCGATCTCTGGCAGCAGGGCGCAGCGCTGGTTTCCAGCCGCGCGAGCTACGAAATGGTACAGAAGTCTGCGATGTGCGGAGTGGAGATCCTGTTTGCGGTGTCGGCTGCAACCACGCTGGCGGTGGAGGTGGCGGAGCGCTGCAACCTGACGCTGGTGGGGTTCTGCAAGCCGGGAAGGGCGACAATTTATACCCATCCGCAGCGATTAATGGTTGATCAGTAATTTTGAATGATAATAGCAAATCCTTCCGCTTTCAGTTGTGGGTTATGAGGTCTAGTATCTATCTCATCAAGGCACGGTGCCTTACCTAAACAACTTAACGAAAGGGTTTATCTCATGAAAAGCATCAAAACTTTTGTCGCTGTAATCGCTCTGGCTGCTTCATTCGGTTCTTTCGCTGCACAAACTGTTACCGCCTCTGCCTCTACGCTGGATGGTGCTGAAGCGAAAATTGCCGCTCAGGCTCAGGAAGCAGGCGCGTCATCCTACAAAATTACCCAGGCGTTCACGGGTAACCGCGTACACATGACCGCAGAACTGACCAAATAAGCTGTGTTGCCACTGTCCCTTGCTCTTCGGAGCGGGGACAGGTGTAATTAAAAAACTATCCCTCTTCTCGCGTGTAAAGGCTTTACCTCTGCGCCTCCTTTCTTTGTCATCCCCTGTTTTAGCATTCGTCGTAAAATAACTCTCTGAAATAACGTGTCTGGTCAGTCTTGCGATAACATTATTTTTTTAAATACTTTTAAGCCGCTTGAGCGTACTGCTGCCTTTTTATATTCACATTTCAAATAATTCATCTGAACTGTTAAGGCAATCCTCAGGTGTAAATCCTAAAGATGATTTAGACAATTGATAGGGATTATTAATGCTGGTATTTTTCGTACAAATATTGGTTTCTCTTTCTTCGGTCAAATGTCGATATTTGGCTTTGTTTTGTCTATCACCTTAATAAGGAAATTGAATGAACGCGCTTATCAAAAAAGGAATGCTGGCCACAGTGTTAGCGATGTCGGTTAATACAGCTATGGCTGCACAAAGCATTGATATTAAAGTAACCGGTAAGATCCTTCCCTCTTCCTGTACCCCTTCCTTTCCAAGCGGCGGCGGTATTGCTGACTTCGGTACCATGAAAGTGGCCTCGCTCAACTCGACCAGCATGACTCCGCTGGCGGATTTGAAAGAAATTCCCGTTACCATTAATTGTGAAGAAGCCACACGTGTTGCGGTGAAATTTACCGATGCGCGTGACGACTCATCCCCAACAGAAAGTGTCAAAATGGGTAATGGTTTTTCGGGTTCACCATTTAATATGTTTGGTCTGGGAATGTATAACGATAAAAAAATTGGTGCCTATACACTAGCGTTATTCCGCAATCAGGGTGCAAACACTAACGGCAATGGTGACTCACTTTATCCATTGTTGAGTATAGATGGTGGGGAAACCTGGCTTGTTAAAGGCACCGACTACATGCAAATTAACAGCGACAATTCTGAAATATATGCCTTTACTTTAGATACAGCGAATGGCATACCTTCTCCAGAAAGCAAGATCAACTTTAAAGTTGCTGTGAGTGCCACTATTAACCCAACCAATGATTTAAATGTTACGGATGAATTGACACTGGACGGTTTAACCAACATTGAGCTGGTTTATCTTTAATTATCACATAGCTGATAATTCACTGCTCCTCAGATTAGGGGAGCAGTGCCCATCAATATTAACGGACTAATATTATGATTTTTTCTAAAAAAACGCTGCTCTGCGTTTGCCTTTTCTCGTCGTTGCAGACGTTTGCCGCCGGTATGGTGCCCGATACTTCCCTGCTGTTAATTAACGAAGACGAACGAGGCGCGAGCATGGATGTGAAAAATAGCGACGATAACGCCCAGCTTCTCTATACCCGCATTATCGATTTACCGGACGATCCTACACCCGGTGTTATTGTCACTCAACCGGTGGTACGTGTAAATGCCGGTAAAACGCAGCGTGTTCGCTTTGTCTTAAAAGACAGCGCGGAAAAATTAAAAACAGAACACCTAAAACGCGTCATTTTTTCCACTATTCCGCAACGCGAGCAAAATAAAGTTAAAATGGTTTTCAGCCAGAATCTGCCCGTCATTATTCGCCCGGCAGGGCTCGACGTGAATATGGAACCCTGGAAAGGGCTACGCTGGCAGATTAAAAATGGCAACCTGACGGTGTTAAACGATACGCCTTATGTGGTGCGTATGGAACAAAAAGCAAAATTATTACCCTCCGAAACTCAGGTGAAATTTGAAAAAAGCTATATTCTTCCCGGCCAGACGATGATAGCGACGCCAGAAAATAAGCTCTCTGGACTGAATAACAAGGTGGAGATATACCCTGCTACCCGCTTTGGTTATAAAGCCAGTTCTTACGTTGCCGAATTACAATAATAATATCAGATGGAGTGGTCATGATAATGTCCTCCTGTAAAACAGGTGTGCTGGTCTTTTGCCTGAGCTCGGTGGCGTTCGGCATTCGCGCAGAAATTCTTCCCACTGCAGCACCCACTATGGAGCTGGCAAGAGCGTTATTCGACACCGATGTGTTAAAAGAGAATGGCCTTGACCCGGCAATTGCTGACTATTATGCCGTCGCCCCGCGATTTATGCCTGGCTATCATAATGTTACCGTGCTTATTAACGGCAAAAAGCGCGGCATTATGCCCGTGAAATTTAATGATGAAGGTCTTCCTTGTATTGATGGCGAATTCCTGGACGCGGCCGGGTTATATAAAAAGCTCAAGCGTGGGACCTGCCCCTTCATTCATCAGTACTGGAAAAACGCGACGGTGGTCACTTCACCGGACGTAGAGGAAATTTCACTGGTTGTTCCGCCAGAGGCCATTAACCCGGAAAGCGGTCGCCAGGTGGCTGATGTCCGTGGCGGACGCGCGGCTATGCTGAACTACTCCATGTTTGGCACCCATTACGACTTTGATGATGATAAATCCGATCGCTTCCAGTCTTCGTTTGAGTTTGGTTTTAACGCAGGCGACTGGATTGTGCGCAGTTCGCAGTTTATCAGCGACGGCAGCGGCATGGCGTTCGGGAGCGAATCGCTATACACCTACGCACAGCGTACCTTTACCGACTACGGCGTGATGGTGCAGGGGGGGCAAATTAACATCGCCAACAGCCGCTTCAGTATCCCCGGGATTTATGGCGTACAGATGATGCCGGATAACGCTCTCCTGCCGGGTTATAGCAGCGGTATTGAGGTTAGCGGTATTGCCCGCAACGCCCAGGCGCGTGTGGATATTCGCCAGGGCGGACAGCTGATCTTCTCCACGCTGGTGCCCGCCGGGCCGTTCACCTTAAGCGATGTACCTGTTGCAAATCTGAACACGGATTTAAACGTCACGGTGACGGAAACCGACGGCAGCGAAAGCCATTTTACGGTTGCCGCCAGCACCTTCCGTAGCAACCATGTTGGCCGCGCGCCGGGATTTTCACTGGCCGTCGGGCGTGCGGAGGATATGGAGACAAACTTTACGCAGCCCTGGATTGTCGCCGCGTCAAACGGTTGGTCCATCAACAACCGGATGAACTTTCTCGCCGGCATGGTGATGGCAGATAACCACTACTACGGTTTTTCAGCCAACATTGACACCGTGCCGATGCAGCATATGTATGCCTCGCTGGGTTTTCTCGGCTCGATTGATAACCTTTCACAAACCGATGGCAATAAAACCACGCTGGATCTCGGCTATTCATTACCGTGGGGGCTCGGCCTGTCGCTGGGTGGGAGCTACGGTACGCCGAAGTACCGCGAAATGCAGGAGCTGTACAGCGACGACGATGATTACTCGACCACCAAATACGACACCAGCGTTGGCATGAGCTGGTCGAACACGACGCTGGGCCGTTTCTCTCTGAGCTACTACAACAACCAGACCTGGAACAGCGAATACGATAGCCGTCGTATCATTTCGTCATGGTCCCGGTCGTTCCGCTATTTGAGCGTCAGCGTAAACTGGGAATCAGACATCAGCCACGGTGATAAGAGCACCAGCGACAGCGATATGTTTTATGTGAACGTCTCTGTGCCTCTGGGTCGCTCCGGCGTTTCCACCAACAGCTGGTACCGCGAAAACGAGGGCAAAGCTTCTTACGGCACCCGTGCAATGGGTTCACTTAACGACGACAACACCTACACGGTGGGCGTCTCTCAGGATCACGATGACAGCGTAACCAACTGGGACAGTTCGCTGAACAGTAACCTGCACTACACCACGCTGGCGGTGGGGATTGGCGGTGACAATGAAAGCAACAGTAACGCCTCGATAGCGCTGAGCGGAGGCATTGTCGCGCACGATGATGGCGTCACCTTCTCACCTTATCCGGTAACAGATACCTATGCGGTAGTGGCGCTGGACAAGCCCGTTGCCGGGGTGGCGATAGGTACCCCGCGCGGTAACGTCTGGACGGACAAATGGGGCAGAGCGGTTGTCCCCGCCCTGACACCGTTCAGTGAAAGCACGGTTGAAATAGATACGCAAAGCCTGCCGGGCAACCTGGACATCAGCAATGGCCATGCGTCGCTGAAGGCCGCTCATGGGGCATTTGCACACTGGAAGTTCTCAACGCTGAGCCAGCGGCGCGTGCTGCTGAACATTACGCGTGCGGACGGTACGCCGTTACCGAAAGGGGTTTCTGTGGTGAATGGCAAAGGGGAGTACATCACATCTGCACCGGAAGACGGCATCATCTTCCTGAATGATATTTCCGCCAGCCAGACGCTGTATGCGAAGCAGGATACTGGCCGTTGCACGCTGAGTTTCACCTTGCCGGAAGCGGATCCCACTCAATTCTACGAGGAGATAAACGGAAAATGTCTCTGATTTTTCATCGCACGAGTCTGCTGCTGCTGGCCTGCGTCGCCCTCAGCCATGCTCCCTCCGTCCTGGCAGAAGAAGAGTGTCAGGTGGTTTCGTCAGTAAAAAATATCAACAATGGTCTGTTGCGTCGGGAGACAATGCGCGCGGTCAGTACCGATATTGCCGGAAAAACGTACCGGGGTTACGCCTCGTCAGAACGTGAGATCCAGGTGTCGGTGATCTGCCCGGCTGTGCGCAAGATCCGTCTGCAGGTGGATGGCCCGTCCCGGGGAAATAGAGCGTATCGCTTTAGCGACAACGGTGCGCTGAAAATTACGGCGAAAGAGGCGCGCATGGATAATGGTGTCGTGCAACTGGCGGCCGTGCCGCGCGGATCGGCGCAGGTGACCGCTGGCGCGGCGGAGGTCGCGCTACCGCCGGATATGTCACTTGTCGCGGTGAACGGCAGCGAGATGGCGGGCAAACAGCTGGCCGTTACCCTCTCTGTGGTCACCTATCTTAACGATAACGCGTTTAAGACGGGCAACACGGCGGAGCTCGAAGAGATGCTGACGGTGAATTACGTTACCCTCGCGGCGCAGTAAACGCCGCCTTGCCCGACGGACGCGTGCTGTCGGGCTTTTTTACGCCATTCCCGCCAGACGTAGCAGCGCGGTGACGACCGCCGCCGCCACGATCACCACAATTAATGGCATTTTCCGCCAGGCCAGAAATACGGCAAACGCCACGCCCAGCACACGCGCCATCCCGGCGAAGTGTTCCCCTTCATAGAAGGTTGTCGCCAGCGCCACGGAAAACAGTAACACCGTTGCCGCATCCGAGAGCAGCGCCTGTGAGCGCTCTGACAGCGCCAGCCGGTTTCCGAGTTTGGCGCCGCCGAGACGCATCAGATAAGTTCCTGCCGACAGAATGGCGATGCCGAGAATAAAGAGCGTCATGTTTTCCATTATTTTTTCCTCGCACCCAGCCCAAGTAATGACAACAGCACCGGTAAGCCCACCGGGGCGAACGGCACGGCGGCCAGCGACAAGGCTGCACCGCTACAGGCGCGGATAAGCGTGGTGCGGTTTTTAAACGCCGGAACCACTAAGGCCAGCAAAATGGCCGGGAACACCGCGTCCAGCCCGATGGTTTCCGGATCCGGCAACAATTTACCGACCATGGCGCCCAGCAGGGTACCCAGCGGCCAGATGATGGCCACCCCTAACCCGCACAGCCAGTAGGCTGTTTTTCGCTGCTCGGGGGTTTTTTGCGACAGCCCAAACACCACGCTTTCGTCATTCATGATGTGGCAGCCGAGGAAGCTCAGACCGCGTTTCCCCACCAGCTCACGCACCGTAACACCAAACGGAACATGGCGGGCGTTCACCAGCAGCCCGGCCGCGGCCGCGGCCAGTGGGTTACCGCCACTTGCCACGATGCCGATAAACATGAACTCCGAGGCGCCCGCCAGCACGGTAACAGAGAGCACAAACGGTACCCACAGCGGAAAACCGTAGGCCATCGCCAGCGAGCCGTAAGACATCCCCACCACGCCAACGGCGAGGCATACAAGGATAATTGCTTTGATGGTGTCGCCTTTCAGGCAAGAGAGAGAACGTTTCATACAATTTTAGCCATATCGAACGTGTATCCATTATAATGAACGGATCAGATTCGTATTACAAGATGAACGAATCGTTCGATTTATAGAACAAGAGGCCGTTTATGACGCAGCCAATCAGCGTGATCGCCAAAAGCCTGGTGCGAGAACGCCTGCGAACCGGGCTTTCACTGGCGGAAATTGCCCGCCGTGCCGGCATCGCCAAATCCACACTTTCTCAGCTGGAGTCCGGCAATGGCAATCCCAGCCTTGAGACGCTATGGTCGCTATGTGTGGCGCTGGATATTCCCTTTGCACGGTTGCTGGAGCCGCAACAGCCGACCACGCAGGTGATCCGCCGCGGTGAAGGTACAAAAGTGGTCGCCGGACAGGCCAATTATGAAGCCATTTTACTGGCGGCATGCCCCCCGGGCGCACGACGCGACGTCTACCTTCTCATCACCCAGCCAGGTGCAGATCGTATTTCCCAGCCCCATTCCCCGGGTTCGATTGAGCATATTATCGTGACTCAGGGCCGGGCACTGGTCGGCCTGCTCGACGATGCAGAAGAGCTGGGGGCAGGGGATTACATCTGCTATCCCGCCGATCAGCCGCATATTTTCAAGGCCCTGGAGCCAGACACCTACGCGCTACTGGTCGCGGAACAAAATTAACGAAGAGACGCAAACGCATGTCGCTGAAAGCCATCGCCAAAGAACTCGGACTCTCTGTTACCACCGTCAGCCGCGCGCTTAACGGATATGACGACGTCTCCTGCGAGACGCGCGCCCGGGTGGAAGCAGAAGCCCAACGCCGTGGCTATCGGCCCAATACCTTTGCCCGTCGTCTGAAGATGGGCAAGATCGACGCGGTTGGGCTGGTTTTCCCTGTGCATCCTGTTCCGCTCAATAACAGCGTATTTATGGACATGGTCGGCGAAATTAGCCACGAACTGGCGCGACATGAAATCGATCTGCTGCTGATTGCCGATGACGATCTGGCCGATAAACACAGCTATATGCGCATGGTGCAAAGCCGTCGCGTGGATGCGCTGATTGTGGCACACACGCTGGATCACGATCCGCGCCTGGAGCAGTTGCAGGCTGCCGGTTTCCCTTTCCTGGCTCTCGGACGCAGTCAGCTGCCGCAGCCGTACGCCTGGTTTGATTTTGATAACTACGCGGGCACCTACCATGCCACCCGCTGGTTAATCGAAAAAGGCCATCAGCGCATTGCGTTACTCGGCGAGAGCAATAATCAGGCATTCATTACTCAGCGCCGTCAGGGCTATCTCGATGCGCTGCGTGAAGCCGGGCTCTCCAGCGAGTGGCTGCGCGCCATGCCGCCTTCTCGCCGGGTCGGTTATGCCACGACGAAAGAGCTACTCTCTCTGCCGCATCCCCCCACGGCCATCATTACCGACTGCAACACCCACGGCGACGGCGCGGCAATGGCGCTGGCACAGCTTGGTCGTTTAACCGGCGAAAATGCGGTATCGCTGGTGGTTTACGATGGCTTGCCTCAGGACAGCATCGTGGATATCGACGTGGCGGCGGTGATCCAGTCCACCCGTCAGGGTGTCGGAAAACAGATTGCCGATATGGTACGCCAGCTCATAAACGGCGACGATCTTGCGCAACTGCAGGTGCTCTGGCAGCCGGAATTCTCCCCAGGCCAGACGGCCTGAAGTCACTAAATTTCTAAAGCCGATCACAGATCCGAAACGTTTTGGTTTGTATCCGAAACGTTTCGGATCAACACTCAGATCATCCCGATGACAGGAGATGTCTGATGCAAGAAACGATTTTACGACTTGAAAGCAACACGACAGACGTGGTGATAAAAACCCACCCATTTGCCGAAATTCTCTACTGGGGACCTCATCTTCAGCACTTTTCGGCGCAAGAAGTCATAAGTCTTGCGCGTCCTGTGGCAAATGGCAGGCTCGACGTCGATTCGCCGGTGACGCTGATGGCAGAACTGGGCCATGGTTTGTTTGGATCGCCGGGCATCGAGGGCCACCGCCATGGGCTGGATGGTTCGCCGGTATTTAAAACCACACGCGTTCAGAAGCAGGGACACACCCTGACGATAATGGCGGAAGATGAACTGGCTGGACTGCGCCTGACCAGCGAACTGTCGCTTGATAAGAGCGGTGTACTGGTGGTGCGTCATGGCCTGACCAACCTGCGTGAACAGGCGTGGCAGGTTGACCGTTTTGCCGTCACGCTGCCCGTGGCGGAACGCGCCCAGGAGGTGATGGCGTTTCATGGCCGCTGGATCCGTGAGTTCCAGCCGCACCGCGTCAGGCTGGAGCATGACAGCTTCGTGATTGAGAACCGCCGGGGTAGAACGTCTCACGAACACTTCCCGGCGCTGATTTCAGGCACGCCGTCGTTCAGTGAAATGCACGGCGACGTCTGGGGTGTGCATCTGGGCTGGAGCGGCAACCATCGCCTTCGCGCGGAAGCCAAAACCGATGGCCGTCGCTATCTGCAAGCGGAAGCGCTTTACCTGCCAGGGGAGATGGCGCTGGAAGAGGGACAAACGCTCTGGACGCCACGCCTTTATGCGAGCTACTCCGCGCACGGGCTGAACGGGATGAGCCAGCAGTTTCACCGCTATCTGCGCGACAACATCATCCGTTTCCCTGAAAACAAACCACGCCCGATCCATCTCAACACCTGGGAGGGGATCTACTTCAGCCACGACCCGGAATACATCATGCGAATGGCTGACGAGGCGGCCGCGCTGGGCGTAGAGCGCTTTATCATTGATGACGGCTGGTTCAAAGGGCGTAACGACGACCATGCCGCGCTGGGCGACTGGTATCTGGACGAGAAAAAATACCCGAACGGCCTGCGACCCGTGATCGACCACGTCAAACATCTTGGTATGGAGTTTGGTATCTGGATTGAACCGGAGATGATCAACCCGGATTCCGATCTCTACCGCGCGCACCCCGACTGGGTGCTGGCGTTGCCCGGTTACACGCAGGCCACAGGGCGCCATCAGCTGGTGCTCAACCTCAACATTCCGCAAGCGTTTGATTACCTGGTGGAGCGCATGAGCTGGCTGCTGGGCGAGCACGCAGTCGACTATGTGAAGTGGGATATGAACCGCGAGCTGGTGCAGCCTGGCCATAACGGCAGAGCCGCCGCCGACGCGCAGACCCGCCAGTTTTATCGACTTTTAGATGTGCTGGGCGAGCGTTTCCCGCATATTGAATTTGAATCCTGCTCCTCCGGTGGCGGACGAATCGATTACGAAGTACTGGCCCGCAGCCACCGCTTCTGGGCGTCCGACAACAACGACGCGCTGGAGCGCTGCACCATTCAGCGCGGCATGAGCTACTTCTTCCCGCCGGAGGTGATGGGCGCGCATATCGGTCATCATAAATGCCACGCGACGTTCCGCCAGCACAGCATTGCCTTCCGCGGTTTGACGGCGCTGTTTGGCCATATGGGGCTGGAGCTGGATCCGCTCACTGTGGATGAGAAAGAGCGCGAAGGTTATCGCCGTTACGCTGCGCTGCACAAGCAGTGGCGCGAGGTGATCCACCACGGCACCCAGTGGCGCGTGGATATGCCGGACGCCACCACGCTGGCGCAGGGTATCGTGAGCGAAGACAAATCGCAGGGGCTGTTTATCGTCAGCCAACTCGCGATGCCGGATTATACCCTGATGATGCCGCTGCGCATGCCGGGGCTGGAGGCCAGCGCGCAGTACCGTATCTCGCTGCTCGATCACCCTAATATTCAGATTACGGGCAAAGGCGGGCACACCATGCGCAAGCTGCCGGCATGGATGGAGACACCGCAAACGGTGAGCGGTGAGTGGCTGACGCAGGCGGGTATTGCGCTGCCGATTCTCGACCCGGAAACCGCCATTCTGATTGGTGTGGAACGCGTGTAAGGGTGACGGGCCGGGAAACTGGCCCTCCGTTGAGGATAAAAATAATGAACACAACAACCTGTACCCACAAAGACAACCCTAACTTCTGGATCTTCGGGCTGTTCTTCTTTCTCTACTTCTTCATCATGGCCACCTGCTTTCCGTTCCTGCCGATCTGGCTGTCGGATATCATTGGCCTGAACAAAACCCATACCGGTATTGTTTTCTCCTGTATCTCACTTTCCGCCATTGCCTTCCAGCCGGTACTGGGGGTGATTTCCGACAAGCTGGGGCTGAAAAAACATCTGCTGTGGATTATCTCTGCGCTGCTGTTTTTGTTTGCTCCTTTCTTCCTGTACGTATTCGCGCCGCTGCTGAAAACCAACATCTGGCTGGGTGCGCTGAGCGGCGGGCTGTATATCGGCTTTGTTTTTTCGGCGGGGTCCGGAGCGATTGAGGCCTATATTGAACGCGTGAGCCGCAACAGCGCCTTTGAATACGGCAAGGCGCGCATGTTCGGCTGCCTCGGCTGGGGATTGTGCGCCTCAACGGGGGGCATCCTGTTTGGCATCGATCCGTCATACGTTTTCTGGATGGGATCGGCGGCGGCGCTGTTGCTGATGCTGCTGCTGGTGGTCGCGAAGCCGAAGCCCAATCAGACGGCACAGGTGATGAATGCCCTGGGTGCCAACCAGCCGCAGATCACCGCGAAAACGGTCTTTAACCTGTTCCGTCAGCGCAGAATGTGGATGTTTATTCTGTACGTGATTGGCGTGGCCTGCGTCTATGACGTTTTTGATCAGCAGTTCGCCACCTTCTTCAAAACCTTCTTCGCCACGCCGCAGGAGGGCACTCGCGCCTTTGGTTTCGCGACGACGGCGGGGGAGATCTGTAACGCCATTATCATGTTCTGCTCGCCGTGGATCATTAACCGCATTGGCGCGAAAAATACGTTGCTGATCGCCGGGTTGATTATGGCGACGCGCATCATCGGCTCGTCGTTTGCCACTACCGCCGTGGAGGTCATCGCCCTGAAAATGCTGCACGCGCTGGAAGTCCCGTTCCTGCTGGTGGGGGCATTCAAGTACATCACCGGTGTGTTTGATACGCGACTCTCGGCCACTATCTATCTGATTGGCTTTCAGTTTGCCAAACAGTCAGCGGCCATTTTCCTCTCCGCCTTTGCCGGAAATATGTATGACCGGATCGGCTTCCAGGAGACGTATCTGATGCTGGGCTGCTTCGTGCTGGCAATTACGGTGGTGTCGGCGTTTACGCTGAGCAGCAGGCAGGAGATAGCCGCTGCCGCGGGCGCGGCAGCGTTAACCAGTCAGTCCAGATAAAACACCGCTTCCAGCCCGGTACTCACCGGGCTGTTGTCCGGGTTCGACGGCATTACATCACGCATGTGTTTCCACCAGCGCTGGCAGACATCGGTATTCGCGACCGCATTCCAGCGCTCCTCCGATTCAATCTCTACGGTGGCAAACAGCAGGTTACGTTCCCGGTCGAGATAAATGGCGTAGTGATGCGCGCCGTGGTCCTTCAGCACCGCTTCCAGCTCGGGCCAGATGGGGTTGTGGCGACGCGCGTACTCCTCGTGCGCATCCGGGTTAACCTGCATAACAAAAGCTTTGCGGATCATAATGCCTCCAGATATAACTCGCGTACCTCGTCGCGGCTGGCGGTGCGCGGGTTGCATGGCGCGCACGGGTCGGCGAGGGCTTTATCCAGCCAGCCTTCAATGTCCGCCTTCGTTACGCCGAGCTGGCTGAAGCCGGACGGAATGCCGACGCGGGCGCTCAGGTCGCGAATTGCCTGAATTGCTGACAGGCTGGCTGCTTCGTCGCTCATGCCGCGCGTGTCGACGCCCATCGCCTGCGCCACGCGAGCAAACCGTGCTACGGCGTTCGGGCGGTTAAAGTTTTCAATGATCGGCAGCAGGATGGCGTTGCACACGCCGTGCGGCAGGTTGTGCGTCGCGCCCGGCTGGTGCGCCAGGGCATGCACGAGCCCGAGGCCAGCACTGTTAAACGCCATGCCCGCCAGATACTGACCAAACGCCATCTGCTCGCGTGCTTCCAGGTTATGGCCGTCGTCGACCGCTTTGGGCAGCCAGAGGTTAATCAGGCGAATTGCTTCCAGCGCGTTGGCATCGGTCAGCGGGTGCGCGCCAACGGAGACATAGGCTTCAATGGCATGGGTTAACGCATCCATCCCCGTTGCGGCGGTCACGGAGGCAGGAATATTGAGCATCACGCTGGCATCATCCACGGCGATATCCGGAATGATGTTCGGGTCGATGATCACCTCTTTCACCTGACGCGCAGAATCGATAATCACCGCGTTACTGGTCATCTCCGCCGCCGTGCCTGCGGTGGTGTTTATCGCCACCAGCGGTACGCCCGGGTTTGTCACCTTGCCGACGCCGGAATAATCGGTGGATGGGCCGGGGTTGGCGGTGAGGATCTTAATGGCTTTGGCGGTATCAATAGGGCTACCGCCGCCGAAGGCGATGAGGTAATCACATTCCGCGTCCCGATAGGCTGCATAGCCTTTTTGCACCAGCGCTTCCGTCGGGTTCGGGAACACGTCGTCGAACAGGTGATACGACATCTGATGGGCATCCAGTGCGGTAAACAGGCTGTCCAGCAGGCCCAGCTTCACCAGCTGACCGTCGGTGACAATCAGCGCTTTGCCCCACCGTTTGTCTGCCACCCGCTTGACCATGTCGCCTATAGCGCCCGCGCCGTGCAGACTGATTTTTGGAAGTGCCAACATAAAGCTCATGATAATTCTCCTTAACTATCGCCCGTACCGTCCGGTCAGCGAGGGTTTATGCGTATATTTCCAGCGCTGACCGCAGCGGGTTCACGCCGAAGCGCTTGCTGAGCGCAATAAGCTCTTCGCGGGTAATGGTCTGCTTCATACCGCCCATGGAATAAACCTTTACCAGCACTTCCGCGGATTTCTCGGCGGTGTCGATCAGGCCGAAGGTTTCATCCAGCGTCGGACCGCTGCCGAAGACGCCGTGGAATGGCCACAGCACCAGCGAATGTTTTTGCATATCTTTGGCGGTTGCCTGGCCGATTTCGTCGGTACCCGGCACCATCCACGGCAGAATGCCGACCCCGTCCGGGAAGACCACCAGACACTCGGTGCTGCCTTCCCACAGCTTGCGGGTGATGAAGTCAGAGCTGTTTTCCAGCACGTAGGTCAGGGCGATCAGGTTGGTGGCGTGGCAGTGCATAATCACGCGGTCTTTGCCGTCGGTCGCCCTGATGCGCTCGCAATGCGAGAGGAAGTGCGCCGGCAGTTCAGACGTGGGTACCGCCTCATCGGTCAGGCCCCACAGGATGTGGTAGCCCGCGCCGTCGCTGTCCACTTTCACCACGCCAAGGTTGGCCTGCGGATCGAGCTGAACGTTGCGGAAGAACTTGCCGGAGCCGGTGACGATAAACGGCGTATTGGCGAGCAGCGGCATGGGCTGGCTCAGGGCAATATAGCGTGGCGTCTGGTGGAAATCGGCGGTGTAGGGTTCGATATCCGCGTCGTCCAGGCGCAGCGTGAGGTTACCGCCGTTACGCTCGTCCCAGCCCTTCAGCCAGGCGTCAGAGGTGGCTTTGATCATGCCTTGGACGAACCAGGAGGTGGTGATGGTCTGCATAGTTTTCTTTTCCAGTTATCGCGGTGAGGTTGAATCCCTCACCCCAGCCCTCTCCCACAGGGAGAGGGGGTAAAAGTTCCCTCTCCCTGTGGGAGAGGGGTAGGGTGAGGGCAAAATTACCCGCGCTGACTCAATACGTCTTTCTCATACGCACGCACGTTTTCCAGCCACTGGCTGCCTGCAGGCGCGTCGTTGCGCTGGCAGTACATCTCCCACACGGCCTGCCACGGCAGGGATTTCTGCTCTTCCAGCAGCGCCAGGCGCGCGGTGTAGTCACCGTTTGCTTCCAGCTGTTTCAGCGCTGCGGTTGGCTCCAGCAGTGCGCGCAGCAAGGCTTTTTTCATATTGCGGGTGCCGATCACCCACGCTGCGATGCGGTTGATGGAGGCGTCAAAGAAGTCGAGGCCAATGTGCACGCGGTCGAAGAGGTCATGACGGATGATTTCGCTGGCAATCGCCTGGGTTTCGTCATCCAGCAGCACCACGTGGTCGCTGTCCCAGCGCACCGGACGGCTGACGTGCAGCAGCAGGCGCGGCACGAAGAGCATGGCGGCGGAGATTTTGTCGGAGATCACTTCTGTGGGGTGGAAGTGACCGGCGTCCAGGCACAACGCGGTCTGACGGCTGGTGGCGTAACCCATGTAGAACTCGTTCGAGCCGACGGTGTAGCTCTCCGCGCCAATGCCGAACAGCTTGCTCTCCACCGCGTCGATGTGGTGCGCCGGATTGAGCTTTTCGCTGATGGCCTCATCCAGCGCGGCCAGCAGGCGCTGACGCGGGGCGAGACGGTCGACGGTGATGTCTTTCATGCCGTCCGGGATCCAGATGTTCATCACTGACGGCGTGCCAAGCTGCTCGCCAAACCAGGCCGAGACGCGGCGGCAGGCTTTGACGTGATCGATCCAGAACTGACGAATGTCGTCGTTGGCGTGCGCGAGGGTAAACCCGTCCGCGCTCAGCGGATGCGAGAAGCAGGACGGGTTAAAGTCCAGACCCAGCTTGTTGGCTTTCGCCCACTCCACCCAATTCCTGAAATGCTCCGGTTTGATTGCGTTACGCGCCACCGGCTCGTCAGACTCCAGATAGATCGCGTGCAGGTTCAGGCGTTTTGGTCCCGGGATCAGGCTCAGCGCCAGCTCCAGATCCGCACGCAGTTCGGTGGCGTTGCGCGCTTTGCCTGGGTAGTTACCCGTCGCCTGAATGCCACCCGTCAGGGAACCGCCCGGGTTCTCGAAGCCGGCGACGTCATCGCCCTGCCAGCAGTGCATGGAGACCGGCAGACGGTCGAGCTGGCGCAGCGCCGCGTCGACATCCACGCCGACGGCGGCGAAACGCTGTTTAGCCAGGTCCCAGGCTTGTTCAAGTTGAGTGGTCATGCGCAAAGCTCCTTAGTCAGTCGTTTTTGCTGAAACTGCGCCCGGTAGCGGGCAATTTCATGGCAGGGATTAGGAATGAAGGTGGTCAGGCGGGTATTCGCGGTGACCACCGAGCGGAATTCGTCGACGTCTGAAAGTTCGTCCAGGGCCATCAGCTGAATGCCGATGTTACCGAGCGTGGACGCCTCCACCGGACCCGCCACCACGGTGATGCCGCAGGCATCGGCGCAGAGCTGGTTCAGCAGCTGGTTCTGGCAGCCGCCGCCCACGATATGCAGTTGGCTGAACGGTTTACCGCGAAGGTTCGCCAGCTCGCTCAGAACATCCGCGTAGAGCAGGGCGAGGCTGTCAAAAATGCAGCGCGCCAGCTCGGCAGGACTGGACGGCACCGGCTGCCCGGCTTCAAAACAGGCGGCCTGGATTTCAGCGCTCATATGCACCGGATTAATAAAGCGGTCGTCGTTCGGGTTGATCAGGAACGTACAGGCCTTCAGCTTTTCGGTTTCTGCGATAAGCGCCGGCAGGTCGGAAATGTGCTGCTCTTTCAGCATTCGCTGGAGCAGCCACAGGCCCATGATGTTCTTCAGCACGCGGTAGCGTCCTTCGGCACCGCCTTCGTTAGTGATGTTCGCCGCCATTGCCGCGTCGCTGGTGTAGGGCGTTTTGCTCTCAAAGCCCATCAGCGACCAGGTTCCGGAAGAGAGGTAAGCAGCATCTTTACTGACCAGCGGGGAGGCAATCACCGCGCTGGCGGTGTCGTGACTGGCGACGGCGACCACCGGGATTTCATTCCCCTGTGGGCAAATCCAGTAACCGATCACGTTACCCGGATGGGTCGGCGTGCCGAACCAGGACGGTGAGGCGCCTGTCCAGGCCAGCAGGGTTTCATCCCAGCTGTCGGTGTTGATGTTGACTAGTTGCGTGGTGGTGGCGTTGGTGTATTCCCAGTTCATGTTGCCGGTCAGCCGGTAGCTTAAGTAGTCCGGGATCAGCAGCGCGTGCGCCACCTTTTTGACCAGCTCCGGCTGCTGCTCAACCAGCGCACGCAGCTGATACAGGGTGTTAAAGGGCAGAAACTGAATGCCGCTGCGGCCATAGATGGTGTCCTTGCCAAGCTGCGCGATGGCCTGTGCCATCAGCCCGTCGGTGCGGCTGTCGCGATACGAGACGGGCAGGCCGACGCGGTCGCCGTGGCTGTCGAGCAAAACGTAGTCCACGCCCCAGGTATCAATGCCGATGCTGTCGATGCGTATGCCGTCATTGCAGACGTTGTTCAGCCCGGTGCGGATCTCCGCTTCCAGGGCATCAATATCCCAGGTATCAAAACCGTCCTGTTTTTGCAGGCAGTTGGCGAAACGGTGCATTTCGCGAAGCGTAAGTGTGTGCTGGCCGCAGTCCCAGGTGGCGAGCATTACGCGGCCGCTGGATGCGCCTAAATCGACAGCCACACAATGGCGAAAAGTCATGGTCAGGTCCCTTCTTAAGTCATTGGTGTTGAGTGTAAAAAAGGGAAGAAAAGACCACCTTCTCGTCACTGACAGCCCGAATCTCGCGCTGGCAAGAAAGCAAAGATGAACGTGAGGGAGTTCACAATTTCCAGTCAGGGCGGGGTTTTCGGGCAATGTGACGCTGACCGCATTTCCCGATTTTTCCGTCTGTTTCTTGAAAAATGGACAGCTTTTGCGACGTTTGCTGTCAAAAATTTAAGGTGAGTGTGGAAGGCCTTAATTACTATTTTGAGAACTTTTCTCATTGGTGGGGGCCGTTATGACCGTACTGCACAGTGTCGATTTTTTCCCGTCGGGAACGTCTCCGGTCGCGATTGAGCCACGGCTCCCGCAGGCTGCGTTTCCTGAACATCATCATGATTTTCATGAAATTGTGATTGTCGAGCATGGGACAGGCATTCACGTCTTTAACGGCCAGCCGTACACCATCAGCGGCGGTACGGTGTGCTTTGTGCGCGATCACGACAGGCATTTGTATGAACATACCGACAACCTGTGCCTGACCAACGTGCTCTATCGTTCGCCGGACGCATTCCAGTTTCTGTCGGGTTTAAACAAGCTCCTGCCCCAGGAGCAGGATGGACACTACCCGTCGCACTGGCGGGTCAATCAGTCCACGTTGCAGCAGGTGCGCCAGCTGGTGAATCAACTGGAGCAGAGCGAGGACGGGCAGGCGATGCATGCCATTGCCACCCGCGAGCTGCTGTTTATGCAACTGCTGGTACTGCTGCGTCGCAGTAGCCTGGTGGAAGGGCTGGAAAATAACGACGCACGGCTGAACCAGCTGATGGCCTGGCTGGAGGACCATTTCGCCGAGGACATTTGCTGGGAAACGCTGGCGGATGATTTTTCGCTGTCGTTGCGTACGCTCCATCGTCAGCTCAAGCAGCACACCGGGCTGACGCCGCAGCGCTACCTCAACCGTCTGCGCCTGATTAAAGCGCGTCACCTTTTGCGTCACACTGATGAAAGCGTCACGGATATCGCCTATCGCTGCGGTTTTGGCGACAGTAATCACTTTTCGACCCTTTTTCGCCGCGAATTTAACTGGTCCCCACGCGATATCCGTCAGGGGAAGGATACTTCACTCCAGTAACGCGAAGGCAATCACCGTTTTATTGCCGCAAAAAGGCTAATAATGTCCGGTTATTCGCCGTAGAGGTTAGGGTGTGGCCGCTCAGTTAATCCTTCGCAAAGATGATTTTTTTGCCTCCGCGAGTCAGGCCGTCGCGGTGGCCGACCGCTACCCGCAAAATGTCTTTGCCGTGCATACCCACGAGTTTTGCGAGCTGGTGCTGGTGTGGCGCGGCAATGGTTTACATATCCTCAACGACAGACCCTACCGCATCACGCGTGGCGATCTGTTTTACATTCGCGCCGAAGATAAACACGCCTACGCCTCGGTTAACGATCTGGTGTTGCAGAACGTCATCTACTGCCCGGACCGACTCAAACTGAATGTCGACTGGGCGGCCCATATCCCCGGTTTTCTTAATGCCAGAGGTGAACCGCACTGGCGCTTAAGCAGCAACGGCATGGCTCAGGTGCGCCAGACGATCTCCCAGCTGGAGCAGGAGAGTCAGAAGAGCGATCCGGAGGCAAATGCGATGTCAGAACTGCTTTTCGCCCAGCTGGTCATGACCCTCAAACGCCATCGTTATGCCACCGATAACCCCTCCGCGACCGCGCAGGAAGCGCTGCTGGATAAGCTGATCACCCGACTTGCGGGCAGCCTTAACAAAAGTTTCGTGCTGGAAAAGTTCTGCGAGCAGGAGCAGTGTAGCGAGCGCGCGCTGCGCCAGCAGTTCCGCACCCAGACGGGGATGACGGTGAACCACTACCTGCGCCAGCTGCGCATCTGCCACGCCCAGTATCTGCTCCAGCATACGGAGCTGATGGTCAGTGAAGTGGCGATGCGCTGTGGATTTGAGGACAGTAACTACTTTTCGGTGGTGTTTAACCGCGAGGTGGGGATGACGCCGGTTCAGTGGCGTCATCGTAGTCGAAAGGCAGCGTAATCAGTTCGCCATGCCGAGGCCGACAATGTTAGCGGCAATGATGATCACCACGCAGCCCAGGCTCAGTACGCCCACCGGACGACGCCCGGCGTTATTCCACTCCTTCAGTACCAGCCCAACCAGCCCGCCGCACAGCACGTAAAAGCTCATGTGCAGCATCCAGCTTATGTAGTCGTATTGCGGTGGAATGCTGGCGTGACCCCAGGCGTAGAAAAAGAACTGCAGGTACCACATGAGGCCGCCCAGCATCGACAGCAGTACATTGGTGAGGATTAAGGATTTTGCCAGTGAGAAATCGGCCTTTACCGACAGATCCTTCACCTTTGCCAGACGAATGAAGCAGAAGCCGAGGTTGACCAGCGCACCGCCGCCCATGATGACCACGTAGCTTGGCAGCGCCACGTACAGCGGGTCGACGCCCAGCGCGGCGGCCGCTTCGTGCATAGGTTTCGCGGCGTTCATGGCGAACGACATGCCCGCCGAGAAGATGCCGCACATCACTGCCAGCAATAGCCCTTTCTTCAGGTTAAAGTCTTCGGCTTTGATGCCCATCTTGCGCTCTTTCAGTTGACCCGCACGGGTGACGATACCCACGCCGATCACCGCGACAAGCACGCCCAGCAGCGTCATCTGCCCGCCTTTGGTGTTGATCAACACGTCGACATTGCCGTTAAGAATGGGCGTCATCAGCGTGCCGACGATCAGGGTAATGCCAATCGCGATGCCGATACCCATCGACATCCCGAGGTAGCGCATGGTCAGGCCGTAGTTGATGTTGCCGATGCCCCACATCGCACCGAAGAGAAACACCGGCAGCAGGGTGGAGGCACTGAAGGAGGTGAAGTAGCCCCAGAAATCCGGGAGCAGCATGGCGCTAATGGTCCATGGCAAAATCAGCCAGGACACGGTACCGCCAACTGACCACATGGTTTCCCACGACCACCCTTTCACCTTTTTAAACGGGGCATAGAAACAGGCTGCACTGGCTGCGCCTATCAAATGCCAGAAGATACCCATCGTAATCGCATGATTCATTTTTACGTCCTCATCGTTTTTATAGTCGGTGGCTTCCCGCCGACTTGATGAGTGTAAAAATTAGGCGGTTCATGAACCTTCAGAAGGTTGCCGCACTTCTGTTTTGGATGGCAATCAGCACGTTAACCGGGTGAGCAGTCTCACAATTTTGTCATCATGCAAAACCTGAATAACCTTATAAAAACTACGGCATTGATAATCATTTTCAATATCATTTAATTAACTATAATGAACCAACTGCTTACGCGGCATTAACAGCTGTGCCGCCCGACACTAATGGAGAGGATTATGAGTTATACACTGCCATCCCTGCCGTATGCCTATGACGCACTGGAACCGCATTTCGACAAGCAGACGATGGAAATCCATCACACTAAACACCACCAGACCTATGTGAACAACGCGAATGCTGCGCTGGAAAGCCTGCCAGAGTTCGCTAACCTGCCTGTTGAAGAGCTGATCACCAAACTGGACCAACTGCCAGCGGACAAGAAAACCGTACTGCGTAACAACGCAGGTGGTCACGCGAACCACAGCCTGTTCTGGAAAGGCCTGAAAACCGGTACTACCCTGCAGGGCGACCTGAAAGCGGCTATCGAACGTGACTTCGGTTCCGTTGACAACTTCAAAGCGGAATTTGAGAAAGCCGCTGCAACCCGTTTCGGCTCCGGCTGGGCGTGGCTGGTACTGAAAGGTGACAAACTGGCGGTGGTTTCTACCGCTAACCAGGATTCCCCGCTGATGGGTGAAGCGATCTCTGGCGCATCCGGTTTCCCAATCCTGGGCCTGGACGTGTGGGAACACGCTTACTACCTGAAGTTCCAGAACCGTCGCCCGGACTACATCAAAGCCTTCTGGGACGTGGTGAACTGGGACGAAGCAGCAGCACGTTTCGCTGCGAAAAAATAAGGTTGCATTGACGCCTGTGAGAAGCGAGTCTGATGACTCGCTTTTTTTGTATCTGAAGGAGTAGAGATGCATTACCCGGTGAATGTGTTTACAGGCAAGGTAAGGGAATACGACGGCAGCCGCCCGAGCGCCATCGCCAAAGTGCAGGTTGACGGTGAGCTGACGTTAACCGATCTTGGGCTTGCGGGGGACGAGCAGGCCGAGAAGAAAATCCACGGCGGGCCCGAGCGCGCGTTGTGCCACTATCCGCGCGAGCACTATCAATACTGGATTACCGAATTCCCCGAGCAGGCGGACCTTTTCGTTGCCCCCGCGTTTGGGGAAAATCTCTCCACCGAAGGGCTGACCGAGAAGAATGTCTTCATCGGCGATATCTTCCGCTGGGGCGAGGCGCTTATTCAGGTGACGCAGCCACGCTCGCCGTGCTTCAAACTTAACTTCCATTTCGGCATCAACGACATGTCCGCACGGTTGCAGAGCGCCGGCAAAACGGGCTGGTTGTACCGGGTGGTGCTGGCGGGTCAGGTATCCGTGGATGCGCCGCTGGAGCTGGTGTCGCGCCTCAGCGATGTGTCGGTGTATGACGCCTGCGCCATTGCCTGGCATATGCCGTTTGATGACGAGCAGTATCATCGCCTGTTGTCGGCGGCAGGGTTATCCACCAGCTGGACCAGAACAATGCAGAAACGCCGCACTAGTCGGCAGATCGAGGATAATTCGCGGAGATTGTGGGGGAAATAGTGCCCCTCACCCCGGCCCTCTCCCCTTTAGGGTGTACGGTCCGGGGACATAGTGAACACTTGTTCGGGGACATGGTAGACACTTACAACTAAGGCATAAGAACCCGTTTATGGAGTCGCTTATGCCCTGGGATGCGAGAGATACCATGTCATTACGTACCGAGTTTGTTTTGTTCGCCTCGCAGGACGGGGCGAACATCCGTTCCCTCTGCCGTCGCTTCGGCATTTCACCTGCCACCGGCTACAAGTGGCTTCGTCGCTGGATGGAGGAAGGTTCCTCCGGCCTTCAGGACCGCCCGCGCATACCGCACCATTCCCCGAACCGCTCATCTGACGACATCACTGCCCTGCTGCGTATGGCCCATGACCGCCATGAACGCTGGGGCGCACGCAAGATAAAGCGCTGGCTGGAAGACCAGGGGCACCGTATGCCCGCCTTCAGCACCGTTCATAACCTGATGGCCCGTCACGGCCTGCTGCCGGGCACTTCACCGGGCATTCCCGCCACGGGACGGTTCGAACATGACGCGCCGAACCGGCTCTGGCAGATGGATTTTAAGGGCCACTTTCCCTTTGGCGGTGGCCGCTGCCATCCGCTCACCCTGCTGGATGACCACTCCCGTTTTTCCCTGTGCCTGGCGCACTGTAGCGATGAACGGCGTGAGACCGTGCAGCAACAACTGGTCAGCGTGTTTGAACGCTACGGCCTGCCGGACAGGATGACGATGGACAACGGCGCCCCGTGGGGAGACACCACCGGCACCTGGACGGCGCTCGAGCTGTGGCTGATGCGCCATGGTATCCGGGTGGGACACTCCCGGCCGTATCATCCGCAGACGCAGGGCAAGCTGGAGCGTTTTCACCGCAGCCTGAAGACGGAGGTGCTGCAGGGTAAATGGTTCGCGAGTGAGGGCGAACTGCAGCGCGCCTTCGACCACTGGCGGACGGTCTATAACCTTGAACGCCCGCATGAGGCGCTGGATATGGCGGTACCGGGCTCGCGGTATCAGCCGTCATCGCGACGGTACAGCGGCAACACAACGCCCCCGGAATACGACGAGGGCGTGATGGTCAGGAAAGTGGATATCAGCGGAAAGCTGAGCGTGAAAGGGGTAAGTCTGAGCGCAGGCAAGGCGTTCAGGGGAGAACGGGTCGGGCTGAAGGAGATGCAGGAAGACGGCCGCTACGAGGTGTGGTGGTACAGCACAAAAGTGGGGGTGATCGACCTGAAGAAAAAGTCGATCACCATGGGTAAAGGATGTTAAAAAGTGTTCACCATGTCCCCGAACACCTGTCTACCATGTCCCCGGACCGTACAAGGGAGAGGGATAGGGTGAGGGGATTACGCGCGCTTATACAACGGTAACCACAGCGTTAACCGCAGCCCGCCCAACGGACTGTCGTCGGCTTTCACCCAGCCGCGATGCTGCTGCATGGCGGTTTCAACAATCGCCAGACCCAGCCCGGTGCCGCCAGATTCACGATCCCGCGCCTCGTCGGTGCGGTAGAACGGACGGAAAATTTGCTCGCGGTCTTCCGGACTCACGCCAGGACCATCATCATCGACAATGATCGTGATGCCGTCTTTATCCACCGAGAAGGCCACCTCAATCTTTGTATGCGAGTAGCGCAGGGCGTTACGCACGATATTCTCCAGCGCGCTCTCCAGCGTGTTGGGGTTACCGTACAGCGGCCATGGCCCCGGCGGGAAGTTGACGGTGAACGATTTACCCATCTGCTCCGCTTCAAACGCCGCGTTGTCTAACACTTCATGCCACAGATGATTGGCTTTCACCGTTTCACTCACCAGCGCGTTTTTCTGCTGATTGCGCGACATCACCAGCAGATCGTTGATCATGCTGTCCAGACGCTGGGCTTCGGTTTCGATACGTTCCAGCTCTTTGCTTTCACCGCTGCGGCGGCGCAGCAGCGCGGTGCCCAGCTGGAGTCGCGTGAGCGGCGTACGCAGTTCGTGCGAGATATCCGACAGCAGACGTTGCTGCGTGGTCATCATGCGCTCAAGTGCGGTGACCATCTGGTTGAAACTGGCCCCGGCGGCAAGAAATTCCTGCGGTCCGGCTTCCAGCTCAGGGTGCTGTCGCAGGTTGCCCTGTGCCACTTCGTCCGCGGCATTTTTCAGCTTACGCGCCGGTTTTGCCAGACTCCACGCCAGCCATAACAGCAGCGGTGAACTGACCAGCATCGTCACAATCAGCAGCAGAAGCGGACGGTCAAACAGCAGGTTAATAAAATCGGACTGGGAGTTGCTCGCAGGGCGAATCAGGTAGAGCTGGTAATTATCTTCCCCGTCTCTGACGGAGAAAGGACCCACCATCTCAACCCGACCATATTTTTTCTTCTGCGGATGATCGGCGTTATCCGCCTGGCCAATGAAGTTGCGGATAATCTGCATTTCGTGGCGATCTGCGCCAATCACGCGGCCTTCGCTGGTCACCAGCAGCAGGCGTTGTCCGGGAGGTGCCCATTTGTCGATAGCGCGAAACAGCCTGCGCCACCACATCAAATCGTTTGGCGGATCGTTTGCCAGCTCGGCTTCTACGTGTTGCTCGATCATCACGCCCTGACGTTGCTCGCTGTCGAGAAGCTCCGTCATCTGGCGTGAGTCGAGTTTTGGCAACATCAAAACGAGCATTAAAACCAGGGCCAGCGTCAGCCAGAAGATGGCGAAGATGCGGGCGGTTAAGCTTCCTATCATGAAGCGGAGACCATCAGATAGCCGCGACCACGCAGGGTTTTAAACCACGGGTGACCGTCTTTACGCTCCGGCAGCTTGCGACGCAGGTTCGAGATATGCATATCGATAGCGCGGTCAAACGGTGTGAGGCGTTTACCCAGCACTTCCTGGCTTAGGTGTTCACGCGATACCACCTGGCCGAGATGTTGCGCCAGCAGATACAGCAGCGTGAACTCGGTGCCGGTCAGCTCCAGCGTTTCACCGTCAAAGCTCGCTTCCTGACGGCCCGGATTCAGGCTCAGGGAGTCCACTTCCAGCGTTGGTGAACTGTTGTCAGTATTCTGCTGCTGTTCGCTCCAGTGGGAACGACGCAGGATAGCGCGAATACGGGCGACCAGTTCACGGTCGTTAAACGGCTTCGGTAGATAGTCATCCGCACCCAGCTCAAGGCCAAGTACACGGTCTAGTTCGCTGCCGCGCGCGGTCAGCATGATAACGGGGGTCTGGTGTGTCTGGCGAAGCTCTTTCAGCGTATCAATGCCGTTTTTCTTCGGCATCATGACGTCGAGCAAAAGTAGATCGATGCTGTCGTCAAGGAGACTCAGCGCCTGCTCGCCATCATGGGCGACCAGAACGTTGAAACCTTCCATGTCGAGCAACTCCTTTAAAAGAGATGTGAGCTCTCGGTCATCATCAACTAACAGGATTTTATTCATTGTTTAAATACCTCCGAGGCAGAAATTACGACATCAAGGCTATCTAATCCATGACTTTACGTTGTTTTACACCCCCTGACGCATGTTTGCAGCCTGAATCGTAGACTGTCTCTCGTTGAATCGCGACACGAAAGATTTTGGGAGCAAGTGATGCGCAAAGTTACCGCTGCCGTCATGGCCTCAACGCTGGCGTTCAGTGCTTTTAGCCAGGCCGCTGTAGCTATCATCGGCGATAACGAGTCCTCACAAGAGGGCATAACGCAGCACAGCAGCCAAAGCCATATGTTTGACGGCATAAGTTTAACCGAACATCAGCGTCAACAGATGCGAGATCTGATGCAGAGGGCACGACACGATCAGCCCCCTGTTAATGTTAGCGAAATGGAGACAATGCATCGCCTTGTCACCGCAGAAAATTTTGACGAAAGCGCTGTACGCGCTCAGGCCGAAAAAATGGCACAGGAGCAGGTTGCCCGCCAGGTAGAAATGGCGAAGGTCCGCAACCAGATGTTCCACCTGTTATCGCCCGAGCAGCAAGCGGTTTTGAACCAGAAACATCAGCAACGAATGGACCAGTTGCGTGAGGTTGCACGGATGCAGCGAAGCTCAGAAGCGACGTTTTTCAGTAGCAATAGCAGTACCCGTAGTAACCAGTAAACCCTGTTTTCCTTGCCATAGACACCATCCCTGTCTTCCCCCACATGATGTGGGGGTTTTTTTTGCCCTTCATTCTGATGTGTTAACCGTTTATTCATCCTTTGACTCCGTAACCTTCCGTTATACTAGCGGCATGGCATGACAGGAGTATTTATGAATCAATCCTATGGACGACTGGTCAGCCGGGCCGCCATTGCCGCAACGGTCGTGGCATCGAGCTTGCTGGTCATCAAAATATTCGCGTGGTGGTACACGGGCTCGGTCAGTATTCTGGCGGCGCTGGTGGACTCGCTGATGGATATTGCCGCCTCGCTGACCAACCTGCTGGTGGTGCGTTACTCACTGCAACCGGCGGATGAAGAGCACACCTTCGGACACGGCAAAGCCGAGTCGCTGGCGGCGCTGGCGCAAAGCATGTTTATTTCCGGCTCTGCGCTGTTCCTGTTTTTAACCGGCATTCAGCATCTTGTTTCGCCATCGCCGATGAACGATCCCGGTGTGGGCGTGATTGTGACAGTGGTTGCACTTATATGCACCCTCGTTCTTGTAACATTTCAGCGCTGGGTGGTTCGCAAAACCCAAAGCCAGGCCGTACGGGCAGATATGCTTCATTATCAGTCTGATGTTATGATGAATGGCGCTATTCTTATTGCGCTCGGTCTGGCCTGGTATGGCTGGCATCGGGCCGATGCGTTGTTTGCGTTAGGGATTGGCATCTATATTTTATATAGCGCCTTGCGGATGGGGTATGACGCGGTGCAATCGCTTCTCGACCGTGCGCTTCCCGACGCAGAACGCGATGAAATTTATACTATCGTGACCTCCTGGCCGGGCGTCAGTGGTGCTCACGATCTTCGTACGCGGCAGTCAGGGCCGACCCGCTTTATTCAGATTCACATAGAAATGGAAGACAACCTGCCATTGGTTCAGGCTCACGTTATTGCTGAGCAGGTGGAGCAGGCGATTTTGCAGCGTTTTCCTGGATCGGACGTCATTATTCACCAGGATCCCTGCTCGGTTGTACCCGGTTATGTTGGGCTTTCGTAATTCGTTGTAAAAAAGTGAGCCAGGCCAGCATTTTGTGTATAAATTACCGCCATTTGGTCTGACCTGAATCAATTCAGCTGGAAGTGGTTGATATACTATTTGCAGTATTCGTTGGTCGACAAGTTTCTTCCGGCAACAGATTTCAATTTTGCATTCCTAAGTTCAGAGGTAGTCATGATTAAGAAAATCGGTGTGTTGACAAGCGGCGGTGATGCGCCGGGCATGAACGCGGCAATTCGTGGGGTTGTTCGTGCAGCGCTGACGGAAGGTCTGGAAGTTTTTGGTATCTATGATGGTTATCTGGGTCTGTATGAAGACCGTATGGTTCAGCTCGACCGTTACAGCGTGTCCGACATGATCAACCGTGGTGGTACCTTCCTCGGTTCTGCGCGCTTCCCGGAATTCCGCGACGAACACGTACGTGAAGTGGCTATCGAGAACATGAAAAAACGCGGCCTCGACGCACTGGTTGTTATCGGTGGTGATGGTTCGTACATGGGTGCAAAACGTCTGACTGAAATGGGCTTCCCGTGCATCGGTCTGCCTGGCACCATCGACAACGACATCAAAGGCACTGACTACACCATCGGTTACTTCACCGCCCTGGGAACCGTTGTGGAAGCGATTGACCGCCTGCGTGACACCTCTTCTTCTCACCAGCGTATCTCCATCGTTGAAGTGATGGGCCGTTACTGTGGTGATCTGACCCTGGCTGCGGCTATTGCGGGTGGCTGTGAGTTTGTTGTGGTACCGGAAGTGGAATTCAGCCGTGAAGATCTGGTCGCTGAAATCAAAGCCGGTATCGCCAAAGGTAAGAAACACGCCATCGTCGCGATCACCGAGCATATCTGTGATGTTGATGAGCTGGCGAAGTACATTGAAGCAGAAACGAAACGTGAAACCCGCGCGACCGTTCTGGGTCACATCCAGCGTGGTGGTTCCCCGGGGCCATACGACCGTATCCTGGCCTCCCGTATGGGCGCGTACGCGATTGAACTGCTGCTGCAGGGCCACGGCGGTCGTTGTGTTGGTATTCAGAACGAAAAACTGGTTCACCATGACATCATCGACGCCATCGAAAACATGAAGCGTCCGTTCAAAGGTGACTGGCTGGACTGCGCGAAAAAACTGTACTGATCGGCATCCAGGGTAAATGCAAAACGGTAACCCCTGGGTTACCGTTTTTTTATGTTTGCTCCCTCTCCCGTGGGAGAGGGCTGGGGTGAGGGCATCAGGCCACTCATCCACTATTTATTCCTCAAAGTTATAGCCAATCTTTTTTTATTCTTTAATCATCAATTCCGTTTCTGGCACGCTGCATTTATCAAAACACTACACATGAGAGCTGGGCGATGAATAAATGGGGCGTGGGTTTAACATTATTGCTGGCATCGACCAGCGTTCTGGCTAAGGATATCCAGTTACTGAACGTGTCTTACGACCCGACACGTGAGCTGTACGAGCAGTACAACAAAGCCTTTGCGGCACACTGGAAGCAGGAAACAGGCGACAATGTGGTGATTCGCCAGTCTCACGGCGGCTCTGGTAAGCAGGCGACGTCCGTCATCAACGGCATTGAAGCGGATGTGGTGACGCTGGCGCTGGCCTACGATGTGGACGCGATTGCCGAACGTGGCCGTATTGATAAAAACTGGATTAAACGCCTGCCGGATAACTCCGCGCCATACACTTCGACCATCGTTTTCCTGGTGCGTAAAGGCAACCCGAAACAGATTCATGACTGGAACGATCTGGTGAAACCCGGCGTGTCGGTCATCACGCCGAACCCGAAAAGCTCAGGCGGCGCACGCTGGAACTACCTGGCAGCCTGGGGCTACGCCCTGCATCACAACAATGGCGATCAGGCCAAAGCTCAGGAGTTCGTCAAAGCGCTGTATAAAAACGTTGAGGTGCTGGACTCCGGCGCGCGTGGCGCAACCAATACCTTCGTAGAACGCGGCATTGGCGATGTGCTGATTGCCTGGGAAAACGAAGCCCTGCTGGCGACCAACGAACTGGGTAAAGACAAATTCGAGATCGTGACCCCGAGCGAATCTATCCTCGCGGAGCCGACCGTTTCTGTGGTGGATAAAGTGGTTGAGAAAAAAGAGACCAAAGCGGTGGCGGAAGCTTACCTGAAGTATCTCTACTCGCCAGAAGGCCAGGAAATTGCGGCGAAGAACTTCTATCGTCCACGCGATCCGGCAGTGGCGAAGAAATACGAAAGCGTATTCCCTAAACTGAAACTCTTCACTATTGATGACGTGTTCGGTGGCTGGACGAAAGCGCAGAAAGAGCACTTCTCTAACGGCGGAACCTTTGATCAGATCAGCAAACGCTAACGTTTTGTAACGAACGACACGGTGACCCGGTGTGAGAAATCCACCGGGTTTTTTATTTGGTCATCATTTTGCGTTACTCTTTGGCCTCTATTGAAAACAGGGAACGCGTTGTGAAAAAAATTATCTTACTGATTCTGATCGTTATCGCCCTTGCCGCGGGTGGCGTGTACTGGATGAAAGCAGGTAATCCAAATGCGTTGCGTCACATCGTGCTCGACCAGTGTGTACCCAATCAGATCCAACATCGTCATCCGGCGCCGTGTGCGCAGGTGAAACCTGACGCGGGCTATGTGGTGTTCAAGGATCGCAACGGGCCACTGCAGTACCTGCTGATGCCGACCTACCGCATCAACGGCACCGAAAGCCCGCTTCTGACACAGCCTCAAACACCCAATTTCTTCTGGCTGGCATGGCAGGCCCGGAGCTTTATGAGCATGAAGCATGGCTCCGAGGTGCCGGACAGCGCAATATCATTGACCATCAACTCACCCACGGGCCGCACGCAGAACCATTTCCATATTCACATCTCCTGCCTGCGCCCGGACGTGCGCGAGAAGCTCAATGCCGTGCAGGGGCAAATCAGCACCCAATGGCTGCCACTTCCTGGCGGACTGGAAGGGCATGAATATCTCGCCCGCCGGGTGACGGAGAACGAGCTGGTACAGCGGAGCCCGTTTATGATGCTGGCAGAAGAGTTACCGGAAGCGCGTGATCATATGGGGCGCTTCGCGCTGGCGATGGCTCAGCAGTCGGATGGCTCGTTTGTGTTGCTGGCGACTGAACGGAATCTGCTTACGCTTAACCGCGCGTCGGCTGAGGAATTGCAGGATCATCAATGCGATATCCTCAAGTAACCCCACCATAAATAGCGTTTACTCGTCCTGCCTGTCGCCGTAGACTTGCTGAAAAAAACGACAGGAGACAGGCATGTCGCTCTGGTTAACCCACCCTCTGTTTGTGCCCTCAGCGATAGTCGGCGTCACCATTGTGTTATGGGCGACGTCGCTACTACCGGAATTCATCACCGCGCTGCTGTTCTTCACGGCAGCGATGACCGCCAGAATAGCCCCGCCGGAGGTTATTTTTGGCGGTTTTGCCTCGTCTGCTTTCTGGCTGGTGTTCAGCGGCTTTGTACTTGGCGTGGCGATCCGCAAAACCGGTCTGGCTGACAGGGCCGCGCGGGCGCTCTCCGCCAGGCTTACCGACTCCTGGGTGCTGATGGTAGCCAGCGTGGTTCTGCTGAGCTATGCCCTGGCATTTGTGATGCCATCGAACATGGGGCGTATCGCGCTGCTGATGCCCATCGTTGCTGCCATGGCAAAACGCGCCAGTATTGCCGACGGGTCACGTGCCTGGTTTGGACTGGCGCTGGCTGTCGGGTTCGGCACGTTCCAGCTTTCGGCCACCATCCTGCCTGCCAACGTCCCTAACCTGGTGATGAGCGGCGCGGCAGAGGGATCATACGGCATTCATCTGAACTACGTTCCTTATCTGCTGCTGCACACGCCGGTGCTCGGTATTCTCAAAGGGGGGATTCTGATTGGCTTAATCTGCTGGTTATTCCCCGGCAGCCCGCAGCCGCCCAGGGATCTGGCGCCCGCTGAACCGATGGGGCGAGATGAAAAACGTCTCGCCTGGCTGCTGGCGTTGGTGCTGGGAATGTGGGTGACGGAGAGCTGGCACGGTGTGGGGCCTGCATGGACGGGGCTGGCGGCATCGGTCATTGTGATGCTGCCACGCGTTGGTTTTATCACCGGAGAAGAGTTCTCGACGGGGGTGAATATGCGCACCTGTATTTACGTGGCGGGCATCCTTGGACTGGCGATTGTGGTGACGCAAACCGGCATCGGCACGGCGGTGGGGGAGACGTTGCTGCAGATTATGCCGCTGGATGCCGACAAACCGTTCACCAGTTTCCTGGCGCTGACCGGGATCACCACGGCACTGAACTTTATTATGACGGCTAACGGGGTCCCGGCGCTGTACACCACACTGGCGCAGAGTTTCTCGGAGGCGACGGGCTTCCCGCTATTGTCTGTCATCATGATTCAGGTGCTGGGCTATTCCACGCCGCTGCTGCCGTATCAGGCGTCGCCGATTGTGGTGGCGATGGGATTAGGAAAGGTGCCTGCAAAGGCGGGGATGGTGCTTTGTCTGGCGCTGGCGATTGCCACGTATCTGGTGCTGCTGCCGCTGGATTATTTATGGTTTAGTGTGCTGGGCCGGTTGTAGCGATATTGCAGGGCGGGTAAGCGCAAACGCTACCCGCCACAACAGCATTACGCCTGTTTAGCCGCTTCTGCCGCTTTAACGATCACCGCGAAAGCGTCAGCTTTCAGGGATGCACCGCCAACCAGCGCGCCATCGATGTCTGGCTGGGTGAACAGTTCAGCTGCGTTGGAGGCGTTTACGGAACCGCCGTACTGGATGATAACCTGCTCTGCCACTTTCGCGTCGGCTTTCGCAATGTGATCACGGATGAATTTGTGAACCGCCTGAGCCTGCGCTGGGGTGGCAGATTTGCCGGTACCGATCGCCCATACTGGCTCGTAAGCGATAACCGCGCCTTCGAATGCTGCCGCGCCCTGCGTTTTCAGCACCGCGTCAATCTGACGTGCGCACACTTCTTCAGTTTTGCCCGCTTCGTTTTCTGCTTCGGTTTCACCGATGCACAGAACCGGGATCAGACCCTGCTCTTTCAGCACCGCAAATTTCTTCGCGATGAATTCGTCGGATTCTTTGTGGTAGGTACGACGCTCAGAGTGGCCGATGATGATGTATTTCGCGCCGATGTCTTTCAGCATTTCAGCAGAGGTTTCACCGGTGAATGCGCCAGACAGGTTAACGTCAACGTTCTGTGCGCCCAGAATGATGTGGCTGCCATCAGCGGCACGTTTAGCCAGATCCAGGTACATATCCGGCGGAGCGATAGCAACCGCGCAGCCTGTCACGCCAGCCAGCTCTGTACGCAGGTTAGCAACCAGTTCGTTTACCATGTGGCGGCTGCCGTTCAGTTTCCAGTTACCCATCACTAAAGGATGTCGCATTTCAATTCTCCACGCTCAATAAGCGAATTAAGGAATATGGCCACCCTGACGGGCAGCATGGTCTGTGAATCAGTATAGAGATTTTCCCTCGAAAGGCTTTGCTTTTTGTCATTAATTCGCCCCTCCGAGTGTGTCTGATAGTGCCAGCTTAATCGGTTCAACAGCGAAGGTCAGGCCTTTTTCGCCGTTATCTGCCACCACATAGCGCACTGCCCCTTCGGTATCGGCGTAGTAGCGCTTGTTTTTACCCGCGGCCAGCAGTTTTTGGAGCTTTTGCTGGCTCTGTTTTTTTGTCAGTGCAGGGGTGAATGCCTGCAAAACCGCACTCATGTACTCCAGTGCCTTCGCTTTAGCGGCTTTCTGCTCCGGCCCCTGAACAGGTAGCCAGGTGATCTGCATGCTCTTGATTTTTAGCGTGCCGCGCTCCAGCGCCGTTGATGCGTACAAGTTCTCGTTAATCTTGCTGGCGGCACGCGTCAGGGTTGGGGTATCGCGGGCGCTATCAATGGCACGAAACTCATCCAGTGGCAGCGTTGGGTTGGTCTGGTTAAAGGTTTCGCGAAACTGACTGATGGACTGATCGAACGACGGAGCACCTGCCAGAAGATAGGGCGCAGTAGTCGGGGCAGTGGTTTCGGCGGCATGCAGGGGAAAACCGGTGCTTAACATCGCTAAACACAGGAAAAGAGAGTGTGCCGAATTTTTCATCAACATTGCCCCTGGCCGTAAGTGCTCATGATTAAATCGATATATGGTCGGCTTGTCAAAAGGTCACAACTCCAGGGTAAAATGCGCACTATATGATAATAAGGAACCTTACATGACCATACAGCAGTGGTTGTTTTCATTCAAAGGGCGTATTGGACGCCGTGACTTCTGGATCTGGATGGCCGCGTGGATTGTCGCCATGCTGCTTCTGTTTTTTGTGGCCTATAACGCATGGCTGAGCACGCAAACCGCGGCGTTTGCGCTGGTTTGTTTACTGTGGCCAACGGCGGCTGTGGTGGTGAAACGCCTGCACGATCGCGGTCGTTCGGGGGCATGGGCTTTTCTGATTATTCTGGCGTGGATGCTGGTGGCAGGGAACTGGTCGATGCTTCCGTCCATCCTCCCCTGGGTAGTGGGCAAACTGCTACCGACGATTATCTTTGTAATGATGGTTATCGATCTGGGCGCGTTTATTGGCACCCAGAGCGAAAACAAATACGGAAAAGACACCCTTGAGGTGAAATACCGCTGATCACCAGTAGTGCTCGGCGGTCATATGACCCGGCCGGCGGCGAAGGTGTTTCGTCATCTGCCGGGTATCTTTCAGAAGCTGCTGCGTGTCCCGTACCATCTGCGGGTTACCGCACAGCATCACGTGGCTGGTCTCGGCACGCATCGGTAAGCCAACAGCCTCTTCCAGAGCACCACTCTCAATTAACGCCGGTACCCGACCAGTAAGCGAACCCGCCGCCGTTTCGCGGCTCACCACGGTCTGGATTTTCAGCTTTCCGGCGTACTGCTGTTCCAGCTCCTGCATCTGCGGCAGATAGCTTAAGTCTGCGGCGTAACGCGCCGCATGCACCAGCACGATGTTTTTAAACCGCTCCAGGTCTTTGCCGTACTGCAAAATGGAGAGATAGGGGCCGATGGCCGTGCCGGTTGCCAGCATCCACAGGGTTTCGCAGTCCGGGATTTCGTCCAGGACGAAGAAACCTGCCGCGTCACTCACAATCTGTATATCATCACCCGGTTTAAGCGCCGCCAGGCGTGGGCTGAGTTTGCCGTCCGGGACGGTGACCAGATAGAACTCGAGATCCGGGTTGTCGGGCGCGTTGACGTAAGAGTAGGCGCGCTGCACGCGCTCGCCGTCGATATCCAGCCCCAGCTTGGCAAACTGACCGGCCGTAAACGGATGGATGGGAGCATGCACGGTGAGACTAAATAGCGCATCGGTCCAGAATTGTATCTTAGTGACTTTACCTGTTACCCAGTCCGCCATGATCTTCTCCTGTGCTGTTTCTTATGTCTATCTTCCGTATTTGTGGTGAAGATATCCAGCCCATTCGGGCCGGAAAGCTCTATCGATCAAACGGTTTTACAGAATGTGCGTCTGTACGTCCGGGTCTTTACGGTCGAGATAGTGAATTGACTGAATGCGACGAATGGTGCGCGATTTGCCGCGGATCAGCAGCGTTTCCGTGGTCGCCATGTTGCCTTTGCGGGTGATGCCATCCAGCAGATCGCCTTTGGTGATGCCGGTCGCGGAGAAAACAACGTTGTCGCTGCGGGCCATTTCGTGAAGTGCGAGGACTTTATTGGCTTCAATACCCATTGCCTCACAGCGCGCCAGCTCTTCTTCGCCCATGCGACGATTCTCTTCGTTGTCGCCTTTGACGTCATGGCGGGGTAGCAGGCGGGCCTGCATGTCACCATCCAGCGCCCGGATCACCGCAGCAGAGACCACGCCTTCCGGCGCGCCGCCAATACCGTACAGGACATCCACTTCACTGTCTGGCATGCAGGTCAGAATGGAGGCCGCCACGTCGCCATCCGGGATGGCAAACACACGCACGCCCAGCTTTTGCATCTGTGTGATGGTGGCGTCGTGGCGAGGTTTTGCCAGAATGGTGACGGTGAGTTCGCTCAGCGGTTTTTTTAACGCGCTGGCGATATTACGCAGGTTCTCTTCCAGCGGCAGGCTGAGGTCGATGGCACCCTTCGCGCCTGGACCGACAATCAGCTTTTCCATGTACATATCCGGTGCGTTGAGGAAGCAGCCTTTGTCACCCACGGCCAGCACGGCCAGCGCGTTGGCCTGTCCCATTGCCGTCATGCGCGTACCTTCGATCGGGTCGACGGCGATATCCACAGCATCACCTTTGCCAGTCCCGACTTTTTCACCGATGTAGAGCATAGGCGCTTCGTCAATCTCGCCTTCACCGATCACAATGGTGCCGTCAATATTGACCTGATTGAGGACAATGCGCATGGCATGGACAGCCGCACCGTCGGCGGTATTTTTGTCGCCACGGCCAAGCCATTTATAGCCTGCCAGGGCAGCAGCTTCGGTAACGCGGGAAAACTCGATAGCAAGTTCACGTTTCATGAGGTACTCGTGCAATCAAAAGGAATTGCACGAAGTTTATCACAGAGTGGGGCGAGGCGAGGGGACCGGTGCAGCCGGAGCCCCTCACCCTGACCCTCTCCCCGGGGGAGAGGGAATGTATGATTACTCTTCGTGCTCTTCCCACGCCAGGGCACGTTTAACCGCTTTCTTCCAGCCGCTGTAGCGGTAGTTACGCTCGGTGGTTTCGATGCCCGGGCGGAATTCGCGTTCGATAACCGCTTTTTCCTGCAGCTCGTCCAGGTTCTGCCAGAAGCCGACGGCCAGACCGGCGAGATACGCTGCACCCAGCGCGGTCACTTCGCGCACTTCCGGGCGTTCCACGCGGGTGCCCAGAATGTCAGACTGGAACTGCATCAGGAAGTTGTTCGCGACCGCACCGCCATCCACGCGCAGAGCGTGCAAACGAATACCGGAGTCAGCCTGCATCGCTTCCAGCACATCACGCGTCTGGTAGGCGATAGATTCCAGGGTGGCGCGAATAATGTGGTTGGAATTCACACCACGCGTCAGACCGAAAATCGCGCCGCGTGCATACGGATCCCAGTACGGTGCGCCCAGACCGGTAAACGCAGGTACCACGTACACGCCGTTGGTATCCTTCACTTTGGTGGCGAAGTACTCGGAGTCGAACGCATCGCTGATAAGCTTCATCTCGTCACGCAGCCACTGGATGGATGCACCCGCCATGAATACCGCACCTTCCAGCGCATAGTTCACTTCACCGCGTGGGCCACAGGCGATGGTGGTCAGCAGACCGTTTTCTGATTTCACCGCTTTCTCGCCAGTGTTCATCAGCATAAAGCAGCCGGTACCGTAGGTGTTTTTCGCCATCCCTTCTTTCACGCACAGCTGGCCAAACAGGGCCGCCTGCTGGTCACCAGCGATACCGGCGATAGGAATACGCGTGCCGCCTTTACCACCGATGTTGGTCTGACCGTACACTTCAGAAGATTTACGCACTTCTGGCAGCATGGCGCGTGGGATATCCAGCGCGTCCAGCATCTTGTCATCCCACTCCAGGGTGTTGATGTTGAACAGCATGGTACGTGAGGCATTGGTATAGTCAGTGACGTGAACGCGCCCCTGGGTCATCTTCCAGATAAGCCAGGTGTCGACGGTACCGAACAGCAGCTCGCCGCGTTTTGCACGCTCACGTGAACCTTCCACGTGGTCAAGGATCCACTTCACTTTGGTGCCGGAGAAATACGGGTCAACGACGAGGCCCGTGGCGCTGCGGACGTACTCTTCCATACCGTCGCGCTTAAGCTGTTCACAGATCTCTGACGTACGACGGCACTGCCAGACGATGGCGTTATAGATAGGCTTGCCGGTTTCACGTTCCCAGACGATGGTCGTTTCACGCTGGTTGGTAATACCAATCGCGGCAATCTCGTCGGAACTGATATCGGCTTTCGCCAGCACTTCGACCAGCGTGGAGCTTTGCGATGCCCAGATCTCCATAGGGTCGTGTTCTACCCAGCCTGGACGAGGATAGATTTGCTCAAATTCGCGCTGTGATACGCTGACAATGTTCGCGTCATGATCCATTACGACAGCGCGGGAGCTGGTGGTGCCCTGGTCGAGCGCAACAATATATTTTTTTTCGGTCATGGTGTAAGTCCCGTAGTCAGATTACAGCGAAGCTTTTTGTTGTGCGGCAGAAGTCGATTCTTTCTCCTCGTCCACACAGGTGTCGCACGGTAAGTGGCGACCAATTAATTTGCGATAGCTAAACGCACCCAGCGCAGCCCCGACAACCGGTGCAAACAGCGGTACCAGGAAGTAAGGGATATCTTTGCCGCCGGTGAAGGCCACGTTGCCCCAGCCAGCGATAAAGGCGAACGCTTTCGGTCCGATATCACGCGCCGGGTTCATCGCGAATCCAGTCAGCGGGCCCATGGATGCGCCGATCACCGCAATCAGCAGGCCAATCAGCAGTGGTGCCAGCGGGCCGCGCGGAATGCCGTTTCCGTCGTCGGTCAGCGCCAGGATAACGCCCATCAGAATAGCGGTAATCACCATTTCAACTGCGAACGCCTGCACAAAATTGATATGCGGGTTTGGATACGTTGAGAAGATACCTGCCAGATCCAGACTTTCGACACTGCCGCGCACCATATGATGCGTCTGTTCGAAGTCGATGAAAAGATTGTAATAAAGCCCGTAAACTAACGCCGCTGCGCAAAACGCGCCGGCAAATTGAGAAATAATGAAAGGAACAACTTTGCGTCCGTCGAAGCACGCGAACAGCCACAATGCGATGGTCACCGCCGGGTTAAGATGTGCGCCAGAAACCCCTGCAGTCAGGTAGATGGCCATTGCCACACCCAGACCCCAGATGATACTGATTTCCCACTGACCAAAACTGGCACCCGCCACTTTCAGTGCAGCAACACAGCCCACTCCGAAGAATATCAACAACCCGGTACCAAGGAACTCGGCAATGCACTGGCCTTTTAAGGTTGATGTCTGACTCATAATCGGAATCCTGAAGAGATTGATGTTTATTGTTAGCATGACCGCCCGTGACAGCCATGATGTCCTGTAGACATAGTGTTAATTTATCGTTAACGAGCAAAAACGAGAAATATCGAAATCAAAATGTGTGGTCTGTGTCAATAAAATGAGCGTTTGCGCGCCATAAAGCGCATTTTTGCATCAGCGCGGGAGTGTGAGCTGAATCATTTCATTAACTAATGAGTTAACAACTTAGGGGTAATTGCCGCGAACGCACCAGGACGAGGCCGAAAAGTGTTGCAAACCGCGATCTGCGCGGTGTGTCGCTGGACAGGGGCGACGGGGCTTCATACAATCGGCATAGATGTTGTGCGCGTTTACGTTAAAGCGTCGCCTTGCAATTCAGAAGAGGTAGGATCATGTCTTTAGAAGTGTTTGAGAAACTGGAATCGAAAGTACAGCAGGCGATTGACACCATCACGCTGCTGCAGATGGAAATTGAAGAGCTGAAAGAAAAGAACAACAGCCTGGCGCAAGAAGTGCAGACAGCTCAGCACGGCCGTGAAGAACTGGAGCGCGAAAACAACCAGCTGCGTGAACAGCAGAACGGCTGGCAGGAACGTCTGCAGGCGCTGCTGGGACGTATGGAAGAGGTTTAATTCCCCTGGGATTGACCTGAGCAGGCCGGGTAAGGCGAAGCCGCCACCCGGCTTTTTTATGGTTATCGCGATTTGACAATAACCATAAAAAAGGCCGCCCGAGGCGGCCTTAACGCTACTTGTCCTGCGCTGTCGTAGTAAAAGCAACAAACACTTTCGGTTCATCACTCTTCACAACGAGTACGCTGGCGACAATGAACGCAATACATAAATAGCGTTTCATTATGCGGTCCCTGCTGCTAACCGCTCCACCGTTCACCACCGGTGATAAGTCGGTGGACACAAGCCCTGGTGTTAGCCTGCTTTACGGTAGTGAATACACCTTTCCCTGGACCGATGCCCACTTGCGAGATGGCGGAAAGGGACGCTGCATCATAATAAACATCAACCGTGGCGTTAAGGTATTCATACACAATTAGGATTTTATTAAGGTTCTGAGGGATTGCCCAGGGTTTGGACGAGAGTATGATGAAGATCCCTGGTGTTAGTCTACAAACCTTCCCAACGGACCGCGAATCCCGAGGGACAAAAAAACCGCCACATTGCTGTTGGCGGTTTTTTTATAGAACGCGCTTACTGTTTACTACTCAATATCCAGCGGATCTTCGGAGAGGATAATGCCGGTGTTATCGGCATAGAGATGGTCACCAGAGAAGAAGGTCACGCCGCCGAAATTGACGCGGATATCGCTTTCGCCAATGCCTTCACCCGCGGCGCCTACCGGAATGGCGGCAATCGCCTGAATGCCGATATCGAGGTCTTCGAGATCGTCCACCTGGCGGACTGAACCGTAGACCACGATGCCTTCCCATTCGTTTTGCACGGCAAGACGGGCCAGTTCAGCATCTATCAGCGCACGACGTACTGAACCGCCACCATCGACCAACAGCACGCGACCACGACCGTTCTGTTCGAGCAGATCGTACAGCAACCCGTTATCCTCGAAACATTTCACCGTGATGATTTGTCCGCCAAACGACGACCGCCCACCAAAGTTGGAGAACAGCGGTTCAACGACGTTGACATCTTCCTGGTAGATGTCACAAAGCTCGGAGGTATCGTATTTCATAGGTTTAACGCTCTGTTGCTGCGAATGTGTTCAGTATATCGTGCGAAATGCGTTGTTGGCAAAATCATCAATTGTTAATTGATATTTGTCAGTTAACTCAGCGTCTGGCTCAGGACAATCCCTATCACGAACAACAGGTTAGTGAGCAATGCGCCTTTTACCGTACGCTCAAGCATCGGTGGCATGGCTGCCGGGCTGAGTTCACGCATCACAAAGCGGGCCTGTTTAATCAGTAGCGGCGCGGCGAGCACAAACAGCCAGCCCCAGAGACTATGCAGCGAGATCAGGTTGAACAGCCCGAGGCAGAGCAGGGCGCCCATCAGCAGGCAGGCATGATAGCGACGCGCGTTAACCGGCCCCAGACGCACGGCCAGCGTGTTTTTGCCGTTCTCACGGTCGCTGTCGATATCGCGCAGGTTGTTGATGTTAAGTACCGCCGTTGCCAGCAGGCCGCAGGCGGTCGCGGGCAGGAAAAGAGCAGGGATGAGCGTATGCGCCTGCAGGTACCAGCTGCCCATCACGCTCAACCAGCCGAAAAACACCAGTACGGAGATATCACCCAGGCCGATATAACCGTAAGGGCGCGTGCCGACGGTGTAGGTAATGGCGGCGATAATGGCGAGCAGGCCCAGCACCAGAAAACCAATGAAATCACTGGTGGTTTTCGAGGCGACCGTCACCAGCGCCAGGCCGGATAAACAAATCAGTACCACGGTGATAATCAACGCGCGCTTCATCTGTGCCTGAGTAATCACCCCTTTCTGCATCCCGCGCAGAGGGCCGATACGGTCAGGTTTATCGCTACCCTTAACCGCATCGCCGTAGTCGTTGGCGAGATTAGAGAGGATCTGCAACAAACCGGCGGTGACCAGCGCCAGCACGGCAACCAGCGGATCGAAATACCCCTGCCACCAGGCAAGGGCGGTACCGACGATAATCGCGGCAAAGGCCAGAGGAAGGGTTTTAGGGCGCAGACTTTCGAGCCACGCCTGAGTACGGCTGATATCAGTCATAGTTATTTAGCCAATAAAAATGGGGGCATTAGCCCCCATTAAACGTGATGAGAATGCAATAACCGCGATTATAGGATAAAACGGCTCAGATCTTCATCTGCCACTAACGCATCCAGGTGTTTACCCACATATTCTGCGTCAATGGTAATGCTTTGACCGTTAAGGTCACTCGCATCATAAGAGATATCTTCCATCAGGCGTTCCAGCACCGTGTGCAGACGACGCGCACCGATGTTCTCGGTGGTTTCGTTGACCTGCCAGGCCGCCTGGGCGATGCGTTTGATACCGTCTTCGGTGAACTCAATGTTCACGCCTTCGGTCGCCATCAGCGCTTTGTACTGTACGGTCACAGACGCGTTTGGCTCGGTCAGGATACGTTCGAAATCTTCAGTGGTCAGCGCCTGCAGCTCAACGCGGATAGGCAGACGGCCCTGCAGTTCCGGGATCAGGTCAGACGGGCTGGCAATCTGGAACGCACCGGACGCGATAAACAGGATGTGGTCGGTTTTGACCATCCCGTGCTTGGTGGAGACGGTGCAGCCTTCAACCAGCGGCAGCAGGTCGCGCTGCACACCTTCACGGGAGACATCCGGGCCAGACGCGTTACCGCGCTTACAGATCTTATCGATTTCGTCGATAAACACGATACCGTGCTGCTCAACCGCGTCGATAGCATCCTGCTTCAGCTCTTCCGGGTTCACCAGCTTTGCCGCTTCTTCTTCAATCAGCAGCTTCATCGCATCTTTGATTTTCAGCTTACGCGCTTTCTGTTTCTGACCGCCCAGGTTCTGGAACATGGACTGCAGCTGGCTGGTCATCTCTTCCATGCCAGGAGGAGCCATGATTTCCACACCCATTGGTGCGGCGGCGAGATCGATCTCAATCTCTTTATCATCCAGCTGGCCTTCGCGCAGCTTTTTGCGGAATGCCTGGCGCGCCGCAGACGGTTCAGCCTGCTGTTCAGCCTGGCCCCAGTTGTTTTTCGCCGGCGGGATCAGCACGTCGAGGATGCGCTCTTCAGCCATCTCTTCCGCGCGATAGCGGTTTTTCTCGATCGCCTGGACGCGAACCATCTTGATTGCCGAGTCGGTCAGATCGCGGATGATAGAGTCCACTTCTTTACCTACATAGCCCACTTCGGTGAACTTAGTGGCTTCAACTTTGATGAACGGCGCGTTAGCCAGTTTCGCCAGACGACGGGCGATTTCGGTTTTACCGACACCGGTTGGGCCGATCATCAGAATGTTTTTTGGCGTCACTTCATGGCGCAGCTCTTCATCGAGCTGCATGCGGCGCCAGCGATTACGCAGGGCGATAGCCACGGAGCGCTTGGCATTGTCCTGGCCGATAATATGTTTGTTCAGTTCGCTGACAATTTCGCGTGGGGTCATTTCAGACATGGGAGATCCTTACGCTTTAGAGGTCAATTCTTCGATGGTGTGGTTGTGGTTGGTATAGATGCAGATATCACCTGCAATATCCAACGCCTTCACAGCGATATCACGCGCATTCATGTCGGTATTCTCCAACAGTGCGCGAGCCGCAGCCTGGGCATAAGGGCCGCCAGAGCCGATGGCAATCAGGTCGTTTTCCGGCTGAATGACATCACCGTTACCGGTGATGATCAGCGATGCGGTTTCATCGGCCACGGCCAGCAGCGCTTCAAGCTTGCGCAGCATGCGGTCGGTTCGCCAGTCTTTCGCCAGCTCAACGGCGGCTTTCACCAGATGACCCTGGTGCATTTCCAGTTTACGTTCAAACAGTTCAAACAGCGTGAAAGCATCAGCCGTGCCGCCTGCAAAACCGGCGATCACTTTGTCGTTGTATAAACGACGGACTTTTTTCACGTTGCCTTTCATTACGGTATTACCCAGCGTGGCCTGGCCATCACCGGCGATTACCACGTGGCCGTTACGGCGTACACTTACTATTGTTGTCACGAGCAGACCCCCTGGTTACAGAATCGGGAAACAGAAGCCCTGAGCCTGTGCTCAGGGCTGAATAGAAAGATAGATGGGGGGGAATTTGGGGGTTTCAACCCCCGGAAGCAAGTCGAATGCAGTTTGTGTGACCGGCTACTTTCAAACGAGAAATCGTGCCATCGGCATTTTCTTTGCCTTTGACCGGGCCAATCACCACGCGATTCCAGCCGTTATTGGTGGTAATGCGCGAGTCAAATCCTTCAAATGCCAGTTGAGCGCGGACCGTTTCGGCCTGCTCGGCACCTTTGAACGAGCCGCACTGCACCATCCAGCGGCGTTCGTCTTTCTTCTCAGCCGTCTGCTTCGGTGCCTCGGTCTCTTTGGTGACCGGTGCGGCCTGCTGTGTTTTCGGCTGCTGCGCGGTGGTATGCGCAGGCGTCTGCAGCAGATCCTGATACGGTTGAGCCGTTTGCTTCTGCGCCTGGGTCTTCGGCTGTTGTTGAACAGGCTGAGACTGCACCGTTCGCGTCTGCGGTTGCTGGTACGGCTGTTCCGTCACGCGCGGCTGCGCTTTAGGCTGCTGGACCGGCTGGCTTTGCGTCCACTGCTGCTGCTGTTGTTGCTGCTGAATCTGTGCCTGACGCTGGCGCTGCAGTTGCAGCGTTTGCTGACGCTGCGCCGGCGTTTGTTCATTCCACGGCACTTCATTCAACTGCGTAGGCTGCTGGCGCATATCGGCCTGCATCTGTGCCAGCAACTGACGCTGCTCATCCGTGAGCTGATCGGCATTCTTCACCTCGCCACCGGCGGATGGCTCGGTCGGCGCCCGCACGCCAGGCTGACGGCTTTCCAGCTCTTTAATATAGCGCCAGCGCTCTTCAGGCTTCGGTGGCAGACCATTTCCGACCACTTTGTTGCCCTGAAGGGCCTCAGACTCTTCTTTTTTATGGTGCGTGATGAAGTACAGGCCGCCAATAAAGGCCACCAGTACCGCCGCAGCAATAGCGACCATTGCTGGCGAGACAGCAGGCAGGTTACGTTGCTTTTTCTTTGCGCTACTCTTTTTGCGTCGCGAAGGTGCCGGCTGGCCGCGACGTACATAATCTCGTTGTGCCACTATCGTTTCGCTGTATTTATTCGTTCGTCAGTCCGCCATGTTACTTAAGCGGCGGGGCTTTGACCAGATAAGGGTGTCCTAAAGACATTTACTTTAAGTCAATGCCTGGGTAGAACCACGAACAATCAGCTCGCAGTCCAGCAACCTCGAACCGCTGCTAACTGTTTGACCATGCAACTGATCGAGCAGGAGAAGCATCGCTTCACGGCCAATGTCGTAGCGTGGTTGCGAAACGGTTGAGAGCGGGGGATCGCAAAATTCTGAAAGCGAAATATTATCGAAACCGATAATCGACAAATCTTTCGGTACGCGCAGGCCGCGGCGTTTCGCATACGATAATGCGCCCAGCGCCATCACGTCGCTGTGGCAGAACACTGCGGTAGGCGGCTCAGGCAACGCCAGCAGTTTTTCCAGCGCCTGTCCACCGGCTTCAAAGGTAAAATTACCGCGTGCAATATAGTGCGGGTCAACCGTCGCGCCGGTACGGCGAAGTGCCTGAACATAGCCCTGCAGGCGATAGTGACACAGCGGCATCTCTTCTGGCCCGGCAATGCAGCCAATCCGTTTATGCCCCAGCTCCTGCAGATAGTTAACGGCGTTGAACGCGGCGGTCAGGTTATCGATATGTACCGTTGGCAGCTCAAGCTCTGGCGCAAACTCGTTGGCCATTACCATCGGCGGTAAATTGCGCTGCTCTTCAATGCTGGCATCAAACGGCAGGCGCGAGCCAAGCAGCAGCATGCCGTCGATCTGCTTGGTGATAATGAGGTCAATAAAGGTTTTTTCCTGCTGATTCTGGTGCGCGCAGTCGCCAATGAGCACCAGATACCCTTGCTCCGCAGCCGTCACTTCGATGCCGCGAATAATTTCACTGAAGAAGGGATCGCAGATGTCCGGCACAATCACCAGGATGGTACGCGACTCATTACGTTTCACGTTACGCCCCATTGCCTGCGGAAAATACCCCACTTCCAGCGCAGCCTGCTCTACCCGGTTGCGGGTCGCCTGGGAGACTTTATCCGGGTTCATTAATGCGCGGGACACGGTTGCCGTAGAGACTTGTGCTTTCTGGGCAACGTCTTTCATGGTCGCCGTGGCAACCTCTTTCCTGGACTTCAACGTCTTCTCCTCGCCTGAACACCGAACTTCTGACGCCACCATTTTTACAGATAGTTAATGGAATCGGTTACAGAATTTTCATAAAAAGTGTGAGGGACGTTAAATTTTTCGATCCGTCTTCAGCCTTCGATGGGATCAACGTCAAGCACCCACTTCACTTTGCGCGCTTCTGGCAGGGTGTTAATCAAGGCCAGCGTGCCGCTGACGATGTGCTGTAAACGGATGCGCGAAGGGTGTTGCAGCAAAATCTGCCAGCGAAAACGTCCGCCGCGCTTGGGGGCCAGCGCCGGAACCGGCCCTAAAATCCACAATTGATTATCGACCAGCGGGCTGGCCTGCAGAAGGTTTCTCAACTGCTGCAGGAAAAGCGGCGCCTGCTGGTTGTTATGATCTTCCGCGCGGATGATCACGTGGCTGGTCCACGGGGGAAGCTGCATGGTCTGGCGTTCAGCCAGTGCCTGCTCGGCAAACGCGTCATAGCCTTTGTGCAGCAGGGTTTGCAGCAACGGATGCTCAGGATGGTGCGTTTGCAGTACCACTTCGCCCTGTTTCCCGGCACGTCCCGCGCGTCCGGCCACCTGGGTATAAAGCTGGGCAAAACGCTCGGCTGAGCGGAAGTCGGCAGAGAACAGCGCGCCATCGACATCCAGCAGGGCAACCAGCGTCACGTCCGGGAAGTGGTGTCCTTTGGCCAGCATCTGGGTGCCAATCAGGATGCGCGCGCCACCGCGATGCACTTCTGCCAGCTGTTGTTCCAGCGCCCCTTTACGGCTGGTGGTGTCCCTGTCGATTCGGGAAATGGGCACATCCGGGAAGAACGGCTCCAGGGCCTGTTCCAGCTGTTCAGTGCCCAGACCGACCGGCACGATGTGCGTTGACCCGCACGACGGGCACTGACGCGGCACCGGGCGCTGGCTGTCGCAGTGGTGGCAGCGCAAATGGCGCTGGGCCTGATGGAAGGTATAGTAGTGGTCGCAGCGCGGGCACTCGGCAATCCAGCCGCAGTCGTGACACAGCAGTGCGGGGGCAAAGCCACGTCGGTTGAGGAACAGAATAACCTGGTTCCCCGCCTGCAAATGCTGGCGCATGCGGGTAATAAGCGCGGGCGCTAGCCCCGCCTGCACTTGCTGACCTTTCAGATCCAGCACGTGTTGAATGGCCGGACGCGCATTCCCCGCGCGGCGCGTCAGGCGCAGCATATGGTATTTACGCTGACGAACGTTATGCAGCGTTTCGAGCGCCGGGGTAGCAGAGCCCAGAATAATGGGGATTTGCTCGCTGTGCGCGCGATAGACGGCCAGATCGCGGGCGTGATAGCGCCAGCCTTCCTGCTGCTTATAAGAGCTGTCGTGTTCTTCATCGATGACAATGACGCCAAGATTTTTGAACGGCGTAAACAGTGATGAACGGGTGCCAATCACGATCGCCGCTTCGCCGTTTTTCGCTTTCAGCCAGGCGCTGAGGCGTTCGCTGTCATTCAGGCCAGAGTGCAGCACCTCAACCGGCGCATTAAACCGCTCACGAAAGCGGGCGATGGTTTGCGGCGTCAGGCCAATTTCCGGCACCATCACCAGCGCCTGTTTGCCCTGCGCAAGCACATTTTCCAGCACACTGAGATAGACTTCTGTCTTGCCGGATCCGGTGACCCCGGCCAGCAGCCAGGCGGAGAAATGATCGGAGGCGCTGTGAATCGCCCCCACGGCGGTGGCCTGTTCAGTGTTCAGGCGCAGGCGATCGCCAGAGACGGAAAATTGCTCCCGCCAGTCATACAGGGCCGGTGCCTCGCTTGCCAGCTCGCTCAGCCCTTTTTTTCGTAGTGCCTGGAGTGCGGTTTCGCTGACTTCCAGCTCATCGACCTGATGGCGCCAGATTTTCCCCTGACGCAGGGCGGCCAGCGCCTGCTGTTGCTTCTGGGAGCGCTTCAGGCTGTTAATGTCCACCGCCTGGCCCTGTTCGGTCGCAAACCAGTACCACATTGGTGCGTGGCTGGCGCTTTTGCCCTGGCGCAGCATAATCGGTAAAGCGTGGAACAGAACATCGCCAATCGGATGATGATAATAATCCGCCGCCCACAGCAGCAGTCGCCAGGTGCTGGTGGAGTAAACGGGCTCGCTATCGAGCACCTCAACGACCGATTTCAGTTCGTTAAGCGGCAATTCGCTCTTGTCGCTGACGGAGACGACGATCCCTACGCGCTGCTGTTTGCCAAAGGGCACGGTCACGCGACAGCCCGCTTTAACGCTCATGCTGTCGGGCAGCAGATAGTCAAACGTGCGGGGAAGCGGAACGGGCAGGGCAACGTGAGCGACGGGCATCGAATCTTCCTGACTTGAAAAGTGGCGCGTTAGTATACACATTAGTGAAAGCGGCGTGCGGATCAGTTTGCATACGTTGGTCAAATTCTGTATGATTCGCCGCCTTTGGTGTACTTTACGCCAAAGAACTTACATTCAACATCGCGTGGTGTCTGGCGTTAGGGCTGGAAGAGCGACGCGGCCTTAACTGAGGTTCTCCCATGAAAAAAGATATTCACCCGAAATACGAAATGATTACTGCAAACTGCTCTTGCGGTAACTCTATCCAGATCCGCTCCACCGTGGGTCACGATCTGAACCTGGACGTGTGCGGCAAATGCCACCCGTTCTACACTGGTAAGCAGCGTGACGTTGCAACCGGTGGCCGTGTTGACCGCTTCAACAAGCGTTTCAGCATCCCGGGCGCTAAATAAGTTTCCCGAAAAAAAGGCACCGCAAGGTGCCTTTTTTGTATCCGCTAATCAGTATTCCCACGTCTCCGGGTCGATACCCAGTTCACGCATGATCACCTTCGCCTCTTCCGGGATTTCGTCGCTACGCTCTTTGCGCAGGTCGTCATCGTTCGGCAACGGTTGGCCGGTAAACGCATGCAGAAACGCTTCGCACAGCAGTTCGCTGTTGGTTGCGTGGCGCAGGTTGTTCACCTGACGACGCGTACGTTCATCGGTGAGGATCTTCAACACCTTCAGAGGAATGGAAACCGTAATTTTCTTTACTTGCTCACTCTTCTTACCGTGCTCAGCGTATGGGCTGATATATTCGCCGCTCCATTCAGCCATGAGATACCTTTAATCCTCTCAGTCATTAATCTAAAGGTGCAAAACCTGTAACCGTCGGTTTTGAACCGTAAACCTGCGTAGTTTACCGTAGAGACGATACCGTGGCACGGATATTGCCGCTGCAGCGTGCACTAAAGCATATAATTTTAACGGCTATTTGCGCATTGCTCAATCTATACGCAAAGAAGTTTAGATGTCCAGATGTATTGACGTCCATACTTTCAATGTTTACTCTGGTGCCTGACTTTTCACCTAATTAGCCAGGAAGCCTTCACCATGACGCGTAAACAGGCCACCATCGCAGTGCGTAGCGGATTGAATGATGACGAGCAGTACGGCTGTGTTGTCCCGCCGATTCATCTTTCCAGTACCTACAATTTCACCGGATTTAATGAACCCCGTGCGCATGACTACTCGCGTCGTGGCAACCCTACGCGCGACGTGACCCAGCGCGCGCTGGCGGAACTGGAAGGTGGCGCAGGGGCAGTATTAACCAATACCGGCATGTCTGCCATTCATCTGGTGACCACCGTGTTCCTGAAACCGGGCGATCTGCTGGTTGCGCCGCACGACTGTTACGGCGGCAGCTATCGTCTGTTTGATAGTCTGGCAAAACGCGGTTGTTACCGGGTGTTGTTTGTCGATCAAAATGACGAACAGGCGCTGAAACAGGCGCTGGCAGAGAAGCCGAAGCTGGTGCTGGTGGAAAGTCCAAGCAATCCATTGTTGCGCGTTGTCGATATTGCGAAAATTTGTCAGCTCACAAGGGATGCGGGAGCGATAAGTGTAGTGGATAATACGTTCCTCAGTCCGGCCCTTCAGAACCCACTGGCGCTGGGTGCAGATCTGGTATTGCATTCATGCACTAAATATCTGAACGGTCATTCTGATGTGGTCGCGGGTGTGGTGATTGCAAAAGATCCCGACGTTGTCACCGAACTGGCATGGTGGGCCAATAACATTGGCGTCACTGCCGGGGCCTTCGACAGCTATCTGCTGTTACGCGGGATTCGCACGCTGTCGCCGCGTATGGAGGTGGCACAGCGCAATGCCCAGGCGATTGTCGATTTCCTGAAAACGCAGCCGCTGGTGAAGAAGCTTTATCACCCGTCGCTGCCTGAAAACCAGGGGCACGAGATTGCCGCGCGTCAGCAGAAAGGGTTTGGCGCGATGTTAAGTTTTGAACTGGACGGTGACGAGCAAACGCTGCGTCGCTTCCTGAGCGGGCTGTCATTGTTTACGCTGGCGGAATCGTTGGGTGGGGTTGAAAGTTTAATCTCCCACGCCGCGACCATGACGCACGCAGGTATGGCACCAGAGGCACGTGCCGCCGCCGGTATTTCTGAGACGCTGCTGCGGATCTCAACCGGTATTGAAGATTCTGAAGATTTAATTGCCGATCTGGAAAATGGCTTCCGGGTCGCAGCCAAGGGGTAATCATGAGTGTGATAGCGCAGGCAGGGGCGAAGGGTCGTCAACTGCACAAGTTTGGTGGTAGTAGTCTTGCTGATGTGAAGTGTTACCTGCGCGTTGCAGGGATCATGACAGAGTATTCACAGCCGGGTGACATGATGGTTGTCTCTGCGGCGGGCAGCACCACCAACCAGCTGATTAGCTGGCTGAAATTGAGCCAGACCGATCGCCTCTCTGCGCATCAGGTGCAACAGTCCTTACGCCGTTACCAGAGCGAGCTGATTGCCGGTTTGCTGCCCGCAGACGTGGCGGATGGGCTGATTAGCGCTTTTACGCATGACCTTGAGCGTCTGGCCGCCCTGCTGGACAGCGGTATTACCGATGCGGTGTACGCCGAAGTGGTGGGCCACGGTGAAGTGTGGTCTGCGCGTCTGATGGCCGCCGTGCTGCAACATCTGGGCGTTGACGCTGCCTGGCTCGACGCGCGTGATTTCCTGCGTGCCGAACGCGCCGCACAGCCACAGGTGGATGAAGGTCTATCCTACCCGCTGCTGCAACAATTGCTGGTACAGCATCCGGGTAAACGCATTGTGGTGACCGGCTTTATCAGCCGCAGCAATGCCGGGGAAACCGTGCTGTTGGGGCGTAATGGCTCTGACTACTCGGCGACGCAAATCGGTGCCCTTGCGGGCGTGTCCCGCGTCACTATCTGGAGTGACGTCGCCGGTGTTTACAGCGCTGATCCACGCAAGGTGAAAGACGCCTGCCTGCTGCCGCTGCTGCGCCTGGATGAAGCCAGCGAGCTGGCACGTCTGGCCGCGCCGGTTCTTCACGCGCGTACGCTGCAGCCGGTTTCCGGTAGCGATATCGATCTGCAGCTTCGCTGCAGTTACACCCCGGATCAGGGCTCCACGCGCATCGAACGCGTGCTGGCATCCGGTACGGGGGCGCGTATTGTCACCAGCCACGACGACATCTGCCTGATTGAGTTCCAGGTCCCGGCGGGCCAGGACTTCAAACTGGCGCATAAAGATATCGACACGATCCTCAAACGTGCTCAGGTGCGTCCGCTGGCGGTTGGCGTACATAACGACCGTCAACTGCTGCAGTTCTGCTACACCGCCGAAGTGGCGGACAGCGCGCTGAAAATTCTGGATGAAGCGGGCCTGCCGGGCGAGCTTCGTCTGCGTCAGGGGCTGGCGCTGGTGGCGATGGTGGGCGCGGGCGTCACCCGTAACCCGCTGCACTGCCACCGTTTCTGGCAACAGCTGAAAGGGCAGCCGGTTGAATTTACCTGGCAGTCGGAAGAGGGCATCAGCCTCGTTGCCGTCCTGCGTAAAGGGCCAACTGAGAGCCTGATTCAGGGTCTGCATACCTCTCTGTTCCGTGCGGAAAAACGCATCGGCCTGGTGCTGTTCGGTAAAGGCAACATCGGTTCTCGCTGGCTGGAGCTGTTCGCGCGCGAGCAGGTCACGCTCTCAGCACGTACCGGCTTTGAGTTTATCCTCGCGGGTGTGGTGGACAGCCGCCGCAGTCTGCTTAACTACGAAGGGCTGGATGCCAGCCGCGCGCTTGCCTTCTTTAACGATGAAGCGGTTGAACAGGACGAAGAGTCGCTGTTCCTGTGGATGCGCGCGCACCCGTATGACGATCTGGTGGTGCTGGACGTTACTGCCAGCGAACAGCTTGCCGATCAGTATCTTGATTTCGCCAGCCACGGTTTCCACGTTATCAGTGCGAACAAACTGGCGGGGGCAAGCAGCACCGACAAATACCGTCAGATCCACGACGCGTTCGAAAAAACCGGTCGTCACTGGCTCTATAATGCCACCGTAGGTGCGGGTCTGCCGGTTAACCATACCGTGCGCGATCTGATTGAAAGCGGCGACAGCATCCTGGCGCTGAGCGGTATTTTCTCCGGTACGCTCTCCTGGCTTTTCCTGCAGTTTGATGGCACCGTGCCGTTCACTGACCTGGTGGATCAGGCGTGGCAGCAGGGGTTAACCGAACCCGATCCCCGCGTCGACCTCTCCGGTAAAGACGTGATGCGTAAGCTGGTGATCCTGGCGCGTGAAGCCGGTTATGACATTGAACCTGGTTCTGTTCGCGTCGAGTCGCTGGTGCCGGCGGGCTGTGAGGAAGGATCTATTGACCACTTCTTTGAAAACGGTGATGAGCTGAACGAGCAGATGCTGCAACGTCTGGAAGCGGCAAACGAGATGGGGCTGGTGCTGCGCTATGTGGCGCGTTTCGAGGCCAACGGTAAAGCGCGTGTGGGGGTTGAGGCGGTGCGTCCTGAACATCCGCTGGCGGCGCTGCTGCCGTGCGATAACGTCTTTGCAATCGAAAGCCGCTGGTACCGCGATAACCCACTGGTGATCCGTGGCCCGGGTGCAGGGCGCGATGTCACCGCCGGGGCGATCCAGTCGGACATCAATCGTCTCGCTAAATTACTGTAACCCCTGTATTTCCCTCTCCCTGTGGGAGAGGGTTAGGGTGAGGGCATCAGACCGCACTCACCCCCCCATCATGAATTTTCTTCATCTTCCCTGAGCATTCCTCACCGTTATTGTTGATTATTTCTGTTGACGTCCCTCCGCTTTTCCGTCATTTTTACATCTGGACGTCTAAACGTATAGAAGTTCACAACACAACAAACAACGACACGCGAAAGATAGAGGTAAGGTATGAGCTTTTTTCACGCCAACCAGCGGGAAGCCCTGAATCAGAGCCTGGCCGAAGTAAACGGCCAGATTAACGTCTCTTTTGAATTTTTCCCGCCGCGCACCAGTGAAATGGAGCAAACCCTCTGGAGCTCTATCGATCGCCTGAGCAGCCTTAAACCGAAGTTTGTCTCCGTGACCTACGGTGCGAACTCCGGCGAGCGTGACCGTACGCACAGCATTATCAAGGGCATCAAGGATCGTACCGGTCTGGAAGCGGCTCCTCACCTGACCTGTATCGACGCCACCCGTGACGAGCTGCGTGCTATCGCCCAGGATTACTGGAATAACGGGATTCGTCATATCGTCGCCCTGCGCGGCGACCTGCCGCCGGGTAGCGGTAAGCCAGAAATGTATGCGGCGGATCTGGTCGCGCTGCTGAAAGAGGTTGCCGATTTTGATATCTCCGTCGCAGCGTACCCGGAAGTGCATCCGGAAGCGAAAAGCGCTCAGGCCGACCTCCTTAACCTGAAGCGTAAAGTGGATGCCGGTGCGAACCGGGCCATTACTCAGTTCTTCTTTGATGTGGAAAGCTACCTGCGCTTCCGTGACCGCTGCGTTTCTGCGGGTATCGACGTGGAAATCATCCCGGGTATTCTGCCGGTCTCTAACTTCAAACAGGCGAAGAAATTTGCCGATATGACCAACGTACGCATTCCACTGTGGATGTCCAAAATGTACGAAGGGCTGGATGATGATCCGGAAACGCGCAAGCTGGTGGGTGCCAACATCGCAATGGATATGGTGAAAATTTTAAGCCGTGAAGGGGTAAAAGATTTCCACTTCTACACGCTGAACCGCGCGGAGATGAGCTACGCCATTTGTCATACGCTCGGCGTTCGTCCGGCGTAGCGCGCATAAAGCCCTCATATAAAGGGGGCTTTTTAGTCTGGCTAAAAGTTAAAAGGTATTAGCTATCGAATCTGTGGATTAATTCAACTATATCTTATTGCTAGTGGTGTATATCGTAACGGTAACACTGTAAAAGGGAGCATAGCGATGAGCACGTCAGACGAGAGCAATAAAGCGGCATCAGTCGGCAAATGCCCGTTCCATCAGGGCGGCGTCGATCACAGCGCGGGGGCAGGTACAGGCAGCCGTGACTGGTGGCCAAAACAACTCCGCATCGATCTTCTTAACCAACACTCCAATCGTTCGAACCCTCTGGGTGAAGACTTCGACTACCGCAAAGAATTTAGCAAGCTGGATTACTCTGCCCTTAAGGGCGATCTCAAAGCACTCTTAACCGACTCTCAACCGTGGTGGCCTGCCGACTGGGGCAGCTATGCGGGCCTGTTTATTCGCATGGCCTGGCACGGTGCGGGTACCTATCGCTCGGTGGACGGGCGTGGTGGTGCCGGACGCGGTCAACAGCGCTTTGCGCCGCTGAACTCCTGGCCAGATAACGTCAGTCTGGATAAAGCTCGCCGTCTGCTGTGGCCGATCAAGCAAAAATATGGTCAAAAAATCTCCTGGGCCGACCTGTTCATTCTTGCGGGCAACGTGGCGCTGGAAAACTCCGGCTTCCGCACCTTTGGTTTTGGTGCCGGGCGTGAAGATGTCTGGGAACCGGATCTCGACGTCAACTGGGGTGATGAAAAAGCCTGGCTGACCCATCGTGACCCGGAAGCGCTGGCGAAACGTCCGCTGGCGGCCACTGAAATGGGGCTGATCTACGTTAACCCGGAAGGGCCAAACGCCAGCGGTGAACCGCTGTCAGCGGCGGCAGCCATCCGCGCAACCTTCGGCAACATGGGGATGAACGACGAAGAGACCGTGGCGCTGATCGCTGGTGGTCATACGCTCGGCAAGACCCACGGCGCGGGTGAAGCAACACACGTTGGCACAGACCCGGAAGCGTCTCCGATTGAAGCGCAGGGCCTGGGCTGGGCCAGCACGCATGGTACCGGTGTAGGTGCAGATGCCATTACTTCCGGTCTGGAAGTCATCTGGTCACAAACCCCAACCCAGTGGAGCAACTACTTCTTCGAGAACCTGTTCAAATATGAATGGGTGCAAACCCGCAGCCCGGCCGGTGCGATTCAGTTTGAAGCCGTGGACGCGCCTGAGATCATGCCAGACCCGTTCGACCCGTCGAAAAAACGCAAACCCACCATGCTGGTTACCGACCTGACGCTGCGTTTTGACCCGGAATTCGAAAAAATTTCCCGTCGCTTCCTGAACGATCCGCAGGCCTTCAACGAAGCCTTTGCGCGCGCGTGGTTCAAACTGACTCACCGCGATATGGGGCCGAAATCGCGTTATCTTGGCCCGGAAGTGCCGAAAGAAGATCTGATCTGGCAGGATCCGCTGCCGGAGGCAGTATTCAATCCGACCAAAGAGGACATTGAGAGCCTGAAAGCGGAAATTGCAGCATCCGGGCTCTCCGTGAGCGAACTGATTTCCGTGGCATGGGCGTCGGCCTCAACCTTCCGCGGCGGCGACAAGCGTGGCGGTGCCAACGGTGCGCGTCTGGCACTTGCGCCTCAGCGCAACTGGGATGTTAATGCCGCAGCCGTACGTGCATTGCCTGCTCTGGAAGCTATTCAGCGCACCACCAATAAAGCCTCACTGGCCGATATCATCGTGCTGGCGGGTGTGGTTGGTGTTGAGCAGGCGGCGAAAGCGGCAGGCGTTTACGTCACCGTACCGTTCACGCCGGGTCGTGTGGATGCGCGTCAGGATCAGACGGATATCGAGATGTTTAATCTGCTCGAACCGATTGCCGACGGTTTCCGCAACTACCGTGCGCAGGTGGATGTCTCCACCACCGAATCGCTGCTGATTGATAAAGCCCAGCAGCTGACGCTGACCGCGCCAGAACTGACGGTGCTGATTGGCGGCCTGCGCGTACTGGGTGCAAATTTCGATGGCGGTAAGAACGGTGTGTTCACCAATCGCGAAGGCGTGCTGAGCAACGATTTCTTCGTCAATCTGCTGGATATGAACACTCAGTGGAAGGCGACCGATGAATCGAACGAGCTGTTTGCCGGAAGCGATCGCACCAGCGGTGAAGTGAAATACACTGCCACCCGCGCTGACCTGGTCTTCGGCTCTAACGCCGTTCTCCGCGCGCTGGCAGAGGTTTACGCCAGCAGTGATGCTCACGAGAAGTTTGTCCGCGACTTCGTAGCGGCGTGGGCGAAGGTGATGGATCTGGACCGTTTTGACGTGAAATAACCATTGAGCCGGGTACGCGTAGCGCACCCGGCATTTTTGTTACTCCCACTCCTGCAGGAAACGCTGCCCATACTGGTCGGCGACCAGCAGCGCCGCATAAACCTGATCCGGCGACACGCCACCCGGCATGTTGTGGATAGTCTCTCCCTCAGCGCAAGACGCTTCGGCAATCAGGCGCATTTTGGCCGGAATGTCTTCTTTGATGTTCAGCTGCGCCAGCGTGATCGGCAATCCAACGCTGTGGCAAAGCGCCGCGACGGTTTCGATCTCCTCAACCGGTGCGTTTTCCAGCACCAGTTGCGTCAGCGTACCAAACGCCACTTTTTCACCGTGATAGAAGTGATGCGCATCCGGCACTGCCGTCATCCCGTTGTGAATGGCATGCGCTGCCGCCAGCCCGCCGCTTTCAAACCCTACGCCGCTCAGATAGGTATTAGCTTCGATAATGCGCTCCAGCGCCGGGGTTACTACGTGCTGCTCGGCGGCCAGCATCGCTTTTTCTCCCTCTTCAATCAGCGTGTTGTAGCACAGCTCGGCGAGCGCTAACGCGGCCTGCGTACACTTGCCGCCCGCCATGGTGGTCGCGCCACTGCGGGAACAGGCACGCGCTTCAAACCAGGTGGCAAGGGCATCGCCAATCCCGGCGGCCAGCAGACGCGGCGGCGCACCAGCCACCACTTTGGTGTCGACAATCACCATATTGGGGTTATGCGGCAGCATCAGATAGCGTTCGAATTCGCCGCTGTCGGTGTAAATCACAGAAAGGGCGCTGCACGGGGCATCGGTGGAGGCGATAGTCGGGGCGATAGCGACCGGCACGTCCATAACATGTGCCAGCGCTTTGGCGGTATCCAGCGTTTTACCGCCGCCAATACCCAGCACCGCCATGCAGTCCGCACTGTCGGCCAGTTTTTTCAGACGATCGATCTCATTCTGCGAGCATTCGCCGCCAAACGGCGCGATTTCGGCATCTAGCTCTGCATTTTTAAAACTCTGGCGCAGGGTCTCTTCGGCAAAACCCAGCACAAATTTATCGCCAACAACCAGCCAGCGTGTAGCCAGAGGTTTCAGATAGTCGCCGAGACGGGTGAGAACATCAGCGCCCTGGATATATTTCCCCGGCGATTGAATGATACGGTCCATAACATATCTCCCTTAGAGGTTGAGGTTACCAAACGCGTTTTTCCAGTCCTGCTCGAACTTCTCTATCGCTGACTCTACCGCCGGTGTGCCGAGCATTTGTTGCGCTACGTCTAAGGGAAGCGTGATAGCTTCACATCCGGCGAGCAGGCAGTCCAGCGCCTGGCGTGGCGTTTTGAAGCTGGCTGCCAGCACCTTGCTCTCCGGTGCATGCTGTTCCAGCAGGGATTGCAGCTCCTGAACCATGCGAATACCGTCCCCGCCCTGGGCATCTACGCGGTTTACATATGGCGCGACATAGTTTGCCCCGGCCAGTGCAGCCAGCAGGCCTTGCGCGGCGCTGTATACGGCGGTCCCCAACGTAGTAATGCCCGCTGTTTTTAGCGCCTTAATGGCGATGAGCCCCTGGGCGGTGACCGGGATTTTCACCACGATATCCGGAATGGCATTGCTCAGGCGTTTGGCTTCGTCCACCATGCCTTCTGCGTCGCGGCTCATTGTTTGGGCAAATAGCGTGCCTTCTGGCCCAATGGCGTTTTGCAGGCGCGGCAGTACCTCCCAGACAGACTCACGGCTGGCGGCAATGATACTCGGATTGGTGGTGACGCCTGCGATGGGGAAAATGCGCGCAAGGCGTTCAACTTCCGCCACGTTGGCGGTATCCAGATACAGTTCCATTATTTTTCCTTAAGTCAAAAAGATTGATTTAAGGATAAGGCGGAGCGGCAGGCAGGATATACAGGTCAATTTTGCCAAATACTGGACAAATGTAATGTGCTTAGCGATGTGCGATGCCGATCACAGTGCTAGTTTTTGGCGGTTAACTGGCTGTGATACTGGCGGCGATATTCGGAAGGAGAACGTTCGGTGTGTTTGCGAAACAGGCGGCAGAAGTAGTTGCTGTCCATAAAACCGCATCGTGCGGCGATATCCTTGATTTTGAGATCGTAGCCTTTAAGCAACTGTCGGGCATGTTCAAGACGGGTTTGGGTCAGGTATTCGTTGAATCCGACACTGCCAACTTTCTGAAAGAGATGGGAAAGATAGTTTGGGGAGATGTAGAACGCCTGCGCCACCGATTCGCGCGTTAACAAAGAGGCGTGATGTTCGTCGATATAGCTACGAACCGCTTCGAAGAGCGCGCGGCTGCGGTTGGCGGTATGGATGTCGCTCCCCAAAAGATCCCGGCAATGGCTGAGCAGGCTCAGTACTACCAGCCTGGCGGTCTCTTGTTCATCCGGTTGCATCTGTAACTCGGCCAGCGTCTGGAGGAGAAAAGCACCGGTTCGCGGCCCACGTCGGGCAACCTGTACCTGTTGCAAAAGCGTATGCTCACACTGTAACTCGATGGCCATTTGCTGCTTACCGAAGTGTATTTGCAGGAAGTTAGCCGGGTGATGAACAATGTGTCCGGAGGAGGAAAATATTGCATCACAGGGGTTATTCAGGGTAATGACAAGGCAGGGCGCTGTTCGGGAGGGCTGTCCAGCCGGGGCTGAGAAATGAATCTGACCCAGCGATAACGTGCGGTTAACCAGATCTGTCAAAATTCGGGTGATATCGGAATGCATCAGGAGACTACCGAAATTTGCCGGGTGGCGCTGACGCTTACCCGGCCTACCTGTCGTAGGCCCGGCAAGCGAAGCGCCGCCGGGCAGTGAGCATTAACCGGTGTTACGCATACCCGCTGCAACGCCCGCAATCGTCACCATCAGCGCTTGTTCAACGCGTGGATCCGGCTCTTTCCCTTCTTCTTCCGCCAGACGCGAACGGTGCAGCAGCTCTGCCTGCAGAACGTTCAGCGGGTCGGTATAGATGTTACGCAGCTGGATAGACTCGGCAATCCACGGCAGGTCTTCCATCAGGTGGGAATCGTTAGCGATATCCAGCACCACCTTGATGTCGCCTTGTAGCAGCTCGCGCAGCTCTTTACCCAGTGCCCACAGCTCAGGCTTCACCAGACGCTGATCGTAATATTCCGCCAGCCACAGGTCAGCTTTCGAGAAGACCATCTCCAGCATACCCAGACGGGTAGAGAAGAACGGCCAGTCGCGGCACATGGTTTCCAGCTCACTCTGTTTACCGTCTTCCACCACCTTCTGGAGCGCCGCACCGGCACCCAGCCAGGCTGGCAGCATCAGACGGTTTTGCGTCCAGGCGAAGATCCACGGGATCGCACGCAGAGACTCCACACCGCCGGTTGGGCGACGCTTAGCCGGACGTGAACCCAGCGGCAGTTTACCCAGCTCCTGCTCTGGCGTTGCAGAGCGGAAGTAAGGCACGAAATCTTTGTTTTCACGCACGTAGCCGCGGTACAGATCGCAGGAGATATCCGACAGCTCGTCCATGATATGGCACCAGGACGCTTTCGGCTCTGGCGGTGGCAGCAGGTTCGCTTCCAGAATCGCACTGGTATAAAGCGACAGGCTGCTGATGGTCACTTCCGGCAGACCGTATTTGAAGCGGATCATCTCACCCTGTTCGGTGACGCGCAGCCCGCCTTTCAGGCTTCCCGGCGGCTGTGACAGCAGTGCCGCGTGCGCAGGCGCACCGCCGCGACCAATGGAGCCACCGCGACCGTGGAAAAGGGTCAGCTCAATACCGGCTTTCTCGCAGGTTTTGATCAGGGCGTCCTGCGCCTGATACTGCGCCCAGGAGGCGGCCATCACGCCTGCATCTTTTGCGGAGTCAGAATAGCCGATCATCACCATCTGTTTGCCCTGAATAAAGCCGCGATACCAGTCGATATTGAGTAACTGGGTCATCACGTCGTTGGCGTTGTTCAGGTCGTCGAGGGTCTCAAACAGTGGCGCTACAGGCAGAGCGTAGTCGATACCGGCTTCTTTCAGCAGAAGGTGAACGCCCAGCACGTCGGACGGGGTTTTCGCCATGGAGATCACATAGGCGGCCACCGATCCTTTCGGCGCATCAACGATCGCTTTACAGGTGTTGAGCACTTCGCGGGTTTCGTTGCTTGGCTCCCAGTTGCGCGGCAGCAGAGGACGCTTAGAGTTCAGCTCGCGGATCAGGAAGGCCTGTTTGTCGGCTTCAGACCAGCTTTCATAGTCGCCGATGCCGAGATAGCGGGTCAGTTCGCCCAACGCTTCGGTATGGCGGGTGCTCTCCTGACGCACGTCGATACGCACCAGCGGCACGCCAAAACACTTCACGCGGCGCAGGGTGTCGAGCAGTTCGCCATTGGCGATGATGCCCATGCCACAGGCCTGCAGTGATTTATAGCAGGCGTATAGCGGCTCCCAGAGCTGTTCGTTCTGGCTCAGGAGACCTTCTGGCTTCGGCAGGCGCTGGCCTTTCAGGCGTGCTTCCAGCCAGGCCTGGGTCGCCATCAGCTGGCTACGCAGTTTTTTCATCAGGAAACGATACGGCTCGCTGGCACCTTCTTCACCGGCCAGCGCGCGCAGTTCTGGCGTCGCTTCCACCATCGACAGCTCGGAGATCAGCACATGAATATCTTTCAGGAACAGATCGGTGGCTTTCCAGCGACTCAGCAGCAGCACGTGGCGGGTGATTTCCGCCGTCACGTTCGGGTTACCGTCACGGTCGCCGCCCATCCAGGAGGTAAAGCGTACCGGGACAAAATCCACCGGCAGGCGGTAGCCCAGGTTCGCTTCCAGCTGTTCGTTCAGCTCACGCAGGTAGTTCGGAACGCCTTCCCACAGGCTGTTTTCCACCACCGCAAAGCCCCATTTGGCCTCGTCTACCGGGCTTGGGCGATGCTTACGAATTTCATCGGTGTGCCAGGACTGAGCAATCAACTGGCGCAGACGGCGCATCAGCTGGTTACGTTCGTAGTCGGCAATGTCTTTGTTATCCAACTGCTTCAGGCAGTTGTTCACTTCGACCATTTTGTGGATCAGGGTGCGACGGGTGATTTCGGTTGGGTGGGCGGTCAGCACCAGCTCCAGCGAAAGGGATTCCACCGCTTTTTTGATGGTGGCTTCGTTGAGGTTTGGCTGGTCTTTGAGTTTACGAAGCGTACGGGCAATGACTTCCGGGTTGCTGGCAGCTTCGCCGTTTGGCGAAATGCTGTGGTATTGCTCAGCCGTGTTTGCCAGGTTCAGGAACTGGCTGAATGCGCGTGCAACAGGCAGCAGCTCATCGTTAGAGAGGTTCTGCAAGGTGGTGAGCAGCTCCTGACGACTCGCTTCGTTACCGGCACGGGAAGATTTAGACAGCTTGCGGATGGTTTCAACGCGGTCGAGGATGTTTTCCCCCAACGCATCTTTGATGGTATCTCCAAGCACTTTGCCGAGCATACTGACATTACTACGCAACGCGGAATATTGTTCGTTCATAAAAACCCAGTCACCCCATCATTTTTGTTTATGCCCATGCGAAAATCTTCTGGACATTATTTTGTCATCTCCCTTTATAAAGCCACGTAAAACCCCCGTCGTCAATTGCTGCGAAAACGGTTCAGCAAACGAATAAATGCAGGCAATTTACGAAATTTAATTCGCATTGCGTCAGATAAGAGATGCTTATGGGAATGTGACGGAGATCGCGGGATTTGTTGCCCTCACCCTAACCCTCTCCCACCGGGAGAGGGGACTAATCGGTGCGGTTTTAATGCCAGCAGAAGTGATGCACGACCTGGGTAATCAGTTCGCGGGTTGGCTTGATAAAACGGGTTTCCAGATATTCATCCGGCTGGTGTGCCTGGTTGATGGAGCCAGGGCCAAGTACCAGCGTCGGGCACAGCGTCTGAATAAACGGCGCTTCGGTGCAGTAGTTCACCACGTCGGTTTTCTCGCCGAGCAGTTTTTCCACCACCTCAACCAGCTGATGATCCGGTGGACATTCATAACCCGGGATCGGCGGATGCAGCTCAGACACCGTCAGGCGACCTGGCCAGCGTTCACTTACCGGGGCCAGCGCTTCGGTCAGCAAACCGTCGAGATCGCTTAACGTCATGCCCGGCAGCGGACGGATGTCCATGTGCAGCTCACAGCAGGCGCAGATACGGTTGGAAGCATCACCACCGTGCAGACTGCCGAGGTTCAGTGTCGGATACGGCACGGTGAAGGCGTCGTAGTGATACCGCTCTTTCAGTTCGTCGCGCAGAGTCATGATGCGGCCGATGGCGTCGTGCATCAGCTCAATGGCGTTGACGCCACGCGCCGGATCGCTGGAGTGGCCGGACTGGCCCATCACGCGCACCGCCGTGGAGATATGGCCCTTATGCGCACGGATCGGTTGTAATGACGTTGGCTCACCGATGATGGCGCAATCCGGGCGAATAGAGGTATTTTCTGAGAAGTAACGTGCCCCCGCCATGCTGGTCTCTTCGTCGGCGGTCGCCAGAATGTAGAGCGGCTTTTTCAGTTTGGTCACGTCTACGTCACGCAGGGCGTCAAGGATAAAGGCGAAAAAGCCTTTCATGTCGGCCGTGCCCAGCCCGTAGAGTTTGTTGTCATGCTCGGTCAGGGTAAATGGGTCGCGGGTCCAGCGGCCATCATCAAAGGGCACAGTGTCGGTATGACCGGCCAGAAGAAGGCCGCCTGCGCCGTGTCCGGTACTGGCGAGCAGGTTAAATTTATGGCGTGTTCCGGGAACAGGCTGAACCTCAACGTTAAAGCCAAGATCGCTAAACCAACCCGCCAGAAGATTGATTAAAGACTCATTGCTCTGATCCAGCGCTTCTTCGGTCGCGCTGATGGAGGGTGTGGCAATCAGGGCGCGGTAAATCTCGATAAATGGCGGTAAGTTCATTTTCATTGTTGACACACCTTAGGTCGTGATAGTATCAATATTCATGCAATAAATGTGAATAAAAATACATTAACGTTGAGCATAAAGGAACCCGATGTTGAATACGCTGATTGTAGGCGCTAGCGGTTATGCGGGCGCAGAGCTTGTAAGCTACGTGAATCGCCATCCACATATGACCATAACCGCTTTGACCGTGTCAGCGCAAAGCAATGATGCAGGAAAGTTAATTTCCGATTTGCATCCGCAGCTTAGGGGCATTGTCGATCTGCCGCTGCAGCCGATGTCTGACATCAGCGAGTTCACTGACGGCGTCGACGTGGTGTTTTTGGCCACCGCGCACGAGGTCAGTCATGACCTGGCGCCGCAATTCCTGGCGGCCGGTTGCGTAGTGTTCGACCTCTCCGGCGCGTTCCGTGTTAACGACGGCGCTTTCTACGAAAAATATTATGGCTTCACCCATCAGCACCCGGACCTGCTTGCAAAAGCCGTGTATGGGCTGGCGGAGTGGAGCGCAGACAAGCTGAAAGAAGCGGATCTGATTGCCGTCCCGGGCTGCTACCCGACGGCCGCACAGCTTTCTCTGAAGCCGCTGATCGACGCAGACCTGCTGGATCTGAATCAGTGGCCGGTGATCAACGCCACCAGTGGCGTCAGCGGTGCCGGACGCAAGGCCGCTATCTCTAACAGCTTCTGCGAAGTCAGCCTGCAGCCGTATGGCGTGTTTAATCACCGCCATCATCCGGAAATCACCACCCATCTGGGTGCGGATGTCATCTTTACGCCGCATCTGGGCAGTTTCCCGCGTGGGATTCTCGAAACTATTACCTGCCGCCTGAAAGCGGGTGTGACCAAAGCGCAGGTGAGCGAGGTCTTTACTCGGGCGTATGCGGATAAACCGCTGGTGCGTCTGTATGACAAAGGCGTGCCCGCCCTGAAAAACGTGGTTGGCCTGCCGTTCTGCGATATCGGCTTTGCCGTGCAGGGCGAGCATCTGATCGTGGTGGCCGCAGAAGATAACTTACTCAAAGGCGCTGCCGCTCAGGCAATGCAATGTGCAAATATTCGTTTCGGTTTCCCGGAAACGCAGGCTCTTATTTAAGGTGTGATGATGAACCCATTAATTATCAAACTCGGTGGTGTACTGCTGGACAGCGAAGAAGCGCTGGAGCGTCTTTTTACCGCGCTGGTTAACTATCGCGAATCACATCAACGTCCGCTGGTGATTGTCCATGGCGGCGGCTGCGTGGTGGATGAGCTGATGAAAGGGCTCAACCTGCCGGTGAAAAAGAAAAATGGCCTGCGCGTGACGCCTGCCGACCAGATTGACATCATCACCGGTGCGCTGGCAGGTACGGCGAATAAAACCCTGTTGTCCTGGGCGAAGAAACACCACATTGCCTCCGTTGGCCTCTATCTGGGCGATGGCGACAGCGTAAAAGTGACCCAGCTCGATGAAGAGCTCGGCCATGTTGGACTGGCACAGCCAGGTTCGCCTAAGCTGATTAACACGTTGCTGGAAGGCGGTTTTCTGCCGGTGGTGAGCTCTATCGGTGTGACCGAAGAAGGTGAGCTGATGAACGTGAATGCAGACCAGGCAGCAACGGCGCTGGCCGCGACGCTGGGCGCGGATCTGATCCTGCTCTCCGACGTGAGCGGTATTCTGGACGGCAAAGGCCAGCGCATCGCGGAAATGACCGCGGCAAAAGCCGAACAGCTGATCGCCCAGGGCATTATTACCGACGGGATGATCGTCAAAGTGAATGCGGCACTGGATGCCGCCCGTACGCTCGGACGCCCGGTGGATATCGCCTCCTGGCGTCACGCGGAACAACTTCCGGCGCTGTTTAACGGCACGCCGATTGGCACGCGTATTCTTGCGTAATCGATTTAATGTTTTGTAGGCCCGGTAAGCGCAGCGCCACCGGGCAATGAAATTCAAAGATATTAAGGAAGCATGTTATGGCACTTTGGGGTGGGCGTTTTACACAGGCAGCGGATCAACGGTTCAAACAGTTCAACGACTCTTTGCGCTTCGACTACCGCCTGGCCGAACAGGATATCGTCGGCTCTGTGGCCTGGTCCAAAGCGCTGGTGACAGTAGGCGTGCTGACCGCAGAGGAACAGCTGCAACTGGAAGAGGCGCTCAATAATCTGCTGGAAGAAGTGCGTCTGGATCCGCAGCAAATCCTGCAGAGCGATGCCGAAGATATTCACAGCTGGGTGGAAGTGAAGCTCATCGACAAAGTTGGCCAGTTGGGTAAAAAGCTGCATACCGGCCGTAGCCGTAACGATCAGGTCGCCACCGATCTGAAATTGTGGTGTAAAGATACCGTTGGCGAACTGCTGGCGGCTAACCGCCAGCTGCAGAGCGCGCTGGTGGAAACGGCGCAGAACAACCAGGACGCGGTGATGCCGGGTTATACCCACCTGCAGCGCGCGCAGCCGGTAACCTTTGCCCACTGGTGTCTGGCCTATGTCGAGATGCTGGCGCGTGATGAAAGCCGTCTGCAGGATACCCTGAAGCGTCTGGACGTCAGCCCGCTGGGAAGCGGTGCACTGGCGGGTACGGCATATGAAATCGACCGTGAGCAGCTGGCAGGCTGGCTGGGCTTCGCCTCTGCCACCCGTAACAGCCTGGACAGCGTCTCTGACCGTGACCACGTGCTGGAACTGCTGTCGAATGCCTCTATCGGCATGGTCCACCTGTCTCGTTTTGCCGAAGACCTGATCTTCTTTAACTCTGGCGAAGCTGGGTTTGTTGAGCTGTCTGACCGTGTGACATCCGGCTCTTCCCTGATGCCGCAGAAGAAAAACCCGGATGCGCTGGAGCTGATCCGCGGTAAGTGTGGCCGCGTGCAGGGCGCGCTGACCGGCATGATGATGACCCTGAAAGGGCTGCCGCTGGCGTACAACAAAGATATGCAGGAAGACAAAGAAGGGCTGTTCGACGCGCTCGACACCTGGCTGGACTGCCTGCATATGGGCGCGCTGGTGCTGGACGGCATTCAGGTGAAACGTCCGCGTTGCCAGGAAGCGGCGCAGCAGGGTTATGCAAACGCGACCGAACTGGCGGATTACCTGGTGGCGAAAGGGGTACCGTTCCGTGAAGCACACCATATTGTGGGCGAAGCGGTCGTGGAAGCGATTCGTCAGGGGAAACCGCTGGAAGATCTGGCGCTTACCGACCTGCAGAAATTCAGTGCGGTGATCGGGGAGGATGTGTATCCGATTCTTTCGTTGCAGTCATGTCTGGATAAGCGTGCGGCGAAAGGTGGAGTCTCGCCGAAGCAGGTGGCGCAGGCGATTGCGGACGCGAAAAACCGGTTGGTTTGATTTGTGCGGGCTGGTGCCCTCACCCCGGCCCTCTCCCACAGGGAGAGGGAGCAAACACTAAAAATGGCAACTTCGGTTGCCATTTTGCTTTTACCCCCGGGCTTTTTTACGCAAAAAAAATGCGGACCACGGGGTCCGCAAAAGTTCACGTTGGCTTTAGTTGTTCGAGTTTTGAGAGAAACTCGCTGACGGTGCGGGGACGTCAAGGGTCAAACACGTGCCGCCTCGTCTATGTGGTGTATTATTCAACAGAATGCTTGATAGGGATAATCGTTCGTTGCTATGCTATCTATCGCCATGAACTATCGTGGCGACGGAGGATGAATAATGAATATTCGTGATCTTGAATACCTGGTAGCGTTAGCCGAGCATCGCCACTTTCGCCGTGCGGCAGATTCCTGCCACGTCAGCCAGCCTACGCTGAGCGGTCAGATCCGCAAGCTGGAAGATGAGCTGGGCGTGATGCTGCTGGAGCGCACCAGTCGTAAAGTGCTGTTCACTCAGGCGGGTTTGCTGCTGGTGGATCAGGCGCGCACCGTGCTGCGCGAGGTCAAAGTGCTCAAGGAAATGGCAAGTCAGCAAGGGGAGACCATGTCCGGCCCGCTGCATATTGGCCTGATCCCAACCGTTGGTCCGTACCTTCTGCCGCACATCATTCCGATGCTGCACCAGACGTTCCCGAAACTCGAAATGTATCTGCATGAAGCGCAAACCCATCAGCTGCTGGCACAGTTAGATAGCGGCAAGCTCGACTGCGCCATTCTGGCGCTGGTAAAAGAGAGCGAAGCCTTTATCGAAGTGCCGCTGTTTGACGAGCCGATGATGCTGGCGATCTACGAAGATCACCCGTGGGCGAACCGCGATCGCGTGCCAATGGCCGATCTTGCCGGTGAAAAGCTGCTGATGCTGGAAGATGGCCACTGCCTGCGCGATCAGGCGATGGGCTTTTGCTTCGAAGCGGGTGCGGATGAAGATACCCATTTCCGCGCAACCAGCCTGGAAACGCTGCGCAATATGGTGGCGGCGGGAAGTGGTATTACGTTGCTGCCTGCGCTGGCCGTGCCGCGCGAGCGTAAACGTGACGGTGTGGTTTACCTGCCGTGCATTAAGCCAGAGCCGCGTCGTACCATTGGGCTGGTTTATCGCCCGGGATCACCGCTGCGCAGCCGCTATGAGCAGCTGGCAGAGGCCATCCGTGGTGCGATGGATGGCCATTTTGACAACGCGTTAAAACAGGCGGTTTAAACCGTTCAGCGCGGCGACCCGATAGGCTTCCGCCATGGTCGGGTAGTTAAAGGTGGTGTTAACGAAGTACTCAATGGTGTTACCGCCACCTTTTTGCTCCATTATCGCCTGGCCGATATGAATGATTTCCGCCGCGCGTTCACCAAAGCAGTGAATACCGAGGATCTCTTTCGTCTCGCGATGGAACAGGATCTTCAGCGTTCCCACGCTCATGCCCACAATTTGCGCCCGCGCCAGATGTTTAAACTGGGCGCGACCCACTTCGTAAGGCACCTTCATGGAGGTCAGCTGCTGCTCGGTTTTCCCCACGGAGCTGATTTCCGGAATGGTGTAAATCCCTGTCGGAATATCTTCGATCAGATGCGCCGTCGCTTCGCCTTTTACCAGCGCCTGCGCCGCAATGCGCCCCTGGTCATAAGCCGCGGATGCCAGGCTCGGGTAACCAATCACGTCACCGACCGCGTACACATGCGGCAGGGCAGTCTGGTACATGCTGTTGACCTTCAACTGACCACGACTGTCCGTTTCCAGACCGATGTTTTCCAGCGCCAGTGAATCGGTGTTACCGGTACGGCCGTTGGCATACAGCAGGCAGTCGGCTTTCAGCTTTTTGCCAGACTTCAGATGCATGATCACGCCGTCGTCGCAGCCTTCGATCTTCTCGTACTCTTCGTTGTGGCGAATCACCACACCGCTGTTCCAGAAGTGGTAGGAGAGCGAGTCTGACATCTCCTGATCCAGGAAAGCCAGCAGGCGGTCGCGGGTGTTAATCAGATCAACTTTGACATCCATTCCGCGGAAAATAGACGCATATTCACACCCAATCACCCCCGCGCCATAGATAATCACATGACGTGGTTCATGGTGCAGGCTGAGGATGGAATCGCTGTCGTAGATGCGCGGGTGTGAGAAGTCCACGTCTGCCGGATGGTACGGGCGGGAACCACAGGCGATAACAAATTTTTCAGCGGTCAGGGTTTCAACCGAACCGTCGTGACACTCCAGCGCCAGCGTGTGTTCATCCACAAAATGCGCATTGCCCTGAAGAATTTCGCAGTGGTTACGCTCGTAAAACCCCTGTCGCATTCGTGTCTGTTGGTTAATAACGGTATCTGCGTGATTCAGGATATCGGCAAAAGAGGAACGAAGAAGTCGGGAGTGGTCGCTGTAAAGAGGGTTCTGGTTAAATTCAATAATGCGGCTAACGGCGTGGCGGAGGGCTTTGGAAGGGATGGTGCCCCAGTGGGTGCAACCGCCGCCAACATTATGGTAGCGCTCTATAACCGCTACTCTGGCTCCCTGTTTCACCAGTCCCATAGCAGCGCCTTCGCCGCCGGGGCCGGAACCAATAACTATTGCGTCGTAATCGTAGGAATGTGGCATGGCAAGGCTTACCTGTTCTTATACATAAAAGCAACAGAATCATAACATCATTGCCAGAGTAACCCAATTATCGTTGTGCTTTTTTCCGGCAGTGGAGCACAAAGCGCGCGTAAACAATCATTCACAAAGCCAGACAAACAGATTAATTTTATTCTCTGGTATAGTGCCATCAGGCCTTTGGAAGGATTCAACTATCGTGATGGGCGTAAGAGCACAACAAAAAGAGAAAACCCGGCGTTCGCTGGTGGAAGCCGCATTCAGTCAACTGAGTGCTGAGCGGAGTTTTGCCAGTTTGAGCCTGCGTGAAGTCGCACGCGAGGCCGGGATTGCGCCAACGTCCTTCTACCGCCATTTCCGTGATGTGGATGAACTGGGTCTGACCATGGTCGACGAGAGCGGGCTGATGCTGCGCCAGCTTATGCGCCAGGCGCGGCAGCGTATCGCAAAAGGCGGCAGCGTGATCCGCACCTCCGTGTCGACCTTCATGGAATTTATCGGCAACAACCCCAACGCCTTTCGCCTGTTGCTGCGCGAGCGTTCAGGGACGTCAGCGGCATTTCGTGCCGCTGTCGCGCGTGAAATTCAGCATTTCATTGCGGAACTTGCCGACTATCTTGAACTCGAAAACCACATGCCGCGTGCATTCACAGAAGCGCAGGCTGAGGCAATGGTGACGATTGTGTTCAGCGCAGGTGCCGAAGCGCTGGATGTCAGCATTGAACAACGTAAGCAGCTCGAAGAACGACTGGTATTGCAGCTACGGATGATCTCCAAAGGCGCATATTACTGGTATCGCCGTGAACAAGAGAAACTGGCACATCAAACCGAAGAGTGAAGGTGAGTAATGAAACAGTCAGGTCAGGATAAAGGGACGCTGTTGCTGGCATTGATCGCTGGCTTATCCATTAATGGCACGTTTGCCGCTATTTTTAGCTCAATCGTACCCTTCTCTATTTTCCCGCTCATCGCACTGGTGCTGACAGTTTACTGCCTGCATCAGCGTTACCTGAACCGCACCATGCCGGTTGGGTTACCGGGTCTGGCCGCTGCCTGCTTTATTCTGGGCGTGTTGCTGTACAGCACCGTGGTACGCGCCGAGTACCCGGATATTGGCTCTAACTTCTTCCCTGCAGTACTGTCTGTTGCGCTGGTGTTCTGGATCGGCTCTCGCATGCGCAGCCGCAAGAGCCAGTTGCCAGAATAAGATGTGGGGTTGTGTAGGCCGGATAAGCGAAACGCCATCCGGCACAACATTACCGTGCGGTAAGTAAGACGCCACACTCCATATGGTGGGTATACGGGAACTGATCGAACAGCGCCAGACGTTCAACCTTGTGCGTCTGGCTTAATGTTTCCAGGTTCTTGCACAGCGTTTCCGGGTTACAGGAAATGTACAAAATACGCGGGTATGCCTGCACCATCTTCTCGGTTTCGCTGTCCAGGCCGCTGCGCGGCGGATCGACAAAAATCGTCTCGCACTGATAGCTCTTCAGATCGATCCCCTCAAGACGGTTAAACTCGCGCACACCGTTCATGGCCTGCGTAAACTCTTCTGCTGCCATACGAATAATCTGCACGTTGTCGATATGGTTGGCGGCAATGTTGTACTGCGCGGCCGCAACGGACGGTTTGGCAATTTCCGTCGCCAGTACGCGCTCGAAATTGCGCGCCAGTGCCAGCGAGAAGTTGCCATTCCCACAGTACAGCTCAAGCAGATCGCCCTTTGACCCTTCGGTCGCTTTCAGCGCCCACTCCAGCATTTGCACGTTCATCGCCGCGTTAGGTTGGGTGAAGCTGTTCTCTACCTGACGGTAAACCATCTCTTTTCCTGCCACCGACAGGCGCTCATCGATGTAATCCTGATCCAGCATGATTTTGGTTTTTGTCGCGCGGCCAATCAGGTGAACGTTGATGTTTTGCGCCCGCAGCGCATCGCGCAGCGCTTCTGCCTGCTCGCGCCACTCGTCATTAAGCGCCTTGTGGTACAGCAGAGAGACAATGGCCTGATTGCTTTGGGTGGTCAGGTAATCAATCTGGAACAGCTTGTGGCGCAGCACAGGATTGTTGCGGACTCCTTCAATCATTAACGTCATGAGCTGGTTAATCAACTCACTCGCTGCCGGGAAGCTGTCTACCCGAATACGCGATTTGGTCTGCTGATCGAAAATGATGTGGTACAGGTCGTCGCCATCGTGCCAGATGCGGAACTCAGCGCGCATACGGTAGTGGCTGACGGGCGAACGGAACACCTCAGGAACGGGCGCGTTGAACGGCGTCATCATACTTTGCAGGCGGACAACTTTCTCTGCCAGCTGTGCGTCGTACTGTTCTGTCGGGAGGTGTTCGGGGGTCATGATGCGTCCTGAGTGATAAAGAATTACGCGGGGATTGTAGGGATTGTGCAGTGGATGTCCAGATTTAATGGCTAATAGCTATCTGGACATCTATACGTGTCTAATTGTAGCATTCTGTTTCCGGTCTCCTGAGAGTGAAAAGGGAATCCAGTGCAAATCTGGAGCTGACGCGCAGCGGTAAAGACTGGCGGGATGAGAGTTGTAGACACTGTGAAAATGGGAAGTCTTCATCCGTATAACGCCACCTAGCCCGAAGACCTGCCGGGATCACGTCGCATTTGGTTTCATCATCGCGTGCTATAGATGAGGCCTGCGGCATCCTTCTTATATTGTGGATGCTTTAACAATGATTAAAAAAGTATCGCTGTTGACGGCGTTGTCCGTCACGGCATTTTCGGGCTGGGCGCAGGATAGCGCTGACTCGTTGGTGGTGACAGCAAATCGTTTTGAACAACCTCTTAATACCGTTCTGGCGCCCACGTCTGTGGTCACGCGTGATGATATTGAACGCTGGCAATCCACGACCGTTATCGACGTTATGCGCCGCCTGCCGGGTGTGGATACCGCGCAAAACGGCGGAATGGGGCAGTCTTCTTCACTCTTTATTCGTGGCACTAACTCCAGCCATGTTCTTATCCTCGTCGACGGGATCCGCCTTAACCAGGCTGGTGTTACGGGGTCGTCCGACCTCAGCCAGTTCCCTATCGCGCTGGTGCAGCGTATCGAATACATTCGTGGCCCGCGTTCGGCGGTGTATGGCTCCGATGCGATTGGTGGCGTTGTGAACATCATTACCACCCGCGCCAAGGACGGTACGACTCTGAATGCAGGCGTAGGCTCCCATGGTTACCAAAATTATGGCGGCAGTACGCAGCAGACGCTGGGTGACTCCACGCGTGTGACGCTGGCAGGTGATTACACGTATACCAAAGGCTTTGACGTGGTGGCGGACGGCAACAACGGCGGCGTTCCGCAAACCGATCGTGACGGCTACATGAATAAAACGATCTACGGTGCGCTTGAGCATGCGTTCTCCGATCAATGGAGCGGCTTCGTTCGCGGGTATGGCTACAGCAACCGTACTGCCTATGACAATTATTACAATCCAAATGTGCTTGTTGATACCCGTCAGTTATATAGCCAGACCTGGGATGCCGGAGTGCGCTTTAACGACGATATCTTCCATTCGCAGTTGCTTTCCAGTTACAGCCACAGTAAGGACTTTAACTACGATCCGCATCTTGGGCGTTATGACTCCACGGCGACGCTGGATGAAATCAAACAGTACAACGTTCAGTGGACAAACTCTGTGGACGTGGGCCACGGTAATATCGGCGCGGGTATCGACTGGCAGAAGCAGAGTACTGAACCTAACACCAACTACGTGTCGAATGCCTACGACATTCGCAACACGGGCATCTACCTGACCGGGTTGCAGCAGTTTGGTGACGTCACTCTGGAAGGGGCGGTTCGCAGCGACGACAACTCACAGTTTGGTCGCCACGGCACCTGGCAGAGCAGTGCAGGCTGGGAGTTTATTGACGGTTATCGTTTCATTGCCTCTTATGGCACAGCCTATAAAGCACCGAATCAGGGGCAACTCTATGGCTCTTACGGCAATGACCGTCTTGAGCCTGAAGAGAGTAAGCAGTGGGAAGGTGCGTTCGAGGGGCTTACCGCAGGTGTGAACTGGCGTGTGTCGGCTTATCGTAACGATGTTGAGAACCTGATCGACTTCAACAATAACCTAATGGAGTTCTACAACGTCGGCAAGGCACGTATTAAAGGTGTCGAAGCTACTGCCTCGTTTGATACTGGCCCGGTCATGCATACTGTCGGTTATGACTATGTTGATGCCCGCAATGCGGCAACCAACCAGCTGCTGGACCGCCGTGCTAAGCAGCAGGTGAAGTACCAGCTTGATACCCAGATCTATGATTTTGACTGGAGCCTGACTTATCACTACCTGGGTACGCGCTACGATACCGACTTCGGTACCTGGCCGAGTCAGAAGGTCAAAATGGGCGGGGTAAGCCTGTGGGATGTCGCAGTTTCATATCCTGTCACCTCTCACCTTACAGTTCGTGGTAAAATAGCCAACCTGTTCGATAAAGATTACGAGACAGTTTATGGCTACCAAACTGCAGGACGGGAATACACCTTGTCTGGCAGCTACACCTTCTAATCCGCGTCCCACCGTGCTGGTATTTGATTCCGGCGTCGGTGGGCTTTCGGTCTATGATGAGATTCGGCATCTCCTGCCGGATCTCCATTATATCTACGCCTTCGATAACGTCGCTTTCCCTTATGGGGAGAAGAGTGAGGATTTTATTGTTGAGCGTGTCGTTGAAATCGTCACCGCGGTACAGCAGCGTTATCCCCTGGCGCTGGCGGTCATCGCCTGTAATACCGCAAGCACGGTATCGCTGCCAGCCTTGCGCGCAAAATTTCAGTTCCCGGTTGTGGGTGTCGTTCCTGCTATAAAGCCAGCTGCGCGTCTGACGGCGAATGGCATTGTGGGTCTGCTGGCAACACGCGGCACGGTGAAGCGCCCTTATACGCGTGAACTTATCGACCGTTTTGCCAATGAATGCCAGATCGCGATGCTCGGTTCAGCAGAGCTGGTGGAGATGGCTGAAGCGAAGCTGCATGGCAAGACGGTGCCACTTGAGGAGCTGCGTCGTATTCTTCGCCCGTGGCTGCGTATGCCGGAACCTCCGGATACCGTCGTACTGGGCTGCACTCACTTCCCGCTCTTACAGGAAGAATTGTTAAAAGTACTGCCGGAGGGGACGCGTCTGGTGGATTCCGGTGCGGCTATTGCCCGTCGTACTGCCTGGCTGCTGGAACATGAAGCGCCGGATGCCAAATCTGCCGATGCGAATATCGCTTTTTGTATGGCATTAACAACAGAGACTGAGCAACTTTTACCCGTTCTGCGCCGTTATGGCTTTGAAACGCTCGAAAAACTCGCGCTGTAGCACGGTTTTGAGCAAAAAAGAGACGGTTGAACGTTTTTTTTTAAAGAGGGGTTGTCAACGTCTGAGAACTCCCTATAATGCGCCTCCACTGACACGGAACAACGGCTTGCAAGCCGCCGGGTTAGCGGGGTTCAGAGATGAATGCCGACAGAGAAAAGTGAAAATAATCACTTGACTCTGAATGAGGAAAACGTATTATACGGGACCTCGCAACGGTGAGCGAAAGCCGCGTTGCACTGCTCTTTAACAATTTATCAGACAATCTGTGTGGGCACTCAAAGTGACATGGATTCTTAATGTCCTCGGACACTAAATGAATACCAAGTCTCAACGAGTGAACACGTAATTCATTACGAAGTTTAATTCATTGAGCATCAAACTTTTAAATTGAAGAGTTTGATCATGGCTCAGATTGAACGCTGGCGGCAGGCCTAACACATGCAAGTCGAACGGTAGCACAGAGAGCTTGCTCTCGGGTGACGAGTGGCGGACGGGTGAGTAATGTCTGGGAAACTGCCTGATGGAGGGGGATAACTACTGGAAACGGTAGCTAATACCGCATAACGTCGCAAGACCAAAGAGGGGGACCTTCGGGCCTCTTGCCATCAGATGTGCCCAGATGGGATTAGCTAGTAGGTGGGGTAACGGCTCACCTAGGCGACGATCCCTAGCTGGTCTGAGAGGATGACCAGCCACACTGGAACTGAGACACGGTCCAGACTCCTACGGGAGGCAGCAGTGGGGAATATTGCACAATGGGCGCAAGCCTGATGCAGCCATGCCGCGTGTATGAAGAAGGCCTTCGGGTTGTAAAGTACTTTCAGCGGGGAGGAAGGTGTTGTGGTTAATAACCGCAGCAATTGACGTTACCCGCAGAAGAAGCACCGGCTAACTCCGTGCCAGCAGCCGCGGTAATACGGAGGGTGCAAGCGTTAATCGGAATTACTGGGCGTAAAGCGCACGCAGGCGGTCTGTCAAGTCGGATGTGAAATCCCCGGGCTCAACCTGGGAACTGCATTCGAAACTGGCAGGCTAGAGTCTTGTAGAGGGGGGTAGAATTCCAGGTGTAGCGGTGAAATGCGTAGAGATCTGGAGGAATACCGGTGGCGAAGGCGGCCCCCTGGACAAAGACTGACGCTCAGGTGCGAAAGCGTGGGGAGCAAACAGGATTAGATACCCTGGTAGTCCACGCCGTAAACGATGTCGATTTGGAGGTTGTGCCCTTGAGGCGTGGCTTCCGGAGCTAACGCGTTAAATCGACCGCCTGGGGAGTACGGCCGCAAGGTTAAAACTCAAATGAATTGACGGGGGCCCGCACAAGCGGTGGAGCATGTGGTTTAATTCGATGCAACGCGAAGAACCTTACCTGGTCTTGACATCCACAGAACTTAGCAGAGATGCTTTGGTGCCTTCGGGAACTGTGAGACAGGTGCTGCATGGCTGTCGTCAGCTCGTGTTGTGAAATGTTGGGTTAAGTCCCGCAACGAGCGCAACCCTTATCCTTTGTTGCCAGCGGTTAGGCCGGGAACTCAAAGGAGACTGCCAGTGATAAACTGGAGGAAGGTGGGGATGACGTCAAGTCATCATGGCCCTTACGACCAGGGCTACACACGTGCTACAATGGCGCATACAAAGAGAAGCGACCTCGCGAGAGCAAGCGGACCTCATAAAGTGCGTCGTAGTCCGGATTGGAGTCTGCAACTCGACTCCATGAAGTCGGAATCGCTAGTAATCGTAGATCAGAATGCTACGGTGAATACGTTCCCGGGCCTTGTACACACCGCCCGTCACACCATGGGAGTGGGTTGCAAAAGAAGTAGGTAGCTTAACCTTCGGGAGGGCGCTTACCACTTTGTGATTCATGACTGGGGTGAAGTCGTAACAAGGTAACCGTAGGGGAACCTGCGGTTGGATCACCTCCTTACCTTAAAGAACCTGCCTTTGTAGTGCTCACACAGATTGTCTGATGAAAAACAGCAGTAAAAACCTCTACAGGCTTGTAGCTCAGGTGGTTAGAGCGCACCCCTGATAAGGGTGAGGTCGGTGGTTCAAGTCCACTCAGGCCTACCAAATTTTCCCTGATACTGCGTTGCGGCAACGCTCACATACTGATGTATGCGTCGCGTTACCACGCCTTGTCTCAGGAAGAATTACCGGTACAGAGGTTGCAAACGATGGGGCTATAGCTCAGCTGGGAGAGCGCCTGCTTTGCACGCAGGAGGTCTGCGGTTCGATCCCGCATAGCTCCACCATCTTTTACTGCGAACACAAGAAAACTTCAGAGTGAACCTGAAAAGGTGCACTGCGAAGTTTTGCTCTTTAAAAATCTGGATCAAGCTGAAAATTGAAACGACACACATGTTATGTGTGTTCGAGTCTCTCAAATTTTCGCAATCAGAAGTGAAACATCTTCGGGTTGTGAGGTTAAGCGACTAAGCGTACACGGTGGATGCCCTGGCAGTCAGAGGCGATGAAGGACGTGCTAATCTGCGAAAAGCGCCGGCGAGGTGATATGAACCCTTGACCCGGCGATGTCCGAATGGGGAAACCCAGTGTGATTCGTCACACTATCGTTAACTGAATACATAGGTTAACGAGGCGAACCGGGGGAACTGAAACATCTAAGTACCCCGAGGAAAAGAAATCAACCGAGATTCCCCCAGTAGCGGCGAGCGAACGGGGAGCAGCCCAGAGTCTGAATCAGCTTGTGTGTTAGTGGAAGCGTCTGGAAAGTCGCACGGTACAGGGTGAAAGTCCCGTACACGAAAATGCACAGGTTGTGAACTCGAAGAGTAGGGCGGGACACGTGGTATCCTGTCTGAATATGGGGGGGACCATCCTCCAAGGCTAAATACTCCTGACTGACCGATAGTGAACCAGTACCGTGAGGGAAAGGCGAAAAGAACCCCGGCGAGGGGAGTGAAAAAGAACCTGAAACCGTGTACGTACAAGCAGTGGGAGCACCTTCGGGTGTGACTGCGTACCTTTTGTATAATGGGTCAGCGACTTATATTCTGTAGCAAGGTTAACCGTATAGGGGAGCCGAAGGGAAACCGAGTCTTAACTGGGCGTTAAGTTGCAGGGTATAGACCCGAAACCCGGTGATCTAGCCATGGGCAGGTTGAAGGTTGGGTAACACTAACTGGAGGACCGAACCGACTAATGTTGAAAAATTAGCGGATGACTTGTGGCTGGGGGTGAAAGGCCAATCAAACCGGGAGATAGCTGGTTCTCCCCGAAAGCTATTTAGGTAGCGCCTCGTGAATTCATCTTCGGGGGTAGAGCACTGTTTCGGCTAGGGGGCCATCCCGGCTTACCAACCCGATGCAAACTACGAATACCGAAGAATGTTATCACGGGAGACACACGGCGGGTGCTAACGTCCGTCGTGAAGAGGGAAACAACCCAGACCGCCAGCTAAGGTCCCAAAGTCATGGTTAAGTGGGAAACGATGTGGGAAGGCCCAGACAGCCAGGATGTTGGCTTAGAAGCAGCCATCATTTAAAGAAAGCGTAATAGCTCACTGGTCGAGTCGGCCTGCGCGGAAGATGTAACGGGGCTAAACCATGCACCGAAGCTGCGGCAGCGACACTATGTGTTGTTGGGTAGGGGAGCGTTCTGTAAGCCGTTGAAGGTGGCCTGTGAGGGTTGCTGGAGGTATCAGAAGTGCGAATGCTGACATAAGTAACGATAAAGCGGGTGAAAAGCCCGCTCGCCGGAAGACCAAGGGTTCCTGTCCAACGTTAATCGGGGCAGGGTGAGTCGACCCCTAAGGCGAGGCCGAAAGGCGTAGTCGATGGGAAACAGGTTAATATTCCTGTACTTGGTGTTACTGCGAAGGGGGGACGGAGAAGGCTATGTTAGCCGGGCGACGGTTGTCCCGGTTTAAGCATGTAGGCGGAGGTTCCAGGTAAATCCGGTACCTTTTTAACGCTGAGGTGTGATGACGAGGCACTACGGTGCTGAAGTAACAAATGCCCTGCTTCCAGGAAAAGCCTCTAAGCATCAGGTAACACGAAATCGTACCCCAAACCGACACAGGTGGTCAGGTAGAGAATACCAAGGCGCTTGAGAGAACTCGGGTGAAGGAACTAGGCAAAATGGTGCCGTAACTTCGGGAGAAGGCACGCTGATATGTAGGTGAAGCCCCTGCGGGTGGAGCTGAAATCAGTCGAAGATACCAGCTGGCTGCAACTGTTTATTAAAAACACAGCACTGTGCAAACACGAAAGTGGACGTATACGGTGTGACGCCTGCCCGGTGCCGGAAGGTTAATTGATGGGGTTAGCGGTAACGCGAAGCTCTTGATCGAAGCCCCGGTAAACGGCGGCCGTAACTATAACGGTCCTAAGGTAGCGAAATTCCTTGTCGGGTAAGTTCCGACCTGCACGAATGGCGTAATGATGGCCAGGCTGTCTCCACCCGAGACTCAGTGAAATTGAACTCGCTGTGAAGATGCAGTGTACCCGCGGCAAGACGGAAAGACCCCGTGAACCTTTACTATAGCTTGACACTGAACACTGGTCCTTGATGTGTAGGATAGGTGGGAGGCTTTGAAGCGTGGACGCCAGTCTGCGTGGAGCCAACCTTGAAATACCACCCTTTAATGGCTGGTGTTCTAACGTAGACCCGTGATCCGGGTTGCGGACAGTGTCTGGTGGGTAGTTTGACTGGGGCGGTCTCCTCCCAAAGAGTAACGGAGGAGCACGAAGGTTAGCTAATCCTGGTCGGACATCAGGAGGTTAGTGCAATGGCATAAGCTAGCTTGACTGCGAGAGTGACGGCTCGAGCAGGTGCGAAAGCAGGTCATAGTGATCCGGTGGTTCTGAATGGAAGGGCCATCGCTCAACGGATAAAAGGTACTCCGGGGATAACAGGCTGATACCGCCCAAGAGTTCATATCGACGGCGGTGTTTGGCACCTCGATGTCGGCTCATCACATCCTGGGGCTGAAGTAGGTCCCAAGGGTATGGCTGTTCGCCATTTAAAGTGGTACGCGAGCTGGGTTTAGAACGTCGTGAGACAGTTCGGTCCCTATCTGCCGTGGGCGCTGGAGAATTGAGGGGGGCTGCTCCTAGTACGAGAGGACCGGAGTGGACGCATCACTGGTGTTCGGGTTGTCATGCCAATGGCACTGCCCGGTAGCTAAATGCGGAAGAGATAAGTGCTGAAAGCATCTAAGCACGAAACTTGCCCCGAGATGAGTTCTCCCTGAGACTTAAAGTCTCCTGAAGGAACGTTGAAGACGACGACGTTGATAGGTCGGGTGTGTAAGCGCAGCGATGCGTTGAGCTAACCGATACTAATGAACCGTGAGGCTTAACCTTACAACGCCGAAGCTGTTTCGGCGGACGAGAGACAGAAGATTTTCAGCCTGATACAGATAACAGAATTTGCCTGGCGGCTTTAGCGCGGTGGTCCCACCTGACCCCATGCCGAACTCAGAAGTGAAACGCCGTAGCGCCGATGGTAGTGTGGGGTCTCCCCATGTGAGAGTAGGGAACTGCCAGGCATCAAATTAAGTAGTAAGCCGGTGCGTTAATCCGGTGGTTACAGCAGTCTTCGGTGGAGCGGTAGTTCAGTCGGTTAGAATACCTGCCTGTCACGCAGGGGGTCGCGGGTTCGAGTCCCGTCCGTTCCGCCACTTATAAAGACATTAAGCCTGCCTCGCGGCAGGCTTAATGGTAAAAAACTTTAGGGGCGTAGCTCAGTTGGTAGAGCACCGGTCTCCAAAACCGGGTGTCGCGAGTTCGAGTCTCTCCGCCCCTGCCATATATAATCCTTTGCTTCGGCAAAGGATTTTTTTTACCTGAAAAACGGTAAAAAATACCCCTTCTGAATATGCTGCCTGCATCCCTGCAGGCTTATGCATCAATCGATGATATTGATTTTTAGCAGATCTTTTATCTGTGTTTGCTTGTCACTGTTTTGCAACCAAATCGCATACAGCGGTCTGGAAAGCGTGGTGGAATCCAGCACGGTATGGAGTCCGGATTGACTGTCTGCCCAGCGTACAGGTAACCAGGTGCAACCCTTCAGTAATGCGAGTTGTTGACAGGCGATCTCCGCTGAACTGGTCGTGAGTTGTGGCACATCATCAGGCGCAATCAACCCAGCCTCATGTTGTTGAAAATCCGGCCCCCACTCAAGACGTAAATAACTCAGGTCTGCCTTCATCATCGAAGGGGCAGAAGCATAAAGTGCCAGGCTGAACTGTCCAACAATCTGGCTGCTAAATTCGTCCATCTTGGGAGCTTCAGTCGTGATCAGAAGATCCAGCTGACGTTCGTGGAGTTGCTTAACAAGCGACTGACGTTGCGCAATTCTGGCTTCGAATTGCAAATGGCTGTGCGAATGATATAGCCGGGTAAGCCATTGACTGAGCATGCATTCCCACAATGATGCGCTGGCGCCAATAGAAAACTCATTGTGCCTGGACGTATGAGACACCTCTTTGCGGGCCGCCTGCCAGGTATTCATCAACGTTTCTGCATAGGGAAGCAGTTTCTCGCCGGCTGGCGTCAAACGGATGTTGTTACGGTGGCGGGTAAAAAGATTCACACCTAATTGATTTTCCAGCTGTCGAATACGAAAACTGACTGCTGACTGCGTCAGATAAAGGGCTTCAGCTGCTCGCCCGAAGTGGCGAGTCCTGCTCACTTCAAGGAAAGTTTTTAGCAATTCCGTATCCACATCTTTCTCCACAAAATTATTTGTCGTTATGATTTAAATGTTTTGTTTTACACTCTGTCAAGCGTAACTAATACTCCGCGCCATAAATAGCTCGGCCAAAGAATTAGGAGCGTGTAGGATGGCGGAAAGCTTTACGACGACTAATCGTTTTTTCGACAATAAAAATTATCCACGCGGGTTCTCTCGTCACGGCGATTTCACCATCAAAGAGGCGCAATTGCTTGAGCGTCATGGTTATGCCTTTAACGAGCTGGATCTGGGTAAACGTGAGCCTGCGACTGAAGACGAAAAACAGTTCGTTGCTGTTTGTCGCGGTGAGCGTGAGCCGCAGTCTGAAGCGGAACGTGTATGGATCAAGTACATGGCACGCATCAAGCGTCCAAAGCGTTTCCATACGCTGTCTGGCGGTAAGCCGCAGATGGAAGGTGCGGAAGACTACACCGAGTCTGACGACTAAGTTGATGAGAAAAGGAGCTTCGGCTCCTTTTTTTATGCCAGTAATTTTTGCAGGTGCAGCAACAACCGATCAATGGCGCGATAGCTCAGCGCTTCCTGCAGATGGTGTCTTTCAATCTCTGGGTCTCCTTCCACATCGGCAATGGTGCGAGCCACTTTCAGTAGGCGCTGCCATGCACGGATCGAGAGCCCAAATCGCGTCAATGTCTCCTCAAGCCAGCAGGCATCCTCAGCCTTAAGATGGCAAAACTGCCGAATCTCAGCATTATCCAGACGGGCATTTAGCTTACGTTGACGTGCGTACTGTCGTGCCTGTGAGGCGATGACCCGCTTGCGTACTTCAGCTGTGCTTTCACCACGCACAGTCGTCTGGCTAAGCAAACCGGGAGGAGGTAAAGGGATCTCCAGGGATAAATCAAAACGATCGAGGAAAGGACCCGACAGCTTCCCCAGATAGCGCAGCGTTTGCTCAGGCGTGCAGCGATTATGATTCCCCTGATAATGGCCTGATGGGCTGGGATTCATGGCGGCAACCAGTTGGAATTGTGCCGGGTAGCTTATTTTAGCGCGCGTGCGGGAGATATGGATTTCTCCCGATTCGATGGGTTCCCGCAGCGCATCCAGAACGCGGCGTTCAAACTCAGGCAGCTCATCGAGGAACAGGATGCCACTGTGTGCCAGCGAGATCTCTCCCGGCCCCGGAATGGAGCCACCGCCGACCATGGCCGTCAGGGAGGCACTATGATGTGGAGAGCGAAAAGGCCGACGTCGCCACTGTTTGTGCAACGAGGCAGAACTCACCAGGCTGTATATCGCAGCGCTTTCAAGTGCCTCATGATTATTGAGTGGCGGCAATAACCCGTTCAGCCTGCTCGCCAGCATGGTTTTCCCCGTTCCCGGCGGCCCTATCAGCAACAGGTTATGTCCCCCGGCAGCGGTGATCTCCAGCGCCCGCTTCCCCTGCACCTGCCCGATAATATCGCTGAGGTCATCCGGACTTTCTGGCAGGATATCTTCCGTTTCTTCCGGTTCAGACAGCTCATGTCGGCCTTCAAGGTATGCGCAGACCTCCTGCAAATGCCCCGCGACCAGGCAACCTTTCTCCGCAATCAGGCTCACTTCTGAGGCATTTTCATTGGCTACAATAATTTGTCGACCGGCATGAATGGCTTCCAGCGCACCAGAGATGGCGCCAGGAACGCCTCTTAACGCGCCTGTAAGCGCCAGTTCGCCAATGAACTCGTACGAGCCTAGCCTCGGTGTGTTGAGCTGCTCAGAGGCTGCGAGAAGCGCAATAGCGATAGGTAAATCGTATCGACCGCCCTCTTTGGGCAGATCTGCGGGAGCAAGATTGATCGTGATCTTCTTTGCAGGGAAGGTATAACCGCTATTGATAATTGCGCTGCGTACCCGATCCCTGGCTTCTTTGACCGTGGTTTCTGGCAAGCCGACAAGTGTTAGCCCAGGGAGCCCATTACTCAGATGAACCTCCACAGAAATAAGCGGTGCCTTTACTCCGATAGCCGCGCGCGTATAAACAACTGACAGTGACATAAGCACCTCCTCAGTGAGTCACTATGTCAGTATTGATTTTGCCTGTTGAGCGTCATTTGGCTTATTTACGACGCTCATTCCTGATTTTTAGCGACATACTGTAACTATTTCACTCATTCGGAAGCCATCTCGCAAAGATAAGGACGGAACGCTGCAGAGCGCTAAAACACGCCCAAAAAATGAAAAATATTCACTATCTAATTTCCTTATATAAAACAACGCTTTTCAGGAATATGATTTGCCTGCTAATCAAATCCGTCATAAATAAATCTTGTGTTTGGTTTAATAACTGTGATAACTCTTTAGGTATTCCTTCGAACAAGATGCAAAAAGAACTGAAAATGACAGCCCTTCTACGAGTGATTAGCCTGGTCGTAATTAGCGTGGTGGTGATTATTATCCCACCGTGCGGGGCTGCACTTGGACGAGGAAAGGCTTAGAAATCAAGCCTTAACGAACTAAGACCCCCGCACCGAAAGGTCCGGGGGTTTTTTTATGACTAAAAAACTTAAACGAGGGGCAGAGAATGACAAATAGCACAAAATTCTGTTTCTCCCGATTTATGACGGGGAACTAACTATGAATGGGGCACAGTGGGTAGTACATGCGTTGCGCGCACAGGGAGTCGAAACGGTCTTCGGTTATCCGGGAGGCGCAATTATGCCGATTTACGATGCACTGTATGACGGCGGCGTGGAACACCTGTTGTGCCGACACGAGCAGGGCGCAGCCATGGCGGCCATTGGCTATGCACGTGCCACCGGTAAAACGGGTGTCTGCATGGCAACGTCTGGACCGGGCGCCACAAACCTGATTACCGGTCTGGCTGATGCACTGCTCGACTCTGTTCCCGTTGTCGCAATTACTGGCCAGGTGGCTTCGCCGTTCATCGGTACCGATGCCTTCCAGGAAGTCGATGTGCTCGGCTTGTCGCTGGCCTGCACCAAACACAGTTTCCTCGTGCAGTCCCTCGAAGAACTGCCGGGCGTGATGGCGGAAGCGTTCCGTATTGCCAGCTCTGGCCGTCCTGGCCCGGTTCTGGTGGATATCCCGAAAGACATCCAGGTCGCAGTCGGCGAACTGGAACCGCACTTCTCCACCGTGGAGAGCGACGATGCGTACCCGCATGCGGAAGTCGAAGAAGCGCGTCGGATGCTGGCGCAGGCAACCCAGCCGATGCTGTATGTCGGCGGCGGCGTCGGCATGGCACAGGCGGTTCCGGCCCTGCGCGAGTTTATCGCAGTGACGCAAATGCCAGCCACCTGCACGCTGAAAGGGTTGGGGGCCGTCGATGCTGACTACCCATACTACCTGGGCATGCTGGGGATGCACGGTACCAAAGCGGCAAACCTGGCGGTGCAGGAGTGTGATTTGCTGATTGCCGTCGGTGCCCGTTTTGACGATCGCGTGACCGGCAAGCTGAATACCTTCGCGCCAAACGCCAAAGTTATCCATATGGATATCGACCCGGCGGAGATGAACAAACTGCGTCAGGCGCATGTTGCGCTGCAGGGCGATCTCAACACGCTGCTGCCGGCGTTACAGCAACCTTTGAATATCCGCGAGTGGCGCCAGCACACGGCTGAAATGCGTGCCGGGCACGCCTGGCGTTACGACCATCCGGGTGAGGCCATCTATGCGCCGCTGCTGTTGAAGCAGTTGTCTGACCGTAAACCGGCAGACAGCGTAGTGACGACCGATGTCGGCCAGCACCAGATGTGGTCTGCGCAGCACATGACCTACACCCGCCCGGAAAACTTCATCACCTCCAGCGGATTAGGCACGATGGGCTTCGGTCTGCCTGCCGCGGTGGGTGCTCAGGTTGCGCGCCCGAACGATACGGTCATCTGTATCTCCGGTGACGGCTCCTTCATGATGAACGTTCAGGAGTTGGGCACCGTTAAGCGTAAACAATTGCCGCTGAAGATCGTGTTGCTCGATAACCAGCGTTTAGGGATGGTGCGCCAGTGGCAGCAGCTGTTCTTCGAGGAGCGCTACAGCGAGACCACCCTGACTGACAACCCCGATTTCCTCACTCTGGCCAGCGCCTTTGGCATCCCTGGACAGCACATCACCCGTAAAGACCAGGTTGAAGCGGCACTCGACACCATGCTGTCAAGCGAAGGGCCTTACCTGCTTCATGTCTCAATCGACGAGCTTGAGAACGTCTGGCCGTTGGTACCGCCAGGTGCCAGTAACTCACAAATGCTGGAGAAATTATCATGATGCAACATCAGGTCGCCGTTCAGGCTCGCTTCAATCCAGAAACATTAGAGCGCGTTTTGCGCGTGGTCCGTCATCGTGGCTTTCAGATTTGCTCTATGAATATGGAGACGGCCACTGACGCCCAAAACATCAGCATCGAATTAACCGTTGCCAGTCCGCGCCCGGTCGACTTACTGTTTAGTCAGTTATCAAAGCTGGTAGATGTTGCCCATGTTGCCATCTGTCAGAGCACAACCACATCACAACAAATCCGCGCCTGAGCGTGACAGGAAGAGAAAATGACGACAAAAAAAGCTGATTACATTTGGTTCAATGGTGAGATGGTTCGTTGGGAGGACGCGAAGGTCCACGTGATGTCCCACGCGCTGCACTACGGTACGTCTGTGTTTGAAGGCATCCGTTGCTACGACTCTCACAAAGGGCCAGTGGTGTTCCGTCATCGTGAACACATGCAGCGTTTGCATGACTCAGCCAAAATTTATCGTTTCCCGGTTTCTCAAAGTGTTGATGAACTGATGGAAGCCTGCCGCGAGGTGATTCGTAAGAACAACCTCACCAGCGCTTATATTCGACCGCTGGTGTTCGTGGGGGATGTGGGGATGGGCGTTAACCCGCCAGCCGGTTATACCACTGACGTGATCATTGCTGCGTTCCCGTGGGGGGCGTACCTGGGTGCAGAAGCGCTGGAGCAGGGGATCGACGCAATGGTCTCGTCCTGGAACCGCGTGGCGCCTAACACCATCCCAACTGCGGCCAAGGCGGGCGGGAACTACCTCTCCTCACTGCTGGTTGGCAGCGAAGCGCGCCGCCACGGCTACCAGGAAGGCATCGCGCTGGATGTGAACGGTTATATCTCTGAAGGCGCAGGTGAAAACCTGTTTGAAGTGAAAGATGGCATCCTGTTCACCCCGCCGTTTACCTCTTCAGCCCTGCCGGGAATTACCCGTGACGCCATCATTAAGCTGGCGAAAGATCTGGGTATCGAAGTGCGTGAGCAGGTTCTGTCCCGTGAATCCCTGTATCTGGCCGATGAAGTCTTTATGTCCGGTACTGCGGCTGAGATCACGCCGGTTCGCAGCGTAGATGGTATCCAGGTGGGGGCAGGCCGCTGTGGTCCGGTCACCAAACGTATTCAGCAAGCTTTCTTCGGCCTCTTCACCGGTGAAACAGAAGACAAATACGGCTGGTTGGATCAGGTTAATCAATAAGCATAAATATGGGACGGCACGCACCGTCCCATTTAATAGTCAGACGGGAGTAAATAAAGCATGCCTAAGTATCGTTCCGCCACCACCACTCATGGCCGTAATATGGCCGGTGCCCGCGCACTGTGGCGCGCCACCGGGATGACCGACGCTGATTTCGGTAAACCGATTATCGCCGTGGTGAACTCCTTCACCCAGTTTGTGCCGGGCCATGTGCACCTGCGCGATCTCGGTAAACTGGTTGCCGGGCAAATTGAAGCTGCGGGCGGTGTGGCGAAAGAATTCAACACCATTGCGGTGGATGACGGTATCGCAATGGGGCACGGGGGCATGCTCTATTCACTGCCGTCGCGCGAGCTGATTGCCGACTCGGTGGAATACATGGTTAACGCTCACTGTGCGGATGCCATGGTCTGTATCTCCAACTGCGACAAAATCACCCCGGGGATGCTGATGGCCTCCCTGCGTCTGAACATTCCGGTGATCTTCGTTTCCGGTGGCCCGATGGAAGCGGGTAAAACCAAGCTTTCTGACAAAATCATCAAGCTCGACCTCGTCGATGCGATGATTCAGGGGGCGGATCCGAAAGTGTCTGATGAGCAGAGTAACCAGGTGGAACGTTCCGCGTGCCCAACCTGCGGCTCCTGTTCCGGGATGTTCACCGCCAACTCCATGAACTGCCTGACCGAGGCGCTGGGCCTCTCTCAGCCGGGCAACGGCTCGCTGCTGGCGACGCACGCTGACCGTAAAGCGTTGTTCCTCAACGCCGGTAAGCGCATTGTTGAGCTGACCAAACGTTACTACGAGCAGGACGATGCCAGCGCGCTGCCGCGCAACATCGCCAGTAAGGCGGCGTTCGAAAACGCCATGACGCTGGATATCGCCATGGGCGGTTCTACCAATACCGTGCTGCACCTGCTGGCCGCCGCGCAGGAAGCCGAAATCGACTTCACCATGAGTGATATCGATAAGCTGTCCCGCAAAGTGCCACAGCTGTGTAAAGTCGCGCCAAGTACCCAGAAATATCACATGGAAGACGTCCACCGCGCGGGTGGCGTCATCGGTATTCTCGGCGAGCTGGATCGCGCCGGGCTGCTGAACCGCGATGTGAAGAACGTTCTCGGTCTGACGTTGCCGCAGACGCTGGATAAATATGACGTGATGCTGACCCAGGACGAGGCAGTGAAAAATATGTTCCGTGCGGGTCCCGCCGGTATTCGTACCACGCAGGCCTTCTCGCAGGATTGTCGCTGGGACACCCTGGATGATGACCGTGCCGAAGGGTGCATCCGTTCGCTGGAGCACGCCTACAGCAAAGACGGCGGTCTGGCTGTGCTGTACGGCAACTTTGCGGAAAACGGCTGTATCGTAAAAACCGCAGGCGTGGATGACAGCATCCTCAAATTTACCGGCCCGGCCAAAGTTTACGAGAGCCAGGACGAGGCGGTAGACGCCATCCTGGGCGGCAAAGTCGTGGAAGGCGACGTGGTGGTCATCCGTTACGAAGGGCCAAAAGGCGGGCCGGGCATGCAGGAGATGCTCTACCCAACCACCTTCCTGAAATCGATGGGCCTTGGTAAAGCGTGTGCGTTGATCACCGACGGACGTTTCTCCGGCGGAACGTCCGGCCTCTCCATCGGCCACGTATCACCGGAAGCGGCGAGCGGCGGCAATATTGCGATCATCGAAGACGGTGACCTGATTGAAATTGACATTCCGAATCGCGGGATCCAGCTCAAGCTGAGCGATCAGGAGATCGCGGCTCGTCGTGAAGCACAGGAAGCGCGCGGCGATAAAGCCTGGACGCCGAAGGACCGCCAGCGTGAAGTCTCCTTCGCCCTGCGCGCTTACGCGAGCCTGGCGACCAGTGCAGACAAAGGCGCGGTACGCGATAAATCGAAACTTGGGGGCTAATGATGGCCGAGTCACAACCCTTATCCGCCGCCCCAGAGGGGGCGGAATATCTCCGGGCAGTACTACGCGCGCCGGTCTATGAAGCGGTGCAGGTCACCCCGCTGCAGAAAATGGAAAAACTCTCTTCGCGCCTCGACAACGTGATTCTGGTGAAGCGCGAAGACCGTCAGCCGGTGCACAGCTTCAAGCTGCGCGGGGCCTACGCGATGATGGCCGGGTTGACCGACGAGCAAAAAGCACGCGGCGTGATTACCGCGTCGGCGGGCAACCACGCGCAGGGTGTGGCGTTCTCGTCTGCCCGTTTGGGGTTGAAAGCGTTGATCGTGATGCCGGTTGCCACGGCAGATATCAAAGTGGATGCGGTGCGTGGCTTCGGTGGCGAAGTGCTGCTCCACGGCGCTAACTTTGACGAAGCAAAAGCCAAAGCGATCGAGCTGGCGCAGCAGCAGGGCTTTACCTGGGTACCGCCGTTCGATCATCCGATGGTGATTGCAGGACAAGGTACCCTGGCGCTGGAACTGCTGCAGCAGGATGCCCATCTTGACCGTGTATTCGTTCCGGTGGGCGGTGGTGGTTTAGCCGCAGGCGTGGCGGTGCTGATCAAACAGCTGATGCCGCAGATTAAAGTGATTGCCGTGGAAGCGGAAGATTCAGCCTGCCTGAAGGCCGCACTGGATGCGGGTCATCCGGTCGATCTTCCGCGCGTTGGGCTTTTTGCCGAAGGCGTGGCGGTGAAACGTATTGGCGACGAAACCTTCCGCCTGTGCCAGGAGTATCTTGATGACATCGTCACCGTCGACAGCGACGCAATCTGCGCGGCGATGAAAGATCTGTTCGAGGATGTGCGTGCGGTGGCGGAACCGTCCGGCGCGCTGGCGCTGGCAGGAATGAAGAAATATATCGCCCAGCATAATATTCGCGGCGAGCGTCTGGCGCACGTGCTCTCGGGTGCTAACGTCAACTTCCACGGTCTGCGCTACGTTTCTGAGCGCTGCGAGCTGGGGGAGCAGCGTGAGGCCCTGCTGGCGGTGACCATTCCGGAAGAGAAGGGGAGCTTCCTGAAGTTCTGCCAGCTGCTCGGTGGCCGTTCGGTAACGGAGTTCAACTACCGTTTTGCCGATGCGAAAGACGCCTGCATTTTTGTCGGTGTGCGTTTAAGCCGCGGTCTGGAAGAGCGCAAAGAGATCCTCAACCTGCTGCATGAAGGCGGCTACAGCGTGGTCGATCTCTCTGACGATGAGATGGCGAAACTGCACGTGCGTTATATGGTCGGCGGTCGTCCGTCGAAGCCGCTTAAGGAACGTCTCTACAGCTTTGAGTTCCCGGAATCACCGGGCGCGTTGCTGAAGTTCCTGCATACGCTGGGTACGCACTGGAACATCTCCCTGTTCCACTATCGCAGCCATGGCACCGATTACGGTCGCGTGCTGGCAGCGTTTGAGCTGGCCGAGCACGAGCCGGATTTCGAAACGCGCCTGAACGAACTGGGCTATGAGTGCCATGATGAAACCCACAACCCGGCGTTCCGCTTCTTCCTGGCGGGCTAAGGGGAGGTCTGCGTGTAGGTCGGGTAAGCGTAGCGCCACCCGACTTTAATGGTTCGGCAATATCTTCCAGAACGCATCAATAAGCGGCTCATGCAGCCGCTTTTTTTGTGCGCACACGCCAAGCTCGAACGGCGTCTTCTCGTCGCTGCGCTCCAGAATCATCACGCGATTGCGCACCGGTTCCGGGCTGTTTTCCAGCACCACTTCCGGCAGCAGCGCCACGCCGCAGCCAAGCGCCACCATCGAGACCATCGCCTCATGTCCACCCACCGTCGCGTAAATCGACGGATTACTGATTTTCTGACGACGGAACCAGAGTTCGATACGGCGTCGCACCGGCCCCTGATCGGCCATGATAAACGGTACCGTTGACCAGTCCGGCTTTTCCACCGACACCTGATTACGCACCGGGCAGGGTAGCGCCGGGGCGATCAGCACCACCGCCAGGTTCTCCAGCATGGAGAACGCCACCGCGCCCGGCAGGGTTTCTGGTTTCCCGGCAATGGCCAGATCCGCTTCACCGGTCACCACTTTTTCCATGGCGTCGGCGGCATCGCCGGTAGTGAGCTTAATTTCAACCGAAGGATGCTCCGCGCGGAAGCGGTCAAGGATGGGGGGAAGATGGCTATAGGCGGCCGTTACAGAACAGAAAATATGCAGCTCGCCGGACAAAGACGGCCCTTTCTGATCGATGGTATGTCGTAGCTGCTGGTACTGCAGCAACGTCTGCTGAGCAAAGACTCGTAGTTCTTCGCCCGCTTCCGTGAGGGTAACGGTGCGATTATCCCGCACAAACAGGGGCTGGCCGAGGTCTTCTTCAAGGCGCTGGATCTGGCGTGAAAGCGTGGATGGGCTGACATGCATGGCCCGGGCGCTACGGCCAAAATGGCGACTTTCTGCCAGATGCAAAAACATTTTCAGATCGCGTAAATCCACGGATTTCACTCCCCCTTTTTACATTGCAGATATTGCAACGTGATGTTGTGAATATATCAATTTCCGCAATACATTTCCTGCTGTAATGTGGGTACATTCTCGCTGAAACGCGAACCGAACAATAAGACACACAACATCACGAGGTATCACCCATGGCTAACTACTTTAATACACTGAACTTGCGCCAGCAGCTGGCGCAGCTGGGCAAATGCCGCTTCATGGCACGCGATGAATTTGCCGATGGCGCGAGCTACCTTCAGGGTAAAAAAGTGGTCATCGTCGGCTGTGGCGCGCAGGGCCTGAACCAGGGCCTGAACATGCGTGACTCCGGTCTGGATATCTCTTACGCCCTGCGTAAAGAAGCGATTGCTGAAAAACGCGCTTCCTGGCGTAAAGCGACCGAAAACGGTTTCAAAGTGGGTACCTACGAAGAGCTGATCCCGCAGGCGGATCTGGTTGTTAACCTGACGCCAGACAAACAGCACTCTGACGTTGTGCGCTCCGTGCAGCCGCTGATGAAAGACGGCGCTGCGCTGGGTTACTCCCACGGCTTCAACATCGTTGAAGTGGGCGAGCAGATCCGTAAAGACATCACCGTAGTGATGGTGGCACCGAAGTGTCCGGGTACGGAAGTGCGTGAAGAGTACAAGCGTGGCTTCGGCGTGCCGACCCTGATCGCCGTTCACCCGGAAAACGATCCGAAAGGCGAAGGCATGGCGATTGCCAAAGCATGGGCAGCGGCGACCGGCGGCCACCGTGCGGGCGTTCTGGAATCATCCTTCGTAGCTGAAGTGAAATCTGACCTGATGGGCGAGCAGACCATTCTTTGCGGCATGCTGCAGGCCGGTTCACTGCTGTGCTTCGATAAGCTGGTAGAAGAGGGTACCGACCCGGCATACGCAGAAAAACTGATTCAGTTCGGCTGGGAAACCATCACCGAAGCGCTGAAGCAGGGCGGCATCACCCTGATGATGGATCGTCTGTCCAACCCGGCGAAGCTGCGTGCTTACGCGCTGTCTGAACAGCTGAAAACCATCATGGCGCCACTGTTCCAGAAACATATGGACGACATCATCTCCGGCGAGTTCTCGTCCGGTATGATGGCGGACTGGGCGAATGACGATAAAAAACTGCTGACCTGGCGTGAAGAAACCGGTAAAACCGCGTTCGAAACTGCGCCACAGTATGAAGGTAAAATCGGCGAGCAAGAGTACTTCGATAAAGGCGTACTGATGATCGCGATGGTGAAAGCAGGTGTTGAGCTGGCGTTCGAAACCATGGTGGATTCCGGCATCATCGAAGAGTCTGCGTACTACGAATCACTGCACGAGCTGCCGCTGATCGCGAACACCATCGCCCGTAAGCGTCTGTACGAAATGAACGTGGTTATCTCTGATACCGCGGAGTACGGCAACTACCTGTTCTCTTATGCGTGCGTACCGCTGCTGAAAGAGTTCATGACCACCCTGCAGCCGGGCGATCTGGGCAAAGCCATTGCCGAAGGTGCGGTAGACAACGCGCAACTGCGCGATGTGAACGAAGCGATTCGCAGCCACCAGATCGAGAAAGTAGGTCACAAACTGCGTGGCTACATGACCGATATGAAACGTATCGCGGTAGCGGGTTAACACCCTCGTCGGGTGGCGCTTCGCTTACCCGACCTACAAAACGCTAAGACGTAGGCCGGGTAAGGCGCAGCCGCCACCCGGCTTTTTATTTGCGATACAAAACCTTGATCACATGATAACCGAACTGCGTATGCAGTGGGCCAGTCGGCTCCAGTACCGGGCAGGAGAAGACCACTTTGTCGAACGCAGGAACCATCTGACCCTGACGGAATTCACCTAAGTCACCGCCGCGTTTGCCTGACGGGCAAATGGAGTGCTTCTTCGCCAGCTTGCCGAAGTCGGCGCCGTTTTTGATCTGCTCCAGAAGATCCAGAGCCAGTTTCTCTTCTTTAACAAGGATATGCAGTGCTGCTGCTGTTTTTGCCATGATCGTGCCTTGAGTGGTATGGATTAGGCTCGCTATACTACCACGCTGTTATTCTCCCCTCCTGACTTTCATTGAGTGATCATTTATGCGTTTAAACCCCGGACAACAACAAGCTGTCGAATTTGTCACCGGACCGTGTCTGGTGCTGGCGGGGGCTGGCTCCGGTAAAACCCGAGTGATCACGAATAAAATTGCCCACCTGATCCGCGGCTGTGGGTATCAGGCCCGGCACATTGCGGCGGTGACCTTTACCAATAAAGCGGCGCGCGAGATGAAAGAGCGTGTCGGCCAGACGCTGGGGCGTAAAGAGGCGCGAGGCCTGATGATCTCCACGTTCCACACGCTGGGGCTGGATATCATCAAACGTGAATACGCGGCGCTGGGGATGAAATCCAACTTCTCGCTCTTCGACGACACCGATCAGGTGGCATTGCTTAAAGAGCTTACCGAGGGGCTGATCGAAGATGACAAAGTGCTGTTGCAGCAGCTGATCTCGACGATCTCCAACTGGAAAAACGATCTGATGACCCCCGCTCAGGCGGCGGCGAGCGCCAAAGGTGAGCGGGATCGGATCTTCGCTCACTGCTACGGTCTGTACGATGCACATATGAAAGCGTGTAACGTGCTGGATTTTGACGATCTGATCCTGCTGCCCACGCTGCTCCTGCAGCGTAATGAAGAGGTGCGTGAACGCTGGCAGAATAAGATCCGCTACCTGCTGGTGGATGAATACCAGGACACCAACACCAGTCAGTATGAGCTGGTGAAGCTGCTGGTGGGACAGCGTGCGCGTTTCACCGTGGTAGGCGATGATGACCAGTCAATCTACTCCTGGCGCGGTGCGCGTCCACAAAACCTGGTGCTGCTGAGCAAAGATTTTCCGGCGCTGCAGGTGATCAAGCTGGAACAGAACTACCGCTCCTCCGGGCGCATCCTGAAAGCGGCAAATATCCTGATTGCCAATAACCCGCACGTCTTCGAAAAACGCCTGTTCTCCGAACTTGGCTATGGCACAGAACTAAAAGTGCTCAGTGCCAACAACGAAGAGCATGAAGCGGAGCGCGTGACGGGCGAGCTGATTGCGCACCACTTCGTCAATAAAACGGAATATAAAGATTACGCGATCCTCTATCGCGGCAACCACCAGTCACGCGTCTTTGAAAAGATGCTGATGCAGAACCGCATCCCGTACAAAATTTCGGGTGGAACTTCGTTCTTCTCGCGGCCTGAAATCAAAGATCTGCTGGCCTATCTGCGCGTGCTGACTAACCCGGATGATGACAGCGCGTTTTTGCGTATCGTGAACACCCCGAAACGTGAAATTGGCCCGGCGACGCTGCAAAAGCTCGGAGAATGGGCGATGACGCGCAACAAAAGCCTGTTCACCGCGAGCTTTGACATGGGGCTGAGCCAGACGTTAACCGGGCGCGGCTATGATTCGTTAACCCGCTTTACCCACTGGCTTGGTAAAGTCCAGCGTCTGGCGGAGCGTGAACCGGTTGCCGCCGTTCGCGATCTGATCCACGGCATCGACTATGAATCCTGGCTGTATGAAACCTCTGCCAGCCCGAAGGCGGCGGAGATGCGCATGAAAAACGTTAACCAGCTGTTCAGCTGGATGACGGAAATGCTGGAAGGTTCTGAAATCGACGAGCCGATGACCCTGACCCAGGTCGTTACCCGCTTTACGCTGCGAGATATGATGGAGCGCGGTGAGAGCGAAGAGGAGGCCGATCAGGTACAGCTGATGACGCTGCATGCGTCAAAAGGGCTGGAATTCCCGTATGTCTATCTGGTCGGCATGGAAGAGGGCTTACTGCCGCACCAGAGCAGCATTGATGAAGATAACGTCGATGAAGAGCGTCGTCTGGCCTACGTGGGCATTACCCGTGCGCAGAAAGAGCTGACGTTCACGCTGTGCAAAGAGCGCAGACAGTACGGTGAACTGGTGCGCCCGGAACCGAGCCGTTTCTTGCTCGAACTGCCGCAGGACGATCTGATCTGGGAACAGGAACGCAAAGTCATTACCGCAGAAGAACGGATGCACAAAGGCCAGGCTAACGTCGCGAACATTCGCGCGATGCTGGCAAAAGCCAAAGAAAAGGGATAAGAATGTGCTGGCCGGGTATGGCGAAGCCGCCACCCGGCAATGTACAGCGTGTTATTTCACTTCAAGCGCCCAGTGCACATAGCTCTGCCACTGACACTCCTGCTCAATCATCTCTGCCCCAAGCGGGTGATTATCAATCCAGTGTTCCGGCAGCGTCAGCGACAGTCTTTCGTCATCCGCCACCAGACGAATGTTGGGCAGCAAATCATCGCGACGTCGGCTGGCAAACAGAATTGCCAGACGCAGCAGGCGACACAGATGCTCGGCCACGCGCGGCGGCACAGCGTTTTGCTGATGTAACGAGGAGAGGTCAACGGCGTTGGTCTGGTTCAGCAGTAACGTTGCCAGCAGTTTCTTTTGTGCCGGCGTGTAACCCGGCAGATCGAGATTACGCACCAGCCAGGCTGCGTGCAGCGGCGCCTGCTTATACTCGACGCTCAGACCAATTTCATGCAGCGCACAGGCACTTAGCAACAAATCGCGGCTTAAGGGTTCAATATCCCAGCTGTTCTTGACCTGATCGGCAAACAAAGAGGCCAGTTGTCCCACCCGTTGCGCTTGATCGGTATCGACAATAAAGCGGCGCTGTACGTTACGCAGAGTGCGGGTACGAATATCCTGATCAACTGAAAGATGCAGCATTCCGTAGACCAGACCTTCACGCAGCGCGCCGCCAGCCAGCGTCATACACTGGATGTTCAGTTCGGTAAAAATGGCGATCAAAATGGCCAGACCACTCGGGAAGACCAGCGCGCGTTCCAGCGTCAGGCCCTCTATCTCCAGCTCTTCCAGACGACCACACTGAATCGCACGCTGTTTCAGCTGCTGGAGTTTGGTCAGCGTGATCCGCTCGTCCATCCCCTGGGCCATCATGATTTCCTGCAACGCCTGCACGGTACCTGAAGCACCTACGCAGACTTTCCAGCCGTGATAGCGCAGTTCGTCCATCACCGGACGTAACACCTCGCGGGCAGCATTTTCCGCTTCATCGAAGTTCTCTTTGCCCAGATTTCGGTCAGCAAAGTAGCGCTCAAGCCAGGTCACACAGCCCATCGACAGGCTGAACAGCGAAGTCGCCTGCGCACCCGTGCCGGTGACGAGCTCGGTGCTGGCACCCCCGATATCCACGACCAGACGGCGATCGTCGCCCCCCGTCGTGTGCGCAACCCCCTGATAGATCAGACGCGCTTCTTCTTCACCGCTGATAACCTGAACCGGGCACCCGAGAATTTCCTGCGCTTTGGCAATAAAATCCACGGCATTTACTGCCAGGCGCAGCGTCGCGGTGGCGACAACGGTAATTTGCGAATGGGGGATATCCTGCAGGCGTTCGGCAAAGAGACGCAGACACTGCCAGCCACGTTCCATGGCTTCGGGAGAGAGATAATTATCGCTGCTCAGGCCCGCCGCGAGGCGGACCTTGCGCTTAATGCGCGTCAGCGTTTGTATGCTTCCCGCCACCTCGCGCACAACCAGCATATGAAAACTATTCGAACCGAGATCAATTGCCGCATAAAGCGAGGTGGAGCTGAGCATATTTTCTTAACCTGAACGACGACGATTACGCGGTGCGCCAGAACGACGCGGGCCATTACCGGAGCGGGCGCGGGTAAGGCGCTTAGGCGGCGGCAGTTCGCTTAACAGCGCATCCGGATTGTATTTACTCTGTGGAATAGAGTGACCAATGTAGGTCTCAATCGCCGGAAGATTCAGCGCGTATTCTTCACACGCAAGGCTAATAGAGTGACCGCTTGCGCCCGCACGACCAGTACGACCAATGCGGTGTACGTAATCTTCGCAGTCATCCGGCAGGTCATAGTTGAAGACGTGCGTGACGGCGGGAATGTGCAGACCACGTGCTGCCACGTCAGTTGCGACCAGAATATCAAGATCGCCACGGGTAAATTCGTCGAGAATACGCAGGCGTTTTTTCTGTGCGACATCGCCGGTCAGCAGACCCACACGGTGACCATCCGCAGCCAGATGGCCCCAGATATCTTCACAGCGGTGTTTCGTGTTCGCGAAGATAATGGCGCGATCTGGCCACTCTTCTTCGATCAGCGTCTGCAGCAGGCGCATTTTCTCTTCATTGGAGGGATAGAAGAGCTCTTCTTTAATGCGGTGACCTGTTTTCTGCTCCGGTTCCACTTCCACATATTCGGCGTTGTTCATCTGCTCGAACGCCAGCTCGCGTACGCGATAAGAAAGGGTCGCGGAGAACAGCATGTTCAGACGCTGATTTGCCGGCGGCATGCGACGGAACAGCCAGCGGATGTCTTTAATGAAGCCCAGATCGTACATGCGGTCGGCTTCATCCAGCACCACAACCTGGATTGCGCCAAGGTTAATGTGGTTCTGTTTTGCATAGTCGATAAGACGGCCAGTGGTTCCGATCAGGATATCCACGCCGCTTTCCAGCACTTTCAGCTGCTTATCGTAGCCATCGCCGCCGTAAGCCAGGCCGATCTTCAGGCCAGTCGCCTGCGTTAGGGGGTCAGCGTCTGCGTGGATCTGTACCGCCAGTTCTCGCGTCGGAGCCATGATAAGCGCGCGCGGCTGGTTAACTTTGCGGTCTGCAATCGCTGGATGAGAAAGTAAATAATGAAACGTTGACGTTAAAAACGCCATCGTTTTGCCAGTACCGGTTTGCGCCTGCCCTGCTACATCACGACCGGCCAGCGTCAGCGGCAGGGCGAGAGCCTGAATGGGCGTGCAGTTATGAAACCCTTTATTTTCAAGGGCTTCAATCACTTTTGGGTGCAGGGCGAAGTCGGAAAACTTCTGTTCTGTTAAATGTGTTTTGCTCATAGTGTGGTAGAATATCAGCTTACTATTGCTTTACGAAAGCGTATCCGGTGAAATAAAGTCAACCTTTAGTTGGTTAATGCGACATCAACACGTCGTTGATGAAGGCGAAACCAACGCACCAGGCTTATTCCTGTGGAGTTATATATGAGCGATAAAATTATTCACCTGACTGACGACAGTTTTGACACGGACGTACTTAAGGCTGACGGGCTGACCCTCGTCGATTTCTGGGCTGAATGGTGTGGTCCTTGCAAAATGATCGCCCCGATTCTGGATGAGATCGCTGACGAATATCAGGGCAAACTGACCGTTGCCAAGCTGAACATCGACCAGAACCCGGGCACCGCGCCAAAATACGGTATCCGTGGCATCCCGACCCTGCTGCTGTTCAAAAATGGCGAAGTGGCGGCGACCAAAGTGGGCGCACTGTCCAAAGGTCAACTGAAAGAGTTCCTCGACGCTAACCTGGCGTAAGGTTTCTCCGCTGCGCGTCCAGAGTCCTAAATGATCTGCAACTCTGGACGCCCGGCTTAAGTCGTGCTAAGTTAGCTATGACTTCGTTTTAAACATATCTTGTTGTTTGAATCTTGTTTTACCCGAAACTTCCCGTTGTTAACATAAACAGTGCGTGAAGTGGCTAAATTCCGGGCTTGTCACTCAATCCGTCTTGTCGTTTCAGATCTGCGTTCTTTCCCTGTGACCAGACAGCGAACAGACATGAGTTGATGGCCGCTAAACAGGCATGGATGACCCTGCCATACCATTCACAACATTAAGTTCGAGAATCACCCCGAGTTTAAGAACCCACACCATTATGAATCTTACCGAATTAAAGAATACGCCGGTTTCTGAGCTGATCACTCTCGGCGAAAATATGGGACTGGAAAACCAGGCTCGTATGCGCAAGCAGGACATCATTTTCGCCATCCTGAAGCAGCACGCTAAGAGTGGCGAAGATATCTTTGGCGACGGTGTGCTGGAGATATTGCAAGACGGATTTGGTTTCCTCCGCTCTGCAGACAGCTCCTACCTCGCCGGCCCTGACGACATCTACGTATCCCCCAGCCAAATCCGCCGTTTCAACCTCCGCACTGGTGACACCATTTCAGGTAAGATTCGTCCTCCAAAAGAGGGTGAACGCTACTTTGCGCTGTTGAAAGTTAACGAAGTTAACTACGACAAACCGGAAAACTCGCGTAATAAGATCCTCTTTGAGAACTTAACGCCTCTTCACGCGAACTCTCGTCTGCGTATGGAGCGTGGTAACGGTTCTACCGAAGACTTAACCGCACGCGTTCTGGATCTGGCTTCGCCAATTGGTCGTGGTCAACGTGGTCTGATTGTGGCACCGCCAAAAGCGGGTAAAACCATGCTGCTGCAGAATATCGCGCAGAGCATTGCCTACAACCATCCTGACTGTGTGCTCATGGTACTGCTGATTGACGAGCGTCCGGAAGAAGTGACCGAGATGCAGCGTCTGGTGAAGGGTGAAGTTGTGGCTTCTACCTTTGACGAGCCGGCATCCCGTCACGTTCAGGTTGCGGAAATGGTGATCGAGAAGGCGAAACGCCTGGTTGAGCACAAGAAAGACGTTATCATTCTGCTCGACTCCATCACCCGTCTGGCGCGTGCCTACAACACCGTGGTCCCGGCTTCCGGTAAAGTACTGACCGGTGGTGTGGATGCTAACGCCCTGCATCGTCCTAAGCGCTTCTTCGGTGCTGCACGTAATGTGGAAGAGGGCGGTAGCCTGACCATCATCGCGACGGCGCTGATCGATACCGGCTCCAAAATGGACGAAGTTATCTACGAAGAGTTTAAAGGGACAGGCAACATGGAACTGCACCTCTCTCGTAAGATTGCGGAAAAACGTGTCTTCCCGGCTATCGACTACAACCGCTCCGGTACCCGTAAGGAAGAGCTGCTCACCACTCAGGAAGAGCTGCAGAAAATGTGGATCCTGCGCAAAATCATCCATCCGATGGGTGAAATCGACGCAATGGAGTTCCTCATTAACAAACTGGCGATGACCAAAACCAACGACGATTTCTTCGACATGATGAAGCGCTCGTAACGCAAATAAAGCCAGTGAACGCCACGTTTTTACGTGGCGTTTTTCTTTTATGGACTATACGCTATTACCACACACTCCCAATTTTGACCGGTCGGTGCGACAATAGGACCGTTTGTACAGTCAAAGAAATAATTGATTGAAAAATATACAAAGGGAGTTGTAAGAAGCCACCTTTAATACTTCTGAGGCGGAGACTTCATGGTTATACTTCCGGGACTAACATTTGTTGAGAGCAATCCATTGTGAATCTACTCACCGCCGTAACTGAGCTGATCAGTATTTTTTTATTCACAACCTGTTTTTTGTTCATTGCGCGTAAGGTGGCAAAAAGAATAGGGTTGGTGGATAAACCTAATTTTCGTAAACGTCATCAGGGACTTATTCCTCTGGTGGGAGGGATTTCTGTTTACGCTGGCATTTGTTTCACGTTTGGCATTGCGGATTATTATATTCCACACGCCGCCCTCTATCTTGCCTGTGCGGGTGTCCTGGTTCTCGTTGGGGCACTGGATGACCGATTCGATATCGCGGTGAAGATCCGCGCCACCGTCCAGGCGGCGATTGGCGTGATTATGATGGTCGTTGGCGGACTTTACCTGAGAAGCCTCGGTTATGTGTTTGGCCCCTGGGAGTTAGTCCTGGGTCCATTTGGCTTCTTCCTGACGCTGTTTGCTGTCTGGGCTGCGATTAACGCTTTCAACATGGTGGACGGTATTGACGGTCTGCTCGGCGGGTTGTCTTCGGTTTCCTTTGCCGCTATCGGCATCATTCTCTGGTTTGATGGTCAGTACAGTTTGTCAATGTGGTGCTTCGCCATGATTGCCGCCATCCTGCCTTATATTCTCCTGAACCTCGGTGCGCTGGGGCGTCGCTATAAAGTCTTTATGGGTGATGCGGGCAGTACACTCATTGGTTTTACGGTTATCTGGATTTTGCTGGAAACCACGCAGGGTAAAACTCATCCGATTAGCCCTGTGACGGCCTTGTGGATCATTGCCATCCCATTAATGGATATGGTGGCGATTATGTATCGCCGTCTGCGTAAAGGAATGAGTCCTTTCTCTCCCGACCGTCAGCATATTCATCATCTCATCATGCGCGCGGGCTTTACCTCTCGTCAGGCGTTTGTCCTGATTACCCTTGCCGCTGCTATTCTGGCCGCGATTGGCGTCGCTGCAGAATATGCGCATTTCATTCCAGAATGGGTAATGTTGGTATTATTCTTGCTTGCGTTTTTCCTGTACGGCTACTGCATCAAGCGCGCATGGAAAGTGGCGCGATTCATTAAACGTCTTAAACGCAGGATGCGTCGTAACAATGACAAAAACACAACATTAACTAAGTAAAACCGGGACTATGATGACTCAACCGTTGGCGGGAGCGAAATCAGTGGTAACTGAGAATGAACTGGATATTCGGGGTTTGTTTCGCGTGTTATGGGCAGGCAAACTTTGGATTGCGGGGATCGCGCTGGGGTTCGCACTGTTAGCGCTGGCCTACACCTTCTTTGCAAAACAAGAGTGGAGCGCCACGGCAATTACAGACAGACCAACGGTTAACATGCTTGGCGGGTTTTATTCCCAGCAGCAGTTCCTGCGTAACCTGGATATCAAGGCGAATCTGGCGACGCCCGATCAGGTTTCCGTCATGGATGAGGCGTATAAAGAGTTTGTGATGCAACTGGCCTCCTGGGACACGCGTCGTGATTTCTGGAGCCAGACGGACTATTACAAGCAACGCATGGTGGGCAACAGTAAAGCGGATGCTGCGTTTTTGGATGACCTGATAAACAACATTCAGTTTATGCCGGGAGATGCGCTGCGTAACGTTAATGATAGCGTCAAACTGATAGCGGAAACGGCACCGGATGCCAATAATCTGTTGCGTCAGTATGTGGCTTTTGCCAGCCAGCGTGCCGCAAGCCATCTTAATGAAGAGCTTAAAGGCGCCTGGGCGGCCCGTACCATCCAGATGAAAGCCCAGGTAAAACGTCAGGAAGAGGTGGCACAAGCCATTTTCTCTCGCCGCGTACACAATATTGAGCAGGCGCTGAAAATTGCAGAGCAGCACAATATTTCCCGCAGCGAAACGGATGTCCCGGCGGATGAACTGCCTGATTCTGAAATGTTCCTGCTTGGTCGTCCCATGCTGCAGGCACGTCTGGAAAACCTTCAGGCCGTTGGCCCTGATTTTGACCTCGACTACGATCAAAACCGCGCCATGCTCAACACCCTGAATGTCGGTCCAACGCTGGACCCGCGTTTTCAGACCTATCGTTATTTGCGAACGCCTGAAGAACCTGTAAAACGCGATAGTCCGCGTCGTGCATTCCTGATGATCATGTGGGGGATTGTAGGCGCACTGACGGGCGCTGGCGTGGCGTTAATACGTCGTCGCACAAATTAAGAACGCCGTCTACGATGAAGGCTACGGCCTTCATCGCCTAATCGAAGAGAATCGATGTGAAAGTACTTACCGTATTTGGCACCAGGCCGGAGGCCATCAAGATGGCCCCTCTGGTGCATGCGCTGGCCAGCGATCCTGATATTGAAGCGAAAGTGTGCGTGACTGCGCAACACCGGGAGATGCTTGATCAGGTCTTAACGCTCTTTTCCATCGTCCCGGATTACGACCTCAATATTATGAAGCCGGGGCAGGGATTAACGGAGATAACCTGCCGTATTCTGCAAGAGCTTAAGCCCATTCTGGAATCCTTTAAGCCTGATGTCGTGCTGGTGCATGGCGACACCACCACCACCGTGGCAACCAGTCTGGCGGCGTTTTATCAACGTATTCCTGTCGGCCACGTTGAAGCGGGCCTGCGTACCGGCAACCTTTACTCGCCGTGGCCGGAAGAAGCTAACCGTACGCTCACCGGGCATCTGGCGATGTACCACTTTGCACCCACCGAAAATTCGCGCCAGAACCTGCTGCGTGAAAATATCGCTGACAAAAAAATCTTTGTGACAGGCAATACGGTTATCGATGCCCTGATTTGGGTACGTGACCGCGTACTGTCAAATGACGATCTCCAGCGTGAACTCGCTGCGCGCTATCCGTTTTTGAACAACGGTAAAAAAACCATTCTGGTCACCGGTCACCGTCGTGAGAGCTTTGGCCGGGGTTTCGAGCAAATCTGTCATGCGCTGGCTGAAATCGCTGCGCAAAATGAAGACGTGCAGATTGTCTATCCGGTGCATCTCAACCCTAACGTCAGCGAGCCGGTCAACCGCATACTGGGGCATGTTGAAAATGTCCTTCTGATTGAGCCGCAGGATTACATGCCGTTTGTCTGGCTGATGAACCATGCCTGGCTGATCCTCACCGATTCAGGTGGTATTCAGGAAGAGGCGCCTTCCCTTGGCAAGCCGGTGCTGGTGATGCGTGAAACCACCGAGCGTCCGGAAGCGGTAAAAGCGGGCACGGTGCGTCTGGTCGGCACGGATAAGCAGCGCATCGTCGATGAAGTGACGCGTCTGTTGCACGACGAAGAAGCGTATCAGGCGATGAGCCGGGCCCATAACCCGTACGGTGATGGGCTGGCTTGTGGCCGTATTTTGCATGCACTTAAACACAATCGGGTATCGCTATGAGTTTTACTACCATCTCTGTCATTGGTCTTGGCTACATTGGCTTGCCTACTGCGGCAGCCTTTGCCTCCCGTCAAAAACAGGTTGTAGGCGTGGACATCAACGCGCGCGCGGTGGAAACCATTAACCGTGGCGAAATCCATATTGTGGAGCCCGATCTCGACCGCGTGGTCAAAGAGGCCGTTGATGGGGGATTCCTGCGCGCCAGTACCACGCCGGTTGAAGCCGATGCTTATCTCATCGCTGTGCCGACGCCATTTAAAGGCGACCATGAGCCCGACATGGTCTACGTCGAGGCCGCTGCGAAATCTATTGCACCTGTGCTGAAGAAAGGGGCGCTGGTGATCCTGGAGTCCACGTCTCCGGTTGGAGCAACCGAGCAGATGGCACAATGGCTGGCAGAAGCCCGGCCTGATTTAAGCTTCCCGCAGCAGGCGGGAGAACAGGCCGATATCAATATCGCCTATTGTCCGGAGCGCGTGCTGCCGGGGCAGGTCATGGTCGAACTGATTAAAAACGACCGCGTGATTGGCGGTATGACGCCTGTTTGTTCCGCTCGTGCCAGCGCGCTGTACAAGATTTTCCTCGAAGGCGAATGCGTGGTGACCAACTCCCGTACCGCCGAAATGTGCAAACTGACGGAAAACAGTTTCCGCGACGTGAACATCGCTTTTGCCAATGAACTGTCGCTGATCTGCGCCGATCAGGGGATTAACGTCTGGGAGTTAATCAGCCTGGCGAATCGCCATCCACGCGTTAACATTCTGCAGCCAGGCCCTGGCGTGGGCGGTCACTGTATCGCCGTCGACCCATGGTTTATCGTGGCGCAAAATCCGGATCAGGCTCGTCTGATCCGCACCGCGCGTGAAGTCAACGACAGCAAGCCACACTGGGTCCTGAACCAGGTTAAAACCACGGTAGCAGATTGTCTGTCTGAGAGCGGCAAACGGGCCAGCGAATTGAAAATTGCCTGCTTTGGCCTGGCGTTCAAACCCAACATCGACGATCTGCGCGAAAGCCCGGCAATGGAAATTGCTGAGATGATTGCCCAATGGCACACGGGCGAAACGCTGGTGGTCGAGCCGAATATTCATGAACTGCCGGCAAAACTGGCGGGGCACTGCACGCTTACCGCGCTGGATGACGCGCTGACCACGGCGGACGTACTGGTGCTGCTGGTGGATCATAAAGAGTTTAAAGCGACTCCCGCTCATGCCGTTCAGCAGCGTTACGTTGTTGATACCAAAGGTGTCTGGCGTTGATCAACCTGAACGGGACGCTTGAGTCCCTTGAGTGGGAGAGCCAGTTTTTTGGCCTGCCTTCAGCCATTCTGCGCCTGCGCGAAACGGCACCGGCACTGACTGACGCCGACTTTCGCGTCTGGCAGCGGGTACAGGCGAAGATCCCGGCGGAGCGTGCTGATCTGCTGGATGCGCTTCAGCAACACGGATTTCAGCTGGTGGAAGGTGAAGTTGATCTTGCCATTACGCTAACCCGGCATGAGGCGCCAGGCGCGGAGATCGCAACTGAGCAGGATATCCCGGTACTGCGCGAAATGGCGGCGCAGGCGTTTGCCCGCAGCCGCTTTCGTGCCCCCTGGTATGCTCCTGAAGACAGCGGACGTTTCTATGCCCAGTGGATTGAAAATGCGGTAAAGGGGACGTTTGATCATGTTTGTCTGGTGTTCCGCGCGGCGGACGGCCCGATCCAGGGCTTTGTTTCGCTTCGCAAGCTCAACGAGCGCGAGGCGCGTATCGGCTTATTAGCCGGGCGGGGTATGGGCGAGAAACTCATGCAGGCGGCGCTACACTGGGCGCAGCAGCAACAGGTCTCGACGCTGCGGGTGGCGACCCAGATGGGCAACACCGCTGCGCTTAAACGTTATATTGCGAGTGGTGCTAACATCGACGCCACCGCCTACTGGTTATACAGGTGACAAGATGATTCCATTTAACGCACCACCCGTCGTGGGAACCGAACTCGACTATATGCAGTCTGCTATGGGCAGCGGCAAACTCTGCGGTGATGGTGGGTTTACCCGTCGCTGCCAGCAGTGGATGGAACAGCGTTTTCACAGCGCTAAAGTGCTGCTGACCCCTTCCTGTACGGCATCGCTGGAAATGGCTGCGCTGCTGCTGGATATTCAGCCCGGTGATGAAGTGATTATGCCGAGCTACACCTTCGTCTCCACGGCGAACGCGTTTGTGTTACGCGGGGCGAAAATCGTCTTTGTGGATATTCGCCCGGACACCATGAATATCGATGAAACGCTGATTGAAGCGGCGATCACTGATAAAACGCGGGCGATTGTTCCGGTCCATTACGCGGGCGTGGCCTGTGAAATGGACACCATTATGGCGATCGCGAAAAAGCATAACCTGTTTGTGGTGGAAGATGCCGCTCAGGGCGTGATGTCTACCTACAAAGGACGCGCGCTCGGCACCATCGGCCATATCGGCTGCTTTAGCTTCCACGAAACCAAAAACTACACCGCAGGTGGTGAAGGCGGCGCGACGCTGATCAACGACCGCGCGCTGGTTGAGCGTGCGGAAGTGATCCGCGAAAAAGGCACCAACCGCAGCCAGTTCTTCCGTGGCCAGGTTGATAAGTACACCTGGCGCGATATCGGCTCAAGCTATCTGATGGCGGATCTGCAGGCGGCGTACCTGTGGGCACAGCTGGAAGCGGCAGAGCGCATTAACCTGCAGCGTCTGTCCCTGTGGCAAACCTATTACGACGCGCTGGCACCGCTGGCAAAAGCCGGGCGTATTGCGCTGCCGACCATTCCGGCAGACTGCGTCCACAATGCCCATATGTTCTACATCAAATTGCGCGATAACGACGATCGCAGCAAGCTGATTGCCTGGCTGAAAGAGGCGGAGATTATGGCGGTGTTCCACTACATTCCGCTGCACTCCAGCCCGGCCGGTGAAGCGTTCGGGACATTCGCGGGTGAAGACCGTTACACCACGAAAGAAAGTGAGCGTTTGCTTCGCTTGCCACTGTTCTACAACCTCGCGCCAGTTAATCAGCGCACGGTGATTAATACCCTTCTGAGCTATTTCGGCTGATATGTCTCTGGCAAAAGCATCGGTGTGGACCGCCGCGTCCACACTTGTCAAAATTGGCGCCGGGCTGCTGGTCGTCAAGCTGTTAGCCGTCTCATTCGGCCCTTCAGGAGTGGGTCTGGCGGGCAATTTCCGCCAGCTTGTCACCGTCCTTGGGGTATTGGCCGGGGCCGGGATCTTTAACGGCGTCACGAAATACGTTGCACAGCATCAGGACGACGCGGCGCAGCTGCGCAAAGTTGTCGGCACATCGTCGGCGATGGTGTTAGGTTTCTCGACTCTGCTGGCCGCGGTGTTTCTGCTGGCGGCGGCCCCCATTAGCCAGGGGCTGTTTGGACACACGCATTATGAAGGGCTGGTGCGTCTGATCGCTCTGGTTCAGATGGGGATCGCGTGGGCTAACCTGCTGCTGGCGCTGATGAAAGGGTTTCGTGATGCTGCCGGGAACGCGCTTGCGCTGATCCTGGGCAGCGTCATTGGTGTTATCGCCTATTACTTTTGCTATCGTCTGGGCGGGTATGAAGGTGCGCTGCTGGGTCTGGCGCTGGTACCTGCGTTAGTGGTCGTTCCGGCGCCGTTTATGCTGATGCGTCGGGGTGTTATCCCTTTAAGCTACCTGAAACCGCAATGGGACAAAGTCCTGGCGGGCCAGCTTGGCAAATTTACGCTGATGGCGCTCATTACCTCTGTGACGCTGCCGGTGGCCTACGTGATGATGCGAAACCAGCTGGCGGCGCATTACAGCTGGGATGAGGTGGGGATTTGGCAGGGTGTCAGCAGCATTTCTGACGCCTACCTCCAATTTATAACGGCTTCCTTTAGCGTCTGGTTGCTGCCAACCTTATCGCGTCTGAGCTCCCGACAGGATATTACCCGCGAGATTGCCCGTTCGCTACGTTTTGTGCTTCCCGCCGTGGCGGCGGCCAGTTTTACCGTGTGGTTATTGCGTGATGTCGCCATCTGGCTGCTCTTTTCGGCGAAATTCATCGCCATGCGCGATCTGTTTGCCTGGCAACTGGTGGGGGATGTGCTGAAAGTAGGCGCTTACGTTTTCGGGTATCTGGTGATTGCGAAAGCCTCGCTGCGTTTGTATATCCTGGCGGAGATCAGCCAGTTTACGCTCCTGACGGCGTTCTCACACTGGCTGATCCCGGCACACGGTGCGCTGGGGGCGGCTCAGGCCTATATGGCAACCTATATCGTTTATTTCGCTGCCTGTTGCGGCGTATTTTTACTTTGGCGTAAACGCGCATGACTGCACTGATTCACATACTGGGATCGGATATCCCACACCATAACCAGACCGTTTTGCGGTTCTTCAATGATGAGCTGGCACCGGGGGATCCCGATGCGCGCGAGTTTATGGTTGCAGGCCAGGATAAGGGTCTGAGCGAGGCGTGCCCGGCGCTAACTCTCACTTTCTGGCCGGATAAAGCCGCACTGGCGAAGGCGGTTGTCGCCAAAGCGAAGGCGGATCGTGAGCAGCGCTTCTTCTTCCATGGACAATTTAATACCGGTCTGTGGCTGGCTCTTTTGAGCGGCGGGATTAAACCTTCCCAGTGCAGCTGGCATATCTGGGGAGCCGATCTCTATGAAGTCTCCCGCGGCTGGAAATTCCGACTGTTCTACCCGCTACGGCGTATGGCGCAGGGCCGCGTTGGCCGTGTATTTGCCACTCGTGGCGATCTCAATTACTTTGCGAAACAACACCCCAACGTTCGCGGTGAGCTGCTCTATTTCCCGACACGCATGAACCCGGCGTTGAATAACATGGCAAACGATACGCCGCGTGAGGGCAAACTGACGATTCTGGTAGGCAACTCCGGCGATCGCAGCAACGAGCATATTGCTGCGCTGAAGGCGGTACATCAGCAGTTTGGCGACACGGTGAATGTCGTTGTGCCGATGGGCTATCCGGCCAATAATGATGCTTATATCACTGACGTTCGTCAGCAGGCTCTGTCGCTGTTTAGCCCGGAGAATGTGAATATCCTGTGCGATAAGCTGGAATTTGATGACTATCTGGCGCTGCTTCGTCAGTGCGATCTCGGCTATTTCATCTTTGCCCGCCAGCAGGGGATTGGTACGCTGTGTCTGCTGATTCAGGCTGGCGTTCCGTGTGTGCTTAATCGCGATAACCCCTTCTGGCAGGATATGGCTGAGCAACACATTCCGGTGCTGTTCACCACGGATACCCTGAATGTGGAGGTGGTACGCGAAGCCCAGCGTCAGCTGGCGCTGGTGGATAAAAGTACCATCGATTTCTTTAGCCCGAACTACCTTACGCCGTGGCACCGTGCGCTGCGTATCGCTTCAGGAGACAACGCATGAGCCAGTTGCAATTCAGCGGCTTGTTAGTGGTATGGCTTCTGAGCACCTTATTCATCGCCACACTGACCTGGTTTGAGTTCCGCCGCGTGCGTTTTAACTTTAACGTCTTCTTCTCGTTACTGTTTCTTCTGACCTTCTTCTTCGGATTTCCACTGACCAGCATTCTGGTTTTCCGTTTTGACGTGAGCGTTGCGCCGCCGGAGATCCTGCTCCAGGCGCTATTGTCGGCGACCTGCTTTTATGCGGTGTACTACGTCACCTATAAAACGCGTCTGCGTGCGGTGAAAGCGAGTGCGCCGCGTCGTCCGCTTTTCACCATGAACCGGGTGGAGACCCATCTGACGTGGGTGATGCTGATGACCATCGCGCTGGTCAGCGTGGGGATCTTCTTCATGCATAACGGCTTTTTGCTGTTTAAGCTGCACTCCTACAGCCAGATTTTTTCTGCCGAAGTTTCGGGCGTGGCGCTTAAGCGCTTCTTCTATTTCTTCATCCCGGCAATGCTGGTGATCTTTTTCCTGCGCCAGGACAGTAAGGCCTGGCTCTTCTTCCTGGTGAGCACGGTCGCCTTTGGTTTCCTGACCTACATGATTGTGGGGGGGACGCGCGCCAACATTATTATCGCCTTTGCGATCTTCCTGTTTATCGGCATCATTCGCGGGTGGATCTCCCTGTGGATGCTGGCGGCAGCGGGCGTGTTTGGCATTGTGGGGATGTTCTGGCTGGCCCTGAAGCGCTACGGGTTGAACGTGGCCGGTGACGAAGCGTTTTACACCTTCCTGTATCTCACGCGCGATACCTTCTCGCCGTGGGAAAACCTCGCTTTACTGCTGCAAAACTACGACAAGATCGATTTTCAGGGGCTGGCGCCCATTGTGCGTGACTTCTATGTCTTTATCCCATCGTGGCTATGGCCTGATCGTCCAGGTGCCGTGCTCAATACGGCGAACTACTTTACCTGGGAAGTGCTGAACAACCATTCTGGTCTGGCTATCTCCCCCACGCTGATTGGTTCGCTGGTGGTGATGGGCGGAAGCTGGTTTATTCTGCCGGGCGCGGTGGTGGTAGGGCTGATTATCAAATGGTTTGACTGGCTCTACGTACTTGGCAATGAAGAGACTAACCGCTACAAGGCCGCCATTTTGCACAGTTTCTGCTTTGGTGCCATTTTCAATATGATCGTTCTGGCGCGCGAGGGTCTGGATTCATTTGTCTCGCGTGTGGTTTTCTTCATGGTCGTTTTCGGCGTCTGTCTGCTGCTGGCCAAGCTGCTGTACTGGCTGTTTGACAGTGCAGGACTCGTGCATAAGCGCGAGCCACAGGGCAGCAGAACGCTATCGCAAGTCTGAGTAAGGATAGTCATGACCGACACAACCTCTGCACCGCGCTACGCGCTTCGTGGCCTGCAGCTTATTGGCTGGCGCGATATGCAACACGCGCTGGATTTTCTCTTTGCTGGCGGCCAGATGAAATCCGGTACGCTGGTCGCCATCAATGCGGAAAAGATGCTGGCGGTAGAAGATAACGCGGAAGTCAGAAGCCTGATAGACGCCGCCGAGTTTAAATACGCGGACGGTATCAGCGTGGTGCGCTCCATCCGCAAAAAGTTTCCTGGCGCTAATGTTTCTCGCGTCGCGGGGGCCGATCTCTGGGAGCAGCTGATGGCACGGGCAGGAGCAGAAGGTACGCCAGTGTTTCTGATTGGCGGTAAGCCTGAGGTTCTGGCACAGACCGAACAAAAGCTGCGACATCAGTGGAATGTTAATATTGTGGGCAGTCAGGACGGTTACTTTAAGCCGGAGGACCGGCAGGCGCTGTTTGACCGCGTGCGCGACAGCGGGGCGAAAATCGTCACCGTGGCGATGGGCTCACCGCGCCAGGAAATTCTGATGCGTGATTGTCGTCTGGTTTGCCCTGATGCCCTCTATATGGGCGTCGGCGGGACCTATGACGTTTTCACTGGCCATGTAAAACGTGCGCCGAAGGTATGGCAAAATCTTGGACTGGAGTGGCTGTACCGCCTGCTGTCGCAGCCGACACGTATTAAACGCCAGCTCCGTCTGCTGCGTTATCTCGCCTGGCATTACACCGGGAAAATGTAATCAAAATGTAGCGCGATATGCTATTCGCGCTGCAACTCCCCTGCAAAACTGCTGCGAATCTGTGCAATGCATTTATTTTTTTAATGCATCGTTTGCCATTTTGCAGAATTTAAGAAACCATTCGCACCGTATTTTAGTACCCCTAAAAAACAATACCCGGCATTAAGCCGGGAAACAGCAAACACAACCGAGGATCTATGGCAGAGAAAAAACCGGAGCTACAGCGTGGGCTGGAAGCTCGTCATATTGAACTGATAGCGCTGGGCGGCACTATCGGCGTGGGCCTGTTTATGGGCTCTGCAAGCACGCTCAAGTGGGCAGGACCATCAGTTTTGCTGGCTTATATTATTGCTGGCCTGTTTGTTTTCTTCATCATGCGTTCGATGGGGGAAATGCTCTTCCTGGAGCCGGTGACGGGTTCCTTCGCTGTCTATGCACACCGCTACATGAGCCCGTTCTTTGGCTACCTGACGGCCTGGTCATACTGGTTTATGTGGATGGCGGTCGGTATCTCGGAGATTACCGCAATCGGGGTGTATGTGCAGTTCTGGTTCCCGGATATGGTCCAGTGGATACCGGCGCTGATTGCTGTGGGGCTGGTGGCACTGGCAAACCTGGCAGCCGTTCGCCTGTATGGTGAAATTGAGTTCTGGTTTGCGATGATTAAAGTCACCACCATCATCGTGATGATTGTGGTTGGACTCGGCGTCATTTTCTTCGGCTTTGGCAACGGTGGCCACGCGATTGGCTTCGGTAACCTGACCGAACACGGCGGCTTCTTCGCTGGCGGCTGGAAAGGCTTCCTGACGGCGCTGTGTATCGTTGTCGCGTCCTATCAGGGTGTTGAGCTTATCGGTATTACCGCCGGTGAAGCGAAGAACCCGCAAGTCACGCTGCGTAGTGCGGTGGGTAAGGTGCTGTGGCGTATCCTGATTTTCTATGTGGGGGCGATCTTCGTTATCGTGACCATCTTCCCGTGGAACGACATCGGTACGACCGGTAGCCCGTTTGTCTTAACGTTCGCGAAGATTGGTATCACGGCGGCGGCAGGTATCATCAACTTTGTTGTCCTGACGGCGGCGTTGTCTGGCTGTAACAGCGGAATGTACAGCTGCGGCCGTATGCTGTATGCGCTTTCGAAGAACAACCAGTTGCCAGCGGCAATGAGTAAGGTATCTCGTGCGGGTGTGCCTGTTGCGGGTGTGGCGGTGTCGATTGCCATCCTGCTGATTGGTTCATGCCTGAACTACATCATTCCAAATCCGCAGCGCGTATTTGTGTATGTCTACAGCGCCAGCGTGCTGCCGGGGATGGTGCCGTGGTTCGTTATCCTGATTAGCCAACTGCGTTTCCGCCATGCGCATAAAAAGGCGATTGCCAGCCATCCGTTCCGCTCGATTCTGTTCCCGTATGCGAACTATTTGACGATGGCATTCCTGATTTGCGTATTAATTGGGATGTACTTTAATGATGATACCCGCATGTCGCTGTTTGTCGGGATGATCTTCCTGGCCGCAGTCACGGCGGCCTATAAGCTATTTGGGCTGGGGCGCCGCGCCACCACGCAGAAAGTGGAGGAATAAGCGGCAAAATGTGCAAACCATAACCAAACGCGCATTTTTTTCAAAAAAGCACTAGACAGCGGGGGCGGAGGTACGTAATATCCAGCCCCGCAACGGCGCTAAGCGCCCGTAGCTCAGCTGGATAGAGCGCTGCCCTCCGGAGGCAGAGGTCTCAGGTTCGAATCCTGTCGGGCGCGCCATTTTAATCCCGGCGCTAGAGCTGCGGTGGTCTGAGAAGTAGTCAGTACCGCGTGAAAGAATACAGTGGTGGCTATAGCTCAGTTGGTAGAGCCCTGGATTGTGATTCCAGTTGTCGTGGGTTCGAATCCCATTAGCCACCCCATTATTGAAGAGTTGTGAATTGCGAAGGTGGCGGAATTGGTAGACGCGCTAGCTTCAGGTGTTAGTGTTCTTACGGACGTGGGGGTTCAAGTCCCCCCCCTCGCACCACGACTTTAATGAATTGAACTAAAAATTCAAAAAGCAGTACATCGGCGAGTAGCGCAGCTTGGTAGCGCAACTGGTTTGGGACCAGTGGGTCGGAGGTTCGAATCCTCTCTCGCCGACCAATTTTGAACCCCGCTTCGGCGGGGTTTTTTGTTTTCTGCGGCTTTTCACCTCTGTATCCATTCCCCGACATACGCGTTTCCTGTTGTCGCGAACCAGCGACACTTAATTAATTGAAAATTAAAATAATATTGCATAAATGTCTTAACCGTCTCTTTCTGACGACACTTCTGCGCTTTTGCCAACATTTTATGGTGCTTGAGATAGGGCCTGGCAGCAGAAATTCCTTTTATCTTAAAATGTTGCGCGATGTAAAATTTCTTCGTGTAACGTTGGCATGTAACGTGCAATAATATGCGTGTAGATGCTCATTCCATCTCTTATGTTCGCCTCAGTGCCTCATAAACTCAGGAATGATGCAGAGCCATTTACGGTGCTTATCGTCCACTGACAGATGTCGCTTCGGCCTCATCAGACACCATGGGCATAACGTTGAGTGAAGCACCAAATATGTTGTCTTACAGACCTGTTTTAACGCCTGCTTTTATAGCAGGCGTTTTTTTTACCAAAAAAAAGAGGCCATTTGGCCTCTTTAACGATTACTGCTGATTCCCGTTATTCTGCAACGTCAGAAGCAGTCCGTCGCGCCGCATGGCGGCAGCCTCTTCCGGCTTATGCTGCTTGTCGAGCGTATCGGCAAGCCACGCGTAGTCAAACGCGTCCGGGCGCTGTTTTAACGCCGCACGGAAGGCGAGGCTCGCCTCCTGCCATTCACCGTGTTTCATCAGCGACTGGCCCAGTGTGCTCCAGAGCAGCGGACGATCGCCAACGGTTTTGATCTGTTGACGCAGCACTTTTTCGATTTGCTCAGGGTTGTTGGTTTTCAGACGCGGGATCACCATGACCAGTCGGTCGTCGTACTGGCGCTTCAGACCGTCGAGGAGGATCTCCTGCGCAGTGTCATGATCGTCACATTCAATCAGATGTTCCGCCATCGCTACCTGCAGTGGAACCTGCTGACGCGTTTTGCGGCTCTGATTCTTCCACCAGGTTTTCAGACCATCGCTGCCCAGATCGGCACGCGCCTGATCCATCAAACCAATCCACGCCATGCGCTGGAGTTCGTCACGATGTTCATCATCACCCACGTCGGCTTTCGCCATCGAAGGAATAATGTCCAGCAGTGAACCCCAGGCACCGGTACGGATATAGGCCTGCTCGGCAAGGCGCAGCACTTCAGGGTGGCGAGGGGTGATTTCCAGCAGACGGTCAACGCCGTGGCGCGCCGCATGGTTTTCATTACGTGCCAGCTGCAGGCGAACACGGGTGATCTCAACCGGGATCTGGTTGTCAGACGCCATCTCCGACGCGCGCTCCAGATGCTGATTGGCGCGGGCCTCGTCACCACGCTGTTGAGCTGCTTCAGCAGCCAACAGATAGTTCACGACGGGTTGTTCGGCGTGGTCGGCGTTTTTGGACATCAGCTTTTCCACCTGCTGATAGTCGCCTTCGGCAAGTTTAATCAACGCCTGCTCGGTCTGCTTACGGGCGCGACGACGCTTGCGGCCAACGAACCAGCCACGGGTATGAGCACCGGTGCGGAAAATACGGCGCAGGATCCACTCCAGCGCCAGCAGTACCACTACGCCCAGGATCAGGATGATCACCAGACCCGTGACGCTGGTTTCGATATTGTAATTGTCGGTCTGGATCAACACGTATCCCTGGTGACCGGCAAGCATCGGCCCAAGGACGATCCCGGCGATCAGCAGGATAAAGAGTAAGAGGACTTTAAGCATCGTTACTCTCCTTGTGGGGCGCTTTCAGACGCGGGCGCGGCGGCTGGTGCAGGTTCACCCGTCTGCGCAGCCGGAACGCCCGGCTGTGCCAGCAGGTTACGGACGCGCGTTTGCATCAGCTTTTCCAGAATTGGCTGGCTGGCCAGTTTATCCGGCACGTTCATGGTGATGTTCTGCTGACTCAGTTTGTCGATATCGTCGAGGAACGCCGTGGTGGTGGCATCATTGGTGTCGTAGTAGGCACGGACCCATGTAGACACGTTATCCAGCGCCTGCTTGTAGGTCTCTTCCTGATGACGTGGCACGGCCTGGGCCGCGACCAGCAGACGGGAACGAATGTTCTCACGCAGGTAGATATCCTGGTTCGGCGCTAACAGCGGCACGGCGGTTTCATCGCGGCGACGGATCGTGATGAAGCTATCCATAAAGTTCTGCCAGCTTTTTTGCAGATTTACACGCCACTCGCTCAGGGAGCTGGACAGCTCAGTGCCGTCAGAATCCATGGGAGAATCGTCGTCGTTGTTATCCGCCAGCTGCAGGTTATCAATCTGGTTCGAGAGCTGATTTAACTTGAGGATGATGCCGTCATAATCCACCTGAGAAACGGCGGAGAGGCTGGCGATATCTTCGGTAATGGCGCGACGGGCGGTGATGAGGCTTGGATCGTTCATGTCCGCCAGGCTCGCATCCGCGCTTTTCAGCAGAGCGGCGGCGGTGGTGACATCCTGATCGCTCCAGAGCTTACGCCCGGCCAGTTTCACCAGAAAATCGGCCTGAGACAGCAGCCAGGTTTTGGCATCGGTACCGGAAATGGTGGCAACTTTTTGCTGAACTTCCTCGAGCTGTTTGGTCAGCTCTTGCTGTTTGTTGTTCGCATCGGCAAGCGCGGCGGCCTGCTGCTTGATCACGCCTTCCAGCTCGGTTTTTTGTGTCTCCTGCGCTTTTTGCAGCGCGGTGAGCTGATTAACCAGCGCGTCGCTGGTGGCCGTCTGGTTGGTGCTTTGCTGTTTCACCAGTCCGTAAAGGCTGACGCCTGCTGCCAGCGCAATGGCGATGGCAATCGCGCTCAGCGCGAGGCTGGTTTTGTTGCTGCCGTTTTTCTTCTCAACGGTTTTCTCAGTCGTTTCTGACTGCGGCGTCATGTCCACAGTCTCCCTGGTCTCTTCAACCACGGCGGAGGATTTATCGTGTTCCGTCATTATGGCATCCCATTATGAGAGTTATTGTAATGCGCGCAGCAGCGCATCGTTGTCGGCGTTATCAGCGATCCGAATATCTTGCCAGCCCAGTTCCCGGGCGAGGTTCGCCAGACGCTCACTGACGACCAGCAGCCGACAGTGGAGTAACCAGTTTTCACGATACCAAAGTGGCACCAGCGACCAGAGTTGCTGCAGCATTTCACCGCTGGTCACCACCAGGGTTGTAATGCCGCGCGTTTGCCAGCGCATCGCCTCTTGTGCACCATCGTAATGTTTTGCACAGCGTTGATAACATTCACAAAACGTGACGTCAGCACCGCGTTCGCGTAGCGTCTCGCCTAACAGTTCGCGTCCGCCGTTACCGCGTAAGATCAACGCCCGTTTTCCGATTAGGGTTTGTAATTCAGGTAATTGTAGCAAGACTTCGCTGGTTTCCCGATCTAACGGGTAACGTACGTCTGTTCCGCTTACGGTATGCAGCGCCAGGGCGGTTGAGCGGCCAATCGCGAAATAGCGTGGCGCAGTAGGCCAGTTCAGTCCCTGCTGTTGTAACTGCGCATGGGCAAATTCCACGGCATGTTGCGACAAGGCAAACAGCAGGTCGCCTTCCTGAAGGGTATTCATCTGGTCGGCGAGCGCGGACAGCTCCCGACCCGGGGAGAATTCAATAAGCGGAAAACTCCAGGCCACCTGCCCCAGTGCGCGCAGACGGCTCACTAACTGCTCTCCTGCGGGAGAAGGGCGGGTGACGAGAATACTCATGCAGGGGGTTCTCCATCGTAAACGTCAGCGAGAATTTCGCGGGCACCGTTATCCAGTAGCTCTTCCGCCAGCGAAACGCCAAGCTGCTCAGCATCTTGCGGTTTACCGCGGCGCTCACCGCGTACCATCTGCGAACCGTCCGGCGCGCCAACCAGCGCACGCAGCCACAGTTCACCGTTAATTAATTCAGCATAGCTGCCAATCGGCACCTGGCACCCCCCTTCAAGGCGGGTATTCATCGCACGCTCGGCTTTGACGCGAATGGCCGTCTCGTCATGATTCAGCGGCGCAAGCAGTTCACGGGTACGAGTATCATCCAGACGGCACTCAATACCGACTGCGCCCTGACCCACGGCTGGTAAAGAGAGCTCCGGCGGCAACGCGACGCGAATGCGCGACTCCAGACCCAGACGCTTAAGCCCTGCTACCGCAAGGATAATGGCATCGTAATCGCCGTTATCCAGCTTGCCCAGACGTGTGCCGACGTTACCGCGCAGCGAGCGAATGATCAGGTCCGGACGGCGTTCAGCCAGCTGACACTGGCGACGTAAACTGGACGTGCCAACCACGCTGCCTTTGGGCAATGCATCAAGCGAGTCAAACTGGTTAGAGACAAACGCATCGCGCGGATCCTCGCGCTCGCAAATGGTCACCAGCCCCAGCCCTTCCGGGAACTCGACGGGCACGTCTTTCATCGAATGCACGGCGATATCGGCGCGGTTCTCAAGCAATGCCAGTTCCAGTTCTTTGACAAACAAGCCTTTGCCGCCCACTTTCGCCAGCGGCGTATCAAGGATCACGTCACCGCGCGTGACCATGGGCACCAGCTCGACGCGCAAGCCGCTGTGGCAGGCTTCCAGGCGCTGCTTAACATAATGTGCCTGCCAGAGCGCCAGAGGGCTTTGGCGTGTGGCAATTCTCAAAACATTGTCTAACATGCTTGTTACCGTCATTATCAATCGCTAACCATCCTAACATTGTTGACTCTGGGATGGCAGTTTTACGGTGATGAAGAAGAGAGGGACAGGGCGGGGGTTCTCGTCAGCCACAGCCGTATTAAGGAATTTACACGTACAGAACGGTGCTACACTTTGTATGTAGCGCAACTTTCTTTACGGTCAATCGGCAAGGTGTTAAATTGATCACGTTTTAGACCATTTTTTCGTCGGTACCAGCATAATGATAAGGACGAAAAAGGGTAACGGTTATCTTTTTGAAATACTGCGGGCGCGCTGTTATTTTTGTTTTTGAATAGCTTGCGACACCCGGAAACATCAGGCGATACGTCTTGTACCTCTATATTGAGACTCTGAAACAGAGACTGGATGCCATAAATCAACTGCGTGTGGATCGCGCGCTTGCTGCTATGGGCCCTGCTTTCCAGCAGGTATACAGTCTGCTGCCGACATTATTGCACTATCACCATCCGCTGATGCCGGGTTACCTTGACGGTAACGTTCCCAAGGGCATTTGCCTTTTCACGCCTGATGAAACCCAACAGCATTATCTCAACGAACTTGAGCTCTACCGTGGCATGCCGCCGCAGGAATCGCCGAAAGGTGAGCTGCCCATTACCGGCGTTTACTCCATGGGAAGCACCTCATCGGTAGGGCAAAGCTGTTCGTCTGACCTGGATATCTGGGTCTGCCATCAATCCTGGCTCGATAACGAAGAGCGTCAGCTACTGCAGCGTAAATGCAGCCTGCTGGAAAGCTGGGCAGCGTCGCTCGGCGTGGAAGTGAGCTTCTTCCTGATTGATGAAAACCGTTTCCGCCATAACGAAAGCGGCAGTCTGGGTGGTGAAGACTGCGGCTCGACGCAGCACATCTTATTGCTGGACGAATTTTACCGTACGGCAGTGCGTCTGGCCGGGAAGCGTATTCTGTGGAATATGGTCCCGTGCGAAGAAGAAGAGCATTACGACGATTACGTCATGTCGCTTTACGCACAGGGCGTACTGACGCCAAACGAATGGCTGGATTTGGGCGGCCTGAGCTCCCTGTCGGCAGAAGAGTACTTTGGCGCCAGCCTCTGGCAGCTTTATAAGAGCATCGACTCACCGTACAAAGCGGTGCTGAAAACGCTGTTGCTCGAAGCCTATTCCTGGGAATACCCCACCCCGCGCCTGCTGGCGAAAGATATCAAGCAGCGTCTGCACGATGGAGAGATTGTCTCCTTTGGGCTTGATGCCTACTGCATGATGCTGGAGCGCGTCACCGAATACCTGAAAGCCATTGATGACACCACGCGTCTCGACCTGGTGCGTCGATGTTTCTATCTCAAAGTTTGTGAGAAGTTGAGCCGCGAACGCGCTTGTGTTGGCTGGCGTCGTGAAGTGGTCACACAGTTAGTCAAAGAGTGGGGATGGGGCGAAGAGCGTCTCTCCATGCTCGACAATCGCGCCAACTGGAAAATCGATCAGGTACGTGAAGCGCACAACGAACTGCTTGATGCGATGATGCAAAGCTACCGTAACCTGATCCGCTTTGCGCGCCGTAACAACCTCAGCGTCTCCGCCAGCCCGCAGGACATCGGGGTATTGACCCGCAAACTGTATGCCGCGTTTGAAGCGTTGCCGGGCAAAGTCACCCTTGTTAACCCGCAGATTTCCCCCGATCTGTCAGAACCGAACCTGACCTTTATCTATGTGCCGCCGGGTCGCGCGAACCGCACCGGGTGGTATCTGTATAACCGTGCGCCAAGCATGGATTCGATCATCAGTCATCAGCCGCTGGAGTACAACCGCTACCTGAACAAGCTGGTGGCCTGGGCCTGGTTTAATGGCCTGCTGACCTCGCGCACCCGCCTGTTTATCAAAGGCAACGAGGTGGTCGATTTAGCCAAACTGCAGGAGATGGTGGCAGATGTCTCCCATCACTTCCCGCTGCGTCTGCCGGCACCCACGCCAAAAGCGCTCTACAGCCCGTGTGAAATTCGTCATCTGGCGATTATCGTCAACCTGGAATATGACCCGACGGCGGCCTTCCGCAATCAGGTCGTGCATTTTGACTTCCGCAAGCTGGACGTCTTCAGCTTTGGCGAGCAGCAAAACTGCCTGGTCGGCAGCGTGGATCTGCTGTACCGCAATTCGTGGAACGAAGTGCGTACCCTGCATTTCAACGGTGAGCAGGCGATGATCGAAGCGCTGAAAACCATTCTCGGCAAGATGCACCAGGATGCCGCGCCGCCGGACAGCGTGGAAGTGTTCTGCTACAGCCAGCACCTGCGGGGTTTGATTCGTACCCGCGTGCAGCAGTTAGTTTCAGAGTGTATTGAGTTGCGTCTTTCCAGTACCCGTCAGGAAACCGGTCGCTTTAAAGCGCTGCGTGTTTCAGGGCAAACCTGGGGTCTGTTCTTCGAACGTCTGAACGTGTCGGTGCAAAAGCTGGAGAACGCCATTGAGTTTTACGGCGCGATTTCCCACAACAAACTGCATGGCCTGTCGGTTCAGGTGGAGACCAACCACGTCAAACTGCCACAGGTGGTGGATGGCTTTGCCAGTGAAGGGATTATCCAGTTCTTCTTTGAAGAGTCGGGAGACGATGCCGGTTTCAATATCTACATTCTGGATGAGACCAACCGCGCCGAGGTGTATCACCACTGTGAAGGCAGTAAAGAGGAACTGGTGCGTGACGTCAGCCGCTTCTACTCCTCATCACACGACCGCTTTACCTACGGTTCCAGTTTCATCAACTTCAACCTGCCGCAGTTCTACCAGATTGTGAATGTCGATGGCCGTGCGCAGGTGATTCCGTTCCGGACCCAGGCCGTCACGCCTGTAGCGCCTGCAAATCAGGACACCGCGCCGCTGTTGCAGCAGTATTTCTCGTGATGTTTTTCGCCGGGTGGCTACGGTCCGAGCCGTTGTAGGCCCGGTAAGGCGTAGCCGCCACCGGGCAACAACACTACCTGAAACTCACTTCCTCACCCGCCTGCGCAGTCGCTGCCTGCTCCAGCAGATCCCAGAAGGTTTCACCGCTACGGTCGCAAACCCATTCATCCCCTTTCAGATCGAAATGGTAGCCACCCTGTCTGGCCGCCAGCCATACCTGGTGAAGCGGCTCCTGGCGGTTAATAATAATTTTGCTGCCGTTTTCGAAACTGAGGGTCAGGATACCGCCGTTGATTTCACAATCGATATCGCTGTCGCCTTCCCAGTCGTCCAGGCGCTCTTCAATGGTCATCCACAGGGTGTCGGCAAGGCGATGGAATTCACTGTCGTTCATGGTTTTGTTCCTGTTTTTCGTGATGCCGGCAGTATAACCCTAAATAATTCCCGTTGCAGGAAAGCGGCAAACTCTTGCTTTTGTGTCTTCTCCTGCGATGATAGAAACAGATTTGAACTTACGGGCAACTTTATAATGAAAAACGCTTTCCGAACGCTTGCCGTTCTCATCACGCTGTTTAGTCTGACTGGCTGTGGACTGAAGGGGCCGCTGTACTTCCCGCCTGCGGATAAAACGGCACCGCCACCGACCAAACCCGTGCAAAGCGGCATTGAGTCTTCTACGCCAGATACTAACGATCGTGGCAACAACGGTGGCCCGACTCAGGTTAATCTCTGACGATCACGTTCTGTACCCGCGCAATGGAGCAAATGATGCAGTTCTCTAAAATGCATGGCCTTGGTAACGATTTTATGGTCGTCGACGCGGTAACGCAGAATGTCTTTTTCTCCCCGGAACTGATCCGCCGCCTGGCGGATCGACACCTGGGCGTGGGGTTCGATCAGCTGCTGGTGGTTGAACCGCCGTACGATCCCGACCTCGATTTCCACTACCGTATTTTCAATGCGGATGGCAGCGAGGTGAATCAGTGCGGCAATGGCGCGCGCTGTTTTGCCCGCTTTGTCCGCCTGAAAGGGCTGACCAATAAACGCGATATACGCGTCAGTACGGCGAATGGCCGCATGGTGCTCAGCGTTACCGATGACGAACTGGTGCGTGTGAACATGGGCGAACCAAACTTTGAGCCCTCCGCGGTGCCGTTTCGCGCAAACAAAGCGGAAAAGACCTATATTATGCGTGCGGCCGAGCAGACAGTATTGTGTGGCGTCGTCTCAATGGGCAACCCGCACTGTGTGATTCAGGTCGATAATGTGGAAACGGCCGCGGTCGAAACCCTTGGCCCGGTGCTGGAAAGCCACGAACGTTTCCCGGAACGGGCGAATATCGGTTTTATGCAGGTGGTGAAGCGCGAGCATATCCGCCTGCGTGTGTACGAGCGCGGCGCGGGCGAAACACAGGCTTGCGGGAGCGGTGCCTGTGCTGCGGTGGCCGTCGGTATCTCTCAGGGGTTACTGGCCGAAGAGGTTCGCGTGGAGTTACCAGGCGGTCGTCTTGATATCGCCTGGAAAGGACCGGGTCATCCACTGTATATGACTGGCCCGGCGGCACATGTCTATGACGGGTTTATCCATCTATGAAACAACCAGGGGAAGAACTGCAGGAAACGGTGACGGAACTGGACGACAGGGCTGTTGTTGATTATCTGCTGCGCAATCCTGAGTTTTTTATTCGCAATGCACGCGTCGTCGAAGCGATGCGTGTGCCGCATCCGGTTCGCGGGACCGTGTCGCTGGTCGAATGGCATATGGCACGCTCGCGCAACCACATCAGTCAGCTTGAAGAGAACATGACGCTGCTGATGGAGCAGGCCAACACGAACGAAAGCCTGTTCTATCGTCTGCTGCATCTGCAGGCGCGTCTGGCCTCGGCGCACAGCCTTGAAGAATTTCTCAGCCGCTTCCACCGCTGGGCGCGTGAACTGGGGCTGGCTGGCGCTACGATCCGTCTTTTCCCTGACCGCTGGCGCATTGGCGCGCCGTCTGGTTTTACCCATCTGGCGTTGAGTCGCCAGGCGTTTGAACCTCTGCGTATTCAGCGTCTGGGCCATGAGCACCACTATCTTGGGCCGCTTAACGGACCGGAACTGCTGGTGGTACTGCCGGAAGCCAAAGCGATAGGCTCGGTGGCGATGTCGATGATGGGGCGTGATGGCGATCTGGGGGTGATGTTATTTACCAGCCGCGATGCGCATCATTACGAGCAGGGACAAGGTACGCAGCTGCTGCAGGAGATCGCCCTGATGCTGCCTGAGCTGCTGGAGCGCTGGATTGAGCGCGTATGACGGACGCCCTGCTCACGACTGACGTCTCACGCTTTCTGCGCTACCTGGGCATTGAACGTCAGCTAAGCCCGATTACACTGCTGAACTACCAGCGTCAGCTTGATGCCATCATGCAGATTGCCGATGAGATCGGCCTGAAAAGCTGGCAACAATGTGACGCTGCGACCGTCCGCGGGTTTGTTGTGCGCAGCCGTAAAAAAAACCTAAGCCCGGCGAGTCTGGCGCTCAGGCTTTCTGCGCTGCGCAGTTTCTTCGACTGGCTGGTGAGCCAGGGCGGCTTAAAAGCCAACCCGGCGAAAGGCATCGCCACGCCGAAAGCCCCGCGTCACCTGCCGAAAAATATCGACGTCGACGATGTAAACCGCCTGCTGGATATTGACCTCAACGACCCGCTGGCCGTGCGCGATCGCGCGATGCTGGAGGTCATGTACGGTGCGGGTTTGCGTCTTTCCGAACTGGTTAATCTCGATTTAAAACATCTCGATCTGGAGTCCGGCGAAGTGTGGGTGATGGGTAAGGGCAGCAAAGAGCGCCGCCTGCCGATTGGCCGTAATGCCGTCTCGTGGATTGAGCACTGGCTGGATCTGCGCGGGCTGTTTGGCGCCGAGGAGGATGCGCTGTTCCTGTCTAAACTCGGCAAGCGGATCTCGGCGCGTAATGTGCAGAAGCGTTTTGCGGAGTGGGGTATTAAGCAGGGGCTGAACAGCCACGTCCATCCGCATAAGCTGCGCCACTCCTTTGCCACCCACATGCTGGAATCGAGTGGCGATCTGCGTGGCGTGCAGGAACTGCTCGGCCACGCGAATCTCTCCACCACCCAAATCTATACCCACTTAGACTTTCAACACCTTGCGTCGGTGTATGACGCGGCGCATCCACGCGCCAAACGGGGGAAATAATGCGTTTTTACCGCCCACTGGGTCACATCTCAGCCCTGACGTTTGATCTTGATGACACCCTTTATGACAACCGTGAAGTGATCCTGCGTACTGAGCAGGAGTCGCTGGCGTTTGTTCAGAACTACCATCCGGCGCTGAAGAAGATGCAGAACAAGGACTTTCAGCTGCTGCGCCAGTCCCTGCGTGAGACCGAGCCGGATATTTATCACGATGTAACCGAATGGCGTCGCCGTGCGGTGGAGCAGGCGATGCTCAACGCTGGGCTGAGCGCGCAGGATGCGGCTGTCGGGGCTGAAGCCGCAATGGAAAACTTCGCCAAATGGCGCAGCCGTATCGACGTGCCGCAGGAAACGCACGACACCCTGGCGAAGCTTGCCGAAAAATGGCCGCTGGTCGCAATCACCAATGGCAATGCGCAGCCGGAGCTGTTTGGTCTGGGGGATTACTTCGAGTTTGTGCTGCGGGCGGGTCCGCACGGGCGCTCGAAGCCGTTTAACGATATGTATCATCTGGCGGCGGAGAAGCTGAACCTGCCGCTCGGCGAAATGTTGCATGTGGGTGATGACCTGACCACAGACGTAGCGGGTGCCATCCGCTGCGGTATGCAGGCCTGCTGGATCAAGCCAGAAAAGACGGACCTGATGATCGCCCCGGACAGCCGTCTTCTGCCGCACCTGGAAATTTCACGGTTGGCATCCCTCACGACGCTGATATAATCACCAGTAATATTGTATAAATTACCAGGGTTTTTGCAGTTGTAGGCCCGGTAAGCAAAGCGCCACCGGGCGCTTTGCTGTGTTCCTGAATACTATGTGACGGTGCCAATGGACGTTTCTTACCTGCTCGACAGCCTTAATGACAAACAGCGTGACGCGGTTGCCGCCTCGCGTACCAACCTGCTGGTGCTGGCTGGGGCGGGCAGTGGTAAGACGCGCGTGCTGGTTCACCGTATCGCCTGGCTGCAGAGCGTGGAAAACTGCTCTCCGTACTCCATCATGGCGGTCACGTTCACCAACAAGGCGGCGGCGGAGATGCGCCACCGTATCGCCCAGTTGATGGGCACCAGCCAGGGCGGCATGTGGGTCGGCACCTTCCACGGTCTGGCGCACCGTCTGCTGCGCGCGCACCATATGGATGCCAATCTGCCGCAGGATTTCCAGATCCTCGACAGCGAAGACCAGCTCCGTTTGCTGAAACGCCTGATTAAGGCGATGAATCTCGACGAGAAACAGTGGCCGCCACGTCAGGCGATGTGGTACATCAACGGCCAGAAAGACGAAGGGTTGCGCCCGCACCATATTCAGAGCTTTGGCAACCCGGTGGAGCAGACCTGGCAGAACGTTTACAAGGCCTACCAGGAAGCGTGTGACCGCGCCGGGCTGGTGGACTTTGCCGAACTGTTGCTGCGCGCCCACGAGCTGTGGCTCAATAAACCGCACATCCTGCAGCACTACCGTGAACGCTTCACCAACATTCTGGTGGACGAATTCCAGGATACCAACAACATCCAGTACGCCTGGATCCGCCTGCTGGCCGGGGATACCGGCAAGGTGATGATCGTAGGCGATGACGATCAGTCCATCTACGGCTGGCGTGGCGCGCAGGTGGAAAACATCCAGCGCTTCCTCAATGACTTTCCCGGCGCCGAAACCATCCGTCTGGAGCAGAACTACCGCTCGACCAGCAATATCCTCAGTGCGGCCAACGCCCTGATTGAAAACAACAACGGGCGCCTGGGTAAAAAGCTGTGGACAGACGGTGTCGACGGCGAACCGATTTCCATTTACTGTGCCTTCAACGAGCTCGACGAAGCACGTTTCGTGGTGAACCGCATCAAAACCTGGCAGGACAACGGTGGCGCGCTTGAACAGTGTGCCATTCTCTATCGCAGCAACGCCCAGTCGCGCGTGCTGGAAGAGGCACTGCTGCAGGTGAGCATGCCGTACCGTATTTATGGCGGCATGCGCTTCTTCGAACGTCAGGAGATCAAAGACGCGCTCTCGTATCTGCGCCTGATCGCTAACCGAAACGATGATGCGGCGTTTGAACGCGTGGTGAATACGCCAACCCGCGGCATTGGTGACCGCACGCTGGATGTGGTGCGTCAGGCCTCGCGCGATCGCCAGCTTACGCTCTGGCAGGCGTGCCGCGAGCTGTTGCAGGAAAAGGCGCTCGCCGGACGCGCCGCCAGCGCGCTGCAGCGCTTCCTTGAGCTGATTGACGCGCTGGCCCAGGAAACGGCCGATATGCCGCTTCACGTGCAGACCGACCGGGTGATCAAAGACTCCGGCCTGCGCATGATGTACGAGCAAGAGAAAGGCGAGAAGGGCCAGACCCGTATTGAGAACTTAGAGGAGCTGGTGACGGCAACGCGCCAGTTCAGCTACAACGAAGAAGACGAAGATTTGATGCCGCTGCAGGCATTCCTTTCCCACGCCGCGCTGGAAGCGGGCGAAGGGCAGGCGGATACCTGGCAGGATGCGGTTCAGCTGATGACCCTCCACTCTGCCAAAGGCCTCGAATTCCCGCAGGTATTTATTGTCGGCATGGAAGAGGGGATGTTCCCGAGCCAGATGTCGCTGGATGAAGGCGGACGCCTGGAAGAGGAGCGCCGTCTGGCTTACGTCGGCGTGACGCGAGCGATGCAGAAACTGACGCTGACCTACGCCGAAACCCGTCGTTTGTACGGCAAAGAGGTGTATCACCGTCCGTCACGCTTTATCGGCGAATTGCCGGAAGAGTGTGTGGAAGAGGTGCGTCTGCGTGCCAGTATCAGCCGCCCGGTCAGCCATCAGCGGATGGGCTCGCCCATCGCGGAAACCGACACTGGCTATAAGCTGGGCCAGCGCGTACGTCATTCGAAATTTGGCGAAGGCACCATTGTCAACCTGGAAGGTAGCGGCGAGCACAGTCGCTTGCAGGTGGCGTTCCAGGGCCAGGGGATCAAATGGCTGGTGGCCGCGTATGCTAAGCTGGAAACAGTGTAACATTCAGAAAAGTATCATTATTTTGTAATAATCTGCTAGCCTTATACGTTGAAGGTCAATTAATGCCCTTCAGCGTTTCGTTGCGTGTTGACGCCACAGTTGCTGCTGGCGTAACATGCGCGCACGATTACGCTAAGAGGACATTCGCCTTGGACACACCCAGTAGATACTGGCTCAATTCCCTGTCATCCAGGAACAACTCCTAAGGCTATCTCCTCTTGCTGATGGCCTTAGTGGTTGTCAGCGACCTGCATTATTCCCGTCGCGCTGAGTCAGGCTGTTTAATGGTCTGAAACCCAATTTGTTTCTGTGTGCCCACCGAACTGTCCGATATTTTTTGCATTGGGAGTCCCGGTCATGTTGAGCGCATTTCAACTCGAAAATAACCGACTGACTCGGCTTGAAGCCGAAGAGTCACAGCCCCTCATTGATGCCGTATGGGTGGATCTGGTCGAGCCGGACGACGATGAACGCCTGCGCGTACAATCTGAGCTGGGGCAGAGTCTGGCAACTCGCCCGGAACTGGAAGACATCGAAGCATCCGCACGTTTTTTTGAAGACGAAGACGGCCTGCACATCCACTCCTTCTTCTTCTTTGAAGATGCCGAAGACCACGCGGGAAACTCCACCGTGGCATTTACCATTCGCGACGGGCGCCTGTTTACCCTGCGCGAACGTGAACTGCCGGCGTTTCGTCTCTACCGTATGCGCGCCCGCAGCCAGGCGATGGTGGACGGTAATGCTTACGAATTGTTGCTCGATCTGTTCGAAACCAAAATTGAGCAGCTGGCGGATGAGATTGAAAACATCTACAGCGATCTGGAAAAACTGAGCCGTGTCATCATGGAAGGGCATCAGGGCGATGAATACGACGAAGCGCTCTCCACGCTGGCGGAACTGGAAGATATCGGCTGGAAAGTGCGTCTGTGTCTGATGGATACCCAGCGTGCGCTGAACTTCCTGGTGCGCAAGGCGCGTCTGCCGGGTGGCCAGCTGGAACAGGCGCGTGAGATCCTGCGCGATATCGAATCCCTGCTGCCGCACAACGAATCCCTGTTCCAGAAGGTTAACTTCCTGATGCAGGCGGCGATGGGCTTTATCAACATCGAGCAGAACCGCATCATCAAGATCTTCTCGGTGGTATCGGTGGTATTCCTGCCGCCGACGCTGGTGGCATCCAGCTACGGGATGAACTTTGAGTTTATGCCGGAGCTGAAGTGGAGTTTCGGCTACCCGGGCGCGATTATCTTTATGATCCTCGCCGGGCTGGCGCCGTATCTCTATTTCAAGCGTCGCAACTGGTTGTAATAAATCTGGCGGGTGCGCTGCGCTTACCCGCTCTACGATCGAATTCCCTCTCCCGGTGGGAGAGGGTTAGGGTGAGGGGAAGATCACAGCCCTTTACGTACCCGGCGCTGGGTATAAATCGCATCTGCGACAAAAATCGCCAGTGCTACCCAGATAAACGCGAACGTCACCATCTTATCCGCACCCGGCACTTCGCCGTAAAACACCACCGCCAGCAGGAACATCAGCGTTGGGCCGATGTACTGGAAAAAGCCCAGCGTGGACAGACGCAGGCGGGTTGCCGCACCGGTAAAGCAGAGCAGTGGGATGGTCGTCACCACCCCTGCGGCCATCAGCATCACATTCAGGGACCACGGGTTGCTGCCCATGTGGCTGGTCGGGCTGTCGGCAATGGCGAACAGATAGATAGCGGCCACCGGCAACAGCCACAGGGTTTCAAACAGCATCCCGGTTTGCGCTTCCACGGCAATCTTCTTACGCACCAGCCCGTAGAACGCAAAGCTGAACGCCAGCCCCAGCGCAATAACAGGCAGTGAACCGAAGGTCCACAGCTGAACCAGCACGCCGCAGAAGGCGAGGATCACCGCCAGCCACTGCATCCGGCGGAAGCGCTCGCCGAGGAAAATCATCCCCAGCACAATATTCACCAGCGGGTTAATAAAATACCCCAGACTCGCTTCGAGCATGTGATGGTTATTCACCGCCCAGATAAACAGCAGCCAGTTTCCGCCAATCAGTACTGCCGAGAGTGCCAGCAGAAAGATCTTCTTCGGAGTTTGTAGCAGCGTTTTGACGCCAGACCACTGACGACTAACGCTCATCAGCGCGATCATGAAGAAGAAGGACCAGATGACGCGATGAGTGAGGATCTCATCGGCCGGTACGTAAGCGATAAACTTAAAGTAAGCGGGTGCGATACCCCAAATAAAATAAGCGGCAAGGGCGAGTAGCACGCCCTGCCGCGTCTGTTTAGCATCCATCGGGAAAATCCGTGACAAAAAAGTGAATCAACTTTACCCGATTTTTCGGCTTCAACCCACCATATAAGTGGCTGTTGCGCTGGCGATATAAAGTTGTTCTTCGTTATGCAGTTCAACACGCGCGACGGCAACCTTGTTCCCCGCGCGCAGCAGGCTGCTGGTACAGGTGAAGCGGTTTCCGCGCCCGGGACGCAGGTAATCGACGCGTAAGTCGATGGTACCCATACGGGATAACCGCTGGCGCAGTTCGTCTTCGTTGATGGTGTCATGGCGCGTCAGGGTGCTGCCAACGCATACCAGCCCTGCCGCCACGTCCAGCGCGGAGGCAATCACCCCGCCATGCAAAATGCTCTGCGCCCAGTTGCCTACCATCATCGGCTGGTTGTTAAAACTGAGCTGGGCAAAGGCTTTCTCGTACCGCTCCAGCTCCAGTCCCAGCGCGCGGTTAAACGGCATATGGTAAACAAAAATCTCGCCCACGAGTTTTAACGCTTCTTCGGCGGTAAGCATGGCTGACATGAGGCATCACATCCTTAATGTTAATGAAATGTTGATTTTATGCCTGGGCAAGCAAGAATGCCACTTTCAGAAACGAGGATGCAGAAGTTGCGACAGAAGTCTGTAGAATGTGCGCCATATAACAATTCGAGTCTTTTAACACTTTGCAGGAGATCACCACCGATGCGGACGTATCTGGCCTGGTTACTGGCAGCGGTTGCACTGCCCCTCACAGCATATGCACAGGAAGCGACAGTCAAAGAAGTGCACGATACGCCAGCTGTTCGCGGTAGCATTATCGCTAACCTGCTGCAGGAGCATGATAATCCGTTCACGCTCTACCCGTACGACACCAACTATGTGCTTTACACCTGGACCAGCGATCTCAACAAAGAGGCGATTCGCTCCTATGACTGGGCTGAGAATGCGCGTAAAGATGAGGTGAAGTATCAGCTCAGCCTCGCGTTCCCATTCTGGCGCGGCATTCTGGGGCCGAATTCGGTACTCGGGGCGTCTTATACGCAGAAATCCTGGTGGCAGCTTTCCAACAGCGGTGAATCTTCACCGTTCCGTGAAACCAACTATGAGCCACAGCTGTTTCTGGGTTTCGCAACGGATTATGAGTTTGCAGGCTGGACATTGCGTGACGTTGAAGTGGGCTTCAACCATGACTCCAACGGCCGTTCCGATCCCACCTCACGTAGCTGGAACCGCGCCTATACGCGCCTGATGGCGCAGAATGGTAATTTGATGGTGGAAGTGAAGCCGTGGTACGTGGTGGGCAGCACCGATGACAACCCGGATATCACCAAATATATGGGCTACTATCAGCTCAAAATTGGTTATCAGTTGGGTGATGCGGTACTGAGCGCCAGGGGCCAGTACAACTGGAACACCGGTTACGGTGGCGCAGAAGTGGGCTTAAGCTACCCGATGACCAAACACGTGCGTATTTATACCCAGGTCTACAGCGGTTACGGCGAGTCGCTCATCGATTACAACTTCAACCAGACCCGCGTGGGTGTGGGCGTAATGCTGAACGATATTTTCTAGGTTGCTCGAATGTTTTTGCGTTAATCGTTGAAGTTTCTCTCTCAGGCGCTGAAAATAGCGCCTGTTTCATTTCTGGCATATGGGGTTAACGTGGCGCAGGCGGAAGTATTGAATCAGGAATCGCTGGCTAAACAGGTTTTGCATGAAACCTTTGGCTATCAGCAATTCCGTCCTGGCCAGGAAACCATCATTGAAACCGTGCTGGAAGGTCGTGATTGCCTGGTGGTAATGCCGACCGGTGGCGGTAAATCGCTCTGCTATCAGGTGCCTGCACTGGTACTTAATGGCCTGACGGTCGTGGTATCGCCGCTGATTTCTCTGATGAAAGACCAGGTTGACCAACTGCTCGCCAACGGCGTGGCAGCGGCCTGTCTTAACTCCACGCAAACCCGCGAGCAGCAGCAAGAGGTGATGGCCGGTTGCCGTACCGGACAGATTCGCTTGCTGTATATCGCGCCAGAACGTCTGATGCTGGATAACTTCATCGACCATCTGGCGCACTGGAATCCCGTTCTGCTGGCCGTTGATGAAGCGCACTGTATTTCGCAATGGGGCCACGACTTCCGCCCGGAATATGCCGCACTTGGCCAGCTTCGCCAGCGCTTCCCCGAACTGCCGTTTATGGCGCTGACCGCCACGGCAGATGACACCACGCGGCTGGATATCGTCCGCCTGCTGGGGCTGAACGACCCGCTTATCCAGGTCAGCAGTTTCGACCGCCCGAACATCCGCTATATGCTGATGGAAAAGTTCAAGCCGCTGGATCAGCTTCTGCGTTATGTGCAGGAGCAGCGCGGCAAGTCAGGCATCATTTACTGTAACAGCCGCGCGAAGGTGGAAGACACCGCTGCGCGTCTGCAAAACCGCGGCTTTAGCGCGGCGGCCTATCATGCCGGGTTAGAAAACCATATCCGCGCCGACGTGCAGGAAAAATTCCAGCGCGATGATCTGCAGATTGTGGTGGCGACGGTGGCATTCGGGATGGGCATTAACAAGCCCAACGTCCGCTTTGTGGTGCACTTCGATATTCCACGAAATATCGAATCCTACTATCAGGAAACCGGCCGCGCCGGACGTGATGGCCTGCCTGCGGAAGCGATGCTGTTTTACGATCCGGCCGATATGGCGTGGCTGCGCCGCTGTCTGGAAGAGAAACCGCAGGGACAGCTGCAGGATATCGAGCGTCACAAGCTCAACGCCATGGGTGCGTTTGCTGAAGCGCAAACCTGCCGCCGTCTGGTGCTGCTCAACTACTTTGGTGAGGGGCGTCAGGAGCCGTGCGGCAACTGCGATATCTGTCTCGACCCGCCGAAGCAGTACGATGGCCTGATGGACGCGCGTAAGGCGCTCTCGACCATTTACCGTGTGAACCAGCGCTTCGGGATGGGCTATGTGGTGGAAGTGTTACGTGGCGCCAATAACCAGCGTATCCGCGACATGGGCCACGATAAGCTGCCCGTCTACGGTATTGGTAAGGACCAGAGCCACGAGCATTGGGTCAGCATTATTCGCCAGTTGATTCACCTCGGCTTTGCCACACAGAACATCGCCCAGCACTCCGCGCTTCAGCTCACCGAAGCTGCGCGTCCGGTACTGCGCGGGGATGTTGAACTCAAGCTCGCCGTGCCGCGCGTTGTCGCCCTGAAACCGCGGGTGATGCAAAAATCTTACGGCGGTAACTACGATCGCAAGCTGTTTGCCAAACTGCGCAAGCTGCGTAAAGCGATTGCTGATGAAGAGAACATTCCGCCATATGTGGTCTTCAACGACGCGACGCTGATCGAGATGGCCGAGCAAATGCCGCTCAGCGCCAGCGAAATGCTCAGCGTCAACGGCGTCGGTACGCGCAAGCTGGAGCGCTTTGGTAAAGCGTTCATGGCGCTCATCCGTTCACATGCCGATGGTGATGATGAGGAGTAGTCAGCCGGGCAAAAAAGTGCCAGGATGATGACTCACTGAATTATTTCCCCGCGAGCTAATTATGTTAATGCTATTTCTTACCGTGGCGTTAGTGCACATCGTTGCGCTGATGAGCCCAGGCCCTGACTTTTTCTTCGTGTCACAAACCGCCGTCAGCCGCTCCCGCAAAGAGGCGATGATGGGCGTGCTCGGTATTACCATGGGCGTCATGGTCTGGGCGGCAGTCGCACTGCTCGGTCTGAACCTGATTCTGGCGAAGATGGCCTGGCTGCATAACATCATTATGGTCGGTGGTGGCCTGTACCTGTGCTGGATGGGCTACCAGATGCTGCGCGGGGCGCTGAAGAAAGAAGAGAAAAAGCCGCAAGAGCCGAAGGTCGAGCTGGCTACGGGCGGCCGTAGCTTTGTGAAAGGGCTGCTGACCAACCTGGCGAACCCGAAAGCGATTATCTATTTCGGCTCTGTCTTCTCCCTGTTCGTGGGCGACAGCGTGGGGGCGGGTGCGCGCTGGGGGATCTTCCTGCTGATCGTGGTTGAGACGTTTGCGTGGTTCACCGTTGTTGCCAGCCTGTTTGCCTTACCGGCGATGCGCCGTGGCTATCAGCGCATCGCGAAGTGGATTGACGGCTTCGCCGGCGCGCTGTTCGCCGGCTTTGGTATTCATCTTATTATTTCTCGCTAAGCGTGACGCGCTGACGCAAGCAGCGCGCCAACCAGCATAAACAGCGAACCAAAGACTTTATTCAGGGCCTTCATCTGTTTAGGCCCTTTAATCCATGCCGCAATTCGCTGCGCCAGCGTCGCGTAGCCAATCATCACAATAATATCGACAACAATGGTGGTCACGCCCAGGACTACGTACTGCATTACCTGCGGCTGATGCGGGACGATAAACTGTGGGAACAGGGCGGCCAGAAAAACGATGCTTTTGGGGTTGGTCAGATTCACAAACACCGCCCGCTTAAACAGGCGACCGCGCGTTTGCGTCCGGGCGAGGGTGTTCAGGTCAATCGAGCCTGCTGCGCGCCACTGCTGAATGCCGAGCCAAATCAGATACGCCGCACCGGCCCATTTCAGCACTTCAAACGCCAGCACCGAGCGGGAGAACAACGTCCCCAGACCAATACCGACCAGCACAATGTGAATACCCAGCCCAGCCTGCAAACCGGCAATAGACGCCACCGCCCCGCGATAACCGTGGTTAATGGAGGTTGTCATGGTATTAATTGCGCCCGAACCCGGTGAAAGGCTGAGGATGATGGATGTCAGCAGGTAAGCGAACCACCACTCAAAGGTCATTTGAAACTCCCGAATCGTCTGTTTTTATGCCACAATACGCTATTGTTGAGTCATTTTGTGACCGGTTACGAAAAAAACGATATTCCCTGAATTACGGGGGGTGGAAACCCGATGTTGCAGCAGAAAAAGGACTGGGAAACACGAGAAAACGCATTTGCTGCTTTCTCCATGGGGCCGCTGACCGATTTCTGGCGCCAGCGTGAGGAAGATGAGTTTACAGGCGTCGGGAATATCCCGGTACGCTTTGTTCGTTTCCGTGATGTAAAAAACGATAGGGTCATCGTGGTCTGTCCCGGTCGTATTGAGAGCTACATTAAATACGCTGAACTGGCCTATGACCTGTTCCATCTGGGCTTCGACGTGTTGATTATCGACCACCGCGGGCAGGGACTGTCCGGGCGTATGTTATCCGACACCCATCGCGGTCATGTGGATAACTTCAGCGATTATGTCGACGATCTTGCCGCATTCTGGCAGCAGGAAGTCGAGCCTGGACCGTGGCGTAAGCGCTATATTCTGGCGCACTCGATGGGCGGCGCGATTTCAACGCTGTTTTTACAACGTTATGAGCACCAGTGCGATGCCATTGCGCTCACCGCGCCGATGTATGGCATCGTCATGCGTTTTCCTGACTGGATGGTGCGCCATATCCTTGACTGGGCTGAGGGCCATCAGCGCATTCGTGAAGGGTACGCCATCGGGACGGGGCGCTGGCGCGCATTGCCGTTTGCTCTGAACGTGCTGACCCATAGCCGGCAACGGTATCGACGTAACCTGCGTTTTTATGCCGATGAACCGCGCCTGCGCGTAGGTGGCCCAACGTATCATTGGGTACGGGAGGGCATTCTTGCCGGTGAACAGGTTCTGGCAGGGGTTGGTTGTGATGATACGCCGACGCTGCTGATCCAGGCAGAAGAAGAGCGTGTGGTGGATAACCGCATGCACGACCGTTTTTGTGAATTGCGCGCTGCCGCGGGTCACCCCTGTGAAGGGGGTAAACCACTGGTCATCAACGGCGCGTACCATGAGATCCTTTTCGAAAAGGACGCTATGCGCTCAGTCGCGCTCAACGCCATTGTTGAATTTTTCGACAGGCATAACTGATTTTTTATTGAGGTTAAATTTCCCTATGTACCAGGTTGTTGCATCTGACTTAGATGGCACGCTGCTTTCCCCCGACCACACCCTGTCGCCTTACGCGAAAGAGACGTTAAAACTGCTGACTGCCCGCGGCGTGAACTTTGTGTTTGCCACCGGGCGCCACCACGTGGACGTGGGGCAGATCCGCGATAACCTGGAGATCAAATCGTACATGATCACCTCCAACGGTGCGCGCGTGCACGACACCGATGGCAATCTGATCTTTACCCACAACCTGGATCGCGATATTGCCGCCGATCTGTTCGGTGTGGTGCACAATAATCCGGCTATCGTCACGAACGTTTACCGCGATGATGACTGGTTCATGAACCGTCATCGCCCGGAAGAGATGCGTTTCTTCAAAGAAGCGGTGTTTAACTACTCCCTGTATGAGCCAGGTCTGCTGGAGCCGGAAGGGATCAGCAAAGTCTTCTTTACCTGCGAAAGTCACGAAGAACTGCTGCCGCTGGAGCAGGCGATCAACGCCCGTTGGGGCGACCGCGTCAACGTAAGCTTCTCCACGCTGACCTGCCTGGAAGTGATGGCGGGGGGTGTCTCCAAAGGTCACGCCTTGGAAGCGGTAGCCAAACGCATGGGCTTTGAGCTGAAAGACTGTATCGCCTTTGGTGATGGCATGAACGATGCTGAGATGCTCTCGATGGCGGGTAAAGGCTGCATCATGCAGAACGCGCACCAGCGCCTGAAAGACCTGCACCCGGAGCTGGAAGTGATCGGCACTAACGCAGACAACGCGGTACCGAAATATCTGCGCAAGCTGTTCCTTGAATAATCTTCATTTGATTATTTATCGCTCAGTTGTCAACTAAAGAGTTCGCTACAATGCCTCTCCTTCTTTCTGAGAGACAAGCATTGTGGCGCTACTCATTATCACCACTATCCTGTGGGCCTTCTCCTTTAGCCTGATTGGCGAATACCTTGCCGGTTCGGTCGATAGCTATTTCTCGGTGCTGATGCGCGTGGGGCTGGCGGCGCTGGTGTTCCTGCCCTTTTTGCGGATGCGCGGACAATCACTGAAAACCATTCTGCTCTATATGCTGGTGGGGGCGATGCAGCTCGGCATCATGTATCTGTTCAGCTTTCGGGCGTATATCTACTTGTCCGTTTCGGAGTTCCTGCTCTTTACGGTGCTGACGCCGCTCTACATCACGCTGATTTACGACCTGCTCAGCAGGCGTCGTCTGCGTTGGGGCTATCTGTTGAGCGCGGCGCTGGCGGTGATTGGCGCGGCGATTATTCGCTACGATAAAGTGAGCGATCACTTCTGGACCGGCCTGATGTTCGTGCAGTTAGCAAACATCAGCTTCGCCATCGGCATGGTGGGCTACAAGCGCCTGATGGAAACCCGCCCGATGCCGCAGCACAACGCCTTTGCCTGGTTCTATCTGGGGGCGGCAGTGGTTGCGGTCGCGGCGTGGTTTATGCTGGGTAACCCGCAAAAGCTACCTACCACCTCCGTGCAGTGGGGCATTCTGGTCTGGCTGGGCGTGGTGGCCTCGGGGCTGGGGTACTTCATGTGGAACTACGGCGCTACACAGGTAGACGCCGGTACGCTGGGGATCATGAACAATGTGCATGTACCCGCGGGGCTGCTGGTTAATCTTGCCATCTGGCAGCAACAGCCACACTGGCCAAGTTTCCTTATTGGGGGAGCGGTGATCCTGGCTTCGCTGTGGGTACATCGGCGTTGGGTCGCTCCGCGCTCCGCACAAACGGAAGATGGTCGCACGCGTGGTTCCGCGTTGAGCGAATAAACGCTTCCGTAATCGGCTGACGCTGCTCGCCATCGCGCACGGCGGCGTACAGCCGGCTCCACAGTCCTTCACCCAGGGTTTTGGTGACCACCAGGCCCTGGCGTTCAAAACTCTCCACCACCCAATGCGGCAGCGCCGCGATGCCCATTCTGGCGGCCACCATCTGAATCAACAGCAACGTATTATCCACGCTTTTCAGCTGTGGGCTGATACCCGCTGGCTGCAGGAAATGGCGCCAGATGTCCAGGCGACTGCGCTGCACCGGGTATATCAGCAGTGTCTCAGTCGCCAGGTCTTCCGGGGTGATACGCGTCTTGCTGGCCAGCGGATGATCCGGCGCCAGCACCAGGCGCACCTCATAATCGAACATCGGTGAATAGTGCAGGCCACTACGTGGCAGGATGTCTGATGTCATGACCAGATCCAGCTCGCCCTGCTGGAGAGACGGCTGCGGGTCAAACGTCACGCCGGAGGTAAAGTCCATCTCCACCTGCGGCCACTTCTGGCGGAAGTTCTCAAGCGCGGGAGTTAACCACTGAATACAGCTGTGGCACTCAATGGCGATACGCAATTTAGTCTGCTGCGGCTCATTACAGGACTGAAGCGCGCTGGCAATCTGCGGCAGCACCTGATTAGCCAGTTGCAGGAGGATCTCGCCCTGCGGGGTAAAGCGCAGCGGCTGGCTCTTACGCACAAACAGACGAAAGCCGAGACGTTGTTCCAGATCGCTGAACTGGTGAGAAAGGGCGGACTGAGTCTGGTGCAGTGAGGCCGCCGCCGCCGCGAGAGAACCGCAGTTTCGCAACGCTTGTAGCGTTTTCAGGTGTTTTATCTCGATCATGAAAGTCCTTCACTTCGCCATGAACATTTTGCGCTTGAGGAATATACAGTACCTGCCAATTATAGAAGTGTAAACATCTGGACGTCTAAATAACGAATTTCACAAGGGGCATGACATGACAATCCGCAATCACACTCTCGGTTTCCCTCGCGTTGGCCTGCGTCGCGAGCTAAAAAAAGCACAAGAAAGCTACTGGGCAGGAAACACCACGCGTGAAGAGCTGCTGGCAGTGGGCCGCGAACTGCGTGCCCGCCACTGGGAGCAGCAAAAACAGGCGGGGGTAGACCTGCTGCCGGTGGGCGATTTCGCCTGGTACGACCATGTTCTGACGACCAGCCTGCTGCTTGGCAACGTACCGGCTCGTCATCAGAACAACGATGGATCGGTAGATATCGACACGCTGTTCCGCATCGGACGCGGCCGTGCGCCAACCGGTGAGCCAGCGGCAGCGGCGGAAATGACCAAGTGGTTTAACACCAACTATCACTATATGGTGCCGGAATTTGTTAAAGGGCAGCAGTTCAAACTGACCTGGACCCAGTTACTGGATGAAGTGGACGAAGCGCTGGCGCTGGGGCATCAGGTGAAACCGGTGCTGCTGGGGCCTGTGACCTACCTGTGGTTGGGGAAAGTCAAAGGCGAGCCGTTCGATCGTCTGAGCCTGCTGAAGGACATTCTGCCGGTCTACAAACAGGTGCTGATTGAGCTGGGCAAACGCGGTATTCAGTGGGTGCAAATTGACGAGCCAGCGCTGGTGCTCGAACTGCCACAAGCATGGCTTGAGGCTTTCAAACCGGCTTACGATGCACTCACCGGGCAGGTGAAGCTGTTGCTTACCACCTACTTTGAAGGTGTGACGCCGAACCTCGGCACCATCACCAGATTGCCGGTGCAGGGCCTGCACGTTGACCTGGTGCACGGCAAAGATAATGTCGCAGAACTGCATAAACGCCTGCCAGCGGACTGGCTGCTTTCTGCCGGTCTGGTGAATGGTCGTAACGTCTGGCGCGCCGATCTGACAGAGAAATATGCGCAGATTAAGGATATCGTCGGCAAACGTGAATTGTGGGTTGCCTCTTCCTGCTCCCTGCTGCACAGCCCGATCGATCTCAGCGTAGAAACCCGTCTGGATGCGGAAGTGAAGAGCTGGTTCGCCTTTGCGCTGCAAAAATGTGAAGAGCTGGCTCTGCTGCGTGATGCCCTGAACAGCGGTGACACGGCGGCGATTACCGAATGGAGCGCCCCGATTCAGGCGCGCCGTCACTCGGCTCGCGTTCACAACCCGGCGGTGGAAAAACGCCTGGCGGCCATCACCGCGCAGGACAGCCAGCGTCAAAGCCCGTATGAAGTGCGTGCTGAAGCCCAGCGTGCCCGTTTCAACTTACCTGCATGGCCAACCACCACCATCGGTTCCTTCCCGCAAACTACCGAGATCCGCGGTCTTCGTCTGGACTTCAAAAAGGGCAACCTTGATGCGGCCAACTACCGCACCGGCATCGCGGAACATATCAAACAGGCGATTGTGGAGCAGGAGCGCTTAGGTCTGGACGTGCTGGTTCACGGGGAGGCAGAGCGTAACGACATGGTGGAGTACTTCGGTGAACATCTGGACGGTTTTGTCTTTACCCAAAACGGCTGGGTACAGAGCTACGGCTCCCGCTGTGTAAAACCACCGGTGGTGATCGGTGACGTCAGCCGTCCGCACCCGATCACCGTCGAATGGGCTAAATATGCCCAGTCCCTGACTGACAAGCCGGTAAAAGGCATGTTGACCGGTCCGGTGACCATTCTTTGCTGGTCCTTCCCGCGTGAGGACGTCAGCCGCGAAACGATCGCGAAGCAAATTGCGCTGGCGCTGCGTGATGAAGTGGCGGATCTGGAAGCGGCGGGCATTGGCATCATCCAGATTGATGAACCGGCCCTGCGTGAAGGGCTTCCGCTGCGTCGTAGCGACTGGGATGCCTATCTGCAGTGGGGTGTGGAAGCATTCCGCATCAACGCCGCAGTGGCGAAGGATGACACGCAGATCCACACTCATATGTGTTACTGCGAATTTAACGACATCATGGATTCGATCGCCGCACTGGACGCCGACGTGATCACCATTGAAACCTCGCGTTCAGATATGGAGCTGCTGGAGTCGTTCGAAGAGTTCGACTACCCGAACGAAATCGGGCCGGGTGTGTATGACATTCACTCCCCGAACGTGCCGAGCGTGGAGTGGATCGAAGCCCTGCTGAAGAAAGCCGCCCGGCGCATTCCGGCAGAGCGTCTGTGGGTGAACCCGGACTGCGGTCTGAAAACCCGCGGCTGGCCTGAAACCCGCGCGGCGCTGGCGAACATGGTGCAGGCGGCGCAGAATTTGCGTCAGGGATAAGACGTTCGTTGCTCCCGTTATGTAGGCCCGGTAAGGCATCGCCGCCACCGGGCTTTAATGTTTACGCTTTCTTCCCGCCATACTGGCTAAACCACGCCAGCATTCTCTGCCAGCCATCTTTCGCAGATTCTGCGTGATAGCTCGGACGATAATCGGCGTTAAACGCATGCCCGGCATCCGGATAGACCACAATCTCCGCCTTCGCATTCGCCGCGCGTAGCGCATGACGCATAGTCTCTACTGTATCGAGTGGAATACCCGTGTCCTGACCACCGTACAGTCCCAGCACCGGGGCATTTAAGTCTGTGGCGATATCAACCGGATGTTTTGGCGAGTTCAGCGTTTTTTCGCCTACCAGTTTACCGTACCAGGCCACGGCAGCTTTCAGTTGCGGATTGTGTGCGGCATACAGCCAGCTAATACGTCCCCCCCAGCAGAAACCCGTTATCATCAGGCGATGCGCATCACCGCCGTTACGCGCCGCCCAGCTGGCAACATGATCCAGATCGGCCAGCACCTGTGCATCCGGCACTTTGCTGACCAGGTTGCTCAAAAGCGTTGGGATGTCGCTGTAGTCATTCGGATCGCCCTGACGGAAATAGAGCTCTGGCGCAACGGCCAGATAACCTTCCAGCGCCAGTCGGCGGCAGAGGTCGCGAATATGTTCGTGAACGCCGAAAATTTCCTGAACCACAATCACGATCGGCAGCGGACCGTCAGCCGATTTTGGTCGCGCGTGGTAAGCAGGCATATTCTCCCCCTGCGAGGGAATGGAGGTCTCTCCCGCCGTGATGGCGTCTTCAGGCGTTGAGACGATGGTCGAGGCATGCGGGGCCGCAGCAGGTGCAAAACCGGTTTTTTCAGTCATGGCATTCTCCGTACCAATGAGTTAGCGCAAAGGTAAATATAGACACCAGGTTAACAACCCACAGTGCCTTAAACGGTCTATCTTTTGTGCAGCACGCCACGATATAACTTGTTAATGTGATGTAAATCACTTTTTTATGGAAATTTACTGCAATCATTTTCATTCATGGTGAGATGTGTCACGAAATTATGCGTATTGCTTCTGTAAAGTACCGTTTTACTTCTTCTGACTAACCGACCCACAGAGGAGTCACCTATGTCTAAGTCTGATGTTTTTCATCTCGGCCTCACCAAAAACGATTTACAAGGGGCTACGCTCGCTATCGTCCCGGGCGATCCTGAGCGTGTGGAAAAGATCGCCGCGCTGATGGATAAGCCGGTTAAGCTGGCAGCCCATCGTGAATTCACCACCTGGCGTGCAGAGCTGGATGGTAAGGCCGTGATTGTGTGCTCTACCGGTATCGGTGGCCCGTCTACCTCCATTGCCGTTGAAGAGCTGGCGCAGCTGGGCATCCGTACTTTCCTGCGTATCGGTACCACTGGCGCTATTCAGCCACATATTAACGTCGGCGACGTGCTGGTCACGACCGCGTCCGTGCGCCTGGATGGCGCAAGCCTGCACTTTGCACCGATGGAGTTCCCGGCGGTTGCCGATTTCGAATGTACGACGGCGCTGGTTGAAGCGGCGAAATCCGTTGGCGCCACCACGCACGTGGGCGTAACCGCCTCTTCCGATACCTTCTACCCAGGCCAGGAGCGTTACGACACCTTCTCTGGCCGTGTGGTGAGCCGTTTTAAAGGTTCTATGGAAGAGTGGCAGTCTATGGGCGTGATGAACTATGAGATGGAATCCGCAACGCTGCTGACCATGTGCGCAAGCCAGGGTCTGCGTGCCGGTATGGTGGCGGGCGTTATCGTCAACCGTACCCAGCAGGAGATCCCGAACGCCGAAACCATGAAGCAGACCGAAAGTCATGCGGTGAAAATCGTGGTTGAAGCCGCGCGTCGTCTGATCTAGTTCCCTCTATTGCAACCAAAGGCCGACACGTTCGGCCTTTATTTTTTGCGTAGCGCCTCGCAGGAAAACCCTTTCAAACTGGACGTTTATACAGCACAATCTTATTTTGTGCGGTAATACGTTGATGCAGGGGGCATTGTGGATCTCTCAATCCTGATTTACGCGGTGATTGCGCTGGCGGGCGTGGCGATAGGCTGGCTGATTTCCAGCTATCAGCACGCGCAGCAAAAGGCCGACCAGCTGGCAGAGCGTGAAGAGATAGTCGCCGAGCTAAGCGGGGCAAAACAGCAACTTGCGTTGAGTGAACACTGGCGAGACGAGTGCGAGTTACTCAACAACGAACTGCGCAATCTGCGTGATATCAACACTTCACTGGAAGCCGATCTCCGTGAAGTAACGACCCGCCTTGAATCCACTCAACTGCATGCGGAAGATAAAATCCGCCAGATGATCAACAGCGAGCAGCGTCTCAGCGAACAGTTTGAGAACCTCGCAAACCGCATTTTTGAACACAGCAACCGCCGCGTTGATGAACAAAACCGCCAGAGTCTGAACAGTCTCCTGACGCCTCTGCGTGAGCAACTGGACGGTTTCCGTCGTCAGGTGCAGGACAGCTTTGGTCAGGAGGCCCGTGAGCGCCACACCCTGGCACATGAAATTCGTAATCTGCAGCAGCTGAATGCGCAAATGGCGCAGGAGGCGGTCAACCTGACCCGTGCCCTGAAAGGGGATAACAAAACGCAGGGTAACTGGGGTGAAGTCGTCCTCACCCGGGTGCTGGAAGCTTCTGGTCTGCGTGAAGGGTATGAATACGAAACTCAGGTCAGCATCGAAAACGACGCCCGCTCGCGAATGCAGCCGGATGTCATCGTGCGTTTGCCGCAGGGCAAGGATGTGGTGATTGACGCCAAAATGACGCTGGTGGCCTATGAGCGTTACTTCAACGCGGAGGATGACTACATCCGCGAATCGGCGCTACAGGAGCACATTGCCTCCGTGCGGAACCATATTCGTCTGCTGGGCAGAAAAGACTACCAGCAGCTGCCGGGGCTGCGCTCACTTGACTATGTCCTGATGTTTATCCCGGTAGAGCCCGCGTTTCTGCTGGCACTCGACAGACAGCCCGAACTGATAACTGAAGCGCTGAAAAACAACATTATGCTGGTCAGTCCCACCACGCTGCTGGTGGCGTTACGCACCATTGCCAACCTGTGGCGCTATGAACATCAGAGCCGCAACGCGCAGCAGATTGCCGATCGCGCCAGCAAGCTGTACGACAAAATGCGCCTCTTTGTGGATGATATGTCCTCGGTCGGGCAAAGCCTGGACCGCGCGCAGGACAACTACCGCCAGGCGATGAAAAAACTCGCCTCCGGGCGTGGCAATCTGCTGGCGCAAGCCGAAGCCTTCCGCGGACTGGGGGTAGAGGTTAAACGCGAGATTAATCCGGAACTGGTTGAACAAGCCACGGCACAGGACGAAGAGTTTCGCCTGCGGGAAGGCGCTGATGAACAAAAGAGAGACAGTGAAGACAACGAGTTAGCGGCAGAGTTATCGCCAGACCCGCATCTGGCGCGTTTCTTACGTGGTGGTTGAAACGTAGGGCAAACGCGCCCAATCTGTTACACTTCACGAACATTTTACTGATAAGCAGGCTCTGAGATGGTTGACGATTCACAAGACACGACGCACTTTGGCTTTCAGACTGTCGCCAAAGCGCAGAAAGCTGACATGGTGGCCCACGTATTTCATTCCGTGGCGGCGAAGTACGATGTGATGAATGACTTGATGTCATTCGGCATTCATCGCTTGTGGAAGCGCTTCACCATCGACTGTAGCGGTGTACGTCGTGGACAAACGGTACTGGATCTTGCCGGTGGTACTGGCGATTTGACCGCGAAGTTCTCCCGTCTGGTGGGTGAAACCGGGCGTGTCGTTCTGGCCGACATCAATGACTCCATGCTGAAAATGGGACGCGAGAAGCTGCGTAACATCGGCGTGGTGGGGAATGTTGAGTATGTGCAGGCAAACGCCGAAGCGCTGCCGTTCCCGGACAACACCTTTGACTGCATCACCATCTCGTTTGGCCTGCGTAACGTTACTGATAAAGAAAAAGCGTTGCGCTCAATGTATCGCGTGCTGAAACCGGGCGGACGTCTGCTGGTGCTTGAGTTCTCCAAACCGATTATCGAGCCGCTGAGCAAAGCCTACGACGCCTATTCATTCCACGTTCTGCCGCGTATCGGCGAGCTGGTGGCAAACGACGCAGAAAGCTACCGCTATCTGGCGGAATCCATTCGCATGCATCCGGATCAGGACACTCTGAAGGCCATGATGCAGGACGCGGCGTTTGAAAACGTTGAGTATTTCAACATGACGGCGGGTGTCGTCGCACTGCATCGCGGTTATAAGTTCTGAGTGGAGGTGTCCCGTGCCCTTTAAACCCTTAGTCACCGCAGGCATCGAGAATGTACTGAATGCCTTCCTCTATCGTGCGCCGGCGCTAAAAGCCGCGCGTCAGCGGCTTAATGGGAAGGTATTACGCATCGTTTTAAAAGAGTTCTCGACGCCGCTTGTGCTGGTCTTCAGCGAACGCCAGCTTGACGTTCTGGGGGAGTGGGAAGGAGAAGCCGACTGCTCTGTTATCACGCACATGAGCGTGCTGCCAAAACTGCGTGACCGCCAGCAGCTGACGGCGCTGATCCGTAGCGGTGAGCTGGAAGTGGAAGGCGACATACAGGTCGTACAAAATTTCGTTGCGCTCAGCGATCTGGCTGAGTTCGACCCGGCAGAGCTGCTTGCGCCTTTTATTGGCGACATTGCAGCGGAAGGGATCGGCAAAGCCCTGCATGGCGGTACCGCGTTCCTGCGTAAAAGCCTGCAACGTCAGCAGCGCTATGCGGCAGAAGTGCTGACCGAAGAGTGGCGTATGGCCCCCGGACCGCTGGAAGTGGCCTGGTTCGCGGAAGAGACCGCGGCTGTTGAACGTGCGGTTGATGCGTTAACCAAACGGCTGGAAAAACTGGAGGGCAAATGACGCCTGGTGAAATTCGGCGCCTCTATTTTATCGTCCACACCTTTTTGAGTTACGGGCTCGACGAGCTTATCCCCAAAATGCGTATCACGCTGCCGCTTCGTATCTGGCGGCGGATGTTGTTCTGGATGCCTAATCGCCATAAAGGTCAGCCGCTGGGTGAACGCCTGCGTCTGGCGCTACAGGAGCTGGGCCCGGTATGGATTAAGTTCGGGCAAATGCTCTCTACCCGTCGCGATCTTTTCCCGCCACAGATTGCCGATCAGCTGGCGCTGCTGCAGGATCGCGTGGCCCCGTTTGACGGCGTGCGCGCGAAAAAACAGATCGAAGAGGCGATGGGCAATATTCCTGTTGAGACCTGGTTCGACGATTTCGACATTCAGCCTTTGGCTTCTGCCTCCATTGCCCAGGTGCATACCGCACGTCTGAAAGAGAATGGCAAAGAAGTCGTTATCAAAGTTATCCGCCCGGATATCCTGCCGATCATCAAAGCGGACATGAAGCTTATCTATCGTCTGGCGCGCTGGGTTCCACGTCTGCTCCCTGACGGACGCCGCCTGCGCCCGCTGGAGGTGGTACGGGAATACGAAAAAACGCTAATCGATGAACTGAACCTGCTGCGCGAGTCGGCAAACGCCATCCAGCTGCGTCGCAATTTTGAAAACAGCCCGATGCTGTATGTCCCTGAAGTCTATTCTGACTACTGCAGCCAGAACATGATGGTTATGGAGCGTATTTACGGTATTCCTGTCTCGGATGTCGTGGCCCTGGAGAAGCAGGGAACGAACATGAAACTGTTGGCCGAACGTGGTGTACAAGTCTTCTTTACCCAGGTCTTCCGCGACAGCTTTTTCCACGCAGACATGCATCCGGGCAATATCTTTGTGAGCTATGAGCATCCGGATGACCCGCAATATATCGGCATTGACTGCGGTATTGTCGGTTCGCTGAATAAAGAAGATAAGCGTTATCTGGCGGAGAATTTTATCGCCTTCTTTAACCGCGACTACCGTAAGGTGGCCGAACTGCACGTCGATTCAGGATGGGTTCCGCCGGATACCAATGTCGAAGAGTTCGAGTTTGCCATCCGTACCGTCTGCGAACCGATTTTTGAAAAACCGCTGGCGGAAATCTCGTTCGGTCACGTGCTACTGAATCTGTTTAACACCGCTCGCCGCTTCAACATGGAAGTGCAGCCACAGCTTGTTTTACTCCAGAAAACATTACTTTACGTTGAAGGTGTAGGTCGACAGCTCTATCCTCAGTTAGACTTGTGGAAGACGGCGAAACCTTTCCTGGAATCCTGGATTAAAGATCAGGTTGGCATTCCGGCACTGGTACGTGCGTTCAAAGATAAAGCCCCGTTCTGGGTTGAAAAAATGCCGGAGCTTCCTGAACTGGTGTATGACAGTTTGCGTCAGAGCAAGAACCTGCAACTCAGCATGGATAAAATCGCCCACGAGCTTCAGTCGAATCGTGTGCGTCAGGGCCAGTCTCGCTATCTGTTTGGTATTGGCGCAACACTGCTGCTAAGTGGTACGTTGTTGTTAATCAACCGTCCGGACTGGCAGATGGCGCCCGCCTGGCTGATGGCCGCCGGAATAGTGGTCTGGTTCGTTGGCTGGAGAAAGACGCGCTGAACAGTCGTCGCTATCACCAGGCTGCGTACGTATAATGCGGCCTGACTAATTAATCATCTATCACTGAGGAATTTGTATGGGTGGTATCAGTATCTGGCAATTGTTAATTATTGCCGTCATCGTCGTGCTGCTGTTTGGCACCAAAAAGCTCGGTTCTATCGGTTCCGATCTGGGCGCGTCTATCAAAGGCTTCAAAAAAGCGATGAGCGATGATGAGAACAAGCAGGATAAAACCAGCCAGGATGCTGATTTCACTGCTAAGTCCATCTCCGACAAGCAAGAAGATGCCAAAAAGGAAGACGCTAAACGCCACGATAAAGAGCAGGTATAAGTCGTGTTCGACATTGGTTTTGGTGAACTGCTGCTGGTCTTTGTGATTGGCCTGATTGTGCTGGGTCCGCAGCGTTTACCCGTTGCAGTAAAAACGGTTGCGGGGTGGGTGCGTGCGCTTCGTTCGCTGGCGACTACCGTACAGAACGAGCTGGCGCAGGAGCTTAAGCTGCAGGAATTTCAGGAAAGCCTGAAAAAGGTTGAGAAGGCGAGCATGGATAACCTGACGCCGGAACTGAAAGCTTCAATGGATGAACTGCGCGAAGCGGCAGAATCCATGAAGCGCTCCTACAGCGTCAACGATCCTGAAAAAGCGAGCGATGAAGCAAACACCATTCACAACCCGGTGGTGAAGAACAGTGAAGCGCAGCGCGAGGGCGTAACGCCTGCCAGCGCGGAGCATCAGGCCACCGCGCCTGAACATACGCCGCAGGAACCTGAACTGAAAAAACAGGCGCAGCCGGAAGACCCTGTGGTCAAAGCGGCTGAGGCAAAGCCCGCCGCGCCTGTTACCGAATCATCCCCCTCGTCGAGTGATAAAGCGTAAACATGGCAGTAGATGATACTCAACCGCTCATTACGCACCTCATAGAGCTGCGTAAGCGCCTGTTAAACTGCATTATTGCGGTTTTCGTTATTTTCTTATGCCTGGTTTATTTCGCCAACGATATCTACCAGGTTGTCTCTGCGCCGCTGATAAAGCAGATGCCGCTGGGCGCGACGATGATCGCGACGGACGTTGCTTCGCCGTTCTTCACGCCCATTAAGCTCACGTTCTGGGTATCGTTGATTGCTTCTGCTCCGGTCATTCTTTACCAGGTCTGGGCGTTTGTGGCGCCGGCCTTGTATAAGCATGAACGCAAACTGGTGATCCCGCTGCTGGTCTCCAGCTCGCTGCTGTTCTATATCGGCATGGCGTTTGCCTATTTCGTGGTCTTCCCGCTGGCCTTCGGCTTCCTGACGCATACCGCGCCGGAAGGGGTACAGGTGTCGACCGATATCGCCAGCTATCTCAGCTTTGTGATGGCGCTGTTTATGGCGTTCGGCGTGGCGTTCGAAGTGCCGGTAGCGATTGTGCTGCTTTGTTGGGTAGGGGTGACAACCCCGGATGACCTGCGTAAGAAGCGTCCGTATATCCTGGTCGGCGCATTTGTGGTCGGCATGCTGCTGACGCCGCCCGATGTCTTCTCGCAAACGCTGCTGGCCATACCGATGTATTGCCTGTTTGAGGTTGGCGTCTTCTTCTCACGTTTCTATGTGGGGAAAGGGCGTCGATCAGAGGACGAAGACGACGTCTCTGAAAAGAGCAGTGAAGAGTAAAACCAGCCGCCCGTCAGGGCGGTTGTCATATGGGGATCTGCATGTTTGATATCGGACTCAACCTGACCAGTTCGCAGTTTGCGAAAGATCGTGACGACGTGGTGGCGCGTGCATTTGCCGCTGGCGTAAAAGGCCTGCTGCTGACAGGCACCAATCTGCATGAAAGCGAGCAGGCGCGACAGCTGGCTCAACGCTACGATCGCTGCTGGTCTACCGCGGGCGTGCATCCTCACGACAGTAGCCAGTGGACCTCGGAGAGTGCTGAAATCATTCACAGGCTGGCGAAAACATCCGAAGTGGTGGCCATCGGTGAATGTGGCCTCGATTTCAACCGCAATTTTTCCACCCCTGCCGAACAGGAAAACGCGTTTACGGCGCAACTCGCCCTGGCGGCCGAGCTTGAAATGCCGGTGTTTATGCACTGTCGTGACGCGCATGAGCGCTTCCTCGCGCTGCTGGACCCCTGGCTGGATAAACTGCCTGGCGCAGTGCTGCACTGCTTTACCGGTACTCGTCAGGAGGCGCTGGACTGTCTGGATCGTGGGCTTTATCTGGGGATTACCGGCTGGGTATGCGATGAACGTCGCGGGCTCACGCTTCGCGAACTGTTGCCGGCGATCCCGGCCGACCGGCTGCTTCTCGAAACCGATGCGCCTTATTTATTGCCGCGTGATATGAAACCTAAGCCGGCATCGCGACGTAACGAACCGGCCTGTCTGGGGCATATTTTGACGAGCGTGGCGCAGTGGCGCGGAGAAGATCCGCATGGGTTATCTGCGCTGACGGATGACAACGTGCGTCGCCTGTTTGGCATTGATTTTTAAACTTTGCGGAAGTCGGTGTTTTTCACGCTTTGCAGCACCTGCTTATTAAGCAGATTGAGCAACAGCATAGAGCGTGCTTCACCGTCCGGCTCGGCGAAAATTGCCTGCAGGCCTTCGAAGGCACCTTCGGTGATGACAACACTGTCTCCCGCGTACGGGGTTTCCGGGTCGGTAATATCGTCAGGTTGTTGATAAACCGAAAGCTGATGGATCACCGTCGACGGCACCGTTGCCGGGTGCGCACCAAAACGGACAAAATGGCTGACGCCACGCGTGGCACTGATGGTAGTGGTGTGGATCACTTCCGGGTCGAATTCCACGAACAAATAGTTCGGAAATAGCGGCTCACTGACGGTTGTGCGCTTCCCGCGCTGCATTTTTTCAAGCGTGATCACGGGTGTCAGGCAATTTACAGACTGACGTTCTAAATGTTCCTGCGCGCGCTGAAGCTGCCCGCGTTTGCAATACAGTAAATACCAGGCCTGCATAATCACTCTTTCCCTTAGTTTCGGGCGCAAGCATATCAAAACCCTGGCGGGATCGCTAAGTTGATTATAATGGCCGAAATGGGAACAGGATGCAGAAGTTCACGCTAATTTAACAAAATTACAGCATCACGCAGGCTTACGCCGTATAATGAAGCGCTTACAGAGAGGCCATGATTAACTGCATGAAATACCACGATCTCCGCGACTTCCTGACGCTGCTGGAAAAGCAGGGCGAACTCAAACGCATTACGCTTCCTGTCGATCCTTATCTGGAAATGACAGAAATTGCTGACCGCACCCTGCGTGCCGGTGGTCCGGCGCTTCTGTTTGAAAACCCGAAAGGTTATTCAATGCCGGTGCTGTGCAACCTGTTTGGGACACCTCGGCGTGTGGCGTTGGGCATGGGGCAAGAGGACGTCACCGCGTTACGTGAAGTAGGTAAACTTCTCGCGTTTCTGAAAGAGCCGGAGCCACCGAAAGGCTTCCGCGATCTGTTCGATAAACTGCCGCAGTTTAAGCAGGTACTGAACATGCCAACCAAACGCCTTCGCGGCGCGCCATGCCAGCAGAAAGTGCTGGAAGGCGATGCGGTTGATCTGACCAAAATCCCGATCATGCAGTGCTGGCCTGAAGATGCTGCGCCACTCATCACCTGGGGGCTCACCGTCACACGCGGGCCACACAAAGAGCGTCAAAATCTGGGTATTTACCGCCAGCAGCTGATTGGCAAGAATAAGCTCATTATGCGCTGGCTGTCGCATCGCGGTGGCGCGCTGGATTTCCAGGAGTGGTGCGCTGCGCACCCGGGCGAGCGTTTTCCGGTCTCTGTTGCGTTAGGTGCCGACCCCGCCACCATTCTGGGCGCGGTCACGCCAGTGCCGGATACGCTGTCGGAATATGCCTTCGCAGGACTGCTGCGTGGCACCAAAACGGAAGTCGTGAAGTGTATCTCTAACGACCTCGAAGTGCCCGCGAGTGCAGAGATTGTCCTGGAAGGTTACATTGAACAGGGCGAGCTGGCACCCGAAGGCCCGTACGGTGACCACACGGGCTATTATAACGAAGTGGATAACTTCCCGGTGTTTACCGTCACGCACATTACCCAGCGTGAAGATGCGATTTATCACTCCACCTATACCGGACGTCCACCGGACGAACCCGCAGTGCTGGGCGTGGCGCTGAATGAAGTGTTTGTGCCGATCCTGCAAAAGCAGTTCCCGGAAATTGTTGATTTCTATTTGCCGCCTGAAGGATGCTCGTATCGCCTGGCGGTGGTCACAATGAAGAAGCAGTATCCTGGCCACGCGAAACGGGTGATGATGGGCGTATGGTCTTTCCTGCGCCAGTTTATGTATACCAAATTTGTGATTGTCTGCGATGATGACGTTAACGCCCGCGACTGGAATGATGTTATCTGGGCCATTACCACGCGAATGGATCCGGCACGCGACACGGTGTTAGTGGAAAACACGCCGATAGATTATCTGGATTTTGCCTCGCCGGTTTCCGGTCTTGGCTCAAAAATGGGACTGGATGCCACAAATAAATGGCCTGGCGAAACCGACCGTGAATGGGGTCGCCCGATCAAGAAAGATCCTGCTGTGACCGCGCGAATTGACGCGATCTGGGACGAACTGGCCATAATGAGTAACGGTAAACCGCAGGCTGACCGTTAAGCCCTATAGACTTCCCGACAGAGAGAGCGAATGACAACCTTAAGCTGTAAAGTGACCTCGGTAGATGCTATCACCGACACCGTATATCGCGTCCGTTTAGTGCCTGAAGCGGCATTCTCTTTCCGTGCTGGTCAGTACCTGATGGTCGTGATGGATGAACGTGATAAGCGTCCTTTCTCTATGGCCTCAACGCCAGCGGAGCAGGAATTTATTGAGCTTCATATTGGTGCGTCAGAGCTTAACCTGTATGCGATGGCGGTGATGGATCGGATCCTGAAGGAACGCGAAATCGTAGTGGATATTCCACACGGTGAAGCGTGGCTGCGCGATGACGAAGACCGTCCACTGATTCTGATCGCTGGTGGCACAGGCTTCTCGTATGTGCGCTCTATTCTGTTGACCGCACTGGCCCGTAATCCAGACCGTGATATCACCATTTACTGGGGTGGCCGCGAAGAGAAACATCTCTACGACCTCTCTGAGCTGGAAGCGCTGAGCGTTAACCATCCCAACCTGCGTGTTGAGCCGGTGGTTGAGCAGCCGGAAGAGGGCTGGCGTGGGCGTAGCGGGACGGTGCTGACGGCGGTACTGCAGGATCATGGCACGCTGGCAGGGCACGACATCTATATCGCGGGCCGCTTTGAGATGGCGAAAATTGCCCGTGACCTGTTCTGTAACGAACGTGATGCACGTGAAGATCGTCTGTTTGGCGATGCGTTTGCGTTTATCTAAATAAAAAACCCGCCCCTGACAGGCGGGAAGAACGGCAACTAAACTGTCTCTCTTCGCCAATGGCGTCACTTGCGGTGAGGTACCTCTCGTAGGCCGGGAAAGCGCAGCGCCTCCCGGCAAAAGCCCGATGGCGCGATGCTTATCGGGCCTACGTTATCGCCTTACACTCTCTCAAACACCGTCGCGATACCCTGACCCAACCCAATACACATCGTTGCCAGACCAAACTGCGCATCTTTGCGTTCCATCAGGTTAATCAGCGTTGTGCTAATACGCGCCCCGGAGCAGCCCAGCGGGTGACCGAGGGCGATCGCGCCGCCGTTGAGGTTAATCTTCTCGTCGATCTGCTCCATCAGCCCAAGATCTTTGATGCACGGCAGGATCTGCGCGGCGAACGCTTCATTCATCTCAAACAGGTCGATATCGCTGGTGGTCAATCCCGCTTTTTTCAGCGCCAGCTTCGAGGCCGGAACCGGGCCGTAGCCCATGATTGAAGGATCGCATCCTACAACCGCCATCGAACGTACCCGAGCGCGTGGCGTTAACCCCAGCTCGCGGGCGCGGCTTTCGCTCATAACCAGCATCGCGGCCGCTCCGTCAGACAGCGCTGACGAGGTCCCTGCTGTAACCGTGCCGGTAACCGGGTCAAACGCCGGACGCAGTGTGGACAGCGCTTCAACGGTGGTTTCTGGACGGATCACTTCGTCGTAGCTGAACTGTTTCAGAACGCCGTCAGCGTCGTGGCCGCCGGTCGGGATGATCTCATTCTTAAACGCGCCGGATTGCGTGGCGGCCCATGCGCGAGCATGAGAACGCGCGGCAAAGGTATCCTGCATTTCACGGCTGATGCCGTGCAGACGGGACAGCATTTCGGCGGTCAGTCCCATCATGCCTGCGGCTTTCGCCACGTTACGACTCATGCCAGGGTGGAAATCGACCCCGTGGCTCATTGGCACATGGCCCATGTGTTCCACGCCGCCGACCAGGCAGGCCTGGGCATCGCCGGTCATGATCATACGCGCCGCATCATGCAGCGCCTGCATTGAGGAACCGCACAGACGGTTGACGGTCACTGCCGGCACCGAATGCGGGATCTCCGCCAGCAGTGACGCATTACGGGCAATGTTGAAGCCCTGCTCAAGTGTCTGTTGCACACAGCCCCAGTAGATATCGTCGAGCGCAGCCGGGTCCAGCGCCGGATTACGCGCCAGCAGGCTACGCATCAGGTGCGCTGAGAGATCCTCAGCACGCACGTTACGGAAGGCACCGCCTTTTGAACGGCCCATTGGGGTGCGAATCGCATCAACAATGACAACCTTTTCCATTGTGACTCCTTAAGCCGTTTTCAGCTCGCCAACCGGGCGGGCTGGCTCAACTGCTGGGTAATAGGGTTCGTTATGGCGCGCTTTGTTACGCAGCCCTTCCGGCACGTCATACAGCGGACCGAGGTGTTGATACTGCTGCACCATATCGAGATAGCGGGCGCTGCCGAGCGTATCCAGCCAGCGGAACGCGCCGCCGTGGAACGGAGGGAAGCCCAGGCCATAGACCAGCGCCATATCGGCCTCTGCCGGGCTGGCGATAATGCCTTCTTCGAGGCAACGCACCACTTCGTTGATCATTGGAATCATCATCCGGGCGATGATTTCATCGTCCGTGAAGTCACGTTTTGGCTGACTCACCCCGGCCAGCAGGCTATCCACCGCCGGATCTTCTTCTTTCTTCGGTTTGCCTTTGCTGTCTTCTTTATAGCGCCAGAAGCCCAGACCGTTTTTCTGACCAAAACGGTTGGCGTCAAACAGGGCGTCAATCGCATCGCGATAATCTTTCTGCATGCGCTGCGGGAAACCCGCGGCCATAACCGCCTGTGCATGATGCGCGGTATCAATGCCAACCACATCCAGCAGATACGCCGGACCCATTGGCCAGCCGAACTGTTTTTCCATCACTTTGTCGACTTTGCGGAAGTCCGCGCCGTCGCGCAGCAGCTGGCTGAAACCAGCGAAGTAAGGGAACAGCACGCGGTTGACGAAAAAGCCCGGGCAGTCGTTGACCACGATCGGGGTTTTGCCCATCTTGCTGGCCCACGCCACCACTTTTGCGATGGTGTCGTCAGAGGTTTTTTCACCGCGGATCACTTCGACCAGTGGCATACGGTGCACCGGGTTGAAGAAATGCATTCCGCAGAAGTTTTCCGGGCGCTTCAGGACGCTTGCCAGCTCGCTAATCGGAATCGTCGAGGTGTTAGAGGCCAGTACGGTCTCCGGACGCACTTTCTCTTCCGTTTCGGCCAGCACCGCTTTCTTCACTTTCGGGTTCTCTACCACGGCCTCAACCACCACATCGACGCGGTCAAAACCGGTGTATTCCAGTACGGGCTGGATAGTAGAGATCACGCCTGAGAGTTTCAGACCGTCAATTTTGCCGCGTTCCAGCTGTTTATTGAGCAGCTTGGCCGCTTCGGTCATCCCCAGCGTCAGGGATTTCTCGCTGATGTCTTTCATCACCACCGGCACGCCCTTCCAGGCGGACTGGTAAGCGATGCCGCCGCCCATAATGCCTGCGCCAAGTACCGCCGCATGTTTTGGCGTCTCAACGTTTTTCGTCAGCTGTTTTGCTTTGCCTTTCACGAACTGATCGTTGAGGAAGATGCCAACCAGCGCGCGGGCTTCATTGGTGTGTGCCAGCGGGACAAAGCTCTGGTTTTCGAGCTTCAGTGCTTCGTCGCGGCCAAAGCGGGCTGCGGCTTCAATGGTTTTCACCGCCGTGATCGGCGCCGGGTAGTGTTTACCCGCCGTCTGCATCACCATACCTTTGGCGATGGTGAAGCTCATGGCCGCTTCAATCTTGCTGAGCTTTAACGGCTCCAGTTTCGGCTGGCGTTTGGCCTTCCAGTCGAGATCACCGTTAATGGCCTGGCGCAGAATGGCAAGGGAGCCTTCAATCAGTTTTTCTGGTTTCACGACGCCATCGACCAGGCCGATTTTTTGTGCCTGCTCTGCGCCGACATCTTTACCTGCGGCAATGATTTCCAGGGCGCTGTCGGCGCCCAGCATGCGCGGCATACGTACGGAGCCGCCAAAGCCCGGCATAATGCCCAATTTGGTTTCCGGCAGACCGATGCGCAGATCCGGCGTGGCAAGGCGGTAGTCGGTGGCCAGCACGCATTCACAGCCGCCGCCCAGCGCGTAGCCGTTAACGGCGGAAAGGGTCGGGACAGGCAGATCTTCCAGACGATTGAAGACGCTGTTGGCAAAGTGCAGCCACTGGCTCAGCTGTTCTTCAGGCACCAGGAACAGTGAAAGAAATTCGGTGATATCGGCACCGACAATAAAGGCCGCTTTGTTCGAGCGCAGCAGCAGCCCTTTTAAATCAGTTTGCTTTTCAAGTACATCCAGCGCCTGGCCAAGACTGGCCACCGTCGCGGTATCGAGCTTATTGACTGAGCCGGGGGCATCGAACACCAGTTCGGCAATGCCATCTTCCAGCCAGTTGAGGTACAGGGTGTCGCCTTTGTAGAGCATGTCAGTCTCCTGAATCCAGCAAGTGGATCTGGTCATACCAGATGAGTCGGAGTGTGGGATTTATGTTAATAAAATGCAAATTACTCATTAAGAAATTGCTGCATTGATCACGGTCGGTGGAAATCACGCAGCCGGAGACAGGTGTGCTAAGATGCGAGGACTTGAGGTCAAAAAAACGAAAGGAAGAATGATGGACTCACTGGCTTCGCTTTATAAAAATCATATCGTTACCCTACAGGAACGTACCCGTGATGTACTCGCCCGCTTTAAGCTGGATGCGCTGTTAATCCACTCCGGCGAGCTGATGAATACCTTTCTGGACGACCATGCGTATCCGTTTAAGGTTAACCCGCAGTTTAAGGCCTGGGTGCCGGTAACCCAGGTGCCAAATTGCTGGTTGCTGGTGGATGGCGTGAACAAGCCGAAACTGTGGTTCTATCTGCCAGTCGATTACTGGCACAACGTTGAGCCACTGCCGACCAGCTTCTGGACAGAAGAAGTGGACGTTATTGCGTTACCAAAAGCCGACGGTATTGGCAGCCTGTTGCCAGCCGCGCGTGGCAATATCGCCTACATTGGTCCGGTACCCGAGCGTGCGCTGGGGCTGGATATCCCGGCAGACAAACTCAACCCGAAAGGGGTGCTGGATTATCTGCACTATTACCGCGCGTATAAAACCGACTACGAACTTTACTGCATGCGTGAAGCGCAAAAAACGGCGGTGAATGGCCACCGTGCGGCGCATGAAGCGTTCCAGTCCGGTATGAGCGAGTTCGATATCAATCAGGCATACCTCACCGCGACCGGTCACCGTGATACCGATGTGCCGTACAGCAACATCGTCGCCCTGAATGAACATGCGTCTGTGCTGCATTACACCAAACTGGATCACCATGTGCCGTCTGAGATGCGCAGCTTCCTGCTGGACGCGGGTGCAGAGTACAACGGCTACGCGGCAGACCTGACCCGTACCTGGGCGGCCAATGCGGATACCGATTTTGCGCACCTGATTAAAGACGTCAACGATGAGCAACTGGCGCTGATCAGCACCATGAAAGCCGGAACCAGCTATGTGGATTACCACATCCAGTTCCATCAGCGCATCGCTAAACTGCTGCGTAAACACCAGATTGTGAAAGACATGAGCGAAGAGGCGATGGTCGAAAACGATCTGACCGGGCCCTTTATGCCGCACGGTATCGGCCACCCGCTGGGTCTGCAGGTACACGATGTCGCGGGCTTTATGCAGGATGATACCGGCACGCACCTTGCCGCGCCGTCTAAATATCCTTACCTGCGCTGCACGCGTATTCTTGAACCGCGCATGGTGCTGACCATTGAACCGGGGATCTACTTTATCGAATCGCTGTTAGCGCCATGGCGCGAAGGTCAGTTCAGCAAGCACTTCAACTGGGAAAAAATTGACGCGCTGAAACCGTTTGGCGGCATTCGTATCGAAGATAACGTGGTGATTCATGAGAACGGTATCGAGAATATGACGCGAGACCTGAAGCTGGCCTGATGGAAAGCTGGCTGATACCGGCTGAACCGGTCACCTTTGTTGAGGAAATCAAGAAAAGCCGCTTTATTACGCTGCTGGCACACACCGACGGCGTAGAGGCGGCAAAGGCATTTGTAGAGTCTGTCCGCGCTGCGCATCCTGATGCACGTCATCACTGCGTGGCGTGGGTCGCCGGGCCGCCGGACGACTCGCAGCAGCTGGGGTTTTCTGATGACGGTGAGCCTGCGGGCACTGCCGGTAAACCCATGCTTTCCCAGCTCATGGGCAGCGGTGTGGGCGAAATAACCGCCGTGGTCGTTCGTTACTACGGCGGCATCTTGTTAGGTACCGGTGGGCTGGTGAAAGCCTATGGCGGTGGCGTACAGCAGGCGCTTAATATGTTGGTCACCACCCGCAAAACGCCACTCACCGAATATACTTTGTTGTGCGACTACGCCCAGCTATCGGGTGTCGAAGCGCTGCTCAAACAGTTTAACGGTGTGATTGCACACAGTGATTACCAGGCAATGGTGCAATTGCGTGTGGCGCTTCCTCAGGCTGAACTGGCTGCTTTTTCGGCAAAACTGGCGGATTTTAGTCGCGGTTCGTTGCAATTGCTGCCGATTGAAGAATAATCCCCACCTCACTTTTTGAATACCAAAGGAAGCGGCAGAGATGCATTTTCGTGCCATAACCCGAATCGTTGGACTGCTGGTCATACTTTTTTCCGGGACGATGATTCTCCCAGGACTGGTGGCGCTTATCTACCGGGACGGTGCGGGGCGGGCATTTACCCAGACCTTCTTTGTCGCACTGGCGATTGGCTCACTGCTGTGGTGGCCAAACCGTCGTCAGAAAGGTGAGTTGAAATCACGTGAAGGGTTTCTGATTGTGGTGCTGTTCTGGACGGTGCTGGGGAGCGTCGGTTCGCTGCCCTTTATCTTCTCCGAACAACCCAACCTGAGCATCACAGATGCCTTTTTTGAATCCTTCTCCGGCTTAACGACCACCGGGGCGACAACGCTGGTGGGGCTGGATTCGTTACCCCACGCCATTCTCTTTTATCGCCAGATGCTGCAATGGTTCGGTGGTATGGGGATCATCGTCCTGGCTGTGGCTATCCTGCCGATTCTGGGCGTCGGGGGCATGCAGCTGTACCGGGCAGAAATGCCGGGGCCACTGAAAGATAACAAGATGCGCCCGCGTATTGCCGAGACGGCGAAAACCCTGTGGCTGATTTATGTTTTACTGACTGTCGCCTGTGCGCTGGCGCTGTGGTTTGCCGGCATGCCTGCGTTCGATGCCATTGGGCACAGCTTCGCGACAATCGCCATCGGCGGATTCTCTACCCACGATGCCAGCGTGGGCTACTTTGATAGCCCAACTATTAATACGATTATCGCTATTTTCCTGCTGATCTCCGGCTGTAACTACGGTCTACACTTCTCATTACTCAGCGGACGTAGCCTTAAGGTGTACTGGCGCGATCCGGAGTTCCGCATGTTTATTGGCGTCCAGCTCACGCTGGTGGTCATCTGTACGCTGGTGCTCTGGTTCCACGATGTCTATAACTCGGCGTTGACCACGCTAAACCAGGCGTTCTTCCAGGTGGTGTCGATGGCGACAACCGCAGGCTTTACCACGGACAGCATTGCCCGTTGGCCGCTGTTCCTGCCCGTGCTGCTGTTGTGCTCTGCGTTTATTGGCGGCTGCGCCGGATCGACGGGCGGTGGCCTGAAGGTGATTCGTATTCTGTTGCTCTTTAAGCAGGGGAACCGTGAGTTAAAACGCCTGGTGCACCCGAATGCGGTCTATAGCATCAAGCTGGGTAACCGGGCACTGCCGGAACGTATCCTTGAAGCGGTGTGGGGGTTCTTCTCGGCGTATGCCCTGGTCTTTATCGTCAGTATGCTGGCGATCATCGCGACGGGGGTGGATGATTTCTCTGCCTTTGCGTCCGTTGTGGCAACACTTAATAACCTCGGGCCTGGCCTGGGGGTCGTGGCGGATAACTTTGCCAGTATGAACCCGGTCGCGAAATGGATCTTAATCGCCAATATGCTGTTTGGGCGTCTCGAGGTCTTTACGCTGCTGGTGCTGTTCACCCCAACATTCTGGCGCGAATAAGGAGTCGTCGGTGAAAACACTTATTCTTTTCTCTACGCGAGACGGGCAAACGCGTGAGATTGCCTCTTATCTGGCTTCTGAATTAAAAGAGCTGGGCATTTACTCTGATGTGGTGAACCTGAACCGTACGGAGCAAATCACCTGGCAGGATTACGATCGTGTAGTCATCGGGGCGTCTATTCGTTACGGTCATTTCCATCCTGCGCTGGATCGCTTTGTGAAAAAGCATACGGCGGTACTCAATAAGCTCCCAGGGGCGTTCTACTCGGTCAACCTGGTGGCGCGCAAAGCAGAAAAGCGTACACCGCAGACCAACAGCTACACGCGCAAGTTTTTACTGAACTCTCCGTGGCGGCCAGATCTCTGCGCGGTCTTTGCAGGGGCGCTGCGTTATCCTCGCTATCGCTGGTATGACCGCTTTATGATTCGCCTGATTATGAAAATGACCGGCGGTGAAACCGATACGCGTAAAGAAGTGGTTTATACCGACTGGTCTCAGGTGGCCAGTTTTGCGCGGGAAATCGCGCATTTATCACGCGATTCGCAGCGTAAATAAGCACGGAGTTTGAAAAGTGAGCGAACGAAAAGTTTTTTGTATTTTGTGCTTGTCACTTTAGAATAACTCCCTATAATGCGCCTCCACTGACACGGAACAACGGCACACACGCCGCCGGGTCAGCAGAGAAAAGCAAATTAAACGCTTGACTCTGAAGCGGGAAAGCGTAATATGCACACCCCGCGCCGCAGCGAAAACGAAGCGGCACTGCTCTTTAACAATTTATCAGACAATCTGTGTGGGCACTCAAAGTGACATGGATTCTTAATGTCCTCGGACACTAAATGAATACCAAGTCTCAACGAGTGAACACGTAATTCATTACGAAGTTTAATTCATTGAGCATCAAACTTTTAAATTGAAGAGTTTGATCATGGCTCAGATTGAACGCTGGCGGCAGGCCTAACACATGCAAGTCGAACGGTAGCACAGAGAGCTTGCTCTCGGGTGACGAGTGGCGGACGGGTGAGTAATGTCTGGGAAACTGCCTGATGGAGGGGGATAACTACTGGAAACGGTAGCTAATACCGCATAACGTCGCAAGACCAAAGAGGGGGACCTTCGGGCCTCTTGCCATCAGATGTGCCCAGATGGGATTAGCTAGTAGGTGGGGTAACGGCTCACCTAGGCGACGATCCCTAGCTGGTCTGAGAGGATGACCAGCCACACTGGAACTGAGACACGGTCCAGACTCCTACGGGAGGCAGCAGTGGGGAATATTGCACAATGGGCGCAAGCCTGATGCAGCCATGCCGCGTGTATGAAGAAGGCCTTCGGGTTGTAAAGTACTTTCAGCGGGGAGGAAGGTGTTGTGGTTAATAACCACAGCAATTGACGTTACCCGCAGAAGAAGCACCGGCTAACTCCGTGCCAGCAGCCGCGGTAATACGGAGGGTGCAAGCGTTAATCGGAATTACTGGGCGTAAAGCGCACGCAGGCGGTCTGTCAAGTCGGATGTGAAATCCCCGGGCTCAACCTGGGAACTGCATTCGAAACTGGCAGGCTAGAGTCTTGTAGAGGGGGGTAGAATTCCAGGTGTAGCGGTGAAATGCGTAGAGATCTGGAGGAATACCGGTGGCGAAGGCGGCCCCCTGGACAAAGACTGACGCTCAGGTGCGAAAGCGTGGGGAGCAAACAGGATTAGATACCCTGGTAGTCCACGCCGTAAACGATGTCGATTTGGAGGTTGTGCCCTTGAGGTGTGGCTTCCGGAGCTAACGCGTTAAATCGACCGCCTGGGGAGTACGGCCGCAAGGTTAAAACTCAAATGAATTGACGGGGGCCCGCACAAGCGGTGGAGCATGTGGTTTAATTCGATGCAACGCGAAGAACCTTACCTGGTCTTGACATCCACAGAACTTTCCAGAGATGGATTGGTGCCTTCGGGAACTGTGAGACAGGTGCTGCATGGCTGTCGTCAGCTCGTGTTGTGAAATGTTGGGTTAAGTCCCGCAACGAGCGCAACCCTTATCCTTTGTTGCCAGCGGTTAGGCCGGGAACTCAAAGGAGACTGCCAGTGATAAACTGGAGGAAGGTGGGGATGACGTCAAGTCATCATGGCCCTTACGACCAGGGCTACACACGTGCTACAATGGCGCATACAAAGAGAAGCGACCTCGCGAGAGCAAGCGGACCTCATAAAGTGCGTCGTAGTCCGGATTGGAGTCTGCAACTCGACTCCATGAAGTCGGAATCGCTAGTAATCGTAGATCAGAATGCTACGGTGAATACGTTCCCGGGCCTTGTACACACCGCCCGTCACACCATGGGAGTGGGTTGCAAAAGAAGTAGGTAGCTTAACCTTCGGGAGGGCGCTTACCACTTTGTGATTCATGACTGGGGTGAAGTCGTAACAAGGTAACCGTAGGGGAACCTGCGGTTGGATCACCTCCTTACCTTAAAGAACCTGCCTTTGTAGTGCTCACACAGATTGTCTGATGAAAAACAGCAGTAAAAACCTCTACAGGCTTGTAGCTCAGGTGGTTAGAGCGCACCCCTGATAAGGGTGAGGTCGGTGGTTCAAGTCCACTCAGGCCTACCAAATTTGCAAAGCAAATTTGAAGAGGTTGCAAACGATGGGGCTATAGCTCAGCTGGGAGAGCGCCTGCTTTGCACGCAGGAGGTCTGCGGTTCGATCCCGCATAGCTCCACCATCTTTTACTGCGAACACAAGAAAACTTCAGAGTGAACCTGAAAAGGTGCACTGCGAAGTTTTGCTCTTTAAAAATCTGGATCAAGCTGAAAATTGAAACGACACACATGTTATGTGTGTTCGAGTCTCTCAAATTTTCGCAACCATGAAGTGAAACATCTTCGGGTTGTGAGGTTAAGCGACTAAGCGTACACGGTGGATGCCCTGGCAGTCAGAGGCGATGAAGGACGTGCTAATCTGCGAAAAGCGCCGGCGAGGTGATATGAACCCTTGACCCGGCGATGTCCGAATGGGGAAACCCAGTGTGATTCGTCACACTATCGTTAACTGAATACATAGGTTAACGAGGCGAACCGGGGGAACTGAAACATCTAAGTACCCCGAGGAAAAGAAATCAACCGAGATTCCCCCAGTAGCGGCGAGCGAACGGGGAGCAGCCCAGAGTCTGAATCAGCTTGTGTGTTAGTGGAAGCGTCTGGAAAGTCGCACGGTACAGGGTGACAGTCCCGTACACGAAAATGCACAGGCTGTGAACTCGAAGAGTAGGGCGGGACACGTGGTATCCTGTCTGAATATGGGGGGACCATCCTCCAAGGCTAAATACTCCTGACTGACCGATAGTGAACCAGTACCGTGAGGGAAAGGCGAAAAGAACCCCGGCGAGGGGAGTGAAAAAGAACCTGAAACCGTGTACGTACAAGCAGTGGGAGCACCTTCGGGTGTGACTGCGTACCTTTTGTATAATGGGTCAGCGACTTATATTCTGTAGCAAGGTTAACCGTATAGGGGAGCCGAAGGGAAACCGAGTCTTAACTGGGCGTTAAGTTGCAGGGTATAGACCCGAAACCCGGTGATCTAGCCATGGGCAGGTTGAAGGTTGGGTAACACTAACTGGAGGACCGAACCGACTAATGTTGAAAAATTAGCGGATGACTTGTGGCTGGGGGTGAAAGGCCAATCAAACCGGGAGATAGCTGGTTCTCCCCGAAAGCTATTTAGGTAGCGCCTCGTGAACTCATCTTCGGGGGTAGAGCACTGTTTCGGCTAGGGGGCCATCCCGGCTTACCAACCCGATGCAAACTACGAATACCGAAGAATGTTATCACGGGAGACACACGGCGGGTGCTAACGTCCGTCGTGAAGAGGGAAACAACCCAGACCGCCAGCTAAGGTCCCAAAGTCATGGTTAAGTGGGAAACGATGTGGGAAGGCCCAGACAGCCAGGATGTTGGCTTAGAAGCAGCCATCATTTAAAGAAAGCGTAATAGCTCACTGGTCGAGTCGGCCTGCGCGGAAGATGTAACGGGGCTAAACCATGCACCGAAGCTGCGGCAGCGACACTATGTGTTGTTGGGTAGGGGAGCGTTCTGTAAGCCGTTGAAGGTGGCCTGTGAGGGTTGCTGGAGGTATCAGAAGTGCGAATGCTGACATAAGTAACGATAAAGCGGGTGAAAAGCCCGCTCGCCGGAAGACCAAGGGTTCCTGTCCAACGTTAATCGGGGCAGGGTGAGTCGACCCCTAAGGCGAGGCCGAAAGGCGTAGTCGATGGGAAACAGGTTAATATTCCTGTACTTGGTGTTACTGCGAAGGGGGGACGGAGAAGGCTATGTTAGCCGGGCGACGGTTGTCCCGGTTTAAGCATGTAGGCGGAGGTTCCAGGTAAATCCGGTACCTTTTTAACGCTGAGGTGTGATGACGAGGCACTACGGTGCTGAAGTAACAAATGCCCTGCTTCCAGGAAAAGCCTCTAAGCATCAGGTAACACGAAATCGTACCCCAAACCGACACAGGTGGTCAGGTAGAGAATACCAAGGCGCTTGAGAGAACTCGGGTGAAGGAACTAGGCAAAATGGTGCCGTAACTTCGGGAGAAGGCACGCTGATATGTAGGTGAAGCCCCTGCGGGTGGAGCTGAAATCAGTCGAAGATACCAGCTGGCTGCAACTGTTTATTAAAAACACAGCACTGTGCAAACACGAAAGTGGACGTATACGGTGTGACGCCTGCCCGGTGCCGGAAGGTTAATTGATGGGGTTAGCGGTAACGCGAAGCTCTTGATCGAAGCCCCGGTAAACGGCGGCCGTAACTATAACGGTCCTAAGGTAGCGAAATTCCTTGTCGGGTAAGTTCCGACCTGCACGAATGGCGTAATGATGGCCAGGCTGTCTCCACCCGAGACTCAGTGAAATTGAACTCGCTGTGAAGATGCAGTGTACCCGCGGCAAGACGGAAAGACCCCGTGAACCTTTACTATAGCTTGACACTGAACACTGGTCCTTGATGTGTAGGATAGGTGGGAGGCTTTGAAGCGTGGACGCCAGTCTGCGTGGAGCCAACCTTGAAATACCACCCTTTAATGGCTGGTGTTCTAACGTAGACCCGTGATCCGGGTTGCGGACAGTGTCTGGTGGGTAGTTTGACTGGGGCGGTCTCCTCCCAAAGAGTAACGGAGGAGCACGAAGGTTAGCTAATCCTGGTCGGACATCAGGAGGTTAGTGCAATGGCATAAGCTAGCTTGACTGCGAGAGTGACGGCTCGAGCAGGTGCGAAAGCAGGTCATAGTGATCCGGTGGTTCTGAATGGAAGGGCCATCGCTCAACGGATAAAAGGTACTCCGGGGATAACAGGCTGATACCGCCCAAGAGTTCATATCGACGGCGGTGTTTGGCACCTCGATGTCGGCTCATCACATCCTGGGGCTGAAGTAGGTCCCAAGGGTATGGCTGTTCGCCATTTAAAGTGGTACGCGAGCTGGGTTTAGAACGTCGTGAGACAGTTCGGTCCCTATCTGCCGTGGGCGCTGGAGAATTGAGGGGGGCTGCTCCTAGTACGAGAGGACCGGAGTGGACGCATCACTGGTGTTCGGGTTGTCATGCCAATGGCACTGCCCGGTAGCTAAATGCGGAAGAGATAAGTGCTGAAAGCATCTAAGCACGAAACTTGCCCCGAGATGAGTTCTCCCTGAGACTTAAAGTCTCCTGAAGGAACGTTGAAGACGACGACGTTGATAGGTCGGGTGTGTAAGCGCAGCGATGCGTTGAGCTAACCGATACTAATGAACCGTGAGGCTTAACCTTACAACGCCGAAGCTGTTTCGGCGGACGAGAGACAGAAGATTTTCAGCCTGATACAGATTAACAGAATTTGCCTGGCGGCTTTAGCGCGGTGGTCCCACCTGACCCCATGCCGAACTCAGAAGTGAAACGCCGTAGCGCCGATGGTAGTGTGGGGTCTCCCCATGTGAGAGTAGGGAACTGCCAGGCATTAATTAAGTGAAGAGGCCATCCGAAAGGATGGCCTTTTTGCGTTTCCAGACCGCACAAACTATTCCCCCACAACCCGCTGCTTATACGGTAAACTACCTGCGTTTTTGCATCAGGATAGCGCCTATGAACCACTCCCTTAAGCCCTGGAATACCTTTGGTATTCAACGGAATGCTAATCAAATTGTACGCGCCGATACGGCCCAGCAACTGCTGGATGCATGGCAAAGCGCAACAGAAAACAACGAACCCGTACTGATTCTGGGCGAAGGCAGTAATGTCCTGTTTCTCGATGATTTTGCCGGGACGGTCATTATTAACCGCATCATGGGAATTGATGTCGAAGAGTGTGCCGACAGCTGGCGTTTGCACGTAGGTGCTGGCGAAAACTGGCATCAACTGGTGCAATATACCCTCGAAAACGGGATGCCGGGGCTGGAAAACCTGGCTCTCATCCCGGGCTGCGCGGGATCATCACCTATTCAAAATATCGGTGCGTACGGCATTGAACTCAAACACGTGTGTGACTATGTCGACTGCATTGAGCTGGCGACGGGTACGGCCCAGCGTTTAACGGCAGAGCAGTGCCGTTTTGGCTATCGTGACAGCATTTTCAAACACGAATATCAGGATCGCTACGTTATTGTCGCCGTAGGCCTGCGTTTGTCTAAAACCTGGCAGCCGGTGCTGACCTATGGTGATTTAACGCGTCTCGATCCGGCAACCGTGACCCCGCGCGATGTGTTTGACTCGGTTTGCCACATGCGAATGACCAAACTGCCCGATCCCAAAGTAAACGGAAATGCTGGCAGTTTCTTCAAAAACCCCGTGATAAGCAGCGAAAATGCAAAAGCATTGCTGGCGGGATGGCCCTCAGCCCCCCATTACCCGCAGGCGGATGGCAGCGTCAAGCTGGCCGCAGGGTGGCTTATCGATCAATGCCAGCTAAAAGGCACAGCTGTAGGTGGCGCGGCAGTTCACCGCCAACAGGCACTGGTGCTGATTAATCAACACGATGCGACCAGTGACGACGTCGTGCAACTGGCGCATCAGGTGCGTCAGAAAGTGGGAGAAAAATTTAACGTCTGGCTGGAGCCGGAAGTCCGCTTCATAGGTCGTACGGGTGAAGTGAATGCCGTGGAGGTCATCGAGTGAAGGACAATACCATCCCGTTAACCCTGATTGGCATCCTTGCCGATGGTGAGTTTCATTCAGGGGAACAATTAGGCGAGCAACTGGGTATGAGCCGTGCTGCCATTAATAAACATATTCAGACCCTCCGCGACTGGGGGGTTGATGTCTTCACCGTGCCCGGAAAAGGCTACAGTCTGCCGGAGCCCATTCAGCTTCTGAATGAAGAGCTCATCCGCAGCCAGATAGGGCATGGCAACGTGGCCGTATTGCCGGTAATCGATTCGACAAACCAGTACCTTCTGGAACGGATAAGCGAACTGGCATCAGGGGATGCCTGCGTTGCAGAGTACCAGCAGGCCGGGCGTGGTCGCCGTGGGCGCAAGTGGTTTTCACCGTTTGGCGCTAATCTCTATCTTTCCATGTACTGGCGCCTTGATCAGGGCCCTGCTGCCGCCGTAGGCCTCAGTCTGGTGATCGGGATTGTGATGGCGGAAGTTCTGCACGAACTTGGCGCGGATAAAGTACGGGTTAAATGGCCGAACGACCTCTACCTGAACGATCGTAAGCTTGCCGGTATCCTGGTCGAACTGACGGGAAAAACAGGCGATGCTGCGCAAATTGTCATTGGTGCCGGTCTCAACATGGTGATGCGAAATGTGCAAAGCGATGTGGTGAATCAGGCGTGGACCAATCTTCAGGAAGCGGGGATCACCATCGACCGCAACACGCTTGCCGTGCGTATGATTAAAGAGCTGCGTACCTCCCTGTCTCTCTTTGAACAAGAAGGGCTGGCATCGTTTCTGTCTCGTTGGGAAAAACTCGATAACTTTATCAACCGACCGGTGAAACTGCTGATTGGCGATAAAGAGATCTACGGTATCTCCCGCGGCATTGATGCGCAGGGCGCCCTGCTTCTGGAGCAGGATGGCGTCATCAAGCCCTGGGTAGGCGGTGAGATCTCCCTGCGCAGCGCGGAATAACCGGACTGAGTGAATGATGCGAAAATCTGTCTGCGCCACACTGGTCGTGATGAGTTTGCTGGTCTCTCCACTCTCTCATGCCGGTCAGGCCTGGGAGAGTTATAAAGCACGCTTCTTCAAACCGGAAGGACGCATTGTCGATACCGGCAATGGCAGCGTTTCGCATACCGAAGGTCAGGGATTCGCCATGCTGATGGCGGTGGCCAACGACGATAAAACCGCGTTTGACACGCTCTGGAAGTGGACCGACAGCACCCTTAAGAATAAAGACAACGGTCTTTATTACTGGCGCTATAACCCCGCTGAAACTGACCCGGTCGCTGACAAAAATAACGCTTCCGATGGCGATGTACTGATTGCCTGGGCACTGTTAAAAGCGAACGCGCGCTGGCATGACCAACGCTACATCCGTGCGTCGGATGCCATCACGAAGGCGCTGGTTTCCCACAACGTCATCCGGTATGCGGGTTATCGCGTCATGTTGCCGGGCGTTCAGGGATTTAAGCTGGACAACGAGGTGGTGCTCAACCCCTCTTATTTCATTTTCCCGGCCTGGCAGGCGTTTGCCGAACGCAGTCATTTGCCGGTCTGGCGTGAATTGATGAAGGACGGGCAACAGCTACTGGCCCAAATGGGGTCGGGTAAAGCCGGGTTGCCCACGGACTGGGTCTCGCTGGACGCGAAAGGGAAGCTGGTACCCGCCAGTGCCTGGCCGCCACGTATGAGCTATGACGCCATCCGCATTCCGCTGTACGTCGCCTGGGCTGATAAAAAAAGCCCGCTGCTGACACCGTGGCGGACCTGGTTCGGCCAGTTCCCACGGGAACACACTCCCGCGTGGGTTAACGTCACCACGAATGAATATGCCCCCTATATGATGGCAGGCGGTCTGCTGGCTGTAAGGGATTTAACGATGGGGCAGTCAACCGGCGAACCCGAAATTACCCCCGAAGATGACTATTATTCCGCGAGCCTGAAGATGCTCGTCTGGCTCGCGGAACAATAATTCCCCCTCCCCAATGGGAAGAGGGTCGGTAGAACTTACTGCGGATAAGGGACCCAGTCTCCGCCGTTCAGGCGAACGTACGGTTTGTTCTGGTACTGAATCACGACCGCGTTAGCGTTCTCAGAGACTTCAGCGGTTTGCGGCAGATTGCTGGTGAGCTGATCCCAGTTCACGCTATCTTCCACAAACAGCTTACCATCGACCGCGCGGGCCACAAGTTCTGAGATCGCCAGATAGCTGGTTGGCTGAGTGATCTCAATTGGCGCGCCCTGATGCGGTGCCTTCATGCCAAAGAATTTAATCCCGGCAGGCACGTTGGTAATGGACGGGCTGGGGATATCGCGCAGACCGGATACCTGCATTCTGTCGCCTTTTAGCGCCCCACCGTGTTCTGGAACGACAACCACCATCACTTTACGGCCTGATTTTTCCAGTTCAGTGAAGAACGCATCCAGCTCATCAAAGAACTTTTGCGCACGCACTTTGTAATCTGCGGTTTTGCTCACGCCAGGGAAGTGGTTACCGTCGTGAAGCGGCAGGGTGTTATAGAACGTCGCGCTACGCGGATTGCTGTCTTTTTCGATGGTTTGCAGCCAGCGCTGTAGCACGGCGGTATCGTCATAGACGGGTGAACCGTCGAAGCCCAACAGCGTAACCGGCAGACCGGTTTGATCCATCAGCGGTGCCTGCATACCCCCTTGTTCACGTACCTCTTTCAGGAAGTTACCGAACTGGCCGTTATGCCCCAGCATCAGGTGCTGCGTAAAGCCCAGTTTTGCCAGGTTATCGAACAGATAACACTGGTTGCCAGCGGGCTGATACAGATTCTTATGCGATGGCTGACCGCAGCTTGCACGCAGCAGACGAATTGCCGCCGGGCCGCTGTACGAGGTGGCAGAGTTAAAGTCTTTAAACTGGATATCGAAATGCGACCAGAGCGGGTGCGACATTAAACCAGCCGCGTCAACATCAGCCCAGGAGAGGGAACAGATGTTGATCACCAGCAGTTCAAACGGCTGGGCATCCGCCGGGAGCGCATCCGGGAATTTAGTCTGACGCTTATCTTCCGCCGTGTAGAAGCTGGAAAGCCAGGCGTTCAGGTTGGTTGAGGTTGGCGGCGCGGTCTGCGCTGGAATATCACCCACCACCGGCGTATCGCCTGCCGTGGTGACGGTTGCTGCCGCACTCCCGCCGGTAGTGGTCACCGTGCTGGTCGGTTGACCGGCTGGCCACAGGGAGAAACTTGGTCCTGCCAGCGTCAGAACGTTCAGCCAGATCATAATGGCGACGACAAACACCGTGACGCGGATCCACTGTGACAGAAACAGCCAGGCAACCAGCAGCACGAAGATCGCGCCAATCATTTGCCAGTTAATAAAGCGTTCGGTCAGGTCGAGCATATAGCTGGCGCTAAATCCCGCCACCTGAGAACCCTGGCTCATGATGCTGTCCGGCCCCGGTAGCCAGGTATCATGCCAGAACAGCGCAAAGCCCACGGGGATGGCAATCCAGTGACGTAAGCGATGCAGCCTGATGTTCGGCAGCGGCATCAACAGGAAGGCCATAAACACCAGGTTGAACAGGGGATGGAAGTTGAGATAGCCAGCCCACAGCAGACCAAACTTCACCAGAAAGTAGAAGTTCCAGCCAGAAAGGCCGCGCCAGTATTGCCAGAGCGGCGAAGGTGACGAAGCGGTATAAGTAGAATTAGTCATGTTTTCGGTCTGCCTTGACGTGTGATGCCCGTGTCAGTGTTCCGGCTGGTTTGACATAGCGAGGTTTGCCAAACACCACTCTGGACGTATCGCGAATACGGCGCAGTGAATGGCGTGCATAGTAACCAAGCGGGAAAAAGATCAGCGCACAGAATACGACCAGTTGAATGATATCGCTGATATTCATGATGGTGCGTTCTCCCCATTCTCAGTTAATAAGCGAAGGGGTTCCGGAACCCGACGCCAGACATGGCCGTCATGCCTTGCATTGAGGATCGGTTTTAAATCGCTCGCCGCAGGGAGCGGTTTAACCCAGTTTTCAGGCGCAAGGGTGCGCATCTGCACCAGCTCAGCGCTGATCAGATTGTCTTCGAACCAAATCATACGGTTCGAGAAAATATCCCCGGTAGGCAGGGGGAAGATATGGTTCAGCGCGGTATCGAGATCGTTCACCCGACAAAAGGACAAAAACAGCACCAAACGGTTGTCGCCAATCGTCATGATGTCCCCGGTACGGTTAGGACGACATAAAGTGAGCGCCTGTTCAACGCGGATCCCCGGCACAGGACGCAGGGCAACCATTACCCCTTTCCCGTCTGCAGGAAGCAGCGTGTTGTTCATCATGTTACCAACGGCATCACAGAAGGTATCCCATTTCTGGTAACCGCGCAGTTTCATTGGCTGGGTCATGGAAAGCAGCGTGGAAATATCTTCCGGTACGTGGCGGTTGAACTGCTGACCCTGCACACTTTCGATGAGCGTCAGGCAGCGTGAGAGTGGGGCATTCCACGGGATCACCATGTTTGCGCCACAGCCCAAAAGCAGACGCTCATCGGTGGCACGCAGGCTGGTATTGTTTTCGCGTACCACTATTTTTAACGCACTGCCGCGCTGACGACGTAAGGTATGAATTTGTCTTGCCAGCGTTTCAATCTGGTTATTCTGCATCAGCGAGAAAACCAGGGTGGCCGCCTGCGTCGTGCGGGCTTCATGAAAAAGCGCTTCATTGGAGTCAAACAGCGACCAGTTTTCAGACAGCGCGGGCGCGCCTTCCAGCACCGCGATATGGCTCAGGATCCGTTTTTCATCGCTGCGCGGTTGCACCACGGTTTCTTCTTGCTGGGCAAGGTGCCACTCACCGTCAATATGGTTAAGCGTAAGCTGTTGTCGGGCGCTCACCCCTTTTTCATTACACCAGAATGCAATATCGTAGAGATAGCTCCCCGCCTGGTCGCGAAGACTTGCCAGGCCGAAAAGAGATCGATATTCACCCATTAAAAGTGAGAACAGCTTATCGTTATTACTGCCGGGATTGATTATCAATAGCGTGCAATTTTGAAATCTTGCCCATTTATTGATTTTTTCCAGCCACTGCAGCAGTTTTTCAGCAGGGATATTTTGCAGGGCGTTATGTGAACATTTAAGAATCAATAAATAGTGATCCGGATCGATGGAGCACTGAATGTCGCGGGACAAAAAGTATAGACTATCTGCTTCTGAGGGCATGGAAAATAATCGCACCGTCTGTGGACCGCGGTCACGTTCCAGGGTGATAATTTTGTTGGGATCGTCGCCCATGCTAATGACCGCCACCCGGGCATCCTTGTTCTGGGCGGAAATTGTCTGGTTTACCAGACTGATAGCATCTTCATTGCGATCCGAATTAATCCACCAGACCCCTCCGACTGGCATGTGGCGCAATTCGTCCCATAATGACTGGATGCCAATAGAAAATATGGAGTCCACGGTGTCCCTCTTTTCGTCTAATTTATCTGTATATCAGTTTACTAGCGAAAGCGTAGAAATAAACCTAACATTGAAATTAAAGAGCATCAGATTTAGCATGTAAATGAAATTTCACCGGGCAGGAAGCCTCGCTACTTCTGAACGTGCGAAGATACTCAAAGGGATGGAAAAAAATGGATAATAATGAACCCGGAACCCCAGTCGATTCGACCCTGGGTTACACATTCCAAAACGATTTTCTGGCGCTGACGCAGGCCTTTTCTTTACCTGAAATAGATTACACCGATATTTCCCAGCGGGAACAGTTGGCCGCGGCTATTAAACGTTGGCCGTTATTAGCTGAATTTACCCAACAACAATAAGGGAGCCATTGATGGCCATACTCGGATTACAGGGCGTCCGTGGTGGAGTGGGTACAACATCCGTTACCGCGGCGCTGGCGTGGTCATTACAGCTTTTAGGTGAATCGGTGCTGGTAATTGATGCCTGCTCCGACAATTTGCTACGTATGTCATTTAACGTCGACTTTACCCGTACCGAGGGTTGGGCCCGCGCGTTGCTTGATGATAAAGACTGGCGTGATGCGGGTCTGCGTTACACTTCCCAGCTTGATTTACTGCCGTTTGGTCAACTGACCACGACGGAACGTGAAAACGAAGCAGCGTATCAACGCTTATTTTCACAATTCACGCTCGCGCTGCAGAGTCTGAAAGAAAAAGGCCATTATCAGTGGATCCTGCTGGATCTGCCACACGGCGCCGGCACGCTGACCCGACAGTTGATTGCACAATGTGACCATGTACTCTCCATTGTGAATGTCGATGCAAATTGCCATATCCGTTTGCATCAGCAAGGGTTGCCGCAGAATAGCCATATCCTGATCAACGATTTACGTATTGGCAGCCAGATCCAGGACGATCTGTATCAGGTTTGGCTGCAAAGCCAGCGCCGCCTGTTGCCGATTGTGATCCATCGTGATGAAGGGATGGCGGAATGTCTCGCCTCCAAACAGCCACTCGGCGAGTACCGCAGCGATTCACTGGCGGCAGAAGAGATCCTGACGCTGGCAAACTGGTGTCTGCTGCACTTCGCCAATGGGGCGGAACCTGCCAGGAGTACGGTATGAGCCGACTCTCCAGCTGGTTACTCATCCCACCGGTCAGTTCGCGCTTAAGCGACCATTACCGGCATTTTCGCCGACATGGCGCGTCGGCGTTTAGCGCCGCGTTCGGCTGTTTCTGGATGATTCTGGCCTGGATGTTCATTCCCCTGGAGCACCCTCGCTGGCAGCGCATTCGTGCGCGACACAGTGAATTGTATCCGCACATTAATCCTGACCGGCCCCGGCCTTTAGATCCGGCACGTTACATTATTCAGGCGATCTGGCTGGTGGTCACCTCTGCGCGCCATGAAAAAAAGACCCCGCACTGGCGTAGTTTCAGCCGGGTCCAGCTTTTACGTGAACGCTATCATCAGTGGCTGGACAGACTGCCTGACCGCGTGGGCGATAAGACCAGCCATCTGGATAACCATAAGGAGCTCGGGCATCTGCACCCGGGCTTGCGGCGTTTTATTCTGGGCGTGATCGTTGTCTTCTCGCTCATTCTGGCGCTGGTCTGTATCACGCAACCCTTTAACCCGCTGGCGCAGTTCACCTTCCTGATCCTGCTGTGGGGCGTGGCGCTGCTGGTGCGGCGTATACCGGGGCGTTTCTCCGCTCTGATGCTGATTGTGTTGTCGCTGACCGTCTCCTGCCGCTATATCTGGTGGCGTTATACCTCAACGCTGAACTGGGACGACCCGGTTAGTCTGATATGCGGTCTGGTGCTGCTGTTTGCAGAAACCTACGCCTGGATCGTGCTGGTGCTGGGCTATTTTCAGGTGATCTGGCCGCTCAACCGCCAGCCAGTTCCGCTGCCAAAAGATACGTCGACGTGGCCGACTGTCGATCTCTTTGTGCCGACCTATAACGAAGACCTGAGCGTGGTGAAAAATACCATTTATGCCGCGCTGGGCATCGACTGGCCCAAAGATAAGCTCAAAATCTGGATCCTGGATGACGGCGGTCGCGCCGCGTTCCGTCAGTTCGCAGAAGAGGTGGGCGTTGAGTATATCGCCCGTACCTCGCACGAGCATGCCAAAGCCGGGAACATCAACAACGCGCTGAAGTATGCAACAGGGGAGTTTGTCTCTATCTTTGACTGCGACCACGTGCCGACGCGCTCGTTCCTGCAGATGACGATGGGCTGGTTCCTGAAAGAGAAAGAGCTGGCGATGATGCAGACGCCGCACCATTTCTTCTCACCGGATCCGTTTGAACGTAACCTTGGTCGTTTCCGTAAAACCCCGAACGAAGGCACCCTGTTCTATGGTCTGGTGCAGGATGGCAACGACATGTGGGATGCGACCTTCTTCTGCGGTTCCTGTGCGGTTATCCGCCGTAAACCGCTGAATGAAATTGGCGGCATCGCGGTTGAAACGGTCACTGAAGATGCGCACACCTCGCTGCGCTTGCATCGCCGCGGCTATACCTCGGCCTATATGCGTATCCCTCAGGCGGCCGGACTGGCGACGGAATCCCTGTCGGCGCATATCGGCCAGCGTATTCGCTGGGCGCGCGGGATGGTACAGATTTTCCGTCTTGATAACCCGCTGCTGGGTAAAGGCCTCAAGCTGGCGCAACGTCTGTGCTACGTCAACGCCATGTTCCACTTCTTATCCGGTATCCCGCGGCTGATCTTCCTGACCGCGCCGCTGGCGTTCCTGCTCCTTCACGCCTATATCATCTACGCACCGGCCCTGATGATTGCGCTGTTTGTTCTGCCGCACATGATCCACGCGAGCCTGACGAACTCGAAGATTCAGGGGAAGTATCGCCATTCGTTCTGGAGTGAAATCTACGAAACGGTGCTGGCCTGGTATATCGCGCCGCCGACAATGGTGGCGCTGATTAACCCGCATAAAGGCAAATTCAACGTCACTGCGAAGGGTGGCCTGGTGGAAGAAGAGTATGTCGACTGGGTGATCTCCCGTCCGTACATCTTCCTGGTGCTGCTGAACATTGTGGGCGTGATTGCCGGTATCTGGCGCTACTTCTACGGTCCGGAAAACGAGATCCTGACGGTGTTCGTCAGTATGGCATGGGTATTCTACAACTTGATTATTCTCGGCGGTGCGGTGGCAGTATCGGTGGAGAGCAAGCAGGTACGTCGTGCGCATCGTGTTGAAATCAGCATGCCTGCGGCGATAGCCCGTGAAGATGGCCATCTCTTCTCCTGTACCGTACACGACTTCTCCGACGGTGGTCTGGGTATCAAAATCAACGGTCAGGCGAAGGTGCTGGAAGGGCAGAAGGTCAACCTGCTGCTTAAGCGCGGCCAGCAGGAGTATGTCTTCCCGACACAGGTTGTGCGTGTGGCAGGCAATGAAGTGGGTCTGCAGCTGATGCCGCTGACCAGGAAGCAACATATTGATTTTGTGCAGTGTACGTTTGCCCGCGCGGATACGTGGGCTCTCTGGCAGGACAGCTTCCCGGAAGATAAACCTCTGGAAAGCCTGCTGGATATTCTGAAGCTGGGGTTCCGTGGCTATCGTCACCTTGCAGAATTTGCCCCGTCGTCGGTGAAAATAATTTTCCGGTCACTTACTTCGCTGGTTTCCTGGGTCGTGTCGTTCATTCCTCGTCGTCCTGAGCGGGATGAGGCGAAGCAGGCGGACCCGGTTATGGCTCAACAATGATGATAACGCGATGAAAACAAAACTTTCCTGGTTATGTGCAGTGGCAATGGGGATGAGTACGCTCCCCGCAACAATGGCTAACGCAGCGCCTGATAACGTCGCGGCCACGCCAGCTCCTACGGTGCCTGTGGTTGCGCAAGCGACCGAACCGGTTGTCACGGCGGCGCCCGGGCAGACAGAAAACCTGGTGCCCAACCAGCCGACAGCGGGCAACACCTTGCCGGCAGATACGCAGGTTGTGGGGCAGGTGATGCCGGGCGTGCGGGGCGCTAACGCGCCGGTTGTCGCGGAGAATGCGCCGTCACGAGACGTGAAGCTCACCTTTGCGCAGATTGCGCCGCCTCCGGGCAGCATGGTGCTGCGCGGCGTTAACCCTGACGGCGGTATCGAGTTTGGCATGCGCAGCGATGAGGTTGTCTCTAACGCAGTGCTGAATCTCGAGTATACCCCGTCGCCATCGCTGTTGCCGACGCAGTCTCAGCTGAAGGTCTACCTCAATGATGAGCTGATGGACGTTCTGCCGGTCACCAAAGAGCAGTTGGGCAAGAAAACCCTGGCGCAGGTGCCGATCAACCCTCTGTTTATCACCGACTTTAACCGTATCCGTCTGGAATTTGTGGGCCACTACCGTGACGTCTGCGAAAACCCGGCCAGCAACACGCTGTGGATGGATATCGGGCGTAACTCATCGCTGCAGATGACCTACCAGTCTCTGGCGCTGAAAAACGATCTCTCAGCGTTCCCGGTGCCGTTCTTCGATCCGCGCGATAACCGTCCGCTCACCCTGCCGATGGTCTTTGCCTCCTCTCCGGATGTGACGGAACAACGCGCGGCGACCATTGTGGCCTCCTGGTTCGGCTCCCGTTCCGGCTGGCGCGGGCAGAACTTCCCGGTCATGTACGACAAAATCCCTGACAGAAATGCCATCATCTTCGCCACCAATGCGAAGCGTCCTGCATTCCTGCGCGAGCACCCGGACGTCAAAGCCCCGACCATTGAGATGATTAGCCACCCGGACAACCCGTATGTGAAGCTGCTGGTGGTCTTTGGCCGTGACGAAAAAGACCTGGTGCAGGCGGCAAAAGCGATTGCGCAGGGGAATATCCTGTTCCGCGGCAGCAGCGTGGTGGTCGATGAGGTCAAGCCGCTGCTGGCACGTAAACCGTATGACGCACCAAACTGGGTGCGTACCGACCGGGCAGTGACCTTCGGTGAGCTGAAAACCTACGAAGAGCAGCTGCAGGCGACGGGGCTTGAGCCATCGCCTATCAGCCTGTCGCTGAACCTGCCGCCGGACCTGTATCTGCTGCGGACCAACGGCATTGATATCAACCTGAACTACCGTTACACCGCGCCGTCAACCAAAGACAGCTCGCGCATGGATATCAGCCTGAACAACCAGTTCCTGCAATCCTTTAGCCTGACCAGCACCCAGGACACTAACCGGCTGATGCTCCGTCTGCCGGTATTGCAGGGGCTGCTGGATGGTAAGACCGATGTCTCTATCCCGGCGCTGAAGCTCGGGGCGATAAACCAGTTGCGCTTTAATTTCCAGTACATGAACCCACTGCCTGGCGGCTCGGTGGACAACTGCATCACCTTCCAGCAGGTGCAGAACCACGTCGTGATTGGCGATGAGTCGACCATCGACTTCTCGAAGTACTATCACTTCCTCGCGATGCCGGATCTGCGGGCATTTGCCAACGCGGGCTTCCCGTTCAGCCGCATGGCGGACCTGTCTGAATCCATTGTTGTGATGCCAAAAGCGCCAAACGAAGAGCAGGTGACCACCCTGCTGGACACCATGGCGACCGTGGGCGCGCAAACGGGCCTGCCGGCGATTAACGTCACGTTGACTGACGATGGTGCGCAAATCCAGAACAAAGATGCAGACATCATGGTGATCGGGACCATCCCGGATAAGCTCAAAGATGAGAAGCGTGTCGATCTGCTGGTTCAGGCTGCTCAGTCCTGGGTTAACACGCCGCTGCGTCAGACCCAGTTCCCGAGCATCATGCCGGATATCAACGATCGTAAAGCCAGCGCGCAAACGGCGGTAACGTCTCAGGGCGCGATGGCGGCCGTGGTCGGTTTCCAGTCACCGTACAACGATCAGCGTAGCGTCATTGCCCTGCTGGCAGACAGCCCGCGCGGCTATGAACTGCTCAACAGCGCGATGAACGACAGCGGTAAACGTGCCTCCATGTTCGGTTCTGTCTCGGTGATCCGTGAGTCGGGCGTCAACAGCCTGCGCGTGGGCGATGTGTACTATGTAGGCCATCTGCCATGGTTCGAACGTCTGTGGTATGCGCTCTCTAACCATCCGGTTCTGCTGGCTATCCTGGCCGCCGTCAGCGTGGTGTTGCTGGCCTGGGTGCTGTGGCGTCTGCTGCGAATCATCAGCCGTCGTCGCCTGAATCCGGATCATGAGTAAGATGTGATGAAAGCCTTTCGCTGGTGTGTAGTCGGATTGATGCTGGCGGTGACGCCTCTTCGTGCCGCCTGCACCTGGCCTGCCTGGGAGCAGTTTAAACAGGATTACATCAGCGAGGGCGGGCGGGTCATTGACCCCAGTGACACGCGTAAAATCACCACCTCGGAAGGGCAAAGTTACGCGCTGTTCTTTGCCCTGGCCGCGAATGACCGTAAAGCGTTCGACCAGGTGCTGGCATGGACGCGGGATAATCTTGCCGGTGGGCATCTCGACGACACGCTACCCGCCTGGCTATGGGGACAGAAAGACAAAGAGAACTGGGCGGTCATCGACACCAATTCCGCCTCGGATGCCGATGTCTGGATTGCCTGGTCACTGCTTGAAGCGGGCCGGTTATGGAAAGACGCCGACTACACCCGCACGGGTAAGGCGCTACTCAAACGCATTGCCCGCGAGGAAGTGGTGAAAGTACCCGGTCTCGGCCTGATGTTGCTCCCGGGTAAAGTGGGTTTTGCCGATGAAAACGTCTGGCGTTTTAACCCCAGCTATCTTCCGCCTCAGCTGGCGAGCTATTTCACGCGTTTTGGTGCCCCGTGGACTACCCTGCGTGAAACCAATCTGCGCTTGCTGCTGGAGAGTGCGCCAAAAGGCTTTTCGCCGGACTGGGTGCAATACCAGAAAAACAAAGGCTGGCGGTTAAAGCAGGATCCGCCGCTGGTGGGAGGATACGATGCTATCCGCGTCTATCTTTGGGTGGGGATGATGAGCGATAACGATCCCCAGAAAGCCCGGCTACTGGCACGTTTCCAGCCGATGGCCGCCACGACAATAAAACAGGGTGTTCCGCCGGAGAAAGTGGATGTGGCGAGCGGGAAACGCACGGGCAATGGCCCGGTCGGCTTCTCTGCTGCCATGCTGCCTTTTTTACAGCAGCGTGACGCGCAGGCCGTTCAGCGTCAGCGTGTGGCTGACCATTTTCCCGGTAACAATGCCTATTACAGTTATGTACTGACTCTCTTTGGACAAGGATGGGATCAGCATCGTTTTCGCTTCACCACAAAAGGTGAATTAATACCGGATTGGGGCCAGGAATGCGCAAGTTCACAGTAAATCTACTCAGTTTATCGCTTGGCCTGGCGCTGATGCCGCTGGCTCAGGCCGTCAACTCCCCGCAGCAGCAACAGCTGCTGGAACAGGTGCGCCTGGGGGAATCGACGCAGCGTGAGGATTTGGTGCGTCAGTCGCTCTATCGTCTTGAGCTGATTGACCCCAACAACCCTGACGTTATTGCCGCGCGTTTCCGCTACCTGCTTCGTCAGGGCGATAATGCCGGTGCGCAAAAAGAGCTGGATCGACTGAAAGGGATCGCACCCGGTTCCAGTGCGTATCAGTCCTCACGCAATACCATGCTGCTTTCCACGCCGGATGGCCGCCAGCAGTTACAGCAGGCCCGCTTACTCGCCACGACGGGTCACACCCAGGAGGCGATTGCCGCCTATGACAAGCTGTTCGACGGCAACCCGCCGGGCGGCGATGTGGCGACGGAATACTGGAATGTGGTGGCGAAAGATCCTGCCCGCCGCAATGCGGCCATTAATCAGCTGAAGAAGATTAACAGCAGCAGTCCTGGCAATACGCAACTGCAGTCGACGCTGGCCCAGCTGCTGTTCCAGACCGGACGCCGTGATGAAGGGTTTGCGGTGCTGCAGGAGATGGCCAAATCCAGCAATGGCCGCAGCCAGGCGTCGGATATGTGGTATGAGCAGATCAAAGACCAGCCGGTCAGCAGCGCCAGCGTCTCTGCGCTGCAAAAATACCTGAGCGTGTTCAGTGACGGCGAGAACGTAGCGGCAGCGCGTTCACAGCTTGAAGCGCAGCAGAAACAGCTCGCCGACCCCACCTTCCGTGCCAAAGCGCAAGGCCTGGCGGCGGTTAATGCCGGGCAGGGTGATAAGGCGGTGGCGGAGCTGCAAAAGGCGGTCAGCGCAAACCACGCTGACAGCGAAGCCGTTGGCGCGCTGGGTCAGGCTTATTCCCAGAAAGGTGACCGCGCTCGCGCGGTGGCACAGTTTGAAAAGGCGATCGCCCTCGATCCGCAGAGCGATAATCGCGGTAAATGGGACAGTTTGCTGAAGGTGAACCGCTACTGGCTGCTGATCCAGCAGGGGGATGCGGCGCTGAAAGCGAATAATCCGGCGCAGGCGGAACGCTACTATCAGCAGGCGCGCAATATCGACAATAGCGACAGTTATGCGGTGCTGGGGCTGGGTGATGCCGCAGCGGCGCGTAAAGATAACGAAGCGGCCGAGCGCTATTATCGCCAGGCGTTGCGTATGGACAGCGGTAACAGCAACGCGGTTCGCGGGCTGGCCAATATTTATCGTGCCCAGTCGCCAGAGAAAGCCTCGCAGTTTATCCAGTCGCTCTCCGCCAGCCAGCGTCGCAGCATCGATGATATTGAACGTAGCCTGACCAACGAACAGCTCTCCGCGCAGGCTGAGCAGCTGGAGAACCAGGGCAAATACGCTCAGGCCGCCGGGATTCAGCGCCGTCGTCTGGCGCTCTCTCCAGGCGACGTGTGGATCACCTATCGCCTGTCGCGCGATCTCTACAGAGCAGGCCAGCGCAGCCAGGCGGATACCCTGATGCGTCAGCTTGCCAGCCAGAAACCGACCGACCCGGACCAGGTGTATGCTAACGGGCTCTATCTTTCCGGAAACGATCAGGATCGCGCCGCGCTGGCCCATCTGGAGACGCTGCCGCGTAGCCAGTGGAACGGCAATATTCAGGAGCTCGCCGATCGTCTGCAAAGCAATCAGGTGCTTGAAACCGCCAACCGCCTGCGCGACAGCGGCAAAGAGCAGGAGGCGGAAAATCTTCTGCGTCAGCAACCTGCCTCCACCCGTATCGACTTAACCCTGGCGGACTGGGCGCAGCAGCGTGGCGATCTCAACGCGGCGAAAACGGCTTACAGCGGCGTGCTGCAGCGTGAGCCGCAAAACGAAGATGCGATCCTCGGTCTGACTGAAATCTACAGCGCGCAGGGCGACAAGGCCGCTGCACGCGCCGAGCTGGCGAAACTGCCTGCGGCGCAAAACGGCCAGCCGTTGTCGCTCAATATGCAGCGCCGCATCGCGATGGCGCAGGCGGGGTTGGGCGATTCCACTGCCGCAGAACAGACGTTCAACAGCATCATACCGCAGGCTAAATCGCAGCCTGCATCGATGGAAAACGCGCTGGTGCTGCGTGATGCGGCCCGTTTTCAGGCGCAAAACGGCCAGCCTCAGCAGGCGCTGGAGACCTATAAAGATGCGATGGTCTCCTCGGGTATCACCACCACCCGTCCAGCCGATAATGACAGCTTTACGCGCCTGACGCGTAACGATGAAAAAGATGACTGGCTGAAACGCGGCGTGCGTAGCGATGCCGGTGATTTATACCGCCAGCAGGATGTTAACGTCACGCTGCAGCACGATTACTGGGGCTCCAGCGGCACGGGCGGCTACTCCGATCTGAAAGCGCACACCACCATGCTGCAGGTGGATGCGCCGCTCTCTGATGGACGGATGTTCTTCCGCAGCGATCTGGTCAATATGGATGCCGGTTCGTTTGCCACCAACAACGGCACCTACGATCCCAAATGGGGTACCTGTGCCGAAACGCCGTGCCGCGGCAACACCAACCAGACGTCAAATGGCGCAAGCGTGGCCGTAGGCTGGCAGAATAAAACCTGGGCATGGGATATCGGCACCACGCCGATGGGCTTTGACGTCGTCGACGTGGTGGGCGGCGTCAGTTACAGCAGCGATCTCGGTCCTATCGGCTATACCGTTAACGCTCATCGTCGTCCGATCTCCAGCTCGCTGCTGGCCTTCGCCGGGCAAAAAGATACCAACACCGGCACCACCTGGGGCGGCGTGCGCGCCACCGGTGGTGGCGTGAGCATAAGCTATGACAAAGGTGAGGCGAACGGCATCTGGTCAAGCCTGAACGCGGAATCGCTGACGGGCAAAAATGTGGAAGATAACTGGCGCGTCCGCTGGATGACCGGTTACTACTACAAGCTCATTAATAAAAACAACGAGCGCCTGACGGTCGGCGTCTCCAATATGCTCTGGCACTACGACAAAGATCTGAGCGGCTATACCCTGGGTCAGGGGGGATATTACAGTCCGCAGGAGTATGTCTCCTTCGCGCTGCCGGTGACCTGGCGTAAACGCACGGAGAACTGGTCCTGGGAGCTGGGCGGGTCTGTATCCTGGTCTCACTCTAAAACCAACGATGTGCTGCGCTATCCGATTCAGGGACTTATCCCTGTCGATGAGCCAGGCCGCTATACCGACAGAGGCGATATGGAAACCGGCAGCAGTTCTTCCGGCACCGGTTATACCGCGCGGGCCATTATCGAGCGCCGGGTGACGTCCAACTGGTTTGTTGGGCTGGGTGTGGACATTCAGGAAGCGAAAGACTATACCCCAAGCCATGCGCTGCTTTATGTTCGCTACTCCGCCGCAGGCTGGCAGGGCGATATGGACTTACCGCCGCAGCCGCTTATTCCGTATGCGGACTGGTAATCGGATTTAACTTAATCCATTTGTAAGTCTCTCTTAAAAGTGCAGCGATCGGGTATACTCAGGCGCGCCAGGTTTACACCCTGGTGCGCCCTGCGCTTCGAGTTCTGTGGAGAGTCATTTTGCGTGTCAGCCGTTCCTTAACGATCAAACAGATGGCGATGGTTTCTGCCGTCACAATGCTGTTTGTACTGCTATTTTGCGTAATTTTGCTGTTTCATTCCGTGCAGCAGAATCGCTATAACACGGCTACACAATTAGAAAGTATTGCCCGCTCGGTGCGTGGCCCGCTCTCTGCTTCGATTCTGAAAGGCGATATTCCCGAAGCGGAAACCATTTTAAAACGCATTCAGCCTGCGGGCGTCGTCAGCCGCGCAGACGTGGTGCTGCCTAACCAGTTCCAGGCGCTGCGGATGAGTTTTATCCCTGAACGTCCCGTCCCGATGATGGTGATGCGTCTGTTTGAGCTGCCGGTACAAATTTCGCTCCCCATCTACTCGCTTGAACGCCCTGCGAATCCGCAGCCGCTGGCTTATCTTGTCCTGCAGGCGGACTCGTATCGCATGTATAAGTTCGTCATGAGCTGGTTTATCACGTTAGTGACCACTTGCTTACTTATGACGCTGATCCTCAGCGTGGCGCTGACCTGGTGCATTAACCGGCTGATTGTTCATCCACTGCGCCGTATCGCCCGGGAGCTAAACTCCCTTTCTCCCCAGGATCAGATGGGACATCAGCTTGAGCTACCGCGCCTTCATCATGACGATGAGATCGGCATGCTGGTGCGCAGCTACAACCTCAACCAGCAGCGCATTCAGCGTCAGCAGGATGAACTGAACAGTAGCGCCACCCGTTTCCCGGTGTCGGAGCTCCCCAATAAAGCGTTTCTGATGGCGATGCTGGAGCAGACCGTGGCCCGCCAGCAGACCACCGCGTTGATGGTCATCGCCTGTGAGACCCTGCAGGATACCGCTGGCGTTCTCAAGGAGAGCCAGCGTGAAATGCTGCTGCTGACGCTGGTGGAAAAGGTCAAATCTGTTCTTGCGCCGCGCATGGTGCTGACCCAGGTCAGCGGTTATGACCTGGTGGTGATTGCAAACGGCGTGAAAGAGCCGTGGCATGCCATCACACTAGGTCAGCAAGTACTCACTGTCATTAATGAGCGGCTGCCCATTCAGGGTATCCAGCTTCGCCCCAGCGCCAGTATTGGCATTGCGATGTTCTACGGCGATCTGACCGCAGAACAGCTTTATCGCCGCGCCTTCTCGGCGGCCTTTACCGCCCGCCGCAAAGGGAAAAACCAGATCCAGTTCTTCGACCCGGAACAGATGGAAAAGGCGCAGCAGCGTCTGACGGAAGAGAGCGACATCCTCACCGCGCTGGATAACCACCAGTTTGCCCTCTGGCTGCAGCCGCAGGTCAACTTGCTGACGGGTGAAGTGAAAAGCGCGGAAGCGTTGCTGCGTGTGCAACAGCCGGATGGCTCCTGGGAGCTACCGGAAGGGTTGATCGACCGCATCGAATCCTGCGGCCTGATGGTCACCGTCGGCTACTGGGTGCTTGAGGAGTCCTGCCGCCAGCTCGCCGCCTGGCAGGAGCGTGGCGTGAACCTGCCGCTGTCGGTCAATCTCTCTGCCCTGCAGCTGATGCATCCGACCATGGTCTCGGAGATGCTGGAGCTCATCAATCGCTACCGGATCCAGCCGGATACGCTGATTCTGGAAGTAACGGAAAGCCGCCGTATCGACGACCCGAATGAGGCGGTCGCGATACTGAAACCGCTGCGTAACGCCGGTATTCGCATTGCGCTGGATGATTTTGGGATGGGCTATGCCGGACTGCGTCAGCTCCAGCACATGAAAACGCTGCCGGTGGATGTTCTGAAAATCGACAAAGCGTTTGTGGAAGGGTTGCCGGAAGACAGCAGCATGGTGCAGGCCATTATCCAGATGGCGCGCAGCCTCAACCTGAATCTGATTGCCGAGGGCATCGAGACGGAAGCACAGCGCCGCTGGCTGGCTGACGCGGGTGTCGAGAAGGGCCAGGGCTTCCTGTTTGCCCGCGCCGTCCCGTCGGATGTCTTTGAACAGCGATACCTTTCAGGCGCTGGCAATAACGCAAAAGTGTAATTTTGTTGCTGGCTTGTGCGAGCCAGCTCAAAGTTCTTAACATTTGTGTTTCAAATTTGAACTGAGTTTATTTCTGTCCTGTTATGCGGGTGTTATTTTAGAGCCGCAGGTTAACCATAACCTTACAAAGCCTGTGGTTTTTCTTCCCAAGGACATTCTATGAAAACCTCACTCTTCAAAAGTCTTTACTTTCAGGTCCTGACAGCCATCGCAATCGGTATTTTACTGGGGCACTACTACCCTGAACTGGGCGCGCAGATGAAACCGCTTGGCGACGCGTTCGTTAAGCTCATTAAAATGGTTATCGCCCCGGTGATCTTCTGTACGGTAGTGACCGGTATCGCTGGCATGGAAAGCATGAAGGCGGTTGGGCGTACCGGTGCTGTGGCGCTTCTCTATTTCGAAGTGGTCAGTACCCTGGCTCTGATTATCGGTCTGATCATTGTTAACGTGGTGCAGCCTGGCGCAGGTATGAACGTCGACCCGTCGACGCTGGATGCCAAAGCGGTGGCGGTCTACGCCGAGCAGGCGAAAGATCAGGGCGTGGTCGCCTTCCTGCTGGATGTCATTCCCGGCAGCGTGATCGGGGCGTTTGCCAGCGGCAACATCCTGCAGGTGCTGCTGTTCGCCGTCATGTTTGGTTTTGCCCTGCATCGTCTGGGCAGCAAAGGCCAGCTGATCTTTAACGTCATTGAAAGCTTCTCGCAGGTCATCTTCGGCATCATCAACATGATCATGCGTCTGGCGCCGATTGGTGCCTTCGGGGCAATGGCGTTCACCATCGGGAAATACGGCGTCGGCACGCTGGTACAGCTCGGCCAGCTGATCATCTGCTTCTATATCACCTGTATTCTGTTTGTGGTGGTGGTGCTGGGTTCTATTGCCCGCGCGGCCGGTTTCAGCATCTTCAAATTTATCCGCTATATCCGCGAAGAGCTGCTGATTGTGCTGGGCACCTCCTCCTCTGAGTCGGCGCTGCCGCGTATGCTCGATAAGATGGAGAAGCTGGGCTGTCGTAAATCAGTGGTGGGGCTGGTGATCCCGACGGGTTACTCCTTTAACCTCGACGGCACCTCGATATACCTGACCATGGCGGCGGTGTTTATCGCGCAGGCGACCAACAGCCATATGGATATCTTCCATCAGATCACCCTGCTGGTGGTGCTGTTGCTCTCATCGAAAGGGGCGGCGGGCGTAACGGGCAGTGGCTTTATCGTGCTGGCGGCAACCATTTCCGCGGTAGGGCATCTGCCGGTGGCGGGTCTGGCGTTGATTCTCGGTATTGACCGCTTTATGTCTGAGGCGCGTGCGTTAACCAACCTGGTGGGTAACGGCGTGGCGACGGTTGTGGTGGCAAAATGGGTTAAAGAGCTGGATCACAAAAAGCTCGACGATACGCTGAATAATCGCTCTTCTGATAGTAAAAACCCGGGTTTATCCTCCTGATTTTCCGCTAAATACCCGCATTCCCTTGTCGGAATGCGGGCTCCTGCGCATAATAACTGTTCGTACCTGTCATAATTCGACAAGATTTTTTTTGGGTATATTGCACTTCTCACCGTGACGTTTTGCCGAACGCGCGGTCTAATCGACGTGTTTTCATCGTCATCTTTTAGAGTGAAGCGCGTCGCGAGACACTCTTTTTAACCAGGAATGTTGATCAGGGGTTCACATGCAGGGCACAAAAATTCGACTCTTAACCGGCGGTTTGCTGATGATGGCAGCAGCCAGTTATGTGCAGGCAGATGCGCTCCAGCCAGACCCGGCCTGGCAACAAGGGACCCTGGCGAATGGTTTTCAGTGGCAGGTGTTAGCCACACCGCAGCGTCCCAGCGATCGTATTGAAATCCGTCTGTCTGTGAATACCGGCTCCCTCACTGAAAGCACCCAGCAGACCGGCTTTAGCCATTTTATTCCCCGACTGGCGCTCACCCAGAGCGGCAGTTTACAGGCTGTTCAGGTGCGTTCGCTCTGGCAGCAGGGCATCGACCCGAAGCGTCCATTGCCGCCGGCCGTTGTGTCGTATGACTACACCATGTTTAACCTGAGCCTGCCGAATAACCGCAACGATCTGCTTAAAGAAGCGCTTACGTATCTCTCCGATGCCACCGGCAATCTGGCGATTACGCCGGAAACCGTCAATTATGCGTTGCGCAACAGCGATATGGTCGCGACCTGGCCGACAGACACCAAAGAGGGCTGGTGGCGCTATCGCCTGAAAGGCTCAGCGCTGCTTGGACACGATCCGGCAGAGCCACTGAAACAGCCGGTGGATGCTGAGCAGGTAAAATCGTTCTATCAGAAATGGTACACCCCGGACGCGATGACGTTGATCGTGGTCGGGAATGTGGACAGCCGCGCGGTGGTAGAGCAGATTAACAAAGCCTTTGGCGAGCTGAAAGGCAAGCGTGAAACGCCAGCCCCCGTCCCGACGCTCTCTCCGCTGCGTACCGAGCCTGTCAGCATCACCACTGACGCCGTGCGTCAGGATCGACTCTCCATGATGTGGGACACCGCCTGGCAGCCTATCCGTGAATCCGCCGCGCTGTTGCGCTACTGGCGTGCCGATCTGACGCGTGAAGCGCTGTTCTGGCACGTTCAGCAGACCCTCAGTAAGAACGGTGTGAAGAATATTGCTCTGGGCTTTGACTGCCGTGTGCTGTTCCAGCGCGCGCAGTGCGCCATTAATATCGAATCGCCCGGCGATAAGCTGAATGCCAATCTGGGCGTGGTGGCAAAAGAGCTGGCAAAAGTGCGCAAAGAGGGGCTGTCAGAAGATGAGTTCAACGCGCTGGTGGCGCAGAAAAAACTCGAACTGCAGAAGCTGTTTGCCACGTATGCCCGCGCCGATACTGACATCCTGATCAGCCAGCGTATTCGCTCGTTGCAGAATCAGGTGGTGGACATCGCGCCGGAGCAGTACCAGAAGCTCCGTCAGGACTTCCTGAATGGGCTGACCGTCGATATGTTAAATCAGGATTTACGTCAGCAGCTGTCGCAGGATATGGGATTAGTCCTTCTGCAGCCGAAAGGCGAGCCGGAATACAACATGAAGGAGCTGCAGGCGACATGGGATTCAATCATGACCGCCGCGCCGCAACCAACCCAGGCGGCAACGTCTGATGATCTGCATCAGGACGCGACGGATATTCCGCAGGGGCAGTAATCCTAAAAAATTCCCTCTCCCGGTGGGAGAGGGTCAGGGTGAGGGCATCAGCCCGCACCCTGTTTAAGCAGGCATCGCCTCACGCGGAATAATCGCCCCGCGATACTGGATCACCGTACTGGCTGTCAGGTGTCCGCGCTGTGCTGCCGCTTCAGGCGTTCCGCCCGTCAGACGCACTGCCAGATACCCCGCGCTGAAGGAATCCCCCGCTGCTGTAGTATCTACCACTTTGTCCTTCGCCAGTTTCACCGCCGGGACGTCAATCACCGCGTCACCTGCCACCGCCACCAGGCACGACGCCGCACCACGCTTAATCACCACTTCGCTCACGCCAGCGGCCTGGGTGCGCGCAATGACCTCATCAACGGGCTTCTCGCCCCACAGGGCATCTTCGTCGTCGAGCGTCAGGAACGCGATATCGGTGCACTGCAGCATCTGCTGATAAACCTGCTGCGTCTCTTCCCGGCTGGCCCACAGGCGCGGACGGTAGTTGTTATCAAAAATGACCTTCCCGCCATTGGCGCGGCATTCGCGCAGCAGCGACAGCAGCTTTTCACGGCTGGTCGGGCTTAAAATGGCCAGGCTAATCCCGCTCAGATAGAGATAATCAAACGTCGCCAGCGTTTCGCAAATGGCGTCTGCGCCGTCGCTCTCCAGCCAGTATTTGGCCGCGGCTTCGTTACGCCAGTAGTAGAAGGTGCGCTCGCCGGTGTCATCGGTCTCGATGTAATACAAACCCGGCAGGCGGTTTTCCATGCGCTGAATCAGCGAGGTATCAATGTGTTCGCTCTGCCAGGCATCCAGCATTTGCTGGCTGAAACTGTCCGTACCCAGCGCGGTCACGTAGTTCACGGTGAGCGCCCCAGGCGGCACCTGGCGGGCAATATAAACGGAGGTGTTTAGGGTATCGCCACCAAAACCGCGGCTAACGTCCGCGCCTTTTTGTGACAGCTCAATCATGCATTCGCCAATGACGGCAATTTTTTTGGACATAATCATGAACCTGAACAGAGTAATTAAAGGTAGTGTGCGCTGTGTGAATTATGCGGTCAACTATATTAAAACGACGTTCCATTATTTTTTTTGAGCCAGCGCGGGTTCCAGTTAATTTCTGTCATCTTAATTTCATTTTCCCGGTGAATTGAACATAAAGTTCTCAATTGTTGCGCCGATAACCCAGTGACGAGTCCAGAAAGGCCATCCCAACAACAGGACATCTGAAATGAAGTCAGAGCAGGTTATCCAGCGGCTGAGCACTACGCCTGAGGCAAGTATTGAGAACTTGCAGGAGCATCGCTACTGGCTGCAATGTGAGCGTGCGTACACCTATCAGCCAATCTATCGTACCGACGGTCGACTGATGGCGATTGAAATTTTGACGGTCGTTACGCACCCCTCAAACCCTTCACAGCGTATCGCGCCGGACCGCTATTTCGCCGAAGTTGCCGTTCGCCAGCGTCTGGACGTGCTGGAAGAGCAGTTGCGTATGCTGGCAACGAAACAGGCCTTTTTCGAACAGCACGATATTCTGGCCTCGGTCAACGTGGATGGCCCAACCCTGCTGGCGCTGCGCCAGAATGCGAACCTGCAGGAGCTTATCGCCACCCTGCCGTGGATGCGCTTTGAACTGGTGGAGCATGTCCGCCTGCCGCAGGAATCTTCTTTTGCCTCGATGTGTGAATTTGGCCCCCTGTGGCTGGATGACTTTGGCACCGGCATGGCGAACTTCTCCGCCCTCAGCGAGGTGCGATACGACTACATCAAAGTGGCCCGCGATCTGTTCATTATGCTGCGCCAGACCCCGGAAGGGCGGAATCTGTTTACGCTGTTATTGCAGCTGATGAACCGCTACTGCAAAGGGGTCATTGTGGAAGGTGTGGAAACGCTGGAAGAGTGGCGCGATGTGCAAAACTCACCTGCTGCCGCCGCGCAAGGCTATTACCTCTCGCGTCCGGTTCCCATGGATACCCTCGACACCGTGATAACACACCTCTGAACCGCCCGTTTCCCTTTGTCTGGACTATAGTTTTACAGGACAGGTCATCAGGAAAAGGGGATCAAAATGACTAAAACAACCAGGGTAATCTCCTGGATAGCAGGGATTTTCTTGTTGTTGATCGTGGTCGCTATCATCGTTATTGCGACATTCGACTGGAACCGCCTTAAGCCGACCATCAACCAGAAAGTCTCAACCGAACTGAACCGCCCCTTCGCGATACGCGGTGATTTAGGCGTGGTGTGGGAACGTCAGAAGGAGGAGACCGGCTGGCGAAGCTGGATCCCGTGGCCGCACGTTCACGCCGACGACATCATTCTGGGTAACCCGCCGGATATTCCTGCCGTCACCATGGTGCATCTCCCGCGGGTTGAAGCCACACTGGCGCCGTTAGCGCTGCTTACGAAAACGGTCTATCTGCCGTGGATCAAGCTTCAGCAGCCCGATGCTCGCCTGATCCGCCTCTCGGAAAAAAACAACAACTGGACGTTTAACCTCGCCAGCAGCGGCGAAAAAGATCCCAACGCCCAGCCCTCTTCGTGGTCATTCCGTCTCGATAACATTCTTTTCGATCGCGGGCGGATCGCCATCGACGATAAAGTTAGCAAGGCTGATGTGGAGATCCTGGTCGATCCGCTGGGCAAACCGCTGCCGTTTAGCGAAGTGACCGGCACTAAAGCGAAAGGGGATAACGCCAGCGCGGGCGATTACGTTTTTGGCCTGCGGGCTAGCGGACGCTACAACGGACAACCGTTAACCGGCACCGGTAAAATTGGCGGCATGCTGGCGCTGCGAAGCGCAGGCACCCCGTTCCCGGTGCAGGCGGACTTCCGCTCCGGCAACACGCGAGTCGCCTTTACCGGTACGGTCAACGACCCCATGAATATGGGCGGGGTTGATTTGCAGCTCAAGTTTACCGGAGATTCGCTGGGCGAACTGTATGAACTCACCGGCGTGCTGCTGCCGGATACGCCGCCGTTTGAGACGGACGGGCATCTGGTGGCCAAAATCGATACGGAAAAATCGTCTGTCTTTGACTATCGGGATTTCAACGGCCGTATCGGCGACAGCGATATCCACGGTACGCTGACCTACACCACCGGCAAACCGCGCCCGAAACTGGAAGGGGATGTGGAGTCCCGCCAGCTCAGGCTTGCCGATCTGGGCCCCCTGATCGGCGTTGATTCCGGCAAAGGCACGAAGTCGAAAGAGGTGAAAAAAGACCTTCAGCCCGCAGGGAAAGTGCTGCCCTACGATCGCTTTGAAACCGACAAGTGGGATGTAATGGATGCGGATGTGCGCTTCAAGGGGCGTAAAATCGAGCATGGCAGCACGCTACCCATCAGCAATCTCTCAACCCATATTCTGCTTAAAAATGCCGACCTGCGTCTGCAGCCGCTGAAATTTGGTATGGCGGGCGGAACCATCTCCTCGAACATTCATCTGGAAGGCGATAAAAAGCCGATGCAGGGCCGGGCTGATATTCAGGCACGCAGGCTCAAACTGAAAGAGCTGATGCCCAACGTGGAGCTGATGCAGAAAACCCTCGGTGAAATGAACGGCGACGCGGACATTCGCGGGGTGGGGAACTCCGTGGCGGCGCTGCTCGGGAGCAGTAACGGCAACCTCAAGCTGCTGATGAACGACGGGCTGGTGAGCCGTAACCTGATGGAGATCCTGGGACTGAACGTCGGGAACTACATCATCGGGCAGATCTTTGGTGATGATGAGGTGCGGGTGAACTGCGCGGCGGCGAATCTGGATCTGGTCAACGGCGTGGCGCGGCCGCAGATTTTTGCCTTCGACACGGAAAATGCGGTGATCAACGTGACCGGGACCGCCAGCATGGCCTCTGAGCAGCTTGATTTAACCATCGACCCGGAAAGCAAGGGGATCCGTATCATCACCCTGCGTTCGCCACTTTATGTGCGTGGCACCTTCAAAAATCCTCAGGCGGGGGTAAAACCCGGGCCGCTGATTGCGCGCGGTGCGGTGGCGGCAGCGCTCGCGACGCTGGTCACGCCAGCTGCGGCGCTGCTGGCGCTGATTTCGCCATCAGAAGGGGAAGCCAATCAGTGCCGGAACATTTTGTCGCAGATGAAGAAGTAGCTCCCTTTCTCCCTCTCCCTGTGGGAGAGGGCCGGGGTGAGGGCATCAGGCTGCAGTAAATTACAGAGCCTGATGCTTAGTCTCGTGCGTCAGCAGCAGCGCAATCAGCGTCAGTGCCGCCATGGCTGCCAGATACACGCCCACGTAGAACAGGCCATAATTTGCCTGCAGCCAGGTGGCGATGTATGGCGCAACGGAGGCACCCAGAATAGACGAGACGTTATAGGAGAACGACGCGCCGGTATAACGCACTTCCGTCGGGAACAGCTCTGGCAGCAGCGCGCCCATCGGACCGAAGGTTAACCCCATCAGGCTCAGGCCAATCAGCAGATACGCCATCACCAGCGCCGGGCTACCCGAACCGAGCAGCGGCGGGAAGACAAACAGGGCGAACAGAATGATAAGCGTCGTGATGGTAATCATGCTGGAGCGACGGCCAAATTTATCCGCCAGCAGGCCAGCAATCGGCACCATGACGCCAAACCCAATCACCGCCATCATCAGCATCCACAGCACTTCATTACGCGGCAGGCCCAGCCCAACCGGCGCGGCAGCGGTGCTGTACGTCATGGAGTAGACGGTCATGATATAGAACAGCGTATAGGTGGCCAGCATGATAAACGTGCCCAGCACGGTCACGCGGACATGTTTGGTCAGCAGCGTGCCCAGCGGCACTTTTACCTGTTTTTTCGCCGCCGCCACTTTCGCGAACACCGGGGTTTCGTGCAGAGAAACGCGAACATACAGGCCAATCAGCACCAGTACGGCAGAGAAGACGAACGGAATACGCCAGCCCCAGCTCATGAACTGTTCATCCGTCAGCAGCCAGGAGAGCAGCAGGAAGGTGCCGTTCGCAAAGAAGAAGCCAATCGGTGCGCCAAGCTGCGGGAAGGAACCATACAGCGCACGCTTACGCGCCGGTGCGTTCTCGGTCGCCAGCAGCGCCGCGCCGCCCCATTCGCCGCCCAGACCCAGACCCTGGCCAAAACGTGCCAGCGCCAGCAGCACCGGTGCCAGAATGCCAATGCTCTCGTAGGTAGGCAGCAGGCCGATGGCGACGGTGGAAATGCCCATCGTCAGCAACGAAGCCACCAGCGTCACTTTACGCCCGATGCGATCGCCAAAATGACCAAACAGCGCCGAGCCAATCGGACGCGCGACGAAGGCGATAGCAAAGGTTGCCAGAGACTGCAGTGTGGCCGCCGTCGGGTCGCCCTGCGGGAAGAAGATATGCGGGAAGACAATAACCGCTGCGGTGGCGTAAATGTAAAAGTCGAAGAACTCGATGGCGGTGCCAATCAGCGAGGCGACGACGACTTTATTGCGTGAATTGACCGGAACGTTTTCGCTCCCGGAATCGAGTGTTGTGGCGGTTGCTTGCATAATATTTTCTTATTTTTTGTCGAACGAAAGGCCATATTACGCACAGCAAAAGCGACATTTCAATCTGTAACAAAACGGCGAACCGGTGATAAAAGCAACAAAAAGCGGATAATGTTCAGCCCAGCCAAAACACTTCTATGAAATGCTTCACAGATTTTAAATATTAGTGGATAAAACTGGTTTTCAGTTAAATAAAAGTTACGGACTGGATATATATGCTGAAATGATGAATCGGGCTGAAACTTTCAGCCCGAAAGGGGGGGTTAACGGTGTGTTTTCCCCGGCATGCGCGTGTCGCCTTTGTATTCGGCTGTGGCGATCCACGCCGCACAGAACAGGGTCAGGCGGGCGAAGAAGTAGAAGAACGCCATCAGCCCCAGAACCGAGCCAAACGCGGCGCCAGAAGGGGATTTCACCAGCGACGGCAGGGTATAAGTCATCACGATCTTAATCACCTCAAAGCCTATCGCCGCGAGCAGTGTTCCGCGGATCAGCGCTTTTTTGCGCGGGCGATGACGCGGCAAGCGCCAGAAGATCCAGAAGAACAGCAGGTAGTTGGCGAAAATGGAGATCGCCAGCCCGATGCCGCGCCACGCAGGCTTGAGCCAGTCGATGTAATCAAGATAGAGCGCGGAGATAATCATCTGCTGCGCGGAACCGGCGACCGAGGTGATGGAGAGCGTGACGACCAGCGCCACCAGCAGACCAATCAGCGAAACAAAATCGCGGAAATACTTAACCCAGATTTTCTCCTGATCCTGAGGCTTACGCTCCCACACCTCGCGCGACTGGGCGCGAATGGCCTCGCGCAGGTTACCCATCCAGTTTACGCCGGAATAGAGCGCAATCAGCAAACCGACAATACCCACCGTGGTGCGCTGCTGCACGGCAGTATTGATGGTGCTTTTTAGCGTGGTGGCGAGGGTCGGGTCACTGACGTTATTCAGTATCTTATTGAAAATATCCTGCAGCAGCGTCGGGTGAGACGCGAGCACAAAACCGGCTGCCGCGAACGAGACCATCAGGATCGGGATCATCGACAAAAAGGAAAAATAGGTAATCGCTGCACCAAACTGATTCCCCATTCGGTCGTTGAAACGTTCCGCGGCGCGTATCAGGTGCGCAATCACGGGGATCTGCTGAATTTTCTCCGCCAGCGTGGTGACCGTCCCCAGCGCTTTGCTGGCTTTGCCGGGTGTGCCGGGCTCTTCGGGCCCGGTCTCCATCTTCTTGATGGGATCATAATCTAATTGTTGAGTGGGTCGTTGCGGGTTATTTTCCGGCGTCACGCGTTTTTTCCTTTTCGTTTGGCTGGATGTCATTGAATTATAGCTTGCGACTAATCCACGTAAGCTTTTGTGATTTCCGTAAGCCACTCCATAAACAGGTGTACCCGGCGGGAGAGGTTACGGCGGTGGGGGTAGATCAGGGAAACCGGCATGGGTTCAGCCCGGTACTGCGGCAGCACTTCAATCAGCTTTTTCGTGCGCAGAGAATCACGTACGCCTACGCGGGGGACCTGAATAATACCCAGCCCGGCGATACAGGCGGCATGGTAGGTCTCTGTACTGTTGACCGTCAAGACCCCGCCCGTTTTAACCCACTGGGTCGCGCTGCCGTTATAAAACTCAAAGCCCTGCGGGCGCGAACCCAGCATCGCGGCGTAGTGGATCACCGCGTGTGAGGCCAGGTCGTCGAGCGTTTCCGGATAACCAAACCGCGTCAGATAATCCGGACTGGCACAGTTAATCACCGAAAGCTTGCCCAGCGGACGGGCGATAAGCCCTGAATCCTTCAACGTGCCGACGCGCACCACGCAGTCAAACCCTTCGCGGATCACATCCACCAGACGATCGCTGCTGCTGAGCTCCAGCTCAATACCCGGATACTGCTGCAGAAACGCAGGCAGTTTTGGGATGACTAAATTTCGTGCAACGCCCACCGGCATATCGACGCGTAGCCGCCCGCTGATGCTGGAGGGATCGTGCTGGAACATACCGTCCAGTTCATCGAGGTTCGACAGCAGATCTTTTGCCCGTTCGTAATAGACCATGCCGTCCTGGGTGAGGCTGACGCGGCGCGTGGTGCGGTGCAACAGCTGGGTGCCCAGCCGGTTTTCCAGCGCCTGAATCTGGCGCGAAACGCTGCCTCTCGGCAGGGTCAGCGTCTCCGCTGCCCGGGAAAAACTCTCCAGTTCCGCGACACGAACAAACAGCTGCATTGCGTGAATTTTATCCATCGGTATCGCTCATTGTTGTTGATAATGAAACAGTGAAGCGCGCTAGCCTGTCTTTATTGATTTTCTATCAGCTAATAAGCTCTTTCTCAATCTTCCTGATAACCGAAATGAGGTTTCTTATGACTGAACGTATCGCATTAGTGACCGGTGGCAGCCGTGGTCTGGGTAAAAACGCGGCTCTGAAGCTGGCAGCAGCGGGAACAGGAATCATCCTAACTTATCATCACAATCAGCAGGACGCGCTGGATGTGGTGCGTGAAATTCAGGAAAAAGGCGTTAACGCGGCAGCATTACAGCTCAACGTCGGTGATATCACAGGTTTTGAGCGTTTTGCCCAACAGCTGCAGGAAACCCTGAGAACCGTCTGGCAGCGTGATACCTTTGATTATTTATTGAACAATGCCGGAACGGGTTTATACGCCCCCTATACCGGGACGACAGAAGCGCAGTTCGATGAGGTAATGAATGTTCATTTCAAAGGGCCATTTTTCCTGACCCAGCGCCTGCTGCCTTTGCTGAATGATGGTGGACGGATCCTCAACGTCTCCAGCGGACTGGCCCGTTTTACCCAGCCAGGCTCCGCGACCTACGCGGCAATGAAGGGGGCGATGGAAGTGCTGACCCGCTATCAGGCCAAAGAGCTGGGCGCGCGCGGGATCTCCGTCAATATCATCGCGCCGGGGGCAATTGAAACCGATTTTGGCGGCGGACATGTACGCGATGACGCGCAGCTAAATCAGATGCTGGCGTCGCAAACGGCGCTGGGACGGGTTGGCCTGCCGGATGATATTGGTGATGCCATCGCGGCGCTGCTCAGCGATAAACTGGGCTGGATGAATGCGCAACGTATTGAAGTATCTGGTGGGATGTTCCTGTAATGCATCTTCCTGAGGGGACGGAACCCCTTGAGGAAATCCTTAAGCAGAGTGTGTCCGGATACGGGCAGATATAAACATCGGCGGTGAATTTGTAACGTCTCCATTCATTGAGTTTTTTCTCAAATAACGCCTCTATACAATCCCCCCTCGCGATTCTCAGAGGGAGAAAAACGATGCGAGTAATCATGTTTGACAGGCAGTCGATATTTATTCATGGAGCGATAAACAGTCTGCGGAAGGTAATGCCGGAAATAAATATGACAGGGACCCGTCAGGCAGATGAATTACGGGCGCAGTTGTCCGCATCACCGTCCGCTATCGTCATGATTGACGGAGAGTTAATTCATCACGAGGGCATCACATTTCTGGAAGACATTATCACGCGTTTCCCTGCGATACGTGTGGTGATGGTACTGGCGAAAAAAGAGCCCCGGTGGGCGAAACAGCTGTTGCAGTGCAACGTAATGGCAATTGTTCCCCGCAACGCGTCTGCGGAGCGGTTTTGCGCGGTGCTGGATTCGGTCTCCAGAGGGATGGTCTGTTTTCCCGGCGAGTGGCTGACGCAGCAGGCGTCTCACCAGGCGTTGTTATCCTTAAGTGAGCGCCAGCGTGAAGTGCTGAAGTTACTCGCCGCCGGGGAGTCGAATAAAGAAATTGGCCGCACGCTCAATATCAGTGCGGCAACGGTGAAGGCCCATCTGGAGTTGCTCTTCCGGCGGCTGGATGTAAAAAATCGCACGCAGGCCGCGATGTGCTATACCCGGCTCACCGCCTGAGCGATGGCATTTATCGGGCAAGGTGTGTGACTAAAACTGAACATCAACAACACCAGCGCATCATGCTGGTGTTGTGTTAATGGCTGAGTAATATTTTCCTGAATTAACATCTCATAAATCTGAATATCGTTATCTAACAAGCGCTCTGCTTCAGCAACGGTAATAAGGCGTTGGAATTTCTCCCATTGCTGAATGACATGACCATATCCAATGACCCCTGTACCGCGCTCGTCACGATATTTTTCCAGGGACAGTCCTTGCTGTTTTTTAATTAATTCAACGGCAGCAGAAGATAGCTTTAACATGGTATTTTCCTCTTTCAGACATCACTGTAGAGGAAATGCGCCACGAGACATATCCGCCAAATGGCCGTTGCTCAACCGTTATTTTCCAGATAGTCGCGCTGCAATAAACCAAACAGCCAGTCATTATGCCAGTGGCCGCCAAGGTAATAGCTCTCACGCAGCTCACCCTCCAGCCGGAAGCGGGCTTTTTCCAGCAGACGCCGGGAGGCGATATTCCCGGCCGTGACGGTGGCGGTGAGACGACGGATCCCCCCCTGGTGGAAGGCATAATCACAGAGTGCCTGCAGGGATTCATAGCCGTAACCTTTCCCCTGAGCCGCGGGGGCGAAAAGGAAACCGACTTCGGCGCAATCCGCTTCGTGGTGTTGGTAGCCGGTCACCCCCAGCGGAGTCTGGCTGGCGTTATCGCGAACCACGAGGCAGAGCCAGTGCGCGCTGCCGGGCGTCCACGGCGTCAGCCGGGAATCAAAGGCGTCACGAATGTCCGCCACAGTGCGATCCTGCGCGACAAAGCGCATCACATCCGGGTCTTGCTGTAGCGCCAGGAAAAAGGGCCAGTCATCTTCCTGTAACGGTGAGCAGGTAAGACGCGATGTTGTTAACTGAGGCATTCAGATTCTCCTGAAACAATGTCAATGATTTTGGTGCTGTCACTTTATTTCAACAGAAAGTCAGGTATGGTTAACCTCGTATAAATAAAAAGAAAAACGGCCGTTCCGGGCCCCTTTTGGATGTCTTCGTGGTCTTTTAAGGAAAACAATGACGCTCAGCACATCACACCATATCCGCGAACAGTTTGAACACTGTCTGGCGGTCATTCGTCAGGCCTCAGTGGAAATATTGCTTCTCCTGAATGTACATGTTTCTGAGGGAAAAGATCCACGCTGGTTCCTGGAGCAGCTGGACAGCGCGCGTTTAGGCCTGGGCGGGTGGGGCGCCGTGGCGAAGAAGCTCAACCTGAACGATGCTGAGATGTCGGAATTTACCCTGCAACTGCGCCTGCTGCAGCAGCGCGTTCCTCAGTACGAAAGCGGGCAGGATGTCAGTGAAAATCAGCTCATTGCGGCGATGCGGTTTGTCACCGCGCTGGAGCATCTTCGTCTGCAACAACCTCTCCTGACATACAGTACCGAACTGGCGCCCGGCAGTGAGCTTCAACAGCAGCAGGCACACAAGCAGGTGCGTGCGATTGAGCTGATGATTAAAGGGCTTATTCAGCAGGCATGGCCCGATCAGGTGCGGCTGAATAACCATCTTAAGACCCTGTTTAACGCGGACCGCGTGCGGCGCTGGCTGAAGCTGGGTGACATCAACGACGTGCTGAGCGGAATGATGTTCAGCGAGCTGGCCCAGATGCTGGTGGATAAAAAAGAGTACAGCCGCTATTACGCGTCGCTGTTCAGCGATGCGTCCATGCTGACGCTGCTGGTAGAACCGCGCAAAACGCTGCAAACCTTCCTTGATGATATCCGCCAAATCCGCAACAACCTTACCGTCCAGAAAGCATTAACCTCGGCGCAAATCCAGCTGCTGGATAACTACTACACCCAGATCACTCGTCCCGTTCAGCGTGCGTTTGAAGAGGGGCGCACTCGCGTCAACCCGGCCGGGTTAATGGCGGTGGATGCCAGCGAGCTGCATGCTTTCTGGGAGAAAGCGCAGAAAATGGATCGGGTCACCGGCGGGGATCTGTTTGAAGTGCGTGACACGATTGAAAAACCGACCCAGCGCGCGCCGCGCACGCCTGAACAACGCGAGCAGCTCATCTCCGGCGTGTTATGGGGCGCAGTGGGCGTGATGGTCATCGCGATTGTCGCGGGAGGATTCTGGCTGGTGACCAGCAGCTCGCCAGCAGAGACAGCGGTGGCCGCCACCGAAACGCCTGCGCCGCAGGAGATGCGGGAAACGCCCTCCTCGCGGGAGACGCTGACGCGCATGGGCATCACCTGGGACGAGAATAATTTCCGCTCGGCCATCAACCGCAACGACACCCGTATCGCGCAGCTCTTTTTACAGGGCGGAATGGACTGGAAGCTCTCATGGACCGAAGAGGCGATGTCATCCAACCATGACGACGTGCTGGAGCTGATGTTGCGCTACCGGCAAAACATGGTGGAAGAGAAGCCGTGCCGGCGGTTTATTAATACGCTCACCCACGCCATGGCGAATGGCGAATCGCTGACCGCCGTACGTAAACAGTACCTGAAAGCCTTTTGCACCGTCCCTGCCGTGGTAAAACGCCAGCAGCACGATTTGGATATGGCGACGCGCCGCGCCGAGTCACAGCCGAATGCCAGCACGAAAAAATGGCAGGCTATTCAGTCTGCCATTTATGAGGTGATCCGCTGATCGTATCTCCCTCTTCATGTGGGTTGAGGGCTCCCCGGTAATTCATAAACAGAAGCAATAACGTTGCTCTCAGAATGACTGAGGGCGTTCAGCGATGCCCTGGTCCGGCTGTAAATCGCTGAGGCGTTTCCTGCAGGCCGGGGCGAGGCGCATGGATGCGCCGAGAGGGCGGCCTTACAGGGACGTTACATCCGCCCGTCCCCGATAAGCCGGAAGGAATAAGCCGAGGGCACCGCGAAGCGGCGATTTACCGCCGGGAGCCCGGGTCGCCAGGGCGGTGGCGATTGAGCCGCCCTGGCACGTTCACGGGTCATGTTGTTACAGAGTAGCAAGGAACATAAAGTGAACGGAATGACCTCCACAGCCGTATGTTCCCCCTCACCCCAGCCCTCTCCCTCAAGGGAGAGGGGGCCGTCTGTGCAGGAATTATTTTATGGGGATCCCTCAACCGTTTGGGAGAGGGCCGGGGTGAGGGCACCAGACCACACCCCACTCAAGGCTCCCCATACAACCCAATCAACCGCCGCACTACGCCATTCGTCCAGCCAAAGCCATCCTGCAATGGATACTCACCGCCGCCCCCTTCGCGTGGGGTACTGCTGGCGATGTGATACTTCTCAATCAGCTTATGGTGAGTCTGATAAAAATGGTTCACCGTGTGCAGCCAGCTCCAGGCGATCTCATCGCCCAGCGAGTCGTTGCCGTACTGCTTGAAGCCCTGAATGGCCATCCACTGCAGCGGCGCCCAGCCGTTGGGTTTATCCCACTGCTCGCCGGTTTCGTACTCGGTCGCGAGGATACCGCCTGGGGTGAGCAGACGTGATTTAACCGCATCAGACAAGCGTTCTGCCTGCTCATGGGTCGCCATTCCGACATACAGGGGCACGATGCTCGCCGCAGAGAACAGCGCCATGACTTCGCGTCGCCAGTCGTAATCCCGGTAGCAGCCATTCTCTTCATCCCACAGGTAGCGGTTTACCGCCGCCCGGCGATCGCTGGCTTTCTGGCGGAACAGGTCTGCCGTCTCTTTATCCCCTTTCGACGCCGAGATATTGGCGATAGCGCTTTCCAGCTTGAACAGGAAGGCGTTCAGGTCGATGGGGATAAACTGCGTGGTGCGAATGCTGGCCAGTCGGCCCGGTTCGCGCAGCCAGCGGGAGGAGTAATCCCAGCCGGAGGCCGCCCCCGCGCGCAGATCGCGATACACCTCATTGGGGGGGCGACCGGAATGGCGGGCGGTCTCCACGTCCTCAATCCACGATTCGTCGCGCGGGGTGTCACGGTCGTCCCAGTAGCGGTTCAGCAATGAGCCATCCGGCATACGCACCGCGCTGCGATAGGCCTGATTCAGCAGCAGCGACTCCGCGCCGTCCATCCAGAAGGCGTGCTCCATTTTGAGGTGTTCAAGGTAGCGCTTCGCACCGCGCACCCCGTCCTCTTCAAAAAGCTCCACCATCAGGGCAAACACCGGCGGCTGGGAGCGGCTGAGGTAGTAGGTGCGGTTGCCGTTCGGGATATGGCCGTAACGCTCGATAAGCCAGGCGAAGTTATCCGCCATACACTTCAGCAGGTCGTTACGACCACTCTCGGCCAGCCCCAGCATCGAGAAGTAGGAATCCCAGTAGTAGGTCTCGCTGAATCGCCCGCCGGGGACGATATAGGCCTGCGGCAGCGCCAGCAGGGAGGACCAGGGAATATGGTCCTGCGGCTCGCGCGTCAGCACCGGCCACAGGCTGTCAATGTGCTCTTTGAGCGTCAGGCCGGGGTCGGAAACATACTCCGTGCTATAAGTCTCGGGCAGCCAGAAGTGATTCTCCACGAACTGGCGCAGGTCGAAATCCCGGTGGCGTCTTACCTTGCGATAGCGGATCAGAATATCCAGCGGATCCATCTTCGGTGCGCAGTCGGGAAAGGTTTTGCTGTCCGCAAACAGCCTTGTTGACTGCACATGTTCGAACAGCTCAAGGTAACGGTCAGCGGGCGTCAGGGCGTCGGAGGCGGGCAGCCCCTCGATCATTTCGGGCTCCGGCTCCGCCTCAATCATCTCATCCAGTTTCAACTCGCAGGGATCGGTCTCGTAGCGCAGCTCTTCTTCGATCCCGAACGCGATGTTCTCGGTAGCCTGTATCTTCTGGTTGAACATGGTGATAAGGACCTCCGGTTGTGTGTTCAAAAGACAGGTTTTTCCGGGCGTCCTATAAGCGTAGACACTCGCTTCGGTAGATGGGGAGGAATATGTGCGGTAGATCACTCTTTTCGGAGCATTCGTTTTGCAACGAATGATGTCATCAGGCCCGGACATGCCGTCGTCCGGGCGTCTTGCGGCATTCAGTACAGATAATTCCGTTTTGCCAGATCCACCAGTTCCGCCAGGCGGGTCATATTAAATTTTGCCATGATGCGCTGCTTATATGCGCTGACCTTCTTGTTATTCATATTGAGCATCGAGGCGATAATCTGGTTGCTGTAGCCTGCGGAAATATAGCGCAAAATACAGATATCAATATGCGACAGCGATAATAACAGCGATGCATCCCGGGGATACCGGGCATGGTGTTGCCATAGCTCCGAGCCATAGCAATATCCCCCGGAGAGAATCTTGTCGACGGTGGTAATAATTTTATCCAGTGAGCTGTTTTTATTTAAATAACCAGCCGCACCGGCCCGTCGGCTCAACTGAATATGAAAGTCGCTGGAGGACGAAGAAAAAATGAGAACCTGAATATCAGGGTAGGCTTTTCTTATTTGCACCAGTTGAGCGAAAACGTCGGGGCTCTGTTGCAAATGTTCCATAATAATCAGGTCAGCATTTAACATCGGCAACGCGCTGTGCATTGCCTCAATCGTGAGGAATTGTGCCGCCGTCTGATAACCGTGTTCTGCTAATAACCCCTGGATGCCTGTCCGGAGTAATGAACTGGCATCCATGAGAATGACTTTTTTATCTGACATTCCTGATTGTCCTGATTGGGTGACAAAAATCTCATTTTCCATCCGCGCTAAAAAAAGTTGGCTAAGACTTGTCTTTATCTTCGCCATTATTTTCTGTCGTCTAAATACCGCCAGATGACGGTGCCTCTGCCCCCTTTTATCCGCACTCGGGACATATAAGACCGGTTTGCGACAGGTCTTATTAAGCCAAAACTTGCCAGCCGGGAAGATAGCGTCAGCCAGGGAATGTATCCCGTATGGAAGTGCGTCTGGCGCGTTGCGCAGACACAGATCGATTATTTACACGAGAATTTAAACATGACTCTCAAGCCAGTAAATATTGCAGTCGTTGATAAAGATACGATTGTCAAAGCTGACGTTCTGCGCAGTGAAAAGGTTGGCAGTGCTGTCAAAATCAAGGCCATCCCGAATGCAAAATACATCCTTGCTGAAGGGGAAAATGGCGTCGCGCCAGAAAACATTACGCTGAAACGCGTAGGCAAAGACCTGTTCGTCATGCTGGAAGGCACTGATGAGGATCAGCCACAGCTGATCATTGAAGACTATTTCGATAACCCGGGTGAGCTGGTGGGTAAAGGCGAAGACGGTCAGTGGCACGAGTATATCGCCACCGACGGTGACGACGACCACAAAGCCGCGTTCCTGCTGGACGGCGAATCCTCCGCCCAGGCGCTGGGTGCGGGTGCCATTGCGGGTCTCGACGGTCTGGCCGTTGCGGGCACCGCGTTCTCTCCTGCTCTGCTGGCGCTGGGTGCGTTAGCCGGGATTGGTGCGCTGGTCGGTCTGGGCGCCATTATTCGTCATAACCGTGACGATGGCGGCGACAAAAAAGGCACCGTTGCGCCTGTTACTACCCCTGTGCTGACCGACGTGCACGACGACTACGGCACAAAAACTGGCTCGATCCCGCAAAACGGCGTGACCGATGACGCGACACCAACGTTTAGCGGTACAGGCCGACCGGGCGACATTGTTGAACTCTGGGAAAATAACAAAAAGCTGGGTGAAGCTCGCGTGGGTGCTGATGGCAAATGGACCTGGACGCCGGAAACCCCGCTGGCGCACGGCGACCACAGCATTGTGCTGATCGGTAAAGGCCCGGATGGCCGTACCAGCGCGCCGAGCGACTCTTTTGATTTCACCGTCGATCTGGAAGCTCCTGTTAAGCCGGTTATTGGCGAAGTGGAAGACGATGTTGGCGCGAAAACAGGCCCAATCCATAACGGCGATGCGACTGACGATAAACAGCCCGTCTTCCGCGGTGAAGGTGCTACGCCTGGCGATACCGTACGCCTGATCGTTGACGACGAAGTGGTCGGTACCGCGATCGTCGGTGAAGACGGTAAATGGGAAGTCACGCCTGAGAAACCGCTGCCGGAAGGCAGCCACACCGGGAAGGTGATCATCACCGATCCGGCCGGAAACGACAGCGAACCGTCTGATGACTTCAAATTTATCGTTACGCCAGAAAAACCGATCATCGGCGAAGTAGAAGATGATGTCGGTACCGTTAAGGGACCTATCGAGAATGGCGGCGCGACTGATGATACGCAGCCGACGTTCCGCGGTGAAAACGGCACGCCTGGCGATACCGTCAGACTGATCGTGGACGATGAACTGGTGGGGACGGCGATCGTCGGTGACGACGGCAAGTGGGCAGTGACCCCTGAGAAACCGTTGCCGGAAGGTAGCCACACCGGGAAAGTGATCATTACCGATCCGGAAGGCAACGCCAGCGAACCGTCTGATGATTTCGAATTTATCGTGGATCTGCAGGGCCCTGACAAGCCGGTCATTGGCCTCGTTGAAGACGACCAGGGACCGTCCGTAGGGCCAATTCACAATGGTGACACCACCGACGACACCCAGCCGGTGTTCAGTGGCGACAAGGGTACACCTGGCGACACCGTGCGTCTGATTATTGACGACGAAGTTGTGGGTACCGCAATTGTCGGTGATGACGGCAAGTGGGAAGTGACCCCTGAGAAACCGCTGCCGGAAGGCGAACATGAAGCGGTCGTGGTGATCACCGATCCGGTGGGTAACGACAGCGATCCGTCCGATCCGATCGGTTTCATCGTAGACACCACGCCGCCGGTAAAACCGACGATCGATAGTGTGTTTGATGATGCGGGTCTGAAAACGGGCAACCTGGCCAACGGTGATATCACCGATGACAGCACCCCGACCTTTACCGGTACCGCTGAGAAAAACAGCGTAGTGCACATCATTGTTAACGGTAAGGAAGTGGATTCCGTTACCGCTGACCCGACAGGCAACTGGACCTGGACGCCATCTCCGGCGCTGACGAACGGGCACTACGATGTGAAAGTGGTTGCCGAAGACAAAGCGGGTCTGCGTTCTGAACCGTCTGACGCGTTCGCGTTTGATCTGGTAGCAGGCGGCATTCCTCCGGCACCGGCAATCACGGACGTAATCGATGATGTCGATGCCCATGTTGGCACCGTACAGCAGGGTGGCATCACCAACGATGACAAACCGACCATCACCGGTACGGGTCAGGACGGGACGACCATTTACCTGTATGACGGCACTAACCCGACACCTGTCGGTAGCGCTGTGGTTACGGGTGGCACCTGGACCATTGAGTTTGATACTGCGCTGGCGCAGGGCGAGCACCGCTTCCGCGCGGTGGCGGAAAACGCCGTGGGCAACCGCAGCCCGGAAACCGGGGAGTGGGTGATTATTGTGGACTCCGTTAAACCGCTGGCACCTACGGACATTGAACTGTGGGACGACTTCGGCACGCCGGGCATTATTGCGGATAACGGTACCACCGACGATAACACCCCAACCTACCGTGGTAAGGGTGACGCGAACGGTACCGCGATCATCGATCTGGGTAATGGCACTACCGTGCGCGTGCCGGTAGATGGCAGCGGTAACTGGAGCTACACCCCGGCACCGGCTCTGGCGGACGGTGACTACACCTGGAAAGTCGCGATTGAAGATAAAGCGGGTAACGTTGGACCAGAGTCTGCGCCGATCCACTTCACCGTGGACACCAGCCACAACGGTGTGTCTATCAGCCACGTGGAAGACGATGAAGGCGAACTGAAGAGCAATCTGGCCAGCGGCAGCCATACCGATGACACGACACCCACCGTTGTGGGCCGCGCGACGCCTGGTGCCGAAGTGAAAGTGTATCTGGACGGCAACTTTGTCGACAGCGTGATCGCTGACCCGGCGACCGGTGTGTGGAAATACACCTTCAACCCGGCGCTGACCACTGACAAGACGTACCAGATCACCGCCAGTGAAAATACCGGTACCGGTGATAGCGCGCAGACGGCGCCATTTGAACTGACGCTGGATACCCGCGTACCGGTTGGCTCATTCGATAGCGTATCGGATGACGTCGGTCTGATACAGGACGACCTGGCGAACCCGGCGGTGACCGACGACACCACGCCAACCCTGCACGGGACCGGCGTCGCGGGTGATGTCGTGTTTATTTATGACGGTGACACGCTGATCGACACCGTGACCGTAGGACCGGGCAACACCTGGAACTTTACACTGCCTGCACAGAACAACGGCACGGAACTGGCCCTGAAGACGGTGTTCCAGAGCCCGACCGGCGTGAGAAGCGCGCCGTCCGCGGAATGGAAAATCACCATTGATACCGACGCGCCAACCAGCAGCGCGGTGGTGGATGCGATGACCCAGGACTCCGGTGTCAGCGGCAGCGACTTCATCACTAACAGTGGTCAGGCAGGTAGCCTGGTCAGCGGTCATCTCTCGGCTCCTCTGGAAGCGGGCGGGAAAGTACTGGTCTCCACTGACGGCGGGAACACCTGGCTTGAAGCGATGGTCGACGGCGACAAATGGGCGTTTGTCGACGGACAGGGACACAGTGCTGACTGGACTGTCCTGACGCGCGTGGTCGATATCGCCGGGAACTACACCGAATCCTCGCAGAAAGTGGTGCTGGATCAGGTGGCACCGGATGCACCGACCGACGTGGTGCGCAGTGGCAACGACGTGACGGTGACGTTGCCGGGCAGCGGGATTGTCGAGGGCGACACCGTGCTGGTGAAAAGCGGCGACGTTACCGTCACCCATACGCTGACGGCCGCTGACATTGCTAACGGTAACGTGACCCTGTCCATGCCTGTGGGCGGCTACACCGATATTCCGGTGGGCGCGGCGATTGTTGACGCGGCGGGTAACAGCTCCAGCTACCGCACCAGCGCGTTCACCAGTACCAATAGCTTCGAAGACGACACGGAGTTTGCGGACATTAACGCGGGGGCGTGGGTGCACGGGATGCGTTTCTCCCACACACCAGATACCGGCACGGCGGATTATGAGTTCGACAAACAGGTCATTGGCACGGGCAGCACCAACAGCCTGTATCTGTACAGCACGTCCACAGATACCGGAATGGCAGCCAGCATGTTTGTTGACTTCCAGTATGGCGCAAAAACGATTGATTTCGTTTTCAACCCGCGCTTTGCCGGCCCCTCGACGGTGGTGACGTTCTACGACGTCAACGGCAATGAGATTGGTTCGCAGCCGGTGAGCGCTTTCCTCCCTAACCGTAACGTCCCGGTGTCGTTTACCAGCCCGGATGATACACCGGTTTACCGGATGGAGATCCATCATGAGGAGCAACCAACTAGCACCGGGTTTGGTTTCAGCATCGATAACCTGGTGGTGAGCGGTACAGCGAAAACCGTCACCCCGGGTGAATTCCTGGCGGATAACCAGGGCGATATCTGGTACGGGGACGCAGCGGACAACCTGTATCAGGTTGCGGACGTAGCCAGCCTGACCGGTGCGGTGATTCAGGGTGGAGAAGGCACCGACACGCTGAAGCTGCTGGGGGCAGATCAGCACCTCGACCTGAGCGCGCTGACCCACCCTGTCCAGTCAGTGGAAGTGTTCGACATTACGGGAACAGGCAATAACACCCTGACGCTGAGTGCGGGGGATGTGCTGGAAAACGCCACGCAGAACCTGTTCCACGACAACGACTTCAACCAAATGATGGTGAAGGGCGACGCGGGTGACACGGTGAATCTGAGCGACCTGCTGCCGAACGGTATGGACCCGGGTAACTGGACCGATGGCGGGACGGTGAATGTTGGGGGAGTGGAGTATCAGTCTTATCAGATGGATAGCCTGAATACCGAGATCCTCGTTCAGATGGGAGTCACGGTCACGCTACAGAACCATTAATTGATGCCAGGAAAGTGAGGCTCCTGCACCGGAGCCTCCGCAAAGTTTTAGACCAGAACATAAACAGAATTCATTTGGAAAATTGTATGAAAAAGACCATTACTACGAACAACAATACCGAAAATATCGCCGCAATGGCGACCTTACCACCGCTGCCGAGTGACGTTTTACTGTGGAACGACTACCAGTTCCCGCGTGAAATTCACAACGGCGATCCGAGCGAAGATAACACCCCAACCTTTAGCGGTAAGGGTGAGGCGGGCATGACGGCGGTGATCGACCTCGGTGGCGGTCAGAGCGTTCGCGTACCGGTCAGTTCAGAAGGTATCTGGAGCTGGACGCCTGCGCCTGCGCTGGCGGACGGGTCTTATACCTGGTCTGTGGCACTGGAAGACGCGCAGGGCAATCGCGGTCCGTCTACCCCGCCAATCAGCTTCACCATCGATACGGTGGGTAATGCGGTGTCCATCAGCCACGCTGAAGATAACACCGGTACGATGACCAACCCGCTGGCAAGCGGCAGCAGCACGGATGACGTTAACCCGGTAATCGTGGGGACGGCGACGCCGGGCTCCCTGGTGACCCTGTACGTTGATGGCAAACCTGTTGGCTCGATGACCGCTGATCCAGTAACCGGAGAGTGGGCGATTGAGATCAACCCTGCGCTGGAATCGGGTAAAACCTACGAAATCACCGCGGGCGAGTATAGCGGCCCGGGTGAAATCCCTGCGCCGACGCGTCCGTTCCTGTTGACGGTTGATACCGTTGTACCGACCGGCTCCTTCGACCGTATTGAAGACAACGAAGGCCGTTATCAGGGCGACGTGGCGAACCCGGGCGTGACCGATGACACCACCCCAACCCTGCACGGTACCGGCCGTCCGGGGGATATCGTGTTCATCCGCAACGGCAGCGACATTATTGGTTCCACCACCGTAGGTGCTGACAACAGTTGGGAATACACCCTGCCTGAGCAGACGAACGGCACTGCGCTGGACGTCAGCGTGGTCTTCCGTGGCCCGACCGGGGTGGAAAGCGCACCGACCGCACCGTGGAAGCTGGTGATCGATACTGAAGCACCAAACAAACCGATTATTGGCGACGTCGAGGACGACCAGGGTCCGGATGTCGGCCCTATTCACAACGGTGACACCACGGATGACACGCAGCCGGTATTCAGCGGCGAAGGCGCCGTGCCTGGCGATACCGTTGAACTGATTGTTGACGACGAAGTCGTGGGGACCGCGATTGTCGGTGACGACGGTAAATGGGAAGTGACCCCGGAGAAACCGCTGCCGGAAGGCGAACATGAAGCGGTCGTGGTGATCACCGATCCTGCGGGCAACGCCAGCGAGCCGTCCGATCCGATCGACTTTATCGTCGACACGCAGCCGCCGGCAAAACCGACGATCGATACCGTTTATGATGACGCAGGTCAGCAGACCGGCAATATCGCTAACGGTGGTATTACGGACGACAGCACCCCGGACTTTACCGGTACGGCCGAGAAGGGCAGCCTGGTGTTTATCATTGTGAACGGGAAAACCGTTGACTCTGTGACCGCTGACGCCTCAACCGGGATCTGGACCTGGACGCCAGCACTGGGCATGGCCAACGGCCATTACGATGTCACCGTTGTGGCGCAGGACAAAGCGGGGCTGCGTTCCGAGCCGTCTGACGCGTTCTCGTTTGACCTGCTGGCGGGCGGTATTCCGACGGCTCCGGCCATTACTGACGTGATCGACGACGTTGACGCGCACGTGGGTACGGTACAAAACGGCGGCATCACGAACGACGCACGCCCGACCATTACCGGTACCGCACAGGATGGCACCACGGTCTATCTGTACGATGGTACTAACCCGGATCCGATCGGCAGTGCCGTGGTAACAGCTGGCCGCTGGACCATTGACTTTGATTCTGATCTGCCGCAGGGCGAGCACCGCTTCCGTGCCGTGGCCGAAGACAGAACCGGTAACCGCAGTCCGGAAACCGGCGAGTGGGTGATTATTGTCGATTCCGTTGATCCGCTGGCACCTACGGACATTGAGCTGTGGGACGACTTCGGCACGCCGGGTCTCATCGCCAATGACGGCACCACCGACGATAACACCCCAACCTACCGTGGTAAGGGTGAGGCGAACGGTACCGCGATTATCGATCTGGGTAACGGTACTACCGTGCGCGTACCGGTAGACGAGAAAGGTAACTGGAGCTACACCCCGGCACCAGCGCTGGCGGATGGCGACTATACCTGGAAAGTCTCTATCGAAGACAAAGCCGGTAACGTGGGTCCTGAGTCTGCGCCGATCCACTTTATCGTGGATACCAGCCGTAACGGTGTTTCCATCAGCCACGTTGTGGACGATCAGGGCGACTTCGTTGGCAATCTGGGCAGCGGTAGCCACACTGACGACACGACCCCAACCGTGGTGGGCCGTGCGACGGCGGGTGCCCTGGTGAAAGTGTACGTTGATGGCAAATACATCGACAGCGTGCGCGCTGACGCCGTAACCGGTGCATGGCAGTACACCATCAGCCCGGCGCTGACGGCGGATGCGACCTATAAGATCACCGCCAGCGAAGACGCAGGCGCAGGTGAGAGTGCGCAAACCGCGCCGTTCGAACTGACGCTGGATACGCGAGTGCCGACAGGTTCTCTGGATCGCGTCGCGGATGACGTGGGTCTGATTCAGGGCGATCTGGCGAACCCGGCCGTGACCGATGACACCACCCCAACCCTGTACGGTAAAGGTGTGGCAGGTGATGTGGTGTTTATCTACGACGGTACCCGACTGCTTGACTCCGTCACCGTAGGGCCAGCAAATACCTGGAACTACACGCTGCCACAGCAGAACAACGGCACTGAGCTGTCTCTGACAGCGGTATTCCAGAGCCCGACCGGCGTGAAGAGCGCACCAACGGCTGCGTGGAGCCTGACCATTGATACCGAAGCGCCAAACGCGCCGGCTATTACGGGTATGTATGACGATGCAGGCACCCTGATCGCTGACGGCGGTCGTTCACGTGACACCACGCCAGAACTGCGTGGTACCGCTGAGAAAAACAGCCTGGTGAAAATCTATGGCCCGGACAGCAAAGAGCCGATTGCTTCCGTGTATGCCGATGCAAACGGTAACTGGACGTGGACCTCGCCGGTGCTGTCGGATGCGAAGTACGACTTCTATGTGAAGGCACAGGACAAGGCGGGTAACGTGTCGGGTGAATCCAACCATTACGGTCTGGAAGTCGACACGCAAGCGGCCACGCCGGTTATTCTGGGCGCGTACGATAACGTGGAAGGCGGTATCTACAATGGACTGGTACCGAACGGTGGGCTGAGCAATGACGCCAGTATGGAACTGCGCGGTACCGCGGAAGCAAACAGCATCATCTATATCTACAACGCCTATAACGACGGCGTGCTGGATACAGTGAAAGCCGATGCAAACGGTAACTGGAGCTGGTCGCATTCGGTCGGGAATACGGCTGCGGGTCGTCCGCATATGTTCTACACCATTGCCAAAGATGATTTAGGCAACGTTTCCGGCAAATCGGCGACCTACTCACTGAATGTGGATACGGTCAATAACGCGCCGGTGATCACGGGTTCCTGGGATGATGTTCAGGGTGGTGCGTATAACGGTCTGGTGGGTAACGGTGGCGTAACCAACGACAGAACGCTGGATTTACGCGGCACGGCAGAAGCGGGCAGTGTGGTGTATATCATCAACCCGGCAAGTGGTGGGGTGTATGGTTCGGTCACGGCTGGTGTGAATGGACAGTGGTCTTTCCCGCTGACTACCAATTACAACAAGACATATGACTTCCAGGCTTACTCTATAGACAAAGCCGGAAACCGCTCCGTGAATTCCTCGAACTTTGCGATTACGGTGGATACGGTCAATGCCGCGCCGGTGATCACGGGTTCCTGGGATGACGTTCAGGGGGGGACGTATAACGGTCTGGTGGGTAACGGTGGCGTAACTAACGACAGAACACTGGATTTACGCGGCACGGCAGAAGCGGGCAGCGTGGTGTATATCATCAACCCGGCAAGTGGTGGGGTGTATGGTTCGGTCACGGCTGGCGCGAATGGACAATGGTCTTTCCCGATCACGACCAACTACAACAAGACGTATGACTTCCAGGCTTACTCTGTTGATAAAGCCGGGAACCGTTCGGTGAACTCGACCAACTTCGCGATTACCGTGGATACCGTGGTGGCCGCACCGAACGTAACGGTTATCTCTGATAACGTGACGGGCGGAAAAGTCGGTAACCTGGTTGACGGAGAGCGTACCAACGACAACCGTCCGACTATTGCCGGTAATGGTGCAGAACCGGGCGCGAAGATCGAAATCGTGCTGGCCCTGGGTAGCCAGGGATGGACGAGCGGTACAAACCTCGTTTACACCACCACGGCCAAAGCTGATGGTACCTGGAGCCTGGAAATTCCGAAGGCTCTGCAGGATGGCACCTGGTACTTCCGTGCCAATCAGACCGACCAGGCGGGTAACAAGAGTGGCCTGGGTAACCAGCACTATGTTGTGGTTGATACGGTCGCGGCTGCACCTGTTATTACGGCAGTCGTCGATAACGTCGCGGGCGGCAAGGTAGGTAACCTGGCTGACGCAGAGAAGACCAACGACAACCGTCCGACCATCACCGGTAACGGTGCGGAAGCAGGGGCGAAGATCGAAATCTGGCTGGCAGGTCCAACTACCAGCGCAGGCTGGACAGGTGGTAAGAACATTATCTACACCACCACGGCCAAAGCAGACGGTACCTGGAGTCTTGAAATCCCGACGGCACTGCCTGATGGCACCTGGTATTTCCGTGCCAAGCAGATTGACACCGCAGGCAACAGCAGTGCGTTAGGAGCCCAGCGTTATGTGACCGTGGAAACCTGGTCGCCAGAGAACTTCCTGATCACCAGTGTCAGCGGTGGGGGTTACTTCGATGTCGTCGGAGAGGTCATTACCGTTAAAGGTGTAGGGGGTATTCCGGGTCACACTGTCAGTCTGAGAGGCGGGCCGAATTCGACGCTGGCAGGTACAACCGGTCGCGTTCTGGATGATGGTACCTGGACCGTGACCTTAACGCTGGCACAGTGGCGTGCTACCGGATTGTCAGCCCCTGGTAACGGGCCTGGATTTGCCGCCGTGTTTAACGTAGTGGATACCTCCAATACCAGTATTCACACGTACAACGCGGTGCCAATTACGGTTGATGGCAGGCTGCTGGGCACCCGCAGTATGCGTTCCTTCAGCGTTGAGGAAAACACCCCGCCTGTTCATGAGGAACAGCGTGTGAACAGCGAGGAAAACAAACCGGCAAAAGCGCCTGTTGTGGCTCAGAACGAAGACGATAACGCGTCTAAGCAGGAGGCATCGACAGAGCAAAAAGGCGTTGAGCACGATGCCGTCAATCATACGCTGACGTTAGCGGGCGACGCGAAAGACAGCATCGATCTGAGCGAGCTGGTTGGCAAAGATCAGCAGGTTTCAACGATTGATATGAACAACGGCAAAGCAGATGTGCTGAATATCAACGTGAACGACGTGCTGACTCACGCTGAGAAAGATCTGTTTATCGCCGATGGCAATAAACAGATGATGGTTCAGGGTAACAAAGGTGATGTTGTGAACCTGAGCGATCTGCTGCCAGACAACAGCGATCCGGGTAACTGGACCAATGCAGGCAACGTTAAAGTTTCCGGCGTGGAATATCAGGTTTACCAGGTGGAAAATCTGGACGTGGAACTGCTGGTGCAGAACGGCGTCACCGTCAACGTGAATAATCACTAACTTAAACTTTTCCAGGCCCCCGGGAGGGGGCCTGTGGAGGATTTATGACTTTTTTCAAGACTTCTTTATTCGCGGCGCTGTTTACTACCTCCGCATTTGTTATCCACCCGGCGCTGGCGGCGGAGAATTTTGGTAAGACGTATCAGCCTGTTGCCCCCGTCAGCCAGACGCAGACGCAGGTGGTTTACTACCGTGATGCCAGCAACACCGCAGGTGGTGCGGCGCATATTTATGTCGATAACGAATTCCACGACGCACTGCTGCCGGGCGGCTATACCGTTTTCTGTCTGGCGCCGGGCAAGCATAATCTGGGCGCGTACCAGAATGATGCACCGCAGTATCGCGGCAAAGAGCAGGGCTACAACGTCGAGATGAGCGGCGGCCAGACCTATTTCGTGCGCGTCAGCTCAACCATGAATGCGGTGCCGGAAGCCCGTACGCGCGAGCAGGCGGAAAAGGATCTCGCTGGTCTGCGTGAGCAGACACACGTGCTGTCCCGTGCCTCAAGCGTAGAGGCCTGTAAGAACCTTGCGCCACAGTACAAAGACTACACCCTGTCGGGCGATGTGATGTTCCGCTTTGGTAAGGGAAATGAGAAGGGCGTTTCCGCTCAGGGTCGCCAGGCCGTAAAAGATCTGGTGGCGACGATCAAACGTGAAAACGTTGAACTGAAGCAGATTCAGGTTATCGGCCACACGGACGCCATCGGCAGCGATCGTAGCAACTATGCGCTTGGCCTGAAGCGTGCGCAGACTGTCCGCACCATGCTGGCTGAGAACGGCCTTCCGGCACGCCTGATGACGGCGACCAGCGTGGGCAGCAATGAGCCTGTAGTCAATGACTGTGACGCCTCGAACAAGAGCGCGTTGATCTCCTGTCTGTCGCCTAACCGCCGTGTTGTGGTACGCGTAAGCGGCGATCAGAACGTGACTGCTCCTGCGCAGAAATAATCGCTAAACCCTGCCTTCCCGTAACGGGAGGGCACCATCTTTTCCCCCTGTTTCCTCTCTAAAACCTGTTTCGTGACAAAAAATAACCAGTTCCATTGAGACAGGTCTCATTAAGGCAAGACCATTCCGCGTGACAGAATATTCCTAATTCATCTCAAAAAGTCATTTTATCTTTTTGATTTAACTGTCTTTTAACAACCAGGAACACGCGAAATATGGAATCCTCAATGGCCAAAACCCAGGAGGAACAGCTGCACACTATCGCCCGTGATACCCGACTTAATGACGACACTCTGCTCAGAAGCATTGCCTGGCTGTCCGATCATTATGGTCTGGGTAAGAGCGACGATGTCTTGCTGGCTGGTCTGCCTGTTGAACAAACGCTCACACCCTCTTTAGCGCTTGATGCGCTCAAAAACGCCGGTATCACCGGGGGGCTCATCAAGCGTAACAGCGCTGAACTTCCCGAGCAGGTTTTCCCCATGATTCTGCTGCGCAAAGGTGCGGGCGGCATGGTGCTGCTTGCGCGCGAGCGTCGTAAAAATGCCGACGATAAATGGGATCTGTTTTACTCCCTGATCATGCCGGAAGTGGGCGACGAGCCGGTTGAGCTGAACCATGAGGCGCTGAGCGAACTGTATGTCGGTTATGCCATTGCGGCGAAACCAACAGCGCGCATTGACAGCCGGGTCAGCGATATCGCGCCGCCGCAACCAAAAGGTCACTGGCTGTTCAGTACCCTGTGGCGCTATCGCAGCTACTACCGCAGCGCCGCGCTGGCGTCGGTGCTGGTGAACGTGCTCGCGCTGGCCACGGTATTCTTTACCATGAACGTGTATGACCGCGTTATCCCTAACCAGGCCTTTACCACGCTCTGGTCGCTGGCAATTGGTGTACTGGTGGCGATGGTATTTGAAGCCATCACCCGTACGGTGCGTGCGCATCTGCTTGATACCGCCGGAAAGAAAGCGGATTTGATTGTCGGCAGCGTTCTGTTTCGTCAGTCGCTGGCGGTAAAAATGGAGCATAAACCGGCCTCTTCCGGCTCGTTTGCCAACCAGCTGCGCGAGTTTGAATCCGTGCGTGACTTCGTCTCTTCCGCCACCCTTGCGACCATTGCCGATCTGCCGTTCGTGCTGCTGTTTATCGGCATTATTTTTGCCATCGGCGGTTCGCTGGCCTTTATCCCGATGCTGATGTTGCCGATGATCCTGATCGTCAGCCTGCTGATCCAGTGGCCGCTGGCGAAAGTAATGAAAGCCAGCCTGCAGGAGGCCTCGTTAAAGCAGGGCGTGCTGATTGAATCCATTGAGGGCATGGAAACCCTGAAATCGGTTGGCGGTGAATCCTGGATGCAGAGCCGCTGGCAGAAATTCAGCGCCATGCAATCTTCCAGCGCGGCGGCGTCAAAACATTACTCGACGCTGGCAATGAACTCGGTGAGTTTTCTGCAGCAGTTGCAGACGGTGATGCTGATTGTCACCGGCGTATACCTGATCGATGCCGGTAACCTGACCCAGGGTGCGCTGATCGGGACCGTGATGCTGGCGGGTCGCGTAACCGCGCCATTAAGCCAGGTGATTGGTTTAGCGGTGCGTTACCAGCAGGCGAAAGCTGCGCTGAGCTCGCTGAACAGACTGATGGAACACCCGACCGATCGCAGCAGCGACATTGATTACATCAAACAGCCTGAGCTGAATGGCGATATTGAGCTGAAAGGCGTGACCTTCTCCTATCCGGCACCGCCGATGCAGCCGAACCCGGAGATCCTCAAAGGGGTCAACCTGACGATCAAACCGGGCGAGCGCGTGGCGATTGTCGGCAAAATCGGCAGCGGTAAATCGACCCTGCTGCGCATCATTGCGCGTCTCTATACCCCGGTGAAAGGGCAGCTCTTCAGCAGTGGTCTGGATGTGAACCAAATTGAGCCCTCCGACTGGCGTAACAACGTGGGCTTTGTCGGCCAGGAAGCGCGTCTGTTTTACGGCACCCTGCGTGAAAACATCATGATTGGCCGTCAGAACGCCTCCTCCGATGAATTCCTGCACGTGCTGCGTCTCACGGGGCTGGATCAGATTGCCGCGCGTCATCCGCGCGGGATCCACATGCCGGTGGGCGAGCAGGGGAACAGTCTCTCCGGTGGGCAGCGTCAGCTGGTGTCACTGGCCCGTACGCTGCTGGCGAGACCGAATCTGTTGCTGCTGGATGAACCGACCAGTGCGATGGACTCCCAGACGGAAGCCCTGTTCTTACAACACCTGAAAGTCGCGACCGCCGGGCACACGCTGGTGGTGGTGACCCATCGCCCGTCACTGCTGGCGCTGGTAGATCGCATGGTGATTATTGATGACGGCAAAATTGTGGCCGATGGTCCTAAACAGCAGGTGTTGGCCGCACTGAACGGCACACCGGCAAACGACAGTGCCCCTGCAAAAGCCGCTACTGGAAAACAGCCCGTGGAGGCCAGCGCATGAAATTCTTAAAGCGTAACAATAACAAGGCATTGTCCGCGCGTGATGCCGCCTGGATGAGCGATATCCAGGAAGCGCTATTCTCGCAGACCACGCCAAAGTCACGCCTGGTGTTATGGCTGATTCTGGTGGTGTTCGCCGGGTTTTTAACCTGGGCGCATTTCGCCAAAGTGGAAGAGATCACCAAAGGTGACGCGAAAATCGTCTCGAAAAGCCGCGAGCAAATTATCCAGAGCCTGGAGGGCGGTATTCTCGAAGAGCTGCACGTCCGTGAGGGCGACATTGTCGAGCCGGGGCAGGTACTGCTGAAAATCGACCCGACTCGCGCCCAGTCCAGCTATCAGGAGACGCTGCGTAAAGTGGTGGCGCTGGAAGCGACCGTTAACCGCCTGCGTGCAGAGGCCTACGGCCTGCCGCTGACCTTTAGCGACCGGGTGAAACAGTACCCTTCCGAAGTGGACCTGGAAACCCGCGCCTATAACAGCCGCAAACAGGCGCTGGAAGAGGGCGTGGCTTCGCTCGAGAAAAGCTACCGCCTGGCGCAAAACGAAATTGCCATGTCCGAGCCGCTGGCCGCGCGCGGCCTGCTCTCGGAAGTGGAGTTGCTGCGTATGCGTCGTCAGGCGAATGACCTGCAATCGCAAATCGTCGAGCGTCGTAACCGCTATCAGGCGGATGCCAACGCCGAGCTGATTCGCCAGGAGCTGGATCTGGTGCAGGCCGAAGAGAGCCTGACAGGACGTGCCGACGTGGTGAGCCGGACTACCATCACCGCGCTGGTAAAAGGCACCGTGAAAAACGTGCGAGTCACCACCATCGGCGGCGTTATCCAGCCGGGTGAACACATTATGGAAATCGTGCCGCTGGAAGACCAGCTGCTGGTGGAAGGGAAAATCAAACCGTCAGACGTCGCTTTCCTGCATGCGGGATTACCGGCGATGGTGAAGATCACCGCCTACGATTTCGGCATCTACGGTGGCCTGAAAGGGCACGTGTCTCTGGTCAGCCCGGACACGCTGAAGGATGACGCCAAAGCCGCCGCCGGTCGCCCTGACGACACCTACTACCGGGTGATGGTCCTGACCGACAGCAGCACGCTGACGGCGGGCGGTAAATCCCTGCCGATTATTCCCGGCATGATTGCCACGGTTGAAATCCGCACCGGTGAAAAAACCATTCTCGATTACCTGTTGAAACCTATCTTCAAAGCGAAGGAAGCGTTCCGCGAGCGTTAATATGAAAAGTAACTCTATTTTTATGCAGCGCCGTCTGGCGGCGCTGTTGACGGCCGCGGCTTGCCTGGCATCGGCTAAAAGTGCAGCAAACAGTGACGGCTTATTAGCCTTTGCGCCTGTAGACCCTGTGGTAAAATCTCGCATGGTGATGGCCTCCACACCGCCCGCACCCGCTGCGCCGTTAGTGGAGCAGGCGCCGGTGACACACGTGGCCGCCGCGCCGAAACGTGATAATACGGCCCACGCACCCAGCGAAAGGGAAATTCGCGCCCTGTTTAATGATGCGGTGAATACCGCGCTGAGTATCAGCCCCGAAGTGCGTGGCGCGAATTATAATACTGAAGCGGCAGAAGCGAATGTTGACGAAGCGAAAGGTCAGCGCTGGCCGCAAATTGATGTCGGTACCCGTTCCAAAAGTTATCAGTTTGGTGGTGGTGAGCGTCGCTACAGCGACAGCCGACCGGCGGTCACCGTGAATATGGCGACCACACTGCTCGATTTTGGCCGCACCAGTAACACCATTAAAAGCCGTGAAGCCCTGCATGACGCGGCGAAAAATAACGTCGATGCCCAGGCGGAAGATATCGCCTGGCAGGTCAGCAGCGCGCTCGTCGAACTGAGCAAGCAGCGCCAGATTATCAGTCTGAGCCAAAAGTATGTGGCGCGGATGAACGAGCTGGTTGAGATGCTGGACGGGATCGTGAAGGTTGATCAGGGCCGTCGCAGCGAGCTGACTCAGGCCCGGGGGCGGCTGCTCCAGGCGCAATCGTCGCTGGACACGGCCGTCTCACGTGCGCGAGATACTGAAATTACCCTTAACCGCCTGCTGGGGGACAAAAAAGTGCCCCTGCCTGCGGCGACGACCTGGAACCTGAAACCGGGTGAACTGACGACACAGCTTTCAGCCATCGACACGCATCCGACGATTCGTCAGGCTCAGGCGGAGACCGCGTCGGCGCTGGCGGATGCGGATGTCGCGCGCTCGGCCTCTTACCCGACAGTGACCTGGAATGTGGGTAAAAGCACCGGGCGCGACGAGCTCGGACGTGAACAGTCCTGGGAGACAGGCGTGAACGTGAGCTGGCCGATTTTCCGCGGCGGTTCTCAGCGAGCCGCAGCACTCTCTGCCGCGCGTCGTGCGGACGCCAGCAGAGAAACCATTGAAAAACAGTTACGCGATCTGGATAACCGCGTACGGGCGGCCGATCAGGATGCCCGTAGCATGCTGGAGCGTGCTGAGTTGTACCATGACTTAGCTTTTGAATCCGATCGCATTCGCCATGATTTCTTCGATCAGTGGTACCACCTTGGCAGACGAACCCTGCTGGATGTGCTGAGTGCAGAAAGTGATTATTACGGTAACCAGGTTGCGGAAGCGACCAACCGCTTTGACGCTTACGCTGCTATTTTTCGTAGTTATGCCAGTGCGGGAACATTATTGCAGTGGCTGAGTAAGCCCTAATCAGCCATTTTTATAATGAACCACACAGCAGGCACAGAAAGAGAGTGCAGATGAATCACTATTCAGGAAAGAAAATTTATATCGCCTTACTCGACGATCATCCGATTGTCCGCAAAGGGCTGGAGATTATTTTCAGCCAGGAGCCGGATTTCGAACTGAAGGGCAGTTTTGCCAGCCGTATCGACCTGATTAATTTTTTACGTACCAACCGGATTGATGTGCTGATCCTCGACTATTTACTCGGGGATGAAGACATCGACGGATTACCGATGATTAAGCAGCTGATGAGCAATTTTCCCTGGCTGAAAATTTTGATCTCATCGACGCTGGAAAATACCGCCATTGTCCGTATGGCCCTGAAGGCCGGTGTGCGCGGGCATATCGGTAAAAGTCGTGATGCCTCGGAAGTGGTGGAGGCGGTGCGCCGCGTGGCGGCAGGGCATATCTGCCTTTCCGAAAGCATGGAGAAGGAGTTTTATCTTATCTCCGAGCCGTCTGCACCCGGTGACGCTGAAGATGAGCAGCATGTGATCGACGGCATTGGCCGTCTGGATCAGCTCTCTGCGCGGGAGCTGGAGGTGTTACGCCTTTTCCTTTCCGGTATGTCGGTGCTGCAAATTTCTGAGAAGTTCAGCCGGAGCCGTAAAACGGTTAGCGGCCAGAAGAAATCCGCAATGAAAAAGCTGGGCGTGAAGACCGACCCGGAGCTGTTCCTCTGGCACGACCAACTGCTGTGAGTGTTGCCCGGCGGCGCTACGCTTGCACGGGCCTACAATAAATCGTGCAATTAATTGATATTATTGTCGATTGTAGGCCGGGTCAGCGCAGCGCCACCCGGCAAGAAGTACTGTTACGCAGTGCCGTCGCCAGGTCGCTTATCGAGCACGGCTTAAACAGACAATCGTTCATGCCCGCCTGCACACACCGTTCCTTAATCTCATGCATCGCATTGGCGGTAAAACCAATAATCCATGTCGGTGCCCGACCCTGCTCACGCTCAGCGTTACGCATCATTCCCGTTAGCTGATAACCGTTGATGCCCGGCATATTGCAGTCGGTGATCACCACATCAAACGCGGTGTCGGTCCAGATTTTAAGTGCCTCATCGCCACCGGAAGCCAGATGCGCGTGCTGCCCCAGCCAGGCCAGCTGTTTGGCCAACAGGATCCGGTTTGCGGGATTGTCATCCACCACCAGCACGTTAAGCGCCGGTAACGTTTCCTCCTCCTCATCACGCCGGGCAGGCGGCGTAACGGCACGGGTGACTTTAGGCAGGGAGAAGGTGGCCCTGACGGTGGTGCCAACATGCTTTTCGCTGGCCAGCGTGAGCGTGCCATTCATGCTTTCACAGATGGTTCGGCTGATATATAACCCAAGGCCGGTGCCCGCCCGACGATTGTCCGCCTGGCTGAACGGCTTAAAGAGCGCGGCCTGCTGGCTGGCATCAATACCCACACCGCTGTCCTGCACCTCGATAACAAACATCACGTTATCGGTGCCGGGCTCCTCGCGTTGCGATAAAGTCAGGGTCACGCTACCGCGGTCGGTAAATTTAATGGCGTTGCTCAGCAGGTTGGAGAGCACCTGCTTAATGCGCAGCGGGTCGGCGTAGACCTCGTACAGCGCGTCCGTCGGGAAGACTTTATTCAACTGGATATTCTTTTCAATCGCCACCCCCTGGAACACCCGCATCATGTTGTCGATGAGTTTGCCAAACTGCACGGGTTCCGGGTTGAAATCGAGATGCCCGCCCTCGATACGGGAGATATCCAGGATATCGCCAATCAACCCCACCAGACCCTCTGCCGAGTCGTAGGCGACTTCCAGCGCCTGAAGATCGTGTTCGCCCTTGCGCCCTTTTTTCAGGACGATGTCCAGCATGCCGATAATGGCGTTCATCGGGGTGCGGATCTCATGGCTCATGGTTGACAGGAACACCGATTTTGCCCGGTTAGAGTCTTCGGCGCGATCTTTCGCCTCGCTCAGCTCCGCCAGCAACGACTCACGTTCGGTAAGCATCTCGCGCAGCTGTGTGAGTTGCTCGTTCAGTTGCCTGCGCAGCGCTGCTTTGCGCACAATCTGTCGACGTAAATAGAGCGCCCATCCCAGCGCTAACAGCACCAGAACGGCGCTGAAGACACCCGTGGCAATTAGCACTTCGCGATAGCGATACCAGAAGCTGTCGACCACCACCAGCTCGTTGGGCCGCCAGCGGTTTGCCAGATTTTCCATCTCAATGGGTGAGATACTCAGCAGGACTTTATCCAGAATGCTCTGCAGCTCAGGGCTTGCCAGGCCAACGCCAAAAGAGATCCAGGCGGGGGAGTCGCCAACAATCGAAACCACCTTCAGCTTATCCTGAAAGTTGGTGTAGATCTGGTAATCCGTCATCACCAGAATGCCGATTGCCGCGTCGGCATCGCCGTTGGTGATGCTGGCGAGCAGCTGCGATTCATTGCCCACGTGGACAATCTTGATCTCCGGGTATCGCTCGCGCACCTGTTGTTCCACGCCGATGTTTTTCACCAGCGCCAGGCGTTTGCCGCGCAGGTCGGCCAGCGTGTTAATGTCGTTACGTGAGGTGGATGTCGCAAGGGCAAACGCGCTGCGTAAGTAGGGCCGCGTGAAGAGGATTTGACCCTTGCGCGCCTCGCTCGGCGTCACTGACGCGAGCATGTCAGCCTGCCCGTGGTTGACCTGGGCTATCAAATCATCGGTGGTATTGCCGGTCTCAAAGCTAAAGCGCAAGCCGGTGCGCAGCGACACCACGGAGAAGAGATCCGCCACCACCCCGCGCAGCATCCCCTTGTTGTCGATAAAGGAGACCGGCGCGGCATTATCCTGGCTGTAGATGAGTACGTTCACCACCGGATGGTGGGCGATCCACGCTTTCTCCTGGTCGGTAAAGACCAGCGACTTGGTTCCCTGCGCAATATCGACCCGATCGGGCTGCCAGCGGCGATAGAGATCCAGCTTTTCCTCTTCGGGTACCGCGCGGATGGTGGCGTTAATCAACTGGTTGAGCTGCGGGTTATTCTGGCTCAGGGCGAACCCCACCTCACGGTTGGGCAGCCGCGAGAAGCGCTCGATATGAATATTGTTTAAATAGTTTCGGCTCAGCGAATAGCTGTTTCCCAGATAGGCGCGTGAATGCCCAAAGGCCACGGCGCTCAGCGCTTCCTGATAGCTGTCAAACAGGCGAAAGCGCGCGTTGGGATAGGCCGCTTTCACCTGTGCCAGAGGCAGGTAGTCCCGGACCATCGCGACGTCGGTATTCGCCAGATCGTCGGCGAGAGGCTGGGTATCCCGGTCGTTAGCCCCCAGCACCGGTTTATCGCTGGCATAGGGCGTTGAGAAGACAAAGGCGTCGTTGGCGTCAAAGGCGGAGACCGAGGGGATAAGATCGATATCACCGCGCGCCAGCGCCTGCCACAGATCTTCCTGCGAGTCGTACATTTTAACCTGCACCGGCAGATTAAGCTGCCAGGACACCAGGCCGAGATAGTCGGCGCTCAGCCCCTCATATTCATGGCGCATATTGCGCATACCGAAAGGGGGCGCGTCATAGCGTGTGATGCCCACCGTCAAATGTTGTACATGCTTTAGCAGCGTTGCCTGCTCTTCGGTAAGCGGCAGACGATTCATGCCCTCAATCGGGGTGCGCATCAGAATCTTATATTCTTCGCTGTGTGCGGCGGGCATCACGAATAAAAATAAAACCAGAAGCAAAAAACGGCAAAGGTAGTGGCGCATAACTTTTATAACGCTCCTGAGAATAAGATACTGATAGTGATATTCTGATTAAACGGTAAATGTATTGTTATAAGACAAGGCTTGGTTATTATTCTGGTAGTCGTTAATAACGAAAAGCGCAATGTCAGGTCAGGAACAGTATTATTTCTACGCGATCCTCTCAATACTAATATAAGCCTGCATTTCTGCCTGCTTTTTGCTCCTTACATGTTACGCCATTACGGATTGCCGGGCACATCAAGACCGGTCTTGTCGCTAACGTGACCGGCGACCGGGAAAATAATACGCACGTTTATTTAATTATTGAGCCTGGACGATGCGCCGATCCTTTCATCCTCATTCCTCTGCTGCAAAACACGAAGCAATGCGTCAGACATTTACTGCGCTGGCGGAACAGTACCGTCATGCAATGGCCGTGGCGGACTATGCAACGGCGTCCCGCTGCTGCGAAAAAGCGCTGGCCGTTCTGCCGCATAATATGTCGGTACAGAGCGATTACGCCCTGAGCCTGATGCGTGAGGGGAAACATGACAAGGCGTATAAGGTCTATCGCAAAATTTATCAGTCGCCGCGCCGTCATGAAGCGTCAGAAACCTGGCTCGATGGCCTGGCGGAATTGTGCGGTCATATGGGCAAAACGGATGAAATGCGCGCCTGTGGTCTGGAGTCATTAACCCTCTCTGACCGGCGTTTTCGTCAGGGTACCGTCTGGCCACTGCCCCAGACGCCACCGCCACCTTTCCAGGCAGATTGCCCGGAAAAGAACATCATCGCGTTCAGTTTGTACGGCGATCAGCCGCGCTACTGCGAAACCTTAATTAAAAACATTGAGGCCGCCGCAGCGCTGTTTCCGGCCTGGCGCTGTCGCGTGTATCTGGATGACTCCGTGCCGCAGCACGTCTGGCAGCGGCTGACGCAGGCGGGGGCCGCGCTGGTGGATATGAGCCAGGAAAAGCACATCTACCCAACGCTGTGGCGTTTTCTGGTGATGGATGACCCGCAGGTCGAGCGTTTTTTAGTGCGTGACGCGGACTCCCTGCTCTCTGAACGGGAGCAGGTTTGCGTGGATGCCTGGCTGCGCTCGCCGTTTTATTTCCACCATATGCGCGACTACTTCACCCATACCGAACTGTTGCTGGCCGGGATGTGGGGCGGCTGTGGCGGCACGATCCCGAACGTGGAAGGTATGATGCGTCAGTTTGTGGCGAACTACCGGGGGAGCGCCCGTTTCACCGACCAGTATTTCCTCAAGGTGGCGCTCTGGCCCACGGTGCGGCAGAGCATTCTGAATCATGATGAGATCTTCGCGTTTCACCATGCTCAACCCTGGCCTGCACATCCGCCTGTTCGCTGGCAGACTGAGCACTTCCACGTGGGCAGCAACGCCGGGTTTACCGTACTGGCGGGGCCGAGCGAGAAAGCCGGCGGTGAAAAGCAGGCTGTCGCATTACGCATTAAGGGAGAGCGCTATCGCTATACGGCGGTGGTGCGTGATGGACAATGGCGATTGCCCATCCCATTCTTCCTCGCCGACGGTTTTCGCGCAGGCGAGGTGCAGGTTGAGGTTATCCGGGATAATGGCGTCTGAGCCGGGCAACGCGCCCGGCACGGTGTGGTTAGAAAAGGTACTTCAGGCCGACGGTGGTCATGACGTTCCAGTTTTCAATACCACTGCTATTGTCTGCACGCTGTGTTTCGCCGGTGCTGTAATCATAGGCGGACAAGCTGCCTTTTTTGTTGGTGGTACGGTTCCAGGTTCCCTCAATGTACACTTTGGCATTGGGCGTCACGTAATAACCGGCGTTCCCGGCAATTGAGTAATAGTTCTGGTTTTTAACCTTCGATCTGAAGGTGGTATCGGTCAGATAATGTTCATCATTATCTGACGAGCGTACCCACCCGCTGTATTTAAAGCTGCCACCAAACTCAAAACGTTCGTAACGGTAATGACCGACAAGGCCAATGTACGGCATTTTGTAACGCTGTTTGTAACCGATGACGGTCACCCCGGCCGGAAAATCACCGATGTCAGGTAATCCCGTATCCTCATCGGTATAGTGGTAAGAACCACCGGAGGCCTTAAAGCTATAGCGGCTCTCCTGATAACCGGCCATCACCCCGACCCGATAAGCGGGTTCGTTTAGCAGCCATCCCTTGATATTTACATCAAATTCGTTTGCGTAGTTCAGGCGGGTGTCAGGGTGTTTACTCTGATCGGTCCAGGCATCCTGATCGAGGTCCTGCCAGTCCGTATCATCCATATAACCGCCGCGGCTGGCGAGGGTAGTCCAGCCTGAAGCGCCGAGCGATACCCATGGCAGAAGATCCCAGTCAATGGAGCCTTTAATTATGGCCGCATTATTGTATTTCCAGTTGAGCTGGCTGTTTTTATGGCCGCCGGAGTCCGGCTCGTAAACCCGTTCTTTTGTCTTGCCGCTCAGGCTGCCCAGACCTATTTCACTGCTGACTTTTTCCGGGGTAAACAGAGCCTCTCCGGAATCTGCGAGGGCAGAAAAGGAAATGGGTGTTGCAAGAGTCAGAGCCAGAATTGAACGCCTCATCATAAATCCTTCAATTATGTTGTGGGTTTACCTTTGGATGACGATTACGCGAGCTGCGTGACCTGCACCCCTGTCTGTACCAGCAGCTCTGTTTCCGTCCCCGGATGGTGATAAACCTCATACTGCACGCCGTCCAGGGTGACGGAGCCTCTCGCTTTCATCCACTCTCCTGGGTCGGCATCTGCCGGTAACAGGTCGGAAAGATTGAACTGCTCCTCCGGTGTTCCTTTGATCAGCAGTTGCTTACTGCTGTGGTCAGGAAAAAGGTTCTCCTCTCCCTGGATCAGAATATCTCCGGGCGTGATCTCCACCAGCGCCGGAAATTGACCGTTAATTGCCTCATCCGTTCTGGCGTCAGCGTTATTATTGCTGCGGTCATCTATCATTTTACTCATCACGGATTAACCTGTTTATATATAGCAAATCCCGGGCATTTTTACCGGGGGAAAACAGACTCGCAACAAGTCCGGTCTTATATTCGGGCCCGGGCGTTAATTTTTTAAAAACAAGACCGACCTTAGTCCGGGCTGACCCGCCTATTGCTAAAATTCCCGCACATTATGACGGGTATCCAGACAATGCAGAACGACGCGCGGTTGCTAAAATTAAGGCTGCACCCGTCTGCCTATTTCCAGCTCTCATCTTTCAGGGAACGACTCAAACGATGCGCTTTATTACTGCCCGGTTAATTAGCCTTTTTTTGCTGCTTTGCAGTATCGGGCAGATTCAGGCCCAGGAACTGACCCTGCAGCGCCGCGTACAGGTCAATGCGCCGCATGTCCAGTTCAGCGATGATGTTCAGCAATGGCTGAATAACAATCAGACGCTTCATGTGGGCGTCTGGGGGCAGCCGCATCCGCCTCTCAGCGAAGGGATGGGGCACGGGATTTTCAACGGGATTGCGGCCGATTATCTGGCGCTGCTGGAAGATAGCCTGAAGATCAACGTTAAACTCCACTATTACAGCCAGAGTCGTGATGCGTTCCAGGCGCTGCGTCGCCATGAAATTCAGATGGTGGCGATGTGGAACCCGGAGCTGTGGCCAAACCCCGATCTGGTGACCACACCGCCATGGCTGCTGGATAAGGCGGTCTTAATGACCCCCCGCGAGCGGGCCGACGACGCGCCCGAAGAGAGCCCAAAAACGTTAGGTCTGATGGCTGATACCAACGCCAGTCCGGCCCTGCGGCGTTACTATCCCGGCAGCACGCTCCGCTTCCAGTCCTGGTATCCTTCGGCCGTCAGCGCGCTGGCGTTTAAGCAGATAGACGCGCTGTGGATTAACCGGGCCAGCGCGGAGTACCTCACCCAGTATCATCAGGCTCAGGGGCTACGCTGGCGTTACAGTCCGGCGCTGCCCAATCTGAACATGAGCTTTGGTGTGGATCGTCAGTTGCCGCAGCTGGCGGAAGCCATCGACACGGTGTTTAAACATATCCCGTTAGCCAGCCGTTTGCGTATCACCACCAGTTGGGGGCTTAACCGGAGCTTTGTCATCACCACCAATCCGCTGGCGCTGGATCAGGAGGAAGAGAACTGGCTGCGGGAGCACAGTCAGATTCAGGTGATCCTGGACAGCCGCCAGCGTCCGCTGTCGTTTCTGGAGGAGGGATCGCCAGCGGGTCTGGTGGTTGACCTGCTCAACCAGTTCAGCGAGCAGTATGATATTCACTTCACAATATTGACCGCTAATAGCGACGCCGAACTTAACGCGCTAAAGCGGGACAACCCGGATGCGCTGGTGCTCAGACAACTGGCTGACGTATCGCAAAAAACAGCCGCCTCCGTGGCGATGACCCCGCCGTTGCTTACTACGCCCACCGTGGTGGTGATGGATCAGGAGATCAAACGACCGGACGATTTTTCCCAGCTGAAGGGCGAAAAGCTGGCAATTATGGCCGACGACCCGCTGCTCCCATGGCTGGAAACCTGGTATCCCACGATCAAGCTGGTGTCGTTGACGGATATGGACGATGCGCTCGCACGGCTGAAAAAAGGCGATGTGCGCGGGGTAATTGCGCCGCAGTTTATCGCCAACTATCTGGTGACGCGCCACCATCCCACCCGTTTTCATCTGGCAGTGACGGTACCCGTGCCTCCCATTGATGTGGTTATTGCCGCGCAGACCGACACCAGTCAGCCGATTAATATCCTCAATAAAGCGCTGGCGGATATGCAACCGCAGGGATTGATGCAGCTGGCGGGAGACTGGCGACAAGCGGCCATCGATAATAGCGAAACCTGGGCCCAAAGTTCATTACTCAATTCCCTGGTGTGGGGCGTGTTGCTTCTGCTGGTGGTGACCGGGTGCTGGCTGTGGATACAGTATCTGCGCGCCGCGCTGCGCCGTGGCAACGTCCTGCAGCACCAGCTTACCGAGCAGTTACGTTTTACCCAGGCGCTGATCGACGCCTCGCCCGTGGCGCTCTACGTTCGCGATCGCAACGGCCATCTGCTGCGCTACAACCAGGCCTGGGCGGATGCCATCGGTCAGCCGGGCGATGCCTTCCAGGGGCAGCCGGTGACGGCGATCGACATTGCTGAACCCACGGTGCTGGCGAACCTGGACGCAAAATACCAGCAGGCGCTGCAGGATGGTCAACCGCAGAACTGGTCTGACAGCTTTACGATCAACGATCAGACACGCTACCTGCAGGGCTGGGTGGTGCCGTGGCACGACAGTCAGGGGGAGATTGGCGGTCTGATTGGCGGCTGGCTGGATGTCACCGAGAAAGAGCAACTGATTGCTCAGCTCTCGGAGACCAAAAGTAATCTGGAGCAGGCGATAGGCAGCAAAAACGCATTTATGCAGACGATGGGGCATGAAGTGCGTACGCCCCTCAGCGTGATCACCGGCCTGCTGGAGATGGAGCTTCAGGCGCTGGATGCGCGGCATGAGCATAATGAAAACCTGAATCTGATTTGGGAATCTTCCCTCAATCTGCTTTCGCTTATCGGCGATATGTTCGATGTCTTCCGCGCCGATAACCCGCAGTTGAACGGAACGACGCGCAACACGCATCTGCCGCAGTTAATCCACAGTACCGTGGCGCTTTACCGGCAACAGGCAGAAGCGAAAGGCATCACCCTGAATGTACTGATCGAGCTTTCTACCGAGCGCTTTACCACCGATCCGCTGCTGATTATTCGTATTCTCTCCAGTCTGCTGCGTAACGCCATTAAGCATGCAAATTGCCAGGAGATTGACGTTGAGGTGTACGAGGGCAGCAGAGATCCAGATGCCACGGCCATTCCGCTGGTCATCGAGGTATGCGATCAGGGCGAGGGCATAGATGGGGAGATGCTGGAGGAGATTGCCGGACGTGCGCATCACGTGACGCTGAAATCAGAGTGGACCGACACCGGATTCAGTTTGCCGGCCTGTCTGTATATGGCGCAGGCCGCGGGTGCGCAGGTGCGTATCGACAGTGAACCGCATGAGGGCTGCGTGGTGAGCCTTCACTTTAACGCCGTGCCAGCGGCCAGCAAAGTATTGACCCCTGCGCCGGTCGAACAGATGCGCAGCCTGCATATTCTTGGCGTGGACGACTATCCGCCAGCACGCCGGGCGCTGCAGCAGCGGCTGGAGTCCTGGGGACACCGGGTGTCGCTGGCGACACAGGGGGCGGAGGCGCTGTCGATGTGGCAGCAACATCCTGACCGCTACGATGTGATTATCACCGACTGTACCATGCCGGAGATGGACGGCTATGAGCTGGCACAGCAGATCCGCCATACCGAGCAGCTTTCCGGCCTGCCGCCTGTCCCGATCTTTGGCCTGACGGCGATCAGCGGTGCCGAAGCGGCAGAGCGCTGTATCGCTGCCGGTATGAATGAATATCTGGAAAAACCACTGACGGCGGAGAAACTGCAGACGCTGCTGGATCGTTATTTTGCCGTCGGCAGCGCAAAACCTGATCTTGTGAGTGATGCTACGCGGGCGCTGCAGGCCGAAATGGTGGAGGTTAACCGCCAGGATGCCAGCCAGCTGACGCAGTGGCTCGCACAGAAAAATCGCGATAAGGTGGGGCGTATGGCGCACCGTATCAACGGCGGCGCGCGCATGATGAACATGACAGCGTTGCAGGAAGCCTGTGAAGCCCTGGAAATAGCCTGTCACGACGAACGAACCTGGCAGGAGATTGAGATCCTCGTCGGGCGTGTGCTGGAAGAGATGACCCGGTTTAATCAGCAGTTGTCCTCAGACGAAGAGGTAAGATGAACGTGCTCCCCTGTGCACAAAAACAGATCCAGACCGCCTGCGCCCTTATCGAAAGCATTCTCGGGCGCGAGCTGATGGCGATTCATTTATACGGTTCGGCGATGGACGGTGGTCTGAAACCGCTGAGCGATATTGATCTGCTGGTCACGGTGCGTTCGCCGCTGCGGGATGAACAACGGCATACCTTAATGCAGAAGCTGCTGGCCATTTCGGCCTGGCCCGGGACGTCGGAAATTTACCGGGCGCTGGAGGTGACGGTGGTTGTCTGGTCGCAGATTGTGCCATGGCAATTTCCGCCCATGCGGGAACTGCAGTTTGGGGAGTGGCTACGGGACGAGATTGCAAACGGCGAATACGAACCGGCGCAGCCCGACCCCGATCTGGCGATTTTACTGACCAAAGCGCGTCAGAACAGCCTCCCCCTGCGGGGAGAAGCGGCCAGCACGCTGTTTGAGGCGGTTCCTGAACGCGATCTGCAGCATACGTTTCGCCAGACCCTCGCGCTGTGGAACAGGGCCGACGATCTGGAGGGTGACGAGAGGCATATCCTTCTGACGCTGGCACGTATCGGGTATAGCGTTGAGACCGGTCAGATCGCCTCCAAAGACGAGGCGGCGGCCTGGCTGCTGCCGCAACTGCCTAAAGCTCATGCGAAACTGCTGGCGGAGGCGCGTGCTGAGTATCTCGGGTTGGTCACCGTGGATTGGGCAGAAAAAATGCCTCAGATTGAGGCATTTGTCCGCGACGTCAAAAAAACGATCCTGGAAAAAATGGCGTAACGCCGTCCGGCATTATCGCATCGTCACAAACTCTTCCGCCGCCGTCGGGTGGATCGCCACGGTGTTATCGAAGTCTTTCTTCGTCGCGCCCATCTTCAGCGCCACCGCAAAGCCCTGCAGGATCTCATCCATGCCAAAGCCAATGCCGTGGATACCGACAATCTTCTCGTCCGGGCCGACGCAGACCAGCTTCATGCGGCACGGCTGACGGTGCGAGGTGACGGCGGTATACATCGCGGTAAACGCCGATTTATACACTTTCACCTGGTCGTCGCCATACTGCTCGCGCGCCTGCGGCTCGGTCAAGCCGACGGTGCCGATTGGCGGGTGGCTGAAGACCACGGTCGGAATGTTGCTGTAATCCAGATGCTCGTCCGGCTTGTTGTTGAACAGGCGCTCGGAAAGGCGACGGCCTGCCGCAACGGCTACCGGGGTCAGTTCAACCGCGCCGGTGTTATCGCCCACCGCGTAAATGCCCGGCACGCTGGTGTTCTGGAATTTATCGACGACGATATAGCCTTTTTCGTCGGTTTTCACGCCGGTCACGCCGAGGTTGAAGTTGTCATTCGCCGGTTCACGGCCAATCGCCCAGATCAGGCAATCGACGGTCTGGCTGCGGCCATCTTCCAGCTCCAGGGTCAGGCTGCCGTCTGCATTTTTAATGACCGCTTTTGGCACGGCATTGGTATGCAGGGTTGGACCTTCGGTGTTCATCACTTCCACTAAGGTGTCGACGATCAACGGGTCAAAGCTGCGCAGCGGCGCGTGTTTACGCACGAACAGGTGCGCTTCAGCGCCCAGACCGTTAATCACGCCAGCCAGCTCGACCGCGATATAGCCCGCGCCCACCACGGCAACGCGCTCAGGCAGGGCAGGCAGCTCGAAGAACCCGTCGGAGTCGATGCCGTATTGGGCACCCGGAATGTTCGGGTGGCTCGGACGGCCGCCGGTGGCGATCAGGATATGATCGGCAGTGATCGTCTCCCCGTTCACTTCGATCGTTTTGGCATCGACGAAGCGGGCAAAACCGTGGATCACGTCAACGTTGTTCTTACCCAGCACGTTGTCGTACGAGGTGTGAATGCGGTCGATGTAGGCGGTACGGCTGGCGATCAGCTTCTCCCAGTCGAAGTGGTTGATCGTGGTGTCAAAGCCGTAATCCGGGCCATACATATGGATGGCTTCACGGATTTGCGCCGCATGCCACATCACCTTTTTCGGTACACAACCCACGTTGACGCAGGTGCCGCCCAGCGCTTTGGCTTCAATCAGCGCACACTTCTGGCCATACATGGCCGCACGGTTGATGGAGGCGATGCCGCCGCTACCGCCGCCGATTGCGATGTAGTCATAATGCTTAGTCATAGCTTTTATCCTTAATCGTGAATTGCCGCGATTGTATACCTGAAATCAATAGTTTCCACCGATGGCTGCGATTACTCTGGCACGATCCAGCTGACGGTGGCGTGACCTGTCCCGGCAGGCACCAGGGTTTTATGCAGCCACGGCAGAACGTTGTTCATCTGCGCTTCGAGCTTCCATGGCGGGTTAATGACAATCATGCCGGAGGCGGTCATGCCGCGCTGGTCGCTGTCCGGACGGACGGCCAGCTCAATCTGCAGGATTTTGCGGATGCCGGTCGCTTCCAGATCTTTGATCATGCGCTTGATCTGCGCGCGCAGAACCACCGGGTACCACAGGGCATAGGTGCCGGTCGCAAAACGTTTGTAACCTTCGTTAATGCCGGTCACCACCGCCTGATAGTCGGTTTTGATTTCGTATGGCGGGTCGATCAGCACCAGGCCGCGACGGGAGACCGGCGGCAGTTTGGCTTTCAGCTGCTGGTAGCCATCGGCTTTGTCCACGCGGGCGCGGCTGTCTTTCTGAAACTCAGAACGCAGCAGCGGGAAATCGCTTGGGTGCAGCTCGGTCAGTTGCAGACTGTCCTGCTCACGCAGCAGCTGACGGGCAATCAATGGCGAGCCTGGGTAGTAGCGCAGTTGGCCGTTGCGGTTGAAATGATTCACCACACCAATGTATGGCTCCAGTTCGGCAGGCAGATCGTCCTGCTGCCAGATACGGGCGATCCCTTCCAGATATTCACCGGTACGCTCGGCGTGTTCGCCGCTCAGCTGATAGCGGCCCGCGCCCGCGTGGGTGTCCAGATAGAGAAACGGCTTCTCTTTCTCTTTGAGTGATTCGATGATCAGGCTCTGAACGGTGTGTTTGAGGACGTCGGCGTGGTTGCCTGCGTGAAAGCTGTGGCGATAACTGAGCATGGATGAATGTGTTCCGGGTAGTCAACGTGGCCCGATAAGCGTAGCGCCATCGGGCAAAATAGAGCGTATCGCCACAGTATACAGAAAAGTTTCCACGGCCGCGAAAGCGCAACGCCCGGCATTGAAATCCTCTACACTTAACCCCATTACTGAACCATATGCACAGCGCCGGATGCGCGCTTCATTCATCAAATTCAACAGGACAGCGTTTATGACCAATCCATTACTGACGCCTTTTTCGTTGCCACCGTTTTCTAAAATCCTCCCTGAGCATGTGGTTCCAGCCGTTACGCAAGCGCTGGAAAACTGCCGCGCGGCGGTAGAAAGCGTGGTCGCGCAGGGTGGGCCGTACACCTGGGAAAATCTGTGTCAGCCGCTGGCCGAAGTGGATGACGTGCTGGGGCGTATCTTCTCCCCGGTAAGCCACCTCAACTCGGTAAAAAACAGCCCGGAGCTGCGTGAAGCCTACGAACAAACCCTGCCGCTGCTCTCCGAGTACAGCACCTGGGTCGGCCAGCACGAAGGGCTCTACAAAGCGTATCGCGATCTGCGCGACGGCGACCACTATGCTGAACTGAACACCGCGCAGAAAAAATCCGTCGATAACGCCCTGCGTGATTTCGAGCTTTCCGGGATTGGCCTGCCAAAAGAGAAGCAGGTTCGCTATGGCGAAATCGCGGCGCGCCTGTCTGAGCTGGGTAACCAGTACAGCAACAACGTGCTCGACGCCACGATGGGCTGGACGAAGCTGATCACCGATGAAGCAGAGCTGGCGGGTATGCCGGAAAGCGCACTGGCGGCGGCAAAAGCCCAGGCCGAAGCGAAAGAGCAGGACGGTTTCCTGTTAACCCTGGATATCCCAAGCTATCTGCCGGTGATGACCTACTGCGACAACCAGGCATTGCGTGAAGAGATGTACCGCGCCTACAGCACCCGCGCCTCCGATCAGGGCCCGAATGCCGGGAAGTGGGATAACAGCCCGGTGATGGCGGAAATCCTCGCCCTGCGTCACGAGCTGGCACAGCTGCTGGGCTTTGACAGCTACGCGGATAAATCCCTCGCCACCAAAATGGCCGAGAACCCGCAGCAGGTGCTCGATTTCCTGACGGATCTGGCGAAACGCGCCCGTCCTCAGGGTGAAAAAGAGCTGGCCCAGCTGCGTGCCTTTGCCAAAGCGGAGTTCGGCGTGGATGAGCTGCAGCCGTGGGACATCGCGTATTACAGCGAAAAACAGAAGCAGCACCTCTACAGCATCAGCGACGAGCAGCTGCGCCCGTACTTCCCGGAAAACAAAGCCGTTAACGGCCTGTTCGAAGTGGTGAAACGCATCTACGGCATCACCGCCAAAGAGCGTACCGATATCGACGTCTGGCACCCGGACGTGCGTTTCTTCGAGCTGTATGACGAGAAAAACGAACTGCGCGGCAGCTTCTACCTCGACCTCTACGCCCGTGAGAACAAGCGCGGCGGGGCGTGGATGGATGACTGCGTCGGCCAGATGCGTAAAGCCGACGGTTCCCTGCAGAAGCCGGTCGCTTACCTGACCTGTAACTTCAACCGCCCGGTAAACGGCAAGCCTGCGCTGTTCACCCACGACGAAGTGATCACCCTGTTCCATGAGTTCGGTCACGGTCTGCACCATATGCTGACCCGCATCGAAACTGCAGGCGTGGCCGGTATCAGCGGTGTGCCGTGGGATGCGGTCGAGCTGCCAAGCCAGTTTATGGAAAACTGGTGCTGGGAGCCGGACGCGCTGGCGTTTATCTCCGGCCACTACGAGACCGGTGAACCGCTGCCGAAAGCGCTGCTGGATAAAATGCTGGCTGCCAAGAACTACCAGGCGGCGATGTTTATTCTGCGCCAGCTGGAGTTCGGCCTGTTCGACTTCCGCCTGCACGCCGAGTTTAGCCCGGAGCAGGGGGCAAAAATCCTCGAAACCCTGGCTGAGATTAAAAAGCAGGTCGCGGTTATTCCAGGGCCAACCTGGGGTCGCTTCCCGCACGCGTTCAGCCATATCTTCGCGGGCGGCTACGCGGCGGGCTACTACAGCTACCTGTGGGCCGACGTGCTGGCGGCAGATGCCTTCTCTCGCTTCGAAGAGGAGGGGATCTTCAACCGCGAAACCGGTCAGTCGTTCCTCGATAACATCCTGACCCGCGGCGGTTCAGAAGAGCCGATGGAGCTGTTCAAACGCTTCCGTGGCCGCGAGCCGCAGCTGGATGCGATGCTTGAGCATTACGGGATCAAAGGCTGATTGCTACGTGAAGATCTGCTTAGTGGATGAAACAGGCGCCGGAGACGGCGCCTTATCTGTTCTGGCGGCCCGCTGGGGGCTGGAGCACGATGAAGAAAACCTGATGGCGCTGGTGATGACGCCAGAGCATCTCGAATTACGTAAGCGCGACGAACCGAAACTCGGCGGGATTTTTGTCGACTTTGTCGGGGGCGCGATGGCACACCGGCGCAAGTTTGGCGGTGGCCGCGGTGAAGCGGTGGCCAAAGCGGTCGGTATCAAGGGAAGCTATCTTCCGGACGTGGTGGATGCCACGGCAGGGCTGGGGCGTGATGCGTTTGTGCTGGCCTCGGTGGGCTGTCATGTGCGAATGCTGGAGCGCAATCCGGTGGTGGCCGCGTTGCTGGATGACGGCCTGACCCGTGGCTACGCGGACCCGGAAATCGGCCCGTGGTTGCAGGAACGTTTACAGCTGATCCACGCCTCCAGCCTGACGGCGTTGACCGATATCTCCCCGCGCCCGCAGGTGGTCTATCTCGACCCGATGTTCCCGCATAAGCAGAAAAGCGCGCTGGTGAAAAAAGAGATGCGGGTGTTTCAGTCGCTGGTGGGGCCGGATCTGGATGCGGACGGCCTGCTGGAGCCTGCTCGTCAGCTCGCGACGAAGCGGGTGGTGGTGAAGCGCCCGGACTACGCGCCGCCGCTGGCGGACGTTGCGACGACCAACGCGGTGACCACCAAAGGGCACCGGTTTGATATTTATATCCCCTCACCCCAACCCCTCTCCCCATAGGGGCGAGGGGCTCGATCCTTCCCTCTCCCTGTGGGAGAGGGTTAGGGTGAGGGGAATTTAATGCACTTACTCGTCTTCTTCGTCACGCAGCGGAACAATCAGCATATCCACATGAACGGTGTTGATCAGCTGACGCGCTGAGGACATCAACTTGCTCCAGAAGTCCTGATGGTGACCGCAAACCACCAGATCCATATCGTATTTCTTGATCGCATCGACCAGCACCTGGCCCAGATCGCCGCTACCGCTTAAGGTTTCAGTGATCGGGTAACCCGCGTTGGTGGACAGTTCGCTCAGGGCGTGGTGAGTTTCTTCGGAGATGCGCTTCTGCATATCGCCGAGATTAACGTCGATCAGACCGGTGTAAAGGTCGGAGTAATTCACATCAACGTGAATCAGCGAAACTTTCGCGTTGTAGGGACGTGCCATGGATACTGCTTTATCAACCAGCACTTTGCTCTCCGGAGAGAGGTCTACCGCGATGAGAATGTGTTTGTAAGCCATAGTGTTACTCCTTCCTTAAGTTATCGATGACTAAACAGAAAGCCGTCGTCTGATGCTTTCATTACGGCCCAGTTAAACAAAATTTTCAAGCTTTGGTGTTGATAACGATTAACCTTGTGGCAAAAAAATTAACGGATCTCCTACACTATTTAATGAGCCGTTCGGATATTAAAACGCGAACCGGATCGACTTTTGGTCATTCTTTCACTGAACTGTCTGTCAGGGCATTGGGGTGCGGTAGCTCAGAAGCCTTGCTTCGTGGGCGGACGCCGGGGAGGATGTATGATTAGCACCGTCGCATTGTTTTGGGCGTTATGCGTAGTTTGCATAGTGAATATGGCGCGCTACTTCTCATCGTTACGTGCGCTGTTAGTGGTACTTCGTGGTTGCGATCCGTTGCTTTATCAGTATGTGGACGGTGGAGGGTTCTTCACCTCGCATGGACAGCCCAGCAAGCAGATGCGTCTGGTGGGATATATCTACTACCAGCGTTACCGGGATCATCATGATGAAGAGTTTATCCGCCGCTGCGAGCGCCTGCGTCGCCAGTTCATTTTGACCAGCGCCCTGTGTGGCCTGGTCGTCGTCAGTATGATTGCCTTAATGATTTGGCACTGAGCATAAAAAAAGCGGGTCAGTTTCCTGACCCGCTTTTTTGTCGCCTTCAGCCAATTAAATCAGCTTCAGCGCAATCCAGTACAACCCGCCCGAGAGCAGGATAGATGCCGGAAGCGTAAACACCCAGGCCATCAGAATGTTGGTCACGGTTTTGCGTTGCAGACCGCCGCCATCAACAATCATGGTACCTGCCACGGACGAAGAGAGTACGTGGGTGGTGGAGACCGGCATACCGGTGTAGCTTGCCAGACCGATAGAGACCGCCGCCGTCATCTGCGCGGACATGCCCTGCGCATAGGTCATGCCTTTCTTACCGATCTTCTCGCCGATGGTGGTTGCCACACGACGCCAGCCAATCATCGTACCGATACCCAGTGCCAGCGCGACAGCCATGATGATCCAGATTGGCGCGTACTCAATGGTGTTGAGCATGTCGCTTTTCAGTTTCTTCAGCAGACGCTTGTCGTCAGCATTCACGTCTGGCAGCTTCGCGACTTTGTCGGTCACGTCAGAGATGCAGAGCATAATGCGACGCAGCTGACCACGCTGTTCAACGGCCAGTTTGTCGTAGCTTTCGATATCGCCCAGCATGCCCTTGGCACGTTCCAGTGCGTTAATCGCGTTAGCCGGATGGCAGTGGAACTCACCTGGTGCGGTGGTCGCACCCGCTTCAGGAGACGGGATCAGCTGGTCAACGCCGGTTGCTTTCTTCAGCAGATCGGGATGCTGCTGGAAGTAAACTTCAACGTTGTTGATGGCATCACGGGTACGGGTGATTTCGTATCCGGAAGCATTCATGTTGACCACGAAGCCCGCTGGCGCAACACCAATCAGTACCAGCATCACCAGACCAATGCCTTTCTGGCCGTCGTTCGCGCCGTGAGAGAAGGCCACGCCGATGGCGGAGATGATCAGGGCAATACGTGTCCAGAATGGCGGCTTTTTCTTGCCGTCTTTCTTCTCACGCTCTGCTGGCGTCAGGTGGATACGCGCACGTTTTTTCGTGTTGCTCCAGTAGCGACGCAGGATGAAGATTAACCCACCTGCAACCACCAGACCGACGATAGGCGAGATGATCAGAGAGCCGAAAATGCCCAATACTTTCGGGATATTCAGCGCATCAACGACGGAAGTGCCGGTCATCAGGGCGTTGGTTAACCCGATACCGATAATGGCGCCGATGAGGGTGTGAGAACTGGATGCAGGCAGGCCGAAATACCAGGTACCGAGGTTCCAGATAATTGCAGCAAGCAGCATTGAGAACACCATAGCGAGGCCATGGCCAGAACTTACGTTAAGCAGCAGATCCGTTGGCAGCATATGCACAATGGCATACGCAACGCTCAGTCCACCCAGAAGGACACCAAAAAAGTTAAATACCGCCGCCATCACGACCGCCAGTTGCGATCGCATTGCGCGAGTGTAGATAACCGTTGCTACTGCGTTTGCAGTGTCGTGGAAGCCGTTGATCGCTTCGTAAAACAGTACAAAAACCAGAGCAAGCAATAATAAAAGCCCGGTATGTAAATCCAGGCCGGCAAACAAATGTAGCATAGGACGTTACGCCATTTTGAGGACATGAACGCGGCGCATTATCCAGGACAAATGCGCGGCGGGCAAAGTGAAATATAGACTTTTTTTGACATACCACCTGATTTGGGAAAAGTGCCTGAAAGGATATTCTTTAAATTTCAATGAAATGGCTTTGTAATATCTTTTTACGCTGGTGTGACCACAGAGGAAACTTTACAATCCGCGGCAGTGAACAAAGAGGGTTTTGACGTGGAAAGGTTTGATGCCGTGGTAATTGGCGCCGGTGCGGCGGGTATGTTTTGTGCGGCGATGGCCGGACAGGCGGGTCGTCGCGTGCTGCTGCTGGATAACGGTAAAAAGCCCGGGCGCAAGATCCTGATGTCTGGCGGCGGTCGCTGCAACTTTACGAACCTGTATGTCGAACCCGCGGCCTATCTGAGCCAGAACCGCCATTTTTGTAAATCTGCGCTGGCGCGTTATACCCAGTGGGACTTTATCGGGCTGGTGGGTAAGCACGGCATCGCGTGGCATGAGAAGACGCTGGGACAGCTGTTCTGCGACGACTCCGCGCAGCAGATTGTCGATATGCTGGTGGCCGAGTGCGAGAAGGGCGGCGTGGTGATGCGCCTGCGCACGGAAGTGCTGGAGGTGGCGCGCGACGAGCAGGGCTATACGCTGCAGCTCAACGGTGAAACCGTTAGCGCCGATAACCTGGTCATTGCCAGCGGTGGTCTGTCGATGCCGGGGCTGGGCGCCTCGCCATTCGGCTACAAAATTGCCGAGCAGTTTGGCCTGAAGGTGCTGCCAACGCGTGCGGGACTGGTTCCTTTTACTCTGCACAAACCGCTTCTGGAACAGCTTCAGACGCTTTCTGGCGTTTCTGTACCTTCCGTTATTACCGCCGAAGACGGAACGGTGTTCCGCGAAAACCTGCTCTTTACCCATCGTGGCCTCTCGGGGCCGGCGGTGCTGCAAATCTCCAGCTACTGGCAGCCGGGCGAGTTCGTCACGGTTAACCTGCTGCCGGAGCGCGATCTGGATGCGTTCCTCAATGAACAGCGTGCGGCGCACCCGAATCAGAGTCTGAAAAATACCCTGGCGATGCAGTTGCCAAAGCGTCTGGTGGAGTGTTTGCAGGGGTTAGGGCAGATCCCGGATGTTTCCCTTAAGCAGCTTAACAGCCGCGAGCAGGAGACGTTGGTAGAGACCCTGACAAACTGGCGTGTGCAGCCCAACGGCACCGAAGGCTACCGCACGGCGGAGGTCACGCTGGGCGGCGTCGACACGAATGAGCTCTCCTCTCGCACCATGGAAGCGCGCAACGTGCCGGGGCTCTACTTCATCGGTGAAGTGATGGATGTGACCGGCTGGCTCGGTGGGTATAACTTCCAGTGGGCGTGGGCCAGTGCCTGGGCGTGTGCGCAGGCGCTGGCAGAGAAGCCCTGAGGGAGTCCATTTTGGATTAGCGGCTCGCGGTAAGCGTTGTTTCTTCAGCTTCACGCACAACGTCTACAATATTGCTGGCCGCCACAGTACCCATTTTGATATACGACGCTGCGCTGACGCCGCCAATATGAGGGGAGATAATGACGTTCTCGACCCCCTGCCAGAGGTGCGGAGCGGTCAGGGGTTCGCTGGTAAAGCTGTCCAGCCCCGCGCTGTGCAAGGTTCGATTCTTTAGCGCCGCGAGCAATGAACGATCGTCAATCAAGCCGCCGCGTGCCGTATTCACCAGAATAGCGTTTCGCTTAACGTATGCGAGCGTCTCTGCATTGATCATGCCCCGATTTTCGTCGGTGAGCGGACAATGCAACGAAATCACATCGGAACGGGAAAGAAGGTCGGTCAGGGTGTCAGTGCGCTGGCACACGTCAGGCATTGTTTTAGCGAAGGGATCGTAAGCCAGAACCCGCATTCCGAAGACGTGCCCTATCTTCGCCACCCGTGAGCCAATCGCTCCCAGACCGATCAGTCCCAGCGTCAGCCCTTCCAGTTCAATAGATTTATGCGTGGCCTTATCCCAGTGGCCTTCGCGCAGTCGCGTGTCCAGAGATACCACCGATTTGGCGCAGGCGAGAATCAACGCCCAGGTGTGTTCAGCCACCGCCGCCGCGTTAGCTCCCGGTGCAGAGCGGACGGCGATATTACGCTCAGCCGCTGCCACCTGGTCTATCACATCGATCCCGCTTCCGTGCTTGGAAATAACCTGCAGGGCTGGTGCTGCATCCATGATTTTCGCGCTAATCTTGCCGTAACGTACCAGTATTGCCACCGGATTATGCTGTTCACACAGTGCAGTCAGCTCATCCTCCGTGGGCTGACGACCCGCAAACACCACCTCAAAGTCGTGCAATATCGCCATGGCTTGCTCTGCCAGGTCGCTCCCGGTTACCAGGACTACCTTCTTATTTGTCATTACAGCGTTTCCCCGTCTGCCAGCATGCCCGCCTTACGCAGCGCGTCATTGAGCCAGTGTGGGCGTAAATCGCCCTCACGGATAGCAGCAAGACGTTTGGTCTCCATCTCGAGCTTCTCTTTTGCCAGACGGATTATCTGCTTAACGTCCTCGCGTGGGATCACCACCACGCCGTCGATATCGGCCACGACCAAATCTCCGGCCTGCACTGTCGCCCCGGCAACGGAAATGGGATGGTTCACCCGGCCAGAAATGGACTTTGTCGGGCCGCAGGGATTCAGACCCGCAGAGAAAACGGGATAGTTACCCTTGCTCAGTGTGTCGGCGTCACGCACCGCTCCGTCGATAATGATCCCTGCAATACCGCTCGCCTGAGCCTGGGTTGCCATGATTTCACCCATTAGCGCGCAGCTCAGATCGCCTTTGCCATCGACGACCAGCACATCGCCGGGCTGGGCAACGGCCATCGCGGCATGAATGGCCAGATTATCCCCGGGACGCACCTCAACGGTAACTGCCGGACCCGCAACGGCCATGTGCGATGCCAACGGTTTGATTCGTCCATGCAGCGTACCGCGGCGCCCGGCGACATCCGCCAGTATGGCAGCCTGATATTCGGCGGCCTGGCGGACCTCTTCAGCTGAAACGCGTTCGAACTGGCGATTGATCAATGATTTTTCAGAAACGGACATGACGCTCTCCATATTGTTTTACTGTGTACAATGCAGGTGTACAATACAAAACAACTATAGCGGTGTTGCTTTCCTTTTAGCCAGACCTGAGAAGGGGTTTGTGATGTAAACACGAAGTGACTCACAAAATTTGAGGTACACTCTCTGCCGGGCTGAAAAGGAGATAATGATGGGGAATGAAGGCGTTGTAGCGGTTGAAAAAGCGCTGGCTTTACTGGATTGCTTCCGTCCTGGCGATGAAAGCCTGACGTTAACCGCCCTGGCGCAGCTATCGGGTTACCACAAAACCACGGTTTACCGCTTAATGAACTCTCTTGAACGGATGAACTATGTCGTCAGGCATGATGACGGCAATTATGCGCTTGGCCCTCGTCTGCTTTATCTCGGTAAGCTGTATGAACAGTCTTTCCATCTTTCCCGGGTGGTTCAGCCGGAACTTCAGGCCTTGTCTCTGGCTTCCCAGGAGAGCGCCAGCTGGTATGTATTAGAAGGCGGGCAACGTCTGTGCCTGTTTAGGGCAGAAGCGTCACATGGGCTCCGTCACAGCAATCTCCCCGGCACCCAGTTCCCGCTGGACGATTCTGCTATCAGTAAGGTTCTACGCCATTGGGGCCTCAATGAGCCCCTGCCGGGCGGTGAGCCTGCGCTTCCGCTCTACACGGCAGGTGCCCGCGATCCCCATACCGCTGCGTTTGCGATGCCCGTCTTCGGCGTTCATGACAAACTGATTGCGGCGCTGGCACTGACCGGTCCCATCTCACGACTGACGGAAGATCGCAGGGAGCAAGGTATTCGTCAGTTGATGCACGACACCGCCAGCCGCCTGTCACAGAAAATGGGGGCCAGTAAGCCCTTCTGTCAGCAGTTCTACGGGGAAACGAGCGACACAGCGGAAGAAAACCGTTAACGAAAAGCGGGACACGCGTCCCGCTTTTGTCATTGCTAATGCGTGACCTGATTTTCGTGTAGCTGAGCGTTACGGGCCTGTCGTCCCATAATGAGTACTGCGATACCTCCCGCCACACACAGCGCCGCCAGCGGAAGCATCGCCAGCGTGTAGCTGCCCGTCCGCTCATTAATAATACCGTATGCATTGACCATGACCGCGCCGCCGATCAGGTTAGCAATAGCGCCAATTGCGGCGAGTCCTGCAGCCGCCGAGGTACTGCTCATCCAGCCGGACGCCAGCGCCCAGAAAGGCCCTTTCATTGAATAAGCGCCGATGAGCATGATGCTGAGAATAACAATGGTGGCAGCAAGGGAGACGCTGACAAATGCGGCAAATACGCCTGCGGCAATCATGAAAAGCGTCAGCGCAGTATGCCAGCGGCGTTCGTTGGTTCGGTCAGAACTTCGTCCCCATACAATCATGAGTACGGATGCCAGACCGTACGGGATGGCGTTGAACAGGCCTGTCTCAAGATTATTGAGATGGAAGGATTTCAGCAGTTGAGGAGACCATACGCTGATGGTGGTGCCAGCAGACGATGCGCCAGCGTAAATCAGCGCCAGCAGCCAGATTTGGCGATGTTTCAATAACTGCCACGTCGTTTGATGTCCAATATTCTTTTGCTGATTGCGCTCGTTTTCCAGCGTGGTTTCCAGCCATTGCTTTTGTTCACTGCTGAGCCAGTTCGCCTGATGAGGGCGATCGCGGAGAATAAACCAGGCGGCAATGCCGAGCAGTACGGCGGGCAAACCTTCAATGATAAACAGCAGGTGCCAGCCACGCAGACCCAGCCAGCCGTCCATCGACAGTATCAACCCGGAAAGCGGGGAGCCGATGAAGTTGGCGAGTGGGATGGCGACCATAAAGGAGGCAATAATGCGTGCGCGATAGCGGGAAGGGATCCACCAGGTCAGATAAAGCACGACGCCAGGGAAGAAGCCCGCCTCTGCGGCGCCGAGAAGAAAACGGACGATATAGAGCGACGTGGTGTTCTGAACCAGCGACATACACATGGACACAATGCCCCAGCTAATCATAATGCGCGGGATCCACAGTCGTGCGCCGACTTTTTGCATCGCCAGGTTGCTTGGCACTTCAAACAAAAAATAGGCCACAAAGTAGAGACTGCTGGCGAAACCAAATGCCGCTTTGCTGAGACCGAGATCCTCATTCATCTGCAGCGATGCCATGCCGATGTTCCCGCGATCGATAATGGAGATCAGATAGCTGACGATGAGAAACGGCAGGATACGCCAGATGACCTTCCGCATCGTCTCCTTTTCTATCCCCTCACTGGTGGTAGCGCCATAACGCGTTTGTTCTGTCATTGTGTCCTCGCAGGGTCTGTTCTTGGTTTTATCAGGTACAACTCAGTTTTATTTAACAAAACCACTATAGCGACGTTGCGTTATTTTTATCCAGTGAATGGAAGGTTTAAATTATGTAAATAAGAGGTGACTCACATATCAGGCGCGTTACGCAAAGCGCCTAAACGGCAGATGCGTCACCCCACATTGTGAGGTAAAGTACACGCCTTGCGCAGCCACAGAGCTGCGGTTTGAAGGGGGGGAACCGGTGTAAAACCGTTCCATCTTTTTCTCTGCTGGCATATGCCAGTCTGCATGGTTTTTGTGTTTTGCCTCTAAAAAAGGGTTGTGTATGTCTGCTGCTCATCTCGGTTTCCCGACGGAAACCGTTGTTGTCTTTGTGGTGATGGCTGTTGGGGCGATGTTTATCGACCTCTTCATGCACCGTCACGATAAGCCTGTCTCGCTGAAAAGTGCCGCGATGTGGTCCGTTTTCTGGTTCTCGATGGCGATGGCGTTTGCCGGGTTCCTGTATGTTCATCACGGCGCCGAGATGGCGAGCCTGTTCCTCACCGGCTATGCGCTGGAAGAGGTGCTCTCGGTCGATAACCTGTTTGTGATGATGGCGATTTTCGCCTGGTTCGGTGTACCAGATAAGTACCGTCACCGCGTGCTTTACTGGGGCGTACTGGGGGCCATTGTCTTCCGCGGTATCTTCGTGGCCATTGGGACCAGCCTGCTGAGTCTGGGGCCGTACGTGGAGGTTATTTTCGCGCTGGTTGTTGGCTGGACGGCGGTGATGATGCTCAGGCGCAACGAAGAGAGCGACGAGGTTGAAGATTACTCCGGGCATCTGGCCTATCGGCTGGTGAAGCGTTTTTATCCTGTCTGGCCGAAAATCAGCAGCCACGCCTTCATTCTGACGCAGAAAGAGGTGGATGCGGAGCTGGAAAAACCGGAAAACCAGGACGTGATGGTTGGGCGCGTCAAAAAAGCGAAGCGTTACGCGACGCCATTATTGCTTTGCGTGGCGGTCGTGGAGTTGTCCGATGTGATGTTCGCGTTTGACTCCGTACCGGCCATTATCGCCGTCAGCCGCGAGCCGCTGATTATCTACAGCGCCATGATGTTTGCCATCCTCGGCCTGCGTACGCTCTATTTCGTACTGGAAGCGCTGAAGCAATATCTGGTTCATCTGGAGAAAGCGGTGGTCCTGCTGCTGTTCTTCGTGGCGTTCAAGCTCGGTTTGAATGCGACGGACCACTTCTGGCACCACGGCTACAGCATTGGCGCGACGACCAGTCTGTTCGTGGTATTAGGCGTGCTGGCGCTGGGGATTATTGCGAGCGTGATGTTCCCTGGGAAACGTGAGGCCTGATGCACCGCTCTTCTCCCTCTCCCTGTGGGAGAGGGCCGGGGTGAGGGCACCAGACCGCACCTAACCCTTAATCGGTGAGTTGCGGCGCTTGCGCGGATGATGGAAGTGCCGCCAGTGTGGATCCTGCGCAGCCGCCAGCAGTTCATGGTCGCCACGCGTATCACCCCAGGCGCGCAGGTGGTACGCGTTCAGATTGCCATACACCTTTTCCAGTCTGGCAACTTTCTGGGCGCAGCGGCAGTTGTTGCCGGTAATGCGCCCGGTCAGCTTGCCGTTTTTCACTTCCAGTTGCGTGCCAATCAGCTTGATGCCGAGTTTGTCAGCCCACGGCTGGAGCACCAGAGCAGGAGAGGCGGAGCAGATCGTCACTTCCGCACCGGAGTTCACTTCAGCCGCCACCGCCAGCACCCCTTCGGGGCGCATCAGCTTGTCCCAGTATTTTTCGCAAAACGCTTCCGCCTGCTGTCGTAGCCAGTGCTCATCCACGCCCGTCAGGAAGGTCTTAATCAGTACCTCTTTCAGCTCATCGCGCGTTAGCTTGCGGCGCACGCAGTGCAGCGTCGGTAGCGCCATACGCACCAGACGGCCTGCGAAATAACGTTTGCCGAAGGCAAAACGCAGGAAAGGGATGAAGCTGTCGTGGTGCGTTAACGTTCCATCAAAGTCGAAGACTGAGAGCACGTTGGATTTGGCCACGGCCTCGTCGGCAATCATATTGGTCATAAATACGTCTTAGCTGAAATACACATTCTGCTCATTAGTTTACCTGCTTTGGCGCCACAGTCCTTAAACCATGCGCTTTTTTTTCTCATTCTTGCGACCCAACCGAGGAGTCCAAAAACAGACCCGATAAAGATTGGGTAAAAAGTGAGCTGTCGATATTATCGCCGCATCGAAAGATATTTGGGAGGAACGTTGGCCTCCACCGGTAAGGAAAAATTCACTCACTTTTTCTCTCTTGATATGACGTTCAGATCGCTTATTTCAATACTTTCGTTAAGTTTTGCCTCGTTTTCCGCGTTCAGTTTTCAACTGCCCGCATCCATGCTATCGATGAACCACGACCTCGCGGGAACGCCGGCGAAATCGGCGCTGCTTCACCCGCAAGCGGCTCCGTTGCGCTCACGTATTCTTGACCAGTATCAGAAATGGAAAGGCACGCACTATCAGTGGGGCGGCTCCACGCATCGCGGGGTGGACTGTTCCGCGCTGATGCAACATCTGTTCAGCGATGCCGCACATCTCAGTCTGCCGCGTACGACAAGCGAGCAGATCCATCGTGGCGTGAAGGTGGCACAGTACCGGCTTCGGGCCGGGGATCTGGTGTTCTTCCGGACCGGCCCGAACCAAAAGCACGTGGGCGTCTATATTGGCGGTAGCCAGTTTATTCATGCCTCAAGCAGTCAGGGCGTGACGGTGTCCACCCTGAACGATAGCTACTGGCAGGCGCGCTATATTACTGCCCGCCGGGTTGCAGGCAGTGAGACCTGACGACTCAGATAATGTCGTCCACCACGCCACCGTCGACGCGTAACGCCGCGCCCGAGGTGGCGGAGGCCTGCGCTGAGCAGACATACACCACCATATTGGCCACCTCTTCAACCGTGGCCGCACGCTGGATCACCGAGCTGGGGCGGTTGGCCATCACAAACTCTTTTGCCAGCTGTTCCAGCGACTTACCGGTTTTTTCGATCTCGTCTTTCATCATCTCCGCGAATCCGTCAGATATCGTCGGCCCCGGCAATACGCTGTTGACCGTCACGCCGCTGCCCGCCACGAACTTCGCCAGTCCGCGCGCCAGCGAGAGCTGCGCCGTTTTGGTCACGCCGTAGTGGATCATGTCCGCCGGGATATTGCAGGCCGACTCGGAGGAGATAAATACCACGCGGCCCCAGCCTTTCTGCACCATGCCGGGCAGCAGCGCGCGTGAGAGACGCACGCCGGACATCACGTTGGTCTGCCAGTAACGCTCCCAGGTGTCATCGTCGGTGGCGTAAAAATCCTGCGGCCCGTAAATCCCGGCATTGTTGACCAGAATGTCGACGTTGCTCGCCACCTTCAGCAGCGACTCGACCCCTTCCGGCGTGCTGAGATCGGCTATCGCGGCACGCACCTGCACGCCCGGCACCACCTGCTGCAGCTGCTGAATACCTTTATTCACCGACTCCGTACTGCGGCCATTGACGATCACTTCCGCACCGCTTTCGGCCAGCCCTCTGGCAATGGCGAAGCCGATCCCGCCGGTGGAGGCAGTAACCAGCGCCACTTTTCCCGTAAAGTCGATTTTCATCCTCTGCTCCTTATCGTTTTAACGTTTGGACCTTAAAGCGTAGCAGGTGACGATGACGGCTCCTGGCTAAAAAGGCGCAACAGGGTCTCAACCTGTTCGTCCAGCGGGTTAAGGGAGCGCTTAACGATCAGGTGCAGCGGCGTGGCCCGACGCACGCCGTGACTGAGCGGCAGCATCTTCAGCACCCCTTGATCCAGCTGAGCCTGAATGCGCTCCTCCGGCAGCCAGCCGTAACCCACCTGCGACATCACCGCCTCAATGGCGGCGTCAATGGTGGAGAAGGTCCATGAGCCTCCGGCAGCGCGCGCGGAAGAGTGGTTGTCTGCAATCTGGATCAGCGGCCACGGGCGGAGCATGTCGTCATTGAGCGGTGCGTCGAGCTGAAAGAGGGGATGCTGGTGATGGGCCACGGCGACAAAGTCGATATTCATCAGCCATTCGCCCAGCCCGGTAATATCCTGGCGGCGGGTGAGGATCATCACATCGGCTTCATCGTTAATGGCATCGGCGCGGGTATTTTCCAGCACTTCGGTGAGGCGCACCTGCGTTTGCGGGTACTGCTGCTGGAACTGACGCAGGATGGCGAACAGACGCCGGCGGGGGAAGATATTGTCCACCACCAGATCCAGTCGCGTGCGCATTCCGTTGCGCAGGGTAGCCGCCCGCGTCTCAACGTAGGCAAAGGCTTTCAGCAGCGGTTTGACCTGGTTGAGAAGCAGTTCCCCGGCAGGGGTCAACACCGCCCGGCGCCCTTCCTGCACCAGAAGCGCCACCCCCAGCCGTTCCTGCAACAGCGACAGGTTATAGCTGACGGAAGACTGGCTGCGGTGCGTCTCTTCCGCTGCTCTGGCAAAACTGCCCGCGTCCACCACTCTCTCCAGCAAAGACCATTGTTCGAGCGTCGTCTTGTGCATAATTAATCTAAAATTTGGATGAATTTGATTCAAACATAGCGTTATTCATTCATTTTTTGAAGGGGTACGATCGTCTCATCAAAACAAAGGAGACATCTTATGAGCACCTTCGACAAACATGACTTAAGCGGCTTCATCGGCAAACATCTGGTTTATACCTACGATAACGGCTGGAACTACGAGATTTATATCAAGAATGAAAAGACCATCGACTACCGTATTCACAGCGGTCTGGTGGGTAATCGTTGGGTAAAAGATCAGCGGGTATACATTGTTCGCGTAGGTGAGAGTATTTATAAAATCTCCTGGACCGAACCCACCGGCACCGATGTTAGCCTGATTGTGAACCTGGGCGACAAACTGTTCCATGGCACCATCTTCTTCCCACGTTGGGTCATGAACAACCCGGAAAAAACCGTCTGTTTCCAGAACGATCACATTCCGCTGATGAACAGCTATCGCGATGCGGGCCCGGCCTATCCAACGGAAGTGATTGATGAGTTTGCCACTATTACCTTTGTGCGCGACTGCGGAGCCAACGATGACAGCGTAATTGCGTGTGCTGCCAGTGAATTGCCAAAAGACTTCCCGAATAATTTAAAATAAGCGCGACAATTAACTAAAAAGAAAAGTTCCCGGTTGTTTCTGCTTTTACAGAAATAACCGGGATTTTTTTTGTTTGTTGAGGGTTGGTTTAAACGTTACATTTTGCAAAAATTGAATGTGATCACAAAATAAAAAATTCATAATTATGTAACCTCTTGTTTATAAAGTTAATTAAATACACTCCTTAACACTTTAAATACGCATCTTAATTTTTCCCTAAGAAATGCGCGTTACCTTGATATGAGTTTATGAACCGTTGAAATAAACGAACCGGTAATTGGTTAATATCAAAAGCGTGCCATTCTTATTGCAAGGAAATTAATGATGAGCGATTTTTTGCCTTTTTCCCGCCCGTCCATGGGCAATGAGGAAATAACGGCGTTGCAGGAGGTATTAACCTCTGGCTGGATCACGACCGGGCCGAAAAATCAGGCGCTTGAAGAGGCATTCTGCCAACTGACCGGGAATCACCACGCCATTGCCGTCAGTTCGGCCACCGCCGGGATGCACGTCACCCTGATGGCGCTGGGTATTGGCCCTGGCGATGAAGTAATTACCCCCTCCCTGACCTGGGTCTCCACGCTGAATATGATTGTTCTGCTGGGAGCAACCCCGGTGATGATCGATGTGGACAAAGACACGCTGATGGTCACCCCGGACGCGGTTGAGGCCGCCATAACGCCGCGCACCAAAGCCATTATCCCGGTGCATTACGCCGGCGCGCCATGTGACATCGACGCCATTCGCGCCGTGGGGGAGCGTCACGGTATTCCGGTGATTGAAGATGCGGCACACGCTGCGGGCACGTACTACAAAGATCGCCACGTGGGCTGGCAGGGCACGGCAATTTTCTCCTTCCACGCCATTAAAAACATGACCTGCGCCGAGGGCGGTCTGGTGGTGACGGATGACGAACAGCTGGCACAAAAAATCCGCAGCCTGAAATTCCACGGTCTGGGCGTCGATGCCTATGACCGCCAGACCCACGGCCGCGCGCCGCAGGCCGAGGTGATCGCGCCTGGTTTTAAATACAACCTCGCGGACATCAACGCCGCGCTGGCGCTGGTGCAGTTGGGCAAACTGAAACAGGCCAACAAACGCCGTCAGGACATCGCCGAACGCTACCTGCGCGAGCTGGCCGACACGCCGTTCCAGCCGCTAACGCTTCCGTCATGGCCGCATGTGCACGCCTGGCATCTGTTTATTATCCGCGTGGATGAAGCCCGCTGCGGGATCTCCCGCGACAACCTGATGGCGGCCCTGAAAGAGCAGGGCATCGGCACTGGCCTGCATTTCCGCGCGGCACACACGCAAAAATACTACCGCGAGCGTTTTCCTGATGTATCGCTCCTGCATTCTGAATGGAACAGCGCGCGTATTTGTTCTCTCCCACTTTTCCCGGACATGACTCATGACGACACAACCCGCGTCATTACCGCGCTCCATCAGCTTGCAGGACATTGATATGTTCAGTGCACCGCCTGTACAAAAAGTTTCTGTGGTGATCCCGGTTTATAACGAGCAGGAGAGCCTGCCCGAATTGATCCGCCGCACCACCGCCGCCTGTGAGACGCTGGGCAAAGCCTATGAAATCCTGCTGGTGGATGATGGCAGCAGCGATAACTCCGCCCTGATGTTGACCGAGGCTGCGCAGGCCGAAGGCAGCCATGTCGTTGCGGTGCTGCTTAACCGCAACTACGGCCAGCACTCGGCCATTATGGCCGGGTTCAGCCACGTGACGGGCGATCTGGTCATCACCCTGGATGCCGATCTGCAAAACCCGCCGGAGGAGATCCCCCGGCTGGTCGCCAAAGCCGATGAAGGGTACGACGTGGTGGGTACGGTACGGCAGAATCGTCAGGATAGCCTGTTCCGCAAGCTGGCTTCCCGCACCATCAACCGCCTGATCCAGCGCACCACCGGCAAAGCGATGGGCGATTACGGCTGCATGCTGCGCGCCTATCGCCGCCATATTGTCGACGCCATGCTGCACTGCCATGAACGCAGCACCTTCATTCCGATTCTGGCGAATACCTTTGCCCGTAAGGCGACGGAGATCCCGGTGCTGCACGCCGAGCGTGAGCACGGGGAATCGAAGTACAGCTTTATGCGTCTTATCAACCTGATGTACGACCTCATCACCTGCCTGACCACCACGCCGCTGCGCCTGCTGAGCGTCTTCGGCAGCATTATCGCGCTGGCCGGGTTTGCGCTTTCCGTTTTGCTGGTCGTCCTGCGTCTGGTCTTTGGCCCCCAGTGGGCGGCGGAAGGGGTCTTCATGCTCTTTGCCGTGCTGTTCATGTTCATCGGCGCCCAGTTTGTCGGGATGGGGCTGCTCGGTGAGTACATTGGCCGTATCTATAACGATGTTCGCGCACGTCCGCGCTACTTTATTCAACGTGTTGTCCGCCAGGAACACAAAGTCTCTCAAGAGGAAAAACACCCATGAAAGCTGTTGTCTTTGCCTATCACGATATGGGGTGCGCGGGCCTGCTTGCCCTGCTTGAAGCGGGTTATGATATCGCTGCCATCTTCACGCATCCGGATGCCGCGGGAGAGAATAATTTCTTTGGCTCCGTGGCGCGTATTGCCGCCGAGCGCGGCATTCCGGTCTACGCGCCGGACGATATCAACCACCCGCTGTGGGTGGATCGCATTCGCGCCCTCGCGCCGGATGTCATCTTCTCGTTCTACTACCGCAATTTGATCTGTGACGAGATCTTAAGCCTGGCGAAAACAGGGGCATTTAACCTTCACGGCTCGCTGCTGCCCGCCTACCGTGGCCGCGCGCCGCTGAACTGGGTGCTGGTGAATGGTGAAACTGAAACCGGTGTGACCCTGCACCGCATGGTGCACCGCGCGGATGCGGGTGCCATCATTGCGCAGCAGCGTGTGGCCATCGGCGCGGATGAGACGGCGCTGCAGCTTCATCAGAAACTCTGCTCGGTGGCGCAAAGCTTGCTGCGCGATGCACTGCCGACCATCCTGAACGGCACCTTCAGCGAGACCGCTCAGGACGAGAGCAAGGCGAGTTGTTTTGGCCGCCGCACGCCGGAAGACGGCCGTCTGGACTGGAACAAGCCCGCCCGCCAGCTGCACAACCTGGTGCGCGCAGTGACCGACCCCTGGCCGGGGGCGTATAGCTTTGCCGGCGTCAGCAAATTCATCGTCTGGAAATCCAACGTGCGCGATGACGTCCCGGTCGCGAAACCGGGCACCATCGTCTCTGTCTCTCCGCTGATTGTCAGCTGCGGCGAGCAGGCGCTGGAGATCGTGACCGGTCAGACCGACAACGGCGTTTATGTTCAGGGCGCGCAGCTGGCGCAGTCTCTGGGGCTGGTTCCCGGCGCCTTGATCACCAGCGCCCCGGTGGTGGCAATTAAGCGCCGCACCCGCGTGTTGATCCTCGGTGTGAACGGTTTTATTGGTAACCACCTGACCGAGCGTCTGCTGAAAGACGATAACTACGAAATTTATGGCCTCGACATTGGCTCCGATGCCATCAGCCGTTTCCTTGACTGCCCGCGTTTCCATTTCGTGGAAGGGGATATCAGCATTCACTCCGAGTGGATTGAGTACCACATCAAAAAATGCGACGTGGTGCTGCCGCTGGTCGCCATTGCCACGCCGATTGAGTACACCCGCAACCCGCTGCGCGTATTCGAGCTGGACTTTGAAGAGAACCTGAAGATTATCCGCGACTGCGTGAAATACGATAAGCGCATCATCTTCCCGTCCACCTCCGAAGTGTACGGCATGTGTACCGATAAAAACTTCGATGAAGATACCTCTAACCTGGTGGTCGGGCCGATCAACAAGCAGCGCTGGATTTACTCCGTCTCCAAACAGCTGCTGGACCGCGTGATTTGGGCCTACGGCGAGAAAGAAGGGCTGCGTTTTACCCTGTTCCGGCCGTTTAACTGGATGGGGCCACGTCTGGATAACCTGAACGCGGCGCGCATTGGCAGCTCCCGCGCCATTACCCAGCTGATCCTGAACCTGGTGGAAGGCTCGCCCATTAAGCTCATTGAAGGTGGTAAACAAAAACGCTGCTTCACCGACATCAGCGACGGCATCGAAGCCCTGTTCCGCATCATCGAAAACAAGGATGGACGCTGCAACGGGGAGATTATCAACATTGGCAACCCGGATAACGAAGCGAGCATTCGTGAACTGGCCGAAATGCTGTTGGCCAGCTTTGAGCGCCATCCGCTGCGTAACCAGTTCCCGCCGTTTGCAGGATTCCGCGAAGTGGAAAGCAGCAGCTACTATGGCAAAGGCTACCAGGACGTTGAGCACCGCAAACCGAGCATTCGCAATGCGAAGCGCTGCCTGAACTGGACGCCAACGGTGAAGATGGAGCAGACCATTGATGAGACGCTCGATTTCTTCCTGCGCACCGTGGAGCTGTCGGAACAGGCCTCATGAAAAAAGTCGGTTTACGCATTGATGTCGATACCTTCAGGGGAACGCGTGACGGCGTTCCCGGACTGCTGACGCTGCTGAGCAAGCACGATGTGCGTGCCAGCATCTTTTTCAGCGTGGGGCCAGACAACATGGGACGTCATTTATGGCGTCTGGTTAAACCGGCATTTCTGTTCAAAATGCTGCGCTCGCGCGCAGCATCGCTCTACGGCTGGGATATTTTGCTGGCCGGTACCGCATGGCCCGGCAGGCGTATCGGCGCGGGTAACGACGCCATCATCCGTGAAGCGGCGCAGCACCATGAGGTCGGCCTGCATGCCTGGGATCACCATGCCTGGCAGGCCTGGGCGGGCGTCTGGGATATTCCTCGCCTGGCCCGGGAAATCGAGCGTGGTCTGCGGGAGCTGGAGGCCATTATCGGTCAACCGGTGCGCTGCTCCGCCGTGGCGGGATGGCGTGCGGATCAACGCGTCGTGAAAGCCAAAGAGACGTTCGCGTTTCGCTACAACAGCGATTGCCGGGGTAGCGGACCGTTTTTACCGCAGCTCGGTGAAAACCGCGTTGGCACGGTGCAAATCCCGGTCACGCTTCCCACCTGGGATGAAGTGGTGGGGCGCGAGGTGACCGCCGACGGCTTCAACCGCTACATTCTGGACTGCATGCATCGCGACACCGGCACCCCGGTCTACACCATCCACGCCGAGGTGGAGGGGATTGCGTATCAGCATGATTTCGATGCGCTGTTGACGCTGGCGGCGCAGGAGGGGATTCAGTTCTGCCCGTTGATCGACCTGCTGCCAGACGATCTCAGTACGCTGCCCGTCGGCAAAATTGTGCGTAATGACATGGCTGGCCGGGAAGGCTGGCTTGGCTATCAACAAACCGTGAGTCCGGTACCATGAAAGTCGCCCGTTATGGCTTAGTGCTGTTCGCCCTGTTTATTGTTTACTACCTCATTCCGGTTGATATCCGTCTGTTATGGCAGCCTGATGAAACGCGCTATGCGGAAATCAGCCGTGAAATGCTCGCCTCCGGCGACTGGATTGTGCCCCATTTTCTGGGGCTGCGTTACTTTGAAAAGCCGATTGCCGGTTACTGGGTCAACAGCCTCGGGCAACTGCTGTTTGGCCACACGAACTTTGCCGTGCGCGCCGGGGCCATTTTTTCCACCGGCCTGACGGCGCTGCTGGTCATCTGGATGGCCCGGCAACTCTGGCGTGATAAACGCGTTGCCCTGTTCTCCGGCCTGATCTTCCTGACGCTGTTTCTGGTGTATGGCATTGGCACCTATGCCGTGCTCGATCCCATCATCACCCTGTGGCTGGTGGCGGCGATGTGCAGTTTCTGGCTGGCCTCGCAGGCGCACACCCTGGCTGGCAAAGCGGGGGGCTACATATTGCTGGGGCTGGCCTGCGGTATGGGGGTGATGACCAAAGGTTTCCTCGCCCTGGCGGTGCCGGTTCTTGGCGTCCTGCCGTGGGTGATAGCCCAAAAGCGCTGGAAAGAGGTGCTGATTTTTGGCGGGCTCGCTATCCTGAGCTGCGTGCTCATTGTCCTGCCCTGGGGGCTGGCGATTGCCCGGCGTGAACCCGATTTCTGGCGCTACTTCTTCTGGGTTGAACACATTCAGCGTTTCGCCCAAAGCGACGCCCAGCACAAAGCCCCGTTCTGGTATTACCTGCCATTCCTGGTCGCGGGCTGCCTGCCGTGGCTGGCGCTGTTGCCCGGTGCGCTACGTCTGGGCTGGCGTGAAAAACATCCTGCAGGCGGCGGACTTTATCTGCTCGGATGGGTGGTGATGCCATTTTTGTTCTTCAGCATCGCCAAAGGTAAGCTGCCGACCTACATCCTGCCGTGTTTTGCCCCGCTGGCGATCCTGATGGCGCGCTATGCCTGCCTTGCGGCGGAAAAAGGTGCCAGGGCGTTACGCATTAACGGCGGGATTAACCTGGCGTTTGGCGTCATCGGCGTGGTGGCGGCGCTGGTGGTCTCTCCGTGGGGGCTGGCTAAGCATCCGGTCTGGACGTCGGTCGAACTGTATAAAGTCTTCTGCGCGGTGGTGGCCTTCCTCGTCTGGGCCGTGGTGGGCTGGTTTAGCTTCAGACGGAGCCAGCAACGCTGGTGGCTGGCGGCGCTGTGCCCTGCCGGGCTGGCGTTGCTGATTGGCTTTGCCATTCCCAACCTGGTGGTGGATTCCAAACAGCCGCAGTCGCTGGTGGATACCGTGCGCGACCCGCTCCAGCAGAGCCGGTTCGTGCTGGCCGATAACGTCGGCGTGGCGGCAGGGCTGGCGTGGGAGCTGAAGCGTAACGACATCATCCTGTTTGGTCAGAGCGGTGAGCTGCGCTACGGGCTGGATTACCCGGATGTGAAAGACCGCTTTATCAATAAAGATGACTTTGCGCAGTGGCTGGCGACGCATCGCCAGCAGGGGAGCGTGTCGCTGGTGATCCTGCTGTCGAAGAACGACGATCTGAAACGAGCCAACCTGCCAGCGCCTGACCACCTGTATATCCAGGGGCGGCTGGCTTACCTGCAGTATCTTCCGCAATGATGACCTGGTGGTGGCTGGTGCTGGCAAGTTTGCTGACCTGCGCGGGACAGCTCTGCCAGAAGCAGGCGACCCGTCCGGCGACAACCGGGCGGCGTGGCGTGCATATTATGCTGTGGATGGGGCTCGCCTTGCTGGCGCTGGGCTGCGGCATGCTGGTCTGGCTGGGGGTGTTGCAGCGTCTTCCCGTCGGGGTGGCCTATCCGATGCTGAGCCTCAATTTTGTCTGGGTGACACTGGCGGCGAAGGGACTCTGGCATGAAAAGGTAGCCTGGCATCACTGGCTGGGCGTGGGGTTGATCATCACCGGGATAGTGTTGCTGGGAGGAAGCCTGTGAAAGGGGTGTTCTGGGCCTTATGCAGCGTGGTGTTAGTCAGCGTGGCGCAGCTGCTGCTGCGCAGTGCCATGCAGGCGCTTCCGCCCGTCGGCGAGGCGTTGGCATTTTTCAGGGCCCTCTGGCATTTCTCGTCCGGTACCGCCGCGCTACTGCTGGGGCTGATGGGCTATGTGGCCTCTATGGGCTGCTGGTATCTGGCGCTGCATCGCATGGCACTCAGCAAAGCGTATGCCTTGCTGAGCCTCAGTTATATTCTGGTGTGGGGCGCGGCGATCCTGCTGCCCGGCTGGGGCGAGTCGTTCTCGTGGCAGGGGCTGGCGGGCGTCGGGTTGATTATGCTGGGCGTGCTGGTGATATTTCTGCCCCGGACATCGGGTGGTGAAAAATCGCCCCGGGGGTAAGGGTAAACGGGGTGGGCGTGCAGACGGCGAGACTCAGCGAGCCAAACTGAAGCTGGCTGACCGAGTGGGTCTGTGAGGTGCTGTCGATGCTGACAATCTGCCAGGCGCTGCCGCCTCGCTGCTTCACAATCGCCTCCTTACGCGTCCAGATCCCCCAGAACGCGGAGAGCTTCGCCTCCTGCGCTTCGCGTTCCAGCTCTGCATGTTCCGCCACGCTGAACACCGCGTTCGCCAGTGCCTGCCAGTTTTCACGCGGGCGTATCACTTCGATATCGCAGCCTACTTCACCTTCATCGCTCACCAGCAGGGCAATGTCGTCCCCGCTGTGGCTCAGGTTAAACCAGAGCCGATGATCTTTCGCAAAGGCGGGTTTCCCCTGTTCACCGTACACGATATCGGGCAGCGGAGACGGGGACAATGCCCGGGCGAGCAGCGTCCTGCCTGCCAGCCAGGAACGGTGTCGCGCACCCTGAGGTGCCATATCTGCGAGCGTTGACGCCAGCGGGTCCGCGCTAAGGGTGGAGATTTTTCCCAGTATAAACTGGTACATAGTTACGCCCAGCGTTTGATAATGATTGAGGTATTGATGCCGCCAAACGCGAAGTTATTGCTTTGCAGATACTCGCAGTCAATCTGACGGGCTTCCCCCATAATATAATCTAAAGCACCGCATTGCTCATCCGGTTGTCTTAAATTGAGCGTCGGGGCAAACCAGCCTTCACGCATCATCTGCACGCTCATCCACGCTTCCAGCGCACCGCAGGCGCCTAACGTATGGCCAAAATAGCTTTTCAGCGAGGAGATGGGGACGTTGTCGCCAAAGATGGCCGCAGTGGCCTGGCTTTCGGCGATATCACCGCGATCGGTGGCGGTGCCGTGGGCGGAGATATATCCGATGTCCGATGCGCGTAAGCCTGCTATCGCCAGCGATTGCGCCATGCAAATCTGCATGGTTTCACGCTGCGGTTGGGTAATATGCGCCGCATCGCAGTTGGTGGCAAAGCCCACGATTTCGCCATAGATGGTCGCCCCGCGTGCTTTGGCGTGCTCCAGCTCTTCCAGAATCAGCGTGCCTGCCCCTTCGCCGATGACCAGCCCATCGCGCGCGGTATCGAAGGGCGACGGCGTGGTTTTCGGCGCGTCGTTGCGCTGGCTGGTGGCGAACAGCGTATCAAATACCGCCGCTTCTGACGGACAAAGCTCCTCGGCGCCCCCGGCGACCATCACGGTCTGATAACCATGGCGAATGGCTTCCCAGGCGTAACCAATCGCCTGGCTGCCGGAAGTACAGGCACTCGACGTGGGAATGACGCGCCCCCGCAGACCAAAGAACAGGCCGGTATTGACCGCGGTGGTGTGCGGCATCATCTGCACATAGGTGGTGCCGGTGATGTTATTGGTGTGTTTTTCCATCAGCATGGAGGCGAAGTCGCTGACCGGGCCCGTGCTACCCGTGGACGACCCATAGGCGATGCCGGTTTGCCCCTGCGTCAGTACCGGGTCATCGATCAGGCCCGCCTGCTCAAGTGCCAGTTCGGTGGCGCGGGTAGAGAGCAGCGACACGCGACCCATGGCGCGAATGCGCTTGCGGGTATAGTGTGCCGGGAGGGTGAAATCCTCGATAGGGGCGGCCAGCAGGGTTTGCAGACCGGCATACTCTTGCCACTCCGTCATGGTGCGTACGGCATTTTCGTAGCCGAGCAGCCGCTGTGCAATGGTCGGCCAGTCGTCGCCAAAGGCGGTCACGCCCCCCATCCCCGTAATCACCACCCGACGCGTCATAACATCCCCCCGTTGATCGAGATCACCTGGCGTGTCACATAGCCTGCCCGGTCCGACATCAGATAACTCGCCAGACCGGCTACCTCGTCGGCCTGTCCCATGCGCTGCATCGGGATCATGGACATGGCCTCTTTCAGCGCGGCCTCTTCCATCTCGATCATACCGGTATCAATCAGCCCTGGCGCGATGCAGTTGACGGTAATTTTGCGCTTTGCCAGTTCAATGGCCAGCGCCTTGGTGGCGCCGATAATACCGGCCTTGGCGGCACTGTAGTTCACCTGCCCACGGTTGCCCATTACGCCTGACACGGACGACAGGGTAATAATTCGTCCGCCCTTGCGGGTTGCGATCATCGGCATGATGCAGGGATGAATGACGTTATAAAAACTGTCGAGGTTGGTGTGGATGACGCTGTCCCAGTCCTCGTCGCTGAGCGCCGGAAACGCGCCATCGCGGGCGATTCCGGCATTGCTGACCACGCCATACCATGCGCCAAAGGTGCTGATTTCCTGTTCCAGAACCTCGCGGCACTGCTCGCGGTTACCCACGTCAAAGGTCAGTAAACGGCCCGTTCCGCCAGCCTGAACAATGCTCTCCAGCGTCTCGCGCGCACCGTCAGCATCATGATGGTAATGCACGCCCACGGTGAAACCGTCAGCCGCAAGCTGACGGGCGATGGCGCGGCCAATGCCTTTGCTGGCGCCCGTGACCAGTACAGAACGTGTCATGATGAAGCTCCCTGGGTGAAAAGTGAGGTTAATTCGTCTTCGCTGGGCTGGAACGTATTCACGCGGCCCGTGGCAAGAGGGGCGTTATCTGCCTGAATCGTGCATTCAAAGCTGCCAAAGCGTTCGTCCTGCATCAGGCGCTCGATGGTAATGGTTAACGTGGTGCCGGCGGCAAAGCGGCCCGTGCTACACACCAGCTCGCGTGCACCCAGCACCATGCCCAGCGGACTGTGGGGCAGCCCTTTTTGCAGGCGGTGCCATTCAGACCAGACGCCCACGGTCTGGGCCATCAGTTCCAGCGCAAACCAGCCTGGCAGATCGCCGTCAACGTTCAGGAACGGCGCAAGCACACCGCGCCCGTTGACCGTGACGCTGCACACCGCACTGCTGTCGGTGACACGCTCAACGCGCTCCAGCAGCATCATCGGTGCGTCGTGAGGCAGGTAGTCGGCGGGGGATAAATAACTCATGACACTCTCCCCAGCAGCAGGCTGGCGTTGTTTCCGCCAAAGGCGAATGAGTTCGATAAAATCACCGGTTTTTTCAGGGGCGCACGCTGATGCAGCAGGCCGCAGGGCGGCAGCGTGTCGTCCGGCGCGTAGCGGGAGAAATCCTGCGGCGGCAGCGGCAGGTCACGGGTCAGGATCAGCCAGCTTAATGCGGCTTCGGTGATCCCGGCCGCGCCAAGCGTATGGCCGGTGAGGTGTTTGGTAGAGCTGCACGGTACCCGGTCGCCAAAGAGGGTGTTAATCACGTGCGCCTCAATCCGATCGTTGAGGGGAGTGGCGGTGCCGTGCAAATTAATATAGCCCACCTCGTCTGCCGTCATGCCTGCCGCCTTCAGCGCCTGAGTAATAGCGCGAATGGCGCCTTCCCCCTCGGGATGTGGGGCAGAGATATGGTACGCATCGCTCGATTCGCCCGCCCCCAGCAGCGCCACCTGATCCGCTTCGCGGGTCAGCACCATGAGGGCCGCCGCTTCACCGATGGTGATCCCCCGGCGGTCGCGGCCAAACGGTTCGCACTGCGTGGGCGAGAGCGATTCAAGGCTGTTAAAACCATTGACCGGCATACGGCTTAAGCTGTCTGCCCCGCCCACAAGGGCGACGTCCACCAGTCCGGCCTCAATCAGACGCTGCCCGCTGATGATCGCCCGGGCGCTGGAGGAGCAGGCAGTCGAAATGGTATACGCCGGGCCATCCAGCTGCAGCCAGTTGGCGAGGAAGCGGGAGGGGTCGCCCAGCTCCTGCTGCGGGTACTGCCATTGCGGGCTGCGTTCGCCGTTCAGGGAGAGGCGCACGTACTCATCACCTTCATCCAGCCCTGAGGTGCTGGTGCCCAGCACCACCGCCACGCGGTCGCGGCCCACGCGGGCAATGGCGGCCTCAACGGCAGGCTGAATCTGTGCCAGCGCCGCCAGCAACAGCTGATTGTTACGGCTGCGGTGTGCAGCCAGGCTATCCGGTATCGGCGGCAGTTCACCCTCAACGCCGCCCAGCATGGCATCGGGTAAGCCTTGCAGCCATCCGGCGCGGTGACGCATCCCCGGCGCTACCCCGGCGTTCAGGTTGGCCGCGATCTCATCGGCCGAGTTGCCCAGCGCGTTGACCATGCCAACAGCGGAAATGTAAATCATCTCAGTCACCCAGATATTGAATGGTGATGTGGTATTTAAAGACGTGCTGCGCAATGCTGATCGGCTCGCGCTTACCGTTGCGTTGCAGGTAGACAATCTCGGTGACCAGCTTGCCGTCAGGGTTACGCAGTTCGCGTCGGGTGCCAGTATCCTTTAGCGTCCAGCCTTTCGGCAACTGCGGCTGCCAGGCGCTGAGCGGCCAGTGGCTGAGCATCACATCCGCCAGCACCTGGCTGGCGGGCGGTAGCTGGGGCATAACAACCGACTGCTCGGTATGGATCCCGGTGTTGTCATAGGTCGCGAGAAACAGGCGGATCCCGACCGACGAGAGCCCGGCAAGCGTCATTTTTTGCCCGTCAGCGTTCAGCAGAACCAGCAGCGACTGGGTCTGGCCGTTAAACCGGCCGGTCAGCAACTGCTGAGAACGGATGGCTGGCGTAATGCCCGGCGGTGGCAGCGTCACCTGCGTGCCCGGTTGCAGCCAGGCCTGCGGGCGAGTTTCTTCAGTATCGGTCGAATGGCTGCAGCCTGCCAGCAGCAGCGTCGCAGCCAGCGCGGCGGCGCGGTAAAAAGCGTTCATCAGGGTTTTCTCTCGTTCCTGGCTGGCATCGCCAGCGGGGCCAGCAGGAAGGCGGTAAAAATACCGCTTACCAGCACGATACCAAAGCTGCTGATAGCCTGCGTCGCGCTGAACACCAGCATGCCCAGCGTCAGCAGCGTGGTCATCATCGCCAGGGTGATAGCCAGCATCGACGTCAGCGGCGTGCCGCGCGGGTTACTGAAAAACAGCGTGTAGTTGATGCCAATGCCGAGCACCAGCACCAGCGCCAGCAGTGAAAACAAATTGACGGAATGCCCGGCGATGGCCAGCGCCGCCAGCCCGCAGCTGAGCGATAGCACTGACGGCACCAGGCTGATAAGCCCCTGGCGCCAGCCAAGACGGAGCATCGCGCCGCAGGCGATCACCGCCAGCGCCACGCACAGTAGCCCCGTCAGCAGCGTGCGGTAGAGGGCAAACAGGCTGTCAAAACGGGCCTTGCGATCGACCCAGACAACCCCTTCATGTTGCGCCGCCCGTTCACTCAGTGCCGCGCTGTTTTTGACGCCGTCCACCGGGACGAGCACGCCGCTTTGGCCGTCCGGCAGGGTCAGCCAGAGCAGACGCCAGCCTTCGCTGGCCGGGCTGGCAAGCCAGGCCTCCGCGCTGACAGGCATCGGCGTCAGATTCGGTGAGACAGCGTTCAGTCCGGCGCTGTGCAGCACGTTCATTACCGCAGGCGCAGCGTGGTGCAGCAGCGCAAGATCGCTTTTTTGCCGCTTCATGGAGTTCAGCGGCAGGGTTCGCCAGCTTGCCAGCTCACCCGCTTTTTGCGCCTGCGCCAGCGCCGGGGTAAAGGCCTCCAGCCGCTCCAGCGTCTGCTGGGCTGACGCGCCGTAAACCACAAACCATTTCTGATCGACGCGCTGGCCGGTCAGGGCGGTGATGGTTTTCTCCTGCGCCAGAATCGTTTTTGGCAGCGCCTGCAGCTGAGCAATATCGTCGTCCACCTTCAGGGTGCTAATCCCTGCGGCGGAAAGAAGCGCCAGCGTGACGGGCAGGCCAACCGCGAGTGTCTTTTTGCGTCGCCAGGCGGCCAGCCAGCGCGACATCGCTCTGCTGGCCGGAACCGGGCGTACCGGCATTCCACGGCACAGCCAGGGGTGCCAGAAAATTACCGTCAGACAGGAGGCGCTCAGCCCCACGGCGGCAAACAGCGCCATCTGGCGGATCCCCGGGAAGGGGGCCAGCATCATAATCAGGTACGCCACGACGGTTGTCAGAAGCGCCAGCAGCAGGGCATGACGCACTTTATCCAGACTTTGCCACGGTGAATTTTCGCCACCGTGCACCAGCCGTTCGGTCAGGTAATAGAGGGTGTAATCGGCTGAAATCCCGATGATGCTCATGCTCATCACCAGCGTCATCAGGTGCAGTTCGCCAAAGAACAGCAGGGTGGCGACCGTGCCCGCCAGCGCGCCGATGGCAATGGAGATCGCGCACAGCAGCAACGGACGCAGGGAGCGGAACGTCGCCACAATCAGCAGGAACACGCCCATAAGGGTGGCGACACCCAGCGTGGAGATATCCCGTTTGGCCTGCTGGCTGGCGTAATCGCTGTAAAACACCGTGCCGCGAGACAGCAGTTGCGCCTGTGGGTAATGCGTTTTCAGCGTCGCCTGCAGCGCGTTCAGGGTGGTCACCAGCCGGTGGGTTTGCTGCATATCAAAGGAGGATCCGGCCAGCTCGCCGTGCAGCAGATACCAGGTGTTTCCGGCGTCATCCTGTGTCACCAGCCAGCCATCCATCAGCCGCAGCTTCTGGCCGTTTTGCGCCAGCGCGAGCTGCGCGCCGCGCATCAGCATCAGCGGATCGTTTTGCAGCTCATTGCCGCTTACGCCGGAAAAGGCCGAATAGAGCTGAGATAACACCCACTGCGCCTGTGCTTCACCGCCGTTTTGCAGGCGGGCGCGGGTGGCGGGGTCAATCAGCCCGTTGCGGTGCTGCCAGAAGAACTCGCCCCAGGCTTTTTGCCCGGTGGCGTCCATGGGCCCTTTAACTTCGCTCAGCGCACCGCTGCGTTGCAGCAGCATCAGCCACTGCTGCGCCACGCGCGGATCGGGTTTTTTGCCGGGGCTGACCAGCCAGACAAGCTGACGGTCGAGCCGCTGCATAAACCCGTCGTTAAGCGCCGGAGGGATCGCCCCCAGCGTCTGTGTCGGCAACATAGCCAGCACGCTGCTATTCAGGCGCGCGCCGGGCAGCAGCGATACCAGCAGGCCCAGCAGGATCAGGCATCCCGCGGCCCACAGCAGCGCCGGGCGCAGCGATTTACGGTGCGGCAAAGCGTTGGCGTTCGTCATCGGTCAGGCTGGCGGGTGTCAGTCGGTGGCGGGAGAGGGTGATATCCGTGCGGTCGCCCTGTTTGTCGTTGAGACGAACAGACTCCAGATACGTCGCACCGCCCAAATCGAGGGTGGTGAAAAGGGTATTCAGCGGCGTTGTTGTAGGGGTGAGCACCAGCGACCAGCGGCCTTCCCCCAGGTCTTTAAAATCGATGCGGAAATTGTCTTCCAGCACCTTGCGGTCGGCCTGGAACAACGCCCGCAGCAGGTGGTTGAACTGGAACATCTGTGGATTATTGTCGGCGGTAATGGTCTGCGGCGGCTGGCCGTTGATGGTCTGCACCATCCGTTTGTCATCCAGCAGCAGCGTCATGGGAAACGGGGCCTTTTGATCCCACAGCAGGCCGCTGTCACGGGCGATCACCATCTCGCCCTGCGAGCGCAGTGGCTGCGGCATGTCTTTAATCGTGCGAACCTGTTCGAAGTGCGCGCGCACCACAGGTTGCTCTGCGAACCGCTGTTGCAGTTCATCCAGCGTCACGGCGCTGACCAGCGGGCTGAATATCAGTGCCAGCAAAGGCAACCATTTCATGGCGTGACTCCCATACGTTCAAACAAGATCCCCGGGCTGACAAAGCACATTTCGCGGGTGGCCTCGTCGACCGCCACCTGGATGGTGTAACCGGTGGTGGTGCGTTTACCGGTCTGCGCGTCGAAGATTTGATAGGCAATGCGCAGGCGGTTTTCATACTCTTCGATCTGCGCCCGGACCCGGATGCGTTGCTCAAACGTCACCGCATCGCGGTATTTCACCCGCGTATCGACCACCGGCCAGACATAGCCGGAGGCTTTCATCTGGCGATAGCCGTAGTCAAACTGATTGAGCAGCGCTTCGCGGGCTATTTCAAAGTAGCGGAAATAGTTGCCGTGCCAGACCACGCCCATCATGTCGACGTCGTGGAACGGGACGGTGATTTCAACTTCCGTCGTAAAGCGGGGATCGGTCAACACCCTTTACTCCTTCTCGCTGATTTCGGGCAGTTGCCAGAAATCGAAAAAATTAAACCAGTCGAGCGGCGACAGTAAGGCGTAATGCTCCAGCCGCTGCGCGTAGCGATCGACGGTATGTTGCAGCGCCTGCTGGCGTTCACCGCGTGGCAGCAGCAGCGGGTCGGCAAACGGTTCGCAGTGCAGGGTCAGCCTCCCCTGGTGGCTGAGGGCAAAAATCAGCACCACCGGACAGCGCAGAATGGAGGCCAGGATAAACGGCCCCTGCGGGAATGGCGCGGGTTGGCCCATAAACTCGCTCCAGATCACGCGCCAGCTGCCGCCGCGCTGTGGCGTGACGGCGATACGATCGCCCACGATGGCCACCCATTCGCCGCGATCCAGCTTTTCTTTGATCAGGATAGCGGTCTCCGGGCCGATGTCAGTGACGGGCATCAGGTGAATGCCCGCCTGCGGCGCCATCTCTTCCATGATCTGCTTAAAGCGTTGGGCGTTATCGCTAAAGACCAGGGCGTTGATGGTTTTCCCCCCTTCACGCTGCGCCAGCGCCCGGCAGGCTTCCACGTCGCCAAGATGCGAGGCCAGCAGCAGTTTACCCTGTGGATCGTCCAGCCCCAGCGCCTCGCGGGCACCCGGTGCAAACACCAGATCGCGATGCAGCTTCATCTCGCCGCGCCAGCTGGCCACCTTGTTCAGCATGGCATGACCAAAACGCAGGAAGTGAAAAAAGCTGTTCAGCCGGGGGGGCGGTGGGATCTGTCGCTGTGCCATGACCTGTTTAACCCGCCTCAGCCATTGCCGCGACGCCTGACGCGCCGGGCGGGCGGTGAGCCAGTAAACGGCGGTGACCGGCCACAGCAGGAGGGTGAAGGCCTTGCGCCCAAGCAACTGCCAGACGCGTAACATCAGGCGCATGCCCCATAGCCCTTTGACCTCCTGCTGTTGCGCCCAGTGCTGCGGCCGACGGCGCATCAGCAGGGAGGGGATGCGCGGCAACATCCCCAGGAACAGACGGGTATGCATCAGCGAGATGCGCACGTTGTCTTTTAGCGCATCGAAGTGGGATACGCCGTCTGCCGGGTAGGTGACGCGGGTGGGCAGAAAATAGCTGGGCGTGCCCTGCCAGTAGAGGCGGACCATGACTTCAGTATCAAAGTCCATGCGCTTGCCGAGCGGGGTACGTGCGGCAAGCTGCATCACCGGCGCAATCGGGTAGACCCGAAAGCCGCACATGCTGTCTTTAAGCTGCAGGGACAACGTTTCAGTCCAGACCCAGACGTGCGTTATCCAGCGACCGTAGAGACGCGAACGGGGTATGGAGTCATCGTAAACGGGCTGACCGGAAATCAGCGCCTCGGGGTGACGTTGCGCCAGCGCCAGAAAGCGGGGGAGATCTTCAATGGCGTGCTGGCCGTCGGCATCCACCTGGATTGCATGAGTGAAGCCGCGCTCTGCACAGGCTTTCAGCCCTGCCATCACTGCCGCACCTTTGCCGCTGTTTTTCGCCAGACGCAGCAGTGTAACCTGCGGATGCTGCTCTGCTAACTGCGCCAGGGTGTGGCGCGTGTTCTCTTCGCTGCCATCGTCAACCACCAGGCACGGGAGGTCAAACGGTGCCAGACGTGCGAGTACCGCGGCCATCATCGCACCGTGGTTGTAGCAGGGGATCAACACGCAGGGGCGGAACGTTACTGACATAGGCGAATCTTCCCGCTGCTGGCGGTATGGCGTTCACTGCCCGCATGACGCTGGTAGCTGAAGCTGAGCATCTGACGGGCAGGGTGCCAGTCAAGGATCAGCGTCACCGTGTTGTCCGGCAACAGCGGGGCCGCAAACTTCACATTCTGAATGCTGTGAAAACGGTAGCCCGGAGCCATCAGGGTGATGGCGTAATGCATCACCCAGTCGAGTTGTGCAACGCCAGGGAGCAGCGGCTGGACGGCAAAATGCCCCTTAAACCAGAGCAGGTCAGGATCAAGATAAAGCGTGATCTCCAGATGCTCCGGATGAGTCTGGTGGCGTTCGATTTCATGAATCTTCATGAAATAACTCCTGTAGCTGTGCAGTCACGCGCTTGTTCATGCTGTTGACCGGGATTTCATCGACGATCCGCCAGTAGCGGGGCACGGCAACCGGTTCAAGACAGGGGCGAAGGGCGCGACGCCATGCGGATTCCTGGGCATTTTTACCCCCGTTGTCTCTGTGCAAACGCGCCGCGTCACTGAGTACCAGCAGCACGCCAATGGCCTGACGACCACGGCGCGTGACCGCCAGCGCGGCGGCGTCGCAGATGCCATCCAGCGCCAGTAACCGCTGCTCAATCTCATCAAGCGAAATGCGTTTATCTTCAATTTTGACTACCCGGCCACGGCGTCCAACGATGTTGAACTGCCCGTCAGCCGCGAAATGCAGGATATCATCCAGCACGATTCCTTCAGCCTCGCGGAGCAGTGGCGACGTCACCCGATCGCCGTGGAACGTCACGCCAGGAAACGGCTGCCAGAGCGTTGTCTCATCCTGACGGTGACGCCAGGCCATAACGCCCGTTTCGGTACTGCCGTAAATTTCATCAGGCCAGACGTTCAGCCAGTCATGACAAGGCGTGATATCGCGCCAGGGCAGTTCGCCCCCGGCCGAGAGCAGCAGGGCAACCGGAGGCGGCACCAGCGAGGTGTCGAGCCGCTTGAGGAATGCCGGGCTGCTGATAAAGAGGTACCGTTTGTCCTGCGGCAGCGCTGACAGCTGTTCCGCGTACTGCAGCAGGGAGGCGTGCAGCGGCAGGCCAAGCGCCATGGGTAATACAACACGAAACGTCAGGCCATACAGATGATGCAACACCACGGAGGCCACGACGCTACAGCCTGCCAGCCGTTCGCCAAACCGATCAGCGAGCAGACGGGCTTCCCGATCCAGGCCGATCACCGGCTTAATCACCCGCTGCGGCGCGCCGGTGGAGCCAGAGGTGAAAAGCTCGATCACCTGCGTATCGTCAATGGCAGGCAAGGGGGAAAAGGGGGGGGTTGTTGGCGCAGTGGCGGTGACCAACCGCAGTCGCCCTGAAAACTCGAGCGTGGTGTCGCTCAGGACGCCGCTGAACATGGCACGCTGTTCGTTAAGCTGCGCCGCCCGGCTGTGACCGGGGAGCACGGGGGTTTTACCCGCATGAAGCGCCGCCAGCAGGGCGACGATAAAAAGATAGCCGTTTTCAAAACAGAGGGCCCAGCGCTCGCCCTCTTCCTGACGCAGCGCGTCGACCAGCTGCGTAACATCGTGGCGCAGATCGCCCAGCGTCCAGATACGATCGTCAAGCCAGGCGACAGGCGTCTCATCAGGACGCGGGGCGTTTAGCCACTGGCTCAGAGGAAGCGGTTTATCCATCGTTTTTTATTACCCGTTGTCGCACCAGCCATTCACCCGCCATTAACGTTCCCATCAGGATGTAGGAAAGCATCCCGTTCCACAGTGTCCACAGGCGCAGGTCGGCGTACAGCACGGTAAACAGCGCGACTGCGCCGTTGCCGATAAAAAAGCCGCACCAGACTTTCGTCACTTTACGCGTGTAACGCACCCCGGCAGGAGACAGGTGGGGCTCCCGTATCCGCGCCAGCCGTTCCACCATCGGCATGGACGTCCACAGCGAGCCCCCAAAGACCACCAGCATCACCAGATTAACGACCACCGGATAAAACAGCACCCACAGGTGAGCGTGGAAAAGACTCGCCACGCACAGCACTGCCCCGGCCAGCGTCACGCTCAGGAAAACGTAGCGTAAGGGGCCGCGCTGCTGGCGCGTCTGCCAGACACGCAGCAGCAACACCAGCGCCATCAGGGGCAATATCCACGGCAAATGGTGGCTTGCAAGGCCATAGCCAATCAAAAATGGCCAGGCCAGCAGCATCAGCCCCGTCAGTATCGGGATGAGTGGAATGGCAGGCACGTCAGGCGTCGCGCTGGAGTTGTTCCACAACGTCGACGATGTCCTGAACGGTACGCACCGCTTTGAAGGTTTCAGGCTTAATTTTATGCCCCGTCTTCTTCTGCAGGTTAACCACCATATCCACGGCATCAATGCTGTCGAGATCCAGATCTTCGTAAAGCCGGGCCTGCGGCGTAATGAGCTCAGGGTCGAGTTCAAAAAGTTTAATAAGAAGCGCAGAGACTTCCTGATAAATGGTTTCTTGTTCTGTCATAGCGGGTCATTCTCAGGCGCGTTGTTGATGAATAAAAGCGGCGAGCGTGGCAACGGAATAGAAGTGCTGACGCATCTCGTCGCTCTCGGCAGAAAGCACTACGCCGTACTGATTTTTCACAGCCAGCCCCAGCTCCAGGGCATCAATAGAGTCCAGACCCAGTCCGTCACCAAACAGCGGAGCGTCGGTGTCGATATCCTCTGGGGTAAGTTCTTCCAGATTCAGCGTAGAGATAATGAGATTCTTAATTTCAAGATAGAGCGCTTGCATCTTTCATTCCTGACAAAGATTGAAGACCGGATGTTAATTGCTGCTGCATATGCCGGTTTAACTGCCTTGCCGCCAGCGCAGGTTCGTGCTGGCTCGCATCGTAAAAATCATGAATGTTGATGCGTTCGCGAACATCCACGGTAAAAATGGGTTTATTAGGCGGCACATTGTACCAGCGACTCTGTTTATCCAGCATGCGTTCGCTACAGTGGATCACCACCACACGCAGAGAGCTGTTGCACCGCACGGCAATATTCGCCGCCCCCCGCTGCAGAGTAATGGCTTCGCCCACGCGGGTGCGGGTGCCTTCCGGAAAGATAAGCAGGGTGTCGCCCTGCGCCAGACGCTGCTGGCTGGCACGAAGCAGTGTTTCTGCTTCGCTGTTGATCAGGTAATCGGCTGCACGGATCACGCCGCTGACAAAGGGGTTACGCAGCAGCGCACTTTTCACCAGACAGTCGGTTTCGTTCATCACCGAGGCGAGGATCACATAGTCCAGCAGCGAAGGATGGTTGGCTATCACCAGGCAGCCGCGCTCGGCGCGCAGCACGTCCAGATTGTTAAAGCGGTAATCCAGCACGCCGGTTCCGCGAACGACCGCCAGGAACAGCCGAAAACTGGCGGAAATGCTGCGTCGCGCCAGTCGACGGCGTGCCGTGCGATCGCGCTGAAAAATCAGCAGCAGGTTAAACCAGACCAGCGACAGCAGCAGCCCGCCGAGGCCAAACAGGGCGAAGCAGAACCCGGTCATCAGCATGCGCCAAAACCGATCGAGGCGGGAGAGGATCTGGCTCATTGGCGCGTCCACTGCCACTGCAAACGCTCGCCCGCCAGGGCAAATTGCCGCGCGTCGCTCAGGTAATGTCGCAGGAACTGGAGGCTTTGCGGCAGTGCGGGCTCTTCCCCTGTGCTTTCGCGATGGGTTTCACAGCAGAGCGCGTCGCCGGCTTCAATCACCAGCGCAAGGGCGTAAGGCCAGACGGGCATCTGCGGCGGGAGCCCGGCGTGATAAAACGCGGGCAGGACGCCGTCAAAATCCACCAGCAAAACGCGGGAATAGCCCGCGTGAAGCAGACTCAACACTTCGCACAAACTTTGCTGGAAGGTGTCCATCCCGGCGGAGACCGAGGATGAGACAATCGGCTGACCTGCGGTGATCGTAAGATTGCCGACCGCGGCGTTATGCACAGACATTGCAAAATCGGTGGGGGAGACGGGTTGCTCCGTCGCCAGCGCTTGCAGAATACGGTAGTTGCGTTCCAGCTCACCATGGCGGCTGCTGTAGACCACGGCATCGATACGATGTTTGCGCAGCATCGCAAGGCCAATATCCACCGCCAGCTTACTGCCCGAATTGAGGCGGCGGGCGGTCATCATCGGCAGTTCGGTCAGTTTCGCAAGCGGTGCGGCGGGATCGATGGCGTCAGACTGGCGCGACCATGCCTGCCATGCGCCGGCATCGCTGAGTCCTGGCGCTCTGGCCTGCCAGTCGATAATGGTGAGGGTAAATTTCATCTACGCGCGTCCGCGATAAACCTGTTTCTGTGATTTTTACTTCGCAAGCGCGATGTTACAGCGTACATCGTACAGTGTTGTCGCAGGCTTGCGAATAACGTTTCTCCTAAAAATTTCCCGTAGAGTCATGTTCCGTCTCACCCCAGACGATTAACCGGGAAGCCGACTCTTGGGTCGTCCCGGCCCCAGCAGTATCGCCAGTTTGCTGCCGCCTTTGGTGGTCTCCATCCAGATTTTACAGACGCTGGTGAGCGGTACCGACAGCAGCATCCCAACCGGGCCCAGCAGCCATCCCCAAATCAGTAAGGATAAGAACACCACCAGTGTCGACATCCCCAGCCGGTGGCCCATCATCCGTGGCTCAAGAATATTCCCCAGCACCATATGCACCACGAGGAACAGCGCCCCCACCAGCATGCACTCATAGAAGCCATTAAACAGAAACGCCTGAATCATGGGCGGCACGGCGGAGAGGACCGCGCCAATGTTGGGCACGTAGTTCAGCAAAAACGCCAGCACTCCCCACATCAGCGCGAACTGCACGCCCATCAGCATCAGCCCCAGCCAGACAATCACGCCGGTCCAGACGCTCAACAGGGTTTTTAATGCCAGATATTTGGAGACGCCCTTTAACGCGCGGTGTAAACCGGCGATGTGAATTTGCGGATTATTCAGCGCAAAGCGCAGCTTATAGGGCACGTGGCGCACTTCGAACAGCATAAACACCACCGTCATGACCAGCAGCAAAATGCTGGCCATGGCGCCGGACAGGCCGGTCATCAGCGTGGTGGCGTAGGTCATGATTTTTTCGGAATCCATCCGGCGCAACATCCGTTCCGGCGAAATATGCAGGTTCAGAAACGGCATCATCTCCTGAAGCGCCACGATCTTGCGCGTCAGCTCTTTGTTGTATTGCGGCAGCATCGTGGAGAACTCGCTCAGCGAGGCGGCCAGCACGCCGAAAAGGGCGGTGAGGGCAATCAGCATCACGATAACCACAATGGTTATGGCCACCGGGCGGCTGATACCCCGGCGCAAAAACCAGGTCACCAGCGGGTTAAGCACAATGGCAAAAAAGAGCGCCAGCAGAAGCTGGACAATAATATCGGCGGCAGCATGGATACCGGCGAGGATCACCACCAGAGAGGCGAGTTTTAACAGGATGTGGAGTCCTGCTTTGTCGGGCGGGTTAGGGGTCATGCGTGTTCCTTAATGTGATTGCCCGTTAAGTGTAGTGCGCGGGATCCGCTTCGTCTGGCACCGTTAATCTGAAAGTCGCTGCTGATTTTCTGCTGGCGTCGTGGTAATAGTGAAACACTGTTGCAAAAATCCAGGTAAAACCCCATGCCCGAACCTGCCGCCGAACCGGCATTAAGCGGATTGCGCCTTAATCTGCGCATTGTCTCAGTTGTGATTTTTAACTTTGCCAGTTACCTGACGATTGGCCTGCCGCTGGCGGTCTTGCCGGGCTACGTCCATGACGTGATGGGGTTTAGCGCATTCTGGGCGGGGCTGGTGATTAGCCTGCAGTACTTCGCCACGCTGTTGAGCCGCCCACATGCGGGTCGCTACGCGGATCTGTTCGGGCCGAAGAGCATTGTGATTACGGGATTATGCGGCTGTTTTCTCAGTGGCCTAAGCTACCTGCTGGCGGCAACGACCAGCCACTGGCCGTTGGTCAGCCTGTTGCTGCTGTGCCTGGGCCGGGTGATCCTGGGGATTGGGCAAAGCCTGGCAGGAACCGGTTCGACGCTGTGGGGGGTAGGCGTGGTCGGGGCACCGCACATTGGCCGGGTGATCTCCTGGAACGGCATTGTCACCTACGGGGCAATGGCGCTTGGCGCCCCGCTTGGGGTGATGTGCTATGCGTATGGCGGACTGTACGGCCTGGCGGGCACCATTATGGTGGTCGCGCTGGTGGCGATCCTGTTTGCCCTGCCGCGTCCGAAAGTGAAGGCCAGCAAAGGTAAACCGCTGCCGTTCCGGGCAGTGCTGGGGCGCGTCTGGCCGTATGGTATGGCACTGGCGCTGGCAACCACCGGCTTTGGGGTGATCGCCACCTTTATCACCCTGTTTTATGACGCCAAAGGCTGGGATGGGGCGGCCTTTGCGTTAACCCTGTTCAGCTGTGCGTTTGTGGGTGCCCGTTTGCTCTTTCCGAACGGTATTAACCGCCTGGGCGGGCTGAATGTAGCGATGATCTGCTTTGCCGTTGAGATTGTCGGGCTGCTGCTGACCGGTATAGCGACCGCGCCGTGGATGGCAAAAATTGGCGTGTTCTTCGCCGGAGCCGGTTTTTCGCTGGTCTTCCCGGCGCTGGGCGTGGTGGCGGTGAAAGCCGTGCCGCCGCAGAATCAGGGGGCGGCGCTGGCAACCTACACGGTGTTTATGGATATGTCGTTGGGTATTACCGGGCCGCTGGCAGGGCTGGTCATGGCCTGGGCAGGCGTGCCGGTAATCTATCTTGCGGCTGCGGGTCTGGTGGTGATGGCCCTGATGCTCACGTGGCGGCTAAAAAAATGGCCCCCGGTGCAGGCACCGGAGGCCACGTCATCATCCTGACGCGTTACTGAATCACGATGGTGTTGATGATGTTTTCAGCGGCAGTCTGCGCTTTCTGCTGATCTTCCGCTGGCAGGGTGATCTGCAGGGTCAGCAGTTTGTTATCCACCTTACCCAGCACCACGGAAGAGTAAGCCGTCTGACCTTTTGCAGAGATAATGCTGTCCAGCTGCTGCAGCGTGTGGCCTTTCAGTTCGATGGACTTGTTGGTCACCACCTGCAGCTGCGGGTCGCGGCTGCGCTGCTGATCTTCCAGACGTTTGGACAGCACGGCCAGGTCTTCGCTGGTATCGTCGCCCACAATCACAATCACCGCTTTCTGCCCGGTTGCATCGGAATAGACGTGCATGTTGTTCGCCTGGGTACCCAGCTTGCCGCTCTGGTCAGTCATATCCGCTGGCAGAGAGAAGCTGAGTTTACCGTCCAGCAGGTTCACCGGCTGACCGGTTGCGTTGCTCTCTGCAGACGCGCCCTGAGCAGGCGTTTTCGTGTCGCTGTTATCACAGGCTGCAAGGCCGACAACCAGCAGGCCAATCCCGACATATTTAACCAGATTGCGCATTGACTTCTTCCTTTCGATAAACGGCCATAACGGCTCATTTGTCCATCTTATCACAACTGATAAAGCGAACCCTTAACCAGCCTGCAATGCTGTGATTTCAGATTTATCTGCCAGTCTTTTCAGCAGCATATTCAGCAGCACGCCGTACATCGGCAGGAAGAAGACAATGCTGATAAGCACCTTGAAGCAGTAGTCCACCAGCGCAATTTCCATCCAGTGTTCGGCCATAAACGCATCCGGGCTGTGCCAGAAGGCAATGAAGAAGAAGGCCAGCGTATCGCTGACGTTGCCGAACAGCGTCGAGGCGGTGGGGGCCATCCACCAGCGGTGATTCTGACGCAGGCGGTTAAATACGTGCACGTCGAGGATCTGCCCCAGCGCATAGGCCATAAAGCTTGCGGTGGCGATACGGGCGACAAACAGGTTGAAGTGGGTTAACGCTTCAAAGCCCTGCCAGCTTCCCATGTAAAACAGGGAGGAAATAACGTACGACACGAACAGCGCCGGCAGCATGACCGCAAAAATAATGCGGCGAGCCAGCGGTGCGCCAAAAATACGCACGGTCAGATCGGTGGCGAGAAAAATAAACGGGAAGCTGAACGCGCCCCAGGTGGTATGGAAACCAAAGATGGCGATCGGCAACTGCACCAGATAGTTACTGGAGGTGATCACCAGCAGATGAAAAAGCGAAAGCCAGAACAACGCTTTTACGCGCTGCGATTCAGAAAACGGCGTCATATTGTGACCTTTTTATACGTTGGGGTGAGGGAACCCAATAAAAACCGCAGCATGATACTGCTTTGACGGGACTTTGCAATGGTTAGTTTTTACGCAACCGTTAACCTGGTTTGCATTGCCGGCTACGGGGCGTAAACTACAGCCGTTTTTATCTGACCGAGAACACCATGACCGATCTGTTTTCCACTCCAGACCACACCCTTGATGCGCAGGGCCTCCGCTGCCCTGAGCCGGTAATGATGGTGCGCAAAACCGTGCGCAATATGCAAACCGGCGAAACGCTGCTGATTATCGCTGACGATCCGGCAACCACCCGCGATATCCCCGGTTTTTGTACCTTTATGGAGCATGAACTGGTGGCACAGCAGACCGAAGCGCTGCCGTACCGGTATTTGATCCGTAAGGGGTAACCCCCTTACTGCATGCCCAGCAATCCCGGCAGCCACAGCGAAATCGCCGGGATGTACGTTACCATTCCCAGCACCACCAGCAGCATGCCGTAAAACGGTAGCATTGCGCGCACCACATGTTCGATTTTCTGCTTGCTCACCGCACTGGCCACAAACAGCACCGATCCCACCGGCGGCGTGATAAGCCCGATCCCCAGATTCACCATCATGATCATCCCGAAATGCACCGGGTCGATCCCCAACGCATTGGTCACCGGCAACAGCACCGGCGTCAGGATCAGAATGATCGGCGCCATATCCATCAGGGTGCCAATCAGCAGCAGCATGATGTTGAGATACATCAGGATCACGTACTTGTTATCCGAGAGCGAGGTGAAGAACGCCGTGATGCGCACAGGTAACTGCATGTAGGTCATCACCGCGCCAAACGCCGCCGCAAAGCCAATCAAGATCATCACGATAGTGACCGTTTTCACCGTCCGGCACATCAGCTTCGGCAGTTCGCTCCACTTATAGTCCCGATAGATAAACATGGTGACAAAGAACGCCCACAGGCAGGCGACTGCCGCCGATTCGGTGGCGGTAAATATCCCGGACAATATGCCGCCGAGGATAATCACCACCGTCATCAGCCCCCACAGGGCATCGAGAAATATCTTCAGCGCCTGTTTAAAGGGGATCTTTTCGCCTTTTGGATAGCCGCGCTTATGGGCAAAGCACAGACACAGCGCCATCAGACACAGCCCCAGCAGCAGCCCCGGCAGCACGCCGGCGATAAACAGCGTGGCGATGGAGACCGTACCGCCTGCGGCCAGCGAGTAGATCACCGAGTTGTGGCTGGGCGGGATTAAAATCGCCTGCACCGACCCGCTGGCGGTGACCGCCGCCGCATACTCGCGGGGATACCCCTTTCTCTCCATCTCCGGGATCATCACACTGCCGATGGAGGCGGTATCCGCCACCGATGAACCGGAAATCGCGCCGAAAAAGGTGGAAGCCACGATATTCACCAGCGACAGCCCGCCGCGAATAAAACCGACAAAGACATACGCGAAATTCACCAGCCGACGGGCGATGCCGCCTTCCGCCATGATCGCCCCCGCCAGGATGAAAAACGGGATCGCCAGCAGGGTAAATTTGTTAACCCCGCTGGTGATCTGGATCATCAGCGCTTCGAGCGGTAACTCGATCCACAACGCGCCCGCGACGGCGCTTAAGCCGACGGCAAACGCCACCGGCATACCCAGCGCCAGCAAAATGGCGAGGGTGAATAACAAAACGAATGCATCCATTGTTCACCCCTCAACTGTGGTTGCCGATCAGCACCACAGGACGGTTTTCCTGTGAGCCAAACAGCAGACGTTCAATGACAAACAGGATCAGCACCGCCGAACCAATTGGCAGCGGCAGATAACTCTCCCCTGACGTCAGGATCGGAAACTCGGCGACCGGCTGCTCCCAGAGCTCGACACACAGCCAGTAGCTGTACCAGAACATAATCAGCGAGATCAGCAGCATCAGCAGATCCACCACGCGCGCACACGCTGTTTTCAGCATGTCTGGCAATCGGTCGGTCAGCATGTTTACGGCGATGTGCGATCCGGCACGGTAGCTCACCGCCGCGCCGATAAACGTAAAGGTCACCATACAGATAATGGCGATCGGCTCCGGCCAGGATTCACCGCGATTCAGGACATAGCGCGAGAAGATGCCAATCGGGATCACCACCGTCATCACCAGCAGTGCACACCCCGCTACGGCCATGGCGAGCAGATACAGCCGGTCCATCCACTTCAGGTAGAGTTCGGACATACGCTCTCCGTTTACTGAACGTCAGCAATGGCTTTCATCAGATCCTGATGCTTTTCGCCATACTGCGCGCGCACCGGCTCTGTGGCTTTGATAAATACCGATTTGTCGATCTCGTGGAACTGCACGCCACCGGCTTTCATCTTCGCCAGCGCCTCGGCGTTATAGGCCTGCCACAGCTTGCGCTGCTCGAACTGCGCTTCGCGCGCCAGGGTCAGGATTTTCTGCTGTTCGTCTGCGCTGAGCTTGTCCCATTTCACTTTTGAGTAGAGCAGCATTTCCGGGGTAATGAAGTGGCCGCTGAGGGTATAGTTTTTGGCGATCGGCATATAGTTATGGGCGATGAAGGTCGGCGGATTATTCTCAGCGCCGTCGATTACGCCGGTCTGCATGCCGCTGTAGACCTCACTGACCCCCATCGCCACCGAGTTAGCCCCCATGTCTTTCAGTGTCGCCAGCGCCACCGGGCTTCCCTGAACGCGGATTTTTTTGCCTTTCAGATCCTCCGGTTTGACGATCGGCGTTTTGGTGATCAGGTTACGGGTGCCGGAATCCATCCAGCCGAGAAACACCAGCCGCGATTTGGGGTTGGCGGTCAGTTTGTCGCCAATCTGCGTGCCGATATCGCCGTCGATGACGTTGTGCATATGGTCTTCATCGCGGAACACATAGGGCAGGGTAAAGACTTCGATATCGGGCAGGATCGCCGCCACCGGCGCCATGGAGACACGGATCATGTCGATCGCCCCCATCTGCGCCTGTTCAATCATCTGCTTTTCATCCCCGAGCACGCCGCCGGGAAAGACCTTGATCTCCAGCTTGCCGTCGGTTTGTTGTTTGAGTTTCTCCCCCATGTGCTGCACGGCCACTACGTTCGGGTAGCCTTCAGGATGTACGTCGGCGGCTTTAATGGTTTGCGCAGAGACAGAGCAGGCAAAAGCAGACAGACACAGGGCAGCCAGTAACGGCTTGAAGGTCGTTTTCATCGAGTCAACTCCAGGGTAGTGAGGTAAGCGTTAAAACGGTGTTTTATTTTTGTACGCTTAAAAATTAGACCATGGCCTGGAAAGCGGAGGTGAAGCACCTCACAAAAGCGCAAATTTATGAAACGATGGTTTAGATTTGTGGGAAAGGAAGGCCGGGTGGCTGTTACACCTTACCCGGCCAGGCGTGCATTGCGTGTTATTTGCGACGTAACAACCGGAGCGCGTTGACCGTCACCAGCACCGTCGCGCCGGTATCCGCCAGCACCGCCAGCCACAGCCCGGTGATGCCGAGCAGGGTGGTGACGAGAAAAATCCCCTTAAGCCCCAGGGCGATGCTGATGTTCTGGCGAATATTGGCGCGCGTGGCGCGGGCCAGGGAAATCATCTGCGCCAGCCCGGTCAGGCGGTTATGGGTGAGCGCGGCATCGGCGGTCTCCAGCGCCACGTCGGTGCCGCTGCCCATGGCAATGCCGATGGTGGACGCTTTCATCGCCGGTGCATCGTTGATCCCGTCGCCGACCATCGCCAGCGGGGCGAATGCGTTCAGTTCCGTGACCGCGCTGACTTTATCCGCGGGCAGCAATCCGGCCTTGAATTCCAGCCCCAGCTCACCGGCAATTGCCGCCGCCGCGCGCGGATTATCGCCTGTCAGGATCACGCCCTGTACGCCAAGCTGATGCAGCGCCGTCACGGCCTCTTTGGCGTCATCGCGCAGGGTGTCGCGCAGCGCCAGCATCCCTTTCGCGACGCCGTCCTGCATGACGGTCACGACAGTTTGTCCGGTCTGTTCTAGCGCCTCAACCTCTGGGTTAGAAGACTTACCCGCCGCGACAATCAGCACCTTTTTACCGTCGATGTCGGCCTCAATCCCGGACCCGACCAGCGCCCGCTGTGCCGTTGCCGTCGGAATGGCCAGCCCGCGCGACTGCGCTTCACGCACAATCGCCTGCGCCAGCGGGTGAGTGGAACCCTGCTCAACGGCGGCGGCCAGCGTAAGCAGTTCATCTTCACCGATATCCTGCGGATACACGCCAGTGACCTGCGGCTTGCCGACGGTCAGCGTGCCGGTTTTATCGAACGCGATATGCTGAACCTGGCTCAGCTGCTCCAGCGCCGCGCCGCCCTTAATCAGCGCCCCGCGACGTGCCGCCGCTGCCAGCCCGGAGGTAATCGCCGCAGGCGTGGAGATCACCAGCGCGCACGGGCAGCCAATCAGCAGCAGGGTCAGACCTTTATAAATCCAGCCTTCCCACGGCGCGCCAAAGAACAGCGGCGGAACGATAGTGACCAGCAGGGCAACCAGCATGATGGCGGGGGTGTAAATCCGGCTGAAGCGGTCGATAAATCGCTCGACGGGGGCGCGACGCTCCTCGGCCTCTTCGATCAGCTTCAGGATACGGTCGATGGCGCTGTCACCCGGTTCGGAAAGCACCGTGAGCTGGACCAGACGGTCGACGCTGGTGGCGCCCGCAGGCACTTTTTCACCGGCCGCGCGTTCAACCGGAATCGACTCCCCGGTGAGGGCGCTTTCGTCGAAGCTCGCGGTGGCGGTGAGCAGGGTACCGTCCGCAGGCAGGCGCCCTCCGGCAGCGACTTCAATCACATCGCCCGGACGCAGCGCGTTAATGGCCACCGTCTGGCGTTCGCTTCCGGTCACTCGCGTGGCGGTTTCGGGCTTCAGTGCCATCAGGGCGCTGACCCCTTTACGCGCACGGCTTGCCGCCCAGCCTTCAAGACGTTCGCCAATTAAGAACAGCAGCAGCACCATGGCCGCTTCCGCTGTGGCACCAATGAACAGCGCGCCGATAGCCGCCACGCTCATCAGCGTTTCGATAGCGAACCAGCTGCCGCTTTTCATCAGCCGCAGCGCCTGGCGGGCAATGGGATACAGCCCGACAAGCGTGGTGGCGATAAACGCCAGATTGCCGGACGGGTGGTTGATCTGCTCCAGACCCCAGCTCAGGGCCATCATAATCACGAGCGCGATAAGGGGCAGATTTTCACGCAGCGGAGCGGTTTTTTCGGCGGGGGCCGTTTCGCTACGCAGGGAGTAACCGGCCTTGCTGACGGCGGACATTACCTGCTGGCTGACGTCATTATCGGCGCTGACCAGCAGTTTTTCGGTGGCAAAGAGCACCTGAACGTGGCTGACGCCCGGGATCTGTTTTACCGCATTTTCGACTTTGCGGGCGCAGGCCGCGCAGTCCATGCCGTTAACCACCCAGCTGTAGCGGTTTCCACTTTCAGGCAGCGGCTGCGCGTTTTGTGTTTCGCACGTCCCTTCACAGCAGCAGTCGTCCTTCGCCGGAACCGGACTGAGCTTAAGTGCGGAAAATTGAGGGACTTTTTTAGGTGTTTCTGGAGTCGACATGGCACTCTCCGGTAATGATAATTTTCTCATTAACCGCAGCATACACTCTGGAGTCGACTCCAGAGTCAAGGCTTATTTAGATATACAGCGAACGCACAATCAGGAAGTGCCCGGCAAAGTAGCAGGCGGCGGCAATCGCGTTATCAGCCCGGAAACGACGGCGATAGTGGCTGCCCAGCCAGACGATATTCCCGATTAACAGCAGGGCCGCGCCGAAGAAGGCGGACATCGCCGGGGCTGTTGGACGGAAGAACCACAGTTCACCGGCCAGCCACACCATCACCAGCGTCATGGCGATAAACGTGCAGACAGGCAGACGCATCTCTTCCAGCCGCGACCAGATCACCGCAATCAGCAGGGCGCCAATCACCAGCAGCACCAGCGGGAGCGGCCAGAAGAAGGACAGCGTCATCTGGCTGGCGAAGTAGATGGTGTAGAGCAGATGCGACAGGAAGAACGCCCCCACGGCATACAGCAGACGCTGACGCGGCAGCAGGGTTAAGGCATCGCCAATCAGGGAAGCACACAGCCCGGCGAGGACCAGATAGCTGACGGCGTTAAACATCGGCGCTTGCCAGGCAAGCAGCAGGAGCAGCAACAGCGTGACGGGTTTAAACAACCAGCGCTGCCAGGCCGGACCGCGGTACGAAGCATCGACATAAAGCCATGCGGAAAAACAGACAGCGATAAATGACCAAAGCATATTAACTCCCTGTATCTGTTAAGGCTGAATAATCAGTTTCATCTTCAGTGTAGTGATGCGGGCAGGCGTTTGGCAATGCCGGGGGAGTCAGGGTATCCTGAATTCCGCATAATCTTATGGGATTGTTGAATGAGCAAGATGCCGCTGTTTTTCATTATCGTGGTGGCGATTATCGTCATTGCCGCCTCGTTCCGTTTTGTGCAGCAGCGCCGCGAGAAGGCGGATAACGACGCCGCGCCGTTGATGCAAAAACGCGTGGTGGTCAGCAACAAACGCGAGAAACCGCTTAACGAACGGCGTTCGCGCCAGCAACAGGTCACCCCTGCGGGAACGACCATGCGCTATGAAGCGAGCTTTAAGCCGGAAACGGGCGGCCTGGAGATGACCTTCCGCCTGGAGGCGCAGCAGTACCATCAGCTGACAGTCGGTGAGAAAGGGATGCTGAGTTACAAAGGGTCGCGGTTTGAGGGGTTTGAACCGGCGCAGTAATCATCCCCTCTCCCTGTGGGAGAGGGCACCAGACCGCACCTTACTTCTTCACCTGCGCCTTAAACTTCTTCATCCACACCAGCAGTTCAAACACGCCGAAAATAAACACGCGCAGCTGCTGCCAGCCGGTCATCTGCGGGCCGTCTTTTGGCAGGCCATTTTTCAGCATCACCATCTGCAGGGCGTGCATGAACGTGGTAAAGATAAACGCCACGTTCACAAAGATATTCATCGGGCGCGGGAACGGATGCACCAGATTGAGCAGCAAAAACGCCCAGACGCACAGCATCAGCAAACGTCCCAGATTAATCAGTACTGGCATTGGATTCTCCTTGTGCCTGACGATGATACAGACGATAAGCGACCTGACCCGCCACTTTTTCGCGGTGTAAATCCCAGTGAACCGGCACTGGCGGTAGCCCGTTTTCCACTTCGCTTTCAACGTAAATCAGCGCGTCATCCGCCAGCCAGCCGTTGCTTTCCAGCAGGGATAACGTCTCTTCCAGCAGCCCCTTACGGAACGGCGGATCGACAAACACCACGTTGTGCGGCGTGCCTGGCTGCGCGAGGAAGCTGAGCGTATTGGTGTTCACCACTTTGGCGTTGCTGGCTTTCAGCGTCGCCAGATTTTGCTGCAGCGTCTGCGCGACGCCGCGCTCCATCTCCAGCAGCGTGGCGCTGGCGGCGTAGCGCGAGAGGGCTTCCAGCCCTAATGCGCCGCTGCCCGCAAAGCAGTCGAGGCAGTGGGCGTCTACCATTGACGGGGCCAGCCAGTTAAACAGCGTTTCACGCACGCGGTCAGTGGTTGGGCGTAAACCGGGGCTGTCCGGCACCGGGAGTTTCCGGCCTCGCCACTGGCCACCGATAATACGAATTTGACCGGCTGGGGCGCGGTTGGGTTTCTTCATCTCAGGAAAGCTCTGTTAACAATTGGCCTGCGATTGCGGGCGGTGATGTCAATTAAGTAAAGTGTTAGACTATTTCATCATTTTTTTAGCTTCCATGTATATAGCGCCGCGAGGAGTGTAGTCGCAGATGGCAAAACAAAAAAAACGTGGCTTCTTTTCCTGGCTGGGTTTCGGTGAAAAAGAGCAAGAAACAGAACAGAAAACCGAAGAACAACAAGCCGTTGAAGAGCAGTCTCAGCCTGAAACGCCTGTAGAAACCGCCGCGGTTGTTGAAGCGGAAGAGCATGCGCACAGCAAAGAAGAGACTGAAGCCTTTGCTGAAGAGGTGGTTGAGGTCACCGAACAGGTTCAGGAGAGCGAAAAGCCCGAACCTGTTGTTGAAGCGGTTACTGAAGCGCCGCAGGCCGTTATCGAACATGAAGCGTTGCCGCTGCCGGAAGAGGTAAAAGCGGAGGACGTTTCCCCTGAAGAGTGGCAGGCCGAAGCGGAAACCGTGGAAATTGTCGACGCGGTGGAAGAAGAAGCGGCACATGAGCCGGAGCTGACCGACGAAGAGCTGGAAGCCCAGGCGCTGGCCGCTCAGGCGGCTGAAGAAGCGGTTATCGTCGTGCCGGTGGAAGAGCAGGCCGAAGAGGAGATCGTTCAGGAGCAGGAAAAACCGACCAAAGAAGGTTTCTTTGCCCGCCTGAAGCGCAGCCTGTTAAAAACCAAAGAAAACTTAGGTTCCGGATTTATCAGTCTGTTCCGCGGCAAAAAGATCGACGACGATCTGTTTGAAGAGCTGGAAGAGCAGTTGCTGATTGCGGACGTTGGGGTGGAAACCACCCGTAAGATCATTACCAACCTGACCGAAGGGGCGAGCCGCAAACAGCTGCGCGACGCCGAAGCGCTGTACGGCTTGCTGAAAGACGAGATGGGTGAAATTCTCGCAAAAGTTGACGAACCGCTTAATATTGAAGGCAAAACGCCATTTGTTATTCTGATGGTTGGCGTTAACGGTGTCGGGAAAACCACCACCATCGGCAAACTGGCGCGTCAGTTCGAGCAGCAGGGTAAATCGGTAATGCTGGCGGCGGGTGATACCTTCCGCGCGGCGGCGGTTGAACAGCTGCAGGTGTGGGGCCAGCGCAACAACATTCCGGTGATTGCGCAGCACACCGGTGCGGATTCCGCGTCCGTGATCTTTGACGCCATCCAGGCGGCGAAGTCGCGTAATGTGGATGTCCTGATTGCCGATACCGCAGGGCGTTTGCAGAACAAATCGCACCTGATGGAAGAGTTGAAGAAAATCGTCCGCGTCATGAAGAAGCTGGACGAAGACGCACCGCATGAAATTATGCTGACCATCGATGCCAGCACCGGACAGAACGCCGTCAGCCAGGCGAAGCTGTTCCATGAAGCGGTAGGACTGACCGGGATCACGCTGACCAAACTGGACGGCACCGCGAAAGGCGGGGTGATCTTCTCTGTGGCCGATCAGTTCGGCATTCCTATTCGTTACATCGGTGTGGGCGAGCGTATTGAGGATTTGCGTCCGTTTAAAGCGGACGACTTTATTGAGGCACTATTTGCCCGAGAGGACTAACAATGATTCGCTTTGAACACGTCAGCAAGGCCTATCTCGGTGGGAGACAAGCGCTGCAGGGGGTGACCTTCCATCTGCAGCCAGGCGAGATGGCATTCCTGACCGGCCATTCCGGCGCGGGGAAAAGTACCCTGCTCAAGCTTATCTGTGGGATTGAACGGCCAAGCGCCGGGAAGATCTTTTTCAGCGGCCATGAGATAAGCCGTCTGAAAAACCGTGAGGTGCCGTTCCTGCGTCGTCAGATCGGGATGATTTTCCAGGATCACCACCTGCTGATGGATCGCACCGTTTTCGATAACGTGGCGATCCCGCTGATTATTGCCGGTGCCAGCTATGATGATATCCGCCGTCGCGTCTCTGCGGCGCTGGATAAGGTCGGGCTGCTGGACAAAGCGAAGAACTTCCCGATCCAGCTCTCCGGCGGTGAACAGCAGCGTGTGGGCATTGCCCGTGCGGTGGTGAACAAACCTGCGGTACTGCTGGCGGATGAACCGACCGGTAACCTGGACGACGCCCTCTCTGAAGGGATTTTGCGTCTGTTTGAGGAATTCAACCGCGTTGGGGTGACGGTATTGATGGCGACGCACGACATCGGGCTGATTTCCCGCCGTTCGTACCGCATGCTGACCCTGAGCGACGGGCATTTGCACGGAGGCCACGGTGAACAAGCGTGATGCAATGAACCAGATTCGGCAGTTCGGGAACCGGTTTGACCGTTTCCGTAAGCCGCAGGGTGGCGGTGACGGTAACCGTAATGCGCCGAAGCGGGCAAAAGCCGCGCCGAAGCCAAACTCCCGCAAAACCAACGTGTTCAATGAACAGGTACGCTACGCCTTCCACGGCGCGTTGCAGGATCTGAAAAGTAAACCGCTGGCGACGTTCCTGACGGTGATGGTTATCGCCATCTCGCTGACGCTGCCAAGCGTGTGCTATATGGTCTATAAGAACGTGAATCAGGCGGCGTCGCAGTATTATCCGTCTCCGCAGATCACGGTCTATCTGGACAAGGCGCTCGACGATAACGCGGCGGCGCAGGTGGTCGGGCAAATCCAGGCCGAGAAGGGCGTGGAGAAGGTGAACTACCTTTCCCGCGAAGAAGCGCTGGGTGAGTTCCGTAACTGGTCAGGCTTTGGCGGTGCGCTGGATATGCTCGAAGAGAACCCGCTACCGGCCGTGGCGGTGGTGATCCCGAAGCTCGACTTCCAGGGGACGGATTCGCTTAATACGCTGCGCGATCGCATCTCTACCATTAAAGGCATTGATGAAGTGCGCATGGATGACAGCTGGTTTGCGCGTCTTGCCGCCCTGACCGGGCTGGTGGGTCGTGTGGCGGCGATGATTGGTGTGCTGATGGTGGCGGCGGTGTTCCTCGTCATCGGTAACAGCGTGCGCCTGAGCATTTTCGCCCGCCGCGACACCATCAACGTGCAAAAGCTGATTGGTGCGACGGATGGCTTCATCCTGCGTCCGTTCCTCTACGGCGGCGCATTGCTCGGTTTTTCCGGCGCATTTCTTTCACTGATATTGTCAGAAATTTTGGTGATGCGGCTCTCCTCCGCCGTGACCGAGGTGGCGCAGGTCTTCGGAACTAAGTTTGATATCAGTGGCTTAGGGTTCGATGAGTGCCTGTTACTGCTGCTGGTTTGCTCCATGATTGGCTGGGTGGCAGCATGGCTGGCGACGGTTCAACATTTACGCCACTTTACTCCCGACTAAGAAAAGCGTGATATAATTTTTCCCTGCACCGAGATGTTCGCTCTGCAGGGAAAGCGTCCCTGTTGTCTCTTCCCCTGTTATCATCTCCATGTCACATTTTGTGCGTAATTTATTCACCGTTGCACCTGGAACTTGTGGATAAAATCACTGTCTGATAAAAGAGTGAATGCTAATCTCGTTGCTCAAACGCTTTGGCATGGTTGTTGCCTGATGGGGACAACCTGGACCAGAAGAAACATTGAGAGGAATGAATGACCAAAGAAATGCAAACTTTAGCTTTAGCCCCTGTTGGTAACCTGGAATCGTATATCCGGGCTGCGAACACCTGGCCGATGTTAACGGCCGAGGAAGAAAAGGAGCTTGCTGAAAAGCTGCATTACCAGGGCGATCTGGAAGCAGCGAAAAAGCTGATCCTGTCTCACCTGCGCTTTGTTGTTCACATTGCTCGTAATTATGCGGGCTATGGCCTGCCGCAGGCGGACTTGATTCAGGAAGGTAACATCGGCCTGATGAAGGCTGTACGTCGCTTTAACCCGGAAGTGGGTGTACGACTGGTCTCCTTCGCTGTGCACTGGATCAAAGCAGAGATTCACGAATACGTGCTGCGTAACTGGCGTATCGTGAAAGTCGCCACGACAAAAGCGCAACGCAAACTGTTCTTTAACCTGCGTAAAACCAAGCAGCGTCTGGGCTGGTTCAATCAGGATGAAGTGGAAATGGTGGCGCGCGAGCTGGGTGTTTCCAGCAAAGACGTGCGTGAGATGGAATCCCGTATGGCCGCGCAGGACATGACCTTTGACATGTCTTCTGACGACGATGCGTCCGACAGCCAGCCGATGGCGCCGGTGCTGTATCTGCAGGATAAGACCTCTAACTTTGCTGACGGTATTGAAGAGGACAACTGGGAAGATCAGGCCGCGAACAAGCTGAGCTATGCGATGGAAGGCCTTGACGAGCGTAGCCAGGATATTATCCGTGCCCGCTGGCTGGACGAAGACAACAAGTCCACCCTGCAGGAGCTGGCCGACCGCTACGGCGTCTCCGCTGAACGTGTGCGTCAGCTTGAAAAGAACGCCATGAAAAAACTTCGCGCCGCGATTGAAGCGTAATTTCCGCGAAGTATGACGAGAGCCCCTGGATGCGAATCCGGGGGTTTTGTTTTTTTAACGCCCACTCTGGCGAATTTCTCCCCCCTGGCAAACACTTACTGATGCGCTAAGCAGGCGACTTTCTCAGGGGGACAGGGTGAAAAATAACGAACTGAACGACCGGCGTTTACAGGCGACGCCGCGCGGCATCGGCGTGATGTGTAACTTCTATGCCGATAAAGCTGAAAACGCCACGGTGTGGGACGTCGAGGGCAACGAGTATATCGACTTCGCCGCCGGAATAGCGGTGCTGAACACCGGGCATCGCCATCCAAAAATCATTTCCGCCATTGAAAAACAACTTCACGCCTTCACCCATACGGCGTACCAGATTGTGCCGTACGAAGGTTATGTGTCGCTTGCCGAGCGCATCAACGGGCGCGTGCCGATTGACGGCCCGGCAAAAACCGCTTTCTTCTCAACGGGGGCAGAAGCCGTCGAAAACGCGGTAAAAATTGCCCGCGCATACACCAGACGCCCTGGCCTGATTACCTTTGGTGGCGCCTTCCATGGGCGCACCTTTATGACCATGGCGCTGACCGGGAAAGTCGCACCCTACAAGCTGGGCTTCGGGCCGTTTCCTGGCTCGGTATATCACGCCCAATACCCCAATGAACTGCACGGTGTCAGTACGGTGGAGGCATTAAAAAGCCTGGAGCGTATCTTCAAAGCGGACATTGCCCCGGACCAGGTGGCAGCCATCATTCTTGAACCGGTTCAGGGCGAGGGCGGTTTCAATATCGCACCGGCGGATTTTATGCAGGCCCTGCGCGCCCTGTGCGATACCCACGGTATTTTGCTGATCGCCGACGAGGTGCAAAGCGGTTTTGCACGTACCGGGAAACTGTTCTCGATGGAACACCACTGCGTGAAGCCGGATCTGATCACCATGGCGAAAAGCCTGGCGGGTGGGATGCCGCTCTCGGCGGTATCGGGCCGCGCCGAGGTGATGGACGCACCTGCACCTGGCGGACTGGGCGGTACCTATGCCGGTAACCCACTGGCGATCGCCGCCGCACATGCCGTGCTGGACGTGATTGATGAAGAAGACCTCTGCACCCGCTCGGCGCATCTGGGTCATCACCTGGTGGAAGTGCTGAACAAAGCGAAGGAACACTGCCCGTATATCGCGGATATCCGCGCGCAGGGCTCAATGGTGGCGGTGGAGTTTAACGATCCGCAATCCGGACAACCGTCGCCGGAATTTACCCGTCAGGTGCAGGAGCGAGCCCTGCAGGAAGGCCTTCTGCTTCTGAGTTGCGGCGTGTACGGTAACGTCATCCGCTTCCTTTACCCGCTCACAATCCCTGAAGTGCAGTTCCGTAAAGCGCTGGACATTATTTCTGCGTCGCTGACTCGTTAAAGCCAGAAGCCCGGTGAAATTCCTGCCGGGCTTATCATATATTCATTTCAAATTTGCTATTCCAAAATCATAAAAATGGGGTATGTTTTAGCAGAGTATGCTGAAAAAGCGCAAACAGCACACCTATAACTGAAATAAAGCGCTGCACAACAACATCACAACAATCGTAATAACCATAATAATGGGGAATCTCAGGATGAACATGAAGGGTAAAGCGTTACTGGCAGGATGTATCGCGTTGGCATTCAGCACCATGGCGCAGGCCGATATTAAAGTGGCCGTGGTGGGCGCGATGTCCGGTCCGGTAGCACAGTATGGCGACCAGGAATTTACGGGCGCAGAACAGGCGGTTGCCGATATTAATGCGAAGGGCGGTATCAAGGGCGAAAAACTGCAGATCGTAAAATATGATGATGCCTGTGACCCGAAACAAGCGGTTGCCGTGGCGAACAAAGTGGTGAACGACGGCATCAAATACGTTATCGGTCACCTGTGCTCCTCTTCCACCCAGCCTGCGTCTGATATCTACGAAGACGAAGGTATCCTGATGATCACCCCGGCCGCAACGGCGCCGGAGCTGACGTCGCGTGGCTATAAGCTGATCCTGCGCACCACCGGTCTGGACTCCGATCAGGGCCCAACGGCCGCCAAATACATTGTCGAAAAAGTGAAGCCGAAGCGTATCGCGATTGTGCATGACAAACAGCAGTACGGTGAGGGTCTGGCGCGCTCCGTACAGGATAACCTCAAGAAAGCGAATGCTGACGTCGTGTTCTTTGATGGTATCACCGCCGGTGAGAAAGACTTCTCCACCCTGGTGGCGCGTCTGAAGAAAGAGAATATCGACTTCGTATACTACGGTGGCTACCACCCGGAAATGGGCCAGATCCTGCGTCAGGCTCGTGCTGCGGGTCTGAAAACCCAGTTTATGGGTCCGGAAGGGGTGGCGAACGTTTCCCTGTCTAACATCGCCGGTGAGTCTGCGGAAGGCCTGCTGGTGACCAAGCCGAAGAACTACGACCAGGTTCCTGCGAACAAACCTATCGTAGATGCTATCAAGGCGAAGAAACAGGATCCAAGCGGCGCGTTCGTCTGGACCACCTACGCGGCACTGCAGTCTCTGCAGGCGGGTCTGAACCAGTCAGCCGATCCGGCTGAGATTGCCACCTGGCTGAAAGCGAACTCTGTTGATACCGTGATGGGGCCGCTCTCCTGGGATGAGAAGGGCGATCTGAAGGGCTTCGAGTTCGGCGTGTTTGACTGGCATGCCAACGGTACTGCTACTGACGCAAAATAATGCTGGTGCGGGTTGATGCCCTCACCCTAACCCTCTCCCACGGGGAGAGGGGATTACCCGGTTTTCTCCCTCTCCCTTAGGGAGAGGGCCGGGGTGAGGGTATCAGGACGCACAAATCTAGCGCTTCTCCCATCCATTTTTCTGCGCCGTAAACCCTAACGCCTGCATAAACGCCGCCATCACGCTACGGTCCTCCACGCCTACGTCGGCCATCCACCAGGAGGTAATGCTGGGGTTTTCACGGATCACTTCTTCAATCAGGTACTGTCCTACGCCGCGACGACGGGTGACGTCACGCACGCGCAGAGAGTCCAGCGCTCCTTCCGCGCCGCTCAGCGTCACGCGAACAGCCGCCAGCAGGCGCTCGTTGAAGCGCGCGGCATAAATACGGTGGGTGTCATCAACGTTGAGCGACGAAGGGGAATATTCCGGCCAGATCTTGCCCAGGTCGATATGATCCTGGTCGCTAAAGGTCACCAGACGAACGATAGTCAGTTTCATTAGCTGCTTGTCCAAATCAAATTGAGTAGAGGCAGTGTACTCAATTTATTCGCTCAGCGGCTTCCTCTTTTTATTCCCGTTTGCCAGGGGATTAGTTTTTTGCCAGCGCGAAGTGCAGTTTGAAAACACATGGATCGAAAAATAAGCAGAATTTTAACCTGAATGGCAGTGATTTATTCGGCGCTTTGTACCGTTATTTTATGCTGCAAACTGCACTTTTATTTGTTTATCTCTGCCTGATTTCAGAATATTATCTTTGCTTAATCGCCTGAAAAATAGAGATTTTAGTCTGGTTTTTGATAAAAACCTGCGCTAAACCATTAAAGGCACTGGTAAAAATAGCGTTGTGCATTAAAAGTACAGAATGCTTTTTAACCATAATAAAACAAAATATATACACGACATCACGAATGGGGATTCAGAGATGAAAAGGAACGCGAAGACGTTAATCGCGGGCATGGTTGCATTGTCTCTCTCGCATGCAGCTATGGCGGAAGAGATTAAAGTTGCGGTGGTCGGTGCCATGTCCGGGCCTGTTGCCCAGTGGGGGGACATGGAGTTCAACGGCGCACGTCAGGCAATTAAAGACATCAACGCCAAAGGCGGCATCAAAGGCGACAAGCTGGTGGGCGTGGAGTACGACGACGCCTGCGATCCAAAACAGGCCGTCGCGGTGGCGAACAAAATCGTGAACGATGGCATCCAGTATGTGATCGGCCATCTGTGCTCATCATCCACTCAGCCAGCGTCTGATATCTACGAAGACGAAGGTATTCTGATGATTACCCCCGGTGCCACCAACCCGGAGCTGACCCAGCGCGGCTACCAGCACATTATGCGTACCGCCGGTCTGGACTCCTCCCAGGGGCCAACCGCGGCGAAATACATCCTCGAGACGGTTAAACCGCAGCGCATTGCCATTATTCATGACAAACAGCAGTACGGCGAAGGCCTGGCGCGTTCTGTTCAGGACGGGCTGAAAAAAGGTGGCGCAAATATTGTCTTCTTCGACGGGATTACCGCGGGTGAGAAAGATTTCTCCGCGCTGATCGCCCGTCTGCAAAAAGAGAATATCGACTTTGTTTACTACGGTGGTTATTACCCGGAAATGGGCCAGATGCTGCGCCAGGCGCGCTCGGTCGGTCTGAAAACCCAGTTCATGGGGCCAGAAGGCGTGGGTAACGCCTCCCTGTCTAACATCGCCGGTGATGCCGCTGAAGGCATGCTGGTGACGATGCCAAAACGCTATGACCAGGATCCGGCGAACAAAGCTATCGTAGAGGCGCTCAAGGCGCAGAAGAAAGATCCAAGTGGTCCGTACGTCTGGATCACCTACGCGGCCGTGCAGTCTCTGGCCACCGCGCTGGATCGCACCGGCAGCAAAGAACCGCTGGATCTGGTGAAAGATTTAAAAGCACACGGGGCGAACACCGTGATTGGGCCGCTGAACTGGGATGAGAAAGGCGATCTGAAGGGATTTGAATTTGGTGTCTTTAAGTGGCACGCCGACGGTTCGTCTTCGGCCGCCAAATAATTATCCCGCCGCCCGGACCGCCGGGCGGGTATAAAAAGGTTTGCATATGTCCGAGCAGTTTCTCTATTTCCTGCAGCAGATGTTTAACGGCGTCACGCTGGGAAGCACCTACGCGCTGATTGCCATTGGCTATACGATGGTGTACGGCATTATCGGCATGATCAACTTCGCCCACGGCGAGGTGTACATGATCGGTAGCTACGTCTCCTTTATGATCATCGCCGCGCTGATGATGATGGGTATCGACAGCAGCTGGCTGCTGGTCGCCGCCGGTTTTGTCGGCGCGATTGTGATTGCCAGCGCCTACGGCTGGAGCATCGAGCGGGTGGCCTACCGGCCGGTACGCAGCTCCAAGCGCCTGATTGCCCTCATCTCCGCGATTGGGATGTCTATCTTCCTGCAAAACTACGTCAGCCTGACCGAAGGCTCGCGCGACGTGGCGTTGCCAAGCCTGTTTAACGGCCAGTGGATCGTCGGCGCCAGCGAAAACTTCTCTGCCTCCATCACCACCATGCAGCTGGTTATCTGGGTGGTGACCTTTATTGCGATGCTCGCCCTGACGCTCTTCATCCGCTACTCCCGCATGGGACGTGCCTGCCGCGCCTGCGCGGAAGATCTGAAGATGGCGAGCCTGCTCGGGATTAACACTGACCGCGTTATTGCCCTGACCTTTGTGATCGGCGCGGCGATGGCGGCGGTGGCGGGTGTTCTGCTCGGCCAGTTCTACGGCGTGATTAACCCGTACATCGGCTTTATGGCCGGGATGAAAGCCTTTACCGCGGCAGTACTGGGCGGTATTGGCAGTATTCCTGGCGCGATGATTGGCGGCCTGATTCTGGGCGTGGCAGAAGCGCTCTCCTCAGCGTATCTGAGTACCGAGTATAAAGATGTGGTCTCGTTTGCCCTGCTGATTCTGGTTCTGCTGGTGATGCCTACCGGTATTCTGGGTCGTCCGGAGGTAGAGAAAGTATGAAACCGATGCATTTTGCAATGGCGCTGCTCTCTGCCGCCATGTTCTTCGTGCTGGCGGGCGTCTTTATGGGCGTTCAGTTAGAGCTGAACGGCACAAAGCTTGTGGTCGACACCGCCGCTGACATTCGCTGGCAGTGGGTCTTTATCGGCACCGCCGTGGTGTTCCTGTTCCAGCTGCTGCGTCCGCTGTTCCAGAAAACGCTGAAAGGCGTCTCGGGACCGAAGTTTGTCCTGCCGGCTATCGACGGCTCCACCGTGAAGCAGAAGCTGTTCCTTGTGGCGCTGCTGGTGGCTGCGGTGGCGTGGCCGTTCGTGGTCTCGCGCGGCACGGTAGATATCGCCACCCTGACCATGATCTACGTTATTCTGGGTCTGGGCCTGAACGTGGTAGTGGGGCTCTCTGGCCTGCTGGTACTGGGCTACGGCGGTTTCTACGCCATTGGCGCGTATACCTTTGCGCTACTGAACCACTATTACGGTCTCGGCTTCTGGACCTGTCTGCCGCTGGCGGGGCTGGTCTCTGCCGCTGCAGGTTTCCTGCTTGGCTTCCCGGTGCTGCGCCTGCGCGGTGACTACCTGGCGATTGTGACCTTAGGCTTCGGCGAAATCGTCCGTATCCTGCTGCTCAACAATACCGAGGTGACCGGCGGCCCGAACGGCATCAGCCAGATCCCGAAACCAACCTTCTTTGGTCTGGAGTTCAGCCGTACCGCCCGTGAAGGCGGCTGGGATACCTTCAGCAACTTCTTTGGCGTGAAGTATGATCCGTCCGACCGCGTTATCTGGCTCTACATGGTGGCGCTGCTGCTGGTGGTCATCACGCTGTTCGTGATTAACCGCCTGCTGCGTATGCCGCTGGGCCGCGCGTGGGAAGCGCTGCGTGAAGATGAGATCGCCTGCCGCTCCCTGGGCCTCAACCCGACCCGCATTAAGCTGACCGCGTTCACCATCAGCGCCGCGTTCGCCGGTTTTGCCGGCACGCTGTTTGCCGCGCGTCAGGGCTTTGTCAGCCCGGAATCGTTCACCTTTGCCGAATCCGCCTTTGTGCTGGCGATTGTGGTGCTCGGCGGGATGGGCTCGCAGTTCGCCGTGATCCTCGCTGCCATTCTGCTGGTGGTCTCGCGCGAACTGATGCGTGACTTTAACGAATACAGCATGCTGATGCTGGGTGGTTTGATGGTGCTGATGATGATCTGGCGTCCGCAGGGGCTGCTGCCGATGACCCGTCCACAGCTGAAGCTGAAGAACGGGCAAGCGAAAGGAGAGCAGGCATGAGTCAGCCATTATTATCCGTTAACGGTCTGATGATGCGTTTTGGCGGCCTGCTGGCAGTCAACAATGTGAATCTGGATCTGCACAAGAAAGAGATCGTCTCCCTGATTGGCCCGAACGGCGCGGGAAAAACCACGGTCTTTAACTGCCTGACCGGTTTCTACAAGCCGACGGGCGGCACCATCATGCTGCGCGACCAGCACCTGGAAGGGCTGCCGGGCCAGCAGATTGCCCGCATGGGCGTGGTGCGTACCTTCCAGCACGTGCGTCTGTTCCGCGAGATGACGGTGATTGAGAACCTGCTGGTGGCGCAACACCAGCAGCTGAAAACCGGTCTGTTCTCCGGCCTGCTGAAAACGCCGGCCTTTCGCCGGGCGCAGAGCGAAGCGCTGGATCGTGCGGCGACCTGGCTCGACCGTATCGGTCTGCTGCCGCATGCCAACCGCCAGGCAAGTAACCTTGCGTACGGTGACCAGCGTCGCCTTGAGATCGTGCGCTGCATGGTAACGCAGCCGGAAATCCTGATGCTCGATGAACCCGCAGCGGGTCTGAACCCGAAAGAGACCAAAGAGCTGGACGAGCTGATTGCTGAACTTCGCGATCATCACGACACCACTATCCTGCTGATTGAGCACGATATGAAGCTGGTGATGGGCATTTCAGACCGTATCTACGTGGTGAACCAGGGGACGCCGCTGGCAAACGGCACGCCGGAAGAGATCCGCAACAATCCGGACGTGATCCGCGCATACCTGGGTGAGGCATAAGATGGAAAAAGCGATGTTAACGTTTGACAAGGTCAACGCCCACTACGGCAAGATCCAGGCGCTGCACGACGTCAGCCTGCATATCAATCAGGGCGAAATCGTCACCCTGATTGGGGCTAACGGCGCGGGCAAAACCACGCTGCTCGGTACCCTGTGCGGCGACCCGCGCGCCACCAGCGGGCGGATTGTGTTTGATGGCAAAGACATCACCGACTGGCAGACCGCCAGGATCATGCGTGAAGCGGTGGCGATAGTCCCTGAAGGGCGTCGCGTCTTCTCGCGTATGACGGTGGAAGAGAACCTGGCGATGGGCGGCTTCTTCGCTGACCGCGACCAGTATCAGTCCCGCATCAAGTGGGTGTATGAGCTCTTCCCGCGCCTGTGGGAGCGTCGTATTCAGCGTGCGGGCACCATGTCCGGCGGTGAGCAGCAGATGCTGGCGATCGGCCGCGCCCTGATGAGCCAGCCGCGCCTGCTGCTGCTGGATGAACCGTCGCTGGGTCTTGCGCCAATTATCATTCAGCAGATCTTCGACACCATCGAGCAGTTGCGTAAAGAGGGGATGACCATCTTCCTCGTCGAGCAGAACGCCAACCAGGCGCTGAAGCTCGCCGACCGCGGTTACGTGCTGGAGAACGGCCACGTGGTGCTTGAGGATACCGGCGATGCGCTGCTGGCGAATGAAGCGGTGCGGAGTGCGTATTTAGGCGGTTAATTGCATTTCCCCCTCACCCTAACCCTCTCCCTCAAGGGAGAGGGAACCGATCGCTTTTCTCCCTCTCCCTGTGGGAGAGGGCCGGGGTGAGGGCATCAGACCGCACCCCACCACACCCAACCACCCACCCAAACCCCTTCACACAACCATCATCCCGCTGACCTTTTGTTGTCACTTATCTGTAAACAAAAAGTTATTTTTCTGTCATTCGAGCATGTCATGTTACCTCGCGAGCATAAAACGCGTGATATCGCGCATCCGGCACAATAAGAGAGATGACAATGACATCGTTACGACACACAGCTTTGGGTCTGGCACTGGGTCTGGCTTTTGCGACGAACGCAATGGCTGTGACGACCATTCCGTTCTGGCATTCCATGGAAGGGGAGTTGGGTAAAGAGGTTGACTCCCTGGCGCAGCGTTTCAACGACACCCATCCGGATTACAAAATTGTGCCGGTGTACAAAGGTAACTACGAGCAAAGCCTGAGCGCGGGCATTGCCGCCTTCCGTACCGGTAACGCCCCTGCGTTGTTACAGGTTTATGAAGTGGGTACCGCGACCATGATGGCCTCCAAAGCCATCAAACCGGTCTATGAAGTGTTCAAAGAGGCGGGGATCAACTTCGACGAATCCCAGTTTGTACCGACCGTAGCGGGTTATTACACCGATTCTAAAACCGGTCACCTGCTGTCTCAGCCGTTTAACAGCTCGACGCCGGTGCTGTACTACAACAAAGACGCCTTTAAGAAAGCCGGTTTAGACCCGGAGCAACCGCCAAAAACCTGGCAGGATCTGGCGGAGTACACCGCGAAGCTGAAAGCGGCGGGAATGAAGTGCGGCTACGCCAGCGGCTGGCAGGGCTGGATCCAGATTGAAAACTTCAGCGCCTGGCACGGCCTGCCGGTGGCCACCAAAAACAACGGTTTCGACGGCACCGACGCGGTACTGGAGTTCAACAAGCCAGAGCAGGTGAAGCACATCGCGCTGCTGGAAGAGTTGAACAAGAAGGGTGATTTCAGCTACTTCGGCCGTAAAGACGAATCCACCGAGAAGTTCTACAACGGTGACTGCGCCATTACCACCGCCTCGTCCGGCTCGCTGGCGGATATCCGTCACTATGCCAAATTCAACTACGGCGTGGGCATGATGCCGTACGACGCAGACGTGAAAGGCGCGCCGCAGAACGCCATCATCGGCGGAGCGAGCCTGTGGGTGATGCAGGGTAAAGACGCCGGCACCTACAAAGGGGTGGCCGAGTTCCTCGACTTCCTGGCGAAACCTGAAAACGCGGCCGAATGGCACCAGAAAACCGGCTACCTGCCGATCACCAAGGCTGCCTATGACCTGACCCGCGAGCAGGGCTTCTACAGCAAGAATCCGGGCGCGGATATCGCGACGCGTCAGATGCTGAACAAGCCGCCGTTGCCGTTCACCAAAGGGCTGCGTCTGGGCAACATGCCGCAGATCCGTACCATCGTCGATGAAGAGCTGGAAAGCGTGTGGACCGGCAAGAAAACACCACAGCAGGCGCTGGATTCAGCGGTAGAGCGCGGGAATCAGCTGCTGCGCCGCTTTGAGCAGTCCACGAAGTCTTAATCTTTTACCCTCACCCTAACCCTCTCCCAAAAGGAGAGGGAACATATCCCCCTCTCCCTTTGGGAGAGGGACGGGGTGAGGGGAAACCAACCTGAGCTAACCTATGTCATCATCCCGTCCGGTGTTCCGTTCCCGCTGGCTGCCGTACCTGCTGGTCGCGCCTCAGCTGGTCATCACCGTTATCTTCTTTATCTGGCCTGCGGGCGAAGCGCTGTGGTATTCGGTACAAAGCGTTGATCCCTTCGGGCTCTCCAGCCAGTTTGTCGGGCTGGACAACTTTACCGCGCTGTTCCACGACAGCTACTACCTGGCCTCCTTCTGGACGACGATGAAGTTCAGCGCACTGGTCACCGTGAGCGGCCTTGTCGCCTCGCTGTTCTTCGCCGCGCTGGTGGATTACGTGGTGCGCGGCAGCCGTCTGTATCAGACCCTGATGCTGCTGCCCTACGCCGTGGCGCCAGCGGTCGCCGCCGTGCTGTGGATCTTCCTGTTTAACCCCGGTCGCGGGTTGATTACCCATTTCCTGGCCGAACTGGGCTACGACTGGAACCACGCCCAGAACAGCGGCCAGGCGATGTTCCTGGTGGTGTTCGCCTCGGTGTGGAAGCAGATCAGCTACAACTTCCTGTTCTTCTTTGCCGCGCTGCAGTCCATTCCGCGTTCGCTGGTGGAAGCCGCCGCGATTGATGGCGCAGGCCCGATCCGCCGCTTCTTCAGGCTGTCGCTGCCGCTGATTGCCCCGGTGAGTTTCTTCCTGCTGGTGGTGAACCTGGTGTATGCCTTTTTCGACACCTTCCCGGTCATCGACGCGGCCACCGCCGGTGGCCCGGTGCAGGCCACGACGACGCTGATTTATAAAATCTACCGCGAAGGGTTTGCCGGTCTGGATCTCTCGGCTTCCGCCGCGCAGTCCGTTGTGCTGATGTTCCTCGTCATCATCCTCACGGTGGTGCAGTTCCGCTATGTTGAAAGTAAGGTGCGCTACCAATGATTGAGAACCGTCGCGGGCTGACGATTTTCAGCCATACCATGCTGATTCTGGGGATTATCGTCATCCTCTTTCCGCTGTACGTGGCCTTTGTCGCCGCCACGCTGGACACCAAAGCGGTGTTTGATACGCCGATGACGTTGATCCCAGGCACGCATCTTTTCGAGAACATGAAAACCATCTGGACCCAGGGCGTGGGGGCCAACAGCGCGCCGTTCTGGCTGATGATGCTCAACAGCTTCATCATGGCGTTCGGCATTACGGTAGGCAAAATCACGGTGTCGATGCTCTCGGCGTTTGCCATCGTCTGGTTCCGCTTTCCGCTGCGCAACCTCTTCTTCTGGATGATTTTCATCACCCTGATGCTGCCGGTGGAGGTGCGTATCTTCCCGACGGTGGAAGTGATCGCCAACCTGAAGATGCTCGACAGCTACGCGGGATTAACCCTGCCGCTGATGGCGTCTGCGACCGCCACCTTCCTGTTCCGCCAGTTCTTTATGACGCTGCCGGACGAGCTGATTGAAGCCGCGCGCATTGACGGTGCCTCACCGATGCGCTTTTTCCGCGACATCGTGCTGCCGCTGTCGAAAACCAACCTCGCGGCACTGTTTGTGATCACCTTTATCTACGGCTGGAACCAGTACCTGTGGCCGCTGCTGATTATTCAGGACGTCAACCTCGGCACCGCCGTGGCGGGCATCAAGGGCATGATCGCCACCGGCGAAGGCACCACCCTCTGGAACCAGGTGATGGCGGCGATGCTGCTCACCCTTATCCCCCCCGTAGTCATTGTTTTAGCCATGCAGCGTGCCTTTGTCCGCGGCCTGGTCGATAGCGAGAAATAAAATGGCAGGTTTAAAACTACAGGCAGTGACCAAAAGCTGGGATGGCAAAACCCAGGTGATTCAGCCGCTCACCCTCGACGTGGCGGACGGGGAGTTCATCGTCATGGTCGGCCCGTCCGGCTGCGGCAAATCCACGCTGCTGCGCATGGTGGCCGGGCTTGAGCGCGTCACCTCCGGCGATATCTGGATTGACCGCCAGCGCGTGACCGAGATGGAGCCCAAAGACCGCGGCATCGCGATGGTGTTCCAGAACTACGCCCTCTATCCGCACATGAGCGTGGAAGAGAACATGGCCTGGGGGCTGAAAATCCGCGGCATGGGCAAAGGCCATATCGACGAGCGGGTGAAAGAGGCGGCGCGCATTCTGGAGCTGGATGGCCTGCTTAAGCGTCGTCCGCGTGAGCTCTCCGGCGGCCAGCGCCAGCGCGTGGCGATGGGGCGTGCCATCGTGCGCGATCCGGCGGTGTTCCTGTTCGATGAACCGCTCTCTAACCTCGACGCCAAGCTGCGCGTGCAGATGCGTCTGGAGCTGCAGCAACTGCATCGCCGTCTGAAAACCACCTCCCTGTACGTGACCCACGATCAGGTCGAAGCCATGACCCTCGCCCAGCGGGTGATGGTGATGAACAAAGGCATCGCCGAGCAGATTGGCACGCCGGTGGAAGTCTATGAGAAACCGGCCACCCGCTTTGTGGCGAGTTTTATCGGTAGCCCGGCAATGAACCTGCTGGAAGGGCGGATCAGCAGCGCGGGCACCCACTTTGAGCTGGAAAGCGGGATGGCATTACCCATCAACTGGTACTATCGTGGCTACGCCGGGCGTAAGATGACGCTCGGTATCCGCCCGGAGCATATCGGTTTAACCTCTCAGGCGGACGGCGGCGTGCCGCTGGTGATGGACACGCTGGAGATGTTGGGTGCAGATAACCTGGCGCACGGACGCTGGGGCGAGCAAAAAATGGTGGTGCGTCTGCCGCATCAGGAACGCCCGAAAGCAGGCAGCACGCTGTGGCTGCATCTGCCGGAAAATCACCTGCACTTATTTGACGGTGAAACAGGACAACGAGTATGAGCAACTGGCCTTATCCCCACATCGTCGCCCACCGTGGCGGCGGTAAACTGGCGCCGGAAAATACCCTGGCGGCAATTGATGTTGGCGCACGCTACGGCCACACGATGATTGAGTTCGACGCCAAGCTGTCGAAAGACGGCGAAATTTTCCTGCTGCATGATGACAACCTCGAACGCACCAGCAACGGCTGGGGCGTGGCGGGGGAACTGCCGTGGCGCGATCTGCTGAAGGTGGATGCCGGAAGCTGGTTCAGCGGCGAGTACAAAGGCGAACCGCTGCCGCTGCTGGCGGAAGTGGCCGACCGTTGTCGTCAACACGGGATGATGGCCAACATCGAAATCAAACCGACGACCGGTACCGGGCCGCTCACGGGCAACGTGATTGCGCTGGCCGCGCGCGAGCTATGGGAAGGCATGACGCCACCGCTGCTGTCGTCATTTGACATTGATGCCCTTGAAGCGGCACAGGCTGCGGTGCCGGAGCTGCCGCGCGGGCTGCTGCTGGACGAGTGGCGCGAGGACTGGCGTGAGCTGACCACCCGCTTAGCGTGTGTCTCTATTCATCTCAATCATACGCTGCTGGATGAGGCGCGGGTGAAGATGCTGAAAGCGGCGGGGCTGCATATTCTGGTGTATACCGTCAACAAACCCCAGCGTGCGGCTGAGCTGCTGCGCTGGGGGGTGGACAGCATCTGTACCGATGCGATTGACCTGATCGGCCCGGACTTTAGTTCTGCGGATTAAGCATACTGCCATTCGACTGCGACGGCAGCATATGCTGCTGTCCGCTGCCTGAAGAACTCATCCCCCCTAACATCCCGCCGTTTTTATTCGGCAGCGGCTGCTCGCGCATTTGCCCCTGCTGCACGCGCTGGGTGTTAGTGTTCATCTGATTTTGCAGGCTCTGCTGCTGCATTCGGGTCTGCGTGTTCAACTGCTGATTCAGCATCCCTTTTTGCTGTTGCTGCTGGCTCATCATCTCTGTCTGCATACGCTGCTGGCTCGGAATGACATAGCCCGGCTGGTTAGGGTTATTCATCGTATTGAGTGGCTGTGCAAGTGCGGCAAACGGGAGCAACGCCGTCAGAATAAGTAAGCGTTTCATTGTCATCTCCTTCTGTGAGGTTTCTCTTAAGTTTACCCTGAATTCACCATGACGATGATTTTTTAGGAGTTGTGAACCAGGCTTAAGCGGGGAATATGGCTCCCTTCACCTGGAGAACAATAATGATGAAACCAACCCTTTTGCGCTGGGTCGCCATCGCTGCGCTGATGGCAGGCGGTACATTTAGCGTGGCGGCTAACCCGCCAGCGGCACCTCCGGTCTCTTATGGCGTGGAGGAAGATGTGTTTCATCCCGTGCGGGCAACCCACGGGATGGTGGCCTCGGTGGATGCGCTGGCAACGAAAGTGGGCGTCGATATTCTCAAACAGGGCGGTAATGCGGTGGATGCCGCGGTGGCGGTCGGCTATGCGCTGGCGGTAACACACCCGCAGGCGGGGAATCTGGGCGGTGGCGGTTTTATGATGCTGCGCACCAAAGACGGAAAGACGACGGCTATCGACTTCCGCGAAATGGCGCCTGCTCAGGCCTCCCGCGATATGTTCCTTGACGATCAGGGCAACCCGGACAGTAAAAAATCGCTGACCTCGCACCTTGCGTCCGGCACGCCGGGCACCGTTGCGGGCTTCTCGCTGGCGCTGGAAAAATACGGCACGATGCCGCTGAACAAAGTGGTCCAGCCTGCCATTAAGCTGGCGCGCGACGGCTTTGTGGTGAATGACGCCCTGGCCGATGACCTTAAAACCTACGGCAGTGAAGTCATTCCGAACCATGAAAACAGCAAGGCGATCTTCTGGAAAGACGGAGAGCCGCTGAAGAAGGGCGATAAGCTGGTGCAGAAGAACCTTGCCAAAAGCCTGGAGCTGATTGCGGAGCATGGCCCGGACGCCTTCTACAAAGGGGCGATTGCCGACCAGATTGCCGAAGAGATGCAAAAAAACGGCGGGCTGATCACCAAAGCGGATCTGGCGGAGTATAAGGCGGTGGAGCGCGAGCCGATTAGCGGAACCTACCGCGGCTATGAGGTCTTCTCCATGCCGCCGCCGTCCTCCGGCGGGATCCACATCGTGCAGATCCTCAACATTCTGGAAAACTTCGATATGCACAAGTTCGGCTTCGGCAGTGCCGATGCCATGCAGGTGATGGCCGAGGCGGAAAAACGCGCCTATGCCGACCGCTCGGAATACCTTGGCGACCCGGACTTTGTGAAGGTGCCGTGGCAGGCGCTGACCAACAAAGCGTATGCCAAATCCATTGCCGATCAGATCGACATCAATAAGGCTAAGCCGTCGAGCGAGATCCGCCCTGGCAAGCTGGCACCGTATGAAAGTAACCAGACCACCCACTTCTCGGTGGTGGATAAAGACGGTAACGCGGTGGCGGTGACCTATACGCTCAATACCACCTTTGGAACCGGGATTGTGGCGGGCAACAGCGGCATTCTGCTGAACAACGAGATGGATGACTTCTCTGCCAAACCGGGTGTGCCGAACGTCTACGGGCTGGTCGGTGGCGATGCCAACGCGGTGGGGCCGAAGAAACGTCCGCTGTCGTCGATGTCACCGACCATTATGGTGAAAGATGGTAAAACCTGGCTGGTGACCGGTAGCCCGGGCGGCAGCCGGATTATCACCACCGTGCTGCAGATGGTGGTAAACAGTATCGACTTTGGGATGAACGTCGCCGAAGCGACCAACGCCCCGCGTTTCCACCACCAGTGGCTGCCGGATGAGTTGCGCGTCGAAAAGGGCTTTAGCCCGGATACGATCAAACTGCTGGAGCAGCGCGGACAGAAGGTGGCGGTGAAAGAGGCGATGGGCAGCACCCAGAGCATTATGGTGGGGCCGGACGGGGCGCTGTTTGGCGCATCAGACCCGCGGTCGGTGGATGATTTAACGGCGGGGTATTAATCTGTTGTGTAATTCCCTCTCCCGGTGGGAGAGGGTTAGGGTGAGGGCAACAAACTACTTCATTCGCGCCATATAATACGCATCCACATACTCGCCGTTGCGCAGGGCATAACGCTTGCCTGTGCCTTCAATCTCAAATCCGTGTTTTTTGTACACCGCAATCGCCGGCTCGTTATCGACAAACACCGTCAGCTCAATGCGGTCAACGCGCAGCCAGTTATCGCACATATCAATCATGGTGCGCATCAGTGCGCTGGCAACGCCCCGGTTTTGCCACTGCGCGCCTACACAAATCCCAAAATCAGCCACATGGCTGCGGCGTGGGCGTTGCGCGACAGCGATGCACAGATGCCCGGTGACATTACCGTCTATACAGGCGACCAGTTGCTTAATGCCGGGCTGGTCGGTGAGTCGTTCTTGCCACATTTGCTCAGACGGATGAGGAACCTGTAGTGTGTTGTGGTACACCTCCGGTTGGGCGTGGATCTGACGAATGGCGTCATAATCTTTCGGTTCCGCATGGCGTATCACTATCTCACTCATTCCTTGTTCCTCAGTCAGTTAAACATCCCTTCCAACATCAGTGACTTTGAAATTTGAGTCAACCGCTATTTTTTGCAAAAAGTATTGGACAAGTGCGAATGAGAATGATTATTATTGCTCTGCATTCAGGAAGACCACTACGGGAACCTGAAAGCACGACATTGCTCACATTGCTTCCAGTATTACTTTAGCCAGCTTTTAGCTGGCTTTTTTTTTGTTATGGTAAGACCCGGTAACCTTCCAAAAGGGCTGAGCCATGACACTACATTGCGCATTTATTGGATTTGGTAAAAGTACGACCCGCTATCACCTTCCGTATGTTCTCAACCGTAAAGACAGCTGGCATGTGGCGCATATCTACCGTCGCCGCGCGAAGCCAGAAGAGCAGTCCCCGCAGTATTCCCACATCCATTTCACCAGCGATCTGGATGAGGTGCTTAACGACCCGCAGGTTAAACTGGTCATCGTCTGTACCCATGCCGACAGCCATTTTGACTATGCGAAACGCGCGCTCGACGCGGGTAAAAACGTGCTGGTCGAAAAACCCTTCACCCCGACCATTGCCGAAGCGAAAACCCTGTTCGCGCTGGCGAAGAGCAAAGGGCTGACCGTCACGCCGTATCAGAACCGCCGCTTTGACAGCTGTTTCCTGACGGCGAAAAAGGCGATAGAAAGCGGCAAGCTCGGCGACATCGTGGAAATGGAAAGCCACTTCGACTACTACCGCCCGGTGGCGGAGACCAAACCCGGCCTGCCGCAGGATGGCTCTTTTTATGGCCTGGGCGTGCACACCATGGATCAGATCATTTCCCTGTTTGGCCGCCCGGACCACGTGGCGTATGACATCCGTAGCCTGCGTAACAAAGCCAACCCGGACGATACTTTTGAAGCGCAGCTGTTCTACGGCGACCTGAAAGCCATCGTCAAAACCAGCCATCTGGTGAAAATCGACTACCCGAAATTTATCGTTCACGGCACGAAAGGTTCGTTTATCAAGTACGGTATCGATCAGCAGGAGACCAGCCTGAAGGCCAATATCATGCCGGGTGAGCCGGGCTTTGCGGCGGATGATTCGGTTGGCGTACTGGAGTATGTGAACGCAGAAGGTGTGACGGTCAGAGAAGAGCTTACGCCAGAAACCGGCGACTATGGCCGCGTCTACGACGCGCTGTATGCAACCCTTACCCGCGGTGCGGCGAATTACGTCAAGGAATCTGACGTTCTGACTAACCTCGAAATCCTTGAACGGGCCTTCGAACAGGCTTCTCCTGCCACGGTAACCCTTGCGAAATAAGCAAAAAAGGCTCCTCTGTACTTGTTCATAATTTTTGAACAGAGGAGTCAATTTTCACCCTCTATGATCCCAGGCGGTTTGCGTCCACACTTACTCCATCGAAACGAACTGAGGGTGAAAACAATGATCTACTTACGCAAAGCAAACGAACGTGGTCACGCGAATCATGGCTGGCTGGACTCATGGCATTCATTCTCGTTTGCCGACTACTACGACCCAAATTTCATGGGCTTCTCCGCACTGCGCGTGATTAACGATGACGTGATTGATGCAGGCCAGGGCTTCGGTACCCACCCGCATAAAGACATGGAAATCCTGACCTATGTGCTGGAAGGGGCGGTTGAGCACCAGGACAGCATGGGCAATAAAGAGCAGGTTCCGGCGGGCGAGTTCCAGATCATGAGCGCGGGTACCGGTGTACGTCACTCCGAGTACAACCCGAGCAAAACGGAAAAACTGCACCTGTATCAAATCTGGATCATTCCAGAAGAGACCGGCATCACGCCGCGCTACGAACAGCGCCGCTTTGACGCCAAACAGGGCAAACAGCTGGTGCTCTCCCCGGATGCGCGTGAAGGTTCGCTGAAAGTGCATCAGGATATGGAGCTGTACCGCTGGGCACTGGCGAAAGACGAACAGTCTGTGCACCAGATTGCCGCAAACCGCCGCGTCTGGATCCAGGTGGTGAAAGGTGACGTGTCCATCAACGGCACCAAAGCGACAACGGCGGATGGTCTGGCCATCTGGGATGAGCAAGCGCTCTCCGTGCATGCCGACAGCGAAAGTGAAATTCTGCTGTTTGATCTGCCACCGGTGTAATAAATCATAAATAAATGCCCATCCTTCCCTTTGACAGGGGAAGGATGGGCTTTGTCCGTGATAAACTGAGCAAATCTCTCTCTTCAAGATTTCTCAGGACGATGAAAAAGAAACGCCCCGTACTTCAGGATGTCGCCGATCGTGTTGGTGTGACCAAAATGACGGTCAGCCGTTTTTTACGTAACCCGGAACAGGTTTCCGTAGCGTTGCGTGGCAAGATTGCCGCTGCTCTCGATGAACTGGGTTATATCCCCAACCGCGCACCTGATATTCTCTCCAATGCCACCAGTCGTGCGGTGGGCGTCCTCCTGCCTTCTTTGACCAACCAGGTCTTTGCCGAAGTGCTGCGCGGTATTGAAAGCGTCACGGATGCGTTTGGTTACCAGACCATGCTGGCGCACTACGGCTACAAACCGGAACTGGAAGAAGAACGTCTTGAATCGATGCTTTCCTGGAACATCGATGGCCTGATTTTAACTGAACGTACTCATACCCCCCGTACGCTGAAGATGATTGAAGTGGCTGGTATTCCGGTGGTGGAACTGATGGACAGCCAGTCGCCGTGCCTTGATATTGCCGTGGGGTTTGACAACTTCGAAGCGGCGCGGCAGATGACGGCGGCGATCATCGCGCGTGGTCATCGTCATATCGCCTACCTGGGTGCGCGTCTTGATGAACGTACTATCATCAAACAGAAGGGATACGAGCAGGCGATGCTTGACGCAAATCTGACCCCGTACAGCGTGATGGTGGAGCAGTCCTCGTCCTATACGTCGGGTATTGAGCTGATGCGCCAGGCACGGCGCGAGTATCCACAACTGGACGGTATTTTCTGTACCAACGATGACCTTGCGGTCGGTGCAGCGTTCGAATGCCAGCGTCTGGGGCTGAAGATCCCCGATGATATGGCGATTGCCGGTTTCCACGGCCATGACATCGGTCAGGTGATGGAGCCGCGTCTGGCGAGCGTCCTGACACCGCGTGAACGCATGGGCCGCATTGGCGCAGAACGCTTGCTGGCGCGCATTCGTGGTGAAGCAGTGACCCCGAAAATGTTAGATTTAGGTTTCACCTTGTCACCGGGTGGATCTATTTAATCCGACAAATTTGAAGTAGCTCACACTTATTCACTTCGCGCACGTTTGGATATTGCTTCTCTTTTGCCCCGGCAGGACAATGTTACCGATAACTGTTACCCGTAACAATTGACTGAGGGACACCCTTTGAGCACGACTAATCATGATCACCACGTTTACGTCCTGATGGGCGTTTCCGGTAGCGGTAAATCTGCCGTGGCAAGCGAAGTGGCGCATCAACTTAATGCGGCGTTTCTTGATGGCGACTTCCTCCATCCGCGCAGCAACATCATGAAGATGGCTTCCGGCGAGCCGCTGAACGACGACGATCGTAAACCGTGGTTACAGGCGCTGAACGATGCCGCGTTTGCCATGCAGCGCACCAATAAAGTTTCCCTGATCGTCTGCTCTGCGCTGAAAAAAACCTACCGCGACCTGCTGCGCGACGGCAACCCGAACCTCTCTTTCATCTACCTGAAAGGCGATTTCGAGGTCATTGAAAGCCGTCTCAAGGCGCGTAAAGGCCACTTCTTCAAAACCCAGATGCTGGTCACACAGTTCGAAGCGCTGCAGGAGCCGGGTGAAGATGAAAAAGACGTCTTAGTGGTTGATATCGATCAGTCACTGGAGGGTGTTGTTGCCAGCACCATCGAGGTCATTAACAAAAGGCAGTAAGTTTTGAGTACATTAACGCTAGTGTTGACAGCAGTGGGTTCGGTATTGCTGCTGCTGTTTTTAGTGATGAAAGCGCGTATGCATGCTTTTGTTGCTTTGATGGTGGTTTCTATTGGTGCAGGTCTCTTTTCCGGTATGCCGCTCGACAAGATCGCTGCGACGATGGAAAAAGGGATGGGGGGCACACTGGGCTTCCTGGCTATTGTGGTCGCGCTGGGCGCGATGTTTGGCAAGATCCTGCATGAGACGGGCGCGGTCGACCAGATTGCCGTCAAGATGCTGAAATCGTTTGGTCACAGTCGTGCACACTATGCGATTGGCCTGGCCGGTCTGATCTGCGCGCTACCGTTGTTCTTTGAAGTGGCCGTGGTGCTGCTGATTAGCGTGGCGTTCTCCATGGCGCGCCATACCGGTACTAACCTTGTGAAGCTGGTTATTCCGCTGTTTGCGGGCGTGGCGGCGGCGGCGGCGTTTCTCCTGCCGGGACCGGCACCGATGCTGCTGGCTTCCCAGATGCACGCTGACTTTGGCTGGATGATCCTGATTGGCCTGTGCGCGGCAATCCCGGGAATGATTATCGCCGGTCCGCTGTGGGGCAACTTCATCAGCCGCTACGTTGAACTGCATATTCCTGATGATATTACCGAGCCGCACCTGGGCGAAGGTAAAATGCCGTCCTTCGGCTTCAGCCTGTCTCTGATCCTGCTGCCGCTGGTGCTGGTGGGTCTGAAAACCATTGCCGCGCGCTTTGTACCGGTGGGCTCTACCGCGTACGAATGGTTCGAATTTATCGGTCACCCGTTCACCGCGATCCTGGTGGCGTGCCTGGTGGCGATTTATGGCCTGGCGATGCGTCAGGGGATGCCGAAAGACCGCGTGATGGAAATCTGCGGCGCTGCGCTGCAGCCAGCGGGTATTATCCTGCTGGTGATCGGTGCGGGCGGTGTGTTCAAACAGGTGCTGGTGGATTCCGGTGTTGGTCCGGCACTGGGTGAAGCGCTGACCGGAATGGGTCTGCCCATCGCGGTGACCTGCTTCGTGCTGGCGGCGGCGGTGCGTATCATTCAGGGCTCTGCGACTGTTGCCTGTTTAACGGCGGTTGGCCTGGTGATGCCGGTGATTGAACAGCTTAACTACTCCGGTGCGCAGATGGCGGCGCTGTCTATCTGTATCGCGGGTGGCTCGATTGTGGTGTCGCACGTGAACGACGCAGGCTTCTGGCTGTTCGGTAAATTTACCGGTGCCACTGAAGCGCAAACCCTGAAAACCTGGACGCTGATGGAAACTATCCTCGGCACCACGGGCGCGATTGTCGGGATGATTGCGTTTACGCTGCTGAGCTAACCCCGATTTTCGCCCTCTCCCACGGGGAGAGGGAGCAAACACTAAAAACGGCAATCAAGGATTGCCGTTTTGCTTTTACCTAGCCCTTCATCCACGCCCGGATCCCGTCCAGGAACATCTGCGTCGCCATCATCACCAGAATCAGCCCCATCAAACGTTCCAGCGCATTGACCCCTTTCTCGCCCAGCAGGCGCAGGAACAGCGACGACTGCAGCAGGATGATGAACGTTCCGCCCCAGGCAATCAGCAGGGCAATCACCAGATGGCTCATCTGGTTGGGATACTGATGCGACAGGAGCATCAATGTGGCCAGAATGGTCGGCCCGGCGACCAGCGGGATCGCCAGCGGTACGATAAACGGCTCTTCACCCGCCGGCAGGCCGCTGCTGCCCCCTTCGGCGCTCGGGAAAATCATCTTAATGGCAATCAGGAACAGAATAATCCCGCCGGAAATCGAAACGGTTTCGGCGCGCAGATTCAGGAAGGCAAGAATTTTTTCCCCGGCAAACAGGAAGATAAACATCACCAGCAGGGCGATAAGCAGCTCGCGGATCATGATCGCCCGTCGGCGCTTGGGTTCGGTGTGCTTCAGCACCGACATGAAGATCGGCAGGTTTCCCAGAGGATCCATTATCAGGATCAATAAAACCGCCGCAGAAATGATTTCACTCATGTAAATTAGCCCTGAATTTCTCTATGGTTATTAGGATGATTAGCTCTTTTTCTGATTGCCGGGCAATCATCGATTAATTTCGCTTGCGACTTTGGCAGCATTTTGTAATGTGAAGCATATCCCAGTTCAATACTGGCTTGCACAATCAGCACACACCCTCTGCAGGAAACAAATGCTATGAAAAACGTTGGTTTTATCGGCTGGCGCGGTATGGTCGGCTCTGTACTCATGCAACGCATGGTTGAAGAGCGCGATTTCGACGCTATCCGCCCGGTCTTCTTCTCCACTTCCCAGCTCGGCCAGGCTGCACCGTCCTTTGGTGGTACCACAGGGACGTTGCAGGATGCTTACGATCTGGAAGCGCTGAAGGCACTCGACATTATTGTGACCTGCCAGGGCGGCGATTATACCAACGAAATCTATCCAAAGCTGCGTGAAAGCGGCTGGCAGGGCTACTGGATTGACGCGGCCTCTTCGCTGCGCATGAAAGACGATGCCATCATCATTCTCGACCCGGTGAACCAGGACGTGATCACCAAAGGCCTCAACAACGGCGTGAAAACCTTTGTCGGCGGTAACTGTACCGTCAGCCTGATGCTGATGTCCCTCGGCGGCCTGTTCGCACAGGACCTGGTGGAGTGGGTCTCCGTGGCGACCTACCAGGCCGCGTCCGGCGGCGGTGCGCGTCATATGCGTGAACTGCTGACCCAAATGGGCCAGCTGCACCACAGCGTTGCGGCCGAGCTGGCAAACCCGGCGTCCGCAATCCTCGATATCGAGCGTAAAGTCACCGAGTTGACCCGCAGCGGCGAACTGCCGGTGGATAACTTTGGCGTACCGCTGGCCGGTGGCCTGATCCCGTGGATCGACAAACAGCTGGATAACGGCCAGACCCGTGAAGAGTGGAAGGGTCAGGCTGAGACCAACAAAATCCTCAATACCGCGAACACCATTCCGGTTGACGGTCTGTGCGTACGTATCGGCGCGCTGCGCTGCCATAGCCAGGCCTTCACCATTAAACTGAAAAAAGATGTGTCTATTCCGACCGTGGAAGAGCTGCTCGCCGCGCACAACCCGTGGGCGAAAGTAGTGCCAAACGATCGCGATATCACCATGCGCGAACTGACGCCAGCGGCCGTCACCGGCACGCTGACCACGCCGGTAGGGCGTCTGCGTAAGCTGAACATGGGGCCAGAGTTCCTCTCCGCGTTCACCGTGGGTGACCAGCTCCTGTGGGGCGCCGCCGAGCCGCTACGCCGCATGCTGCGCCAACTGGCGTAATAATTTGTTAACTACCGGGGGTGATTTTCACCCCCTTTTTTTGCGTACTACATGGAGTAAAACGCGTATGTCTTATTTTTTATCAGGAGTCATGTAGAGCGTTGGCTATGCTTTAAGGAAGAGTCATTTCTTACCTGAGGTTAGGACGGGACTAAGTGGAAGCCCGTTCAGGTCACATTAAAGTCGTCCCAGGCGCTTAAAAAGGGCGACATAAAAAACAGGATGAATACCATGTCCGATCGTGTGGATAGAGACGTGATTAATGCGCTTATTGCGGGTCATTTTGCCGACCCCTTTTCTGTGCTGGGGATGCACCAAACAGAGGCGGGACTGGAAGTCCGTGCGCTGTTACCGGATGCCACAGAAGTGTGGGTTATCGAACCTAAAACCGGCCGCAAGGTAGGCAATCTGGAATGCCTCGACTCGCGTGGCTTCTTCTCGGGCGTCATGCCCCGTCGTAAAAACCCTTTTCGTTATCAACTCGCCGTCATCTGGCACGGTCAGCAAAACCTGATCGACGATCCCTACAGTTTTGGTCCGCTGTTACAGGAGATGGATGCCTGGCTGCTGTCTGAAGGTACCCATTTACGCCCGTACGAAACGCTGGGCGCCCATGCGGATACGATGGACGGCATCACCGGCACGCGGTTTGCCGTGTGGGCACCTAACGCCCGGCGCGTCTCCGTTGTCGGGCAGTTCAACTACTGGGATGGTCGCCGTCATCCGATGCGCCTGCGTCGGGAAACGGGCATCTGGGAGCTGTTCATCCCCGGCGCGCAAAACGGTCAGCTCTATAAATTTGAGATGATCGACGCCCACGGAAAGCTGCGCATTAAAGCGGACCCGTACGCGTTCGAAGCGCAGATGCGCCCGGATACTGCCTCGCTGATTTGCGGGCTGCCGGAAAAAGTGGTGCAGAGCGAGGAGCGCAAACAGGCCAACCGTTTCGATGCCCCCATCTCCGTGTATGAAGTGCATCTCGGATCCTGGCGACGCCACACCGATAACAACTTCTGGCTCAGCTACCGGGAGCTTGCCGATCAGCTGGTGCCGTATGCCAAATGGATGGGCTTTACCCACCTTGAGCTGCTGCCAGTTAATGAGCATCCATTTGATGGAAGCTGGGGCTACCAGCCAACCGGGTTGTATGCCCCGACGCGCCGTTTCGGCACGCGCGACGACTTTCGCTATTTTATCAATGCCGCACACGCCGCCGGGCTGAACGTGATCCTCGACTGGGTGCCAGGCCATTTTCCGTCTGATGACTTTGGTCTGTCCGAGTTTGACGGTACGAAGCTGTACGAGCACAGCGACCCGCGCGAAGGCTATCACCAGGACTGGAACACGCTTATCTACAACTACGGTCGCCGTGAAGTCGCGAACTACCTCGTCGGGAATGCGCTGTACTGGATCGAACGTTTTGGCATTGATGCCCTGCGCGTGGATGCGGTGGCATCGATGATTTACCGCGACTACAGCCGTAAAGAGGGGGAGTGGATCCCGAACGAATATGGCGGTCGTGAAAACCTGGAAGCCATCGAATTTTTGCGCAGCACCAACCGCATTATTGGCGAGCAGGTTGAGGGCGCGGTGACGATGGCGGAAGAGTCGACTGACTTTGCCGGTGTTTCGCGTCCACCGTCCATGGGGGGCCTGGGCTTCTGGTACAAGTGGAACCTGGGCTGGATGCACGACACGCTCGACTATATGAAGCTCGACCCGGTCTATCGTCAGTACCATCACGACAAACTCACCTTCGGGCTGCTCTACAACTACACCGAAAACTTCATGCTGCCGCTGTCGCACGATGAAGTGGTGCACGGTAAAAAATCCATCCTCGACCGGATGCCGGGCGACGCGTGGCAGAAGTTCGCCAACCTGCGCGCCTACTACGGCTGGATGTTCGCCTTCCCGGGCAAAAAACTGCTGTTTATGGGCAACGAGTTCGCCCAGGGGCGGGAGTGGAACCACGATACCAGCCTCGACTGGCATCTGCTGGAAGGGGGCGATAACTGGCATCACGGCGTACAGCGACTGGTGCGTGACCTTAACCTGACCTACCGCCACCATAAAGCGCTGCACGAGCTGGATTTCGATCCCTACGGTTTTGAGTGGCTGGTGGTGGACGACAACGAACGCTCGGTGTTTGTCTTTGTGCGCCGGGATAAAGCGGGCAACGAGATTATTGTCGCCAGCAACTTTACGCCGGTACCCCGTCATCATTACCGCTTTGGCATTAATCAGGCCGGTAAGTGGCGCGAAATCCTCAACACCGATTCCATGCATTACCACGGCAGCAATGCCGGTAACGGCGGATGGGTCCAGAGCGATGCCATCGAAAGCCACGGGCGCCCCAACTCTCTGAGCCTGACGCTGCCGCCGCTCGGTACCATCTGGCTGGTGCGGGAGGGCGAATGACGCAGCTTACGGCAGGTAAACCCGAACCGCTCGGGGCGAGTTATGACGGAAAGGGGGTCAATTTCACCCTCTTTTCTGCTCACGCGGAGCGGGTCGAACTCTGTGTTTTTGATGGTGAAGGTAACGAACATCGTTACGATTTACCGGCACGCACCGGGGATACCTGGCACGGCTACCTGGCCGGCGGGCGGCCTGGAATGCACTACGGTTTTCGCGTTCATGGTCCCTGGGAGCCTTCTCAGGGGCACTGGTTTAACCCGGCGAAGCTGCTGATTGATCCTTGTGCCCACCGCGTGGAGGGCGAATTTAAAGATGACCCGATTTTCCACGTCGGCTATGGGGAACCTGACCACCGCGACAGCGCCCATATCGTCCCGAAAAGCGTGGTGGTGGGTGACCACTACGACTGGGAAGACGATGCCCCGCCGGGCACGCCGTGGGGCAACACCGTTATATATGAGGCCCATGTAAAAGGGCTGACCTACCTCCATCCGTCTATCCCCAAAGAGATGCGCGGCACCTATAAGGCGCTCGGCCATCCGACCATGATCGCCTATCTGAAACACCTCGGGATCACCGCTCTTGAGTTGTTGCCCATCGCCCATTTCGCCAGCGAGCCTCGCCTGCAGCGGCTGGGGCTGAGCAACTACTGGGGCTACAACCCGCTGGCAATGTTTGCGCTCGACCCGCGCTATGCCGTCAACCCGGACAAGGCGCGGGATGAGTTTCGCGATGCGGTGAAGGCGCTTCATGCGGCGGGTATCGAAGTGATTCTGGACGTGGTGCTGAACCACAGCGCGGAAAGCGATCTCGACGGCCCGACGCTCTCCATGCGCGGAATTGATAACCGTAGCTATTATTGGATCAGAGAGGATGGTGATTACCACAACTGGACCGGTTGCGGTAACACGCTCAACCTCAGCCATCCGGCGGTGACGCATTTTGCTTACGAATGCCTGAAATATTGGGTGGAAACGTTCCATGTTGACGGTTTTCGTTTCGACCTGGCACCGGTGATGGGACGCACGCCGGCGTTCAGCCAGCAGGCGCCGCTGTTTGAGGCGATAAGAAACTGTCCGGTGCTCTCGCAGGTGAAGCTGATTGCCGAGCCGTGGGATATTGGTGAAGGCGGCTACCAGGTGGGCAATTTCCCACCGCTGTTTGCCGAGTGGAACGACCATTATCGCGATGCTGTACGCCGATTCTGGCTGGCGCGAAATCTGTCTCTGGGGGAGTTCGCCGGACGCTTTGCCGCTTCCAGCGATCTGTTTAAACGCGATGGCAAACGACCTTCTGCCACCGTCAACCTGGTGACCGCGCACGACGGTTTTACGCTCCGGGACTGCGTTTGTTTCAATCAGAAACACAATGAGGCAAATGGCGAGGAGAATCGCGATGGCACTAACAATAACCATAGCTTTAATCATGGTATAGAAGGGTTAGGCGGAAGCCTGGACGTTATCGAACGGCGACGTGCCAGCGTGCATGCGCTGCTGACCACGCTGCTGTTGTCGCAGGGCACGCCGATGCTGCTGGCAGGGGATGAACATGGCCACAGCCAGCACGGTAACAACAATGCGTATTGCCAGGACAACACCTTAACCTGGCTCGACTGGGGAGAAGCGAACAGCGGTTTGATTCACTTTACCGCGGCGCTGATCCATCTTCGCCAGCAGATCCCCGCGCTCACCGCCAACCGCTGGTGGGAGGAGGGCGACGGCAACGTTCGCTGGCTGAATCAAGACGCGCAACCGTTAAGCGCGCAAGAGTGGCAACACGGCATACCGCGCCTGCAGATCCTGCTTTCGGATCGCTGGCTGGTTACGCTGAACGCGACGGATGACGTCGCAGAGATTGTTTTACCTGACGGGGAATGGCGCGCCGTTCCCCCCTTTGCCGGAGCGGATAATCCGGTAGTAATGGCTGTCTGGCACGGGCCTGCGCACGGAGTGTGCGTATTCCAAAGATGATAAAAAAGGAGTTAGTCATGGTTAGATTAGAGAAGAACGATCCCTTAATGTTGGCACGCCAGCTCCCCTTAAAAACGGTTGCCCTGATCCTCGCGGGCGGGCGCGGAACCCGTCTGAAAGATTTGACCATCAAGCGCGCCAAGCCGGCTGTTCACTTTGGTGGTAAGTTTCGAATTATCGATTTTGCACTGTCCAACTGCCTGAACTCCGGTATTCGCCGCATTGGCGTCATTACGCAGTATCAGTCGCACACCCTGGTGCAGCATATTCAGCGCGGCTGGTCATTCTTCAGCGAAGAGATGAATGAGTTTGTCGATCTCCTGCCTGCCCAGCAGCGTGTTCACGGTGAAAACTGGTACCGCGGCACCGCTGATGCGGTGACCCAGAACCTCGATATCATTCGCCGCTACAACGCGGAGTACATCGTGATCCTCGCCGGGGACCACATCTACAAGCAAGACTACTCCCACATGCTCATTGACCACGTCGAAAAAGGGGCGCGCTGCACCGTGGCGTGTCTGCCGGTGCCCGTTGCTGAAGCGACGGCGTTTGGCGTGATGCACGTGGACGCGGACGATAAAATTATCGACTTCGTTGAAAAACCGGCCAACCCGCCCACCATGCCGGGAGATGACACCAAATCGCTCGCCAGCATGGGGATTTATGTCTTTGATGCAGATTACCTTTATGAGCTGCTGGAAGAAGACGACAAAGACGAACACTCCAGCCACGACTTCGGCAAAGACATCATTCCAAAAATTACCAAAGCTGGCATGGCCTATGCACATCCTTTCCCGTTGTCCTGCGTGCAGTCAGATCCGAATGCGGAACCTTACTGGCGCGATGTGGGAACGCTGGAAGCGTACTGGAAAGCCAACCTCGATCTGGCCTCCGTCACGCCTGAGCTGGATATGTACGACCAGAACTGGCCGATCCGTACCCATATGGAATCCCTGCCGCCAGCGAAATTCGTGCAGGACCGCTCCGGCAGCCACGGCATGACGCTGAACTCGCTGGTTTCCGGCGGGTGCATTATCTCCGGCTCGGTGGTGGTGCAGTCGGTGCTGTTCCCGCGCGTGCGTATAAACTCATTCTGTAATATCGATTCGGCGGTGCTGCTGCCGGATGTCTGGGTCGGGCGTTCGTGTCGTCTGCGTCGCTGCGTGATCGACCGTGCCTGCGTCATTCCTGAAGGAATGGTGATTGGTGAAAACGCGGAAGAAGATGCACGTCGCTTCTACCGTTCTGAAGAGGGGATCGTGTTAGTCACACGGGAAATGTTGCGGAAACTGCAGATCAAACAGGAGCGATGATGCAGGTTTTACACGTATGTTCTGAGATGTTCCCGTTGTTAAAAACGGGCGGCCTGGCGGATGTTCTTGGTGCATTACCCGCGGCGCAAATCGCCGGCGGAGTCGATACCCGAGTCCTGCTGCCCGCCTTCCCGGATATCCGGCGCGGCATTCCCGATGCAAAGGTGGTGACGCGCCGTGACACCTTTGCCGGACGCATCACCCTGCTGTATGGACATTACAATGGCGTGGGCATTTACCTGATCGACGCGCCGCACTTATATGACCGGCCAGGTAGCCCGTATCACGATACGAACCTGTTTGCCTATACCGACAACGTGCTGCGTTTTGCGCTGCTCGGTTGGGTTGGGGCTGAAATGGCGGTAGGGCTGGATCCGTTCTGGCGCCCGGACATTGTGCACGCCCACGACTGGCATGCGGGGCTCGCTCCGGCGTACCTGGCGGCGCGGGGCCACCCGGCGAAGTCGGTCTTTACGGTGCATAACCTGGCGTATCAGGGCATGTACTACGCCCATCACATGAATGAAATCGATCTGCCATGGTCGTTCTATAACATGCATGGGCTGGAGTTTAACGGGCAGATCTCGTTCCTGAAAGCCGGGCTTTATTATGCCGATCACATCACGGCCGTCAGCCCGACCTACGCCCGTGAAATCACGCAGCCTGAGTTTGGTTACGGCCTGGAAGGGTTGCTCCGTCAGCGCCATCGTGAAGGGCGTCTTTCGGGTATCCTCAACGGTGTCGATGAGCAGATCTGGAGCCCCGAGACCGATCTGCTGCTGGCGGCCCGCTATGGCCGTGATTCCGTGGAAGATAAAGCGGAAAACAAACGCCAGCTACAGATTGCGATGGGGCTGAAGGTTAACGACAAAGTGCCGTTATTCGCGGTGGTGAGCCGTCTGACGAGCCAGAAAGGGCTGGATCTGGTGCTGGAGGCACTGCCGGGTCTGCTGGAGCAGGGCGGACAGCTGGCGCTACTCGGCGCGGGCGACCCGGTATTGCAGGAAGGATTCCTGGCGGCCGCGGCGGAACACCCGGGGCAGGTGGGCGTGCAGATTGGCTATCACGAAGCGTTCTCGCACCGGATCATGGGCGGCGCGGACGTGATCCTGGTACCGAGCCGTTTCGAGCCCTGCGGCCTGACGCAGCTTTACGGCCTGAAATACGGCACCCTACCGCTGGTACGCCGTACGGGCGGGCTGGCGGATACCGTATCTGACAGCTCGCTGGAAAACCTGGCGGACGGTATCGCCAGCGGGTTTGTCTTTGAGGACAGTAATGCCTGGTCGCTGCTACGGGCGATTCGGCGTGCTTTCGTCTTGTGGTCCCGTCCGTCGCTGTGGCGTTACGTCCAACGCCAGGCGATGTCCATGGACTTTAGCTGGCACGTTGCGGCGCAGTCATACCGCGATCTCTATCAACGCTTGATGTAACGAGGCGAAGTTACTGATATGAACGCTCCTTTTAGCTACTCTTCACCCACGCTCAGCGTTGAGGCGTTAAAGCACTCTATCGCCTATAAGCTGATGTTCACCATCGGGAAAGATCCGGTTATCGCCAACAAGCACGAGTGGCTGAACGCCACCCTGTTTGCGGTGCGTGACCGCATGGTCGAACGCTGGCTGCGCTCCAACCGCGCCCAGCTCTCACAGGAAACGCGTCAGGTTTATTACCTGTCGATGGAATTTTTGATTGGCCGCACTCTGTCTAACGCGCTGTTGTCGCTGGGTATTTATGACGATGTAAAAAGCGCGCTGGAGGAGATGGGGCTGGATTTAGAAGAGCTGATTGACGAAGAGAACGACCCTGGCCTCGGTAATGGTGGTCTGGGGCGACTTGCTGCCTGCTTCCTGGATTCACTGGCGACGCTGGCCCTGCCGGGCCGTGGCTACGGTATTCGCTACGACTACGGTATGTTCAAACAGAACATCGTTGACGGGCGTCAGAAAGAGTCCCCGGATTACTGGCTGGAATACGGTAACCCGTGGGAGTTTAAACGCCACAATACGCGCTACAAGGTGCGGTTTGGCGGGCGTATTCAGCAGGAAGGGAAAAAGTCCCGCTGGGTGGAAACCGAAGAGATCCTCGCTGTCGCCTATGACCAGATCATTCCCGGTTATGACACCGACGCGACCAATACGCTGCGTCTGTGGAACGCGCAGGCCAGTAGCGAGATCAACCTGGGTAAATTTAACCAGGGCGACTACTTCGCGGCGGTGGAAGATAAAAACCACTCCGAGAACGTCTCCCGCGTGCTCTACCCGGACGACTCGACCTATTCCGGGCGTGAGCTGCGCCTGCGTCAGGAGTATTTCCTCGTCTCCGCGACGATTCAGGACATCCTCAGCCGTCACTATCAGCTGCACAAGACCTACGCCAATCTGGCGGAAAAAACCGCCATTCACCTCAACGATACCCATCCGGTGCTGTCGATCCCGGAGCTGATGCGTCTGCTTATCGACGAGCATAAGTTCAGCTGGGACGACGCGTTCGAGGTGACCTGTCAGGTCTTCTCCTACACCAACCACACGCTGATGAGCGAAGCGCTGGAAACCTGGCCGGTGGATATGCTCGGCAAAATTTTGCCGCGTCACTTGCAGATTATCTTCGAGATCAACGACTACTTCCTCAAGACGTTGCAGGAGCAGTATCCGAACGATACCGGCCTGCTGAGTCGCGCTTCTATCATCGATGAATCGAACGGTCGCCGCGTACGCATGGCCTGGCTGGCGGTGGTGATCAGCCACAAGGTGAACGGGGTGTCAGAGCTGCACTCGAACCTGATGGTGCAGTCGCTGTTTGCGGACTTTGCGAAGATCTTCCCGACGCGTTTCTGCAACGTGACCAACGGGGTTACGCCGCGTCGCTGGCTGGCGCTGGCAAACCAGCCGCTTTCTGAGGTGCTGGATGAACACATTGGCCGCACCTGGCGAACCGATCTCAGCCAACTGAGCGAGCTTGAACAGCATATTGATTTCCCGGCGGTGAACAAGGCCGTACGGGAAGCCAAACTGTTGAACAAAAAACGTCTGTCAGTCTGGCTGGCGCTGCATCTGAACGTGGTGGCGAACCCGAAAGCGCTGTTCGACGTGCAGATCAAGCGTATTCACGAGTACAAGCGCCAGCTGATGAACGTGCTGCATGTGATCACCCACTATAACCGCATCAAGGCCGATCCGACGGCGGAGTGGGTACCGCGCGTGAAGATCTTTGCCGGTAAGGCGGCGTCCGCCTACTACATGGCGAAGCACATTATTCACCTCATCAACGATGTGGCGAAGGTGGTCAACAACGATCCGGATATTGGCGACAAGCTGAAGGTGGTCTTTGTTCCGAACTACAGCGTCAGCCTCGCGCAGCTGATCATTCCGGCGGCCGATCTCTCTGAGCAGATCTCCACCGCCGGGACGGAAGCGTCCGGCACCAGTAACATGAAGTTTGCCCTTAACGGTGCGCTGACCATCGGTACGCTGGACGGGGCCAACGTCGAAATGCTGGAGCACGTGGGGGCGGAGAATATCTTTATCTTCGGGAATACCACGGAAGAGGTGGAGGCGCTGCGCAAGAAGGGCTACTCGCCGCGTGAGTATTACGAAGAGGATGAGGAGCTACGTCAGGTGCTGACGCAAATCGCCACCGGGGTGTTTAGCCCAGACGAGCCTGGGCGCTATCGGGACCTGGTGGATTCGCTGATTAACTTTGGCGACCACTATCAGGTGCTGGCGGATTACCGCAGCTACGTGGATTGTCAGGACAGGGTGGACGAGCTGTATCGTCAGCAGGAGAAGTGGACCAGCGTCGCGATGCATAACATCGCCAATATGGGGTATTTCTCGTCAGACAGGACCATCAAGGAGTATGCCGAGACGATCTGGCATATCGATCCGGTGCGGTTATAAAAGCAAAACGGCAACCCTGGTTGCCGTTTTTAGTGTTTGTTCCCTCTCCCGGTGGGAGAGGGGCAGGGTGCGGGCATCAGCCCGCACCGATCGCATCACGACGCCAACGACAGCTCACGCTTTCCCGCATGCTGCAGCAACCACTGCGCCACGCGAGACTGCTGTTCGGCGTTCAGCCACATTCCCTCTTTGGTACGACGCCAGATGGCATCATCCAGACGGCGAACCCACTCATGTTCCACCAGATAGCGCAGTTCGGCTTCGTACAACTCGTGGCCAAAATGTTCGCCCAGGTCGGCAATCTCTTTCGCGTCACCCAGGATCAATTCCGTGTTGCTGCCGTAGGTACGGGCATAGTGGCGCGCCATGCCTTCGGTGATGAACGGGTAGCGACGACGCAGTTTCGCAGCGTAATCATCGCGGTTACCGGCAATTTCCCCGCCAGGCAGTACCGCGCCTTTGGTCCACGCCGGGCCAATGCCTTTGTAGTACGGCGCCAGTTTTTCCAGCGCGTGCTCAGCCAGCTTACGGTAGGTGGTGAGCTTGCCGCCAAACACGGAGAGCAGCGGTGCCTGACCGTCCACGTCGTGAATATCGAGCGTATAGTCGCGGGTAATCGCCTGCGGTGAGTCAGATTCGTCATCGCACAGCGGACGCACGCCGGAGTAAGTCCAGACCACGTCATCGCGGGACAGCTGTTTCTTGAAGTGCGCGTTATACACCTTCAGAAGGTAGCTCACTTCGCTCTCGTCGATCTCGACGTTTTTCGGATCTCCTTTGTACTCCACGTCGGTGGTGCCGATGATGGAGAATTCGTCCATCCATGGGATTACAAACACGATGCGCTTGTCTTCGTTCTGCAGAATGTAGGCCTGCTTCTGGGTGTGCACGCGTGGTACCACAATGTGGCTGCCTTTGATCAGGCGGATACCGTACGGAGATGGCAGATGCATCCCCTCGTCGAAGAACTGTTTCACCCATGGGCCGGTGGCGTTTACCAGACCGCGCGCTTTCCAGCTGAACTTCTCGCCGGTATCCACGTCTTCCGCTTCGACGATCCACAGGCCGTTTTCACGGCGCGCAGCGGTGGCGCGGGTGCGGGTTTTCACTTCGCCGCCTTTCTTCTCAACCATCTGTGCGTTGGCCAGCACCAGACGCGCATCGTCCACCCAGCAGTCGGAATATTCGAAACCGCGCACGATTTCAGGCTTAAGGACCGATTCTGAGCCAAAACGCAAACCGGTTGAACCCGGCAGGTTGGTGCGTTTACCCAGATGATCGTACATAAACAGACCGATTCGAATCATCCACGCCGGACGCAGATGCGGGCGATGGGGCAGGCGGAAACGCATCGGGATGGCCAGGTGCGGTGCCATCTTCAGCAGCACTTCACGTTCGGCCAGCGCTTCACTGACCAGGCGGAATTCGTAGTGCTCCAGGTAGCGCAGGCCACCGTGAATCAGTTTGGAGCTGGCGGACGACGTCGCGCAGGCGAGGTCGTTAGCTTCCAGCATCAGTACGGATAATCCGCGTCCTGCGGCGTCTGCCGCAATACCGGCACCGTTGATGCCACCGCCTATCACAATCAGATCTTTGGTTTCCATAACACCCTCACGCACTTTCGTTAAAGCTCAGAAATGTTCGATATCGCTCATAATAGCAAAGGAACGCGCTTTTGGTAACATCAAAAAAACAATTTAGAGTGATATGGATAACATAATGGCGTTTACCCGCCGCCAGGACGTACACTACGGGGTAAAATAGTGCGACTAACTTTTCTCCCTCTCCCCGTGGGAGAGGGCTGGGGTGAGGGCATCAGAGCGCACCCAACCTGAACAACAGAAAGAGAACACCATGGATCAGTTTGAATGTATTAACGTAGAAGAAGCCCACCAGAAGATGCACCAGGGAACGGCGGTGCTGGTGGATATCCGCGATCCGCAGAGTTTTGCGATGGGCCACACCCCGGGTGCGTTCCACCTCACCAACGATACGCTGGGCGCGTTTATGCGCGATAACGACTTCGATACGCCGGTGATGGTGATGTGCTATCACGGCAACAGCAGCAAAGGTGCGGCGCAGTACCTTATTCAGCAGGGCTATGATGCGGTCTACAGCGTCGACGGCGGTTTCGATGCCTGGCATCGTCATTTCCCGGCAGAAGTGGAATACGCTTTTGAGCGCTGATCCCGCTATACTGTCCCCTTTTGTGTGGAAATAAGCGACCGCCGCCCATGTTGATGATCACCTCTTTTACCAATCCGCGCGTCGCCCAGGCGTTTGTCGACTACATGGCAACCCAGGGCATCATCCTGACCGTTCAGCAGCACACGAAAACCGATGTCTGGCTGGCGGACGAAAGCCAGGCCGATCGCGTGAATGCGGAACTGGCCCGCTTTCTTGAGAACCCCGCCGATCCCCGCTACCTGGCCGCGAGCTGGCAGTCCGGGCAGACGGGGAGCGGATTGCATTACCGGCGCTTCCCTTTTCTTGCCACCATTCGCGAACGCGCAGGTCCGTTTACGCTGCTGCTGATGGCGGCCTGCATTATCGTCTTCATCATTATGAACGTGGTGGGCGACCAGAGCGTGATGATCGCGCTTGCGTGGCCATACGATCCGTCTCTGGATTTTGACGTCTGGCGCTATTTCACCCACGCGCTGATGCACTTCTCGGTGATGCATATTCTCTTTAACCTGCTGTGGTGGTGGTATCTCGGCGGGGCCGTGGAGAAGCGTCTGGGCAGCGGCAAGCTGATTGTTATCACCATCATTAGCGCCCTGCTGAGCGGCTATGTGCAGCACAAATTCAGCGGCCCGTGGTTCGGTGGCTTATCCGGCGTGGTGTATGCCCTGATGGGCTATGTCTGGCTCAGAGGCGAGCGCGACCCCGAAAGTGGCATCTATCTGCAGCGCGGATTGATAACCTTTGCGTTAATATGGCTAATTGCCGGATGGTTTGATCTGTTTGGTATGTCTATCGCCAATGGTGCGCACGTCACCGGGCTGGCCGTCGGGCTGGCAATGGCGTTTGCCGACACGCTCCATGCGCGAAAACGAACATAATTCCCAGGGATATTTCATGAAACAAACACAACGTCATGACGCCATTATCGAACTGGTAAAAAAACAGGGATACGTCAGTACTGAAGAGCTGGTGGAACAGTTTGCCGTCAGCCCACAAACCATCCGCCGCGACCTGAACGATCTTGCCGATCAAAACCGTATTTTGCGCCACCATGGCGGGGCGGCGCTGCCGTCCAGCTCGGTCAACACCTCGTGGCATGACCGCAAAGCCACGCAAACGGCAGAGAAAGAGCGCATCGCCCGCAAAGTCGCCACCCAGATCCCCAACGGGGCGACGCTGTTTATTGATATCGGCACCACGCCAGAAGCGGTCGCCCATGCGCTGCTGGATCACGAAAACCTGCGCATCGTGACCAACAACCTGAACGTGGCCAATACCCTGATGCAGAAAGACGATTTCCGCATCATCCTCGCCGGGGGCGAACTGCGCAGCCGCGACGGCGGCATCATTGGCGAAGCGACGCTCGATTTTATCTCTCAGTTCCGTCTCGACTTCGGCATTCTGGGGATCAGCGGCATCGACAGCGACGGGTCGTTGCTGGAGTTTGATTATCACGAGGTGCGCACCAAGCGCGCGATCATTGAAAACTCACGTCACGTGATGCTGGTGGTGGACCACTCCAAATTTGGCCGTAACGCGATGGTGAACATGGGCAGTATCAGCATGGTGGATGCGGTCTACACCGACGTGATGCCGCCGGCGGGGGTGCTGCAGGTGATTAAGGATAATAATTTGCAGTTAGAGTTATGTTGAGAAGCCATTCTCCCTCTCCCTGTGGGAGAGGGCCGGGGTGAGGGCATCAGACCGCAGAGGACTTACACCCCGTACCCCATCATCTTCAACAGCTGCTGTGCATGCTGCACTGCATCCTGACGGTGCGCCACGCCCAGCTTCTGATACAGATTACGAATATGCGTTTTGATGGTGGTTGCCGCCACCGCCAACTCACCGGCAATCTGCTCATTGCTGTAGCCTGAATAGATAAGCCCCAGCACCTGCCATTCGCGCTGCGTCAGCGGGCTGGTACGAATAAGCTCAGGCACTTCCGGATGATTCAGCAAGCGTTCAACGAAGTTCTCGTCGAAGTGGGCGAACTTGTGGCGATGGTGCTGGTTAATCTCGCGCAGAATACGCTGGGCGCGGTGCTGATCCAGCTCCGGCAGCGTGTTGAGCTGAATAAGCTGACGCAGCTGCTGGGCCATCACTTCACCTTCAATCACAAAGTGACTGATAAACCCGGTGCGGTTTGCCAGCTGTAACGCCTCCAGCAGCACGCGCTGGGCATCATTTTTACGCCCGGCCTGCCAGTAGAGCTGGTTAAGCAGCAGCAGGTTACGGTTGAGATCGCTCATCAGGCGCAGACTGCGGGCGTTCTCGTTCAGCTCTTCCAGCACAATCTCAGCAGGCTCGAACTCACCCAGCAGGATCTGCGCGCGGGCAATATTCCTCCACTGGCTTTGCAGGAAGTGGTTATTGGCAAACTCCGGTTTTGGCGTCTGGCGCAGCCAGTTAGCGGCGGATTTCTTATCACCCGTCATCTGCCAGTAAATCACCCGCACCTTATCGGCGTTCGAAACCCAGTCGCTGTGGTACTGACCATTGCCGAGCAGATTTTCCAGACGGTTCAGGTGATTGCGGGCATTATCCAGATCCCCGCGCGCCAGCGAGCACTGTACCAGCAGCGCCAGGCACTGCAGCTGTTGCTGCGGCTGGAAGCCAGAGAGCACTTCCACACCCTGACGGGCACAGCTCTCGGCCTCATCCAGGCGCGACCAGGCCCACAGAAGCTGGGCGCGAATACGCAACAGGAACTCGTGCATTGGCAGTTGTTCCAGATGCTGCTCGCGGATCAGCTGGAACGCTTTTTCCTGATTCTCCCAGGCTGCCTGCAGGAACCCCTGAGCAAATAAGATTTCGCTTTGCTGGATCAGGCTCCACAGGGCGTAATGCCAGACATCATGACGGCGGGCCATCTGTTCGGTTTGTTGCATCAACGACAGGGAGCGCGTCAGCTCACCCTTGCAGTGGAGTACCTCGCCATGTACCGAGGTCGCCACAATGCGGCTGTAGAAGTTGGCCAGCGGCAGCTCATCCAGCGCGACCATCGCCAGCCGCTCAGCCTCTTCCGGATCGCCATCGTTGATCGCAACCTGTGCCCGCAGGGCGTTAAATTCGCCATGCAGGGTGGTATCCATATCGCTTTCCATCTCCTGCTCGGCACGCGCCAGCAGGGTATTCACTTCGCTGTAGCGGTGCTGGCTTTGCATCAGCCAGGCCTGCAGCAGCACCAGACGCGGGTTCTCCAGCAGGCTCTCCCATGGCAGCGCTTTCAGCGACTCTTCCAGCAGCGTCAGTTCGCTGTGGTTAAACAATCCCCACGCGTGGTTGAGGAGGATATCGCGCAGCATGCTGGCATCACCGGCGGCGAGCGCATGGTGAATGGCCTCGCTCGGGAAGCCCTGCGCCATCCAGCTCTCGGCGGCGGCACGGTGGATTTCCGGCAGCTCAGTCGCCAGCTCCCACTGGCAACGCTGGCGCAGGAAACTGCCAAACAGCGGGTGATAGCTGAACCATTCGCCGGGATCGTCCATCCGCGTCAGGAACAGCCCCTGGCGTTCAATCTCTTCAAGCTGCAGCTGCCCGTTTTCGCAGCCGGTCACGCGCACAATCAGGGCGTCGTTCATGGAACGCAGCAGGGAGCTTTTCAGCAGGAAATTACGGGTCGAAGGATCGACACTGTTCAGCACCTCATCCACCAGGTAGTCAGAAAGGTGGCTGGCGTTGATCCCCGCAAGACGACGTGCAGACTGATGCGCCGGGCTGTTGTTTTGCCGGGCGGAGAGGGCAATCAGCTGCAGCGCTGTCGCCCAGCCGGCGACATCATCGCACAGGCGGCTGCTTTCGGCGGCCTCAATCGGTGAGTTCAGGCGGCAGTCGAAGAACTGTTTGGCTTCCTGATGGGTAAAGGCCAGCTGTTGGCTACCGACTTCCAGCAGCTGGTCGCGCACGCGCAGGTTGGCAATACCCAGCTGCGGCAGGTTACGCGACAGCACCACCAGGGTCAGGTTTTCCGGCTGATGACGCAGGAAAAAGCGCATGGACTCATGGATCACCGGGTTGGTGATCAGATGGTAATCATCAATGACCACGTAAAGCGGGCGATGCCACTCGGCCAGTTCGATAAACAGCTGAGAGAAAAGGGAGGACAGGCTGGCGTACTGGCGCTTTTGCACCATCACTTCGCTGGCCACGCAGTGCCCGTTGGTGGCCTGCTGAATAGCGGCAATCAGATAGCTGGCAAAACGTTCTTGCTGGTTGTCACCCTCGTCAAGGGAGTACCAGCCAAGATCGCTCTTACCCGCGGCCCATTGCGAAATGAGCGTTGTTTTTCCATAACCTGCAGGGCTCGTAACCAGCGCCAGTCGGAAATTATGCGCGCCGGAAAGTTTAGCCAGCAGACGCTCGCGGACCACTGTATGGTCAAGACGAACCGGGCGACTTAATTTAGACGGAATCAACATAGGTTTCACTTCACTGTGGGGAACGAGAGAATTTATTTTTTTTGCGCTTCGTAATTAATAGATATAAGGTCGGCCAGAAAGAGAACTATTGCAAGTTATGTCTGGATTTGGTGGTTCTGAATTTGCACTCTGTCACAAAACATTCAGACAGATGATGGAACTTTCTGGAAAGGGCTGTGATGCCGCGTCAATGCTGGCTTGTATGGCTGTGCTGCGGCTACGCTGAAACTGGTTTCAGAAAGGTATAGTGACGTCAAATTTAATAAACGCGGGGTAAAGTTTAGTGAAATTAATAATCTTCTTCGTTCTGACCCGATTGCAGAAATATTATTCTACGTAAGTAATCATTTCAGCGCGTTTTAATTTCACCCGAAACTGCATTTCATTTTCCTGACACGCTTCCCGGTTATCTTTTTATCTTCCTGACACACTCCGACTATGCTCTCAGAGTGGCCTCGATCACACTTTTATGCTCATCCCCGCTACTCCTCCCTGCCTAATCCCCTGCAGGAGGAGGAAGAGGAGAAATGAGCCAGGCACACTAGCGCCAACTTGTGTTTTCTTTCTAAAGGATGCCGATCCCCTATGTCACAGCCTACCTTCAACAAAGCTCAATTCCAGGCTGCCCTGACGCGTCAGTGGCAGCGTTTTGGCCTTCATGCTGCAAACGAGATGACGCCTCACCAGTGGTGGCAGGCGGTGAGCGGTGCGCTCGCAGAGCAGCTGGATGCTCAACCTCTGGCAAAACCGGTAAAAGGTCAGCGCCACGTCAACTACATCTCAATGGAATTCCTGATCGGTCGTCTGACCGGCAACAACCTGCTGAACCTCGGCTGGTATCAGGAGGTAGGGGATGTGCTGAAAGAACACGACATTAACCTGACCGATCTGCTGGAAGAAGAGATTGACCCGGCGCTGGGCAATGGCGGTCTGGGACGTCTGGCGGCCTGTTTCCTCGATTCGATGGCAACGGTTGGGCAGTCGGCCATTGGTTACGGCCTGAACTATCAATACGGTCTGTTCCGTCAGTCATTTGCAGACGGGCATCAGATGGAAGCGCCGGACGACTGGCACCGTAACACCTACCCGTGGTTCCGCCACAACGCGCAGCTGGATGTGCAGGTGAACATTGGCGGCAAAGTATCAAAACAGGGTCTCTGGGAACCAGCATATACGTTTATCGGCGAAGCCTGGGACCTGCCGGTGCTCGGTTACCGTAACGGCGTGGCGCAACCGCTGCGTCTGTGGCAGGCGAAGCATGCGCATCCGTTTAACCTGACCAAATTTAACGACGGCGATTTCCTGCGTGCTGAACAGCAGGGCATCGACGCCGAGAAGCTGACCAAAGTGCTCTACCCGAACGACAACCATCTGGCGGGCAAGAAACTGCGTCTGATGCAGCAGTACTTCCAGTGCGCCTGCTCCGTGGCGGATATTCTGCGTCGTCACCACCTGGCGGGCCGCAAGCTGGCACAGCTGCCTGACTTTGAAGTGATTCAGCTTAACGATACGCACCCAACCATTGCGATCCCGGAACTGCTGCGTGTGCTGATCGACGAGCACCAGCTGAGCTGGGATGACGCCTGGGCGATCACCAGCCGCACCTTTGCTTACACCAACCACACCCTGATGCCAGAAGCGCTGGAGTGCTGGGACGAGAAGCTGGTGAAAACGCTGCTGCCGCGCCATATGCAGATCATCAACAAGATTAATGACCAGTTTAAAACGCTGGTGGATAAAACCTGGCCGGGCAACAAAGCGGTCTGGGCGAAGCTGGCCGTGGTGCATGACAAACAGGTGCGCATGGCAAATATGTGCGTGGTGAGCGGCTTTGCGGTGAACGGTGTGGCGGCGCTGCACTCGGATCTGGTGGTGAAAGATCTGTTCCCGGAATATCACCAGCTGTGGCCGACCAAATTCCATAACGTGACCAACGGCATCACGCCGCGTCGCTGGATCAAACAGTGCAACCCGCTGCTGGCCGCTCTGCTGGACAAAACGCTGAAGAAAGAGTGGGCCAACGATCTGGACCAGCTGATCAATCTGGAAAAATACGCGGACGACGCGAAATTCCGCGAGCAGTACCGCGCCATCAAGCGGGATAACAAAGTGCGTCTGGCGGCGTTTGTGAAAGCGCGTACCGGTATAGAGATTAACCCGAACGCCATTTTCGACATCCAGATTAAGCGTCTGCATGAATATAAACGTCAGCACCTGAACCTGCTGCATATCCTCGCGCTGTACAAAGAGATCCGCGAGAATCCGCAGGCTGACCGCGTGCCACGCGTGTTCCTGTTCGGCGCGAAAGCGGCACCGGGCTACTACCTGGCGAAAAACATTATCCTCGCCATTAATAAAGTGGCGGCGGCTATCAACAACGATCCGAAAGTGGGCGACAAGCTGAAGGTGGTGTTCCTGCCGGACTACTGCGTCTCTGCCGCAGAGATGCTGATCCCGGCGGCGGATATCTCCGAGCAGATCTCGACCGCGGGTAAAGAAGCGTCCGGTACCGGCAACATGAAGCTGGCGCTGAACGGCGCGCTGACTGTCGGTACGCTCGACGGTGCGAACGTAGAGATTGCCGAGAAGGTCGGAGAAGAGAACATCTTTATCTTTGGTCATACGGTTGAAGAGGTGAAAGCCCTCAAGGCCAAAGGCTACGATCCTGTGAAATGGCGTAAGAAGGACAAAGTGCTGGATGCGGTGCTGAAAGAGCTGGAAAGCGGTAAATACAGCGATGGCGATAAGCACGCGTTTGACCAGATGCTGCACAGCATGGACAAACACGGCGGCGACCCGTATCTGGTGATGGCGGACTTTACGGCCTACGTGGAAGCGCAAAAACAGGTCGACGTGCTGTACCGTGACCAGGAAGCGTGGACCCGGGCGTGCATTCTGAACACCGCCCGCTGTGGAATGTTCAGCTCTGACCGTTCAATCCGTGATTATCAGGCTCGTATCTGGCAGGCAAAACGCTAAGGAAGCGCGATGGAGAGTAAACGTCTGGACAGTGCCGCGCAGGCGGCGGGGATCAGCCTCAGTTACATTAATGCTCACGGCAAACCACAGTCTATTGGCGCCGACACCAAAAGACGTTTGCTGGATGCCATGCACAAAACCGACGCGAAAGCGTCGGCCACGCCGGTACCGAACGTCAAAGTCTTCACTGCGGGCAAGAAGATGTCGCTGGCGGTGGAAGGACGTGGCGAGTTTACCTGGCTACTGACCACCGAAGAGGGACATCAGCACAAGGGCCACGCCACCGGCGGCAAAGCACTCACCCTTCCGGCGAAGCTGCCGGAGGGTTACCACACCCTAACGCTCACCCAGGACGAACTGCGCTTTCACTGCCGGTTGATCGTGGCGCCAAAACGTTGTTATGAGCCGCAGGCGTTGCTCGAAGGCAAAAAGCTGTGGGGGGCCTGCGTGCAACTCTACACCCTGCGCTCTGACAGCAACTGGGGCATCGGCGATTTTGGTGACCTGAAAAAGATGCTGGTATCGGTGGGGGAGCGCGGTGGCGCGTTTATCGGCCTCAACCCGATCCACGCCCTTTATCCGGCCAACCCGGAGAGCGCCAGCCCGTACAGCCCGTCGTCCCGTCGCTGGCTGAACGTGATTTACATCGACGTGAATGCGTTAGACGATTTTAAAAACAGCCCGGAGGCGCAGGCGTGGTGGGCACTGAGCACCACTCAGCAGGCGCTGAAGCAGGCCCGCGAAGCTGACTGGGTGGACTACTCCACCGTGACGGCGCTGAAGATGGCTGCCCTGCGTCTGGCGTGGAAAGGCTTTTCTCAGCGTGATGATGAGGAGATGGCCGCCTTCCGTCAGTTTGTGGCGCAGGAGGGCGAGAGCCTCTACTGGCAGGCGGCGTTCGATGCGCTGCATGCGTATCAGGTGAAAGAGGACGAAATGCGCTGGGGCTGGCCGGTCTGGCCGGAAGCGTATCAATCCGTCGACACGCCTGAAGTGAAAGCGTTCTGTAAAAAATACGCCGATGAAGTGGACTTCTACCTGTGGCTGCAGTGGCTGGCGTACAGCCAGTTTGCCGCCTGCTGGCAGGTGAGTCAGGGCTATAAGATGCCGATCGGTCTGTATCGCGACCTGGCCGTCGGTGTGGCAGAGGGCGGTGCAGAAACCTGGTGCGACCGCGAGCTGTACTGCCTGAAGGCCTCCGTAGGCGCACCACCGGATATTCTGGGCCCGCTCGGCCAGAACTGGGGCCTGCCGCCGATGGATCCGCACGTGATGGCGGCGCGTGCCTACGAGCCGTTTATCGATCTGCTGCGCGCCAACATGCAGAACTGCGGTGCGCTGCGTATCGACCACGTGATGTCGGTGCTGCGCCTGTGGTGGATCCCGTACGGTGAAACGGCCGATCACGGGGCGTATGTTCAGTATCCGGTTGACGATCTGCTGTCGATCCTGGCGCTGGAAAGCAAGCGCCATCAGTGCATGGTGATCGGCGAAGATCTCGGTACCGTGCCGGTAGAAATCGTCAGTAAGCTTCGCGACAGCGGCGTTTACTCCTATAAAGTGCTCTATTTTGAAAACGACCATGAGAAAACCTTCCGCGCGCCGCAAGCGTACCCGGAACAGTCAATGGCAGTCGCGACGACGCATGACCTTCCTACGCTTCGTGGCTATTGGGAAAGTGGCGATCTGACGCTCGGTAAAACCCTGGGCCTCTATCCCGATGAAGATGTGCTTCGCGGCCTGTATCAGGATCGCGAGCTGGCGAAGCAGGGTCTGCTGGATGCACTGCATAAGCACGGCTGTCTGCCGAAACGCGCCGGGCATAAAGCATCGCTGATGGCGATGACGCCGACGCTCAATCGTGGATTGCAGCGCTACATTGCCGACAGCAACAGCGCCCTGCTGGGCCTGCAGCCGGAAGACTGGATTGATATGGCGGAGCCGGTGAACATCCCGGGCACCAGCTATCAGTACAAGAACTGGCGCCGCAAGTTATCCACCACGCTTGAAACGATGTTTGCCGATGACGGGGTGAACAGGCTGATTAAGGATTTGGATAAGCGCAGAAGGGGGGTGGGTAAGAAGCGGTAGTTTCACCCTCACCCTAACCCTCTCCCAGAGGGAGAGGGAATAGAATATAGGCCGGGTAAGCGTCAGCGCCACCCGGCTTTTTTACATCAAACCACCATATTCAACAGCAGCACCCCGACCAGACCGCACACCGAAATAATGGTTTCCAGCGCGGACCAGGACTTGATGGTTTCACCGATAGTCAGGTTGAAGTACTCCTTGAACAGCCAGAAGCCCGGATCGTTCACGTGTGAGAAAATCACGCTACCGGAACCGACGGCAATAACCATCAGCTCAGGGCTGACGCCCGTGGTGGCAATCAGTGGCGCAACGATACCGCCTGCGGTGATTGCCGCAACGGTTGCAGAACCCAGCGCGATACGCAGAACAGCGGCGATAGACCAGGCCATCAGAAGCGGCGACACGTTGGTTTCATGCATCATGGCCGCGATGTATTTATCCACGCCGCTGTCGACCAGAACCTGCTTGAACGCACCGCCACCGCCGATGATCAGCAGCATCATGGCAATGATTTTGATGGAAGAGGTCAGCGTGTCGTTGATCTGATCCATGGAACGACCGCGGTTCAGGCCGAAGGTGAACATCGCAATCAGCACCGCAATCAGCGTGGCCATCACCGGGTCGCCGAGGAACTCAGCAACGGACAGGAACGCGTGACCTTTCGGCAGAACCATCTCTGCCACGGCGCGCATCGCCATCAGGATCACCGGGACCAGAGAGGTCCAGACGCTGACGCCAAAGCCAGGCATCTCTTCTTCGGTGAAGGTTTTCGCGCTGTACAGACCTTCCGGAATCGGCTTATCAATGCCTTTCAGGAAGCGGGCATAAACAGGGCCGGCCAGAATCACGGTTGGGATCGCCAGAATCGTACCGAACAGCAGGGTTTTACCCATATCGGCATGGAAAATGGTGGCGATAGCGGTTGGGCCCGGGTGCGGTGGCAGGAAGCCGTGCGTCACGGACAGCGCCGCCGCCATTGGCACACCGACATAGAGCAGCGGGATGCTTGCCGCCGCCGCAATGGTGAAGACCAGCGGCAGCATCAGCACGAAGCCCACTTCATAGAACAGTGCGAAACCGACGGTAAAACCGGTTAACACAACTGCCCACTGGATGTTCTTCTTACCAAATTTGTCGATAAGCGTGGTGGCAATACGCTGTGCGCCACCGCAGTCTGCCAGCATTTTGCCGAGCATGGCGCCAAAGCCCATGATCAACGCCAGGCTGCCGAGCGTGCCGCCGACACCCGCTTTAATGGAGCTAATAACTTTGACCAGCGGCATCCCTTGCATCAGACCGACTGCAAGTGCCACCAGAACCAGAGCGATAAACCCGTTCATTTTGAAACGGATCATCAAGAGCAGTAATAACACAACACCGATAGCAACGATGACTAATGGCATGATTTACCTGGCCTTTGAATTGTTATGGGTAACGTCATTGTTTCAACGACACGTTCCGGTTGTCCCAACTGGGAACAGAGTGGTTAACGGCACTAATACTGATACCTTGGAAACTATTTAGTTTAGTCGGCTGTTATGAGTGTTTTTAGTGCCCATGAGAATGATACGGGTAACATGGCGTGATTGAGAATCACCCTGGAGGGCAAAATTTAAATTATGAGACGCAGGTCAACATATAGAGGTAAACGCAAAACGGTAACCATGAGGTTACCGTTTTTTATGTTTTCACCCTCTCCCGCGGGTGTACGGTCCGGGGACATAGTGAACACTTGTTCGGGGACATGGTAGACACTTACAACTAAGGCATAAGAACCCGTTTATGGAGTCGCTTATGCCCTGGGATGCGAGAGATACCATGTCATTACGTACCGAGTTTGTTTTGTTCGCCTCGCAGGACGGGGCGAACATCCGTTCCCTCTGCCGTCGCTTCGGCATTTCACCTGCCACCGGCTACAAGTGGCTTCGTCGCTGGATGGAGGAAGGTTCCTCCGGCCTTCAGGACCGCCCGCGCATACCGCACCATTCCCCGAACCGCTCATCTGACGACATCACTGCCCTGCTGCGTATGGCCCATGACCGCCATGAACGCTGGGGCGCACGCAAGATAAAGCGCTGGCTGGAAGACCAGGGGCACCGTATGCCCGCCTTCAGCACCGTTCATAACCTGATGGCCCGTCACGGCCTGCTGCCGGGCACTTCACCGGGCATTCCCGCCACGGGACGGTTCGAACATGACGCGCCGAACCGGCTCTGGCAGATGGATTTTAAGGGCCACTTTCCCTTTGGCGGTGGCCGCTGCCATCCGCTCACCCTGCTGGATGACCACTCCCGTTTTTCCCTGTGCCTGGCGCACTGTAGCGATGAACGGCGTGAGACCGTGCAGCAACAACTGGTCAGCGTGTTTGAACGCTACGGCCTGCCGGACAGGATGACGATGGACAACGGCGCCCCGTGGGGAGACACCACCGGCACCTGGACGGCGCTCGAGCTGTGGCTGATGCGCCATGGTATCCGGGTGGGACACTCCCGGCCGTATCATCCGCAGACGCAGGGCAAGCTGGAGCGTTTTCACCGCAGCCTGAAGACGGAGGTGCTGCAGGGTAAATGGTTCGCGAGTGAGGGCGAACTGCAGCGCGCCTTCGACCACTGGCGGACGGTCTATAACCTTGAACGCCCGCATGAGGCGCTGGATATGGCGGTACCGGGCTCGCGGTATCAGCCGTCATCGCGACGGTACAGCGGCAACACAACGCCCCCGGAATACGACGAGGGCGTGATGGTCAGGAAAGTGGATATCAGCGGAAAGCTGAGCGTGAAAGGGGTAAGTCTGAGCGCAGGCAAGGCGTTCAGGGGAGAACGGGTCGGGCTGAAGGAGATGCAGGAAGACGGCCGCTACGAGGTGTGGTGGTACAGCACAAAAGTGGGGGTGATCGACCTGAAGAAAAAGTCGATCACCATGGGTAAAGGATGTTAAAAAGTGTTCACCATGTCCCCGAACACCTGTCTACCATGTCCCCGGACCGTACACGGGAGAGGGCCGGGGTGAGGGCATCAGACCGCATTGTACTTGTAGGCCCGGTAAGCGCAGCGCCACCGGGCAATACAGACGGGCAATGAATCAGTAGTAAGAGTGCTCGCCGCGCTGGTGTTCGGTCAGGTCACGCACGCCTTTCAGTTCCGGGAACTCGTTCAGCAGCTGCTTCTCGATCCCTTCTTTCAGGGTCACATCGACCATGGAACAACCGTTACAGCCGCCGCCAAACTGCAGAATTGCGTAGCCTTCGTCGGTGATTTCCATCAGGGAAACGCGACCACCGTGGCCGGCCAGCTGCGGGTTGATCTGGGATTGCAGCAGATACTCTACGCGCTCCATCAGCGGGGCATCGTCAGAAACCTTGCGCATTTTGGCGTTTGGCGCTTTCAGCGTCAGCTGCGAGCCCAGTTGATCGGTGACGAAGTCGATCTCCGCATCTTCAAGATACGGCGCGCTCAGCTCATCAACATAGGCGGTGAGCTGGTCAAATTTAAGGGCAGTGTCAGTTGCTTCCACCGCGTCTGGCGGACAATAGGAGACACCACATTCTGCATTCGGAGTGCCTGGATTGATCACAAACACGCGGATCTGCGTCCCTTCTTCCTGATTTGCCAGCAGTTTGGCAAAGTGCGCTTGTGCAGAATCGGAAATACGGATCATAGCTTTGGCCTAATAGTTGACTAAATTACCTGGGTATAATCATACGCCCATTGGAGAAGGGCTACAAGGTACGGCACAGACACCATACCTGAACCGACGCGGCGCCGCTTTGCAAAAGCAGTCGGGAAAGTTCAGCAACGGTACTGCCTGTGGTGACGACATCATCCACAATCGCGATATGGAGCCCTTCGACGGCGAATTCAAGGAGAAAGGCGTTTTTGAGGTTCCTTTTGCGAAGCCGGGCATTCAGCTGATGCTGAATGGCGGTGGCATGGCGGCGTGTCAGCGCAGCGGCGGGGTACTGACAGCCGAGCCACCGGGCGAGCGGACGGCAGAGCAGGTCGCTCTGGTTGTAGCCACGCCGCCAGTGACGGCGTTGGTATAAGGGCACATTCACCACCATATCCACTTTCGGCAGCGCACGCGTGCGCCGTGCCTGCAACACCGCCAGCAATAACAGGCGGGCGAGAGGGCGAGCCAGCGCACTCTGGCCGGAAAACTTCAGCGCGTGGATAAGCCTGCTTAACGGTGGAACGTAATCATCAACCGCCACCAGAGCGCTCCACGGCGGTGGTTTTTTCAGGCAACGACCGCAGGGAAACTCTGGGCTATACGCCGGTAAACCGCACTGTGGACACGTTGTGATGCTGCTTGCCAGCGAACGCGTGCAGACAGAACAGACTCCCCACGTGCTCAGCGCAAGCGGCATTCGGCATAGCCAGCACAAGCCGGGCACTGTTAGCATAGGCAACCTCCATGTAAAAAAGAGAACAGTAACTGATGAACACGCTGTGGTGGCAGACCGTCGGGACGGGAAATCGCCATCTTGTGCTGCTGCACGGATGGGGACTGAATGCGGAAGTATGGCATTGCGTAAATGAGGAACTTGCCTCGCATTTCACGCTGCATCTGGTGGATTTACCCGGTTTTGGCCGCAGCCGCGGCTATGGGGCGATGTCGCTTGAAGAGATGGCGCAGCAGGTTCTGGCCGCCGCACCGCAACAGGCCATCTGGCTCGGCTGGAGTCTGGGCGGGCTGGTGGCAAGTGAGGTTGCATTAACGAACCCTGAACGCGTGCAGGCGCTGGTAACGGTGGCCTCGTCGCCGAACTTCAGTGCGCAGGAGGAGTGGCCGGGTATTAAGCCGGACGTACTGAGCAACTTCCAGCGGCAGTTGAGCGAAGATTACCAGCGAACAGTAGAACGCTTCCTGGCCCTGCAGACGATGGGGACGGAGAGTGCCCGTAAGGATGCCCGGATGCTGAAGCAGACCGTGCTGTCGCTGCCGATGCCGGACGTGGAGGTGCTGAACGGGGGACTCGAGTTACTGAAAACGGTCGACCTGCGTGAGCCGCTGACCGCGCTGGCGGTGCCCCACCTGCGCATTTATGGTTATCTGGATGGGCTGGTTCCACGCAAAGTGGTACCACTGCTGGATGAACTGTGGCCAGAGAGTCAATCGCTGACAATCGCCAAAGCGGCCCATGCGCCGTTTATCTCGCATCCTGCCGAGTTTTGTTCAGCGTTGATCGCCTTCAGTCACGAAGTGCCCACCACTCCCTGAGACAGGCTTTCCCTTCCGGGCAATGTTTACAACTGCCGGACAGACAACCGTCCGGCTCTTCCTGAATACGTATGGCTTTACCCATCGCTTCCAGTCTTTCCAGCATGGCATCGATCATCGGCTGCGGCGTATGCAGGCTGAGGCTCAGCTGTTTTGCCTCCATACGCCCCTGCAACGCCAGTAAATCACGAACCTGAATCAACGATGCCATGGCTCCCCCTAGTGACAGTCGCCCGCCGGGCTGTTGCAGCAGGTCGCGGCGGTTTTACGGTTTGCCAGCAGGTTGATATCGACGCGGCTGCGTGCCCGGCGTAGCAGACCGAGAACGAGCACGTTAAACAGCACAACCGCCAGGATGCAGACCAGGCTGTAGCGCGGATGCTGGCTGAAGTTAACGGTCTGGTAAAAGAGCGTCGCCAGCGAGTAGGCGATGTTTAATCCCCACAGGATGGAGAACCCCATCCAGCCGCGGCTGGACTCACGGGCTATCGCCCCCATCACCGAGATGCACGGAATATAGAGCAGGACAAAGATGAGGTAGCTGTAGGCCGCTGACGCGCTGCCAAATTTCTCGCTCATTACGCCCATGGCACCGGTGGCCATTTCGCCGTCGCCTTTGCTGGCTTCAATCGGGTTCGCCAGTACGCTCAGGCTGAAGGTGTCTTTCAGGCTCTGCCAGGTCTCTTCCACCGCGCCGAGCAGTTCATCACCGAGGTGGAACGCTGCCGGGTTAAACGCTTCTTCCTGGATATTCTCAGCGGTGTAGAGCGTGTTCAGGGTGCCGACCACCACCTCTTTTGCCATCGCTCCGGTGAACAGACCAACGGTCGCCTGCCAGTTATCCTCATGCACGCCAATCGGTTTAAACACCGGGGTAATGACGCGGCTGACGGAGGCGAGGGCGGAGTCGTTGATGTTATCCGCCGCCTGCCCGCTCAGGGTGAAGCTGTTCAGCGCGCTCAGGAAGATGCTGACAATGACAATCACTTTACCGGCGCGCAGCACAAAACCTTTCAGGCGCTGCCAGGTCTGGATCGCCAGGCTTTTCAGATGCGGCACGTGATACACCGGCAGTTCCATCACAAACGGTGACGCTTCCCCGCGCATGATGGTGTGTTTAAGCATGAGCCCGGTCAGGATCGCCATCACGATGCCCAGCACATACAGCGAGAAGACCGCCAGTGCTCCTTGCTGACCAAAGAAGGCCGCGGCGAAGACCGCAAAGATAGCCAGTCGCGCTCCGCAGGACATAAATGGCGCCATCATGATGGTCATCAGACGTTCGCGGGGGGCATCAAGCGTGCGCGCACCCATTACCGACGGCACGTTACAGCCGAAGCCGACAATCAGCGGGACGAAGGATTTACCCGGCAGGCCCAGGGCCTGCATCAGACGATCCATCACGAAGGCCGCGCGCGCCATGTACCCGGAGTCCTCAAGGAACGACAGGAATAGGTACATCATGCCGATTTGCGGTACCAGCGGCAGAACGGTGTTGATACCACCACCGATCCCCTGGGCGAGGAAAATGGTCAGCCATTCCGGGAAGTGCAGGGTGTAGCCCAGCCACTGAATGCCGTGGACAAATATCGCCACCGAACCGGCATCGAACACAGGCTGTAGTGCGCCGCCGATGTTAATGGCGAGCAGGAACATCAGGTACATCACCAGTAAAAAGATCGGCAAACCGAGGAAGCGGTTGAGCACAATCTTGTCCACGGCGGCCGTAAAGCGGCTTGGCTCGGCCGTCAGGGCGTTACTGACCACGTCGCAAATGGCGGCGATGGCCTGATAGCGCGCGTCGGCAATGTGCAGGGCCGGGTCATCGAGCTCATCGCTCAGAAGCGCCAGCGCCACGTCCAGTTTGTCGGCGGCATGGCCCGCATAGGCGCGGCTGTAGATATCGCCTTCCAGCATCTGCAGGCCGAGCCACAGGCGCTGTCTGGCGGGCATGCTGTTGTCCATCTCCTGCGCCAGCAGACCGGCTTCGCGCAGCAGCGGTTGCGCATAGTGCACCAGCTCAACGTCGGCGTTGCCCGCGTGGCGGTCAATGGCCAGCTTCAGCGCGTCAATTCCGCGGGCACGGGTAGAAACCAGCGGCACTACCGGGCAGCCCAGACGCGCGGAGAGGGCATCGACGTCGATACGCAGCTTTTGTTTCTCTGCGATGTCGAGCATGTTGAGCGCCACAATGCAGGGGATCCCCAGCTCAAGCAATTGCAGCGTCAGATAGAGGTTACGCTCCAGGTTAGACGCATCGACCACGTTGATTAACAGGTCCGCATCGCCACTCAGAATATAGTGACAGGCAATCTGCTCATCGAGCGAGGTTTGTGACGAAATGGTGGTTAAGGAGTAGGTGCCGGGCAGATCCACCAGGGTGACCTGATTGTCTGTCGTGGTGAACTGGCCTTCTTTACGTTCTACCGTTACGCCCGCCCAGTTACCCACACGCTGGCGTGCACCGGTGAGCTGGTTAAATAACGTTGTCTTGCCGGAATTAGGATTGCCAATTAAGCCAATAGTTAATTTTTTCATTGTTTTCGACTCACTGAAACCGCTGGCTTGTTATTGGGATAAGGCTTCGACTTCAATTAATGCGAGGTCTTTTTTACGCAGTACCAGATTCACACGCCGGGTTTCGATATGAACAGGATCCCCTAACGGGGCCACGCGCACCACCTGGAATGACGAGCCGGGCAGCATGCCCAGCGACAGCAGCTTTTGCCGATAGGCCGGGCTAATTTCGCGGGTAAAACCGGTAATTTTCCATGCACTGTCTGGAGTGAATTGCATAATGCCTGATTCCACGGAAGGTTAAATTATCTACTATGGGATGATAATGAGAATAGTTTTTATCAGCAATATGAAAACTGTGACGGAATGTTGTTAAGCGTATTAATTTACGGCCTGTTTGACCTTGCTCAATATTTGCTGAATTACGGGGCAGGGAATAATAAATGTATTTGTTAACGGAGTGATAAATGGTGGTTTAAATATGGATATGCAATCGGTTTCATCTCTTGCGATATAATTTGTCCTCTCACCCCGGCCCTCTCCCCTTTGGGGAGAGGGTTAGGGTGAGGGGCATTTACAACCTTAGCGTTTCTTACCCATCGCGGCCGCCAGCGCATCCATCATCGCGCTGTTGCCCGCAGGCTGAGCATCACGTCCGCGTGGCTTCGCGCCTTTTGCGGCCGGGCGCTGCTGCTCACGGCCACCGCCGTTACTGCCGCGGCGCGCGTTGGTTTCACCTGGCTGTTCGTCCAGACGCATGGTCAGCGCGATGCGCTTGCGCTGCAGGTCCACTTCCAGCACTTTCACCTTCACGATATCGCCCGCTTTGACCACCGTATGCGGATCTTCAACGAACTTGTCGGCGAGCGATGAGATATGCACCAGGCCATCCTGATGCACGCCGATATCGACAAAAGCGCCAAAGTTAGTGACGTTGGTGACGGCACCTTCCAGCACCATGCCCGGCAGGAGATCGTTCATGGTCTCGATGCCGTCGGCAAAGGTCGCGGTTTTGAACTCAGGACGCGGATCGCGGCCCGGTTTTTCCAGCTCTTTGATGATGTCGGTCACGGTCGGCACGCCGAACTGCTCGTCGGTGAAATCGACTGCTTTCAGGTTGCGCAGTGCGTTGCTGTCGCCCATCAGGTCTTTGAGTGCCTGCTGGGTCGCTGCCAGAATGCGCTCAACCACCGGGTAGGCTTCCGGGTGAACGGTTGACGCATCCAGCGGGTTATCGCCGTGGTTGATGCGCAGGAAGCCCGCACACTGCTCAAACGCTTTCGGCCCCAGACGGCTTACCTTCAGCAACTGCTGGCGGTTCTGGAACTGGCCGTTCTCATCACGCCAGGCAACGATGTTCTGCGCCATCATGCGGGTTAAGCCTGCCACGCGGGTCAGCAGAGGAACGGAGGCGGTGTTCAGGTCCACGCCCACGGCGTTTACGCAATCTTCCACCACCGCATCCAGCTTACGCGCCAGCTGCGTCTGGCTCACGTCGTGCTGATACTGGCCCACACCGATGGATTTCGGGTCGATCTTCACCAGCTCCGCCAGCGGATCCTGCAGACGACGGGCGATAGAGACCGCACCGCGCAGGGAGACGTCCAGATCCGGGAACTCCTGGGCCGCCAGCTCAGACGCAGAATAGACGGACGCACCGGCCTCGCTGACGATCACTTTCTGCGCCGTCACTTTCGGGAACTGTTTCTGCACGTCGAGGTAGAAACGTTCGGTTTCGCGGGAGGCCGTACCGTTGCCGATGGCCACCAGCTCGACGTTATATTTCTCGCACAGCGCGGCCACCACAACCGCCGCTTTCGCCGCCTGACCGGTATGCGGGTAAATGGTGTCGGTTGCCACCAGCTTGCCGGTACCGTCAACCACTGCCACTTTTACGCCGGTACGCAAACCCGGATCGAGACCCATGGTCGCACGCAGGCCAGCAGGTGCGGCCATCAGCAGGTCATGCAGGTTACGGGCAAAGACGTTGATTGCTTCGTCTTCAGCGCGCTCGCGCACGGTGCCCATCAGTTCGGTTTCGAGGTGCATCAACACCTTAATGCGCCACGTCCAGCTCACCACGCCTTTACGCCAGCTGTCTGCCGGGGCGTTATTCAGGCGCAGGCCGAGGTGGTCGGTGATGATCTGCTCGCAGTGGCTCTCTTTTGGCGGCTCATCAAACTGCGGGTCGGCGTTGAGAGAGAGCTGCAGCACGCCTTCATTACGGCCGCGGAACATGGCCAGTGCACGGTGAGAAGGCACGGTTGAAATCGGTTCGTGGTGATCGAAGTAGTCGCGGAATTTCGCGCCTTCCTCTTCTTTGCCTGCCACCACGGTAGAGACGATGTGGGCGTTCTTCCACAGATAATCACGCACACGGGAGAGCAGGGCGGCATCCTCGGAGAAGCGCTCCATCAGAATGTAGCGTGCGCCATCAAGGGCCGCTTTGGTGTCTGCCACGCCTTTGTCAGCGTCGATAAATTTGGCCGCTTCGGTTTCCGGGTCATGTGACGGTTCGTTCCACAACAACTCGGCCAGCGGCTCCAGACCTGCTTCAATCGCAATCTGCCCGCGCGTACGGCGCTTCGGTTTATAAGGCAGATAGAGGTCTTCGAGTTCAGTTTTGCTCAGGGTGCCGTTAATGGCCTTTTCCAGATCGCTGGTCAGTTTGCCCTGTTCGCCGATGGATTTGAGGATTGCCTGACGGCGGTCTTCCAGTTCGCGGAGGTAGCCCAGGCGGGTCTCCAGGTTACGCAACTGCGTGTCATCCAGACCGCCGGTGACTTCCTTACGATAACGTGCAATAAACGGCACGGTGTTCCCTTCATCAAGCAGGCGAACGGCAGCTTCTACCTGTTCGGCTCTGGCCTGAAGTTCACCCGCAATAATGCGGCAGAGCGAATCTTTCATCATGGCTTTATCATCTTGTGGGTCAAAAATCAGGGGATAGTTATACGGGCTGACACGGTAAAATGCCAGCCGTGGAGGGCGCTCTCGGACTATTTTACGTAGGTGATCTCGTTCACGTACCAGCTCGCTTCTCCGGCCGGGGTCTGGACGACGGCTAAATCACCCACCTCCTTTTTCAGCAGCGCGCGGGCCATCGGCGAGTCGATGGAGATATAATCCTTACGGCCAAAAATTTCGTCGTACCCGACAATGCGAAAGCGCAGGGTATTGCCATCATCATTCTCGATCTCAACCCACGCGCCGAAGAACACTTTGCCCTCCTGCTGCGGCGAATAATCGACAATTTTAAGATTTTCGAGACATTTGGTCAGATAGCGTACCCGGCGGTCGATCTCACGCAGCCGCTTCTTGTTGTACTGGTAGTCAGCATTTTCGCTGCGGTCGCCCAGGCTTGCCGCCCAGGTCACTTTTTTGGTCACTTCCGGACGCTCTTCGCGCCACAGGTAATCCATCTCTTTTTTGAGTTTTTCGTACCCTTCGCGGGTGATCAGGGGCGTTTTCATACTGTGACCTTCAGACTCGACTTCATTGCAAACATTGCGCACATTACGTATCACGTAGTCTATCAGACAGCGTTAATAATCATTTATGTGATGAATTGTGCAGATAAGCTGCTGTTAAATATGCTTTGTAACAATTTCGACTAGAATTTATACCAGAATTCGCTGGTCGAACCCGTGCACTTTTTTAGAATACGCTGTTATTAGACTATCCGAACCTTTGGGAGTACACACAATGCAAGAGAACTACAAAATTCTGGTCGTGGATGACGACATGCGCCTGCGTGCGCTTCTGGAACGTTATCTGACCGAGCAGGGCTTCCAGGTTCGTAGCGTCGCGAACGCTGAGCAGATGGACCGCCTGCTGACCCGTGAATCCTTCCATCTGATGGTCCTTGACCTGATGCTGCCGGGCGAAGACGGGCTCTCTATTTGCCGCCGACTGCGCAGCCAGAGCAACCCCATGCCGATCATTATGGTGACGGCGAAAGGGGAAGAGGTTGACCGTATCGTGGGCCTCGAAATCGGCGCTGACGACTACATTCCTAAACCGTTTAACCCGCGTGAACTGCTGGCGCGTATTCGTGCCGTGCTGCGCCGTCAGGCGAACGAACTGCCAGGCGCACCGTCGCAGGAAGAAGCGGTGATTGCGTTCGGGAAGTTCAAGCTGAACCTCGGTACGCGTGAGATGTTCCGTGAAGACGAGCCAATGCCGCTCACCAGCGGTGAGTTCGCGGTACTGAAAGCGCTGGTCAGCCACCCGCGTGAGCCCCTCTCCCGTGACAAGCTGATGAACCTGGCGCGTGGTCGTGAATACTCGGCAATGGAACGTTCCATCGACGTGCAGATCTCTCGTCTGCGCCGCATGGTGGAAGAAGATCCGGCGCATCCTCGTTATATTCAGACCGTGTGGGGTCTGGGCTACGTGTTCGTCCCGGACGGCGCTAAAGCATGAGGCGAATGCGCTTCTCACCGCGAAGCTCGTTTGCCCGTACCCTGCTTTTGATTGTCACCTTGCTGTTTGTCAGCCTGGTGACAACCTACCTGGTGGTGCTGAACTTTGCGATCCTGCCGAGCCTTCAGCAGTTTAATAAGGTCCTGGCGTACGAAGTGCGTATGCTGATGACCGATAAACTGCAGCTGGAGGACGGCACGCAGTTAGTGGTTCCTCCGGCGTTTCGCCGTGAAATCTACCGTGAACTGGGCATTTCGCTCTACTCGAATGAAGCGGCGGAAGACGCGGGTCTGCGCTGGGCACAGCACTATGAATTCCTCAGCCAGCAGATGGCGCAGCAGCTGGGTGGCCCGACGGAAGTGCGTGTTGAGGTCAACAAAAGCTCGCCTGTCGTCTGGCTGAAAACCTGGCTGTCACCCAATATCTGGGTGCGCGTTCCGCTGACAGAAATCCACCAGGGCGACTTCTCGCCGCTGTTCCGCTACACCCTTGCCATCATGCTGTTAGCGATAGGTGGCGCGTGGCTGTTTATCCGTATACAGAACCGACCGCTGGTCGACCTGGAGCACGCAGCGCTGCAGGTCGGTAAAGGCATTATTCCGCCGCCGCTGCGTGAATATGGCGCATCGGAGGTGCGTTCGGTGACGCGCGCGTTTAATCATATGGCGGCTGGCGTCAAACAGCTGGCGGATGACCGTACGCTGCTGATGGCGGGCGTTAGCCATGATCTGCGTACGCCACTCACGCGTATCCGCCTGGCGACGGAGATGATGGGCGAAGAGGACGGTTATCTCGCCGAGTCCATCAACAAGGATATCGAAGAGTGTAACGCCATCATTGAGCAGTTTATTGACTACCTGCGTACCGGGCAGGAGATGCCGATGGAGATGGCAGACCTGAACGCGGTGCTGGGCGAAGTGGTGGCGGCAGAGAGCGGCTACGAGCGCGAGATTGAGACCGACCTTCAGGCCGGTGAGATTCAGGTTCGCATGCATCCGCTCTCCATCAAGCGCGCGGTGGCGAACATGGTGGTGAATGCGGCCCGCTACGGTAATGGCTGGATTAAAGTCAGCAGCGGATCGGAACTTAACCGCGCCTGGTTCCAGGTGGAAGATGACGGTCCGGGTATCAAGCCCGAGCAGCGTAAGCATCTGTTCCAGCCGTTTGTGCGCGGCGACAGCGCGCGCAGCACCAGCGGAACCGGTTTAGGCCTGGCGATTGTGCAGCGTATTGTTGATAACCATAACGGTTTGCTGGAGATTGGTACCAGCGAGCGGGGTGGGTTGAGCATTCGCGCCTGGTTGCCGGTGCCGGTGACGCGGGGGCAGGTGAAAGAGGGTTAATCGGGGTGCGGCCTGATGCCCTCACCCCGGCCCTCTCCCACGGGGAGAGGGATAAACCATTAAAAAAGGCAACTTTCGTTGCCTTTTTGCTTTTACCTACAGCTTCGGTCCCGCACTCACCAGCGCTTCACCCGCTGGGGTATCGGTATACTTCTCGAAGTTCTCAATAAACAGCTTCGCCAGCGTTTCCGCTTTCTCACGCCACTGTTCCGGGGATCCATAGGTGTTACGCGGGTCAAGGATATGCGTATCCACGCCCGGCAGCGCCGTTGGAATAGCCAGATCAAACATCGGCAGGGTGAAGGTTTCAGCGTTATCCAGAGAACCATCCAGAATGGCGTCGATAATGGCGCGGGTATCTTTGATGGAGATACGCTTGCCGGTACCGTTCCAGCCGGTGTTAACCAGGTACGCCTGCGCCCCGGAGGCCTGCATGCGTTTTACCAGCACTTCTGCGTACTGCGTCGGGTGCAGCGACAGGAAGGCCGCGCCGAAGCAGGCGGAGAAAGTTGGGGTTGGCTCCGTCACGCCGCGCTCGGTGCCCGCCAGTTTGGCGGTAAAACCGGAGAGGAAGTGATACTGCGTCTGGCTGGCGGTCAGGCGGGAAACCGGAGGCAGCACGCCGAACGCATCCGCCGTCAGGAAAATCACCTTCGTCGCATGACCCGCTTTCGACACCGGCTTCACAATGTTGTCGATGTGGTAGATCGGGTAGGAAACGCGGGTGTTTTCGGTTTTGGATGCGTCGTCGAAGTCGATAGAGCCGTCGGCACGTACGGTGACGTTTTCCAGCAGCGCATCGCGGCGGATGGCATGGAAGATATCCGGCTCAGCTTCTTCAGACAGACGAATGGTCTTCGCGTAGCAACCGCCTTCGAAGTTAAACACGCCGTCGTCATCCCAGCCGTGCTCGTCATCCCCAATCAGACGACGTTTTGGATCGGTAGACAGGGTGGTTTTACCGGTGCCGGACAGGCCGAAGAACACCGCCACATCCCCTTTTTCACCGACGTTCGCTGAGCAGTGCATGGAGGCGATACCGCGCAGCGGCAGCAGGTAGTTCATGACCGAGAACATGCCTTTCTTCATCTCGCCGCCGTACCAGGTACCGCCAATCAGCTGGATACGCTCGGTCAGGTTAAAGGCGATAAAGTTCTCGGAGTTCAGGCCCTGCTCTTGCCACTGCGGGTTGGTGCATTTGGCACCGTTCATCACGATGAAATCGGGTTTGAACGTCTGCAGCTCTTCGTCGGTTGGACGAATAAACATGTTTTTCACGAAATGCGCCTGCCAGGCCACTTCGGTGATAAAACGCACGGAAAGACGGGTGTCGGCGTTAGCGCCGCAGAAAGCGTCGACAATGAACAGACGCTTGCCGGAAAGTTGCTGGGTGACGAGCCCTTTCAGATGCTGCCAGGTTTCCGGGGAGAGCGGTTTGTTATCGTTCTTCCCTTTGCCCTTGTCAGCCCACCACAGCGTGTCGCGGGTGGTTTCGTCTCGGACGATATACTTATCTTTCGGCGAACGACCGGTAAAGATACCGGTATCGACGGCGATAGCACCAAGGTTAGTCAACACACCTCGCTCGTATCCTTCCAGTGCTGGATTGAGCTCTTCCTGATACAGCGTATCGTAATCGGGGTTGTAGACGATTTCCTGGACGTCGTGAATACCATAAGCCTTGAGATCTTGCGGGGTTAAACCAGTAACACGCATATCACTGCTCCTTAGCCAATATGTACTGCCTGAAATTGTAGGGTTTTTCTGAGGTTGTTAACCGCGACGGGGCTCATAGATTTACGTATCTGGTCAAAACCCTTACTAACGGAAAACGCTGCGACTCCAGTCACAGGGCAGGCGGATTATCGCAGGAATCACTTTTTTGTTGGGGAAAATGTTCCGAAAAGGTTAATGGCTGGTGATTTTATCGGAAAGAATGTGAATGTAATCGCATACACGTAAGAAAATTACGTAAGGGTTACAGTATGAAAACGATTCATGTCATTCGCGGATTGATGAAACAATACGCTTTTCTGGAAAAGGGATGAGAGATGGAAAACAGTGAAACGTTATCCCCTTCAACGCGCCTGGCCGTCGTGCTGGTGGGTGCTTTACAGGGACTGATTTGCTACGGGATCAGTGAGTACATCGCGTATGCGAAATTGCCATCCGATACGGTGTGGTCGTTGTGCGTGATGCCTGCAACGGTGGCGATGACCGCCACTGTCGCGCTTTCCGTGACGTCATTCAGAAAACCGTTACTCTGGCTGGCGCTCGCGATCGTTGGCGCTGTTGTCGCCGGTATGGGCGCCTGGCTTAAGTGGAGCGTATCGGGGCTTGAACACTGGGAAATCAAAGAAGCCGTACTCGTCTGGGGCTTTCATCTTCTGTTGATGATGCTATTGATGTTGCCATGGCTGCAAAGGCGTCTGTCGCCTGAGACGACGGCCTCGTTCTACAGTGATTTTTACGATAAGCACTGGCACAACGCGCTGACTGTACTGACTATTTTTATCTCCAACGGCCTCTTCTGGCTGGTGCTTTTCCTCTGGGCTGAACTTTTCAAACTCATTGGCATTCAGTTTTTTGATCGCCTTTTCTTCCAGTCTGACTGGTTTATTTCAGTGGCGATTGGCGTGGTTTCCGCCAGTGTCGCCGTGCTGGCGCGCATGCAGGTGCGCTTGATGCGCGCATTACAAAACCTGCTTACCCTAATCGCCACCGGCCTGTTGCCTCTGATGGCGGCCTTAGCGCTGCTGTTTATTGGCGCATTGCCCGTGATGGGCTTTGAGGCCATTTCCGCACGGATATCCGCGGCGGGCCTGCTGACCGCCTTAGCGCTACTGCTCCTTTTTCTGGTGACGATTGTCTGGCATCCGCAGCGTCAGACGCTACCTTACTATGCGCTTCTCAACGGGATGGTTCGTCTCGCCATCGCTATCGTTCCCGCCTATCCGGTGTTAGCAGGGTGGGCGTTATGGCTGCGCATTTCGCAATATGGCTGGTCACCGGAACGTCTCTCTGGCGTGCTCATTACGCTGGTGGCGCTGGTCTGGGCGGTAGGATTTTGCATAAGCGTTGTCTTCACCCGCCGCGAAGCGCAAAAGCTGCAGGCTTACGTTATCCCGGTAACGGGATTACTTGCGCTTACTCTTCTTATTCTGGTTCATACGCCGGTGCTTGATCCGTGGCGTATCAGCGTTGAAAGCCACATGTCCCGTTATCATGACGGGCGCATCAACGCGGATCAGGTCAGCCTGTATATGCTCAGCAACAGCGGGCGTAAGGGACGCGAGGCGATGCAGACGCTGCAATACGATCGGCAGTTTATGGCTGAGCCAAAGCGCCAGCGTGAGCTGTACGGCCTTCTCAGTGGAAATCGGGACGGAGCAGGGAAGATGACAGTCGCAGTGCTTGAGAAACAGATCCAGCTCGCACCGGGTACGTCTCGACCCGACAAGGGGTTGTGGCAGGCGATGCTGAATAACCAGTACCGATTTGATTCCTGCAGCCGCGAGCGGAAAACCTGTTTACTGATGTCGCTGGATCTGAACGGCGACGGCAAGCCTGAAGCGGTGATTTATCAGTTTAGCGACCGCACGATTGTGGTGTACACGCAAACCCGTACCGGCTGGAAGCTGGCAGGCGATACCTGGAAAATGCCTGATGGTTTATCACGGGAAGAGCTGGAACGCGCAGTGCAGCAGGGGAAGGTGAAACCCGTTGTGAAGCCGTGGGCAGATATTCAGATCTTCGGGGAACGCGTAGAGATAAATTACGATAATGCACTGGTGCGTTAACAAAACGGCTCCTTGCGGAGCCGTTGCTTTATGATCAGTGAACCTGCGGATCCGCCGGAGAGGCGTTGTTGCGGATCTCAGCGATATCCATCGAATTGAACACATAGTGCGTACCGCAGTAGTCACAGTGCATATCGATTTCACCGTCTTCAGCCATAATGCTGTCGATCTCTTCATCCGGCAGGGTTTTCAGTGCGCCAGCGCAGCGTTCGCGCGAGCAGGTACACTTAAACTCCACGGCCTGCGGATCGTAAACCGTCACCTCTTCTTCATGATACAGACGCCACAGCACATCGGTCGCCGACAGGTTGAACAGCTCTTCTGCCTTGATGGTTTCGGTCAGCGTCGCCAGGTGCTCAAAATCATTGGTCTGCGCATCCTGTGCAGGCAGAACCTGCAGCAGCATACCGCCTGCAGCGGGTTGACCGTCTACTTCGCCGGTACGGATGAACAGGCGAGTTGGCAGCTGTTCGGAACGCATGAAGTAATCTTCCAGGCAGGCGGCCAGGGTATCGCCTTCCAGACCGACCACGCCCTGATAGCGTTCACCTTCTTCCGGGGAGATGGTGATCACCAGGTAGCCATTACCCACCAGTGTTTTCAGGTCGGCATTGTCAGGAACGTCGCCCTGAACGCGCGCGACGCCGCGCATCTGCTGCTGATTGTTACCATTGATCACGGCCAGCGACATTGGGCCATCACCCTGCAGCTGCACGGTGATATCACCAGCAAACTTCAGCGTGGCGGTCAGCAGGCTGGTGGCAACCAGCAGTTCGCCCAACAGGGTTTTCACCGGCAGCGGGTAGTTGTGGTTTTCCAGAATCTGTTTCCAGGTTTCGGATACGGTGACCAGCTCGCCACGCACGGCGAATTGTTCAAACAGATAGCGGTGTAATTGGTCGTGTTGGGCCATAATAGTCTCTCGTGCAGGTGAGGGTTACTCGGTCTCACCGTGTTTAAATTTCATCAGATCGCGGCGCTCTTTTTTATCCGGTCGCCGGTCCGGGTGGGGCATGGTCAGCGCATTCATTTTGCGCGCCAGCGCGGTCTTCTCGCGCTTTTCAATGCTCTCAGCCGTCTCTTCATAAAGCTGTACGGCTTCAGATGCGGGCCGTCGTTGTTCGGTAATGGCTTTAATCACCACCGTTCGTTCATCGTTGCCCTGACGCAGCGTTAAGGTGGCATTCAGTTCAACCAGCTTACTCGGCTTGCTACGCTGGCCGTTGTAATGCACCTTTCCGCCGTCGATCATCTCGCGGGCAAGGGCGCGCGTTTTATAAAAACGGGCTGCCAACAGCCATTTATCCAGTCTTACCCCATCAGAGGGTTTTTCTTTCATGGCATCTCCTTCACGGTCAGTGAGGGGATCATCTGACGATAGTCACCCAGCCCCGGATGCCGCAGATAGCTTTTGTCCGCCAGGCCGGAGTCAGGATTGGTCACGCCCAGGCAGTAGCGAATGCCAAACGCCGCGGCGGAATCCAGAATGGGCTCGCTGTCATCAATGAACAGCGTGCGTTCCGGCTGTAAACCGGTCTCTTCCTTCACCGCATGCCACAACCGCTGATCCTCTTTCGGATAACCAAATGTGTGGGTGGAAAGTAATAAATCAAGGTGTGACGCAAGACCCGTATGTTCCAGCTTCACGGCCAGATTATGCGGATGGGCGTTGGTCAGCAAAATACGGCGCTTGCCGCTTGCTTTCAGCGCATCCAGGAAGGGCACGGTGTCCTCACGCAGTACGGCGCGCGGGCCCTGGGCGGTGGTCATGGCACAAATATCCAAACCGAGTCGTTCGCTCCAGTAGTCCAGACAGTACCAGTTTAGCGTATGTTGCACCGCGCTATATTGCGAACGAATGAATTCCTGCGCTTCTGCCGGGGAGATACCCTGCTGTTCGCCATAGGTTTCCGGGACCAGCTTTTGCCAGAAGTAATTATCGAAGGCGAGATCGAGCAGCGTGCCGTCCATATCCAGCAGGACGGTATCAACCTCCTGCCAGGCGATATCAAGATGCATAGGGGAACTCCAGCCAGAAGAAACGTGCGCGACAGGGTAGCACAACTTGTCGCGCAGGGATGTTATCCGATCAGGCTCTCAGAGGAGGGGACCAGCTTAGGATTGAGGCAATTTTCGTAGTATTGCTGGATCTCGGCAAGCCGGGTGCGTGAACGCTGGTAGCGACGCAGGGCCATGAAACCATTCCAGAAAATGGATGCCAGCATCGCAAACATCAGCAACGATGTACCGATGTAACGCCATAACCCCGCGCTGTCCGGCATCCGGTGCAGGCCGATATGGCGCGTGCCGTTGGCGTCGGTAAAGATACTGGTCACAATCCCTTCGGCGCTGAACGGGGTCTGCATCAGCATCTGCGCCAGACGCTGGAACTGCCCCCATTGCTCCTGTGCCGGGTAGTCATACAGCGCGGTCTGCGGGTAAGGCTGATCGACCAGGTCGCTCCCTTCATCGCTGACAATCACAAAGCCGCCAGGCGCCGGACTGTTCAGCGCCTGGGCCGCACGGGTGGTTTCACGCATCACAAACGGCGCGGTAGAGGTGGCCACCAGGTTATCCAGCGATTCGGCGCTGACCGGACGCAGCAGTACATTTACGCCGTCCAGTCGACCTGCTTCGGCTCGCTTCACCAGCGAGTCCCAGTCCTTGCTGTTACCCAGGTTGACGAGCGCGTTTTTAAGGCGAACACATTCGTCCTGCGCGGAACATAAATCCTGCGTTTTCAGCACGATTTCGCCAAAGTCATCCAGCAGTACCATTCCGGATTTCTGAATGGCAGAACGCAGGGCAGGGCTGACGCGTGAATCATCATCGGTTTTCGGGTGCAGCTGGCGGTTGAGCGTCTGGGTAAGCGCGGTGGCTTTATTGACGACATCCGACTCCGGTAGCGGTAGCGGCGGTGCATCGTTCCAGACGATTTGCGAGCAATCGAACGGCATGAACGGTGAGTTCTGACGGGTATTCCAGGCTCCCGGTGTGTGGATGTTACACATCCCGGTTCCCTTCAGACGGAGCGTATCCCCCACCCGTACGCCGGCTTCATCCAGTTGCTTAACGCTGGTGGCTTCAACGGTTTGCGCCCCTTTGATCCACGACAGGGTGAATTTGATGGGCATATCCAGCGGCACGAACAGCAGCAACAGGGCAAAGACCAGCGCTGCGCCCCCGGCGATAACCGTGCTGCGTAGCCAGTGCTGAAGCGGGAAGTTCTTCACTTCATCGTGCAGGGACAGGTAGCGTCCCTGACGTACAACGTGGCGGTCAAGATAGATATCAATATCGGTTTTATGCCCTAAATCCTGGGCGATCCACGGCTGCCAGTGGCGCGGATAGATCAGGTCGATAATCCCGAGGGAGATGTTGTTGATATGTTCCTGATCGTTCTCACCAAACAGGCCCCAGCGTTTTGGCGTACCGCGCAGGCAGTGAATTTCACGCAAAGAGGTTTTGGCAGGAGGCGCAAACAGCCCCCACAGCCCGGCGGCCAACAGCAGTACTGCACCGCCAGCAAGCCAGGGGACAAAGACATCCGGCGTCAGCAGGCAGAAGAAAAAGAGCAGGAAGGCGGCCACAATCAGGACCGCCTCGCGAATGCCATCCGGGCGACTCAGGGCGTGCTCTTCATGCGTCTCCTGACGAATGTTCAGCAGTTCAATTTGCTCGGTCTCTTCGCCACGGATGGAAGCCTGCTTTGAACTCGCGCGTTCCAGAGCAAAGCGCGGCGCTTCCTGAAGGTATTCGCCCAGAGTATGGCCGTTCAGCGAGATAACCAGCGGCAGCGAATCGGTATGGATCAGCTCGACGCTGTTTTCATCGTTGATGTACTGCTCCCAGGACGGAGGCAGATGCACTTCGACGGAATCCAGATAGTAACGCCACTTATTGGGATCGTCAGTGGTGATGCCATAGCGGGTAATGGAGCGCGTCACGCAGAGCACCGTGTCGCTTTGCGCGTTCAGATTGAGGATTACCGGCGCAGCAGTGGCCCCCGTTGGCCCAGGCGTTAACTGGGAACGGTTGAGGGTCTCAAGGTAGTTTTCAACGGCATCACGCTCTTCTTGCGTGAGTTTACGCGTTGTGGCGCCAGCAAAGGCATTTAAAAAGGGCAGCCGAAAACGCCGCTGTACGCGACGCCTGTATAACCACCCTGCAACCAACGCGCCGGCCAGCATAGCAGCGAGAACGATCAAAATGGTGCTCATGCTTTCCCCATCTTACTTTATCTTCTTACAGGTGTAGTCAGTAGCACCTTTAACAATGAATGAGAGTCTGTGGTTGGCTATCGGCAAGCATGGAGTCGAACTTGAGCATTCTGCAGCGCATCCCAGTGACCGATGATGATAGCAAAGCCTGTGATGGCGCGATATCAGCAAATTCCTGGAAACATTTCAACCTCTTGACATTTGTTTTGAATTGAGGATTGATTCCTGTCAGGTTGCACAAATGTAAATAAAGAACAATTGACATTGCCGAAACCGTGCGGCGTATCGCACAATAAAGTCAGTTCACACTGCAAAGACCCATCAAGATGAGCAAACCACTACAAAAACCCACCATTCTCAATGTTGAAACTGTCGCGAAATCGCGGCTGTTTAATGTCGAAAGTGTGGACCTGGAGTTCAGCAACGGTGTGCGTCGCGTTTATGAGCGTATGCGCCCCTCGTCGCGCGAAGCGGTGATGATTATCCCCATCGTCGACGACCATCTGATTTTGATCCGCGAATATGCAGTGGGCACGGAATCTTATGAACTGGGTTTCTCGAAAGGCCTTATCGACCCGGGTGAAACGGTCTTTGAAGCGGCAAACCGCGAGCTGAAAGAAGAGGTCGGTTTTGGCGCGAATGAGCTGTCGTTTCTGAAAAAACTGAGCATGGCTCCCTCCTATTTTTCCAGCAAAATGAACATTGTGGTGGCTGAAGATCTCTATCCTGAATCGCTGGAAGGGGACGAGCCGGAGCCGCTGCCACAGGTTCGCTGGCCGCTGGCGCACCTGATGGATTTGCTGGAAGATCCTGACTTCAACGAGGCGCGTAACGTGAGCGCGCTGTTCCTGGTACGGGAATGGCTGAAGGGGCAGGGGCGACTGTAGTGGCCTGATGCCCTCACCCCAACCCTCTCCCACGGGAGAGGGAGCAAACACAAAAACGGCAACCCGAGGTTGCCGTTTTGCTTTGTTGTCAGAACAGCTCGTGCGTCTCGCCGTTATCAATAATCTCTGTACCCACCTCATGTACCGCCTGCGTGGTAGGCTGCGTACCTTCGATGAAATACTCCTCGCGACTATTGCCACCGTTAGCTAACTGTCCGGTGCTGCGGTCGATATTGACCGTGACCACACCTGGAGGCGGCGTCAGTGGTTGTTCCGGCACGCCCTCAAGAACGGATTTCATATAGGCATCCCAGGCCGGTTGCGCACTTTTGGCCCCGCCTTCGTAGCCGGAAATCTGATCTTTAATCGCGCCAGACGCCGTGGTGCGGCCTAAATCGCGGCGGTGATCGTCAAAGCCGATCCAGACCGAAGTCACCACGCCCGGACCGTAGCCGGAGAACCAGGCATCTTTCGAGCTGTTGGTGGTCCCGGTTTTACCGCCGATGTCATGGCGCTGTAAATCACGCCCTGCACGCCAGCCGGTACCCTGCCAGCCCGGTTCACCGAAGATGTTGGTGTTCAGCGCGCTCTTGATCAGGAAAGAGAGCGGGGTGTTGATCACATGCGGGGCATATTCCTGCGCACCGGTCTGTGCGACCAGCGCCTGGTTTGCCTGTTCCAGCTGTGGCTGTGGCAGCACACCGTTCTGCTGCTCCTGCGACACGGCAACGTCTTCCATGTCCTTGTTCTCAAGCACCTCAGATTTCGGCGTATTGCCGTAAATTACCGGAATATCGCACTCCGCGCAGGCGATTTTAGGCTTCGCTTCGAACAGCACACCGCCCTGGTCATTCTCGATTTTACTGATGAAGTACGGGTCAATCAGGAAGCCGCCGTTAGCCATGACCGAATACCCACGCGCCACCTGCAGCGGCGTGAACGAAGCCGAGCCTAACGCCAGCGATTCGGTACGCACGATATTCTGTGCCGGGAAGCCAAAGCGTTGCAGATACTCTGCCGCGTAGTCGACGCCCATGGCACGCATCGCACGCACCATCACCACGTTTTTCGACTGTCCCAGACCCTGACGAAGACGAATAGGGCCAGCATATTCCGCAGGGGAGTTCTTCGGCTGCCAGTCGGAACCGGCACCGGCATCCCAGCGAGAGATCGGCACGTCGTTGAGGATACTGGCAAGGGTCAGCCCTTTATCCATCGCCGCCGTGTAGAGGAACGGTTTGATATTAGAGCCGACCTGACGCAGCGCCTGAGTGGCGCGGTTAAATTTGCTCTGGTTGAAATCAAACCCACCGACCAGCGCCAGCACGGCACCGTTTTGCGGGTTAATGGAGACCAGCGCGGAGTTCACGTCTGGCACCTGCGCCAGCCACCAGGCATCGCCCACCTGACGCACCCAGATTTGCTGTCCGGTCTGTACTACATCGGTCACCTTGCGTGGTGTTGGCCCTTGCAGGGTGTCAGAGCGATACGGACGCGCCCAGCGGATACCCTCCATGCGCAGGGAGACTGATGTGCCGTCTGCCAGTGTCGCAATGGCTTCCTGAGGGTCGGCTTGCGTGACCACTGCAGGCAGCAACGGGCCATAGGTTGGCAGCGCTTTCAGCGTACTGGTGATTTTTTTACTGTCCCAGGCGCTTTCACCCACCTTCCAGAGTACGTTGGATGGGCCGCGATAGCCGTGGCGCATATCGTAGTCCATCACGTTATTTCTCACCGCCTCCTGTGCCGCCTGCTGCACTTTGCGGGTGACCGTGGTGTACACGCGATAACCATCTTCATAGGCCTTATCGCCATACCGGCTGACCATTTCCTGGCGCACCATTTCGGTCAGATACGGGGCAGAGAAGGCGATCTCCGGCGCATGGTAGTTGGCGTCGATGACATCGTTGCGTGCCTGCTCATATTCACTCTGACTGATGTAGCCTTCGCTCAGCATACGTGACAGGACGACATTGCGACGTGCGGTGGCGCGATCGAGTGAGTAGAGCGGGTTAAACGTGGACGGGGCTTTAGGCAGGCCGGCAATGGTCGCCATTTCGCTTAAGGTCAGCTGCTCCACGGGTTTACCGAAGTACACCTGAGCCGCGGCACCCACGCCATAGGCGCGATAGCCGAGATAGATCTTGTTGAGGTAAAGCTCAAGGATTTCGTCTTTACTCAGCAACTGCTCAATGCGGATCGCGAGGAACACCTCTTTTATCTTACGTGTCAGCGTCTTTTCTGGGCTGAGGAAGAAGTTACGTGCCAGCTGCTGCGTGATGGTACTTGCCCCCTGAGAGGCATGCCCGGAGAACATCGCGACGCTTGCGGCGCGGAAAATCCCCACTGGATCAACACCGTGGTGCTCGTAAAAACGGCTGTCCTCAGTGGCGATGAAGGCCTTCACCATCACCGGGGGAATTTGATTTAAGGTCAGCGGGATACGGCGCTTTTCGCCGTACTGCGCCATCAGCTCGCCGTCGGCGCTGTAGACCTGCATTGGGATCTGGAGTCGCACATCACGAAGCGTAGCGACATCAGGTAGCTGCGGCTCAATATATTTGTACAAACCATAAATCGAGCCTGCTCCCAGCAGAATGCAACACACTGCAAGGATTAATAAATACTTTACGAACTTCACCGGAGATTTCCCATCTGGTTTCACTTGGGCAGTTTCTAAACAATCGCGCGGTAGTATAAAGGCAAGCCTGATTCATTGATATAGCCGTCACGGCGACGGGCGATAAGGAGATCGTGAAGCATGGCTTTCAAAACATGGCAAACGGGCGTTCATATTCAACAAGATAGGGTGCTGATTGTCGCGCTGGTTCGCGAGCGTCTCAGCTGGTGTCTGCGCCGCTGGTGGGCGATACCGCTGACGGAAGGCATCATCCTCGACGGGAAAATTTGTCAGCCAGAACAATTATTTGACGCATTACGCGACTGGCGGCGTACGTTGCCGCATCAGCACCGGGTGTTCCTCTCATTTCCGGCCGCGCGTACCCTGCAACGATCGCTGCCCCGCCCGGCTATCGCCCTTTGCGACAGCGAACAGCTCTCCTGGCTGGGGGCTACGCTCTCGCGTGAACTGGAGATGTCCCCTGACGCGCTGTGCTTCGATTACGCACAGGACACGTTCAGCAACACATTTCATGTCACCGCAGCGCAAAACAAAGAGGTTGAAACACTTCTGACGCTCGCGAAAACGCTGCATTTACGTTTGGTGACGATTACCCCGGATGCCAGCGCGCTGGCAAACCTTCTTCCTGCGGTGGCGCCGGCGCAGTGTGTCGCGTGGCGAGACGAGCATCAGTGGTTGTGGGCAATGCGCCACCAGTGGGGGCGCCGCTTCGCTACCGAGGCCAAAAGCGTGGCTGAACTGGCGGCACTGTTGGCCCTCGCGCCGGACGATATCGTGCTGTTTGATAGCCAGCGCGATCCGTGGGAGACCCTCTCTCGCACTCAGCCCCCGCTGCCGGAATGCGGTGCCGATTATACCGTCGCGCTGGCGCTGGCCATGAGCGAGGTGCCTGAATGAGCATGACCAATCTTCTTCCGTGGCGACAGCAACGACGCGCGCGCCGCCTGAGGTTCTGGGGAGGGCTGTCTGCAGCCGCGTCTGTTCTGACGCTGATAACGGTTTTCAGCCTGAGAATGCACGCCAACCTGAAACAGCACGCCCTGCAGGCTGAACTGGCGGGCATGCAGACCGTGCAGCGCGTGCTGTCTTCACGTCTGCCTCTTGCCACACCGGCGCCCACGCGCCAGCCCCGGCGTAGGGCGTGGCAGCCGGTGCTGACGTCTCTTTCCGATGCCATTCCGGCGCAGGCCTGGTTCACGGAGCTTCGTTATCAACACCCTTCTGTGACAATCAGCGGCTATGCCTCAGCACTGCCCGCCCTGTCGGCAATGGGTGATGTTCTCCGGCACATAGCGGGGTTTACCTCCGGGCCAGCAGGAGAGATACGGCAGGATGGTCACGGGCGCTGGATGTTCACTTTTCAGCTCACAGACCAGGGGTAACGCGTGAACATGATACTGGAACGCTGGTGTGAGAGCCGTCGCCGGTACCGGGTCCTGTGCGGTGGGCTGGGCGTTGCCTTTCTGTGGGGGACCGCATGGGGCCTGTTCCTGAGGCCGCTTAATTCACAGCTTGCTGCACTTCAGATGCAAATGGCCGACGCCGTACAGCGCCATGCGGCGCTGTGGCCTGTCGCCCGCAACGGGCCTCGCCGGACACCAGAGTCTGACGTACGCCCGGTGGTGCGCTTTTCCCCGCTGGACTTTCAGGCTGATGGCGCAACGCTGGTGCACTGGAAACCGCTGCCGGGCGGTGGGGAGCTAGCGCTGGATGCCGACTGGCCGGCAATCCTGACGGTATTCACCCGGCTGGCGCAGCGAGATGTCCGGATTGCCGCCTTCACGCTTGTGCCACAGGGGGCAGCGCTACGTCTGCGGGTGCAGCTGGAGCAAGACCATGCGAAATAGCCTGCGCTACCTGCTGGTTTTCTCCGTGCTGATTTTGACCGGAATGCGCGATCCATTTCGTCCCCTGGACGATCCCTGTGCCGTTGGCGAGCTGGCGCAGTGGCACTATCGCGGCATGGTCGGTGGGGTTGGCATTTTGCAGGACGGGAAAAATCGCTGGCATCGTCTTTACCTGCAAGAGCGTTTACCGGCGGGCTGGCGGATCAGCGCAATGAATGAGACGCAACTCGTCGTAGATGTTGGTGAAACCTGTGAGCCAACGCAATGGTCGTGGCAACGAGAAGGAACGAAGAAAAATGAATTTAAGGATAACGCTGCTGTTACTGACGATCGTCACTCCGCTGGCCGCCGCACCGAAACCGGTCACGCTGGTGGTGGATGATGTTCCTGTGGTCCAGATTCTGCAGGCGCTGGTTGCTCAGGCGAACCGTAATCTGGTGGTGTCACCCGACGTGAGCGGCACGCTGTCGCTCAATCTGACACATGTTCCGTGGCGACAGGCGCTGCAGACGGTTATCACCAGTGCAGGGCTCGTGCTGCATGAAGAGGGTGGCATTTTTTATGTCCATACGGCGGCCTGGCAGCGCGAACAGCAGGAGCGTAAAGCGCAGGCTCGGGCCCGCCGTGAACTGGATGCTCCGCTGCTCTCGCAGAGCATTGCGTTTTCTTACGCCGATGCTGGGGAACTGCAAAAAACTGCGGAAAAACAGCTCAGTCCGAAGGGCAGTTTATCGCTCGATAAGCGCACCAACCGCCTGCTGGTCCGGGATAATAAGGCCGTACTGGAGACGCTACAGCACTGGGCAACACAGATGGATATTCCCGTCGAGCAGGTCGAACTGGCGGCGCATATCGTGACCATCAATGAAAAAAGCCTGCGGGAGTTGGGCGTGAAATGGAGCCTCGCCGAGGCCACGGAGACGGGCAAGGTGGGGCAGGTGACTGCCCTTGGCAGCGATCTGTCCGTTGCCAGCGCCACTACCCACGTGGGGTTTAATATCGGGCGGATTAACGGCAGGCTGCTGGATCTGGAGTTGTCGGCGCTGGAGCAAAAACAGCAGGTCGACATCATCGCCAGCCCGCGATTGCTGGCCTCACATATGCAACCGGCCAGTATCAAACAGGGCAGCGAAATCCCTTATCAGGTCTCCAGCGGTGAGAGTGGGGCAACCTCTGTGGAGTTCAAAGAGGCGGTATTAGGCATGGAGGTCACGCCGGTGGTGCTACCGGGCGGTCGCGTGCGCCTGAAATTACACATCAGCGAAAATATGCCGGGGCAGGTGTTGCAACAGGCCGATGGCGAAACGCTGGCTATCGACAAACAGGAGATAGAAACCCAGGTGGAGGTAAAAAGTGGAGAAACGCTGGCGCTGGGCGGGATTTTCTCGCAAAAGAATAAAACCGGGAGTGATAGCGTACCCGGGCTCGGTAAAATCCCCTGGCTTGGGCAGCTTTTTCGTCATGACGGTAAAGACAACGAACGGCGTGAGTTAGTGGTGTTTATTACGCCACGTCTGGTGGCTATTCGCTGACGGGTAACGATCCCCGCAATGATTTTGCATTCAGTTTGTTGCAGATGTTTGACGTGGGGCATGAATTAGCATACAAGGAGTACCGATTTGAGTTGGACTGACGTCTTGTTGTCTTATGCGTCTGGCGCGGCGATTTAATCAGTTGCCAAACAAGCCGGAGTATTGAGATAATTTTTAGTCTGACTCTCGCTCTATTGCATATGAGGTTTCAGTTCATGTCCTGCTACGCCGGGTGTCTGCGAAGCGGGGATTACCATTAACGAATAGTCTTAGTAGTACCGAAAAAATGGCAGAGAAACGCAATATCTTTCTGGTTGGGCCTATGGGTGCCGGCAAAAGCACTATTGGGCGTCAGTTAGCTCAACAACTCAATATGGAATTTTACGATTCTGATCAAGAGATTGAGAAACGAACCGGAGCTGATGTGGGCTGGGTCTTCGATGTAGAAGGCGAAGAAGGTTTCCGTGACCGAGAAGAAAAAGTGATCAACGAACTCACGGAAAAACAGGGCATCGTGCTGGCGACCGGCGGCGGTTCTGTAAAATCTCGCGAAACCCGCAACCGTCTCTCCGCCCGTGGCGTAGTGGTCTATCTTGAGACGACCATCGAAAAACAGCTGGCACGTACGCAGCGCGATAAAAAGCGCCCGCTGCTGCAGGTTGAAACGCCACCACGGGAAGTTCTGGAAGCGTTGGCCGATGAACGCAATCCTCTGTACGAAGAGATTGCTGATGTGACCATTCGTACTGATGATCAGAGCGCTAAAGTGGTTGCAAACCAGATTATTCATATGCTGGAAAGCAACTGATTCTGGCTTTATATACACTCGCCTGCGGGTAAAAGCATTAAAGGTGGATGTCGCGTCATGGAGAGGATTACAGTTACTCTCGGGGAACGTAGTTACCCTATCACCATCGCGGCTGGTTTGTTTAACGACCCAGCTTCCTTTTTACCACTGAAAGCGGGTGATCAGGCGATGCTGGTCACCAATGAGACGCTGGCTCCGCTTTATCTTGACCGCGTTCGCCACCTGCTTGAGCAGGCCGGCGTGAAGGTCGACAGTGTGATTCTGCCCGATGGCGAGCAGTATAAAAGCCTGACGGTACTGGATACCGTCTTTACCGCATTACTGCAAAAACCGCACGGTCGCGATACGACACTGCTTGCCCTGGGCGGCGGTGTTGTGGGCGATCTGACGGGGTTTGCGGCGGCAAGTTATCAACGTGGCGTCCGTTTTATTCAGATTCCAACCACGTTACTGTCTCAGGTCGACTCTTCCGTTGGCGGCAAAACTGCAGTCAACCATCCGCTCGGCAAAAACATGATTGGCGCGTTCTACCAGCCCGCTTCGGTAGTGGTGGATCTCGACTGTCTGAAAACCCTGCCAGCACGCGAACTGGCTTCTGGCCTGGCTGAAGTGATCAAATACGGCATTATTCTTGATGGCGAGTTCTTTAACTGGCTGGAAGAGAATATGGATGCGTTGGTGCGCCTGGATGAGGCTAAACTGGCATACTGCATTCGCCGTTGTTGTGAGCTGAAAGCAGAAGTTGTTGCAGCAGACGAGCGTGAAACGGGCTTACGTGCTTTACTGAATCTTGGGCATACGTTTGGCCACGCGATTGAAGCCGAAATGGGTTACGGAAACTGGCTCCACGGTGAAGCTGTCGCGGCTGGCATGGTGATGGCTGCCCGCACCTCCGAACGTCTGGGTCAGTTCAAACCAGAAGAGACGGCGCGTATCATCGCACTGCTGGAACGTGCAGGCTTGCCGGTAACCGGGCCGCAGGAGATGTCGGCGCAAGCGTATTTACCCCACATGATGCGCGATAAAAAAGTATTGGCAGGTGAGATGCGTCTTGTACTCCCGCTTGCAATAGGGAAGAGTGAAGTGCGCGGCGGAGTGCCGCACGATGTCGTTCTTGGCGCTATCGCTGATTGTCAGCAGGCGTAACAACTAGAAAGGTCAGGCCACTGTTACCGGTGGTCGTTTAGCTTCAGGCGAAATGCAAAGTCGTTGGCATAAGCCTTTGAGTGGGGTGTTAAATGGATGAATTCAAACCAGAAGACGAGCTGAAACCCGATCCCAGCGATCGTCGTACTGGTCGTTCTCGTCAATCTTCAGAACGTGATAACGAGCCGCAGATCAACTTTGACGATGTTGATCTGGATGCAGACGATCGTCGCCCTTCACGTAGCCGTAATGCGCGTGATGAGCGAGAAGAAGAGGATTATGAGTCCGAAGAAGATTCAATGGACGAACAGCCAGTAGAGCGTCGCCCGCGTAAACGTAAAAAAGCGGCCGCGCAGAAACCGGCCTCCCGCCAGTACATCATGATGGGACTCGGCGTTCTGGTGCTTGTGCTGCTGATTGTCGGCATTGGCTCCGCGCTGAAAGCACCTTCAACGAATTCTGGCGAGCAAACGGCTTCCGCTGAGAAGAGCATCAACCTCTCCGGTAACGATGCGACAGACCAGGCAAATGGCGCACAGCCAGCGCCGGGTACGACCTCCGCAGAGCAGACCGCCAGTAACACAACGACGCCGCAGGATGTTTCCCTGCCGCCAGTTTCTTCCACGCCTGCTCAGAATCGGGCACCTGTCACGCCAGAAGGCCAGCAGCGTGTAGAGGTTCAGGGCGATCTGAACAACGCGCTGATGCAGCCGCAAAACCAGCAGCAGGTGGATAACGTGGTGGTTAACTCTACGCTGCCAACTGAACCTGCAACCGTTGCGCCTGTTCGCGGTGGCAACGCTCAGCAACAAACCGCAGCAACGGAAACCAAACCGCGTCAGACCCAGACCCAGACGGCACCACGTCAGGAACGTAAGCAGGCGGTCATTGAACCTAAGCGTGAGACCAAACCTCAGGCCGTGGTAAAAGCGCCTGAAGTCAAAGCTGCACCGGCGCAGCCGAAACGCACTGAAACCGCTGCGGCAAGCGAGCCCGCAAAAGCGCCAGTGACGCAGACTGCACCGAAGGCCACGGCGACCACCACAGCGCCTGCGGCGACAACGGCTCCAGCTGCAACCGCCACAGCACCGGCTACCACAGCGGGTAAAACGACGGGTAATGTCGGTTCACTGAAATCTGCACCGTCCAGTAATTACACGCTGCAACTGAGCAGTTCGTCTAACTATGACAACCTCAACGGTTGGGCGAAGAAATCGAATCTGAAAAACTACGTAGTTTATCAGACGACCCGTAACGGACAGCCGTGGTATGTGCTGGTGAGCGGTGTGTATGCTTCCAAAGATGAAGCGAAACGTGCCGTGGCGACACTGCCAGCAGACGTTCAGGCGAAAAACCCGTGGGCGAAGCCCATTCATCAGGTTCAGGCCGATCTTAAGTAATGTTTAAAGCGCAGGATGCTGTCGGAGCTTTCTCCACAGCCGGAGAAGGTGTAATCAGTTAGTCAGCATGAAAAAAAATCGCGCTTTTCTGAAATGGGCAGGGGGGAAATACCCCCTGCTCGATGATATTAAAAAGCACCTGCCAAAAGGCGAGTGTCTTATCGAGCCCTTTGTGGGCGCAGGATCGGTGTTCCTGAACACCGATTTTTCTCGTTATATCCTGGCGGATATCAACAGCGATCTCATCAGCCTCTATAACATCGTCAAACTGCGTACCGATGAGTATGTGGAAGAGGCGCGCAAGCTGTTTACGCCCGAGAACAATCACCCGGATGTTTACTACCAGTTGCGCACTGAGTTTAACCAGAGCCAGGATTCGTTCCGTCGGGCGCTGTTGTTCCTCTATCTCAACCGCCATGGCTACAACGGCTTGTGCCGGTATAATCTGCGTGGGGAATTTAACGTGCCGTTTGGCCGCTATAAGCGCCCCTATTTCCCGCAGGACGAGCTGTATCACTTTGCTGAAAAAGCGCAGAATGCCGAATTCCACTGTCTCTCATATGAAGAGTGTATGGAACTGGCGGGCGTAGACTCGGTGGTTTACTGCGATCCGCCTTACGCCCCGCTGTCGGCGACGGCGAATTTTACCGCCTATCACACCAACAGCTTCAGTCCGGCCGAGCAGGCCCGTCTGGCGGAGATGGCGGAAAAGCTGGTCAGCAAAAGAATTCCGGTGTTAATTTCGAATCACGATACCCCTGATACGCGCGAATGGTACAAAGCCGCGAAGCATTTTCAGGTCAAAGTGCGGCGTAGCATTAGCAGCAACGGCGGCACACGTAAAAAGGTGGACGAACTCCTGGCTCTTTATCGCCCCTGAGCCGTTTTGCCCGCCGGTAAACACATTTCAAGGAGATGCGGATGAAACAGTTTTTGATTGCTCCCTCAATTCTGTCGGCCGATTTTGCCCGCCTGGGCGAAGACACTGCTAACGCGCTCGCCGCGGGTGCGGATGTCGTCCATTTCGACGTTATGGATAACCACTACGTTCCCAATCTGACCATCGGCCCGATGGTGCTTAAGGCGCTGCGTAACTACGGTATTACCGCGCCCATTGACGTCCATCTGATGGTGAAACCGGTTGACCGCATCGTGCCTGATTTTGCCGCGGCGGGCGCCAGTATCATCACCTTCCATCCGGAAGCGTCGGAACACGTTGACCGCACGCTGCAGCTGATCAAAGAGAACGGCTGTAAAGCGGGTCTGGTCTTTAACCCGGCAACGCCCCTGAGCTATCTCGACTATGTGATGGATAAGCTGGACGTTATTTTGCTGATGTCCGTTAACCCGGGCTTTGGCGGACAGTCTTTCATCCCTCACACGCTCGATAAACTGCGTGAAGTGCGCCGTCGTATTGATGAGTCAGGCTACGACATTCGTCTGGAAGTGGATGGCGGCGTGAAGGTGAATAACATTGGCGAAATTGCGGCTGCGGGCGCGGATATGTTTGTTGCAGGTTCGGCAATTTTCGACCAACCGGATTACAAAAAAGTCATTGATGAAATGCGCCGCGAGCTGGCGAAGGTAAGTCATGGATAAATTGCAGGCAACCCGGGGTATTGCATTTGACCTCGATGGCACGCTGGTTGACAGCGCGCCGGGCTTAACGAGCGCCGTCGACCAGGCGCTGTACGCCCTTGAACTGCCCGTCGCGGGCGAAGATCGCGTCGTGACGTGGATTGGTAATGGCGCAGATGTCCTGATGGAGCGCGCCCTGACGTGGGCTCGCCAGGAGCGTGCGTCACAACGTTCCGCACAGGGTAAACCGAGCGTTGATCACGCGGATATCCCGCAGGAAGAACAGCTACGTATTCTGCGCAAACTGTTTGACCGTTTCTACGAAGAAACCGTTGAAGAAGGCAGCTTCCTGTTCCCGGATGTCGCGGAAACGCTGAGTGCGCTGCATGCGAAAGGCATTCCGCTGGGGCTGGTTACCAACAAGCCGACGCCGTTTGTTGCGCCACTGCTGGAGGCGCTGGATATCGCGAAATACTTCACCGTGATCGTGGGCGGTGATGACGTTCAGAATAAAAAGCCGCACCCGGAACCGCTGTTGCTGGTGGCAGGAAAATTATCCTTAACACCTGCGGAGCTGCTCTTTGTCGGTGATTCACGCAATGATATTCTGGCTGCCAGAGCGGCGGGTTGTCCCTCCGTGGGGTTAACTTATGGCTACAACTACGGTGAGGCCATTACCCTGAGTGAGCCGGACGTCGTGTTCGATCGCTTCAAAGATTTGTTGCCCGCACTCGGGCTTTCATACAGTGAACATCAGGAATTGAAAAATGACTAAGCCCATCGTTTTTAGTGGCGCCCAGCCGTCAGGTGAATTGACCATTGGTAACTACATGGGTGCGTTACGTCAGTGGGTTAGCATGCAGGATGACTACCATTGCATTTACTGCATCGTGGATCTGCATGCTATTACCGCCCGTCAGGATCCTGAGAAGCTGCGTAAAGCCACGCTGGACACTCTGGCGCTGTATCTGGCATGTGGTATCGATCCTGAAAAGAGCACTATCTTCGTTCAGTCCCATGTGCCGGAGCACGCGCAGCTTGGCTGGGCGCTGAACTGCTACACCTACTTTGGTGAACTGAGCCGCATGACGCAGTTCAAGGATAAATCCGCGCGCTATTCCGAGAACATCAACGCCGGTCTGTTTGACTATCCGGTGCTGATGGCGGCTGACATTCTGCTGTATCAGACTAACCAGGTGCCGGTGGGTGAAGACCAGAAGCAACATCTTGAACTGAGCCGCGATATCGCCCAGCGCTTTAACGCGCTGTATGGCGAAGTGTTCAAAGTGCCAGAGCCATTTATTCCGAAATCCGGTGCGCGTGTGATGTCGCTGCTGGAGCCGACCAAAAAGATGTCCAAGTCTGACGATAACCGCAACAACGTTATCGGCCTGCTGGAAGATCCGAAATCGGTGGTTAAAAAGCTCAAGCGTGCCGTGACCGACTCCGATGAGCCGCCTGTTGTGCGCTACGATGTGCAGAACAAAGCGGGGGTTTCCAACCTGCTGGATATCCTCTCCGGTGTGACCGGCCAGAGCATTCCTGAGCTGGAACAGCACTTTGAAGGCAAGATGTACGGTCACCTGAAAGGCGAAGTGGCGGATGCCGTTTCCGGTATGCTGACCGAGCTGCAGGAGCGTTATCACCGCTACCGTAACGATGAAGCCTTCCTGCAGAAGGTGATGAAAGAGGGCGCTGAAAAAGCCAGCGCGCGCGCGTCAGAAACCCTGAAAGCGGTGTACGAAGCGATTGGGTTTGTGGGTAAGCCGTAGGTAAAAGCAAAACGGTAACGGCGTTACCGTTTTAGGGTTTGTCCCCTCTCCCTGTGGGAGAGGGCCAGGGTGAGGGCATCACGCCGCACTTTTCAAAACAAAAAAACCGGGGAATCCCCGGTTTTTTTACGCCTGTAAAACAGCTTACTGCTGTGCCGCCGGGCCACAACCCCCGATGATCTTCGAAATGGAGATCGCCGGGTGCAGCAGGTAATCGTAGCTGCAGTTGTTTTTGGTGTTTTGCACGTGGCCGGTGCAGGCCGTCAGAGTCGATAACAGGCCTACCAGAACGGCAGCTTTAGCCAGTTTGAACATACGCATTCCTTGTCTTAAAAAAACTAAATTGGATGTAACACGAGGGAATAAATGGAAAAGTTCCATTTCGCGGGAGGTATGTTATCGACAGCAGTAACAGGGGAGTAGTCCGGTTAAGGACTACCCGAAGAAGGGAGAATATGCGCTAGTGATTTGAGAACCAGTTGAGTTTATCGCGCAGTTCAACCACGCGGCCGACAATAATCAGCGCCGGGCTTTCAACCTGCTGCGCCAGCTCACCCAGCTGTGTCAGCACGCCATTTACCACGCGCTGCTTAATGGAGGTGCCGTTTTCCACCAGCGCGACGGGCATATCCGCTTCCATGCCGTGTTCCAGTAATTTCGCCTGGATCGTAGCGGCCTGATTCAGCCCCATATAGAAGACCAGCGTCTGCTTTTCGGCGGCCAGGTTGTGCCAGTCCAGTTCGCTGCCGGTTTTCAGGTGCCCCGTCACCAGACGCACGCTCTGCGCGTAATCACGATGGGTCAATGGAATACCGGAGTATGCCGAACAGCCGGATGCTGCCGTAATGCCAGGCACCACAGAGAACGGAATACCTGCGTTGCACAGGGTTTCCAGTTCCTCGCCGCCGCGACCAAAGATAAACGGATCCCCGCCCTTCAGGCGCACCACACGTTTTCCTTTTTGCGCTTCTCTCAGCAGGATCTGGTTAATCTCTTCCTGCGGCACGCAGTGATAACCCGCACGTTTACCCACAAACACCCGGTCCGCATCGCGACGTACCAGATTCATGATCTCATCGGAGACCAGACGGTCATAGACAACGGTATCGGCTTGCTGGATCTGCTGGAGACCTTTCAGCGTCAGTAATCCCGCATCGCCGGGGCCTGCACCTACCAGCACCACCTCGCCACGATGATCCAGCGGTTCAGAGAGCAACTGCTCGGTCGTCTCTTCAACCGCCTTCACGTCCTGATTGGCCAGCGACTGGGCCAGCCGGTCATTGACGAAGAATTTTTCCCAGAAGCGACGGCGCTCGCCCACGGTCGCGAAGGTTTGCTTCACCCGGGAACGCAATTGCCCTGCATAATGGGCAATTTGCCCAAGATGTTGCGGCAGCAGCGCTTCCAGTTTTTCCCGCAGCAGGCGGGCGAGAACCGGTGAGCGGCCACCTGACGACACCGCAATCATCAACGGTGACCGGTCGATTATCGACGGCATGATAAAGCTGGCTTCTTTCGGCGCATCCACCACGTTGCAGAAGATGCGACGCGCTTCGCAGGCATCGCTGACGCGCTGATTCACTTCATCGTCATCCGTCGCGGCAATAGTCAGCCAGCAGGTATCCAGCAGGGACTCGTTAAACTCCCCCTGATTCAGCGTGAGCATCCCTTCCTTCGCCCAGGCTTCAAACTGAGGTGCGAAGGCGAGGGCGTTAACCGTAAGGCGGGCACCAGCCTCTAACAGCAAGCGGGCTTTGCGTTCAGCCACATCGCCGCCACCCACAAGCAGGCAGTCACGATGGCGTAATTGACAGAAAATCGGCAGGTGGTCCACGACATTACCTCACAGCATTCATGGAGGGGGTAAGAATTGACGTCAGAATAACAGCAGGAATCGCCGGAAACATACGGTTTTTCCTGCCGTTACCCATAAGGGGTCATAAGCCTTTCCTATAGGAAAGGCGGGGGGTTAGGCTTTTAACTGCACCTGGCCGTCCTTCACGCGAACGTCGTAGTGCTTCACCGAGTAGCTTTCATCTTCCATGCACAGTCCGTCGCTTAAACGGAAACGCTGTTTTTTCAGCGGACTGGCGACCCACAGCTCACCCTGATGCTCGGCAATCAGCCCGCGGGAGAGGACGCTGGCCTCAAAAAACGGGTCGATATTGCTGATGGCAAAAACCTGTTCGTCGTGGCGAGGGCGGAAAATCGCGACCTGCTCGTTTCCCAGCAGCGCACAGACGCCGGTTGCCGGCAGAATGTCATTAATGTTGCAGATGTTTACCCACTGGCTCATGCGTTTTCCTCCACCAGCGTCACCGGAATACGTTCATAAGGTGTCGCCGGACGATGCTGTTCGCGCTCTGCTACTACCTGCACGTTCGGGTCGCGCTGGGTGCTGTTGATGAAGTGTTTGAAGCGAGTCTGTGCCGCTGGCGTGTTGACGGTTTCCGTCCACTCGCAAATCACCGCCGCGCGCAGGCGCGCCATCTCGGCTTCCAGATGTTCGTTAAGCCCCAGCTTGTCATCGATGATGACCGATTTCAGGTAGTCGATGCCGCCCTCCAGATTATCCAGCCAGGAAGCGGTACGGGTCAGTTTGTCGGCGGTACGGATGTAGAACATCATGAAGCGGTCGAGATACTGAATCAGCGTGTCGTGGTCAAGATCGGCCGCCAGCAGGTCAGCGTGGCGTGGTTTCATCCCGCCGTTACCGCAGACGTACAGGTTCCAGCCTTTCTCGGTGGCGATGATCCCCACGTCTTTCCCCTGCGCTTCGGCACATTCACGGGTACAGCCGGAGACGCCGAACTTCATTTTGTGCGGGGTACGGATGCCTTTGTAGCGGTTTTCCAGCTCGACGCCGAAGCCCACGCTGTCGCCCACGCCGTAGCGGCACCAGGTGCTGCCCACGCAGGTTTTCGCCATGCGCAGCGCTTTGGCATACGCGTGACCGGTTTCGAAGCCCGCCTCAATCAGCTGACGCCAGATTTCCGGCAGGTCATCTTTCTGCGCACCAAACAGGCCGATACGCTGGGAACCGGTGATTTTGGTGTAGAGGTTAAATTCACGCGCGATACGGCCCACGGCCACCAGCCCTTCCGGGGTGATTTCACCGCCCGCGGAGCGTGGGATAACGGAGTAAGTCCCGTCTTTCTGGATATTCGCCAGGAAGTTGTCGTTGGTATCCTGCAGCGGCGTATGTTCGGGTTTGAGGATGTACTCATTCCAGCAGGAGGCCAGCAGGGATCCGACGGTCGGTTTACACACTTCGCAGCCATAACCCTGGCCGTGCTTGGCCAGCAGTTCGTCGAAGGATTTAATGCCTTCCACGCGGATCAGGTGATACAGCTCCTGGCGAGAGTACGCGAAGTGCTCGCACAGGTTGTTGTTCACTTCGATGCCCTGTTTCGCCAGTTCGGCGTTCAGCACCTGAGTGACCAGAGGAATACAGCCGCCGCAGCCGGTCCCGGCTTTGGTTTCCGCTTTCAGCGCCGCAACGGTGTGGCAGCCTTTGTTAATGGCGGCGATCAGCATGCCTTTGGTGACGTCGAAGCAGGAGCAGATCTGCGCGCTGTCCGGCAGTTTATCGACGCCGATAGACGGCTTGCCGCTGGAGGCGTGCGCCGGGAGGATCAGCGCGTCCGGATTCTCCGGCAGTTCGATGGCGTTCAGCACCAGTTGCAGCAGGTTGCCGTAGTCGCTGGTGTCGCCCACCAGCACCGCGCCGAGCAGGGTTTTGTTGTCCTGGCTGACGATCAGGCGTTTATAGATCTCTTTGCTTTCGTCGAGATAAACGTAGCTGCGTGCGCCCGGCGTGCGGCCATGCGCATCGCCAATGCCGCCCACGTCCACGCCCAGCAGCTTCAGCTTGGCGCTTAAGTCCGCGCCTTCGAAGGCGTTTTCGTTACCGAGGATATGGTCAACGGCGACCTGCGCCATTTTGTAGCCCGGCGCCACCAGACCGTATACGCGATTATTCCAGCTGGCACATTCGCCGATAGCATAGATATCCGGGTCGGAGGTCTGGCAGGTATCGTTCACCATGATCCCGCCGCGCTGGGCAACCGCCAGGCCGCACTGGGTGGCCAGCTTGTCGCGTGGGCGAATACCGGTGGAGAAGACGATAAAGTCAACTTCGAGCTCGCTGCCGTCGGCAAAGCGCATGGTTTTACGCGCTTCGGTGCCTTCCTGCACAATCTCTTTGGTGTTTTTGCTGGTGTGGACTTTCACTCCCATGCTTTCAATCTTACGGCGCAGCTGATCGCCACCCATGTGGTCCAGCTGTTCGGCCATCAGCATCGGGGCAAATTCGATGACGTGCGTTTCAACGCCGAGGTTTTTCAACGCTCCGGCTGCTTCCAGACCCAGCAGGCCGCCCCCGACCACCGCGCCGCGTTTACTGCGACGTGCGCAGGATTCGATGGCGTTGAGATCTTCAATGGTACGGTAAACGAAGCAATCCTGCGTTTCCGAACCTTTGATAGGCGGGATCCACGGATATGAGCCAGTCGCCATGATCAGCTTGTCGTAAAAAACCGTACGGCCAGCGCTGGAGTGGATCACTTTCTCCTGACGGTTGATGGTGATAGCGCGTTCGCCCACCAGCACTTTTACGCCATGCTTCTCATAGAAACCTTCACGCACCAGAGAGAGCTCTTCGGCGGTATGATGGGAGAAGTAGGAAGACAAGTGCACACGGTCGTACGCCTTGCGGGGTTCTTCACAGAACACGGTAATATCGAACTGCTCAGCGCTGGCTTTATCGAGAAGATCCTCAATAAAGCGGTGGCCGACCATGCCGTTACCGATGATAGCGAGTCTGACTTTGCTCATTTTTGCCTCGATTTCTTTTCTATTACTGCCTACCTTAACGATTCAGCAGGGGCACTTATTGATGCAAATCAAATACGCCTTCGCCTACTCCCTAGGTGGTAGATGTATGATTTGTCAGGATTTTTATAAGTTATGGAAATCGCTGGCTTTTCGTTGTCGTCGATTTTATGTACAAAAAAAGTGGCTATTTTTGGAAAAACAGGTACTCCTTAATTTCAGCCACGTTTTTCAGGGGAAAGGTATGTCTACAACACCGCTTTGGCTTGTGCAGAATGTTCGTTTACCGGATCGCGAAGGGCTGTGGCAGATCGCCATCGAGAACGGTCGTTTTGGTGATATCTCGCCCATGGACGAGACCCACAGCGAAAGCTATGAGGTCTTAAATGCCCGCGGCGGACTGGCCATTCCACCGTTTATCGAGCCGCACATTCATCTGGATACCACCCAGACAGCGGGCGAACCCAACTGGAACCAGTCCGGCACGCTGTTTGAAGGGATTGAACGTTGGGCGGAGCGTAAGGCGCTGCTCAGCTATGACGATGTCAAAGCGCGCGCATGGAAAACGCTGAAGTGGCAAATTGCCAACGGGATCCAGTTTGTCCGCACCCACGTGGATGTCTCCGACCCGAGGCTTACCGCCCTGAAGGCGATGCTGGAGGTTAAACAGGAGGTCGCGCCGTGGGTGACGCTGCAAATCGTGGCATTCCCGCAGGAAGGCATTCTCTCTTACCCGAACGGCGCGGCGCTGCTGGAAGAGGCATTAACGCTGGGCGCGGATGTGGTGGGTGCCATCCCGCACTTCGAATTCACCCGGGAATACGGCGTGCAGTCCCTGCATATCGCCTTTGACCTGGCGAAGAAATACGACCGTCCGCTGGATATTCATTGCGATGAAATCGACGATGAGCAGTCCCGCTTTGTGGAGACGGTCGCCACGCTGGCGTATGAAGCTGGCATTGGCGCGCGGGTCACGGCCAGCCACACCACCGCCATGCACTCTTACAACGGCGCGTATACCTCCCGGCTGTTCCGCCTGCTGAAGATGTCGGGCATTAACTTCGTGGCGAATCCGCTGGTGAATATCCACCTGCAGGGGCGTTTTGACGACTATCCGAAGCGTCGGGGCATCACCCGCGTGAAGGAACTGCAGGCGGCGGGCATTAACGTCTGCTTTGGACATGATGATGTGTTTGATCCATGGTATCCGCTCGGTACCGGCAATATGCTGCAGGTGCTGCATATGGGGCTGCACGTTTGTCAGATGATGGGCTACCCGCAAATTGACAGCGGCCTGAACCTGATCACCCATAACAGCGCCCGCACGTTTGGCCTGAGCGATTACGGTATTGAGACGGGTAACCCGGCGAACCTGGTGATTTTGCCTGCAGAAAGTGGGTTTGAGGCGGTACGCTGTCAGGTGCCGGTGCGCTGGTCCATTCGGCAGGGGCGCGTGATTGCCACCACGCAGCTGGCGCAGACCTGGATCCAGATGGATATCGGGGGAGAAGAGGTGAGCTTTGCCAGAAACAGCCCCTCTGCCGAGCGCAAAGGGGCGTAGGGATTAATGAGACGCCGCTGCCGCGTTATGCTGGCGGTGGCGGGTCACAAAGCCCAGGATGAAGCACATAATGAACACCACAGCGTACAGACCGTTAGCGGTGTGCAGCGCCGCCAGCGGACCGCTGTGGGCGACGATCGGCCCCGTCACCACAAAGGTCAGCATGGTGCCGATGGTGCCGCAGGTCAGGACGAAGTTCACCAGCTTCGGCGAGGCCACTTTGGTCTGCAGGGAGCCCAGGGTGATGATCGATGTGTAAATGGCGCTGGAGAAGAAGCCCAGGGTCAGAATGAACCACGGCATATGCTCCGGGGAACCGTTGATGAACATATACATCAACACGGTAGCCAGGCCTGCCAGCACGGTCAGAATGCGCTGCAGATCGAAGAAGCGCAGGATGAAGCTAAACGCCCACATGCCGAACATGTAAGACATCCAGAAATCGCTCACCAGTTTGCCCGCGTCGTTCAGGCTCATGCCCAGACCTTTGGCGTATTCCGGCACCCAGGAGATAAAGCCCAGCTGACCCAGGATGTAGCACAGCGCGGCAATGGAGAGGAACAGTACGCCGATACCCCATTTCTCTTTCACCACAGGCTCTGCCGTGGTCTGTGCTTTTTTACCCAGAACCGGGAATTCGCAGCCGAAGGTCAGGATGAAGATGGCCACGTAAACCAGGCCGATACAGGCGTAGACCCAGTACCACTCAATGCTGCGCGCCAGCAGAACGGCCGCGACCATCGGGAAAATCATCCCGGCCATGCTGAAGAAGGAGTCGGTAAACAGCAGGCGCGCGCCGCGCTGACGGCCTTCATACATATGGGTAATCAGGAAGGTACCAATCGACATGGTGATCCCGCTGACCAGACCGAGCACGAACATGGCGGCGGAGAACAGGGCGATGCTGTGGCTCAGCATCAGACCCGCCACGGCGGCGACCATCAGCACAAAACCAAAACGCAGCTGCGTTTTCAGCGGAACAATTTCCATCAGCCAGGCATTCAGGAAAATGGAGATCAGGATCCCCGCGTTGAGGAAGGTGAAGGTGTTACTCATGCTGGAAACGGGCAGATGGAAGTAGTCTGCGATATTTCCCATCACCATCCCGGTGACGATCACCAACGCGCCGGTTAGGGCGTAGGAGAAAAAGCTGATCCATGTGAGCTTGATACGATTGCTGTTAGTCATGTCTGGCCTGTTCAGGAAAAGAAAAGCGCCGGATGGGCGCTGAGAGCGGGCAGATTTTAGTCGCGAAAGTGATCCATTCATATCTTTTAAAGAAAATATGAGCTTCATTGCAGGGTTTTATGTGATCACGATCACATAAAATAGCGCCGTAACCAATCGTTTGCGCGGTAACAACTGTTTCAATTTCGTAAAATTAGGTAAAAGGCTGGTCTCCGTTCATACTGCTCTTTAGAATCAAGCCATTCGCTTTTTATACTGCGCTTTGTTAAGGAATTCTCATGCTCAAATCAACACTGGCGGCTGTCGCAGCTGTGTTTGCTCTTTCTGCCGTTTCCCCGGCCGCGCTGGCAGCAAAAGGGGACCCTCATGTTCTGCTGACCACCTCCGCAGGGAATATTGAGCTGGAACTGAATAGCCAGAAAGCCCCGGTTTCTGTGAAAAACTTCCTCGACTACGTAAACAGCGGCTTTTATAACAACACCACCTTCCACCGCGTGATCCCAGGCTTTATGGTGCAGGGCGGCGGTTTCAACGAGCAGATGCAGCAGAAACAGCCGAACCCCCCGATCAAAAACGAAGCGGACAACGGCCTGCTGAACACCCGCGGCACCATCGCCATGGCGCGTACGGCGGATAAAGACAGCGCCACCAGCCAGTTCTTTATCAACGTGGCGGATAACGCCTTCCTCGACCACGGCCAGCGTGACTTCGGCTATGCGGTGTTTGGTAAAGTGGTAAAAGGGATGGACGTGGCGGACAAGATTTCTCAGGTACAGACCCACGACGTTGGGCCATACCAGAATGTGCCATCCAAACCGGTCGTGATCCTCTCTGCAAAAGTACTGCCGTAATCCTCTTTGACACGGGCGTGTCTCGCCCGTGTTGGTAGCCCTCCCTGCGAAAGCGCGTTTTGCTGCTTATACTTTGGCAAACGGACATATTCAGGGAGGCGTTAAGTGAAAAAACTCACCGATAAGCAAAAATCCCGTCTCTGGGAGCAGCAGCGTAACGTCAATTTTCAGGCCAGTTGTCTCCTTGAAAAGGGTCATGGCCCTTCAGATCCCCAGATTGAGACACTGGAACTTGGGCCTTCAGCGCCTGGGTTGCCCCATCTGTGCCTTATTCACCGCCATCTGTATCGCAGAGAGATGAAACGGGCAGGTGAATACCGTACGGACGATATTTTCAAAGGGGACATCCCTTTTTGCCATTTCGAATACATTGAGAAGATGGGCAATGAATTGATGTCGGCACTGGAAAGCGACCGGTACCTGGTGGGTCTTCAGAAAGAGGAGTTTATCGAGCGGATAAGCCATTACTATTGTGAAATCAATATGCTGCATCCTTTTGCGAGTGGTAATGGCATTGCGCAGCGCGTTTTCTTTGAACAGCTGGCGATCCATGCGGGTTACCTGCTGGACTGGCGCGATATCGATCCTGAGCAGTGGGTCGCGGCTAACCAGAGCGGCGCAACGGGAGATTTGTCCGCCCTGAACGCTATCTTTGCCAAAGTAGTGAGCGAAGCGCGGGAATCTGAGTAGAATAGGGCGGCATTTTTTTCGGGAGCCGCCATGATTCTGCTGATTGATAACTACGATTCCTTCACCTGGAACCTTTACCAGTATTTTTGTGAGCTGGGTGCAGAGGTGGTTGTCCGCCGTAACGACGACATCAGCCTGACCGGGATTGACGCGCTGGCCCCAAAGAAAATCGTTATCTCGCCGGGGCCGTGTACTCCATCGGAATCGGGCATCTCTCTGGATGTGATCCGCCACTACGCCGGCAGGCTGCCGATCCTTGGCGTCTGCCTTGGCCATCAGGCCATCGGGCAGGTGTTTGGCGCCACCATCGTCCGTGCTGCCAGGGTGATGCACGGTAAAACCTCACCGGTTACCCACACCGGCACGGGCGTGTTTAGTGGGTTAAATAACCCGTTAACCGTCACGCGCTACCACTCTCTGGTGATTGACCCGCCGACGCTGCCCGACTGCTTTGAGGTGACCGCCTGGAGCGAGACGCAGGAGATCATGGGCATTCGCCATCGTGAATGGGATCTCGAAGGGGTGCAGTTCCACCCGGAGAGTATTCTCAGCGAACAGGGACACCAGCTGCTGGCTAATTTCCTCAATCGCTGAATATCTGTTGCCTTGTTGTGATTTTTTATGCATATTTTGTGATTATATTTTCACAATCACTGTGACATAAAATGGATGGTCATGACATGGCAACTGAACAATCTGCAATTACCCGCGCGACATTCGATGAAGTCATTCTGCCGATTTATGCACCGGCCGAGTTTATCCCGGTAAAGGGAAAAGGCAGCCGCGTCTGGGATCAGCAGGGGAAAGAGTACGTGGATTTCGCCGGGGGGATTGCGGTGACGGCGCTGGGGCATTGCCATCCTGCACTGGTCGAGGCGCTGAAAACCCAGGGCGAAACCCTGTGGCACACCAGCAACGTGTTTACCAACGAACCGGCGTTGCGCCTGGGGCGTAAGATCATTGACGCGACTTTCGCCGAGCGCGTGCTGTTTATGAACTCCGGTACGGAAGCCAACGAAACCGCCTTCAAGCTGGCGCGTTACTACGCCTCAACGCGCCACAGCCCGTACAAAACCAAAATCATCGCTTTCCATAACGCTTTCCACGGTCGTTCGCTGTTTACCGTTTCCGTTGGCGGCCAGCCGAAGTATTCCGACGGTTTTGGTCCGAAACCCGCCGATATCATTCATGTACCGTTTAACGATCTGCATGCGGTGAAAGCAGTGATGGATGACCATACCTGCGCGGTCGTGGTTGAGCCGATTCAGGGGGAAGGCGGCGTGACGGCGGCAACGCCGGAATTCCTCAAAGGGCTGCGCGCGCTGTGCGATCAGCATCAGGCGCTGCTGGTGTTTGATGAGGTCCAGAGCGGGATGGGGCGTACAGGCTCCCTGTTCGCCTACATGCACTACGGCGTGACGCCGGATATTCTGACCAGCGCCAAAGCGCTCGGCGGCGGCTTCCCGGTCAGCGCGGTGCTCACCACCCAGGAGATCGCCTCCGCCTTCCACGTTGGCTCTCACGGCTCCACCTACGGCGGAAACCCGCTGGCCTGCGCCATCGCCGGTGCGGCGTTTGATATCATCAATACGCCGGAGGTGTTAAGCGGCGTTCAGGCGAAGCGCGAGCTGTTCGTGAAACATCTGCAGCAGATCGACGAAACGTACGATGTCTTCAGCGAGATCCGTGGTATGGGACTGCTGATTGGTGCAGAGCTGAAGCCGCAGTACAAAGGCCGCGCACGCGATTTCCTGCACGCCGCTGCTCACGAAGGGGTGATGGTGCTCAACGCTGGCCCGGACGTGATGCGCTTTGCGCCGTCGCTGGTGGTCGAAGAGAACGATATTGAAGATGGATTAACCCGCTTTGCCGCGGCGGTGGCGAAGATCGTTAAAGGCTAATATTCGGTTCGCTTTAACCGCCGCGTTAACCAGATGCCGTGATGCGGACGCTGACGCCATGCCACCGACGAAATGGTGTGCATGGTGTTCAGATGCCCCAGAATACGCTGCAGATGCTGCTCCAGGGTGCTCATTGGCCCGTGGGTGAGCGTTTCCGGCGCTTCCAGAATGTTCGAATCCCCCGATTCACCCGGTGCGTCATACTCCAGGCGCTGCTGACACCGCTGCAGGGCAATCTCACACGACTGCAAATAGCGCTGCGCCAGGTCCGGTGTCAGCATGGTATGTTCACGCGCCAGCGTGGTCATCGCGTTGATATGTTCGACGATGAACTGGCTGTGCGTCACCCAGAGCTTCATATCCGCCAGATAGTGCGAGTTAAAGCCGGGCTCCTGCATCGCCTGATTCAGCGAGTTGAACAGGGCGTTATGCGCCTGGTTGACCTTCATCCGCTGATACGCCAGCGGGGAGGGCTGCGGATCGTCGCTCAGGATCAGGCGGATAGCCTGCTGGTCGGCCTCCAGCGCGTCGTGGGCGTTCTGCCTGAGCAGGCCGCTTTGCCATTGTGGCCACAGCCAGACCATTCCGCCAAAGGCAATCAGGCAGCCAATCAGTGTATCGATAAGCCTGGCGACAATAAATTGTTCGCCATTGAGCGTAAGCAACTGCAGGGTGTATACCGCCGTGACCGTAAAGCCCACCATCGCCCAGCCGTAGTTCTTGCGGATGATCAGGTAGCTCACCAGGGTAATCAATAGCATGCCTGCCAGCGTATAGCCTTCTGGCACGTGGAAGTGCAGCGTTACGCCCGCGATAATCAACCCCGCCATGGTTCCGCCCGCCCGGTGCAGAATACGCACCCGCGTGGCGCCGTAGCCGTTCTGGGTGACAAACAGTACCGTCATTAATATCCAGTAGGGTTTGGGCAGATGGAGCGCCATGCCCATCAGGCTGGCGATGCTCAGCATCACGCTAATCCGGGCGGCGTTGCGCAGGGCGGAAGATTTAAACGAGAGATAGCTTTTAAGTGCAGGCAGCAGCGGCAGGCGCTTTTGCTTATCCGCCATCAGGTCACGAGGATAGAGCGGGCGCTGGGTACGCAGCACGCGGGCAATACGGCTGAAGTGCCAGGCGGCAAACTGACCCACCGGGTTATCCTCGTGCTGGCGGGCGATCTTCTCCAGTGCGCCGAGTTGCTTGTCCATGTTAAAGCGGGTGGGATAGCGGTGATAAAGAATGTCGTCGGCCAGTACCCGCAGACGTGCGGACACGGTCTGCGCGTTCCAGCGGATCACCGCTTCGGCATGGCTGCGCTCCACCAGCTTTTGCACCTCCTGCGGGTGGTGCAGGCTCACAGAGATATGCTCCTGCAGATCCAGCCCCACCTGGAAGGTGCGCAGCAGCCGTTTGTATTCGTGGTTCTTGTTGGCGGCCAGCATGTGCAGTTGCTGGTAGCACTGGCTTATCAGATCCACCACCTTCTGCTGGCGCGTCAGCAGCGGCGGCAGCGATTTTTCCGGGTCGGTATGCTGAGTCAGCAGCGTGTATTTGGCTTCGCAGTACTCTGCGAGCTGGACATAGAGCAGGCTCAGGGATTCACGCAGCGGCTGTTCCCGCCACAGCCAGAACCAGAACCAGTTAAACAGGCCATACCATAGCGTACCGAGGGCGTAGATCAGCAGCGGTTCCCATACCGGCATGTTACCTGCGAGACTGAGGGTAAAGATGGCCGCAATGAGTGAGGCGGGCAGTAAACGCGCGTGCAGCGAACTGATTTCGGCGGTCACCCCCAGCGTCATCGCCAGCACGCTCAGGATCAGCGGCAGCGGAATATCGCGGGCCAGCAACAGTTGCACGGCGAGGCTACACCCGGCAAACAGCGAACCGCCAATAATCAGTCGTTTGAAAAAACGCTTATGCGGGGTGTCGAGACCGGCAATATTGCAGCAGGCAGGTACGAGAGAGAACAGCAGCCCTTGTTGAAGATGTCCAAGGATCAGGCCCACGGCCACAGGAAGGCACAACACCAGCGTTTGTCGCAGTGCGTAGTTAACTTCCGGGTGATAAATCAGCCTGCGCCACATGAGGAGTAGAGACAAAAACGGCGTGACACCTTGCGATGGCACGCCGTTTTATCGGGATTAACGGGTTCCGTAAACCACGATGGTTTTACCGTGGGCGGAGATCAGGTTCTGATCTTCCAGCATTTTCAGGATACGGCCCACTGTTTCACGGGAGCAACCGACGATCTGACCAATTTCCTGGCGGGTAATTTTAATTTGCATGCCGTCAGGGTGAGTCATGGCGTCTGGCTGTTTCGCCAGGTTCAGCAGCGTTTGCGCGATACGGCCGGTCACGTCCAGGAAGGCGAGGTTACCCACTTTCTCTGATGTGACCTGCAGACGGCGAGCCATCTGCGAAGAAAGACGCATCAGGATGTCAGGATTAACCTGAATCAACTGACGGAATTTCTTGTAGGAAATTTCAGCCACTTCACATGCTGTCTTTGCACGAACCCAGGCGCTACGTTCCTGGCCTTCTTCAAACAGGCCCAGTTCACCGATGAAATCGCCCTGGTTCAGATAAGAAAGGATCATCTCTTTCCCTTCTTCATCTTTGATCAGCACTGCCACCGAGCCTTTGACGATGTAATACAACGTTTCCGCTTTTTCACCCTGGTGAATCAGCGTGCTCTTCGATGGGTACTTATGAATGTGGCAATGAGACAAGAACCATTCGAGAGTCGGGTCTGTTTGCGGTTTGCCAAGCACCATGCGCTGTTATCCTCTGTTATAAGCTGTCACCAGAGTCATAAGATGCATCCGGACTCTGGGGTTGCAATCGAATTCTTACCCATACCTGGGAAGTCGGCTGTCGTAACGTTTCGCAGCCAGTAAAGTTTGATGTCCTCTGCATACATGTGTAACGTCAATGTATTACTGTAGCATCCAGAGTGTTTTAGCATAGCTTTCGCCGCGTGTCTCCTGGTGTCTCGCTTCAGCATGACGCAGGTCGCCTTCCATTGCGAGAAATGTAACGCACGCGTAATCTGTCACCAAAAATGCAACGTTGGAGTTAATGAATATGCAAGCGCGCGTGAAATGGGTAGAAGGTTTAACGTTCCTGGGCGAGTCCGCTTCAGGACACCAGATTTTGATGGACGGTAACTCCGGCGATAAAGCACCCAGCCCAATGGAGATGGTGCTGATGGCGGCTGGGGGATGCAGCGCGATTGACGTGGTGTCGATTCTGCAAAAGGGCCGTCATGATGTGACGGATTGCGAAGTTAAGCTCACGTCTGAACGTCGCGAAGAGGCGCCACGCCTGTTCACCCACATCAACCTGCACTTTATTGTCACCGGGAAAGAACTAAAAGATGCGGCCGTTTCACGCGCGGTCGATCTGTCAGCGGAGAAATACTGCTCTGTGGCATTGATGCTGGAGAAGGCGGTAAAAATTACCCATTCGTATGAAGTGATCGAGGCGTGATTGATGGGGCATCACGCGTGTTGATGCCCTCACCCTAACCCTCTCCCACTGGGAGAGGGAATATGATTATGCGATCTGTTTCCCTTCCATCAACCGCTGCACCAGCGGCGTCATGATCAGCTCCATCGCCAACCCCATTTTTCCGCCGGGCACCACTAACGTATTCATGTGAGAAATAAACGAACCCTGCAGCATCGCCAGCAGCCAGGGGTAATCGATGCCGTCGAGATTACGGAAATGGATCACCACAAAGCTCTCATCCAGCGACGGGATACTTTTGGCCGCGAACGGGTTAGAGGTGTCCACCGTCGGCACACGCTGGAAGTTGATGTGGGTGCGGGAAAACTGTGGTGTCAGATAATTGATGTAATCTTCCATTGAGCGCACAACCGAATCCATCACCGCCTCACGCGAATGGCCGCGCTCGCTGATGTCTCGCGTCAGCTTCTGGATCCACTCCAGGTTAACGATTGGCACCACGCCGACCAGCAGATCCACATGTCGCGCCACGTCGTGATGCGGCGTCACCACGCCGCCGTGCAATCCTTCGTAAAACAGCACGTCGGTAGGTTCCGGCAGCGGCTGCCAGGGAGTAAAGGTGCCCGGGACCTGGTTCCAGGGAACGGCTTCGTCGTAGGTGTGCAGATATTTGCGGGACTGGCCTTTGCCGCTTAGGCCGTACTCCTGAAACGTTTGCTCCAGCAGGCCGAAGTCATTGGCCTCCGGGCCGAAGTAGCTGATGTGTTTGCCCAAATCGCGCGCTTTGCGGATGGCCATGTCCATCTCCGGGCGCGTATAGCGGTGAAAGCTGTCGCCTTCGACCTCCGCCGCACGGAGATTCAACTGGGCGAAAATCTTGCGAAACGCGAGGCTGGTGGTGGTGGTTCCCGCACCACTCGACCCCGTAACGGCAATAACCGGATGTCTGGCAGACATAGCAACTCCCTGACTGGAAAGGTTGAAAGATCAGCCGTGAAACGCGTTGCGGGGCATGATATTGACCGTCTCATGCAGTTCAGACCACACCAGCACCACGTCGCCGCTTTTAAGCTGGCGTTTAACATCGTTGACCTTTTGCTCAAGCGAGCGTTCATGTTCACCATAATCGGTGCCTTCACGCAAGACAAAGCTTTCAATCAGATTATCGAGCGTTTCGGGCGCCAGATCCTGCCAGGGGATAATCATGTTGCACCGTCCAGGTAAGGGGTTAACCAGTCAGGAATGCGCGTCTCCAGCCACATTTTCGGGCGACGCAGCGTTCCGCCGACAAACCCCACGTGGCCGCCGTGCTCGGTCAGCTGATAGTGAACGTTGTCGGGCAGAAATTCCTGTGCAGGGATGGAGTGATGATCCATAAACGGGTCATCTTTCGCGTGAATGATCAGCGTCGGCTGAGTGATCTTGCTGAGCAGCGGCATGGCGCTGCACTGACGATAGTAGTCAATGGCATCGGCGAACCCATGAATTTTGGCGGTGATCAGGTCGTCGAACTCACGAATGCGGCGGACCTTTTTCAACTGACGCAGGCTCACCGGAAGGGTATCCGGATAGGCCTTCAGCTTGCGCGCCGCATTGGCTTTCAGCAGGTTGAGCAGGTAGCGCTGATAGACCCGGGAAAAGCCTTTCTCCATGTGGTAGCTGCACTGCTCCAGCATAAAGGGGGCAGAGACAATCACCGCAGCATTCAGCGGCACCGCGTCACCCTCTTTAGCCAGCAGACAGGCCAGCATATTTCCGCCGAGCGAATAGCCCACCGCCGCCGTCGGCACGGTACCGAAATTCTCCCGCAGCCAGTGCAAAAACCAGGTGCCATCTTCAGTTTCGCCGGAGTGATAGATGCGTTTCTGGCGATTCGGCTCGCCGCTGCATCCCCGAAAGTGCATCACCACGCCCAGCCAGCCGCGCGCTTTTGCTGCCTGAATTAACCCATGTGCATACGGGCTGTGCAGACTGCCTTCCAGACCGTGAAACACCACCAGACGGGGTTTGTGGCGCGCCTGTTCGGGAGCTTCGCTCCAGGCGAGATCCAGAAAGTCACCGTCCGGCAAATCCAGCCGCTGCCAGTGCGGGGTGAACTGCACCTTGCGGCGGATCAGGCGCGGCAGCATGGTCTGCAGGTGGCAGTTGGCCACGCCGCGCATGGGCACGAACTCTGTGCTGTCTTCGGCGGTGAGGTCGAAGTCTGATGGAATGATTTGGGTCATAAGGGTGATGCTGATTCTTGTCGGAAATTTACGATACTTTCCGAATTGTACCCCGTTTAGCCTGGTTTGCCGAACCATGAACTGATCCCGATCACAAATATTTACCTTGATTATTACTCTCAGGCTAATGATTCCACTCTACGCTTAATTGATGCCTTTCTCGCCTGGGTGCAGACTTTACTCAGCGTTAAGCAAATCAAAATGATGTGCTGAATCAGGAGGTTAATAATGTTATCTGGGCAAATACCCACCCGGCAATGGAACACCCGACGCAGCGAAAAAGCGCGTCGTCTGGCCTCCGTACCGGTGCAGGGCAAGGTTCTGCCAACCGGCGATCTTGTCGCCATGCTGGAAAAGCTGATCGCGCCAGGCGATAAGGTCGTTCTGGAAGGCAACAACCAGAAGCAGGCGGATTTTCTTTCCCGCTCGCTGGCCGAAGTGAACCCGCAAATTGTGCATGACCTGCACATGATCATGCCAAGCGTTGGCCGCAGTGAACATCTGGATATCTTTGAGAAGGGCATTGCCCGTAAGCTGGACTTCTCCTTCTCCGGCACGCAGAGCCTGCGCATCTCCCAGCTGCTGGAGGATGGTCAACTCGAAATCGGCGCCATTCATACCTATATCGAACTGTATTCACGTCTCTACGTTGACCTTTCACCAAACGTGGCGCTGATTGCCGGGTTTAAAGCAGACCGCAAAGGCAATCTCTATACCGGGGCAAGTACCGAAGATACCCCGGCGCTGGTGGAGGCCGCCGCGTTCCACGATGGAATCGTCATCGCACAGGTTAACGAGCTGGTGGACGACGAATGCGACCTGCCGCGCGTCGATATTCCTGGCTCCTGGATTGACTACGTGGTGGTGGCCGACAAGCCATTCTTTATTGAACCGCTGTTTACCCGCGACCCGCGCCTGATCAAACAGGAACATATCCTGATGGCGATGATGGCCATCAAAGGCATCTACGCTGAACATCAGGTGCAGTCCCTGAACCACGGGATCGGGTTTAACACCGCGGCAATTGAGCTGCTGCTGCCCACCTACGGTGAACAGCTCGGCCTGAAGGGCAAAATCTGTAAACACTGGACGCTGAACCCACATCCGACACTGATCCCGGCGATTGAAAGCGGCTGGGTGGAGAGTGTGCACTGCTTCGGCGGCGAACTGGGGATGGAAGAGTACATCCGCGCCCGTCCGGACGTGTTCTTCACCGGTGCTGACGGCTCCATGCGCTCCAACCGCGCCTTCTGCCAGCTGGCGGGCCAGTACGCCGTGGATATGTTTATCGGCTCCACCCTGCAGGTGGATGGTTACGCCAACTCCTCAACGGTGACCCGCGGTCGTCTCTCCGGCTTCGGCGGCGCGCCAAACATGGGCCATGATCCACACGGTCGTCGCCACGCCACCCCGGCCTGGCTGAACATGATCACCGAACCAGATCCGATGCAGCGCGGTAAAAAACTGGTCGTGCAGATGGTGGAAACCTTCCAGGCGGGCGTGAAGCCTACCTTCGTGGAAAAACTGGACGCCGTTGACGTGGCGAAAGCCTCCGGCATGCCGCTGGCACCGGTGATGATTTACGGCGATGACGTCACCCACGTGCTGACGGAAGAGGGGATTGCCTACCTCTACCGGGCAAAAGATCTGGAAGAGCGTCGCGCCATGGTCGCGGCCGTGGCCGGTATCACCGATATCGGTCTGGGTGTGGATGCCAGACGTGTGGCGGAACTGCGCCAGAGCGGCAAAGTCGTGTACCCGGAAGACATGGGGATTCGTCGTACCGATGCCACCCGCTCTCTGCTGGCCGCGGGCAGCGTGGCTGACCTCGTTGAGTGGTCCGGCGGTCTCTACAACCCACCTGCGAAATTCCGGAGCTGGTAATGACACTTCTGCCCCAGATTCAGGTTGAAGGCGGTGCCGAATGGCTGGCGCGAACCGCCACGCAGTGTCTGATCGACGAAGCACGCTTAAGCCCGAAACCCGGTCTGGTGGACAGTCGGGGGAACGGTGCGCACCACGATTTATCGCTTGCGCTGATGGAGCGCTCCGCGCACAGCCTGACCTCCACGTTTCAGGCGCTGGCGCAGCAGAGCTGGCAGCGTCCGGCGGATATTGCCCTCAGGCAAACCGTTGGCCGCCTTGGCCGCGAAGGCGAACGCCAGATGATGATCGCCACCGACGGCGTGAATACGCACCGTGGCGCAATCTGGGCGCTGGGGCTGCTGGTGAGCGCGGTGGCGATGCTGGGCGGCGACGCCCGCGCGCAAACCGTCGCTAACACCGCTGCACAGCTGGCGAAACTCCCGGACGACGCGGCACCGAAGGTGTTCAGTAAGGGGTTACGCGCCACGCACCGCTACCGCGTGCCGGGCGCGCGGGAAGAGGCTCAGCAGGCGTTTCCGCACATCATGCAGCGCGCGCTGCCGCAGCTTCGCCTGAGCCGTCTCAACGGCAGCAGCGAAACGAACGCCAGACTCGACGCGCTGATGGCAATCATGACCTCACTCACCGATACCTGCGTGCTGTCGCGCGCCGGAATGGAGGGGCTGGACGCTATGCAGAACGGCGCCCGGGCGGTACTGAACGCCGGAGGATGCGCAACGCTCGCGGGGCAGCAGGCACTGGCGCGGTTAGATCGCCAGATGCTTACGCTCAATGCCTCACCGGGCGGTGCCGCCGACCTGCTTGCCGCCACGCTGTTTCTTGACCGTGTCGAAACGCCCTATTCAAAGCATTAAGAGGATGTTATGGAAAAAATCACATTGACCATGCCAGCCAGCCGCACGTTAAGCGGCCGGGCGCTGGCAGGGGTAGTTGGATCCGGGGATATGGAGGTGCTGTTCACCGCCGAACCGGGCCAGACCTTAACCATTGATATCACCACCTCCGTCGACAACAGCCGTGGGCGCTGGGAGGCGTTATTCAACCGTCTGGAGACTGTCAGCAGCCTGCCCGCAGGCAAACTGACCATCCACGACTTTGGCGCGACGCCGGGCGTGGCACGCATTCGTATCGAACAGGTTTTTGAAGGGGTGAGCCATGCGTGATGACAGCAGCTTTATCGAATTAAAAGCGCGCCAGCGTGCGCAGGCGCTGCTCGACGAGGGCAGCTACCGCGAACTGCTGGATCCGTTTGCAGGCATTATCTCTCCGTGGCTTGGGCCACAGGGCATTGTGCCGCAGGCCGATGATGGCATGGTGGTCGCGAAAGGGACTATCAACGGCCAGCCTGCGGTCGTCGTGGCGATTGAAGGCGCGTTCCAGGGGGGCAGCATGGGCGAGGTCTCCGGCGCGAAAATGGCAGCAGCGCTGGAGCTGGCGGCGGAAGATAACCGCAACGGCATTCCGACTCAGGCCGTGCTGTGCCTCGAAACCGGCGGCGTACGCTTGCAGGAAGCCAACCTCGGCCTGGCGGCGATTGCCGATATCCATGCAGCGATTGTTGACCTGCGTCGCTACACGCCCGTTATCGGGATTGTGGCCGGGACCGTGGGCTGCTTCGGCGGGATGTCTATCGCCGCGGCGCTTTGCAGCTACCTGATTGTGACCCGCGAAGCGCGTCTGGGGTTAAACGGCCCGCAGGTAATTGAGCAGGAAGCGGGCATTGAAGAGTACGACTCCCGCGACCGTCCGTTTATCTGGAGCATGACCGGCGGTGAGGTGCGCTATCAGAGCGGGCTGGTGGACGCGCTGGTCGGCGACGGCGTGAATGCGGTGAAAGCCGCGATGAACGAGGCCATCGCCAAAGGCGTACCGGCAAAACATCGTACCGATAACTACGACGATTACCTGAACCGCCTGATGAATTTCGACACCCGCAAGCAGGCCGATGCCGAACAGATTAACGCGCTTTTTGCCCGGGAGGTGAAATGATGAGTAACGCAATGAGCCGTGGCGAACGCTGGCTGGAAACCCTCGCCCCGAACGCCAAACGTATTGAGGGGCTGTGCCCGTCCGTGCAGGCGGCAGACGGCGAGCTGAACGGTGAAGCGGTGCGTTTTATCGCCGTGGTGCCGGATGCAAATAACCACTTCCCGCGTGCGGCGCAGGGCGAAGTCGGTCTGCTGGAAGGCTGGACGCTGGCGAAAGTGGTCAGCGAAACCGTCGCGGCGGATGCCGATAAAGCCGTCAAACGCCCGATTGTGGCGGTGATTGACGTCCCAAGCCAGGCCTATGGCCGTCGTGAAGAGGCGTTTGGTATTCACCAGGCGCTGGCGGGAGCCGCTGCCGCGTATGCGAACGCGCGCCTGGCCGGTCATCCGGTGATTGGGCTTATCGTCGGCAAGGCGATGTCCGGTGCGTTTCTGGCGCACGGCTACCAGGCCAATCGCCTGATTGCCTTTAACGACAAAGGCGTGCTCATCCACGCCATGGGGAAAGCGTCTGCCGCGCGGATCACCCTGCGCAGCGTGGAGGCGCTGGAAAAACTGGCTGCCACTATTCCACCTATGGCGTATGACATCAGCAACTACGCCACGCTGGGGCTGCTCTCCAGCCTGCTGGATATCAGCAACCCGGATGCCCCATCCGATAACGACCTGACGCTGGTGAAAACCACCCTGCAACAGGCCATCAGTGACGCTCGTCAGGATCCGACGCTGAAAAGCCGTCTGGGTGCTGACAATCGCCGCAGCTCGGCGCTCGTACGCGAACGTATGCGCGCCAGCTGGTAAGTAAAAAGAGACCTGCCAGATGCACAACCCCACGGGCGTATCCGTTACGCCCGTGCGGGAAGCTGCATCCTGAAAATAATAATCATCGCGCCAGTGCTACTTCTTTTTAATCACAGGTGATTTATGACTTACGTAATTGTTCATGCTCTCGCACCGATTTTCGTCATCATGCTGCTGGGATTCTGGGCCGGTAAGGCAAAGATGGTCGATAACAAAAATGTTTCCCTGCTCAATATCTTCGTTATGGATTTTGCCCTGCCTGCCGCGCTGTTCAGCGCGACCGTGCAAACCCCGTGGACCGGTATCGTGGCGCAGTCGCCGCTGATCCTGGTGCTGACCCTGGCGATGTGGATCACCTACGCAGCTATCTATTTCCTTGCCACGAAGGTCTTTAAAAAATCCCCTCAGGATGCGGCCGTGCTGACGCTCACCGTCGCGCTGCCAAACTATGCGGCGCTTGGTCTGCCGATTCTGGGCAGCGTGCTGGGTGAAGGATCTTCCACGTCTCTCTCCGTGGCGGTCTCTATTGCCTGCGGTTCCGTGCTGATGACGCCGTTCTGTCTGCTGATCCTGGAGCGGGAAAAAGCGCGTTCCGAAGGCAATACCTCCGGCTCAACCCTCTCTATGCTGCCGGTGCTGATGTGGCGATCCATTAAAAAACCGATCGTGATGGGTCCACTGCTCGGTGTGATTTTATCCGCTATCGGCATCAAAATGCCGGATCTGGTCCTCGCTGCGATTAAACCGCTGGGACTGTCCGCCACCGCCGCCGCGCTGTTCCTGACCGGGGTGATCCTCTCTGCCCGTAAGCTGCAGATCAACACCATGGTGATCACCTCGACCATCGCCAAACTGCTTATCCAGCCAGCCATTGCCTGGGGTATCGTTTTAATCTTCGGTCTGCACGGCTCCGTGGCGATCACCGCTATCCTGATGATTGCGCTGTCCGCGGGTTTCTTCGGGGTAGTGTTTGGTAACCGCTTTGGCGTGCAGTCACCGGATGCAGAAGCGGTACTGCTGTTAAGCTCAGTCCTGTGTATCCTGTCGCTGCCGCTGTTTATCTCATTGACGTCAGGAATGTAATCATGACCACAACATTACGCCCGCACGACCTCATCTGGCTTACCGCGCGCGACGCGCTGGAAGGGATCACTGAAACCTGGGTGGATGCCGCCTGGCATACCGGCCTGCCGGTGGTGGTGCGGCGTGATGTTGATAACGATGGCCGAATCCCCGTTGGCGTGCGCGGACTGCGCCGCGACCACCGGGCGGCCGGATGGGTGAAGACGGAAAACGTACGCCGCGTGGTGTCACCTGAAGAGCTGTGCGTCACCGCCGATTTGCTGCGTTCGCCGTTTGTCACTCAGCCACCTGTTCAGGTGGCGTTACAGCTTGCGCAGCAGTCGTGGCCGTGGACGTGGGGCATTACCGGCAGCACCGGCTTTGCGCTGGCGACCGGCATTCCGGTGATCCATGCCGACAGCGATCTTGATCTGCTGATCCGCGCCCCGCAGCCGATATCACCCGACGCGTTTACCGCCTGGCAGTTGCAGTTAAGTGGTGCGCTGTGCCGGGCTGATACCCAGGTGGATACGCCAGAGGGTGGATTCGCGCTGGCGGAGTGGCTGCGCGATGGCAAAACGCTGCAGAAAACCCGCCGTGGGCCACGCCTGGTGGCAGACCCATGGCGCAGGGAGGAGTGATGAAAATACTGTTTACCTTTCCGGGGCAGGGTACGCAGCATGAAGGTATGCTGCAAAACCTGCCGGGAACGGAACTGGCTCAGGCGCGTGAGGTGCTGGGTGCCGAAGTTGATACGCTGGACAGTGCCGCCTCGTTAACCCATACCCGTGCGGTTCAGCTTTCCCTGCTCATTGCTGGCGTCGCATGGGCGCACGAGCTGGAGCGACGTGGCGTGTCGCCTGACATCGTCAGCGGTTTATCGATTGGCGCTTATCCCGCGGCGGTCGTGGCAGGGGCGCTGGAATTTACGGACGCCCTTAAGCTGGTGGCGCTGCGTGGCGATCTGATGGAGCAGGCGTATCCGCACGGCTACGGCCTGACGGCGATTATGGGGCTGACCCTGCCGCAGGTGGAGCAACTTATCGAAGGCACCGGAACGTATATTGCTAACCTGAACGCCGAAACGCAGATCGTCATTGCCGGATCCGATGGAGGGATGGCGCAGGTGGCAAAACGCGCCCTGGAAAAGGGGGCGAGCAAAGCGCAAAGGCTGGCAGTCAGCGTGCCATCCCATTGTGAACTGCTGGCGGAGCCGGCACAAAAGCTGGTCTCGGCGTTTGAAGCGGTCACCCTTTCCCGACCGCGCTGTGCGTACCTGAGCGGCAGCACCGGGCGCGTGCTCTGGCAACCGGAGAGAATCGCGGACGATCTGGCGATGAACATGGCGCGCACCGTGCGCTGGCAGGAGGCGATGATTTCCGCGAACGAACGTGAAGCCCGGCTGGCGATCGAGATGCCGCCCGGCGGCGTACTGACCTGTCTGACGCGACAGGCCGCGTGGGAAGGGGAGACCCTTTCACTGGAGCGCAGCGGGGCGGATGTGGCGGTGCATCTGGCAGGAAGGCTTCGTGCGTGAGTTTTTAGCCCGGTAAGCGTAGCGCCACCGGGCAATACATCAGACTCCGTCCTGCAGGCTGCGGGCATACATTCGCCCTTCGGCGGCCAGCGCCCGCAGACTCGGGTCCTGTTCGCGGTTGCGGGCAAAGACAATCGCGATTAACTGCTGCATCTGGTACGGCTGCGCCAGCTTTAACAGCTGCACCGAGTTCTCATACACCTTCTTCATCCTGCCCGGCATCAGCGTAAAGCCGACGCCCGCCTGAACCAGGCTGAGCATTGAGAAAATGTCATTCACGCGGGTGACAATTTCCGGTTCAAATCCGGCGATATGAAATGCTTCCTGGAACCCCGCATAGGTGGCAAACCCTTCTGCCAGCGAGACAAATTTCTGATCTTTATAATCGCGTAAATCAGCCAGCCCGCTGGTATTCAGCGTGGCAGAGGCAGGTGCGGCCAGGAAAATGTCATCATGAAACAGGGGCAGGACTTCAAGGCTGTTGCGGTCGATGTCGCTTTCGGAAATCGAGATGAGGATCGCGTCCAGCGTACCGTCGTCAAGCATATGCAGCAACGTATCGTTGGAGCCCATGGTCAGGTCCATCTCCAGATCCGGGCGACGCAGCTTCATGCCCATGATCAGGCGCGGCACGGTTTCCAGCGTCAGCGAGTAGAGCGTGCCGACGCGCAACCGCCCCTGACCAATACCGGCGATTTTACGGGACTCTTCCAGCCCGCGCTCCATCACCTGCATAACTTCCTGACAATACTCCAGCAGCGTCCAGGCGGACGGAAGGGCAATCAGGTTACGTCCCTTATGGGTAAAGAGCGGACAGCGGACGTTCTCTTCCAGAGTATGCAGCGCACGATGCACGCTGACGCCGCTCAGACCCAGCGTTTCGGCGGTACGGGCGATATTGCCCTTCTCCATAAACGTCATGAAGATGCTGAGCTTACGGAATGTAATTTCACTCGTGATATCGAACCCCATAACCCTCCCGGCGGTCACTCAGCCTGCAGCATCGCTTCCAGCTGTTCCTGGGCATCCAGCCATGCCATTTCGCACTCTTCGAGGCTGGATTTGGTCTTCGCCTGGGTTTGCAGGCAGTCGGTCAGCTCCGCTTTACGGCTCTGGTCGTACAGACCGCTGTCGCCCAGTTTTTCTTCAACGTCTGCAAGCGTGGCGTTGAGTTTCTCCATCTCTTTTTCGAGACGGGCAATCTCTTTACGCAGTGGCTGAGTCTGCGTACGCAGTTCAGCTTCACGGCGCTTCTGATCTTTACGCGCCTGCGCGCTGTTGGCGTTCTCTTTCGCCGACTCTTCCGGCTGGTTTTCCTGCTTCTGCACGTCCGTCAGCCACTGCTGATAGTCTTCCAGGTCACCGTCAAACGGCTCGACTTTACCGTCGTGTACCAGATAGAGATCGTCCGTGGTGGAGCGGATCAGGTGGCGGTCGTGCGAGACCACAACCAGCGCGCCCTCAAACTCAATCAGCGCTTCGGTCAGCGCCTGACGCATGTCGAGATCGAGGTGGTTGGTCGGTTCATCGAGCAGCAGCAGGTTCGGGCGCTGCCAGACAATCAGCGCCAGCACCAGACGGGCTTTTTCGCCGCCAGAGAAACGCTCGGTGTTTTCGGTGACCTTATCGCCCTGGAAGCCAAAGCCGCCGAGGTAGTCGCGTAGCTTTTGCTCCATCTCCTGCGGTGCCAGACGCGCCAGGTGCTGGATAGGGGATTCATCCGCGCGTAAAAATTCCAGCTGATGCTGGGCGAAGTAGCCAAGCTTGATACCTTTTGCCAGGCCGATCTCGCCGCTTACCGGGTTAAGCTCGCCCGCCAGCAGTTTGATGAGTGTTGATTTACCGGCGCCATTACGTCCCAGCAGACCAATACGCGAACCCGGCACCAGGTTGAGTTTGATGGAGTCGAGGATGATGCGATCGCCGTATCCGGCGCTCACTTTTTCCATCTTTAGCAGCGGGTTTGGCAGGCTTTCCGGCGCGCGGAAGCTGAAGTGGAACGGGTTATCCACGTGCGCCGGGGCAATCATCTCCATGCGTTCCAGCATCTTGATACGGCTTTGGGCCTGTTTGGCCTTCGAGGCTTTGGCCTTGAAGCGGTCAACAAAACTCTGCAGATGCGCCACGCGCTGCTGCTGGCTTTCGTACATCGCCTGCTGTTGAGCGAGGCGCGTTGCGCGCTGGCGTTCGAAAGAGCTGTAGTTTCCGGTGTACTCGAACATATTTTGCTGTTCGATATGAATGATTTTATCCACCACCGGATCGAGGAAGTCGCGGTCGTGGGAGATCAGAATCAGAGTGCCCTGATAGCTCTTGAGCCACTTCTCCAGCCAAATGACCGCATCGAGATCGAGGTGGTTCGTCGGTTCATCGAGCAACAGCAAATCGGAGCGGCAGATCAGCGCCTGCGCCAGGTTAAGACGCATACGCCAGCCACCGGAGAAGTCGCTGACGGGACGTTCAAGCTGTTCGTTGCTGAACCCCAGGCCGTGGAGCAGGCTGGAGGCGCGGGAGCGAATGGTCCACGCGTCGATGGCGTCCAGCTTGCCGTGGACGGTGGCGATGGCGTGGCCATCGTTGCGATCGTTGGCGGCGTTCAGTTCCGCTTCCAGCTTACGGTATTCACGATCGCCATCAATAACATAGTCGAGCGCCGGCTCACTCAGGGCGGGCGTCTCCTGGTTTACCCAGGCGAGCTGCCAGTTTCCCGGATACGTAAAGTTACCGCCATCCGCGCTAATCTCGTTTTTCAGCAGCGCCAGCAGGGTGGATTTACCGCAGCCGTTTTTGCCGACCAGACCCACTTTTTGACCTGGATTAATGGTGGCGGTGGCGTTATCCAGCAGGACGCGCACGCCGCGACGAATTTGTAACGAGGAGAAAACAATCATAGAAGCGCCGTATGTTCCGACTATGTTAATTTGTCATTATGATAATGTAAGGTGTGGGCCATTTTCCGCACCGGGCCGCCATGGTAGCCCAAAACAACGACGATACACAAAAACAGAAACAGAACCGGGAGGGGAGTGATGTCTCAGACAGCAAAAGTGCTGCTGCTGTATGCCCATCCGGAATCTCAGGACTCGGTGGCAAACCGCGTCCTGCTTAAGCCGGCTACTCAGCTCAGTAACGTGACGGTGCACGATCTCTACGCGCACTACCCTGATTTCTTTATCGATATTCCGTACGAGCAGGAATTGCTGCGTCAGCATGACGTGATTGTGTTCCAGCATCCGCTCTATACCTATAGCTGTCCGGCCCTGCTGAAAGAGTGGCTGGATCGGGTGCTGAGTCGGGGATTTTCCAGCGGGGTGGGGGGCAACCAACTGGCGGGAAAGTACTGGCGTAGCGTGATTACCACCGGTGAGCCGGAGAGCGCTTACCGCTACGATGGCCTTAACCGTTATCCGATGAGCGATATCCTGCGGCCCTTCGAGCTGACGGCGGCGATGTGCCGTATGCACTGGATGAGCCCTATTATCATCTACTGGGCGCGGCGTCAGGATCCGAAGGAGCTGGCGAGCCACGCCAGAGCGTATGGTGAATGGCTGGCATCACCGATTCCGGCAGGAGGGCGTTAATGGAAGGATCGAATTTACTCCTCGCCGGGGTGCTGTTTTTGTTTGCCGCGGTGGTGGCGGTACCGTTGGCCGCACGGATCGGTATTGGCGCGGTGCTCGGGTATCTGCTGGCGGGGATTGCAATTGGCCCCTGGGGGCTGGGATTCATCAGCGATGTCGATGAAATTCTCCATTTCTCCGAGCTGGGCGTGGTGTTCCTGATGTTCATCATTGGCCTGGAGCTGAACCCGTCAAAGCTGTGGCAGCTCCGGCGCTCAATCTTTGGCGTTGGCGCGGCGCAGGTGCTGTTCAGCGCAGCCATTCTGGCCGGGCTGCTGATGCTCACTGACTTTTCGTGGCAGGCGGCGACCATCGGCGGTATTGGCCTTGCCATGTCCTCAACGGCGATGGCATTGCAGCTGATGCGTGACAAGGGCATGAACCGCAGTGAGTCGGGGCAACTGGGCTTTTCGGTTCTGCTGTTTCAGGATTTAGCGGTGATCCCGGCGTTGGCGCTGGTGCCGCTGTTGGCCGGGCCCGGTGACGATCATTTCGACTGGGCAAAAGTCTCCATGAAGGTGCTGGCCTTTGCGGGCATGCTGATTGGGGGGCGTTTCCTGCTGCGTCCGGTGTTCCGCTTTATCGCCGCGTCAGGCGTGCGTGAGGTGTTTACCGCCGCAACGCTGCTGCTGGTACTGGGCTCTGCGCTGTTTATGGACGCGCTGGGGCTGTCGATGGCGCTTGGTACGTTCATCGCCGGGGTGCTGCTCGCCGAGAGCGAATACCGCCACGAACTGGAAATTGCGATCGAACCCTTTAAAGGGCTGCTGTTAGGGCTGTTCTTTATTTCGGTCGGCATGGCGCTCAATCTCGGTGTGCTCTATACCCATCTGCTGTGGGTTATCGTGAGTGTGGCTGTGCTGGTGGCGGTGAAAACCCTGGTGCTGTACGTCATGGCGCGTATATCCGGGCTGCGCAGTTCGGAACGCATGCAGTTTGCCAGCGTGCTTAGCCAGGGGGGAGAGTTCGCGTTTGTGCTGTTCTCTACGGCGTCGTCGCAGAAACTGTTCAAAGACGATCAGATGGCGCTTCTGCTGGTGACGGTCACGCTGTCGATGATGACCACGCCGCTGCTGATGAAGCTGGTGGATAAACTGCTGTCGCGCCGCTTAAACCCGGCTGACGATGAAGATGAAGCCCCGTGGGTGGAAGACGATAAGCCGCAGGTGATTGTGGTGGGGTTTGGCCGCTTCGGGCAGGTGATCGGTCGTCTGCTGATGGCGAACAAAATGCGCATCACGGTGCTGGAGCGGGATATCAGCGCGGTCAACCTGATGCGCAAATACGGTTATAAGGTTTATTACGGTGATGCGACGCAGCTCGAACTGCTGCGATCCGCAGGCGCGGAGGCGGCGGAGTCGATCGTCATTACCTGTAACGATCCGGAAGACACGATGAAGCTGGTAGAACTTTGTCAGCAGCATTTCCCGCATCTGCATATCCTGGCGCGTGCGCGGGGACGTGTGGAAGCGCACGAACTGTTGCAGGCGGGGGTGAAACACTTCTCGCGTGAGACGTTTTCCAGTGCGCTTGAGTTAGGGCGAAAAGCGCTGATTTCGCTGGGCATGCACCCGCATCAGGCGCAGCGTGCCCAGATGCACTTCCGCCGGCTGGATATGCGTATGCTGCGCGAGCTGATGCCCGTGCACACGGATACGGCGCAGATCTCCCGCGTGCGGGAAGCGCGTCGTGAGCTGGAGGAGATTTTCCAGCGCGAGATGCAGCAGGAACGACGCCAGCTGGACGGCTGGGACGAATTTGAATAAAGGGTAACCAAATATGGCTGTACGTAAACGCTTTATCGCGGGCGCAAAATGCCCGACCTGCCAGGCACAAGATACCCTGGCGATGTGGCGTGAGAATAATATTGATGTTGTTGAGTGCGTTAAGTGCGGTCACCAGATGCGTGAGGCCGACAAAGAAGCACGCGATCACGTGCGCAAAGAAGAGCAAGTGATCGGCATTTTTCATCCGGACTAGCGATATGCCCTGAGTTTTTTTAAGCTAAAGGGTACACGGGTGCAGATTTCCGCTACAATCTGCGCCAGCAATTTTCCCACGCTCAGGAGATATCATGAAAGTAGCAAAAGACCTGGTGGTCAGCCTGGCCTATCAGGTACGTACAGAAGACGGTGTGTTGGTTGATGAGTCTCCGGTGAGTGCGCCGCTGGACTACCTGCATGGTCACGGTTCCCTGATTTCCGGCCTGGAAAACGCGCTGGAAGGTCATGAAGTTGGCGATAAATTTGACGTTGCTGTAGGCGCGAACGACGCTTACGGTCAGTATGACGACAACCTGGTTCAGCGCGTTCCTAAAGACGTGTTCATGGGCGTTGACGAGCTGCAGGTTGGCATGCGCTTCCTGGCGGAAACTGACCAGGGCCCGGTTCCGGTTGAAATTACTGAAGTTGAAGACGACCACGTTGTGGTTGATGGCAACCACATGCTGGCTGGCCAGAACCTGAAGTTCAACGTAGAAGTTGTCGCTATCCGTGAAGCAACGGAAGAAGAGCTGGCTCATGGCCACGTTCACGGTGCGCACGGTCACGACCATGACCACGATCACGGCCACGACGGCTGCTGCGGTGGTCACGGCCACGACCACGACCATGGTCACGACCACGGTAAAGGTGGTTGCGGTAACGGCGGCTGCGGTTGTCACTGATTCCGTATGACGGAAAATAAAAAAGCGGGATAATCCCGCTTTTTTTACGCCTCAATAATGAGGCGGTGGCGTCTCTTCAGACTGTGAGGCGATGTTTGACGGCTGCGTTGCCTTCAGCTTTTCCGTCAGCAGGCGCATATGATCCCGCAGTTTCGCCATTTCGAGTTCATGCGCGGTCACGGTCTGGTTAAGCTCTTCGATGGTGATGTCCTGAAAAGCCAGGCGGCTTTCCAGTTCAGCCAGTCTCGCTTCAATCGTTGTGTCCTTCATCATTCACCTCGTCTGTTTCTGATTCGCCATAGTGGGCCAGCGGCGGCGAAGTTTAACTGAGTTTGTCCCTTCGTGCAGTATCCATCCCTTTGGCAAGAAACTTATTTAAACAAAAATAGTCTGAAAAGTGGCGAGAATCGGGAGAGTCTGTCTGTAGATTTCTTCCTCAACGTTTTATAGTACGTAGCTCATTTACGTTTAATGCTGGGGTGAGAGTCCCCAGGCCCTGGAGATATGGATGAAATCACTGTTTAAAGTAACGCTGCTGGCGACGACGATGGCTGTTGCGCTGAACGCGCCGCTGTCCTTCGCTGCTGATACTGCTGCGAAGCCTGCTGCAACTGCAGACAGCAAAGCGGCGTTCAAAAATGACGACCAGAAATCTGCCTACGCACTGGGCGCATCTCTGGGTCGTTACATGGAAAACTCTCTGAAAGAACAAGAGAAACTGGGTATCAAACTGGACAAAGCTCAGCTGATCGCGGGTGTTCAGGATGCATTTGCTGATAAGAGCAAACTGTCTGACCAGGAAATTGAACAGACTCTGCAGGCGTTTGAAGCGCGTGTGAAAGGTGCCGCTCAGACGAAGATGGAAGCGGACGCTAAAGACAACGAAGCGAAAGGCAAAGCCTACCGCGATACCTTTGCTAAAGAGAAGGGCGTAAAAACCTCTTCTACCGGTCTGGTATACAAAGTTGAGAAAGAAGGTACCGGTGACGCACCGAAAGACAGCGATACTGTCGTGGTGAACTACAAAGGTACGCTGATTGACGGTAAAGAGTTCGATAACTCTTACACCCGTGGTGAGCCGCTCTCCTTCCGTCTGGATGGTGTGATCCCAGGCTGGACCGAAGGCCTGAAAAACATCAAGAAAGGCGGTAAGATCAAGCTGGTTATTCCACCGGATCTGGCCTATGGCAAAACCGGCGTTCCGGGTATCCCTGCCAACTCTACGCTGGTGTTTGACGTAGAGCTGCTGGACATCAAACCGGCACCGAAAGCCGATGCGAAACCAGAAGCGCAGGCAGATCAGAAAGCTGCCGCAGACGCGAAGAAGTAATCGTATGAAAACCGCCGCCTTTAAGGCGGCGGTTTTTTTATTGTGGGGCAGATATAATTAACACTGGAAAGCGTTAGGCACGCTGTATTAATTTAGTTGTCCGTGTAGATAATGAGCCTGCCCTGAAAACCTAACGACAGGCTCCTGAAAAGGAGTGTTTTTTTCATGTCCAGGTCGCTTTTAACCAACGAAACCAGTGAACTTGATTTGCTGGATCAACGTCCTTTCGACCAGACCGACTTCGATATTCTGAAATCCTACGAAGCGGTGGTGGACGGGTTAGCGATGCTCATTGGGTCCCACTGCGAAATCGTATTGCACTCCCTGCAAGATCTGAAGTGTTCCGCCATCCGCATTGCTAATGGTGAGCATACTGGCCGTAAAATTGGTTCGCCAATCACCGACCTTGCATTGCGCATGTTGCATGACATGACCGGCGCGGACAGCAGCGTCTCCAAATGTTATTTCACTCGCGCCAAAAGCGGCGTGCTGATGAAATCAGAAACCATTGCTATTCGAAACCGCGAGCACCGTGTGATTGGACTGCTGTGCATCAACATGAACCTTGATGTGCCATTCTCGCAAATCATGAGCACCTTTATTCCGCCAGAAACGCCAGACGTGGGCTCTTCTGTTAACTTTGCCTCCTCTGTTGAAGATCTCGTGACGCAGACTCTCGAGTTCACGATTGAAGAAGTGAATGCCGATCGCAACGTATCGAACAACGCCAAGAACCGTCAGATCGTGCTGAATCTCTATGAAAAAGGCATTTTTGATATCAAAGACGCGATTAACCAGGTGGCCGATCGTCTGAACATCTCCAAACATACGGTTTATCTCTACATTCGCCAGTTCAAAAGCGGTGATTTCCTGGGACAAGATAAGTAATGCGTTTTGCGTTAATGGTGACAGGCCCGGCGTATGGTACTCAGCAGGCCAGCAGCGCGCTGCAGTTTGCCCAGGCGCTGCTACAAGCCGGACATGAACTGGTGAGCGTCTTCTTCTATCGGGAAGGGGTCTATAACGCGAACCAGTTTACGTCACCGGCAAGCGATGAATTTGATCTGGTGCGCGCCTGGCAGGCGTTAAATGAGGCGCAGGGTGTTGAACTGCATATCTGTGTGGCAGCGGCCCTGCGTCGCGGTGTGACGGATGCAGCCGAAGCTGAACGCCTGGGTTTGCCGGGCGCTAACCTGCAGCCTGGTTTTTCGTTGAGTGGTCTTGGCGCGCTGGCCCAGGCGGCGTTAACCTGCGACAGAGTGGTGCAATTCTGATGAAGCGTGTGGCATTTGTTTTTACTTCTGCGCCGCACGGAAGCGCCTCAGGCCGCGAAGGTCTGGATGCGCTGCTTGCGACATCGGCATTAACAGAAGATATCGGCGTCTTCTTTTTAGGGGACGGGGTGTTTCAAATGCTGGCGGGGCAACAGCCGCAAGCCATTCTGGCGCGCGACTATATCGCAACCTTCAAAGTGCTTCCGCTTTACGATATTGAAAACTGCTATGTCTGTGCCGACTCTTTAACTGCGCGCGGTTTGAGCGATAAGACCCCTTTCGTGCTGGACGTGACGACCTTACCTTCTGCTGCGCTGCGCGAACAACTCTCCCACTACGACACTGTTCTGACTTTCTGAGGCCGCCATGCTCCATACCCTGAGCCGCTCACCGTGGCAATGTGATATCGACACGTTACTGAGCATGCTGCGCGAAGGTGATGATCTGCTGTTGATTCAGGATGGCGTACTCGCTGCGCTGGAAGGTAGCCGTTTCGTTGAAATCCTCACGAATGCCCCCATAACTGTCTCTGCGCTAAAGGACGATCTGGATGCGCGGGGTCTTTCTGGTCAAATTTCAGCCAAAATTGACGTGGTTGGCTATACTGATTTCGTCAATCTTACTGTGACGCACGCCAGTCAAATGAACTGGTGATTTGAGATCGCTGTATATTTCTTGACACCTTTTCGACGTAGCCCTAAAATTTCGCGTCCTCATATTGTATGAGGTCGTTTTATTACGTGTTTACGAAGCAAAAGCTAAAACCAGGAGCTATTTAATGGCAACAGTTAACCAGCTGGTACGCAAACCACGTGCACGCAAAGTTGCAAAGAGCAACGTGCCTGCGCTGGAAGCATGCCCGCAGAAACGTGGTGTATGTACTCGTGTGTATACCACCACTCCTAAAAAACCAAACTCCGCACTGCGTAAAGTATGCCGTGTGCGTTTGACTAACGGTTTCGAAGTGACTTCCTACATCGGTGGTGAAGGTCACAACCTGCAGGAGCACTCCGTGATCCTGATCCGTGGCGGTCGTGTTAAAGACCTTCCGGGTGTTCGTTACCACACCGTTCGTGGTGCGCTGGACTGCTCAGGTGTTAAAGACCGTAAGCAGGCTCGCTCCAAGTACGGCGTGAAGCGTCCTAAGGCTTAATGGTTCTCCGTTAAGTAAGGCCAAACTGATTTATCTTAATGTCAAACTAAACTCGTAGAGTTTTGGACAATCCTGAATTAACAACGGAGTATTCCCATGCCACGTCGTCGCGTCATTGGTCAGCGTAAAATTCTTCCAGATCCGAAATTCGGATCAGAACTGCTGGCAAAATTTGTAAATATCCTGATGGTAGATGGTAAAAAATCTACTGCAGAAGCAATCGTATACAGCGCGCTGGAGACCCTGGCTCAGCGTTCTGGTAAAAATGAACTGGAAGCTTTCGAAGTCGCTCTCGACAACGTTCGCCCAACTGTAGAAGTTAAGTCCCGCCGCGTTGGTGGTTCTACTTATCAGGTTCCAGTTGAAGTTCGTCCGGTTCGTCGTAATGCCCTGGCAATGCGTTGGATCGTTGAAGCTGCTCGTAAACGCGGTGATAAATCCATGGCTCTGCGTCTGGCGAACGAACTTTCTGATGCTGCAGAAAACAAAGGTACTGCAGTTAAGAAACGTGAAGACGTTCACCGTATGGCAGAAGCCAACAAGGCGTTCGCACACTACCGTTGGTAATCCCTTCGGAGTATTAGTCACCAGGCGGGCGCTTCAGAGAAGCCGCCCGCTCTGGGTTACTTAACTGAACGCCTAAAGAAACAAACGAGGAATCAAATGGCTCGTACAACACCCATCGCACGCTACCGTAACATCGGTATCAGTGCGCACATCGACGCCGGTAAGACCACTACTACCGAACGTATTCTGTTCTACACCGGTGTAAACCACAAAATCGGTGAAGTTCATGACGGCGCAGCCACCATGGACTGGATGGAACAGGAGCAGGAGCGTGGTATTACTATCACCTCCGCAGCGACTACTGCATTCTGGTCAGGTATGGCTAAGCAGTACGAACCGCATCGCGTAAACATCATCGACACCCCAGGGCACGTTGACTTCACCATCGAAGTAGAACGTTCCATGCGTGTTCTTGACGGCGCGGTAATGGTTTATTGCGCAGTTGGTGGTGTTCAGCCACAGTCTGAAACCGTATGGCGTCAGGCGAACAAATATAAAGTTCCACGCATCGCGTTCGTTAACAAAATGGACCGTATGGGTGCTAACTTCCTGAAAGTTGTTGGTCAGATCAAAACCCGTCTGGGCGCGAACCCTGTTCCGCTGCAGCTGGCAATTGGTGCTGAAGAAGGCTTCACCGGCGTTATCGACCTGGTGAAAATGAAAGCCATCAACTGGAACGATGCAGACCAGGGCGTTACCTTCGAATACGAAGATATCCCGGCTGAGATGCAGGACCTGGCTGACGAATGGCACCAGAACCTGATCGAATCCGCTGCTGAAGCTTCTGAAGAGCTGATGGAGAAATACCTGGGTGGTGAAGAACTGACTGAAGAAGAGATCAAAAAAGCTCTGCGTCAGCGTGTTCTGAACAACGAAATCATCCTGGTAACCTGTGGTTCTGCGTTCAAGAACAAAGGTGTTCAGGCGATGCTGGATGCGGTAGTTGACTACCTGCCATCCCCGGTTGACGTTCCTGCGATCAACGGCATCCTGGACGACGGTAAAGATACTCCGGCTGAGCGTCACGCAAGCGACGACGAGCCGTTCTCTGCACTGGCGTTCAAAATTGCTACCGACCCATTCGTGGGTAACCTGACCTTCTTCCGCGTATACTCTGGTGTGGTTAACTCCGGTGACACCATCCTGAACTCCGTGAAAGCGGCGCGTGAACGTTTTGGCCGTATCGTACAGATGCACGCTAACAAACGTGAAGAGATCAAAGAAGTTCGTGCGGGCGACATCGCTGCAGCTATCGGTCTGAAAGACGTGACCACTGGTGACACCCTGTGTGACCCGGATCACCCGATCATTCTGGAGCGTATGGAATTCCCTGAGCCGGTAATCTCCATCGCGGTTGAACCAAAAACCAAAGCTGACCAGGAAAAAATGGGTCTGGCTCTGGGTCGTCTGGCGAAAGAAGACCCATCATTCCGCGTATGGACTGATGAAGAATCTAACCAGACCATCATCGCAGGTATGGGTGAACTGCACCTGGACATCATCGTTGACCGTATGAAACGCGAATTCAACGTTGAAGCGAACGTGGGTAAACCTCAGGTTGCTTACCGCGAAGCGATTCGCGCGAAAGTTACCGATATTGAAGGTAAACACGCTAAGCAGTCTGGTGGTCGCGGTCAGTACGGTCACGTTGTGATCGACATGTACCCACTGGAGCCGGGCTCTAACCCGAAAGGTTACGAGTTCATCAACGACATCAAAGGTGGTGTAATTCCTGGCGAATACATCCCTGCCGTTGATAAAGGCATCCAGGAACAGCTGAAAGCGGGCCCTCTGGCTGGCTATCCGGTTGTTGACATGGGTATCCGTCTGCACTTCGGTTCTTACCACGACGTTGACTCCTCTGAACTGGCGTTTAAACTGGCTGCGTCTATTGCCTTTAAAGAAGGCTTTAAGAAAGCAAAACCAGTTCTGCTTGAGCCAATCATGAAGGTTGAAGTAGAAACTCCTGAAGAGAACACCGGTGACGTTATCGGTGACTTGAGCCGTCGTCGCGGTATGCTGCGCGGTCAGGAATCCGAAGTAACTGGCGTTAAGATCCATGCTGAAGTTCCGCTGTCTGAAATGTTCGGATATGCAACTCAGCTGCGTTCTCTGACCAAAGGTCGTGCATCATACACCATGGAATTCCTGAAGTATGATGATGCGCCTAACAACGTTGCTCAGGCCGTTATTGAAGCCCGTGGTAAGTAATCCACAGGATTAAAACCTAAGTCCCGTGCTCTCTCCTGAGGGGAGAGCACTATAGTAAGGAATATAGCCGTGTCTAAAGAAAAATTTGAACGTACAAAACCGCACGTCAACGTTGGTACTATCGGCCACGTTGACCATGGTAAAACTACCCTGACTGCTGCAATCACTACCGTTCTGGCAAAAACCTACGGTGGTTCTGCTCGTGCATTCGACCAGATCGATAACGCACCAGAAGAAAAAGCTCGTGGTATCACCATCAACACCTCTCACGTTGAATATGACACCCCGACTCGCCACTACGCACACGTAGACTGCCCAGGCCACGCCGACTATGTTAAAAACATGATCACCGGTGCTGCGCAGATGGACGGCGCGATCCTGGTAGTAGCTGCGACTGACGGCCCAATGCCTCAGACTCGTGAGCACATCCTGCTGGGTCGTCAGGTAGGCGTTCCTTACATCATCGTGTTCCTGAACAAATGTGACATGGTTGATGACGAAGAGCTGCTGGAACTGGTAGAGATGGAAGTTCGTGAACTGCTGTCTCAGTACGATTTCCCAGGCGACGACACTCCAATCGTTCGTGGTTCCGCGCTGAAAGCGCTGGAAGGCGAAGCAGAGTGGGAAGCGAAAATCATCGAACTGGCTGGTTTCCTGGATTCTTACATCCCAGAACCAGAGCGTGCGATTGACAAGCCATTCCTGCTGCCAATCGAAGACGTATTCTCCATCTCCGGTCGTGGTACCGTTGTTACCGGTCGTGTAGAGCGCGGTATCATCAAAGTGGGTGAAGAAGTTGAAATCGTTGGTATCAAAGAGACTGCGAAGTCTACCTGTACTGGCGTTGAAATGTTCCGCAAACTGCTGGACGAAGGCCGTGCTGGTGAGAACGTTGGTGTTCTGCTGCGTGGTATCAAACGTGAAGAAATCGAACGTGGTCAGGTACTGGCGAAGCCAGGCTCAATCAAGCCACACACCAAGTTCGAATCTGAAGTGTACATCCTGTCCAAAGACGAAGGCGGCCGTCATACTCCGTTCTTCAAAGGCTACCGTCCACAGTTCTACTTCCGTACAACTGACGTGACCGGTACCATCGAACTGCCAGAAGGCGTAGAGATGGTAATGCCAGGCGACAACATCAAGATGGTTGTGACTCTGATCCACCCAATCGCGATGGACGACGGTCTGCGTTTCGCAATCCGTGAAGGCGGCCGTACCGTTGGCGCGGGCGTGGTTGCAAAAGTTCTGGGCTAATTAATTATCCCCGAATAAAAAAGGACGCTTCGGCGTCCTTTTTTGTTTTCTTAGCGTTTGTACTTGTCACAAATTTTCGCATTTTTTGTTTGCTCCCGCCCCGCATACTGGCGTTTGTGCTATTGTAATCATAACCATTCTCACTTACACTTTGCGCATATTTTGAACGGGAGTCTTTATGTACGTTTGTTTATGTAATGGTGTGAGTGACAAAAAAATACGTCAGGCCGTTCGCCAGTTTCAGCCACAGTCCTTCCAGCAACTTCGCAAGTTTGTTCCAGTGGGAAATCAATGCGGTAAATGCGTACGTGCTGCCCGTGAGATTATGCAGGACGAACTGATGCAGATCCCGGAATACAAAGAGATCGCGTAAGCGCCCATCTTTTTTTTGACATCCCTGTAGCCCGATCTACGCTTCAATGAGTGGAAGCGGAGGGACTATATAATGAAAGGTGATGTTAAAATCATAAGTTATCTCAATAAATTATTGGGAAATGAGCTTGTCGCAATCAACCAGTATTTTCTCCATGCGAGAATGTTTAAGAACTGGGGCCTTATGCGCCTCAACGATGTCGAATACCACGAATCCATCGATGAGATGAAACATGCCGATAAGTATATCGAGCGTATTTTATTTCTCGAAGGCATCCCCAACCTGCAGGACCTCGGCAAACTTGGTATCGGCGAAGATGTCGAAGAGATGCTGCGATCCGATCTCAGACTTGAGCTTGAAGGCGCAAAAGACCTTCGCGAAGCTATTGCCTACGCAGACAGCGTCCATGACTACGTTAGCCGCGATATGATGATCCAGATTCTGGCCGATGAAGAAGGGCATATCGACTGGCTGGAAACTGAGCTGGATCTCATTGGTAAAATTGGCCTGCAAAACTATCTCCAGTCGCAAATTAAAGTGGAAGATTAACCAGCGTCTGCCAACCTACGCATAAACCCGCTGCCGCCAGAAATGGCCCAAAAGGCAGTGGGTTTTTTAATGTCTGTCTGGCAGGGTTGAACAACGAAGTCATAAGAAGATAGAGCAGCGCCAATAGTGCGGCAACCAGTGCCAGTTCGGGCAACACGCACCAACCATGCCATGCACCGAGTGCCGAAAGGTACTTCACATCGCCATAGCCCATCCCTTCACGGCGAAATATGAGCCGATAACCCCAGTAGATCATGGCAAAGCCGACATACCCTGCCATCGCCCCGACCACTGCGCCAGGCAGAAAATCAGGGTGAAGACAGAGTTGATAGAGCAAACCAGCCCATAACAGGGGACAGAGATATTTATCAGGGAGAATGCCTGAGCGAATATCTTCACGCACCAGTAAACCTGAGAGAACAAAATAGATGAGCAGGAAGGGGAGGAGAGTAAGCATGAACGAAACCTCAAGGTGAATTTCAGCGCATACTCTTCACACCACGAATGCCTGGCAATAGCCAAAAAATGAAATTGCGTAATGGTTTCATAAGAACAGAGGAAAGGGGGCGGATTGCAGAAAATAGTACGAGGCCTTACGCAAGGTACACCTTTGGCGCTTAAATTCTAAACGGCACTTGCGTCTTGCCCAGATTTACGTATAATGCGCGGGCTTGTCGTAATTGACGGCGGGTTCAATCTGAACCGGAGTGACTCATTTTGTTACTCAACAATGCTCCCAATTGGGGAGCTACGTAAGAACGGTTACACTCTCCCATCAATCGTAATGGGTTTGAGGAGTAATCATTTTCGTTTATAAAATAATTGGAGCTCTGGTCTCATGCAGAACCAAAGAATCCGTATCCGCCTTAAAGCGTTTGATCATCGTCTGATCGATCAATCAACCGCGGAAATCGTCGAGACTGCTAAGCGCACTGGTGCGCAAGTCCGTGGTCCGATCCCGCTGCCGACCCGCAAAGAGCGCTTCACCGTTCTGATCTCCCCGCACGTTAACAAAGACGCGCGTGATCAGTACGAAATCCGCACTCACAAGCGTCTGGTTGACATCGTTGAGCCAACTGAGAAAACCGTTGATGCTCTGATGCGTCTGGATCTGGCTGCCGGTGTAGACGTGCAGATCAGCCTGGGTTAATCAGGTCATCGAGCGATTGAGAGGTTGAAACAATGATTGGTTTAGTCGGTAAAAAAGTGGGTATGACCCGCATCTTCACTGAAGATGGCGTTTCTATCCCAGTAACCGTAATCGAAGTTGAAGCAAACCGCGTTACTCAGGTTAAAGATCTGGCTAACGATGGCTACCGCGCTATTCAGGTTACCACTGGTGCTAAAAAAGCTAACCGTGTAACCAAACCAGAAGCGGGTCACTTCGCTAAAGCTGGCGTTGAAGCTGGCCGTGGTCTGTGGGAATTCCGTCTTGCTGAAGGCGAAGAGTTCACCGTAGGTCAGGACATTAGCGTTGAGCTGTTTGCTGACGTTAAAAAAGTTGACGTAACCGGTACCTCTAAAGGTAAAGGTTTTGCTGGTACCGTTAAGCGCTGGAACTTCCGTACCCAGGACGCTACTCACGGTAACTCCTTGTCTCACCGCGTTCCGGGTTCTATCGGTCAGAACCAGACTCCGGGCAAAGTGTTCAAAGGCAAGAAAATGGCAGGTCAGCTGGGCAACGAACGTGTAACTGTTCAGAGCCTGGACGTAGTACGTGTTGACGCTGAGCGCAACCTGCTGCTGGTTAAAGGTGCGGTCCCGGGTGCAACCGGTAGCGACCTGATCGTTAAACCAGCTGTGAAGGCGTAAGGGGATAGCAATGGAATTAGTATTGAAAGACGCGCAGAGCGCGCTGACTGTTTCCGAAACTACCTTCGGTCGTGATTTCAACGAAGCGCTGGTTCACCAGGTTGTTGTTGCTTATGCAGCTGGTGCTCGTCAGGGTACTCGTGCTCAGAAGACTCGTGCTGAAGTAACTGGTTCTGGCAAAAAGCCATGGCGCCAGAAAGGTACCGGCCGTGCGCGTTCAGGTTCTATTAAGAGCCCGATCTGGCGTTCAGGTGGCGTGACCTTCGCTGCGCGTCCACAGGACCACAGTCAAAAAGTTAACAAAAAGATGTACCGCGGCGCGCTGAAAAGCATTCTGTCCGAGCTGGTACGTCAGGATCGTCTGATCGTTGTCGAGAAGTTCTCTGTAGAAGCGCCTAAAACTAAGCTGCTGGCACAGAAACTGAAAGACATGGCTCTGGAAGATGTGCTGATCATCACCGGTGAGCTGGACGAGAACCTGTTCCTGGCCGCGCGTAACCTGCACAAGGTTGACGTACGCGACGCGACTGGTATCGACCCGGTTAGCCTGATCGCCTTCGACAAAGTCGTAATGACTGCTGATGCTGTTAAGCAAGTTGAGGAGATGCTGGCATGATTCGTGAAGAACGTCTGCTGAAGGTGCTGCGCGCACCGCACGTTTCTGAAAAAGCGTCTACTGCGATGGAAAAAACAAACACCATCGTTCTCAAAGTTGCTAAAGACGCGACCAAAGCAGAGATCAAAGCTGCTGTGCAGAAACTGTTTGAAGTCGAAGTCGAAGTCGTTAACACCCTGGTAGTTAAAGGGAAAGTTAAACGTCACGGACAGCGTATCGGTCGTCGTAGCGACTGGAAAAAAGCTTACGTCACCCTGAAAGAAGGCCAGAACCTGGACTTCGTTGGCGGCGCTGAGTAAGTCGGAGGAGTAATACAATGGCAGTTGTTAAATGTAAACCGACATCTCCGGGTCGTCGCCACGTAGTTAAAGTGGTTAACCCTGAGCTGCACAAGGGCAAACCTTTTGCTCCGTTGCTGGAAAAAAACAGCAAATCCGGTGGTCGTAACAACAATGGCCGTATCACCACTCGTCACATCGGTGGTGGCCACAAGCAGGCTTATCGTATTGTTGACTTCAAACGCAACAAAGACGGTATCCCAGCAGTTGTTGAGCGTCTTGAGTACGATCCGAACCGTTCCGCGAACATCGCGCTGGTTCTGTACAAAGACGGCGAACGCCGTTACATCCTGGCCCCTAAAGGCCTGAAAGCTGGCGACCAGATTCAGTCTGGCGTTGATGCTGCAATCAAAGCAGGCAACACCCTGCCGATGCGCAATATCCCGGTTGGTTCTACCGTTCATAACGTAGAAATGAAACCAGGTAAAGGCGGTCAGCTGGCGCGTTCCGCGGGTACTTACGTTCAGATCGTTGCGCGTGACGGTGCTTATGTCACCCTGCGTCTGCGTTCTGGTGAAATGCGTAAAGTCGAAGCAGACTGCCGCGCTACTCTGGGCGAAGTTGGCAATGCTGAGCATATGCTGCGCGTTCTGGGTAAAGCTGGTGCTGCACGCTGGCGTGGTGTTCGTCCTACCGTTCGCGGTACTGCGATGAACCCAGTAGACCACCCACATGGTGGTGGTGAAGGTCGTAACTTTGGTAAGCACCCGGTAACTCCGTGGGGCGTTCAGACCAAAGGTAAGAAGACCCGCAGCAACAAGCGTACTGATAAATTTATCGTACGTCGCCGTAGCAAATAATTTTAGAGGATAAGCCATGCCACGTTCTCTCAAGAAAGGTCCTTTTATTGACCTGCACTTGCTGAAGAAGGTAGAGAAAGCGGTGGAAAGCGGAGACAAGAAGCCCCTGCGCACTTGGTCCCGTCGTTCAACGATCTTTCCTAACATGATCGGTTTGACCATCGCTGTCCATAATGGTCGTCAGCACGTTCCAGTCTTTGTTACCGACGAAATGGTTGGTCACAAACTGGGTGAATTCGCACCGACTCGTACTTATCGCGGCCACGCTGCTGATAAAAAAGCGAAGAAGAAATAAGGTAGGAGGAAGAGATGGAAACTTTAGCTCAACATCGCCATGCTCGTTCTTCTGCACAGAAGGTTCGCCTTGTTGCTGACCTGATTCGCGGTAAGAAAGTGTCGCAGGCCCTGGACATCCTGACCTATACCAACAAGAAAGCTGCGGTATTGGTCAAGAAAGTACTGGAATCTGCCATTGCTAACGCTGAACACAACGATGGCGCTGACATCGACGATCTGAAAGTCGCGAAAATTTTCGTAGATGAAGGCCCAAGCATGAAGCGCATTATGCCGCGTGCGAAAGGTCGTGCAGATCGCATCCTGAAGCGCACCAGCCACATTACTGTGGTTGTGTCCGATCGCTGAGACTCTGGAGACTAGCAATGGGTCAGAAAGTACATCCTAATGGTATTCGCCTGGGTATTGTAAAACCATGGAACTCTACCTGGTTTGCGAACACCAAAGAATTCGCTGACAACCTGGACAGCGATTTTAAAGTACGTCAGTACCTGACTAAGGAACTGGCTAAAGCGTCTGTATCTCGTATCGTTATCGAGCGTCCAGCTAAGAGCATCCGTGTGACTATTCACACTGCTCGTCCTGGCATCGTTATCGGTAAGAAAGGCGAAGACGTAGAAAAACTGCGCAAGGTCGTAGCGGATATCGCTGGCGTTCCTGCACAGATCAATATCGCTGAAGTTCGTAAGCCTGAACTGGACGCTAAATTGGTTGCTGACAGCATCACTTCTCAGCTGGAACGTCGTGTTATGTTCCGTCGTGCTATGAAGCGTGCTGTACAGAACGCAATGCGTCTGGGCGCTAAAGGTATCAAAGTTGAAGTTAGCGGCCGTCTGGGCGGCGCGGAAATCGCACGTACCGAATGGTACCGTGAAGGTCGCGTACCGCTGCACACTCTGCGTGCTGACATCGACTACAACACCTCTGAAGCGCACACCACTTACGGTGTAATCGGCGTTAAGGTATGGATCTTCAAAGGTGAGATCCTGGGTGGTATGGCTGCTGTTGAACAACCGGAAAAACCGGCTGCTCAACCTAAAAAGCAGCAGCGTAAAGGCCGTAAATAAGGAGCGTCGCTGATGTTACAACCAAAGCGTACAAAATTCCGTAAAGTGCACAAAGGCCGCAACCGTGGTCTGGCGCAGGGTACGGATGTTAGCTTCGGCACTTTCGGTCTGAAAGCTGTTGGCCGTGGTCGTCTGACTGCACGTCAGATCGAAGCAGCACGTCGTGCAATGACCCGTGCAGTTAAGCGTCAAGGTAAGATCTGGATCCGTGTATTCCCGGACAAACCGATCACCGAGAAGCCGCTGGAAGTTCGTATGGGTAAAGGTAAAGGTAACGTGGAGTACTGGGTTGCCTTGATCCAACCGGGCAAAGTCCTGTATGAAATGGACGGTGTTCCGGAAGAGCTGGCCCGTGAAGCCTTCGGCCTGGCAGCAGCGAAACTGCCTATCAAAACCACCTTTGTAACTAAGACGGTGATGTAATGAAAGCAAAAGAGCTGCGTGAAAAGAGCGTTGAAGAGCTGAACGCTGAGCTGCTGAACCTGCTGCGCGAGCAGTTCAACCTGCGTATGCAGGCTGCAAGTGGCCAGCTGCAACAGACCCACCTGCTGAAGCAAGTGCGTCGCAATGTTGCACGCGTTAAGACTTTACTGACTGAGAAGGCGGGTGCGTAATGACCGATAAAATCCGTACTCTGCAAGGTCGTGTTGTTAGCGACAAAATGGAGAAATCCATCGTTGTTGCTATCGAACGCATTGTGAAACACCCGATCTACGGTAAATTCATCAAGCGTACGACCAAACTGCACGTACATGACGAGAACAACGAATGTGGTATCGGCGACAAGGTTGAAATCCGTGAATGCCGTCCACTGTCCAAGACTAAGTCCTGGACGCTGGTTCGCGTTGTAGAGAAAGCGGTTCTGTAATACAGTACCCGTTCTCAATACGAATAAACGGCTCAGCGATGAGCCGTTTATTTTTTCTACCCATATTGCAGAAGCGGTGTTATAATGCCGCGCCCTCGATATGGGGCTTTTTAACGGCTCTGATTTTAGAGTCTCAGGTAGTAGTTGACATTAGCGGAGCACTAAAATGATCCAAGAACAGACTATGCTGAACGTCGCCGACAACTCCGGTGCACGTCGCGTAATGTGTATCAAGGTTCTGGGTGGCTCGCACCGTCGCTACGCAGGCGTAGGCGACATCATCAAGATCACCATCAAAGAAGCAATTCCACGTGGTAAGGTCAAAAAAGGTGATGTGCTGAAAGCGGTAGTGGTGCGCACCAAGAAGGGTGTTCGTCGCCCTGACGGTTCTGTCATTCGCTTCGATGGTAATGCATGCGTTATTTTGAACAATAACAGCGAGCAGCCAATCGGCACGCGTATCTTTGGGCCGGTAACTCGTGAACTTCGTACTGAGAAGTTCATGAAAATTATCTCTCTGGCACCAGAAGTACTCTAAGGAGCGAATCATGGCAGCGAAAATCCGTCGTGATGACGAAGTTATCGTGTTAACCGGTAAAGATAAAGGTAAACGCGGTAAAGTAAAAAATGTCCTGTCTTCCGGCAAGGTCATTGTTGAAGGTATCAACCTGGTTAAGAAACATCAGAAGCCGGTTCCGGCCCTGAACCAACCAGGCGGCATCGTTGAAAAAGAAGCTGCTATTCAGGTTTCTAACGTTGCAATCTTCAATGCGGCAACCGGCAAGGCTGACCGTGTAGGCTTTAGATTCGAAGACGGCAAAAAAGTCCGTTTCTTCAAGTCTAACAGCGAAACTATCAAGTAATTTGGAGTAGTACGATGGCGAAACTGCATGATTACTACAAAGACGAAGTAGTTAAGAAACTCATGACTGAGTTTAACTACAATTCTGTCATGCAAGTCCCTCGGGTCGAGAAGATCACCCTGAACATGGGTGTTGGTGAAGCGATCGCTGACAAGAAACTGCTGGATAACGCAGCAGCTGACCTGACAGCAATCTCCGGTCAAAAACCGCTGATCACCAAAGCACGCAAATCAGTTGCAGGCTTCAAAATCCGTCAGGGCTATCCGATCGGCTGTAAAGTAACTCTGCGTGGCGAACGCATGTGGGAGTTCTTTGAGCGCCTGATCACTATTGCTGTACCTCGTATCCGTGACTTCCGTGGCCTGTCCGCTAAGTCATTCGACGGTCGTGGTAACTACAGCATGGGTGTCCGTGAGCAGATCATCTTCCCAGAAATCGACTACGATAAAGTCGACCGCGTGCGTGGTTTGGATATTACCATTACCACTACTGCGAAATCTGACGAAGAAGGCCGTGCTCTGCTGGCTGCCTTTGACTTCCCGTTCCGCAAGTAAGGTAGGGTTACTGAATGGCTAAGCAATCAATGAAAGCACGCGAAGTAAAACGCGTAGCTTTAGCTGATAAATTCTTCGCTAAACGCGCTGAACTGAAAGCGATCATCTCTGATGTGAACGCTTCCGACGAAGATCGTTGGAACGCAGTTCTCAAGCTGCAAACTCTGCCGCGTGATTCCAGCCCGTCTCGTCAGCGTAACCGCTGCCGTCAAACAGGTCGTCCACATGGTTATGTGGGCAAGTTCGGGTTGAGCCGTATTAAGCTGCGTGAAGCCGCCATGCGCGGTGAAGTGCCAGGCTTGAAAAAGGCTAGCTGGTAATTGTCACCAATTGAATCACGGGAGTAAAGACAGATGAGCATGCAAGATCCGATCGCGGATATGCTGACCCGTATCCGTAACGGTCAGGCCGCGAATAAAGCTGCGGTCACCATGCCTTCCTCCAAGCTGAAAGTGGCAATCGCCAACGTGCTGAAGGACGAAGGTTTTATTGAAGATTTTAAAGTTGAAGGCGACACCAAGCCGGAACTGGAAGTGACTCTTAAGTACTTCCAGGGTAAAGCTGTTGTAGAAAGCATTCAGCGTGTCAGCCGCCCAGGTCTGCGCATCTATAAGAAAAAAGATGAGCTGCCAAAAGTTATGGCCGGTCTGGGTATCGCAGTTGTTTCTACCTCTAAAGGTGTTATGACTGATCGTGCAGCGCGCCAGGCTGGTCTTGGCGGCGAAATTATCTGCTACGTAGCCTAATCGGAGGAAAAAATGTCTCGTGTTGCTAAAGCACCGGTCGTTGTTCCTGCCGGCGTTGATGTAAAAATCAACGGTCAGGTTATTACGATCAAAGGTAAAAACGGCGAGCTGACTCGTACTCTCAACGATGCTGTTGAAGTTAAACATGCAGATAATGCTCTGACCTTCGGTCCGCGTGATGGTTACGCAGACGGCTGGGCTCAGGCTGGTACCGCGCGTGCCCTGCTGAACTCAATGGTTATCGGTGTTACCGAAGGCTTCACTAAGAAGCTGCAGCTGGTTGGTGTAGGTTATCGTGCAGCGATCAAAGGGAATGCAGTAGGCCTGTCTCTGGGCTTCTCTCACCCTGTTGAGCATCCGCTGCCGGCCGGTATCACTGCAGAATGTCCAACTCAGACTGAGATCGTGCTGAAAGGCGCTGATAAACAGCTGATTGGTCAGGTTGCAGCAGATCTGCGCGCCTACCGTCGTCCTGAGCCTTATAAAGGCAAGGGTGTTCGTTACGCCGACGAAGTCGTGCGTACCAAAGAGGCTAAGAAGAAGTAAGGTAACACTATGGATAAGAAATCTGCTCGTATCCGTCGTGCGACCCGCGCACGCCGCAAGCTCAAAGAGCTGGGTGCAACTCGCCTGGTGGTACATCGTACCCCGCGTCACATTTACGCACAGGTAATTGCACCGAACGGTTCTGAAGTTCTGGTAGCTGCTTCTACTGTAGAAAAAGCTATCGCAGAACAATTGAAGTACACCGGTAACAAAGACGCTGCTGCAGCTGTAGGTAAAGCTGTTGCTGAACGCGCTCTGGAAAAAGGCATCAGCAATGTATCCTTTGACCGTTCCGGGTTCCAATATCATGGTCGTGTCCAGGCACTGGCAGATGCTGCCCGTGAAGCTGGCCTTCAGTTCTAAGGTAGAGGTGTAAGATGGCTCACATCGAAAAACAAGCTGGCGAACTGCAGGAAAAGCTGATCGCGGTAAACCGCGTATCTAAAACCGTTAAAGGTGGTCGTATTTTCTCCTTCACAGCTCTGACTGTAGTTGGCGATGGTAACGGTCGCGTTGGTTTTGGTTACGGTAAAGCGCGTGAAGTTCCAGCAGCGATCCAGAAAGCGATGGAAAAAGCCCGTCGCAATATGATTAACGTCGCGCTGAACAACGGCACCCTGCAGCACCCAGTTAAAGGTGTTCACACGGGTTCTCGTGTATTCATGCAGCCAGCTTCAGAAGGTACCGGTATCATCGCCGGTGGTGCAATGCGCGCCGTTCTGGAAGTTGCTGGGGTTCATAACGTTCTGGCTAAAGCATACGGTTCCACCAACCCGATCAACGTGGTTCGTGCAACTATTGATGGCCTGGAAAATATGAATTCTCCAGAAATGGTCGCTGCCAAGCGTGGTAAATCCGTTGAAGAAATTCTGGGGTAATTGACCATGGCAAAGACTATTAAAATCACTCAAACCCGCAGTGCAATCGGTCGTCTGCCGAAACACAAGGCAACGCTGCTTGGCCTGGGTCTGCGTCGTATTGGTCATACCGTTGAGCGCGAGGATACTCCTGCTGTTCGCGGTATGGTCAACGCGGTTTACTTCATGGTTAAAGTTGAGGAGTAAGAGATGCGTTTAAATACTCTGTCTCCGGCCGAAGGCTCTAAAAAGGCGGGTAAACGCCTGGGTCGTGGTATCGGTTCTGGCCTCGGCAAAACCGGTGGTCGTGGTCACAAAGGTCAGAACTCTCGTTCTGGCGGTGGCGTACGTCGCGGTTTCGAGGGTGGCCAGATGCCACTGTACCGTCGTCTGCCGAAGTTCGGCTTCACTTCTCGCAAAGCAGCGATCACAGCGGAAGTCCGTCTGTCTGACCTGGCGAAAGTTGAAGGCGGCGTTGTAGACCTGAACACGCTGAAAGCGGCTAACATTATCGGTATCCAGATCGAGTTCGCGAAAGTGATCCTGGCTGGTGAAGTTTCTACTCCGGTAACTGTTCGTGGCCTGCGTGTTACTAAAGGTGCTCGTGCTGCTATCGAAGCTGCTGGCGGTAAAATTGAGGAATAAGTAGCAGATGGCTAAGCAACCGGGATTAGATTTTCAAAGTGCCAAAGGTGGATTTGGTGAGCTGAAACGCAGACTGCTGTTTGTAATCGGCGCGCTGATTGTGTTCCGTATTGGCTCTTTTATTCCGATCCCTGGTATCGATGCCGCTGTACTTGCCAAACTGCTTGAGCAACAGCGAGGCACCATCATTGAAATGTTTAACATGTTCTCTGGTGGTGCTCTCAGCCGTGCTTCTATCTTCGCGCTGGGTATTATGCCGTATATTTCGGCATCCATTATTATCCAGCTGCTGACGGTCGTTCATCCGGCCCTGGCAGAACTGAAGAAAGAAGGGGAGTCTGGACGTCGTAAGATTAGTCAGTACACCCGCTACGGTACTCTGGTGCTGGCAATATTCCAGTCGATCGGTATTGCTACCGGTCTTCCGAATATGCCTGGTATGCAGGGCCTGGTCTTAAACCCAGGCTTTGCATTCTATTTCACCGCTGTTGTTAGTCTGGTCACAGGGACAATGTTCCTGATGTGGCTCGGCGAACAGATTACTGAACGTGGTATCGGTAACGGTATCTCAATCATTATCTTCGCCGGTATTGTTGCGGGTCTCCCGCCAGCCATCGCCCATACTATCGAGCAAGCGCGTCAAGGCGACCTGCACTTCCTCCTGTTGCTGTTGGTTGCAGTATTAGTATTTGCAGTGACGTTCTTTGTTGTCTTCGTTGAACGTGGTCAACGCCGCATTGTGGTGAACTACGCGAAACGTCAGCAGGGTCGTCGTGTCTATGCTGCACAGAGCACACATTTGCCGCTGAAAGTGAATATGGCAGGGGTAATCCCGGCGATCTTCGCTTCCAGTATTATTCTGTTCCCGGCAACCATCGCGTCATGGTTCGGGGGCGGTACTGGTTGGAACTGGCTGACAACAATTTCGCTGTATTTGCAGCCTGGGCAACCACTTTATGTGTTACTCTATGCGTCTGCGATCATCTTCTTCTGTTTCTTCTACACGGCGTTGGTCTTCAACCCGCGTGAAACAGCAGATAACCTGAAGAAGTCCGGTGCATTTGTACCAGGAATTCGTCCGGGAGAGCAAACGGCGAAGTATATCGATAAAGTAATGACTCGCCTGACTTTGGTTGGTGCGCTTTACATTACTTTTATCTGCCTGATCCCGGAGTTCATGCGTGATGCAATGAAAGTACCGTTCTACTTCGGTGGGACCTCACTGCTTATCGTTGTTGTCGTGATTATGGACTTTATGGCTCAAGTGCAAACTCTGATGATGTCCAGTCAGTATGAGTCTGCATTGAAGAAGGCGAACCTGAAAGGCTACGGCCGCTAATTGGTCGCCTGAGAAGTTACGGAGAGTAAAAATGAAAGTTCGTGCTTCCGTCAAGAAATTATGCCGTAACTGCAAAATCGTTAAGCGTGATGGTGTCATCCGTGTGATTTGCAGTGCCGAGCCGAAGCATAAACAGCGCCAAGGCTGATTATTTCGCATATTTTTCTTGCAAAGTTGGGTTGAGCTGGCTAGATTAGCCAGCCAATCTTTTGTATGTCTGTACGTTTCCATTTGAGTATCCTGAAAACGGGCTTTTCAGCATGGTGCGTACATATTAAATAGTAGGAGTGCATAGTGGCCCGTATAGCAGGCATTAACATTCCTGATCAGAAACATGCTGTGATCGCATTAACTTCGATCTACGGCATCGGCAAGACCCGTTCTAAAGCCATCCTGGCTGCAGCGGGTATCGCTGAAGATGTTAAGATCAGTGAGCTGTCTGAAGGACAAATCGACACGCTGCGTGACGAAGTTGCCAAATTTGTCGTTGAAGGTGATCTGCGCCGTGAAATCAGCATGAGCATCAAGCGCCTGATGGATCTTGGTTGCTATCGCGGTTTGCGTCATCGTCGTGGTCTGCCAGTGCGCGGTCAGCGTACTAAGACCAACGCACGTACCCGTAAGGGTCCGCGCAAACCGATCAAGAAATAATCGGGGTGATTGAATAATGGCAAAGGCACCAATTCGTGCACGTAAACGTGTAAGAAAACAAGTCTCTGACGGCGTGGCTCATATCCATGCTTCTTTCAACAACACCATCGTTACTATTACTGATCGTCAGGGTAACGCATTGGGTTGGGCAACAGCCGGTGGTTCCGGTTTCCGTGGTTCTCGCAAATCCACTCCGTTTGCAGCTCAGGTTGCAGCAGAGCGTTGCGCAGAAGCCGTAAAAGAATACGGCATCAAGAATCTGGAAGTTATGGTTAAAGGTCCGGGTCCGGGTCGTGAATCTACTGTTCGCGCTCTGAACGCCGCTGGTTTCCGCATCACTAATATTACTGATGTGACTCCGATCCCTCATAACGGTTGTCGTCCGCCGAAAAAACGTCGCGTATAACGCTCGTTTTTTAGGTTAGTTGGAGATAGAAAATGGCAAGATATTTGGGTCCTAAGCTCAAGCTGAGCCGTCGTGAGGGCACCGACTTATTCCTTAAGTCTGGCGTTCGCGCGATCGATACCAAGTGTAAAATTGAACAAGCTCCTGGCCAGCACGGTGCGCGTAAACCGCGTCTGTCTGACTATGGTGTGCAGTTGCGTGAAAAGCAAAAAGTTCGCCGTATCTACGGTGTGCTGGAGCGTCAGTTCCGTAACTACTATAAAGAAGCAGCACGTCTGAAAGGCAACACAGGTGAAAACCTGCTGGCTCTGCTGGAAGGTCGTCTGGACAACGTTGTATACCGTATGGGCTTCGGCGCTACTCGTGCTGAATCACGCCAGCTGGTTAGCCACAAAGCAATCATGGTAAACGGTCGTGTTGTTAACATCGCTTCTTATCAGGTTAAAGCGAATGACGTTGTTAGCATTCGTGAGAAAGCGAAAAAGCAATCTCGCGTGAAAGCCGCTCTGGAGCTGGCTGAGCAGCGTGAAAAGCCAACCTGGCTGGAAGTTGATGCTGGCAAGATGGAAGGTACGTTCAAGCGTCAGCCAGAACGTTCTGATCTGTCTGCGGACATTAACGAACACCTGATCGTCGAGCTTTACTCCAAGTAAAGCTTAGTACCAAAGAGAGGACACAATGCAGGGTTCTGTGACAGAGTTTCTAAAACCGCGCCTGGTAGATATCGAGCAAGTGAGTTCGACGCACGCCAAGGTGACCCTTGAGCCTTTAGAGCGTGGCTTTGGCCATACTCTGGGTAACGCACTGCGCCGTATTCTGCTCTCATCGATGCCGGGTTGCGCGGTGACCGAGGTTGAGATTGATGGTGTACTTCATGAGTACAGCACCAAAGAAGGCGTTCAGGAAGATATCCTTGAAATCCTGCTCAACCTGAAAGGGCTGGCGGTGAGAGTTCAGGGTAAAGATGAAGTTATTCTTACTCTGAATAAATCTGGCATTGGCCCTGTGACTGCAGCCGACATCACCCACGACGGTGATGTTGAAATCGTCAAGCCGCAGCACGTGATCTGCCACCTGACCGATGAGAACGCAGCTATTAGCATGCGTATCAAAGTTCAGCGCGGTCGTGGTTATGTGCCGGCTTCTGCCCGAATTCATTCGGAAGAAGATGAGCGCCCAATCGGCCGTCTGCTGGTCGACGCATGCTACAGCCCTGTAGAGCGTATTGCCTACAATGTTGAAGCAGCGCGTGTAGAACAGCGTACCGACCTGGACAAGCTGGTCATCGAAATGGAAACCAATGGCACAATCGATCCTGAAGAGGCGATTCGTCGTGCGGCAACCATCCTGGCAGAACAACTGGAAGCTTTCGTTGACTTACGTGATGTACGTCAGCCGGAAGTGAAAGAAGAGAAACCAGAATTCGATCCGATCCTGCTGCGCCCTGTTGACGATCTCGAATTGACTGTCCGCTCTGCTAACTGCCTTAAGGCAGAAGCTATCCACTATATCGGTGATCTGGTACAGCGTACCGAGGTTGAGTTGCTGAAAACGCCGAACCTGGGTAAAAAATCTCTTACTGAGATTAAAGACGTGCTGGCTTCACGTGGTCTGTCTCTGGGCATGCGCCTGGAAAACTGGCCACCAGCAAGCATTGCTGACGAGTAACCGGATCACAGGTTAAGGTTTTACTGAGAAGGATAAGGTCATGCGCCATCGTAAGAGTGGTCGTCAACTGAACCGCAACAGCAGCCATCGCCAGGCTATGTTCCGCAACATGGCAGGTTCACTGGTTCGTCATGAAATCATCAAGACGACCCTGCCTAAAGCGAAAGAGCTGCGTCGTGTAGTTGAGCCGCTGATTACTCTTGCCAAGACTGACAGCGTTGCTAATCGTCGTCTGGCATTCGCCCGTACTCGTGATAACGAGATCGTGGCAAAACTGTTTAACGAGCTGGGCCCGCGTTTTGCGAGCCGTGCCGGTGGTTACACTCGTATTCTGAAGTGTGGCTTCCGCGCAGGCGACAACGCTCCGATGGCTTACATCGAGCTGGTTGATCGTTCTGAGTCGAAAGCAGAAGCTGCTGCAGAGTAATCTGCAGTAACGTAAAAAAACCCGCTCCGGCGGGTTTTTTTATATCCGCACTATCACCACTTCTCTACAATATCTGTATTAATTCTGTTCATCCCCTGGAGTTTATGATGTGGTTGCTCGACCAGTGGGCAGAACGCCATATTCGCGATGCCCAAACAAAAGGTGAATTCGATAATCTGCCCGGTAGCGGTGAACCGCTCGTGCTGGGTGATGATTCGCATATTCCCCCTGAACTACGGGCTGGATATCGCTTACTAAAAAATGCGGGGTGTCTACCCCCGGAGCTCGAACAGCGCAAAGAGGCTGTTGAGCTTGCTGACTTGCTGAAAGGGATCCGTAAAGACGATCCACGGCACGGAGAATTATGTCGCCGGTTGGCTCTGGTTGAACTCAAACTACGCCAGGCGGGGATTGATACTGACTTTCTGCATGGTGAGTATAGTGAAAGACTGATGCAGAAGATAAATGAGGAGTAGGCATGTATCGTATCGGTGAACTTGCAAAGCTTGCGAACGTGACGCCGGATACCATCCGTTACTATGAAAAGCAGCAGATGATCGATCACGAGGTGCGAACCGAAGGTGGATTCCGTCTCTACACGGACAACGATCTGCAACGGCTGCGGTTTATTCGTTATGCGCGGCAATTGGGCTTCACGCTGGATTCGATCCGCGAGCTATTGTCGATCCGTATCGATCCGGCACATCACACCTGTCAGGAATCGAAAAGCATTGTCCAGGCCCGTCTGGATGAAGTGGAAGCGCGTATTCAGGAACTGCAAACCATGCAGCGCTCCCTGCAAAGACTGAATGATGCGTGCTGTGGTACAGCTCACAGCAGTATATATTGCTCAATTCTGGAAGCCCTTGAACAAGGGGCCAGTGGAGAAACCCAGGGTTGTTGATTTTTTATCAGCCCGGGTCTAGACTCCCCTCGACATAAACCATGCTCAGGAGAAATTATGAGTCACTATCAGCATACGAAGGGACAAATTAAAGATAACGCCATTGAGGCTTTACTTCACGACCCGCTTTTTCGACAGCGAGTTGAAAAGAACAAAAAAGGGAAGGGAAGTTATCTGCGTAAAAACAAGCATGCAAAACGGAGTAACTGGGAGGCCAGTGGCAAGCAAGCGAATCGCTTATTTACCACTGGCCTTCCTGCTTTTAGCTGTTAAACGCGATTATTCTGCTCTTTTAACAGATCGCGAATTTCAGTCAGTAACACTTCTTCTTTCGTTGGGGCAGGTGCCGCAGCAGGCTCTTCTTTTTTACGGTTCAGCCTGTTAATGAGCTTGATGGCCATAAAAATGGCAAACGCTACGATCACGAAATCAAATACGTTCTGAATAAACACGCCATAGTGCATCACAACTGCCGGGATATCCCCCTGGGCTTCCCGAAGCGTAAAGGCGAATTGTTTGAAATCAATGCCCCCAATTAACAGCCCTAAAGGTGGCATGATAATGTCAGCCACTAAAGATGAAACGATCTTGCCGAACGCCGCACCAATAATGACACCCACTGCCAAATCCACTACATTCCCGCGCATCGCAAATTCACGAAATTCTTTAATAAAACTCATTATGTTCTCCTTGTGCCAGCTGACGACTATAAGTTTAACAAATGATTAGCTAATTGCCATTGGGGATAAATAAACGTTATGAAAATAAAAGGCACAGGAATCAGATGGATAATGCTCAGGTGCTCTGTTACGAGCACCTGACTCATTAAAGGAAGAATGGACTTGGCTGGAATAAACGTTCGACGTCGGTAATAAATTTTTTATCCGTCAGGAACATAATAACGTGATCGCCTTGTTCAATACGCAAATTATCATTGGCAATCATGACATCATTCCCGCGTACTACGGCGCCGATGATTGTGCCAGGTGGCAGCTTAATTTCATCAATGGCACGACCCACCACGCGTGATGTGGTTTCATCACCGTGAGCGACAGCTTCAATGGCTTCAGCGACGCCGCGACGCAGTGATGACACGCCAACAATGTCGGCTTTACGTACATGGCTCAGCAGTGCGGAAATCGTTGCCTGCTGCGGCGAAATCGCAATATCAATCACGCTCCCCTGCACCAGGTCAACATAGGCACGACGCTGAATAAGCACCATCACCTTTTTTGCCCCCATGCGTTTGGCGAGCATGGCGGACATAATATTTGCTTCATCGTCGTTGGTGACGGCAATAAACAGATCAACTTGATCGATATGCTCTTCGGCCAGTAATTCCTGATCCGATGCATCACCATAAAACACGATCGTGTTTTGTAACTTTTCTGCGAGTTCAGAGGCACGCTGTTGATCGCGCTCGATCAACTTTACGCTGTAGTCTTTTTCCAGACGGCGGGCGAGACCTGCGCCGATATTACCACCGCCGACCAGCATGATGCGTTTGTAGGGCTTTTCGAGGCGCTGAAGTTCACTCATAACGGCACGAATATGTTGAGAAGCAGCAATGAAGAAGACTTCATCTCCTGCTTCGACAATGGTCGAGCCCTGAGGTCGAATAGGTCTGTCGTGACGGAAAATGGCTGCGACGCGGGTATCGATATGCGGCATATGTTCGCGCATAGTAGACAGCGCGTTTCCGATCAACGGACCGCCATAATAGGCCTTAACGACGGCCAGACTCACTTTCCCTTCTGCAAAGTTCACGACCTGCAGTGCGCCGGGATATTCGATCAGGCGATAAATATTATCGATAACCAGTTGTTCCGGCGCGATGAGATGGTCAATTGGTACTGCTTCTGAGTTAAAGAGTTTTTCCGCATCGCGGACATAATCCGGGGAGCGGATACGGGCGATTCGGTTCGGCGTGTTAAAGAGCGAATAGGCCACCTGACAAGCGACCATATTGGTTTCATCAGAGCTGGTCACGGCCACTAACATATCGGCATCGTCAGCACCGGCTTCACGGAGGACACGTGGATGCGAACCGTGCCCCTGCACAACGCGAAGGTCAAATTTATCCTGCAGAACGCGCAGTCGATCGCCGTTGGTATCGACGATCGTAATGTCGTTGTTTTCACCTACAAGGTTTTCCGCCAGCGTCCCGCCGACCTGTCCTGCGCCCAGAATGATAATCTTCATATCTCGTGACCTGTTCTCAACATCACTCTTTGATTAGCTTAGCGTAAAAGAAGCCATCACCCTGTTCAGCGCCAGGCAGGTTCTGCTGGCCCGGATGCTCCGGTGTCCCCGTCTCGCGTAGCGTAGCGCCAGGGGTGCGTTTAAGGAAAGCCGAAATTTGCTGACTGTTCTCTTCAGGAAGTATGGAACACGTTGCATAGACCAGCGTTCCACCTGGTTTCAGGTGTGGCCAAATGGCATCAAGGATCTCGGATTGCAGCTGTGCAAGCTCCTTAATATCACGATCGCGACGCAGCCACTTAATGTCCGGATGACGGCGAATAACGCCGGTTGCTGAGCAGGGAGCATCCAGCAAGATACGGTCGAAATGCGTCTCGCCACACCATTCTGCGGGCTTACGTCCGTCGCCTTGCATAACCTGTGCCTTCATTCCTAAACGCTTCAGGTTATCGTATACACGCGAAAGACGCTGCTCATCAACATCTACAGCCATTACGTTTGCCTGCGGTGCGACTTCCAGAATATGCGTCGTTTTGCCGCCAGGAGCGGCACACAGGTCGAGGATCTGTTCGCCATTTTTGGGCTCGAGCCAGGTCATACAGCCCTGGGCAGAAGCGTCCTGAACGGTTACCCAGCCCTCATCGAACCCGGGTAATGCATGCACCGGTACAGGAGAGGCTAAACGCACAGCATCAGGATAGGCGTCATGCGTGAAACCACTCATTCCGGCTTCTTCCAGCAAGGCCAGCCAGGCATCGCGGGTATGATGATTACGGTTAACGCGTAACCACATCGGCGGACGTTGATTATTCGCTTCGGCAATCTCCTGCCACCGTTGCGGGTACGCTTTTTTGAGGCGATTCAGAAGCCAGTCGGGGTGCAGGAAACGGGTTTCGCTTTGCTCAAATTCCGCCAGAAGTTCTTCCTGCTGGCGCTGGAACTGACGCAGTACGCCGTTGATCAGTCCTTTGAGCTGGGGACGTTTAATCACGATGGCGCCTTCTACCGTCTCAGCCAACGCAGCATGAGGTGGGATACGGGTATGAAGAAGCTGATAAAAGCCAACCATAATCAAATAATGCACGGTACGCTGCTTTCCGGTCATGGGGCGCGACATCAGCTTATTAATCAGCCACTCAAGCTGAGAAAGGGTGCGCAGGACGCCAAAACAGAGCTCCTGAAGCAGAGCTTTGTCTTTGTCGGACACTTTTTGCTGCAGTGGAGGCAGGACATTACTGAGTGACTGACCCTGCTCGACAACCTGCTCAACGGCCTGTGCCGCCAGACTGCGTAGATTTTGTTTTTTCATAACCGTAAAAATAAAAATGCCCGGAAACACCGGGCTTTAAGTATAAAGTTGCTCAGGCAAGACGAGTGCCAGGGATAAACCATTCGCGACGGGAATTTAACAGATCCTGAGCGCTCATCGCCTTTTTACCCGCTGGCTGCAGTGATTCCAGATTTAGGATCCCTTCCGCGGTTGCCACCTGGATACCGTTCTTGCTGGCTTCGATAATTGTTCCGGGCTCAGCAGATGTGTTGCCTTCAATGACGGAGGCTTTCCAGACTTTGACAGGTTGCTCATCGATCATCATCCAGCTCATCGGCCATGGATTAAAGGCGCGAATGCAACGTTCAAGCTGTGCTGCAGAGAGGGACCAGTCGACCCGCGCCTCTTCTTTGCTGAGTTTTTCGGCGTAGGTTACCAGGGCCTCATCCTGAACTTCAGGGGCTGCTGTATTATCAGCAAGCTGCTGCAAAGTTTTGATGAGTCCTTGCGGGCCAAGGTCCGCAAGCTTGTCATACAGCGTGGCGCTGGTATCGTCTGCAGTAATTGGACAGGCCAGTTTATACAGCATGTCGCCAGTGTCTAAACCTACATCCATCTTCATGATGGTAACACCGGTTTCAGCATCACCCGCCCACAGCGAACGTTGGATCGGCGCCGCACCACGCCAGCGTGGAAGCAAAGAACCATGTACGTTGATACAACCCAGTCGTGGCATATCCAGCACGGCTTTCGGCAGAATTAACCCATAAGCCACCACCACCATGACATCGGCATTCAGGTCAGCAACAAGCTGCTGGTTTTCCGGTGGCCGCAGGGATGCTGGCTGATAAACCGGTAACCCATGTTCTTCTGCCAGCACTTTCACCGGGCTGGGCATGAGCTTTTTACCACGGCCTGCCGGGCGATCCGGTTGGGTAAACACGCCAACAACCTGGTGGCCAGAAGATAACAGCGCGTCAAGATGACGCGCTGCAAAATCAGGGGTACCCGCGAAGATAATACGTAGTGTTTTAGACACGATGATCCTTGTATCCGGGGGGATGTTATGCGCGAGAGCGCAAACGATCCAGTTTCTCTACTTTCTGACGAATACGCTGCTGCTTCAATGGTGAGAGGTAATCGATAAACAGTTTACCGACCAAGTGATCCATCTCATGCTGAATACAAATCGCCAGCAGATCGTCTGCTTCCAGTTCGAACGGGTTGCCTTCACGATCCAGGGCGCGAATTTTCACTTTTTCGGCACGTGGAACTAAAGCACGCTGTTCAGGAATGGACAGACAACCTTCCTCAATACCTGTTTCACCGCTCTTTTCCAACAGCTCAGGGTTGATCAGCACCAGACGGCCATCGCGATTCTCAGAAACGTCGATCACGATAATACGCTTGTGAATGTCCACCTGAGTTGCCGCAAGGCCAATGCCTTCTTCGGCGTACATGGTATCGAACATATCATCAACGATACGCTGAATTTCTGCATTCACTTCTTTGACCGGTTCAGCGACGATGCGAAGGCGCTCGTCCGGAATATGTAACACTTGCAAAACTGCCATAAATTTCCAGAGTCGTGTTCAGGAGTTGATAAGAATACTATCTCTATTCTAGACAAATCCCCCATCGATTGACAGCATCCGTGACCAATCGCAATGATTGCAGAGGCTGCTTATGGCAGGGAATAGGATGACGTCCACGGAGATATGGTTACGGCTAATCCACACAGGTTCTCTGTGTGGTGATCAGATGCTCGCAGCGGCAGCGCGACTACTTATGCAGACAAGGATTGATGATGCCGTTGTCAGAGATGCCGGGCTGTCAACAAAACAGGCTCAACAGTTCTTTGCGCTTGATGAAAATGAACTGCAACGAAATCTGGCGTGGCTAGAACAGCCGGAGAATCATCTGCTGACGGCGGATGATCCTCGTTACCCCCCTTTACTTCGCACGATCCCTGACTACCCCGGCGCATTGTTTATTAAAGGCAATCCTGAAGCCCTTAACACCGTTCAACTGGCGGTTGTGGGTAGCCGCGCACCATCCTGGTACGGTGAGCGATGGGGGAAAATCCTGTGCGAACAACTTTCACAAAGTGGTTTCACGATCACCAGTGGGCTGGCCTGCGGTATTGACGGCGTCGCTCACCACGCCGCGCTGTCTGTAAAAGGGCGAAGTGTCGCGGTGCTTGGAAACGGGCTGTTTAGCATTTATCCCCGTCGGCATCAGGCTCTGGCTGCACGGCTTATCGAATCAGAGGGGGCTATTGTGTCGGAGTTCCCGCTGTCAGCGCCGCCCTGGCCGGCAAATTTTCCACGTCGTAACCGAATTATCAGCGGTCTGAGTCTGGGCGTGCTGGTGGTGGAGGCCGCTTTAAGAAGCGGCTCACTCGTTACGGCACGGTATGCGCTAGAACAGGGGCGAGAAGTCTTTGCCTTACCTGGCCCGATAGGTAACCCGGGGTGTGAGGGCCCCCACTGGCTCATCAAGCAGGGGGCAACGCCTGTGACGAGCGTCGAGGACATCCTTGAAAATTTGCAATATGGCTTGCACTGGTTAACAGATGAACCCGAAAAGCGACATTTTTCATCAGATCAGGAGAAGGTGGCATTGCCATTTCCCAGCCTCCTGGCTAACGTAGGAGATGAGGTAACACCTGTTGACGTTGTCGCTGAACGTGCCGGCCAACCTGTGCCAGTAACGGTAGCACAGCTACTCGAACTGGAGTTAGCAGGGTGGATCGCAGCTGTACCCGGCGGCTATGTCCGATTGAGGAGGGCAAGCCATGTTCGACGTACTGATGTATTTGTTTGAGACTTACATCCATAACGAAGCAGAAATGCGAGTGGATCAGGACAAATTGACACAGGATCTTACCGATGCGGGGTTTGAACGGGAAGATATTTATAATGCGTTGATGTGGCTGGAAAAACTGGCTGATTATCAGGAAGGCCTTGCCGAACCGATGCAGCTTGCTTCTGACCCATTGTCTGTGCGCATTTATACCGCTGAAGAGTGTGAAAGGCTGGACGCCAGCTGCCGGGGATTCATCTTATTCCTTGAGCAGATTCAGGTGCTAAACCTCGAAACAAGAGAAATGGTGATAGAGCGCGTTATGGCGCTGGATACGGCAGAGTTCGAACTGGATGACCTTAAGTGGGTGATCCTGATGGTTCTGTTTAATATTCCAGGCTGTGAAAATGCCTATCAGCAAATGGAAGAATTACTCTTTGAAGTGAATGAAGGTATGCTGCACTAATTCAATGTGCAGCACCAAGAGTTGTTATGGCCAAATCAGCACTGTTCACGGTGCATAAAAACGAGCCCTGCCCACAGTGCGGGGCTGAACTTGTCATTCGGTCCGGGAAACACGGTCCGTTTCTCGGTTGTTCACACTATCCGGAATGTGATTATGTTCGTCCCCTGAAGAGCCAGGCGGACGGACATATCGTTAAAATTCTGGAGGGGCAACTTTGCCCACAGTGCGGCGGTGAACTGGCGTTACGCCAGGGCCGTTTTGGTATGTTTATTGGTTGCAGTCGCTATCCTGAATGTGAGCATACAGAACAAATTGATAAGCCAGATGAAACAGCAATTGCCTGTCCCCAGTGCCAGCGTGGACAACTGGTACAGCGTCGTTCTCGTTTTGGCAAGACCTTCCATTCCTGCGATCGCTATCCTGAATGCCAGTTCGTTATCAATTTTAAACCGGTAGCGGGTATCTGCCCTCATTGCGATTATCCGTTACTTATAGAGAAGAAAACGGCGCAAGGTATGAAACGCTTTTGTGCCAGTAAACAATGTGGAAAGCCGGTTTCGGCGGATTAAACCTGTGAATAATAACCTGCCATCAGGATCCATTGCGCATGCAGTGGAGGTTCTGAAAAATGAAGAAGTCATCGCCTATCCAACAGAAGCTGTCTTTGGGGTCGGTTGCGATCCTGACAGCGAGACAGCTGTGAATCGCTTACTTACGCTAAAACAGAGACCTGTCGAAAAAGGATTGATTTTGATCGCTGCTAATTATGAGCAGCTTAAACCTTATATTGATGATTCCATGCTCACGCCGGCGCAACGGGATACCATTTTCTCTGCGTGGCCAGGGCCGGTGACCTTTGTTTTCCCGGCGCAGCTAACAACGCCCCGCTGGTTAACAGGCCGTTTCGATTCCCTCGCTGTCCGTGTCACCGATCATCCGCTGGTGGTTGAGCTATGTCTGGCGTTTGGTAAACCGCTGGTCTCAACCAGTGCCAACCTTACCGGGCAGCCTCCTTGCCGGAGCACCGAAGAGGTGCTGGCGCAGTTCGGGAATGACTTCCCGGTAGCCGTCGGTGAAACCGGAGGTCGTCTTAATCCATCGGAAATCCGCGACGCCTTGACCGGCGAACGTTTTCGCCAGGGGTAATATGATGGAAACCTATGCCGTTTTTGGTAATCCGATCGCACACAGCAAGTCGCCGTTGATCCATCAGCAGTTTGCTGAACAACTGCAGATAGATCATCCCTATGGCCGAGTGCTGGCACCTGTTGATGCCTTTGTTACCACCCTGAATGCTTTTTTTGACGCGGGGGGGAAAGGTGCCAATGTGACAGTGCCTTTTAAAGAAGACGCTTTTGAACGTGCGGATGAGCTGACTGAGCGCGCTTCTCTTGCGGGTGCCGTGAATACGCTTAAACGGCTGGAGGATGGCCGCCTTTTGGGAGACAACACTGACGGAATCGGCTTACTGAGCGACCTGGAAAGGCTCTCATTCATCAAACCCGGGTTCCGGGTTATGTTGATTGGTGCCGGTGGGGCATCGCGAGGCGTATTGTTACCGCTCCTTTCACTGGATTGTGCGGTCACTATTACCAATCGAACCTTTGCCCGAGCGGAAGCGCTGGCGGCGTTGTTTGCACATACTGGCAGCGTGAGCGCGATCGCTCTTGATGAACTTGCTCATCATGAGTTTGATCTTATCATTAATGCCACCTCCAGCGGCATTGGTGGTGAAGTACCGGCGATCCCGTCCTCGTTGATAAACAGCCACCTCTATTGCTACGACATGTTTTATCAGAAAGGGAAAACCCCCTTCCTGAGCTGGTGTGAACAACACGGCGCAAAACATTTGGCTGATGGTCTGGGCATGCTGGTGGGGCAGGCTGCGCATGCAGTACTGCTCTGGCACGGTGTGTTACCCGCTGTAGAACCGGTCATTGAAAAGCTGAAGCAGGAACTCACGACGTGAACCAGGCGATCCACTTTCCCGACAGAGAACACTGGGACGAGAGTAAGCAAGCGGTCTGTTTTCCGGTGCTCGTACACGGAATGCAACTGACATGTGCCATTAGCGGTGAAACGCTCGAGCGCCGCTTTGGTGGCTCAACTCCATTAGAGGTATTTTGTGAAAATCGCTGGGATCTTGAAGAGGAAGCCAGCGATTTAATCCGCGATCAGCAGGAAGACGATCAGGGCTGGATCTGGTTGTCCTGATCCAGATACTCATCTTTCCATTTCACGTAATTATTCGCTGAATATTTCAGACCTTCTCTTTCCGCTTCTGTTAAGGGACGGATCTGCTTTACCGGACTGCCTAAATAGAGATAACCGCTTTCGAGCCGTTTATGTTGTGGGACAAGACTCCCGGCACCAATCATCACGTCATCCTCCACGATGACGCCATCCAGCAGAATCGACCCCATTCCTACCAGTACCCGATTTCCGACCGTGCAGCCGTGAAGCATGACTTTATGGCCGACGGTAACATCCTCTCCGATGAGGAGTGGATTGCCGTCCGGGTTATAGGAGGATTTGTGGGTGACATGCAGCACGCTGCCATCCTGAATATTGGTGCGTGCGCCGATTGCTACGTAGTTAACGTCTCCTCTGATCGCAACGAGCGGCCAGATGCTGACATCATCGGCCATTCGGACATCACCAATGACCACACTGCTGGCATCGATCATCACGCGATCGCCTTTTTGTGGGAACAGATCTTTATAAGGACGTAAGACTGCAGACATATCTACCTCGACAGATGAGCGCTATACAGAAGACTTTGATCATATTATTGGATCGAGGCAAGGCAAATTACGTCAATATTTAAGCAGATCGGGCGGGATTTCAGCGAAAAGCGCGGAAAATCAGCAGTCAGAAAAAAAGATCTAAAAAATACTTGTGCTTAAAAATGGGATCCCTATAATGCGCCTCCATCGACACGGCGGATGTGAATCACTTCACAAACAACCCGGTCGGTTGAAGAGAAAAAATCCTGAAAATCAGGGTTGACTCTGAAAGAGGAAAGCGTAATATACGCCACCTCGCGACAGAGCGCTGAAGCGCGTCGCAACTGCTCTTTAACAATTTATCAGACAATCTGTGTGGGCACTCAAAGTGACATGGATTCTTGATGTCTTCGGACACTAAATGAATACCAAGTCTCAACGAGTGAACACGTAATTCATTACGAAGTTTAATTCATTGAGCATCAAACTTTTAAATTGAAGAGTTTGATCATGGCTCAGATTGAACGCTGGCGGCAGGCCTAACACATGCAAGTCGAACGGTAGCACAGAGAGCTTGCTCTCGGGTGACGAGTGGCGGACGGGTGAGTAATGTCTGGGAAACTGCCTGATGGAGGGGGATAACTACTGGAAACGGTAGCTAATACCGCATAACGTCGCAAGACCAAAGAGGGGGACCTTCGGGCCTCTTGCCATCAGATGTGCCCAGATGGGATTAGCTAGTAGGTGGGGTAACGGCTCACCTAGGCGACGATCCCTAGCTGGTCTGAGAGGATGACCAGCCACACTGGAACTGAGACACGGTCCAGACTCCTACGGGAGGCAGCAGTGGGGAATATTGCACAATGGGCGCAAGCCTGATGCAGCCATGCCGCGTGTATGAAGAAGGCCTTCGGGTTGTAAAGTACTTTCAGCGGGGAGGAAGGTGTTGTGGTTAATAACCACAGCAATTGACGTTACCCGCAGAAGAAGCACCGGCTAACTCCGTGCCAGCAGCCGCGGTAATACGGAGGGTGCAAGCGTTAATCGGAATTACTGGGCGTAAAGCGCACGCAGGCGGTCTGTCAAGTCGGATGTGAAATCCCCGGGCTCAACCTGGGAACTGCATTCGAAACTGGCAGGCTAGAGTCTTGTAGAGGGGGGTAGAATTCCAGGTGTAGCGGTGAAATGCGTAGAGATCTGGAGGAATACCGGTGGCGAAGGCGGCCCCCTGGACAAAGACTGACGCTCAGGTGCGAAAGCGTGGGGAGCAAACAGGATTAGATACCCTGGTAGTCCACGCCGTAAACGATGTCGATTTGGAGGTTGTGCCCTTGAGGCGTGGCTTCCGGAGCTAACGCGTTAAATCGACCGCCTGGGGAGTACGGCCGCAAGGTTAAAACTCAAATGAATTGACGGGGGCCCGCACAAGCGGTGGAGCATGTGGTTTAATTCGATGCAACGCGAAGAACCTTACCTGGTCTTGACATCCACAGAACTTTCCAGAGATGGATTGGTGCCTTCGGGAACTGTGAGACAGGTGCTGCATGGCTGTCGTCAGCTCGTGTTGTGAAATGTTGGGTTAAGTCCCGCAACGAGCGCAACCCTTATCCTTTGTTGCCAGCGGTTAGGCCGGGAACTCAAAGGAGACTGCCAGTGATAAACTGGAGGAAGGTGGGGATGACGTCAAGTCATCATGGCCCTTACGACCAGGGCTACACACGTGCTACAATGGCGCATACAAAGAGAAGCGACCTCGCGAGAGCAAGCGGACCTCATAAAGTGCGTCGTAGTCCGGATTGGAGTCTGCAACTCGACTCCATGAAGTCGGAATCGCTAGTAATCGTAGATCAGAATGCTACGGTGAATACGTTCCCGGGCCTTGTACACACCGCCCGTCACACCATGGGAGTGGGTTGCAAAAGAAGTAGGTAGCTTAACCTTCGGGAGGGCGCTTACCACTTTGTGATTCATGACTGGGGTGAAGTCGTAACAAGGTAACCGTAGGGGAACCTGCGGTTGGATCACCTCCTTACCTTAAAGAACCTGCCTTTGAAGTGCTCACACAGATTGTCTGATGAAAAGTAAATAGCAAGGCGTCTTGCGATTGAGACTGTACGTCCCCTTCGTCTAGAGGCCCAGGACACCGCCCTTTCACGGCGGTAACAGGGGTTCGAATCCCCTAGGGGACGCCACTTGCTGGTTCGTGAGTGAAAGTCACCTGCCGTCATATCTCAAAACTGACTTGCGAGTCATGTTTGAGATATTTGCTCTTTAAAAATCTGGATCAAGCTGAAAATTGAAACGACACACATGTTATGTGTGTTCGAGTCTCTCAAATTTTCGCAATCAGAAGTGAAACATCTTCGGGTTGTGAGGTTAAGCGACTAAGCGTACACGGTGGATGCCCTGGCAGTCAGAGGCGATGAAGGACGTGCTAATCTGCGAAAAGCGCCGGCGAGGTGATATGAACCCTTGACCCGGCGATGTCCGAATGGGGAAACCCAGTGCAATTCGTTGCACTATCGTTAACTGAATACATAGGTTAACGAGGCGAACCGGGGGAACTGAAACATCTAAGTACCCCGAGGAAAAGAAATCAACCGAGATTCCCCCAGTAGCGGCGAGCGAACGGGGAGCAGCCCAGAGTCTGAATCAGCTTGTGTGTTAGTGGAAGCGTCTGGAAAGTCGCACGGTACAGGGTGAAAGTCCCGTACACGAAAATGCACAGGTTGTGAACTCGAAGAGTAGGGCGGGACACGTGGTATCCTGTCTGAATATGGGGGGACCATCCTCCAAGGCTAAATACTCCTGACTGACCGATAGTGAACCAGTACCGTGAGGGAAAGGCGAAAAGAACCCCGGCGAGGGGAGTGAAAAAGAACCTGAAACCGTGTACGTACAAGCAGTGGGAGCACCTTCGTGGTGTGACTGCGTACCTTTTGTATAATGGGTCAGCGACTTATATTCTGTAGCAAGGTTAACCGTATAGGGGAGCCGAAGGGAAACCGAGTCTTAACTGGGCGTTAAGTTGCAGGGTATAGACCCGAAACCCGGTGATCTAGCCATGGGCAGGTTGAAGGTTGGGTAACACTAACTGGAGGACCGAACCGACTAATGTTGAAAAATTAGCGGATGACTTGTGGCTGGGGGTGAAAGGCCAATCAAACCGGGAGATAGCTGGTTCTCCCCGAAAGCTATTTAGGTAGCGCCTCGTGAACTCATCTTCGGGGGTAGAGCACTGTTTCGGCTAGGGGGCCATCCCGGCTTACCAACCCGATGCAAACTACGAATACCGAAGAATGTTATCACGGGAGACACACGGCGGGTGCTAACGTCCGTCGTGAAGAGGGAAACAACCCAGACCGCCAGCTAAGGTCCCAAAGTCATGGTTAAGTGGGAAACGATGTGGGAAGGCCCAGACAGCCAGGATGTTGGCTTAGAAGCAGCCATCATTTAAAGAAAGCGTAATAGCTCACTGGTCGAGTCGGCCTGCGCGGAAGATGTAACGGGGCTAAACCATGCACCGAAGCTGCGGCAGCGACACTATGTGTTGTTGGGTAGGGGAGCGTTCTGTAAGCCGTTGAAGGTGGCCTGTGAGGGTTGCTGGAGGTATCAGAAGTGCGAATGCTGACATAAGTAACGATAAAGCGGGTGAAAAGCCCGCTCGCCGGAAGACCAAGGGTTCCTGTCCAACGTTAATCGGGGCAGGGTGAGTCGACCCCTAAGGCGAGGCCGAAAGGCGTAGTCGATGGGAAACAGGTTAATATTCCTGTACTTGGTGTTACTGCGAAGGGGGGACGGAGAAGGCTATGTTAGCCGGGCGACGGTTGTCCCGGTTTAAGCATGTAGGCGGAGGTTCCAGGTAAATCCGGTACCTTTTTAACGCTGAGGTGTGATGACGAGGCACTACGGTGCTGAAGTAACAAATGCCCTGCTTCCAGGAAAAGCCTCTAAGCATCAGGTAACACGAAATCGTACCCCAAACCGACACAGGTGGTCAGGTAGAGAATACCAAGGCGCTTGAGAGAACTCGGGTGAAGGAACTAGGCAAAATGGTGCCGTAACTTCGGGAGAAGGCACGCTGATATGTAGGTGAAGCCCCTGCGGGTGGAGCTGAAATCAGTCGAAGATACCAGCTGGCTGCAACTGTTTATTAAAAACACAGCACTGTGCAAACACGAAAGTGGACGTATACGGTGTGACGCCTGCCCGGTGCCGGAAGGTTAATTGATGGGGTTAGCGGTAACGCGAAGCTCTTGATCGAAGCCCCGGTAAACGGCGGCCGTAACTATAACGGTCCTAAGGTAGCGAAATTCCTTGTCGGGTAAGTTCCGACCTGCACGAATGGCGTAATGATGGCCAGGCTGTCTCCACCCGAGACTCAGTGAAATTGAACTCGCTGTGAAGATGCAGTGTACCCGCGGCAAGACGGAAAGACCCCGTGAACCTTTACTATAGCTTGACACTGAACACTGGTCCTTGATGTGTAGGATAGGTGGGAGGCTTTGAAGCGTGGACGCCAGTCTGCGTGGAGCCAACCTTGAAATACCACCCTTTAATGGCTGGTGTTCTAACGTAGACCCGTGATCCGGGTTGCGGACAGTGTCTGGTGGGTAGTTTGACTGGGGCGGTCTCCTCCCAAAGAGTAACGGAGGAGCACGAAGGTTAGCTAATCCTGGTCGGACATCAGGAGGTTAGTGCAATGGCATAAGCTAGCTTGACTGCGAGAGTGACGGCTCGAGCAGGTGCGAAAGCAGGTCATAGTGATCCGGTGGTTCTGAATGGAAGGGCCATCGCTCAACGGATAAAAGGTACTCCGGGGATAACAGGCTGATACCGCCCAAGAGTTCATATCGACGGCGGTGTTTGGCACCTCGATGTCGGCTCATCACATCCTGGGGCTGAAGTAGGTCCCAAGGGTATGGCTGTTCGCCATTTAAAGTGGTACGCGAGCTGGGTTTAGAACGTCGTGAGACAGTTCGGTCCCTATCTGCCGTGGGCGCTGGAGAATTGAGGGGGGCTGCTCCTAGTACGAGAGGACCGGAGTGGACGCATCACTGGTGTTCGGGTTGTCATGCCAATGGCACTGCCCGGTAGCTAAATGCGGAAGAGATAAGTGCTGAAAGCATCTAAGCACGAAACTTGCCCCGAGATGAGTTCTCCCTGAGACTTAAAGTCTCCTGAAGGAACGTTGAAGACGACGACGTTGATAGGTCGGGTGTGTAAGCGCAGCGATGCGTTGAGCTAACCGATACTAATGAACCGTGAGGCTTAACCTTACAACGCCGAAGCTGTTTCGGCGGACGAGAGACAGAAGATTTTCAGCCTGATACAGATAACAGAATTTGCCTGGCGGCTTTAGCGCGGTGGTCCCACCTGACCCCATGCCGAACTCAGAAGTGAAACGCCGTAGCGCCGATGGTAGTGTGGGGTCTCCCCATGTGAGAGTAGGGAACTGCCAGGCATCAAATTTAGTGTGCTGATATGGCTCAGTTGGTAGAGCGCACCCTTGGTAAGGGTGAGGTCCCCAGTTCGACTCTGGGTATCAGCACCACTTTATACTTAGGTTAAAGTTCGGCAAGAAGTAAAAGAATTTGTCTGGCGGCTTTAGCGCGGTGGTCCCACCTGACCCCATGCCGAACTCAGAAGTGAAACGCCGTAGCGCCGATGGTAGTGTGGGGTCTCCCCATGTGAGAGTAGGGAACTGCCAGACATCAATTAAGTGAAAAGGCCATCCGAAAGGATGGCCTTTTTGCATTTCTACACTGCACACAGCGTAGGCCGGGTAAGGCGAAGCCGCCACCCGGCATAACAAACGATTAATGAATCACCTGCGACAGGAAAGCGCGCGTACGTTCTGATTTAGGATGGGCAAAGAACTCATCCGGCGGCGCCTGCTCGACAATTTCACCTCGATCCATAAAGATCACCCGGTCAGCCACGGTTCTGGCGAACCCCATTTCGTGAGTTACACACAGCATAGTCATTCCGGATTGCGCCAGCCCAATCATGGTATCCAGAACTTCTTTTACCATCTCTGGATCCAGCGCTGAAGTTGGTTCATCAAACAGCATAATTTTGGGCTTCATGCACAGGGAACGGGCGATTGCCACACGCTGCTGCTGGCCACCCGATATCTGTCCTGGAAATTTATTGGCGTGTTCAGCAATACGTACACGTTCCAGATAGTGCATCGCTAACGCTTCAGCTTCCTTTTTCGGCATTTTGCGTACCCAAATCGGCGCAAGCGTACAGTTCTGCAGAACCGTCAGATGGGGGAACAGGTTAAAGTGCTGAAACACCATCCCGACTTCCTGACGCACGCGTTCGATATTGCGAATATCTTCATTCAGCTCGATACCATCCACAACAATACGCCCCTGCTGATGTTCCTCAAGGTGATTGATGCAGCGAATGGTTGTCGATTTTCCGGACCCGGAAGGGCCGCAAAGTACAATACGTTCGCCCTGCTTGACCTTAAGATTGATATCTTTCAGGACATGAAACTGCCCGTACCATTTATTCACGTTTTCCAGCGTAATCATCGCGTCGGCGGGTGTCATAGTAATTTGGCTCATAATTTCCTCAGTGCGGTGTACGCCCGGTGTTAAAGCGCTTTTCCAGATGCTGGCTATAGCGCGACATGCTAAAACAAAAGATCCAGTAGATCAGAGCAGCAAAGACATAACCCTCGGTGGACATGCCAAGCCAGACAGGGTCAACCGTTGCCTGCTGCACGCTGCTAAAGAGATCGAACAATCCGATGATGATTACCAGGCTGGTATCTTTGAAGAGGGCGATGATGGTGTTCACCAGCCCCGGGATAACCAGCTTGAGCGCTTGCGGGAGGATGACCAGCCCCTGTGTTTTCCAGTAGCCGAGTGCGAGTGATTCCGCTGCTTCATACTGTCCTTTAGGTAATGCCTGCAGACCACCACGTACTACTTCCGCAACGTAGGCAGACTGGAACAGAATGACCCCCACCAGGGCACGGATCAGTTTGTCTATCGTCGTGCCTTCTGCCATAAACAGTGGCAACATGACTGAAGACATGAACAGAACGGTGATAAGCGGTACACCACGCCAGAACTCAATGAAAATAACGGAAAGCACGCGGACAACGGGCATTTTTGAGCGACGCCCAAGTGCCAGCAGAATGCCCCATGGCAGTGCGCCTGCGATCCCCACAGAAGCAATAATCAGCGTCAGCGTTAACCCGCCCCACTGTCGGGTTTCCACGCGTTCCAGCCCCAGAAAACCACCGTACAGCAGTACCCACACAACAACCGGATACACCACCGCCCAGCAGGCGATGTACCGTCCGCGTTGCGGCAGCGTTTTCAGGAACATGACGGCGATGGAGAGGAGGCCAATGACAAGCGCCAGATTAATCCGCCAGCGCTGTTCGTGTGGATACAACCCATACATGAACTGACCAAAACGCTCGTGGATAAACACCCAGCAAGCCCCTGCTTTGGTACAGTCTGCCCGGGTTGAACCAACCCAGTTAGCCTGCAAGAAAGCCCAGTTAACGAGTGGCGGGATCAACTCCCACATAAGCCACAGGCAAACAATCGTCAGCAGGCTGTTACTCCAGCTGGAGAACAGATTCTTACGCGCCCAGAGAATAAAACGTCCACCTGTCGAGTGGGCAGGACGCGAGGAGTGCGACAATATCGCTTTAGTCATCATAGTTCCTTAGCGCTCGACCAGTGCTATACGACGGTTATACAGGTTCATCAGCAGTGAGATCGCCAGGCTGATAATCAGATAGACAGACATGGTGATGGCAATGGTTTCAATGGCCTGTCCGGTCTGGTTAAGCACGGTGCCGGCGAAGAGTGACACCATATCCGGGTAGCCAATAGCGGCCGCCAGCGACGAGTTTTTGACAATATTGAGGTACTGGCTGGTCAGGGGCGGAATGATGACCCGTAACGCCTGCGGAATAATGACCTGTCGAAGCGTCACCGTATGAGGTAACCCCAGGGAGCGGGCTGCCTCGTGCTGTCCATGCGGAACTGCCTGGATCCCCGCCCGAATAATTTCGGCGATAAACGCGGACGTATAAATGGAAAGGGCCAGCGTCAGGGCCGCCAGTTCAGGAATTAACACCATCCCGCCCTGGAAGTTAAAGCCCCGCAGATGTGGCACATCCCAGTGTAACGCGGCACCAAATAGCCAGTGTGTCAGTAGCGGCAGACCGATGATCAGGAGCGCCGCAATGGGCCATGTCTTGCGAAGCTGCCCGGTTTTGATCTGATGTTTGCGGTTATAGCGAAACAGCCCGGCAGAGAGGGCGAGCGCGATGATGATCGCGGCGATAAAAGCATACATCCCTTCTGCGAGTTCAGGTGAAGGAATATAGAGACCACGGTTGCTCAGGAAAAACAGATCGAAGGCATCGACAGCCTGACGTGGACCAGGAAGGTTACGCAGTACGGCGAAATACCAGAAAAAGATCTGTAGCAGTGGCGGGATATTACGGAACGTCTCAATGTAAATGGTGGACAGCTTTCGCAGCAGCCAGTTTTCTGAGAGGCGAGCAAGGCCAATAAAAAAGCCCAGAATAGACGCAAACACAATACACAGTGCAGATACCAGCAGTGTATTGAGTAAACCGACCAGGAACACGCGTCCGTACGTATCGCCTTCCTGATAGTCAATAAGATGCTGAACAATGCCAAAACCCGCACTGCGATCCAGAAAAGCAAAGCCGGAGGTAATACCGCGATTATTCAGATTGGTAACCGTGTTATGAATCAAATAAATGGCGATAAGAACAACCGCAAGAATGGCAATAATCTGGAATAGCCAGGCGCGGACCGCGGGATGAGAAAAGGATAGCGATCCTTTTACGGGGGAGCGGCGATGGGACATAAAGAAACCTCGGTAACCATGACTCTGGAGTGGGCACTGCGTTCGCAGTGCCCGTTACAGCTAAGACTTAACGTACTGGCGGTGCGTACTGAATACCGCCGTTATTCCAGAGATTGTTCTGGCCGCGTTTGATCTTCAGCGGGCTTTCCGAGCCTACGTTGCGCTCAAAGATCTCAGCGTAGTTGCCTACCTGTTTAATGATGTTGTACGCCCACTTGTTATCCAGCTTCAGATCCTTGCCAAAATCGCCTTCCGTGCCCAGCAGGTGTGCCATATCCGGGGTGGATGGTTTGGCGGCTTTCTCATCGACGTTTTTCGAACTGATGCCCATCTCTTCGGCGTTCAACATGGCAAACAGGGTCCAGCGAACGATAGAGAACCAGTCTTCGTCGCCACGGCGAACGACGGGCCCAAGAGGCTCTTTGGAGATCACTTCAGGCAGGACAATCCACTCTGCCGGGTTGCTCAGCTTGATACGCAGCGCGTAGAGTTGCGACTGGTCAGAAGCCAGCGTATCGCAACGGCCTGATTCCAGCGCTTTGGCTGATTCATCAGAGCGATCGAATGTCACCGGCGTGTACTTCATGTTGTTCGCTTTGAAATAATCCGCGACGTTAAGTTCAGTATCGGTACCTGCCTGAATACAAACGGTCGCACCATCCAGCTCTTTGGCGCTTTTCAGGCCCGCTTTATTGTGGGTCAGGAAACCGATGCCGTCATAATAGGTGACACCGGTGAAAGACATCCCCATGCCCGCGTCACGGGAGGAGGTCCAGGTGGTATTACGTGAGAGCATGTCAACTTCGCCGGACTGCAGCGCGGTGAAACGTTCTTTTGCCGTCAGCGGGGTATATTTTACTTTGCTGTCATCACCAAAAACGGCAGCGGCGACGCCCCGGCAGACGTCAACATCGATACCGGTAAATTTGCCGTTCGCATCGGCATAAGAGAAGCCAGGCAAACCATCGCTAATACCGCATTGAACAAAACCTTTCTTTTTAACGGCATCCAGCGTCGTGCCCGCATGGGCCTGACCCGCAACAGCAAACAACATGCCCGCGGCGGTCAGGCTGGCTATCATCGTCTTTTTCATAATGCATCCTGTGTGGCTAAATTTATCGTTATTGAGGTGTTTAAACACTTTTACCCGTCTGTGGCGTTGGCCAACGTTTATAAAGCAAACGTAATGCCAGGTTTTGCGCTCGACAAAATAAGTGATAAGTGAACGCTTAATGCTGAGTGTAGACAGGCTTAAATAAATCGAGCGCCCCGAAACAGTGCGAAATTACAACCTGTGCCACAAATCGGAGCAAAAGTTTGCCTGTCGGAGAGATTAAAATGAGAGATGGTTTCTGAGGTGAATATTGGCAGGGTAATAAATGGGATTAATAGGTGAAAATCATCACGATAGAATATGAAACTTAATAAGATGCAGGAAAAAAATGTGATTGACTTCAGTCTGAAATAATTTCCAGGCATAAAAGCAGGGCTATTTTTTTACTTATCTGAAAATACTGCACTATTTAAAAGCAAAAGCGCGGACAACGCCGCGCTTTCACAAGGTATGTTACGCCACTGGCGTTACCGGGTCAGGGCAACAATACCCAGCGTTAAGCCCGCTACAGCGGCAGCACCGCCGGCGATAGCACCTGCTGTTTCCCAGTTATCCTGAGTGGTGCCTTTCATACAGGTATTGGTATGAACCAGTCGGCCCTGATCGTCGTATACCGGTACACATGGAGAGTCGTGCGCGCATCCAGCCAGCAGCGCAGCGAGTAGTGCAACGGAAATGAATCTTTTCATGATGTTACCTCAGTATTATTTCGCATTCGCTATAAAGCCAGGAGGGCCATTAACGAACTGGAGCTTATTTTACCACCGGGATAACCCCGCGTTACACGAGGAATAATCTCAAATTATGTGGTTTGTAAACATCGTGGAGAAAAGCGTTTAGTCAGAGCGAATTAATGGAGAAATTATGGAGTGGCAATATGAGATTTTTACTTAATGCAAACGAGTGATTTTTAAAGCTGACAAATATAAAACCTAATACACTGTTTATATTGAGAATAAAAAAGGCACCCGCGGTGCCTTTCAGGTATTCAACACGCTTTGTGGCGGGTAAACCGTCTTCGGACAACCACAAAGAAAACAGGCACGAAGAAGATAGCCAGAAGCGTCGCAGAAAGCATGCCTCCCATTACCCCTGTCCCGACTGCGTTTTGCGCACCGCTCCCGGCACCAGTGCTGATCACCAGCGGCATAACGCCGAGAATAAAGGCCAGCGAGGTCATCAGAATTGGGCGAAGGCGCATCCTTGAGGCCTCAAGCGTGGCTTCGATTATGCCTTTACCCTCTTTTTCCATCAGATCTTTAGCAAACTCGACGATCAGAATGGCGTTTTTGGCCGACAAACCAATCGTTGTCAGCAGACCTACCTGGAAATAGACGTCATTATTTAAGCCACGTAACGATGCCGCAATAAAGGCCCCAATGACCCCCAACGGCACCACCAGCATCACTGAGAATGGGATGGACCAGCTTTCGTAAAGGGCAGCCAGGCACAGGAACACCACAATCAGTGAAATGGCATACAGGGCAGGAGCCTGGTTTCCGGACAGTCGCTCCTGATAAGACATTCCTGTCCAGTCAAAGCCGATGCCGGAAGGCAGTTTTGCAGCAAGACTCTCCATCAGTGCCATTGCCTCTCCGGTACTTTTACCGGGTGCAGACTCACCAATAATCTCCATGGATGGCACTCCGTTGTAACGCTCCAGGCGAGGGGAACCGTATACCCAGCGAGAGGTACTAAAGGCGGAGAAAGGCACCATTTCGCCATTCGCGCTGCGTACATAGAGGTTGTTGATGTCCCCGGGCAGCATACGGAAGCGCGCATCGGCCTGAACATACACTTTTTTCACCCGTCCATGATCGATAAAGTCATTTACATAGGTTCCCCCTAATGCCGTCGAAATGGTCTGGTTGACATCAGAAAGACTGATACCCAGCGCCTGAGCCTTCTCCTGGTCGACATCCAGTTTAAACTGAGGGGTATCTTCAAGACCGTTGGGGCGCACGCGTACCAGCATGTCAGGGTGTGCTTTCACCAGTCCGAGCAATTTATTCCGTGCCTGAGTCAGCTGGGTATGGCCCAGATTTGCCTGGTCAATCAGTTCAAAGTCGAAGCCCGTTGCAGTTCCCAGCTCGATAATCGCAGGCAGGTTGAACGGAAATACGAGACCGTCTTTTATCTGGCTGAAGGCTTTTGTCGCGCGGCCAACAATTGCTTCAACGCTATTTTCCGCGCCCGGTCGCGCTTCCCAGGGTTTCAGGCTGACGAAGGCAATTCCGGCGTTCTGGCCCTGACCGCTAAAGCTAAAACCATTTACCGTAAAGACGGATTCGACGTTGGCCTTTTCGTTATTCAGGTAATAGTTCTGTACCTGGTCGAGAACCTGCTGCGTGCGCGTCTGGGTTGCACCGGCCGGAAGCTGAACCATCGTCATAAATACGCCCTGGTCCTCTTCGGGCAGGAAGGAGGTGGGTAAACGCAGAAACAGTACCGCCATGCCACCGACGATAATGATGTACACCACCAGATAGCGTCCGGTCTTGCGCAAAATACCGCTCACGCTGTTGCTGTAATGCTCCACGCTCTTGTCAAAAAGCGCATTAAACCAGCCAAAGAAACCGCCTTTTTTTTCGTGGTGATCGCCGGATACCGGTTTAAGCAGGGTGGCGCACAGCGCGGGGGTCAGGATCAGGGCGACCAACACGGAGAGCGCCATTGCCGAAACGATGGTCAGTGAAAACTGGCGATAGATGGCCCCGGTTGAACCACCGAAAAATGCCATCGGAATAAAGACCGCCGAGAGCACCATGGCAATCCCCACCAGAGCACCCTGGATCTGTTCCATCGACTTCTGTGTCGCCTCTTTTGGCGGCAGTTTGTCCTCTACCATCACGCGTTCGACGTTCTCAACGACCACAATGGCATCATCAACCAGCAAGCCTATTGCCAGCACCATCCCGAACATCGTCAGGGTATTGATGGAGAACCCGAATGCCGCCAGCACCGCGAAGGTTCCCAGCAAAACAACCGGCACCGCGATAGTGGGGATAAGCGTCGCGCGCAGGTTTTGCAGAAACAGATACATCACCAGGAAGACGAGAATGATCGCTTCAAACAGGGTTTTCACCACTTCGTGAATCGAGATCTTCACAAACGGTGTGGTGTCGTACGGATAAACCACCTTCAGACCTTGTGGGAAGAATTGCTGTAGCTGGGCCAGCTTGCTCTTGATGGCTGCAGCCGTATCCAGCGCATTTGCACCGGTTGCCAGCTTAATCCCCAGGCCAGTTGCAGCCTGCCCGTTGATTTTGGTCACCATATTGTAGTTTTCGCCACCCAGTTCAATGCGTGCCACGTCCTTCAAATGCACCATCGAGCCGTCCTGGTTCACCTTCAGCGTCACGCGGCCAAACTCTTCCGGTGATTTCAGGCGGGTTTGCGCAATGATCGAGGCGTTCAGCTGCTGGCCCGGTACAGACGGTGTGCCACCTAACTGGCCTGCCGCAATCTGATCGTTCTGGGTTTTCAGTTGATTAATAATGTCCAGCGGCGTCAGCTGATATTTGTTCATTGCGTTGCTGTCGAGCCAGATACGCATCGCATACTGGGCACCAAACAGCTGAACATCACCCACCCCCGTGGTTCGGCTAATCGCATCTTTCACATTCGAGGCGACATAGTCAGAGATGTCGTCCTGCGAGAGATTTTTATTGTCGGAAACAAAGCCGGCAACCAGCAGGAAGCTGCTGCTGGCTTTTTTAACGCCGATCCCTTGTTGCTGGACCTCCTGCGGCAACAGCGGCATGGCGAGCTGAAGTTTGTTCTGGACCTGAACCTGCGCGATGTCCGGGTCTGTACCTGACTCAAACGTCAGGGTAAGGGTGACGTTACCTGCAGAGTCGCTGGTGGATGACATATACATCAGGTTATCGACGCCGTTCATGTTCTGTTCGATAACCTGCGTCACGGTATCCTGCACCGTCTGGGCATCTGCGCCGGGATAGGTCGCGGTTATGGCAACCGCGGGTGGGGCGATAGTCGGATACTGCGCGACGGGCAGTTTGAGGATCGCCAGCCCACCAGCAATCATCAAAATGATGGCGAGAACCCAGGCGAAAACCGGCCTCTGGATAAAGAAATTAGCCATGTCGTCGTTCCTTAACCGGCTGGAGTTGTAGAGGTATCGGGTGTGGCGACGACGGTAGCCCCAGGCCTGACTTTTTGTAACCCACTGACAATCACGCGGTCACCGTCTTTCAGTCCTTCCGTGATCAGCCAGCGATCGCCAATGGCCTGGGATGCAACGACGGTGCGTGACTCGACCTGGTTTTTGGCGTTAACAATCAGGACGGTTGCATCCCCACGCGGTGTGCGGGTCACGCCTTGCTGGGGAACCAGAATCGCATTCGGCTGTGTACCCTCATTAATGCGGGCACGTACAAACATGCCCGGTAACAGCAGGTGCTGTGGATTCGGGAAAATCGCCCGCAGGGTGATGGAGCCGGTGCTTTCATCAACCGTCACGTCGGAAAACTGCAGCGTCCCTTTTAGCGGATAAGGCTGACCATTCTCCATCAACAGCTCGACGGTGCTGGTGGTCTCACCTTTTTGCAGGCTTGTCTGCTTCAGACGCATAAAATCATTGCTGGACTGGGTGACATCGACATACATCGGATCCAGCTGCTGTACCGTTGCCATGGCGTTTGCCTGGCCGTTGGTGACAAGTGCTCCCTCGGTCACGCTGGATTTACCAATGCGACCATCGACGGGAGAGGTGACTTTGGTATAGGCGAGGTTGATGCGTGCGCTTTCAACCCCTGCTTTTGCGGCAACGACGCTGGCATCCGCCTGCTGAGCCGTCGCGACGGCCTGGTCGTACTCCTGCTTACTGACATACTGTGTGCCCACGAGCGGGAGATAACGTTTCACCGTCAGGTGCGCAATATTGGCTGCCGCCTGGGCTTTCGCCAGCTCCCCTTTTGCGTTGTCATACGCCGCCTGATAGCTGGCGGGATCGATCTGATAAAGTGACTGACCAGCTTTGACATCGCTGCCTTCGGTGAAATTGCGACGCAGGATAATACCGCTAACCTGAGGACGCACTTCCGCAACGCGAAACGCATCGGTTCTGCCAGGAAGCTCTGTAGTGACATTCAGGGGGGCACTTTTAACAATATGTACACTCACCTGAGGAGGCTGCGGTTGATGTTGTTGGTTTTCCTGCCCATCGCATCCGGTAAGCAGTGCGGCGCAGACAATAAAACCGGTTAAGGATAAGCGTCTGAAATGATTCGTCATTACTGTTCCTTTAAATACCCATTAACCGATATTTCCGTGAATCGGTGACAGGGCAGGGGACAAAAACAAAAAATGTAGCTGCGTATAATAATGAGGGTATTTAATGTTTTTTAATTTATAAGTGCGAATGAATTCACTAATAATAAAAAAGTCAGAGCCGGAACTTATAGAAGCAACAAAATAGTTCTGGAAGGCTAATCAGGTTAAGGGCGTTTGATAACCGGTATTCATATATTATATGAATCTAATTGCTGCTAAATATTTATCTCAATTATAAATTAAGCGGATTGACGTTTTTTGTGCAGAAATAAAACCGGTTTAAATGAATACTCCCGACGACCAACCTCCGATTTACAGCTTAAATCTTGTGAGTAACGAGTAGTCGTCTATGGTGCGTAAAAAGAAAGCAGAGGCTCAACAGACCCGTCAACAGCTGATTGAAGCGGCTATCGGGCAGTTTGCGACGCGCGGTGTGGCAAACACCACGCTGACGGATATCGCGGATGCGGCAAAGGTGACACGTGGTGCCGTCTACTGGCATTTCAGCAGCAAAGCAGAAATATTTAATGCGATTTGGGAACAGCAATTGCCGCTTCGTGACATCATTCGCGACAGACTTTCTCTTTCCGCCAATGCTGACCCATTGTTAATGCTTCGTGAGCAATTCATCACGGCGTTGCAATATATTGCACATGAGCCACGCCAGTGTGCACTTTTACAAATTTTGTATCATAAGTGTGAATTTGCCAGCGATATGATTTCAGAGTATGAAATCAGGAAGCGCATTGGCTTCAACGATGACGCTCTGCGTGCGACGCTGGAAACGTGTATTTCGCGAAACATTATTTCGGCGCAGATGAATGTGGATTTAACGCTGATTGTGTTCCATGGATTTTTTAGTGGAATAATTAAAAACTGGTTAATGAATAACAACAGTTTTAATCTTTATCAGCAGGCTCCCGCTCTGGTCGATAACATCCTGGCGACACTCCCTGTTACGCGAATGTCGCCACGTGAAGAGACTTACGACTCAGTGTCGGGCAAGATCTCTCCCTGCTCGCAAAGCGTCTCAATGGTCTGTGCGCTGACAGGTTTGCCTAACAAATAACCCTGAAGGGTATTACACCCCAGCTCTGTCAAAAAGGCTTGTTGGGCTTCGGTCTCCACCCCTTCAGCCACCACTTTCAGATTCAGCGTTTTCGCCAGGGCGACAATCGCGGAGACAATCGTCGCATCTTCGCTTTCCCCACTTAACTCTTTCACAAACGCCCTGTCGATTTTCAATTCACAGGCGGGTAAGCGTTTAAGATACAGCAGGCTCGAGTATCCGGTACCAAAGTCATCAATGGAGGCTTTCACGCCCGCATTCGTCAACTCCGTCAACACCCGCACGCTCTCATCCGGATTGCTCATCGCGGTCGTTTCCGTCACTTCCAGGATCAGCATTTCCGGTGGTACCTGATGACGTGCCAGACACTCGAGCACCGTATTAACCAGTGACGGCTGTTCAAACTGCAGCGTCGACAGATTCACTGCCATCGACCAGTTTTGATGTCCTTTAAGGTGCCATTCACGCAACTGGCGGCAGGCTTCATTGAGAACCCAGTTACCAATCGGAATGATCTGCCCTGTTTTTTCCGCCAGCGGCAGGAACAGGTCTGGCGTGAGTAATCCCTGCTTCGGGTGTTGCCAGCGCAGGAGCGCTTCAAATCCAAGTATCGGGCCTGCCGGAGCGTGGAATTTGGGCTGATAATGCAGCTGGAGTTCATTACGATCGATGGCCAGCCACAGATCGTTCATGAGCTGCAGATGGGTTTGCGCCAGGGTGTTCATGGAGGGCTGGAAAAAGTGATAACCGTTACGGCCCATATGCTTGGTGTGGTACATCGCCGCATCGGCGTTAAACATCAGTTCGCGCTCGGTTTTGCCGTCGTGCGGATACAGCGCAATACCAATGCTAAGGGTCACCACCAGCTCATACGGATCCAGATTGAACGGGCTATCAATCGCGCGTACCAGCGCGTTGGCGAGGGAGGCCGCATCGTCCGGGCCTTCTGCTTCTGCGAGCAGCACAAATTCATCACCGCCAATACGTGCAAGCGTGAACTGGCCTTTCAGGGGGAGCAGCAGGCGCTGCGTAACGGCCACCAGCAGCTTATCGCCGACATCATGACCGTAGGCGTCATTGACGGCTTTAAAACCGTCGAGATCCATGAACATCAATGCGAAATGCGTACCCTCACGGTCTGCTTTGTTGATGGCCTGGTCGAGTCGGTCTTCCAGCAGGATACGATTGGGCAGGCGCGTCAGCGTATCTTGCAGTGCCAGTTGAGCCAGCTCCCGGTTAGCTTCTGCCAGGGATGAGGCAAGGAGAGAGGTGCGTGCCTGAAGGCGCGCATCCAGCATGGAGACCAGCAGGGTGATCCCAAGGATGGCGAGCGCGACGACGCTCACCAGCACAGCCAGCCAGCTGCCGTTAATGCCGTCATGGTGTGCCATGGTCGACATCGGAAACTGGGCGGCTTTCATCCCCGCGTAGTGCATTCCGGCAATGGCGATCCCCATCGTGATCGCGGCACCCATGCGCATTAGCGCCACCTGGGCGGCTTCATGACGCAGGCGGAATGTCAGCCACAGTGCCGTGAGCGACGCCGCAAGCGCGATAGCCACCGATATACCCACCCAGGTTTTATCCCAGATAATACCGGGCGTGACCTCCAGTGCCGCCATACCGGTGTAATGCATGGCCACAATACCGCTTCCCATCACCAGTGCACCGGGCAGCAGACGGCGCAAACGCAGCTGTTCGCAGCTGACAAGCCACAATGCAAACAAGGATGAACCTACGGCAATGACCATAGATAACCCCGTCAGGGTGGCGTTGTAGCTCATGCTCATGGAGAGATCCATTGCCAGCATGCCGATGAAATGCATCGCCCATACGCCAATACCCATTGCAATACCGCCACCGGCCAGCCAGATGCGAGCTGCGACCCCCTGACTCCCCGCGACACGCGCGGCCATATTCAGCGCGGTATAGGCAGCAAGGATGGCAACAACAAAGGAGAGGACTACAAGGATATGGTTGTATTGGCTAACCAGCATGATCGGTTCAACTCGAGTGTGAGGTTACGCAGGAGCGATTGGGAAGGGCGAGACATTATCATCGTAAGGTAATGACTCAAAGGGATTTAAATCCCCGTTTTTACCAGGGGATTTCGGGGGTTTTGGCGACGTTAGCGGCTCAGTCCAGCTCTGAACAATTGACGAGTTTAAGCGGGTTCACAGAATTCATATTGCGACACTTGTCGGTCTCGGTGCTCATCAGTTCAATCCACTGCATCAGCAGCGTATCGAAGATAAAAACGGAGACAGCAAAGACAACCAGCCACCAGTATTTACGAATCATTGTGACATTCCGGGAGAAGAGAGCCAGTAAGGTGGTGGAAATATACACGAAAAGTCGCGGTTGGAAAGTGGGGGAAGCGAAGGTTTACAAAGCGTTGACGGTAGCAGGTCTGGGGCAATAAAAAAGGCGCATCCCCATGCCAGGTAGCGCCTTTTTAAACAAGCATTTCGCTAACCGAAATTAGTTCATGCCGTATTTTTTCAGTTTCTTACGCAGGGTACCACGGTTGATACCCATCATCAGCGCAGCGCGGGTTTGGTTACCGCGGGTGTATTGCATCACCATGTCCAACAGTGGCTGTTCAACTTCAGCCAGTACCAGCTCATAGAGGTCATTAACATCCTGACCATTCAGTTGAGCAAAATAGTTCTTCAGTGCCTGTTTAACCGAGTCACGCAGGGGTTTTTGAGTTACCTGGTCCTGAGAGTTAACGGTAGAAACGGTCAGTACGTCAGAATTTACGCGTTGTTCGAACATAGTTCTGTCAGCTCTTTATTTCATTACGCAAGATTTTCGAAGTATGCCTCCAACGCCTCCAGCTGTTCGCTGGCATCCTCTATGGCGTTGAATGTGCGCCGAAACTGGTCATTTGGAGCGTGCTCCTGGAGATACCAGGAGACGTGTTTACGCGCAATTCGGTACCCTTTTGCCTGACCGTAGTGGTCATGCAGTTCCCGAACATGCGAACAAAGCAAGCGCTTAACCTCTGCCAGTGGCAGCGGGGCAAGCAGCTCCCCAGTGTCCAGATAATGCTGGATTTCCCGAAAGATCCAGGGTCTTCCCTGAGCTGCACGTCCTATCATCAGAGCATCAGCTCCCGTATAGTCGAGCACAGCTCTGGCTTTAAGCGGGTCAGTAATGTCGCCATTCGCGATAATCGGAATGGAAACTTTCTGCTTAACTGCCCGAATGCTGTCGTATTCAGCTTCACCGTTGAACAAACAGGCGCGAGTGCGTCCATGAATGGTCAGGGCCTGAATGCCACAGTCTTCGGCCAGTTGGGCAATCTCTACACAGTTACGGTGTTCCGGCGACCAACCCGTGCGAATCTTCAACGTAACAGGAACGTCCACTGCGCTGACAACCGCCGTCAGGATTGACTTCACCTGGTCGGGGTATTGCAGAAGGGCTGAACCTGCAAGCTTGCGATTCACTTTTTTGGCCGGGCAACCCATGTTGATATCAATAATCTGGGCGCCACTTTCCACGTTAATCCGCGCGGCATCTGCCATCTCTTCAGGCACACTTCCGGCGATTTGCACGGTGCGAATACCTGGTTCATCAATGTGCACCATCCGAAGGCGGGATTTATCGCTTTCCCAGACCTGCGGGTTAGACGACATCATCTCGGAAACGGTTAAACCGGCTCCCATCTCATAGCACAGCGTCCTGAACGGCCGGTCGGTAATACCTGCCATTGGGGCTGCGATCAGGCGATTTCTGAGCTGGTGGTGTCCGATGCGCATGAGTTAAGAAATGACCATACTGTGACTGCAAGGCGGCGTATATTACGCATTTTTTGCACGAGATGAAAGGCCAAACTTTGAACAATCCACTGTTGTAGATCAAGGAATCGCCACCCAGTCACAATGATGAAAATTATTTTTTATTTAAATCATTGTGTTATGTATTAACGGCGATTTTATGACCGCTTACAATTTCCCGTAACTTCTCATCATTTCTCAAAAAATGAATCGGTTGAGCGGGATATTCTGCTGTTTTTAGCAGCAGATTCTCCCGCTTCTATGCGATCTGTGTCGCATTTTAGGACATCATCTCAGTACGAAAAATGTTCTTATTTTTTACGGCCCGTGATGCGGCACCACTCTTCTTTTTCCACCACCGGATCGAGGGTGAAGAGATCGGCGTAGGCTTCGCAAACGCTGTCAGCCTGGCTTGCCAGGATCCCGGAAAGTCCCAGCAGACCGCCCTCAACGGGCAGCACACTGATTAACGGTGCAAGCTCGCGTAATGGGCCCGCCAGGATGTTCGCGACCACCACATCGGCTTTCATGGCCTCTGGCTGCGCGTCAGGGAGATACAGCTCAAGGCGATCGGAAACGCCGTTACGCTCGGCGTTATCACGACTGGCCTGAATAGCCTGCGGATCGATATCGATCCCGATGGCTTTTGCGGCGCCCAGCTTCAGTGCGGCAATGGCGAGGATCCCGGATCCACAGCCGAAGTCGATCACGGTTTTCCCTTCCAGATCCAGACCATCCAGCCACTGCAGGCACAGTGAGGTGGTCGGGTGGGTGCCGGTACCAAATGCCAGACCCGGATCGAGCATCACGTTGACCGCGTTTTCATCGGGCACCTCGCGCCAGCTTGGGCAGATCCACAGACGCTTGCCAAACTGCATCGGGTGGAAGTTATCCATCCATTCGCGTTCCCAGTCTTTGTCTTCCAGCTGTTCAATTTTGTGCGCAAAACCTGCGCCCAGCAGAGGATGATGTTCCAGAATCGCGACCACTTCTTTCATGTCGGTTTCGGCATCAAAGAGGCCGATGACGTCGGTATCGCCCCACAGGCGGGTTTCACCTGGCAGCGGCTCAAAGACCGGCGTGTCATGCGTGTCCTGGAAGGTGATAGAGACCGAGCCGGCCTCCATCAGCGCATCGCTCAGCTCTTCGGCGTGAGCACCGGTTGTGTTCAGTTTTAGTTGGATCCACGGCATGGCAAAACTCTTTATTTATCAGTAGACATCATAGCGGGTTGTGGGACGGGTTGACCGAAACGGTTCCCCACCACAAACGCCAGTAAACTTAACAGTAACGAAGGGACAATCGGGTGGAAGCCCAGGTACTGGATCTTAAAGGTGGCGAGTAGAGCATAAACGACACCGCCAACAATCATGCCGCTCAGGGCGCCTGCAGCATTCGCGCGCTCCCAGTAGAGGCCCAGCACCAGCGGCCAGAGGAATACCGCTTCCAGACCGCCAAACGCAAGCAGGTTTAGCCAGATGATCATCTCCGGCGGACGCCAGGCGGCCAGCAGCAGCAGTGCCCCTAACACCAGAGTGATCACCGCAGACATGCGTTTTAAGCGTCGTTCGTTTTCCATCTGCTCGGGACGCAAATTCAGATAGAGATCTTTGATAATCGTAGCGGAACTTTGCAGCAACTGAGCGTTGATTGTCGACATAATGGCAGCCATCGGTGCGGCAAGGAAAATCCCGGCAGCAAACGGTGGCAGGACTTTTACCATCAGGGTAGGGATCACCAGATCGGGCACGGTAAGGTCAGGGATCACCGCACGGCCTAATGCTCCTGCCAGATGCATTCCCAACATCAGGATCGCCACCACAATGGTGCCGATAATAATCCCGCGGTGGACAGCTTTACTGTCTTTATACGAGATACACCGTACGGCGGTATGCGGCAGACCAATGACACCAAAGCAGACCAGCACCCAGAAAGAGGTCATAAAGGTGGGCGACAGAATATCATCAGCCCCTTCTGGCGCGACCAGTTTCGGGTCAATCGCTTCCAGGGTTTCAACAGCATGGCTCAGGCCGCCTGCCGCATGGACAACCCCCACCAGCAGCACAATGGTGCCGATGAGCATCACCATGCCCTGCAGAGTGTCGTTCAGTACGCTGGCGCGGAATCCACCAAACGCCGTATAAAGCGCGATACTGATCCCAAAGATAAGCAGGCCTGTCTCGTAAGGGATCCCCGCGGCGGTTTCAAGCAGACGCGCACCGCCAATAAACTGCACCGTCATCGCACCAATAAAGGCGACCAGCAGGCTTAAACTTGCCAGCCATACCAGTAAACGGCTGCGGTAACGGGCAAACAGCATGTCGTTTAGCGTCACGGCATTATAACGACGCGCCAGGATAGCGAATTTTTTGCCGAGTATTCCCAGAGAGAGCCAGACGGCAGGAAGCTGGATCATCGCCAGCAGCACCCAGCCTAACCCATATTTATAGGCCGCACCGGGACCGCCAATAAATGAACTGGCGCTGATGTAGGTGGCGGTGAGCGTCATCGCTAACACAATGCCGCCCATTGAACGGCTGCCGAGGAAATATTCGTTCAGGAAGGTGCCGGTTGCCCTTTTGCGCATCGCATACACGGACACGCCAAACACGACCAACAAATACGCGATAAGCGGCAGAATGACTTCAAGCTGCATCGTCGTCCTCCAGCGGAATATCGCGATAAATGAATTTCACCATTGCCCAACATAGCAGGATAAAAATCAGCGGTACCAGCAGACAGGCCATTTCAAACCAGTGCGGCAGGCCGGTGATGCCCATTGCAGAATCAGGTAAGTAAGCAGTCACTAACCACGCAATAAGATAGAGAAGGGTCAGCCACAGCGCCCAGCGCGCTTCTTTATGGGCCTGAACAAAACGTTTGTCCATTTTTTGTCCCTTGTGGATGAAGAAAGCGGGGATTGTACATGATGGGCCTTGACGATCCCCAGAAATAAAAAAGGCCGGTTAAACCGGCCTTTTCGCAAAGATGCTTTCTTACTTCTCGTTGAGACCGAGTTTTTTCTCCAGATAGTGGATGTTGGTCCCACCATTCTGGAAGTGCTCGTCGCTCATGATACGCATCTGCAGATCAACGTTGGTTTTGATACCGTCGATGATCAGTTCCTGCAGGGCGTTCTTCATGCGGGCAATCGCCACGTCACGGTTTTCGCCGTAGCAGATCAGTTTACCGATCATGGAGTCATAGTACGGCGGTACGGTGTAACCGGCGTAGATATGAGACTCCCAACGTACACCAAAGCCACCCGGCGCGTGGAAACGCGTGATTTTACCCGGGCTTGGCAGGAAGGTATTCGGGTCTTCGGCGTTGATACGGCACTCGACCGCATGGCCTTTGACCACCACTTCTTCCTGTTTGATGGACAGAGGCTGGCCGGCAGCGATACGCAACTGCTCTTTGATCAGGTCAACGCCGGTGATCATTTCGGTAACCGGGTGTTCTACCTGAATACGGGTGTTCATCTCAATGAAGTAGAACTCACCGTTTTCGAACAGGAATTCGAAGGTACCCGCTCCGCGATAGCCGATGTCGACACACGCTTTGGCACAACGCTCGCCGATGTAGCGACGCAGTTCCGGAGTAATGCCCGGTGCTGGTGCTTCTTCGACCACTTTCTGGTGACGACGCTGCATGGAGCAGTCACGTTCTGCCAGATAGATAGCGTTACCCTGACCGTCAGCCAGCACCTGAATTTCGATGTGGCGTGGGTTTTCCAGGTATTTTTCCATGTACACCATGTCGTTGCTGAAAGCCGCTTTCGCTTCCGCTTTGGTCATGGAGATGGACTGTGCCAGTTCAGCGTCGCTGCGCACTACGCGCATACCGCGACCGCCGCCGCCGCCGGACGCCTTGATGATCACCGGGTAGCCAATGCGTTTAGCATGTGCGCGGTTTGCATCCATGTCGTCAGTCAGCGGGCCGTCAGAACCCGGAACGGTTGGAACACCGGCTTTTTTCATCGCGGTGATAGCAGACACTTTGTCGCCCATCAGGCGGATGGTGTCAGCTTTCGGGCCGATGAAGATAAAGCCAGAGCGTTCAACCTGCTCAGCAAAGTTGGCGTTCTCGGAGAGGAAGCCATAACCCGGGTGAATTGCCACCGCGCCAGTGATTTCAGCGGCGCTGATGATAGCCGGGATGTTCAGATAGCTTTTTACGGACGGAGCCGGACCGATACAGACCGTCTCATCCGCCAGCAATACGTGTTTTAAATCGCGGTCCGCGCTTGAGTGCACAGCGACAGTCTTGATGCCCAGTTCTTTACAGGCACGAAGAATACGCAGTGCGATCTCGCCGCGGTTGGCGATAACAATTTTATCCAGCATGTTCGCCTCGTTACTCGATGACGACCAGCGGCTCGTCAAATTCTACCGGCTGACCACTTTCGACCAGAATCGCCTTCACAGTGCCTGATTTGTCTGCTTCGATCTGGTTCATCATTTTCATGGCTTCAACGATGCACAGGGTATCGCCTACGTTGACTTTCTGACCCACTTCGATGAACGCCTTCGCGTCCGGGCTCGGGGTGCGGTAGAAAGTACCAACCATTGGGGAACGTACGATGTGACCACTGATTTCTGCTGCAGCGGCAGGTGCGGCTTCAGTTGCGGCTGGCGCAACGGCTGCGGAAAGCGCAGGCTGCTGCACTGGCGCAGCATAAGCTTGCTGCATTACCGGGAAGCTAGCGGCTGGGGCTGCACGGCTGATGCGTACAGACTCTTCGCCTTCAGAAATTTCCAGTTCGGAGATGCCTGATTCTTCAACCAGCTCGATCAGTTTTTTAATCTTACGAATATCCATGAGTGGGTTCCGTACTCTTGTTTAGTGTGATTGTGACAAGCGTTTTACCGCTGTCTGTAAAGCGTATGAATAACCGTCTGCGCCCAGTCCGCAGATAACGCCAGCGGCGATATCCGACAGATACGAATGGTGGCGGAACGGCTCTCGGGCGTGCACGTTGCTGAGGTGGATCTCGATAAACGGGATACTCACCGCCAGCAGTGCGTCGCGGATAGCAACACTGGTGTGCGTAAACGCGGCCGGATTGATCAGGATATAGTCCACAGTGTCTTTAGCCTGATGAATACGGTCGATGAGTGCGTACTCCGCATTTGACTGAAAATGATCCAAATCCACATTCAGTGACGCTGCTTCCGTGCCCAAACGGTTAACAATTTCACTCAATGTCAGCGTGCCATACTTCTCTGGCTCACGGGTGCCGAGCATGTTCAGGTTCGGTCCGTTCAAAACTAAGATTCGGAATTTTTCCGCCATTGTGTCGCTATCTCCTGCGAATCTCGGGTAAAAACCAAAATATACCTTTGAAACGCGAAAGTCACCTGATGACTTTCCTAAAATGCATTCAGGAAAACCAAAGTCGCACATTATAACGATTTCGTAGCATTTGGCAGCTAAATACTGGTCTTATCAGGGAAGATTATCAACCGCTATCCGAAAAAGAATTGCGGTTGATAAGTAATCTGCGGGAAAACGCACAGTTTCGCGAACTATCGCAACCACTGGCGGAACTTCTTGTAACGCCATGCTAAAAGCGCCAAAGCCAGCAGCGCGTAGATGACGGGTTGCGGCGAGAGGATCTTCACGGACCACAGATAATGAATGGGGGCGAGGATCGCCACAAGATAGACGAAGTTATGCAGCAACTGCCAGCGCTTACCCAGTTTTCGCTGCGCATATTGCGTGGAAGTCAGCGCTAACGCCAGTAACACCAGCCAGCTGACAATGCCCAGCGTCAGATAAGGACGCGTGACCAGTTCGCGGCCCAGCAGTGTCAGGTTGTTAATCCCCAGTTCCAGCAGCGCGTAGCTGGTCAGGTGCAACGTGGCCCAGGCAAAACACCATAGCCCTAAAAGTCGACGTGTGCGTATCAATAATGGCTGTTTAGCGTAGCGTGCCAGCGGCGAAACCAGCAAGGTCGCCAGTAAAAATTTCAGAGCCATCCGACCGGTAAAGTGCTGGATATCTTTAGCCGGATCGGCACTAAAAAGCCCCTGGCTGGCGGCCCAGAACAACCAGATAAAAGGGAGTAACCCGGCTAAATGCAGCAGCACTTTCAGCCAGGTTACCTGTTTTGCCGTTAAACGCACTCAGAAGTTCTCCCGTAAATTAAGCCCACGGTAGAGCGACGCCACTTCATCCGCATAGCCGTTAAAGAGCAATGTGGGCTGACGCTTCACATCCAGCGCACCGCCGGAACCGATAAAACGTTCCGTCGCCTGGGACCAGCGGGGGTGATCGACATGCGGGTTCACGTTGGCGAAGAAACCGTATTCGTCCGGCGCGGCCAGATTCCATGTCGTGGGCGGACGCTCGCGGGTGAGCTTAATACTGACGATAGATTTAATGCCTTTGAAGCCATATTTCCACGGCACGGTTAAGCGGATGGGGGCGCCATTCTGCGGCGGCAACGCTTTACCGTAAACACCGACGGTCAGCAGGGTAAGAGGATGCATGGCTTCGTCAAGGCGTAATCCTTCTACATAAGGATATGCAAGCCCACCGCCGATGAACCGGTCCTTCTGGCCTGGCATCTCGTCCGGGGCGTAACGCGTCTGGAATGCGACATATTTCGCATTGCTGGTGGGTTCAACCATCGCCAGCAGTTTATGCAGCGGAAAACCGACCCACGGTACCACCATCGACCAGGCTTCCACGCAGCGCATACGATAGATGCGTTCCTCTAACGGGAAACGGGTGGTGAGATCGTGGTGATCCAGCGTTAAGGGTTTTGCCACTTCACCGTCAATTTTCAACGTCCACGGATCGGTTTTCATGCTGCCGGCATTGGCCGCAGGATCGGCTTTATCAAGCCCAAATTCGTAGAAGTTGTTATAGCCAGTGACTTTATCTTCCGGCGTGAGCGTCAGTTTGTTTTGCCACTCGGCAGGTTTCGTAAAGGTGAGTGGGGCACCGGAAGGGGCTTTTGGCCGATCGTTGCCTTTAAACCAGTCGAGCAAATCGGCGTGAGCCGCAGGGGTAAGCGTCAACGCGGTGGCACTGATGCCAAGCATTTTCAGGATCTGGCGGCGCTGTAACATAAAGACAGATTCGGACGTTACGTCGGCTTCCGTCAGTTTTCGGGTTTTCATGGCATCCTCCGTCATGCGTTTTTCTAAGCATGACGGAGGAGAAGGATTAGCGCGAATATGTCACGAAAATTTGAAGATTAGGCAATTTTCACCAGCGCACGGCCGTGGAACTGGTTATCCATGATCTTACTGGCATAGTCCGGGGCCTGGCTGAGGGTGATTTCGGTTGCGCTCTGCGTGAAGAAGGACTCCGGCAGGTCACGCACCAGACGCTCCCAGGCTTCTGCACGACGGGCCGCCGGGGTCATGACGGAATCCACACCCTGCAGACGCACGTTACGCAGGATAAAGGGCATCACGGTGGTGGGCAGGGCAAAACCGCCCGCCAGACCGCAGGCCGCCACGCAGCCACCGTAGTTCATCTGCGCCAGCACTTTTGCCAGCACTTTGTCACCGACGGTATCAACCGCACCGGCCCAGACCTGTTTTTCCAGCGGACGGGTTTCGGCGAACTCATCGCGGCCAAGAATGCGGCTGGCGCCAAGCTGACGCAGGTAGTCATGGGTGCTTTCGCGCCCAGAAACCGCGACGACCTGATACCCGAGTTTATGCAGAAGCGTCACTGCTGTACTGCCAACACCACCGCTGGCGCCAGTCACGACAATCTCACCCGACTCAGGACGGATACCGGCATCTTCCAGCGCCATGACGCACAGCATGGCGGTAAAGCCTGCTGTGCCGATAATCATCGCTTTGCGGCCATCCAGCCCTGCTGGCATAGGCACCAGCCAGTCGCCCTTCACCCGCGCCTGCGTTGCCAGCCCGCCCCAGTGGTTTTCACCCACTCCCCAACCGGTGAGCAGCACCTGCTGGCCTGCATGGAAGCGAGGATCTTCGCTGGTATGAACATGGCCCGCAAAATCAATCCCCGGCACCATCGGGAAATTTCGGATGATTTTACCTTTGCCGGTGATGGCCAGCGCATCCTTGTAATTCAGACTGGACCAGTCGATGTCGACGGTGACGTCGCCTTCGGGCAGTCGGCTCTCTTCAAGGGCTTGCACCGAGGCAATGGTTTTGCCGTCCTGCTGTTCTAAGATCAAAGCCTGCATACAGGATCCTCACTATTCTGATGATTGGAAAATTCGTTCTGAAGACTATACTCGCTCAGTGAAACGCTATGCCGATTTAACGCAATAAATTGCCAGATACACCAGGTTTGGTAGTATGCCGCATTTGAAATGCAAGTTAGCGCTTACTCGCTACCCCATCAACCCACGGAGTAATCTCAAGGATGCGATTAACGACGAAGTTCTCAGCTTTTATCACCTTGCTGACGGGGTTAACCATTTTTGTCACGCTGCTTGGCTGCTCCCTGAGCTTTTATAACGCCATTCAGGACAAGCTGGTCAACCGGGTTGAATCTGTTGCGTCGGTTATCGATACGCGTTTGATTACCACTCCGCTTCCGGAACTCTCCCGCGAGCTGGATGAGTTAATGGTACCTGTTGATATTGTGCAGGTAGACATCACCCAGGGAAAGCATCAGGTTTTGAGCCATCAGCGCCAGGGAAGTTATCGTCCCGCGGGCGTTGTCAGCCAGTATCGGGAAGTGAAAGTCCATTCGCTTAAAAATCCGGGGATGACGATACGCATGGTCTACCTCGATCCCATGGCCAGCTACTTCCGCTCAATGATGACCACCGCGCCGCTTACCGTCGCCGTCGCCTTTATTGTAGTGCTGATATTTCTTGCGGTTCGCTGGCTACGCCGCCAGCTCTCCGGTCAGGAGTTACTGGAAACCCGATCCGTGCGGATACTTAACGGGGAGCGCGGTCCGCAGGTGCGCGGGTCGGTGTATGAGTGGCCGTCCAGCACCAGCAGCGCGCTGGATACCTTGCTTTCTGAAATCCAGTTCGCCAGCGACCAGCGCAGCCGCATGGATACGCTGATCCGTTCCTATGCCGCGCAAGATAACAAAACCGGTCTTAACAACCGTCTGTTCTTTGATAATCAGCTGGCCACGCTGCTGGACGATCCGGAAAAGGTCGGAACGCATGGAGTGGTCATGATGATCCGCCTTCCCGATTTTGATCTCCTGCGCGATACCTGGGGACGGCGTGTGGCGGAAGAGAACCTCTTTACGCTGATTAATTTGCTCTCGACCTTTATTATGCGCTACCCCGGTGCACTGCTGGCGCGTTATCACCGCAGCGACTTTGCGGTACTGTTACCCCATCGCACGCTGAAGGAGTCAGAGAGCATCGCCAGTCAGTTGCTGAAGGCGGTGGATGCGCTACCGCAAAGTAAAATGCTCGACCGGGACGATATGGTACATATGGGCATCTGCGCCTGGCGCGGTGGGCAGTCGACAGAACAGGTCATGGAACACGCGGAAGCGGCAACCCGCAACGCCGTATTGCAAGGGGCGAACGGTTGGGCGGTGTATGATGATTCCCTGCCGGAAAAAGGGCGCGGCAATGTGCGCTGGCGGACACTGATTGAGCAAATGTTGAGCCGCGGCGGACCCCGTCTTTATCAAAAACCGGCGGTCATGAAAAACGGCCATGTCCATCACCGGGAGTTGATGTGCCGTATTTTCGACGGGACGGAAGAGGTTATTTCGGCTGAATATCTGCCGATGATCCTGCAATTTGGACTCTCCGAAGAGTATGACCGTCAGCAAATTAGCCGACTGATTCCGTTTTTATCGTTCTGGCCTGAAGAAAACCTGGCGTTGCAGGTGACCGTCGAGTCGTTAATACGCCCGCGTTTCCAGCGCTGGCTTCGCGATACATTAATGCAATGCGAAAAATCGCAACGTAAACACATTATTTTTGAACTTGCTGAGGCGGATGTTGGTCAACACATCAGCCGGTTACGTCCGGTGGTACGTTTGATCAATGCGCTCGGCGCGCGTGTGGCGGTGACACAGGCGGGCCTGACGCTGGTCAGTACCAGCTGGATCAAGGAGCTGGATGTGGAATTATTAAAGCTACATCCGGGGCTGGTCAGGAATATTGAAAAGCGCACGGAAAACCAGCTGCTGGTGCAGAGTCTGGTGGAAGCGTGCAAGGGAACGCGAACACAAGTATTTGCTACGGGCGTACGCTCCAGAGGCGAATGGCAGATGTTGACGGAGCGCGGTGTCATGGGCGGTCAGGGTGATTTTTTTGCCGCCTCTCAGCCGCTGGACACCAATGTGAAAAAATATTTGCAAAGATACTCGGTTTGACCTGCCGTTTACGCTGTTTTCACGTAGAATATCGCGCCTGTAGCTTTGAGTATGACGAGCAAAAAGCCAGTGAACGACCTTTTGCGGGTTACAAATGAAAGTGAGGAACGCTACTGTGTACTCAGCCCTGAGGGAGTCAGGGGATGAATTTGTAACAGAAGGAAACGTACTGCACAAATTTTCACCGCAGCAGGTGATTTTTGCGCCTTGTCGCTGCTGCGTGTGGTTGGTAAAGTAAGCGGATTTTGTTTTCCGCCCCAGCTTTCAGGATTATCCCTTAGTATGTTGAAAAAATTTCGTGGCATGTTTTCCAATGACCTGTCCATTGACCTGGGTACCGCGAATACCCTTATTTATGTAAAAGGACAAGGCATCGTATTGAATGAGCCTTCTGTTGTGGCCATTCGTCAGGATCGTGCCGGCTCGCCGAAAAGCGTAGCCGCAGTGGGTCATGACGCGAAGCAGATGCTGGGTCGTACCCCAGGTAACATCGCCGCGATCCGCCCAATGAAAGACGGCGTTATCGCTGACTTCTTCGTGACTGAAAAAATGCTTCAGCACTTCATCAAGCAGGTCCATAGCAACAGCTTCATGCGTCCAAGCCCGCGTGTTCTGGTCTGTGTGCCGGTCGGTGCGACCCAGGTAGAACGTCGCGCAATCCGCGAATCTGCCCAGGGTGCAGGCGCGCGTGAAGTGTTCCTGATTGAAGAGCCAATGGCTGCGGCTATCGGTGCAGGCCTGCCTGTTTCTGAAGCAACCGGTTCTATGGTGGTGGATATCGGTGGTGGTACCACTGAAGTGGCCGTTATCTCCCTGAACGGCGTGGTGTACTCCTCTTCCGTGCGTATCGGTGGTGACCGTTTCGACGAAGCCATCATTAATTACGTGCGTCGTAACTACGGTTCTCTGATCGGTGAAGCGACCGCAGAACGTATTAAGCACGAGATCGGTTCTGCTTATCCGGGTGATGAAGTGCGCGAAATTGAAGTGCGCGGCCGTAACCTGGCGGAAGGCGTTCCACGCGGCTTTACCCTGAACTCCAACGAAATCCTGGAAGCGCTGCAAGAGCCACTGACCGGTATCGTGAGCGCGGTGATGGTTGCTCTGGAACAGTGCCCACCAGAACTGGCGTCCGATATCTCTGAGCGCGGTATGGTTCTGACCGGTGGTGGTGCGCTGCTGCGTAACCTCGACCGCCTGTTAATGGAAGAGACAGGTATTCCTGTCGTAGTTGCAGAAGATCCACTGACTTGCGTCGCCCGTGGTGGTGGCAAGGCGCTGGAAATGATCGACATGCACGGCGGCGACTTGTTCAGCGAAGAGTAGTCATTGTGAAAGGGTAGCGAATCGCTACCCTTTCTCTCTGACACGAGAATACGCATAGCCTATGAAGCCAATTTTTAGCCGTGGCCCCTCGCTACAGTTTCGCCTGATCCTGGCGGTTCTGGTTGCGCTTGGTGTCATTATTGCCGATAGCCGCCTCGGTACGTTCAGTCAGATCAGAACGTACATGGATACCGCCGTCAGTCCTTTCTATTTTATATCCAATGGTCCCCGTGAACTGCTCGACTCCGTTTCTCAAACGCTGTCTTCACGTGACCAACTCGAACTTGAAAACCGGGCATTGCGCCAGGAACTGCTGCTGAAAAACAGCGAACTGCTGATGTTAGGGCAATACAAGCAGGAAAACGCGCGTCTGCGTGAGCTGCTTGGCTCGCCGTTGCGTCAGGATGAACAGAAGATGGTGACGCAGGTGATCTCCACCGTGAACGACCCTTACAGCGATCAGGTGGTGATCGACAAAGGTAGCGTTAACGGGGTGTATGAAGGTCAGCCTGTGATCAGTGATAAAGGTGTGGTGGGCCAGGTGGTCGCCGTCGCCAAACTGACCAGCCGTGTGCTGCTGATCTGCGATGCCACCCATGCGCTGCCTATTCAGGTTCTGCGTAACGATATTCGCGTCATTGCGGCGGGTAACGGTTGTACGGACGATCTGCAACTGGAACACCTGCCAGCCAACACGGACATCCGTGTGGGCGACGTGCTGGTTACGTCTGGTCTGGGTGGACGTTTCCCTGAAGGGTATCCGGTTGCGGTTGTCTCTTCTGTGAAGCTTGATACGCAGCGTGCCTACACCGTGATTCAGGCGCGTCCAACGGCGGGTTTACAGCGTCTTCGCTACCTGCTGCTGTTGTGGGGTGCCGATCGCAACGGTGCCAACCCAATGACGCCTGAAGAAGTACATCGCGTCGCCAATGAGCGCCTGATGCAGATGATGCCGCAGGTTCTCCCTGCGCCGGATGCAATGGGGCCGCCTGCGCCAGTACCCGCGCCGGCTACCGGGATAACGGATGCGCCGCCACCGCCTAAACTCTCATCCGGAGGGCAGTAGTGGCAAGTTATCGTAGCCAGGGACGCTGGGTTATCTGGCTCTCGTTTCTCATTGCGCTGTTGCTGCAGATTATGCCCTGGCCGGACGACATTCTCGTTTTCCGGCCAAACTGGGTATTGCTCATTTTGCTCTACTGGATCCTGGCCCTGCCGCACCGCGTAAATGTTGGCACAGGTTTTGTGATGGGTGCCATACTGGATCTCATTAGTGGCTCAACGCTGGGTGTTCGTGCGTTATCCATGAGCATTATTGCGTATCTCGTTGCACTCAAATTCCAGCTCTTTCGTAACCTCGCGCTCTGGCAACAGGCGCTGGTGGTGATGTTGTTGTCGCTTGCCGCGGATATCGTTGTTTTCTGGGCAGAGTTTTTAGTGATCAACGTCTCTTTCCGACCCGAAGTGTTCTGGAGTAGTGTAGTAAACGGTGTGCTCTGGCCGTGGCTGTTCCTGTTGATGCGTAAGGTTCGCCAGCAGTTTGCTGTGCAGTAAAAGGTTTCCATGACGTCTATATATCTTGCCTCCGGTTCTCCACGTCGTCAGGAGTTGCTCACACAGCTGGGCATCTCTTTTGAACGTATCGTTACCGGCATCGAAGAAAAACGGGCTGAGGGTGAAAGCGCTCAGCAGTATGTCTCTCGCCTGGCGCGTGAGAAAGCGCAGGCTGGCGTAGCACGTGTGCCACGCGACCTGCCGGTGTTGGGGGCGGATACCATCGTTATCCTTAACGGTGAAGTGCTTGAGAAACCGCGCGATGCTGAGCATGCGGCGCATATGCTGCACAAAATGTCCGGGCAAACGCATCAGGTGATGACCGCCGTGGCGCTGGCGGACAGCCAGCACGTGCTGGATTGCCTGGTCGTGACGGACGTCACCTTCAGAGTACTGACCAACGACGAGATCGCCGCGTATATTGCCAGCGGTGAACCGATGGATAAAGCAGGTGCATACGGTATTCAAGGGCTGGGTGGCTGTTTTGTCAGGAAGATTAATGGCAGCTATCACGCCGTAGTCGGCTTACCGCTGGTGGAAACGTATGAGTTGCTGAGCAATTTTAACTCACTGCGTGAGGGAAGGGATAATTATGACGGCTGAATTGTTGGTAAACGTAACGCCATCGGAAACCCGTGTGGCCTACATTGATGGTGGCATTCTTCAGGAAATTCATATTGAGCGTGAAGCGCGACGCGGAATAGTAGGCAATATCTACAAAGGTCGTGTCAGCCGCGTACTGCCAGGTATGCAGGCGGCTTTTGTAGATATTGGACTGGATAAGGCGGCATTTTTACATGCCTCCGATATCATGCCGCATACCGAGTGTGTCGCTGGCGAAGAGCAGAAGCAGTTTGCCGTGCGCGACATTTCAGAGCTGGTGCGTCAGGGGCAGGATCTGATGGTGCAGGTGGTCAAAGATCCCCTTGGTACTAAGGGTGCCCGTCTGACAACCGACATCACGCTACCTTCCCGTTACCTGGTGTTTATGCCGGGCGCGTCGCACGTGGGGGTTTCCCAGCGTATTGAAAGCGAGAGCGAGCGTGAGCGTCTGAAGAAAGTGGTCAGCGCCTACTGCGACGAACAGGGCGGGTTTATCATCCGTACCGCCGCCGAAGGGGTCAGCGAAGAGGATCTGGCGTCCGATGCGGCTTATCTGAAGCGTGTCTGGACCAAGGTGATGGAGCGTAAAAAACGCAACCAGACCCGCTATCAGCTGTACGGTGAGCTGGCGCTTGCCCAGCGCGTCCTGCGCGATTTTGCTGATGCTCAGCTCGACCGAATCCGCGTGGACTCGCGTCTGACGTATGAAGCGCTGCTGGAATTTACCGCTGAGTACATTCCGGAGATGCCTGGCCTGCTCGAACATTACACCGGGCGTCAGCCAATCTTCGATCTCTATGATGTCGAAAATGAGATCCAGCGTGCGCTGGAGCGCAAGGTTGAACTGAAGTCCGGTGGTTATCTGATCATCGATCAGACCGAAGCAATGACCACCGTGGATATCAACACCGGTGCGTTTGTCGGACATCGCAACCTGGATGACACCATCTTCAATACCAACATCGAAGCGACACAGGCGATTGCGCGCCAGCTTCGCCTGCGCAATCTGGGTGGCATTATCATTATCGACTTTATTGATATGAATAATGAAGACCATCGCCGTCGCGTGCTCCATTCGCTGGAGCAGGCGCTGAGTAAAGATCGCGTGAAAACCAGTATCAACGGCTTCTCACAGTTGGGGCTGGTGGAAATGACGCGTAAACGGACCCGTGAAAGCGTGGAACATGTGCTGTGTAATGAGTGTCCAACCTGCCACGGACGCGGCACCGTAAAGACGGTGGAGACCGTCTGCTATGAGATCATGCGTGAAATTGTCCGCGTTCATCATGCTTACGACTCCGATCGTTTTCTGGTCTATGCTTCCCCTGCGGTGGCTGAAGCACTGAAAGGCGAAGAGTCGCACGCGCTGGCGGAAGTGGAAATCTTTGTCGGCAAACAGGTAAAAGTACAAATTGAGCCGCTCTATAACCAGGAGCAATTTGACGTCGTCATGATGTAAGACGCAGTTCGCTGTGTGACCAAAGCTGACAAGGAGAGATGCGTGAGGCGATTGCCGGGGATTTTACTGCTTACAGGGGCAACGCTTGTCGTGATTGTCGCGTTGCTCGTGAGCGGGCTACGCCTCGTTTTGCCGCATCTGGACAGCTGGCGTCCACAAGTGCTGGCGAAGATCGAATCCGCCACTGGTGTGCCGGTTGACGTCAGTCAGGTCAGCGCCAGCTGGCAGAACTTTGGCCCAACGCTGGATGCCAGGGACATCAATGCCAGCCTGAAAGATGGCGGCTATCTGAAAATCAAACGCGTGACCCTGGCACTGGATGTCTGGCAAAGCCTGCTGCACATGCGCTGGCAGTTCCGCGACCTTACCTTTTATCAACTGCAGTTTTTGACCAACACGCCGATCTCTGGCGGTGATAATAATCAACGTCTTGAAGCCAACCGCCTGAGCGATCTCTTTCTGCGTCAGTTCGATCATTTCGATCTGCGCGACTGTGAGGTGAGCTTTATTACCCTCTCCGGCCAGCGCGCCGAACTGAAGATCCCGCAGCTGACCTGGCTTAACGGCAAAGAGCGTCACCGTGCCGAGGGGCAGGTGAACCTCTCCAGCCTGAACGGCCAGCACGGGGTCATGCAGGTTCGTATGGATCTGCGTGACGACGACGGCTTGCTCAACAACGGCAAGGTGTGGCTACAGGCTGACGACGTGGATGTGAAACCGTGGCTCGGTGACTGGTTACAGCAAAACATGCAGCTGGAAACGGCCCGTTTTAGCCTGGAAGGCTGGATGACCCTGACGAAAGGTGTGTTCGCCAGCGGCGATATCTGGCTGAAGCAGGGCGGCGCAAGCTGGCAAGGCGAAAGCAAGCAGCATCAACTCTCCGTGGATAACCTCACCGCACATGTGACGAAAGAGAAAGGGGGCTGGCAGTTTGCCATCCCGGATACACGCATCACCATGGACGGCAAACCCTGGCCGCGCGGCGCGCTGACGCTGGCATGGATGCCTGAGCAGGATGTCGGCGGCACGAATAATAAGCGTAGCGATGAGCTGCGTATCCGCGCCACGCATCTCGACCTGGCGGCCATTGAAGGGCTGCGCTCCATGGCGGCGAAACTCTCTCCGGATTTGGGTGACGTTTGGCTGGCGACGCAGCCAGGTGGGGAAATTGACGCCCTCGCGCTGGATATCCCGCTGCAGGCAACCGAGAAAACCCGTTTCCTGGCAACATGGAAAGATCTGGCCTGGAAACAGTGGAAACTGCTGCCGGGGGCTGAAAACTTCAGCGGTAAGCTGGAGGGCAGCGTTGAGAACGGCAGACTGACCGTTGAAATGCATGACGCCAGAATGCCTTACGAAACGGTCTTCAGGGCACCTCTGGAAATTGAAAAAGGCAACGCGGTGCTTAACTGGCTGCGCAACGATAAAGGCTTCCAGCTTGATGGCCGACATATTGATGTGAAAGCCAAAGCGGTTCATGCCCGCGGGGATTTCCGCTATTTAAAGCCTGAAGGTGAAGAGCCGTGGCTGGGTATTCTGGCGGGGATCAGCACCAGCGACGGTTCTCAGGCCTGGCGTTACTTCCCGGAAAACCTGATGGGTAAAGCGCTCGTGGATTACCTGAGCGGGGCGATCCAGGGTGGTCAGGCAGATAACGCCACGCTGGTCTATGGCGGTAACCCGCATCTTTTCCCGTACAAACATAACGAAGGTCAGTTCCAGGTGCTGGTGCCGTTGCATAACGCCACCTTTGCGTTCCAGCCGGGCTGGCCTGCCCTGAAAAACCTCGATATCGAGCTTAATTTTCTCAATGACGGGTTGTGGATGAAGTCAGACAGCGTCGCGCTGGGCGGTGTGACGGCTACCAACCTGACGGCAAATATCCCCGATTACTCAAAAGAGAAACTGCTGATTGATGCCGATATCAACGGGCCAGGCAAGGCGGTCGGCCCCTATTTTGACGAGACGCCGCTGAAAGCCTCGCTGGCGGCCACGCTTGAGCAGCTCCAGCTTGATGGCGATGTGAATGCTCGCTTACATCTGGATATCCCGCTGGACGGCGAAATGACCACCGCCAAAGGCGACGTCCGTCTGAATAATAACAGCCTGTATATCAAGCCCCTGGAAAGTACGCTCAAGAACCTCAGCGGGCAGTTCAGCTTTGTGAATGGCAACCTGAAGAGTGAGCCGCTCACAGCCCGCTGGTTCAATCAGCCTGTGAATATTGACTTCTCGACCACCGAAGGCGAGAAGGCCTATCAGGTGGCCGTCAACCTGGATGGCAACTGGCAACCGTCGCAGATGGACATGCTGCCGAAACCCATTCAGGAGTCGGTTGGGGGGGCTGCCGCCTGGAAAGGGAAGGTTGATATAGAACTGCCCTACCATGCCAGTGCGCATTATAAGGTCGACCTTACCGGTGACCTGAAAAATCTCAGCAGTCAGTTGCCTGCACCGCTGGATAAACAGGCCGGACAGGCATTGCCGGTGAAGCTTAACGTCGACGGTAACCTGAACAGTTTCGAACTGACCGGCAGCGCGGGTGGCACAAACCACTTTAACAGCCGCTGGTTGCTCAACCGCAAGCTGACGCTGGACAAAGCCATCTGGACGACGGACAGTCGAACCACGCCTCCGCTCCCGGATCACCAGGGCGTTGAGCTGAATCTCCCACCGCTGGATGGCGCGCAGTGGCTGGCACTGTTCCAGAAAGGCGTCGGGCAAAACGTGGATGAGGCTGCGCAGTTCCCGCAGACCGTTACCGTGCGTACACCGTCGCTCACGCTGGGTGGGCAACAGTGGAACAACCTGAGTATCGTTTCTCAGCCGACGGCTAACGGCTCGAAAGTAGAGGCTCAGGGCAGGGAGATCAACGCCACTCTGACCATGCGCGATAACGCCCCGTGGCAGGCGGCCATCCGCTATCTCTACTACAACCCGGCAACGGCGGGCGGGAAAGATCAATCGACTCCGGCATCGCCGTTGAGTAACACTTCCCGCGTGGACTTCAGCGGCTGGCCGGATCTGCAACTGCGCTGCGCTGAGTGCTGGCTGTGGGGACAAAAATATGGCCGCATTGACGGTGACTTCGCGATTCAGGGCAACACGCTGAGCCTCACGGGCGGGCTGGTGGATACCGGCTTTGGTCGTCTGACGGCCGCGGGCGAGTGGGTGAATAACCCTGGCGAACAGCGCACCTCGCTGAAAGGCGACATTAAGGGCAACAAACTGGATGCGGCAGCCAATTTCTTTGGTATCAGTACACCGCTGCGCGGCTCGTCATTTGACGTCGATTACGATCTTCACTGGCGTGATGCGCCGTGGAAGCCGGATGAGGCCTCGCTTAACGGCATACTGAAAACCCGCTTCGGAAAAGGGGAAATTGCCGACGTGAGCACGGGACGCGCCGGGCAGATCCTGCGTCTCCTGAGCTTTGATGCATTGCTGCGCAAGCTGCGCTTCGATTTCAGCGATACCTTCAGCGAAGGGTTCTACTACGATTCCATCCGCAGTACGGCGTGGATCAAGGACGGCGTTATGCATACGGACGACACGCTGGTGGACGGCCTGGAAGCGGATATCGCCATGAAGGGCTCGGTTAACCTTGTGCGTCGCGAGCTGGATATGGAAGCCGTGGTGGCGCCGGAAATCTCCGCGAGCGTCGGGGTGGCAGCCGCCTTTGTGGTGAACCCGATTGTTGGGGCCGCGGTGTTTGCCGCCAGTAAAGTGCTGGGGCCGCTGTGGAGTAAGGTCTCTATTCTGCGCTACCGCATCACCGGTCCGGTGGATAAACCGCAGATTAATGAAGTGCTGCGCCAGCCGCGCAAAGATGCACAGCAATGATTTGACGTGGGCAGGTAATTGCCTCACTCTCAATAAATACGATCTTTATACCGCCACGGGCGGCAACGAACGAGTAGCAATACGATGAGTCTGAACCTGGTAAGTGAACATTTGCTCGCAGCGAACGGCCTGAGCCATCAGGACCTGTTCTCCATTCTTGGTCAACTGACCGAACGCCGTCTCGACTACGGCGATCTCTATTTCCAGTCGAGCTATCACGAATCCTGGGTTTTAGAAGACAGCATCATCAAAGATGGTTCTTACAACATTGACCAGGGCGTGGGTGTGCGCGCCATCAGCGGCGAGAAAACCGGTTTTGCCTACGCCGATCAGATAAGCCTGGCTGCGCTGGAGCAGAGCGCGCAGGCGGCGCGTACCATCGTGCGTGATGCTGGCGATGGGCGGGTGAAAACGCTGGGTGAGGTGCAGCATTCTGCGCTCTACACCAGCATCGACCCACTGCAGAGCATGAGCCGTGAAGAGAAGCTGGATATCCTGCGCCGCGTGGATAAAGTGGCGCGCGCTGCCGATAAACGCGTGCAGGAAGTGTCTGCCAGCCTGAGCGGTGTCTATGAACTGATTCTGGTTGCGGCCACTGACGGCACGCTGGCGGCGGATGTCCGTCCGCTGGTGCGCCTCTCTATCAGCGTGCAGGTCGATGACAACGGTAAACGCGAGCGCGGCTCAAGTGGTGGCGGCGGTCGTTTTGGCTATGACTGGTTCCTGGGTGACGTCGACGGTGAAGCGCGCGCTGACGCGTGGGCAAAAGAAGCCGTGCGCATGGCGCTGGTGAATCTTTCTGCCGTGGCGGCACCGGCGGGGTCATTCCCGGTGGTGCTGGGTGCCGGCTGGCCAGGCGTGCTGTTGCACGAAGCGGTAGGACACGGTCTGGAAGGGGACTTTAACCGGCGCGGTACGTCCGTATTCAGCGGTCAGATGGGGCAGCTTGTCTCCTCTGAGCTGTGCACCGTGGTGGATGACGGTACCATGCCTGACCGTCGTGGCTCTATCTCCATCGATGATGAAGGCACACCCGGCCAGTACAACGTGCTGATCGAAAACGGTGTCCTGAAAGGTTACATGCAGGACAAACTGAACGCGCGCCTGATGGGCGTAGCGCCAACCGGTAACGGCCGTCGTGAATCCTATGCGCACCTGCCGATGCCACGTATGACCAACACCTATATGCTGCCGGGCAAATCTACGCCGCAGGAGATCATCGAATCCGTTGATTACGGTATCTTTGCGCCAAACTTTGGCGGCGGCCAGGTGGACATTACCTCCGGTAAATTCGTCTTCTCCACGTCAGAAGCCTATCTGATCGAGAAAGGCAAAGTGACCAAAGCGGTGAAAGGCGCGACGCTGATTGGCTCCGGCATTGAAGCTATGCAGCAGATCTCCATGGTCGGTAACGATCTCAAGCTGGACAACGGCGTGGGTGTCTGCGGTAAAGAGGGGCAGAGCCTGCCGGTGGGTGTGGGTCAGCCAACGCTGAAAGTGGATAATCTGACGGTGGGCGGTACAGCCTGACCTGACGACCTGTAAAAAAATGGCGCTACTCTGGGGTAGCGCCTTTTTTTTAACGCAAGTGACCCAGCGGTATCTCCGGATCCGGCTCATGAGTGATGCGGTTACGCAAATCACGACGAATAATTTCAATCGACCAGAACCAGATCAAATGGCCCACGATCTCTGAGACGTGCTCGTACCAGGGCAGCTCAAACAGCGGCGGCGTCAGTCCCATCAATGGGAAGGAGATCATATGGACAAAAAGCTGCGCTAACGCACCCGCCAGCAAACCTTGCCAGAGTTTAATTTTCGGGAAGACTTCCGCAACTATGCAATAACCTACGGCGAAGACGATAGAAAAAATAATATGCGTGACGCCGACCCAGTTAAAAATATGTCCGGCAAAGGTGTAAACCGCTGCGTTCGGATCGACGACACCCAGCCAGTCACGCAGAAATATATAGGGAGGATTTAAGAAATTGCGGGAACAATCAATCTGACTTGCTGCTCTTATTAATTGCTCTGGCCCGCATGCGCCGGTGAATAAATCCGTGGGGCTGCGCGGCGGCAGTGGAACTTCGGCTCCCCATTTGACAAAGGCGGAGACAATCCCTGCGATCAATCCAATGAATGCGGCTAGCCCATAGCGCCTGCGTGAAGGCGGTGTTTGTTCAAATATATTCATTTCTGTTCCTTGTTCAATGTCATCCTGCGAAATACATTTTATTATTCATATTGGTAACATAAATATAACAGCCTGAGATTCAGGCTCCTCACAAAATAAATGGCGTAAGGCGACGGTGTCAATTAACTATTATTTAGAGTGAGGGAGGGGAATTGCGCCATGCAGGGGAAATTATCCCGGACATTGTCATGCCAGAAAGGCGTTCCGGGATAATTTCATTACTCTTTTCTGCGTCCCCGCATTCCCTGAAACAGTTCTGCCACGTCCACAAAATACTCGGTCAGATAGTTAATGCACACCTGCACCTTAAGCGGCAGTTTGTCTTTTTCGGTATACAGGGCATACACCGGACGCGGATCGGACTGGTAACGAGGGAACAGGATCTCCAGTACGCCGCTGTTGATCTCATTGATCACCCACATTAACGGTACGTAAGCGATCCCGGCGCCCGCCACCAGCCAGCGCGAGATGGTCATCGGATCGTTGGTGACAAACCGCCCTTCCGGCAGCAGTCGGGTAGAAATCCCTTCCGGGGCAATCAGTTCAAACTCATTATCGGGGCGGACGCTGTACTCCAGCCAGGAGTGGTTGGCGAGATCGGCGGGTTTCTCCGGCACGCCGTACTGTGCCAGATAGCTCTTTGAGGCGCAGACCACCATCGGCATGCTGCCGAGTCGACGGGAGAAGAGGCTGGAGTCCTGCAGTGCGCCGACGCGGATCACTACATCCAGGCCATCGGCAATCAGGTCCGGGGCAGGAATACCCGTGACCAGATTCACGGTTAATCCCGGATATTCTTTCAGCATCTCGGCGGTCATGGCGGCAAGAACATTTTGTGCCATAGTTGAAGAACAACCGATCCGCAGGGTCCCGATGGGTGTGTTGTTAAAGGCATAGAGCTGTTCGTGAACATCCTGCACTTCATGCAGCATGCGGCGACAGCCCTGATAGTAAATTTTACCCGCTTCCGTCAGCCCGATGCTGCGGGTGCTGCGGTTGAGCAATTTCACCTGCAGTTCATCTTCCAGTTTTGACACCGTCTGACTGATGGAGGAGACGCTCATCTGTAACTGCCGGGCAGCAGCAGTAAATGAGCCAAGTTCAACCACTTTGGCGAAGACCGACATGCGTTTTAAACGTTCCATTGTTCACTCTGGCTTAAAAGTGATTTAGATCACATATTATAGATAACAGCATAACAGTTACGTTAATATACTATTAATTACATAACGGCTGCGCCATTCTCGCCCGGCGTTTCTTGCTCTCCTGCGATGGCGTGCGCTAAAAATTCTGAAGCCTGCACTCTCTCTTATCAAGGTCAACATGAGTCTGTTTCCCGTTATCGTGGTGTTCGGTCTGTCGTTCCCACCGATATTTTTCGAGCTTCTTTTATCACTGGCGATCTTCTGGCTGGTGCGCAAGGTGCTGGTTCCTACCGGGATCTACGATTTCGTCTGGCACCCTGCATTGTTCAATACCGCGCTGTATTGCTGCCTGTTCTACCTGATATCGCGCATGTTTGTCTGAGGTTGATGTGAAAACGCTAACAAGAAAAATCTCCCGCACCGCCATCACCATGGCGCTGGTTATCCTCGCGTTCATCGCTATTTTTCGCGCCTGGGTCTATTACACCGAATCACCGTGGACACGTGACGCGCGTTTTAGCGCGGATGTCGTGGCGATCGCCCCCGACGTGGCCGGTCTTATCACCGCGGTTAACGTCCACGATAACCAGCTGGTGAAGAAAGACCAGGTGCTGTTCACCATCGACCAGCCGCGTTACCAGAAAGCACTGGAAGAAGCGGAAGCGGATGTTGCCTATTACCAGGCGCTGGCCGCAGAGAAACGCCGTGAGGCGGGCCGCCGTAACCAGCTGGGTGTCCAGGCGATGTCCCGGGAAGAGATTGATCAGTCCAACAACGTGCTGCAAACCGTACTGCATCAGCTGGCAAAAGCGCAGGCGACGCGCGATCTGGCGAAGCTCGATCTGGAGCGTACCGTGATCCGCGCGCCAGCCGATGGTTGGGTTACTAACCTTAACGTCTATGCCGGGGAGTTTATTACCCGCGGTTCAACCGCCGTGGCGCTGGTAAAACAGAACTCGTTCTATGTGCTTGCCTATATGGAAGAGACCAAGCTGGAAGGCGTTCGTCCGGGCTATCGCGCAGAGATCACGCCGCTTGGCAGCAACCGCGTCTTTAAAGGCACCGTCGACAGCGTCGCGGCTGGCGTCACCAACTCCAGCAGCTCCAACGACGCAAAAGGGATGGCGACCGTCGATTCCAACCTGGAGTGGGTGCGTCTGGCCCAGCGTGTGCCGGTACGTATTCATCTGGACGAACAGCAGGGCAACCTGTGGCCTGCTGGCACGACGGCGACGGTGGTGATCACCGGTGAGAAAGATCGGGACGCCAGCCAGGACTCAATCTTCCGTAAAATTGCCCACCGTCTGCGCGAATTTGGTTAATCGCTATGGGTATCTTTACTATCGCCAGCCAGCACATTCGCTTCGCCGTGAAGCTGGCGAGTGCTATTGTGCTGGCGCTGTTTGTCGGCTTTCACTTCCAGCTGGAAACCCCGCGCTGGGCGGTGCTGACGGCGGCGATTGTCGCGGCTGGCCCGGCATTTGCGGCCGGCGGTGAGCCCTACTCCGGGGCGATCCGCTATCGCGGCATGCTGCGTATCATCGGGACGTTTATCGGCTGTATCGCCGCGCTCACCATCATCATTCTGATGATCCGCACACCGCTGCTGATGGTGTTGGTATGCTGTATCTGGGCGGGTTTCTGCACCTGGCTCTCCTCGCTGGTGAAAGTAGAGAACTCTTATGCCTGGGGGCTGGCGGGCTATACCGCGCTGATTATTGTCATCACCATTCAAACCGAACCGCTGCTCGCGCCGCAGTTTGCTGTGGAACGCTGTAGCGAGATCGTGATTGGTATCGTCTGCGCAATTGTCGCTGACCTGCTTTTTTCCCCGCGCTCCATCAAACAGGAAGTGGATCGCGAGCTGGACGCGCTGATTGTCGCACAGTACCAGCTGATGCAGCTGTGCATTAAGCACGGTGACAGTGAAGAGGTGGACAAGGCGTGGAGCGGACTGGTCCGCCGTACGCAGGCCCTGGAAGGAATGCGCAGCAACCTTAACATGGAGTCTTCGCGCTGGGCACGCGCCAACCGCCGACTCAAAGCGATCAATACCGTCTCCTTAACGCTGATTACCCAGGCGTGCGAAACCTACCTCATCCAGAACACTCGCCCGGAATCGGTCACCGATACCTTCCGCGAACTGTTTGCCGAGCCGGTGGAAACGGTGCAGGACGTGCATAAGCAGCTCAAACGCATGCGCCGGGTCATTGCCTGGACCGGAGAGCGCGACACGCCGGTGACCATATACACCTGGGTTGGCGCTGCGACGCGCTACCTCTTGCTGAAACGCGGCGTGATTGGCAATACCAAAATCAGCGCCGCGGAAGAAGAGGTCCTGCAGGGGGAAGTGGTGATCAAGGCGGAATCGGCTGAACGCCATCACGCAATGGTCAACTTCTGGCGTACCACGCTGGCCTGTATGCTCGGTACGCTGTTCTGGCTGTGGACCGGCTGGACCTCCGGCAATGGCGCGATGGTCATGATTGCTGTTGTCACGGCGCTGGCAATGCGCCTGCCCAACCCGCGTATGGTCGCCATCGATTTCCTGTACGGGACGATAGCCGCGCTGCCCATTGGTGCGCTCTATTTCCTGGTGATCCTCCCGTCCACGCAGCAGAGCATGTTGCTGCTCTGTATCAGTCTCGCGGTGATGGCGTTCTTTATCGGGATCGAAGTGCAGAAGCGCCGTCTGGGATCGCTGGGTGCTCTCGCCAGTACCATTAACATTCTGGTGCTCGATAACCCGATGACGTTTCATTTCAGCCAGTTCCTCGACAGCGCGTTGGGTCAGCTGGTGGGCTGTTTCCTGGCGATGATGGTGATCCTGCTGGTGCGCGACAATTCCCAGGCACGGACGGGGCGCGTGCTGCTGAACCAGTTCGTCTCGGCCGCGGTTTCGTCCATGACCACCAATACTGCGCGCCGTAAAGAGAACCGCCTACCGGCGCTCTATCAGCAGCTGTTTTTACTGCTGAATAAATTCCCCGGCGACATTGCCCGTTTTCGTCTGGCGTTAACGATGATCATTGCGCACCAGCGTCTGCGCAACGCCCCGGTGCCGATCAACGACGATTTGTCGGCTTTCCATCGCCAGTTGCGCCGCACCGCCGACCATGTGCTTTCCGCCTCCAGTGATGACAAACGGCGCCGCTACTTTAAGCAACTGCTGGAAGAGCTGGATGTCTACCAGGAGAAGCTCAGGGTCTGGGAAGCGCCTCCTCAGGTGACAGAGCCGGTAGGACGGCTGGTGCTTATGCTGCACCGCTACCAGAACGTCCTGACGGATAACTGACTGAAGTAAAAAAACCGACGCCAAAAGCGTCGGTTTTTTGTAGCTATACTTATTGCTGCAGTCTCTTACATTCAGAAAGGGAGGACACATGACGACTCAGGCGCTTCAGGACAACATCCTTTTTCAGACCGGTTATCTGGTCAACGGCATTTGGAAGACGCTGGATACGACCTTTGATGTGTTGAACCCGGCTACCGGTGACGTTATCGCCAGAGTGGCGAAAGCGGGTAAAGCAGAAACCGAAGAAGCTATTGCTGCTGCCGTGAAAGCCTTCCCGGCATGGCGAGCCAAAACCGCGAAAGAGCGCTCGACTATCCTCTATCGCTGGTACGAACTGATTATTGAGCACAAAAGCTGGCTTGGTCGGTTAATGACCACCGAACAGGGCAAACCCCTGAAAGAAGCCGAAGGTGAGGTGGAGTACGCCGCCAGTTTTATTCAGTGGTTTGCCGAAGAGGCCAAGCGCGCTAACGGTGAAATTATTCCGCCGATCAAGCCGGGGTCCCGCATTCTGGCTACCCGTGAACCTGTTGGCGTGGTGGCAGCGATCACGCCGTGGAACTTCCCGATGGCCATGCTCACCCGCAAATTAGGTCCGGCACTTGCTGCGGGCTGTACCGGGGTGATTAAACCGGCCAATAACACCCCACTCAGCGCCTTTGCGCTCCTCACGCTGGCGAAACAGGCCGGTGTGCCGGATGGGGTGCTCAACGCCGTGGCAGGTAATACGCATGAGATCAGCGACGCGATTATGGCGAGCCATGAGGTGCGTAAAATCTCGTTTACCGGCTCCACTTCCGTCGGCAAAACGCTGGTGCGTAACGCCGCGGAGACCATGAAAAAAGTCTCTATGGAGCTGGGGGGAAATGCCCCGTATATCGTGTTTGAGGATGCGGACATCGATGCTGCCGTCAAAGGGGCAATCGCCAACAAATTCCGTAATGCTGGACAAGTCTGCGTCAGCGTTAACCGCTTCTATATTCAGGAAACCGTCTACGACAAGTTTGTGAACAAACTGGCCGATGCGGTGAACGTGCTGAAGGTGGGAAATGGTCTGGAGGACGGTGTGGTCGTAGGCCCGCTGATTGAACCCTCCGCAGTGAACAAAGTGCGTGAGCACGTTGAGGATGCGGTTGCCCGTGGAGCAACGGTCCTGGCGGGCGGCAAACCGCACCCGCTTGGCGGCAATTTCTGGATGCCCACCGTGCTGGGCGACTGTCATGAAGGCATGAAACTGGCAGAAGAAGAGACGTTTGGTCCCGTTGCAGCCTGCTTCCGTTTCACTTCTGAAGATGAAGTCATCCAGCGTGCCAACAACACGCCATATGGTCTGGCGGCTTACTTCTATACTCAGAATCTGTCGCGGGTGTTCCGTGTGTCGCAGGCGATCGAAAGCGGGATGATCGGGATTAACGAGTGCGCCGTCTCCACGGAGCTTGGCCCCTTCGGAGGAGTAAAAGAGTCTGGCCTGGGCCGTGAAGGGTCCGTGCTGGGGCTGGAAGAGTATCTGGAAGTCAAAACCCTGCATATCGGCGGATTATAATAGACAGGGCGGCATCTGCCGCTCGCCTGGACTGGGTGGCTGGCAATGAAAACCTATACCTTTGATTTTGACGAGATCGACAGTCAGGAAGACTTCTATCGTGAATTTATCCGGGTGTTTGATCTTGAACGGGAAAGCGTCACGAATCTGGATACGTTGTGGGATGTGGTAACCGGCAGTCAGTTGCCTTTACCGCTGGAGATAGAGTTTATCCATCTGCCTGAGAAACTGCGCAGACGCTTTGGTGCACTGATTTTATTGTTTGATGAAGCGGAAGAAGAGCTGGAAGGGCAGTTGCGTTTCAACGCGCGCCAGTGATTAATCAAAAAAAGCCCCTGACCAGCGAGGTCAGGGGCAAGTCGTATGATGAGATACGACGAGGGTTTATTTATACAGTTCTGCCGTCGCATGCCAGTGGTCACCCTGATTCAGTTCGGTGACGCGATAGCTGCTGGCGCCTGCTTTTTCAGCTTTTGCGGCCAGTTCCTGACGGATATCCATCGGAGAGCCGGTGACAGATGTCACGGAGATACTACCCATAGACTGCAGATTCTGCGCCTGGTCGGCATTCACCTGCTGAACGGCTGCGCTTGCACCGAAAGAGAGAACCGATGCCAGACCGAGGGTTGCGATGATTAATTTGCTTTTCATAGTCTTTGCTCCTGAAGAGGTTTTTGCTCAACGGCGAGAAGGGTTGAACTGCTATTTTTATGCCTGGTGCCGTTGAGTGGAGATTTTCGTCTTTTGCTATTACTAAAACTTATTTGTACAGCTCAGCGGTCGCGTGCCAGTGGTCACCTGAACGCGCTTCAATGATGCGATAGGATGATGCACCCTGTTCTTCCGCTTTTTTGTTCAGCATTTCACGCATATCCATTGGAGACGTGCCGATCGCGCCGACAGAAACCGTACCGATAGCCTCACGGGATTGCGCCTGGTCGGCATTGATGGAGTCCGCTGCGAAAGCACCGAATGACAGGACAGACAGGACGCTCAGCGCCGCTACAGTAGTTTTGATTTTCATGATTCTTTACCTCGTCGAATTTTTAGTGGGGTCTTTGTTTCGTGACCCTCATCACAAAATCAAGTATACACTAATAACGGTAAAAATTAATACCAGACTAATTGTTTCACAGGTAATTACGCGTTAAACAGCGCCATTTTTATAACCAAACTGCATAATGTTGGTCGATTTTTGTTCACAATGAAGGGTTATATCTAAGAAAATCATATGGATATTTGATTTTGATTTTTTGTGCGATTTTTTGATTTACCATTCACTGGATGAATGTTAATGGGTGGTAAAAAGCACTATTTGTCAAATCAGGGACAGAAGAAAGCAGGGGAAAACGCAGCGGGGGCAGAATGAACCCCGTAGCGGCGCTACGGGGCTAGAGAGGACTACAGCTCCTGTTCGAACAGAACCAGGATTGCCTCGTGGAGATCTTTCACGGAAAAACCGTTAGCCGGCGTGGTAAAGATGGTGTCGTCACCGGCTATGGTGCCGAGGATACCTTCCGTTTTACCTAAAGAGTCCAGCATGCGGGCAATCAGCTGTGCGGCGCCAGGGCTTGTGTGGATCACCACAACGGCGTCGTTATGGTCGATATCCAGAACCAGGTTCTTCAGCGGGCTGGAGGTTGTCGGCACGCCAAGTTCAGCCGGCAGGCAATAGACCATCTCCATTTTGGCGTTACGGGTACGCACCGCGCCAAACTTGGTTAACATGCGGGAGACTTTCGACTGGTTGATGTTATCGAAGCCTTGTTCCTGCAACGCCTGAACAATTTCTCCCTGAGAACTGAATTTCTCTTCTTTGAGTAGCGCTTTAAACGCCTTTACTAATTCTTCTTGCTTAGACGAGCTTCGCATAAGTCACCCGGAATATGACGATAGAAACAACATTATTATGCATGTGGATGAATTTTTATGCAAATTATCTACCAGGCAGTAGCCTGAAATAATGTTATGAAAGGGAGTGATTTTATCAGATTTCGTTATCAGAAAACATGCCTGGGTCACGCCACGCAAATAAGCTTAAAAGTAAATTAAATGTTATCAAAATGATGTTGTTTTGGTGGCGTGGCAGGGTGTATTGTAACCACCTCTTAATTCGTTGCCGTCTGTTGTCAGAGAGTCTTCTGGTGAGAGATAAAGTCGCGTGACCTCAAATTCTTTAGCTACGAAAATTGTAATTAATTACCTGCTGAATTAAGGTCGCCGCAACGGATTTACAGATACTTAAGTTAACCATAATAAGGAGTTTAGGATGAAAGTCGCAGTCCTCGGCGCTGCTGGTGGTATCGGCCAGGCGCTTGCCCTACTACTGAAAACCCAACTGCCTTCAGGCTCAGAACTCTCCCTGTACGATATTGCTCCGGTAACCCCAGGTGTGGCGGTTGACCTGAGCCACATCCCGACAGCTGTAAAAATCAAAGGCTTTTCCGGTGAAGACGCGCGTCCTGCTCTGCAGGGTGCTGACGTTGTGCTGATCTCCGCTGGTGTGGCGCGTAAGCCAGGCATGGATCGTTCAGACCTGTTCAACGTCAACGCAGGCATCGTGAAAAACCTGGTGCAGCAGATCGCTGAAGTGTGTCCGAAAGCGTGCATCGGTATCATCACCAACCCGGTGAACACCACGGTCGCTATCGCGGCAGAAGTGCTGAAGAAAGCGGGTGTTTACGACAAGAACAAACTGTTCGGCGTGACCACGCTGGATATCATCCGTTCTAACACCTTCGTTGCTGAGCTGAAAGGCAAGCAGCCTACGGAAGTGGAAGTGCCGGTCATCGGCGGTCACTCTGGTGTCACTATTCTGCCTCTGCTGTCGCAGATCCCAGGCGTGAGCTTCACCGAGCAGGAAGTGGCTGACCTGACCAAACGTATTCAGAACGCAGGCACCGAAGTGGTGGAAGCGAAGGCGGGTGGCGGTTCTGCAACGCTGTCTATGGGCCAGGCGGCTGCACGTTTCGGTCTGTCACTGGTTCGTGCGCTGCAGGGCGATAAGGGCGTGGTTGAATGCGCTTATGTAGAAGGCGATGGCGAACACGCGCGCTTCTTCTCTCAGCCGCTGCTGCTGGGTAAAAACGGTATTGAAGAACGTAAGCCAATTGGCACGCTGAGCGCGTTTGAACAACACGCGATGGAAGGCATGCTGGATACGCTGAAAAAAGATATCACCCTGGGCGAAGAGTTCGTTAACAAGTAACACGAACCTTCTTCCGCAGGCCGGGTAAGCGTTAGCGCCACCCGGCAAAAAAAACCGAAGCACTGACTGGCTTCGGTTTTTTTATGGCTGTCAGTTGGTGGCCGGGTATTCCTGAATGGTGACCTGAATCGTCAGCTTCTTATCGTTACGCATGACTTCAACAGGGATGATAGAGCCAGGGCGGATCTCCGCAACCTGGTCCATTGTCTCCAGCGCCGATACCGCCGGTGTGCCGTTCACCGACAAAATGACATCATTAACCTGAATACCCGCGTTAGCTGCCGGGCCGCCAGGCGCCACCTCGTTGACCACAATCCCCTGAATCTGATCGATACCGCCACCCTGGGTATGCATGGGGGCAATCTCACGACCGCCAATCCCGATATAACCGCGGATGACACGGCCGTCGCGGATCAGCTTATCCATAATCTTGGTAGCCAACTGGAACGGAATGGCAAAGCCAATTCCTTCCGGCGTTTCGCCATCGTTACTTTTATCGAACGAAAGGGTGTTGATGCCCATCAGCTCGCCCAGGGAGTTGACCAGCGCACCGCCGGAGTTTCCGTGGTTGATGGAGGCATCGGTTTGCAGGAAGTTCTGCCGTCCCGATGGATTCAGACCGATTCGACCGGTGGCGCTGATAATCCCCTGGGTGATGGTCTGGCCCAGGTTGTAAGGGTTACCGATAGCCAGAACCACGTCGCCAATATGAGGAGTACGTTTACGGTTAATCGGAATAACCGGCAGCCCGCCGGTGGCGTTGATCTTCAGTACCGCCAGATCGGTCAGGCTGTCAGAACCCACCAGCAAGGCCTCAAACACGCGGCCATCCTGAAGCGCAACGATGATCTGGTCCGCATCGTTAATCACATGTTTGTTGGTAATAATGTACCCGCGATCGTCCATAATCACGCCGGAGCCGAGGGTGCGGATCTCCAGCTGGTTATGGGCGGAACTGTTGAGGCCGCGATTATAGACGTTAACCACAGCGGGTGCGGCACGGCGAACAGCCTGATTATAGGTAGCAGGCGTTTCATCCGTGCTGTCAAACTGGGGCGCCGACAGCTTGTTGAACTGGCGTAAAGACGGCATGGCCGCTAACAGCAGGGCTGCAACAATCAAACCGATGGCAATTGAACGAAAGAGCTTTAAAAGCATGATGCGCGTGTCGTTAAAAAAGGAACGATTTGCAGCATAACATGAGTTATCCCGGACATCACACGCAGCGGTGATACCCGGGATCGCAAATGCTTAGCGCAACAGAATATAGATAGACTCGTTGCCGCGCATGATTTGCAGGGCAATGACCGTTGGTTTACTTTCCAGCACTTTGCGCAGCTCAGCAATGGATTGCACGCGCGTGCGATTCACGCCGATGATCACATCATCCTGATGCAATCCTGCCTGTGCAGCAGGGCTGCTTTTCTCGACGGTATCGATGCTGATGCCTTTTGTCCCGTCTTTCAGTTGTCCGTCGCTAAGGGTCGCGCCCTGCAGTGCCGGTGCGATTAGCTCCGCGCTGGCAGAGGAGGATGTGCTCTTATCCAGGGTTACTTCCACGTTCAGCGGCTTGCCGTCACGAATCAGACCCAATTTCACTTTGGCGCCCGGTTCAGTGGTGGCGATTCGTGAACGCAGCTCTGCAAAGCTGCTCAGCGGCTTGTCATTCAGGCTGACGATCACATCGCCCGATTTAATGCCCGCTTTGGCCGAGCCGGAGTTTGGCAGCACTTCACTGACGAACGCACCGCGCTGCACGTTGATATTGAACGCTTTTGCGATATCGGCGCTCATCTCCATCCCTTTAATACCCAACAGCCCGCGTTTGACTTCGCCAAACTGGATAAGCTGTTGTGCCAGCGTTTTGGCCATGTTGCTGGGAATCGCAAAACCAATCCCGATACTGCCGCCGCCCGGGGCCAAAATTGCCGTGTTAATGCCAATCAGCTCACCGTTAAGGTTCAGCAGCGCACCGCCGGAGTTACCGCGGTTAATTGAGGCGTCGGTCTGGATAAAGTTTTCCAGCCCTTCCAGGTTCAGACCGCTGCGGCCCAGCGCAGAGATGATCCCGGAGGTGGCGGTTTGTCCTAAACCAAAGGGGTTACCCACGGCAACGGCAAAGTCGCCGACGCGCAGTTTGTCGGAGTCTGCGATGGCAATCTGCGTCAGGTTGCTCGGGTTCTGCACCTGCAAAAGCGCAATATCGCTCTGATCATCGCCACCAATCAGTTTGGCATCAAATTCCCGGCCATCATTCAACTGCACGCTGATTTTATCGGCCTGACTGATGACGTGGTTGTTGGTCAGAATATAGCCTTTGGCCGCATCAATAATGACGCCAGACCCCAGCCCTTCAAAAGGCTGAGCCTGCTGGTCGGGAGACTCATCGCCAAAATATTTTTTCAGTTCTTCAGGTACGCGCTGGCTTTGTACTGCCGTTCCCTCTACCTGCACGCTAACCACTGCAGGCAACACTTTGTCCAGCATGGGGGCGAGGCTCGGAATAGCCGTCTGGCCCGGCACCTGCGAAGGAAGGGCGGCCAGGGCAGGGAAGGACGCCGAGAGAGATAACCCGACACTTAACGCTAACGCGCTCAACAGCTGGTTCTTTTTCTTCATCGATGCTGACTCTCGTAACCTGGAGTAAAGGAAAAAACGGGCCCAAAAACATGTTGATGTTATTGAATTTTAAACCGCTGAACAATGAGGTGTTTAACTAAATAATAGCTGGGGTCAGGAAGAAAGGACGGGCGCAATCGCTGCGCCCGTAAAATAAATTCAGGTTGTGCGATTAATCGCGTTTTACACCGCCGCGCAGCAGGCCGGACGCGCCATCAGAATAGTCGCGAGGCATCTGAACAGGGGCCTGATCGTTACCGGCTTCAGAGTCTGCCAGACGGTTGCGGAACGGGTTGGTTTCCGCGGTCATTTCCGGCAGCAGGCTGCTGGAGCTTTTTGCCATGTGCTGATACAGCTGGCGATAGTCGGTTGCCATGTTGTCCAGCAGCTCGGCGCTACGGGCAAAGTGGCTGACCAGCTCTTCGCGATACTCTTCCAGCTCGGCTTTGTTCTTTTCCAGTTCGTATTGCAGTGACTGCTGCTGACGCAATTTGCGATTACCGAAACGCATGGCCACAGCACCGATCACGATGCCGACGACTAAACCGATTAGCGCATATTCCCAGGTCATGAACTTCTCCCGTTGTCTTGTTGTTCCGTAGGGTGTTGGCTCGGCTCCTGCCTGTGCCTGATATTGCCACTATAACCGCTATTTCTGCAGAAGTGGAATCCTGACGTATCATCGCGTAGTGTAGAACGGCCTTTTTTTCATCAGTCACGCCTGCTGATGAGGTTTAATTGAAGGAATAACAACAAGATTATGCAAACCCTGTCCCCCGCATCGCGATATCAACTGGCCCTGGACGAGGGCTCACATCAGCCGGATGACGTTCAACGTGAAGCGGTTAACCGTCTGGATACGATTTATCAGGAACTCACGGCAAAACCTGCTGAGGCAGGGCAGAGCGGTGGGCTGAAGGCTGCATTGGGTCGGCTGCTTGGCAAAAAAGAGCAGCAGGCTAACCCTTCCGTGCGCGGTTTATATATGTGGGGTGGTGTCGGGCGCGGGAAAACCTGGCTGATGGATCTCTTTTATCAAAGCCTGCCGGGTGAGCGAAAACAGCGTCTGCACTTCCACCGCTTTATGCTGCGGGTGCATGAAGAGCTGACGGCGCTGCAGGGCAAAAGCGATCCGCTGGAGATTGTGGCTGACAGGTTTAAGGCCGAAACGGACGTCCTCTGTTTCGATGAGTTTTTTGTTTCGGATATTACCGATGCCATGCTGTTGGGCGGCCTGATGAAAGCGCTGTTCGCCCGCGGGATCACGCTGGTCGCTACCTCGAATATTCCACCGGATGAGCTGTATCGTAACGGCCTCCAACGGGCGCGTTTCCTGCCTGCCATTGATGCCATCAAACAACATTGTGACATTATGAACGTTGATGCGGGCGTGGATTACCGTTTGCGCACGCTGACCCAGGCGCACCTGTGGCTCTCGCCGCTGAACGCAGAGACTACCCGCCAGATGGATAAACTCTGGCTGGCGCTGGCCGGGGCAAAGCGCGAAAACGCGCCGACGCTGGAGATTAACCATCGACCGTTGCCAACGCTTGGCGTGGAAAATCAAACGCTGGCGGTCTCTTTCTCTACGCTCTGCGTCGATGCCCGCAGCCAGCACGACTACATCGCCCTTTCGCGTCTGTTCCACACGGTGATGCTGCTGGATGTCCCCGTCATGACACGGTTGATGGAGAGCGAAGCGCGGCGCTTCATTGCGCTGGTGGACGAGTTTTACGAACGCCACGTCAAGCTGGTGGTGAGCGCCGAGGTGCCTTTATATGAGGTGTATCAGGGGGAACGTCTGAAGTTTGAGTTCCAGCGCTGCCTGTCGCGCCTGCAGGAGATGCAGAGCGAGGAGTATCTGAAGCTGGAGCATATGCCTTAAATGCCCTCCTCTCTCCCTGTGGGCTGAGGGATCTCCACAGAATAAGCGCGCACGGACGGCCCCCTCTCCTCTTAGGGGTGTACGGTCCGGGGACATGGTAGACAGGTGTTCGGGGACATGGTGAACACTTTTTAACATCCTTTACCCATGGTGATCGACTTTTTCTTCAGGTCGATCACCCCCACTTTTGTGCTGTACCACCACACCTCGTAGCGGCCGTCTTCCTGCATCTCCTTCAGCCCGACCCGCTCTCCCCTGAACGCCTTGCCTGCACTCAGACTTATCCCTTTCACGCTCAGCTTTCCGCTGATATCCACTTTCCTGACCATCACGCCCTCGTCATACTCCGGGGGTGTTATGTTGCCGCTGTACTGCCGTGCTGACGGCTGATACCACGAGCCCGGTACCGCCATATCCAGCGCCTCATGCGGGCGTTCAAGGTTATAGACCGTCCTCCAGTGGTCGAAGGCGCGCTGCAGTTCGCCCTCGCTCGCGAACCACTTCCCCTGCAGCACCTCCGCCTTCAGGCTGCGGTGAAAACGCTCCAGCTTGCCCTGCGTCTGGGGATGATACGGCCGGGAGTGCCCCACCCGGATACCATGGCGCATCAGCCACAGCTCCAGCGCCGTCCAGGTGCCGGTGGTGTCTCCCCATGGGGCGCCGTTGTCCATCGTCATCCTGTCCGGCAGGCCGTAGCGTTCAAACACGCTGACCAGCTGTTGCTGCACGGTCTCACGCCGTTCATCGCTACAGTGCGCCAGGCACAGAGAAAAACGGGAGTGGTCATCCAGCAGGGTGAGCGGATGGCAGCGGCCACCGCCAAAGGGAAAGTGGCCCTTAAAATCTATCTGCCAGAGCCGGTTCGGCGCGTCATGTTCGAACCGTCCCGTGGCGGGAATGCCCGGTGAAGTGCCCGGCAGCAGGCCGTGACGGGCCATCAGGTTATGAACGGTGCTGAAGGCGGGCATACGGTGCCCCTGGTCTTCCAGCCAGCGCTTTATCTTGCGTGCGCCCCAGCGTTCATGGCGGTCATGGGCCATACGCAGCAGGGCAGTGATGTCGTCAGATGAGCGGTTCGGGGAATGGTGCGGTATGCGCGGGCGGTCCTGAAGGCCGGAGGAACCTTCCTCCATCCAGCGACGAAGCCACTTGTAGCCGGTGGCAGGTGAAATGCCGAAGCGACGGCAGAGGGAACGGATGTTCGCCCCGTCCTGCGAGGCGAACAAAACAAACTCGGTACGTAATGACATGGTATCTCTCGCATCCCAGGGCATAAGCGACTCCATAAACGGGTTCTTATGCCTTAGTTGTAAGTGTCTACCATGTCCCCGAACAAGTGTTCACTATGTCCCCGGACCGTACAGGGGAGAGGGCTGGGGTGAGGGGGAACATACAGCTCTGGTGGTTATTCCGTTCACTTTATGTTCCTTGCTACTCTGTAACGGCATGACTTGTGAACGTGCCAGGGCGGCTCAATCGCCACCGCCCTGGCGACCCGGGCTCCCGGCGGTAAATCGCCGCTTCGCGGTGCCCTCGGCTTATTCCTTCCGGCTTATCGGGGACGGGCGGATGTAACGTCCCTGTAAAGCCGCCCTCTCGGCGCATCCATGCGCCTCGCCCCGGCCTGCAGGAAACGCCTCAGCGATTTACAGCCGGACCAGGGCATCGCTGAACGCCCTCAGTTATTCTGAGAGCAGCATTATCGCTTCTGGTTATGAATTACTGGGGAACCCTTAGCCCTGTGGGAAAGGGGCTGGGGGGGAGGGCACCGGACCGCAAAAACTCGCCCCCCGAAAAACCCATTCCAAATCACATTTAAGGGTCGATCTTTGACCTCAACTTCTCTATAATCTTGCGACCCCACGTTACGAGAAGGTTTTTTTCCCGAAACTTTCTATGTGTCGGCATGAGCTATTCGAAGGGGTAGGTTTGCCGGACTTTGTCGTGTGAACCTCAACTGACTAAACGTTTGGGTGTTCACCAACGTGTAACTTATTATTTGGGTAAGCTTTTAATGAAAACTTTTACAGCTAAACCAGAAACCGTACAACGCGACTGGTATGTTGTTGACGCGACCGGTAAAACTCTGGGCCGTCTGGCTACTGAACTGGCTCGTCGCCTGCGCGGTAAGCACAAAGCGGAATACACTCCGCACGTTGATACTGGTGACTACATCATCGTTCTGAACGCAGAAAAAGTTGCTGTAACCGGCAACAAGCGCGAAGATAAAATGTACTACCACCACACTGGCCACATCGGTGGTATCAAAGAAGCGACCTTTGAAGAGATGATTGCTCGCCGTCCTGAGCGTGTGATTGAAATCGCGGTTAAAGGCATGCTGCCAAAAGGCCCGCTGGGTCGTGCTATGTTCCGTAAACTGAAAGTTTACGCAGGTAACGAGCACAACCACGCGGCACAGCAACCGCAAGTTCTTGACATCTAATCGGGATTATAGGCAATGGCTGAAAATCAATACTACGGCACTGGTCGCCGCAAAAGTTCCGCAGCTCGCGTTTTCATCAAACCGGGCAACGGTAAAATCGTTATCAACCAGCGTTCTCTGGAACAGTACTTCGGTCGCGAAACTGCCCGCATGGTAGTTCGCCAGCCGCTGGAACTGGTTGATATGGTAGAAAAACTGGATCTGTACATCACCGTTAAAGGTGGTGGTATCTCCGGTCAGGCAGGTGCGATCCGTCACGGTATCACCCGCGCTCTGATGGAGTACGACGAATCCCTGCGTTCTGAACTGCGTAAAGCTGGCTTCGTTACTCGTGACGCTCGTCAGGTTGAACGTAAGAAAGTGGGTCTGCGTAAAGCACGTCGTCGTCCACAGTTCTCCAAACGTTAATCATTTTCTGCTCACGCAGAACGATTGGCGAAAAACCCGCTTCGGCGGGTTTTTTTATGGATAATGCTCAGGTTATCCACAATATCAATGCATATATCTCCTCTTTTTCCACATTTCCAGAATCCCCTCACCACAAAGCCATCAAAATCTGGTAAACTATCATCCAATTTTCTGCCCAAATATCGGTGAATACTCGATTTTTGTTCGATTCTTGAACAATGTGTCTTCTCGGGGATGGGCGCTACATCATCTGGCTGGCCCCACCGGGCCGGTAGCAGTAAAAATTCTGAATATACCTGGAGGTTTTCATGGCTGTCGCTGCCAACAAACGTTCGGTAATGACGCTGTTTTCTGGTCCTACTGACATTTATAGCCATCAGGTTCGTATCGTGCTGGCCGAGAAGGGTGTCAGTTTTGAGATCGAGCATGTGGAAAAGGATAACCCACCTCAGGATCTGATCGATCTCAACCCGAGCCAAAGTGTACCAACGCTGGTGGATCGCGAGCTGACCCTGTGGGAATCCCGTATCATTATGGAATACCTGGATGAGCGTTTCCCGCATCCACCGCTGATGCCTGTTTACCCTGTTGCGCGTGGTGAAAGCCGCCTGTACATGCAGCGTATCGAGAAAGACTGGTATACGCTGATGAACGTGATCGTAAACGGCTCTGCCGCTGAAGCGGACGCTGCGCGTAAACAGCTGCGTGAAGAGCTGCTGGCGATTGCCCCGGTGTTCGGCCAGAAACCGTTCTTCCTGAGCGATGAATTCAGCCTGGTGGACTGCTATCTGGCACCCCTGCTGTGGCGTCTGCCAACACTTGGCGTTGAGTTCAGTGGCCCAGGTGCAAAAGAGCTGAAAGGTTATATGACCCGCGTCTTTGAACGCGACTCCTTCCTGGCATCCTTAACTGAACCGGAACGTGAAATGCGTCTCGGCCGAGGCTAATGACTGTGGAAATGTCACAACTTTCACCACGCCGTCCGTATCTGCTGCGCGCCTTCTATGAATGGCTGCTGGACAACCAGCTCACGCCGCACCTGGTTGTGGATGTGACGCTGCCGGGCGTGCAGGTTCCTATGGAATATGCACGCGACGGACAAATTGTATTGAACATTGCGCCACGTGCGGTGGGCAATCTGGAGTTGGCCAACGACGAAGTCCGCTTTAATGCGCGTTTTGGCGGTGTGCCGCGTCAGGTTTCTGTGCCATTGGCTGCTGTGCTGGCAATCTACGCGCGTGAAAACGGTGCGGGGACGATGTTTGAGCCGGAAGCGGCTTACGACGAAGACGTTGCCAGCCTGAATGACGACGATGCAACCGAAGAACGCGAAAGCGATACGGTGATGTCTGTTATCGACGGCGACAAACCCGATCATCAGGATGATAACGATCCGGATGACGATCCGCCACCACGCGGCGGGCGTCCGGCGCTACGTGTCGTGAAATAATTCAACAGGCCCAACGGGCCTGTTTTGCTTTGTGTCCTTTTTCGCCCCCTCTTGTTCCTGTGTTATGATGAATTGTTCTTCTTCAATGGCACCGGATTGCAATGAAACCGACTGATCTTAAAGCTGAAAACTCTGATGAACCTCTTGGGCGCAGCCTGCGTCGTCGACCGCTGACGCGCAAAAAACTGTCCGATATGGTGGAAGAAGAGCTGGAGCAGATGATCCGCCGAAAAGAATTTGCACAGGGAGAGCAACTGCCCTCTGAGCGTGAGCTGATGGAGGTCTTTAATGTGGGCCGGCCCTCGGTGCGGGAAGCGCTGGCGGCACTAAAGCGTAAAGGACTGGTACAGATTAACAATGGTGAACGTGCTCGCGTCTCCATTCCTTCTGCTGATACCATCATCAGTGAATTGTCGGGCATGGCGAAAGACTTCCTGACTCAGCCAGGCGGCATTGCCCACTTTGAGCAGCTCCGTTTGTTCTTTGAATCCAGCCTCGTTCGTTATGCCGCCGAATACGCGACTGACGATCAGATTACGCAGCTGACGAAAGCCCTGGAGATCAATAGCCAGTCTCTGGATGACAATACGCTGTTTATTCGATCCGATGTCGATTTTCACCGCGTACTGGCGGAGATCCCCGGCAATCCGATCTTCAATGCGATCCACGTTGCGCTGCTCGACTGGTTAATAGCGGCACGCCCTAAAGTGCCGGATGTAGAGCTTTATCAGCATAATGAAGCCAGCTATCGCCAGCATATCGCGATAGTTGATGCGATCCGCCGCCGCGATCCCGATGAAGCCGATCGGGCGTTGCAAACCCACCTTAACAGCGTTTCAGCCACCTGGCACGCTTTCGGACAGCACGCCAAAGCCAACACATAACGATCCTTTAGTGAAGTCGATCGCAATATAAACGATCTGGTCACCACTGCTGCTTAATTGATCTGGTATAACAGGTATAAAGGTATATCGTTATTATTGACTCACCCAATCTGGAGGTATCTATGACAACGCAATTACGAGGCGTAATGGCTGCACTTTTGACCCCTTTTACCCAACACCAGGCTTTGGATAAAGAGAGTCTGCGCCGTTTGGTCCAGTTCAATATTGGGCAGGGGATCGACGGGCTTTATGTTGGTGGCTCAACGGGAGAGGCGTTTGTGCAAACCCTTTCAGAGCGTGAACAGGTAATGGAAATTGTGGCGGAGGAGGCGAAGGGGAAAATCACGCTCATCGCGCATGTGGGTTGTATCAGTACGGCTGAAAGCCAGCAACTCGCCATCGCCGCCGCTCGCCTGGGCTTTGACGCAGTGTCCGCCGTCACGCCGTTTTACTATCCCTTCAGCTTTGAAGAGCATTGCGATCACTACCGCGCCATTATTGAGTCAGCAGAGGGGTTGCCGATGGTGGTCTATAACATTCCAGCATTAAGCGGCGTGAAGTTAAGTCTGGATCAGATCAACACCCTGGTGACGCTGCCGGGTGTCGGTGCCCTGAAACAAACCTCAGGCGATCTTTTCCAGATGGAGCAGATCCGTCGCGCGCATCCTGATCTGGTGCTCTATAACGGCTATGACGAGATCTTCGCATCTGGCCTGCTGGCGGGGGCCGATGGGGGAATTGGCAGCACCTACAACATCATGGGCTGGCGCTATCAGGCGATCGCAAAAGCGGTTCGCGACGGGGATAACGCCACCGCTCAGCGCCTGCAAAGCGAGTGTAACAAGGCTATCGATCTGCTTATCAAGTCAGGTGTATTCCGTGGACTAAAAACGGTATTGCACTACATGGACGTGGTTTCCGTGCCGCTGTGCCGCAAACCGTTTGCCCCCGTGGATGAACAATATGTGCCGGAGCTGAAAGCGCTGGCGGAGCAGTTAATGGCGGAAAAACGCTAACGCATCGCCGGATGACGCGTTGCTTGTCCGGCTAAAAATCCTGTTCGGGAGAGTGTTATGAGTATGTCTACCCAAAGCATCCCGTGGTATCGCCATCTTACGCGCCCTCAATGGCGTGCCTTCTCCGCCGCCTGGCTGGGGTATCTGCTTGATGGCTTCGATTTTGTACTGATTGCCTTAGTCCTGACAGAAGTAAAAAGTGAATTTGGTCTGACGACCGTTGAAGCGGCGAGCCTTATTTCAGCGGCATTTATCTCGCGCTGGTTCGGCGGCTTGTTGCTGGGCGCGATGGGCGACCGCTATGGCCGAAAGCTGGCGATGATCACCAGCATTGTGCTTTTTTCCTGCGGTACGCTGGCCTGCGGTTTTGCACCGGGCTACGTCACCATGTTTATCGCCCGCATGGTGATTGGGATGGGAATGGCAGGGGAATACGGTTCCAGCGCAACCTATGTTATTGAAAGCTGGCCAAAACATCTGCGCAATAAGGCCAGCGGTTTTCTCATCTCTGGATTCTCTGTTGGTGCGGTGGTTGCGGCGCAGGTGTACAGCCTTGTGGTACCCGTCTGGGGCTGGCGGGCATTATTCTTTATCGGCATCTTGCCTATTGTCTTTGCCCTGTGGCTGCGTAAAAACATCCCGGAAGCCGGGGACTGGAAAGCGAAGCATGAAGGAAAAACCCCGGTGCACACGATGGTCGATATTCTTTATCGTGGCAAATACCGTGTGATCAACATTGCGATGACGTTGTTTGCCGGAGTGGCACTGTGGCTCTGTTTTGCGGGAGAGCTTAATAACGTCGGGATGGTGGTCATACTGGGGCTGCTGTGCGCTGTCGTTTTTATCAGCTTTATGGTGCAAAGTAGCGGCAAACGCTGGCCTACCGGCGTCACGCTGATGGTAGTGGTGCTGTTTGCCTTTCTCTACTCGTGGCCGATTCAGGCATTGCTGCCAACCTATCTGAAAACGGAGCTGGCCTACGATCCGGCTACGGTGGCTCGCGTGCTGTTCTTCAGCGGGTTTGGTGCGGCGGTAGGCTGCTGTGTAGGCGGCTTTCTTGGCGACTGGCTGGGAACGCGTAAAGCTTACGTCTATAGCCTGCTGGCCTCGCAGCTGCTCATCATTCCGGTGTTTGCGATTGGCGGCGCTAATATCTGGGTGCTCGGGTTATTGCTCTTTTTCCAGCAGATGTTAGGTCAGGGTATTTCCGGGATTTTGCCTAAGCTGATTGGCGGCTATTACGATACCGATCAGCGGGCAGCTGGGCTTGGATTTACCTATAACGTCGGCGCTCTGGGCGGGGCGATTGCGCCGGTAGTAGGTGCACTCCTTTCACAACGAATGGAACTGGGAACCGCGCTGGGATCGCTCTCCTTTGGCCTGACGTTTGTGGTTATTCTGTTGATCGGCCTGGATATGCCGTCTCGCGTACAGCGTTGGATCAGGCCGGAAGCGCTGCGCACTCATGACGCCATCGACGGTAAACCACTGAGCGGCGCTTTTCCTGCGGGGACAGTAAAAAGCGAGCAGGTGGTAAAATGACGATGCTGGCAATGGATACTGGCGCAACAATGCTCACCGCGGCTCTGTTAGTACCAGGAGACACATAATGATTTTGGGAGAACTGCGGTCAATGGCGTCTTCCGGGTTGCCTTCTGTCCTGGCAAACGCCCTCTCGCTGGCGGTTGCTGCCCAACCTCAGGAGAAGGCGCCGGGCCACTACGAACTGCCGGGCAACGATATCTTTATGAATGTTATGCAGTTTGACACGCAGACGCCGGAACAGAAAAAGGCAGAACTGCACGCGCAATATATCGATATCCAGCTGTTGCTAGCCGGAGAAGAGCGCATTCTGTTTGGTGTTACCGGCTCTGCGCGTGAGTGCGAGGAAATGCATAACGCCGAAGATTATCAGCTTTGCAGGCGCATTGAAGGGGAGCAATTCGTCATTCTGAGACCGGGTATGTTCGTGGTGTTTATGCCGGGGGAACCGCATAAACCGGGGTGTATTACCGAATCGGCGAGAGAAATAAAAAAGGTCGTGGTGAAAGTGCGTGCCAGCCTGTTAACCGCATAAAAAAAGCCGGATGGTTATCCATCCGGCTCGTTTTTACACTTCCAGGTAATTCAGTATACCGTCTGCCGCCTTACGCCCTTCGGCAATCGCTGTGACCACCAGGTCAGAGCCACGAACGATATCACCACCGGCAAAGATTTTCGGGTTGCTGGTCTGGAACGCATTGTCGCTGCCTTCTGGCGCGATAATGCGACCCTGTGAATCCAGCTCAACGCTGTGTTTCGCCAGCCACTCCATGCTGTGAGGGCGGAAACCGAACGCCATCACTACGGCATCGGCCGGGATCACATGCTCAGAGCCAGCCACGATCTCCGCACGACGACGGCCTTTGGCATCCGGCGCACCCATCTCGGTACGCGCCATCTTCACGCCGCTCACCTTGCCGTTGGCATTCACTTCAATACCCAGAGGCTGGATGTTGAACTGGAACTCCACACCCTCTTCACGCGCGTTTTTTACTTCGCGTTTGGAGCCTGGCATGTTTTCTTCGTCACGACGGTAAGCACAGATCACGTGCGCCGCGTTCTGGCGAATGGAGGTACGCACGCAGTCCATCGCGGTATCACCGCCGCCCAGCACCACCACGCGTTTACCTTCCATACTGACGAAAGGCTCATCAGCCGTTTCGCCATAACCCATGATCTGCTTGGTGTTGGCGATCAGGAACGGCAGCGCGTCGTACACGCCCGGCGCGTCTTCGTTCTCCAGCCCGCCACGCATGGACTGATAGGTGCCCACGCCGAGGAACACGGCGTCGTAATCTTTCAGCAGATCGTCGAGCTGCACGTCGCGGCCCACTTCCACATTCAGTTTGAACTCAATGCCCATGCCGGTGAAGATTTCACGGCGGCGGGTCATCACCTCTTTCTCCAGCTTAAAGGCCGGGATACCGAAGGTCAGCAGGCCGCCGATCTCCGGATGACGGTCAAAGACCACCGCCTTCACGCCGTTACGGGTCAGGACATCTGCACAGGCCAGGCCCGCCGGGCCTGCACCGATAATCGCCACGCGCTTGTCGGTTTGCTTCACGCCGGTCATATCCGGACGCCAGCCCATCTCAAACGCTTTATCGTTGATGTAGCGCTCAATGTTACCGATGGTCACTGCGCCAAACTCATCATTCAGCGTACAGGAGCCTTCACACAGACGGTCCTGCGGGCACACGCGGCCGCACACTTCCGGCAGGGTGTTGGTCTGGTGAGAGAGCTCAGCGGCTTCGAAAATACGTCCTTCGTTGGCCAGCTTCAGCCAGTTCGGGATGTAGTTATGGACCGGACATTTCCACTCACAGTAAGGGTTCCCGCAGGACAGGCAGCGGTCTGCCTGTGCTTTGGCCTGGCCTTCTGAAAACGGCTCATAGATTTCTACAAATTCAATTTTACGGATCTTCAGCGGTTTCTTTGGCGGATCAACACGCTGCAGGTCGATAAACTGGTATACGTTCTGGCTCATCTGAATTCCTTACTGCGCCTGCACACGCAGCTCTGCTGCGCTACGACTACGGTGACCCAACAGGGCTTTAACATCGCTGGACTTCGGTTTAACCAGCGCGAATTTCGCAGAGAACGCCGGCCAGTTCGCCAGGATCTCTTCGCCGCGCGAAGAACCGGTATGCTGCACGTGTTCGGTAATCAAACCGCGCAGGTGTTCTTCGTGGATCGCCAGCGTATCAACGTCCAGCACTTCCACCAGTTCCGGGTTCACGCGTTTGCGGAACTCGCCGTCTTCATCCAGGACGTAAGCAAAACCACCTGTCATGCCTGCGCCAAAGTTCACGCCGGTTTTACCCAGCACGCACACAATCCCGCCCGTCATGTATTCACAGCCGTTATCGCCAATGCCTTCCACCACGGTGATGGCACCGGAGTTACGCACCGCAAAACGCTCACCCGCACGGCCCGCGGCAAACAGACGACCGCCGGTTGCTCCATACAGACAGGTGTTACCGATGATGCTCGCTTCGTGACTGCGGAACGCTGAGCCCACCGGAGGACGCACGGCCAGCAGACCCCCCGCCATGCCTTTACCGACGTAGTCGTTGGCATCGCCAGTCAGGTACAGCTCAACGCCGCCGGCGTTCCACACGCCGAAGCTTTGACCCGCCGTACCGCTGAAGTGCGCGGTGATCGGATCCGCTGCCAGCCCCTGGTCGCCATGTGTTTGCGCGATGTAACCAGAGAGCGACGCGCCCACAGAGCGGTCGGTGTTGCGGATATCAAACCAGAACGTTTTGCTCTGCTTCTCATCTACATACGGCTTTGCCTGCTGCAGCAGCTGCGCGTTCAGCACGCCATTGTCGAACGGCGGGTTGTTCTCGGTGCAGTAGACCGCTTTACCCGGATGCGGCTCGGCCGTTTCCAGCAGCTTGCCGAGATCCAGTTTCTGCTGTTTGGCAGTGAAACCGTCCAGCTCTTTCAGCAGGTCGGTACGGCCAATCAGATCCACCAGACGCTTCACGCCCAGTTGCGCCATCAGCTCGCGGGTTTCGCGGGCGATAAAGTCAAAGTAGTTCGTCACTTTGAACGGCAGGCCGTGATAGTGGTTCTTACGCAGTTTCTCATCCTGGGTTGCCACACCGGTCGCACAGTTGTTCAGGTGGCAAATACGCAGGTATTTACAGCCCAGCGCAACCATCGGGCCGGTACCAAAGCCAAAGCTTTCCGCACCCAGAATCGCCGCTTTGATGATGTCGAGGCCGGTTTTCAGGCCGCCATCCACCTGCAGACGGATCTTATGACGCAGACCGTTCGCCACCAGCGCCTGTTGGGTTTCCACCAGGCCAAGCTCCCACGGGCAGCCCGCGTATTTCACGGAGGAGAGCGGGCTTGCGCCGGTACCGCCGTCATAACCGGCGATGGTGATGAGATCCGCATAGGCTTTCGCCACGCCGGTAGCGATGGTGCCGACGCCCGGTTCGGAAACCAGCTTCACGGAGATCATCGCTTTCGGGTTGACCTGTTTCAGGTCGAAAATCAGCTGCGCTAAGTCCTCGATAGAGTAGATATCGTGGTGCGGCGGCGGGGAGATCAGCGTCACGCCCGGTACGGAATAGCGCAGTTTGGCGATGTACGGGGTGACTTTATCACCCGGCAGCTGACCGCCTTCGCCCGGTTTCGCACCCTGAGCGACTTTAATCTGAATGACGTCAGCGTTGACCAGGTACGCTGGCGTTACGCCAAAGCGACCAGATGCCACCTGCTTGATACGGGACACTTTATTGGTGCCGTAGCGGGCAGGATCTTCACCGCCTTCACCGGAGTTAGAGTTACCGCCGATGCTGTTCATCGCTTCGGCCAGTGCCTCGTGGGCTTCCGGGCTTAATGCGCCGATGGACATCGCGGCGGTGTCAAAGCGTTTGAACAGCTCAGACGCCGGCTCCACCTCGTTAATGCTGACTGCTTCATCACCCGGATTCAGCGCCAGCAGGTCGCGCAGCGTGGCCGCCGGGCGCTCGTTAACCAGTTTTGCATACTGCTGATAATCGCTGTACTCGCCGCTCTGAACGGCCTGCTGCAGCGTGCGCACCACGTCCGGGTTGTAGGCGTGATATTCGCCACCGTGAACGTATTTCAGCAGACCGCCTTGCTCCAGCGGCTTACGTGCCAGCCAGGCGCGTTTCGACAGGTTCACCAGATCCTGCTGGAAGTCGGCAAAACCGGCTCCGCCGATACGGCTGACCACGCCCTGGAAGCAGAGATTTGCGACCTCATTATGCAGACCAACCGCTTCAAACAGCTTCGAGCAACGGTAGGAGGCAATGGTCGAGATGCCCATTTTGGACATGATCTTATACAGGCCTTTGTTGATGCCGTTACGGTAGTTCAGCATCACTGCACGGTAGTCTTTGTCGATCGCGCGGGTATCGACCAGACGTGCCAGCGTTTCGTAGGCCAGGTATGGATAAATCGCCGTCGCACCAAAACCTAACAGCACAGCAAAGTGGTGTGGGTCGCGTGCGCTTGCGGTTTCAACAATGATGTTAGCGTCACAGCGCAGGCTCTTATCGACCAGACGCGTCTGGATAGCACCCACCGCCATCGGCGCAGGCACCGGCAGGCGGTTCTTCGCGATATTACGGTCAGACAGCACCAGCAGAACGGTACCGTTACGTACCATCTGTTCAGCTTTGTCACACAGCGCGTTCACCGTCTCTTCGAGGCTCGCTTCAGTCACGTCGAAGGTGATATCAAGCGTGTCGGCGCGGTAGTGATCCTCTTTCAGCGTGGTGAGCTGTTTGAAATCGGAGTAGAGCAGGATCGGCGATTTAAAGGTCAGGCGGTGGGCCTGGCCTTCAGCTTCGCAGAAAACGTTCATCTCGCGACCAATACTGGTAGCCAATGACATGACGTGTGCTTCACGCAGCGGATCGATTGGCGGGTTGGTCACCTGCGCAAACTGTTGACGGAAGTAGTCATAAATTACACGCGGCTGGCTGGAGAGCACGGCAAACGGGGTATCGTCACCCATGGAGCCGACCGCTTCCTGGCCGTTTTCACCCAGTACGCGGATGACGGAGTCCAGCTCTTCCGCGCTGTAGTTAAATTGTTTCTGGAAACTCGCCAGCGTATCGTCGTCCAGTTCGCGGCTGCCCACTTCTTCATCCGGCAGATCTTCGAACGGCACCAGACGGCGCACGTTTTTCTCCATCCACTCTTTGTACGGATGGCGGCTCTTCAGGTCGTGGTCGGTTTCAGCGGAGTGCAGAATACGTCCACCGCGGGTATCGATAACCATCAGCTCGCCCGGGCCAACGCGGCCTTTCTCAACCACTTCGTCAGGCTGGTAATCCCAGATACCGACTTCAGAGGCACAGGTGATGAGCTTATCTTTGGTGATGACATAGCGCGCCGGACGCAGGCCGTTACGGTCCAGGTTACAGGCGGCAAAACGACCGTCGGACATGACGATGCCCGCCGGACCATCCCACGGCTCCATGTGCATGGAGTTAAAATCAAAGAAGGCGCGCAGCTCCGGATCCATATCCGGGTTGTTCTGCCAGGCTGGTGGCACCAGCAGACGCATGGCACGAACAATATCCATGCCGCCTGCCAGCAGCAGTTCCAGCATGTTATCCATCGAGCTGGAGTCAGAGCCGGTTTCGTTAACGAACGGCGCGGCATCGTGCAGATCCGGGATCAGTGGGGTCTGGAACTTATAGGTACGGGCGCGTGCCCACTGGCGGTTACCGGTGATGGTGTTGATCTCACCGTTGTGCGCCAGATAGCGGAACGGCTGTGCCAGCGGCCAGCGTGGCACGGTGTTGGTGGAGAAGCGCTGGTGGAACAGGCAAATGGCCGATTCCAGACGCAGATCCGCCAGGTCCAGGTAGAAGCGCGGCAGGTCAGCCGGCATACACAGACCTTTATAAATGTTTACCAGATTCGAGAGGCTACAGACGTAGAACTCTTTATCGTCCTGGAGACGTTTTTCAATGCGGCGGCGAGCGATAAACAGACGGCGTTCCATATCGCGTGGACGCCAGCCCGCAGGCGCATTAACGAAAATCTGTTCAATACGAGGCAGCGAGGAGAGGGCGATTTCACCGAGCACCCCTTCGTTGGTTGGCACATCGCGCCAGCCAACAATAGACAGGGTTTCACGCTGAAGTTCTTCTTCGACGATGCGGCGTGAGGCGGCAGCTTTTTCAGGATCCTGATTCAGGAACAGCATACCGACAGCGTAGTTTTTGGCTAAACGCCAGCCGCGCTCTTCCGCTACGATACGGAAGAAACGATCCGGTTTTTGCAGCAGCAGACCGCAACCGTCGCCGGTTTTACCATCGGCAAGGATGGCACCACGGTGCTGCATACGGGCCAGTGCGTGAATAGCAGTACGCACTACCTTGTGGCTAGGTTCGCCTTCTATGTGGGCGATCAGGCCGAAACCACAGTTATCCTTCTCAAGGGATTTATCGTACAACATATCAGTGAACCTCCCCAGGCTCGTCGGGCTTCCCACTGAACCGTGGCGCACAGGCACAGAAAGAGCATGGCGACGGGGTTTGCGTTTCATACGCGGACCTCGCATTCGCCCTCTTTTTCATCCTTTCGCGCAGGTAAACAAGTTTGAGGACTTGCTTCAGAGGGAAATCTCAATTACTGCATAAATATGATGAGCAGGCCGCTCATCCAGAAAGCTTCCAGCGGATTTCCAACTTATCGGGAATTGGTACACAGGTCAAATGGCAATCTTATTTATACAAAAATGTGCTAAAGATAAGTTATGTTATTGTATATAAAAGGTATTTAACTATTTTTACAACCACCTGGCGCCCGGGGAAGTCGCCGAGGAGTGTGATCTGACTCACTATATGAAAGCGGTATTATCGATGCAGCGTGCTGAATAGCGGTTTTTTAGCAGAATAATACGCTGTCATGGAGTTTAAACCCGCATAAAGACACTGTTTTTCAATGCTGGCGTGATAAATGAAAAAAACAATCAGAACATAAGGAAAAGTAATCACGTCTGGCGTGAATGAAATTGCAGTAATCTTGAGTATTTATTCATGAGGGTAATGGCCATCCAGGGCGATTGATCCAGGTCATCGCCGACGGTGGCTAAAAATGGCAGGCTTGTCCCCTTTCTTCGGGACGGTCTATCAGATTATGCAGTTACAGAAATTAGTCAATATGTTTGGTGGGGATCTTTTGCAGCGCTACGGGCAAAAGGTTCACAAGCTGACGCTGCATGGCGGTTTTAGCTGCCCGAACCGCGATGGCACTCTCGGACGTGGTGGCTGTACGTTCTGCAACGTGGCTTCGTTTGCGGACGAAGCGCAGCAGCATAAATCTATCGCGGAACAGCTCGCGCATCAGGCCCGTCTTGTGAACCGGGCAAAGCAGTATCTGGCCTATTTTCAGGCCTACACCAGCACATGGGCGGAAGTGCAGGTGCTGCGTTCCCTGTATCAGCAGGCGGTCAGCCAGGCCAATATTGTGGGGTTGTGCGTAGGCACGCGACCGGACTGCGTGCCGGACGCGGTGCTGGATCTACTCAGCGAGTACCAGGATCAAGGGTACGAGATCTGGCTGGAACTGGGTTTGCAAACGGCTCATGACAAAACGTTGCATCGTATTAACCGTGGGCATGATTTTGCCTGCTATCAGCGCACCACTCGCCTGGCGCGCGAGCGCGGGTTGAAGGTCTGCTCGCATCTGATTGCCGGTCTGCCGGGCGAAGGGCTGCAGCATGGCCTGGAGACGCTGGAAAAAGTCGTTGAAACGGGCGTAGACGGGATCAAGCTGCACCCGCTGCATATCGTACAGGGCAGCATTATGGCCAAAGCGTGGCAAGCCGGACGGTTAAACGGCATTCCACTTGATGAGTATACGGAAACGGCAGGGGAGATGATCCGCCATACGCCGCCCGAGATTGTCTACCACCGCATCTCCGCCAGCGCCCGCCGTCCAACGCTTCTGGCACCGCTGTGGTGTGAGAACCGTTGGACGGGGATGGTGGAAATTGACCGCTATCTGCATGAGCACGGTGTGCAGGGATCGGCGCTGGGAAGACCGTGGGTTGCCCCGCTACCGACGGCGACCGCCTAACAAACTCCCCAGCATGCCGCGCACAATCTGATTCGTGACCTGCCGCGCGGCGCTTTTCGCCATCGTCTGTACAACGCCATCGCGCTTGCCGCCGCGCGGCCCGGTGCTGCCAAACAAAATGTCTTTCAGCCCACCCAGAATGCCGTCATCCACCGCGACTGACTGGCCTTTGGCAGGAGGCGCATCCTGCGATTCGGTGGTGGCCTGTACGCCTTTTTGTAGCATCTCGAAGGCAGATTCACGATCCACTTCGTCTTCGTATTTCCCGTAAACCGGGGAGTGGTTAATCAGGGCATTGCGCTCATCGTCTGTCACCGGTCCCATCCGCGAGCAAGGGGCAATCACCATGGCACGTTCCACAATGGACGGGCTGCCCTTGGCATCAAGGAACGAAATCAGCGCTTCACCGGTGCCCAGCGCCTGGATCGCCGCTTCGGTATCAAAGTCCGGATTCGCGCGCATGGTTTGTGCGGCAGCTTTGACGGCTTTCTGATCTTTTGGCGTAAAGGCGCGCAGGGCGTGCTGGACGCGGTTACCGAGTTGTCCCAGTACGTTATCGGGGATATCCGACGGGTTTTGCGAGACAAACCAGACGCCGACGCCTTTGGAGCGGATCAGGCGGATAACCTGCTCGATCTTGTCCAGCAGCACCTGCGGTGCGTCGTTAAACAGCAGGTGCGCTTCATCAAAGAAGAACACCAGCTTCGGCTTCTCAAGGTCGCCCGCCTCTGGCAGCTGTTCGTAAAGTTCAGAGAGCATCCACAGCAGGCTGGCGGCGTAGAGTTTCGGCATCTGGTAGAGCTTCTCTGAACTCAGGATATTAATGATGCCCTTGCCGCTGCTGTCGGTGCGCATCCAGTCTTTGATATCCAGCATCGGCTCGCCGAAGAAATGTTCTGCCCCCTGTTGCTCCAGCGTCAGTAACCCGCGCTGAATAGCCCCTACTGAGGCACTGCTGATGTTGCCGTACTGGTTCTGGAAAGATTTAGCGTTATCGCCGATGTACTGGGTAATGGCGCGCAGATCTTTGAAATCAAGCAGCAGCAGCCCCTGGTCATCGGCAATACGGAAGATGATGTTCAACACCCCGGACTGGACATCGTTGAGGTTCAGGAGACGGGCCAGCAGCAGCGGGCCAAGATCGGAGACGGTGGCTCGTACCGGATGACCTTTCTCACCAAAAATATCCCAGACAACAACCGGGTTGTTGTGGGGCGTCCAGTCATTGACGCCGATATTTTTCAGGCGCTCAATCAGTTTCTCGGACGGAGTCCCCTCCTGAGCCACACCGGTTAAATCGCCTTTTACATCGGCCATAAAGACCGGCACGCCAATCTCAGAGAGCGATTCGGCCAGCTTCTGCAGGGTCACGGTTTTCCCTGTCCCGGTGGCACCGGTGATCAGGCCGTGACGGTTCGCCATCGCAGGCAGTAAAAACAGCTCTTTCTCCAGCGTCCTGGCAATCAACAATGGTGTACTCATGATACTCATCCTCTCTTAGTCCTCGGTGGAGTATAGGCAACCTGACGGCAAAATGGCGGTAAAAATTCCTTACTTTGCGGCGTATTACCCAGCGCGGACTATGCTTTTGCATACGGTTCACAACATGTTGGGAATGTATGTCCAGATTCTTTTTTAATAATCGCAAACAACTGGTCAACGATGCTATTGAAGGCATTCTGATTTCTGCTCCGCACGGCAATCTCGTCAAGCTCGATGTTGATCCCGCCATTCGCATTGTGGCGCGCAGCGACTGGGACAAGAGCCGCGTGGCGGTGATCTCCGGTGGCGGCTCAGGGCATGAACCGGCACATGCCGGGTTTGTTGGTAAAGGGATGCTCACGGCGGCGGTCTGTGGCGACCTGTTCGCCTCGCCGAGCGTGGATGCGGTGCTGAATGCCATTGTGGCGGTAACGGGCGACCGTGGCTGCCTGCTGATCGTTAAAAACTACACCGGTGACCGCCTGAACTTTGGCCTGGCGGCAGAAAAGGCTAAACGCTACGGCCTGAAGGTGGAGATGGTGATTGTGGCAGACGATATTGCGCTGCCGGACAACAAACAGCCGCGCGGCATTGCCGGTACGGCGCTGGTTCATAAGATCGCGGGTTATGCCGCAGAGCATGGAAAATCGCTAAGTGAAGTGCGTGATATTGCGCAACAGGCCTGCGATAACCTCTGGAGCCTGGGCGTTGCGATGCAAACGTGTAATTTGCCGGGAAGCGACGAGGAAGAAGGGCGCATTAAGCAAGGCCATGTCGAGCTGGGTCTGGGCATTCATGGTGAGCCGGGGGCTTCCGTCGTGGATACGCAGAACAGCAAAGCGATTATCGACACGCTGGTGACGCCGCTTAAGGCTCAGGCCGGTGACGGGCGCTTCGCTGTGTTAATCAATAACCTGGGTGGGGTATCAGCGCTTGAGATGGCTCTGCTCACCAAAGAGCTGGCGCACTCGGCCCTGAAAGAGAACATTGCGTACCTGATTGGCCCGGCACCACTGGTGAGTGCCCTGGATATGAAGGGCTTTTCGCTGACGCTGCTGAAGCTGAACGATCTGTTCGAGAAAGCCCTTCATGAAGAGGTGGAGACGTTGGGCTGGCAGAAGCCGGTGGCGTTTGCACCGTTGCGGACCCAGGAGCATAGCGCGATCCACGACCGCGTGGAGTTTACCCCGTCCGCGAATCCGCAGGTGGGCGAGTATGTCTCTGTGGCGACAAACACCCTGATTCGACTGGAAAACCGTCTTAACGCGCTGGATGCGAAAGTGGGGGATGGCGATACCGGATCCACCTTTGCGCAAGGGGCGCGGGAGATTGCGCAGCGTCTGGAGGAGAACAACCTGCCCCTTAACGATGTGTCGACATTACTCCTGCTGGTGGGGGAGCGGCTGGCAACGGTGATGGGCGGATCGAGCGGCGTATTAATGTCGATCTTCTTCACGGCGGCCGGGCAAAAGCTGCATGACGGACAATCGCTTGCGGATGCCTTGCTGAGCGGGCTGGCACAAATGAAGCAGTATGGCGGGGCCGATCTTGGCGATCGCACACTGATCGACGCGCTGCAACCGGCGCTGGAGGCATTGCAGAAAGGGGATCTTAAGGCAGCAGCGCAGGCGGCACAGCAGGGCGCAGAGGCAACGGCCAGAATGGGCAAAGCAGGTGCGGGGCGCTCGTCGTATGTGAATAAAGAGAATCTGGATGGGGTAATGGATCCGGGGGCGGTCGCGGTGGCAGAGGTGTTTAAGGCCATGGTAGAAGCAAAACGGTAACAACCGTTACCGTTTTTAGTGTTTGCGCCCTCTCCCCGTGGGAGAGGGTTGGGGTGAGGGTATCAGGCCGCACATACCCCGGCACAATCACATCAAAAATCCGCTTTCAACACCACGCGATAACGGGCTTTGCCGTCACGCACGTGTTGAATAGCTTCGTTGATTTTCGACATCGGATAGAGTTCGGTGGTGGGAGACACTTTCGTGCGCCCGGCGAACTTCATCAGTTTGCGCAACTCGTACGGCGTACCGGTTGCAGAGCCGGACACGCTGCGATCCCCGCCGATCAGGGTAAACGCCGGAACCGGTAGCGGCTTCAGCACGGCACCCACCGTATGGAAGTTACCGCCGTAGGCCAATGCTTCAAAGTACGGCTGCCAGTCGAGATCGACATTAACAGTGTTGATGATCAGATCGAATTGACCCGCCAGCGCGTTCAGGGCTTCCGGATCGCGGCTGTTCACCACTTTATCCGCCCCCATCGCCAGCACTTCTTGCTCTTTCGCCGGGTTAGAACTGAACGCCGTTACTTCACAGCCCATTGCGTGCAGCAGCTTGATGGCAATATGACCGAGACCCCCGATGCCAATCACGCCCACACGGCTGGTGGCGGTAATATGGTGCATCAGCAGCGGTTTAAACACGGTAATGCCGCCACACAGCAGCGGACCGGCAGATTCGATATCAATGCTGTCCGGCAGCGGAATGACCCATTGCCAGTCGGCGCGCAGTTTATCGGCAAAACCGCCCTTGTTGAGGATGGTTGGCACGGCGCCTTCAAGGCAGTTGATCTGGTTACCGCTGATACAGGCGTCGCAATGACCGCAGCTGCGTGCCGTCCAGCCAATACCCACGCGCTGGCCTACTTTCAGGCCTTTGTCCTGCGCAGCGCTACCGAGCGCCACGACGCGGCCAATGACCTCGTGTCCGGCGACCAGTGGATAGCTTGAAAAGCCCCATTCGTTGTCGATCATGGAGAGATCCGAGTGGCAGATCCCGCAGTAATCAACCTGTACTTCGACGTCTTCTGCTTTTAGTTCGCCCGCATCGTACTCGTACAGCTCAAGTTCTGCACCCGCCTGCGGTGCGGCGTAGCTTTTTATCTTCGACATCGTGTTTCCCCCGTTGTGGTGTGAACTGAGAGTGTAGAGCATTCAGTTAACCATCGCTTAACAGAAGAGGGCGGGAACAAAATTTACAGCGCTTTCAGCATCCTGACTTCGCAATCGACGTGGCCGGTACAGCCCAGCGGCGCATCGATATGCTGAAAGCCCAGATGTTCATACAGGCCGATGGCCTCTTTGAGGAAGGCGGTTGTTTCGAGGTAGCAGCGTGTAAAACCCTGATTGCGGGCATGTTCGAGTGCAACCAGCGCCAGTTTTTTCGCCAGGCCTTGCCCGCGAACTGATGGCAGGAAATACATTTTCTGCAATTCGCAGATATCCGGCTCGCTGCAGCTGAGCGGCGCAACGCCGCCGCCGCCTACCACCTGGCCATTCTGTTCAATAACCCAATAGGCGTGGCCTGGCTGGCTGTACAGCTGAAACAGCTCATCCAGATTCGGGTCGGCAACCGTATAGCCTTTATCGGCCGTCAGGCCATACTCGGCAGAGACGGTGCGGATAACGGCGGCAATCGCCGGGTTGTCCTGCTCAGTGATCCGACGCATCGTCGTCGCGACGGGGGTAATCACGCTCATAGCATTACTCATGACAAAAATTGACACACAACTGCTGTTAATAGCACCGCAGAAAGGGGAGTGCAAGCGAGGAGTTTTCAGGAAGAGTACCCCTTACGCCCTGAAGCGTAAGGGGTAAAAGCATTACAGGGCCGCAATAACCGCCTGCTGCTCAATCAGTTTGGTTTTCGCATCGGCGAAAGCAACCAGGCGTTCACGCTCTTTGGCGATGACCGCTTCCGGCGCGCGGGCGACAAAGCCTTCGTTCGCCAGTTTGCTTTCGATTTTGCCAATTTCCACGTCGACTTTGGCCACTTCTTTCGCCAGACGAGCCAGCTCGGCATCTTTGTCGACAAGACCCGCCATTGGGATCAGCAGCTCAGCGCCATCGATGATTTTTGTCACAGAGACCGGACCTTTGTCATCGGCTGGCAGCACGGTGATGCTTTCCAGACGCGCCATGGTTTTCAGGAAGGTGTTGTTCTCGGTGACACGACGAACAGCCGCGTCGCTGCAACCGCGCAGGAGCAGTTCCAGTGGTTTGCCCGGGGCGATGTTCATTTCTGCACGGATGTTACGTACAGCGACGATCGCCTGCTTCAGCCACTCGGTATCCGCTGAGGCAGCTTCATCCACTTTAGCGGCGTCGAATTCCGGGAACGGCTGCAGCATAATGGTGTCGGCGTTGATACCCGCAATCACTTTCACACGCTGCCAGATGGTTTCGGTGATAAATGGAATGACCGGATGCGCCAGACGCAGCAGACCTTCCAGCACGGTAATCAGCGTGTTACGCGTACCGCGCAGTTCCGCCTCCGTTCCACCGTTCATGACCGGCTTCGCCAGCTCCAGATACCAGTCACAGAACTGGTTCCAGGTGAATTCGTACAGAATGCCCGCCGCGATGTCGAAGCGGTAGCTGTCCAGCGCCTCGCGGAACGCTTTCACCGTCTGGTTGAACTCGGCCAGGATCCAGCGATCGGCCAGAGACAGGATCATCTCGCCGCCGTTGAAGCCGCAATCCTGATCTTCGGTGTTCATCAGCACGAAGCGGCTGGCGTTCCACAGTTTGTTACAGAAGTTACGGTAACCTTCCAGACGCTTCATGTCCCAGTTGATATCGCGACCGGTGGAGGCCAGCGCTGCCAGGGTGAAACGCAGGGCGTCGGTACCGTGAGATTCAATCCCGTTCGGGAACTGTTTCTCGGTGCGTTTGCGGATCTTCTCTGCCAGCTGCGGCTGCATCATGTTGCCGGTACGTTTTTCCAGCAGCTCTTCCAGGGAGATACCATCAACCATATCCAGCGGGTCAATGACGTTGCCCTTGGATTTGGACATCTTCTGGCCTTCATCGTCACGGATAAGACCGGTCATATAGACGGTATGGAACGGAACCTGTGGCTTGCCGTTTTCATCTTTGATGAAGTGCATGGTCATCATGATCATGCGGGCAATCCAGAAGAAGATAATATCGAAGCCGGAGACCATCACGCTGGTTGGGTGGAACTGACGCAGCGCGTCGGTGTTCTCTGGCCAGCCGAGGGTGGAGAAGGTCCACAGCGCGGAGGAGAACCAGGTATCCAGCACGTCTTCGTCCTGACGCAGGGCAACATCCGCGCTCAGGTTGTTTTCCTGACGCACTTCATCTTCACTGCGGCCAACGTACACGTTGCCTTCGTTGTCGTACCATGCCGGGATACGGTGACCCCACCACAGCTGACGGGAGATACACCAGTCCTGAATATCGCGCATCCAGGAGAAGTACATGTTTTCGTACTGTTTTGGCACGAACTGAATGCTGCCGTTTTCAACCGCTTCAACAGCCGGTTTTGCCAGCACGTCGGCACGCACGTACCACTGGTCGGTCAGCATTGGCTCGATAACCACACCGCCGCGGTCGCCGTACGGCACGGTCAGATCGTGAGGTTTAATCTCTTCCAGCAGGCCGAGGGCGTCAACGGCAGCCACAATTGCTTTACGCGCGGCAAAGCGTTCCAGCTTCTGGAACTCAGCCGGGATGTCGCTGGAGTAAACGTCGGATTCGTTGCCTTTGGTGTCATACACTTCTGCGCTTTCGCGGATATCACCGTCGAAGGTCAGAATGTTGATCATTGGCAGGGCGTGACGACGACCTACTTCGTAGTCGTTGAAGTCGTGTGCCGGGGTGATCTTCACGCAGCCGGTACCTTTTTCCATGTCGGCGTGTTCATCACCCACAATCGGAATACGGCGGTTAACCAGCGGCAGCACCACGAATTTGCCAATCAGATCTTTATAACGCGGATCTTCCGGGTTAACGGCCACGCCGGTATCGCCCAGCAGGGTTTCCGGACGGGTGGTCGCCACCACTAAGTAATCTTTACCGTCTGCGGTTTTCGCGCCGTCGGCCAGCGGATAGCGGATGTGCCACATGGAGCCTTTAGACTCGCGGTTTTCCACTTCCAGGTCAGAGATGGCGGTGCGCAGTTTCGGGTCCCAGTTTACCAGGCGTTTGCCACGGTAAATCAGGTCTTCTTTGTACAGACGGACGAACACTTCTTTCACGGCGTTGGAAAGGCCTTCGTCCATGGTGAAACGCTCGCGCTCCCAGTCTACGGAGTTACCGAGACGGCGCATCTGACGGGTAATGGTGCCGCCAGATTCTGCTTTCCACTGCCAGATTTTGTCGATAAAGGCGTCGCGGCCGTAGTCGTGACGGGTTTTACTCTCTTCAGCGGCAATCTTACGTTCAACCACCATTTGGGTCGCGATACCCGCGTGGTCAGTCCCCGCCTGCCACAGGGTGTTTTTGCCCTGCATGCGCTGGTAGCGGATCATGGTATCCATGATGGTCTGCTGGAAGGCATGACCCATATGCAAACTGCCGGTGACGTTCGGCGGCGGGATCATGATGCAGAAGGACTCTTTGCTTTCATCGCCGTTAGGCTTGAAATAGCCCTGCTGTTCCCAGTGCTCGTAAAGCGGCTGTTCGATATCGCGTGGGTTATATGTCTTTTCCATTATTTCCAGGTTGCCGTATTCAGGTTAAAACCAGCCAGGCGGTACGCTTTGTAGCGTTCGCGCGCCAGTTGTTTCAAGGATTCTTCGTAAGGGACAAAGTCTACCACTTCTGTGAAAGCGGTGGCAAAATCTGCAAAATCTATCCGCAGGCTAATCAGAATATCGCGCGCGCTGCTGTTGCGCTTTTGCGGCCAGGCTATCTCTACCGGTGCGCCGCCGCGCGGACCTTCGCCAGACAGGTTATGCGGAACAAAACTCTCCGGCGGGCGGGCCCACAGCGCTTCGTCCAGGCGAATCGCCTGTTGTTCATCTTCACAGGCAATGAGCACACGCTTACCTGCGCGCCAACGTTCTGCGGCAATTTCACACACCAGCTGTTCTACGGCGCTGAGGCCATCCTGATGGGTGTCGTTGTCCAGAAGGTAGAACGTTGCATTCTTCATATATGGGGCTTCTTAGTTTGGATTCAAATGCAAAGCCGGGTGGCGCTACCGCTTACCCGGCCTACGGTTGAGTGGCGTTGTAGGCCGGGTAAGGCGTAACCTCCACCCGGCGTGTTACATCACTCGTCGCCATTAAATCCGGCGCGATTGAGCAGGAACTGCGACAGCAGCGCAACCGGACGACCGGTTGCACCTTTGGCTTTTCCGGAGCGCCAGGCGGTGCCGGCAATATCCAGGTGCGCCCAGTTGTACTTGCGGGTGAAGCGTGCCAGGAAGCAGCCCGCGGTGATGGCACCACCAGGACGGCCACCGATGTTCGCCATATCCGCAAAGTTAGACTCCAGCTGTTCCTGGTATTCGTCACCCAATGGCAGACGCCATGCACGGTCACCGGCTTGTTCGGACGCGCCGATAAGCTCGTGCGCCAGCGGGTTGTGGTTCGACATCAGGCCGGTGATGTGGTGACCGAGCGCGATGACGCAGGCACCGGTCAGGGTTGCCACGTCGATCACCGCTTCAGGTTCGAAGCGCTCAACGTAGGTCAACACGTCGCACAGCACCAGGCGGCCTTCGGCATCGGTGTTGAGCACTTCAACGGTCTGGCCGGACATGGTGGTCAGGACGTCACCCGGACGGTAAGCACGTCCACCAGGCATGTTTTCGCAGCCTGCCAGGACGCCGATAACGTTAATGGGTAACTGCAGTTCAGCCACCATACGCATCACGCCGTAAACGGCCGCTGCGCCACACATGTCGTACTTCATCTCATCCATGCCTTCGGCAGGCTTGATGGAGATACCACCGGAGTCGAAGGTCAGGCCTTTACCGACCAGCACAATTGGACGCGCGTCTTCAGACGGATTGCCCTTGTATTCGATGACCGACATCAGGGATTCGTTCTGCGAACCGTTGCCAACCGCCAGGTAAGAGTGCATGCCCAGCTCTTTCATCTGCTGTTCGCCGATGACGCGGGTGATGACATTTTTACTGTAGGAATCAGCCAGCTGGCGCGCCTGAGAGGCCAGATAGGCGGCGTTACAGATATTAGGCGGCATGTTGCCTAAATCTTTTGCGGCTTTAATCCCGGCGGCAATCGCCAGACCATGCTGGATAGCGCGCTCGCCGCTGGTCAGTTCGCGACGGGTTGGCACGTTAAAGACCATTTTACGCAGCGGACGACGCGGCTCGCTTTTATTGGTCTTGAGCTGATCGAAGCTGTACAGGCTCTCTTTTGCGGTTTCGACAGCCTGACGCACTTTCCAGTAGGTGTTACGGCCTTTGACGTGCAGTTCAGTCAGGAAGCAAACGGCTTCCATAGAGCCGGTATCATTCAGCGTATTAATTGTTTTCTGAATCACCTGCTTATACTGACGTTCATCCAGCTCGCGTTCTTTGCCGCAGCCAATCAGCAGAATACGTTCGGACAGCACGTTCGGAACATGGTGCAGCAACAGCGTCTGCCCAGGTTTGCCTTCCAGTTCGCCACGGCGCAGCAGGGCGCTAATGTAGCCGTCACTGATTTTATCGAGTTGCTCGGCGATCGGGGAGAGTCGGCGTGGTTCAAAGACGCCCACAACGATGCAGGCACTCCGCTGTTTCTCCGGGCTACCGCTTTTTACACTGAACTCCATGCACTACGCTCCTGAATCTTAAAGACAACAGCGGCTGCTACGGATAGAATTGAAACCTTTCGTAACTCAAGTCCGCTGTTGTGGTGACTTCGTGTTAATCTTACGTTATTACGGTTTCGACACGTCAGAAAAAGTCCTGAAGCGTGAATCCGCCGGATGTTTTAATCTTAGCGATGATTTCGACGACTCAAGAGAATAAATGACGTTTAAGCCATGAAACAAGCGATTTTCCAGCAAAGAGACGGGTTTTTACGGGCGTATTTAAAGTGATAATCATAAGATATCTGGTGCGGGAGACGCTCAAAAGCCAACTGGCGATCCTCTTCATCCTGTTGCTGATTTTTTTCTGTCAGAAGCTGGTTAAGATCCTCGGTGCGGCCGTTGACGGCGAAATTCCAACGAATCTGGTGCTTTCCCTGCTTGGTTTAGGGATCCCGGAAATGGCGCAGCTTATTCTGCCGCTAAGTCTTTTCCTCGGTCTGCTCATGACGCTCGGTAAGCTCTACACCGAGAGTGAAATCACGGTGATGCATGCCTGCGGCCTGAGCAAGGCCGTGCTGGTGAAAGCCGCCATGATACTGGCGCTGTTCACGGGGATCGTCGCCGCGGTGAATGTGATGTGGGCGGGCCCAATGTCCTCTCGTCATCAGGATGAAGTGCTGGCCGAAGCGAAAGCGAATCCTGGCATGGCGGCGTTAGCGCAGGGACAATTCCAGCAGGCGACTGACGGTAACTCGGTGCTGTTTATTGAGAGCGTCGACGGCAGTAAATTCAACGACGTCTTCCTTGCGCAGCTGCGTACCAAAGGAAACGCGCGGCCGTCGGTTGTCGTGGCTGACTCTGGCCAGCTTGCTCAGCGCAAAGATGGTTCCCAAATCGTGACGCTGAATAAAGGCACCCGTTTTGAAGGTACCGCGATGCTCCGTGACTTCCGTATTACGGATTTCCAGAACTATCAGGCCATTATCGGCCATCAGGCTGTGGCGCTGGATCCAAGCCATACCGATCAGATGGATATGCTCACCCTGTGGAATACCAACACCGACGGTGCGCGTGCGGAATTCCACTGGCGTGTCACTCTCGTATTCACCGTCTTTATGATGGCATTGATCGTCGTTCCGCTGAGCGTGGTGAACCCGCGTCAGGGACGCGTGCTCTCGATGCTTCCGGCGATGCTCCTGTACCTGATCTACTTCCTGCTGCAGACCTCGATTCGCTCCAACGGTGCTAAGGGTAAGCTGGATCCGATGGTTTGGACGTGGGCCGTCAACAGTTTGTACATCCTGCTGGCGCTGGGATTAAACCTGTGGGATACGGTGCCAGTGCGCCGCCTTCGTGCCCGATTCTCGCGTAAAGGAGCCATCTAATGCAGGCGTTTGGCGTTCTTGATCGCTATATCGGTAAAACCATTTTCACCACCATCATGATGACGTTGTTCATGCTGGTGTCGCTCTCCGGCATTATCAAATTTGTCGATCAGTTGAAAAAAGCCGGGCAAGGGAGCTACGACGCGCTGGGCGCAGGGATGTATACCCTGCTCAGCGTGCCAAAAGATGTGCAGATTTTCTTCCCGATGGCCGCCCTGTTGGGCGCGCTGCTGGGGCTGGGGATGCTGGCACAGCGCAGCGAACTGGTTGTGATGCAGGCATCAGGCTTTACCCGTATGCAGGTGGCGTTGTCAGTCATGAAAACCGCGATCCCGCTGGTGCTGTTAACCATGGCGATTGGCGAGTGGGTGGCGCCGCAGGGTGAGCAGATGGCGCGTAACTATCGTGCGCAGGCGATGTACGGTGGTTCGCTGCTCTCGACACAGCAAGGGCTGTGGGCGAAAGACGGCCATAACTTTGTCTATATCGAACGGGTGAAAGGCGATGATGAACTGGGCGGCGTGAGTATTTATGCCTTCAATGATCAGCGTCGTTTACAGTCTGTACGTCATGCGTCGTCGGCGAAATTTGACCCTGAACACAAGCAGTGGCGGTTATCCCAGGTTGACGAGTCTGACCTGGCAGATCCAAAACAGATCACTGGTTCTCAGACGGTGTCCGGGACGTGGAAAACCAACCTCACGCCGGACAAACTGGGTGTCGTGGCGCTGGATCCGGATGCACTCTCCATCAGCGGATTGCACAACTATGTGAAATACCTGAAGTCGAGCGGGCAGGATGCCGGACGCTATCAGCTCAACATGTGGAGCAAAATCTTCCAGCCGATGTCCGTGGCGGTGATGATGCTGATGGCTCTGTCGTTTATCTTCGGCCCGTTACGTAGCGTGCCGATGGGGGTTCGTGTGGTCACCGGTATCAGCTTCGGTTTTGTATTCTACGTCCTCGATCAGATTTTCGGCCCGCTGACGCTGGTTTACGGCATCCCGCCGATTATTGGTGCGCTGCTGCCGAGCGCCAGCTTCCTGCTGATCAGCCTCTGGCTGCTGCTGAAACGCTCCTGATTGTCCTCTCCTCGCTTCCGGTTAGCCGGAAGCGAGGCTAATCTCCTGTTTCACCCCGCACTTTTTCTCACAACCTTCAACGCCGCGCCGCGAATTTGAGTATTATTGAGCGATAAAGTCGTGAAGGGATCCTCTATGAAGCAAATTCGAATGCTTGCCCAGTACTACGTCGACCTGATGATGAAGCTCGGGCTGGTGCGTTTCTCCATGCTGCTGGCGCTGGCGCTGGTCGTTCTGGCCATTGTGGTACAAATGGCCGTGACCATGGTGTTACATGGTCAGGTCGAGAGTATCGACGTGATCCGCTCTATCTTCTTCGGTTTGCTGATCACCCCCTGGGCGGTCTATTTCCTCTCTGTCGTCGTGGAGCAACTGGAAGAGTCCCGCCAGCGCCTGTCAAAGCTGGTCGATAAGCTGGAAGAGATGCGCGAGCGCGATCTGAAGCTCAACGTGCAGCTGAAAGACAATATCGCCCAGCTTAACCAGGAGATTTCGGATCGTGAGAAGGCGGAAGCCGAGCGTCAGGCAACGCTGGAGCAGCTGAAAATCGAAATGAAAGAGCGCGAGGTGACGCAGATCCAGCTTGAGCAGCAATCCTCTTTCCTGCGTTCGTTCCTCGATGCTTCACCGGATCTGGTTTTCTACCGTAACGAAGACAAAGAGTTCTCCGGCTGTAACCGGGCGATGGAGCTGCTGACCGGCAAAAGTGAAAAGCAGCTGATTCACCTGAAGCCGCAGGATGTCTATTCTGAAGAGGCGGCTGCCAAGGTCATGGAGACGGATGAAAAAGTCTTCCGCCACAACGTCTCGCTGACCTATGAACAGTGGCTGGATTACCCGGACGGGCGCAAAGCGTGCTTTGAGATCCGTAAAGTGCCGTACTACGACCGCGTCGGGAAACGTCATGGCCTGATGGGCTTTGGCCGCGATATTACCGAGCGTAAGCGCTATCAGGATGCCCTTGAGCGCGCCAGCCGCGATAAGACCACCTTCATCTCCACCATCAGCCATGAACTGCGTACGCCGTTAAACGGCATCGTTGGCTTAAGCCGTATTCTGCTGGACACCGACCTGACGGCGGAGCAGGAGAAATACCTCAAAACGATCCATGTCTCGGCGGTCACGCTGGGGAATATCTTCAACGATATTATCGACATGGATAAGATGGAGCGCCGTAAAGTCCAGCTGGATAACCAGCCGGTTGATTTCACCAGCTTCCTTGCCGATCTGGAAAACCTGTCCGGTCTGCAGGCGCAGCAGAAGGGATTACGCTTTGTCATGGAGCCAACCCTGCCGCTGCCGCACAAAGTGGTCACGGACGGCACGCGTCTGCGTCAGATCCTGTGGAACCTGATCAGCAACGCGGTGAAATTTACCCAGAAGGGCCAGGTGGCGGTGCGTATCCGTTATGACGAAGGAGACATGCTGCACTTTGAGGTGGAAGACTCCGGGATTGGCATTCCGCAGGAAGAGCAGGACAAAATCTTTGCCATGTATTATCAGGTGAAGGACAGCAATGGCGGTAAGCCTGCTACCGGCACGGGCATTGGCCTTGCGGTATCGAAACGGCTCGCGAAAAGCATGGGCGGTGATATCACCGTGTCCAGCCAGGCGGGCAAAGGCTCAACCTTTACCCTGACGGTGCATGCTCCGGCGGTGGCGGAAGAGGTTGAGGATACCTTCGAACATGATGATATGCCGCTCCCGGCGCTGCATGTCCTGCTGGTGGAGGACATCGAGTTAAACGTGATTGTGGCGCGCTCGGTGCTGGAAAAACTGGGTAACAGCGTGGACGTGGCGATGACCGGTAAAGCCGCGCTGGAGATGTTCAAACCGGGCGAGTATGACCTCGTTCTGCTGGATATTCAGCTACCGGACATGACCGGGCTGGATATCTCCCGCGCGCTGACAACGCAGTATGCGGCCGATGAACTGCCGCCGCTGGTCGCGTTGACGGCCAACGTACTGAAAGATAAAAAAGAGTACCTCGATGCCGGTATGGATGATGTGCTCAGCAAGCCGCTGGCGGTGCCTGCTCTGACCGCCATGATCAAGAAGTTCTGGGATACCCATGATGAAGAGGAGAGCACCATGACGTCTGTTGATAGCGCCAAAGCCCAAACGATTCTGGATACTGCCATGCTGGAACAGTACATCGACCTGGTCGGCCCCAAACTGATTACCGACGGTCTGGCCGTGTTCGAAAAAATGATGCCGGGCTACCTGAACGTACTGGAGTCCAACCTGACCGCGCGCGATCAGAAAGGGATTGTGGAAGAAGGACATAAGATCAAAGGCGCCGCTGGCTCTGTCGGGTTACGCCACCTGCAGCAATTGGGTCAACAGATTCAGTCACCTGATTTACCAGCATGGGAAGATAACGTGGGTGATTGGGTCGAAGAGATGAAACAAGAGTGGCAGAACGATGTGGCGGTGCTTAAAGCCTGGGTGGATGCCAGAAAAAAATGACCCCGGCTTAACCGGGGTGCGCGAATACTGCGCCAACACCAGGGAAATCGTGGCTGCGCCTGATTTTTCGTGTTGTTTTCGCATGGGCGCCGCCTGAAAATTTAGGCCGCACGCAGATAAGATAGCAAATCTTAAATGATTTGTTACATGAATCAGTGAAATGTGTGAAGCATAGCGTTTTAATCAAAATTAATTATGTGCTTCAGCGAGTTGCAAAGAAGGAACGTCATGATGAAAAAGATTGGTGTCGTACTGAGCGGATGCGGTGTTTACGATGGTTCCGAAATACATGAAGCCGTCATCACGCTGCTGGCCCTGGCAAGGCAGGGAGCAGAAGCGATCTGTTTCGCACCGGACAAAAAACAGGCTGATGTGATTAATCATCTGACCGGCGAACCCATGGCGGAAACCCGTAACGTACTGATCGAAGCGGCGCGTATAGCGCGTGGCAATGTTCACCCTCTTATTCAGGCGGATGCGACAGAGCTCGACGCGTTAATCGTGCCGGGCGGATTTGGCGCGGCCAAAAATCTCAGTACCTTTGCTTCAGAAGGGGCGGCGTGTCAGATCGATCCCCAGCTGAAAGCGTTATCACAGGCGATGCATGCGGCGGGTAAACCGCTGGGCTTTATCTGTATCGCGCCGGCGATGCTGCCAAAAATCTTTGATTTCCCGCTGCGTCTGACGATCGGCACCGACATTGATACCGCCGAGATCATCGAGGAGATGGGCGGCGAGCACGTCCCTTGTCCGGTGGATGACATTGTGGTGGATGAAGACAACAAGATCGTCACCACCCCTGCCTGGATGCTGGCGCAGAATATTGCCGAGGCCGCGACGGGCATCGAAAAGCTGGTGGCCAGAGTGCTGGTGCTGACTGAATGAGTCGTAAATTCGGTGCAGGCGCATGGGTGAAACGTATTCTGTTGCGCATTGTTCTTGTGCTGGCGGTGTTCTGGGGCGGTGGACTCGCCTTATTCAGCATTATGCCGGTACCGTTTTCTGCCGTGATGGTCGAGCGTCAGCTTGGGGCATGGTTCACCGGTGATTTCAGCTATGTCGCCCACTCGGACTGGGTAAGCATGAGTGAGATCTCGCCTTATATGGGGCTGGCCGTGATTGCCGCAGAGGACCAGAAATTCCCGGTGCACTGGGGGTTTGACGTGGCGGCAATCGAGAAAGCGCTGGCGCATAACGAACGTCATGAAAACCGCGTGCGTGGCGCATCGACATTATCGCAGCAGACGGCAAAGAATCTGTTCCTGTGGGACGGCCGCAGTTGGGTGCGCAAAGGGCTGGAGGCGGGGTTGACGCTGGGGATGGAAACGGTCTGGAGCAAAAAACGCATTCTGACCGTTTATCTCAATATCGCTGAGTTTGGCGACGGTGTATTCGGTGTGGAGGCCGCCGCGCAGCGCTATTTCAATAAACCGGCCAGCCGACTGAGTATGTCTGAAGCGGCGCTCCTGGCCGCCGTCTTACCAAATCCTATCCGCTTTAAGGCCAACGCTCCGTCAGGGTACGTGCGAAGCCGTCAGGCGTGGATCATGCGCCAGATGCGTCAGTTGGGAGGGGAAGGTTTTATGGAGCGCAATAAATTAATGTAGGGCGGGTAAGCGCAGCGCCACCCGCCTGAATAGCAGACCTTAATCTTCGTCGAACCCGGCGTTAAACAGTGCAATGACTGCCGCCAGCGCTTCTTCTTCCTGTGGACCGGTGGCTTCGACTTCAATCTGGCGACCTTTGGCGGAGTCCAGCATCAGCAGCGCAATGACGCTGTTTGCTTCCGCTTCGGTCCCTTCATCATTTCGCAGCAGAACTTCCGCATCGAAACCCTGCATCAGTTCAAACAGCTTCATCGCCGGGCGCGCGTGCATGCCCAGCTTATTGGTGATCTCAACGGTCTGTTTTACGGTCATGTTTTACGTTTTTCCAGCGTGCGATGACGGGACTGAACGTTCTTTCCGCGCGAACGGAAATAGTCGGCCAGCTGTTCGGCAATGTAGACCGAACGATGTTTACCGCCGGTACAGCCAATCGCCACCGTCAGATAGCTACGATTGTTTGTCTCCAGCATAGGTAACCATAGCTCAAGGTAGCTTCGCGTCTGGTAGATAAAATTGTGAACTTCTGTGTGCCTGTCGAGGAACGCCGCGACGGGTTTATCCAGACCGGTCATCGGACGCAGTTTCGGATCCCAGTGCGGGTTTGGCAGGAAGCGCACGTCGAAAACGTAATCCGCATCGATAGGAATACCGTGCTTAAAGCCGAATGACTCAAAGACCATCGTCAGCTCACGCTCGCGTTTGCCCAGTAAACGGGTGCGCAGCATTTCTGCCAGCTCGTGAACGGACATTTCTGAGGTGTCGACAATCAAATCGGCGCGTGAGCGCAGCGGCTCCAGCAGGTCGCTCTCTTCGTCGATTGCGCTCTCCAGAGAGAGGTTCTTGCTGGAAAGCGGGTGCAAACGACGGGTATCGCTGTAGCGACGGATGAGCGTGTTGCGGTCAGCGTCAAGGAACAGCAGCTGAGGCGAAAACGTGTCCGGCAGGTTACTCATCGCCTGTTCAAAGATTTCTGGCGATTCAGGCATGTTACGGACGTCGATGCTGACGGCGGCAGAGATTTGTCTGTCTGCAAGGGTGCGCGCCAGCTCGGGCAGCAGTACCACCGGCAGGTTATCTACGCAGTAAAAACCCATGTCTTCCAGCGCGCGCAGGGCCACGGATTTCCCCGACCCCGAACGGCCACTGACAATCATCAGCACCATGTTCCGTTTCTCCTCAGGACAACAGATGTGAAGGCCATCTCCTGGTTACGCATCATCCTGACTGCCTTCTGCTTCAGTGATAATTTGATAGAGCTCTTCATCACTTTGCGCTGAGCGCAGTCGACGGCAGATGGTTTTATCGGCCAGGCGTTTAGCGACCAGTGAAAGCGTATGCAGATGGGTTTTCGTCTGGTCGGCAGGAACCAGCAGCGCGAAGAGGAGATCAACGGGCTGGTTATCGATGGCATCAAAGGCAATAGGCGTTTCCAGTTGCACAAACACACCGACGGCACGCAGGGTGTCCTCTTCCAGTTTGCCATGCGGGATCGCAATGCCGTTGCCGATACCGGTACTGCCCATTTTTTCACGGGTCAGGATGGCTTCGAACACGACCTGCGGCGGCAGGCCCAGCTGTTTTGCGGCCAGTTCACTGATAATTTCCAGGGCACGTTTTTTGCTCTGGCAGTGAACGCCACTGCGGGTACATTCCTGGTTAAGGACATTGCTCAATTGAAGAGCGGAATCGTTGTTCATCATAATTTCACCTAAGCGCTAACTGTACAAATGGCCTGTTGTGTTCCACAACAGGCCTTCCTGCACCCGTTAACTGCCCGGACAATTAGTGTTGTTTCAGTTTATCTTTATGTTTATTGAGCTGTCGTGCAAGCTTATCAATCAAGCCGTCGATAGCAGCGTACATGTCTTGCCCTTCCGCACTGGCGTGGAGTTCGCCCCCATTGACATGCAGGGTTGCATCCGAGATATGAGTCACTTTTTCCACTTTCAACACAATATAGACCTGATTGATCCTTTCGAAATACTGTTCAAGTTTCGCGAACTTAGTATTCACAAAGTCGCGCAAGGCCTCAGTAATCTCGACGTTTTGTCCAGTGATGTTGAGCTGCATAGTGTCTTCCTTATCGGTTGTGTCAGACCAGCTGTTTACGCTGGTTAGACGGCGGAATGGATAAAGACTCTCGATACTTCGCAACAGTACGACGTGCCACCATAATACCCTGGTCGGACAGCATGGTGGTTAACTTACTGTCGCTCAGTGGCTTCGCGGGGTTTTCCGCGGCGATCAACTTCTTCACCAGGGCACGAATCGCCGTTGAGGAGGCTTCGCCCCCACCTTCGGTGTTCACATGGCTGGAGAAGAAATACTTAAGCTCAAATATACCGCGAGGACTGTGCAGATACTTCTGCGTGGTCACGCGGGAAATGGTTGATTCATGCATCTCGACGGCCTGGGCGATATCCGCCAGCACCATCGGTTTCATATACTCTTCGCCCTGCTCAAAGAAAGCTTGCTGCTGTTCAACGATGCAACGGCTCACGCGCAGCAGCGTATCATTCCGGCTCTCCAGACTTTTGATTAACCATCGCGCTTCCTGCAGGTTGCTGCGAATATACTGGTTGTCGGAGTCGTTACGTGCGCTGGTACACATGGAGGCGTATTGCTGATTGATTTGCAGGCGAGGAATGCTGTCTGAGTTGAGTTCAACGACCCAGCGGCCATTGTGTTTTCTGACCAGCACATCAGGAATGACGTATTCAGGTTCGCTGGTCTGGATAGACTGACCGGGGCGAGGATCGAGCGACTGGATCAGGTTAACCGCCTCTTTCAGCACCTCTTCTTTCAGACGCGTAACGCGCATCAGGGTACGGAAATCATGGTTAGCCAGCAGATCCAGATGATCGCTGATGATTAAGCGGGCCTCATCGATCCAGGGCGTCTCTTTACTGAACTGCGAAAGCTGGATCAGCAGGCAGTCGCGCAGATCTTTTGCCGCCACACCCACCGGGTCAAAACGCTGAATGCGCTTCAGAACGGCTTCTATCTCTTCGAGTTCAATCTCGTCATCGCCCATGCTTTCCAGAATATCGTCGAGCGTGACGGTCAGATAGCCTGTGTCGTCTACGGCATCGACAATGGACGTGGCAATCGCACGATCGGTATCGGAGAAGGGGGTCAGCTCCACTTGCCACATCAGGTAATCCTGCAGTGACTGGGTAGTTTCACCCTGATAGACAGGTAGCTCGTCATCCTGGTAGTCTGCACGCGTTCCGGAAGGGGTCCCGGCGGTGTAGATTTCATCCCAGCTGGCATCCAGTGGAAGCTCGTCCGGCATCTCTTTTTGTTCGAGAGCATCAACGGAATCAAGGGTTTCCGTGTCCTGCGCTTGCTGAGTGTCTACCTCGTCATGAAGATCGGCTTGCTCCAGCAGCGGATTGCTGTCCAGCGCTTGCTGGAGCTCCTGCTGGAGTTCTAATGTGGACAGTTGCAACAGGCGAATCGCCTGCTGTAGCTGCGGCGTCATCGCCAGTTGTTGGCTGAGCCTTAATTGCAAACCTTGCTTCATGTTCAGAGCATTTTTCTCCGGTTCGGCGTTACGTTACCTCTACCCTATCAGAGTCTGAAGTCTTCCCCAAGATAGACGCGCTTAACATGATCATCTTCGAGGATCTGTTGCGGCGTACCGTGGGCGATCAGATTGCCCTGGCTCACAATGTAGGCGCGTTCGCAAACGGCCAGTGTTTCACGGACGTTGTGGTCGGTGATCAACACGCCAAGCCCGCTGTCGCGCAGGTGCTCAATAATACGTTTAATGTCGATAACGGAGATCGGGTCAACACCCGCAAACGGTTCATCCAACAGGATAAACTTCGGATTTGCGGCCAACGCGCGTGCAATTTCAACACGGCGGCGTTCCCCCCCGGACAGCGCCTGACCGAGGCTGTCACGCAGGTGTTCAATGTGAAACTCTTCCATCAGCTCGTTGGCGCGATCCTGACGCTGCTCGCTGGTCAGATCGTCACGAATTTGCAGAACGGCCATCAGGTTATCGAAGACGCTCAGGCGACGGAAAATAGAGGCTTCCTGCGGCAGGTAGCCAATACCACGACGCGCGCGCGCATGCAGCGGCAGAAGGCTGATGTCTTCATCATCAATGATGATGTTACCGGCATCGCGCGGAACAATACCGACGACCATGTAGAAGGTCGTGGTTTTACCCGCACCGTTAGGGCCAAGCAGGCCAACAATTTCGCCGGAGTTGACGGTCAGACTGACATCTTCCACGACACGGCGGCCCTTGTAGGCCTTAGCGAGATTTTTTGCAGTTAATGTTGCCATAACGAATTAGTTACTCTTCTTCTGTGCCGGGGCCTGGCCCTTGCCTTTGTCCTGCAGCTGAGACGGCACCAGCACGGTGGTGACACGTTTGCCTTTCTCGCTGGAGGCCTGCATTTTTTGCTCTTTCACCAGATAGGTGATCTTGTCACCGGTGATATTGCTATCGAGCTGTTCCAGATAGGCGTTGCCGGTCAGGATGACCAGATCTTTCGCCAGTTCATAATGCATGTGGCTGGCATGACCTTTCACCGGTTTGCCGTTGTCCTGCATCTGGTAGAACGTGGCCGGGTTGCCGTAGCCATCAATGATCTCTTTGCCCTGTTCGCCACCTGGACGGGTAACGACCACCTTATCGGCGTTAATCTTGATGGTGCCCTGGGTCACGACGACGTTGCCGGTAAAGGTAACGACATTACCCTGCATATCAAGAGACTGTGTATCGGACTCGATATGGATCGGCTGTTCAGTATCGCCAGTAACAGCAAGCGCGGGAAGACTGGCCGCCAGCATCGCGCTGGCGATAATTACTTTAAGGCTGAGTTTGTTTGTTTTGAATTTCATAGGAGGTTCTAACCTTTTCAATCAGCTCGGCGTTTTTGCTGCGTAAGTTCCCGCGCATTCTTAAACCGCTGGAATTAAATGTTGTGCCGTACAGAGTAACCAGATCCTGCGACGTCACATCCTGGGTTACCAGGTTGATCTGGGCATTATCTGTCGTAATTTTGCGCAGTTGTGCGTCAGCGGTCAGGGCGTTGACTTCAACGTGGCCATAGAGATAAAGCATACGGTCATTTGTCAGTTTTGCCCGGTCAGACTTAATTGACCACGTCGGCACTTTGTCCTTATCAAACGTCGTCATCACCGGCTGGGTAAACCACGAAATACCGTCATCTGAAAAATATTCAACGTGCTGGGCAATCAGGCGATAGTTCAGCGCACCTTCCGGGCTATAGACTACGGTATCACTGTGATCGCTTTTATAAGTTGGATCGTTATTGTTGATCACTTCCGTTTGCGTATCGTCACGATCGGCAAGGTTCACGCCAATCAATATCAGTGCGACAAGCGAAAGCAGAATGATAACCCAACGTCTGGTTTTACTCATATCGATTGCCCTTTGGCCTCATCCAGCTTACCCTGCGCCAGCAGAAGCAGATCGCAGACTTCACGTACGGCACCACGGCCACCATTGATGTGGGTAACATAATCAGCCCGCGGGATCAGCAGCGGATGCGCATCCGCAACCGCGACACTCAGGCCAATCTCGGCCATAACCGGCCAGTCAATCAGATCGTCCCCGACATAGGCCACCTGTTCTGGCGCGATAGACAGTTTACCCAGTAAATCGTTGAAAGCCGCCATCTTATCGGATTGCCCCTGATACAGATGGGTAATGCCCAACGTTTCACAGCGATCTTCTACCAGTTTAGCTTTTCGCCCGGTGATGATGGCAACCTCGATACCCGATGTGAGCGCACAACGAATACCGTAGCCATCGCGAACGTTGAACGCTTTCAGCTCTTCACCATTATTGCCCATGTAAATCAGGCCATCGGACAGTACGCCATCCACATCCAGAATCAGCAGACGGATGTTTTCCGCCTTTGCCATTACCTGGGTACTGACCGGGCCATAACAGGTTGCAAGGGATGCACCCGCATTACTCATTGTCTTATCCTTCATTACACTACGCCTGCGCGCAGCAGATCATGCATATGTACCACACCCAGCAACTGGTCGCCATCGGCAACCATCACTGAGGTGATATGTCGGGACTGCATCAGGTTCAGCACATCCACCGCCAGCGTGCCCGGGCGAACGCGAATACCCCCAGGCGTCATCACATCGGCGATACCGAGAGTGCGGACATCCACGCCCATGTCAAACACGCGACGCAGGTCGCCATCGGTGAAAATCCCCTCGATCTTCATCAGGTCGTCACACACCACCGTCATGCCCAGATTTTTACGGGTGATTTCCAGCAGCGCATCACGCAGGGAGGCCTCTTTACTGACGTGAGGGATTTCATCGCCAGTATGCATAATATCGTTAACCCGCAGCAGCAGTTTCCGCCCCAGCGCACCGCCAGGATGGGACAGCGCGAAGTCTTCAGGGGTAAAACCGCGGGCTTCAAGGAGCGCAACGGCAAGCGCGTCGCCCATCACCAGCGCCGCGGTGGTACTGGACGTCGGTGCGAGGCCCAGCGGGCAGGCTTCTTTCGGCACTTTCACGCAGAGATGAATATCCGCCGCACGCGCCATGCTGCTTTCCGGGCGGCTGGTCATGCAGATGAGTGGCACCTGCAGTCGCTTCAGAACCGGAATCAGCGCCAGGATCTCATTGGACTCACCGGAATTCGACAGGGCAATCACGACATCCTGCGGCGTGACCATGCCCAGATCGCCGTGTGCCGCTTCCCCTGGGTGTACAAAGAATGAGGAGGTTCCGGTGCTGGCGAATGTTGCAGCCATTTTGCGGCCAATGTGACCGGACTTGCCCATCCCCATCACCACGACTTTACCGGCACAGTAGAACATCTTCTCACAGGCCAGACTAAAATCCTGATTAATGTACTGATCTAACTGCGCCAGACCTTCACGTTCAATCTCCAGAACGTCTTTGCCTGCTTTCTGAAAGTCAAAACCCGGCTGCAATTCTATTTGCGACATAATGCGTTTCCGTTTACCCAGAGAGAAGAGGCGAAAGCCAGTACAGCATCGCCATCCATACGATAAATCCACCCGTCAGCAGCGCGCCTGCGCCTTTGCCGATTTGTCTTTGCCGCCGCCAGCAGAGCAGGGCAAAGATAACGCTCACCAGCAACATCACCCCGTAATCACGTGAGAAGGCCAGCGGGTTAAACGGCCCAGGCGTTATCAGGGCTGGCAGGCCCATGACGATGGCGATATTAAAGATGTTGGAACCGATAATATTGCCGATGGCGATGTCATCTTCACCTTTACGTGCGCCCGCGATGGCCGTGGCCAGTTCCGGCAGACTGGTACCGATAGCGATGACGGTCAGGCCAATGGTCAGTTCGCTCATGGCGAAATAGTTCGCCAGCACCGTCGCGTTATCCACGATCATGCGTGTTGCCATTGGCATGATGATTAACGCGACACCCAGCCAGAGCAGCGCAACCGGCAGCGTGCCTTCACGCGGCAGTTCCGCGACCTGCTCACGCGTCAGGCTGTCATGACCCTGTTTTTCCGCCTGGCGGGCGATTTTAACACTATACAGCAGCCAGATGACCGCCAGTGCCAACAAGAAAATGCCGTCACTGTAGCTGAGAACGCCATCGTAAAATACGCATCCTGCCAGCAGGCTTACGATTAACATTAGCGGCAATTCCCGGCGCAGAACATCAGAATGCACGCGAAATGGATGGAGCAGCGCGGCCAGACCTAAAATAAGCAGAATATTGACGATGTTAGAGCCAATCGCGGTACCGACAGCAAGGTCTATCTGACCATGCAGCGATGCCGTAACAGAGACGATGATTTCAGGCAGGGAGGTGCCAACACTGACAACGGTCATCCCGATGACAACAGGCGGTACGCCACTCAGACGGCAAAGGATCGATGCAGCAAATACCAAACGGTCAGCACTGTAGACCACCAAAAGTAAACCAATTATTAACAGTGCTGTTGCTAAAAGCATCAAAAGTCCTTTCTTCAGGTATACTCGCCGGTCCACCGCGCGGGAATTGTTAGCGCTGCATACAGCCTAAGACGTAACGAATTCCTAATTTTGACTTTATGCGCCGGAAAAGTAAAACAAATGCCAGCTTTCGCTAACCTCTACGGCTAATATTCTGTAAAAATGTGGGGTTTAGGGCTGATTTAAGCTTCACGCTTCGCATGAAGCAGGGTAAGAAAGGAACCGTAAATGAGCCAAACGACGGCGAATTTAGTCGATGTCCGTGGGGTGAGTTTTTCTCGCGGCAACAGATTGATCTTTGATGATATTTCGTTGACCGTCCCGCGTGGCAAAATTACTGCCATTATGGGACCGTCCGGGATCGGTAAAACGACCCTGCTGCGACTTATCGGTGGGCAGATCCCACCCGATAGCGGTGAAATCCTCTTCGACGGTGAAAACGTTCCGGAGATGTCGCGATCGCGCCTGTATACTGTGCGCAAGCGTATGAGCATGCTCTTTCAGTCGGGGGCCTTGTTCACCGACATGGACGTCTTCGATAATGTCGCCTATCCGCTGCGCGAGCATACGCACCTTCCGCCGGAGCTGCTGAAAAGCACGGTGATGATGAAGCTGGAAGCGGTAGGGCTGCGGGGTGCCGCAAAACTGATGCCGTCAGAGTTGTCAGGCGGGATGGCGCGCCGCGCTGCGCTGGCGAGAGCCATTGCCTTAGAACCCGATTTAATCATGTTCGACGAACCGTTTGTCGGGCAGGATCCTATTACGATGGGTGTGCTGGTGAAGCTTATCTCTGAATTGAACAGCGCGCTCGGCGTCACCTGCATTGTGGTTTCTCACGATGTGCCGGAAGTGTTGAGTATTGCCGACTATGCCTACATTGTGGCAGACAAAAGGATCGTCGCGCACGGCAGCGCCCAGGCGTTGCAGGAAAACTGCGATCCGCGAGTACGGCAGTTCCTCGACGGTATTGCGGATGGGCCTGTGCCGTTCCGCTATCCTGCGGGCGACTATCGTGACGATTTATTGGGAATAGGGAGTTAAGCCACTCATGCTGTTAAATGCGTTGGCCGCTCTTGGACACCGTGGCATAAAAACCATCAGGACGTTCGGGCGCGCCGGATTGATGTTATTCAACGCGCTGGTCGGCAAGCCGGAATTCCGTAAGCATGCGCCTTTACTGGTGCGGCAGCTTTATAACGTCGGCGTGCTGTCGATGCTCATCATCATTGTGTCCGGTCTGTTTATCGGCATGGTGCTGGGGCTGCAGGGCTACCTGGTTCTGACGACCTACAGTGCGGAAACCAGCCTCGGGATGCTGGTGGCGCTTTCGCTGCTGCGTGAACTGGGACCGGTTGTGGCGGCACTGCTGTTTGCCGGACGCGCAGGATCGGCGTTAACCGCTGAGATTGGTCTGATGCGTGCCACCGAGCAGCTTTCCAGTATGGAAATGATGGCGGTCGATCCGCTGCGTCGTGTTATCTCACCCCGTTTCTGGGCAGGGGTTATCTCCTTACCGTTGCTGACTATCCTGTTTGTGGCTGTCGGTATCTGGGGCGGTTCGCTGGTGGGCGTTCACTGGAAAGGCATTGATGCCGGTTTCTTCTGGTCTGCCATGCAGGACGCCATCGACCTGCGAATGGATCTGATTAACTGTTTGATTAAAAGCGTGGTATTTGCCATTACGGTCACCTGGATTGCGTTATTTAATGGTTACGATGCCATCCCGACGTCGGCGGGCATCAGCCGTGCAACTACACGTACTGTCGTACATTCGTCGCTGGCCGTACTGGGTCTGGATTTTGTGCTTACCGCACTGATGTTTGGGAATTGAGTTCATGCAAACGAGAAAAAATGAAATTTGGGTCGGCGTGTTCCTGTTGCTGGCGCTGCTGGCCGCACTGTTTATCTGCCTGAGAGCGGCGGATATCACCTCCGTGCGTACCGAACCGACTTATCGCATCTATGCCACTTTCGATAATATCGGCGGGCTGAAGGCGCGCTCACCGGTGCGTATTGGTGGCGTGGTGATCGGGCGCGTGTCTGACATTACGCTTGATGAGAAAACCTATCTGCCGCGCGTGGCGATGGATATTGAAGAGCGTTACAACCATATCCCGGACACCAGCTCGCTTTCTATCCGCACCTCTGGCCTGCTGGGCGAACAATATCTGGCACTGAACGTTGGCTTTGAAGATCCTGAGCTTGGAACGACTATCCTTAAAGACGGTAGCGTGATCCAGGATACCAAGTCCGCGATGGTACTGGAGGATATGATTGGTCAGTTCCTTTACAACAGTAAGGGAGATGATAAAAAGTCCGATGCTGCCCCTGCGCAGACTGAAGATCATACCAACGTCGCACCGACACCTGGCACGACGAATTAATTTCAGGAGAAGTCATTCATGTTTAAACGACTGTTAATGGTTGCCATGCTGGTTATTGCCCCTCTCACGGCAGCACACGCCGCGGATCAGAGCAACCCGTACAAACTGATGGACGAAGCCGCGAAGAAAACCTTCGATCGTCTTAAAAACGAACAGCCTAAAATTCGTTCTAATCCTGATTATCTGCGTGATGTGGTCGATCAGGAACTGCTGCCTTATGTGCAGATCAAATATGCCGGTGCGCTGGTGCTGGGGCGTTATTACAAAGACGCTACCCCTGCACAACGTGAAGCCTACTTTGCTGCATTCCGTGAATACCTGAAACAGGCTTACGGCCAGGCGCTGGCGATGTACCATGGCCAGACCTACCAGATTGCACCTGAACAGCCGCTGGGGGATGCCACCATTGTGCCTATTCGCGTCACAATCATCGATCCTAACGGTCGTCCACCGGTTCGCCTGGATTTCCAGTGGCGTAAAAACAGCCAGACCGGCAACTGGCAGGCGTATGACATGATCGCCGAAGGGGTGAGCATGATCACCACTAAGCAGAATGAGTGGAGCGACCTGCTGCGTACCAAAGGCATCGATGGCCTGACCGCCCAGCTGCAGTCCATCTCTCGCCAGAAAATCACCCTGGACGAGAAGAAGTAATGTCGCAGCAACTGAGCTGGTCACGTGAGGGCGAGACGTTAACACTGTCCGGAGAACTCGATCAGGATCTGCTTAACCCATTGTGGGATAAGCGCCATGAAGCCATGCAGGGCGTTACGCTGATCGATTTAAGCCACGTCACGCGGGTGGATACGGCAGGGATCGCGCTGCTTGCTCACCTCGTTGCGGTGGGGAAAAAGCAGGGGGCAACCGTTACGCTTCACGGTGTGAGCGATAATGTCGTGACCCTGGCGCAGCTCTATAATCTCCCTCAGGACGTACTGCCCCATTAATATTTTCAGTGCGTTACTTCTGAAAGCCCTGACAGTTTCATCGTCGGGGCTTTTTGCTTGTTTAAGACGACGCCACTTTGCTCTAAGATGTTGGGCTTGTTTTCACTATCAGATGATTAAGAACCCATGGAAAATCATGAAATCCAGACAGTGCTGATGAATGCACTCTCCCTTCAGGAAGCCCACGTCACTGGCGATGGCAGTCACTTCCAGGTTATTGCTGTGGGTGAGATGTTCGACGGTATGAGCCGTGTGAAGAAACAGCAGGCTGTGTACGCGCCGCTGATGGAATATATTGCGGATAACCGCATCCACGCCCTGTCGATTAAAGCGTTCACCCCGCAAGAGTGGGCACGCGATCGCAAACTAAACGGTTTTTGAGCTGAGGGCGATGCGCCCGCAGCACGGTTGAATTTATAAGAGAGCACACCATGGATAAATTTCGTGTACAGGGGCCAACGCGCCTCCAGGGCGAAGTCACAATTTCTGGCGCGAAAAACGCCGCGCTGCCGATCCTCTTTGCGGCGTTGCTCGCGGAAGAGCCGGTAGAAATTCAGAACGTACCGAAGCTGAAAGATATCGACACCACCATGAAGTTGCTCACCCAGTTGGGGACGAAAGTCGAGCGTAATGGTTCCGTCTGGATCGATGCCAGCAATGTGAACAACTTCTCAGCACCTTACGACCTGGTGAAAACCATGCGTGCATCCATCTGGGCGCTTGGCCCGCTGGTGGCGCGTTTTGGCCAGGGACAGGTGTCACTACCGGGTGGTTGCGCCATCGGCGCGCGTCCTGTTGATCTCCACATCTTCGGTCTGGAGAAGCTGGGCGCGGAGATCAAACTGGAAGAAGGTTACGTTAAAGCGTCCGTTAATGGCCGTCTGAAAGGCGCGCACATTGTCATGGACAAAGTGAGCGTTGGCGCAACCGTCACTATTATGTCTGCGGCGACGCTGGCTGAAGGTACTACCATCATTGAAAACGCCGCGCGCGAGCCGGAAATTGTGGATACCGCAAACTTCCTCGTGGCGCTGGGCGCAAAAATCGCTGGCCAGGGTACCGATCGCATCACCATCGAAGGCGTTGAGCGCCTGGGCGGCGGTGTTTATCGCGTTCTGCCAGACCGTATCGAAACCGGGACTTTCCTGGTAGCAGCGGCTATTTCTGGCGGCAAGATTGTTTGCCGCAATGCGCAACCTGACACCCTGGATGCGGTGCTGGCGAAGCTGCGTGAAGCGGGCGCGGATATTGAAACCGGTGAAGACTGGATCAGCCTCGATATGCACGGTAAACGTCCGAAAGCGGTCACCGTTCGCACGGCCCCGCATCCGGCATTCCCGACCGATATGCAGGCACAGTTCACGTTGCTGAACCTGGTGGCGGAAGGTACCGGTGTGATCACCGAGACTATCTTCGAGAACCGCTTCATGCACGTACCGGAACTGATCCGTATGGGCGCTCATGCAGAGATCGAAAGTAACACAGTGATTTGCCACGGCGTTGAGAAACTGTCCGGTGCGCAGGTTATGGCTACCGATCTGCGTGCGTCTGCGAGCCTGGTATTAGCGGGTTGTATCGCGGAAGGAACGACGGTTGTGGATCGTATCTACCATATCGATCGTGGTTACGAGCGTATTGAAGACAAACTGCGCGCGCTGGGTGCCAATATCGAGCGTGTGAAGGGCGAGTAATCGTTCCGGCAGCCCCCTGCCAGAAATGACCGGGGGGTTGCTGTTCCTGTCAAAAAAGAGCCTCAGACTGACTGCTCTTTCTTCGTTTTTTTCTGGCGAATCATGCGTGTTCTGTCGATAAATTCATGGGTAATGGGATCGTGGTAACGCGAGGGCCAGATTACCCACGGATGCGTCTCCAGCGCCGACGCAATGATCAATTCACCTTTTGGCCAGGGGCGAGTCAGGGCATTTGCCAGTGTTGAAGAGCTCAACCCATTGCGGCGTGATTCTGCGGCGAGCGACGTTCCTTTTTTGCGCAGCGCAGCAATGATATCTGCTGAGTGCCAGTCGATAAATTTCATATCCATAAAGCTGTCCTTGTGTTCGTAATCACCCATGTCATTTCTACTGAAACGACGGGAGTTACTATACTCATTTCGAACACGGGTCCTAAAAAGTTCGTGTTACTTGAAGGAATATTCAGAATAAGACATAGCTTTATTCATGCGGCCTGTAAACCGATGATTTTACGTGAATAGGGAATTTATAAGCACTTATAAGAATCTCCCCGCGACGGGCACGGGGAGAAGAGAGGCATTAACGATCGCGCTGTACGGCGATGTGGGCAAGACCGATTAACGCATCGCGCCACGGACTGTCAGGAATGACCTGAAGTGCCGCGATGGCTTTATCCGCCTCTTCTTCAGCGCGCTGACGTGTCCATTCCAGCGAGCCACAGATAGCCATTGTTTCCAGTACCGGTTCCAGAAGATGGCGACCATTTCCCTGCTCGATCGCTTCACGGATCATTTTCGCCTGGTCAGCCGTTCCGTTGCGCATGGCATGCAGCAGCGGCAGGGTCGGTTTGCCTTCATTGAGGTCATCGCCGACGTTCTTGCCGAGCGTTTCGCCATCAGCACTGTAGTCCAGCAAATCGTCAATCAGCTGGAATGCGGTCCCCAGATAACGGCCATAGTCCTGCAGCCCTTTTTCCTGCGCAGCGGTACAGCCAGCCAGAATACCGGAACATTGCGCGGCGGCTTCAAACAGGCGCGCCGTTTTGCTGTAGATCACGCGCATGTAGTTTTCTTCGGTGATGTCAGGGTCGTTGACGTTCATCAGCTGCAGTACTTCGCCTTCCGCGATCACGTTAACGGCTTCAGACATCACTTCCAGCACTTTCAGAGAACCGAGGCTGGTCATCATCTGGAAGGCGCGGGTATAGATAAAATCGCCGACCAGAACGCTGGCTGCGTTGCCGAAGGCGGCGTTTGCCGTGGCTTTCCCGCGGCGCATGTCCGATTCATCCACAACGTCATCATGCAGAAGCGTTGCAGTGTGAATAAATTCGATCAGTGCAGCGATAGTGACATGGGCATTTCCCTGATAACCAACGGCTCTGGCAGCCAGGATGGCAATCATCGGGCGAATACGTTTACCGCCACCGCTGACGATGTAATAGCCCAACTGATTGATTAGCTGAACATCAGAGTTGAGTTGTTCCAGGATTGCTGCATTCACACCCGCCATATCTTGCGCGGTTAACTCGTTGATTTTTTCTAAATTCATCGCAAAAGCCGGGCTTTTTATCCTGTTTATCCCATCTTCAATGGGGTAACGAAGGGTTTCGGTTTATCAATAGTATTGCTGATTGTACTGAAAAAACGGCTCAGATAAACGCTACCGTACGTGTTGTGTTTTTTTTCTTCATGTATTGACGGTAGCACTTGTCAAAGGCTCGCGTTTTGCGTAATATTCGCGCCCTATTGTGAATATTTATAGCGCACTCTGATTCATACGAGGATGTGCGCGGAAGCGGAGTTTATATGTACGCGGTTTTCCAAAGTGGTGGTAAACAACACCGAGTAAGCGAAGGTCAGACCGTTCGCCTGGAAAAGCTGGACATCGCAACTGGCGAATCTGTTGAGTTCGCAGAAGTTCTGATGATCGCAAACGGTGAAGAAGTCAAAATCGGCGTTCCTTTCGTTGATGGCGGCGTTATCAAAGCTGAAGTTGTTGCTCACGGTCGTGGCGAGAAAGTTAAAATCGTTAAGTTTCGTCGTCGTAAACACTACCGTAAGCAGCAGGGCCACCGTCAGTGGTTCACTGATGTGAAAATTACTGGCATCAGCGCCTAAGACCTGAGGAGAGATTTAAATGGCACATAAAAAGGCTGGCGGCTCCACACGTAACGGTCGCGATTCAGAAGCTAAACGCCTGGGCGTTAAGCGTTTCGGTGGCGAATCCGTTCTGGCGGGTAGCATCATCGTTCGTCAACGTGGTACCAAATTCCACGCTGGCAACAACGTAGGTTGCGGTCGTGACCACACTCTGTTTGCAAAAGCAGACGGTAAAGTGAAATTTGAAGTTAAAGGCCCGAACAACCGTAAATACATCAGCATCGTTGCTGAGTAAGGTTTTCTCGGTCCGGTAACGGATTAAAGCCCCGCAACCTGTTGCGGGGCTTTTTACATTGGAAACCCGGTAATTTTTTCTGTAGGGAAAACGGGCATGAAGCAGCAGGCCGGCATTGGTATTCTTTTGGCGCTCACAACCGCAATGTGCTGGGGTGCGCTGCCAATTGCAATGAAGCAGGTACTGGAAGTGATGGAGCCGCCTACGGTGGTGTTTTATCGCTTTCTGATGGCAAGTATCGGCCTGGGTGCCATTCTCGCTGTTAAAGGCAAGCTTCCACCATTGCGTCTCTTCCGTAAACCGCGCTGGCTGGTGTTGCTGGCTATCGCGACCGGTGGACTGTTTGGCAACTTCATACTGTTCAGCTCTTCCCTGCAATACCTCAGCCCGACAGCGTCGCAAGTGATTGGTCAACTCTCACCGGTCGGCATGATGGTCGCCAGCGTCTTTATCCTCAAGGAGAAGATGCGGGGTACGCAGATTATCGGGGCGAGCATGCTGCTATGTGGTCTGGTGATGTTCTTTAATACCAGCCTGATAGAGATTTTTACCCGACTGACCGATTACACCTGGGGTGTGATCTTCGGTGTGGGGGCAGCAACAGTCTGGGTGAGCTATGGTGTCGCGCAAAAGGTGTTATTGCGTCGTCTTGCTTCACAGCAGATCCTCTTTTTGCTGTACACTTTGTGTACAATAGCATTATTGCCGTTAGCGAAGCCGGGGGTGATTACCCAGCTTAGCGACTGGCAGCTGGCGTGCCTCATATTTTGTGGGCTGAATACGCTGGTCGGTTATGGCGCGCTGGCCGAAGCAATGGCGCGCTGGCAGGCAGCACAGGTGAGCGCATTGATTACGCTCACTCCGCTGTTTACGCTGTTATTTTCAGATTTGTTATCAATGGCCTGGCCCGATGTCTTCGTCAGACCGATGCTCAACCTGTTGGGCTATCTCGGTGCGTTTGTCGTGGTTGCGGGCGCGATGTATTCCGCCATTGGTCATCGTCTCTGGGGGCGTTGGCGCAAAAATGAAGCGGTTGTAGTAGTCCCCCGCTCAGGCGAATGAGTTACGGAGAGTAAAATGAAGTTTGTTGATGAAGCGACGATCCTGGTCGTGGCAGGTGATGGCGGCAACGGTTGCGTGAGCTTCCGCCGTGAAAAATATATCCCACGTGGCGGCCCTGACGGCGGCGACGGTGGTGACGGCGGTGACGTGTGGCTGGAGGCGGATGAGAACCTCAACACGCTGATCGACTACCGTTTCGAAAAATCTTTCCGCGCAGAACGTGGCCAGAATGGCCAGAGCCGTGACTGTACCGGGAAACGCGGTAAAGACGTGACCATCAAGGTGCCAGTCGGTACGCGTGTGATCGATCAGGGTACAGGTGAGACCATGGGCGATATGACCAAACACGGTCAGCGTCTGATGGTCGCAAAAGGCGGCTGGCACGGTCTGGGTAACAGCCGTTTCAAATCTTCCGTCAACCGTACACCGCGTCAGAAAACGATGGGTACGCCGGGCGATAAGCGCGACCTGCAGCTGGAGCTGATGCTGCTGGCTGACGTGGGTATGCTGGGTATGCCAAACGCCGGTAAATCGACGTTTATTCGTGCCGTCTCCGCAGCGAAGCCAAAAGTGGCGGACTATCCGTTTACCACGCTGGTGCCAAGTCTGGGCGTTGTCCGTATGGATAACGAGAAGAGCTTCGTGGTTGCCGATATCCCGGGTCTGATTGAAGGCGCTGCTGAAGGTGCCGGTCTGGGTATTCGCTTCCTGAAACACCTTGAGCGTTGCCGCGTACTGCTGCACCTGATCGATATCGATCCGATCGACGGTTCCGATCCGGTAGAAAATGCTCGTATCATCGTCGGCGAGCTGGAGAAATACAGCGAGAAACTGGCGAACAAACCACGCTGGCTGGTGTTTAACAAGATTGACCTGATGGACAAAGCCGAAGCGGAAGCAAAAGCGAAAGCCATTGCTGAAGCGATGGGGTGGGAAGATAAATACTACCTGATCTCCGCGGCAAGCCAGGTTGGCGTGAAAGATCTCTGCTGGGATGTGATGACCTTTATCATCGAGAACCCGGTTGTTCAGGCGGAAGAAGCGAAGCAGCCTGAAAAAGTCGAATTCATGTGGGATGACTACCACCGTCAACAGCTTGAAGAGCTGGAAGCGGAGGAGGAAGACGACTGGGACGACGACTGGGATGAAGACGACGAAGAAGGCGTCGAGTTCATCTACAAGCACTGATGACCACAGAAGGCCCCTGTTGATACAGGGGCTTTTTTTATTCCAGTGTTGAAGGCAGCCAGCAGCTGGCGATGAGACCGCCTTGCGCGCCATTCTCCAGCGTCAGTTTTCCGTGGTGAAGCTGCACGATGCGTTGCACGATACTCAGACCCAGGCCACTACCGCCGTAGCGCTGGTCGAGACGACGGAACGGCTCGGTGATCGACTGCCGGTGCGCTTCATCAATACCGGGTCCCTGATCGATAACGCTGACCCGCGTACCGCCGTCCAGGCCGGTTAATGTCACGGTGATGGTTGTTCCTGCCGGGCTATAACGTCCGGCATTCTCCAGCAGGTTACGCAGCATCAATCGCAGAAGCACCGCGTCCCCCTGCACCGTTAGTGGGCTTTTGGCCGGCCATATCACCGTATGTTCTTTGGCTTCATGCTCAAGGCCAAGCGGGGTGATGATATTGTCTGTCCAGTTCACCGTCTCGTAGTGGCCGCTTGCCATCGCCTGCCCGGCACGCGCCAGCATGAGCAACTGTTCAATGGTATGCATGAGCTGATCGATACGGCTGATGAGTGTCGAAGCCTGCGGCGAACCTGACTGCGCCATGAGTTCCAGATGCAGCCTGATCCCGGCGAGAGGCGTGCGCAGCTCGTGCGCAGCATCGGCGGTAAAGAGTCTTTCCTGCTGGATGGTGTGATCCAGCCTGGCGAGCAACTGATTCAGAGAGGTGGTGACGGCACCGATTTCTTCCATATCGGAATACATTGGCAGCGGGGTCAGGTTGTCCGCGGAACGATTCGCCAGACTGGCACGCAGCTTGTTCAGGGGGCGGGTTATCCAGGTAACTGCCCAGAAGGAGAAGAGCAGGGTGAAGCCAACCATCACCAGGGAGGGGACCAGCAGTGAGGCAATCGCTTCGCGGATCTCTTTTTCAACGTGGTTGTTGCGTGATTTTGCCGACAACGTTTCATTGACCAGAAAACCAATCTGTTCGCGGCTTTCATGCCAGAGCCAGATTACGCTTATCAACTGGAAAAATAACAGAATAACCGCCAGCAGAACCATCAATCGCCGACGCATGCTGTTCATTTCTGGCTCTCCAGACGATAGCCCACACCGCGTACGGTTTTTATTCTGTCTTTACCGAGTTTGCGCCGCAGATTGTGAATGTGCACTTCAAGGGTGTTTGACCCCGGATCATCTTGCCAGGAGTAAATATCCTGCTGGAGGGTTTCTCGGTGTACCGTCTGTCCGCTCCGCATGATCAGACGCGTAAGCAGAGCGAACTCTTTGGGGGTGACCTCAACGGGTTGTGACTCACGCAGCACCTGCTGGGTTTGCAGATTCAGCGTAATATCCCCGTCGGTGAGTAAGTTATCACTATGCCCCTGATAGCGGCGGATTAACGCCCGCACGCGTGCCTGTAGCTCTGCGAGGGCAAAAGGCTTCACCAGATAATCATCCGCGCCGGAATCAAGGCCGTTGATACGATCTTCGATGGCATCACGTGCCGTCAGGATCAACACCGGGTTGTCGACACCGCGGCGGCGCCACTGGCTTAACAATGTGGCACCGTCTTTATCTGGTAAGCCAAGATCGAGGATCACCAGACTGTATTCCCCGCTCTGGATCAGGGCATCCGCCTCTGCCGCCGTGGCGGCGCAGTCGAGGGCATATCCTTCATTGGCCAGCGCAAGCGCCAGCCCTTCCTGTAATAACAGATCGTCTTCAACTATAAGTAGTTTCATCGCTAGTTATTCTGGTAGATGTCCTTATAAAGCCTGCTTTCGAAGCGTACCAGCGGGATACGGCGATTGCGCTGGTCGGCCGGTTCGACGGCATAGCCGGAAAGATACTGCACGAATGCCATGCGTTGCCCGCTGGCGGTAGTGATGAAGCCTGCAAGGTTGTAAACCCCCTGCAGTGAACCTGTTTTAGCGGACACTTTACCGTCCACACCGGCAGCGTGAAGGCCGGCCCGGTACTGAAGTGAACCGTCATGCCCGGCAAGGGGCAGCATCGAGATAAAGTTTAGCTCAGTGTCATGTTGTGCAATGTACTGAAGCACTTGCATCATGGTTGCCGGAGAGATCAAATTGTGACGCGATAACCCGGAACCATCGACAGCGATCGTATTGCCCAGATCGATGCCCGCCTGCTGACGCAGGATCTGACGCACGGCGTCGGAGCCTGCACGCCAGGTTCCCGGAACACCGAAACGCGCGTGACCAATCATGCGGAATACCGTGTCGGCGATCATATTGTCAGACTTCTTCAGCATGATCCTTAGCAAATCGTGCAACGGTTCAGACTGTTTGCTGGCGATAACCGTGCCGGGTTGATTAACCTGCGTCTGACGCAGGAGAGTACCGGTATAGGTGATCCCAGCCTGTTTCAGTTCGTCCTTGAGAATTGCGCCCGCGTAGCTTGCACCATCCTGGATGGCGAAGGCCAGCGGTAGGGGATCGGCGCGTTGCGTCAGGCATCCGGTAAGGGTGAAGCGGTTAAGATCGCCGGGCACGACATCCAGTTCGCAATACTGTGCGTCCGGGGAGCCTTTGGCCAGCGTACGGACCTGGCTAAACATGGTGACCGGGTAGTAAGACGCTACGCGAATAAACGCTAAATCGTCCGGTTTTGGCGCGCTGTAAAGCGAAATCGAGAAGCAGTTACGGTCAACAATAGCGGCCGCTGGCGGCGCGCTAAAGCACTGCGTCATGTCGTTCCACGGCCAGCCAGGGGCTTTATCGTGGCTGGCAAAGATGGAGGTATCGATCAACACGTTGCCATCGATCTTCTGCACGCCGGATTTTTTCAGCACCGCCACCATGTTGCGGATATCCTGGCGTTTGAAGGTGGGGTCACCGCCAAAGCGGGCGATGAGATCGCCTTTCAACTCACCGTCTTCAGCCTTGCCTTTGGTCTCAAGGGTGGTGGTAAAACGGAAGTCAGGCCCGAGCTGAAGCAGGGCGGCGAGCGCAGTGATCACCTTCTGGGTACTGGCAGGCAGCGCCATTTGTTGACTGTGGTAGTCAATCTCTGGTGCCTGTGCCCCGACCTTCTGCACCATCAGTGCAAGGTTAGCACCGGCGGGTAGCTGATTAATGTACTCATCAACATTCGCGGCCTGAACGCTGAACGTTATACTGGTAGTCAATCCGATGATAAATCTGGAAAATCGCATAATCTCGCGCTAACAACCCGAAAACAAACCGTCATACTACGGTGCATAGCACTGCAAAGTAAACGATGACCCATAGTGAACTTCGCGGTAAAATGCGTATCAAATTGAAAATTGCTGCTGACCTGGGGCGTAGCTCCCGGGTCGGTTTTCTTTTTGCTTCTGGCCCGCTCATGAGGGCCGGGGCAGGGAACACTGCTCCCAACAGGAATGTTTAAGAGGTATAACAAATGCAAGCTATTCCGATGACCTTACGTGGTGCCGAAAAACTGCGCGAAGAGCTGGATTTCCTGAAATCGGTTCGTCGCCCTGAAATCATCGCCGCTATCGCGGAAGCGCGTGAGCATGGCGACCTGAAAGAGAACGCTGAATACCATGCGGCGCGTGAGCAGCAGGGGTTCTGTGAAGGGCGTATTAAAGATATCGAAGCAAAACTGTCCAATGCGCAGGTTATCGATATCACCAAAATGCCAAACAATGGCCGTGTGATCTTCGGTTCGACCGTTAGCGTGCTGAACCTGGACACTGACGAAGAGCAGACTTACCGCATCGTGGGCGATGATGAAGCTGACTTCAAACAGAACCTGATCTCAGTGAACTCTCCGATTGCCCGCGGCCTGATTGGCAAAGAGCAGGACGATGTGGTCACCATCCGTACCCCGGGCGGGGAAGTGGAATACGAAATTATCAAGGTTGAGTACCTGTAATTCGCCTCGCCACATAGATGTTGATACATTGTAAAGAAAGGAAAAAGGCCGCATAGCGGCCTTTTAACAACTCAAGGAGCATGGCATTTTGCTCACCTGCTGACAGAAATCCCTCGTTTTACACAGAAAATGTGTTTAATTCAGGATATCCTTAGCGTGGCAGCGAGATTTTACGCTCTTTAGTTGGGCGATAGAGCACCAGCGTTTTACCGATGACCTGTACATTACAGGCACCGGTTTCGCGCACGATGGCTTCCACGATCAAGTTCTTCGTGTCTCTGTCTTCAGAGGCAATTTTCACCTTGATCAGCTCGTGGTGTTCCAGCGCTTGTTCAATCTCGGCAAGCACCCCTTCGGTCAAACCATTGTTGCCAAGCATGACTACAGGCTTGAGCGGATGTGCCAGACCTTTAAGGTGCTGTTTTTGTTTAGTACTCAGATTCATCGTATATTTTTGCTTACGTTGGGATTGAAAACGGTTCATTCTACCGCCATCTCCCTTATATCGCCAAATAGCTGCGTAGAAATTTACGTCACAGGCAAGCAACGATGAACCAGGACGGAAATGTTAAATGACAGGTAAAAAGCGTTCTGCCAGTTCCAGCCGCTGGCTTCAGGAACACTTTAGCGATAAATATGTTCAACAGGCACAGAAAAAGGGGTTGCGTTCCCGTGCCTGGTTTAAACTTGATGAAATACAGCAAAGTGACAAACTTTTTAAGCCGGGGATGACGGTGGTTGACCTCGGTGCGGCACCTGGCGGATGGTCCCAGTATGCGGTAACGCAGATTGGCGGCACGGGCCGAATCATCGCATGCGATCTTTTACCAATGGATCCCATCGTTGGTGTCGACTTCCTTCAGGGCGACTTTCGTGATGAATTAGTGCTGAAAGCGTTACTTGATCGTGTAGGTGACAGTAAGGTCCAGGTTGTCATGTCAGATATGGCACCAAATATGTGTGGAACACCGGCGGTGGATATCCCCCGCGCCATGTATCTGGTGGAGCTAGCGTTAGAAATGTGTCGTGATGTACTAGCGCCTGGTGGTAGTTTTGTTGTGAAGGTGTTTCAGGGCGAAGGTTTCGAGGAGTACCTTAAGGAAATTCGCTCCCTGTTTGCGAAGGTCAAAGTTCGTAAGCCGGACTCTTCCCGGGCCCGTTCCCGTGAAGTGTATATTGTAGCGACCGGGCGAAAATGATAGCTGGTGGATTTCAGACGAAAGTTTGAATGACACTGGATATAGAGTATCCTGACGCTGTTTTTAACACAGTTGTAATATGAGGTTAATCCCTTGAGTGACATGGCGAAAAACCTAATACTCTGGCTGGTCATTGCCGTTGTGCTGATGTCAGTATTCCAGAGCTTTGGGCCCAGCGAGTCGAATGGCCGCAAGGTGGATTATTCTACCTTCCTGCAGGAGGTCAATCAGGACCAGGTTCGCGAAGCGCGTATCAACGGACGTGAGATCAACGTTACCAAGAAAGATAGTAACCGTTACACGACTTACATCCCGGTGAACGATCCTAAGCTGCTTGATAACCTTCTGACTAAAAACGTCAAGGTGGTAGGTGAGCCGCCAGAAGAACCAAGCCTGCTGGCTTCTATCTTCATCTCCTGGTTCCCGATGCTGCTTCTTATCGGCGTCTGGATCTTCTTTATGCGCCAGATGCAGGGCGGCGGTGGCAAAGGTGCCATGTCGTTCGGTAAGAGCAAGGCGCGTATGTTGACGGAAGATCAGATCAAAACCACGTTTGCAGACGTCGCCGGTTGTGACGAAGCAAAAGAAGAGGTGGGTGAACTGGTTGAATACCTGCGCGAGCCGAGCCGTTTCCAGAAGCTGGGCGGTAAGATCCCGAAAGGCGTCCTGATGGTCGGCCCTCCGGGTACCGGTAAAACCCTGCTGGCGAAAGCCATCGCGGGTGAAGCGAAGGTGCCGTTCTTTACTATTTCGGGTTCTGACTTCGTAGAAATGTTCGTGGGTGTTGGTGCATCTCGTGTGCGTGACATGTTCGAGCAGGCTAAAAAGGCAGCACCGTGCATTATCTTCATCGATGAAATCGACGCCGTAGGTCGCCAGCGTGGCGCAGGCCTGGGCGGTGGTCATGATGAACGTGAGCAGACTCTGAACCAGATGCTGGTTGAGATGGACGGCTTTGAAGGTAACGAGGGTATTATCGTTATTGCGGCAACTAACCGTCCGGACGTTCTTGACCCGGCGCTGCTGCGTCCAGGCCGTTTCGACCGTCAGGTTGTGGTTGGTCTGCCGGATGTCCGTGGTCGTGAACAGATTCTGAAAGTTCACATGCGTCGCGTACCGCTGGCGCCAGATATCGACGCGGCAATCATTGCGCGCGGTACACCGGGCTTCTCCGGTGCGGATTTGGCTAACCTGGTCAACGAAGCTGCACTGTTTGCTGCTCGCGGTAACAAGCGCGTGGTATCGATGGTGGAATTCGAAAAAGCGAAAGACAAAATCATGATGGGGGCGGAACGCCGCTCCATGGTGATGACGGAAGCGCAGAAAGAGTCCACGGCATACCACGAAGCGGGCCACGCGATTATCGGTCGCCTGGTGCCGGAACACGATCCGGTGCATAAAGTGACGATCATTCCGCGCGGTCGTGCGCTGGGTGTGACCTTCTTCCTGCCTGAAGGCGACGCGATTAGCGCCAGCCGTCAGAAACTGGAAAGCCAGATTTCAACCCTGTACGGCGGTCGTCTGGCGGAAGAGATTATCTACGGTGCGGAACATGTTTCTACCGGTGCGTCCAACGATATTAAAGTGGCGACAAACCTGGCGCGTAACATGGTGACCCAGTGGGGCTTCTCCGACAAACTCGGTCCACTGCTGTATGCAGAGGAAGAGGGCGAAGTGTTCCTGGGCCGCTCTGTGGCGAAAGCGAAACATATGTCTGATGAGACAGCTCGCATCATCGACCAGGAAGTGAAAGCGCTGATTGAACGTAACTACGGTCGCGCACGTCAGATCCTGAACGACAATATGGACATTCTGCATTCGATGAAAGATGCGCTCATGAAATATGAGACCATCGATGCTCCGCAGATTGACGACCTGATGGCTCGCCGCGAAGTGCGTCCGCCAGCAGGCTGGGAAGACCCAGGTGCTTCCAACAATTCTGACAACAATGGCACCCCGCGTGCGCCGCGTCCGGTTGATGAACCACGTACGCCGAACCCGGGCAACACCATGTCAGAACAGTTGGGCGACAAGTAAGTCACTGCTGTTGGTGAGTATGTCTGTACCTCAAACCCTGGAGCTTGCTCCGGGGTTTTTCTTTTCTGTTAAACCACATTAATACCAGGGATTTAACCATGAAACTATTCGCCCAGGACTCGCATCTCGATCTCTCACATCCGCATGTGATGGGGATCCTGAATGTCACGCCTGACTCCTTCTCTGATGGTGGCACGCATAACACGCTTATCGAGGCGGTTAAGCACGCCAATCTGATGATCAACGCGGGAGCCACAATCATTGACGTCGGCGGTGAATCGACGCGTCCAGGGGCGGCAGAGGTTTCGGTGGAAGAAGAGCTGGCGCGGGTGGTGCCGGTGGTAGAAGCGATCGCACAACGTTTTGAGGTGTGGATATCCGTCGACACGTCCAAGCCAGAGGTCATTCGCGAAGTGGCGCGAGTGGGTGCTCACATCATCAATGATATCCGCTCTCTCACCGAGCCAGGGGCGATTGAGGCGGCTGCGGAAACCGGGCTGCCGGTTTGTCTGATGCATATGCAAGGCCAGCCGAAAACGATGCAGGATGCGCCTAAGTATGAGGATGTTTTTGCGGATGTGAATCGCTTCTTTAATGAGCATATTGCACGCTGTGAGGGTGCAGGTATCGCAAAAGAGAAATTGCTGCTCGACCCGGGGTTCGGTTTCGGTAAAAATCTCTCTCACAATTATGAGTTGCTTGCGCGCTTATCAGAGTTTCATCATTTCGGCCTGCCGCTGCTGGTTGGCATGTCGAGAAAGTCGATGATTGGGCAGTTGCTCAATGTAGGGCCGAGTGAACGCCTGAGCGGTAGCCTGGCTTGTGCGGTGATTGCGGCAATGCAAGGCGCACACATTATCCGTGTCCATGATGTTAAAGAAACAGTAGAAGCCATGCGTGTGGTGGAAGCCACACTGGCAGCGAAGGAAAAGAAACGCTATGAGTAATCGTAAGTATTTTGGTACCGATGGTATCCGTGGGCGCGTAGGCGATGCTCCAATCACCCCTGATTTTGTGCTTAAACTTGGTTGGGCTGCTGGCAAGGTTCTGGCACGTCATGGCTCGCGTAAAATTATCATTGGTAAAGATACCCGTATCTCCGGCTATATGCTGGAGTCCGCGCTGGAAGCCGGACTGGCCGCAGCGGGGCTTTCAGCTTCCTTTACGGGGCCAATGCCAACCCCGGCTGTTGCGTATCTGACGCGTACCTTCCGCGCGGAAGCTGGCATCGTGATTTCTGCCTCGCATAACCCGTTCTATGACAACGGCATCAAGTTCTTCTCCATCGATGGCACCAAGCTACCGGATGAAGTGGAAGAGGCGATCGAAGCCGAAATGGAAAAAGAGATCACCTGCGTCGATTCCGCTGAACTGGGCAAAGCAAACCGTATTGTTGATGCAGCTGGCCGTTACATTGAATTCTGCAAAGGGACCTTCCCGAACGAGCTAAGCCTGGCTCACCTTAAAATTGTGGTGGACTGTGCAAACGGTGCGACGTATCACATTGCGCCTAATGTTTTCCGTGAGCTGGGGGCGAAAGTGATCACCATCGGCTGTGAGCCTGATGGTCTGAACATTAACGAACAGGTCGGTGCGACAGACGTTCGTGCCCTGCAGGCACGCGTGCTGGCAGAAAAAGCGGATCTCGGTATTGCGCTGGACGGTGACGGCGACCGTGTGATCATGGTTGATCACGAAGGTAACAAGGTCGATGGTGATCAAATTCTTTATATCATCGCCCGTGAAGGCCTGCGTCAGGGGCAGTTGCGCGGCGGCGCCGTGGGTACCCTGATGAGCAATATGGGACTGGAGCTGGCGTTGAAACAGCTGGGTATCCCGTTTGTTCGTGCGAAAGTGGGTGACCGCTACGTGCTGGAAAAACTGCAGGAGAAAGGCTGGCGTATTGGCGCAGAAAACTCCGGTCACGTGATCCTGCTGGACAAAACCACCACCGGTGACGGCATCGTCGCGGCACTGCAGGTGGTAGCCGCCATGGCCCGCAATCATATGACCCTGCAGGATCTCTGCAGCGGTATGAAAATGTTCCCGCAGATCCTTGTCAACGTGCGCTTCACCGCAGGAAAAGGCGATCCGCTGGAAAATGAAAATGTAAAAGCCGTCATGACTGAGGTTGAAGCCGCGCTCGGCAGCCGTGGTCGTGTTCTGCTGCGTAAGTCGGGTACTGAACCGCTGATCCGCGTGATGGTGGAAGGTGAAGACGAAACGCAGGTGACGGAATTTGCGCACCGTATTGCGGATGCCGTAAAAGCTGCATAACTTTTCACAGTAAGTGTTTAAAAAGGCGGCGCTTGCCGCCTTAGTTTTAAGCATTTAATGGCTTTTTGCTGTTTTTTTCTGCAGTTGATACAATGCGTCAAAATTGCCCTTGCGAAGGTCATTCGCTTTGGTTAGTATTCACACCCGCTTCAGTGGGAAACAAAAATCCTGCTAATTGGTCGAAGCATTGGTATGCGGCAAATCCGCAAGGAACAGGTTGATTATGTACGAAGCTCTTTTAGTTGTTTTCCTTATTGTAGCCATCGCTCTCGTAGCGCTGATTATGCTGCAGCAAGGTAAAGGCGCTGATATGGGAGCCTCCTTCGGAGCAGGCGCTTCCGGTACGCTGTTCGGTTCAAGTGGTTCTGCGAACTTCATGACCCGTACTACAGCGATTCTGGCTACGCTGTTCTTCATCATCAGCCTGGTGCTGGGCAATATCAACAGCAACAAGACCAGCAAAGGAAGCGAGTGGGAAAACCTGAGCGCGCCAGCGAAAACTGAGCAGACTCAGCCAGCTGCACCGGCTAAGCCAACCAGCGATATCCCGCAGTAAGTATTCCGTACCGAGGTGGTGGAATTGGTAGACACGCTACCTTGAGGTGGTAGTGCCCTAACGGGCTTGTGGGTTCGAGTCCCATCCTCGGTACCAATATTCCAGAAGAAAGACGTCGAAAGACGTCTTTTTTTTCGTCTGAAGTACGATCGAAAAAAAACCAAAAAAAGGCGTCCATCGGACGCCTTTTGCATTTCATCTCAGCGATTACTTCTTATCGCTGTGCTCCAGGTTTTCAACCTGCGGCAGGCCGTTACCGGAACTGGCTGACAGCAGGCCATTCTCAACGTAGTTGAACAGCTTCTCACGGGTATCGGTGATATCCAGATTACGCATGGTCAGCTGACCAATACGGTCATCAGGTGAGAACACGGATTCGCCTTTCTCCATGGTCAGACGCTCTGCTTTGTAGGTCAGGTTGTCGGACACGGTATTCAGGATGGAGTAGTCGTTACCGCGACGCAGTTCCAGAGTCACTTCGCCAGTAATAGCGCTTGCCACCCAACGTTGCAGAGCATCACGCAGCATCAGTGCCTGCGGATCGAACCAGCGGCCCTGATACAGCAGTTTACCCAACTGACGGCCATGAGAGTGATATTGCTCAATGGTATCTTCGTTGTGAATGCCGGTCAGCAGACGTTCATACGCAATGTGCAGCAGCGCCATCCCCGGGGCTTCATAGATGCCACGGCTCTTCGCTTCAATGATACGGTTTTCAATCTGATCGCTCATACCCAGACCGTGACGGCCGCCGATGCGGTTCGCTTCCAGCATCAGTTCCACATCATCAGAGAAGGTCTTGCCATTGAGGGCAGCCGGATGGCCACGCTCGAAACGCACGGTCACTTCCTCTGCCGGGATTTGGACGTTTTCATCCCAGAACTTCACACCCATGATGGGGTTAACGATTTTCACGCTGGAATTCAGGAACTCCAGATCTTTTGCTTCGTGCGTCGCGCCCAGCATGTTGGAATCAGTGGAGTAGGCTTTTTCGACGGACATCTTATAGTCGAAGCCGCAGGCAATCATAAATTCAGACATTTCATGACGGCCGCCCAGCTCATCGATAAAATCGGTATCCAGCCACGGTTTGTAAATCTGCAGCTCGGCGTTAGTCAGCAGGCCATAGCGATAGAAACGTTCAATGTCGTTGCCTTTATAGGTACTGCCGTCACCCCAGATGTTCACACCATCTTCTTTCATGGCGGCAACCAGCATGGTGCCGGTCACGGCACGGCCCAGTGGGGTGGTGTTGAAATAGGTCAGACCGCCGGTGGTATTATGGAAAGCGCCACACTGAATAGCGGCAATACCTTCGGCGACCAGCTGCTTACGGCAGTCAATCAGACGTGCGTTCTCTGCGCCATACTCTTTAGCACGACGAGGAATGGCATCATAGTCGTCCTCATCCGGCTGACCCAGGTTCGCTGTATATGCATACGGAACCGCTCCCTTCTGGCGCATCCACAGCAGTGCAGCGCTGGTATCCAGGCCGCCTGAAAAAGCGATGCCAATACGTTGTCCTACCGGAAGATGCTTGAGAATCGTCGTCATAAAATAAAACCCTGCGTGATTGACTGATTAGAGACCGCTTTCGCTCTCGATGCATGTTTATGCAAAATAAGTGAGTATTCATTTAATCATCTTTTGTCGATGACCGGAAGAGACTCGTGCGTTTTTTGTAAAAATTTCCCTCCGTTTGGCCTGGTGGAAACTGGGTTGACAGGCGGGGTTCACTATCAATATACTGAACGCCGATTTTACGTCCCGTCTTCGGTACCAAATCCCAGCATTATTTGCATTTTCTCGCCAAAAAGCGTAGAATTTGCCACGTTTCAGGCGCGGGGTGGAGCAGCCTGGTAGCTCGTCGGGCTCATAACCCGAAGGTCGTCGGTTCAAATCCGGCCCCCGCAACCACTTTCCCATAAAGTCATTTTTCAAATATACTGTGAAGACTCAGAGCCTTCGTAGCTGGATTTGAAAAAATTCTTTCGGAGAGTGCTCCAGGCCACCGTTGTGGCTATAGGGTTCAGTTATCTAAAGCCCCGATTTATCGGGGTTTTTTGTTATCTGACTACAGAATAACTGGGCTTTACGCCCTTTTTTTATGTCTTGGGGGTGGGCTTGTCCACATTAGAGCAAAAATTAACAGAGATGATTACTGCACCGGTCGAAGCACTGGGCTACGAACTGGTCGGCATCGAATTCGTTCGCGGCCGCACATCGACGCTGCGCATCTATATTGATAGTGAAGATGGCATCAATGTTGATGATTGTGCTGATGTTAGCCACCAGGTGAGTGCGGTTCTTGATGTTGAAGATCCGATTACCGTTGCGTACAACCTGGAAGTTTCCTCACCTGGCCTCGATCGCCCGATGTTCACGGCCGAGCACTATGTGCGCTTTACCGGTGAAGAAGTGGCTCTCGTTCTGCGTATGGCCGTACAGAACCGCCGTAAATGGCAGGGAATTATCAAAGCCGTTGATGGTGAAATGATCACGGTGACAGTCGAAGGCAAAGATGAAGTGTTCGCGCTGAGTAATATCCAGAAGGCGAACCTGGTTCCCCACTTTTAACAGTCTGGATTGAGGTGAAAAGCCCGCGATGAACAAAGAAATTTTGGCTGTTGTTGAAGCCGTCTCCAACGAGAAATCACTGCCGCGTGAAAAGATTTTCGAAGCGCTGGAAAGTGCACTGGCTACAGCAACCAAGAAAAAATACGAACAAGAGATCGATGTTCGCGTAGAAATCGATCGCAAAAGCGGTGACTTCGATACATTCCGTCGTTGGGTAATCGTTGAAGAAGTGACCCAGCCAACCAAAGAGATCACTCTGGAAGCGGCACGTTTTGAAGACGAAAGCCTGAACGTTGGTGACTATGTTGAAGATCAGATTGAGTCTGTGACCTTCGACCGTATCACCACCCAGACCGCAAAACAGGTTATCGTGCAGAAAGTTCGCGAAGCCGAGCGTGCGCTGGTTGTTGATCAGTTCCGCGATCAGGAAGGCGAAATCATCACGGGTGTGGTGAAGAAAGTGAACCGCGACAACATCTCTCTGGAGATCAAATCTGAAGGGATGCCGGGCAACGCTGAAGCGGTGATCCTGCGTGAAGACATGCTGCCGCGTGAAAACTTCCGCCCTGGCGACCGTATCCGTGGTGTGCTGTATGCCGTTCGCCCTGAAGCGCGTGGTGCACAGCTGTTCGTGACCCGTTCTAAACCAGAAATGCTGGTTGAACTGTTCCGTATCGAAGTGCCGGAAATCGGTGAAGAAGTTATCGAGATTAAAGCGGCGGCTCGCGATCCGGGCTCCCGTGCGAAAATTGCGGTGAAAACCAACGACAAGCGTATCGACCCGGTCGGTGCTTGCGTCGGTATGCGTGGTGCGCGTGTTCAGGCGGTCTCTACCGAGCTGGGCGGCGAACGTATCGATATCGTTCTGTGGGATGACAACCCGGCGCAGTTCGTGATCAACGCAATGGCTCCGGCGGATGTGGCGTCTATCGTTGTTGACGAAGACAAACACACCATGGATATCGCTGTTGAAGCGGGCAACCTGGCGCAGGCAATCGGCCGTAACGGTCAGAACGTACGCCTGGCGTCACAGCTGAGCGGCTGGGAACTCAACGTCATGACCGTTGATGACCTGCAGGCCAAGCATCAGGCTGAAGCCCATGCGGCGATCGATACCTTCACGAAATACCTGGACATTGACGAAGAGTTCGCCACGGTTCTGGTAGAAGAAGGTTTCTCTACGCTGGAAGAACTGGCCTATGTGCCAATGAAAGAGCTGCTGGAAATTGACGGTCTGGATGAACCAACCGTTGAAGCCCTGCGTGAACGCGCTAAAAACGCACTGACCACCCTGGCACTGGCTCAGGAAGAAAGCCTTGGCGATAAAAAGCCGGCTGATGACCTGCTGAATCTGGAAGGTCTTGATCGTGCGATTGCGTTCAAGCTGGCTGCCCGTGGTGTTTGTACGCTGGAAGATCTCGCTGAGCAAGGCGTTGATGACCTGGCTGATATCGAAGGTTTAACCGACGAGAAAGCCGGCGAACTCATCATGGCCGCACGTAATATTTGCTGGTTCGGCGACGAAGCGTAATAAACTGTAGCAGGAAGGAACAGCATGACTGATGTAACTGTAAAATCGCTGGCTGCCGAGATTCAGACCTCCGTGGACCGCCTGGTACAGCAATTTGCTGATGCAGGGATCCCGAAGACCGCTGATGACTCGGTGACGGCAAACGAAAAACAAACCTTGTTAGCGCACCTGAACCGTGAACACGGCTCTGCGCCTGACAAGCTGACGCTGCAGCGCAAAACGCGCAGCACGTTGAATATCCCTGGTACCGGTGGCAAAAGTAAATCGGTACAAATTGAAGTCCGCAAGACGCGCACCTTTGTAAAACGTGATCCGCAAGAGGCAGAACGCCTTGCCGCGGAAGAGCAGGCACAGCGTGAAGCGGAAGAACAAGCTCAGCGTGAGGCGGAAGCATCTGCCAAACGTGAGGCAGAATTAAAAGCTGAACGTGAGGCCGCAGAAAAAGCGAAACGCGACGCAAGTGATAAAGTGAAGCGTGAAGCTGCGGAAAAAGACAAAGTGAGCAATCAACAGACAGACGAAATGACCAAAACCGCCCAGGCTGAAAAAGCCCGCCGTGAAAATGAAGCTGCCGAGCTGAAGCGTAAAGCGGAAGAAGAAGCACGCCGCAAGCTGGAAGAAGAAGCGCGTCGTGTGGCTGAAGAAGCGCGCCGTATGGCAGAAGAAAACGAGAAGAATGGTGTGAATACCGCTGAACCGACTGAAGATACCAGCGACTATCACGTGACCACTTCTCAGCACGCGCGTCAGGCTGAAGATGATAACGACCGTGAAGTTGAAGGCGGCCGTGGTCGTGGTCGCAATGCGAAAGCAGCGCGTCCGGCGAAAAAAGGCAACAAACACGCCGAGTCTAAAGCTGATCGTGAAGAAGCGCGTGCAGCCGTGCGTGGCGGTAAAGGCGGCAAACAGCGTAAAGGTTCTTCCCTGCAGCAGGGCTTCCAGAAGCCAGCTCAGGCCGTTAACCGTGACGTTGTGATCGGCGAAACCATCACCGTTGGCGATCTGGCGAACAAAATGGCGGTTAAAGGCTCTCAGGTCATCAAAGCGATGATGAAACTGGGCGCAATGGCGACCATCAACCAGGTTATCGACCAGGAAACCGCACAGCTGGTTGCCGAAGAGATGGGCCATAAAGTTATCCTGCGTCGTGAAAACGAGCTGGAAGAAGCGGTAATGAGCGACCGTGATACCGGTGCTGCGGCAGAACCGCGTGCGCCAGTTGTGACCATCATGGGTCACGTTGACCACGGTAAAACCTCGCTGCTCGACTACATTCGTTCTACGAAAGTGGCCTCCGGTGAAGCGGGTGGTATTACCCAGCACATCGGTGCATATCACGTTGAAACCGACAACGGTATGATCACCTTCCTGGATACCCCAGGTCACGCCGCGTTCACCTCAATGCGTGCGCGTGGTGCTCAGGCGACAGATATCGTTGTTCTGGTTGTTGCTGCAGACGATGGCGTCATGCCACAGACTATCGAAGCTATCCAGCACGCGAAAGCGGCGGGTGTGCCTGTTGTGGTTGCAGTGAACAAGATCGATAAGCCAGAAGCGGATCCGGATCGTGTTAAAAACGAACTGTCCCAGTACGGCATCCTGCCAGAAGAGTGGGGCGGTGAAAGCCAGTTCGTACACGTGTCTGCGAAAGCAGGTACCGGTATCGACGAGCTGCTGGACGCGATCCTGCTGCAGGCTGAAGTTCTGGAGCTGAAAGCGATCCGTAACGGTATGGCGAGCGGCGCGGTCATCGAATCCTTCCTGGATAAAGGCCGTGGCCCAGTGGCTACCGTTCTGGTTCGCGAAGGTACACTGCATAAAGGCGATATCGTCCTGTGTGGTTTCGAATACGGTCGTGTTCGTGCGATGCGTAACGAACTGGGTCAGGAAGTGCTGGAAGCAGGTCCGTCCATTCCAGTGGAAATCCTCGGTCTGTCCGGTGTGCCGGCTGCCGGTGACGAAGTGACCGTTGTGCGTGACGAGAAGAAAGCGCGTGAAGTTGCACTGTACCGTCAGGGCAAATTCCGTGAAGTTAAACTGGCTCGTCAGCAGAAATCTAAACTCGAGAACATGTTTGCGAACATGGCTGAAGGCGAAGTTCACGAAGTGAACGTCGTACTGAAAGCAGACGTTCAGGGTTCTGTGGAAGCGATCTCCGACTCCTTGCTGAAACTGTCTACCGACGAAGTTAAAGTGAAGATCATCGGTTCTGGCGTAGGTGGTATCACCGAAACCGACGCAACCCTGGCGGCTGCCTCCAACGCCATCCTGGTTGGCTTCAACGTGCGTGCTGACGCGTCTGCTCGCCGCGTGATCGAAGCGGAAAGCCTGGATCTGCGTTACTACTCCGTCATCTATAACCTGATCGACGAAGTGAAAGCAGCGATGAGCGGTATGCTGTCTCCAGAGCTGAAACAGCAGATCATCGGTCTGGCTGAAGTGCGTGATGTGTTCAAATCACCGAAATTCGGTGCGATCGCGGGCTGTATGGTTACCGAAGGTACCATCAAGCGTCACAACCCAATCCGCGTACTGCGTGACAACGTGGTTATCTACGAAGGCGAGCTGGAATCCCTGCGCCGCTTCAAAGATGACGTTAACGAAGTCCGTAACGGCATGGAATGTGGTATCGGCGTGAAGAACTACAACGACGTTCGCGTTGGCGATATGATCGAAGTGTTCGAAATCATCGAGATCCAACGCAGCATCGACTAATCCTGTTGGGATAGGTCCATATGTCGGCCGGGATCGCCTCGTGCCACCCGGCAATAATTTTAAAAAGGGGCTTTAGCCCCTTTTTTGTCTGGAGAATTTATTATGGCGAAAGAATTTGGTCGCCCGCAGCGCGTAGCGCAGGAAATGCAGAAAGAGATCGCGCTCATCCTGCAACGCGAAATTAAAGATCCGCGTGTGGGCATGATGACCACCGTGTCCGGCGTGGAGATGTCCCGTGACCTGGCGTATGCCAAAGTATTCGTGACGTTCCTGAACGATCAGGACGAAGCGGCAGTGAAAAATGGCATTAAAGCGCTGCAGGAAGCCTCTGGTTTCATCCGCTCTCTGCTCGGTAAAGCGATGCGCCTGCGTATCGTGCCTGAGCTGACCTTCTTCTACGACAACTCCCTGGTCGAAGGTATGCGTATGTCCAACCTGGTGACCAGCGTGGTGAAACATGACGACGAACGTCGTGTTAATCCGGCGGACGACAGCAAGGAGGACTGATGAGTCGTCCTCGTCGTCGTGGTCGCGACGTGCATGGTGTGCTGCTGCTGGATAAACCCCAGGGCGCTTCCAGCAACGACGTGCTGCAAAAAGTTAAGCGAATTTTTAACGCCAACCGTGCGGGCCATACTGGTGCGCTGGACCCTCTGGCGACGGGAATGTTGCCTGTCTGTCTGGGGGAGGCTACAAAGTTTTCTCAGTACCTGCTGGATTCCGATAAACGTTATCGCGTCATCGCCAGACTGGGCCAGCGCACGGACACCTCCGATGCCGATGGCCAGGTGGTAGAGGAGCGTCCTGTGACGTTTAGTGCAGAGCAACTGGATGCGGCGCTGGAGAGCTTCCGTGGCGATACGCTGCAGGTGCCGTCGATGTATTCTGCACTGAAATATCAGGGCAAAAAACTCTACGAATATGCGCGCCAGGGCATTGAAGTGCCGCGTGAAGCCCGCCCGATCACCGTGTATGAACTGCTCTTTATTCGCCACGAGGGTGACGAACTGGAGCTGGAAGTCCACTGTTCGAAAGGCACCTATATTCGTACCATCATCGACGATCTGGGCGAGAAACTGGGCTGCGGCGCGCATGTTATCTATCTGCGTCGCCTGGCCGTCAGTAAGTATCCGGTTGAGCGGATGGTGACCCTTGAACATCTGCACGCGCTGGTTGAGCAGGCGCAAGCGCAAGGGATGGCAGCAGCAGAACTGCTCGATCCGCTGCTGATGCCGATGGACAGCCCGGCGGCGGACTTCCCGGTTGTTAATCTTCCTTTAACATCGTCCGTTTACTTTAAGAACGGAAACCCGGTTCGGACCATGAATGCACCGCTGGAAGGGCTGGTACGCGTGACCGAAGGGGATGACGGTAAGTTTATCGGCATGGGTGAAATGGACGGTGAAGGACGCGTTGCGCCCCGCCGTCTGGTGGTGGAATACCCGGTCGAAGGCTGACGGCGATATCAGCTCACCTTGCGGTAAACCGGTGAGGCGAGTAGAATATCGCGGCTTAACGTCCGGCAAATTGTTTAACAATTTTGCGGGGCGTATACGGGGATCGCTGAATTAGAGATCGGCATCCTTACATTCTTTATACTTTGGAGTTTGAAAATGTCTCTAAGCGTTGAAGCTAAAGCTAAAATCGTTTCTGAGTTTGGTCGTGGTACTAACGACAGCGGTTCTACCGAAGTTCAGGTTGCACTGCTGACTGCACAGATTAACCACCTGCAGGGTCACTTTGCAGAGCACAAAAAAGATCACCACAGCCGTCGTGGTCTGCTGCGTATGGTTTCTCAGCGTCGTAAACTGCTCGACTACCTGAAACGTAAAGATGTTGCACGTTACTCCGCGCTGATCGAGCGTCTGGGTCTGCGTCGCTAAGTCTTGCGAGTTTCAGAAAAGGGGGCCTGATGGCCCCTTTTTTCAACCAGACCGCAGCAATTCACTGGAAACTATTGTATTGTTGCTATAAATGATCTTCCTTGCAGAGGTTCGCGCGGCTAATGAGAGGCTTCACCCATGGGGGTGTTGGTTGTCATTAGTCGCGAGGATGCGAAGAAGGTCGGGTTAAATCGTCAGCACACCGGTGGTGTGCTGTCAAACTTTTAAGAAAGGACAGAATTTTGCTGAATCCGATCGTTCGTAAATTCCAGTATGGTCAGCATACCGTCACGCTGGAAACCGGCATGATGGCACGTCAGGCTACTGCTGCCGTTATGGTAAGCATGGATGACACCGCGGTATTCGTGACCGTTGTTGGCCAGAAAAAAGCAAAACCAGGTCAGGACTTTTTCCCTCTGACCGTTAACTACCAGGAGCGTACTTACGCTGCCGGTAAAATCCCGGGTGGCTTCTTCCGTCGTGAAGGCCGTCCAAGCGAAGGCGAAACCCTGATCGCGCGTCTGATTGACCGCCCGGTTCGTCCGCTGTTCCCGGAAGGCTTCGTAAACGAAGTGCAGGTTATCGCGACCGTGGTTTCCGTTAACCCACAGGTTAACCCGGATATCGTTGCGATGATCGGCGCATCCGCTGCGCTGTCTCTGTCCGGTATTCCATTCAATGGTCCAATCGGTGCTGCGCGCGTTGGCTACATCAACGACCAGTATGTGCTGAACCCGACTCAGGAAGAGCTGAAAGAAAGTAAGCTGGACCTGGTTGTTGCGGGTACTGAAGCCGCTGTTCTGATGGTTGAATCTGAAGCTGAACTGCTGAGCGAAGACCAGATGCTCGGCGCTGTGGTCTTCGGCCACGACCAGCAGCAGGTTGTTATCCAGAACATCAACGAGCTGGTGAAAGAAGCCGGCAAACCACGTTGGGACTGGCAGCCTGAAGCAGTAAACGACGCGCTGAACGCACGCGTTGCTGCGCTGGCTGAAGCGCGTCTGAGCGATGCATACCGTATCACCGACAAACAGGAGCGTTATGCTCAGGTTGACGTGATCAAAGACGAAACCATCGCCACGCTGGTTGCTGAAGACGAAACGCTGGATGCTAACGAGCTGAGCGAGATTCTGCACGCAATCGAGAAAAACGTAGTTCGTAGCCGCGTACTGGCTGGCGAGCCGCGTATTGATGGTCGTGAAAAAGACATGATCCGTGGTCTGGACGTGCGTACTGGCGTACTGCCACGTACTCACGGTTCTGCGCTGTTCACCCGTGGCGAAACGCAGGCGCTGGTTACCGCGACCTTGGGTACTGCACGTGACGCACAGATCATCGACGAGCTGATGGGCGAGCGCACTGACAGCTTCCTGTTCCACTATAACTTCCCTCCGTACTCCGTAGGGGAAACCGGTATGGTGGGTTCGCCGAAGCGTCGTGAAATTGGTCACGGTCGTCTGGCGAAGCGCGGCGTACTGGCAGTGATGCCAGACGCAGACAAATTCCCGTACACCGTTCGTGTGGTTTCTGAAATCACCGAATCTAACGGTTCTTCTTCCATGGCTTCCGTATGTGGTGCCTCTCTGGCGCTGATGGATGCAGGCGTGCCAATCAAAGCCGCCGTTGCGGGTATCGCAATGGGTCTGGTGAAAGAGGGCGACAACTTTGTTGTTCTGTCTGACATTCTGGGCGACGAAGACCACCTGGGCGATATGGACTTCAAAGTGGCGGGTTCCCGCGACGGTATCTCTGCGCTGCAGATGGATATCAAAATTGAAGGTATCACCAAAGAGATCATGCAGGTTGCTCTGAACCAGGCTAAAGGTGCACGTCTGCACATCCTGGGCGTGATGGAACAGGCTATCAACGCGCCACGCGGTGATATCTCTGAATTCGCTCCGCGTATTCACACCATCAAGATCAATCCAGACAAGATCAAAGATGTTATCGGTAAGGGCGGTTCCGTGATCCGTGCGCTGACCGAAGAGACCGGCACCACCATTGAAATCGAAGATGACGGTACTGTGAAAATCGCAGCGACCGACGGCGAGAAAGCGAAATTTGCCATTCGTCGTATCGAAGAAATCACTGCAGAAATCGAAGTGGGCCGTATCTACAATGGTAAAGTGACCCGTATCGTTGACTTTGGCGCATTCGTTGCCATCGGTGGCGGTAAAGAAGGTCTGGTACACATCTCTCAAATCGCTGACAAGCGCGTTGAGAAAGTGACCGATTACCTGCAGATGGGTCAGGAAGTACCGGTTAAAGTTCTGGAAGTTGACCGCCAGGGCCGTATCCGTCTGAGCATTAAAGAAGCAACCGAGCAGTCTCAGCCAGCTGCTGCGCCAGAAGCACCGGCAGCAGAACAGCAGGGCGAGTAAGGTTGCCATTTGCCCTCCGCATCGCGGAGGGCCGTTATCAGGCAGGACGCCTTGTTAAGCCGCCGGGGGACAGGACGTTCATCCAATAGTTGTCTTCGGGAGTGGGAAATGAAGCCTTTTTTGCGCTGGTGTTTCGTTGCGACAGCTTTAACGCTGGCAGGATGCAGCAACTCTGCCTGGCGTAAGAGCGAAGTCCTCGCAGTGCCATTGCAACCGACTTTGCAACAGGAAGTGATTCTGGCACGCATGGAACAAATTCTTGCCAGTCGGGCTTTAACCGATGACGAACGCGCACAGCTTTTATATGAGCGCGGAGTGTTGTATGATAGTCTCGGTCTGAGGGCATTAGCGCGAAATGATTTCTCACAAGCGCTGGCTATCCGACCTGATATGCCTGAAGTATTCAATTACTTAGGCATTTATTTAACGCAGGCAGGCAATTTTGATGCTGCCTATGAAGCGTTTGATTCTGTACTTGAGCTTGATCCAACTTACAACTACGCGCACTTGAATCGCGGTATCGCATTGTATTACGGCGGTCGTGATAAGTTAGCGCAAGATGATCTGCTGGCGTTTTATCAAGACGATCCTAATGATCCTTTCCGTAGCCTGTGGCTTTACATCGTTGAGCAGAAGCTCGATGAGAAGCAGGCAAAAGAGGCACTGAAACAGCGCTTCGACAAATCGGACAAGGAACAGTGGGGATGGAACATTGTCGAGTTCTACCTGGGCAACATTAGCGAAGCAACGCTGATGGAACGCCTCAAGGCGGACGCAACGGATAACACCTCGCTCGCTGAGCATCTCAGTGAAACCAACTTCTATTTAGGTAAGTACTACCTAAGTCTGGGGGATAAGGACAGCGCTACGGCACTGTTCAAATTAGCGGTTGCTAACAACGTACACAACTTCGTTGAGCACCGTTATGCATTGTTGGAATTATCGCTCTTGGGCCAGGAGCAAGACGACCTGGCAGAATCGGACCAGCAATAGCTGACGACATAAACATCAGCCCGTAATCTTTTTGATTGCCATCACCTTAACTGGTGAGGGCGTTGTTGTTCGTCAATACACCTACTTTGAGCCGGTTCACACTTTTCAATGAAAATTGCTAATCATTTTCACGATGAGCTAAGTAGACTGGCCGCCATTGACATTGAGGCACTCGTACTACATGGCTGAATTCGAAACCACTTTTGCAGATCTGGGCCTGAAGGCTCCTATCCTTGAAGCCCTTAACGATCTGGGTTACGAAAAACCATCTCCGATCCAGGCAGAATGTATCCCACACCTGCTTTCTGGTCGTGACGTGCTGGGCATGGCCCAGACTGGTAGCGGTAAAACTGCGGCGTTCTCGCTGCCGCTGCTGAACAACATCGATCCGGACCTGCGTGCACCGCAGATCCTCGTTCTGGCTCCAACCCGTGAACTGGCGGTTCAGGTTGCTGAAGCCATGACGGAATTCTCTAAACACATGCGCGGCGTAAACGTGGTTGCCCTGTACGGCGGCCAGCGTTATGACGTGCAGTTACGCGCCCTGCGCCAGGGCCCACAGATTGTTGTCGGTACGCCGGGCCGTCTGCTGGATCACCTGAAGCGCGGTACACTGGATCTCTCTAAACTGAGCGGTCTGGTACTGGATGAAGCAGACGAAATGCTGCGTATGGGCTTCATCGAAGACGTAGAAACCATTATGGCGCAGATCCCGGAAGGTCATCAGACCGCTCTGTTCTCTGCCACGATGCCAGAAGCCATTCGTCGCATTACCCGTCGCTTCATGAAAGAGCCGCAGGAAGTGCGCATTCAGTCCAGCGTTACCACTCGCCCGGACATCAGCCAGAGCTACTGGTCTGTGTACGGCATGCGCAAAAACGAAGCGCTGGTGCGTTTCCTGGAAGCAGAAGATTTTGATGCGGCGATTATTTTCGTACGTACCAAAAACGCGACCCTGGAAGTGGCTGAAGCCCTGGAGCGTAACGGCTATAACAGCGCAGCGCTGAATGGCGACATGAACCAGGCTCTGCGTGAGCAGACGCTGGAGCGTCTGAAAGACGGTCGTCTGGATATCCTGATTGCAACCGACGTGGCAGCACGTGGTCTGGACGTTGAACGTATCAGCCTGGTTGTAAACTACGACATCCCAATGGACTCCGAGTCCTACGTTCACCGTATCGGCCGTACCGGTCGTGCGGGTCGTGCAGGCCGTGCGCTGCTGTTCGTTGAGAATCGCGAGCGTCGTCTGCTGCGTAACATTGAACGCACTATGAAGCTGACCATTCCGGAAGCTGAGCTGCCAAACGCAGAACTGCTGGGCAAACGCCGTCTGGAAAAATTCGCTGCCAAAGTTCAGCAGCAACTGGAAAGCAGCGATCTGGATCAGTACCGTGCGCTGCTGGCGCAGATCCAGCCAACCGCTGAAGGCGAAGAGCTGGATATCGAAACGCTGGCTGCAGCACTGCTGAAGATGGCACAGGGCGAACGTACCCTGATCGTGCCACCAGATGCACCGATGCGTCCTCGTCGTGAGTTCCGTGACCGTGACGATCGCTTCGAACGTCGTGGCGATCGTAACGACCGTGGCCCACGTGGTGACCGTCCAGAGCGTGGTGGTGAAGATCGTCCACGTCGTGAGCGTCGTGACGCTGGCGAAATGGAGCTGTACCGCATTGAAGTGGGCCGTGATGATGGTGTTGAAGTTCGTCATATCGTTGGCGCGATCGCGAACGAAGGCGACATCAGCAGCCGTTACATCGGTAACATCAAGCTGTTCGCATCCCACTCCACCATCGAGCTGCCAAAAGGCATGCCGGGCGAAGTACTGCAGCACTTTACCCGTACTCGCATCCTGAACAAGCCGATGAACATGCAGCTGCTGGGCGATGCACAGCCACGTCCTGACCGTGGCGGCGAACGTCGTGGCGGTGGTCGCGGTTTCGGTGGCGAGCGTCGTGAAGGCGGTCGTAGCGAAGGTCGTGGTGGTGAAGGTCGTCGTTTCTCCGGTGAACGCCGCGAGAGCCGTGGCCCACGTCGTGAAGAAGGCACCAGCCGTCGTCGTTTTGGTGACGCGTAAGCCTTTCGTTTCTGACGTAAAGTAATATATACAGCCCCGATAAAGACTATCGGGGCTTTTTTTATTTTCTTTGTACTCTTGTACTGGTACAGTGCAGCGCATTAAAATGCAAACCACATTTTTGACTGGAGATATGGCTGTATGGCGACACTAACCACCACCCAAACGTCACCTTCGCTGCTTGGCGGCGTGGTGATCATCGGCGGAACCATTATTGGTGCCGGGATGTTCTCCCTGCCAGTGGTCATGTCCGGTGCGTGGTTCTTCTGGTCGCTGGCTGCGCTGGTTTTCACCTGGTTCTGTATGTTGCATTCAGGGCTGATGATCCTTGAAGCCAACCTGAACTACCGCATTGGCTCCAGCTTCGACACCATCACGAAAGATCTGCTGGGTAAAGGCTGGAACCTGGTGAACGGCCTTTCCATCGCGTTTGTGCTTTACATCCTGACCTACGCGTACATCTCTGCAAGCGGTTCGATTCTGCATCACACCTTTGCGGAGATGTCGCTGAACGTTCCGGCGCGTCTGGCTGGGCTGTGCTTTGCGCTGGGCGTCGCGTTTATAGTCTGGATGAGTACCAAAGCGGTGAGCCGGATGACGGCCATCGTACTGGGCGCAAAGGTCATCACTTTCTTCCTGACCTTCGGTAGCCTGCTGGGGCACGTTACCCCGTCAACGTTGTTTAACGTGGCTGAAACCAATACGTCGTATACGCCGTATCTGCTGATGACCCTGCCGTTCTGTCTGGCGTCGTTTGGCTACCACGGCAACGTACCGAGCCTGATGAAGTACTACGGCAAAGACCCCCGGACGATTGTAAAGTGCCTGGTCTACGGTACGCTGCTGGCGCTGGGGCTGTATGTGATTTGGCTGCTGGGGACGATGGGCAACATCCCGCGTCCGGAGTTTATCGGCATTGCGCAGAAGGGCGGTAACATTGATGTGCTGGTCCAGGCCCTGAGTGGGGTACTGAACAGCCGCAGTCTGGATCTGCTGCTGGTGGTGTTCTCTAACTTTGCGGTAGCGAGCTCTTTCCTCGGCGTGACGCTGGGCCTGTTTGACTATCTGGCGGATCTGTTTGGTTTTGATGATTCCGCGATGGGGCGCTTTAAAACCGCACTGCTGACCTTCCTGCCACCGATTGTCGGCGGCCTGCTGTGGCCGAACGGCTTCCTGTACGCCATCGGCTATGCCGGTCTGGCGGCTACCATCTGGGCGGCAATTGTGCCAGCGCTGCTGGCGCGTAAATCCCGTCAGCGCTTCGGTAGCCCGAAATTCCGCGTCTGGGGCGGCAAACCGATGATTGCACTGATTCTGGTGTTTGGTATTGGCAACGCGGTGGTGCACGTGCTGTCGAGTTTTAATTTGTTGCCTGTATATCACTAAACACAAAGCCCGGTGGCGCTACGCTTACCGGGCCTACAGGGATCGCGTAGGCCGGATAAGGCGAAGCCGCCATCCGGCAAAAAACTACCCCACCAATTCTTCTTTCACCTGCATCGCTAAATCAAACGAATGCAAACGCGCCTGGTGATCAAATATCTGGCCGTTAACCATAATCTCATCCGCCTGCGTTTCGCGCAGCACCGCTTCCAGCCCGTGACGCACCTTTGCTTTATCTCCCACCAGCGACATGCTCAGCGCTTGCTGAACGCCATACTGCTCGGAGGCTGACCACAGCTGATGCATATTCTCCACCGGTGGCGGCAGTTGGCCTGTCTCGCCGCGACGCAGCTTCACAAACGCCTGCTGCATGGAGGTAAACAGGAATTCCGCATCGCGATTGCTGTCGGCGGCAATGATGTTGATACACACCATCGCGTACGGTTTCTCCAGCCTTTCAGAAGGTTTGAAGTTCGTGCGGTAGAGATGCAGCGCCTGATGCAGCATATCCGGTGCGAAGTGCGAGGCAAACGCAAACGGCAGCCCCAACTGTGCAGCAAGCTGCGCACTGTACAGGCTCGACCCCAGCAGCCATACCGGGATCTTTTCGCCGTAGCCCGGCACCGGGCGCACGTGCGGGTTCGGGTCACGCGCATCGAACCAGTCCACCAGTTCCGCCACATCACGCGGGAAATTGTCGATGTCACCACTCATATGGCGACGCAGGGCGCGCATGGTTGGCTGGTCGCTGCCCGGCGCACGGCCAAGGCCTAAATCAATACGGCCCGGATAGAGGGTATTCAGCGTACCAAACTGCTCGGCGATCACCAGTGGAGCATGGTTTGGCAGCATCACGCCACCGGATCCCAGGTGCAGGGTGGTGGTGTTCGCGGCCAGATAACCAATCAGTACCGAGGTGGCGGCGCTGGCGATACCGACCATGTTGTGGTGCTCTGCCAGCCAGTAACGGTGATAGCCACGCTTTTCGGCCAGTTGAGCCAGATCGAGAGAGTGCGAAAAGGCTTCTCTGGCCGAGGAGCCTTGTGGGATCGGCGCCAGATCCAGCACCGAAAACGGAAGGGTTTTGTCAGTCATAACAGCTCACTTTGTCGACGGTCAATCTTTAATACTGCATTAAATAATGATAACCGTTGTTAACAAAGTGAGCCTTTTTCAGGCCTGCAGCTCCAGTCCGGCCAGCCGTTTCCAGTAGCCGTTACAGTCACTGTTTGCCGTCAGCGGCAGCGGTGACGCGCCATTTTCGTTGGCGCGAAAAGCATCCAGCATGGCAAACACGCTGGTGTCCAGCGGCGACAGACGCACCATATCCACCAGCCCGACCATCGACGCCAGCTCGTTACCCAGGTTATAGACATAGCCGCTCATGGTCTGAATGCCGTTGAGGACAAACACCTGCTGGTTCTCCTGCGACAGCATGCTGCGCCCGTTCGGGTACTTGATGCAGCAGGTCTCGCACTCGTCTTTCGGCCGATCTTCAGAGCGGGCAGTAAAGCAGCGGGCAGAGTACGCCAGCGGCAGATGGCCATAGCTCAGCACTTCCACTTCAAACTGATTGCGAATGCCAAGCTCTTCACTCTGAGCGAGCAGGTTTGCCAGCCAGTCGCGCGACAGCTCTACCGGCATGCACCAGCGCGTCATCCCCTGTTTCAGCAGCAGGCGCAGGGTCACGGCGTTATAGCAGTTCAATGCATGGCCCGCGACAAACGGCAGCTTGCGTTCAGCGCACATGTTCACCACGCCCAGGTCGCTCGCTTCAATCAGGAATTCACCGTTCTCCACATAGCGTTTTAGCTCACCCAGTTCGGAGGACGCCTGCACCAGCGCCAGCGTGGAGAGCACCACCTGTTTGCCGCTCCCGGCGAGGCTTTTCGCCATCTCCAGCCAGTCGCCCACTTTGGTGGCGCGGCGCTTGCTGCATACCGCTTCGCCAAGATAAATCACATCGGCGCTGCTGGTTGCGGCCTGTTGATAAAAATCTTCCAGCGTCTCTTTTGGCCAGTAGTAGAGCACCGGTCCTAATGAATATTTCATGATTATCTCACTGCCATTTACGGTGATACGCGCCAAGCGTGGTTTGTGTGCCTTCAGACATCGCGCCGAGGGTCTCCATCCAGGCCGACTGTGGGGCGTAGTTCTGCGGGTCTGCCATGCAGCGGTCGATAGCCTGACGCCAGACTTTCGCCACCTGACTGACGTAGGCCGGGCTGCGCTGGCGACCTTCAATCTTCACCGAAGCAATATTAGCGGCCAGCAGTTCCGGCAGCAGTTCCAGCGTGTTGAGGCTGGTGGGTTCTTCCAGCGCGTGATAACGCTCACCGTCAACCAGATAGCGGCCTTTGCACAAGGTCGGGTAGCCGGCGTTTTCACCGTCCTGATAGCGGTCAATCAGTACCTCATTCAGGCGAGATTCCAGCCCCTGTGGCGTTTGCTGCCAGCGAACAAAGCGAGCAGGCGAGCAGGCGCCAACGGTATTGGGTGATTCACCGGTTAAATACGAGGAGAGATAGCAGCGGCCTTCAGCCATGATGCACAGGCTGCCAAAGGCAAAAACTTCCAGCGGCACTGGCGTGACGCGCGCGAGTTGCTTAACCTGATGAATAGAGAGCACGCGCGGTAAGACCACGCGGGCCACGTCAAAGTGTTGATGATAAAAACGTACCGCCTCTTCGTTGGTGGCAGAGGCCTGAACAGAGACATGGCGCTCAATATGAGGATAGCGTTCTGCCGCATACTCCAGCATGGCGAGGTCGGCCAGAATCAGCGCATCGGCACCCAGCTGTGCTGCCATATCCACCGCGCGCTGCCAGCGGGCATAGCCATCAGGATGGGCAAAGGTATTGATGGCAATATGCAATTTGCGGCGGTGCTGGTGTACGAAGTTAACGGCTTCCTGAAGCTTTTTCTCCGTAAAGTTGAGGCCAGCAAAATGGCGGGCGTTAGTATCATCTTTCAGCCCGATATAGACCGCATCGGCCCCATTTTCGATGGCCGCCTTAAGCGCCGGAAGGTTTCCGGCAGGGCAGAGCAGCTCCATAATTTATCCTGATGTCGTCGAGAGCAAAAATGTTAACGAGCTGGGATTTTAATTAACCCATACGCGACAATTTTTGATTTAAGGCAGCTAATGGCGTATTGATGGCACCAATAATGAGGTACACCGGACGACGGTTTGTTGATTTACGCCGCTATGTTGTCCTCCGGATATGGCAAAATACCCGCACTATCGCTATCAGGGAGTAAAGCTCGTGCTGGAAAAACTGCGTTCACGTCTCGTACAATTTGGTCCATCAATGCTGAGCGTGCCGGTAAAACTGGCGCCGTTCGCGCTTAAACGTCAGGTGCTGGAGCAGGTCCTGAGCTGGCAATTCCGCCAGGCGTTGCAGGATGGCGAGCTGGCGTTTCTGGAAGGTCGCTGGTTAAGCATTGAAGTGCGTGATATCGGTCTGCGCTGGTTTACCTCCGTTGAGAATGACCAGCTGATCGTACGCGAGTCTGCCGACGCGGATGTGAGCTTTAGCGCCGACGCCTGCGATCTGCTGATGATCGCCGCGCGTAAGCAGGATCCGGATACCCTCTTTTTCCAGCGCCGTCTGGTCATTGAAGGCGATACGGAACTGGGTCTGTACGTCAAAAATTTAATGGATGCCATTGAGCTGGAGCAGATGCCAAAAGCGCTGCGCGTGATGTTGATGCAAATGGCAGATTTCGTTGAGGCCGGGCTGAAAACCCCGCCTGACAGTAAACACACTTCAGTAGGTGAGCCATGCTGATTCGAGTCGAAATTGGGATTGATGCACCGGGTATCGATGCGTTGTTACGCCGTTCTTTTGCGAGCGACGCAGAAGCCCAACTGGTCCACGATCTCCGCGAAGACGGCCTGATCACGCTGGGGCTGGTTGCCACCGATGATGAAGGTCAGGTGGTGGGCTACGTTGCCTTCAGCCCGGTAACCGTTCAGGGTGAAGAATTACAGTGGGTAGGAATGGCGCCGCTGGCGGTAGATGAGCACTATCGCGGGCAGGGGCTGGCGCGTCAGCTGGTGTATGAAGGGCTGGACTCGCTCAATGAGTTTGGCTATGCCGCGGTGGTGACGCTGGGCGATCCTGCTTTCTATGGTCGTCTGGGCTTCGAACAGGCGGCGCACTACGATCTTCGTTGTCGCTGGCCGGGCACCGAATCTGCCTTCCAGGTGCACCGACTGGCTGATGACGCACTGAATGGTGTAAATGGTCTGGTGGAGTACCACGACCATTTTAATCGTTTCTAATCAGGCTTTCGCACAGCGCCTCAAACGAGCCGTCTCCGGTGACGAGGCGCTCTTTCTGGCGCTTTGTCAGCTGCTTAATGCGGTATTCCACCCTTAACGCCAGCGATCGGTCACCTACGGGGGCTGAAAAGGCGAGCGTTAATTCACCTTTCCCCCGCAGCGCTTTTGCCCCTTTTCCCGTTTGATGTTGAAGAAAACGCCGCGCCACATCGGTGGTGATCCCGGTGTAGAGGGCATTATCGGCGGTACGGACAAGGTAGAGAAACCAGCACACGGTAAACAGATTCAGTATGTTAAGGTGAACGCACCATAGCATGAGAGAGAACGAAAATGGAAACTCTGGCTGCCATTAACCGCTGGCTGGCGAAACAGCATGTTGTCACCTGGTGCGTGTATGACGACGGTGAAATGTGGTGCGCGAATGCGTTTTACTATTATGACCCTGATCGCGTTGCGTTTTATGTGATGACCGAAGATAAAACGCGCCATGCGCAGATGACCGGGCAACAGGCGAAGGTAGCAGGGACAGTTAACGGTCAGCCTAAAACGGTGGCACTGATCCGTGGGGTGCAGTTTAAAGGGGAGATCCGTCGGCTGGACGGTGAAGAGAGCGACGCGCGCCGTAAGCACTACACGCGCCGCTTTCCGGTAGCCGCCGCCTTAAAAGCCCCGGTGTGGGAAATCCGCCTTGATGAGCTGAAATTTACCGACAACACGCTGGGCTTTGGCAAAAAGCTGCACTGGCTACGCGCCGAGCAGGCGTAGCGCTTCGCGGTTAAACGCGGGCAGATCGTCCGGGGTTCGGCTGGTGATCAGCTGGTCTTTGTCGTTAACCACCTCCTGATCGTAAAACTCGGCCCCCGCGTTTTTCAGATCGACAACGATCGGTTTCACGGCCGTGAGTTTACGCCCGCGCACCACATCCGCGCTGATAAGCAGTTGCGGACCGTGGCAGATGGCAAAGACCGGTTTGCCGGTCGAGACGAAATCGCGGGTGAATGTGACGAAGCGCTCGTCCCCGCGCAGGGAATCCGGGGAATGACCGCCGGGTAACAGTAGCGCATCGAAATCTGACGGGCTGACGTTATCAATGGTTTCGTCGATGGTCACGCTGGCTTCGCCCTTGTGGCCTTTCACCGTTTTTCCCGCCTCTTTCTCGATGGTGATGACCTCATGTCCCGCCTTACGGAACGCCTCCGCAGGTGAGGTGAACTCTGAATCTTCAAACTCGTCGGTAATCAGGACTGCGATTTTTTTACCCATGCTTCCTCCGTTGTTTTCGCTTCAGACTGTTTTTTTCCCGTTTGTGGTAAATACTTACCGGTAACAGACTTCTAAGTGTGGTTGACCGTGCTGAGTTCGCAAACGGACTATTCTGTAAAGGGGAAGAGATGAGTCAGGTACTGATTACAGGCGCAACCGGGCTGGTGGGCGATCATCTGCTGCGGCTGCTGATTCAGGATCGCAGGGTGAACTACATCGCAGCCCCGACACGTCGACCGCTGGCTGACATCTCTGGCGTCTTTAATCCTCACGATCCGCAGCTGACTGACGCACTGGCACAGGTGCAGGATCCCATCGATATCGCCTTTTGCTGTCTTGGGACGACGCGGCGCGAGGCGGGCAGTAAAGAGGCGTTTGTCCATGCCGACTACACGCTGGTGGTCGACACGGCGCTGACGGCGAAAAAGCTGGGAGCCACCCATTTTCTGGTGGTCAGCTCGCTGGGTGCCAGCGCCCGTTCGCCGTTCTTTTACAACAAGGTGAAGGGGGAGATGGAAGAGGCACTGATTGCCCAGAAGTGGGAGCGGTTGACTATCGTCCGTCCCTCCATGCTGCTGGGGCATCGCGACGAGCGTCGTTTTAACGAGTCTGTTTTTGCCCCCTTGTTCCGCATTCTGCCTGGTAACTGGAAATCCATTGAGGCGCGCGATGTGGCGCGTGCGATGCTAAACGAGGCACTTTCGCCGTCGCAGGAGGGGGTGAATATCATTCCTTCGGCAAAACTGCGTGAAATCGCTCAAGGCGAGGCGTAAACTCCCCCGGCTAATTAAATAACACTCTCCGGGGAATGCTATGACTGGTCAGTCTTCATCTCAGGCGGCAACACCTGTCCAATGGTGGAAGCCCGCACTCTTCTTTCTCGTGGTCATTATTGGCCTCTGGTATGTGAAATGGCAGCCGTACTACGGTAAAGCCTTCACTGCCGCCGAAACGCACAGCATCGGTAAATCTATTCTCGCCCAGGCTGATTCCAGCCCGCTTCGCGCAGCGTGGGATTATGCCATGGTCTATTTCCTTGCCGTCTGGAAAGCCGCCGTATTAGGTGTCATTCTGGGCTCGTTGATTCAGGTACTTATCCCGCGCCACTGGCTGGTAAAAACCCTGGGGCAGCCGCGCTTTCAGGGCACCCTGCTGGGGACCATTTTCTCCCTGCCGGGCATGATGTGTTCCTGCTGTGCCGCGCCTGTCGCTGCCGGTATGCGTCGCCAGCGAGTCTCAATGGGCGGCGCGCTGGCGTTCTGGATGGGCAACCCGCTGTTAAACCCGGCGACGCTGGTGTTTATGGGCTTTGTGCTGGGCTGGCATTTCGCGTTTATCCGCCTGGTGGCCGGGCTACTGACGGTGCTGGTGGTGGCAACGCTGGTGCAAAAATGGGTGAAAGAAACTGCCGTGGAACCTGCGTCTGTCGAGCTTGACGTGAGCGAGCCGCAGGGGAACTTCTTTGCGCGCTGGGGTAACGCGCTGTGGCAGCTCTTCTGGAGTACCATTCCTGTGTATATCCTGGCGGTGCTGGTGCTCGGGGCCGCACGCGTCTGGCTATTCCCGCATGCCGACGGCGCCATCGACAATACCCTTATGTGGGTCATTGCGATGGCCGTTGCCGGTTGTCTGTTTGTGATCCCAACGGCCGCAGAAATTCCGATTGTGCAGACCATGATGCTGGCCGGCATGGGAACGGCTCCGGCGCTGGCTCTGCTGATCACACTGCCTGCGATCAGCCTGCCGTCGCTTATCATGCTGCGTAAGTCATTCCCGGCGAAAGCGCTGTGGCTGACCGCGGGGCTGGTGGCGTTGAGCGGGGTAATTGTGGGAAGTATTGCGCTTCTGTGAAAAAAAAGCCCGGTAGCGCTGGCGCTTACCGGGCCTGGAGTCAGGTGTGGCTTACTTGATGTAAGTGAAGGCGGTGGTGACGTGTTTCACGCCACTCACCCGGCTGGCAATATCGGCCGCCGCTTTGCCTTCACGGTCGGTAACCAGACCCAGCAGGAACACTTCGCCGTTTTCGGTCGTCACTTTCACGTTGGATGATTTCACCTGGTCTGAACCCAGCAGCTGGGAACGGACTTTGGTGGTGATCCACGTATCATTGGAGGCGGTACCAAGGCTGATTGGCTGCCCCTGACGCACTTCGTTAAAGACTTCCGTGGTACCTTCTACGCCCATCGCGATCTGTTTTGCGCGGCTGGAGAGGTCAGTATTTGGCGCCTGGCCTGTCAGCAGCACTTTGCCCTGGTAAGCCGTCACGTTGATGCGCGCTTCTTTCTTAATTTGCTCGTCTTTCGACAGCGCACTGTTGACGCGCAGCTCCAGCGTGCCGTCATCTACCTGAGTACCGACGGTGCGTGGATCGGTCGCGGCTTTGGTGCCTACCGCGGCGGTACCCACAACAGCCGCAGCAATACATCCCTGAAGCAGTAATGCAGACATAAGGACTGCGAGGGTCGATAAAGCCTTCATGAGAACTCCTTAATCATCCTGGTGAGGGAAAAGCGTGTTATCGATCAAATCACATAAGCAGTTCACCGTGAGCATATGCATCTCCTGAATGCGTGCGCTACGGTGAGACGGAATGCGGATTTCCACATCCTGCGGCCCCAGCAGACCTGCCAGCTCGCCCCCGTCATAGCCGGTTAAGGCAACGATAGTCATATCGCGGGTGACGGCGGCTTCGACGGCTTTGACAATGTCACGGCTATTGCCGCGCGTGGAGATGGCCAGCAGCACATCACCCGCATGGCCCAGGGCACGCACCTGCTTTGCGTAAATCTCGTCATGCAGACGATCGTTAGCAATCGCTGTTAAGACCACATTATCGGTATTAAGTGCAATGGCAGGTAAACTGGGACGTTCTGTTTCAAAACGATTGATCATACTGGCAGCAAAATGCTGTGCGTTGGCGGCGGACGTACCATTGCCACAACAGAGGATTTTGTTGCCATTCAGCAAAGACTGCACCAGCGTCATTGCGGCGCGAGAGATCGCGTCAGGGAGGGCTTCTGCCGCGGCAATCTGAGTCTGGATGCTTTCTGTGAAGCACACTTTAATTCTTTCGAGCACGTTATCCCTTTTAAATCTTAATTATGCGTCTTCGCCAAAAGCGTTTTTCAGCCATTCGATCTCGTTTCCGGTGAAGGCTAACACATCGAACCGGCAATCCACAGTATCAAAACTCCCATTATGGCGGGCAAGCCACAAGTGGGCAGTCTGTAATAATTTATGTTGTTTGGCGAGCGTCACGCTGGCGGCAGCACCGCCAAAACGGGAAGACTGTCGGTAGCGTACTTCTACAAACACAATGACCTGACCCTCTTTCATGATCAGATCGATTTCGCCGCCACGTCCGCGAACGTTAGCGGCGATAAAGCGCAGTCCTTTGCCCTCAAGCCAGCGACGGGCTTTTAATTCCCATGCGTCGCCGGTCTCTTTACGGCTTAACTGGCCGGGACGATTTGCCCCTGCTGGTATTTGAGCCATGATAACTTCCTGTTAATCACGCAATCCTGAGTGGCCGTCAGATCGCCGGTATTGCCGTTAAGTTCAAAGCCCGGCACCTGACGCATTTGGGTAAAGTGGTTTGCCAGCGCCCAGGCATCGACACCCATTGCATACAGACGCGCCAGCGAGTAGTCGTTACGGACCGTACTCAGCGCCTGCTGCATCAGCGCCGGATTGCTGCCTGCCAGCATAGGAATCTCACTGTACTGCAGACCGTCCATCTCCAGACGGAAATCCGGGCCCGCGGTCCCTTGCGCGCTGCGCGAGCTGGCGTAGAGCGTGGCGCCGCTCTGGCTGCCGTTACGCATGGCGATCATCGGTTTGATGAAGGCAATCTCCTGCGGCGTGGCGACGATATAGGCCGCATCCACTTTGCCGCTACCGCCGATTTGCGCATCGGTTGGCGGGGCCGGGATGGTCAGACCGCCAATCGTCACGCTCTGCTGCTGTGGCAGGCTGGCACTCACCGGGCTGCCGTTAAGCGCAATACCCGCGCCGCCGTTAACGCCCGCACGCAGTTCAGAGACGGAACCGAATTTCTGCTGCAGCACGATGCCGCCGCCCAGCTTCTGCCACTCTTCGGCAAAGGCGTTGGCGACGCGATCGCCCAGCGTACTGCGAGGGATCAGCAGCAGCGGAGACTGTTTCCCCTGCTCGTGAATATGACGCGCCGCATCGCGGGCTTCATCTTCCGGAGAGAGGGCGAAATAGCAGATATTGGCGCGGTTCTGAACCTGTTCAGGCTGGTTGAGCGCCAGCACGTTCAGCGCAGTGTTGCTCTTCATCAGCTCTTCCACGTTGTTTTTCAGCAGCGGGCCGACAACGATGCTGGCACCGTCCTGCTGAACCTGCGCCAGTACCTGATCGAGCGGCTGAGAGCTGGTGTCGTAGATCTTCAATTCAGCGCCAGGGTTAGCGCTGGTGGTGGCTACGGCCTGTGGCTGAGTGGCGGGCTGAGCGGCAGGTTGTGCTGCGGGCTCAGTGCTCTGCGGTTGAGGCTGCTCCGCTGTCGCAGACTCTGTTGCCGGTGCGGATTGTGTCTCTACCGGAGCCGGAGTCGCAGGTGCTGCGGCCGCAGGTGTGGTCGGTGCTGTCACCGGGTTCTGCATCGTCCCCTGCGGCGGCGTTTGTGCTGTGGTCAGGTCGCTGGTTTCCGCAGCGGAAGGGCTAACAACGTCGTTCACGTTTGCCGCCTGAGCTGCCTGTGCCGGAACCGCGCTACCGGTAACGGGCGTGGTACCGTTCTTCGCCGCTTCAAAACCTTGTTGAATGGTGCGGCCAAATACCGCCGCCTGGCCGTTCAACGGCAGAAGCAGGGCGATTTTGCTGGTGGAGGCAGGCTTAAAGTTCTGCACGTTCACCAGCTGTGTCGGCAGCATTTTCGCGCCCGGGTTTTGTGGGTAGCGCGTTTGCCAGTCGGTAATACCGGCTTTCAGCATGTTTGGATCGCTGCGGTTGTTAAACCACATCTGTTGCAGATCCAGCCACCCCTGCAACACGTTTTCATCAGCATTGATGACCAGCGCCTGCGCCTGTTCCTGGGTCATTGAGGCGAGCGCCTGCCAGGTGGCATCAATATTTTTCTGCTTGTCCGCACCGCCGAGCAGCGGCTCCTGGGCGATCAGCGCCCGCAGCAGCGTCAGGGAAGGACGTCCCTGCTCAGCGGTGATACCCGCCTGCCAGAAACGGGCCTGCTGATTTTTATCCAGCGCGCTTACGTCGATGTCGCCAAGGATCTTTTTCGCGGCGGCATAATCTTTCAGCGCGACTTTCAGCTCGGCAGAGAGCAGGCTCTGCTCAAGACGCTGGGCATCGTTAAGCTCGTGCGGAAGCTGGTTGAACAGTTCGGCGGCCTGCTGGGTTTTGCCCTCTTTCAGCAGTGCACGAATGGCGAGTAATTGCCAGTTGATCCTGGTATCATTTGAGCTTTGCGACATTTGTTGCAGATAAAAGCCAGAATCAGCCTGAGCGGATCCCTGCAGATGGGCCGTGCTCTGGTCAGGTGCCTGGGTGCCACAGCCCGCAAAGATCAGGGCTGCCAGCAGAAGCGGCACGCTGCGCGTGGCTTTTTTTCGAAGAAACGTTAACGGTACCATACTGTATCCAGTGATTTTTTTTACGCAATGCTCAATATTAAATCGGCAATACGGACGAAACAATGAAACAACACGAAACGGCAGAGAATTCTCAAGGCCAGCTTTATATTGTACCTACTCCTATCGGGAATTTGTCTGATATTACCCAACGTGCGCTGACCGTATTGCAAGCTGTTGATTTAATTGCTGCTGAAGATACCCGGCATACCGGTTTATTGCTGCAACACTTTGCGATTAACGCTCGTCTCTTCGCCCTGCACGATCATAATGAGCAGCAAAAAGCAGAAACGCTGGTGGCGAAGCTCAAAGAGGGGCAGAACATTGCGCTGGTCTCTGACGCCGGTACGCCGCTGATTAACGATCCGGGCTACCATCTGGTGCGTACCTGCCGTGAAGCGGGGATCCGGGTGGTCCCTCTGCCGGGACCGTGTGCTGCGATTGCTGCATTGAGCGCTGCGGGCCTGCCGTCCGATCGTTTCTGCTATGAAGGTTTCCTGCCCGCCAAATCCAAAGGCCGCCGTGACGTGTTAAAAGAGCTGGAAGCTGAACCGCGTACGCTGATTTTCTACGAATCCACGCATCGCCTGCTGGAAAGCCTGGAAGATATGGTGACCGTCTGGGGAGAGAGCCGCTACGTGGTGTTGGCGCGCGAGCTGACCAAAACCTGGGAAACCATTCACGGCGCGCCGGTCGGCGAACTGCTGGCGTGGGTAAAAGAGGACGAAAACCGTCGCAAGGGCGAGATGGTGCTGATTGTCGAAGGGCATAAAGCGGAGGAGGACGCACTGCCTGCCGATGCGCTACGTACTCTGGCACTGCTACAGGCTGAATTGCCGCTTAAGAAAGCGGCGGCACTGGCGGCGGAAATCCACGGCGTGAAGAAGAATGCGCTCTATAAATATGCGCTGGAGCAGCAGGGGGAGTAAGTGATATGAGCCGCTACCAGCCTCCTTTCACGATCACACCATCGATTCTCAATCAGGTTGTTGAGATTGGTGAGCTATTAGGGCACTGGGCGGCGCATTCAGGAAGAACCTCTCCGTTACTGCGTAAAGAGAACCGAATCCGCACCATCCAGGCTTCTCTGGCCATTGAACATAACTCTCTGACGACCGGACAAGTAACGGCAATCATGGAGGGTAAACGCGTGCTCGCACCTGAAAAAGATATTCAGGAAGTGCGTAACGCGATTCTGGCTTATGAGAGATTGCCTGAATGGAAGCCCTGGACGCTCAAAGACTTACTCAGTGCACACCGGTTATTAATGCTTGGTCTGGTTGATAACCCTGGCAAGCTCCGAATGGGGGACGTAGGCGTATATCGCGGGAATCAGTTGGTCCATATGGCTCCACCCGCTTCCCAAATTAACCGGTTTATTGCTGATCTGCTTGTCTGGTTAAAAGAAACCGAACTCCATCCACTGATTACCAGCTCAGTCTTCCATTACGAATTTGAATTCATCCATGCATTTTCTGATGGGAATGGTCGTATGGGGCGGCTGTGGCAAACGTTGATTTTGAGTCAGTGGCGCTCAGAGCTTGCCTGGCTGCCAGTTGAGACACTGATTCATTTTCAGCAGGATCGCTATTATCAGATTTTGGGAGAATGTGACCGGGCGAGTGATTGCACCGCATTTATAGAGTTTATGCTCCAGAATATGGCTGAAGCGTTGCGGGAGGGCATAGGGGCACCTTCTGTTATGTCGGAAAAAATGTCGGAAGAGATGTCGGAAAAGGAAACGACTATTCTTGAGCTTCTTACCGTTCAACCGCAGATGTCCGCAGCGATGTTAGCATCCATGCTAGGTGTCACTTCCCGCACTGTGGAACGCTATCTCAGCGCCTTGCAAACAAAAGGGAAACTAAAGCGCCTGGGAGCCAGGAAAGGAGGAAGCTGGCAGGTCATGCCTTAACCTGCTCAGCCGAGCACGTTTTATTTTTCTGGCATCGCCTCAAACACCAGCGTTTCCAGCGGTTTGAGGGTAATCACCACCGCGTTTTTATACTCTGCCGGTATCGTGGCGTTACTGCCATAGACCGCTTTCAGGCTAAACGGCGTCGCATCTCCGGTCGGGATTTCGAAATCTTTCGTCAAATCCAGATAATAGCTTTGCGGCTTATCCGACGGGTTTCGTAAACCAAAAATGGCTTTGTCTTGATTCCACGACGCCCAGCCGTAGATCTCAAGCGCCGTTGGGTCTCCGCCAATCCAGTGGGTATCCACCAGCACGCTGGCGTTATCCCGGGACCATTTGGCAGCCTGCGCCAGGGTATCCCACTTCGCCTTGTTGAGCATTGAAGGGGTGATATACAGCTCCTGCAACTGGGTGCCGGTGGCGAAGTAGCTCCAGACCTGGTCAGCAAAATCACTGTCCGTTTGCACCTTCTCCAGACCGTAATACGCATTCTCCGCGCTGACGATCCCGTGATACATCAGGGAGTTCAGCGGGAACAGCGGACCTTTACGCACAATAGAGCGATACGTCTCCGCATCGCGATAGGTCATCCACTGCTGAACCGGCGTGCCGGGGCCGTACAGGTTGATATCGTCACCCTGACGCCAGATGGAATCAGCGTAGAACAGCCAGGATGGGCTGGCATTGGTACCGGTCGTCAGGTTGATAAACAGATTCGGATTGGCGCTGCGCATGTTATGCAGCAGTGCAATAGAGGCGTCAAAATCCGAGGCGAACGGGCTGCCTTTGATGTGCGAGTTGGCGTTGCCCATGCCGTCCAGTTTAAACGAGGTAATGTGCTCGTTTTTTATCAGCTTAACGATCTGCTCATTAAAGTTCTTAAAATAGTTCGGGCCTGACAGCGCCAGCTTCCCGTCTACCGTTTCGAAACCGTACTCTTTTGCATGCGAGACGCGCGTATCGCGCGGTTTGTTATATCCGCCCCATGGCGAGAGCCACAGGCCAACAGAGCTGTGCAGGCTGTCTGCTTTCTCCCGTACCTTGCCAAAACCTTTGCTGAAAGCCGGGCCGAACAGCCAGCGCCCGGTAAGGTCATCCCAGCCATCGTCAAGCAGGAAAGCATCCAGCGCGACACCCCGCCCGGCAATAAACTCCTTGTTCCATTCGTCCATCCGCCCCAGCACATCCTGCTCGGAGTACGGGGTAAAGAAGCCGATGTCCATCCAGCTGTTGTAGTGTAAGTAAGGTTTATACGGACGCGGACGCACGGCATCGATAAACTGGTTTACGCTACGGCGCAGTTGGCTGGTCTCCGGGAAGGTACCGAAGTAGGTGGTGTAGCTGACCGGGGTTGCCGGCTGAATGGGGGTTTTCAGCTCCACGTTGAGGTTGGTCGTCGCTTCATAGGCGTACGTGTTAACGATGGGTTTATCCGGCAGGATAAAGAACGAGTCTGCAATAATCGGCGAGCTGTTAATTGCCCCATCTACGTAAGGTGCCTGAGCCTGCTTTTTGGTCGGGAAGAAGGTGATTTTCGCCACATCCCGAGGCTGCCCGACGGCGGCGATGGTGTAGTCGATGCTGGCGTATTTGCCCTTCACCAGGTTCAGCTTCACCGTCACGTTAAAGTCAGGATGGGTGAAGTCGACGACAATACCACTGTCCTGTTTTTCGACATGTTTGACCTTAAAATCCGTCGTGTGAATTTTAGTCTCGTCCGGCAGCGTCAGAAAGAACAGTTCCTGCGGCGTCAGCGGATGATTAGCCCTGGTGTCCTTCACCACGACCGTCGAGTTCGCGTCATCAAATGACAGGGCAATGTTGTCGTTATTAAGGGTGTAATTCGCTGCTATCGCGCTATGGGAAACACCCAGGGCAAGCATGGATAGGGGGAGGATTTTTTTCATCAGGGTAAGATCCTTTTTCATCAGGCTTCTGCCGGAAGCAGCAAGCGGTTTGCCGAGCCACACACGGTAATCTTGCTTCTGACCACCTCTTTCATGGCATCCATTCCGACCCGCATATAAAAACGCGGATCGTTACCCTGTGGGTTTTCAGCAAACCAGGCTTTCACTGCGTCAGAGAAGGCGATTTTCAGCTCGGTCGCCACGTTGACTTTGCACACACCCAGCGCGATGGTGCGACGTACATCCTCATCCGGCACATCGCTCGCACCGTGCAGCACCAGCGGCACGGTGACCACTTCACGGATTTCGGCCAGGCGCTGGAAGTCAATTTTAGGGCGTTTGGTATACAGGCCATGTGCGGTGCCGATGGCGACGGCGAGGCTATCGACGCCGGTCAGTTCGACAAAGCGTTTCGCTTCCTGCGGGTCGGTGAGAAATGCACTCTCCGCGTCGACGCTCATGTCATCTTCCACGCCGCCCAGACGGCCCAGCTCAGCCTCGACGCTACAGTCGTTGAGGTGACAGAAATCGACTACCGATTTCACCAGCTTCACGTTTTGTTCAAACGGATAGTGGCTGCCGTCGATCATCGCGCTACGCACGCCAGCGGTAACCTTGCGACGAATATCGTCGAGGGATTCGTGATGATCGAGATGCAGCGCCAGCGGCATGTCGTAGGTTAATGAATATGCGCTGCACAGGGCGTAGATCTCTTCCAGGGCAATATGTTTGAACGTGCCCGGCGTGCCTGCGAGGATCACTGGCGATCGCATCTCGCTACACACTTCGAGGATCGCCTGGATCGTCTCTGCGTTGTGGATGTTAAACGCCGGTACGGCGTAGCCTTTTGCCTGTGCGTCCTGCAGAAGATATTTCGTTGAGATAATGCTCATGATGCGATCCTCTTAAGCCTGCCACGGATGAATAACAACGCCCTGTACCACGCGGTTGACCGTGCCGCTGGCGGATGGCGTATCGGGTGTATTGCCCACGCTGAGGGACTGGGACAGTGCAAAGACCTGGGCGTACATCAGGAAGCAGAACGCCTGTTCCATATCAATAAACGGGCGTGAAGGCGGCAGCAGGATGTGCGGGCCCGCTTCAATCACCGGATCGTTTTCAGCGGCGATGGCGACAACGCGCAGGGCCTGGCGATCGCGACGCAATTCCGCCAGAAGATCCAGATCGTACTGACGCGTATACGGATGGCTGGAGATAAACACCACCACCAGCGTTTCGTTATCTACCAGCGACTTAGGCCCGTGACGGAACCCCGTTGGGGAATCGTAGAATGCCGCCAGCTTGCCCGCGGTCAGTTCCAGTACCTTCAGCGCCGATTCCCGCGCCGCCCCCTGCAGGCCACCGCTTCCCAGGTAGACGATCCGTTTCCAGGGCTCGTTACCAAATACGCCATGGCGGAAATCACCAAGTGAGGTGAGGATCGCCTGACAGCGATCGGCCACGTCGCGGAAGGTGTTGCTGTTGATCGTCTCTGGCGCGAATACGGCCAGGCAGCTTGCCATCATGGTGGTGATACTGCTGGTCATCGCGAAACCGCGATCGTGCGTTTCGGCAGGCATCAGCAGGGCACAGGCGTTATCACTGTCGATAGCGCTCTGATACAGGTTTCCCGCCTCGTTACAGGTGATCGACAGATGGTAGCACTCCGGCACGAACTGATTAGCCAGCTCAACGGCGGCGACGCTTTCAGGGCTGTTACCGGAACGGGCAAATGAGATCAGCAGCAGCGGATGTGCAGGGCTGAAGTAATCCATCGGGTTCGTGACCAGATCGGTTGTCGGTACGGCGGAGATGTTTTTCCCGGTGTGGCTCGCAAGCCATGGCGCAATGATATCGCCTATAAACGCGGACGTGCCTGCGCCGGTCAGTACGATCCGCAGATCGTGCTTACGCAGCAGTGGCGTCAGGAAACTGTCAATCGAGGAACGCAAATTATCGATGTTGTGGAGCGAGCGGATCCAGCTGGCAGGCTGCTGGCGGATCTCTTCTTCGGTCCAGGTGCCGGTTGTGGCGGTGGGAGTGATCTGTGGCATAACTCAGTCCTTAGTCGTGTGAATTCCACATCAGACGCTGGCAAATGTGTCGCTATCTTTCGTTTCGTTTCACTTGTTCACTTAAGCAGTTAAATAAAATCTATAGAAAAGAAATCGAAAGTTCAACGAAAGAAAAGAAATAAAACGAAAAGTGTGATCGCGAAAGGAAAGGGTAAAATTAAGGAAAGGAAAAGAAAGGCCTTACGGTTTGACGCCATAAAGCCAAAAGGAGACACAATAAAAGGGCTAAAGAGGGAGAGCCTGGCCCTGAATCCAGATCTGCTGAAGGTGTAAACCGTCATCCAGCGCAATAATATTGGCGCGTTTCCCTGGCGTTAAGGAGCCAAGCTGATGATCACTGCCCAGCAGGCGGGCAGGATGCAGCGAAGCCATATGAATGGCCTCTTCTGCTGTCACACCCGCATGTTCCACCATATGCCTGACGGCGGCATCCAGCGACAGCGTGCTTCCCGCCAGCCCGCCAGAGGCGGTTTTTACCACGCCGTGGTGCATTGTGACCTCTTCGCCACAGAGCATATACCGCCCGTCCGGCATACCTGCCGCCTGCATGGCATCGGTAATCAGCACCACGCGATCCTTCGCACAGCAGCTGCATACACGCATGGCGCCCGGATGAACATGATGACCGTCGGCAATAAGCTCCAGCCACGCCCGTTTGTCCGTCAGCCCGGCACCGACCATACCCGGCGCTCTGTGATGCAGCCCCGTCATACCGTTAAAGCAGTGCACCAGCCCGTCTGCACCGGCGTCAAAGGCGGCAAGGGTTTGCTCGTACGTGGCGCCACTGTGGCCCAGCATCACACGGATACCCCGCTGCTTCAGGTGGCGAATGGCCTGTAGCGCGCCGGGTTTTTCCGGTGCCAGTGCCACCACCTTCAGCGTGTTGTGTGATACCGCAATCAACGCGTCCAGCTCGGCGATATCCAGTTCCCGAAACAGCGCGGGTGGATGCGCCCCTTTGTTCTGCGGGGTAAAGTACGGGCCCTCCAGATAGCTGCCCAGAATCTGCGCGCCAGGGCCGCCTGACTGACAGCGTCGGGCGATCCGCGTGAGTGCGCCGTGAATCGCCTCCAGCGGCGCGGTGACCGTCGTGGGCAAAAATGCCCCGACGCCTTCACGTGCTTTATGGAGAGCCAAAACATCCAGCGCATCGGGGGCGTCATCCATCACATCCACACCCATGCCACCATGAACGTGAATATCAATGAATGCCGGGCAAAGCTTATCGGCATCGCGGGCGTGAACGCCTGCGGGGATGGGTTCAATCGCTGCGATAATGCCGTCCTCAAAACGAAGCTGGTGGTCATCCAGCCAGCCTTGTTCGGTCAGCACCTGTCGCGCGCGCAGCAGTTGGCTCATATTCCTTCCTCTGCGGGCGCTTCCTCGCGACAGCGGCCAAGCTCATCTACCAGGCTCGTCAGACCGCGGTGGCCACACTCCAGCGCCTGCAGACGAAACGCTTCGCTGGTTAATCCATCGCGCTCCAGCACCATTTCCAGCAGCAATTGCAGGTTGGTACCGGTGATCACTTCGCTGCCCGGTCTTTTCATGGCGAGCATAGAAGCAACGCGAAACGGGGTCCCGCCCAGCAGATCGGTAAGGAACACTATATCGTGCCGGGCGTCGAGCTCGCTCACCGCCTGCTCAAGCTGCGCGGTCAGCCGCGCGGTGGTGGAAGTTTCAGGAAAATCGATGGCGATAAACTGCGGCTGCTCGCCCAGGATCTGCTTCATAGCCTGCTCAAGCCCGCTGGCAAAACCGCCGTGACCCGTCAAAATAATGCCTAACATCGCAACCTCTTTGCGTTTACAGGAAGTGACAGAATTTACCGACAACACCCAACACCACGGTGATACCAATCAGCCGCAGCGGGCTCCAGCCACGACGCACCAGCCAGAACATGGTCAGGGTGTAGACCAGCGGCAGAAACGCGGGCATCAGCTTATCGATAACGTCAGCCTGCAGTTTGACGACCGCATCCCCGGCTTTGATTTCGAGCGTGGTATTGAGACGAACATAGGTTGCCACCAGCGCACCGATCACCGTCATCCCGACAATGGAAGCCGCATGGCCGACCTTTTTAGTATTGGCTTTGATCAACGGAATGGCTGCGACGCCCATCCGGTAAGCGTAATGCGCCAGGCCAAAGCGCAGGCCGAGATGCACAACGTTAAACAGCACGATAAACACCACCGCACCCAGAATCGAACCTTGCAGCGCCAGGCTGGCGCCGATACCGCCGCAGATCGGCAACAGAGTCAGCCAGAACATGGCGTCACCAATGCCGCCAAGCGGCGCACCGACGGCAATTTTGGTGCTCTGAATACTGTTTACATCCTGTTTGGAGCGTTCCATCGCCAGAATAATGCCGATAACAAAGGTCACCAGGAACGGGTGGGTATTAAAGAACCCCATATGGCCTTTCATGGCGCGTGCCAGATCGCGCTTGTTGGTATGGATCTTTTTCAACGCAGGCAGTAACCCGTAAAGCCAGCCGGAGGCCTGCATACGTTCATAGTTGAATGAGGCCTGCAGCAGCATAGAACGCCAGGCGACGCGGTTGATGTCCTTTTTCGTCAGTTCTGCACCGATGCTCTGGTCTTCGTAGACGTTTTCATTGACGCCGGTCAGCAGCGTCTCTTCGCTTTCAGACACGCCCGGTAATGTTGTGTGATTAGATGCCATCTTCTAATTCCTCTTTCTGGGCCGCTGGTGCCGCCGGTTCAGGTGATTTACGCATCAGGTCTATCAAAGCCATGGCCAGCGCGGCAGCGGCAATCGCCAGCACCGGAAGCTTGAGCCAGGCCGCGGCGACAAAACCGATAATGAAGTAGGGGATGTAGACGTTTTTCATCATGATTTTGAGCAGCACGGCAAAGCCAATGGCAGGCATGATGCCGCCTGCGACGCCAAGGCCGTCAATCAGACGCGCCGGCAGAACATCAATGGCGGTTTTCGCGTGTTCCGCACCAAAGTAAATGGGCAGAAACGCGCACAAGAAATAGAAGAGGCCGAGTGCCAGCAGAGCCAGATAGTTAACCCGTTCAATGCCGTTAGTATCTGCATTAGCCGCCATGCGATCGCAGCGGGACATCACACCGGACATTACCGAGAAGAGGAAGGTAATTCCCATCTGTACCGCGACGGCAAACGGCACGGCGACCCCAACGGCGACATCCGGTTTCACGCCTGTGGTGATGGCAAACGTGGTCCCGACGATGGTGCCGATAATGACGTTTGGCGGCTGTGCGCCCGCGAGCGGTGCCAGACCCATCCAGACCAGCTCTAACGTCCCGCCGGTTAAAATCCCGGTGTGCAGATCGCCAAGGATCAGGCCAACCAGCGGCCCAAGTACGACCGGACGGTGCATGTGTGTTAAGCCATTAAACATATCCAGACCCGCGATAAAGGCGAGAAGCCCCAGCGCGAAAGCCTGCAACAGACTGATTTCCATTGTGAATCCCTCAAAGCAGTTTAAAGAGATCCAAAGCAGTCTCTGTTGGAACGCCCTGAACGAAGCATTCCACCCCGGCCGCTTTCAGGCCGTTGAAGGCGGCGATGTCGTCCGCGTCTACAGATACCGTTTTGGCAATTTGTCGTTTGCCACTGGCGTAGTGCATGTTTCCTACGTTGATACGGGTGATGGGCACGCCCCCTTCAACCAGCTTCAGAAAATCAGCGGGAGATTTACAGACCAGTAGAATTTTCTGGCGATCAGCGGCGCGATGAATGTTGTCGATCACTTTTTGCAAAGACCAGAAACGCACGGCGATCCCCTCCGCGAGCACCATTTCCATCAGGTTCTGTTGAACCGGATCCTCTGCCACCTCGTCATTCGCGACCAGTACCAGGTTCGCCCCCGCGAACCCCACCCATTGCACGCCCACCTGACCGTGGATCAGACGTTCATCAATTCGGCATAAGACAATGTTTGGCATAGCTTTTTCCTCTTTTTAATTATGCATGCTGAGTCGTTACGCCTTCGCAGGCGGCGTGGTACTGCTGAAGTATGTCCTGAATGTGGTTGATGATGAGTTCTCGCGGCGTTGACTTGAGAGCCCCCTCGCGAACTTTGCTGTACTGCAACGGCAGATACTGGCTAATCAGCGGCAACGGTAGCGGTTCGTCCGCCAGGTTACGCACCAAACGTTCAAAGGCATCGTCAATCTGGCTGTCCGGCCAGTAGTAGCGTACGCGGTCAGAGTAGCTGTAGCCGCGCGCCAGGCGGCGTGCGTTGCTGTCGCCATGGTAGTGGCTTTGCCAGTATTCCGGCCGATCGAGCATCACGTTTTCCAGCACGTGACGCAGGCCCGAGCTGGCTTTCGCTGGCAGCAGCTCCTCTTCTATGGCAGCCAGCGCAAAGAGTGCCTCGCGCAGAGTGAAGGTGAGGGCCGGGCCAACTTTTAAAATGGCGAAGTGGTCCTTTACCAGCTGGCGAAGCGCCTGTGGCGTCTGGTAGTCGGTAGAGTGCGCTTCAAAAACCAGCGTATCGTAGGCTTCAACCATGGTGCTCAGGGAATGGGCTTTTTGCGGCTGGTAGTCACAGACGTGCGCATGGTCGAACTCCACGCCAGGCTGAACCACCAGGCCAATAATGCGTGGCCAGATGTCACCTACCCCTTCCTTTTCGAACGCATGACGATGCGCCTCAAGCGTCGCGCGAGCCGCGTCAGGCGTGGTGACTTCAAGCTCGGTAAGCGTTTCGTGTGCGCCACCCGGCACGGGGACTTCAGTGCCAATGACATAGACCAGATCGGATTCACCAAACTGTTCACGGCAGGTCTTCTCGGCGACTTTTGCCAGACGTGCCGCGCGTTCGGCGACAATCGCGTCGGTCAAAGGAACCGGATCATCCTCGCAGGACATACTGCAGTCGAGGTGGATCTTTTTGAACCCGGCTGCGACATAGCTTTTGATAAGATCGTCAGCATTTGCCATCGCTTCCTGCGCGGGCAGGTGTTGCCAGCGGTTTGGCCCCAAGTGGTCGCCGCCGAGGATCAGCTGTGACGCGGGGAAGCCAAGAGAGTCCGCCAGCTTGCGGACGAACCCGTAAAAGTCGGTGGGCGTCATGCCGGTGTAACCGCCAAACTGATCGACCTGGTTTGAGGTGGCTTCAATTAGCAGCGGCGTTTGTTGCGAATGGGCGTAACGAATTGCAGCTTCAAGTACTAATGGATGTGCGGAACAGACGGCATAAATCCCGTTTGAATTCCCCCGTTTATGTTGTTCCACCATATCAGTCAGATGTTTCACTTTCCTCTCCATTTCGGATGGTGATGGTATTCATCTTTCGTTTTGTTTCATTTGATACTGCATTATGGTGGTATAAAAATAAAACGAAAGATAATGGTTTTCCGATCTGTTTCACAAAAGAAACGCAATGAAAGGTTTCAGCGTCGGGAAGGGGAGGGTAAGAACGGCAGATGGAGCTTGCATTCCCCTAAAAGAAAGGCCTTAATAGGCAAAACGAAATGAAACGAAAGTTTATTTATAAAGGATCGCGTATGAGCAGCACTGATTCCTCCGCGGAAAAGCGCATCACCGGCACCAGTGAAAGGCGAGAGCAGATCATTCAGCGGTTGCGGGCGCAGGGAAGCGTACAGGTTAACGATCTTTCCCATTTATACGGTGTGTCGACAGTAACGATCCGCAACGATCTGGCTTTTCTGGAGAAGCAAGGTATCGCCGTTCGCGCCTATGGCGGCGCGTTGATTTGCGAAGGCAATGTGCCGGGCGCTGAACCCTCCGTAGAAGATAAAAGCTCGCTGAATACTGCCGTGAAGCGCAGTATCGCGAAGGTTGCCGCAGAACTGGTAAAGCCAGGGCATCGCATCATTCTGGATTCGGGTACCACAACGTTTGAAATTGCCCGAATGCTGCGCCAGCACACGGATGTGATTGCCATGACCAATGGCATGAACGTCGCGAACGCTTTGCTGGAAGCGGAAGGAGTGGAGCTGCTGATGACAGGCGGGCATCTGCGCCGACAGTCGCAATCCTTTTATGGCGACCAGGCGGAGCAGTCATTACAAAATTATCACTTCGATCTTTTGTTCCTGGGCGTTGACGCCATCGATCTCGATCGCGGCGTGAGCACGCACAATGAAGACGAGGCGCGCCTCAACCGCCGGATGTGCGAAGTGGCAGAGCGTATTATTGTCGTGACCGACTCCAGCAAATTTAACCGCTCAAGCCTGCATAAAATCATTGATACACAACGGATTGATATGATTATTGTCGACGAAGGCATTCCGGCGGAGAGCCTGGATGGGTTGCGTAAAAGCGGGATCGATGTGGTGCTGGTGAAAGGGTAGTTTCTCCCCCACCCTAACCCTCTCCCCACAGGGGAGAGGGGACTGCTCGGTGCGGTTTTTACCCTCTCCCCTGTGGGGAGAGGGCAGGGTGAGGGGCTATCACGTCACCGGAGCTGGGTTAAACACCGCCAGCTGATTGTGCAGCCCCCACTGGTCCGAGAAGGTTTTCTTCCGACCACTCGCCACATCCAGAATAAAGTGGAACAGCTTCCAGCCTACCTCTTCTATACTCTCTTCCCCTGTGGCAATGGTGCCTGCATTAATGTCCATTAGGTCATACCAGCGGTTAGCCAGCTCAGTGCGGGTCGCCATTTTTATCACAGGCACCGCCATCAGGCCGTACGGCGTACCGCGTCCGGTGGTAAAGACCTGCACCGTAATGCCGGAAGCCACCTGCTGGGTGCCGCAAACGAAGTCGCTGGCCGGCGTTGCCGCGTAGATCAGGCCGCGTTTTGTCGGGCGCTGGCCCGGCGAGAGTACTTCCACAATGGCGCTCTGGCCGGATTTGGCGATTGAGCCAAGCGCTTTTTCCACCACGTTCGCCAGTCCCCCTTTTTTGTTGCCCGGAGACGGGTTAGCGCTGCGGTCGGTTTTACCCATATCAAGATAGTTATCGTACCAGGCCATCTCTTCGAGCAGGCGTTTGCCTACCTCCTCGTTGATGGCGCGCGGCGTGAGCAGATGGATGGCGTCACGCACTTCGGTCACTTCGGAGAACATCACCGTGGCCCCGCAGCGAACAAACAGGTCGGAGGCATAACCCACCGCCGGGTTGGCGGTCACGCCGGAAAACGCATCGCTGCCGCCGCATTGTGTACCAATCACCAGCTCGGAAGCCGGGCAGGTCTCACGTTGACGGATATTGAGTTTAGCCAGATGACGCTCTGCCACCTGCAGGATATCGTCAACCATCGAACGGAAACCAACGTGGCGCTCGTCCTGCAGACGCACAATGCTGGCCTCGTCGGCCGGAATGGCTTTGACATCCTCGGTGCCCTGCAGCAGGCGCTCAGGCTGTAGTTTTTCACAACCCAGGCCTATCACCATCACTTCGCCACCAAAGTTCGGGTTCAGGGCGATATTGTGGATAGTTCGGATTGGCACCACGGCCGCAGGGGCATTGATCGCCACGCCGCAGCCATAAAGGTGATTCAGCCCCACCACGCCATCAACGTTCGGGTACTTTGGCAGCAGATCGCGCTCGATGAGTTTCACCACGTAATCCACCACGCCTGCCACACAGTGAACGCTGGTGGTAATGCCGAGCAGGTTTTTGGTTCCCACGCTCCCGTCTGCGTTGCGGTAGCCATCAAAGGTGTACCCTTCCAGCGGTGGCAGCGGCTCCGGGACGCGGGTCGCCAGCGGCAGGGTGTTCAACGGTGGGGCTTCTGGCAGCTCAACCAGAGACTCATCAATCCAGCTGCCTTGCGGAATGGCACGGACGGCATAGCCAATGACTTCACCATAACGCACGATTTCACCCTGGGCCGGGATATCCACCAGCGCCACTTTATGCCCCTGCGGAATATGTTCAATCAGCTCCAGACCATCCGGGAAGCGGGTTCCGGCTTTTAAGCCATTGTCGTTCACAATAATTGCCACATTATCCGTGTCGTGAACTTTTATATAGAACGCCGTCGGCAACGCTTGTCGAATTTCAATGTCGGCCATTGTTCAATATTCTCCAGCAAAGAATCTGATAATTAATACAGCCAATTTTCTTATGGCAAAAATAAAAACGCAGCTTGCGAAAATAGAGCATGTCAGGAGACAGAGCGTGAGAATGTGATCGCGATCGCTCCCGAACCAGTAATGGCTGATTCTGTGCATCAGCGCCCAGTGGTTTGTGCATATGCTCAAAATATTATTGAAACAGAGCGTAACACTTGAGCATTAAAACAATGTGCTGCCGGAAAGTGGAGATTATACTGAATGACGATTTTATCACGCCGAAATAGAGAATAAATATAACGCTGGTAATAAATATACTGACCAGGGCTGCGGAATTAAAAAGGTAAATACGATGAATAACGCTATCTTCCCAAATAAATTTAAAGCGGCGCTTGCGGCGCACCAGATTCAAATTGGATGCTGGTCCGCACTGGCAAACCCAATCAGCACCGAAGTGCTGGGTCTGGCGGGGTTCGACTGGCTGGTGCTGGATGGCGAGCATGCGCCGAACGATATCAGCACCTTTATTCCGCAGCTGATGGCGCTCAAAGGCAGCCAGAGCGCGCCGGTGGTCCGCGTCCCCACGAACGAGCCGGTGATCATCAAGCGCCTGCTGGATATCGGCTTCTACAACTTCCTGATCCCGTTTGTTGAAACGCAGGAGGAGGCGGCACAGGCCGTGGCGTCAACACGCTATCCACCGGAAGGGATCCGCGGCGTCTCCGTTTCGCATCGCGCCAACATGTTTGGCACCGTACCGGACTACTTTGCGCAGTCCAACAGCAACATCACCATTCTGGTACAGATTGAGAGTCAGCAGGGTGTCGACAACGTGGATGCCATCGCCGCCACCGAGGGGGTGGACGGCATTTTCGTCGGCCCAAGCGATCTGGCGGCCGCATTTGGGCACCTGGGCAATGCGGGTCACCCGGATGTGCAGCGCGCCATTCAGCACATTTTTGCCCGCGCCAAAGCGCACGGCAAACCGTGTGGCATTCTGGCGCCGGTTGAAGCAGACGCACGCCGCTATCTGGAGTGGGGCGCGACCTTCGTTGCCGTCGGCAGCGACCTCGGCGTATTCCGTTCTGCGACGCAGAAATTAGCGGACGCTTTTAAAAAATAACCATCTTGAGGAAAACAGATTATGACGCTGAAAGTGGGTTTTATTGGCCTGGGCATTATGGGCAAACCAATGAGTAAAAACCTCATCAAAGCAGGATACTCCCTGGTGGTTTCAGACCATAATTCGCAGGCCGTGGCCGAAGTGATGGCGGCTGGCGCAGAAACCGCCGCCACAGCCAAAGCCATTGCCGAGCAGTGCGATGTCATTATCACCATGCTGCCAAACTCTCCCCATGTAAAAGAGGTCGCGCTGGGTGAGAACGGCATTATCGACGGCGCGAAGCCGGGCCTGGTGTTGATCGACATGAGCTCTATCGCACCGCTGGCCAGCCGGGAAATCAGCGAGGCGCTGAAAGCGAAAGGCGTCGAGATGCTCGATGCCCCGGTGAGCGGCGGTGAACCGAAAGCCATCGACGGCACGTTGTCGGTGATGGTCGGTGGTGACAAGGCGATTTTCGACAAATACTACGATCTGATGAAAGCGATGGCCGGTTCCGTGGTGCACACCGGGGAGATTGGCGCGGGTAACGTGACCAAGCTGGCAAACCAGGTGATTGTGGCGCTGAACATCGCCGCCATGTCTGAGGCGCTCACTCTGGCAACCAAAGCGGGCGTCAACCCGGATCTGGTTTACCAGGCAATCCGCGGTGGGCTGGCGGGCAGCACGGTGCTGGATGCTAAAGCGCCGATGGTGATGGATCGTAACTTCAAACCCGGTTTCCGTATCGACCTGCACATTAAAGATCTGGCTAACGCGCTGGACACTTCTCACGGCGTAGGGGCCCAACTGCCGCTGACCGCCGCCGTCATGGAGATGATGCAGGCGCTGCGCGCCGACGGTCTGGGCACCGCCGACCACAGTGCCATTGCGTGCTACTACGAAAAACTGGCGAAGGTGGAAGTCTCCCGCTAATTTCGTCTTCCCCACAACCAAGGGTGACAGCGGCGTGCAAACCCACTATACTGCGCGCCGAAGCTGACCAGACAGTCGCCGCTTCGTCGTCGTCCACCCTCGGGTGGAGACGGGCGAAGGGGAGGAAAGTCCGGGCTCCACAGGGCAGGGTGCCAGGTAACGCCTGGGGGGGAAACCCACGACCAGTGCAACAGAGAGCAAACCGCCGATGGCCCACGCAAGTGGGATCAGGTAAGGGTGAAAGGGTGCGGTAAGAGCGCACCGCGCGGCTGGTAACAGTCCGTGGCACGGTAAACTCCACCCGGAGCAAGGCCAAATAGGGGTTCACATGGTACGGCCCGTACTGAACCCGGGTAGGCTGCTTGAGCCAGTGAGCGATTGCTGGCCTAGATGAATGACTGTCCACGACAGAACCCGGCTTATCGGTCAGCTTCAACTTCTTTGAAAACCCCGCTTCGGCGGGGTTTTTGCTATCTGCGCTAAAAGAGATGAATGACTGTCCACTCCGCTTTCTATGAAAGAACGCGGCTTATCGGTCAGCTTCAACTTCTTAGAGAACCCCGCTTCGGCGGGGTTTTTGCTTAATGAGGTATGTACGCAGCGCCACCCGGCAACTCCCCAAACGACACCAATTCTCATATTTGCGACATTAAGCACATTTCACTGTTTTCTTCATTCATTGCCGCTCTGCTGTCTAATCCTGATCGTTATCACAAAATTTACCGCTAAAAAATCCTGAATTCTGAGTATGATTAATTTGTTATGAATGTTAACTGGATGATCCCGAATGTTTTCTTATTTGATATGCATATTTTGAAATTAAAAACATTCACCCAAAGAATGTGTGACGTATTCCACTCTTTCCCGAACCTCTGCCAAATTACGCCTGTAAATTTCGAAAAACTGAAAGAATGTTTCACATGCATAATGGTTATTTATTGTTCTTTAATTGCCTGAAAGATAGTCTTTATTGATTTTTTAAACGCAGAAAAATTTATCCGGGTTATCGCCATAAAATAAATTTATTACCGCCATTTTTGTTGATCAATATCAGCGTAATAGCGTATTTGGTTTGTCGTATTTTATTGATTTTAAGGGTTTTTAGTGGGGTCCGGTAGTTCCTGGTAATGGTGCGAAAAGGTAAATTGTGAGTAACAGCACATACCCCCTGAAACAATATTGAGTAGAATTCACCCCGTCATAGGGAAATAAGCGCAGAATATTATGAACACTATTATTCTACCGAAAACACAGCACCTCGTGGTATTTCAGGAAGTCATTAAAAGTGGCTCCATAGGTTCTGCAGCAAGACAACTGGGTCTGACGCAACCCGCCGTCAGCAAAATTATCAGTGACATCGAATCTTACTTCGGTGTGGAAGTAATGGTGCGTAAAAACACGGGCGTAAAACTAACGGCGGCGGGCCAGGTTCTGCTCTCGTACTCAGAGACGATCACCCGTGAGATGAAAAACATGGTGAGCGAGATTAACAGCCTCAGTTTCAGCACCGTCATGGACGTCTCGTTTGGTTATCCGTCGCTGATTGGCTTCACGTTCCTCTCTGAAATGATCAAAAAATTCAAGGAAGTGTTCCCGAAAGCGCGGGTCTCCATGTATGAAGCGCAGCTCTCTTCTTTCCTTCCGGCCATTCGTGACGGGCGTCTGGACTTTGCCATCGGCACGCTGAGTGATGAAATGCTGCTGCAGGATCTGCATGTCGAGCCGCTGTTCGAGTCTGAATTTGTGCTGGTGGCCAGCAAATCACGAACGTGCACCGCCCCGACGACACTGGCATCGCTCACCCATGAGCAGTGGGTGATGCCGCAAACCGACATGGGCTACTACAAAGAACTTCTGACCACTCTGCAAGACAACCACATCAGTATTGAAAACATCGTCCAGACCGATTCCGTCGTCACCATTTATAACCTTGTCCTGAATGCCGATTACCTGACGGTGATCCCTCGCGACATGATTGCGCCGTTCGGTTCAGACCAGTTTATTGTACTGCCAGTAGAAGATGAATTACCGGTGGCACGCTATGCCGCCGTGTGGTCAAAAAATTACAGAATTAAAAAATCAGCGTCAGTGTTAGTTGAGCTGGCAAAACAATATGCGTCACTGACCAGTGAACGACGACGATGAATAATTAATTTCCAAATAAGTACTGCCTATTTTTTGAAAAACACCCCAGAGCTTATTTTAGCTGTGCTCTGATACCCTGACTTTGCCCGAAAAGAATGAATTATTATAACGAGGATATTATGCATATTACCTACGATCTCCCGGTAACCATTGAAGATATTCAGGACGCCAGAAAACGACTGGCAGGAAAGATATATAAAACCGGCATGCCGCGCTCTAATTATCTCAGCGAACGCTGTAAGGGTGAAATCTTTCTGAAGTTTGAAAATATGCAGCGTACCGGCTCCTTCAAAATTCGCGGCGCGTTCAATAAATTAAGCTCGCTGACCGATGCTGAAAGACGTAAAGGGGTTGTGGCCTGCTCTGCGGGAAACCATGCGCAGGGCGTCTCCCTTTCCTGTGCCATGCTCGGCATCGACGGCAAAGTGGTGATGCCGATGGGCGCGCCAAAATCCAAAGTTGCCGCCACGCGTGACTACTCGGCGGAAGTGGTGCTGCACGGCGAGAACTTCAACGACACGATCGCCAAAGTGAGCGAAATCGTTGAGATGGAAGGGCGTATTTTTATCCCGCCTTACGATGACCCGAAAGTGATCGCCGGTCAGGGCACGATCGGCCTCGAAATTCTCGAAGATTTATACGACGTGGATAACGTCATTGTGCCGATCGGCGGTGGCGGGTTAATTGCCGGCATCGCAACGGCCATAAAATCGATTAACCCGACCATTAATATTATTGGCGTGCAGTCGGAAAACGTTCACGGCATGGCGGCATCGTATCAGGCCGGAGAAATAACAAGCCATCGCGTGACCGGCACATTAGCCGACGGTTGCGATGTTTCTCGTCCGGGAAATTTAACCTTCGAAATTGTTCGCGAATTAGTCGATGACATTGTGCTGGTTAGTGAAGATGACATTCGCAACAGCATGATTGCGTTAATACAGCGCAATAAAGTGGTGACTGAAGGGGCGGGTGCGCTGGCCTGTGCGGCGTTATTAAGCGGCAAGCTCGACCATTATATTCAGGGACGCAAAACCGTCTGCATTATTTCCGGCGGCAATATCGATCTCTCCCGTGTTTCCCAAATTACCGGCTTCGTTGACGCATAAGGATGACCTATGAGCAACACTGAAAGCATTATCGTTGGCCAGACAAAAACGTCCTCCTGGCGTAAGTCAGACACCACCTGGACGCTGGGATTGTTTGGTACCGCCATTGGCGCAGGCGTGCTGTTCTTCCCTATTCGTGCAGGTTTTGGCGGCTTGATCCCTATCCTGCTGATGCTGCTTCTCGCGTTCCCGATTGCGTTCTACTGCCACCGCGCGCTGGCGCGTCTGTGCCTGTCCGGTAGCAACGTTTCCGGCAATATCACCGAAACGGTGGAGGAGCATTTTGGTAAAACAGGCGGAGTGGTCATCACCTTCCTCTACTTCTTCGCCATTTGCCCGCTGCTGTGGATTTACGGCGTCACCATTACCAACACCTTTATGACCTTCTGGGAAAACCAGCTCCAGCTGCCGGCGCTGAACCGCGGGGTGGTGGCGCTGTTCCTGCTGCTGCTGATGGCCTTTGTGATCTGGTTTGGCAAAGATCTGATGGTGAAGGTCATGAGCTTTCTGGTGTTCCCGTTTATCGCCAGTCTGGTGCTGATTTCCCTGTCGCTGATCCCTTACTGGAACTCGGCGGTGATCGACCAGGTCAACCTGAGCGATATCGCCTTCACCGGCCATGACGGCATTCTGGTGACGGTGTGGCTGGGGATCTCCATCATGGTCTTCTCCTTTAACTTCTCGCCGATTGTCTCCTCGTTTGTGGTCTCCAAGCGCGAAGAGTACGAACCGGAGTTCGGTAAAGACTTCACCGAGCAGAAATGTTCCAGAATCATCGGCCGCGCCAGCCTGCTGATGGTGGCCGTGGTGATGTTCTTCGCCTTTAGCTGCCTGTTTACGCTCTCTCCGCAGAACATGGCTGATGCCAAAGCGCAGAACATTCCGGTGCTCTCTTATCTGGCGAACCATTTTGCGTCGATGTCAGGCACCAAATCGACGTTTGCGACGGTGCTGGAATACGGCGCCTCCATCATCGCGCTGGTCGCAATCTTCAAATCTTTCTTCGGCCACTACCTGGGCACGCTGGAAGGGCTTAACGGCCTGATCCTGAAGTTCGGTTACAAGGGCGATAAGAAGAAGGTCTCGGTGGGCAAACTGAACACCATCAGCATGGTCTTCATCATGGGGTCCACCTGGGTCGTCGCGTATGCCAACCCGAACATTCTTGACCTTATCGAAGCCATGGGTGCGCCGATCATCGCCTCTCTGCTGTGCCTGCTGCCGATGTATGCCATCCGCAAAGCGCCGGCCATGGCGAAATACAAAGGCAGACCGGAGAACATCTTCGTCACGATTGTGGGTCTGCTGACCATTCTGAATATCGTTTACAAACTGTTCTAACCAAAGCTCAGGAAGAGCGGAGTCACATGATGAATGAGTTTCCGGTTGTACTGGTTATTAACTGCGGTTCGTCCTCTGTTAAGTTTTCGGTACTCGATGCCAGCAGCTGCGATGCCCTGATGACGGGCATTGCCGACGGTATCAATACTGAAAACGCCTTTATTTCCGTGAACGGGGGTGAGCCAGCCACACTGGCTCACCACGACTACGAAGGGGCCCTGGCTGCCATCGCCCTGGAGCTGGAGAAGCGTAACCTGATGAGCAGCGTGGCCTTAATTGGCCACCGCATAGCTCACGGCGGCGACCTCTTCAGCGAGTCGACCCTGATTACGGAAGAGGTGATTGCGCAGATCCGCCAGGTTTCCCCGCTGGCACCATTGCATAACTACGCAAACTTAAGCGGCGTGGAAGCCGCAGAGCGCCTGTTCCCGGGCGTACAGCAGGTCGCGGTGTTCGATACCAGCTTCCACCAGACGCTGCCGCCGCAGGCGTATCTGTACGGATTGCCGTACCGCTATTTTGAAGAGCTGGGCGTGCGTCGCTACGGCTTTCACGGGACCTCTCACCGCTACGTGGCCGGACAGGCGCAGGCGCTTCTCGGGCTGTCCCCCGATGACAGCGGCCTGGTGATTGCCCATCTCGGCAACGGGGCGTCCATCTGCGCGGTGCGCAATGGCGAAAGCGTGGATACCTCCATGGGGATGACGCCGCTGGAAGGGCTGGTGATGGGCACGCGCTGCGGCGACGTGGATTTTGGCGCAATGGCGTGGATTGCCCAGCAGACCGGCCAGTCGTTCGAGGACCTGGAGCGGCTGGTCAACAAAGAGTCGGGGCTGCTTGGCATCTCCGGTATTTCTTCAGACCTGCGGGCGCTTGAGAAAGCCTGGCACGCGGGCAATGAACGTGCCCAGCTGGCGATCCAGACCTTTGTGCACCGCATTGCGCGTCACATTGCCGGTCACGCCGCGTCGCTGCACCGCCTGGATGGGGTGATCTTTACCGGCGGCATCGGCGAGAACTCAACGCTTGTCCGCGCCCTGGTGGCGGAACGCCTGACGGTGTTTGGCATCATCCTCGACGACGCCAAAAATGCCCTGCCGGGCAGCGCGGGTGAGCGCGTCATCAGCACCGAGTCGTCCCGCGTGGCCTGCGCGGTTGTCCCTACCAACGAAGAAAAAATGATCGCGCTGGACGCCCTCCGTCTTGGGAAGGTTACCCCGGCTGCGGCTTACGCCTGATAAAGCGAGAATAAGATGAAAGTTACAATCGATACGGGCGTCGCGCCCTACAGCGACGCATGGGCCGGGTTTCGCGGTGAAGAATGGAAAGACACCGTCAACGTGCGCGATTTTATTCAGCATAACTACACCCCTTATGACGGCGACGAAGCTTTCCTCGCGCAGGCGACGCCAGCAACGACGGCGCTGTGGCAGAAGGTAATGGTCGGCATTCGTCAGGAGAACGCCACCCACGCTCCGGTGGATTTTGACACCAACATTGCCACAACCATTACGGCGCACGGTCCAGGCTATATCGACCAGGATCTGGAGACGATCGTCGGCCTACAAACCGATAAACCGCTCAAGCGCGCGCTGCACCCGTACGGCGGGATCAACATGATCCGCAGCTCTTTTGAAGCCTACGGCCGCGAGATGGATCCGCAGTTCGAATACCTGTTTACCGATCTGCGCAAAACCCACAACCAGGGCGTGTTTGACGTGTATTCGCCGGAGATGATGCGCTGCCGTAAATCCGGCGTGTTGACCGGTCTGCCGGACGGCTACGGGCGCGGGCGCATTATCGGCGACTACCGCCGCGTGGCGCTGTACGGCATCAGCTATCTGGTGCGTGAGCGTGAACTGCAGTTTGCGGATCTGCAGGGGAAACTGGAGCGCGGCGAGGATCTGGAGGCGACGATCCGCCTGCGCGAAGAGCTCGCGGAGCATAAGCGCGCGCTGCTGCAGATCCAGCAGATGGCGGCGAACTATGGCTTTGATATCTCGCGTCCGGCGATAAACACCCAGGAAGCGGTGCAGTGGCTGTACTTTGCCTATCTGGCCGCGGTGAAATCCCAGAACGGTGGGGCGATGTCGCTGGGGCGCACCGCGTCATTCCTCGATATCTACATTGAGCGCGACATGCAGGCCGGGCGCCTGAGCGAGGTACAGGCCCAGGAGCTGATCGACCACTTCATCATGAAGATCCGCATGGTGCGTTTCCTGCGTACGCCGGAGTTCGACACGCTTTTCTCCGGCGATCCGATCTGGGCGACGGAAGTGATCGGCGGCATGGGGCTGGACGGACGCACGCTGGTGACCAAAAACAGCTTCCGCTATCTGCATACGCTGCACACCATGGGGCCTGCGCCAGAGCCTAACCTGACGATCCTCTGGTCAGAACAGCTGCCGATCGCGTTCAAGAAATACGCCGCGCAGGTGTCGATCGTCACCTCTTCGCTGCAGTATGAGAACGACGACCTGATGCGTGCGGACTTCAACAGCGACGACTACGCCATTGCCTGCTGCGTCAGCCCGATGGTGATCGGCAAGCAGATGCAGTTCTTTGGCGCCCGCGCCAACCTCGCCAAAACGCTGCTGTACGCGATCAACGGCGGGGTGGACGAGAAGCTGAAGATTCAGGTCGGCCCGAAAACCGAGCCGCTGCTGGATGACGTGCTGGACTACGACACCGTGATGGCGAGCCTCGATCACTTTATGGACTGGCTGGCGGTACAGTACATCAGCGCGCTGAATCTCATTCACTACATGCATGATAAGTACAGCTACGAAGCCTCGCTGATGGCGCTGCACGATCGGGACGTCTACCGCACCATGGCCTGCGGTATCGCCGGACTGTCGGTAGCGGCGGATTCCCTTTCCGCCATTAAATATGCGACGGTGAAGCCGGTGCGCGACCATACCGGTCTGGCGGTCGATTTCGTCATTGAAGGGGATTATCCGCAGTACGGTAACAACGACGATCGCGTGGACAGCATCGCCTGTGACCTGGTGGAGCGCTTTATGAAGAAGATTCAGGCGCTGCCAACCTATCGTAACGCGGTGCCTACCCAGTCGATCCTGACCATCACCTCGAACGTGGTGTACGGCCAGAAGACCGGCAACACGCCAGACGGACGCCGGGGCGGCACGCCGTTTGCGCCGGGTGCCAACCCAATGCACGGACGTGACAGAAAAGGGGCGGTGGCGTCGTTAACCTCGGTCGCCAAGTTGCCGTTTACCTACGCCAAGGACGGGATCTCTTACACCTTCTCCATCGTGCCGCAGGCGCTGGGCAAGGACGAGCTGATGCGCAAAACTAACCTTGTGGGGCTGCTGGACGGGTACTTCCACCACGAAACAGCTATCGAGGGCGGGCAGCATCTGAACGTCAACGTCATGAACCGGGAAATGCTCCTCGATGCCATCGCGCATCCCGAGAATTACCCGAACCTGACGATCCGCGTGTCAGGCTATGCGGTACGGTTTAACGCCCTGACGCGCGAGCAGCAGCAGGATGTGATTTCGCGAACATTTACGCAATCAATCTGACGACATTCAGGTCTCATGCCCCCTCAACGCAGGGGGCATTTTTTTGCCCGCTAAACATACAAAATTGTTTATATAATTACTCACACATATTCATCCGCTCTTGAAAAACAATGTTCCTGCTTTTCCCCATAACAAAATGTAAGGACAGTAAGATGATGAAAATGACCCGTATTGCTTTGGTTGCAGCGTCGTTGGCGGTGTGCAGCTTTACCGCGCAGGCCGCGAACGTTGAGGCAGCCCCGTCTCCATCGCAGGATCCGCTGGTACAGCACCTGAAGCTCAGCAATGAGCAGGTTAAAAAGATTGACGATCTGCATCAGCAGCTGGAACAAAATGTCAGCAAGATCCCAATGACGGGCGTGAAGGACGGTGCGCTGATCGACATGTTCCAGGCGGGTAAATGGGACGAAAGCACGGTGAAAAGCCAGCTTACCGCCTTCAGCAAAATTGAAGAGCAGACCCGTTATTACCGCGTGAAATATTACTTTGATGTCAGCCAGGTATTAACGCCGGAACAGCGTAAACAGATTAGAACGGATATGGCTAACGCGCTGGCAGAGTGATCTTTACATTCAAAAGCGATTAACATTTAACTGTAGAATTAAGCAATTACAGCGATGCCCTGGTCCGGCTGTAAATCGCTGAGGCATTTCCTTCTGGCCGGGAGCCCGGGTCGTCAGGGCGGTGGCGACTGAGTCGCCCTGACACGTTCACAGGTTTCGTCGTTACAGAGTAGCAATCAACGTAAAGTGAACGGAATGACCACCAGAGCCGTATGTTCCCCCTCACCCCAGCCCTCTCCCTCAAGGGAGAGGGGGCCGTTTGTGCACGCATTATTTTGTGGGGATCCCTCAGCCCTGTAGGTGAGGGCATTCTTTAAACCGGCAAATCAATCAGCAGCGCACGCAGCGGCGTATCAGCCACCAGCGTAATATTCGCTTCATCACGAATAAACGCCCCGTCGCCGCAGGTGAGCGCCTCTTTCTCTTCCGTGTGCGTTACCGCATGCACCGTACCGTGAATCGATTGCAGATAGGCGCGCGGGCCATGAAGCTGGAAGCTCGCCTGTTCACCTTTCTTCAGTTCGATATGGTGCAGCCACACCTGCTGACGCAGTTGCAGGCTGCCTTTGCTCCCGTCCGGAGAAGCGATCAGCTGTTGCTTTTCGCTCTGCAGATCGATTTTTTGCACCAGCGGATTTTCCCGCTCAGGACAGGCATCCAGCCACAGCTGCATACGGGTCAGCGTTTTGTCTTTGCTGAGGTTATGCTCGCTATAACTGATGCCGGGCTGTGTGGATATTAACAATGCTTCGCCAGCCTTTGCCTGGACATGATTGCCCTCGCTATCGCGGTATTCTGCCTCGCCTTCCAGGATCAGGTTCAGGATATCGACTTTCGGATACGTACGCGGCTGGAAGGATGCGCCCGGAGCGAGCACTTCCTGATTTAACACGCGCAGTGAAGCGTAACCGAGGAGTTTAGGGTCAAAGTAGTGTCCAAAGGAAAAGGTGTAGCGGGCCTGCAGCCAACCGAAATCGGCTTGTCCGCACTGTTTAGCTGTTCTTGTCGTAATCATAAACTTGACCTCTCTTTACACTAAAACAATGGTAAAGGTATGGACGCTTCATTGTTAGCCAGATATTCTGCCGGGTATGTTCAAATTTCCTGAATGAGAACGAGATGGCTAAAGAGAGAGCATTGACGCTTGAGGCGCTTCGCGTCATGGACGCGATAGACAGGCGCGGCAGCTTTGCCGCCGCAGCAGATGAACTGGGGCGCGTTCCGTCTGCGCTCAGCTATACCATGCAGAAGCTGGAGGAAGAGCTGGACGTGGTGCTCTTTGACCGCTCCGGTCATCGAACAAAATTCACTAACGTTGGGCGGATGCTGCTGGAGCGCGGTCGCGTACTGCTGGAAGCGGCCGATAAACTGACAACCGATGCCGAGGCGCTGGCGCGCGGCTGGGAAACCCATCTGACGCTGGTCACTGAGGCTCTGGTGCCTACCGAGGCGCTGTTCCCGCTGGTGGACAGGCTGGCAGACAAAGCGAACACGCAGCTCTCAATCATCACTGAGGTGCTGGCAGGCGCGTGGGAGCGTCTGGAGACGGGCAGGGCGGATATCGTCATTGCGCCGGATATGCACTTCCGGTCATCGTCTGAAATCAACTCCCGCAAACTCTACAGCGTGATGAACGTCTACGTCGCCGCACCCAATCACCCGATTCACCAGGAGGCGGAGCCGCTTTCTGAAGTGACGCGTGTGAAGTATCGCGGCGTGGCGGTCGCGGATACCGCGCGTGAGCGTCCGGTGTTAACGGTACAGTTGCTGGATAAACAGCCGCGTCTGACGGTGACCTCTCTGGAAGATAAGCGCCAGGCATTGCTGGCCGGACTGGGCGTGGCGACCATGCCGTATCCGTTTGTTGAAAAGGATATTGCTGAAGGGCGTCTGCGCGTTGTCAGCCCGGAATATACCAGCGAAGTGGATATCATTATGGCGTGGCGTCGCGACAGCATGGGCGAAGCCAAATCGTGGTGTTTGCGCGAAATTCCAAAGCTCTTTGCGCATCACAACAAGTAAAAGTGTAAGCCCGATGTGCGTAAGCGCCATCGGGCATAAATTTACGCGCCGATCTTCGGATCCGGACCAAAGCGGTTTTCGCCCGGTGTCCCGCTCTGACAGTTGAAGATTAAAATCACGATCCACCCCACTACCGGGATCAACAGCAGCAGTAACCACCAGGCGGAACGATCCGTGTCGTGAAGCCGGCGGAACTGTACGGCCCAGGATGGCAGCAGAATAAAGATGGCATAAATCGATGTAAGGACGCCTTCCCCGCTCGCCCACTCCCAGCCCAGAATTTTATCCACGATGCTCAGCACCAGAGCGAGGATGAAGTTCACCAGAATGAACATCCAGTACTCTTTGCGGCGCGCGCGGCCACCAAATCCAATGTAGTTGCGCAGTACGTTTAAATACCAATCCATTTCCTTGCCTCTTTTATCAGTCAATCACTTGTTTTCTAAGCGATCGAGGTAAGGATAGATGCAGATTGTGAATTAAAAAAGGGCATCTTACGATGCCCTCGATATTTATCCAAAACGAACGTCGCGCCCGTGGGGTTCATTTAGATCCTGCCACGGCCCGATAGAGATAATACCCGTCGGGTTAATGGTTTTATGGCTGCGGAAATAGTGGGTACGAATATGGTCAAAATCGACCGTTTCGGCAATTCCCGGCATCTGGTAGATGTCGCGCAGGAAGCCATACAGGTTCAAATAATCGCTGATGCGGTGTTTGTCACACTTAAAGTGGGTGACATAGACCGGATCAAAGCGAACCAGCGTCGTCCACAGGCGGATATCCGCTTCCGTCAGACGATCGCCCGTCAGGTAGCGGTGCTGGCCGAGGATCTGCTCCAGACGCTCAAGAGATTCAAAGACTTTCCCGACCGCTTCGTCGTAGGCTTCCTGGCTGGTGGCAAAACCGGCCTTGTAAACGCCGTTGTTAACGTTGTCGTAAATCCAGCTGTTCAGCTCATCGATTTTGTCTCGCAGCTCAACCGGATAGTAATCACCGGCGCGCGCGCCATGGGCATCGAAGGCGGTGTTGAACATGCGGATGATCTCCGCAGACTCATTGCTGACAATCGTCTGGTTTTTCTTGTCCCACAGAACCGGTACGGTGACGCGCCCGGTGTAGTGCGGGTCGGCACGCAGATAAAGCTGGTAGAGGAAGTCATGATGGTAAAGGTCATCACCCGTCGCAGCAGGGAAATCACTGTCGAAGGTCCAGCCGTTTTCCAGCATTAGCGGGTTCACAACCGACACCGGAATTAAGGATTCGAGGCCTTTCAGCTTGCGCACAATCAGCGTGCGGTGCGCCCACGGGCAGGCGAGGGAAACATAGAGGTGATACCGATCTTTCTCGGGGGCAAAGCCACCCTCGCCACTGGGGCCGGGTGCGCCATCGGCGGTGAGCCAGTTACGGAAGGCCGAAACAGAGCGCTTGAAGCGTCCACCGGTGGATTTGGTGTCATACCAGACATCCTGCCAGACGCCGTCTACGAGTTGTCCCATTTTTTTCTCCTCCGTCAGATAGCAAAAGCGAGGAGAGGTCTCCTCGCTTTGTGTTCATTCAGTATAGCGTGCTTACCATTTCTTATTCAGAACGCGGTCGATGCTGTATGCGCCCGGGCCGGTGATAGCCAGCAGCAGGAAGCCACCCGCGATGGTCAGGTTTTTCATGAACATCAGGGAGTTCACACCTTCAGCAAAGTTGCTGTGGAAGATGAACGCCGTCAGCAGGGTGAAGCCCGCGGTAAACAGTGCCGTGGTGCGGGTCAGGAAGCCGAACAGTACTGCCAGGCCGCCGCCGAACTCAAGCAGAATGGTCAGTGGCAGCAGGAATCCCGGAACGCCCATGGCTTCCATGTATTGCTGGGTACCCGCATAACCGGTGATTTTGCCCCAACCTGCAACGATGAACAGAATTGGCATCAGAATACGTGCTACCAGTACACCAACATCTTCTAATTTTTTCATTTTACTCTCCAGGAAACCACATTAGTGGCTGATCTTTATTTGTCTGCAAATTCGGGTAGATACCGCGTCTTTGCTGTCGATGGAGAGCATCATAAACGTGACGGTGGGCGATTGTTAGCAAGGAAAACTGTCAATCTTTATCAAAGATATTGAGTAAGGGCAGGTGAGCTGGTGCTTTCACCCCAGCCCTCTCCCACAGGGAGAGGGAGCAAAAACAAAAAACGGTAACCTGAGTTACCGTTTTACTTTTACCTCGACGCCGCCACCCGGCGAGAAGGCTAGCGAAGCTGCTGCTGGCGAATCGTTGCTTTCACCAGGCGCCAGGCACTCCAGGCACCAAAGCCGCGTCGGGCCCAACGGATCAGCATATTCGGATGACGGATCGTCCAGATAGCCATCACACTGCTGCCGACCAGAGCCCAGGAACGGAGGCTCAGGAAGGTGTTCCAGCCACGGTCAAACCGACGCGTCGCGTCAATCCAGTCGCGACGGCTGGCAGAGAGATCCAGCCGTTGCTGCTGGATCTGACTTAACAGAAAGGCTTTTCGCTTTTCACGTTCGGCTTTATCGCTCACGGCTTGTCATCCTCCAGCAGAGCGCGATCGTTCGCCAGCTCCTGGCGCGTATGGCGCAGGAAAGTGGACTTACGCGCTTTGCGCATCGTCCAGATACCGCCAATCAGTGCCGCAACCAGCAAAACGACGGTGGTGGCAATCATCGCGTTAAGTCGATATTGCGGGTCGATAGCCCAGATGATTAATACCATCAGGCTCATCAGACCAAACGCGGCGAAGAGCATGGTCAGCCCGAGCATCAGCAGCATCTGGAAGAGGTTGGCTTTCTCCTCTTCCAGTTCTACCACTGCCAGCCGGACGCGCGTTTCGGCAATCCCGACCAGCGTCGTTAAAATACGCTGGCCGATGCCGAGGACGTTGTTAGCAGGCCCTTGTGCGTGACGAGGATCTTCCATATCAACGACGCGTCAGCAGAACACCCAGTACCACACCGACTGCGGCACCAATACCGACACCCGTCCACGGATTATCGCGTACATATTCGTCGGCGCGAGCGGCGGCTTCACGGGTCTGTTTCGCCAGCGCATCACCGGTTTCACCCAGACGATGACGGCTCTCTTTCAGCGCTTGCTCCGCTTTACTGCGCAGTTTGCTGACCTCTTCTTTTGACTTATCTGCGGAGGAGTTCAGCACCTCTTCAAGGGTGTCAGCCAGGGATTTCAGTTCAGCGCGCAGATGTTCAGACGTCGTATCTTTTGACATGATTTTCTCCTGTTGAGATTTCCGTTAACTCAATAATCGCGAGCTTCCAGCGCTTTCAGGTCGTCCTGCGCTTCTTTCAGCTTTCTCTCGCGCTTGGTAATTTTTTCCGCATCCCCTTTCTCTTTCGCTTCCTGCAGGTCGCGACGGCGCTCGGCTATTTCGTCCTTCTGTTCAGCGATTTTTTTCTGGTGATCGGCACGCAGTTTGCTGTCCGAACAGTTAGCTTTGACTTCACTCAGCGCTTTTTTCAGACCCTCAACACGATGCTGATTGTTGTGCTTTTCGGCATAACCGATCTCACGCTGAATATCCTGCTCTTTCTCCTGACAGAGAGAGTTAGCGAAGGATGCAGTGCTTAAAGATAAAAGGGCCAGAGCCAGAGTAATGCGGAATTTCATTATCGAAACCTTCCATTGTGTTGCGGCATACGCCGCTATCCAGACTAAGCGGAGAACATCTGAGGGGTGCTCCGCGTACTTAAGCATAGTAAGTAAACGGGGGATTCACCAAAGTAAGTGAAAAGATTCGGAATCCTGGTAATTATCCAAATCGATGCGACGTATCGCGAATCAGCGACAGCCAGGACGCAGGCTGGCTGTCATCGTCCTGCTGAGCAATGATATATCCATGGGGCAGCGTGCGGTCGAGAACCACTTTCGCGGCCGCGCTCTGCGCACGGGAGTCAAACTTGATCAGTAACACATCATTTTGCGGCGTAATGCTTTTAAAGCGGATCCCGTTGGCATCCAGATGATGCCAGACAGAGAAACCATCAGGCACGCTGGCACCCTGATTCACCGGGCGAATGGCCAGCGTAGACTCCTGATGCGAAAGCGCGCTCCAGACCAGAAGCATGGCGCTAATTAGCACCAGCACGGTCAGGGCATACGCACAACGACGCAGGGAGAGCGCTGAGATAACCATTGCTAGCTCCTGGCTCCGTATTTTTTCTTCCACAGGACAACCAACGAACCAATCAGGCCGAAGACCAGCAGAACGACAGGCAGCAGCATCAGGCATGACATCAGCTGATCTTCATACTTCATAAAGACCGGCGTTTTACCCAGCGCATAGCCCAGCGTGGTGAGGATCAGCACCCACAACAGGCCGCTCATCCAGTTAAAGAACTGGAAGCGCGCGCTGCTGAGCCCTGAAAGACCTGCGATGGTTGGCAGCAGGGTACGCACAAAGGCGATAAAACGGCCAATCAGCAGTGCCGAAAGTCCGTGCTTATGGAAAAGATGGTGCGCCCGCTGATGATAATGGGCGGGAAGATGAGAGAGCCAGTTCTGCACGAGTCGCGTATTGCCAAGCCATCGTCCCTGGATGTAGCTCACCCAGCAGCCGAGGCTGGCGGCGACGGTCAGTAACAAAATGGTTTGCGGGAATGCCATCGCCCCTTTAGCGCACAGCACGCCGACCAGCACCAGCAAACTGTCGCCTGGCAAAAAGGCCGCAGGCAGCAGACCGTTCTCAAGGAACAGGATCATAAACAAGACAAAATAGAGCATGCCAATCATGGAAGGGTTGGCCAGCGTTTCGAAATCCTGAGCCCAGAGGGCATTCAGTAGTTGGGTCAAAAGTTCCATTCAGTGTTCCTGGAAATCGGTTAACGTCACGCCTGTTATCCGGGACAAACAGCACGGCGACATTGTTGTGATTTCATTATGGTCGCTCGCGGACACATTGCGGTGTGGCCAACACTGTTCCCTGTTAATTGGCTGGTTAGCAAGCACTAACTTACAAAATAAGGAATTGAATCCAATTGTAACAAAGCCCAACGTTCTGCGTCACAGAATTTGCAGGGTGTGATGATTTTGGCGTAAGCCCTGGAAGTGAGCGAGGGGATTTACAAAGGCTGACACTATATATGTTTTGCTTACCCATCAGCGCCGGAAGGCGCAGCGAAGCGCCTGCCAGCAGAAAGGGAATCTATTTTGCCTGACTTGAGGCGGTATCGAGATGAACGACCGGATTATCCGCAAAAAGATAACGGTCAGCGTTAAATTCGAAGTCGTCACTGGTCTCATTGAACAACATCTGCTTGGTGTTCTCCAGGTGCTGCCACATGGCCAGTTTCGCGGCATGGGGATCTTTACGAATCAGCGCCTTGAGGATTTGGTCGTGATCGTCACACCAGTTATCCACCGTTCGAGAATCGATATGATCGTGCAGTTTTTTCCAGTACGGGTTGTGAACGCGCTGAGTCCACATTTTTTCTACAATTGCGGCCAGCGCGGTATTTTGCGTCGCCAGGGCAACCTGAACGTGGAACTGCAGATCCCACTCTGAATCGCGGAAACATTTTTCCTTGCGGGCGTTCTCCTGAATCTCCATCAGTTTCATGATGTCCTGCTTGGTTACCTGGGTTGCCGCAAATTCCGCGATGTTGCTTTCAATGAGCTGGCGGGCCTGGAGCAGCTCAAACGGACCATAGCTGGCAAACTCCAGACTTTCGTCCGCCACAGGAGAGTGTTTAGGCTGATTCGAAATCACATGAATGCCAGAGCCTTTGCGAACCTCAACGTAACCTTCCACTTCCAGCATGATGATCGCTTCACGCACCACGGTGCGGCTCACGCTCTTTTCATCGGCAATGAAGCGCTCAGCGGGGAGTTTGTCACCGACAAGATAGACACCTTGCTCGATGCGATCTTTCAGCTCGGCAGCAAGTTGTTGATATAAACGACGTGGTTCGGTGATTTCCATATGCGCTCCAGGCAGGGTACGGCAGATGATTTGTTATACCACTTTTGCGCACCACTCTCCAGATTTCACCATGAAAAAAGCCGCCCGGAGGCGGCTGGTTTTGTAGGTCGGGTAAGCGTAGCGCCACCCGGCACAGCAAGGCTAACTCTGTGTCGCCGGTCCCCCAAGCGACTCTTTCGCCAGTTCGTCCGCTGATTTGCTTTTCAGCACCGTCCAGATAACGACCGCACCCATCAGGTCGAAGATAGCCAGTACCGCGAACAGCGGGCTGAAACCAATCGTGTCCGCCAGCGCACCGACCACCAGCGCGAACAGGGTACTTGCGGTCCAGGCGGCCATCCCGGTCAGGCCGTTGGCCGTCGCCACTTCGTTACGCCCGAAAACGTCAGACGAGAGCGTAATCAGCGCACCGGACAGCGACTGGTGAGCAAAGCCACCGATACACAGCAGGGCAATAGCCACATACGGACTGGTGAAGAGACCGATCATGCCTGGGCCAATCATCAGCACCGCGCCCATCGTCACCACCATTTTGCGGGAGACGATCAGATTCACGCCAAACCAGCGCTGGAACAGCGGCGGCAGGTAACCCCCCACAATACAGCCCAGGTCTGCGAACAGCATCGGCATCCAGGCGAACATGGCGATCTCTTTCAGGTTAAAGCCATAGACCTTGAACATGAACAGCGGGATCCAGGCGTTAAAGGTGCCCCAGGCCGGCTCAGCCAGGAAGCGTGGCAGGGCGATCCCCCAGAACTGACGGGTTCCCAGGATCTGCCAGACGGACATTTTTTTGCCGTTGTTGGTCTGATGCTGTGCTTCCTGACCACCAATGATGTACTCGCGCTCTTCTTCAGAGAGTTTTTTCTGATCGCGTGGGTGTTTATAGAACACCAGCCACGCCATAGCCCAGGCAAAGCTCAGTACGCCAGAGATAATGAACGCCATCTGCCAGCTGTGCATCACAATGGCCCACACCACCAGCGGGGGGGCAATCATCGCCCCGATGGACGAACCGACGTTGAAGTAACCGACCGCAATGGAACGCTCTTTTGCCGGGAACCACTCAGAGCTGGCTTTCAGCCCTGCGGGGATCATCGCCGCTTCCGCCGCACCTACCGCGCCGCGTGCCAGCGCCAGGCCACCCCAGCTCCCTGCCAGCGCTGTTGCCCCGCAGAACACCGCCCAGGCAATGGCGAAGAAGGCATAACCGATTTTGGTCCCGAGAATGTCCAGCACATAGCCGGCAACAGGCTGCATGATGGTGTAAGCCGCGGAGTAAGCGGCAATGATGTAGGAGTATTGCTGCGTGGAGATGTGCAGCTCTTCCATCAACGTGGGCGCGGCGGCTGCCACGGTGTTACGCGTCAGGTAACCCAGCACGGTGCCCAGCGTCACCAGTGCGATCATATACCAACGTAACCCTTTAATTTTACGCATCTAAAACCTCATCGTTATGTTATTTCCGTGCCGGGGCACGGCAACCTCTCAACCGGTTTCGGGGAGGGCTGTGTAACGGGAGGGGCGTAACCGGGAGAACGTCCCGGAACGGCCCGAACCTTGCCATAAGTAAGCGTGCATAAGTCGGTTTCCGTACCGTTAAATCCGATGTCTGCCACCGGTAATGCATTCCGTCAGCTGCGTGTTTGCGACGGCGAAAAGATAACTTGTCATACAACTTTAAAAGGTGAGTGACATCACAAATGTATGATTCTTTGTAGGGACATTATCTGGCGCAGGTAAAGCCAGTGCTGGCGCGGTCTGGAGGAGGGTTTACCTCATTTGGGGTAATTTTTTTGTCCGGGTTTATTGATCCAACTCACGAAAAAAACTTCGGGCTCTGGAAATTGGTGTGATAACTTTGCAGCATCTGAACATAAGCTTTCTGCCGCTCCCGTTACGAGGAAGACGATAATGACACCGTTTATGACCGACGATTTTCTGTTAGACACTGAATTTGCTCGCCGCCTGTACCACGACTACGCAAAAGACCAGCCCATTTTCGACTACCACTGTCATTTACCGCCGCAGCAGGTAGCCGAAAATTACCGTTTCAAAAACCTGTATGACATCTGGCTGAAGGGTGATCACTATAAATGGCGCGCCATGCGCACTAACGGTGTCCCGGAGCGCCTGTGTACTGGCGACGCAAGCGACCGCGAGAAATTTGACGCCTGGGCGGCTACCGTGCCGCAGACCATCGGTAATCCGCTCTATCACTGGACGCACCTCGAACTGCGCCGTCCGTTTGGCATTACCGGCAAGCTGCTTTCACCGGCCACGGCGGATGAGATCTGGGAGCAGTGCAACGACTTGCTGGCACAGGATAACTTCTCCGCGCGCGGCATCATGAAGCAGATGAACGTGAAAATGGTGGGCACCACGGACGATCCAATCGACTCGCTGGAGCACCACGCGGTTATTGCGAAAGACACCGCGTTTGATATCAAAGTGCTGCCAAGCTGGCGTCCGGATAAAGCGTTTAACATTGAACTCGATACGTTTAGCGACTATATGGCGAAGCTGGCTGAAGTCTCCGACACCGACATTCGTCGTTTCGCCGATCTGCAAACTGCGCTGACCAAACGTCTGGACCATTTTGCCGCGCACGGCTGTAAAGTCTCTGACCACGCCCTGGATGTGGTGCTGTTTGCGGAGTCTAACGAAGCCGAACTGGATAGCATCCTGGCGCGCCGTCTCTCCGGCGAATCCCTGAGCGAGCATGAAGTCGCCCAGTTCAAAACTGCGGTACTGGTGTTCCTCGGTGCAGAATATGCCCGTCGCGGCTGGGTACAGCAGTACCACATTGGCGCGCTGCGTAATAACAACCAGCGTCAGTTCAAACTGCTGGGCGCGGACGTGGGCTTTGACTCCATCAACGACCGTCCGCTGGCCGAAGCGCTCTCTAAACTGCTGAGTAAGCAGAACGAGCAAAATCTGCTGCCAAAAACCATTCTCTACTGCCTGAACCCGCGCGATAACGAAGTGCTGGGCACCATGATTGGCAACTTCCAGGGCGAAGGGATGCCAGGCAAGATGCAGTTCGGCTCCGGCTGGTGGTTCAATGACCAGAAAGATGGCATGGAGCGTCAAATGACGCAGCTGGCACAGCTGGGCCTGTTAAGCCGCTTTGTGGGGATGTTGACCGACAGTCGCAGTTTCCTCTCCTATACCCGCCACGAGTATTTCCGTCGCATTCTCTGCCAGATGATTGGCCGCTGGGTGCATGCAGGCGAAGCACCGGCAGATATCCAGCTGCTGGGTGAAATGGTGAGAAACATCTGCTTCAACAATGCGCGTGACTACTTCGCCATTGAACTGAACTAAGGCCGTTTGAGGTTGATATGCAATACATCAAAATCCATTCGCTGGATAACGTCGCCGTTGCGCTGGCGGATCTGACCGAAGGAACGGACGTCACTTTCGATAATCAGTCGGTTACGTTACGTCAGGCCATTGGACGTGGGCATAAGTTTGCCCTGCTCCCCATTGCGAAAGGGGAGAACGTGGTGAAGTACGGTTTACCGATTGGCCATGCGCTGGAGGATATTGCGCCGGGTGAATACATCCACTCCCACAATACGCGCACCAATCTGAGCGATCTGGACGAGTACAGCTATCAACCTGATTTCCACCCGGAAGAAAAGCAGGCGGCGGATCGTGAGGTACAGATCTACCGCCGCGCCAACGGTGACGTGGGGATCCGCAACGAACTGTGGATCCTCCCGACCGTCGGTTGTGTGAACGGGATCGCGCGTCAAATCCAGACGCGTTTTCTGAAAGAGACCCATGATGCCGAAGGCACTGACGGCGTGCATCTGTTCAGCCACACCTACGGCTGTTCGCAGCTGGGAGATGACCATATTAACACCCGTACCATGCTGCAAAATATGGTGCGTCATCCGAACGCGGGGGCGGTGCTGGTAATTGGCCTGGGCTGCGAGAACAACCAGGTGGATGCCTTCCGGGAGACGCTGGGCGAGTTTGACCCTGACCGTGTGCACTTTATGGTGTGTCAGCATCAGGACGATGAAGTGGAAGCGGGCGTTGAGCAACTGCATCAGCTGTATGAGGTGATGCGTCACGACAAACGCGAGCCGGGCAAACTGAGCGAGCTTAAGTTTGGTCTGGAATGCGGCGGCTCGGACGGTCTTTCCGGCATCACCGCGAACCCCATGCTGGGGCGCTTCTCAGACTATGTGATTGCCAACGGCGGTACCACCGTGCTGACGGAAGTGCCGGAGATGTTCGGTGCTGAGCGTATCCTGATGAGCCACTGCCGTGATGAAGCGACGTTTGAGAAAACGGTCACCATGGTGAATGATTTCAAACAGTACTTCATTGCCCACAACCAGCCGATTTATGAAAACCCGTCTCCGGGCAACAAAGCAGGCGGGATCACCACGCTTGAAGAAAAGTCACTGGGCTGTACGCAGAAAGCAGGGGCCAGCCAGGTGGTGGATGTCCTGCGCTATGGCGAACGCCTGAAAACGCACGGGCTTAATCTGCTGAGCGCCCCGGGTAACGACGCGGTTGCCACCAGTGCACTTGCCGGGGCTGGCTGCCATATGGTGCTGTTCAGTACCGGCCGCGGTACGCCGTACGGTGGGTTTGTCCCGACGGTCAAAATTGCCACCAACAGTGAACTGGCGGCGAAGAAAAAGCACTGGATCGACTTCGATGCCGGTCAGCTCATTCACGGCAAAGCGATGCCGCAGCTGCTGACGGAGTTTGTGGATACTATTGTAGCGTTTGCTAACGGCAAACAGACCTGTAACGAGAAGAACGACTTCCGCGAGCTGGCGATCTTTAAGAGTGGGGTGACGCTGTAAGTTGGGTACGGGCTGGTGCCCTCACCCTGACCCTCTCCCACGGGGAGAGGGTACAAACACTAAAAACGGCAACCTCAGGGTTGCCGTTTTGCTGTTAACCTCGCAGGGCGTTCTTCGCTAAACGCGCGTCTTCCGCCTGACAGGCCGCAGCGGTGAACAGCACGTCGGTAGAGGAGTTCAGCGCCGTTTCACAGGAATCCTGCAGCACGCCGATGATAAAGCCGACAGCAACAACCTGCATGGCAATTTCATTCGGGATACCGAACATATTGCACGCCAGCGGGATCAGCAGCAGAGAACCGCCCGCCACGCCGGATGCACCGCACGCACACAGTGATGCCACCACGCTCAGCAGCAGCGCCGTAGGCAGATCCACCGGAATACCCAGCGTATGCACGGCCGCCAGAGTCAGCACGGTAATGGTGATTGCCGCACCCGCCATGTTCACGGTGGCGCCCAGCGGGATCGACACGGAGTAGGTGTCGCGATCGAGGTTCAGCTTTTCAGCCAGCGCCATGTTAACCGGAATGTTGGCTGCAGAGCTGCGGGTAAAGAAGGCATACACGCCGCTTTCACGCAGGCAGGTCAGCACCAGTGGATACGGGTTGCGGCGGATCTGCCAGAACACCAGCAGGGGGTTAATCACTAGCGCCACCAGCAGCATACAGCCTACCAGCACGACCAGTAACTGTGCGTAGCCCCACAGCGCGTCAAAACCGGTGGTTGCCAGCGTGGAAGAGACCAGACCGAAGATCCCGATTGGCGCAAAACGAATCACCAGCTTCACCATGAACGTCACGGCGTTCGAGACATCGTTAACCAGGTTTTTCGTGGTCTCATTACCATGACGCAGCGCGAAGCCCAGACCAATCGCCCAGACCAGGATGCCAATGTAGTTTGCGTTCATCAGCGCCGTGATTGGGTTAGAGACCATGCTCATCAGCAGGCCACGAAGCACTTCCACAATCCCCGATGGCGGCGTGATATCACCGGCCGCGCTGGTCAGATGCAGCGTGGACGGGAACAGGAAGCTAAATACCACGGCGGTTAAGGCAGCGGAGAAGGTTCCCAGCAGATACAGGAACAGAATCGGGCGAATGTTGGTTTTTTGTCCGTGTTGGTGGTTGGCAATCGACGCCATGACCAGCATCAGAACCAGTACCGGTGCAACGGCTTTCAGTGCGCCAACGAAAAGGGTTCCAAGCAGTCCCGTGGCTTCCGCAGCAGGTTTTGACACCATTGCCAGCAGAATACCCAGTACCAGCCCGACCAGAATTTGTTTTACAAGGCTGCCCTGCGCCAGGCGCGCGAACAGACCGCGTGATTGTGTGCTCATACGTTATTCCTGAGTGAAATTGCGTTCCATCCTGGCTGTGCTCTAAGGCACATTTATGTCCGGATGTAAGTATTTGTTTGCCTGGTTGAGTATCAGGGAAATCGAGGAAAGGCGGAAGCGTAAAATGCTGGACTTTACGTGTTGCGTCATGTTTTTTAACTATTGTTTAACGAAAGTGCCGGGTGGCGCTGCACCACCCGGCAAAACGCACTATGCCTGCTGCTTTTTATCGTTCTGGCGGTTAACCCAGGTATTGATAATCAGCGTCACCAGCAGAATGCCAAACACCACGCCGAGCGAGATGGCGATCGGGATATGGTAGAAATCGACAATCAGCATCTTGATACCGATGAATACCAGGATCACCGACAGACCGTACTTCAGCATTGAGAAGCGCTCAGCCGCGCCTGCCAGCAGGAAGTACATCGCACGCAGACCGAGAATCGCGAACAGGTTTGAGGTCAGCACGATGAACGGGTCAGTGGTGACGGCGAAGATAGCCGGGATACTGTCCACGGCGAAGATCACATCGCTCAGCTCAACCAGAATCAGCACCAGCAGCAGCGGGGTGGCAAACAGCAGGCCGTTCTGACGAACAAAGAAGTGCTCGCTCTCGATCTTGTCGGTCATGCGCAGGTGCCCACGGATCCACTTCACCAGCGGCTTTTCGCCAATGCCGGTTTCGTCTTCCTTCGCCAGCGCCATCTTGATCCCGGTGAACAGCAGGAACGCGCCAAAGACGTACAGCAGCCATTCGAACTGGGTAATCAGCCAGCTTCCGGCGAAGATCATGATGGTACGCAGAACGATCGCCCCCAGCACGCCGTAAACCAGCACGCGACGCTGCAGGGCAGCAGGCACGGCAAAGTAGCTGAACAGCATCAGCCAGACGAAGACGTTATCCACCGCCAGCGCTTTTTCAATCAGATAACCGGTGAGGAAGGCGAGTGCCTGAGGATCGGCCACCGCACGGCCTTCGGTCGAGGCCAGATACCACCAGAAGGCGGCGCAGAAGAGCAGAGAGAGGGTAACCCACACCAGCGACCAGACGGCAGCCTGTTTGATGCTCATACCGTGCTCGCCACGACGCCCCTGTAAAAAGAGGTCGATCGCCAGCATGATGAGCACGACAACCGCGAATCCGCCCCACAACATTGGAGTGCCGACAGAATGCATACTATTTTCCTTACACATAAAAAAACAAAAACGGCTATGGTCAGAAGACGATAGCCGTTAGCTTTTTATGCATAGACCTCGCCTTCCGGCAAGGTCTCACTTACAACCACAAGGGTTGCCCGGCGACCGGATGCGGTTTTGCACGCATCGTAATGACGATCCACCGGCAAGGAAGTTACTCCCCTTTGCTCGTAACAAAATATGTCAGACCATCAGTTTCGTCAATGGTCCACAGTCATTCATTACACAGCTTTACGCGATAGCGTCTGCGCTCACGCCGTCTGCCGGGAAAACCACGCCGGTCTGGCGACGGATTTCCGTTTGCAGCTTGGCCGTGGTGCGGCTTACCGCAAGCCCGGGGTGATTCACCTCGTTGTCTTCCACCAGTCGGGCGAAGACCTCTGCCTCATAGAGCATAGTGTTAATATGCTGAGGCTGCGTCAGCTCCTGCGCTTTACCGCCGCGCGGCACAAAGCTAAGCTTCTGGCATTCGGAGATCTTCTCGATAACCAGCGAGCCGTTTTCACCCTGAATTTCACTTGGCAGGACGGAGTCACTCACTTTGGAGTGCTGCAGCGTGACGCTGAAATCACCGTAATCCAGCACCACGACACCGTGCGCATCCACGCCGCTCTCCAGCAGGCTGGCAGTGGCCGTAACGCCGTGCGGCTCCCCCCACAGGGCAACCGCAGAGGCCAGGCAATAGAAACCGATGTCCATAATCGAGCCGTTTGAGAAGGCCGGATTAAAGGTGTTCGGGTTCTCACCGTCCAGATAACGCTGGTAGCGTGACGAGTACTGGCAGTAGTTAATAAAGGCTTTGCGCACTTTGCCAATCTTCGGCAAAGACTGCTGTAACAGCAGGAAATTCGGCAGACTGGCGGTTTTAAACGCTTCGAACAGCACCACCTGGTTGTCGCGGGCGCACTGAATGGCGGCTTCGACTTCCTGAATATTCGACGCCAACGGCTTCTCGCAAATGACATGTTTTTTATGGCTGAGGAAAAGCCGGGTTTGCGGGAAGTGCAGGGCGTTCGGGCTGGCGATGTAGACCGCGTCAATCGCGTCGCTTTGCGCCATCTCATCAAGCGAGGTGAACAGATGTTCAACCAGGTAATCATTCGCGAAAGCCTGCGCCTGTTCAGGGCTGCGGGAATAGACTGCGGTGAGCTTAAATTTGCCGGTTTCGTGGGCGGCGTCGACGAACTGGCGCGTGATCCAGTTCGTACCAATGACTGCGAAACGTATCATAAACGTTTACGTACTCCGTAGCGGGGAACCTTTAGCCACTGTAGCACGTGATTGTTGCAAAACCAGTGCGCTACTGCGCATTACTCTTTAACGATAAATGCGTAAGCCACAAGCGGGTATCAAACTCCAGCTGATGGTACTGCGGCTCCATGTGGCAGCACAGGGAGTAGAACGCCTTGTCGTGCTCTTTCTCTTTGAGGTGCGCCAGCTCGTGTACCACGATCATTCGCAGAAAGGCTTCCGGTGCGTTGCGAAAGACGGTGGCGACGCGGATCTCGGCTTTCGCTTTCAGCTTGCCGCCCTGCACGCGGGAGATGGCGGTGTGCAGGCCGAGCGCATTTTTCAGCACGTGGATCTTATTGTCGTACATCACCTTGTTGATCGGCGGCGCGCTCTTCAGATACCGGTTTTTGAGATCCTGCGTATACTGCCAGAGGGCTTTATCGGTCGCGACATCGTGCGTGCCGGGATAGCGTTTTTCCAGCACCGCCCCCAGTTTTTGCTCGGCAATTAACGTGCGTACCTGGGAGAGCAGATGCTCCGGGTAGCCCTGGAGATAAGTCAGCTGGTTCATCAAAACCCCAAAATAAGTTGAAAACGGGTATACTCACGCACCCTTTTCAGGGATAACGCCGAAATTTTACCATTCAGGAGGGCCGATGAGCCACTTAGACAACGGTTTCCGTTCACTCAACCTTAAACGTTTCCCGGAGACGGACGACGTTAACCCGCTTCAGGCGTGGGAAGCGGCGGATGAATATCTGCTGCAACAGTTGGATGAGACTGAAATCCGCGGCCCGGTTCTGATCCTGAATGATGCCTTCGGAGCGCTGGGCTGCGCCCTGGCGGCGCACACGCCTTACAGCATTGGCGATTCTTACTTAAGCGAGCTGGCGACGCGTGAAAACCTGCGTCACAACGATCTCGGCGAAGCCAGCGTGAAGTTCCTCGACAGCACCGCGGACTACCCGCAGGCGCCGGGCGTGGTGCTGATTAAAGTGCCAAAAACCATGGCGTTGCTGGAGCAGCAGCTGCGTGCATTACGGAAAGTCGTCACGCCAGAGACGCGCATCATCGCAGGTGCGAAGGCGCGTGATATTCACACCTCAACGCTGGAGCTGTTCGAGAAAGTGCTGGGCCCGACCACCACGACGCTGGCCTGGAAAAAAGCGCGCCTGATCAACTGTACCTTCAGCGCGCCGGAACTGGCTGACGCGCCAGAGACGCTGAGCTGGAAGATGGAAGGCACCGACTGGACCATCCACAACCACGCGAATGTCTTCTCACGCACTGGCCTGGATATCGGCGCACGTTTCTTTATTGAACATCTGCCGGAAAATCTGGAAGGGGAGATTGTGGATCTCGGCTGCGGTAACGGCGTGATTGGCCTGACGCTGCTGGCAAAGAACCCACAAGCCAGCGTGGTCTTTAGCGACGAATCGCCAATGGCAGTGGCGTCGAGCCGTCTGAACGTGGAAACCAACATGCCAGAGGCGCTGGATCGCTGCGAGTTTATGATCAATAACGCGCTGTCCGGCGTAGAGCCTTTCCGCTTCAACGCCGTGTTCTGCAACCCACCGTTCCACCAGAAGCATGCCCTGACGGATAACGTTGCGTGGGAGATGTTCCACCATGCGCGCCGCTGCCTGAAAATTAACGGCGAGCTGTATATCGTGGCCAACCGTCACCTGGACTACTTCCATAAGCTGAAGAAGATTTTCGGTAACTGCGTCACCATCGCCACCAATAACAAATTTGTGGTCTTGAAAGCGGTGAAGCTGGGGCGTCGTCGCTAAATAACCAGTGCAAGCTGGGTGCCCTGCGCAATGGCCCGCCGCGCATCCAGCTCCATCGCCACATCGCACCCGCCGATTAAATGCACCGTTTTACCCGCCTCACGCAGTGGATCCGCCAGATCCCGCTTCGGCTCCTGCCCGGCACATAAAATGACATGATCCACGCGCAGCAGCTGCGGCTCACCGCCGATCGTGACGTGCAGGCCGTCATCGTCGATCTTCTGGTAGCTCACCGCCGGGATCATCTTCACGCCGCGCGAGAGCAGGGTGGCGCGGTGGATCCAGCCAGTTGTTTTCCCCAGTCCTTCACCCGGCTTACTCGCTTTGCGCTGCAGCATCACGATCTGCCGTGGGCTTTTCGGCAGCTGTGGCCCTTCCGGGCGCAGGCCGCCGGACTGGCTCAGGCTGGTGTCGATGCCCCATTCCACGCAAAACTCGGCGATGTTCTGGCTGGTGGCCTCGCCCGGCTGGCTTAAATACATGGCGGTATCAAAGCCAATCCCACCGCAGCCGATAATGGCCACGTTTTCCCCAACCGGCGCTTTATCGCGCAGCACATCGAGATAGCTCAGTACTTTAGGATGATCGATGCCCTCGATCGCAGGCGTGCGCGGGGCGATCCCGCTCGCCAGGATCACCTCGTCGTAATCCACAAGATCTGGCGCGCTCACCCACTGGTTGAGCCGCAGATCCACACCCGTTAGCGCGATCATCCGGCGGTAATAGCGCAGCGTTTCATAGAACTCCTCTTTGCCGGGGATCTGTTTGGCAATATTAAACTGCCCGCCAATCTCGCCAGCGGCATCGTACAGCGTCACGCTGTGCCCGCGCGACGCCGCATTTATTGCAAACGCCAGCCCTGCGGGGCCCGCCCCCACAACCGCCAGGCGTTTTGGGTTTACTGCCGGGAGCACCGGCATTTTGGTTTCATGGCAGGCGCGGGGGTTAACCAGGCAGGAGGTCACTTTCCCGACGAAGATCTGATCCAGACAGGCCTGGTTACAGCCGATGCAGGTGTTGATCTCATCCGCCCGCCCGCTTTGCGCTTTGGAGAGCAGCTCAGCATCCGCCAGGAACGGACGCGCCATCGACACCATATCGGCATCGCCACGTGCGATGACATCATCCGCCACCTGCGGATCGTTAATACGGTTAGTGGTCACCAGCGGAACAGACACTTTGCCTTTCAGCTTGCGCGTAACCCAGGTGAAGGCGGCGCGCGGTACCGGCGTGGCGATAGTCGGGATACGCGCCTCGTGCCAGCCAATCCCGGTGTTGATGAGGGTGGCACCGGCGGCTTCAATCGCCTGCGCCAGCTGGACGGTCTCGTCAAACGTCCCGCCACCTTCCACCAAATCCAGCATCGACAGGCGGAAGATAATAATAAAGTCAGCGCCCGCACGTTCACGCACGGCGCGTACCACTTCGACGGCAAAGCGCATGCGTCGCGCATAATCGCCGCCCCATTCGTCGTCACGCTGGTTCGTGCGGGCCGCGAGGAATTCGTTAATCAGATAGCCCTCGGAGCCCATCACCTCGACGCCGTCATAGCCCGCTTCACGCGCCAGCGCCGCACAGCGGGCGAAGTCGTCAATCAGCGCCAGCACTTCATCGTGGCTAAGGGCATGCGGTTTGAAGCGGTTAATCGGTGCCTGAATGGCCGACGGCGCAACCAGATGCGGCTGATAACTATAACGCCCGGTATGCAGGATTTGCAGGGCAATTTTCCCGCCTTCATTGTGAACGGCATCGGTCACAATGCGGTGGTGCGGCAGCTGTGATACATCGTTAAGTACCGCTCCGCCTTCCATCCCCACCCCTGAGGGCGCGGGAGCCACACCCCCGGTGACGATCAGCGCCACCCCGTGGCGTGCGCGTTCGGCATAGAAGGCCGCCAGACGCTCGGCCCCGTCCGGATGCTCCTCCAGCCCGGTATGCATTGAGCCCATCAACACGCGGTTTTTGAGCGTTGTGAACCCCAGATCGAGGGGGGCGAATAACGACGGGTAGCGGCTCATAGTCTCTTCCAGTGTAAAATTATTGTTATGTGGTCGGATGAGTTACTAATTTAGCCAGCAGGAAGTAAAAGGGAAAAGGGGAATGCAGTGATTGTGATGGGATTCAAATAATGCCCTCACCCTAACCCTCTCCCACAGGGAGAGGGGACTCAATCTTCCTCTCCCTTAGGGAGAGGGGCGGGGTGAGGGGGAACGCACCAGCCCCGGCGCCTGCCACATTGATGTCGTCAGCCCGCTGTCCACCAGCCCAAGCTGGTCGGCGTACACCGCCTGCCACTTCTGCATCATGCCATCGTACAGCGCCCGGTGCTGCGGGTTCGGGGTAAACTCGCGGCTCCATTTCACCAGCCGCTCGCCGGTGGTGGCCATATCCGCAAACAGTCCGGCCCCGGCTCCGGCGGCAATCGCGCAGCCCAGCGCCGTCGCCTCTTTCACTTCCGGTACGCGCACCGGCAAACCGGTGACGTCACTTAAAATCTGGCTCCATAGCGCCCCCTTCGAACCGCCTCCGGCAAACACCAGGCTCTCGAAGTGAACGCCGGAGAAACGTGAGATCTGAGCCAGATTGCAGGCCGAGACAATCGCCGCGTTCTCTTCCAGTGCGCGGAACAGCGTCGCTTTGTTGCACTTTTCCGGGTCGATGGAGAGGTTAATAAACGACGGGGCGGCGTGGTACCACTGCTTAAAATGCATCGCGTCGGAGAAGATGGGCATCACGCCATGCGAACCCGCGGGCACCCGGCTCGCCATCTCCTCGAGCAGGGAATAGGTGTCCATCCCCATACGTTCGGCGATCAGCTTCTCTTCCGCGCAGAAGGCGTCGCGGAACCAGCGCATGGTCAGGCCGGTGAAGAAGCTTATCGACTCCGCCTGCGCCATACCGGGGATGACGTGTGGGTTCACGCGAATGTTCATGTCTGGGTCGGTGCGCACCTGCGGCAGGTTGACCACCTGCTGCCAGAAGGTGCCACCCAGCACCGCCGTTTGCCCGGCGCGCACCACGCCCAGCCCCAGACAGCCCAGCTGTACGTCGCCACCGCCCATCACCACAGGCGTGCCTTCACGCAGGCCGCTCTGCCGGGCGGCATCATGGGTGATGGCACCCAGAACAGTGCCGGTCTCTTTCACCGGGGAGAGGATATCGGCGCGCAGCCCGGCCATATCCAGCAGCGCTGGCCGCCAGTCGCGGGAGAAGAGATCCAGCATCCCGGTGGTGCCCGCATTTGATGGATCGACGGCCAGCTCGCCGGAGAGCTTCGCCGCCAGCCAGTCGCTGATCATGGTAATAGTGGCAGCCTTGCGATAGATATCCGGGCGATGGTGCGCCAGCCACAGCAGACGCGGCATGGCGCTCAAGGCCAGGGTCTGGCCGGAAACGTCGTACACTTCGGATTCAAACTGGTTGTCGTGGATCTCTTTGAGTTCGGCCACCTCGCGGCTGGCGCGGGCGTCGACGTTGGCGCAGGCCCAGATGGCCTCGCCGTTGCGGTCATACAGAACAATCCCTTCGCGCATGGAGCAGCAGGCGACGGACTGGATATCTGCCGCGCTCAGGTGCGCGCGATCCAGCGCCTGGTGGATGCACTGGCAGGTGAGCCGCCAGTTGGTCTCAAGGTCGAACTCCATCGAGCCCGGCACATTGTCCACGCTGAGGTGCTTCCACTCGGCCTGACCCACGGCAACCTGGTTGCCCTGCAGATCGAAAATAACGGCACGCACGCTGCCTGTCCCTGCATCTAACGCTAAAAGGTAACTCATGAGTTTGCCTCGTTGTTAGCGCAGGGCTTACCCCGTTACGTCAGGGCCAGCACCGCGCGGGCTGTTGTCTCTTCCGTCACCAGGCCATTGATACGGCGACCTTTCAGTGCGGCGTAAATCGCATCGGCTTTCTCAACACCGCCGGCCACGCCAACGATGGTGGGCAACTGCGCCAGTTCATCAAGCGTGACGCCCAGCAGTTCTTTGTGGATCTCCAGCTCCTCAACGCACTCTCCCTCGGCAGTGAGGAAATAACCGAGAATGTCGCCGACCGCCCCTTTACGGGCATACATCAGCTGTTCACCTTCGCTGATGTAGCCTGAGCGCAATATCGTTGCATCACGACGCTGGTTCACGGACCCAATCCCGACCACCGCCACGTCGGCCGCCGTTGCGGCGAGGATCACGTCCCGCACGCTGGTTTCACGTTTTAAGATCCCAGCCACCTCGGCGGAGGAGACGCGAAGCGGGGCGGGGATCATGCTGACGCTGCATGCCGCGTCCAGCTGGCCGATACCGGTCATATACGGCCCCACGCCGCCGGAAAGGGTCACCAGACGGATCTGCTGTGAGCTGATAAAGCCGCTTAAGTGCTGCAGGCTGCTCATGGTGGTTTCACCAAATCCCACCGCTAACAGCTGGCCGGGTTCCAGCACGCCCATTAATGACTGCGCGGCACCAATGCCTAACCGCACGTTCATGGGCGGGGTATTCAGCGCTGGCAGCACGCGCACCAGCTTTAGCCCAAAGCGTTGCTGCAGTTCGGTTTCCAGTGCCAGACAGCCCTCATAGCGGGAGTTGATCTGCACGCGGATCACCCCGGACTGGCGACCTTTCTCCAGCAGGCGAGAGATCTTCAGGCGCGGCAGGCCGAGCCGTTCGCCAATGTCGTTTTGCGTCAATCCGTCGTGGTAGTAACACCAGGCCACGCGGGCAACCAACTCCTCTTCCGCCAGTGCCAGCCCGGCAAACCGACCTTCTTCCGCAGTGCGTTTATCGCTCATAATTGAACTCTTATAAAAATTTAGATCATATGTTCGTGACGGCGCAGGTCGAAAATGTGAGCCACGCGGCAAAACGGATCTTTTAGATAGTTTCTGGTTCAGTTGGATCTTAATCGATAAAACTGTGATCCCTGCACGGTTGTAAATATAGTTCACCGTCTACGCTTTTGAACATTATTAAATCTAAAAATCATTTGTTCAATAGCGGAGCGATGATGACCCCACTTATCGAAGCACGAGCCATCTGCAAGCAGTTTTCCGGGGTGCCGGTTTTGAAAGGCATTGATTTCACGCTGCTTGCGGGCCAGGTACATGCGCTGATGGGCGGGAACGGCGCGGGTAAATCGACGCTGATGAAGATCATCGCCGGGGTGGAGACGCCGGACAGCGGTGAACTTTCCGTAGCAGGCCATTCATATGCGCGGCTCACGCCCGTGCAGGCGCATAAGTTAGGTATCTATCTGGTGCCGCAGGAACCGCTCCTGTTCCCCAATCTGACGGTGCGGGAAAACATCCTTTTCCGCCTGCCGCGTGAAAGGGAACGAGAGAATCGGCTGACGGAGAAGCTGCAGCAGCTGCAGTGCCAGCTAAATCTCGACGCGATCGCCAGCACGCTGGAAGTGGCGGATCAGCAGATGGTGGAGATCCTGCGCGGTCTGATGCGTAACGCGACGATCCTGATCCTCGACGAACCCACGGCGTCCCTCACGCCCGGTGAAACCGAACGCCTGTTTCGCCAGATCCGCGCCCTGCAGGATATGGGCGTCGGCATCGTCTTTATTTCGCATAAATTGCCGGAGATCCGCCAGCTGGCAAGCCACGTCTCGGTGATGCGCGACGGTGCCGTGGTGCTCAGCGGGGAAACCGCGCAGTTCGACGATAACGCGCTGATTGCCGCCATGACGCCGGTGAGCCGGGAGAAAGGCTTAAGCGATGCGCAAAAACTGTGGCTGGCGCTGCCGGGAAACCGTCGCACCCAGCCGCAGGATTTTCCGGTATTGCGCGTGGACGATCTTACCGGGGAGGGGTTTATCGATCTCTCGCTTGAGATCTACGCAGGCGAGATCGTCGGTCTGGCCGGTCTGGTCGGATCCGGGCGCACCGAATTTGCCGAGACGCTCTACGGCCTGCGTCCGGTGCGTGGCGGACGGGTCTGGCTGGAGAATCAGGAGATCACTCACGAGAGCGTGGGCGGCCGGCTGGACAAAGGCCTGGTTTATCTGCCGGAAGACAGGCAGGTGTCCGGCTTGTTCCTGGATGCACCGATCCGCTGGAACACGGTGGCGCTGAACGAGCCGTCTCTCTGGCAGCAACGCAAGCGGGAGTCCGCGGTGGTGGAGCGTTACCACCGGGCGCTGGGGATCAAACTCAATCATGCGGATCAAACCGTGCGCACCCTCTCCGGCGGGAATCAGCAGAAAGTGCTGCTGGCCCGCTGTCTGGAAGCCAACCCGTTACTGCTGATCGTCGATGAACCGACGCGCGGCGTGGATGTGTCGGCACGTGCTGATATCTACCAGCTCATCAAAAGCGTGGCCGCGCAGAACGTGGCGGTGCTGATGATCTCAAGCGATCTCGATGAGTTTCCTGGCCTTGCCGATCGCGTGCTGGTGATGCACCAGGGCGTGCTCAGCGGCGAGTTGCCGCGCCATGCCGTCAGCCTCGATCGGATGATGGCGCTGGCGTTCGGAGGACAATCATGAAGACGTTACTGAAAAACCGCGAGCTGAGCGCATTTCTCGCCATTCTGGCGCTGTTTGCCGTGCTGGTGGCGCTTAATCCGGCGTACCTGAGCCTTCAGACGCTGGGGATGATCTTCGCCAGCGCGCAAATCCTGATCCTGCTGGCGCTTGGCGCTGCGCTGGTGATGCTGACCCGCAATATTGACGTCTCCGTGGGCTCCACCGTGGGGCTCTCCGCCATCGCGATCGGCGTGGCGCTGAACAATGGCTACAGCCTGCCGGTGTCGATGCTGTTCGCGCTGTCTGTCGGCGCGCTGGCAGGGGCGTTCAACGGGTTTTTGGTGGTGGCGCTGCGCATCCCGGCGATTGTTGCCACCCTCGGTACGCTGGGGCTGTATCGCGGGGCGATGCTGCTCTGGACCGGCGGGAAGTGGATCGAAGGGCTGCCGCCAGCGCTGAAATCCCTCTCAGAACCGGTTGCGGTTGGTATCTCACCGCTCGGCATGGTGGTGCTGTTTTTGGCCGCTGTCGGCGCGTGGACGCTCTCGCGTACCGCCTTCGGCCGGGATTTCTACGCCGTGGGCGATAACCTTGCCGCCGCGCACCAGCTGGGCGTGGCGGTCAACCGCACGCGGATGATCGCCTTTACCCTCAATGGCATGCTGGCGGCCTGCGCCGGAATTGTCTTTGCTTCCCAGATTGGCTTTGTGCCAAACCAGACCGGCAGCGGGCTGGAGATGAAAGCCATCGCCGCCTGCGTGCTCGGCGGCATTTCGCTGCTGGGCGGGACGGGCACGCTGATTGGCGCACTGCTGGGGGCTTTTTTCCTGACGCAAATCGACACCGTACTGGTGCTGTTTAAGCTCCCGGCGTGGTGGAACGACTTTATCGCCGGGCTGGTGCTGCTGGGCGTGCTGGTGCTCGACGGGCGTCTGCGCCAGGCGCTGGCGCGTCATCAGCGGGCGCTGAAATACGCTCGCTTCCAGCCGGGTAACAGAGGGGGAAAGCACATTACCCCGTTTCCCAAACGCAAAAAAGAGGTGGCGTAAATGAAGCTTAACTGGGAAAGCGCGCTGCTGATCTTACTGGTGCTGGAGATCCTGCTCTTTGGCGCCATCAACCCGCGGATGCTCGACATCAATATGCTGCTGTTCAGCACCAGCGATTTCATCTGCATCGGCATTGTGGCGCTGCCGCTGACGCTGGTGATCATCAGCGGCGGGATCGATATCTCCCTCGGTTCGACCATCGGCCTGTGCGCCATTGCGCTGGGGGTGATGATGCAATCGGACTGGCCGATGGCGGTCGCCATTCCTCTGACGCTGCTGCTGGGCCTGCTGTGCGGGCTGGTGAATGCGGCGCTGATCCACTACACCGGCATCAGCCCGTTAGTCATCACTCTCGGCACGCTCTACCTCTACGGCGGCGGGGCGCTGCTACTCTCCGGCATGGCGGGCGCGACGGGCTATGAGGGCATCGGCGGCTTCCCGGACAGCTTTACCGCGTTCGCTAACCTGACCGTGTCAGGTCTGCCCATTCCACTGGTGCTGTTTGCGCTCATTACGCTTTTCTTCTGGCTGATTACCCACCGCGGGCGCTTTGGGCGGCATCTGTTCTTAATCGGCCAGAACCCGCGCGCCGCGCGCTATGCGGCGCTGTCGGTTAACGGTATGCCCTACGCGCTGTATGGCCTGGTGGGCGTCGCCTCGGCCATTGCCGCCCTGGTGATGGTCTCTTATTTCGGTTCCGCGCGTTCGGATCTGGGGCGCGATCTGCTGATGCCTGCCCTCACCGCCGCCGTACTTGGCGGGGCGAATATTTACGGCGGGTCAGGATCGGTTATCGGTACGGCACTGGCAGCGCTGCTGGTGGGGTACCTGCAGCAGGGTTTACAGATGGTCGGCATCCCCAACCAGGTGTCGAGCGCGCTGTCAGGGGCGCTGTTGGTTGTGGTGGTGATGGGACGTTCGCTGAGTCTGCACCGTGAATGGGTGCGTTCTCTCTTTAGAAAACTATCCGGAGCGTAAGATGAAAACAAAACTGATAGTCCTGGCAATGGCCCTCAGCTTCGCCTCGGCGCAGGCGGCGGACCGCATCGCCTTTATCCCGAAGCTGGTGGGGGTGGGCTTCTTTACCAGCGGCGGCAACGGTGCAAAAGAGGCGGGGAAAGCGCTCGGCGTGGACGTCACCTACGACGGCCCCACCGAGCCGAGCGTCTCCGGCCAGGTGCAGCTCATCAATAACTTCGTCAACCAGGGCTATAACGCCATTATCGTCTCCGCCGTGTCGCCGGATGGCCTTTGCCCGGCGCTGAAGCGTGCGATGCAGCGCGGTGTCAAAGTGCTGACCTGGGATTCTGACACCAAACCGGAGTGCCGCAGCATCTACATCAACCAGGGTACCCCGGAGCAGCTCGGCGGCCTGCTGGTGGAGATGGCCGGGAAGCAGGTGACAAAGCCGAATGCCAGAGTGGCCTTCTTCTACTCCAGCCCAACCGTCACCGACCAGAACCAGTGGGTGAAAGAGGCGAAGGCCAAAATCGAGAAAGACCATCCCCAGTGGCAGATCGTCACCACCCAGTTTGGCTATAACGACGCCACCAAATCCCTGCAAACCGCCGAAGGGATCTTAAAAGCATACCCGGATCTGGATGCGATCATCGCCCCGGACGCCAACGCCCTGCCAGCCGCGGCGCAGGCGGCGGAAAACCTGAAGCGGGAAGGGGTGGCGATTGTCGGATTCAGTACGCCTAACGTCATGCGCCCGTACGTCGAACGCGGCACGGTTAAAGCCTTCGGCCTGTGGGATGTGGTGCAACAGGGCAAAATTGCGGTCAATGTCGCCGATCGTTTATTGAAAAAAGGCGATCTTAACGTCGGCGACAGCGTGGAGGTGAAAGATATCGGTACGCTGAAGGTCGAGCCGAACAGCGTCCAGGGCTACCAGTATGAAGCAAAAGGCAACGGCATCGTGCTGCTGCCAGAGCGCGTGGTGTTCACCAAAGAGAACATCAACAAATACGATTTCTGACGGGGGAGCAAATGGCTGATTTAGACGACATCAAAGACGGTAAGGATTTTGGCATCGGTACACCGCAGCAAAATGTGCCGTTCACCCTGAAGGGCTGTGGCTCGCTGGACTGGGGCATGCAGTCCCGGCTTTCGCGCATCTTCAACCCAAAAAGCAACCGCACAGTGATGCTGGCCTTTGACCACGGTTACTTCCAGGGGCCGACCACCGGTCTTGAGCGTATCGATCTCTCTATCGCGCCGCTGTTCGGCGAAACCGATGTGTTGATGTGTACCCGCGGTATTTTGCGCAGCACCGTCCCGGCCGCCACCAATAAACCGGTGGTCCTGCGCGCCTCGGGAGGGAATTCGATTTTAGGCGAGCTCTCCAACGAGTGCGTGGCGGTGGCGATGGAGGATGCCCTGCGCCTGAACGTCTGCGCGGTGGCGGCGCAGGTGTACATTGGCAGTGAATTCGAGCATCAGTCGATCAACAACATCATCAAGCTGGTGGATGCGGGGGCACGTTACGGGATGCCCGTGCTGGCGGTGACGGGGGTGGGCAAAGAGATGGCACGCGATGCGCGGTACTTCTCGCTCGCCAGCCGGATTGCCGCCGAAATGGGGGCGCAGTTCGTTAAAACCTATTTTGTGGATGACGGTTTTGAAAAAGTGACCGCCAGCTGCCCGGTGCCGATCGTCATCGCCGGGGGGAAAAAGCTGCCGGAGCACGAGGCACTGGAGATGTGCTGGCGCGCGATTGATCAGGGAGCCTCCGGCGTGGACATGGGGCGTAATATCTTCCAGTCCAGCGCGCCGCTCGCCATGCTGAAGGCGGTGAAGAAAGTAGTTCACGAGAACATGAGCGCCCGGGAGGCGTTCCAGTTCTGGCAGGAAGAGAAACAGGGAGAAGCGAAATGAACGTGACGTTAGTGGAGATCAACATCAAACCCGAGCGGGTGGACGAGTTTCTGGAGGTGTTTCGCGCCAACCACGAGGGCGCGATTCAGGAGCCGGGAAACCTGCGTTTTGACGTGTTGCAGGACCCCCGGGTGAAAACCCGGTTCTTTATCTACGAGGCCTATAAAGACGAAGAGGCGGTGCTGGCGCACAAGAAAACGCCGCACTATCTGGCCTGCGTGGATAAGCTCGAAGAATTAATGTCGGAACCACGCAAAAAACGCAGTTTTGTGGGGTTGTTGCCGGAGTAACGTTTTGCCCGGTGGCGCTGCGCTTACCGGGCCTACAGCCACGAGTTCGTGTTGATTGTGTAGGACGGGCAAGCGCAGCGCCACCCGGCGTTTTTCAGGCCAGTTCCAGTTCCGCAAGGATCGCTGAAAGCGCCTCGCGCGGCTCTCCCTGAATCGCCTGCAACGGAAACGGCAATCCGGGGGGTGCCACTTTTCCCCTCATTTCCGCCGCTGCCGCGATGACCCTTACGCTACCGTAACGACGGAACAGATCCCATAGCGGCTCTAACCGTTCTGACTCAGTACTCTTCCCCGAACGCGCTATCGCCAGCGCCGCTTTTGGGAACAACCCCGCGAGAACCGAATACCACACGTCAAACCCGGCCTGCAGGGCTGAGGCTGCCCGCCAGTCACCGGCGATACCCAGTGTGACCGTATCAGGAAGCCGGGCACGTACCTGAGACAGATCCTCCGGCACGCGGCCAAGCTTGATGGAACCCACATTCGGCAGAGACGCGACGGCAAATAGCAATTCATCACTAAACGCAAAACCGGTCGTGGCAGGGTTATCGTAAATGCACAGCGGTACGGAGAGCTGGCGGGTCACCGTTTCATAGAGCTTAAACACTTCCTCATCCGTTAATCGCTGGTACGACACGGGCGCCAACAGCACGCCGGATACCCCGGCCGTTTGCGCGTCGTCAGCCAGACGCAGAATATCGTCCAGCCGCAGTGCGCCGATGCTGACGATGACCGGTATGCCACCGGCATGCTCCACCGCGCAGCGTGTCACCCGGGCACGCTCTTCAACGGTCAGATAGGCATAGCTCCCCGTCGAGCCAAGAATGCCCAGTGAATCCACGCCTGCCTCAACCACGGGAGAGAGCAGACGCGTAAACGCCTGCTCATCAAACGTGCCGTTTTTCAGGGGCGTTAATGGAAACGCGCTGACTCCACGAAACATTTTTTATCCTCTTACAGTGTCAGTAACTGCCTGTGCGCCACTGCACCCGGCATCAGACGTTGCAGGTTATCCACCAGGTCCGCGCCAGCTTCTTCCAGTGCTGTAAGCGGCATTGACGGCAGACTTTCCAGAATAAACCACATGGTTTGCGCCTGACTGTCAAGACGAGTGCGTATCCCCTGGCGCCAGTTCCAGCGACGGCAGGTAACACCGAGATCGTCGCGCCAGATAACCTCGCCCGGCTCCGGGTATTCCACCACCGGCTGCCCCTCTTTGACGGTATCAAACGGCTCGCTGCCGTCGGCCAGCGTCAGACGTGGCGCCCCCGTGTAAGCCGCAAGATTTTCTCCACCAACCGGGATGGCGTAGCGAATACTCACCGCGTTGTAGATATCCACCACCGGATCCAGCGGCGGCAGCGAGCCGTCTTTTAAGACCCGCTTACGCAGGGCGGATGCCGAGCAGGGCGTGCGTTTCGGTTTTGCGCCGAAGGCCTTGAATACCTCATCCCAGCCGGAAAGGTGCGCGTCAGCCCACGGAACATCATCATTCAACATTTGCTGGCAGGCCTGCCTGAGCACGGCCGGAGCGACTTCCGGGTGGGTAATCGGCGCAGCGTCAACCACAATGCTCAGCGCCCGAAAGCCCGGGGCAATCCCGGCAAGACGCGGGTCTATTGACGGCGTAACGAGAGACATAAATAATCCTGTATTGACTGTTTTATACCATGGTAGTGACCAATGACTGAAAAAGTCAATATAATGACTGAACAGGGTGCCGATATCGCCCAGGTAAGCCTGGCCGTCGCCAGCCGTATTCGCAACTGGCGTAAAGAGAAAAAACTGTCGCTGGATGAGCTCTCGCGGCGTGCCAGCGTCAGCAAAGGCATGCTGGTGGAGATCGAGAAAGGGGCGGCTAACCCCAGTATCGCAATTCTGTGCAAGCTGGCTGCCGCGCTCGGCGTGTCGGTGGCGGATATTGTGAATGTCTCCAGCGAACCGCGGGTGCATATCATTGAGGAATCGGCGATCCCGGTGCTGTGGCAGGGGGAAAAGGGCGGACGCGCCAGACTGCTGGCAGGAACCGCGGGCCCGGATATGATTGAGCTATGGCAGTGGGAGATGCAGCCGGGAGAGCGATTTACCTCTTCCGGGCATCCGGCGGGAACCTTTGAGCTGTTGCACGTGAACGAAGGCGTTTTATCGCTGACAGTGGGCGAGGCGGTGACGCAGGTTGCTGCCGGGGCATCGGCGGTGGCGAAAACTGAAGCGGCGCACGGCTATGCCAATGAAGGCAATACCGTGCTTCGCTTCACCATGACGGTGGCGGAGTTTCACCGATAAAAAGCAGCCGGTGGCGCCGCGCCACCCGGCGTTTTTTACGCTTCCTCCACACTCACGCGCAGTGCCGCCAGCGCTTTACTCGCCGCCTTCAGCACCTGCTCACACTGCTCAATCGTCAGCGTCAGCGGTGGCTCAATGCGGATGGTTTTGGCGTTGTTGAGCGTGCCAGCCACCAGCACCCGCTGGCGGAACATCTCGCTCGCGAAGCTGTAGCCGATTTCGTTGTCAACAAACTCAATGGCCATCAGCATCCCTTTGCCTCGTGCCTCCTGGATCAGATCCGGGTATTCACGTCCCAGCTGACGGAAACCGTCCAGCAGCATGTCGCCTTTCTGCTCCGCCTGCGCAGGCAGGTTTTGCTCCAGCAGCACGTTGATGGTGGCCAGCGCGGCCGCACAGGCCAGCGGGTTACCGCCAAAGGTGGTGGTATGCAGGAACGGGTTGTCGAACAGCACCGAGAAGACCTCTTCGGTGGCAACCGTCGCACCAATCGGCATTACGCCGCCGCCGAGCGCTTTCGCCAGACACAGAATGTCCGGCTGAACGTTCTCGTGCTCGCAGGCGAACATCTTGCCGGTACGTCCCATGCCGGTCTGCACTTCGTCGAGGATCAGCAATGCGCCAAACTCATCGCACAGCTGACGCACGGCAGGCAGATAGCCCTGCGGAGGCAGGATCACGCCGCCTTCACCCTGAATAGGCTCCAGGATCACCGCGGCTACGTCATCACCGGTTTTACGGCATTCGCTGAGCACGGTGCGCATGGCGTTAATGTCGCCGAACGGCACGTGGCGGAAGCCCGGCAGCAGCGGCATAAACGGTTTACGGAAGGTGGATTTGGCGGTCGCTGACAGGGCGCCCAGGGATTTACCGTGGAACGCGCCGCTGGTGGCGACAAAAGTGAATTTCCCGCGCGGCGACTGGTACGCTTTGGCGAGTTTAAGCGCCGCTTCGACCGATTCCGTGCCGCTGTTGCAAAAGAAACTGTACTTCAGTTTGCCGGGCGTTAAGGCTGCCAGCGTTTTCGCGAGCATGGCGCGAAGCGGGTCGAGCAGTTCCTGGCTATGGAGAGGTTGTTTCGCGAGTTGATTCTGTACGGCGGAAACCACTACTGGATTACGGTGCCCCACGTTGAAAATGCCAAAACCACCCAGGCAATCAATAAACTCCTGTCCCTGGGTGTCGACAAGCGTATTCAGACTTCCCGCTTGCCACTCTACGGCTCCGTAATCCCCGCCGGCGGTAACAGATTTGCGATACTCCAGAAAACCTGGATTGACGTGCTCTTTAAAGTAATCGATGACCTCTCGGTTAAGTTGTTTCATCTCCTCATGATCAAGCGTTCGCTTCTCAATGAGATTCAGTGCGTGCGCGGTACAGGCAAGAGCCGAGGCGCTGGAAGGTAACCTGTTCAAAATATGCTCCCGGGGATCGCGTATCACATGATACTGCGTTAAGTATTGCAGGGATTACGCCACTTCAGCGGACTTAACGAAAATCGGGATAAACGCCAGGTTAAAATAATGTTGCGCAATATTTAATCATGCCGATGTTTTCCAAACGGGATTTAGCGGTACGGAAAACGGGCGCAAGAAGACGTGCATGGGGTCAATTGCACCAGGGGGGTGCAGGCGGTGCGACTTAAGTGGGCGTTAACAGATCATCCTTTGCAGGTAATTTCATTCCGAAAGTATTTAAAATCAATCAATTATAAAATCTCACAAAAAGTGCGGTTTAAGTGAAATCTGCGATCTCCATCAAGTTTAACAACTAAAGATAAATTGTTTACCGCCGAAAAAACAATAAACCACAAAATTAACATTCAAATAACCTGCAAGGGATGCTCACGATGTCCTCTCCAACCTATGTCACCCAGAATGAATATCTTCTGGAGGATGACACCACCTTAATGTCTACCACAGACGTCCACAGCTATCTGACTCATGCTAATGACACCTTTGTTCAGGTGAGTGGCTATCAGCTTAATGAGCTGATGGGTCAGCCGCATAATCTGGTGCGCCACCCTGATATGCCGAAAGCCGCGTTTGCCGATATGTGGTACACCCTGCAACAGGGCGAGCCGTGGAGCGGAATTGTCAAAAACCGCCGTAAAAATGGCGATCACTACTGGGTGCGCGCCAACGCGGTGCCGATGGTGCGCCACGGGAAGGTCACTGGCTATATGTCGATTCGCACCAAAGCGACGGCAGAAGAGATCGCCACCGTGGAGCCACTCTATAAGGCCCTGAATGCCGGACGCTGTAATAAACGGATCCATAAAGGGTTGGTGGTGCGTCAGGGCTGGCTCGGAAAGCTACCGGCGATGCCGCTGCGCTGGCGGGTACGCGGCGTGATGGCAGTGCTCTTTGGCGCGCTCGCCGCCACGCTGGTGGCAACCTCAGCAGGCTGGGTGTCGTTGGTCGCGGCAGCTGTCGTGTTGCTGCTCGGCACGTTGTTGTTTGAGCAGCAGATTGTCCGCCCGATAGAGAACGTGGCGCGTCAGGCGCTGAAGGTGGCAACCGGCGAGCGCAATAGCGTGCAGCATCTCAACCGCAGCGACGAGCTGGGACTCACTCTGCGCGCGGTGGGGCAGTTAGGGCTGATGTGTCGCTGGTTAATCCATGATGTTTCAAGTCAGGTGGTGAGCGTGCGCGACGGCAGCGACAAGCTGGCGCAGGGTAATGAGGATCTGAATGACCGCACGCGTCAGACCGTTGCAAACGTGCAGCAGACCGTGGCGACGATGAACCAGATGGCGGCCTCCGTTCAGAGTAACTCTGAAACCGCCACCGAGGTGGACAAACTCTCCGTAGCCGCCAGCAGTGCGGCAACCAAAGGCGGCAACGCGATGCAGACGGTGGTGAAAACCATGGATGATATCGCCGACAGTACCCAGCGTATCGGCTCCATTACCACCCTGATCAATGATATTGCCTTCCAGACCAATATCCTGGCCCTGAATGCGGCGGTAGAAGCGGCACGAGCCGGTGAGCAGGGCAAAGGCTTTGCGGTGGTGGCTGGTGAAGTTCGCCATCTTGCCAGCCGCAGCGCGAACGCCGCCAACGATATCCGTAAGCTGATTGATGCCAGCGCCAGCAAGGTACAGTCCGGATCTGAGCAGGTACACGCCGCAGGGCGCACCATGGATGATATCGTTGAGCAGGTGAAAAACGTCACGCAGCTGATCGCGCAGATTAGCCATTCCACCTCTGAACAGGCTACCGGGCTCTCGGAGTTAACCCGCGCGGTGGCTGAACTGGACAGCATCACGCAGAAAAACGCGGATCTGGTTGAGGAGAGTGCGCAGATCTCCGCGATGGTAAAACACCGTGCCGGACGTCTTCAGGATGCGGTGACGGTACTCCATTGAGTCTGTAATGTTCCAGAAAAGCCGTTTATTCTGTCAGGATTAAACGGCTTCCTTCGCTTCATTTGTGATTATTTCTGCGGTTTAATGTTAATTTTATATTAAATAACTAAAGAAAGTGCCTCAGTTATTTATCCCTGCCTAAGTCATTTTTTCCCGATGCTATTTCAGAAATGCCCCGTCTGGTAGTTGAGTAACGATCGATACGGCCATATTAATAGCCTCTGCCTATCCATTGTGATGGTTATGAAATAAAAAAACGATCAAAGTCATAAAGTTAGCGGTTTCGTTACCGATAACGGTGATCGTCTGAGAAATAATCACATCGATGGAGTAAATATGTTCTTACATGACGTAAAAATCGGCACGAAATTATTTCTGGCGTTTGGATTCTTTATTGTCCTGATGGTGGTGAGCGCGAGTTTGTCTTTAATGAGTCTGAACCGGGCAAACAACGGGATGCAATCCATCATTACCAGTGATTATCCGACCACGGTAAAAGCGAACCAGTTAATCGACAACTTCCAGGAATTTATTAGCACTCAGCAACTCATGCTGCTGGATGAACAGGGGACGTACACGGCGCAGTCGCAGCAGCATCTCAAAGAGATTAGCGAGCACATCACGGTGATCCTCGGCGAGCTGAACAAGGCACTGCAGGATCAACAATCGCAGCAGGTTCTCGCCGAGATACGCGGCGTGCGCCAGCAGTATCTGGACTCGCGGTATCGTATTTTGCAGGCGGTGCAGAACCACGATCGTGCCGGTGCCGTTCAGGAGATGATGACCAACACGCTAAAACTGCAGCAGGCCTATAAAGCCAAAGTGCAGGCGCTGATTGCGATTCAGAATACCGAGATGCAAAACGCCGGCGTGCAGGTGGAGAGTGATTTCAGGAGCAACCGTCTGTTGCTGATCCTCATCACCCTCTTCAGCGTGGCGGCAGGCAGCCTGATTGGCTGGTTTATCGTGCGTTCCATTACCCGTCCGCTGGGCCAGGCCGTGGACTTTGCGGCGGCGATTGCGGATGGCGATCTCACCGGCAGCATCACCTCGCACGGTAAAGACGAAACCGGCCTGTTGCTGCATGCCCTGATGGAGATGAAAACGCGTCTGCTGGACATTGTGCAGCAGGTGCAGACCGGCTCGGAGAATATCTCCAGCGCCGCCGCGCAGATTGTCGCCGGGAACCAGGATCTGGCCGCGCGCACGGAAGAGCAGGCCAGCTCTGTGGAACAGACCGCGGCCTCGATGGAGCAGATTACCGCGACGGTGAAAAACACCGCTTCGCATACCGGAGAAGCGACCAACCTGTCGGCGGATGCCGCGAAGGTGGTCAAAAACAACGGCGAAATGATGAAGCAGGTGACCAGCAAAATGCGCCTGATTAACGAGACCTCAAACCGGATGTCCGACATCATCGACCTGATCGATGCCATTGCCTTCCAGACCAATATTCTGGCGCTGAACGCGGCGGTGGAAGCGGCCCGGGCGGGCGAGCACGGTCGTGGCTTTGCAGTGGTGGCAGGTGAAGTGCGCCAGCTCGCGCAGAAGAGTGCTTCATCGGCCAGTGAGATCCGTGAGCTGATTGAAAGCTCCACCAGCCAGACGCAGGACGGAATGAACCTGGTTGAGAAGGCGAGCGAGCTGATCAACGGCATGGTGGGCAACGTGGAAGAGATGGATGTGATCCTGCGTGAGATCCGCCAGGCGAGCCACGAGCAGACAGAGGGGATCTCGCAGATTAACAGCGCGATTGGCCTGATTGATGCCACCACCCAGCAAAACTCCGCGCTGGTGGAGGAGTCTGTTGCCGCGGCGGCGTCCCTGAACGAGCAGGCGATGCACCTGAAAGAGCTGGTACGCGTCTTCCGCGTGAGCGCGCACGCACCGGCTTAATCCAGCTGGGAGATCTCCAGCGCCGCGCGGTCGATCACGCCAACGATCTGCTTAAGCTGCGCGTCGCTGAGCGCTCCCTGATTCACCTTCAAATCCAACACCGCTTTGAAGTTTTCCAGGGCCCGCTTCATCTGCGGGTTTTTGCGTAGCTGGAAACCGACCGCGCGCGCTTTGATCCGCGCCTGAATCTGCTCCAGCTGTTCCTGGTTTTCGTCCAGCCACTGCTGTCCTGCCGCGTTGATGGCAATACGCTTACGCCCATTCTCTTCTTCCGTAATGGTGATAAAGGCCTGATCCTGAAGATAATCCAGCGTCGGGTAAATCACGCCAGGACTCGGGGTATAGTTCCCCTGAGTCAGGTTCTCAATCTCTTTGATCAGCTCGTAACCGTGGCTCGCGTTGCGGGTCAGAATATCCAGAATCACCAGCCGCAGATCGCCGTGACCAAAAAAGCGTGGTCGACGTCCACCGCCATCATGTTCGTGTCGCATAGTGTCTCTCTCAAAATGATATATCTAAACTATATCTAAGATATATTCAGATGCAATCTAAAAGATCTTGCATTCTTGCTGATTAGCAATCATTATCATTTAAAATTAATTTCGATATATCGTATTCACCTGAGAAGGGACTGAACATGGCAACCACCCGCTATCCACAACGCGTGCGTAACGAGCTGCGTTTTCGTGAACTGAACGTGCTCCGTGTTGAGCGTGTAAGCGCTGGTTTTCAGCGCATTGTTTTAGGCGGCGAGGCGCTGGAGGGCTTTAGCTCCCGCGGTTTCGACGACCACACCAAAGTGTTTTTCCCGGCTCCGGGAACAACATTTGTACCGCCGGTGGTCACCGACGACGGCATTGACTGGGGGGACGGCGTGCGTCCGCAAACCCGCGACTACACGCCGCTGTATGACGCCGCGAAGCACGAGCTGGTGCTCGATTTCTTCGTGCATGACGGCGGCGTTGCCAGCCAGTGGGCAGTAGAGGCGAAAGCGGGCGACAGGCTGACGATTGGTGGTCCGCGCGGTTCTCTGGTGGTCGCGGAGGATTACGCCTGGCAGCTGTACGTGTGCGATGAGTCCGGGATGCCGGCGTTGCGTCGCCGCCTGGAAGGCATCGCCAGCTTGCCGAATCGCCCGGAAATTCACGCGGTGGTCACCGTCGGGGATGAATCGTACAAGGACTATCTGGCGCACCTGAGCGCGTTCAACATCACCTGGGTGACAGGCCACAACGAGCAGGCAGTGGCTGAGCATCTGGCGGCGCTGAACGTTCCGGCGGAAGATTACTTTATCTGGCTGACCGGGGAAGGGAAGGTGGTTAAAAACCTGAGCCGTCTGTTTGAGACGGAGGCTATCGATCAGCAGCTGGTGCGTGCCAGCGCGTACTGGCACGCGAAATAGTTACGCTGCCGAATCGAGCTGCGCTTCGCTCACCTGATGTTCGAGCGAGGCGCGGACCTCGTTCAGCGCCTTTTCCTGCTGCGCGAAGTACGCTTCCATATTGCTGAGCGACGACACCAGCAGCCAGGATTCTTCTTTCTCCAGCTCCGCCAGCTCGTTCACTAAGGTGTCGATCTGCTCGCGAACCTGGGCCATTTTTTTGCGGATGCGCTCCAGATCGTTCAGCCTGTCGCTGGCCATCAGCGGCTCGAAGCCCTGCTGCAGGCGCGCCACCAGAGAACGAATGGCTTTGACGTCGCCACGCTGTTTAGCCTGGTTGAGTTGCACCATCATCGCGTTGGCTTCTTCTTTCAAATCGTCCGCCACCAGATCCGGGTGACACAGCTTACTCGCCTGCCGCCAGAGCCGTTTCAGCTCGTCCCGATCCTCTTGTGAAAGATCCTTCCCTTTACGCAGACGCACTTCGGCATCCTGATGCTGCTCGCGGTATTTCTCGTACTCTTCGTTGGCCTCGTCACGCGCCTGACGCGCTGGCTCTTCCTCACGCGTTAAGCCGCTCTCCAGCTCCAGCGCCTCGGCCAGCAGGTTGGCAATCAGGTTACTTTGCTGCTGCAGATGCTTACGCGCCTCGGCTGCCTGTACGGAATCGGCAGGCAGATCGCGCCAGCGCTGGGTGAGTGTTGCCAGCACCTCCACGGCCTGGGCCATGTAGCGCTGACAGCGGCGATAGTCTTCCTCGCGACGACGCGCTTCAGCCTGCTGGCGGCGCAGGTTCAGCTCGGCCAGCGTTTTACGCAGGGCGAGGATCTGCTGCATCAGCGGACCCAGGCGGGAGAAATAGAGATCGTTAAACTCATCAAGCTGCTGTACGCGTGCGTTACGGCGGTCAATCAGATCGCGCAGTCGCTCTTCCAGCGCTTTCAGTTCCAGTTTGCTCGCGGCGACCTGCGGATCGCGCCAGGGGGTAACGGCACGCTGGCTCTGCAGCCAGGCGGCAATCGCGGCGATGGCTGCGGTGTAATTTTTCTGCTCAAGCGCCACGACGATTGCCTGTAGCTCATCGTCAAACGCTTCATTTTTCAGCCGGGTCAGCTGGCTCTGAATGATGTCGTCATCTTCCAGTTCAATGGCATTTTTAATGATTTCTAGCCGTTTGATCGGTGTGCTCATGATGCCTTTCGCTTTGGCGCTTAAGTATTTGAGTTAAGGTTAGTTGTTGGAAACGCTACAGGAAATAATACACACGGATGATGATCGGCGCGATGGGGGATTTCTTTAGATTTACGCAGTGTCACCCGCTAAATTCTGAAAATGCTGCAAAATAGACCTTAAATTAAATGTGTGTATTTACACTGTTTACTTTTTGACATAAGTTGCGCGTTTTTTGACAGGCAAGTCTGAAAACGGACTTTATGCAAGGAGCGGCAGTGATGTCAGGGAAAACGTCGATACTACAGGTGCTGGCTGGCATGGCCTTGCTGGCAGGTGCTGCGCAGGCGGCCCCCCTGACTCCGGCCGACCGTAATACTATTCAGCAGCAACAGCAGCAGCTTCTGGATGAAAACCAGCGCCAGCGTGAAGAGCTGGAGCGCAGCGTGGTATTACCGCGTCCTGTTCAGCCCGACAGTACCGCGACCCCGCAAGGTCCCTGTTTTGTTATCTCGCGTATCGAACTGACGGGCGCCACCCTTCTTTCTCCGTTAGCCAGAGATCGCCTGGTTGCGCCGTGGGTGAACCAGTGTCTTGATATGGCGCGTCTCAATGCCCTGACCAACGCCGTCTCTGACTGGTATATCAGCCGGGGGTATATTACCAGCCGCGCCTTTTTAACCGAGCAGGATCTCTCTGGTGGCGTACTGCATCTCGCGGTGCTGGAAGGCAAACTCCAGCAAATCCGGCTTGAAGGGGTTCCCGCCCGCACGCTGAGCATGACCTTCCCCGGCCTCGAAGGGAAAATTCTTAACCTGCGCGATATCGAACAGGGCATGGAGCAGCTCAATCGCGTACGTCAGACCCCGGTTGAAATTGAAATTTTGCCCGGCGACAGGCAGGGCTATTCTGTCGTTAATCTGACGGCTTCGCCTGAATTCCCGCTCGGCGGTTCAGTGAGTTTCGATAACAGCGGGCAAAAGAGTACCGGTACCGGACAACTCAATGGCGCGCTGTACGGCAATAACCTGCTGGGGCTGGCGGATAAGTGGTTTATCAGCGGCGGGCGCAGCAGCGATTTTTCGAACAGCCATGATGCGCAGAATTTTGCCGCCGGGGTCAGCGTGCCTTATGGCTACGGCTTGCTGGACTACAGCTACAGCTGGAGCAACTACCTCAGTACCATCGATAATAATGGCTGGCTCTGGCGTTCGACGGGCGACACAGAAACCCACCGTCTGAATGGCTCCTGGGTGCTGTTCCGCAATGGCGATATCAAAACCGGCGTGTCGGCGGGCATCACCCACCGCATCAACCATAACTATCTCGACGATGTTCTGCTGGCTACCAGCAGCCGCAAACTTTCAAGTTTCTCCCTGGGCCTTAACCACACGCAAAAAATTGCCTCTGGCGTGGCGACCCTGAACCCGACCTTCACTCAGGGTGTGCCGTGGTTTGGCGCCGAAGATGATAACGACAAACATGGCGATGTGCCGAAAGCCGAGTTCCGCAAATGGAGCGTCAACGGCAGTTTTCAGCGCCCGGTTGCTGACGGGCTGTGGTGGTTGACCAGCGTCTATTTTCAGTGGTCGCCGGACCGGCTATACGGCAGCGAGCGCCTGACGCTGGGGGGAGAGACCTCCGTGCGCGGCTTCAAAGAGCAGTACCTCTCCGGTGATAACGGCGGTTACTGGCGAAATGAACTCAATTATTCGCTCTTTACGCTGCCGTGGGTGGGGGATGTTGGTCTGCTGGCGGCAGTTGACGGTGGCTGGCTGAAGAAGGACGGCTTTGACCGTTACGCCTCCGGCACGCTGTGGGGCGCCGCGTTTGGTCTGACGACGGCTCATCGCGGCTATTCAAGCCAGTTTACCGTTGGCACACCGATGGCGTATCCGGACTGGCTGGCACCGGATCACCTCACAATTTACTACCGCGTATCAGTGGCTTTCTAAGGGACAGGGATGATGAAACAGGATCAGGTTCGTTTTTCACAGCGCGCGCTGAGCGCGTTACTGAGCGTGCTGCTGGCGACTCAGCCGCTGTTACCCGCGGTGGCGGCATCCATCACCCCGTCCGGCAATACGCAGATCGACAAGACGGCCAACGGCGTGCCGGTGGTGAACATCGCCACGCCGAACCAGTCCGGTATTTCCCATAACAAATACAACGACTACAACGTCGGGAAAGAGGGGCTGATTCTCAATAACGCGACCGGGCAGCTTAACCAGACTCAGCTTGGCGGGCTTATCCAGAATAACCCCAACCTGAAGGCCGGGCAGGAAGCCAAAGGCATCATCAACGAAGTCACCGGCGCTAACCGCTCGAATTTGCAGGGCTATACCGAAGTGGCCGGCAAGGCGGCGAACGTCATTGTGGCGAATCCCTACGGTATCACCTGTAACGGCTGCGGATTTATCAACACGCCGAATGTGACCCTCACCACGGGTAAACCGGTGCTTGATGCCAGCGGTAAGCTGCAATCTCTTGATGTAACCCAGGGTGCGGTCACCATCGAGGGCGCGGGCCTGAATGGCTCGCAGAGCGATGCGGTGTCGATCATCTCCCGTGCGACGGAGATCAACGCGCAACTGCATGCGAAAGATTTACGTGTTGTTGCAGGGGCGAACCGCGTAGCGGCGGATGGCAGCGTCAGTGCGTTAAAAGGTGAAGGTACCGCCCCGAAGGTCGCGGTGGACACCGGCGCGCTGGGCGGCATGTACGCTAACCGGATCCGTCTGGTCTCCAGTGAAACGGGGGTGGGCGTAAACCTGGGCAACCTTAACGCGCGACAGGGAGATATTGCGCTCAGCAGCGCGGGAAAAGTGGTGCTGAAAGACACCCTTGCCAGTGGCAGCACCACGGTCAGCGCGGCGGACGTAACGTTACGCGGGGACCATAAAGCGGGTGGCAACGTCACGGTCTCCGGCCAGACGGCGCTGACGCTTGACCAGGCTCACGTTGCCGCCGATAACAACCTTCAGTTAACAACCCGCGGCACGCTGACGCAAAACGGCGGTGCGTTCACGGCGGCAAATGACGCTACGCTTGCCGCGACCACCCTGATCCAGAGTGCAGATGCCCGGGCAAGCGCGGGCCGTCATCTTGCCGTAAATGCTGAGAAAAACGCGGCGCTTAACGGTTCTGTTGTGGCGGGTCAGCAGTTGTCGGTCAAGGGTGGCGAGCTGGTGCAGCAGGGAAGTCTCAGTGCCGCAGAGATTGCCCTCACCGCGCAGACGCTGACGCAGGAGAGCCGCAGCACAACAAATGCCAGTGGCAACATCGCGCTTACCACGTCTGGCCACAGCCAACTGAAAGGCAGCACCGCCGCCGGACACTCTCTCGCCGTCAGCGCGGGCAGCCTCGCGAACAATGGCACATTAGCCGCCGTGGCGGATGCCCGGATTAACACCGGTAAATTCAGCAATACCGGCACCGTTCAGGGCAACAGCCTGACCGTCTCCGGAACGGATATCACCAGCTCTGGCACGCTGAAGAGCGCCTCCACGCTGGATATCCGCGCACGCAATGCCACGCTTTCCGGTGAGACCGGCGCGAAAGGCAAAACCACCGTAACCGCGAGCGGTAACCTGAACAACAGTGGCGCGCTTATCAGCGATGACACGCTGACGCTGAACGCGGCGCAGATCGTCAACAGCGGTACGCTTTCCGGTGTCCGGGGGGTTACCACCTCAGCAGAGACGTTCACCGCCAGCGCAAAGTCAGTGACCCACAGCGACGGGGACGTGGCGCTGAACAACACCGATACCACGCTGGCAGGTGAAACCAGTGCCGGTGGCACCGTCACCGTGCAGGGCCGCAGCCTCAACACCACGGCCACGGCACAGACGCAGGGCAACAGCGTCGGCGTGGCCGTGCAAAACGCAAACCTTGAAGGCACTCAGGCTGCCAAAGGCAACCTGACGTTGAAGGCTGACAGCAGCCTTAACCACACGGGGAAATCATCAGCCTCAGGGCTTAAGGTTGAAACCGGCCATCTCAGCAACGGTGGAACCCTGACGGCCTCCTCCCTTGCAATCGACAGCCCTGAGGTCACTAACGGTGGTCTGATCCATGCCGGACAAACGCTGTCGCTGGTTTCCCGTCTGCTGGATAACCGCAGCAGCGGCGTGCTGTACAGCCCGGCGGCGCTGTCACTTTCCCTCTCTGAACTGAACAACGCCGGTATTATCACCAGCGACGCGGCGCTTTCTCTCTCTGGTTCAAATCTGACCAACAGCGGCGAGCTGAGCGGTGCTTCACTGGCAATTGATTACGAGACGCTGAAGAACAGCGCGGGTGGTCTGCTGCTGGCTCACGGGGCCAACCGCATCACGGCACAGTCGGTGTCCAGTGCGGGCAGCATGGTGGGCAACACCCTGACGCTGAATGCCGATCGTCTGGAAAGTGCCGGTCTGTTACAGGGCGATAGCGCATTATCACTGACCGCCGGGATCCTGAATTTACTGACAGGCTCCCGCACGCTGACGGGGGGAGAACTCGGCTTTTCAGGTACCACGCTGACTACCGCAGGGCAGCTCCAGGGACAGGATGTCAGCATCCGTGCCTTTGACTGGAATAACCGCGGAAGTTCCCTTGCGACCGGCTCACTTGACGTGACGACCGCCGGAACACTCAGCAATACCGGCGAACTGATGAGCCAGGGCAACGGCACGCTGAATGCGGTCAATACCGTTAACAGCGGCAATATGTTGTCGGCCGGTGACCTTTCGCTTAACGGAAAGACGCTGCGCAACAGCGGTACGCTTCAGGGGAACCGCGTCACCGCGCATCAGGACAACATCACGAACAGCGGAACGCTGACCGGGATTGCCGCCCTGACGCTGGCCGCGCGCCTGGAGATGGCGGCGCCATTACTGACGCTGGTGAATGACGCGTCGGGATCGTTGCTGACCGCGGGCGAGTTGTCCGTGACGGGCGGCGATCTGCGTAACGCAGGGCAATGGCAGGGGAAACGGGTACTTATTCATGCGCAGGCGCTTACGAACGGCGGTGCGATCCAGGCAGAAAATTTACTGGATGCGCAAATTGTCAGCACCCTTACCGGGACAACGGGCAGCAAAATCACCTCCAATGGAGAACTGGCGCTCTCAGCACTGACGCTGGCAAACAGCGGGCAGTGGATTGCAAAACACCTCACGCTGGGGGCCAGTACCCTGAACAACAGCGGTGAGATCACCGGCGTTGATGCGCTTTCGGTCGCCCTTACGCAGATGAATAACCAGGCCGGAGGAAAACTGCTCAGTGCAGGCGCGCTGACGCTTGATGCGGACAATGCAACGAACGCCGGGCAAATCCAGGGGAAAGCGACCACGGTTACCGCCGGGCAACTCATTAACAGCGGACGGCTTCAGGGAGAAGCGCTGACGCTGAATGCCTCGGGCGCGCTGAACAATACCGCCAGCGGTGTGCTGCTGAGCGAGAATGCGCTGACGGTATCGACAGCCACGCTGAACAATCAGGGCACGCTGCAGGGCGGTGGGGAATCTTCGGTGAAGGCCACCACCCGCGTACAGAACGACGGCAAAATGCTCTCCGGTGGCAAACTCACGCTGACCGCACCGGAACTGGAGAACAGCAGCAGCGGTCTGGTTCAGGCGGTGAGGTTGCTGCTGGATGTGGTGAACGCGGCAAATAGTGGGCGGATACTCGCCACCGACAACGCTGAGCTACGGGGAACGGCGCTGACCAACGACGGCATGCTGCAGGGCGCAGACCTGCTGGTTAATTATCAAAAACTGAGTAACAGCGGTACGGCTCTCGGTACCCGTTCGCTTACGGTGAAGGGCGATGAGATTACCCATTCTATCAGCGGTAAGTTGTTCAGCGCGGGTAACCTCACGCTCAACAGCGGCACGCTGAAAAACGCCGGACAGATTGTGGCGCTGGGGGATGTTACGCTTCATCTGTTAAATGCGCTTGAGTTCAGTGGAACGCTGGCCGCCAGCAACACCCTGTCTCTCACCGCTCAGGGGGATATCACCAATAATGGCACCTTACAGGGAAACAGCCTCGTTCTGAGCACGGGTGGAGTATTAACCAACAACGGCCAGTTCACTGCAGGTAAGGGTGACAGCACGTTCAGCGCGCAACGTATTGTGCTCAATGCAGCCGGTAGCCTCTCGGCAGGCGGCGACGTGGTATTTAACAGCCTGAGCGATATAACCGTAAATGGTTTTACCGGTACGGCTGGCAGCCTGACGATGAATGCTGTGGGCACCTTGCTCAATACCGCACTGATTTATGCCGCAAATAATATGCAGCTCTTTGCCGACCGTATTCATAACGTCTACGGCGATATTCTGGCAGGGAATAGCCTGTGGATGCAGAAAAATGCGGCGGGTGCGGCGAACAGTGAAGTGGTGAATACGTCCGGGAATATAGAGACGCAGAAAGGTGATTTGACCGTCGCAACAGGGCTGCTGAGCAATAAATGGGAGCAGTTGGATGTGGAAGTGCTGCCTGAGCAGGCGGTGACTTCGTTGCCGTGGGTAACAATGACGGAAGCGTTGATCCCAGCAGGCTGGTTGCCCCGGGAGGAATATGATTGGTTTGTGACAGACTTCGGTGGCAGTGGTACTGGAGCCCCTGGTTTCAAACCGGAATCCTGGGCGACACCTTACGAAGCATACTATGAAAAAGCCTTTGCCGTTCTTGAGTCTGAAGTTCGGGTAAACGCGACGGGCAAAGCCGCCAGGATCGCCTCCGGGCGCGATCTCTTTATTACTGCGGGTGAACTTGATAATCAGGCGAGTTTTATTCTTGCGCAACGTGACGCCACGTTAAGCGGGAGCGTATTAAACAATCAGTCATGGGAATCGGGTAAGCGGATCACTTATCAGGTTTACCACTATGATGCATCCGAGACGCAGGGACGCCTGGGAAGCATGAAGCCTAACCCGGCAAAAACAGGGGATGTGCACGATACCATCCGGTACCTTGCTACTGGCGAGAGATACACTGCAACCGAGGGAACAGCAACGAGTTACCGTGCCGTTATTCAGGCAGGCGGTAATATTCACGCCACCTTCACCAACGACATCAGCAACACTCTCGTCACCGCCAACACGGACGGCTTTAGCAATACGATTGCCGCCCCTACGCTGACCCCGCTCAGCAACCAGTCCATTACCAGCGGCGAGCAGGCGCAGGCCCTTGTCGAAGCGGATGCGCAGGACATCACCACGCCGCAATGGCGTGATGCGGTGAGTGACGCCCTGAAAGATATCTCCGGTGGTTCATCACTCTCCAACCAAAACGGCAGCAGCGGTAACTATCCACTGCCGTCTGGCAATAACGGCTATTTTGTTCCCTCCACCGACCCCGATAGCCCGTATCTGATTACGGTGAACCCGAAGCTCGATGACCTCGGCAACATGGACGACAGCCTGTTTAATGGACTGTATGACCTGCTTGGCATAACACCCGGTGCCACACCGCGTGAAACCAACAGCGCGTACACCGATCGGAACCAGTTCCTTGGCTCGTCCTATTTCCTGGACAGGCTCGGCCTGAACCCGGATCGCGACTACCGCTTCCTCGGCGACGCGGCGTTTGATACCCGTTACGTCAGCAACGCGATTCTGAACCAGACCGGTAGCCGCTATATCAACGGCATCGGTTCCGATCTCGATCAGATGCGCTACCTGATGAACAGCGCCGCAGAGCAACAAAAAACGCTGGGGCTGAAATTTGGCGTGGCGCTTACGGCTGAGCAGGTTGCCGCGCTCGATAAAAGCATGCTCTGGTGGGAGTCAGCGACCATCAACGGTCAGACGGTGATGATCCCGAAAGTCTACCTGTCGCCGAAGGATGTCACCGTTCACAGCGGCAGCGTGATTAGCGGCAATAACGTCCAGCTGGCGGGCGGGAACGTCATTAACAGCGGCAGTACGATTGCGGCGCAGAATGGGCTATCAATCGACAGCAGCAACAGCCTGAGCAACCTCAATGCGGGGCTGCTGAGCGCAGGCGGCGGGCTGAACCTGAGCGCGCTGGGGGATATCAATAACATCGGATCCACCATCAGCGGCAAAACGGTAGGGCTGGAGAGCGTCGCGGGCAGCATTAACAACATTACCCGCGCACAGCAGTGGAATGTCGATGCGGGAAATGTGCATTTCAGTGGCACCGATGTCGGCAAGACGGCCTCCATCACCGCCACCGACGGGCTGACGATGCGCGCCGGACAGGATATCAACGTGACCGGCGCAAACGTCTCGGCGGGTGGCCGCCTGGGTATGGCGGCGGGGAATGATATCAACATCACCGCCAACGAGATCGCGACCAGCGAAGGACGCGCCGGGCGCAACCGCGCGACCACGGAGACGGCGTCCGTCACGCATCAGGGCAGCACCCTGAGCGCGGGCGGTGACCTCACCTTGCAGGCAGGTAACGATGTGAATGCCCGTGCGGCGGCGATAGCGGCGGAAGGCGATGTGGGCATTCAGGCCGGTCGGGATGTGAACCTGCTGGCGGAAGCGTCGATGGAACGCTCCAGCAGCCAGGTGAAGAAAAAAACCGCCATTGACGAATCTGTACGTCAGCAGGGTACGGAGATTGCCAGCGGGGGGAATACGGTGATCCTCGCAGGGCGCGACGTAACCGCGCAGGCGGCTGACGTGACAGCGCAGGGCGATATTGGCGTGGCGGCAGGCCGCGACGTAAATCTGACGACGGCGACGGAGAGCGATTACCGCTATCGGGAACAAACTAAAACCAGTAGCGGCTTCCTGAGCAAAAAGACCACCCACACCATCGAGGAAGACAGCGCGACACGGGAGAAAGGCTCGCTGCTGAGCGGCGACAATGTAACGGTGTCGGCGGGTAACAACCTGCGGGTGTTAGGTTCAGCGGTCGCTGGCGACGGCGATGTGGCCCTTTCCGCGGGCAACAATGTGGACATCGTGGCGGCGACCAACACCGACACGGCCTGGCGCTTTAAGGAGACCAAAAAGTCCGGCCTGATGGGCACGGGCGGCATTGGCTTCACCATCGGCAGCAGCAAGTCCACCCACGATCTTCGCGAGCAGGGTACCACCCAGAGCGAGAGCTTCAGCATCGTCGGCTCGACGGGCGGCAACGTCAGCATTGCAGCGGGCAAACAGGCGCATATCGGCGGGGCAGATATCATCGCACAGAAGGATATCAGCCTGACCGGTGACAGCGTGGTGATTGAGCCGGGGCATGACAAACGCACCCGCGATGAGAAATTTGAGCAGAAGAGCAGCGGACTGACGGTGGCGTTGTCCGGGGCGGCGGGGAGCGCGGTGAATAACGCGGTCACCACGGCCCAGAGCGCGAAGCAGAGCAGCGACTCACGTCTGGCGGCACTGCAGGGTACGCAGGCGGCGCTGTCAGGCGTACAGGCCGGACAGGCCGTGGCGCTGGATCAGGTGAAGGGCGACTCTGACAAACGCAATAACAACACCATCGGCGTCAGCGCGTCGATTGGGTCACAGTCGTCCAAATCCTCATCGCACATGGAGAGCGAAACGACCACGGGCAGCTCCCTGAGTGCAGGCAATAACGTCACGATAAAAGCCACCGGAAGCGACATCACCGTGGCGGGAAGCCAGATTAAGGCCGGAAAGGACGTGACGCTTGATGCAGTACGGGACGTCAACCTGATTGCCTCGCAGGACACGCAGCAGACAACGGGTAAAAACAGCAGCAGCGGTGGCAGCCTGGGTGTTGGAGTGGGTGTCGGTTCCGGTGGGGCGGGCATCAGCATCTCGGCGAACGCAAACAGCAGCAAGGGGCACGAGAAGGGCAACGGTGTCTGGCAGAACGAGACCACGGTGGATGCGGGTAACCGCGTGACCATCAACACCGGGCGCGACGCGACGATCGCCGGGGCGCAGGTGAGCGGCGAAACCGTGGTGGCGGATATCGGGCGCGACCTGACGATTGCCAGCACCCAGGACAGCGATCACTACAACAGCAAGCAGAACAGCGTCAGCGGCGGTGCGGGTTACACCTTTGGTGCAGGCGGTTTCTCCGGCAGCATCAATGTCAGCCGCGACAAAATGACCAGCGACTACGACTCGGTGCAGGAGCAGAGCGGGCTGTTTGCAGGCAACGGCGGGTTTGACGTGACGGTGGGCAACCATACGCAGCTCGACGGCGGGGTGATTGCCTCCACGGCGACGGCGGATAAAAACCGTCTAGATACGGGCACGCTGGGCTTTAGCGATATCCACAACCAGGCGGATTTTAAGACGGAGCATCAGGGCGCGGGTATCAGTTCGGGCGGCAGCATCGGCAAGCAGTTTGCCGGGAATATGGCGAACGCTCTGCTGGCCGGAGGCGGTAACAGCGGTCACGCGGAAGGGACAACACAGGCGGCGGTGAGCGAAGGGACGCTCATCATCCGCGATAAGGAGAACCAGAAGCAGGATGTGGTGGACCTGAGCCGCGATGCGGAACATGCGAACGGCAGCATCAGCCCGATATTTGACAAGGAGAAGGAGCAGCAGCGCCTGCAGGAAGTGCAGTTGATTGGTGAGATTGGCTCGCAGGCGGTGGATATTGCGAATACGCAGGGCGAGATAAACGGGCTGAATGCAGGCAGAAAAGAGCTTGCAGATAAAGGGATAACCGAGCCGGGGGCGGATGCCAGCGACGCACTGAAAAAGGCCTATCAGGATGCGCTGCGCGGGACCGATGCGTACAAAACCACGACGGCGAAATATGGCACGGGCAGCGACCTGCAGAGGGGTATCCAGGCGGCGACGGCCGCGCTTCAGGGGCTGGCGGGCAGCGACCTGACGGCAGCACTGGCGGGGGCTTCGGCACCGGAGCTGGCGTATCGTATTGGTCACGGCATGGGGATCGATGACAGTACGGCAGCGAAAACCATTGCGCATGCCATCCTGGGCGGTGCGGTTGCGGCGCTGCAGGGAAACAGTGCGGCAGCGGGTGCGGCAGGGGCGGCGACCGGTGAGCTTGCGGCGAAAGCGATAGCGGGTATGCTGTATCCTGACGTCAAAGATTTATCGAAGCTGAGCGAAGAGCAGAAGCAGACGGTCAGTGCGCTGGCGACGATATCGGCGGGGATGGCCGGTGGACTGGCCGGGGACAGTACGGGGTCAGCGGTTGCCGGGGGGCAGGCAGGGAAGAACTCGTCTGAGAATAATCTTCTGGGTGGTAACGAAGATACCCAGACGAAGTTTGTGCAGGAGCATGGCAAGAATATAGCATCCTGTAGCACTGATCCCGGTTCAGCATCCTGTCAGAAAGGCCTGGCGATGAATGATGCGCTGATGGTGGCACTTCCGGCAGGTCTTGGCGGTGGAGTACTGGCAGCAGCAACGCCGGAAATAGCGGCAGCGGCTCAGGCTGCAATACAGGCCTGCGCTGGAAATGTTGTGCTGTGTCTGAACAGCGCCGGAATACAGGTATCAGAAGCTATCGTACCGGGTGGTGTTGGTGTTGGTGCTGGCGGTGCGGTAGGCATCGGTAAGTCGGTAGCGGAGGCGACGGCGGCGAAAGCCGAAGCGTTAGCGGCTAATGCAGCGAAAAATCTCTCATCAGATATTGGAAAAATTAATGCCGGTAAGTTTGGTCAGCTTGAATTAAATTCGCTTTCTAAAACTGGAGCTAATATTGACTCAGCAGCTAAGTCTGGCAATTTCACCGTTGCAGGCAGGGCATTACAAAAACACGGTAGCCGCGAAGGAAGTGCTTATCCTGCTGCTAAAGGCACTCCTGCTCAAATGAATGAGCAGGGGCAGAAAATATTAGATGAGATAGTTAAAGCGCCAGGAGCTTCTGTAAAAGAAGGAAATCGTTTTGGAGGGTTTGATGTCATCGCCCCTGATGGGCGTGGCGCCAGATTCGACCCTCAAGGTAACTTCCGTGGATTTTTGGAGCCTTAATTATGAATAGTAAAGATCGTTTAAAAATAGTAATTGCAAGTGATGTCGATTATGAGAATCTAATAGCTGAGATTTATCTTAATGACGAGTTTATTGCTCTTTTACAACAAGAAAATGGTGTGGATGATCTAAAAGTTGAATTTGCATCTAATATTAATTCAGTAAACTTTGACTGGCTTCAGAATGCGTTAAATGAGGCTAAGAGAAAATTGTTAAATCAGTAAAAGAAGATCCCGCCTTTAGTAGCGGGATCTTCTTTTTACCCGTCAGCCCTTAACATCAAAGGGTAAATGAAAAACAAGGAGAATGTCTGTGCTTTTACGACTGAGGATTGCTTTAGCCATTACTGATAGTGGGTACTAAACCCAAAATGGTTCGCCTGAACACTAAAAATAAGGATATTAAACTTTATGAAAAAACTGTTGATTACATTGTTTATATTTATGACCGTTGGATGCTCATCACCAGGAAAGCATGGTCTGTTTTACGAGTGGACACAATATAAAACAGGGGTGGAAGTTGAAGTTGTCAGTATGCCAAAATGGAAAGGAGGTGTAGATGCCATCCTGCGTTTGCAAGATGAGGGTAAATATGCATCGATGGTTATTTATAATGGTGGAAACGTCGAAAGCCACTTTGGTTACGTGACAAAAGACAATGTTCAGACATGGATTGATTTGTATGAGGGCTTTTTGACGTGGGAGCCAAAAGATGTAACGCAGAAAGTAAAGTTTACTATTGAAGATAATGTTTCATTATTTGGTAAAAATATATATGAAGTTGAGTATAGTGTAAAAAATAGTCGGAAATTATTCTTAATGAATCATTATAATGCTCACTATTTTATTTTTGATTACACGAATCAAGCTGTCGATGAAGAGAATGTTAAAAGGTTGTTGGATATTTATCTCGGCTTAAGAAATACTTTGAAATAATATCCCACATTCACATGCCGCAAAAATGACTCTTTATTGAGAATAATTCTCTAAAGAGCGTGATGTGTGCGGAAACCCCTTGGGATTGTCGTGATAACCCGCTGATTGAAGGTGGAGGATCCAGAGGTGCTTACAATCCTACTGGTAGAAATGGTAATCCCATGAATACCAAAGGTTCTAACTCGCCAGCAGCAATTGGAGAGCGAAAATATTCAGCTCATACAGTTGATCGTATGCAAGGGCGCGGTGTTCCGCCTTCAGCAGTAGAAAATACTATTAAGACAGGGAATACTTATTCAACAAAGTCCGGAACTATGGGGTACTACGATGCAACAAACAATCTGCGGGTAATTATTAACTCTAATACAGGCGATGTTGTAACAGTAATTCCAGGAGCACCGACAAAATGAATGATCGCTTTTTATATGACCAAGTTAAGGCTGTTTTATTACATGAGTGGGATCCTTTAGGTATCAGCGACCTCATTGAGGCCGATGATGAATATGATGCATATGTGCAGCCTATCTGTGATATGTTATATGCGGGAAAAGAAATCGAAGACATTTTTCACTATCTACATTGGGTTGCTACTGATTATATGTGCCTGAATGTAAATAGTGATTTAGAGCGTAGAGTTGCCGAAAAGTTATTTTATTTGCCAAAAGTTCACTAAAAAATGAAAGCTCCCGACTGTCGAGGTGGGAGCGTTATCAGTAGTTACGTTTACATACAATGCCCGCTGCTGGCGAGTTGCTAACAATCATTCATGTCGATACTTGGGTTTACATTAAATGGTTATAGAAATTAATAGCCCTATAAATATTACTCTTGACGTAATGGAGCTTGACGAGAATATTCCCTCCATGAAGTTTAGTGTAACTATTCGGGTAAGGAAATTTTGCTATAGCTGCGAGGTAAACTCTCAGTTCTGGATATAATATCAGGAGTTTGACAGGTTTATCGATAATATGAAAAGGGGTGATGTAGCAATACTTAAAGATATGAACCATTTTTTCGAGTTGCGGGTATTTTCTTCTCAAGGCTGGCTAGAATGGTCATGCGCCAAAGAGGATTTGGAGGGAAATGTTACATCCTTCCAGGGAAAGGAAAAACTAACTGAAGAATCAACGCGCACTATATATGAAGCATTTAGCGACTATCCTAAATTGTGGTAACCAGGAAGCTCCCGGCCTGTATGTCGGGATCTTCTTTTTTAAACTATTAGGCTTTACTCGAAATTCCCGTATCTGCTCTGGATCACTCACAGATTGCCGAAATTTAACGGCAGTGGATATTGCAGTATGCAGGGGAACGCCGAATCAGGCCTGAACTAAGTACGAAAGAGCGGTAAGCGTAAGCATATAGAAGAATATTCTCCTTCATTATTTTATCTCAAGGAAAGAAAATGAAAGTAACAACATTCACAGTAACTACTTTACTATTCGTTGTAGCGCTAACGGGGTGTGCCAGCAAAATAAAGCCTGAAACAGTAACCTCTTCCAATGGTAGTTCAATTGAGATCATGGCTGTGTCAGCACAGGCAGATCTTAATAATAACCGTATCGCAGATAATTCACTACGCGTAGTTACTCCGACTCATAACGCTGTAGGAAAAGGGTTGGCCGTTTTGTCTGTGTTAACCGGAAATATAAAACCCAGCAGTTTTGATAAAGAAAATTATAAAGGGGAAATCATCGAGTCGATCAAAAATCCTACTGATACCTACCTCGCTCAAGGTGCAAAGAAAAGTATCAGTAAGTGGATGGACTCCCAATCCAGCGGGTATGTTTATAAAGAACAACTCAATATTGGCCATGCTACCTGGGCATTGATTTTTAAAGATGCTACAGCAACCGCTCCCGTTTATCAGTTGAAATATAAGGTGCTTTTCTATAAAAAACCTGAGGGTGGGAATATGTTTTCCGCGTATACTGTAGCTGAATGTTCCCCCGTTCCTGTGGAAGCGAATCTGTCAGAATGGGAACGTGATAATTATAAGAAGGTGGCTGTTGAAACCCAGAAATATATGGATGCGTGTATCCTCGAATTAAATAATCAACTCCCGCGCTTGCTGAAGAAATAGCATTTGTATAAAAACAGTCCCGGTTTTAAAACCGGGATGTTATCTGTATGAAAATTCGCTTTTGATAAAAATAATTATGGGAATGGCGAAGTAGCTTCGGAAAATATTTTTGAACAATATCATTGAATGATCCCTACCTCCATGCTGGAAATCCTATATCAATTGTTACATTTACTCTCATTACACGTTGCGGGGCTTGTTCGCAGTTGTCATTCTGATTACCCCGCCCCCTATGCCCGGTTTACCATAAAATTCCTAAAATGTGTAATTTGCCAGCGACATCACTTTATCCTGCTCTGGATTGTTCATCTTCCATGTTAAAATACGTAGCAAACAACATTGTTAAAGGACAAACGATGAAAATGAAGCTTTCCCTGTTTTGCGCAAATACAGGTTTAAGTAAAAAGGACTTTCCCTTATGGTCAGATGTTTACGATGCGCTTCATCAGCTCAGGACGAATACGGGAAGCGTTAATATTGTAGATGTTGATAATCAAAAAACGCTCAGCATCCATTCGGATGGTATGCATTTCCTGCTCTCATTAATTAAGGGTAAGGATGATAAAACAAACATACAAAGCATCCAGACTGCTTTTTTTGAAAGGAAAGAAAGTGCTGTTCCGCCTGTTTTCCTGAGTCACTCTCATGACCTGATAAGTGATTTCGAGTTTGTGACTGAGGTTTGCAGATCCTTTTTCATCACAGGACAGGTTTAGCGTTTTGCTGCATTAAAACCCTCCTGTAATATCTGGCATTAAAATTCCCAACCCATTTGTTTAAATCATTATGCCTAATGAAAAGTAGGTTGTGTTCGCGTATTCCGTATTTTTTCTGAATTATTCTCAAACCAGACAAACCTTGTCCTGATTCAACACGTGGTAGGCTATGGTGTACAGCGTGTAATGGAGCCGTTAATGCCTCAGGAAAGAATAAACACCAATGACAAAAATACTGCTTGTGGATGACCATCCGGCAATCTGCTTTGCGCTCAAGGTGCTGCTGGAAAAGAATCCGGATTTTATCGTGACGACATCCTCCGGCGAGAACCTGCTGGCGCTGCTGCATCGGGAACAGCCGTCGCTGCTGATCCTCGACCTGGAACTCAAAAACGCTGACGGGCTGGATCTTCTCCCGCGTATCAAACACCACTTCCCTGCGCTCAGGGTGCTGGTTTATACCAACCAGCCTGCGGGGATCTACGCACTGCGTACGCTGAAGGCCGGGGCGAGCGGGTTTATCAATAAAAGCCTGGCACTGGAGCGCGTCGAGCCGGTTTGCCAGCTGCTGCTGGACGGCTATCACTGTTTCCCGGAAGAGACGTTCATGAAAATCGTCGAGGCTACTGAAATAAAACATGATACCCGGGCGCTGCTGGCGAGTTTCTCCGATCGTGAAATCGCGGTGCTGAACTATCTGAAGCAGGGCAAAAGCAACAAGGAGATTGCCGACCGGCTGGCGCTCAGCAACAAAACCATCAGCACCTATAAGGCGCGAATGATGAAAAAAAGCGGCTTTGCGCATTTTGAACAACTTTTCGATCTTATTGATACTTCAGAGCCAGAGACGTGAGAGCCGTTACCTTTATCCTGCTTTTTTGTATTGCCTTTACCGTGTGCGCCGCGCAACCGGGGGAATCCCTTCGCCTGCTGGCGCGTAGCCATGAAAAGGTGATCGAGCCGGGACTCAGCGGCAGCGAATGGCGCTGGGTGCGCGAACACCGCAAAATCCGTCTGGCGGTCTGGGAGCCGATGATGCCCCCTTACGACATCACCACGGGGCTGAACGATTACGGTGGTATCAATGCGGATTTCACCGGGCTGGTGGCGGAAAACCTCGGTCTGGAGATCGAGGTGGTGCGTTATCCCACCTATGACGATGCTTTGTCAGCATTGCGGGCAGGTAAGGCGGATTTTATGCCTCAGGCAGGGGGTAGCCAGCAAAAACAGGGGCTGTTGCTGAGTGTGCCCTACAGCGACAACATCCCTGTTGAAGTGGTAAATACCGATGCCTCGCCCGATGAGCCGGTGAAACGGATCGCCGTTTCGCCTGTCTACAGCAGCAGCGACGTGCTGGCCCGTTATCCGGGGGCTGTCATTGTGAATTTCTCCTCCACGCGGCATGCGCTGGAGGCGCTGGCGTTTCGCAAAATCGATCTGTTCTTCAGCGATGCGATCACCGCGCGCTATCTGGCGAGTCAGTCAAATTTAAGCAATCTCAGTATTCGTCCGGTGGCGGACACGTTCGAGGCGTCGGGATTCTCGTTCGCTGCGATGCCAAAGATGGCGGTCTGGATCGCGATCCTCAACAAGATGCTGATGGCGCTGCCGGAGAACGCGGGCGTGGAGATCCACCGTCGCTGGAGCGGGGGGATCCCGCTCTCCCTGAGCGAAGAGCCACCGCGTTACACCTCGCTCGAACATAAATGGATCAAAGAACATTCCCGGATCCGCGTCGCGGTGGCGCAGGATAACGCCCCCATTGCCTTTTTCAACGAGCGCGGGCAGCTGCGCGGCATCCTGGCGGATCTGCTCACCGCGCTCCGCCTGCGTACCGGGTTTACCTTTGAAATCCGCCGTTATCCCAGCCAGGCCGCCGCCTTCAGGGCCATTAATCGCGGAGAGGCCGAGCTGATTGCAGGTGTCACGCAGGAGGGGATCTGGCAGGCGGATCTCCTCACTACCCGAACCTGGCTGTATAACTCCTGGGTTATGGTTGGACGCGCGCTGCCGGGCAAGGAGGCGCTTCAGCCCCGTGTGGTGAGCCTGCGCGGTGAAGCGCCTGATGGCTGGCTTGGCCGACAAAACAGTGGGCAGACGGCGAAGGTCGATACCTGGTGGCAGGGTTTTAACAGCGTGGTGAAGGATAAAAACGACATGATGGTGGTGCCGCTGATCATTGCCAACGCCCAACTCACCCGCAAAGAATTTGCCTCACTAAAAATTCTCGCCAGCATCGATGCCGAACCGTTGCGCTTTGCCTTTGGCGCATCGCGGCAGGCCTGGCCGTTGATCACCATTCTGAATAAAGCGCTGATCAACATCCCGCCGGAAGATCTCCATGCCCTGACGCGCGGCAGCAATACGGGCAATGCGTTTGCCTCGGTGTCGACGTCGGCGCTGTCGATAACGTGGTTGGTGACGTTCACCGCCGCCGGTCTGGCCTTGCTGGCGCTGGTGGCAGGATGGATCTACCGTCGGCGGCGCATCCAGCAGGCGCGCATCCGCAAGCTTATTCAGACGCTGCGTGCGGCGAAACAGCGCGCAGAGCGAGCCCGTCGGGGAAAAAGCGCCTTTCTGGCGACCATGAGCCATGAAATTCGCACGCCCGTCAGCGCCATTATCGGCATGCTGGAACTGGTGATGAAACGTCCCGACCATGCCCCGCAAAACCCGCAGTCGATACGGGTCGCCTGGGACGCGGCGCAGTCGCTGTTGCTGCTTATCGGGAATATCCTGGATGTGGAGCGTATTGCGTCCGGCCGTCTGGTGCTCCGCCCGGAGCGCGCCTCGCTTCGAAACCTGATTGAAGGAACGGTGTCGCAGTTTGAGGGGCTGGCGGCGCAGAAATCATTGAAGCTGCTGCTGGAAATGGATACCGCCCTGAAGGGGGACGTATTGATCGATGTGATGCGTTTTCGCCAGATCGTCACCAACCTGCTGGGCAACGCCATTAAATTCACCGACCACGGTCAGGTGATGCTGCGCGCGCAGCCGCAATGGCAGGACGGCGAGTTTATGCTGCTGGAGCTGGCAATAGCAGACACCGGCGAGGGGATTGATATCGCGACGCAACAGCGTCTGTTCCAGCCTTTTAGTCAGGGTGAGAGCCGTACCCGGGCGCAGGGCAGCGGGCTGGGGCTCTATATCTGTCGCCAGCTCGCGGACATGATGGAAGGGGATCTCACGCTGAATAGCGTGCAAGGTGAGGGGACGACGGTCACGGTGACGCTCAGGCTGCCCGTTATGGCCGCCCTGCCAGAGAAAGAGGCCGGGCATGCTGTCCCTTCCGGCAAACGCGCTGCGTTGACCATTATGGTGGTAGACGACAATCCGGTCGGACGGATGCTGCTTACCCAGCAGCTTGAGTGGCTGGGGCATGCCGTCATCCAGTACGACAGCCCGAAAATGCTGATCGAGCGCCTGGCAACCCGACAGCCGGACGTGGTGATCACCGACTGCAACATGCCCGAAATGAGCGGCTATGCCCTGTCGCGCATCGTCAATGAACGTTACCCGGATGTCACGGTGTTTGGCATGACGGCGGACGCGCGTGAATCCGTGCGGGATGAGGCGCGGGAAGCGGGCATGCGCGACTGTATCTTCAAGCCGGTCACGCTGGTTGCGCTGGAAAATCTGCTCGCCCCTCTTGCTCCATCCGAAAAATCACCGGATGCGTTACCTTGTTCCATCACGCTACCCCCAGCACTGCTGGACGGTGAGCATCTGGCAACGTTTCTGGATTTGCAGATAAGCGTGCTGGAGGAGACGCTGCGTGATATCGCGCTGTGGCGGAAGGACCCCGGTATACCCTTGAAGGACGCGCTGCACCGTCTGCGGGGCGGTATTCAACTGCTCGGTATGCCGGCGCTGGAAGCGCGCTGTCTGGAGCAGGAACAGGCTGCCGACAGCGGCGGCATCCGTCAGCTTGAGGAGGACATTCTGGCATTGAGGAGCGTATTACAGCGCTGGCGCGAGACGGGACTACAGCCGGGCGAGACCGTCCTACAGCAGAATGAGGACGGGCGTACAGCGTAAGCTTCCCCTCCATCGGGGTACGCTTTTAGTCGGGGAAGTTCACATATAAAGGAGATATCCCGATGAAAAAACTCGTATCCGCACTGGCCGTTATCGCATCTGTTGGTATGTTCACCACCGCCCAGGCGGCAGAAAGCTGTTCTGCGAAAGCCGCGGCACTGGAAAAAGAGATCCGTATTGCCCAGCAGTACGGTAATACCTATAAGGTCAACGGCCTGAAAAAAGCACTGGCCGAAGTGAAAGCGCACTGCACCCCGGCAAGCGTACAGGCTGATGCGCAAAAAGAGGTGAAGAAGCTGGAGAAGAAACTGGCCGAGAAGCGTGAAGATATTGCCGAGGTTCAGGCAGATCTGCGTGAAGCGAAAGCCAAAGGCGACAGCAAGAAAGTGGCAAAATACCAGCGCAAACTGGCTGAAAAACAGAGCGATCTGAGCAGCATTCAGCAAGAGCTGAGCCGTGCTCGCGCTGCGCTCGCCTCCCTGCAGAAATAACGCTTTTTTGTAAAACAGGTGAGGGGGCGTGAGCCTCCTCACCTTTTTGCGCTGCCTGCCATCATGATGCGACTCCATCTTCTCTTTTTTGTGCTGCTTTTCGCCATGGCAGAGAGCCGCGCGGCCACCCAAAAGACGTGGGTGATCCTTAATAACCTCTACAAAGGGGCGATTTCGTTTGAGGTGTCTGCCTCGGGACCTTGCCTTAGTCAGCCTTTGATGGAGGAGTGGGGCGTGCGTGACGCGGTGCTTTCACGTCTGGTCTGGGATGCCAAAGGTTGCCTGACGCCGCAGTCTGCGGAGCAGTTCAACCTCAAATACTGGTACCGCCCACAAGCGCAACTGCTGACCCTTCTCTTCCCGCCAGACGCCATTAGCCCACAGCAGAACGGCGTCAGTACCAGTCGCTGGGATGATGGCATCAACGCACTGTTTATTAACTATCGTCTGGATGCGGATAACAGCCAGGCGCAGTACGACTGGGAGCATTCCGGTACTGACGCCACGCTGAGCCTGGACAATGGCCTTAATGTGGGTCCCTGGCGTTTGCGTTATCAAAACACCTTCTGGCGTGAAAAAGAGGGGCAACACGGTTCGTACACCAATGCGATGTCGCTCTGGCGCAGCATCACGCCGCTGCGTTCGCGTGTGACCCTGGGCGACGGCAATACCTCTTCAAATATGTTCGACAGCCTGGCGTTTCGCGGTGCATCACTCGCCAGTGACGAGGCGATGTACCCGGATAGCTGGCGACCCTATTCGCCCTGGATCAACGGCTATGCCCGCACAGAGGCGGAAGTCACCATTCATCAGAACGGGGTACGTGTTTACCGTATTCATGTCCCGCCCGGGCCGTTTACCATTCGCGATTTTTATCCGCCGGACCCAAACGGCAACCTGGAAATGACGATTCAGGAGAGCGATGGTACAGAGCGTACCCGCCTGCTGCCCTATTCCAGTATGCCCAATCTGGTGCATCAGGGACTCTTTAGCTACGAACTGGCCGCCGGTCGGTATAAGCCTTTTCACGGCATTGACAGGGACAAGGATCGCTTCTGGCAGAGTACGGTCTCGTGGGGGATTGCACGGCAGGTCACTGTGTTTGCCGGGCTGCAGCAAGGGGAGCACTATTTCAGCCAGGTCGCGGGTTTTGGCGCTAACCTGGGGCTGTGGGGGGCGTTTTCCGGCGATGTCAGCGCGGCTCGCTATTCGCAAGAGGCGGAGACGCTACGGGGCAAGGTGTGGCGTCTGCGCTATGCCAAAGCGTTCTTCACTACCGAAACCAGCCTCACCGCCCAGCTCCAGTGGTATCCACGTGGTGAGCATTACCGGTCGCTGGAAGAAAAAATTACGCGGGCGGAATTGCTGAGGTACGGCTGGGACGATGACGTCACCCGGCGGGCGCTGCGTGGACAGCTGGAGCTTAACCAGAATTTTGGTGAGGATTCCAGCCTGAGCCTGTCCTGGCACGGGGTGAAGTCACGTGAACCTGACGCGGGCAACACGGGGGCGACACTGAGCCTGAATACAACCTTACACAACGTGGATGTAAGTGTGTACGGCGTATACGAGCGCTACGGTAAAAACCCGGATGAAACCACCGTGGGTATCAACATCAGCGTGCCTTTATCCCTTTGGGGGGCGACGAGTAATGTCGGTTATATCACCGAGCTCGCCAGCCGGGGGGAAGATAGCCATGGGGTGAATGTGTATGGTTCAGCGTTAAGTGATTACAGCCTGCGTTACGATCTGCAGGCGACGCATACCGTACACCGCAATGATGAGCTCTCTGCGAATCTGGGCTATCAATACAACGCGGGCGAGCTGAACCTCAGTATGGTACGCGGGGGAACGCGCCGCGATTATCATGCCGACACCAGCGGCAGCATTCTGGTGCACGCTGACGGCGTGACGCTGGGTCAACAGCTCGGCAGCACCGCTGCGCTGGTGGACGTGCCGGACTCGCCGGGCATTGGCTTCTATAACCAGTTTGGCTCCACAACCAATGCCAGAGGTGAGCTGCTGGTGAGTTACTTAACGCCATGGCGGGTGAACCGCATTACGGTCGATAGCCTGAGCTTGCCGGAAAACACCGCGCTGGATGTGACGGAACTGGAATCGGTGCCCACCGATGGCGCGATCGTCCTGCTGCGTTTTCCCCAACCGGTAACGGATTGAAATTACAATAAACAGGATGAAAAGCGGGACAAATCCCTACGTAAAATTACCAGGTTAAACGCGTATTCATCCTAATAGTTTGCCCTTTCGGGACTGCTTATGATTCGTCTCACTGACTGTTTTTCAATGGAGTGTAGATGAAGATGAAAGCAATTTTAATTGCCCTGCCTGTGGCGATGATCCCGGCTACCGTTCTGGCGGCAAATACGGAAGAAGGGTATTACGGCTCGGCAAAATACCTGCAGATTGAACAGCGTGCGAAGGAGATGGATACCAGCGCGCGTCCGGGTGTCGGACAGTTTGTGGGCGGTAAAGAGAAAGAGCATTTTGGCGGCGCGGCGATTGCCGCAGGCTACCAGTTCGGTAACGGCTGGCGCACCGAGGGTGAATACACCTTTAAACAAAAGACGGAGTACACCAGCGGCTCCAGCACATTCGCGAACAGCTTTAACCACCTGCAGACCGAAACAGAACGTCTGATGCTGAATGTCTACCGCGATTATGAACTCGGCTACGGTGTCTCTGTTTACGGTACCGCAGGGCTTGGCGTGAGCAAGATCAAAGCGGGCGGCTGGCAGGGTAACGCCGGACGTGAATACGCCTCGACCACCCAAAGCAACCTGACCTACGCATTAGGAGCGGGCGTAAGCTACACGCCGGTTGAACGTCTGTATGTCGATTTGGTTTATCGCTATATCGATATGGGCAAGATCGAAAGCGGATATAACAATTTCACTAACGCGCGCGGCTTAAAAGATGAGCAGATGAAAGCGCATATTGTCTCTAACGAATTTACGCTGGGTATGCGTTACGTGTTTTAACCTGTTGTGGCTGTCACTGCTTTAAAACAGGGCCAACACCGTGGGAGTGCGGGGTTGGCTTTTTTATTGCGCAGGTGTGGCATGTTGATTGACCGAGCCAGATCAGTAACCGTTGCGGATGATGAGGTCGGTGAAGACCGCCTGGCCTTTTTCAGTATAACTCACTCATTTTGCAGACCTGCAGTAAATATTGATATAATCGCTTGACTTGACGTCTGGCGAACTTGATTAGCAAGTCTAAAAAAAGAGATTTTTAATTAATGAAATTTTCACAGCTAAAACGATTCTGGCATGTAGAGATTATTGGTCTTGAAAAAAAATTTTCTTTTCTGCGCCTAATGACACGCCTAAGGAACAAACCGGGTTTGAAATATGTTTTTTGGTGGCGACTGGCAAGTTATTTGTATGAGAACGGCCACCGCCGCATGGCCTATCGTGTCCACTCACGCATCAAGAGTAAATTTGCTTGCGATATTATGCTCGGTGCAACTATCGGTGAAGGGCTAACTATCGCTCATCATATTGGTATAGTAGTGACAAAGCGAGTGCATGCAGGAAAAAATATGAAACTTACCCAAAATTCTGTTATTGGAAGCAGTGGAAAAGGTACACAGGGTAAGATCGTCATTGGGAATAACTTTTATCTGGGATCGAATAGCTGCATAATTGGCGACGATCTGAAAATTGGCGATAATGTTACTATTGGCGCAATGACATTCATCAATAAAGATCTCCCGGATAACTGCCGTGTTTATACAAAAAAAGTAACAGAGATTGTAAGCGTGTCGGTATAAGAGTAAAGCAGACTGGGAGGAATGATTGTTTCACTAGCTTGCTCGGTTGAATTACATTAAACCCGCAGGAGCGGGTTTTTGTCTCGTTGACCTATAACCCATTCCTTCCTCCATCTCATTTTTATCACCAACCCGCGTAAGCGCATGCTGGATTATATAAAATCAAAACTGGAACGTGTATCTATGTTTTGAAGTCAGTCTGCGCGCAACTTTTTCGGAATTATATTTTAAGTATTTTCATGGTAGTGAGTAACATTGTCTGGTTTATCCTTGTTGACATAAGAAAACTTCTTTTTCCCTTTAAGTTTTCGGGGAGTTAAAAGTCAAAAAAGCGCGAAATGCATCTTTGGGGCTAAACCCTGCACAAAATGCGATGACTTTGCTTAACGTTGATAGCAAATGGTAGGGATTAAACGGCAATAATTTCAATTTGGTATTCGCATCTGGACTTGAACCAGCGACCAAGCGATTATGAGTTCCTACCAGAACAACCATAAATCAACGCATTGCGTGATTTATCATTGACATACTTTGCCACTGTTTGCCATCAATTACCCATTATTCGCCATTTCTACCGCCACTTTATCGCCACTCATCGCCAGTGGGTTGAGCTTAACGGCATCCTCTAAATGATCAGGTGCAAAGTGCGCATACCGCATAGTCATTTTAATATCCGTATGCCCAAGCACCCGCTGCAAGACCAGGATATTCCCGCCATTCATCATAAAGTGGCTGGCAAAAGTATGGCGCAGAACATGGGTCAGTTGCCCGGCGGGTAACTCGATACCTGTCCGTTGCAGCGCAGAGCGGAACGCACCATAGCAATCACTGAACAAACGGCCATTTTTGTTATCAGGCAGAGCGTCATAAAGGGCTTTGCTGACAGGAACGGTGCGGTTTTTTCGCCCTTTGGTATTGATATAGGTGATTTTGTACTTCGACAGCTGGCTTTTTTTGAGCCCTTCGGCTTCAGACCAGCGTGCGCCCGTGGCGAGACAAATCCTGACCACGTTTTCCAGATCCGGGTTGTCATGACGCCGACACTCGGCCAGTAACCGGGCAATTTGCTCCTGCGTCAGCCAGGCCATTTCCATCTCTTCCGTGCGGAAAGGGCGCATATTTTTCAGCGGATTTTCGCCTTTCCATTCCCCCAGACGATTCAGCTCGTTGAATACCGCCCGGAAGTAGGCCAGCTCAAGGTTAAGCGTGCGGGGAGAAACTTCTTTTACCCGGGCAGAACGGGCGTATTCGCCTTTTAGCCGCTTTTCCCGGTAGCGGGAAAACATCTGCGCATCGAAATCCCTCGCGAGCGGTTCGCCCATACACTCAAAAGCATGATGCATCGCCAGCTGGCGTTTAAGACCGTCTTTCAACGTAATGCCGTGAGCGCTATACCAGGCGTCAATCAGCGCTTTTAAGGTGCGGCGGTCCTCTTTTTCCTCCTGCCATGGGTTTTGAACGGTGTACTGTTCAAAGGCCAGCGCTTCGCCTTTGGTGGCGAATTTCTTTCTGATGCGCTTACCCTTTGCCCCGTTGGGGTAGATCTCGCAAAGCCAGCCACCGGCAGGATTTTTACGGACCGCCATCAGTTAACCTCGCTGTAGACACCCACCACACGGCCAATCGTTTTTATCTCGTCGATACCGCATTCAAACGGGATTTTTCCGCCCGCGACGTGGAGTTTTTTACCCGGCAGGAGCGTCAACTCGCGGATGCTGGTGGTGCCTTCAATCTCAACCAGCCACAGCCCGTCGGTTAACGATGCGTCTTTTTCAACAAAGTGAAGTTTTCCCTCAGCCCGGACGGCGATGCCGCGGGTAAGTTGTTTGCTGAAGAAATGGGAGTCGATACTCAAAGTAGTATTTTCTTCCAGTCGACCATCACTAAGAGTGAACGACGCGACAGATACAGGATCGCCCGGCGCAGGCTGACCTTCAAACTGAGAACCTTGCCCGGTCATTAGCCAGCGCAGGCTGGCGCCCGTATCCAGGGCGCACTGCACGGCGAAGTCATAAGAGATAGTGCCGCGTGCGTAGCGGTTCTGCAGCGAGCTGGCGGCAATATTGAAGTGCCGGGCAAGCTGGATTTTTTGCGTAAAACCATATACCTGACAGATTCTATCGAGCAACTCTTCATTATTCACTTGAGAATCTAAAATCAAAATATATTCCTTTGGGTGTTTACTAATACTCAATTGGGTATTAGTATCATTGCAAATTCGGGCAATCAGCGGCAGACGTTGGCAAACAGAGGCTAAAGATTGCAGTCATTATCAAAATGGGAATCATGCAACATGGCTTCTGAAATCGCAATCATCAAAGTGCCAGCCCCTGTGGTGACGCTGCAGCAATTCGCCGCGCTGGAAGGTGTTTCTGAGCGTACTGCCTACCGCTGGACGACCGGCGATAACCCCCGGGTCCCCATTGAGCCGCGCACTATCCGCAAGGGCTGCAAAAAAGCAGGTGGCCCCATCCGTATCTATTACGCGCGCTGGAAAGAGGAGCAGCTACGTAAGGCGTTAGGCCATTCCCGCTTCCAGCTTGTTATCGGTGAATAATTCACGTTGCGGGAAACGAAGCGAGGGGCGATATGGCGATAGAAGCTGCTCAGGCAAGCGTTCCGCTCAGCGTCGGGGCGCGTCTGTCCGGACTTAACCACGTGGCTGAACTGCGCGCCAGATTCTGGGGCGATAGCGAGAAAGAGCTGACGCGGTTTTTTGCAGCGCTGCGTGATAAGCGCGATCCCTGTTTTGCAGAGAACACCCGCGCGCTGGCTGCCATCTTCTTCCTGGCGAAATTACCCGCTACCCGTCATGCGTGCGAGATCGGTGAACTGACGACTGACGAGAAAAGGGCGCTGATTACCGCCATGAACCATTTTCGTGCAGTCGTGAGCTTATTTCCCGAACGGCTGACCCTGCCGATGTAACCCCACCCAAACGTAATGGCGTAAACCCGCCGGGCATTCTATTGCCTGAATGTAAGGAGAACGAGTAATGCGAAATAGCGAAAACCGCACGTCCCCGATCGAGGGAGAAAAACTGGTACGTCTGCTGGCGCAGGCAAAGACCGAGGAGCGAAGAGCACGTGCGCTCGCGGTTTCACAGCGCCTTGAGGCGCTGGCCAGCCACATTTACAAAACCGGTATGAGCGGTGAAGACGTGGCTGAACTGCTGTGCCACGAAGCGGCCCGTTACGAGCGTGAATCCCAGGAGCTGCACTGATGGCTGATTTTATCGATCTGGTGCAGGAGCGTGAACTGGCAGAACGCGAGCGCCACATTAACAGCGCGCGCCGTCGACCTGTGTCGCCATCGCGTTTTCTCTGCGAAGCGTGCGACGCCCCGATCCCCGAGGCACGCCGTATTGCCGTCCCCGGCGTGGCCATGTGCGTTACCTGCCAGGAAATGACGGAGCTGAAAAACAAACACTATCGGGGAGGGTGAATTGGCTATCTCCTGTGCTTATCCGTGGAATGCGCCACGGACGGCCATTGCCAGCCCCTATCTCACACACTCTCAACTGCAGCGTCGCGATCGTCTGTTCGCGGCGCTGCTGCAAGCCAGAAAAGCCCTCTCTCTGCAGCCTGAATGCGTCCGTTCCGAAGTGTGGCGTACGGTTGACGCCATCGAACAGCAGCAGGGCACGCCGCGAGCCAATGCGTTTCTGATCCGCTTCTGTAAAGGGGTCTTACCGCGCCTGCAGCGGGTTGCTGAGCAATACAGCCGGGTTGGCGTGCACGAGAGCGTCTCCGCGGCGGTTTTTGATGGCCACTTTGACACGCCGCAACTGCAATACCTCGCCTCGCGGATGGTGGATATGGTCGCCCGCTTCAACCGCCTTCCGGATATGTCCCGTGCGGATATCGATCTGCTGGGGGCTGACATCGCCCGCTTTATTCGCGCCGAGCTGGCAAATATGGACGATGCCGGCATGGGTGAATATCAAACGCTGCATGCCTGGTATCAACGCGCCGGTGTGATTACCCGTCAGTTTAATGTGGTCCCTCCCCACTGGGAGCGCGTGTCGAAAACCGTCTTTTGCAAAGAGGACATTGCCCCGGCGGTGATGCGCATGTTTTCAGAGGCCTGGTGGCGCGGTCGTCTGCGTCGGATGGCGGCCGCCTGGCGGGAGCATCTGCAGATCGCCATCGGTCACGTCAGCAAAAAGAAATCTGCCTATGCGAGCAAACGGTGCATCGCCGAGTGGCGCGAGCAGAAGCGCCGTACGCGTGAGTTCCTGAAGGGGCTGGAGCTTGAAGATGAAGAGGGTAATCGTATCAGCCTGATTGAAAAATACGATGGCTCGGTGGCTAACCCTGCAATACGCCGCTGCGAACTGATGACCCGTATTCGCGGGTTTGAAAATATCTGCCATGAGCTGGGCTATGCAGGCGAGTTCTACACCTTAACCGCCCCCGCTAAATATCACGCGACCGTGCAGGCCGGTTACCGTAACGGCAAGTGGAACGGCGCCAGCCCGGCAGACACGCAACACTACCTTAACCGGCTCTGGGCGCGCATCCGGGCGAAGCTGCACCGGGAGGGGATGCGTATTTTCGGGATCCGTGTTGCTGAACCTCATCATGACGGTACGCCCCACTGGCATATGCTGCTGTTCATGCAACCGGAGGATGTCGGGCGCGTTAGACGCATCATGGATGACTATGCCTGCGAAGAGGATGCTGCTGAGTTACAACGCGACAGGGCTAAAAAAGCCCGCTTTCACGCCGAAGCCATTGACCCGGAGAAGGGAAGCGCTACCGGCTATATCGCCAAATATATCGCGAAGAATATCGATGGCTATGCGCTTGAGGGCGAAACTGATGATGAAAATGGCGAGCTGCTGAAAGAGACCGCTCCCGCCGTTTCCGCCTGGGCGGCCCGCTGGCACATCCGTCAGTTTCAGTTTATTGGCGGTGCGCCGGTGACGGTCTACCGGGAGTTGCGCCGTCTCACCGAGCGCGAGACGGCGTATGGCCTGAGCGTGGAGCTTGCCGCCGTGCATGACGCGGCGGACGCCGGAGACTGGGCGGGGTATGTGAACGCCCAGGGCGGGCCGTTTGTCCGTCGTGACGAGCTGCAGGTACGTACGCTCTACGAATCGAAAGAAGAATATAACCAGTACGGCGAGGAAACCGTCTGTATCCGCGGGGTCTACGATGCGGCCGTTGGGGCCGGGTCACCGGTGTTAACCCGCCTCAAACAGTGGAAGATTGTCCCGAAGCGGGCCGTTGACCTTAAGGGCGCCACCGCGCCCTCTTGGAGTTCTGTCAATAACTGTACGCCGGGCGATTTTTCTCAACTGCACCGCCACCGCGAATTGCCCCCGCCATTCCAGGAAAAGACCCGTTCAATCCTTGAACGTACCGGGCATTTAACGCGTCAGCTGGCCGCGGTGATGCGCTAATCTCCATCGATATCATGCACATACCGCATACGGTTCTGATTTTTTGCTTCACTCTTTTTATGAATACGTGCTACTGTATGTTTATACAGTATCTCGTGGTGGAGGTTGTGTGGACAGAGAGTTGAATGAGCAAGTCATGATTGAACGAGTCGAGATGATTGCGCGACTGACGACAGAAGGAACATGTCAGGAGAGAGATCGTGAAATTGCCCTGAATCTTATTGCTGAGATAGCGAGAGGGAATTTAATCAAAAACAACGCGTTTACCGTTGTTTTCTCGGCATCGCCTGTTCCGGAACGAATCAAAAAAGAGAGCCATGTGCGGGTAAATATCACCCTCGATAAAGATCAGCACATTGGTCCGTCGGTGGTGGAAGCCTTCCAGTGCGAACTCACCCGCAGGATAAGGCCGCTGTTCCCGTCAACGCGGGTGACGGTGAAAGAAGGCTCCATGACGGGCGTCGAGCTGCTGGGCATCAACGGCGAGGCCGAGCGCGAAGCGTTAGACAACATTCTTCGGGAAGTCTGGGAAGACGAGAGCTGGCGCTAGCGTCTGCCCTTTCCCCGGCAACAACCTTCATTCAGATTTGAGCCGCGTTCGGTCGTACGCGGACAGCCTGTTGTGCCCGCGATTGTCCATCCGCCTGCGGTAGCGGAAAGGGCGCTGGCTCTGGAAACTCTACAGTACCTGGAAATCCGGATGTTGGAGTGTCTGATGAAGATCTATGCAATGCAGGGAGATACGCTTGATGCCATCTGTGCCCGTTATTACGGGCGCACGGCAGGCGTAGTCGAACCCGTTCTGAAAGCCAATCCTGGCCTTGCTGAGTGGGGCGTTGTTTTACCCCATGGCACGGCAGTAGACATGCCAGAGGTTGATAGCGCACCCAGAAAAGAAACCGTGAACCTATGGGACTGAGTCTGGAGAAAGTCACCACGTTTATTGCCTACTGGCTGGCCGTGGCGCTGGCCTGGTTCGGGGCGATGTCTCCTGAAAAAGTGGCGCTGTACGTGGGAAGCCTCTGCGCCATTTTTACCGCGCTGACGAATTACTGGTTTAAGCGAAAAACCTGGCGCTATCTCAACTCTCTGGGCCTCGATAAGAAGAGTATTCGTGAACTCAATCATTAAGCGTTGCAGCGTCGCCAGCGTCCTTGCCCTGGCGGTGCTCATGCCTGACTTTCGATTACTGCACACCTCGCCTGAAGGGCTGGCGTTAATTGCCGATCTCGAAGGCTGCCGTCTTTCACCCTACCGCTGTAGCGCGGGCGTATGGACGTCAGGCATTGGCCATACGGCAGGCGTTGTACCGACGCAGGCGATCACCGAGCGTGACGCGGCGGCGAACCTGATCGCCGACGTTCTGAATGTTGAGAAACGGCTTGCCGCATGCGCGCCGGTGGAGATGCCACCCCGTGTCTATGACGCGCTGGTCAGTTTTGCCTTTAACGTGGGAACCGGTGCCGCCTGCCGTTCGACGCTGGTGGCGTTTATTCATCACAAACAGTGGCCGCAGGCCTGCGATCAGCTGACCCGCTGGGTGTATGTCAACGGGAAGAAGAACGCCGGGCTGGAAAACCGTCGGGCCCGTGAAAAGGCCTGGTGTATGCAGGGGGCGGGATGAGAACTCTCCTGCTGATGCTGGCTGTGCTGATGGCCATTACCCTGTGGTTTCGTCATGACAATCAGAACCTGTCCCGCGCCTTTGCCAAAGCCAACCAGATCGCCACTGAACAAAAAAACACGATTAACGCGCTGAACCATCAGCTGGCCGTATCGCAACGAATGGCCAGAGAAAATGAAAACGCGCAGGTCAGGCTCCGCGATGCGCTTGCCGTTACCGCTGAGGAGATGGCAAGGCGCGAAGCGGCTATCGGGAGATTGATGAATGAAAATGAAGAACTACGCCGCTGGTATCACGCTCAGCTGCCTGATGTTGTCCGCAGGTTGCACACCCGCGCCGCCTGTGCCTCCGCCGCACATTGTTTACAACGCTTGCCCAAAGGTGAGCACCTGCCCGATGCCGGCAAGTGAGCCTGTCACAAACGGCGATCTGAGTGCCGATATTCGCAGGCTTGAGCACGCCCTTATCGCCTGCGCCTTGCAGGTTGAAACCATTAAAGACTGTCAGGATAAACTCGATGCACAAACTCAAAAGCCTGCGTCAGGCATTAATTGACGCTGTACCACAACTGCGCGCAAACCCGGAGCGCTTACAGATGTCCGTCGGAAGCGGTAACATCGATGCGCGTCTGGCGGCCTCGCTCTCGTTCGAAAAACAATATGAACTGAAGGCGAACGTCAGCGGTTTTTCCGGTGACAGCGAGGGGATTTTCGTCCCGGTGCTGGCCTGGCTTCGGGAAAACCAGCCGGATATTTTTACCCTCGATGAGGGACGAAAAAAGGGGTATCTCTTTCAGGTTGTCTTAAATGACGATGAAACCTCAGATATCAGCTTCAGCCTGCAGTTAACCGAGCGGATTCTGGTGTCCGAGAATGAAGGGACCTTGCTTGCCACCTATTCTCCGGAGCCGCCGCTGCCAGAACCCGTCACGCGTCCGATGGAGTTATACGTCAACGGTGAACTGGTCAGCCGGTGGGAGGCCTGACGTTCCCGTGCTGATGGCCAGTCCGCAGCCCTGTCGGCTGGCCAGACGGCACCACAGCTTGTTGTTTCATCCCGCATAAAACCCCGCCTCGTTGCTGCCGATCGCCCTGAGCGGCATTCTCTTCTTATGAATACGCTAACTTCCATGCACGGCATCGCTCGCGCGATCCGCAATCTTATTCGTCTCGGTGTTGTGACCGATGTCGACCTCAAACGAGGGCTCTGCCGCGTCCAGTCCGGGGGAATGAAAACCACCTGGCTGAACTGGCTGACCTGCCGCGCAGGCCGCTCGCGCGTCTGGTGGGCACCGTCCGAGGGTGAACAGGTCTTGCTGCTGGCTATCGGCGGTGAGCTGGATACCGCCTTCGTGTTGCCAGGCATTTTCTCTGACGACCATCCGGCGCCGTCTGAGTCGCCTGACGCGCTCCACGTCTCGTTTCCTGATGGGGCGGTTATCGAATACGAGCCCGGCAACGGTGCGCTGACGGCGACCGGCATCAAAACGGCAACCATCACCGCATCGGAATCGCTGACCGCGACCGTTCCGGTGGTACAGGTGAAAGCAGAGACCCGTATCACGCTGGATACGCCTGAAGTGGTGTGTACCAACAAGTTAATTACCGCCTCTCTGGAGGTGCAGAAGGGCGGCGTGATGGCCGGAAATATTGAACATTCCGGCGGTAAATTCACCTCGAATGGGGTGCAGGTGGACAACCATGCCCACGGCAGTGTGCAAAGCGGCGGAAGCTGGACTAAGGGGACGCAATGACGGTGCGCTACACGGGAATGAACAGTCAGACCGGGCTCAGCATTTCAGAGGCGGAACATATCAGGCAAAGCGTGCGCGACATTCTGGTTACGCCAGTTGGCTCACGTGTTATGCGCCGGGAGTACGGCTCCTTGCTGGCGGCGATGATCGACAGGCCCCAGAGTCCGGCGCTGCGCCTGCAGATTATGGCCGCATGTTATTCCGCGATCCAGAAATGGGAACCGCGGATCAGCCTGACGGCGATTGCTTTCGAACGGTCGGAGAGTGACGGGACGCTGTATGTCGATATCACCGGCACGCGACCGGCTTCCGATCGCTCCTTTTCTCTCACCATTTCACTGAGTTAAACGCTATGGCTATTGTTGATCTGAGCCAGCTCGCCGCGCCTGATGTCGTGGAGGAGGTGGATTATGAAACGCTGCTGGCAGAACGAAAGGCCACCTTTGTCTCACTCTTTCCTGAGGCGGAGCAAGAGGCTATCGCACGCACGCTGGCCTTAGAGTCAGAGCCGATTGTGAAGCTGCTGCAGGAAAACGCGTATCGGGAAGTTATCTGGCGCCAGCGCGTCAACGAGGCCGCGCGAGCGGTCATGCTGGCCTACGCCGCCGGCAGCGATCTCGACCAGATTGGGGCAAACGCTAACCTTCAGCGCCTGGTGATTACGCCTGCCGACGACACGAGCTTTCCGCCCACGCCAGCGGTAATGGAATCCGATACCGATTTTCGTCTGCGCATCCAGCAGGCGCCAGAAGGGCTGAGCGTGGCCGGTTCGACTGGCGCTTATCAGTTCCATGGCCGCAGCGCGGATGGGCGGGTGGCGGATATTTCCGTGATAAGCCCTCAGCCCGCGAACGTCACGGTTTCCGTGCTCTCCCGGGAGAATAACGGCGTGGCGTCTGAAGAGCTGCTTACCCTCGTTCGCAATGCGCTGAACGATGAGGACGTCAGGCCAGTCGCCGATCGCGTGACCGTCCAGTCGGCCAAAATTGTCGACTACACCATTGCGGCCTCGCTGTTCCTCTTCCCTGGCCCGGAAAGCGAACCGGTGCTCAACGCGGCCAGAGCCCGGCTGCAGGCCTATATCACGGCGCAGCATCGGCTGGGACGCGATATTCGCAAGTCTGCCATTTACGCCGCTCTTCACGTTGAAGGAGTGCAGCGCGTGGAGCTGACCGCTCCGGCAGCCGATATCGTGCTCGATGAAACTCAGGCCTCATGGTGCAGCCAGTACAGCGTAACCGTGGGGGGGAGCGATGAGTGATACCCGTCTTTTACCGGTTGGAGCGTCGCCTCTTGAGGTGGCGGCCGCGCGCGCCTGTGCGGAGATAGAAAAAACGCCGGTACCGCTACGCCATCTCTGGAGCGCAGATACCTGCCCGGCAAATTTGCTGCCGTGGCTGGCGTGGGCATTTTCGGTCGATCGCTGGGACGAGAACTGGCCGGAGGCCACCAAACGGGACGTGATCCGCGCGGCGTGGTTTATCCATGCCCACAAGGGAACCATCGGTGCCGTGCGCCGCGTCGTGGAGCCGCTTGGTTATCTGATTAACGTCACCGAGTGGTGGCAAACCAACGATCCGCCCGGCACCTTCCGCCTTGATATCGGCGTATTAGACACCGGTATCACCGAGGAAATGTATTACGAGATGGAAAGGCTTATCGCTGATGCGAAGCCTGCCAGCCGCCACCTTATCGGCCTGAATATCATCCAGGACATCCCGGGTTATCTCTTTACCGGTGCCCTGAGCTATGACGGCGACATCATTACGGTTTACCCCGGATAAGTGAGAGCACAATGACAGTGAAATTTAAAACGGTTATCACCAAAGCCGGTGCAGAAAAACTGGCTGCAGCAACCGTCCCCAACGGGAAGAAAGTGAACTTCACCGCAATGGCGGTCGGCGACGGCGGCGGTGCGTTGCCCGTTCCGGATGCCAGCCAGACAAAGCTGGTGAATGAAGTCTGGCGCCACGCGCTGAACAAAATCAGCCAGGACAAGAAGAACAAAAACTACGTTGTGGCGGAGCTGCTGATCCCGCCAGAAGTGGGTGGTTTCTGGATGCGTGAGATGGGCCTTTATGACGATACCGGGACGCTGATTGCCGTCGGGAATATGGCTGAAAGCTATAAGCCCGCGCTGGCGGAGGGGTCAGGACGCGCGCAGACGCTTCGCATGGTTATCATGGTGAGCGATATTTCCTCCGTCGAGTTGACGATTGACACCTCAACGGTAATGGCCACGCAGGAATACGTCGACGGGAAGCTCGCGGAGCACGAGCAGTCGCGTCGCCATCCGGACGCGACCCTTGCTGCGAAGGGCTTTACACAGCTCAGTAGCGCCATTGACAGCGCCTCCGAGGTGCTCGCTGCAACGCCGAAAGCGGTGAAGGCGGCGTACGACCTGGCGAACGGGAAATATACCGCAGCGGATGCAACCACGGCGCGTAAGGGGATTGTTCAGCTGAGTAGTGCCACTGACAGTGTGTCTGAGGTGCTGGCGGCAACGCCGAAGGCGGTGAAGACTGCGTACGATCTGGCAAACGCCAAGTACACCGCGGTAGATGCCACTACGGCGCGTAAGGGGCTTGTCCAGCTCAGCAGTGCGATTGACAGTGTGTCGGAGGTGCTGGCAGCGACGCCGAAGGCGGTGAAGGCTGCGTATGATTTGGCGAACGGGAAGTATACGGCAGCAGATGCAACGACGACGCAAAAGGGCATCGTCCAGCTCAGCAGTGCAACGGACAGCACGTCTGAGACGTTAGCGGCAACAGCAAAATCGGTTAAGGCAGCCAATGATAATGCCAACGGGCGAGTACCGTCTGGGCGAAAGGTGAATGGCCGCGCGTTAACTGGCGACATTAATGTTACTTCACAGGATATTTTTAACGGTCAGGCGGCAGGGATTGGTAATGCAGAAGATCTGAATGCCTATACCACACCTGGGCTGTATTACCAGCCAGCGAATGCGCAGGCGCAAACCGGTAAAAACTACCCTGAAGCAAATGCCGGTTCCCTTGAAGTATATAAACATGCCGGTGTTACACAAATTTATCGGATTTATAATAATTCTCGCACTTACATTCGTACCCTCTACAGCGGTACCTGGTCGGCCTGGATAAAACAGTATGACGCGGCCAATAAACCCACGGCGATAGATGTTAGTGCCATCCCCCTGGCGGGTAGCACCGCTGTAAATGGGGTGGTAAGAAACTCAGCTGAATTTCAAAGTATTTCAGCCAATAACTATCGCATGGTATATGGCAACTACGGTGCATTTTGGCGGCAGGATGGTAGTAATTTATATCTCATGCTGACCAACAGCGGTGATCAGTACGGAAGTTATAACGGCCTTCGTCCTTTAGCCGTGAGCTTGTCTTCTGGTGATGTAACCATGGGTAAGCTGAACTTAACCAACTTTCAGTTTTTTGACGCGCGCTATTACACTAAAACGCAATCAGATGCGGGTTATATGGCGAAAACGGGCGCATATACCAAAGCTGAAAGCGACGGGCGTTTCCAGCCTAAAGGGAGTTATACACCTGCAGGGCAGGCCTATACAAAAGCGGAGAGCGATGCTCGGTATCAAAAATTAAACACTGCATCAAAGGCGGCTAACGGTTGGTATAAAGACACTAATACCGGTATCATTTTTCAGTGGGGTAGAAACGGATCCACTGGAGTAGGAAATGCCTCTGTAATTTTCCCGATTGCTTTTCCTAATGCATGTTTGAATGTTCAAAACTCTTGGGTTAGAGGAGCTGATAATCCGGGAACAAAACCATGGGGTTTTGTCTCGAGTTTTAACAACACATCAGCGAGTGTGTCCAGTGATGCATCAGGTTCATACTGGTTTGCAATAGGGTATTAATATGAATGATAAATACTATTACAGCGCAAAAACTAATGCTTTTTATCCCTCTTTGCTTATTCCTGATTATATTAAGGCAGGTACATTACCAGATGATATTAAGGAAATCTCGACAGAATGGTATACCTATATTCTTAATTGTCAGGCAAGGGGGGAGGTGATTAGACCAAACGAATTCGGTCAGCCTGTGCCGTCAGAACCACCACCACCTACGCAACATGAGATGAGGGGGATTGTCGAGGAAAAAAAAGCACAAATAATGCGGGTGGTTAGTGAAAAAATAGCTGTTTTAAACGATGCGATAGAGCTCGGAATCAGCACCAAAGAAGAGGAAGCAGCACTCCCTGCATGGCGGAATTATCGTGTGCTGGTGAGCAGAGTTCGAACTGATAGCCCTGTATGGCCAGAAGAACCGTGATAGTAGCCCCCCCCATGGGGGGATCTCACGTTACGATAATTATTTTTAAGCTTGATTTACACTTGATTTTATTAGCGGCGTGCTTTTTATATTAATTGAGGTTATTCACTTTTAAGTGTTATTTCGGAATTAAGTTTTTGGTAACCGATTTCCATATCTAGTTAGATGGTATATATGTGAACGATAAAAATTCATTGCATTTAAAAGGTCAACATAATGGATTTTATTAATGTCCATAATCCCCGTAACACTATTGTGGCTCAACAGAGTTTTTATATATTCGCTGGTGAATAGATTGTTGTGTTATGTGCAAACGAACTCAGTTATATAGAGCATAAACCGCTGATGCAAGAGAATAGATGCTCCACTAAACCACGGAGTTAAACGGATGGGCGACTATCACCACGGCGTGGAAGTCATCGAAATCAACGATGGCACACGCACCATTTCCACCGTCTCGACGGCAATCATCGGTATGGTCTGTACGGCCAGCGATGCTGACGAACAGACATTCCCTCTTAACGAGCCTGTGCTCATTACCAATGTACAATCCGCGATTGCGAAAGCCGGGAAAACAGGCACGCTGTCCGCTTCCCTTCAGGCGATTGCCGATCAGTGTAAACCGGTTGTCGTTGTTGTTCGCGTGGCCGAAGGTGTCGATAACCCGGACGACCCGGAAGCCGCACAGAAAGAAACCATTTCTAACATCATCGGTACCACCGATGAAAACGGCAAATACACCGGTCTGAAGGCACTTCTCACCGCGAAAACGGTGACCGGCGTTAAACCACGCATTCTTGGTGTACCGGGTCTGGATTCGCAGGAAGTGGCGACCGCGCTGGCAGCGACGTGTCAGAGCCTGCGTGCGTTTGGCTATGTCAGCGCATGGGGCTGTAAAACCATTCCTGAGGCGATCAACTATCGCAAAAACTTCAGCCAGCGTGAGCTGATGGTTATTCACCCGGATTTCCTGGCGTGGGATACCACGACGAACGCCACCAAAACGGCCTGGGCGACCGCACGCGCACTTGGTCTGCGCGCCAAGATTGACCAGACTACCGGCTGGCATAAAACCCTGTCCAACGTCGGTGTTAACGGCGTCACCGGGGTGAGCGCTTCTGTCTCCTGGGACCTGCAGGAACAGGCCACCGATGCCAACCTGCTTAACCAGGCGGGCGTGACTACGCTGATTCGCAATGACAGTTTCAAATTCTGGGGCAACCGTACCTGCTCTGACGATCCGTTATTCCTGTTTGAAAACTACACCCGTACCGCGCAGGTACTGGCCGACACCATGGCGGAAGCGCACGCATGGGCGATGGATAAACCCATTACCCCAACGCTTATCCGCGACATCATTTCCGGTATCAATGCCAAATTCCGCGAGCTGAAAACCAACGGCTACATCGTTGACGGCTCCTGCTGGTATGACCCGGAATCGAATGACGTGTCGACCCTCAAAGCGGGGAAACTGTATATCGATTACGACTACACCCCTGTTCCGCCGCTGGAGAATCTGACCCTGCGCCAGCGCATCACCGATACCTATCTGGCAGACCTGTCAGATTCGGTTAACAGCTAAGGAGCTGCAGCATGGCGTTACCACGCAAACTTAAATATCTGAATATGTTCAACGATGGCCTGAGCTATATGGGCGTTGTTGAGTCTGTCACCTTACCGAAGCTCACCCGCAAGCTGGAGAAGTATCGCGGCGGCGGTATGCCGGGTTCGGTCTCTGTCGACCTCGGCCTGGACGATGATGCCATGGCGCTGGAGTGGACCATTGGTGGTCTGCCGGACGTTGCACTGTGGGCGCAGTATGCCTCGCCAGGCGCGGACAGCGTGCCGCTGCGTTTTACCGGTTCCTTCCAGCGTGACGATACCGGCGAAATCTCTGCGGTGGAGATCGTGATGCGTGGCCGTCACAAAGAGTTTGACGGCGGCGAGAACAAGCAGGGCGAAAGCGGCACGACCAAGATGTCCACCGAGTGCGCTTACTACCAGCTCACTATCGATGGCAAAGAGGTTATCGAGATTGACATCATCAACATGGTGCTGAAAGTCGACGGCGTCGATCGTCTGGCGGAACACCGTAAGGCCATCGGCCTGTAACCCTTAACCGGCCGCAGCTGCTGGCCGGTTACTTACCCTTTTTGAGAGTAACGAAATGGAAAATATCAACGAGACTGTTATCAACGAAAGCGAAAACCCAAACACCGTCACGCTTGATAGCCCCGTTCTGCGCGGCGAGCATAAAATCGAAAAAGTGACCGTCGCAAAACCCAATGCGGGCACCCTGCGTGGCGTATCGCTGGCGTCGCTGGCGCAATCCGACGTGGATGCCCTGATTAAGGTGCTGCCGCGAATGACCTCTCCGGCGTTGACCGAACATGAGATTGCACGTCTGGATGCCTCCGACCTGCTCTCTTTTGCCGGTAAGGTGGTCGGTTTTTTGTCACCGACTTCGGCTCGCTGAAATTTCCTGAAAACCTGTCGGTCGACGATCTGATGGCGGATATCGCGGTGATTTTTCACTGGCCGCCGTCAGAGCTGTACCCCCTGAGCGTGACCGAACTCCTCATATGGCGCGAAAAGGCGCTGCAGCGAAGCGGAAACCACCATGAGTAATAATGTCAGACTTCAGGCGCTGCTGGATGCAGTCGCCAGGGCAAGCCGACCGCTCAAAGCTATCCACAATGCCAGTCTCTCTCTTGAGGGAGAGATCGGTGAATCGCAGGCGGCGCTGCGCGCGCTCGATGAGCAGGCGGCCCGCGTCGATGGATTCAGAAAAACAAGCAGTCAGCTCACCATGACGGGGCAGGCGCTTGCCATGGCGAAACAACAGACGGCGGCACTGGCGCGTGAACTGAAAAACACGCAAAACCCCACCCGGGAGCAGAACGATGCGCTGACGGCAGCCCGCCAGTCTGCCGCCGCCCTGAAGCTTGAGTACAACACTCTGCGCCAGTCCGTCCAGCGCCAGCGCGGCGAACTGGCGCAGGCGGGGATTAACACCCGTACCCTGGCAGCAGATGAACGTCGTTTAAGAAAGAGCATCGGCGAAAAAACGCAGCAGCTCAACGGACAACGAGAGGCACTCGCCCGGGTTAATCAGCAGCAGGAGCGGCTCAATGCCGTTCAGCGTCGCTACGAATCCGGCAAACGTGTTGCCACGCGCGTGCATCAGATCGCTGGCGCAGGCGTGAGCATGGCAAAGACGGGCGTTGACCAGATGTCCCGGTTTATGGCGCCGGGTATCAGTGCTGAAAAGCAGATGTCTGCTATTCAGGCCAGTCTTGGTCTGGAGAAGGGGGATGTCAGGCTTGAGGCTATTCGCCAGCAGGCGCGGGACGTCAGTGCCGGTACGGGAACCTCAACGGAGGCGGTCACCCGGGCGCAGACCGAGCTGGTTCGTTCAGGATATGACGCCGAGGGTGTGCTTGCAGCCACGCTTCCTGCGGTCAATCTCAGCCTTGCGGGAAATGTCGATGCCGCAAACGCCGCTGACATCATCAGCAATGCACAGACCGCGTTCAACCTGGCCAATACCGATGCTGGGCGTGTCGCAGACGTGCTGACCCGCGGATTTACCTCCTCTCACACCAGCCTTACCGAGCTGGGTGCTGCCGTGGCCTCTGTCGCGCCAATTGCCAGCGGCGCTGGCGTGAGCCTTGAAGATACGACCGCGCTGCTTGGCATTCTGATGGAAAAGGGGATGAAAGGGAGCACGGCTGGCGCCGGGGTCGGCGCTGTGCTGAGCCATCTGCAGATGCAGAACGGTCAGGGTTCTGCCGCGCTGGGTGAACTGAACGTACAGACCCATGATGTACAAGGCAATCTGCTGCCTGCGGAGCAGATCCTCAAAGCCCTCTCCGCATCCTTTGAAAAGAGCCAACTCGGTACCGCGCAGCAGATGGCGTACCTGAAGACCATTTTCGGTCAGGAAAACGCGCAAGGCGCTGCGGTACTGGTCTCCGCCGCGGGTAATGGAACGCTGTCTGAGAAACGTCAGCAGCTCCAGGGGGCAAAGGGCAGTACCGCGCGGGTAGCTGCCGTTCAGTCCGATAACCTTGCCGGTGATATAGGCAAGCTTCAGGCGGTGTGGAACGGCCTGAAGATGGATGTATTTGATAAGGCGGATGGCGCCCTGCGTACCCTGACCACCACCGCGACCGGGTGGATCAGTACGCTCTCTCTGTGGGTGAATGCCAACCCCGCACTGACGCAAGGCCTGGTCGGGGTTATCGTCGGCGCGCAGGCGTTTGCCGGCATAGTGGGCGGGCTGGGCACGGTCGTTGCGCCGATGGTGACCGGCCTGAACCTGGTCATTACCGCCGCCGGGATGTTAGGCACCGCCTTCAGCGTGGTCGGCGGTAGCATCATGGCGATCCTGGGTGCACTCAGCTGGCCCATCATTGCCATTGGTGCGGCGATTGCGGCGGGTGCATTACTGATTTTTAAATACTGGGAACCTGTCAGCGCCTTCTTTACCGGGGTGATGGAAGGGCTTTCTGTGGCCTTTGCTCCACTGGGCGAGCTGTTTTCTCCACTTCTGCAGGCGTTTGGTTTCATCTCAGAGAAGCTGGGCGGGATCTGGCAGTGGTTTACTGACCTGATTACGCCAATCAAAGCGACTCAGGAAACGCTCGACAGTTGCAAAAACGCGGGGGTGATGTTCGGTCAGATGCTCGGGGAGGCGTTGATGGCACCGCTTAATCTGTTCAACACTCTGAGCAGCAAGGCGACCTGGCTACTGGATAAACTCGGTCTTATCAAAACAGAGTCGGATAACATCGAGCCCGCTGCGGCTAACGCAGGGGCGGCTTCCTCTGCGCCGGGCAGTGCGTATATTCCGCCGACATCGACCTATGGTGGCTATCTGAAGTATCAGCCAGCGCTGGCCACTGGCGGACGCTCTTATGTCGATCAGAGCAGGAGCGAATATCACTTCACGCTGCAGGGTGACATGACCTCCGGCGCGGACCTCAGCCGCCAAATTCAGGATGCCCTGGACAGCAGAGAGAATCAGAGAGCGGCGAACCAGCGATCGCGCTTTATGTATGAGTAAGGAGAGAGAAAATGTTAATGGTGCTGGGGCTGTTTGTCTTTGAGCGACGAACCTTGCCGTATCAGTCAATGCAGTTTTCAAAGGATTACCGCTGGGCCTCTAACGATCGCATCGGGAAGCCCAAAGCCTGGCAGTATCTGGGTGAGGGCGATACATCCCATACGCTCTCCGGAACGCTTTATCCTGAAATTACCGGAGGGCGATTGTCCCTCAAAGCCATCGAACTGATGGCGAATGAGGGGCGGGCCTGGCCGCTGATTGACGGGACGGGCATTATCCATGGCATGTTTGTGATTGATAAGGTCACGCACACCCATACGGATTTTTACAGCGATGGTACGGCGCGTAAAATTGATTTTACGCTTTCGCTGAAGCGCGTTGATGAATCGCTGATGGCGATGTTTGGCGACCTGAGAACACAGGCTGAAGAGCTGGTGACCAGCGCGCGTACCGAAATCGGAGGGCTGCTGGGATGATCACGGAAATGAATGTCCGGGCGGGGGGGAAAATCGCCCCCGATTTTATGCTCAAGCTTAATGGCCGTGATATTACGCAAAATTTTAGCCATCGCCTTATCCGCTTGACCATGACTGACAACCGAGGCCTGGAAGCCGATCAGGTGGACATTGAGCTGGATGATTCCGACGGTCTGTTAGACCTGCCGGCTCGCGGCGCGTTTATTACTCTATGGCTGGGCTGGCAGGGCACCCCTCTGGAGCCGAAGGGGAATTTCACGGTCGATGATATTGAATTTCGGGGGGCGCCGGACCGGTTAACCATTCGTGGGCGCAGCGCCGATTTTCGTGGCAAGCTCAACGTTCGTCGCGAGCAGTCATGGCATGACACCACCCTCGGCGAAATTGTTGATACCATCGCGCAGCGCAACCAGCTTAGCGCCAGCGTGGCGGCGGAATTTTCATCCATAGCCATTGCGCATATCGACCAGACTCAGGAGTCCGATGCCGCGTTTCTCTCCCGCCTGGCTGAACGCAATGGCGCGTTTGTGGCCGTTAAGGAAGGGAAGGTGCTTTTCATGAAAGCGGGCGGCGCCGTGACGGCCAGCGGCAAACCGGTTCCGTTGAAGGTGATTGAACGCGCCGATGGCGATAAACACAGCTTTTCCATCGCCGATCGCGAAGCGTATTCCGGCGTGACGGCCAAATGGCTGCAAACGAGCGATCCTAAACAACAACACCCCAAGGTCAGCATCAATCGTCTGCCTCAGGCGGCAGCGACAGGTGCGTTACCTCATCCGGATGCCGCAGCCGTATCCGGCAGCACGGAGCAAACGCCGCAGGAGACATTGGTTGGTGCCGCCGATAACGTCTTTGAGTTGACCACTATTTTTGCCTCCGAAGCGCAGGCACTCAGAGCGGCTGAAGCCAAATGGCGTGCTTTACAGCGCGGGGTGGTGAAATTTTCTATCCAGCTGGCGCTGGGGAAAGCTGACCTTTTTCCCGAAACCCCCCTTCAGGTAAAAGGCTTTAAGCGGGCGATTGACGAGCAAGCGTGGATCGTCAGCCGGGTCGTACACACCCTTGACGGAAGAGGCTTTACGACGGAGGTGAATCTTGAACCTGACATTGCCGACGAAAAATTTTCCATCGAAAGCGAGTAGTATGCTTTTAATTTTACGCCTTTGGGGTATTATTAATTCACAAAAAGTGAATTAAACGGAGGCGGTATGTTTCATTGTCCTAAATGTAAGCACTCGGCACATGCGCGAACCAGTCGCTATTTGAGTGAAAATACCAAAGAGCGTTATCACCAGTGTACCAACGTTGATTGCAGCTGTACGTTTGTCACCATGGAGTCTGTTGAGCGCCTGATTGCAGCCCCTGGCATGCCAGAGCGTGCCCGGGCGCCCTCGGTGAACCGCAGTTAGCGATCGCCGCATCAGTCAAAAAAACCGCCTCGTGCGGTTTTTTTTATCCCTGTAACAACTCAGCGATACCGCCATTTCATCGCCACTGCAAATTGAGCCAACAAAAAAGCCACTCATGTGAGTGGCTTAATTATATGATACTAAAGCTAAAATTTGGTGGCCCCTGCTGGACTTGAACCAGCGACCAAGCGATTATGAGTCGCCTGCTCTAACCACTGAGCTAAGGGGCCGTGGCGGTGGATTATAATGTAACTCCCCGCCGCAATCCAGCCATTCACACCCGCCTGCTGTTTTTATAAACAACGCATAATCAATCCTTTATACTTCCATGATGATGTATCAATCGGGAGTAAACATGATCAACGATATTCTGGCCCCGGGACTGCGGGTGGTGTTCTGCGGAATCAACCCCGGTAAATCCTCGGCGCATACCGGTTTTCACTTTGCTCATCCGGGGAACCGCTTCTGGAAAGTGATCTACCAGGCCGGGTTTACCGACCGCTTACTCAAGCCTGAAGAGGAGCAGCATCTGCTGGATACGCGCTGCGGGATCACCATGCTGGTGGAGCGACCTACCGTGCAGGCGAGCGAAGTCAACCTGCATGAACTGCGCACTGGCGGGCGGGAACTGATTAAGAAGATCGAAGACTACCAGCCTGCCGCGCTGGCGATTCTGGGCAAACAGGCCTATGAGCAGGCGTTCAGCCAGCGCGGGGTGAAATGGGGGAAACAGGCCATCACCATCGGCGTGACGCAGGTATGGGTGCTGCCAAACCCGAGCGGACTTAACAGGGCAACGCTGGATAAACTGGTGGAAGCTTACAGGGAACTCGATGAGGCGCTGGTGAGTAGAGGTTTATAATATATCCTTGTTTTATTCGGCGCTGCGTCTCATTTTTATGTAGCGCCTCTAAAATTTAATTTATCTCAGCTTCATTAAACACACGCATTTCTCACGCGGGGGAACACTTCCTCCGTGTCTGTATTCTTTTCTGCGATTAATACTTTACCTGTCTTATTCAGATTGCCTGTTAGCAATGAATAAAAGAGACCCATGAGGTAAGTATGAATAATAAAATTAACGACCATTTTTTGCAGGCTTATCCTGTCATTTTTTCCGGCTTACCAGCAATGAGCTCAGAAAATGAAAAGGAACTGATTCAGTTTTGTGAACGCTATCCACATTACGTTTTATCCGCTATGCCCTGGGCGGCGGCGGAGATCGCTGGGGTCTGTGGGTTCTCAACGCTGTTTCATATGATTTACGACTTTGGCGGCAGGAAAATATATCTGCCCAAAAAACAGGAACGTTTTAAAAAACTCTACTGCATTGATATTTCAGCAGAACAGTATGACCGTTTGTTAAAGCGCGTGGATTCAGCCGGGAATATTGAACTGCCTTCTGCCTGGGGCGTTTTTATCGCCATTCGTCGCGCGGCCATGCAAATGGCTATGCGGGATAATCTCTCCTCAACGGAATTAACACGCACGTTTGGGGTGAGTATGCGGAATATAAGAATGATTCGTTCTACTACTGATAAACAAAAAGGGGGTGAAGCACTTTAGCAATTTTTCTTTAAATAAACACAATCTCATCATGTAAAGAGGAACTGAAAATGTCACAACAATACACGCTTACTTTTCAAAACAACACGCGTAACTACGGCAAAATTTGTGTCTACCAGACTGCACCGGATATTGCCGACCCGCAGCTGATGTCTCTGGCATGGTTTACCGAACCCGCGCACCCAACTACCCGCGTTCAGTTTACGTGGACCATTGATTATGCGTTTATCTGGGATGAGACCGGTCCGCTGGTACCTGGTGTGAAATTTGATGCATCACAAACCTGGCCTGCCGATCTTACTAAGAATAACAGCGTTACGCTGACCACTTCCCGTAATGCATTAACCTTCCGGGATCAGGTAACCGGCGGACGTCCGGGCACGCTTTATGTCCATAACGATAATACGGTGCCCTTTGATCAGGTCTCCGTGGGTATCGCCATGTCGGGAGCCGGTACTTTTGCCAAAGAGGCGCAGCCTAATTTGCAGTTCTCCTATACGCCGCATCCCGTTTATTGGGTGACCTTCGGTGATTATGAAACGGGTGAAGTGCTGGATACGGAGAGCATTACTAACGCCCAGCAAATCAGTTTTAACCCTAACGTCTATAACGTGGATGTCGTGCTGAACCTCGACAACACCTGGACGGTTAAATAATTCAGAGGAGTGTGATGATGATTATTGTCGTATGTACTGACGATCCTGAACTGGTGGAGATTGCCGCCGAATCCGTCCTCAATGAGCCGGAGGTTTTTCTCAGTTACTATAAAATTTTCCACAGTGCTATTCCGCCGCTGGGTTTCGAAGAAGATCTGTTTATTATTGCCCATGGGGCGTTCCAGGGTGATGAAGGCAGGCCGGTGATCGGCGACCGGGATGGTGACCGGGACTTTTATCTCAATGGCGAGCAGTGCTTTATCAATATCCGGTCTCTGATCCCACCTGGATATAAAGGTAAGGTTTATGTCGATGCCTGCCAGTCGGCCACAGATTCGCAAAAAATCGACAGCTTTATTACCACGTTGCAGGTGCAGTTCCTGCTGAATTCGCTGAATACTCATGTCTATGGGATTAATGGCGACAGCTCGGGACTGATTCCGCTTCCCGACGATCTAAACTGGCGTCCGGCGAAGATTTTGCGGTAAAAAAAAGCCCCGATCATAAATCGGGGCTTCATTCTGCATGGCTGCAGATTAATCGTCCAGGAAGCTACGCAGCACTTCAGAGCGGCTCGGATGGCGCAGTTTACGCAGCGCCTTCGCTTCGATCTGACGGATACGTTCGCGGGTAACATCGAATTGTTTACCCACTTCTTCCAGCGTGTGGTCGGTATTCATATCAATACCGAAACGCATACGCAGTACTTTCGCTTCACGGGCGGTCAGACCAGCCAGCACATCGTGCGTGGCAGCACGCAGGCTCTCGGTGGTGGCAGAGTCCAGCGGCAGCTCGAGGGTAGTATCCTCGATGAAATCACCCAGATGCGAATCTTCATCATCACCGATTGGTGTTTCCATGGAGATTGGCTCTTTGGCGATCTTCAGCACTTTGCGGATCTTGTCTTCCGGCATCAGCATGCGTTCAGCCAGCTCTTCCGGCGTCGGCTCGCGGCCCATCTCCTGCAGCATCTGTCGGGAAATACGGTTGAGCTTGTTGATGGTCTCAATCATATGCACCGGAATACGGATGGTGCGCGCCTGATCTGCGATAGAGCGGGTAATCGCCTGACGGATCCACCAGGTCGCATAGGTGGAGAACTTGTAACCACGACGGTATTCAAACTTATCTACCGCTTTCATCAGACCGATGTTGCCTTCCTGAATCAGATCCAGGAACTGCAGACCGCGGTTGGTGTATTTCTTGGCGATAGAGATAACCAGACGTAAGTTTGCTTCAACCATCTCTTTCTTCGCACGGCGGGCTTTCGCTTCACCGATGGACATACGACGGTTGATGTCTTTAACCTGCTCAATGGTCAGGCCGGTCTCTTCTTCAATCTGCTGCAGCTTCTGCAGACCGCGATGCACGTCTTCTTTCACGTCGTGCAGTTTTTCAGACCACGGCTTGTTCATCGCGATAGCCGCGTTGAACCAGGTTTCGCTGGTTTCGTTGCCGGTGAAGAGGGTGATGAAGTTCTTCTTCGGCATTTTGCACTGCTCAACGCACAGCTTCATGATGATGCGTTCCTGGGTACGTACGCGATCCATCATCACGCGCATGCTGTTCACCAGGTAGTCGAACTGTTTTGGCACCAGGCGGAACTGTTTGAAGACTTCAGACAGTTTCAGGATCTCTTCCTGGGCAGCAGCGTGACTGCGACCTTTGGCTTTGATGGTGTCACGCGTCACTTCGTACTGGGTACGCAGTTCGGCGAACTTCTCACGTGCCAGTTCCGGGTCGATGCTGTTGTCATCATCGGCGCTGTCGTCGTCGCTCTCTTCTTCATCTTCGTCTTCGTCGTCATCCATCTCTTCCTGAGACAGTTCAGAACCGACGTGAGTGGCGGTTGGCGCCATATCTTCTTCAGCGTTCGGGTCGACAAAACCGGTGATCAGATCGGACAGGCGCGCTTCTTCCGCTTCAACGCGATCGTACTGCTCCAGCAGATAGGTGATCGCTTCCGGGTACTCAGCAACAGAGCACTGAACCTGGTTGATCCCGTCTTCGATGCGTTTTGCGATGTCAATTTCGCCTTCGCGGGTCAACAGTTCAACGGTACCCATTTCGCGCATGTACATGCGGACCGGGTCAGTGGTACGCCCGATTTCAGATTCCACGCTGGACAGTACCTGTGCAGCAGCTTCTTCCGCATCTTCGTCAGTGTTGTTGGAGGTTTCAGCCAGCAACAGATCATCGGCATCCGGTGCTTCTTCCATCACCTGAATGCCCATGTCATTGATCATTTGGATGATGTCTTCGATTTGATCTGAATCGACGATATCTTCCGGCAGATGGTCATTGACCTCGGCATAGGTCAGATAGCCTTGCTCCTTACCACGTTGGACAAGAAGTTTCAGCTGTGACTGCGGGTTTTGCTCCATAAGACGGTATCCACACTTAATTCGTTTGATTGGTGTCGGCGATGGTTTGCCAACCTTTAAAGCGAGGGCGTACTTATATTTTTGCCGCTGCCTCTCAGTGCGGCTGCCGGGGGCTTCCCGATCGATATTCGGCACTTAAGCCGTTAAATTCTTTTATTTCTTCGCCAGTTCCTGGTTAATCATCCACAGTTCCCGGCGTTCTTCGCTGCTTAAGCCGTGTGTGCGCTCGCGAGCAATCAACTCTTCCTGGCGCAACTCAAGCATCGAATCAAACATATGGTTGAGTGAGTCGGTGAACGTTTTTTCTGCAATGTCCTTATCTGCTATATCGTCCCACATCGACAATTTTTCAAGGGTAGCGGCCTCTTTTGTGCCGCGATAATGTTCTAAAAGTTGTCCGGTGGTCAGACCTGGCTGAGACAAACATGTGTTGACCAGTTCTGAAAATAAGCCCAGCCCGGGCAATTTTTCGTGGTTCAAACCCGCCAGCGATGGCACTTGCGGCGCAAGTTCGGGGTTTTGGACCAGTAACCCTATCAGTATACGCATGGTTGTGCGTTTTAGCTGAGGCGCGGGGCGAACCGTGCCGTTTTCAGCCTGTTTTGGCATTAAACGTTCAAGCTGGCTGTCATCCAGAATGCCGAGCTTGTTGCCTAACTCCTGACGCAGATAGATGCGCAGCGTTTCGCCGGGCACCTGGCTAATTAATGGCAGCGCCAGCGTGCTGAGCTGCGCGCGCCCGTCAGGAGTACTCAAATCAACCTGCGGCATCAGGCTGTTAAACAAGAACGTGGAGAGCGGCTGAGCCTGCTCCATCCGCGCTTCAAACGCCGCTTTGCCCTCTTTACGCACCAGCGTATCCGGGTCTTCACCGTCGGGCAGGAACATAAAGCGTAACTGCCGCCCGTCGGTCATATAAGGTAGCGCAGTTTCCAGCGCACGCCAGGCGGCATCGCGCCCTGCACGGTCACCGTCGTAACAGCAGATGACGTTGTTGGTCACCCGAAACAGCAGCTGAATATGATCGGCCGTGGTGGAGGTACCCAACGAGGCCACCGCGTAATTGATGTCGTACTGCGCCAGCGCAACGACATCCATATACCCTTCGACGACCAGAAGGCGCGGAGGTTCCGCATTCGCCTGCTGCGCTTCATAAAGGCCGTAAAGCTGGCGGCCCTTATGGAAAATGTCGGTCTCCGGGGAGTTGAGGTACTTGGGCAGCGCATCACCCAGCACGCGCCCCCCAAAACCAATCACCCGGCCACGCTTGTCGCGGATCGGGAACATCACCCGTTCGCGGAAGCGGTCGTAGCTTCGTCCCTGGTCGTTGGTGACCAGCATGCCTGCGTCGATCAGCGATTTACGATCTTCGCTATTGCCGCCAAAACGCTTTAACACGTTGTCCCAGCCGGGCGGGGCGTAACCAATAGCGAAACGCGCAATAACATCTTCGCTCAGTCCGCGCTTGTTCAGATATTGACGCGCAGGCTCAGCCGCAGAGTGCTTAAGAGACTGTTGGTAAAACGAATTCAGGCCATCCATCAGTTGATACAGCGTTTGACGCTGATGGCGCTCTATCTGGCTTGGTCCACTGCCCGCTTCATACGGCACTTCAAGGTTGTGCATCGCGGCCAGCTCTTCGACAGTTTCAACGAACTCGAGCTTGTCATAGTTCATTAAAAAATCGACGGCATTACCGTGTGCGCCACAGCCGAAGCAATGGTAAAACTGCTTTTCACCGTTGACGGTGAAGGAGGGGGTTTTTTCGTTATGGAAAGGACAGCACGCATGGTAGTTCTTGCCCTGCTTTTTCAGCTTTACCCGCGCGTCGATGAGATCGACGATGTCGGTTCTTGCCAGCAGGTCATTGATGAAAACGCGTGGGATTCGTCCGGCCATATGCCCCAAAAGTTTTTAGCAACTCATAAACGAAAACAAGCCGCGCATTCCTTCCGGAAGCACGGCCTTACGACTATTACTCTGTCTGTCAATTGAGGACTATCGCCCTCAACGGATTAGTACAGACGAGTACGGCGTGCGTTTTCGCGAGCCAGTTTCTTCGCGTGACGTTTCACTGCAGAAGCTTTAGCGCGCTTACGTTCAGTCGTTGGTTTTTCATAGAACTCACGACGACGAACTTCAGCCAGAACACCTGCTTTCTCGCATGAACGTTTGAAGCGACGCAGTGCTACGTCGAACGGCTCGTTTTCACGTACTTTAATTACCGGCATGTAACTCTCACCTTTGATAAATTCGGTTTGCCGCTGGCATCAACGCCAGCTTATTTCAAAATGGTGCGGAATTTTACTGCAAATGCTGCTGCTTTGTAAAGCACCGACGCGTTTTTGAAAGGGACTTTTATAAGGGGGAAGAGTATACACGAGCGGATGTCCTGGGGCGAACAAAGTTTTACATCAACCCGCCCAGGCTCTACACTGCGCGGTACTGAAACGAGGTAAAACAAGTCATGCGTGTACTGGGTATTGAAACATCCTGCGATGAAACCGGCATCGCCATTTACGACGACGAAAAAGGGCTTCTTGCCAACCAACTGTATAGTCAGGTGAAATTGCATGCTGACTACGGCGGCGTCGTGCCTGAACTGGCCTCTCGTGACCACGTGCGTAAAACGGTTCCCCTGATTCAGGCGGCGCTGAAAGAGGCCGGATTGAACTCAACTGATATTGATGCCGTCGCCTACACGGCAGGCCCGGGTCTGGTCGGCGCGCTGCTGGTCGGTGCCACGGTGGGCCGTTCCCTGGCCTTCGCGTGGGATGTTCCGGCCATTCCGGTTCACCATATGGAAGGGCATCTTCTGGCACCGATGCTGGAAGAGAATCCGCCCGAATTCCCGTTTGTGGCGCTGCTGGTCTCAGGCGGCCATACCCAGCTGATTAGCGTGACCGGCATCGGCAAGTATGAGCTGTTGGGCGAGTCGATTGATGACGCCGCCGGAGAAGCCTTCGACAAAACCGCCAAGCTGCTGGGGCTGGATTACCCGGGTGGCCCGATGCTCTCGAAAATGGCGTCGCAGGGTACGGAAGGGCGTTTTGTCTTCCCGCGTCCGATGACCGACCGTCCGGGGCTGGATTTCAGCTTCTCTGGCCTGAAAACCTTTGCCGCCAATACCATCCGCAATAATGACGACAGCGAGCAGACCCGTGCGGATATCGCCCGTGCGTTCGAAGATGCGGTGGTCGATACGCTGATGATCAAGTGCAAACGCGCGCTGGATCAGACCGGTTTTAAGCGCCTGGTCATGGCGGGTGGCGTTAGCGCTAACCGCACGCTGCGCACGAAGCTGGCGGAGATGATGCAAAAACGTCGCGGGGAAGTGTTCTATGCGCGTCCGGAATTCTGTACCGATAACGGGGCGATGATCGCCTACGCCGGAATGGTACGCCTGAACGCTGGCGCAACGTCCGATCTGAGCGTCTCCGTGCGTCCTCGCTGGCCGCTGGCGGAGTTGCCAGAGGCGTGACAATTCACCGCCCGAATGTCAGACATTCGGGCGGAGATAAGCAGGCAGTGAAGCTTCATTACTCTATTAGAGCAAATTATTTTATAACCCCCGCATTTTCACCGACTCAATAATTCAACGGATATTTTTATTTTATTCGTTCCTTGCTTATTATTGCCTTATCCTGGTTGACATATTTCCCAATCTATTTTGACTATTTTTACCCTGCGTTTTTATTGGCTGTGATGGGGAGTTAATTCATCCTGTAAAAAGGAACTCCCTCATCAAAATGTCATAAAGGAACGTTGGCGAAATGAAAAAAAGTCTTCTCTCACTCTTAATATGTGCGGCAGTGACATGTTCTGCCTTTGCTGAAACCACGCCACAGGCAGAGTTTGCCCAGGACGGCGAATCCTATATTGCGATTGTGGTGAAGCTGAAGCCGGGCAAACCGTTGCTCAAATCCACCAGTACAACCACAACCACGGCAAATACGCTGACGCTGAGCGACCCCGCTCTGGTGCCGACCAGTATGTTCCGTCCAAATAAACTGCGCAGTACCCAATCTGATGAGTTTGCACAGCTGAATGCACGCTACGGTTTTGATCGTTATGTGCGGATTGATTTGCCGGAAAATAAAAGCACCGATAAAAATTATATCAATCGCGTCATTACGGAACTGGAACAAAACCAGAATGTGGAAATAGTCTACCCGGAAAGCGTCCCGGTATCATTAGATAAATACAGTGGTGAAGAACATCAAAATAAGCCACCATTAAAATCAACGGTGCAAAGCTCGGTGGGGGCATCGTCAGTACCAGACTTTCGTAGCCAGCAATATTACACTAAATCGCCCACTGACAAACGTCAGGGCTATTATATGGGCGGCGTCAATCGGGACAGTGTGAATAAATATCCTGGCAACGAAGGAGAAGGTGTCACGATTATCTCCATGGAGAACGATATCTGGAACGTCAACCATATCAACCTGCCGAAGCCAGCTCTGATTCAGGGCAGCAATAAATATGTTGACGATCATGATACGGCTTCAGTGGGGATTATGGCGGCAAGAGACATTGGCGCAGGCGTCCGTGGGCTTAGCTGGAAAAGCCGCGTGGGCTTCAGCGACTGGCACTATAACAACCTCTATAACATGATCCCGTTGCTCAAAGCAGGCGATGTCGTACAGATTGGCATGCAGACCGGCGGCGGTGAGATCACAGGGTGCACCACAACCTGCTACGTGCCGCAGGAGAATGTGCAGAGCTACTACGACATCATCAAGGCTCTCACCGATAAAGGCGTCTATGTCATTGAAGCGGCAGGGAACGGCAACGTTAACCTCGATCATAGTGCGTTTAACGGTAAATTTGACGTTAATGTCCGCGATTCCGGGGCCATCATTGCCGGTGCGTTTTGTGCGAAGGAGGGTAAGAGAGCCTACTTCAGTACCTACGGATCGCGCGTCACCAGTTCGTCATGGGGATGCTGGGATGTGGTCAGCGCGGGCTTTGGCAACCTTTATAATGCGCCAAACGCACAGTATACGTCGACGTTCGCCGGCACGTCGTCTGCGAACCCGATTATTGCCGGCGTGGTCGCGAGCCTGTCGGGCATTGCGAAAGCCAATGGTATCACCGTGACGCCGCGTCAGATGCGTCAGATTCTGGCGGAGACCGGTACGCCGCTGGCGAACGGGGAGTCGGCGAAAGTGGGTACACAGCCTGACATGGAGCGCGCGGTAGCCCGCATTATGGCGCTGAAAGACGGTAACACGCCTGTCGCGCCGGCTCCAACGGCTGCGGCAGGGGCAGATTACACCATGGTGTCACCGGCCACTGGCGTGAGCACCTACCCGCTGGACGGCAGCAAGAGCCTGAATGCCAAATCCTATAACTGGAGCGTGACGAAAGGGGCTGAAACCTTCTCACTGGAGGCGAAACTAAACGGCACGCTGGTGAAGAGCGTGGATAGCGCGCATGCCTATGCCGTCATTCCGGCCAACAGCGAGGGAGAAGCGGTCTTCACGCTGACCACAACCGGCGCAGACGGCCGTACCGCGACGGACAGCATGACCATTAAGGTCACTAAGCCTGCGGTACCCGCGAAAGACGACACCCCGGCAAAAGACGATACGCCGGTAAAACCTGCTGCACCGGCCTATAACGCCAAAATTGCTTACCCGACCAAATGCACCAAAGTCTCTTACAACGGAAAAATTTGGTTCAACCAGTGGTATGTCAACCCGGGCCAGGAAACCCCGGGAACCGGCGGGCAGTGGGGCGCATGGCGTGAACAGGGCGCTTCCAATAACAGCTGTAAATAACCCACACGGCCTGGCATTGCGCCAGGCCGGTTTATTCAGATCCGCAGCATGCCTTTTTCTTCCAGAAACGCAATAATCGTCGCCAGACCATCCCCCGCTTTCAGGTTGGTAAAGGTCCACGGACGCTCGCCGCGCATGCGGTTGGTGTCGCGCTCCATCACCTCCAGTGAGGCGCCAACGTAGGGGGCCAGGTCGGTTTTGTTGATCACCAGAAAATCGGATTTGGTGATCCCCGGCCCGCCCTTGCGCGGGATCTTCTCCCCTTCGGCCACGTCGATCACGTAAATGGTCAGATCCGCCAGCTCCGGGCTGAAGGTGGCGCTCAGGTTATCGCCGCCGCTTTCAACGAAGATCAGATCCAGGTTACCGAACTTCTCGCTGAGCGCTTCCACTGCGGCCAGGTTCATTGACGCATCTTCGCGGATGGCGGTGTGCGGGCAGCCGCCGGTCTCCACCCCGACGATGCGCTCCGGCTCAAGCGCGCCTGCTTCGGTCAGGATGCGCTGATCCTCTTTGGTGTAGATATCATTCGTCACCACCGCCAGGTGATACGTGTCGCGCATTGCCTTGCAGAGCGCTTCCAGCAGCGCGGTTTTACCCGACCCCACCGGGCCACCCACGCCCACGCGCAGGGGATGTTTGTAATCAGCCATGTTGCTTCCTCAGGAACGGAATAGTCGTGAATATTGTGTTTCGTGGCGCGCAGAGGCGATGGCGGACAGCGGCGTCGCCGCGCCCAGTGCCTCATCGTCACGTAAAAATGCCTGTTCAAACCGGGCAGCAAAATGATCGCTCAGTTCGATAATCAGCCGCTGCGCGGCCTGTTGCCCAAACGGCACCAGCTTGACGCCGGCCATCACCGCGCTCTCAATCCAGCTGTAGCCCAGACTCAGGGCCATCTCGTGCGCGCTAATCCCCCAACGCACGCCGAGCCACGCCATGCCGCTGAGCTGGCTCTGCATAAACAGCGGCTGCCACGGGGCCGGACAGTCCGGCTCCCAGCTTTTGATGAGCCGCGTAAAGGCGGCGCCGCGATTGCGTTCTTCTTCCCGCAGTTCACGGGTTTCCCGACAGGCGAGCAGATATGACGTCCAGCGTTTTGCTGCCGCCAGATCGCCCTCTTCACAGGCCCGGTAGAGCCGGGCAAACAGCGGCAGGTCGACGCAGAAAAAGCTCTGCTCCATCTGCAGGGTTTGCCAGTTTTTGAACGCCTCTGCGTCGGTAACCCAGCCTGTCTCGACGGCCCACTCCAGCCCCTGTGACCAGGTAAACGACCCGACCGGCAGGCTGCTGCTGGAGAGCTGCATCAGGCGCAGACGCTGGCGGGCGAGCTCCATCAGCTCATCAGCGCCAGCAGGGCAGAGACGATAAGCCCGCCGCCAAAAGTTTTACGCAGTCCGTCGTGGCGGCGCAGCAGTAACCCCGCGGCGAAGCTGGCGCACAGCACCGTGGCGCTGGCCAGCATAAAGCCGCTGGTGAAGAGCCAGAAGCTGTGGCCGGACATCTCCACCCCGTGCGCCCAGCCGTGGAACATCGCCAGGGTAGGCACCGCCAGCAGCAGACGATTTTCGGTTTTAAACATCATCACGCCGCAGACGCCCAGCGAGGCGATAATCAGCATCTCCATGCCGCTAAAGCCGCCGAGCAGGCTGCCTGCAATGGCACCGACGAGCATCATCCCGAGGGTGGCAAAAGGCAGCAGCAGCTTGCGGCCGCTCAGCGCGGAGAGCACGCCCGCACCGGCAAGCATCAGCAGGTGATCAAGTCCGGTCAGTGGGTGGAAAAAACCAGCATGGAAGCTGTCGGCACCGTGTCCCGGATGTGCCAGCGCAGGCAGGGAAAAAGCCAGCAGTAACAGGGGTAAGTACTTGCGCATGATGAATCCTTAATGTGAATGAGCGTGAGCGTGGCTATGACTGTGGGCCTCGCTGGTGTAGGCCCCCGCTTCGGGTTCAAACGGCAGGCTGGCGAAGGTTACCGCCAGCCCAAACTGGCGCAGCATGTCGTCGAGGACGTGATCGTGGTGATAGCGCAGCTCGCCGGGCATGATTTGCAGCGGCACGTGGCGGTTACCCAGGTGGTAGCAGGCGCGGGCGAGCAGGAAAGGATCGTCGCAGCGCACCACGGAGACGGACTCCGGGGCGGCAATCACTTCGATCACCTCGCTGCCGTCTTCGTTACAGAGCAGGTCCCCCCCACGCAGCAGCAGGCCGCGCGGCAGCATCAGTCCGGCTTCGCGGCCGTCGTTTAGCGATACGCGGGCGCGGCTTTTCACCCGTACGTCAATCGGCAGCGTGACGCTGGCGGTAATCGGATGCGCATGGTCCAGGCGTTGGGTTAAAAAGATCATCATCACTCCTCAAAACAGGAAATAGCGTTGCGCCATCGGCAGAACGTCAGCCGGTTCGCTGGTTATCAGTTCGCCGTCGACGCGCACTTCATAGGTTTGCGAATCGACGGTGATATTTGGCTGCAGGCCGTTGTGGATCATGTCGGCTTTTTTCACCGTCCGGCAGCCTTTGACCACCGCTGTGGCGCTCTGCAGGTTGAGCTGTTGTGCCATTCCCAGCGCGTCAGCAGCCTGCGAGACAAACGTCAGCCGGGTGGCGTGGCGTGCGGCACCCAGCGCACCAAACATCGGGCGGTAGTGGACCGGTTGCGGCGTGGGAATCGAGGCGTTGATATCGCCCATCGGCGCGCAGGCGATCATCCCGCCCTTGACGATGGTGGCGGGTTTCACGCCAAAGAACGCCGGGGACCAGACCACTAAATCCGCCAGCTTGCCCGCCTCGATGGAGCCCACTTCGTGGGCGATACCGTGGGTAAGTGCCGGGTTAATGGTGTATTTGGCGACGTAGCGCTTCACGCGAAAGTTGTCGTTATCGCCGGTTTCTTCCGGCAGTGCGCCGCGCTGCACCTTCATGCGGTGCGCCACCTGCCAGGTGCGGATAATCACTTCCCCGACGCGGCCCATGGCCTGCGAATCTGAGGAGGTGAGCGAGAATGCGCCGATATCGTGCAGCACATCCTCCGCGGCGATGGTTTCCCGGCGAATACGCGATTCGGCAAAGGCTACGTCCTCGGCGATATCCGGATCGAGGTGGTGGCAGACCATCAGCATGTCGAGATGTTCATCGATGGTATTGACCGTATAGGGCAGCGTCGGGTTGGTGGAGGAGGGCAGAATATTGGGGTGTGCGCAGGCGGTAATAATATCCGGCGCGTGGCCACCGCCTGCTCCTTCAGTGTGGAAAGTATGGATGGTGCGCCCGCCAATGGCGGCCAGCGTGTCTTCGACGAAACCGGATTCGTTCAGCGTGTCGCTGTGCAGCGCCACCTGAATGTCCATCTCTTCCGCCACCTCCAGCGAGCAGTTGATGGCTGCGGGCGTCGCGCCCCAGTCTTCGTGGATCTTAAGCCCGATGGCACCGGCGACTATCTGCTCGCGCAGGGCATCCGGGTTTGAACCGTTACCTTTGCCGAGCAGGCCGATATTCACCGGCAGGGTATCAGCAGCCTGCAGCATACGGGCGATATACCACGGTCCCGGCGTGCAGGTGGTGGCGTTGGTCCCTGCCGCAGGTCCCGTACCGCCGCCGATCATCGTTGTGACGCCGGAAACCAGCGCCTCTTCGGCCTGTTGCGGGCAGATCCAGTGGATGTGGGTGTCGATCCCGCCAGCGGTGACGATCTTCCCTTCAGCGGCGATCACTTCTGTGGCGGCACCGATCGGGATCGTTACGCCAGGCTGAATGTCAGGGTTACCGGCTTTGCCGACGGCGAAGATCCGCCCGTTCTTCACGCCGATATCCGCTTTCACGATCCCCCAGTGATCGACAATCAACGCGTTAGTCAGCACCAGATCCACGCAGTCTTGCGCGGTCATCTGCCCCTGGCCCATGCCGTCGCGGATCACTTTCCCGCCGCCAAATTTAACCTCTTCGCCGTAGACGGTGAGATCGTCTTCCACTTCGATCCACAGCTCACTGTCGGCTAATCGTACTTTATCGCCGGTGGTGGGGCCGAACATATCGGCATAAGCCTGGCGCGAAATTTCAGCCATTTTTCACTTCTCCCATCACATCACCACGGAAACCGAAAATGCGCTGCGCCCCGGTGACCTTAACCAGCGTCACTTCGCGCTTCTGGCCAGGTTCGAAACGCACGGCGGTGCCTGCCGGAATATTCAGCCGGTAGCCTTTGGTGGCTTCCCGGTCAAACTTCAGCGCCGGATTCACCTCGTAAAAGTGGTAGTGCGATCCCACCTGGATCGGCCGGTCACCGTGATTTTCGACGATGACACGCCGGGTTTCGCGCCCGACGTTAAGGGCAATAGTGCCGGGTTGGATCTGATACTCGCCTGGGATCATCACGCGCTCCTTAGACGATCGGGTTATGCACGGTGACGAGCTTTGACCCGTCGGGGAAGGTGGCTTCCACCTGAATATCCGGGATCATCTCCGGTACGCCCTCCATCACCTGGTCGCGCGTCAGGACGTGACGGCCCGCTTCCATCAGTGAGGCGACGGTTTCGCCATCGCGCGCGCCTTCCATAATGAAGGCGCTGATCAGCGCGACCGATTCCGGGTAATTGAGCTTTACCCCGCGCGCAAGGCGGCGTTCGGCAACCAGCGCGGCGGTGAACAGCAACAGCTTGTCTTTTTCTCTGGGGGTCAGTTCCATAACGTTTCTCTTATGTCTGCCAGATACGCGGCGAACAGGCGGTTTTGGTGGTGAGGAGCGGGCGAAGCGACTGCCAGATATCGCGCATCACCCGCTGGCAAATCAGGTTGTCGTGGGAGAGAAAACGCACCGACAGCAGGCCATCGGTGAGCGTTGCCCCGGCATAATTTTCCAGCGGTGCGAGCCGCTCGCGCACCGCGTCGAGGTGATCATCGGTAGCCGGATAGAACAGCAGCGTGCCGATCCACGGATGTCCGGCGACGGGCGTGAGATCGCCGTCGCTAAGATGCTGGCGCTCAATCAGGCGCGGCTCGTCATCTACCCACACCTCAAGACGGCTCTCCAGCGTGCCGTGGCTGAAGGTTTCGTTTATCACCGGGCGGCCCAGGCAGTACAGCTCCCACGCCAGCAGCGTGCTGGAGGCCTTCAGGTGGAAGACGGAGCGCAGTGCGGCATTCGCACCGGGAAAAATAATGGTGTCCTGCGGCAGCCATTCCAGGGTGGCGTCTTCATCGAGATAAAAGTGCTGGCTCAGACGGGCCTGCGGGCCGCTGCTGCGATAGAACTTGCTGGCGCCGGGCATGGTGATAAGCGTATGGCTTTTGGCGTTCAGCCGAACGGAAATGTCCAGCGTATCGCCGCCCACAATCCCGCCGGGCGGATGAAGCAGATAAAGGTGGCAGGTTTCCCCTTCGGGGTAAAACGGACGCTGAACGGTGAGCGGCCCGACGTGATGAGCGGAGTGCAGGAGGGTTTTCTCAGGGGTGTGACAAAACTGCAGGGCAAGCGATGCCTGCCAGCCTTTGTATGTATTATCAGTGACCTGAGCTGCTAACATGCTGCATCCATCTGCTCATCATCGGGGTCGTTTCAGTATGCCCTGGCAGAATTGAAGGCTGTCATATGAGTCGCTTATGGATGGCGTTTAAGACGAAACCAAAAAGCACGCCCCGGGGACGTGCTTTTTAACGAGGATCGCGATGCTGTTATTTCAGGTGCTCATGCAGCGCTGCGCCAGCCTGCTCCAGGGCAACCTTGACCGTCGGCTCTTCGCTCAGTGGATTGAGCAGGCCGTAATCATGGATCATGCCGTTATAGCGCGTGACGGTCACCGGGACGCCAGCTGCATCCAGTTTACGCCCGAAGGCTTCACCTTCATCCCGCAGAACGTCCAGCTCTGCTGTCTGAATCAAGGTCTCCGGGAAACCTTTCAACTGCGCGGTGCTGGCACGAAGCGGAGAGGCCAGGATATTGTTGCGATCGTCAGCGCGGGTGGTGTAGTTATCCCAGAACCATTTCATCATGTTTTTCGACAGGAAATAGCCATTTTCGAACTGGTTATACGAGGCAGTATCGAAATTCGCATCGGTAACTGGCCAGAGCATCACGTTGTAGCGAATTTTGGGGCCGTTGAACTGTTTTGCCTGCAGCGCCACGGAAGCCACCATATTGCCGCCCACACTGTTACCGACCAGACCCAGACGGCTACCATCCACGCCAATTTCCTGACCGTGCGCGGCTACCCATTTTGTCGCTTCATAGGCCTGATTGATTGCCACCGGGAAGTGGGCTTCAGGTGACGGTGTGTAATCGACATAAACCGCAGCGGCGCCGGAAGCGCGAACGAGGTCGCGGATTAAACGTTCGTGGGTTGGGAAATCACCCAGCACCCAACCGCCGCCGTGAAAGAACATAAATGCCGGGAGCGTGCCGCTCGCGTTTTCAGGTTTCACTATTTTCAGTTTGATCGCCTGACCATTTACCTGGATCGTTTTTTCTGAAACGTCAGCGGGGGGAAGTTTTGCGCCCTGCTGCGCGCCAATCAATACCTGACGTGCTTCCTGCGGGGTCATCTGTTCCATCGGTTTCCCTTTCCCGGCATTCAGAACATTAAGAAATGCCTGCACGCCCGCGGTCGGGGTTGGGGTATTGCTGGTTTGAGCGGATGCCGCGGCTGACGCGAAGACGGAAGAAATTAGGATGGCGGTCATTGTTTTCATGGTAGTACCTCTTTAAGCGAGTATTGAACAGTTACCGTATTAAGTAGTGCGCTACTTAGTTGTTGATATAATACTTGCGCGCAAGATACTTTTAGTCAAACTTTATTTATAATTTTTTTTTGATAACAGCTTCAGGGTGGATACAAAAATGAAAGAAAACAAAACATTAGATGATTTACTTTGCTTCTCCCTGTACTCGGTTACCAATGCGTTCGTTCGACAATATCGCCCCTTACTGCAGGAGCTGGACCTCACTTATCCGCAATTTGTTGTTTTGATGGCCCTTTATGAGAAAGACAACATCCCGCTTCGCGATCTGAGCGATAAGACGTTTTTTGATTCGGGTACATTGACTCCGCTCGTACAAAAGCTTGAGGCAAAAGGATTTTTGAACCGTGTTGCCGTGGCTAATGATGAACGGATGAAACACGTCGTTCTGACCGATAAGGCGAATGAACTTAAAAAGCAGGTGATGGCGCTGCCAGACCGGATTCGCTGCAGCATGCGGATGAATGATGATGAGCTTGAGACGCTAAAAAAACTCTCCAGAACGCTGCTGGAAGATTTATAAAAGTCCTTCGGTGGGCTGACCCCACCGAAGTGATACGTAATTACCGGTAATCCTCCGCATCCACATCATACCCGGAGGGTTCCCAGCGGATCGCCAGCAGTGAGGCCAGCCCGATAAACGGCGCCAGGGCGATCACCCAGAAGACGGCGGTATCCAGTGAGGCTACCAGCAGCGGGAACAGGAACAGTGACAGCGTTGAACTGCTGCGCATCAGCGTCTGGTTAAGGCCTACGCCCACGCCGCGCAGCGAGGTCGGGTAGCTGAGGGAAGCGAACGTCATGGTATGCGCGCCTGGCCCAAAACCCTGACCAAACAGGAACAGCGCCAGCATGCCGACGGCAATCACACCCTCTGCCGCGCCTTCAGGCCGCCCTATCAGCGCCAGCCCAAGCAGTGCCACCAGTTGACAGGCGTAGCCCGCAAGTGACATTCGCCAGGCGCCGAAGCGCGGCACGTAGCGGACCGCCAGCAGTCCGCCAACGAAGGCAAACAGCAGGTTAAGCGCGAGCGAAATCAGAATGGTGGTCAGCATCGACTGGACAAAGAAGCTGGAGATGATTACCGGAAGACCAAACGCCACGGCGTTATAGGCGAAGGAAGAGACCACCGACAGCAGCGTGGCGAGCGTGGTGCGGCGTAAATAGATGCCCCGGAACAGGTTCAGGTAGTTCGACCATTTTGCCTTATTGACCACCGGCGCGGGCTGGCTGAGCGCGTCCTGCGGCACGTGGGCATTGATGTTATACGACTGACGTAAAATAGACGCCGCCTCTTTCAGGTTGCCCTGATTTGCCGCCCAGACCGGCGATTCGCTCATATAGCGACTGCGAATGGCGATAATCACCAGCGCAGGCACCGCACCAAAACCGAGGATTAAGCGCCAGAGCCAGTCGCTGTGGCTTGCCGGCAGCACGGCGTAGAAGAAAAGCACCAGCAGGTAAGAGATGCTGATGGCGGCATACCAGGTAGGGCACCACATTGCGACGCTGGAGGCCTTATTACCCGGGCCTTTGAGTTTGGCAAACTCGCTCAGAAAGGCCATCGCCACGGGGAGGTCAATCCCCACGCCGAGCCCCATCACAAAGCGCGCACCCGCCAGCACATATTCGTTTGGTGCCAGTGCGCAGGCGATAGCGGCGACGACAAAGAACACCATGTCGGCCATAAAGACGCGGTAACGCCCGATTTTATCCGTAAGATAGCCGCCAAGCAGCGCCCCGACGATAGCACCAAAGGTAATGGCCGAGGCCACCATGCCGGTGCCTGCAGGGGTTAAATTGAATTCGCGGGTAATGTCTTTGATGCCAAACGCCAGCGCGCCGAGATCGTAGGCATCGAGGAAAATCCCTCCCAGCGCAATACCGACCACAATACGGGCGTTGGTGCGGCCCTGAGAACCGTCGTTAACCAGACGTGAAACGTCCGATGCGTTACGTACCCACTTGATGTCGCCATCCGGGGTGTTTCCTGCCGTTGCAAGGGGAGTGGTGTCTGTGATTTCTGCCATTTTCTTTTTGTGTGGTTGTGTTGTGTCTCTAACAGTTACCACAGGCAGAAGATGACCAAAATCACATTTGGTTATAAGGCATAACTCTCCGCTACTCGGGATCTTTTTTCTTTCGCTTGAGCTTCGTCCAGATTTTGGTCTCCTGACGACGCCACAGACGCTGAATATTATCGTGATGACGCAGCAGGATAAGGCAGGAGAGCATCGACACCGGGAAGGTGAACTGGGGTTTGAACCACCAGACGTAGAAGGGGGCAATCAGCGCGCTGACGATGGCGCCCAGCGACGAATAGCCGCTCAGAAGGATGGTCAGCAGCCAGGTGCCCGCCATCACGCCGGTGAGATCCCAGCCGATGGGCGCGATGGCACCAAAGGCTGTCGCGACGCCTTTGCCGCCTTTAAAACCGAAGAATACGGGCCAGATGTGGCCGACACAGGCGGCGATGGCAATAAGCCCCAGCCAGAACGGAGTAACGCCCAGCGCATACGCGCCCCAGACGGGTAACATCCCTTTCAGAACGTCAAAAATCAAAACCGCTACGGCTGCTCCCTTGCCGCCAATTCGTAGTACATTGGTCGCTCCCGGATTCCCGGAACCACTTTCGCGCGGGTCAGGTAACCCGGCAATGCGGCAGACCAGAATGGCGCTGGAGATTGAGCCGCAAAGGTAGGCGAGGAGAATCATTCCAGGCGCGATTGCACTCATAACGCTGTTCCGTTTAGAAAATGTATCTGTATTCTCAGCATCTGTGGATAATACGCATAATTCACCGGAAGTGGTATCCGGTTTAGCCAAAAAGCAGGCAGGTCGTGATGGATATTGTATTTATAGAGCAACTTTCGGTAATCACCACTATTGGTGTTTACGACTGGGAACAGACCATCGAGCAGAAGCTGGTGTTCGATATCGAAATGGGCTGGGATAACCGCAAGTCAGCGAAGAGTGATGACGTAAATGATTGTCTGAGCTATGCCGACATCAGCGAAACGGTCATTGCCCACGTTGAAGGGCAGCGTTTTGCGCTGGTAGAACGGGTGGCGGAGGAGGTGGCCGAACTGCTGCTGACCAAATTCAACTCGCCGTGGGTGCGCATTAAGCTGAGCAAGCCAGGCGCGGTGGCGCGTGCCGCTAATGTGGGCGTCATCATCGAGCGTGGCACAAATCTGAAAGGATAGATTTAACGTCATAATAGCTAAACCATTTTAGGTTATATCGGTCTTAAAGCTGTATCTTTCACGGTAGCTGTTGGGGCGACCGTTTTTTTATATTTTTTTAGGGGTTTATAGATGAGCGATATGCACTCGCTGCTGGTGGCGGCAATTCTGGGTGTGGTCGAAGGATTGACGGAGTTTTTGCCGGTTTCCAGTACGGGCCATATGATTATCGTTGGCCATCTGCTGGGCTTTGAAGGCGATACCGCAAAGACGTTCGAGGTGGTCATTCAGTTGGGTTCCATTCTGGCTGTGGTCGTGATGTTCTGGCGGCGTCTGTTTGGGTTGATCGGTATCCACTTCGGGCGTTTGCCACAGCGTGAAGGTGAGAGCAAGGGCCGCCTGACGCTGATTCATATCCTGCTCGGGATGATCCCGGCAGTGGTGCTGGGGCTGGTTTTCCACGACACCATCAAATCGCTGTTTAACCCGATTAACGTGATGTACGCGCTGGTGGTCGGTGGTTTCCTGCTGATTGCGGCGGAAGTGCTGAAGCCAAAAACGCCGCGGGCAGAAGGCCTGGACGATATGACCTATCGCCAGGCCTTTATCATTGGCTGCTTCCAGTGTCTGGCACTGTGGCCGGGCTTCTCGCGTTCTGGTGCGACGATCTCTGGCGGGATGCTGATGGGCGTAAGCCGTTACGCGGCGTCGGAGTTTTCGTTCCTGCTGGCGGTGCCGATGATGATGGGCGCCACCGCGCTGGACCTCTACAAAAGCATTGGCTTCCTCACCACGGGCGACATTCCGATGTTTGCTGTCGGCTTTATCACCGCCTTTATCGTGGCGCTGATTGCCATTAAAACCTTCCTGCAACTGATTAAGCGTATCTCGTTTATCCCGTTCGCCATCTACCGCTTTATCGTCGCGGCTGCCGTTTACGTGGTCTTCTTCTGACCGACTGCCCTCAGTCTTTTGGCTGAGGGCAATGCTTTTCCTTCCAGTCTGATACCGCCTGAATTCGCCGTCTGGTGAGCTCCTCCCGGATCTCGGGACCTTTAAAGCCCGCGTCGACAACATCTTTCGTCGGTACCGCTTTGGCCACCGCCCACGCTGCGCGCAGCAAACGCCCCTGCGGGTAGTCACAGGCTTCAAACCCGGTACGCCCGCGCACGTCAGCTTCGCTGGTGAGCGCGATCTGCTCGACGCGCTGGGGTTTACGCCAGGCATCGATGTTATCGAACAGTTTAACGATGGTGGCCGGTTTCAGGATTGGGAAGGTGTGGATAAGGTCGTGGAATTCGGCCACCAGTTTCGCCAGATCGCGGATCTCGTTCGGCACCCGCAGGCGCTGGCACAGCCCCTCGACCAGCTTCACCCCTGCCGGGCCGTGCCCGTGGTGGCGAGGCCAGAATTCTTTTGGCGTTAAGCCTTTGCCAAGATCGTGGCACAGGGTGGAAAAACGCACGTCCACCTCCGGGCTGAGCATGGCCGCCATACTGAGCGTCATCAGGGTGTGCACGCCAGTGTCGATTTCCGGATGCCATTTTGCCGGGGCAGGCACGCCAAACAGCACGTCTATCTCCGGGAACAGCACCTTCAGGGCGCCGCAGTCGCGCAGCACCTGGAAAAAGACCTGCGGGTTGCGGGTGGTGAGGGCATTTTCCGTCTCTTTCCAGACGCGCTCTGGCGTCAGGTGTTCCAGCTCGCCCGCCTCGGTCATGGCGGTCATCAGCGCCATCGTCTCATCGGCAATACGGAAACTGAGATGGGCGTAACGCGCGGCAAAGCGCGCCACGCGCAGCACCCGGAGCGGATCTTCAGAAAAGGCCGGGGAAACATGACGTAAAAGACGGTTGCGCAGATCGTCCTGGCCGCCATAAGCGTCTACGATCTGGCCGTTCTCGTCCTGCGCCAGCGCGTTGATGGTGAGATCGCGGCGCAGCAGATCTTGCTCCAGCGTGACGTCCGGCGCGGCATAGCAGGTGAAGCCGGTATAGCCGGAACCGGATTTACGCTCCGTACGCGCCAGGGCGTACTCTTCGCGGCTTTGCGGATGGAGGAACACGGGAAAATCGCGGCCTACCTGCTGGTAGCCCGCGTTAAGCATCTCTTCGGGGGTGGCGCCTACCACCACCCAGTCTTTATCTTTGACCGGCAGACCTAACAACGCATCACGTACCGCACCACCGACCAGATAACTCTTCACGCCTTACACTCCCGTTTTCTCTTTTCCAGGATCATACGTAAGTCTGGCAGAGAAGACGAGTTAGTTCATCCAGCGGTCTTTACGCTTACGGCTTGGGATCAGGTGTGGCAGAACGAGACCCAGTACCAGACCGACGCCCAGTACGCCGCCGCCATACATAAACCACTGCATGATGATGGTGCGCTGTTTGTCATCGAGCTGCAGATTGGCGGCATTCACTTTCTTCTGCGCCACAATCAGCTCATTCTTCAGTTTCTGGTTCTCTTCTTTCAGACCGTTAATCACGCTGTCGCTCTGCGCGACTTTCTGCTGCATTTCCGCGGTACGCTGGTTCCAGGTGCCGTCAATGTTGTTCAGCTTGTCGGTCAGGGTTTTCACCTGGTTTTCCAGATCCGGCACGCGGGTGCGCAGGCTTGGCACGGTGCTCAGCTCTTTCAGGGGGATCCAGGACGTACGGCCGGAACTGTCGCGAACCTGACCATAATTGGTCTCCGCGTTGGTCTGTAACAGGGTGACTTCCTCGCCGGCATTTACCGTACCCACGAGGCGATAATTATCTCCGGGGCCGCTACGTACCCAGGTGTTCAGTTCGTCAGAAACGTAACGCTTTTCTTCAGCGTGGACCGCAGTCGCGGCGCTAAAAGCGAGTAAAGTAAGTCCAATCAGGCGTAATTTAAGCATATCAGTCGTTATTTTCATAAATAGTGGAACGATAGTAGTGGCATCAGTGTCTCTACGCAAAGGATTCGTCATCAATCAGAATCATCTGTGTCCCGATCGCCGCCGCTGCAAACTTTTTACGCCCGTCAAATTGCTCATTGCGTGGCAATTTGGCGCAAAATACTATGTACTGACAAACAAATGGCGAGGAAGTTCGCCTTCATCGACGCGTCTGTGACGCACGCAAAAGTACAAGGCTATGGCACAAGAGATCGAATTAAAGTTTATCGTCGAAAAAGACAGCGTTGACGCGCTGCGCCAGCATCTGCAAACGCTGTCCGGCGAACACCATGAACCCGTACAGCTGCTCAATATCTATTACGAAACGCCGGACAACTGGCTGCGTCGTCACGATATGGGCTTGCGCATCCGTGGCGCGAACGGGCGCTACGAGATGACGATGAAAATCGCCGGTCGCGTTGTGGGCGGTTTGCATCAGCGCCCGGAATACAATATCGACATCAGTCAGCCAGAACTTGAGCTGGAACGTTTTCCGGCAGAAGTGTGGCCGAACGGCGAACTGCCATCCACCCTGGCAACAGAGGTGCAGCCGCTGTTCAGCACCGATTTCTGGCGCGAGAAATGGCTGGTAACGGAAGGCAAAAGCCGCATTGAAATCGCCCTTGATTTGGGCGAGGTGAAAGCGGGCGAATACCAGGAACCGATTTGCGAGCTGGAGCTTGAGTTGCTGGAAGGTGAGACGAACGATGTGCTGAGGCTGGCGCGTAAGCTAGTGAGTCAGTCAGGCTTACGTCAGGGCAGCCTCAGCAAAGCCGCCCGCGGCTATCATCTGGCAGCCGGGAATGCGCCACGCGTGCTGAAAGAGACCCCTGTGCTACGCGTTGCCCCAAAAGCCAGCGTTGAGCAGGGTATGGAGGCGGCGCTGGAGCTGGCGCTCTCGCAGTGGCAGTACCACGAGGAGCTCTGGGTACGTAATGTCAAAAACGCAAAAGCCCACGTCCTGGCCGCCATCGGTCTGGTTCGTCATACCCTGACGCTGTTTGGCGGCATTGTGCCGCGCAAAGCAAGTGCTCACTTACGCGATCTGCTGACCCAAACCGAAGCACTGATGCTCTCCGACGTGTCGGCGCAAACGGCGATCTACAGCCCGCAAACCGCGGCCGCCAAACTGGCGCTGACCGAGTTTCTGGTGACACGCGGCTGGCGCACCTTCCTGGACGCTAAAGCCCAGACCAAAATCGCAGAAAACTTCAAACGTTTCGCGGATATCCACCTTTCCCGCCATGCCGCAGAGCTGAAAACCACCTTTGCTTATCCGCTGGGCGACCAGTACGGCGATCAGCTGATCCGCCTGACGCGCAACATCGACAGCATGTTACTGCTGTCAGGCGCCTATGATGGCGTCAAAGCGCAGGCCTGGCTGGAGAACTGGCAGGGGCTGAAACATGCCATCGAAACCCGTCAGCATATTGAGATTGAGCATTTCCGCAACGAGGCCATTTCGCAGGAGCCATTCTGGCTGCACAGCGGAAAACGTTAACTCTGGCAAGGAACCCCTATAATGCCGCTTTCTTCGCAGTTACAGCAGCAGTGGCAGACCGTTTGCGAACGTCTGCCTGAGTCATTACCGGCGTCATCGTTAAGTGAGCAGGCAAAGCGCGTGCTCACGTTCAGTGATTTTGTGCAGGAAAGTATTACGGCTAACCCGGACTGGCTGGTGGAGCTTGAAAACGCCCCGCCGCAGGCTGACGAGTGGCGGCATTATGCAGTCTGGCTGCAAACCGCGCTGGCTGACGTCGTGGATGAGGCCACCTTAATGCGGGTGTTGCGCCAGTTCCGCCGCCGGGTGATGGTGCGTATCGCCTGGGCGCAGGCGCTTGAGCTGGTCAGTGAAGAGAGCACGCTCCAGCAGTTGAGCGAGCTGGCGCAGACGCTGATTGTCGCTGCGCGAGACTGGCTTTACGCCGCCTGCTGTAAAGAGTGGGGCACGCCGTGCAGCGAGGAAGGGGTTCCTCAGCCGCTGTTGATTCTGGGGATGGGCAAGCTGGGCGGCTGCGAGCTGAACTTCTCCTCCGATATCGACCTGATTTTTGCCTGGCCGGAGAACGGCTCCACGCGCGGAGGCCGTCGTGAGCTGGACAACGCCCAGTTCTTCACCCGTCTTGGCCAGCGTCTGATTAAGGCGCTGGATCAGCCGACGCAGGACGGATTTGTCTATCGCGTGGATATGCGTCTGCGTCCGTTTGGCGACAGCGGCCCGCTGGTGCTGAGTTTTGCGGCGCTGGAAGATTACTACCAGGAGCAGGGGCGCGACTGGGAGCGTTATGCGATGGTCAAAGCGCGGATCATGGGTGACAGTGACGACGCTTACGCCAACGAGCTACGCGCCATGCTGCGCCCGTTTGTGTTCCGTCGCTATATCGACTTCAGCGTGATCCAGTCCCTGCGTAACATGAAAGGGATGATCGCCCGTGAGGTACGCCGTCGTGGGCTGAAAGATAACATTAAGCTCGGCGCGGGTGGCATTCGTGAAATCGAGTTTATTGTCCAGGTTTTCCAGCTCATCCGCGGTGGTCGCGAGCCGTCGCTGCAATCCCGCTCGTTGCTCCCGACGCTGTCGGCGATTGAGCAACTCCATCTCCTGCCGGAGGGGGACGCGCAAACCCTGCGTGAGGCATACCTGTTCCTGCGTCGTCTGGAAAATCTGCTGCAAAGCATCAATGACGAGCAAACCCAGACCCTGCCGGGGGATGAGCTGAACCGGGCGCGTCTGGCCTGGGGCATGCGCGTGGACGACTGGGCGGCACTGACCGAACGACTGGACGCGCATATGGCAGGCGTGCGCCGTATCTTTAACGAGCTGATTGGCGATGATGAAAGCGAATCGCAGGACGATACGCTCTCTGAACACTGGCGTGAACTGTGGCAGGATGCCCTGCAGGAAGATGACACCACGCCCGTGCTGGCGCACCTGAGCGACGACGATCGCCATCGGGTGGTGGCGCTGATCGCCGATTTCCGCCTTGAACTCAACAAGCGCGCCATTGGTCCGCGTGGTCGCCAGGTGCTGGATCACCTGATGCCGCACCTGCTGAGCGATGTCTGTTCCCGTGCCGACGCACCGGTGCCACTTTCCCGCATGATGCCGCTGCTGAGCGGCATTATTACGCGTACCACCTATCTTGAACTGCTGAGCGAGTTCCCGGGAGCGTTGAAGCATCTGATCACGCTCTGCGCGGCGTCACCGATGGTGGCGAACAAGCTGGCGCGTTACCCGCTGCTGCTGGATGAACTGCTCGATCCCAATACCCTCTATCAGCCGACGGCGACCGATGCCTACCGCGATGAGCTGCGTCAGTATCTGCTGCGCGTGCCCGAGGAAGATGAAGAGCAGCAGCTGGAAGCGCTGCGTCAGTTCAAACAGGCGCAGATGCTGCGCGTCGCGGCGGCGGATATTGCCGGAACGCTGCCGGTGATGAAAGTGAGCGATCACTTAACCTGGCTGGCGGAAGCAATCATCGATGCAGTTGTGCATCAGGCGTGGATCCAGATGGTGGCGCGTTACGGTCAGCCAAAACATCTTGCTGAACGAGAAGGCCGCGGTTTCGCCGTGGTAGGCTATGGCAAGCTCGGCGGGTGGGAACTGGGATACAGCTCGGATCTGGATTTAATCTTCCTGCACGATTGTCCGGCCGATGTGATGACCGACGGCGAGCGTGAAATTGACGGGCGCCAGTTCTATCTGCGTCTGGCCCAGCGCATTATGCACCTGTTCAGCACCCGCACGTCATCGGGTATTTTGTACGAAGTGGATGCCCGTCTGCGCCCGTCCGGCGCGGCCGGGATGCTGGTGACTTCAACGGAATCCTTTGCCGATTATCAGAAAAACGAAGCCTGGACGTGGGAGCATCAGGCGCTGGTGCGCGCCCGCGTGGTGTATGGTGATCCGCAGTTAAAAACGCAGTTCGATGCCATTCGTAAAGCGGTGATGACCACCCCACGTGAAGGCAGTAAGTTGCAGACCGACGTGCGCGAAATGCGTGAAAAAATGCGTGCGCACCTGGGCAATAAACACCGCGATCGGTTTGATATTAAAGCCGATGAGGGTGGCATTACCGACATTGAGTTTATTACCCAGTATCTGGTGCTCCTGCATGCGCATGATAAGCCGAAGCTGACCCGCTGGTCGGATAATGTGCGCATTCTGGAGCTGCTTGCGCAAAACGACATCATGGATGAGCAGGAAGCGCTGGCCTTAACCCGCGCCTACACCACGCTGCGCGATGAGTTGCACCACCTCGCCTTGCAGGAACAGCCGGGCCACGTGGCGCTCGACTGCTTTACCCGTGAACGCGACCAGGTGAAAGCGAGCTGGCAGAAGTGGCTGGTGGAACCGTGCGTAACAAAACAAGTGTGATATCATCGCGCGCAAATTGTGAATCTTTCTGGAGTCAGGAATGAAAGTAACACTGCCAGAGTTTGAACGTGCTGGAGTTATGGTTGTCGGCGATGTGATGCTGGATCGCTACTGGTATGGGCCGACCAGCCGTATCTCCCCGGAAGCACCGGTACCGGTCGTTAAGGTCGATACCATTGAAGAGCGTCCTGGCGGCGCGGCAAACGTGGCGATGAACATTGCTTCTCTGGGCGCACATTCGCGTCTGGTGGGCCTCACCGGTATCGACGATGCGGCGCGCGCGCTGAGCAAGTCGCTGGCGGACGTGAACGTGAAGTGCGATTTCGTCTCTGTTCCGACGCACCCGACCATAACCAAGCTGCGCGTGTTGTCGCGTAACCAGCAACTGATCCGCCTCGACTTTGAAGAAGGGTTTGAAGGTGTGGATCCTGAGCCGCTGCACGAGCGCATTAATCAGGCGCTGAGCAATATCGGCGCGCTGGTACTGTCCGATTACGCCAAAGGGGCGCTGGCAAGCGTACAGCAGATGATCCAGCTGGCGCGTAAAGCCAATGTGCCGGTACTGATCGATCCGAAAGGCACCGACTTTGAGCGCTATCGCGGCGCAACGCTGCTGACGCCAAACCTCTCGGAGTTTGAAGCGGTGGCGGGCAAGTGTAAGACGGAAGCGGAGATCGTCGAGCGCGGTATGAAGATCATCGCTGACTTCGAGCTGTCTGCACTGCTGGTGACCCGCTCCGAGCAGGGGATGACCCTGCTGCAGCCGGGCAAAGCGCCGCTGCATATGCCTACTCAGGCGCAGGAAGTGTACGACGTGACGGGTGCCGGTGATACGGTGATCGGCGTGCTGGCGGCAACGCTGGCGGCGGGTAACTCCCTCGAAGAAGCCTGCTACTTCGCGAACGCCGCGGCGGGCGTGGTCGTCGGTAAGCTCGGGACATCTACCGTTTCGCCAATCGAACTGGAAAACGCCGTACGCGGCCGTGCCGATACCGGTTTTGGCGTCATGAGCGAAGACGAACTGAAAGTGGCCGTTGCCGCTGCGCGTAAACGCGGTGAGAAAGTGGTGATGACCAATGGCGTGTTCGACATTCTGCACGCGGGCCATGTCTCTTATCTGGCGAATGCACGCAAGCTGGGCGATCGTCTGATTGTGGCAGTGAACAGCGATGCCTCGACCAAACGTCTGAAGGGCGAAACGCGTCCGGTGAATCCGCTGGAGCAGCGTATGATTGTGCTCGGCGCGCTGGAAGCGGTGGACTGGGTGGTGCCGTTTGAAGAAGACACGCCTCAGCGCCTGATTGCAGGCATTCTGCCGGATCTGCTGGTGAAAGGCGGCGACTATAAACCGGAGCAAATCGCGGGCAGCGAAGAGGTCTGGGCCAACGGCGGTGAAGTGATGGTGCTCAACTTTGAGGACGGGTGTTCAACCACCAACATCATCAAGAAGATCCAGAAAGACAGTCAGTAAAAAAAACGGGCCAGTTGGCCCGTTTTTTTTACCCTCTCCCCGTGGGAGAGGGCTGGGGTGAGGGCACAACAGGCCGCACTTACTCCTGGTCATCCACAGGTGGAATCGCCGGTGCGGGTTTCACTTCCGCTGGCGTATTCCGGTTTTCCAGCTCGGTCAGACGCTGTTCCAGCAGCGCCAGCTTCTCGCGGGTGCGCAGCAGAACCTGCGTCTGCACGTCAAACTCTTCGCGGCTGACTAAATCAAGGCGAACCAACTGCGCCTGCAGCGTCTGGCGGATTTTCTTCTCAACATCATCACCAAACTCACGAATGCCTTTCGGCATGGATTCATGAACCTGACGTGCAATTTGCTCAATTTTCTTTGGGTCAATCATTGTCGTTTCCCTTGATGAAAAGGTGTTAGTGTCCATTGTAGCGCGTCATGCCACGGGTTAAACAAAATTGTTTGTTGCTTATGCATTGCCCAGGATAATCAATAGCGTTATAGTTATCTCGCTTATTCTCAGGGCGGGGCGAAATTCCCCACCGGCGGTAAATCAGCGTCATGCTGAAAGCCCGCGAGCGCTTTGGGTGAACACTCAAAGGTCAGCAGATCCGGTGTAATTCCGGGGCCGACGGTTAGAGTCCGGATGGGAGAGAGTAACGATCCAGTCGGGCATGGGCCCGCTCACGTTATCTTTTTGCCGCTTATACGGCGCTCCTAAGACTGCCCTGATTCTGGTAACCATAATGTTAATGAGGTTTTTTTACCATGAATCAGACGCTACTTTCCTCTTTTGGCACTTCAACTCAACGTGTTGAACATGCACTGGATGCATTGCGCGAAGGCCGCGGTGTGATGGTGCTGGACGATGAAAACCGTGAAAACGAAGGCGACATGATTTTCGCCGCCGAAAACATGACCGTTGAGCAGATGGCACTGACCATCCGTCACGGCAGCGGCATCGTATGCCTGTGTATTACCGAAGACCGTCGTAAGCAGCTTGACCTGCCGATGATGGTTGAGAACAACACCAGCGCCTTTGGTACCGGTTTTACCGTGACGATTGAAGCTGCGCATGGCGTGACCACCGGTGTGTCAGCGGCTGACCGTCTGACTACCGTCCGTGCAGCGATTGCGGATGGCGCGAAACCCTCCGACCTGCACCGTCCTGGCCACGTCTTCCCGCTGCGTGCGCAGGCGGGCGGTGTGCTGACCCGTGGCGGCCACACGGAAGCGACCATTGACCTGGTAACGCTGGCAGGCTTCAAACCTGCAGGCGTACTGTGTGAACTGACCAACGATGATGGCACCATGGCGCGTGCACCAGAGTGCATCACCTTTGCACGCTTGCACAACATGCCGGTGGTGACGATTGAAGATCTGATCGAGTACCGTCAGGCGCACGAGCGCAAAGCCAGCTGAACGATGCATGAATGAAAAAGCCGGGGAAACCCGGCTTTGTTGTCTCTAGTGGTAGTTAATTTTAAACAGCACGACCGTTTCAAAAGGACCAGAATCGATACCCTTTCCCTCTGCACGTGAAAGCTCAGCGGTGTACGTGGTCTCGAAATGCAGTACCGAACCGGTAAAATCAGCGTACTCGTCATACTGATTGAAGGTGTAGGGCTGTGTACCGTTAAGAATACGCAGCTTCAGCCCATTACCAATCAGCAACGCCGTGTCATTGGCCGTCAGTTCGTTATCGGTATAGAACGACGCGTCGATCTTAAACCCGTCTGAACACTGTGCATCCTGTACTTTACTGGTTTTAACCGAGAACGTTCGCGTGCGTGTGCCCTGATTGACGATGTCACGTGCGCTGAAGGTGCCAAAATCGATCTCCTGATTTTCAGGGTAAATGCTGAACGTCGCCCCGCAGTCCAGGACCCTGATGTTCTCCAGCCCGTTAATGTGATATTTGAGATTTTTCGCATCAGAAAGGGCATTTACGCCTCCTTTGCCGTCAAACTGCACGACGATGTAATCACCAAGCGTACTGACGTAGCCCTGAGGCGGTATCGCCCTGAGCTTAACGTACAGTCTGAAGCGCGCCGCAAAGGTTCGTGAGGTATGAACATCCAACGCATTCCCCGAGCACACGTATTTCTCCCAGCCCATCGCTTTTAACTGTTCAGCCGTATATTTACTCAGGCTGTTGTTGTCCAGACACTGACGGGTATCCACGCCGTAGGTTTGCCCGATGGCATCGTAATCCGCACCTTCGTAGGTCACCCCAAGTTCGTAGTAAGGATCCGACACCGACGGATAAGGGTTCACCCAGGCGAAGACGTCTTCGTTCTCATGATTTGACGCGGTATTCCTGTCGCAATACACGGGGATTTTGATATCGCTGGATTCCCATATTTTTTGCCCAACCCTGGCTGTGCTGGGGATTGAGAATTCTGACACCGTTTTGGTTTGCTCCACCGGGCCATTTTGTGTGCCAAGGTAGCAGTTCAGCGCCAGCGCCTGCTTAAGGGGACACATCACCAGCATAAAAAGGAAAAGCTTAGCGAGTTGTCGCATTTTGCCCTGCCTTACGCGGCGCCAGCGTGCATGGTGTTGACCCGGAGCAGGTTAGATTAACCTTGCGTAGCGCACCGTAATCATCGATATAACCTATGCTATAGCCCGTTCCTTGTGATTCACTCAGCGTCAGCGTGCTGGTCGCAAACGGGTCGATCATCAAACTGTCGAAGCCTGGCATCATTGTTTTACCGTTATTGCTCAGCCACGCCAGGGTGATGAAATAGGGCGTTGGGTTTTTCAGGCGCATGGTGTTGCCCGACAATGTCACCGCCAGTTGCATTTCCGTTTCCTCTCCCGTTTTTTTGCGGATGTTTTCCGGACGCCAGAACAACTTGATGCGGCTCTGCATAGCCACCTGCATGACGCTACGCGCCTCTTTCAGATTCGTGCTTTTGGGCGGCACTTCACGCAGATTGAAATAAAACAGCGTTTCCCTATCCTGAGGCAGCTGTTGCGTCGCAGCCTGTTTCACAATCCGTACCTGTGACGAAGTGCCAGGTTCAATACGCTGAATGGGAGGCAGGACCATAAAATGGCTGTCCTCTTTGCGCCCCTCCTGATCCTCCACCCAGGCGAGGGCAAGATAGGGAAGTGATTTACTCTGGTTGTCGATAGTCAGGCTGCTGGCTTTATCGCTTGCGGAAAAGACGATGCGCGTCCTGTCCAGGTTAATCGCCGCATGCGAGACGCTGGAGCCACAAAACAGGAATGCTGCTAAATAAACATATGATTTCATCATGATAATTTACTGACAGGGCAGCATTAGCTGCGTGGTGTTGTCGAGAGAGGCTGGCAGGGAGAAATGACACTGCTGATTGTCTCCCCACGTGACCGTAAAGTGCTGTTTCGCGTTTACCGCTCCCAGCCAGATGTGTCCGTCCTGGGCGACAATGCCCACCTCTTTACCTGAATCCTGCTCACGCACCTGGGCACCGAGGGGAGGCGTGCCGCGGGCGGTACGCACGACACCGGCAATATCCTGACCCTGACGGGAGGCAATCAGCCGATAACCGATTGCCCCCTCGGTCCATGTCGAGCGGAGGACGCGGTTATCGACATCGACACCCTCTGGCAGATTATTCAGATTCACCTGTACGCTGGCGGGCATATAGCTCGAAAAGGCGGGCAGGACGCCAATACCAAAGGTATTGGTCGCATCGTGGGACATATTCAGCGGTATATTGCCGATTCCTTCCGTGCTGACCATCACGCGTGGTTCGTTACCGTAGCTCCGGCGATGAAGCGCTGCCCCATGGGCGGTTGCGGTGAACGAGCCGTTCCAGCTCGCACTGATGGAACGGTATTCGTTGGCCTTGTAGCTTCCGGACAGGTTCAGGTCTCCCGTTCCGGCGTAATGCTGATAATTCGCGCTGACTTGCGCCCCGGCGTCAGTTTTTTTGCTCTCGGTACCAGCGGATATCCCCCAGGTATTGTTACTGTCTGAAGAGTCATACCAGGAGAGCGTCTGACGCGTCGTGTCGCTGTTTCTCAGGTCGTAATTGAGGCGGTGCTCCGGATCGAGGGGCAGGCTTAGCGAGAAGTAAACCTGCGTGTCATCGCTTTGATCCTGATAATGTGTTTTGCTCCATGAGGCCGTCACGCCAAGATTTTTCCAGCGGCCAAGGTCGAAGGTGTATCCTGCCGTGAGCGTTCCGGTGGTGGAGGGGGCTCTGTCCCACCAGGTCTGGCGCAGCATACCAAGGTAAAGGTTTAGCGACAGGGCGGGGATGAACTGGCTGGCAGTGATGCTCAGCGTTTGTTTTTCCATTTCTGCGTCAGCCTGATCGTTTTCAAGAAAACGGGCATAGCTGAGAAAGCGATTGTCGGAGTAGCGGTAGCTGGCAAGCGTGAGCTGACTCCCGGTGGTGTCGAAACGCTTGCTGTAGTTGATGCGATAGCTGTATCCGGTCTGCTTTGTTTCTCCTACGCGCTGGCTGCTGGCCCGGGTGACGTCAAATGACAGCGCTCCAAGCATATCCATGTTTTGCCCGATACCTGCCGCCAGTGCGCGGTAATCATTACCGCTGTTGAGAAGCCCGCCGTACAGGGATGTCCGGGAGAGTACGCCCCAGGAGAATTCGCTGCTTAAAAAGGCCTCGCTTTCGACATTATGCGAGCTGTCCTGACGGGGTTTACCGCCCGCCAGCTTATAGCGAACCTGGCCTTTTCGCGTCAGGAAAGGCACTGATGCTGCAGAAACCTGAAAGGTACTGGTGTGACCGTCTTCTTCGGCGACGATAACGTCTAACGTACCCTGTACCGACTGGTTGATATCCTGGATCACAAAGGGACCCGGCGGAACTTTGGTTTGATAGATAATTCTGTCTGCCTGGCTGACGGTCACGGTGGCATTCGTCTGAGCAATACCAGAAATTTGTGGCGCGTAGCCGCGCAGAGACCAGGGCAGCATGCGCTCGTCGCTGATAAGTGAGGCTCCGGTGTAGGAAAATCCGTCGAAAATATCCGACTGAAAATCTGACTCACCCAGCGTCAGCGTAGAGCCAAATACAGGCAGAGGGCGAAAAAGGTAGGCGCGAGAAAGGCGGCCATCGCTCTGCGACCTCCCATCCGTACGGTTAAGGGCGTACTGATAATCTCCTCGCAGTCGCCAGGCGCCCAGGTTGGCGCCAGCGGTCCCGTAGGTATTGACGTTATCGCTGCTTGACCCCTCATCTGGCTGATAGCGGCTGGCAAACAGATTGTAATCCAGCAGCACGCCTGAGACACCGTTGTCCCAGGTCGCGGGCGGCATCCAGTTGGTGGAACGGTACTGTAGCCAGGCCTGAGGTAGGGTGACTTCCAGCGTTTGCGTCGCCTGAATAAACTCGAAACGAACCTGCGGCAGCGGGGAAAAGTCGACACAGCCCGCGTTAACCGTCAGCATGCTGCGGTATTTATCGTCCAGACCAAAAGTGTCCGCCAGATCGGACGGAATGCAGACTTCCGTTGTATCGTCTTTTTTATACCAGGCTAACTGCCAGCCGTTAGTGAGCGGCGTATTATTTATTGAAACGGTAACGAAATAATGACCCGGCGCAACGTGGTTCTTATCTTTGAACTGGGATAAATCAACATTGCCGCGCTGATCTTTATCGATAGCGTTAATATTAAATTCAACGGCAACCAGTGGAAGAGGCGTAAGAAAGCCAGCAATGATGATCGAAAACGCACTGTATTTCATCATTTAGCTCTCAAATAAAATTACGGCAATGGCTGGCAAATATATTGCCAGCCGAAACAGAATTCAGCGTCTTGGCTTATTTATACAGCAGGACGTAATTTGCGGTAGATTCAACCTGACCGGCCGTTGCTGTTTTACCACTGGCCACTTCCATCTGCGCTTTGAAGTGCAGCGTCTGAATTGCTGAACCTGCAGACAGATCGACAGTCTCTGTGGAGCCAAGCGTGACTGGAGACTCTGCGCTATCCAGCAGGCGAACGCCAACGTTCTGTGCACCGCCCGCATAGGTATTGCTCAGCAAGCTGGTGTCTGTTGAATCGGTAGCGGTGCTGCTGAAGGTCACGTCCACTTTAGTGACGGGGGTGGCGGTTTCATCCGCTGCGTCAAGCTGGCAGTTTTCCAGATTGATATCAACCGGCACCGCCGTTGATTTTTTGTTGGCATTAATGACCGCGGTTGTTATCTGACCAAGATCGATCTCTTTATCAACGCTGTCAGGAGCGATATTACATGGCGCATCAATCACAACGCCTTTGAAGGTAATTTTTCCGGAGCCTTGATCGCTGGCAAAAGCAGGTGCAGAGAGGAAAGTGGCGAGAGTCAGAGCAAGAAGGGTTTTATTTCCATTGTTCATTAGAATTTCCTTTACATGAGCATTTTTGAACGGTCAAAAATTGGCTCTGTGTATTTTACTTCCAAATGTAACAATGTGTTGTTAGTAATTATTAAGCCCGCTTTAAGATGGCTTATATATATGCGCTTATTGAATGGGTGTGTGATTAATTACGCCTGGGAGATGGGCGCTTATAAAAAAATAAGCGCCATAGTATAATATTAGCCAATACCTGCCGTTTGTAACAACACCAGGCTTAATCCCATTACAGACATTCCGCATAACACGCCATAGCTTGGATTGTTGTCGGGATCGATCTCTTTCGCCAGTGGCATCAGTTCATCTACCGAGAGCGCCACCATAATCCCTGCAACCGTGGCCATAATGGCAGCCATCACCACCGGTGAAACCAGACTGCCCAGGATCAGCCATGCCAGCACACCGCCCAGAATTTCAGCCATGCCTGAAATCCCGGCCCAGAGCACGGCGGTGCGTTTTGATCCCGTGGCGGCATAGACCGGCCCGGCAACGGCCAGTCCTTCAGGAATATTGTGCAAGGCCACCGCCAGGGCGATACCCAACCCCATTTCCAGATTGCTGCTGGCGGTCACATAGGTCGCCACGCCCTCCGGGAAGTTATGCAGACTGATGCCGAGTGTCAGTAAAATAGCGGTACGTTTAATCTTACGTGGCACGGGCGTGACGCTTTTCTGCATCAAATCCTGCGGATGCGCGTGGGGCAGCATGCGATCGAGGGCAAAATAGCCCAGCAGACCAAAGACAAACATGCCGTAACCCAGCACCGGAGACATGCCTTGCGTTCCCAATGCGGCAGGCAGCATCTCCATCAGGGAGATGAGCAGCATAATGCCGGCGGCAAAACCCAGTGAAAAGGCCAGCAGGCGATTAGACGGCTTTTGGCCGAGCACGCCGAGGAACGCACCGATAAACGTGGCGGCGCCCGCAAGTATGGTCAGGATCAAGGGGACAGACATGCAATGCTCCTTGCGTTAATCATTCTAATCAATACTAATTATTCACTTTAGCCAAAGCGAGAGCGGGAACCTGTGCTTTACGCATTCCTTACATTCAAATTTCCTGATGATGATCTTCACGCTTATCAGCGTTCATCTTTGCAGGATTACGCGTAATGTAGCACCATCAAATTGACACCTTCTGTAAGGATATCACCATGACTTCTTCGCGTATGCCAGCACTGTTTTTAGGCCACGGTAGCCCAATGAACGTGCTGGAAGATAATGTCTATACCCGCACGTGGCGTCATCTGGGCGAGACGTTACCGCGTCCAAAAGCGATTGTGGTGGTGTCTGCGCACTGGTTTACCCGCGGCACCGGCGTGACCGCCATGGAAGCGCCAAAAACCATTCATGATTTTGGTGGCTTCCCGCAGGCGTTGTACGACACGCACTATCCGGCTCCAGGCTCGCCAGAGCTGGCCCTCCGACTGGTCGATCTACTGGCCCCGGTTCCGGTCGCGCTGGATAAAGAAGCCTGGGGCTTTGACCACGGCTCATGGGGCGTACTGATAAAAATGTACCCTGACGCCGATATCCCGATGGTGCAGCTGAGTATCGACAGCACTAAACCGGCAGCCTGGCACATGGAGATGGGCCGCAAGCTGGCTTCGCTTCGCGATGAAGGCATCATGCTGGTGGCAAGCGGTAACGTGGTACACAACCTTCGCACGGCGCGCTGGCACGGTGAAAATACCCCGTATCCGTGGGCAACGTCCTTTAACGACTACGTCAAAGACAATCTGACCTGGCAAGGCCCGGTTGAAGAGCACCCGCTGGTGAACTATCTGGATCACGAAGGCGGTTCGCTCTCTAACCCAACGCCGGAACACTTCCTGCCGCTGCTGTATATCCTGGGCGCGTGGGATGGTCAGGAGCCGGTGACGATCCCGGTCGACGGTATAGAGATGGGGAGTTTGAGTATGCTGTCGGTGCAGGTGGGGTAATAAAAGCACAACCTGCGGCTGCTGTTTTTAGTGTTTGCACCCTCTCCCGTGGGAGAGGGCATCAGGTCGCACTCTACTCCACAAAAATATGCGGATAGAAGCGTGACAGATCCTGGGTGATCAGCGCGCGATCTTCGCGGATGCCAATCCCGGCAGGCTGATCGTTGATGAGCCAGCTGCCAATCAGCGTATAGCTGTCGCCAAATTTCGGCAGTTGATAAAACTGCTGGACGATCATTCCTTCTTCGCCATAAGGCCCTTCAACCGCTTCCAGCGTTTTACCGTTTTCGATAATGGAGACGTTTGCCCCCTCGCGGGAGAAAATCGGCTTAACGACGTATTTTTCCATTTGTGGATAATCATCTTCCGCAAAGTACGCCGGCAGCAGGTTCGGGTGGTTCGGGAACATCTCCCACAGCATCGGCAGCAGGGCTTTGTTGGAGATGATGCTCTTCCAGGCCGGTTCCAGCCAGCGCACGCCAGCGTCTTCCAGCTTGGTGGAGAACATCTCACGCAGCATATATTCCCACGGATAGAGCTTGAACAGGTTGCTGATCACCTGATCCTGCAGGTCAGTAAACTGACCTTTCTCACCCAGTCCGATATCTTCGATGTAGAGAAATTCGGTGGCGAGTTCCGCTTCGGCAGCACAGTCCTGCAGATACTGAACCGTACCACGGTCTTCTTCTGTGTCACGGCAGCAGGCGAGATGCAGCAGGTTAAAGCCGTGCTGTTCACGCAGCTCGGCGAAACGCTCAATCAACTTTTCCTGCAGGCTGTTGAACTGGTCGCTCTCTTCCGGCAGGTTGCCGGCGTTCATCTGATCTTCCAGCCAGATCCACTGGAAGAAGGCCGCTTCATACAGAGAGGTTGGCGTATCTGCGTTATTTTCCAGAAGCTTAGGTTCACCCACGCCGTCCCACGCCAAATCAAGGCGAGAGTAGAGCGAGGGCTGGCTGGTTTTCCACGACTGGCGTACAAAGCCCCAGGTGTGCTTAGGAATGCGGAATTTAGCCATTAGCTCATCGCTGTCGATGACTTTTTCAACGACCTTCAGGCACATCTGATGCAGTTCTGCTGTCACCGCTTCCAGTTTTTCTACCTGGGCGAGCGTCAGTTTGTAATAAGCATCTTCACACCAGTACGGTTCGCCATACATGGTGTGGAAGTTAAAACCGTATTCGGTCGCTTTTTCGCGCCAGTCCGGGCGCTCGGTGATACTGACTCGTTCCATGATCAGCCGCCCATTGAGCGAGTCGAGGTGCCCGTCGCGCTACGCTGCATGCTGGTCTGTTTCGCCACAGACTCACCGAACCCGCCGCGGGTGATGGTGCTGGTGGTAGCCGGTTTCGGAGCCATCGCCGTTTTCGGTACGGTCACGGTACGGCCCGGGGTCGCTGCGCCATAGCCTTTGCCGCTGGCATCGGTGTACTGGCCGTAAGCCGGGCTGGCCGGGTTTTTCGAGCTGAACAGCGGTTGCTGCTGGTAACCTGCACCGCCACCCATCAGGCGGCCCATCATATAGCCGGCCATCAGCGGCATCCAGAAGCTGCCGCTGGACTGTGCCTGCGCCTGGTTTTCTGGCGCCGTTCCCGCCTGAGCAGGTGTCTGCTGACACTGGCCTTCACCGAACTCTGCCACGCAGTCTTCGCGTGTGGCATATTTCGGTGCGGTACGTTCCGCTTCTTTCAGGGCGTTGTTATACGCGGTCTTACATTCTGCCGCGTTGCCGGTTGCGGCTGAGCAGTCCTCTGCGTTTTGATACAGAGAGACCGTTTCATCGCTTTTCTCACAGCCTGCCAGCATAAAGACAGCGGTAACCGCCAGCGCAACAGGAGTGAGGTGACGCGCGTTCCAGCTTTTGCGGAACGACGCGTGATTTATGGATTTTGTCCGTTTCATGTTTGTCTTCCAGGACCCAGTGGTTATAACGCTCAGGATAGAGGATGAGTGGTTGAAAATGAAGCGAAGAGGGTCGGAATCAGGGGGATCTTTACGTTGGCTTACGTTCGGATGTGATTCAGATGCGTCCTCTCCCTGTGGGAGAGGACCGGGATGAGGGCATCAGGCCGCAGTGGGCCTGATGACACGCTTAGTTACGGAACGGATTATTGCCTTTGCTGGTGGACGTCGTGGTACGCGCAGCGGCTGGCTGTGCAGCAGGCGCGCTGCTGTCAGCGTTGAAGTTATCAACCGCCGCAACCTGCTCCGGGTTCTCCGGTGCAACGCTGTCCGGCGACGTTGAGACTGGCTTGCCCAGTGCGCTGTTCAGCGCCTGCAGATCCTGCTCGTTCAGCGTACCCAGCGCCTGCTTAATGTTCAGCTGGTTAATCAGGTACTGGTAACGTGCGCTGGAGAGCTGCTGTTTGGCGTTATACAGCGTGGTGGTCGCGTCCAGCACGTCAACAATGGTACGGGTACCGACGGAGTAACCGGCTTCCATTGCATCCAGTGAGCTTTGGGCGGACACAACGGCTTGTTTATACGCGTTGATGCTGCTGATAGAGGCGTTCACGTTGTTGAACGACGAACGCACGGTCTGCACCACGTTGCGGTGTGCGCTTTCCAGCTGCTCGCTTGCGCCAACAAAGTTGTACTGCGCCTGTTTCACCTGAGAATTCACCATCCCACCCTGATACAGCGGCAGAGAGAAGCTCAGACCGACTTTGTTCTGGCCCTGGTTGCTGTCGTCATACTGGGCAGTGTTGGTTTTAGAACCGCTGTAGCTGGTATCAGACACGCCAGTAGAGGCGCTCAGGCTCAGGGTTGGCAGGTGGCCATCCTGCGCCTGACGAATCTGCTCGCGAGCCAGGTCCTGGCTCAGACGCGCCTGCAGTAAGGTCAGGTTGCGGTTTTCCGCTTCTTTCAGCAGGGCGTTCACCGCCTGCGGCTTATCGGTCTTGAAGCTGTCCACGTTCAGGGAAGCCAGTTCCGGGTAGTAATTGCCGGTGACCTGACGCAGGGATTCCAGCGCGTTGTCGAGGTTGTTACGCGCGGTCACTTCGTTGGCCAGTACGCTGTCGTACTGTGAACGGGCGTTCTGCACGTCAGTGATCGCCACCAGACCCACGTTGAAACGCTGGGTGGTTTGATCTAACTGGCGGTAAATCGCCTGTTTCTGCGCTTCAGTATAGGAGAGCGAGTCAATCGCGCTCAGGACGTTGAAGTACGCGGTCGCCGTGTTCAGGATCAGCGTTTGCTGGTCGGTCTGATAAGTCACATCCTGAATACCCGCGCTCTTTTCCTGCAGGGTCAGGGCGCGCCATTTGGACATATCAAACAGCGTCTGTGTCAATTGCAGTGAGGCGCTGGTAGCATTGGAGTTAACGCCGTTAGCGTCGCGGAAACCGTTGCTGTAGGTATAATCTGCACCTAAACCTAACTGCGGCAGCAGTGGGCTACGCGCTTCGTTAATCTTTTCAAACGCAGCATCACGATCGGCCGCTGATTTACGTAAATCAGGGTTGCCCAGACGTGCCTGCTGGTAGACCTGTAACAGGTTTTCCGCCTGGCTCATTGCACTGAAGCCCGTCAGGCTCAGGCCGATAAGGATGGGGAGCAATTTCTTCATTTGCATTCCTTGTTGTGAAGCAGTATTAGCGCTGATCTAATTAAAAATAATTGCCGATTCTAACAGAATCATCCACACCAAAAGGTTGGCGTAACGTGCCATCTGGCGGTAATTTGCACCAATCTATCATATAGCCTTACAAACGGCAGCCAAACAGCCTTGAAATTCATCATTTCATCACCATTGCTACCAGGACTCGACTCATGCAAAAACCAGATAAGTTGCCCGTGACATTCGCCAAAAACGATGTAGAAATTATTGCACGAGAAACACTATATAGCGGTTTTTTTTCAATGGAACTTTACCGTTTCAGGCATCGCCTGTTTAACGGTGAAATGAGCGGCGAAATTAAGCGAGAAATTTTTGAGCGCGGGCATGCCGCAGTCTTGCTACCCTTTGACCCAGTGCGCGATGAAGTTGTGCTGGTTGAGCAGATTCGTATTGCCGCTTATGACGTCAGTGAAAGCCCGTGGTTGCTGGAGATGGTAGCCGGGATGATCGAAGAGGGCGAGTCGGTTGAAGACGTCGCCCGTCGCGAAGCGCTGGAAGAAGCCGGGCTGGTTGTCGGTCGCACAAAACCGGTGCTGAGCTATCTGGCCAGTCCGGGAGGCACCAGCGAGCGCTTGTCCATTATGGTGGGCGAAGTGGACGCCACGACGGCGGAAGGGATCCACGGTCTGGCAGATGAAAACGAAGATATTCGGGTTCATGTGGTGAGTCGGGAGCAGGCTTACCAGTGGGTAGAAGAGGGGAAAATCGACAACGCAGCGTCTGTCATCGCCCTGCAATGGCTGCAACTGCATTATCAGACATTACGAAACGAGTGGAAAAAATGAAGCGTTATACACCTGACTTCCCAGAAATGATGCGCCTGTGCGAAACCAATTTCGCACAATTGCGCCGCCTGCTGCCGAAAAATGACGCACCCGGCGAAACGGTAAGCTATCAGGTGAGCAACGCGCAGTATCGGTTAACGATAACAGAATCAACGCGCTACACTACGCTGGTGGAGATTGAACAAACGGCCCCCAGCATTAGCTACTGGAGCCTGCCGTCCATGACAGTGCGGCTCTATCACGACGCGATGGTCGCTGAAGTGTGTTCAAGTCAGCAGATCTTTCGGTTTAAAGCGCGGTATGATTACCCGAATAAAAAGTTGCATCAACGCGACGAAAAGCATCAAATTAACCAGTTTTTAGCCGACTGGCTAAGATATTGTTTAGCACATGGAGCAATGGCGATTCCGGTTTGTTAGCGTCATAAACCTACCTAAGGACACCATTTGGAAAGCCTGTTGAACCTGACTGTTGCTGGTGGGGCACCAGTCAGGATATTACAAATCACCGATACTCACCTTTTTGCCGAAAAGCATGAAACTCTGCTGGGGGTGAACACCTGGGAGAGTTATCAGGCTGTACTTAGCGCGATTCACGCTGAAAATCGTGCCTGCGATCTGATTGTCGCAACGGGCGATCTGGCGCAGGATCAATCCTCCGCGGCCTACCAGCATTTTGCTGAAGGCATCGCGAGCTTTAGCGTGCCGTGCGTCTGGCTTCCGGGCAACCATGACTTCCAGCCTGCAATGTACAGCTCTCTCCTGGAAGCGGGGATCTCTCCGGCGAAGTGTGTGTTGGCGGGAGACCAGTGGCAGATCCTGCTGCTCGACAGCCAGGTGTTTGGCGTCCCGCACGGTGAGTTAAGCGAGTTTCAGCTCGACTGGCTGGAGACCAAACTGGCTGCCGAACCGGCGCGTCATACGCTGCTGTTGCTTCATCATCATCCACTGCCGGCGGGCTGTAGCTGGCTTGATCAACACAGTCTGCGTAACTCTGCCGCCCTGGATAGCGTGCTGGTGAAATTCCCGCGCGTGAAGAATCTGCTGTGCGGACACATTCATCAGGAACAGGATCTCGACTGGAACGGTCGCCGTCTGCTGGCAACGCCGTCCACCTGCGTTCAGTTTAAGCCGCACTGCGCTAACTTTACCCTGGATACCATTGCACCGGGCTGGCGCTGGCTGGAACTGCATGCCGATGGTACGCTGACCACCGAAGTCTGCCGTCTGGCAGGCACGCAATTTCGCCCCGATACCGCTTCAGAAGGCTATTGATGTCTACGCTCCTCTACCTGCATGGGTTCAACAGCTCGCCGCGCTCCGCAAAAGCGACACAGTTACGCCAGTGGCTGAGCGAGCATCATCCGTACGTTGAGATGATTATCCCGCAGCTGCCGCCTTATCCGGCAGAGGCGGCGGAGATGCTGGAATCCATTGTTCTGGAACACGGCGGCGAATCTTTTGGCGTGGTGGGCTCCTCGCTGGGAGGGTATTACGCCACATGGCTCTCGCAATGCTTTATGCTGCCCGCCGTTGTGGTTAACCCGGCGGTTCGGCCGTTTGAGCTGCTGCGGGACTTTCTTGGCGAAAACGAGAACCCCTACACCGGCCAACAATATGTGCTAGAGTCACGCCATATTTACGATCTCAAAGTTATGCAGGTCGACCCGCTTGAAGCACCGGATCTGATCTGGCTGCTGCAACAAACGGGTGATGAAGTGCTGGATTACCGCCAGGCAGTGGCGTATTACGCATCCTGCCGCCAGACTATAGAAGAGGGCGGAAACCATGCTTTCACGGGCTTTGAGGATCATTTCACCCAGATTGTCGATTTTCTTGGACTGCACAGCCTCTGACAATCAATGCGAATTGCTAGTTTAAATCATGACGCAAACCTATAACGCTGATGCCATTGAGGTACTCACCGGGCTTGAGCCGGTTCGCCGCCGCCCGGGGATGTACACCGATACGACGCGCCCAAACCATCTGGGCCAGGAAGTGATTGATAACAGTGTCGACGAAGCGCTGGCAGGCCATGCCAAACGCGTCGACGTTATCCTGCATGCCGATCAGTCGCTGGAAGTTATCGACGACGGTCGCGGCATGCCGGTGGATATCCATCCGGAAGAGGGCGTACCGGCCGTTGAGCTGATCCTCTGCCGACTGCATGCGGGCGGTAAGTTCTCCAACAAGAACTACCAGTTCTCCGGTGGTTTGCACGGCGTGGGGATCTCCGTGGTTAACGCCCTGTCAAAGCGCGTGGAAGTGAACGTTCGCCGCGACGGCCAGGTGTATAACATCGCGTTTGAAAACGGCGAGAAAGTGCAGGATCTGCAGGTTGTCGGCACGTGCGGTAAACGCAACACCGGTACCAGCGTCCACTTCTGGCCTGATGAAAGCTTCTTCGACAGCCCACGTTTCTCTGTTTCTCGTCTGACGCACCTGCTGAAAGCCAAAGCGGTGCTGTGCCCTGGCGTGGAAATCACGTTTAAAGATAACGTCAACAACACCGAGCAGACCTGGCGCTATGAAGATGGTCTTAACGACTATCTGTGCGAAGCGGTAAACGGCCTGCCGACCCTGCCAGAAAAACCGTTCGTCGGTAATTTCACTGGCGATACCGAAGCGGTGGACTGGGCGTTGCTGTGGCTGCCGGAAGGCGGGGAGCTGCTGACCGAAAGTTACGTCAACCTGATCCCGACCATGCTCGGCGGTACGCACGTCAACGGACTGCGTCAGGGTCTGCTGGATGCGATGCGTGAATTCTGCGAATACCGCAACATTCTGCCGCGCGGCGTGAAGCTGTCGGCGGAAGATATCTGGGATCGCTGTGCCTACGTACTGTCCGTGAAGATGCAGGATCCGCAGTTTGCCGGGCAAACCAAAGAACGTCTCTCCTCGCGTCAGTGCGCGGCCTTCGTTTCCGGTGTGGTCAAAGATGCCTTTACCCTGTGGCTAAACCAGAACGTTCAGGCCGCAGAGATGCTGGCGGAAATGGCGATCTCCAGCGCGCAGCGTCGTCTGCGTGCGGCGAAGAAAGTGGTGCGTAAAAAGCTGACCAGCGGCCCTGCGCTGCCGGGCAAGCTGGCAGACTGCACGGCGCAGGACCTCAACCGCACCGAGCTGTTCCTGGTGGAAGGGGACTCGGCAGGGGGCTCGGCCAAGCAGGCGCGCGACCGTGAATACCAGGCGATCATGCCGCTTAAAGGTAAGATCCTGAATACCTGGGAAGTCTCGTCTGATGAAGTGCTGGCCTCGCAGGAAGTGCATGATATCTCTGTGGCGATCGGCATCGATCCGGACAGCGACGATCTCAGCCAGCTGCGTTACGGCAAGATCTGTATCCTCGCGGATGCGGACTCCGATGGTCTGCACATCGCCACGCTGCTGTGCGCTCTGTTCGTGAAGCACTTCCGCACGCTGGTGAAAAACGGTCACGTCTACGTCGCGCTGCCGCCGCTTTACCGTATCGACCTCGGCAAAGAGGTGTACTACGCGCTGACGGAAGAAGAGAAAGCGGGCGTGCTGGAACAGCTCAAGCGCAAGAAGGGCAAACCAAACGTTCAGCGCTTTAAAGGACTGGGCGAGATGAACCCAATGCAGCTGCGCGAAACCACGCTGGATCCTAACACCCGTCGTCTGGTTCAGCTGACTATCAGCGATGAAGACGAGCAGCAAACCAACGCCATGATGGATATGCTGCTGGCCAAAAAACGCTCGGAAGACCGACGCAACTGGCTGCAGGAGAAAGGCGATATGGCGGATATTGAGGCCTGATGCCTCAGCCATAGCGATCGTAGGCCCGGTAAGCGCTAGCGCCACCGGGCTTTTTTATATCAAAACTCCATCTTCACCGTAAACTGCACTTCGCGCGGATCGCCAATCTGGTTGCCCAGGTTATTGGTCGCAATGGACGAGGTATAGTAGGTTTTATCAAACAGGTTCTTCACGTTCACCTGCAGCGTCACCGGATACTGCAGCTTCATTTTGTAGGCTGCAAAGGCATCGGCAACAAAGTAACCCGGCAAATAATAATCCGCACCGTTGGTCGCTGAACGACGGCTCACGCCGTGCCCACCGCCGCCAAGGGTCAGGGTATTGCCGCCGATCACGTTATGAATGTCGTAAGTCAGGAACAGGGAACCGGTATGACGCGGCACGTTCGGCAGGGGCTTACCCGCATAGTCTGGATCTTCCAGCACTTTCGCATCGGTGTAACCGTAGCTGGCGATAATATTGGTATTCTCAGTCAGTGACCCGGCAAGATCCACCTCCACACCCTGCGAGCGTACGCGGCCAGCGGTTTTAGCGATGGTTTCACCGCCCACGCTTTCGTTGTACAGCACGTTGCGCTTGTGAATATCAAACAGCGCGATGTTCGCGGTAATGCCATCGAACAGGTCAAATTTTGCACCCACTTCGTAAGCATTTGACGTTTCCGGCGGCAGGTCACCAATGTAGCTCGCAATGGACGATTGCGGCATAAACGTCTGGGAATAGTTAGCAAACAGCGAGACGGATGGCGTGAGCTTGTAGACCAGCCCCAGCTTCGGTGTCCACTGTTCGTCGCGGCTGTCGGTATTCACATTGAACGGGCGACCCTTGCCTGCATACTGGGTGTAATACTGATAGCGCAGCCCGGCAACGGCAATCCATTTATCGGTGAGGTACAGGGCGTCCTGGGCGTAGGCGGAGTAGCTTTCCTGCTTGAGCGTCTGGTCGCTGTCAGCGGCGGAGACGGTGGTACATTTGCCGAGCTTGCCGTAGGTCGGATGGTAGATATTGAAGTCTTTAACGTTCTTACAGCGCATCATGTCCGTACGCAGCAGATCGTAATTCTCATACGACACGCCGGTCAGGATCTCATTGTAAAAGCCCGCGATATCCACGTTCCCCTGCAGATCCGCACGCGTGCTGTGCATGCGCTGAGTCGATCCCTGAGTTGCATCCACACGACGGGTCAGGTTACCCGTTTTGGCGTCATAGGCCATCACGCGCGCCTGGTTATCGCTGTATTTATCCTGGCTGAAACTGTAGTCAAACTTCGCGGTCCACTGGCTGTTAAGACGGTATTCCGCGTTCAGCTGCGCCAGATCGGACTGACCATCAGTAACGTTAAACGGCTCGTCAAAGCGGGTTTTACGATCCACGTTTACCGGCTGTTTGGTGTTGAGATCGAAGATGGTTCCGCGATCGAACGGCGTCTTATAGTCGCGATGCGAATAGAGCACGGTCACGGTGGCATCATCCCCAAACCAGGTCAGCGACGGGGCGATAAAGGTGCTGCGCTCGTTGCCAAAATTACGCCAGTAATCTTCGTCCTGATACTCGCCCGTCAGGCGATACGCCAGTCGTGTGCCGTCAATCGGGCCGGTGACATCAACCTGCCCGGTGCCGCCGCCAAAGCTGGAGGAGGTGGCAGATATCGAGCCGCCGAAGCGGGTTTCCGGGCGTTTGGTAACCACGTTGATCAGGCCGCCAGGATCGAGAATGCCATACAGCGTTGAGGCCGGGCCTTTCAGCACTTCCACGCGCCCGGTCGCGGCATTAAAGCTGCGCGGCAGCACGGTGCGCAGGCCGTTGGTCATTATTGACCCGTCGCGGTTCGCGCCAAAACCCCGGCGTACAAACGCATCCTGCGTGCCCCCCAGGGTGTTGGTCTGCACTACGTTGCTGACGTTATAAAGCGCTTCATCAAGTGAAGTTGCGTGCTGATCTTCCAGCACTTTATCACTGACGGTATTCACCACCTGCGGAATATCCAGCATCGGCATATTGGTTAGCGTGGCGGTGGAGGTGTTCAGCGGCTGATAGCCGTTTGTGGCCTCGGCCACGGCATTAGGATCGGCGGTGACGGTCAGCGTTTCGCCGTCTTTAGCCGTTGTGGTGTCGGCTGCCTGCACCAGCGGTGCCATAAACAGCAGTGAAAAGAGCGCGCGCCCTTTTACCCCAGAGAGAGAATGTGTGAACGTAGCCATTACATCTGTTTTCCCAAAAATATCCCACGCATGAAGGGGCGCGGAAGAATGTGTGAGTCATTGCCCTTAATTGTCTGCTCGTTAACCGTGTGGCATCGAACATGTAATTGAGAATCATTCAATCATGCAGGAATGTAGTAGTAAATGGAAAAAAGCAAAAATCGGCTACAGCCTGAAGGTGCCTGTTCTGATGCGAAAGGGAGGTGGATAACATGATGAAAATAATGATGTTAAAAACAACGTTGTTGCTGTAGTACCTGTTATTTAACCCTGGCTTTACCAGGGTGTTTATCCCCTTGACTACTACATGGTGCAGCGGCAAACTCTCAACGAGAATGAGTTTTATTTTTATTTGTTAGATTTTTTATTAAGTTGGCATTCACGTGGCGCACAACACGCATAAGCCGGGGTTGGTTCTGGAGAACCTCTCCGCGGGCTATCAGAAAAAAATCATCGTCGATGATATCTCCCTTGCAATCCCCCGGCAGAAAATGACCGTGCTGGTGGGGGCGAACGGCTGTGGAAAATCCACACTGCTGAGCACCCTTGCGCGTCTGTTGCAGCCGCTTGGCGGCGCCGCGCTGCTCGATGGCAAAGCCATTCACGAGCAACCGACCAAAGCGGTCGCCCGGCAGCTCGGTATCCTGCCGCAATCTCCGCTGCTGCCGGAAGGACTGACCGTATTTGAACTGGTTTCACGCGGCCGTTTTCCCTGGCAAAATTTTATGCGCCAGTGGAGCGACGAGGACGAGCAGGCCGTTGATGAGGCCCTGCACCTGACCGGTACGGCAGAGTTTGCACATTTGCCCGTCGAAAGCCTCTCCGGCGGCCAGCGTCAGCGCTGCTGGATCGCCATGGCCCTGGCGCAGCAAACGCCGTATATCCTGCTGGATGAACCGACAACCTTTCTCGATCTTCGCTATCAGGTAGAAATCCTCGAGTTGCTGCATACCCTGACCCGCCAGCATGGTCGTACGGTAGTGGTGGTGCTTCACGATCTCAACTTCGCCGTAAACTACGGTGACTCGCTGGTCTTCTTACGCCAGGGGAAAGTGCAGGGCGTGCTGCACGAAGGTGATGTCTGCACGCCGGAGCTCATCAAAGCGGTGTTTGATGTCGACGTCCATATGTCGGTTAATCCGCTGACCGGTAAGCCGTTCTTTATGCCGTTTCGCCAGGTCGCAGAAAAATCATGATCCGAACGTCACTGGCTTTCCTGCTGTTTGCCTTGCTGCTGATGATGGGCGCGATTGCCCACCTGGGTGTTGGTGCGCGTGTCATTGCTCCCCAGACGGTGGTGCAGGCCTTGCTTCATTTCGACCCGCGTAATTTCGATCATAACGTGATCGTCAGATTGCGCCTGATACGGCTGGCTGCCGCCATGGCCACCGGGGCCGCACTCGGCGTGGCGGGCGTGTTGTTACAGTCGGTTATTCGTAACCCGCTGGGCGAGCCGCATATTCTGGGGCTGAACGCGGGGGCGGCGCTGGCTGTGGTGCTGACCAGCGCGCTCGGGTTTACCTTGCCGTTTGGCCGCCCGCTGATTGCCGCTGTTGGTGCTGCCGCGCTGTTTTTGCTGGTGCTGACGTTCTCCTCCTCAGGGCGTACCGGACTCACGCCGATGAAAATCACCTTATGCGGCGTGGCGATGTCGGCGTTTGCCTCGTCGATTACCGCCACGGTGCTGATTCTGGACGAACAGACGCTGCTTGCCATGCGCACCTGGCTGGCGGGGGATTTGGCCGGGCTCAACGTGCAGACCATCCATAGCGCATCCTGGGTTGCCGCGGTGGGGTTCGCTCTGGCGCTCTGGTTGTCGCCTTCGCTTAATATGCTGGCCCTGGGCGACCGGATGGCGCAGGGGCTGGGCGTGTCGCTGTTGAAAACCCGCCTTTTGGCCCTGCTGGCGATTGCGCTGCTTTGCGGCGCGGCCGTCTCCATTGCCGGGCCGATTGGTTTTATTGGCCTGGTCGTGCCACAGCTGATTCGCCGTCTGGTGTCGGTGGACTTACGTATGATGGTGCCGCTTTCCGCCCTGTGCGGGGCGCTGGTGTTACTGCTGGCGGATATCGCGGCCCGTACGCTGTTTATGCCGTATGAGCTGGCCACCGGGATTGTGACCGCGCTGGTGGGCGCCCCTCTCTTTATCCTGATGGCGTCGAGGATATTCAAATGAACCGGGCCGGACTTCGCGCATGGCGTGTCGGACCCTTTTCCGGGCTGGTGCGCCCGGGGGCTATGGCATGCGTTGCGCTTATCGTCCTTGTGAGCGTTCTCCTGCTGGGGTTTGGCCTGACGCACGGTTCGCTTCCCATACCCGCTTCCGCTATCGGACGCGCGCTGCTCACTGAGCCAGGCCTGGAGGCGGATGCGCGCTATATCGTGATGGATATTCGCCTGCCACGGCTGCTGATGGCGGTCTTAAGCGGCGCGATGCTGGGCATGGCGGGGGCGGCGATGCAGTCCATCACCCGCAATGGCCTGGCCGATCCGGGGCTGATCGGCGTGAAAGAGGGCTGCAGCGCGGCGGTGCTGCTGCTGATTTTTCAGTTTCCTGCGTTGGGTCTGGCCTGGCGTCCGCTGTTCGGGATGGCCGGTGGGCTCATTACCGCGCTGCTGGTGGTGGCACTGGCCCGCGATATCTCGCGTCCACGTTTTATTCTTATTGGGATTGGCGTGTCATGGGCCTTCTCTGCGGCAATGGGGATCTTTATGACCACCGCCGATGTACGCGATGTGCAGACGGCGATGCTGTGGCTGGCGGGGAGCCTGCATGCGGCAAACTGGACGCTGCTCGGTATCGCCGCAGCCTGGGCTGCCCCTGCGTTTGCGCTGCTGCTCTTTACTGCCCGCGCGGCTGACGTGGCATTGCTGGGTAACCATACCGCGACGGGGCTTGGGGTTCGCACCTCACGATTAGCGCTGCTGCGCGTTCTGGCTCCGGTAGTGTTAACGGCGGCCTGCGTCTCCTGCGTGGGCAGTATTGGTTTTGTGGGGCTGATTGCGCCGCATATGGCGCGTCTGGTGCTGCGCGGTGGACAAACCGCGTTGCTGACGGGCAGTGCCGTGCTGGGCGCGCTACTGGTGCTGCTGGCCGATACCGTCGGGCGTCTGGCATTCCTGCCGCTGCAGTTGCCGGCGGGGATTGTGATTTCACTGATTGGCGGACCGTTTTTCCTGCTGCTGCTCTGGCAGCGTCGGGACAGATTTTAGAGGATTATGATGCGCGTACTTTTTTCGATGCTGTTGCTGGTTGGGTTTACGGTGAGTGCGGCGGAGCCGACGCAGACGTTCACTGACGATCTGGGACGCAAGGTGGTGGTGCCGCTTCATCCGAAGCGGATCGTCTCGCTGCATGATCTGGATATCACCATTCCGCTGATAGAGCTTGGCGTACCGCCCGTCGCCAGCCATGGCCGCACGCGCCCGGATGGCAGCCATTTTCTGCGCGCCAGCGGCATGCTGACGGGTATCGATTTTGATAATTCCAGTATCAAATTTATCGGCACGGCGGATATCGACATTGAAGCCATTGCCGCCGCCAAACCCGATCTGATCATCACTGAACCCACCCGCAACACGCCGGTGGAACAGCTGGAGAAGATAGCCCCGACGGTGAGTATCGACCATCTCGATGGCGGTGCGCCGGAGATCTACCGCAAGCTGGCGCAGCTCACCGGTACGCAGGCGCGGCTGAAAATACTGGAACGCCGCTATCAGGAACAAATCAGGGCGCTGAAGGCGACCATCGATACGCGCAAAATCACCGTGTCGGTGATTCAGGCCAACCAGGGAAAAATCAACGCCATGCACAGCTACCATTCTTTAGGTCGCGTGCTGCGTGATGCCGGCTTTACCTTCCCGCCGCTGATTGAGAGCATCCCGGAAGGGGGACGGATTGACGTCAGCGCCGAACGTCTGCCGGAGCTGGACGCCGATTTTGTCTTTGCCACCTGGCGCGGAGACACCGGGGGCAAACCGCAGGACGAGCTGGCGGCGATGGAGGCGGTGATGCCGGGCTGGTGCCAGTTCCTCAATGCCTGCCGGACCGGGCACTATGTGCTGATTTCACGTGAAGAGGCCATTTCGAATTCCTTCGCCTCTTTAGGGCTGATGGTTGCGCAGGTGCAGTCGCAGATTGCCGGACGACCGCTACCGGAGGCATCACAGTGATCCGTAAAGACAAAGCGCGGGTCGATGTTTACGGCGAGCGCCTCCGCTCACGGGGGCATCAGTTAACGCCACGCCTGCAGCTGGTGGCACGCTACATCAACGAGAACCGGGAAGCGGTGATGGAGCAGACGGCAATGGAGATCGCCACGCTGCTTAAAACCTCGGACGCCACCGTGGTGCGCGCGATTCAGGCGCTGGGCTTTGCCGGGTTGCGCGATCTGAAGCAGACGCTGGAGCAGTGGTTTGGTCCGGTGGTCACCTCGAGCGAAAAGATCTCCTCGACGGTAAATACGCTCACCAGTGATGTTAACGCGAGCATCGATTTTGTGCTTGAAGGGCATCAGCACACCTGTGAGGTCTTGTCGCAACCGCACAACCGCTATGCGATGGCGCAGGCGGTGTCACTGCTGGCCCAGGCCAGACAGGTCGCTATCTTTGGGATTGGCGCCTCCGGCATTCTGGCCGACTACACCGCCAGATTGTTCAGCCGGATGGGGCTCCCCGCCATGCCGCTCAATCGCACCGGAATAGGCCTTGCCGAACAGCTGATTGCGCTCCAGCGCGGCGATGTGCTGGTGATGATGGCGCAAAAATCTGCACACCGGGAAGGGCAAACTACGCTGCGGGAAGCCAAACGTTTGGGGATCCCGACTATTTTGCTGACCAATGCCCTCGATTCGCGTTTCAGCAAAGAGGCCAGTGTGGTGATCCACGTTCCGCGTGGTGGAGAAAAAGGCAAAATTCCGCTGCACGGAACGGTGCTGCTGTGTCTGGAGATGATTATCTTGTCCGTTGCCTCCACCGAGCCGCAGCGCACCATCAAATCCATGAAGCGCATCAACGAGTTTCATCGAGGGTTAAAGCCCGGCAAAAAGAGCGGCTGACGTTTTTTGGCGTAGAGCGGGAAGCTGTGCAGGTAAAAAGTCGGGGGCTTCCCCCCGACTTGTGGGTTACGCCTTAGGAATACGCAGCGTCTGGCCGGGATAAATTTTGTCCGGGCTGGAGAGCATTGGGCGGTTCGCCTCAAAAATCTTGTTGTACTGGTTGGCATCACCGTACACGGTTTTTGAGATGGCGCTCAGGGTATCGCCTGATTTGACCGTGTAGTAGGTGGCTTCATCTTTGGCATCGGTGGCGGTGATATTGTTTTCCACCTCGCTGACGCCAGCAATATTGCCGACGGCGACCTGAATTTTTTCTTTCTGCTCCTGCGTCAGTCCGTCACCCGTGACGCTGGCTTTGCCATCGGTGACGTTAACCTGAACTTTATCCGCGCCGGGAAGGTTGAGTTTCTTGAGGTGCTCGGTGATTTTGTCGCTTTGACCTTTATGATCGGTCAGGTTATCCCACAGCTTTTCGCCTGCTTCTTTTACGAAGTTAAAAAGACCCATTCCATCCTCCTGTTAATCATGAAGTCAGAATAAGCATAGCAGTTGGGTTTTAAGGTGATAAAAAAAGCCCGGAGCGCTAGCGCCTGCCGGGCTGGATCTGTTCTCCCTCTCTTCGCTGGAGAGGGCGAGGTGAGGGGGGGACTTAAACCCCTTGCTCCAGAATACGGATGTGGGTCTCCAGCACGTCACCTTTCACCGCGTCGCTCCACGCTTTCATATGTGCGGTCTGCAGGTGGGCTTCAAGATGCGCCACGGTTTCCCACTGCTCAACCATGATGATCGAGTCCGGGGCGGTGGCCTGGAAGCTGGCGCTGGTAGCGGCGTCAACCATCGGCGCATAGCCGTGGCAGCCTTCTTCTTTCAGTACGGTTGGGATAATTTTCGCGAACTGATCCAGCACCGCCTGGCGGTGATGTTGGCCAGGACGCGTACGGATTTCAGCAATAACGGTAAGCATAATTAACTCCTTCTAATTCCAGGCTACCAGTTAAGCAAAAATTTCAGCCAGATGCTTGCGATATTCTGCGATATAGCGCGGGACGTCCGGCATTTTAATCACGTCGTTGACGATGAAGGTCGGTAGCGGGTCCATGCCCAGGAACTGATTAGCCTTGTGGAAAGGCAGGTACGCGCCGTCGACACCCACGCCTTCAAAGAACTGATCTTTTTCGGTGAATGCTTCCAGAGGGGCGTTCCAGGTCAGGGAGAGCATATATTTCTTACCCTGAATCAGGCCGCCTGAGCCATATTTTTTAGACGCGTCTGAACGGGTACGGCCGTCGCTGGCATACAGTGAACCGTGGCCCTCAGTGAACACGTCGTCCATGTATTTTTTCACGGTCCACGGTGCGCCCATCCACCAGCCAGGCATCTGCCAGATAACCACGTCAGCCCACAGGAAGTTCTGTACTTCCGCTTTTACGTCGTAATGGCTGTCTGCGCGCACAACCTTAACATCATGCCCGGCGTCGCGCAGGAAGCCGTCCGCGACCTCGGTCAGGGTGTCATTCAACTGGCCTTTAGAGTGGGCGAATTCTTTCGCGCCGTTGATAATCAGAATGTTGCTCATTATTTGTCCTCGTCGATGAGAGTATGGCGAGTATTCTACGCGCGAGGGCGATGCGGTAAAATGAGCAAAATGTGCAAAGTCTTTTGCGTTAAAAGCAATAATCCCTTACCAGCACACCTTCACGTCAACGCCACCTTCAGCGGCATTGTCCAGTGAAACGCGCATACCGTGCAGCGCAGCAATGCGTTTCACAATCGATAACCCCAGCCCGCTGCCCGTGGCATCCTGACCGGGTGGGCGATAAAAACGCTCGCCGATCCGGGCCAGCGCCTCGGGGGCGAGCCCCGGCCCGTTGTCGCGTACGGTGAAGCCGCGGGCCTCCAGCGTGACGTCTACCACACTGCCGTGTGGGCTGTAACGCACGGCGTTATCCAGCAGGTTACGCACCAGCAGGCTCAACAGCAGCGGCTGACCCGTGCGTTCAGCCTGCGGGGCGTTGATGTTCAGGCGAACGTCGATACCCGCCTGCTGCGCCGGATGCCAGATATCCAGAACCGCCGACTGCAGTAAATCGGCCATCATTATTGGTTCGACATCGTCGAGGTTTTCCAGAGAATCCAGACGTGAGAGCGTGAGGAGCTGATCCACCAGCCGTGATGCCCGGTCGATCCCCGCGTGGAGTTGCGAGAGCGCTTTTTCCTGCGCCTGCGGATCGTCCAGAGAGAGTTGCGCCACGTCGGTTTGTACCTTCAGTGCCGCCAGCGGGCTGCGCAACTCATGGGCGGCATCAGAGGTAAAGCGGCGCTCGCGGGTCATCATCTCCTGAGTTCGGGTAAAGAGATGGTTCAGTGAGTCAAGCAGGGGACGCACTTCTGATGGCACGCCCTGCGTCGGCAGGGTGTCGGTGGCATCCGGTGAGCGCAGGCGCAACGTCTGCGCCAGTTTTTTCAATGGCTTAAGCTCCCGGCTCAGCAGGACCATAAGCAACAGCAGCATCACCGGCAGCGCCACCAGCCACGGCGTCAGCTGCGAGCTGACCACGTCCAGCGCCATCTCCTGGCGGTATTCCCACTCCTGACCAACCACCACGCGGTACTTCCCGTCTGGCGAGGTCAGCCAGACGAAACGCCATTCATCGTTGTCGTCTTTGAGCCTGCCGTCATCAAACCCGTCGCGGCGATAGTGATACGGGATGTCGCGCCCGTTTTCCCCGTCATTGAGGATCATCGTGCCGTCGGTGGCGTAAATGGCGAAGGCCAGGGCATCGTCATCCAGGCGACCATGCTTCACTTTTTTTGGCATCTCGCGCATCCGCTCCGGAGCGCGGATCTCATCCAGATCCATCGTCAGCAGCCGTTTGGCAAACAGCATCTGCTGGGTATCAAACAGCTTATCGAGCGTGTGGGTCGTCTGCTGCCAGGCGACAAGGCTTGCGGCAAACCAGGCCGTCAGCGACAGCAGCAGGAAAAGAAGCGTCAGACGGAGTTTCAGACTCAGTTTCATGCGTCACCCAGGGTATAACCGATGCCATGAACGGTGCGGATAAACTCACTGCCCAGCTTACGCCGCAGATGATGGACGTGAACTTCCACGGCATTACTGGAGACGTCGTCGTCCCATGTATAGAGCTTCTCTTCGATCGCTTTACGCGGCAGAACGCGGCCCGCATTGCGCATCAGGAGTTCCAGCAGGGCAAACTCTTTGGGCTTGAGCGTCAGCGTTTCCCCCTCCAGCGTGGCGACAAGGCTCGTCGGGTCGAGGGTGACCTTGCCGTGACGTAACTCGCTGCGCGTCTGACCGTGGCTGCGACGCACCAGCGCCTCAAGGCGGGCCGCCACTTCGATCAGCGCGAAGGGCTTGCAGAGATAATCATCGGCCCCCAGACGTAACCCCTCAACGCGCTGATTCAGCGCATCCCGCGCGGTCAGGATCAGCACCGGCTCGCTACGCCCGTTTTCGCGCCAGGCGCGCAGGATCGCCAGACCGTCGATCTCAGGTAGCGTCAGGTCAAGCACCACCGCATCGTAAGGGGCAGAACAGAGCGCCGCCTGACCGGTTTTTCCATCGGTGAACCAGTCCACGCTGAAGCCCATTTTGCTCAAGCCTGCTTTGATACCATCGCCAATCAGCTTGTCGTCTTCTACCAGTAAAATGCGCATATCCCCTCCTTGATGCCGTCAGTAAACCCTCTGGGTCCGCCTGCTGTACAGTAAAAATAAATAAATTTTCCCCTTAAGAAGTTGTTAAGGATTACCCTGTTTAATGGACTGCGACACCACATTAAAGGGAGATATGAATATGAAAAAATTCGCTGCAATGGCTGCTATCATGATGATGACCACCGCACCGGTCTTCGCTGCTCAGGGCGGTTTTACGGGCCCATCGGCCACACCTGCTCAGACGCAAACCCAGCAGGGCGGCTTTGTCGATAACAACGCTAACCTGACTACGGCCGCTAAAGTGAAAGACCTGAAAGACGACGCCTGGGTGAAGCTGCGCGGGAACATCACCGAACGCCTGTCCGATGACCGCTACACCTTCCGCGATGACACCGGAACGGTGGTGGTAGAGATTGACCACAAACGCTGGAACGGCGTAACCGTGACTCCGCAGGATAAAGTCGAGCTCCAGGGTAAGGTCGATAAAGACTGGAATGAGTTTGAAATCGACGTGAAGCAGGTTATCAAGCTGAATAAATAACGCAAAAAGGGCCGCTTATCCGGCCCTTTTTCTTTGTGACTCAACTCGCCAGATAGGGTAGTATCTGCGGCAATATTGCCTGAAACCCATCGGTTTCTGAGTTGAGGAATCACACGTAATGAGCGATATGGCAGAGCGCCTCGCGCTACATGAATTCACGGAAAACGCCTACCTGAACTACTCCATGTACGTCATCATGGACAGGGCATTGCCGTTTATCGGTGATGGCCTCAAGCCCGTCCAGCGCCGCATCGTCTATGCGATGTCCGAGCTGGGGCTGAACGCCACCGCCAAGTTCAAGAAATCCGCCCGTACCGTCGGTGACGTACTGGGTAAATACCATCCGCACGGCGACAGCGCCTGCTATGAAGCGATGGTGCTGATGGCCCAGCCGTTCTCGTACCGCTATCCGCTGGTGGATGGTCAGGGTAACTGGGGGGCGCCGGACGATCCGAAATCCTTCGCAGCGATGCGTTATACCGAATCCCGCCTGTCTAAATATGCCGAAGTGCTGCTGGGCGAACTCGGCCAGGGGACGGTGGACTGGGTGCCAAACTTCGACGGCACGCTGCAGGAGCCGAAAATGCTGCCTGCGCGTCTGCCGAATATCCTGCTGAACGGTACCACCGGTATCGCAGTCGGTATGGCGACGGACATCCCGCCGCACAACCTGCGTGAAGTGGCGAAAGCCGCTATTACCCTGATTGAACAGCCGAAAACCTCGCTGGATGAGCTGCTGGATATCGTGCAGGGACCGGACTTCCCGACCGAAGCGGAGATCATCACCTCGCGTGCGGAAATCCGTAAAATCTACCAGAACGGCCGTGGCTCCGTGCGCATGCGTGCGGTGTGGACCAAAGAGGACGGCGCCGTGGTGATTACCGCGCTGCCGCATCAGGTCTCTGGTGCCAAGGTGCTGGAGCAGATCGCCTCCCAGATGCGCAATAAAAAGCTGCCGATGGTGGACGACCTGCGCGATGAATCCGACCACGAAAACCCAACCCGTCTGGTGATCGTGCCGCGCTCTAACCGCGTGGACATGGAGCAGGTGATGAACCACCTGTTCGCCACCACCGACCTGGAAAAAAGCTACCGCATCAACCTGAACATGATCGGTCTGGACGGGCGCCCGGCGGTGAAAAACCTGCTGGAGATCCTCTCCGAATGGCTGACTTTCCGTCGCGATACGGTGCGCCGCCGTCTGAACCACCGTCTGGAGAAAGTGCTTAAGCGCCTGCATATCCTCGAAGGTTTGCTGGTGGCGTTCCTCAATATTGATGAAGTCATTGAGATCATCCGTACCGAGGACGAGCCGAAGCCCGCGTTAATGTCGCGCTTTGGTATCAGCGAAACCCAGGCCGAAGCGATCCTCGAACTGAAGCTGCGCCATCTCGCTAAGCTGGAAGAGATGAAGATCCGCGGTGAGCAGAACGAGCTGGAAAAAGAGCGCGATCAGCTGCAGGCGATCCTCGCGTCCGAACGCAAGATGAACACCCTGCTGAAGAAGGAGTTGCAGGCCGATGCCGATGCCTTCGGCGACGAGCGCCGCTCTCCGCTGCATGAGCGCGAAGAAGCGAAGGCAATGAACGAGCATGACATGCAGCCTTCAGAGCCGGTCACCATTGTCCTGTCGCAGAGCGGCTGGGTGCGTAGCGCCAAAGGCCATGATATCGACGCGCCGGGACTGAGCTACAAAGCGGGCGACAGCTTCAAGGCGGCCGTGAAAGGCAAGAGCAACCAGCCAGTGGCGTTTATTGACTCCACGGGCCGCAGTTACGCCATCGACCCCATCACGCTGCCTTCCGCACGCGGTCAGGGCGAACCGCTCACCGGTAAGCTGACGCTGCCGCCGGGGGCGACGGTTGACCACATGCTGATGGAAGCCGATGACCAGAAACTGCTGTTGGCCTCTGATGCAGGTTACGGCTTTATCTGTACCTTTAACGACCTCGTGTCACGCAACCGTGCCGGTAAAGCCATGATCAGCCTGCCGGATAACGCGCACGTTATGCCGCCGCTGGTGGTGGAGAACGAGAGCGACATGCTGCTGGCGATCACATCCGCGGGCCGTATGCTGATGTTCCCGGTCAGCGACCTGCCGGAGTTGTCGAAAGGGAAGGGCAACAAGATCATCAACATCCCGTCGGCGGAAGCCGCGAAAGGCGAAGATGGCCTGGCGCATCTCTTTATTCTGCCGCCGCAGAGCACGCTGACCATTCATGTTGGCAAGCGTAAAATCAAGCTGCGTCCGGAAGAGTTGCAGAAGGTGGTGGGCGAGCGCGGACGCCGCGGTTCGCTGATGCGCGGCCTGCAGCGTATCGACCGCGTGGAGATCGATTCTCCTGAGCGCAGCACCGCGGGCGACAGCGAAGAGTAACGCGTTTCGATCCCCCTCTGTTCCGGAGGGGGATATCCAATAAAATTTCCCGTAAAATCGTTGTTAATTCGTGCGTTGCGATTAACAATACGCGCTCGTAATAAAGTCCTTACCTGGCCACAGGTGAAGTATAATTGTCAGCTGTCAGGGCTTCAGAGGTCGCTATGCTATACATTGTTCGTCTTATTCTTACCGTTATCTACTGCATTCTGGTCTGTGTTTTCGGCTGCATCTATTGCCTGTTCAGCCCGCGTAACCCGAAGCATGTCGCCACCTTCGGCCACATGTTTGGTCGTCTTGCGCCGCTGTTTGGTCTGAAGGTTGAAAAGCGTCTGCCGGAAGGGGCGGAGAATTTCGGTAACGCCATCTATATCGCAAACCATCAAAATAACTACGATATGGTGACCGCCTCTAACATCGTTCTGCCGCCAACCGTGACGGTGGGTAAAAAGAGCCTGCTGTGGATCCCCTTTTTCGGCCAGCTTTACTGGCTGACGGGTAACCTGCTGATTGACCGTAATAACCGCGCAAAAGCGCACGGCACCATTGCGGAAGTGGTGAATCATTTCAAAAAGCGCCGCATCTCTATCTGGATGTTCCCGGAAGGGACGCGCAGCCGCGGTCGCGGTCTGCTGCCGTTTAAAACCGGTGCGTTTCATGCTGCAATTGCGGCGGGCGTTCCAATTATTCCCGTGTGTGTTTCCAATACATCGAATAAGATTAATCTTAACCGCCTGAATAACGGGCTGGTGATTGTCGAGATGCTGCCGCCGGTCGATACCAGCAAATACGGTAAAGATCAGGTCCGCGAGCTGGCTGCGCACTGCCGTGAACTGATGGTTCAGCATATTGCTCAGCTCGACAAAGAAGTCGCAGAGAGAGAAGCCGCCGGGAAGATCTAATCCGGCGTTAAAAGGGAAAACGAATTCCCGCGTTGTTAGTCGTTTCAGATGGAGCTTATATGTCACTCAGTCGGCGTCAGTTTATTCAGGCTTCGGGGATCGCCCTTTGTGCGGGTGCGATGCCGCTGACAGCCAGCGCCGCCGGGCAGCAACAGCCGCTGCCCATTCCGCCGTTGATTGAATCCCGTCGCGGGCAGCCGCTATTCCTGACGCTACAGCGAAGCCACTGGTCGTTTACCCAGGGAACCCGTGCGCCAGTCTGGGGCATTAACGGGCGCTACCTTGGGCCGACCATCCGCGTGTGGAATGGCGATGACGTTAAGCTGATCTACAGTAACCGCACCTCTGAAAACGTCGCCATGACCATCAGCGGATTGCAGGTTCCGGGCCCGTTAATTGGCGGTGCTGCGCGCATGATGTCGCCTAACGCCGACTGGGCTCCCGTGCTGCCGATCCGTCAGAGCGCGGCGACGCTGTGGTATCACGCCAACACCCCTAACCGCACTGCCCAGCAGGTTTATAACGGCCTGGCCGGGATGTGGCTGGTGGAAGACGAGGTCAGTAAATCCCTGCCCATACCCAACCACTACGGTGTGGATGATTTCCCGGTCATTATCCAGGACAAGCGTCTGGATAACTTTGGCACGCCGGAATACAGCGAGCCGGGCAGCGGTGGCTTTGTTGGTGACACGCTGCTGGTCAACGGCGCGCAGAGCCCGTATGTCGAAGTCTCACGCGGTTGGGTGCGTCTGCGCCTGCTCAACGCCTCTAACTCGCGCCGCTATCAGCTGCAGATGAGTGATGGCCGGGCGCTGCACGTTATTTCAGGCGATCAGGGCTTTTTACCTGCGCCGGTATCGGTGAAACAGCTGGCGCTTGCGCCGGGTGAACGGCGTGAAATCCTCGTGGATATGACCAACGGTGATGAAGTCTCTGTGACCTGCGGCGAAGCGGCGAGCATTGTGGATCGCATCCGCGGCTTCTTTGAGCCGTCGAGCATTCTGGTCTCCACGCTGGTGCTGACCCTGCGCCCAACCGGTCTGCTGCCGCTGGTGACCGACAGCCTGCCCATGCGCCTGCTGCCGCAGGAGATCATGAGCGGTTCGCCGGTGCGCAGCCGTGATATCAGCCTCGGCGATGATCCGGGGATCAATGGCGCGCTGTGGGATGTCAACCGTATCGACATTACCGCGCAGCAGGGCACATGGGAGCGCTGGACCGTTCGCGCCGACATGCCGCAGTCGTTCCACATTGAAGGGGTGTCATTCCTGATCCGCAACGTGAACGGCGCGATGCCGTTCCCGGAAGACAGGGGCTGGAAGGACACCGTCTGGGTGGATGGTCAGGTCGAACTGCTCGTCTACTATGGTCAACCTTCGTGGCCGCACTTCCCGTTCCTGTTCCACAGCCAGACGCTGGAGATGATGGACAGAGGCTCCGTGGGGCAGATGCTGGTTAACCCTGCACCGTAAGCACACCATTCCCGGCTTGCCGGGAATGCGTTATGCCCGCCAGAAAAAGCGCGAGAACAGGATCAGCACCGGATAAATTTCCAGACGTCCTAAGATCATCGCCGCACACATCAACAGTTTGGCCTCTTCCTTTAACGTCCCGAAGGTTGATGCCGTTTCGCCAAAGCCCAGCCCCATGTTGTTGATACAGGCTGCAACCGTCGCGAATGATGTAAACAGGTCATAGCCCATCAGATTGAGTGCCCAGACGAAAAAGCCCGTGATCATCACGTAAAGAAAGAAGAAGCTCCATACCGAACGCAGGACGCGCTCATTCACCACGCTGTTGCCAACCTTGATGCTCAACAGCGCCCGCGGATGCGCCAGTTGATTCATCTCCTGTATGCTCTGTTTGAACATTATCAGAAAACGCAGGGCCTTGATCCCACCGCAGGTTGATCCCACGCAGCCGCCAAAGAAACTGGCGCTCAACAGCAGGAAAATGGTGTGGGCTGGCCAGTGGGCATAGTCGGCCGTTGAAAGGCCGTTATCGGTCATCATTGAGCTGGCAAGAAAGAACGCATGCACCAGACTATCGGTGGCGTTGTACATCCCCGCGTGCCAGACCTGCCAGGCGGTGATGACGATAATCACCGCGGCGGCGCTCAGAAAGAATCTCACCTCCGGGCTGCGGCGAATCGGCTTCAGGGTGCGTCTGACAAGGGCGATATACCAGAGCGTAAAGTTGAACGCCGAGAGCAACGAAAATACCCCGGCGACAAGCTCAATCGCGTGGCTGTCATAAAAACCGATGCTCTCACTGCGGGTTGAAAAGCCGCCCAGGGAGACTGTGGAGAGCCCGTGACAAACGGCATCAAAGAAGGGCATTCCCGCCAGCCAGTATGCCAGCGTGCAGGTGATGCCCAGCGCCAGATAGGTGACCCACAGCGTGCGTGCGGTATCGGCAAGCCGGGGCGTCAGACGCTCCTCCTTAAACGGCCCGGGCATCTCTGACTGGTACAGCTTCATACCCCCGATGCCCAACAGCGGCAGGACCGCGACGGCCAGCACGATGACGCCCAGCCCGCCGATGAAATTGAGCTGCGCGCGATAATACAGATACGATTTGGGTAGGGCGCTGACGTCGCCAATCACCGTTGCGCCCGTGGTGGTGATCCCGGAAACGCCTTCAAAAAGTGCATCAGCGAAGGAGAGTTGCAGACCATCATCCATCCAGAGCGGCATGGCGCTAATGAATGAGAACAGCAGCCAGAACAGGACGATAATCACGAAGCCGTCGCGGGTGCGCAGCTGTATACCGGCGTGACGGGTTGCCCGCCAGGTCAGTCCGCCGAGGGTGAAAAAGGTTAAAAAGGTGGTCAAAAAGGCAAAGTAGGTTCGCTCTTTATTCAGCAGCGCGATAACCATCGGCGGCAACATCGACAGGCTGTACAGCAGGACCAGAAACCCGCAGAGGTGAAGCACAACCCGCAGCTGGGAGACATGTAACGAATCGTTGAACTTCACAAAAGCACTCCGCGCCAGAACACCTTTCCGGGGCAACTCACCGGAAAATATAGTGAATATTATGATCCAAAAATATCAGGGCGCGGTATTTTAGCGGCTTCCATGAATATCTGTCTGCTTCCTGCATCCTTTTCTTCAAATCTGGCGGATGAACAGCGTATAATCCGGCTCCTTTTGTCTATTTTTTCTTCGGAAGCATTATGAGCGCAATTTCCCTGATCCAGCCGGATCGTGACCTTTTCTCGTGGCCCCAGTACTGGGCGGCCTGCTTTGGACCGGCGCCGTTCCTGCCGATGTCCCGGGAAGAGATGGACCAACTGGGCTGGGATAGCTGCGATATCATTCTGGTCACGGGCGATGCCTACGTTGACCACCCGAGCTTCGGTATGGCCATCTGTGGCCGTATGCTTGAAGCGCAGGGCTTCCGTGTGGGGATCATCTCCCAGCCGGACTGGAACAGCAAAGACGACTTTATGCGTCTGGGTAAACCGAACCTGTTCTTCGGCGTAACCGCCGGCAACATGGATTCGATGATCAACCGCTATACCGCCGATCGCAAGCTGCGCCATGACGACGCCTATACCCCGGATAACGTGGCGGGCAAACGTCCGGACCGCGCCACGCTGGTCTACACCCAACGCTGCAAAGAAGCCTGGAAAGACGTGCCGGTGATCCTGGGCGGCATTGAGGCGAGCCTGCGCCGTACCGCGCACTACGATTACTGGTCTGATACCGTGCGCCGCTCGGTGCTGGTTGATTCCAAAGCCGATATGCTGATTTACGGTAACGGCGAGCGTCCGCTGGTGGAAGTGGCGCACCGTCTGTCGCAGGGCGAGCCGGTGAGCAGTATCCGCGACGTGCGTAATACCGCCATCATGGTGAAAGAGGCGCTGCCGGGCTGGCGCGGGGTGGATTCCCGTATCATTGATATGCCTGGCAAAATCGATCCTATCCCGCACCCGTATGGCGAAGATCTGCCGTGCGCCGATAACAAGCCGGTAGAGCCAAAAAAAGCGGAAGCGAAGGCTATCGTCGTGCAGCCGCCGCGCCCGAAACCGTGGGAAAAGACCTATGTGCTGCTGCCGTCCTACGAGAAGGTAAAAGCCGACAGGGTGCTTTACGCCCATGCGTCGCGTATTCTGCACCATGAAACCAACCCCGGCTGTGCGCGTGCGTTGATGCAGAAGCACGGCGAGCGTTTTATCTGGATCAACCCGCCGGCGATCCCGCTCTCCACCGAAGAGATGGACAGCGTCTTTGCACTGCCGTACAAACGCGTGCCGCACCCGGCGTACGGCAACGCCCGTATCCCGGCGTATGAGATGATCCGCTTCTCGATCAACATCATGCGCGGCTGCTTCGGCGGCTGCTCCTTCTGCTCCATTACCGAGCACGAGGGGCGCATTATTCAGAGTCGCTCTGAAGATTCGATCATCAACGAGATCGAGGCCATTCGTGATTCCGTGCCTGGCTTTACCGGCGTGATTTCCGACCTCGGTGGCCCGACCGCCAACATGTACATGCTGCGCTGTAAATCGCCGCGCGCGGAGCAAACCTGTCGTCGTCTCTCCTGTGTCTATCCAAGCATTTGCGAGCATATGGACACCGACCATGAGCCGACGATCAACCTCTATCGCCGCGCGCGTGACCTGAAGGGCATCAAAAAAATCCTGATTGCCTCCGGGGTACGTTACGACATCGCCGTGGAAGATCCGCGCTACATCAAAGAGCTGGCGACGCACCACGTCGGCGGGTATCTGAAGATTGCGCCGGAGCACACCGAAGAAGGTCCGCTGTCGAAAATGATGAAGCCGGGCATGGGCAGCTACGATCGCTTTAAACAGTTGTTCGATACCTACTCGAAGCAGGCCGGGAAAGAGCAGTACCTGATCCCTTACTTCATCTCTGCCCACCCGGGTACGCGCGATGAAGACATGGTGAATCTGGCGCTGTGGCTGAAGCAGCGTCGCTTCCGTCTGGATCAGGTGCAGAACTTCTATCCGTCACCGCTCGCCAACTCCACAACCATGTACTACACCGGCAAAAACCCGCTGAGTAAGATTGGTTACAAGAGTGAAGACGTGGTGGTGCCGAAAGGGGACAAACAGCGTCGTCTGCACAAAGCGTTGCTGCGTTACCACGATCCGAAAAACTGGCCGCTGATCCGTCAGGCGCTGGAAGAGATGGGGAAAAAACACCTGATTGGCTCGCGTCGCGACTGCCTGGTACCGGCCCCGACGCTGGATGAGATGCGTGAAGCGCGTCGCCAGAACCGCCATACGCGCCCGGCGCTGACCAAGCACACGCCGATTGTGCATCAGCGTTCGAACGGTGGGACTACGGGGGCGAACAAAGCGGGAAAACGTAAGATCGGATAACGATGATGCCCTCTCCCCTTCGGGTGTACGGTCCGGGGACATAGTGAACACTTGTTCGGGGACATGGTAGACACTTACAACTAAGGCATAAGAACCCGTTTATGGAGTCGCTTATGCCCTGGGATGCGAGAGATACCATGTCATTACGTACCGAGTTTGTTTTGTTCGCCTCGCAGGACGGGGCGAACATCCGTTCCCTCTGCCGTCGCTTCGGCATTTCACCTGCCACCGGCTACAAGTGGCTTCGTCGCTGGATGGAGGAAGGTTCCTCCGGCCTTCAGGACCGCCCGCGCATACCGCACCATTCCCCGAACCGCTCATCTGACGACATCACTGCCCTGCTGCGTATGGCCCATGACCGCCATGAACGCTGGGGCGCACGCAAGATAAAGCGCTGGCTGGAAGACCAGGGGCACCGTATGCCCGCCTTCAGCACCGTTCATAACCTGATGGCCCGTCACGGCCTGCTGCCGGGCACTTCACCGGGCATTCCCGCCACGGGACGGTTCGAACATGACGCGCCGAACCGGCTCTGGCAGATGGATTTTAAGGGCCACTTTCCCTTTGGCGGTGGCCGCTGCCATCCGCTCACCCTGCTGGATGACCACTCCCGTTTTTCCCTGTGCCTGGCGCACTGTAGCGATGAACGGCGTGAGACCGTGCAGCAACAACTGGTCAGCGTGTTTGAACGCTAGGGCCTGCCGGACAGGATGACGATGGACAACGGCGCCCCGTGGGGAGACACCACCGGCACCTGGACGGCGCTCGAGCTGTGGCTGATGCGCCATGGTATCCGGGTGGGACACTCCCGGCCGTATCATCCGCAGACGCAGGGCAAGCTGGAGCGTTTTCACCGCAGCCTGAAGACGGAGGTGCTGCAGGGTAAATGGTTCGCGAGTGAGGGCGAACTGCAGCGCGCCTTCGACCACTGGCGGACGGTCTATAACCTTGAACGCCCGCATGAGGCGCTGGATATGGCGGTACCGGGCTCGCGGTATCAGCCGTCATCGCGACGGTACAGCGGCAACACAACGCCCCCGGAATACGACGAGGGCGTGATGGTCAGGAAAGTGGATATCAGCGGAAAGCTGAGCGTGAAAGGGGTAAGTCTGAGCGCAGGCAAGGCGTTCAGGGGAGAACGGGTCGGGCTGAAGGAGATGCAGGAAGACGGCCGCTACGAGGTGTGGTGGTACAGCACAAAAGTGGGGGTGATCGACCTGAAGAAAAAGTCGATCACCATGGGTAAAGGATGTTAAAAAGTGTTCACCATGTCCCCGAACACCTGTCTACCATGTCCCCGGACCGTACACGGGGAGAGGGCAGGGTGAGGGGATTAACCGCCAAACTGATCCGGATCGGGCCCTAAACGCTTGCCCTGATCCAGTTTTGCAATCTCGCCCAGCTCATCTTTATCCAGGCGGAAATCCCAGACGTCGAAGTTCTCGGCGATGCGCGATGGCGTGACCGATTTCGGGATCACCACCAGGCCGTTGTCCAGATGCCAGCGAATGACAATCTGCGCCGGGGTTTTGCCATATTTATCCGCCAGATCGCGAATAATTTTCTGGTCGAATACCCCTTCACCGCCCTGAGCCAGCGGGCTCCAGGACTCGGTCTGGATTTTGTGCGTGGCGTTCCAGGCGTGAAGCTGACGCTGCTGCATTAGCGGGTGCAGCTCAATCTGGTTAATGACCGGCGCAACGCCCGTCTCGTCAATCAGGCGCTGCAGGTGATGAACCTGGAAGTTACAGACGCCGACGCTTTTCACCAGCCCCTCCTTCTGCAGTTCAATCATCCCTTTCCAGGCATCAACATAATGGTCGATAGCCGGAACCGGCCAGTGCATCAGATACAGATCGACGAAATCGAGCTGGAGTTTCTCCAGGCTCTCCTGCAGCGCTTCACGCGGGCGCTTTTGGTCGTCGTTCCACAGTTTGGTGGTGATAAAAAGGTCGTCGCGGGGCATACCGGCGCTGGCCAGTGCTTTCCCCACGCCGTCCTCGTTTTTGTAGGCGGCGGCGGTATCAATGGACCGATAGCCGACTTCCAGTGCTTTATGAATGGCGGAGACGACCTCGTCGTTACCGGCTTTCCATACACCTAGCCCCAACTGGGGCATCACGTTGCCGTCCTGCAGCTTGATTACGGTTTGGTTTGCCATTTTTCCTCCTTCAGGTGCGCATCGCCGGAGGGGGACTCCGGCGATGGGGTGTGCATTAAGTCTGGACGAAATGTCAAAAAACGAAAGGCAGGATGCCAAAAACGCTTAGCGCGCCGCCTCGTAGATACGACGGCTGACGTCCAGCGTAATGTCGCCGTGTTCGCCCAGCTGAGTCATACCGTGTTCTTCCAGTTTAGCCAGCAGGGCAGGGATAGAGCTGCCATCCAGACCATAGCCGGACAGACGCGTCGGCACGCCCAGGCCTTCAAAGAAGTTGCGGGTCGCTTCGATTGCCGCATCGATACGCGCGTCGTCAGAACCTTCGGTGATGTTCCAGACACGTTCCGCGTACTGCAGCAGTTTGGCGCGTTTGGTATCACGTTTTTCGTTCCACAGGGCCGGCAGAACCACCGCCAGCGTCTGGGCGTGATCCAGCCCGTGCATCGCCGTCAGTTCATGGCCCAGCATGTGGGTTGCCCAGTCCTGCGGCACGCCTGCGCCAATCAGTCCGTTCAGCGCCTGCGTTGCAGCCCACATCACGTTGGCACGTACGTCGTAGTTTTCCGGCTCTTTCAGCGCTTTCGGACCGTCTTCGACAAGCGTCAGCAGAATACCTTCCGCGAAGCGGTCCTGGATTTTGGCATCCACCGGGTAAGTCACGTACTGCTCAACGGTGTGAACAAAGGCGTCGACCACGCCGTTCGCGACCTGACGCGCGGGCAGGGTGTAGGTGTACACCGGATCGAGGATCGCGAATACCGGCTGAACGTGCTCGTTCATAAAGGCCTGTTTGTCTCCGGTGGTTTTACGGGAGATCACCGCGCCTTTGTTGGATTCAGAACCGGTGGCTGGCAGGGTCAGCACGGAGCCCATCGGGATCGCGCTTTTAATGTCGCTGCCGCGGGTTTCCAGGATATGCCAGGGGTCGATACCGTCGGCGTAGTGTGCTGCCGCGGCGATGAACTTCGTGCCGTCCAGCACGGAACCCCCGCCGACAGCCAGCAGGAAGGTGATGTTTTCTTCGCGGGCGATTTTCACCGCGTTCATCAGCGTTTCATAAGACGGGTTTGGCTCGATACCGCCAAACTCGCGCACGTCCAGCCCTTCCAGTGCGCTGTAAACCTGATCCAGCACGCCGGTTTTTTTCACGCTGCCGCCACCGTAGGTGATCAGCACGCGGGCGTCAGCGGGGATCTGTGCACGCAGATCGGCGATAGCGCCTTTACCAAACAGGATGCGGGTTGGGGTGTGGAGATTAAAATTATTCATGGCTCGTTCCCTATCGTGGGTGAAAAATCGTGGCGGCGCGGATGGCTACCTGATGCTGCACATTGTGGCTGCCCGGGGATATCCTCTCAATGCACATTCCTGCCGATGTCTTGCCCATTTCTACAGAGCACTGGAGAAACGTCAGGAAAATGCGCAGACTGTGAGGGTCGCAAACCGTACCCGGAGTAACGCTAAATGAACCGTGAAGCCATCTGTCTTCAGCTCACTTCGCAGATTAAAAGACTGATTGATAAGAAAAATAACCCAGGCGAACTGCTGCCGGATATTCGCCTGCTCTACGGGACGCAGCCGGGAACGCGGACGCCGGTGATGTATCAGCCGGGCATCGTTTTTCTCTTTTCCGGCCATAAAATTGGTTATATCAATGAACGCGTGTTCCGTTATGACACCAATGAATATCTTCTGCTGACAGTACCTTTACCCTTCGAATGTGAAACCTTCGCGACAGAGGCGGTTCCGCTGGCGGGGATCCGCGTGAATGTCGATATTCTTCAGCTTCAGGAGCTGCTGATGGAGATTGGCGAAGACGAGCTTTTCCAGCCGTCGATGGCGGCGAGCGGGATTAACTCAGCCACGCTGTCAGAGGAGATCCTCTGTGCCATTGAACGTCTGCTGGACGTGATGGAGAGGCCGCTGGATGCGCGTATTCTGGGTAAGCAAATCATCCGCGAAATTCTCTATCATGTGCTGCTGGGTCCGGGGGGCGGGGCATTACTGGCGCTGGTCAGTCGGCAGACCCACTTCAGCCTGATAAGCCGCGTACTCAAGCGCATTGAAAGCCAGTACACGGAAAACCTCAGCGTTGACCAGCTGGCGGCGGAAGCGAACATGAGCGTCTCGGCGTTTCACCACAACTTTAAGTCGGTGACCAGCACCTCGCCGCTGCAGTACCTCAAAACCTACCGGCTGCATAAGGCTCGTATGTTGATGATCCACGATGGCATGAAGGCCAGCGCGGCGGCGATGCGGGTCGGGTATGAAAGTGCATCGCAGTTTAGTCGGGAGTTTAAGCGCTACTTCGGCGTCACGCCGGGAGAAGATGCGTCACGCATCCGAACCATGCAGGGAGTCTGACGGCAAACGTAGGCCGGGTAAGCGAAGCGCCACCCGGCTTTTATTTATGCACTGCAGTATTTCTTCTTAATCACCACCGCAATCGTTCCCACCAGTCCAGCCACCAGCAGGAACATCGGCAGCACCATCAGGAAGGTCATTACCTGGTCTTCATGGTGCTTCACAAACGGGATCATGTTCAGCGCGTAGCCGAGGGTAGTAACGACACCCACCCATAACAACGCGCTCAGCCAGTTAAAGAACTGGAAGCGGCGGTTCGACAGGCCGGAAATGCCTGCCATGGTGGGCAACAGGGTGCGAACAAAGGCCAGAAAACGCCCGGCCAGCAACGCCAGCAGGCCGTGCCTGTCAAACATGCAGGTCGCACGCTGATGGTATTTATGCGGTAGCTGCGCCAGCCAGCCTTTCACGACGCGCGTGTTGCCGAGCCAGCGGCCCTGCAGATAGCTCAGCCAGCAGCCCAGGCTTGCCGCGGAGGTGAGGATCACCATGGTCGGCGTGAAGTCCATGACACCTTTACCGATTAGCGCCCCTGCAAGCAAAAGCAGGCTGTCACCGGGTAAAAATGAGGCTGGCAGTAATCCATTTTCGAGGAACAGGGTCGCGAACATCACGAAATAGACGATACCTACAACGTGAGGATCGGTCAGTGCGGCAAAGTCGTGTTGCCAGAGCGCCGCGATAATATCTTGAATAACAGCCATGGACTTTCCTGTGGAACAGCAGATATAGCACTATTGTACTCCCTAATTTGCCCGACAGGGTTGATCGCGGGCGCAACTAATGCAGACTTTTCTGGTGGCAGTGTCCACAAAAGCATCCATGGAGTACATGTTTGCCAGCACTCTACACGATACGCGCAAACCCTGCTGCTAAATCGGCAATTAAATCGTCCGCGTTTTCTAAACCAATATGCAGTCGAATCAGGGTGCCGCTGAAGTCCACATCACCGCCGGGGCGCAGGGCCGCAATCTGCTCCGGCTGGTTAGGCAGGATCAGGGATTCAAACCCGCCCCAGGAGTAGGCCATGCTGAAGAGGGTAAAATTATCCAGATAACTTGCCAGCTCATCATTACTCAGCCGTTTTTTTAGAATGAATGAGAACAAACCGCTGCTACCCTTAAAGTCTCGTTGCCAGAATTCATGTCCTTTACTGCCCGGCAGTGCCGGATGGTTGACGCGCTCAACCTGCGGGTGCTGTGCCAGCCACTCGGCTATCTTCAGGCTGCTTTCATGATGCTGACGCAGGCGCACGCCCAGGGTACGGATGCCGCGGCTGGTCATGTAGGCGGTATCGGCATCGACCATCTGGCCCATCAGGTAGGCATTTTCCCGTAGCTGATCCCAGCAGCGGGCGTTAGAAACGGCCGTGCCGATCATCCCGTCAGAGTGGCCAATCAGATACTTGGTCGCCGCCTGAATGGAGATATCAATATCGAATTCCAGCGCTTTAAACAGCACGCCCGCCGCCCAGGTGTTGTCGATCATGATAATCGCCTCCGGCGCTTTGCTGCGCACGGCCTTCACAATGGCCGGCACGTCGTGCACTTCCATGGTGATTGAACCTGGCGATTCCAGGAACACGATGCGCGTGTTGGGCTGAATAAGCTCTGCGATGCCCTCGCCAATCAGCGGGTCGAACCAGTCGGTGGTCACGCCGAGGCGGGTGAGGATCTTGGTGCAGAAATCCTGGCTGGGCTCGTAGGCGGTGTTGGTCATCAGAATATGGTCGCCCTGTTCCACGAACGCCAGAATGGTGTTGGCGACCGCCGCCGCGCCGCACGGAAATAGCGCGCATCCTGCGCCGCCTTCCAGCTCGCACATGGCTTCCTGCAGTGAGAAATGGGTTAGCGTGCCACGACGGCCGTAAAACAACCCTCCTTTGGCGCGGTTGCGCGTGGCGTTTTTTTTGTCCTCGACGGTATCAAACACCAGCGAGGAGGCTCGTTGAATCACGCTGTTCACCGCTCCCTGCGTATATTTTTTGCTGCGTCCGGCCTGTACCAGCGTGGTATCAAGATGCTTCTTAGTCATGTTCGCTAACCCTGTTTTTTATACGTCTGGACGTCCAGACTACCACGATTGTAAAAATCTGCACCCGGATGCTTATCGAATAAGCAGAAAATATTAGCAAAAAAGCGCATAAGAAATTTTTACTGCGTAAGCGCAAGGAATGTGAGCGAAAATTGCGGCACTATGTAAATAGTAATGAGAACGACTATCAATTCGACGATGTTTTGATATTATTACGTTCAGATTTTGTGATTTGCGTCCTGGAGATACAGAGTGGGTAATAATTTGATGCAGACGGATCTCTCCGTTTGGGGCATGTATCATCATGCTGACATCGTGGTTAAGATTGTGATGATCGGCCTGATTCTGGCGTCCGTGATCACGTGGGCTATCTTCTTTGGCAAGAGCGCCGAGCTGATTTCACAGAAGCGCCGCCTCAAGCGGGAGCAGCAGCAGCTGGCCGAAGCCCGCTCTCTGGATCAGGCGGCTGATATGACTTCATCCTTCCACGCGAAAAGCCTGACCACCCTGTTAGTTAACGAAGCGCAAAACGAGCTGGAACTCTCCGCGGGCAGTGAAGATAACGAAGGCATTAAAGAACGTACCGGCTTCCGTCTGGAGCGCCGTGTCGCCGCCGTGGGCCGTCATATGGGCCGGGGCAATGGTTATCTGGCGACCATCGGGGCGATCTCGCCGTTCGTCGGTCTGTTCGGTACGGTCTGGGGCATCATGAACAGCTTTATCGGGATTGCACAAACCCAAACGACGAACCTGGCGGTGGTTGCTCCGGGTATCGCCGAAGCGCTGCTGGCGACGGCTATCGGTCTGGTTGCGGCGATCCCGGCGGTGGTTATCTATAATATCTTCGCGCGAATGATTGGCAGCTATAAAGCCACGCTCGGTGACGTCGCCGCACAGGTTCTGCTGCTGCAAAGCCGCGATCTTGATCTGAATGCCAGCGCCGTTAAACCGGTGCACGCGGCGTCTAAACTGCGCGTAGGTTAATGAATTATGGCAATGCGTCTTAATGAAAATCTGGACGACAACGGCGAAATGCATGAAATCAACGTAACGCCGTTTATCGACGTTATGCTGGTTCTGCTGATTATCTTCATGGTGGCTGCGCCGCTGGCGACGGTCGACGTGAAGGTAAACCTGCCGGCCTCGTCCAGCCAGCCGCAGCCGCGCCCGGAAAAACCTATCTATCTGTCAGTGAAAGCGGATAAATCGATGTTCCTCGGGAACGACCCGGTAACGGCGGATTCTGTCATCCCCGCGCTGGATCAACTCACTGGCGGTAAGAAAGACAAGACGGTCTTCTTCCGTGCGGATAAAACCGTTGATTACGAGACCATGATGAAAGTCATGGATACGCTGCATCAGGCGGGATATCTGAAGATAGGGCTGGTCGGCGAAGAGAAAGCGGCCGCGAAATGACGAAGAAGCTGGCGAAAGCCGGCTTTTTTTATGCCTGTCGGGTTATTCGTGTTTGTTCGTCGTCGGTGCGGTAGCGGGGGTTGCCAGTGCGTCTTCATCGAGCGCGACACAGGTGACGTTTGACGTGCGGTACTCGCCGTCAGAGAGTTTGCGCGTCAGGCGCAGGGTCGCGGTTTCTCTGGCCAGCAGATACTGATAATTGGCCTCCAGACGCCCCAGAAGCTTCTCTTTCAGTTCGGGTCGCTGTTCGATGATGGCATTCATCACGGCGCCGTAAATCTCTTCCTTGACCTGTAAGGGATAAATCTCGCGGCGGTTCTGCCACTTCAGGCGCACCAGCGTCGCCGGAATGGAAACCAGATCCTGGGTAATACGCGTCATCTCGGCGTTTTTGGTGTTACGCAAAGCCTCGAGATTTTGCTTTAAGATAAATTCGTCACTTTTTTTGTCATCTAAAGTCAAATAGACATCGTTATCTTTAACGTCTTTCACATTAATCTTCCCCCAGGTTATAAAAAATAGGGTTGTTTTTTTCTCGCGTAATTAGATTAAGCCAAATTTCATTGCCCGCTTCATTTATTTCTTTGGTCTTTTCGGCCATTATTTGACTTAGTTTCTGGGCATCTATTTCGCCTTCTGCCTGCAGGTCATTCAACAGGTGGACAAAGGCTTCAATTTTGATGGCGCGAAATAAGCGATCCTTTATATGACGATCGTGCTCTTCCAGCAACATATTACGGGATTTGCCGCTACGGGAAACACCAATTAATATGTCAGGCTCAAAATCAGCGAGCTTTCTTTTTCCCTGAGTGAAATTAGCCTCTTTTTCTGCTTCCGTCGGTTGCTGTTCCACAGGCGTGATGTGGTACTTAGCCGGGACGAGATAGTCGGGCAACATTTTTTAATTTCCTTTAATTTCAACAAGGTGGGGAAGATAAAGGCGTGAGATTCGTTGACAATATCATGAGGCAATTTTAAAATCAAAAAAAATGGAGCCAACCCATGAACAGCATCTTTTTTACGGTCATTACATTACTATTACTGACCGCTGGTGTTCTTTTATTGATGCAAGAGTTCAATAAAACGAAAGAGTCGAAAGACACCAGTGAATCCCCACAGCCTGAACTGATGACTAAAGAGGAAGGTGAAGACCATTTCTCTGTTTTGATGAACTCGGTGACGCCGGTTTGGTACTGGCGGGTGAACCATGAATATATCGACTTTTTGCACGCGACAATTAAGCGGATGAAAATGTCGGAAATTAATGACACGCCGGGCCTGTTTGAAGCGCAGCGCCGCTGCAGTGACCTGAATTCAGCGGTCTATAAATATTATGACAATATCAAAAAGCGCTGTCTGAATGGTGAGAAGGTCTCGTATTCCGACCTGGACGTATTAAACCTGCGTCAGTGCTTTCGCGAGTTCAGCCTGGAAGCCTACCCGGAGCTGGTGGTGCTGGTCTGGCCGGAGTATGCGCGCCCTGAGGTGGATCCCAACAACGTCTAATGGTTAGTTGTTGCAAACAGTCAGCGCCGTTGCGATATACTGAGTGCTGGTTTCGTTTGCAGACAGGACTTTATGGAACGCTTCTTTGAAAACGCTATGTACGCCTCGCGCTGGATACTGGCTCCCGTCTATTTTGGCCTTTCGCTGGCGCTGATCGCGCTCACGATTAAGTTCTTCCAGGAAATCTTGCATGTTCTGCCGAACATCTTTTCCATTGCCGAAGCAGATTTGATTCTGGTTCTGCTGTCACTGGTGGATATGACGCTGGTGGGGGGCTTACTGGTGATGGTGATGTTCTCTGGCTATGAGAATTTTGTCTCCCAGCTTGATATCGACGCGCGGAAAGAAAAGCTGAGCTGGCTGGGCAAAATGGATGCCACGTCGCTGAAGAATAAAGTGGCCGCCTCGATTGTGGCGATCTCATCCATCCACCTGTTACGCGTGTTCATGGACGCAAAGAATGTCCCGGACAACAAACTGATGTGGTATGTCATTATTCATCTGACGTTTGTGCTTTCGGCGTTTGTGATGGGGTATCTGGATAAGATCAGCAAGAAGTAATTTCCTTCTTAACCACCCTCTCCCTGTGGGAGAGGGCTGGGGTGAGGGCAGCTGACCGCACTATTTATCCGACGACGCCTGCCACAAATTCAACTCTCCATCCGTAACATGCTGATCAATGCGTATCAGCTCATCGTCCGTAAAGCGCAGGTTTTTCAGGGCCAGAACGTTCTCTTCCAGCTGTTCCGGGCGGCTCGCGCCAATCAGCACGGACGTTACGCGCTCATCTTTCAGCAGCCAGCTCAGCGCCATCTGCGCCATTGTCTGTCCACGTGCCTGCGCCATCTCATTGAGCAAGCGCAGACTGTTCAGATTGGCGTCGGTCAGCATCTTCTGCGTCAGTCCGCGCACCTTGTTCCCCTCGCGCTGCATCCGTGAACCTTCAGGAATACCGTTGAGGTATTTTCCGGTCAGCAAACCCTGCGCCAGCGGGGTAAACGCAATACAGCCGGTACCGTTTTGCTTTAGCGTCTCCAGCAGGCCGGTTTTATCCACCCAGCGGTTAAGCAGGTTGTACGACGGCTGATGGATGAGCAGTGGTATTTTCCATTCGCGAAGCAGGTCAGCCATTTTCTGCGTGCGCGCCGTTGAATAGGACGAAATTCCGACATACAGCGCTTTACCGCTCTGTACCGCATGGGCCAGCGCGGCAGCGGTCTCTTCCATCGGCGTGTTCTCGTCCACGCGATGGGAATAGAAAATATCCACATATTCCAGACCCATACGCTTCAGGCTCTGGTCGAGGCTGGCGAGCAGATATTTGCGCGAGCCGCCCGAGCCATACGGCCCCGGCCACATGTCGTAACCCGCTTTGGTGGAGATAATCAGCTCGTCGCGATAAGCGGCAAAATCCTCCTGCAGCAGGCGACCAAAGTTCTCTTCCGCGCTACCCGCAGGCGGGCCGTAGTTATTGGCAAGATCGAAATGGGTAATGCCGAGGTCGAAGGCTTTACGCAGCAGCGCACGCTGGGTATCGAGCGGCTGAACGTGGCCGAAGCTGTGCCACAGACCGAGCGACAGCGCAGGCAGGCGCAGGCCGCTTTTTCCGCAGTAACGGTACTGCATATTTTCATAGCGGCCGGGGTTAGGGTGCCAGGACATGATGTCTCCTTTCTTATCGATGAATTTTCGAAACAACGTTTTCATTCTCTGATTATCAAATCACAAATCCTGTTGTTAAGCGATGTCGCGCCTGAAACGAGGGTTAAGCGTTAACCAGTGCTGTGGTACCTGTGAAGCCACGCTAATCAAAAATAATCACAAAAGGTTATAATTTCCCCATTTCCTGCCGATAACGAGAGAAGCACTCGCCTCTGGGCGAATTCACCCTCACGGCAAGGAAGATTTATGAATATGCTCCGTAATTTCACGATACGTTTCGTCATGCTGACGATCCTGGGGATCTTTTGTTTAATGTGGGCAGGCGTCGGGTTGTACAGCACCTGGTCCCTGTCCCGTGTTTCTGATGGCAATGAAGTCGATCGCCAGCTGGTCAAACAGATGACCATTCTTAGCCAGGGCAACGATCAGTATTTTCGCTTTGTTACCCGTTTGAGCCGCGCGATGGAAGCCAAAGCCGCCGGCGGTACGCCGGATCTGGCCTCCGCGCAACAGGCGCTGGATAACATGGGCAAGAAACTGGCTGAGATGAAAGCAATCTCTCCCGGCCCGATGGATGAGCAGGTCTCTTCCCGGGTGATCAGCAGCTGGCAGGCGTTGCTGGAACAGGGCGTCACGCCACAAATGCAGCAGGCGAAGCTGGGCGCGCTGGACGGCTATCGCCAGCAGGCCAACAACGTCACGCCGCCGCTGAGCCGCGCGTTCGGGTCGGCGGCTGAGGCGTTCAATAACGCCGCCGCGAAAACGCTCGACAGCACTCGCGTGGTGGTGGACGGTCTGACCAGCATGACCCGCACGGTGATTATTGCCGCCACGATTGTCGGCCTGCTGATCCTGCTCTTCACCGACCGTTACCTGGTGGCGATGCTGGTGAAACCGCTGGACAGAATACGTCAGCAGTTCCGCCAGATTGCACAGGGCGATCTCAGCCAGCCCATTGAACCGTTTGGCCGCAACTGTGTGGGACAGCTGGTTCCCTTGCTGAGCGCTATGCAGGACAGCCTGCGTGAAGCGGTCAGCACGATCCGCGCGGGCAGTGAAAATATCTGGCGCGGGGCGACGGAGATCTCCAGCGGTAACAACGATCTCTCCTCCCGTACCGAAGAGCAGGCTGCCGCGCTGGAAGAGACGGCGGCCAGCATGGAGCAACTCACTGCCACGGTGAAGCTGAACGCCGAAAGCGCACGTCAGGCAAGCCAGCTGGCCGATGTGGCATCGACCACGGCCAGCCGCGGTGGCTCGCTGGTGGAGGAGGTGGTGACCACCATGAGCGGTATTTCCGACAGCTCGAAGAAAATTGCTGAAATCACCACCGTGATTAACAGTATCGCCTTCCAGACCAATATCCTGGCGCTCAACGCAGCAGTGGAAGCGGCGCGTGCGGGTGAGCAAGGCCGTGGTTTTGCCGTGGTGGCAGGTGAGGTGCGTAATCTGGCCAGCCGCAGCGCCAACGCGGCGAAAGAGATTGAAGGGCTGATTGCCGATTCCGTTGCTCGCGTCGAGCAGGGGGCTCAACTGGTGAACGACACGGGAACCACGATGGAAGCGATTCTGCGCGATGTGACGGAAGTGACCACCATCATGAAGCAGATTGCGTCAGCCTCTGAGGAACAAAGCAAGGGCATTTCTCAGGTCGGGGTTGCCATTACGCAGATGGACGGTGTGACCCAGCAAAACGCCTCGCTGGTGGAGCAGGTCTCCGCCGCGGCTGCGGCGCTTGAGCGTCAGACTGAAGAGCTTCAGCGTTCGGTGCAGAAATTCCGCCTCACGGCATAACGCGCAAAGGCCGCCTCGTGCGGCCTTTCACGGGATTGCACTCAGGAAGGTGGCAGCACGCTAAGGGCCTGATTAACCGCCGCCTGCAATCGCGATGGCGGAACGCCATCCCGGGCCTGTACCGACAAACCGTGTAAGAAGATGGCAAAAAAGTCTCCCAGGCTGTCTGCATCGGTGGTGTCCGGCAGTTCACCGTTATGCACGGCCTGACGCAGATGGTCGATGATCTGCTGTGTGCGCTGCAGGCGATGCTGTGCCAGCCAGGTTTTGATCGTCTCATTTTCCGCACTGACGCTGGCTGCGGAGGCGACCACCATGCATCCTTGCGGTAAATCCGGATGACAGTACAGGTGTACGGCATCCATCAGCAGCGTCTGGATTGTCTCCCGCACGTTGCTCCCGGTGGCTAAGGCCCGGTCCGCAAAGCCGCCTTCCTGTTTTTCATAATCGGCAATGGCTTCCCGAAAGAGCTGCTCTTTTGAACCGAACGCCTTATAAATACGCGCCGATGCAATGCCCAGCTCTGCCACCAGATCCGACATTGAGGTGCCTTCATAACCCTGTCGCCAGAACAGGTTGCGCGCTTTGATAAGCGCCTGGTCACGATCGAACTGGCGCGGTCTGCCTGCCATTTTGTTGCTCCGGTTGCTCCTGAATTCAGTGAAACAGGATCGCTTAAATCCTCTGGATTACCAACGAATTTATAATTTTCGCTTGCGGTTATCCGGCTTTACTCCTATTGTTTGTCAATCGACAAACAATAGGAGTATACGATGAAAACCCTCAAAGGTCCCTCTCTCCATCTTGCTCAGTTCAGTGATGATGCGGCCCCATTCAATAGTTTGCCTGCGATAGCCCGGTGGGCGGCGGAAACGGGGTTTAGCGCACTGCAAATCCCGGCATGGGATCGCCGTCTGTTTGACGTGGCGACGGCGGCAGAAAGCCAGACCTACTGCGACGATCTGACCGGCATGCTGGCGGAACATGGCCTGGTGGTGAGTGAACTGACCAGCCATATCTTCGGCCAGCTGATGGCGGTACATCCCGCTTACGACAGCTTATGCGACAGCTTTGCGCCACCGGAAGTACACGGCAATTCGCACGCCCGCGGCGAATGGGCGCGGCAACAGCTGCTGATGGCGGTCAAGGCTTCCGCCCGGCTGGGCCTCAGCGATCTGGGTACCTTCTCTGGCTCGCTGGCGTGGCCCTACCTGTTCCCGTTCCCGCAGCGTCCGGAAGGGTTAATTGAAACTGCCTTTGACGAACTGGCCAGACGCTGGATGCCGGTGCTCAACGCCTGTGATGAGCACGGGATTAATCTCTGCTATGAGATCCACCCCAGTGAAGATCTGCACGATGGCGTGTCGTTTGAAATGTTTTATCAGCGGGTAAACGAGCATCCCCGCTGCCGGGTGCTTTTTGACCCCAGCCACATGGTGCTCCAGCAGCTTAACTACCTGGAGTTTATTGATATCTATAAGGACGTGATCACCATGTTCCACGTGAAAGACGCTGAATTTAATCCGACCGGTCGTCAGGGGATTTATGGTGGCTACCAGTCATGGATTGACCGGGCAGGACGCTTTCGCTCACTGGGTGACGGGCAGGTGGATTTCAACGCTATCTTTTCGAAACTGACCCAATACGATTATGCCGGCTGGGCAACGCTTGAATGGGAGTGCTGCCTGAAAAACCCGCAGGATGGTGCCCGAGAAGGGGCTGCATTCATCCGCGACCACATTATCCACATCACCGATAAAGTCTTCGATGATTTCGCCGGTGCGCCGGTTAACCATCAGCAAATCAACGCCTTACTCGGCATTCGCTAAGCCGCGACATTACAGGGAGTCCCAATGGAACAACAATTCAGTGAGATCCTGCCTGCGGATCTCAGGGCAGAACACGTCTATACGAAAGTAAACGGCCAGCGCATCCACTGCGTCGTGGCGGGGAAAGGTCAACCGGTATTACTGATACCCGGCTGGCCGCAGACCTGGTATACCTGGCGCTATGTCATGCGCGCGCTGGCAGCGGCGGGTTTTAAGGCGATAGCGGTTGATCCTCCGGGCATGGGTGAATCAGACAAACCCCGCGACGGCTATGACACCGGACGTGTCGGTGCCACGCTGCATACGATGATGGCACAACTGGGGCATTCGCATTACCGCATTGTGGGCCACGATATCGGTATGTGGGTTGGCTATGCCATGGCGAGCGATTTTCCTCAGGCGATAGAACGGCTTGTGCTGACAGAAGCGGTTATCCCAGGACTGGCACCGCCACCACCGATTTTTGTCGCACCGGAAGAGAACATCTTTCTCTGGCACTTCATGTTTAATCAGCTGGCGGATTTACCTGAAACCCTGACCAGCGGACGTGAATCACAGTATCTCAGCTATATTTTCGACCGCTGGTCGCATCGTCGTGAACGGGTCGCTGCAGAGGTGTATATCACCGCCTATTCGACTCCCGGCGGATTGCGTGCCGGCTTCGACTATTATCGCGCTATCCCGGAAACTATCCGGCAGAACCAGCGCCGTGCGCAAACGCCTTTAACCATGCCGGTGTTAACGGTGGGGGCTGAACACGCCACGCGTGATGCACCGTTGATAACTCTGGAGGGCAATGCCCTCGATCTGCGTGGCGAGACGGTGGCCGACTGCGGGCATTTTATTACCGAAGAGTGTCATGAGGCGTTTATTGAGCTGATCGTGCCGTTTCTGGCTGAGGGCACTCACTATGCCGCTTGATCCGCATATTGCTGATTTTCTGGCTGCGTCATCGGGCGCGCCGCAACCTGCCTCGTTAGCCGAAATGCGAGCCGCGACTGAAGCGGATTTGCTGCGGCTGCAGGGAGAAGCTGAATTACGCGATGACATGCAGGATTACGTAGTCATCGCCGATGATGGTTACGCCATTGCCCTTCGTGTTTATACCCCCGCCGCCTCAAACACGGAAATGGCGCAGCCTGCGATGCTGTTTGCTCACGGCGGTGGCTGGTGTCTGGGCTCGCTGACGCTGTACGATCGGCCCTGTCAGGCACTGGCTAATGCCACCGGTCGGAAAATACTCTCGGTGGATTACCGGCTGGCACCAGAGTATCCCTTCCCGCGACCATTAGAAGATATTTATCAGGCGCTCTGCTGGGTCAGCGATCATGCCGCGCTTTTAGACATTGATGCCAGTCGTCTGGCGGTGGGGGGCGATAGCGCAGGCGGGAACCTTGCTGCAGCGGCAACTCTGCTGGCCCGGGATCGCAGCGGACCTCACATTGAGCATCAGTTGCTGCTGTACCCGGCGTTAAGCCGCGGAATGTCGAGCGAAAGCTACCGTGAATTTGCTGAAGGGTATTATTTAACGCGTGATGCGATGGTGTTTTGCTGGGAAAACTATCTGGGAGAACGTCGACATCCGTATGCCGAGCCGCTGCATATGGTCTCGCTGAGAGGGTTACCGCCAGCAACCATCCTGAGTTGTGAATATGATCCCCTGCGCGATGAGGCGGAGCAATATGCGTTGCGGCTTGAGGAGGCGGGGGTGCCTGTACGCTGTGAACGGTTAGCGGGCATGGTGCACGCCTGTATTCATATGTCAGGGTTAACGCCCGCGGCACGTCGGGTGTTTGAACGGGCTTGTATATAGTTCAGAGTAGGGCTCCGTTTTCCAAACGGAGCCCTACTCATTTCAGTATCTTTTCCTCCGAAATTTTCCTTCGGCACATCCGGGATCGTGCTTTGGGGCAATTCAGTTTCCAAATTTTTCCTTTAAAGCAGGGTTGCCTATCTCCGGGAGCGCGATAAGCTTTGACGGGTGTTTTTCAGTCAGGATGAGAGAAATGGATATAATTCTCCCGGGGAACAAGAGCCAGACACGAGTCTGGGCAGAAACTATGATTAATCTGGAGGCCCGCAAACTTGTCAATACAGCCAACGTTGTTGGCGCCAGACATCTGGGCGACGGGTTAACGCGCCTCAAATTCATTGATGAAATTAAATCTGTCATTAATGGCGAGTTTGAACGAGCCCGGCGGGCAAGGTCCGACGAGGAGTGCATGGCTTGCCTGCGTAACTTGCAGACTGAAAACAGCAGTCTGCTTGAGCAGAGCCGTCAGCTCCAGACCGGTTACGCGAAACTGTATGCACAGATCAAATACGTCAGGGATGAAAACCGGATGGTCGGTTATGTGATCTCCGGCGTTAAAGTGGTGCTGGCAGGTATGCAGGGCGTGTTTGGCTTCGTGCTGACCTCCTCAATGACCCCCGTAGGCGTTCTTGCCGGTGCTATTCTGATTATCGACGCGACTAATACTATTACCCGTGAAGTTGGTCGTCAGTTCCTGAATGAGCCTGACACGCAGGGCATGTTTGGTGATAGCGCGATGAACATCGCTGAATTCATGGGATTTGAACAATCAACAGGGTTGGGGATTTATAATGGGATAGCGCTAGCAGGCAATATATATAGTATCTATGGATTGATGGCCAGACCCGGAACATGGCGTCTGTTTAACTATATCAGTACCGATTTTTACCGGAAAATCGACACCATGTCCCGGGGTAAACTGACAATGAAAATTGTAGGCTGGGGGGTAAAAGCTAAGGTTGTGTTCGATCTGATCACTTCGGATGATGCGGGGAAATGAGCGTTTTCCTGCGGTAAAGCCATGATTTATAGGCCAACTTCAAAGGCATGGTGACTGTAAACAGTGTGCCAAGAAGCACAACGGCCACACCAAAGGAAATGGCATGCATCCTCGAGCCAACCAACAGTGTGGTCACGAAAATCAACACCATTACTGAAAGAACCCAAATAAGGGCCTTAAAACGGTTTGCCAGATCATTCAGCAGGGTATCCATCTCCGTACCCGTTTTAGCTGAACTGTCCTGCAATCGGACAATTTCATCTTCTCTGAAACCGTGATTCATCAGATCATTTTTATGGTTCATGCTTACCTCCTTTTCCCTGCGGGAAGTTTAACACGCCCTGCGGCAATAACCAGTTAAGCCCGATCGGCAACCTGGAAGGAGGCCCGCCAGAAAATCTGGAAACATCATCATACCAGTTCGAAAAGCAGAACTACGGCATTTATCAGTGCGTCGCTTCACCAATCGCCGCGCCGGCTACCGCACCGGCGGCGGTTTTGTCCATCGCCATGCCTGAGGTAGAAAAAAGGAGGATGCTGATCACCAGCGCTGTATTGATTGATTTCATAACAAATCCTTTGTGACTGCTGTCGGTTGAAACGTCGCTTCTCGCCGTCTGGCTGGAGAAAAACGTCCGCATAGAGCCAGTAATACCGGCCCATCCCTTAAGCTAATCATGCCCTGGGCAAGGATTTGCCTGGCCGGGCGGTTACCCGCCCGGCAGTGCATCACGCCTGACGCTTATCTTCGGTTTTGGTCTCGAAGTCGCTCGCCGCGTGGCGTTCGTGGAGTTGCTCGTTAAGCTCACCGTTGGTGCGATTCACAATCCGTCCACGCTTCACGGCAGGGCGGTTCGCTACGTCTTTCGCCCAGCGCTGCACGTTAGTGTATTTCTCTGCATCCAGGAACTCGGCGGCGTTGTAGACGCTGCCCAGCGCCACGCAGCCAAACCACGGCCAGACCGCCATATCGGCGATGGTGTATTCTTCACCCGCCACGTAGCGGCCACGGGCGAGCTGTTTATCCAGCACGTCGAACAGGCGTTTGGCTTCCATCGTGAAGCGGTCAATCGCGTACTCGATCTTCACCGGCGCATAGTTGTAGAAATGGCCGAAACCGCCACCGAGGAATGGGGCCGCGCCCTGCAGCCAGAACAGCCAGTTCAGGGTTTCCGTGCGGCCAGCCGGATCTTTTGGCAGGAAATGCCCGAACTTCTCTGCCAGATAGAGCAGGATGTTGCCGGATTCAAATACGCGTGTTGGCGGGGTGGTGGAGTGGTCACGAAGCGCCGGTATTTTCGAATTCGGGTTCACCTCAACAAAGCCACTGGAGAACTGATCGCCTTCACCGATGCGGATCAGCCACGCGTCGTACTCCGCGCCTGTTACGCCCAGCGCCAGCAGCTCTTCGAGCATGATCGTCACTTTCTGACCGTTCGGCGTGCCCAGGGAGTAAAGCTGCAGCGGGTGCGAACCGACGGGCAGTTCTTTTTCATGCGTGGCACCAGAAACAGGACGGTTGATGTTGGCGAACGCCCCGCCGCCGTTCTTTTTCCATTCCCACACTTTGGGTGGCTGATAGGTATTTTCGTCTGACATGTTGGCCTGCCTTTTTTGTGATGTGTTGAGGCAGTGTAGCAGGAGATGAATAGACCGTTTAACGAACTGAGCGCAAAGGTCAGGGGAGGTGTATGATAACCCCACCTCTGTCAGGTTAATTACAACGTGCAGACGACGACAACCCTTCAAAAAATTGCCGCCTGCCTGTTTTAGGTTGGATACATGCGTAAAGGAAAGTTAAGCAGTGATGCGCCATTCGGGACGTTGTTAGGCTATGCGCCCGGTGGTGTGGCGATTTACTCTTCAAATTACGGCAGTCTGGACCCGCGTAAGTACCCGCAAGACGCGGATTTCCGCAGCTATATCGGCAACGAATACATGGGCCACAAGTGGCAGTGTGTGGAGTTCGCCCGCCGTTTTCTGTTCCTCAACTATGGCTTCGTGTTTACCGACGTCGGGATGGCGTGGGAGATCTTCTCCCTGCGCTTTTTGCGCCAGGTGGTGAACGATAATATTCTGCCGTTACAGGCTTTTGCCAACGGCTCGAAACGCGCGCCGCAGGCCGGGGCGCTCCTCATCTGGCAAAAGGGCGGCGAGTTCCATGAAACCGGCCATGTCGCGGTAATCACCCAGCTTTTGGAGGGCAAGGTCCGCATTGCCGAGCAGAATGTAATTCACTCTCCGCTCCCGCTCGGACAGCAGTGGACCCGTGAGCTGCGCATGACCGTTGAGAACGGCTGTTACACGCTTCATGACACCTTCAGCGATACCGAAATCCTTGGCTGGATGATCCAGACGGACGACACGGAGCACAGCATTCCCCAGCCCGAACCTGACGGCGAACTGCTGAAAATCAGCGGTGCGCGGTTGAAGAATAAACGTCAATACGACGGAAAATGGCTCAACGAAAATGACGCCCTGCAGCAGGCCTACATCCGCGCCAACGGCCACATTATTAATCACGATCCCTGCCACTATTTCACGATTACCGAAAGCGCCGAACAGGAGTTGATTAAAGCGACCAATGAACTGCATCTGATGTATCTGCACGCCACCGACAAAGTGCTGAAAGATGACAACTTACTGGCGCTTTTCGACATTCCCAAAATCCTCTGGCCGCGCCTGCGTCTCTCCTGGCAGTGGCGTCGGCACCATATGATCACCGGTCGTATGGATTTCTGTATGGATGAGCGCGGCATTAAGGTTTACGAGTACAATGCTGATTCCGCCTCCTGCCACACCGAGGGCGGCTTAATTCTGGAAGAGTGGGTTAAACACGGCTATCGCGGCAATGGGCACAACCCGGCAGAAGGTTTGCTGGAGGAACTGACCGGGGCGTGGAAACACAGCCATGCGCGTCCGTTCGTGCACATCATGCAGGACAACGATGTTGAAGAGGATTATCACGCGCTCTTCATTCAGCGCTCGCTGCTGCAGGCCGGGTTTGACACCAAAATTCTGCACGGTCTCGGCGCGCTGAGCTGGGATGCCGCCGGGCAGTTGATCGACGACGAAGGTCGCCACGTCAACTGCGTGTGGAAAACCTGGGCGTGGGAAACGGCAATCGAGCAGATCCGGGAGGTCAGCGAAACCGAATACGCTGCCGTGCCGATCCGCACCGGTCACCCGGCAGGCGAAGTACGGCTGATTGACGTGCTGCTGCGCCCGGAAGTGCTGGTCTTCGAACCGCTGTGGACGGTGATCCCAGGCAATAAGGCGATTCTGCCGGTGCTGTGGCAGCTGTTCCCGAACCACCGCTACCTGCTTGATACCGATTTTGAGGTTAACGACCTGCTGAAGCAGACCGGTTATGCCGTCAAACCGATCGCCGGACGTTGCGGCAGTAATATCGATCTGATCAGCGCCCAGGATGAACTGCTGGATAAATCCAGCGGCAAGTTTGTCGATCGCAAGAATATCTACCAGCAGCTGTGGTGTTTGCCGAAGGTGGATGGCAAATATATCCAGGTCTGTACCTTTACCGTGGGCGGGAATTACGGCGGCACCTGTCTGCGTGGGGATCAAACGCTGGTGGTGAAAAAAGAGAGCGATATTGAACCGCTGATTGTGGTCAAGGATAAGTAACCAGGCAGTAACCGAGCCTTCGCAAGGATCGCTTGCGGAGGCTTTTCTTTGTCTTTCTCCACCCTCAGGTTCCTCCCTCAAATCCTGCCTCACGGAGGAAGATTTCTGGCTGCGGCCAGGCCAGGCTGATGATGACCCTCAACCTGATGGACAGCCTATGAACACTTTCACCCATGCCCGCCAGCAAGCCCAGCTCTCTTTTATTGCCTCAGCAGAGAATATTGTTGTCGGTGACAGCCGCCATTGCCCGATGGCCCCTGAGAAATTAATGCAGCTTTCGTCTTCCGATCCCTGCGTCGTTGAATGCTTTGATGGCGGCCTTACCGCTCAGGTCCTGCATCTGTGTATTGAGGGCAGACACTACACCCTCAAGCAGAAACGACACGAGGCGCTGGTGCGAAATACCGATGGCCAGACCTCGTTCCTCAATGAAGTACAGAGACGCGCTGATTTCACCCGGCTCAAAAACGATCCGTTCTGGGCGGGACGATTCGATCACATCGTACCGACGATTTATGCCAACTTTCGCCAGGGGATTATTCTCTCGCCCTGGCTGCCGGGCCACTCGCCAGAAAAGGTCGATGAAGATCTGTTTGAACAGGTTTTATCAACGCTAATGGCATGCGAAGAGGCCGGTCTTATGGAGTGGGATTTGTGTCCCGGCAATCTTCTTATGGATAACGGACATCTCTGGTTATTCGATTTCGGGTATATGTATCCTTTCCAGCCTCTGCAGAGCTACAACAGCAATGGCCTGAAGGATCCCCTCTTTCACGCCTGCGAGCGTTTTGAAACCCGCTTTTTCTTCGGAAGGCTGCTCGAAGAAAATCAGCCTGAAGCCGTGCAACTGTCGCAGTATCATGCCCTGAAAACTGTGGCCCTGAAGCATTATCGCCATAAAAGAGAAAAACTGGCGTCGCAAGGCGCGGATGCGGCGGTGCTCGTCTGGCTGGATGCGATTATTACCCGCTGGCAACAGGCACTGCATGATAATCAAAGCCTGCAGCGCGGTTTCACCCTTGAGGCGTTTCGCTCACACGTTCTGGATGTCGAGGATGATTTACATGGGCAAAGCTGTACGCCACTGACCCTGAAAAGGATTGAGTACATTACTCAGTCGATCCAGGCGTGTTACGAGGTGCTTAACGATGGCGGCGCGCTTTTTTACGATAATAAAGGTAAAAGTCAGAGTGCGTTACTGGCGCAATATCAACGCAAACGTCAGCTCGCCTGTGACGCTATGCAGCCACAGTATAAGCGCTGAGAGTGACCCGCAGAAACAGCATCCGCAGGGAGAACCTGCGGATGCCCGAGCCTTATTCCTCGTCCTGCTGACTGATTTTCAAATCAATTATGCGTCCAATCTGGTCATGATAGACCGTCAGTAAATTGTACTGACTCATCTCTGAGATGATTTGCGGCGTCACGTTAAAGCTGCGGGCCAGCTCGTCGTGCTTAAGCGATGCTGCGCGGCGATGTCGTCTCGCATGCGCGCGGCGGCGATTATATTGATACCACAGGATCAGCAACCAGCCGTTGAGCGCGGCAATCAGCAAATAGATCAGCACCGTCTTAAAGGAGGCAATAATGACTCCCCAGCGGTAGTCGCTCTCGTTGGTTATCTGCATCCACAGGTTGGCATAGAGGAAAAACAGAAATCCACCCCAGGCCAGCAGGGTTAACGCTGCATCAAAAAGCCGGGGCACCAGCCGATGTTCAGTCAGGATTAACGTATTCTCGTTCATTGAATGCTCCCTTTTCCTCTGTCCGGACTGATCCAGCGCGCGCGTGAGCGCTGGCGTTTAAGCATGACCTTCGGGAAGGCGACGAGGGTGGTGAACAGGCCGATCATCCAGTACACCATCGGAAACCAGATGATCCAGAAGAGCGAACTCGCCACGTTGCGTTCATAACGTCGCTCAATGTACAAACTGACGAGGAACTGCAGCAGGCACATGATCCCCAACAGGAGTCCGGTGAATTCCGGCGGAAACAGGCTCGTGACGGTCAGGTTTGCCGGAAGCGGCGTGAGGGTGCTGATGATAAATAACAGCACCGTCACCGCATACGCGAACGCCCACAGCGTTGACAGGGCGTACTCTAAAAACAGCGGCCACATGCGATGATGTTCCCAGCGCACGATCTTGCGAAGATTGACCAGGAACACCTCCGCGCCGCCCTGGGCCCAGCGCAGGCGCTGTTTCCACAGCCCTTTTAACGTCTCCGGCATCAGGATCCAGCACAGCGCGCGCGGTTCGAAAAAGATATCCCAGTGGCGAAGCTGAAGCTTCCAGCTGATGTCGATATCTTCGGTGATCATATCCGGGCTCCAGTAGCCCACGTCCGCCAGCGCCTGACGGCGAAAGGCCGCAATGACGCCTGAGACGGTAAAGACCCTGCCGTAGATCCGCTGCGTGCGTTTGATGAGCCCAATGATCGAGGAGAATTCGCCCACCTGAATGCGGCCAATTAATGTGGAGCGCGTACGAATACGCGGGTTCCCGGTCACGGCGCCCACGTGGGGATAGTGGATCAGCGGGGCAACCAGATAAGCGGCGGTATCGCGATCGAGCAGGGCATCGCCATCAATACAGACCAGAAGATCCCCCCGGGCCGCCGCTGCGCCCGCTTTCAGCGCCACGGCTTTCCCCTGATTCTCCGCCAGATGGATGACGCGCAGACGCGGCTGCTCCTGCGCCAGCTGTTGCAGCACCTGCGCGGTGTTATCTGACGAACCATCGTTGATGGCGATAACCTCAATATTCGGGTAACGCTGGGCCAGCGCGGCACCGATCGTCTCCCGGGCGTTTCGCTCCTCATTGAAACAGGGAATGAGAATCGAAATTAACGGATCGCCCTCTAACGTCGGGGCGGGCGTTTTTCTGTTCCATGACCAGTGTCGTTCAAGCTGAAACCAGAAATAGAGCCCCCCGGTGATCCAGAACACGGACATGAACAGGGGCCAGAAGAAGACAAAATCCAGAATCAGTTCGCCGGTAAAGAGGGCGGCCACGCCTAATGGCAACCCGAATACCAGGCATAAAATTGAGAAGGCAATAAGGCGATCAGTCATTGTCAGGATACCAGTACGAAGAGAATTCAGGCCTGATACGGGACATATCAGGTTGGTTATGGATGAAATCGTCGGGGTAGTAACCGTAATGTTTGCTGCCGTTAAGCTGGAGCACGCGCATCCATTCCACCAGACGACTGTCGGGTACGGCGCGTTGCGGTGTCTGCGCCCAGTCACGGGCCTGCAGCTCAAAAATGGTTTTATTCAGCGCGCCGGGGCGTTCGGCGACGGTCTTAACCAGACGCGTTAGCCAGGCGTTGCTCTCGTCAGCCGGGACGGACTCCATCAGCGGCATGGCCATTGGCACCGTCCAGTCATACTCCGCCAGGAAGTCATCAAGATTTTGCGCAAACCACGCTTCGCTCGCCGGGTCGAGGATTGGCAGGGCGAACATATTGCGCGCGGTTTTTATCTGCGGGCCACGGATGTGCTTCACCGCCAGGCTCAGGGCGTGGGTAAACCCGATCAGCGTCTGGCTTTTCTGACGCGTCGTCTGCTGCCCGGCGTCGTCCACGTCCGTGAGCACCGCATCGTCATGGAACAAGATGCCGTTGAAGCTGGCATAGCGGGCCAGGTCTTCATAGATTTCGGTCACCTGCTGGCGAACCTGTGGGTCCCACGGCGAAAGCCGGGTATAGGGCTCGGTGGCGACACGCACCTGGCCCGTTTGACGATCCCGGCGCTGCACGCGCGGCAGGGCAGGGGAGAGATCGAACGAGAGAACCGGCATCCACGCGTAGACTTTTACGCCCGCGCGGGTTTGCAGTTGCCAGGCGACAAAGTTGAAGAGATCGGCACGCACGGGCAGCTGGCGGTTGGGGAAATAGAGCGCCTTAATCGTGCCGTTGCCGAGGGGATCAGAAAACGCCTGCAGGAAAACATGGCTGATTTTCATGTCATAGACCCGCTGGATCAGCATGTTGATGTTTTTGGTCTGCTGAGCCGGATCGGGATCATAAACGTAGTCCAGATCCACGTGCATGACTCGCACAGGATCGGTCTCCTGGATCTGCGCGATGCTGCTGGCAAAAGATTTGAGCGAAGGGTTCCCGGAGATCAACAGGCGCGGGATGTTGTCGAGGTGACGCACGTCTGCCAGCCCGTCCTCAAGGGTAAAGGCCAGCTGATAACCCTGCTGTCTGGCAATGGCGAGCGACGTGCCGTTGGCAGCGCCGTAAGGCCACACCCAGGCGCGCGGCGCTTTGCCCGTCACCTGCGCGATTTTTTCGGTGACTTTCCGTACGTCATCGCCGATGCGCTGGCTGAACTGCTGGTCAGTTTCGTAGCGCCCTGTCGCGTTATCGTAAAAGCGGCTGGCAATGGCCGGTTCGCGGCTTCCCTGCGGATTGGCCGGTATGCCGTAATGTGAGGCCCAGGTATGTGAGCCAATCTCAATCAGCGGGGACTGGCTTAACTCGCGCACCATGTCCCACGTCGCGAAGCGATCGCGGGGGGTCATCAGACCGCCAAAATTCACTTTTTGCTGTGCTGGCGTATCCACCCAACTGCCGACCGGAGCCCACAGCGCCGGCACATTCCAGGCCTGGAGCAGCGGCCAGACGCGGGTGTAAAAGCTGCTGTATCCGTCGTCAAAACTGAGCAGAAAGGCTTTCGGCGGCAGCGTTTTTTTACCGTCATGGGCATCCAGAATATCCTGCACGCTGATGGCGTTATACCCGTTATGCACAAGCCAGCTTATCTGCTCGTTTAAAGCGCTGGTCCGTACGGAGAGGTAGCGCTGATCGGCGGCATCATCTTCCACATCGTGGTAGGCCAGCACGAGAAACTGATTCTTTGGCCAGGGTTTACTGGCTTCCGGCTGAGGTCTCTCGTGGGGCGAAACAAACGAAAGGGCCTGTGCGCAGACGCTCGCGCTGAGGCATAACCAGCCGATGATGAGCAGGCCCACACGAAAACGAATGTTCAACATATTCATCCTTAAAACCGTAAAGTCGCATCGAAGGTGACGGAGAGATTGCTTTCTCGTTTACCGTCGTAAGGGCGCTTATCCCAGTTCAACATCACGCCGGTATCGACGACGTTGTTCCATTGAACGCGTTGCCCGTAGCCGAGCAGCGTGATGGCGCCGGCGGACTGATTTTTCTGCCAGTAACCTCCGGCTCCGGCGACCAGTTGCTGGCTCCAGAGGGTGTCGTAATAGCGGTACAGATGATGATCGACGGACAACGCAGCCGTCGCGGACAGATCCCGCTCGGGGTTGTAATAGAGCGTATCCCGCAGGCTATTCGTGCTGGCGGAGATGCCCGGTTCAAGATCCAGCGTCAGGGTCGGCGTTTGCCAGAGCCGCTCCTTGCCGGTGAGGGTGTACTCCTGTCGGCGGTTATGGTCGGAAAAATGGCTGACTGCGGCGCTGAGTTGATACTCGCGACGCTCGTTCTGATACCAGCGCACCCAGCCTTCCGCGCGGTCTGCACGGATCCCGTTCCGTAACGCCCGCAACGGCGTGGTGCGTGATACCCGTTCGAGGCTGCCGCCAGATTGCCAGCGATCGTTCAGACTGTACTGACCGGAGAGGCGAGCGCCAGGTGTGCTGGTGCCGTGATAACGGTTGCCGGAGAGCTCCGCTTCAAGCCAGATATCCCGGGACCGCCATTCGACGCCACCAACCAGATGGCGGCTGGTGCCTTTACCTTCGTCAAACTTGCCTTCTGCAAAGCGGGTGCCGCCAAACAGTCGCCAGTTATCGGCGACTGGTGGACCATAGAGCGTGGCGTCCCAGTTCAGATCGTGAGTCCCGCTGACCGGGTTGTCGGAGTGCAATCCCTTGCCTGCGTTCAGACGCAGTTCAGACATATGATGTACATTTCTGAGCCTGTCCAGGCGCTGGACGCTGCGATCGCGTGGCGCACGGACGAGCAGATCGTCGGTCAGGAGTTCCATTTGTCGCCACTCCTGCAGATCCATCGCGACGTAAGCCTGCTGCTTCTCCAGCTCTGTATTTGAGGGCTCCAGTACTTCCGCCATTTTGAGCTTTTGCTCTGCCGCACGTGACAGGCCGCGGGCCTGAAGCAGGGCGGCATAATCAATCTGTAGCCCCTGATTGCCGGGCGCCGTGGCGGCCAGACGGTGCGCCAGTGCTCCGGCTTCCGGCAGGGCATTTGTTGCCAGCAAATACTGAAACGTGAGCGACTGGCCGATAAGCCATTGATCGTTGGGTTTGGCGGTTGGCGAACCGAAATCGTAGCGGGTCCAGGAGGCGTGACGGGTTATCCGCTCGACATACTGACGGGCGGCCTGATACTGCCCGGTATCCAGCCAGGCATAGAAAAGCTGATGCTCTTCGTCCTGCGGGTTACGTGCATAGTCAGGATACTTTTGCAGGAGTGCCAGGGCTGCATCGGCGTTTTGCTCCTGCAGATACGCGGAGATGACCCAGCCGATTGCCCAGCCCGGCACCGGATGGTGCGCTGACGTCAGCGTGTGATATTCAGCGATCACCTGCGGATAATCACCCTGCGCATACAGCGCACCAAGGCGGTCGACGCGGGCGCGAATGATATCTTCTGCCGCCTGCGGTTCGTGTTGCCAGCGGGCAAGCAGAGCGTCATAGCGATTCAGTGCGGCTTGCGCCAGACGCAGGCGCTCTTTTTCCGTACGGCCAGGCACATCAGCCAGGCGTACCTGTTCGGCGGCGGCGTTAAGTTCAAGCTGGCGTCGTTGTGCCGGAGGCAGAGCAATACCCTGTGACAGCCGCAGGGCAGGCGTACTGACCCGGTTATCGTTCAGGTCGTCGATGAGCGCACTGAGCTGTGCTTTATTCTCGGGGGCGCTCTTCAGGGCGCGGGTGTCCGCTAATAAACGATCCCAGCTTTTCCCCTGGCGTAAGTACACATAGGCGAGCGTCTCCAGGTTTATCTGGCTGGGGTGCGCTGTTACCTGCTTTTGCGCTTCCTGAAGGGCCAGTTGATCCATGCGGGCATCGGCCAGCGTTTTGATATACCCGACACGGTAGTCGTCATGTTCCGGTGCAAAGCTACAGGCCTGTTTCCAGAGTGCGAGCGCAGGTTGCCACTGCTTTTGATTTCTCCAGGATTGCGCGGCTGCGGCAACGCCACGGGCGGGGAGTGGCATATAGACGTTATAACGCAACCATACCTGAATAACCTCGTCATCGCGTCCTGCCCAGGAGGCAACCTGCAGCCAGTCTGCAACTTGTTCAGGCGTCAGGGCATGCTGTTGTTGATAACGCTGCAAGTAATGGAGAAACGAAGTGTAATTACCATTACGCGCCTGCTGAATCTGTTGGTCATATACGGATTCGGCAGCCTGAACCAGAATGGGAAACAGTAATAGCAGACACAATAATTTTGGGGCGCGGTAAAAGAATAAAGTATTGAAGCGAAGTGATCTTTCCATATCTATTTGCCATTTGTTTATCATAAATCCATTGCGCAACACGGCCGCCTTTATACGTAGCGTTAAAGGCCATAAATGAGAGCGTAAAATGTGAATGCAGTTACGTTATGAGGTACTTACTTAAAGGTAATTATGGATCCTTATCGTTATGGACCGGGTGAAAGGTAATGTACACCTGATATGTTGACGGATAAATATGTTGAAAAGCCGGGTTGTTGTTTTGAGATAATTCTGTATTCAGGTGATTTTTATGATTATTTTTAACGAATGCTATATTTCTAATGTCTTGATATATAATGTATTTATTTTTATTGTGACGTTTTTGTTTATATTTTTAATGCGCCTGTGCTGCATAAATTAAAGTACTTTCCGGTGCATGTTTGGGAAGTTTCGTGACAAAAATTCTTAATATCTTGAGGGGTGACTTTTCTGCGATTGTTTTTTACTTATAATTAATAGCAGACATTGAGTGATAGTCTATGGGAAGTCTTACAAATCAATGTGTGTGTCGAGGGATGATCAAAGCCAGAATACATTTATCGTTCATATAAAAGCGCTATAAAACGAAGGCGTCTTCTTTCTGAAGGGTCGTTCTTGCTTTAATCTAAAAGGGATGGTTAGTGGCAACTTCAATAGTGTTAGTGACACAGGATCGCTACCTCGTCAGGGGAATGAGGATATTTTTTCCGGATATAATCCTGCTGGATTCGATTGACAGAAAGATATTTGATAACAGTGCAGATGAATATTCTGTGCTGATTGACAGTCGTTCACCGCTCCGTCTGTATGATTATCTGATACGCCATCCGGCCAGAACGAGAAAAACAATCGGCTGCGTGATGCTCGATATGCGGCACCGGGAGGAGAATCAGCTCAGCATGAAGATGTTTATGAATACTGCGCTTCCGGTGGCTGACATGGCGTCGTTGTTTAATCTGGTGCTGAATATGAAAGGCAGGCGTCTGACAACCAAATGGCTGCTTAACTTACGGCTGAGTACCCATGAAGCGATTATGCTGCGGCTGCTCAGGGCGGGCATGTCGATGGAAGAGGTGGCGGAGGAACTGAACACCTCGATTAAAAGTCTCTACCGCACGCGAACGGCGCTCTCTGAACGGCTGGGGGCGGAGAATTTTAACGAGGCGTGTTTGTTTATCTTTAAAAACAAACTGCTGGATGGAGATGGGAACGATCCCTGATTGGGTCATAAACCAAAAAAAAACCGCCACGAGGGCCGGGTCGACGTAGCGCAACCCGGCACTTCAGCGTTGATATCAATCAGAACGACCAGCGCAGATTAGCGTTAACCGAGTTGACGCGGGTATCGGCACCATATTGCCCCTGATAGCCCACATCCAGCGTCGCAGCACGCGACAGCTGCACGCTCACGCCGATATCACCCACCATCACGTCCTCATCCACGGTCTGACCCTGAGTAATGAACGCGTCGCTGCCCGCAAACGCCATGCGCGAAGAGGTATTCTTATCGCCATAGGCGTGCTGCCAGCCCAACGAACCGTAGAGGTTAACGTTCTTCGGCAACGCGGTCACACCGCGCACCCCGAGGGTGGAATAGAAGGTGTTCATGGTTTCATTACGTACGCTCAGCGCGGCGGCACCGCCGTCCTCTCTGAAGCTGTCGGTATGCAGTCGGATCCAGGAGAGGTTAACAAAGGGCTCGACATTCATCTCTGGCTGGCCGAAACGGTAACCCGCTTCGGTGAACGCCAGCAGCGAGTTGGCGTCGTAATCTGACTTCAGCCGATCCGAGAAGCCGCTGAAATCAACGTTGCGCTCGCCTTCGATCTTGTGCCAGGTGTAACCCAGCGCGCCGCGAAGGGAGAACGCATCCTGTTGACCCGCTGCATACAGGCCGAGGTGATAGTTGTCGGTATCCGTTGAGGAACGACGGCTGTCGACGTCGTAATCCCCGCGGCTGTAGCCGAAGTAGCCACCGACACGCACGTTATGGTCCGCCAGCTTGCGATCTGCCCCCAGCAGGAAACCGGTGGTGTTGCCGTCCAGTTTGCCCACGTTACCGTCGCCGCTGTTTCGGCTCCAGGAGCTGAAGGTCTGGCCCCAGACGCCATTGTTTTGCGGCTCCGGCTGCTGCACCAGCGACATTGCTAGCGGTGGTATCGGCAGGCTGTCGTTATCAAACGCGCGCTGCATCCGCTGGTTTAACACGTTAAACACCTGCGTGCTGCCGGCGATCAGGTTGGATTGCATCGAGGGATACACTTCACCGGAGAGTTGGTTGAACGCTTCGCGCGCTTCCGGCGCGCTCAGCACCAGCAGCGAGTTATACAGCGCCAGCGACGGGCCGCTTTGCGTCAGCGTGGAGAGCGCCCCGGCGGTATTCCACTGGTTGCTGCTCCTGGCCACGGTCTGGAAAATCCCTGGCTTGCCGCTGCCAGGATTTTCTCCGCCGGGGTTTTCACCGCCCGGATTCTCACCGCCCGGGTTTTCGCCTCCAGGGTTTTCGCCTCCAGGGTTTTCTCCTCCTGGATTCTCACCGCCCGGGTTTTCGCCGCCGGTCTCTTTCTGCGCGATGGTCAGATCGACGGCGTTAGTGCTCTGCTTGAGCGCCACGTCCAGGAAGGCGGATTTGGATATTGCTCCGGCGAACTGACCGTCAATGCCCCCGTCGGAAGTTAAAATGCGATAGCTTTGTCCCGTTTTATAGCTGGTTTGCGGATCCAGCGCGGTGACCTGTACTTTAGCCAGATCGCTGATGGTGGTTTTGCCCGATACCAGCAGTTGGTCGCTGCGGCCATCTCCCGCGATATCAACGTCATAGAAAGACTCGCCCACAAAATTCAGATAGCGTTTCAGCGTCAGCGTGCCGATATCGCCATCCCCTGGTGAGATATGCCCACCGGACAGGATCTCGGTCTGGCCCAGCGTACCGTTGCCGCCCAGCGTGCCGCCGGCCTTGATTGACGCGGCGCTGCTGTAACCCAGCCCATTGCTGACGTCTGAACCCGCCGTCGCGTTGAGGATCAGCGTACCGCCGTTCTCAGCGCTAAGGGTCTGAATCTCAAAAATATCGTCTTCTGGCTGGGTGTTGATGTTGCTGGCAATAATGACTTTGCCACCACGTGCGGTCACGTTCGCCTGAAGCGCTGAAAGATCGCCGTTCAGCGTTGTCTGCCCGGAGGTATTGATCACCTCACCTTCGCCGCTCATCTTGTTGCTGAAGACGTAGTTTTCGTCGGTATGGTTGAAGAAGACATAGCTGCCGAATAGCCCGCCACGCAGACTGATTGCCGTCTTCGCATCGAGGGTCCCTGCGCCGCCTGCCGTACCAAGCGTTGGCTCAGTTATACCCGTGCCGGTGTCCATGTTGCCGCGGCTGCCGATGATGAGCGCCCCCCGGTTCGAACCGGAGCCCGATGTCCCCACGATCAGCGCATTGCTGCCGGCGGAAAATGAACCGCCGTCAATAACCGACAGCACGCCATTGCCATAATCGCCCACGCTAACGCTGCTGTCGCTGGTAAAGCGCGAGCCTTTGCCCGCAATAACCAGCTCGGCGGTTTTCCCAGCCCCGGAGACGCCCGCCACCTGCACGCCGCCCACGTTAACCGCTCCGCCGTTCAGCACGTCCAGGTCGCCATTCAGCGTCAGCGTACGGCCAACATTCCACTGTGAGCCGCTCCCCGTGACGGTGGCTTTTGGGCTCAGCGTGTCGGTTTCATCCGGCCCGGTACCATTGCCGATGCGCGCATCGTAGGTGGTATCGAGCGCCGCGCCATCTTCAATCGCCAGCGTGGAGCGTGCGCCCAGATCGGGGCCTACGCTAAGAAAATTACTGGTCACGCGAGAGCCGGCACCCGTGGCGATAAGGTGGCTGTCGTAGCCGCGGGTGGTGCCGACAACGATCTCTTTTGCACTCGCCAGCGCGCCCTCTTCGACTCGCAGGGTGCCGAGGCCAAGATTCAGGTCGCCGCGCAGGACGTACTGATCGTTCACCGCGTTAAGCTCAGCGTTTGGCCCACGGACCGTGACCACGCTTTCATAAATTTGGCCGTTGAACAGCCGGCCGATATTGATGTTATAAGCGGTGATTTTGCCATTATCGATCAGCAGGTTTCCGCGTTGATTGCGTCCAACGTAAACGTCTCCGGTGTAACCCAGCGTTTCGGTAATACGCGTGTCACCATCAAAAATGGCATCGGCTGCACGTGCGAAATCGGCAGGTGAAAGCAGTAACAGCGGCGCGGAAAATAGAGCGAGGTAAAGTCTGGAAAGCGGCGTCTTAACCGCTAAAGAATGCGATGTAGAGTTATTCACGGGTTATCTCCGTACTCATTAGCGTGATGTCTGGAAAATCGGTTTTAAATGAAAAATCAGATACGACAGAAAAAGTTAAAGGCGTAATATGTGTACGCCTTTTGATATGAAGTTAATTATTTATGGGTGACCACAGGTGTACAGGTTGGCGCGCTCAGCGTCGGGGCGGATCCTAAAATCCCTGGCATCATCATCGATGAGCAATCGAAAATACGGCCTTTTTCCGTTGTCGCGCGATAAGACAGCTTTTGCCCTCCCAGTGCATCCGGTTGGGCGCCATTAACATTGGTCACGGTTATTTCATCCGATGAGCCCAGCCCCAGCATTTTAGCGGTTTCCGCCTGCAGGAGTGGAATGGCCTGATCGGTTTTCAGCGTGGAACAACCGGCTAGCATCAACGTAACGGTTAAAAAGAGTAGTGGCTTTTTCATAAATTATCCTTTATATCCAATCAGTTAATTTCTCTGATTGTATTTATGTTTTCTATTACTCAAATCAGCGAATAATATATTTCCCTTTCCTAATCGAAAAAACCCTCCTAAAGTAGGGTGGGTAGATAATAATTCATCCGTACTCTCTAATATGCGAAGGTAAAAGGAGGATCCTTTGGGGCAGAATTATGCGTTGGTCGTTGATGACCATCCATTGGTAGCAAGCGGCATCGCCAATTTTCTGATTACACATTGCCGATTTAAGCAGGCGAGTGTGGTGACGAATGAGGATGATTGCTACCGTCAAATTAGGGATAATGGCCCGCCACGTTTGCTGGTAATCGATTTTTGGCTCTCGTCCGGAACCGCGTTGAAATTACTCAAAGAAGTCAAACAACTTTACCCACAGGTAAGGCTCCTGGTGGTTAGCGGGGATGATAATAATGATATCTGGCAGAAAGTTCACGCCGCCGGTGGGCACGGTTTCGTATTGAAAAGCGAGCCACCTGAAATGTTTTCGCGGGCCGTTTTTGCCCTCACTGATAATCTCACCTGGTTTCCTGAGGGAAACGAATTTTCCGTTGAATCGAATAATGAGAAGTTAAGTAAATTTAACTTAACGCCGCGCCAAATAGACGTGTTAAATATGATTATGCGCGGCCTGCCAAATAAAAGAATCGCCGCGCAACTTTCTATTTCTGAGCCTACAGTCAAAGAACACATCAGCAATATATTGAAAAAGATAGGCGTTAACAGTCGGGTCGAAGCCATCACGCTTCTGCATGGCAAACGGGAACCGTCGGAATGAGATTTTTACAGAGCTTACAGAACGCTGGCATCTCTCCTCCCGCGCAGATCCGTTTGCTAAACAATACCTTTTTGCGGCTGGTGTTCAGCTTCAGCGCTGTCCCTTTCGTCGGCATTCCTTTCGCCATCTGGATTAATTTGCTGGGCGACGAACTCGGCCCAACCATTACCTGGATAATTATTTACCTGCTATGTGCCGTGGCGATCCGAATATTGCACCGACGCTACCAGCGCGAAGCGAAAGAGCATGATGAAGCGGATGTCCTGCGCCGCTGGCTGCCGCGTATAAATAAGATCGCTTTAATTCACGGGCTGGGGATTTCATCTCTCTATTTAATTACTCCGCAGACGCAGAACTTTGACTTTTTCCTGCTCCTGAATATCAGTATTGCCGCCATCGTTGCCGCCAATGCGACGCATCTGACGCCGGTCATCAGCACCTTTACGTGCTTTTTCTTCGCCTCCTGGGGGGTACTGAACCTTGGCATTATCTGGCGGCTGGACGATCTGATGTTCATTGTGCTGATGTTGAACCTGCTGTACGGCTTCGCCATTTACCGCCATGCGTTAACGTCGCACGCGTTCTTCATTCAGCAGGCGCTGCTTGAGGAAAAAAGCTCACGCCTGGCAGAACAGTTTCGCCAGGCCAAAGAGGAAGCCGAGCAGGCGCTGCTGGATAAAAATCAGTTCCTGACGACCGCCAGCCACGACCTGCGTCAGCCGGTACACGCCATGGGGTTTCTGATCGAAGCGATTATCCACCGAAACCGGGACGACAGCCTCACGCCCCAGCTGCTTGATCTGCAGCAGAGCGTCCGCTCGGTGCATTTGATGTTCAATTCCCTCCTTGACCTCAGCAAGATTGAATCCGGGAATGTGCTTACTGCCCCTGCCAGAGTGGACATTGGCGCGCTGCTCGACTCGGTGATCACGCTGTTTCGCGAAGAGGCCAACAGCCGCGCACTCAGGCTGCGCACCTGGCGACCTAAACGCCGCATCTACGTGATGGGCGATCCGCTGCTGGTGCGACAATCCCTGATTAACCTGATTCAAAATGCCCTCCGCTACACGCTACAGGGCGGCGTGCTGGTTGCCATCCGACCGCGCGGTGACGGGTGTATGGTGGAGGTGTGGGACACGGGTGTTGGTATTGCCGATGATGAGAAAGGTAAAATCTTCTCACCTTACTACCGCCCCGAACTGGCCTGGAAGATCGACAGTGCAGGACACGGGCTGGGTCTGGCCGTAGTTGCCCGCTGTGCCAAGCTGATGAAGGTGAAGTACGGGATGCAATCCATTGAAGGTAAAGGTTCACGCTTCTGGATGCGCTTCACCCAATATGCTGGCGACGAGATCGCGCCGGAGATGCGGCCCGCCTATGACAACACTGCCTCGCCGGTACGCTATGCGCCGCTGCACGGTTCCTGTCTGGTCGTTGATGACGACCCGCTGGTGACGTCTGCCTGGGAGAGCCTGATGAGCATCTGGGGAATCAACGTGCGCTGTGCGGCCTCCGCTGAAGAAGCGTTCGCTATCATCGACGATGGCTTTACGCCGTTTGCCGTATTGTGCGACCAGCGTCTGCGATCCGGTGAAAGCGGCTTCGACATCCTGAAAGCGCTTTTTGAACGTCTGCCGGACATGAGCGGCGCGATGGTCAGCGGCGAATTTAATTCACCGGTTCTGCTGGAGGCGGAGCAGGAAGGGTACATGGTGCTACGCAAGCCTCTGGAGCCGGCTAAACTGCATGCGCTGCTGACACAGTGGTCCGGGAGTCGTGGATAGAAGAATAGGCAGCAGCAGCGTTAAGCTTCACTGCCTGCTCCCGGTCGCCAGGCTGTAAGGCCCGCTAGCTCGCGCTGTCCTGCACGTTTTTTGTACCGGGTAGATGTCAGTTTTCGAGCGTATACTCTAAGATATGTTCAACGAGTTGATATAAATATAAATTTGACGAATATCGTCAGGTAGCGATTTATCCGTCAAATTAAGTTAAACTTCGTCCCAGGTTCAGTGAGTTATGGGACTGATAACAGAATGACCAGCGAAGAAGCACTTTTAAAATCAGGTTTTAGCAAACAAGATCTTCAAAAGCTAAAAAACAATATTGAGAATTACGGTGGTTCGTTTGATAGCGTAACGCATGATCTGGCCAATCGTTTTAAGGCAATGAAGTGGATAACTATTATTGCCTTCATCATACTGGCTTTAACTCTTTTACTTGCATCTCAGGATACAAGTCTGACACTTGCGATCACGTTATTGATTTTACTACCTTTTATCTGGTATATAACGCCAGCAAAACTTGGCTACAAATCCTGGCGTTATCGTAAAATGCTGACTAATTCTGGGACGGATCGCTGACGGACAACAGATCAAAAACAATCTTAGCTTTCACGCCATAACCAGCTATTTTCATTGTTAGCTGCGGGCGGCTCAGTGTGCTTACCTTTCGGTAATAGTCAGCAGGCAGATATCGAAACAGTCGCCAGGTACCAGGTCGCCGTAACAAGCCAAAAATGGTGTACGCATTAGCGGCCAGTGAGATTGATTTGTAGACGCCTAACCCATTCTCACGACTAAAGCCCATAAACTCAGCTGTAGACATCGCGGCATTCGCGACCAGCCCTTCACTGGTCGTGTTGTGAGTTGCGTAGCGAGCCACTTCTTTACTGATGCTGTTTGCCCCGTCAGTAACCAGTATCGCACCAGCAAGAACCCCGAGAGGGGTCATAGTGCCAATGAGGGTAAGCCCCGCAGCTATTTCAGCACCGGCCAGCACAACACTGACTGCCGAGATCACATATCCAACAATTTTGTTATTCTCTCGGATGAACTCGACTTTAGCGTAAAGTTTGGCTGCCCGCGTTCGTAATAAACGAGCTTGTTCCAGGAGGTTACAGTTTTCTTCTCTCAGAACTTTAACGCATTCCATGCATTCTTCATCTGATTTAGCCCGACGAGCTAACGTAAACTGTTGTTCTATGAGGTCACGAATTTCCTGAATAAACTTCATTCGAGTCAGACTATCGCTGAGATGAAAAGCCGACAGAGTGTTGGCTGTATTTACCAGCTTCCTGGCTTCCATATTCACCATAGTTTCCGCCCAGGCTTTATTTCTTCCACCTGAGTGCATCATGTTAAGTAATGCTGCATCCATTGTAATTTCTCTCCATTGCTTTACCGGCCACTGCTTAGACTGATAAACGACTCCCCATAACAGCCATGCGTACCAACGCACTATATAGTAGCAATGTGGTTACGTGGTCTGAAGCAGAAGTCACTTCACGGATACGTGACGCCACTCTGTTGGGATTTGTGGGGTTGATATGTGCTTTACAATACTTGAACAGATCGGTGAAGGTCAGGTTTTTCTGTTTCTGTGTGACGGTAAACACGCCAATTGCGTACCACCGGGAAGCGGGGGATGGAGGAAAGAAAAGGGCGGTAACTACTTTGCTGACTCAGAAAGCAAAAACCCCCGCCGAAGCGAGGGTTATAAATGAGTGGTGCCCGGACTCGGAATCGAACCAAGGACACGGGGATTTTCAATCCCCTGCTCTACCGACTGAGCTATCCGGGCAACGGGGCGCATTAAACCCGATTCACTCTCCGCCGTCAACGAAAAATGTTGTTTTCGTTACAGACTGCACAATCTCTCACCAGTTCGTCGTAATCCTAAGCGAAAAAGTGGGTCCACAGCGCGGAAAGCGGCATGGCGAGCAGCAGGGCGGGCAGCATATTCACCACCGCGAACATCTTGATCCCGCAGATGCGCAGCCCTGTTGCCAGCAGGAGCAGACCGCCAACGGCGGTAAAATCCGCCATCATCGCGGGCGTGGTCAGCGGAAGGATCAGGGTGGCGCAGGTGGCGAGCGCCAGCTGAATCAGCAGCATTGGCACACAAATCGCGGCCACCGCGATACCGAGCGTGGTGGCAAAAATCGTAGCGGTGAAGAAATCGAGAAACGCCTTCGCGATTAAGATGCTGGGGTCACCGGTCATCCCTTCCTGCATCGAGCCGAAAATCCCGGTGCCGCTGGCGCAAAAAAGAATAATGATGGCAACGTAGTTTTGAATAAACGTCTCGTGGGTACCGTGTTTGGTTTTGCCCGGCCGGGCTATCAGGTTTTTCGCTTTGCTGACCGCGTTGTTAATCCCCTTTTCCAGATAACAAAACTCGCCAATCAGCGCCCCGAGCAGGGTGGCCAGCACCATAACCGGCAGGTTAGCGCATTTGATCACCAGCAGAATACCAATCCCGAGTGAGGCCAGGCCGAAAATGGAGGGCATAGAGACGCGAATACGCTCCGGTAATCGCTGACTTAACACTGCACCGAGTACGCCGCCCAGCAATACGGCACCCGCGTTGATAAATGGCCCGATAACCACGGAAAACTCCTGTTACTTAATCATTGGTATTGCATGATTATGACACGCCAGCGCTCATTTAGGCTTAGCTTTGGGTGGTGAAGTGCATACTGATTCCTTCTTGCACCTCAAAATAAAAGGTGACATTATTGCGCGAATTTTCTCCTCCCTGTCTCACCGTTCGGTGAGGGTAATAGCGCCTATGAAAACCATGAAAATCGCCGTCAGCCGTGAGCTGGTTTCCACTGTGTCCACGCATCGCGAAAAGGTGACGCTGGATAACACTGATTTCACCGATGTGGCGGCAGTCGTCATTACGCTCGCGGAGAGTCGCAGCGGCATTCTTGCGTTGCTGAAACGCACGGGCTTTCATTTACCGGTCTATCTATTCTCGCAAGAGCCGACGGACGTGCCCGAGGGCGCCACGGCTGTCATCTCGGGTAAAGCGCAGGAGTTCCTGGAACTGGAATCTGCCGCCAGTCGTTACGAAGAGAACCTGTTACCGCCGTTTTTCGACACCCTGAGCCAGTATGTTGCAATGGGCAACAGCACCTTTGCCTGTCCGGGCCACCAGCACGGGGCGTTTTTCAAAAAACACCCGGCGGGACGACAGTTCTATGACTTCTTTGGTGAGAACGTTTTTCGCGCCGATATGTGCAATGCCGACGTGAAGCTCGGCGATCTGCTGATCCACGAAGGTTCCGCCAAGCATGCGCAAAAGTTCGCTGCGAAAGTGTTCAATGCGGATAAAACCTACTTCGTGCTGAACGGTACGTCGGCGGCCAACAAGGTGGTGACCAACGCGCTGCTGACCCGTGGCGATCTGGTACTGTTTGATCGCAATAACCACAAATCCAACCATCACGGGGCGCTGATCCAGGCGGGTGCGACGCCGGTGTATCTGGAAGCGGCGCGTAACCCGTTTGGCTTTATCGGTGGGATTGACGAACACTGTTTTGACGACGCGTACCTGCGCAATCTGATCCGCGACGTGGCGCCGGAGAAGGCAGACGAGACCCGCCCGTTCCGCCTGGCGGTGATCCAGCTGGGTACTTACGATGGCACGATCTACAACGCCCGTCAGGTGATCGACAAGATCGGCCATCTGTGCGACTACATTCTGTTTGACTCCGCCTGGGTGGGCTACGAGCAGTTCATTCCGATGATGGCGGAAACCTCCCCGCTGTTACTGGAGCTGAACGCGAACGATCCGGGCATTTTCGTGACCCAGTCGGTGCATAAACAGCAGGCCGGGTTCTCGCAAACCTCGCAGATCCATAAAAAGGATAACCACATCCGGGGCCAGGCGCGTTTCTGTCCACACAAGCGCCTGAACAACGCGTTTATGCTGCACGCCTCCACCAGCCCGTTTTATCCCCTGTTTGCGGCGCTGGATGTGAACGCAAAAATTCACGAAGGGGAGAGCGGACGCAGGCTGTGGGCGGAGTGCGTCGAGCTGGGGATTGAAGCGCGTAAGGCGATCATTGCAAATTGCCATATGATCAAACCGTTTATTCCGCCAGTGGTGGCAGGCCGTCCGTGGCAGGATCATCCCACTCAGGCCATCGCCAGCGAACGTCGTTTCTTCAGCTTTGAGCCGGGCGCGAAATGGCACGGATTTGAGGGTTATGCCCGCGATCAGTATTTTGTCGATCCGTGCAAGCTGCTGCTGACCACGCCGGGTATCGATGCTGAAACCGGGGAATATACCGATTTCGGTATCCCGGCGACCATCCTCGCACACTATCTGCGGGAAAACGGCATCGTGCCGGAGAAGTGCGATCTCAACTCGATCCTCTTCCTGCTGACGCCTGCCGAAAGCAGCGAGAAGCTGGCGCAGCTGGTGGCGATGCTTGGCCAGTTTGAACAGCATATTGAAGACGATACGCCGCTGGCGGACGTGTTGCCGACCATCTACCAGAAATACCCGGTGCGCTATAGGGATTACACACTCCGCCAGCTGTGTCAGGAGATGCACGATCTTTACGTCAGTTTTGATGTGAAAGATCTGCAGAAGGCGATGTTCCGCAAGGAGAGCCTGCCTGCGGTGGTAATGAATCCGCAAGATGCCAATCAGGCGTATATTCGCGGGAACGTGGAACTGGTGCGCATCCGTGATGCTGAAGGGCGTATTGCCGCCGAAGGCGCGCTGCCGTATCCGCCAGGCGTGCTCTGCGTGGTGCCGGGCGAAGTCTGGGGCGGGGCGGTGCAGCGCTACTTCCTGGCGCTGGAAGAGGGGATTAACCTGCTGCCGGGCTTCTCGCCGGAGCTGCAGGGCGTTTACAGCGAAAAGGATGCCGACGGAATTAAGCGGCTTTATGGGTATGTATTGAGATAGTGCGGGCTGTTGCCCTCACCCTAACCCTCTCCCACAGGGAGAGGGAACTTTTCTTCAAACCGCACTACGTTTATACATCCTCCGCGGATGCCCAATCTTGCCGTACAGCATCTCCACCGTCAGAAAACCTGCCTCCACGCAGTGCTCCAGATAGCGCCGGGTGGTGGTTTTACTCAGCCCCGTTTCGCTTACCACCTCATCCACCGTAAAACAGTGTGTCGCCTTGTCGTTAAACAGCGCCTGCACTCGCGCCAGCGTATTTTCCTCAATGCCTTTGCTGCCGTTGTCCTGACGGTAGTTTTTCGCCTGTAGCTGATAGAGGGAATCGACGTTCTGCTGGTCGACAATCTTCCAGACCCGCTGTTGCTCAGCAAACTGCACAAAACGCTCCAGCGACTGGCTGAGCCGCTTCCAGGAAACCGGCTTCAGGATGTAATCAAACGCCCCGTTACGAATGGCCTGGCTGCAGGTGTCCATATCGCTGGCGGCAGTGATAAAAATCACCGAGCAGTTGGCGCGGGCGAGCATCGGGTTACTGATAAGGGTGATACCTTTCCCGTCCGGCAGGTAGTTATCCAGCAACATCAGCTGCGGCTGTTTACTTTCAAGCTCAACCTGCGCTTGCGCCAGCGACGAGGCAATCCCCACCAGTCTCAGACGCGGATGTTTGCCGATCAGCTCTGCGTGCAGTTGCGCCAGTTCGTTCTCGTCTTCAACAATCAGTACGTCGATAAGTTCATGTTGCATAATCGGTATTTTCCTGTTCCTGTGCGGGATGCCGGGCGGTTCCCGTGGCGGGGATGAACAGTGAGAAAATCGCCCCCCGCGGCGTGTTATCGGCAACCTCGATTGCACCGCCAGCCTGTGTGACATAGCTTTCGATCAGATACAAACCAATACCGTGATCGCCGCGCGTTTTGGTGGTGATGCCGCGCTCAAATATCCTGTCACGGATCTCCGGTTTAATGCCCACGCCCTGATCGGCCACTTCGATGATGAGTTCTTGTTCGCTCAGTTTTATCAGCACTTCCACAGGAGCATGCGGAAGCGGCGAGCGCTGGGTCGCTTCAATGGCGTTATCCAGCAGGTTGCCAATGATAGAAATCAGCGCCTCTTCAGGCAGCGCGAGGAACGGTCTGTCCAGCCGACAGGCCGGGTCGAAATTCAGCTCCACCCCTTTCTCCCGCGCCCGCGCGGCTTTCCCCAGCAGCAGGCCGCACAGGGTCGGGGAGCTGAAGCGCGAAGAGATAAAGTCCAGCAGCTCCTGAGCGTGTTCCGACTGCGCCTGAATGTAGCCAATCGCCTCCTCGTAGCGGCCCATATGCAGCAGACCGGAGAGGGTGGTCATCCGGTTTAGCTGCTCGTGACGCATGATGCGCAGGTTATCGACATAGCGTTTGACCTGGCTGAGCTGGGCGCTGAGCGAGTCGATCTCGTTGCGATCGCGGAAGGTGATCACCCAGCCCTGCAGCGAGTTCTCAAGCATGATGCGCACCCGGCTGGCGATCACCGTGAGATCGTTAAAGCGGCAAATCTCGTCATGGGTGTCTTTGGCGAGCATGGTTTGTGTTTCGAAGAACGGCACCGGATCGATCACCTCGTTTATCAACTGCCCGCGCAGTTCCCGGGCAGGCTGGCTCAGGCCCAGCAGTTTGCGCGCCGCCTGGTTGATCACTTCAATTCGCCGTTCATCGTCAATGGCGATCACCCCTTCATAAATGGACTCCATCATCGCCTTCTGCTGGCGCACCAGCAGACCGATCTCTCTCGGCTCCAGGGAGAAAATCTGCTTCTTGATACTGCGGGTAAAGAACCAGGAGAAGATAAAGAGGGCAAGCAGTAGCAGTACGGCGGCAATCAGGATGTTGACCACTTTACTGACGGTGATGGTATCAAGGTAGCTGGTGAGATAGCCCACCGAGACAATCCCCACCACCTGACCGGCATCGTTAAAAATGGGCGCTTTGCTGCGCAGCGAAATGCCCAGTCCTCCCTTGCGGATGGTGGTGGTGCTTTTGCCGTGCAGCACCTCTTCGTTGTCGCCTCCGACCAGCGTATGACCCACTCTGTCTGCAAAAACGGAATGAAACAGATGCAGCCCCTTGTTATCGCCAATCACAATAAAACTGGCGTCACTGTGGGTGGCTATTTTCTGCATAAAATCGTGAATGGCGTTGATATCTTTTTGTTCGACTTCTTTTCGCAATGACGGAATAAGCGCGATCTCTTCAGCCTGTATTTTTGCGCGTGCACTCATTTCCTGATAAAGCTGTCGGCCAACGTCGACATAATAATATCCTCCCAGTAGCGCAAAAAGCACTGAGAAAAAGACAACCAGCGAAACAAACAGCTTAATCTGAAACGATACTTTCATAACTATCACGCGTGGTATCAACGAAGATCGCCAATATATCATCTTTTTTCATGCGGATGCCCGCTTTGCAGAAAACTTGTGATCCCTTGCACAGCAAGGGCTGTAAAAGATTTATCTGAAAGGCTTTCGCGCTTAACTGCGCACAATTAAATGTTATTTGTTTGTTCAATTTAGAAAAGAAACCATAAAAACCACGGCAATAAATAAGGGGCAAATCACATTAAATAAAAGAAACCATTAAAACCATAGCTGCCATTAAAACTTCGCTTTTAATATGCCATTCCTCACATAAAGTAAGCCTTTGTGACTCTAAGCTGAACGCACAAAATAACCAAGGGGCTTATTATGAGCACAACTGACGATTCTTTCTCTGTTACCCACGACCCGATTGATATTCAGCGGCCATCGCTCAAAGAGCGCTGGTGGCATATTATGGATACCTGGAAAATCGGGATTATTCCTCTGCCGCTGTTTGTTCTGGCGGGCGCGCTGATTGCCATTGATTGTCTGGGCGGAAAACTGCCAAGCGATATCGTGGTGATGGTGGCGACGCTGGCGTTCTTCGGCTTTGCCTGCGGTGAGTTTGGCAAACGCCTGCCGATTGTCGGTAAGCTCGGCGCGGCGGCAATTTGCGCCACCTTTATCCCTTCCGCGCTGGTCTATTACGGCCTGTTGCCGGATGTGGTGGTCGAGTCCACCACCAAGTTCTACAAATCCACCAACATTCTCTACCTCTACATCTGCTGCATCATTGTCGGCAGCATCATGAGCATGAACCGCACGGTGCTGATTCAGGGCTTCCTGCGCATCTTCTTCCCGATGCTGTGCGGCGAGATCGTCGGCATGCTGGTGGGGATGGGCGTGGGTCTGGCGCTGGGCCTTGAGCCATTCCAGATCTTCTTCTTTATCATTCTGCCGATTATGGCGGGCGGCGTGGGCGAAGGGGCAATCCCGCTCTCCATCGGCTATGCCACCCTGCTGCACATGGATCAGGGCGTGGCGCTCGGTCGCGTGCTGCCGATGGTGATGCTCGGCGGTCTGACCGCCATCATCATCTCCGGCTGTCTGAACCAGCTGGGCAAGCGTTATCCGCACCTGACCGGTGAAGGTCAGCTGATGCCGAACCGCGCGAATGCCGATGCCACCGTTTCTCAACCTGCGTTCTCCGGCAAAGCGGACGTCACCACCATCGCCTCCGGTGCGCTGCTGGCGGTGCTGCTCTACATGCTGGGCATGCTCGGCCATAAGCTGATTGGCCTGCCTGCGCCGGTTGGCATGCTGTTTATGGCGGTGCTGGTGAAGCTCTGCAACGGTGCCTCTCCGCGTCTGCTGGAAGGCTCTCAGGTGGTGTACAAATTCTTCCAGACCTCGGTGACCTATCCCATCCTCTTCGCGGTCGGTGTGGCGATCACCCCATGGCATGAACTGGTCGCGGCCTTCACGCTGACTAACCTGCTGGTGATTATCAGTACCGTCTCTTCGCTGGTGGCGACCGGCTTCTTCGTCGGCAAAAAGATTGGTATGCACCCGATTGATGTCGCCATCGTCTCCTGCTGCCAGAGCGGCCAGGGCGGCACCGGTGACGTGGCGATCCTGACCGCAGGCAACCGTATGAGCCTGATGCCCTTCGCCCAGATTGCTACCCGTATCGGCGGCGCGATTAACGTCTCTATCTCACTGCTGATTTTGGGCAACTTCCTCGTTTAAGTTTTCAGGAAAGAACAATGAAACTCGCAAGCTTTTTATACCAGGGAAAACGCAGCTACGGCATCGTCCAGGCCGAAGGTGTGATTGATTTAGGTCGCCGTCTCGGCGACCGCTACAGCGACCTCAAAGCGCTGCTGCAGGGTAACGGACTGGCGCAGGCCACCCGTTACCTGAACGATGCTGTGGACGTGCCGATGAGCGCCATCACCTTCTTACCGGTGATTGAGCAGCCGGAAAAAATCCTCTGTGTGGGCATGAACTACGCCGACAAGCGCAAGGAGTTTGACCAGCACAACCCGGCACCGACGCTGTTCGTGCGCTTCCCGGATTCTCAGACCGGCCACAACGAACCGGTGCTGAAGCCGCGCCACTCCAGCGAATTCGACTACGAAGGCGAGCTGGCGGTGATCATCGGCAAAGGCGGAGAGAATATCAGCCGCGACGAGGCGCTGCACCACGTGGCGGGCTACAGCTGCTACATGGACGGCTCCGCCCGTGACTGGCAGCACACCTGGTTCACTGCCGGTAAAAACTGGCGTCAGACCGGCGCGTTTGGCCCGTGGATGGCCACGGCCGATGAGATCCCGGACCCGCATCAGCTTGCGATCCGCACCTGGCTGAACGGCCGCATGGTGCAGGAAGACAACACCAGCAGCATGATCCACAAGGTTGCGGAGCTGATCGAGTACATCAGCACCTTTACTCGCTTAAGTCCGGGCGATGTGATCATCACCGGCTCCCCGGGCGGGGTGGGGAAAAAGCGTAATCCGCCGCTGTTTATGAAAGAGGGCGATCGCATTGAAGTGGAGATCGAGCATATCGGTCATCTGAGTAACGTGATTGTGGAAGCGCCAGCTACCGGGCTTGCGGCGGCACACTGAGAAAGGCGGCATGAACAGTCAACCCATCGATTTTCGCCACACGCTGGTGGCGAAACACCCGGAACGCTTAAGCCAGATCCGTTACCTGCTGGCAGACAGCGGCCTGGGCCTGGACAACGACATCACGCTGTTTGTCGAAGCCTGGTCCGGCGCGCAGCTGGTGGGTTGCGCCGGGCTGGCCGCCAACGTCATCAAGTGTGTGGCCGTGAATGAGCAGCTTCGTGGCGAGAACCTTAGCGCGCGCTTGCTGGCGGAGGTGCAGAATGCGGCGCTGGAGCGCGGACATTTTCACCTCTTCCTCTGCACGCGCCCGTGCAATAAGGCGCGTTTTGCCCGCAGCGGCTTCTGGCCCATTGCCCAGAGCGGCAACAACGCCGTGCTGATGGAGAACACTCCGCAGGGGATCGAGCGTTACTGCCGTTCCCTGGGCAGGATGCGCAAGGGCGGGGAGAAGACTGGCGCGATAGTGATGAACGCCAACCCGTTCACCCTAGGCCACCGTCATCTGGTGGAGCAGGCGGCGATGCAGTGTGACGCCCTGCACCTGTTTGTGGTGCGTGAAGATGCTTCGTTCTTTCCGTTCAGCGCGCGCCTCGCAATGGTGCGTGCGGGCGTCGCGCATCTGCCAAATGTGACCGTGCACGAAGGCTCGCAGTACATCATCTCCCGCGCCACCTTCCCGGCCTACTTCCTGAAAGAGACCGGCAAAGTGCAGCAGGCGTGGAGCGAAATCGACGTGCTGATCTTCCGGGACTTTATCGCACCGGCGCTGGGCATTACCCATCGTTTTATCGGCTCCGAGCCGTTTTGTGATATCACCCGTCAGTACAACCAGACGCTGCACGCCTTGCTGAGCCCGCAGATTGAGGTGGTGGAAATGCCGCGCATCAAGGCCACCGGCAACGCCATTTCGGCGTCGGAAGTGCGCCGCTTGCTCAAGACTCAGCAGTTTTCCCGGATCCGGGAGATTGTCCCGGACTCCACCTTCGCGCATCTCGAAGCACACTACCGTGCGAGTGCCGAAGTCGCTTAACTACCAGGAATTTATCATGAAAATTGTAAGGGAGGCGCTGGCCGGAACGCAGGAGTCCAGCGACCTGATGGTGAAAATTGCTCCCGCTCACGGCGAGCTGGAGATAGTCATCCACAGTGAAGTGATTAAGCAGTTTGGCGAGCAAATTCGCCAGGTGGTCAACGAGACATTGCGCGCCATGAACGTGCACCAGGGACTGATCATTATTGAAGACAAAGGGGCGCTGGACTGTGTGATCCGCGCCCGCCTGCAAAGTGCGCTTCTGCGTGCCGCCGATGAACAGGCTATCAACTGGGAGGCGCTGAAATGAGCAAACTCCGCCGCAGTATGTTGTTCCTGCCCGGCGCCAATGCCGCCATGCTTTCAACCGCGTTTATCTACCGTCCAGACTCCATCATGTTTGACCTTGAAGACGCCGTTGCCCTGCGCGAGAAAGACACCGCGCGAATGTTGGTGTTCCACGCCCTGCAGCACCCGATGTATCAGGACATCGAAACCGTGGTGCGCATTAACCCGCTGAGCACGCCGTTTGGCTTGCTGGATCTGGAAGCCGCCGTGCGCGCCGGCGTGGACGTGATCCGCCTGCCGAAAACCGACACCCCGGACGACATCTACGAACTGGAAGGCCACCTTGAGCGTATCGAGCAGGAGTGCGGGCGCGAGGTTGGTTCTACCCGCGTGATGGCGGCGATTGAATCGGCTATTGGCGTCATCAACGCCGTGGCGATTGCCCGCAGCTCGCCGCGCCTGATTGGTATTGCACTGGCGGCCTTTGACTACGTGATGGACATGCAGACCGAGCGCGGCGACGGCACCGAGCTGTTCTACGCCCGCTGCGCCGTGCTGCACGCCGCCCGCGCGGCAGGCATCGACGCCTTCGACGTGGTGTGGTCAGACGTTAACGATGAGGCCGGGTTCCTGCGCGAGGTCGATCTGATCCGCAAGATGGGCTTTAACGGCAAATCGCTGATCAACCCGCGCCAGATAGACCTGCTGCATAACGCCTATGCGCCAACCCAGGAAGAGGTGGATCACGCCCTGCGGGTGATTGAAGCGGCAGAAGAGGGCGAACGTAACGGCCTTGGCGTGGTGTCGCTCAACGGCAAGATGGTGGATGCACCGATTATTAACCACGCGCAGGTGGTGCTCGAACGCGCGGCGGCCTCCGGCGTGCGTCGGTAAGGATGACACAATGAACCAGACAGAACTTCTCCATGTGAATTTTCCCCATCTGCGGGCGTTAAAACCGTTTGATACCGCCCACAGCGCCACGCCGTGGCTGGCGGACAGCGACACGAAACACAGCCGCAAACTCTGCGCTTCCATTGAAGAGGCGGTTAAGCGTTGCGGCCTGCAGGACGGCATGACCATCTCCTTCCACCATGCGTTTCGCGAAGGCGACCGGGTGATCAACACTGTTGTGGCGCTGCTGGCGCGGATGGGCTTCAAAAACCTGACCCTGGCCTCCAGCTCGCTGATGACCTGCAACGATGCGCTGATCGAACATATTGAGAGCGGCGTCATCACCCGGATTTACACCTCCGGCATGCGCGGCAGGCTGGCGGAGGCCATCTCCCACGGGCTGATGGCCGAGCCGGTGCAAATTCACTCCCACGGCGGGCGCGTGAAGCTGCTGCAGGACGGTGAGCTGAACATTGACGTGGCGTTCCTCGGCGTACCGTGCAGCGATGAGTTTGGTAACGCCAACGGCACGCACGGCAAATCGTGCTGCGGCTCGCTGGGCTATGCGATGGTGGACGCCCATTTTGCCCGCAAGGTGGTGCTGCTGACGGAAGCGCTGGTGCCGTTCCCCAATATGCCCGCCAGCCTGGTGCAGGATCAGGTGGACTACATTGTGCAGGTGGAGAGCGTGGGCGATCCGGCGAAAATCAGCGTCGGCGCGGCGCGCGTCACCAGTAATCCGCGCGAGCTGATGATTGCCCGCTATGCGGCGGATGTGATTGAGCACTCCGGCTACTTCAAACCGGGCTTCTCGATGCAGACCGGCTCCGGCGCGGCGGCCACGGCCTGCACCCGCTTTATGGAAGAGAAGATGGAGCGCAGCGGCGTGAAGGCACGCTTTGCGCTGGGTGGCATCACCGGCAGCCTGGTGGATCTGCACGAGAAGGGGCTGATCGAAAAGCTGCTCGATACCCAGTGCTTTGACGGCCAGGCGGCGGCCTCGCTGGCGCGCAACCCGAACCACGTGGAGATCTCGACTAACGTCTACGCCAACCCCGGCAGTAAGGCGGCAAGCTGCGATCAGCTGGACGTGGTGATCCTCAGCGCGCTGGAGATTGACGTCGATTTCAACGTTAACGTCATTACCGGCTCCGACGGCGTGATGCGTGGCGCGTCCGGCGGGCACTGCGACGTGGCCGCCGCGGCGAACCTGACCATCGTCGTTGCGCCGCTGCTGCGTAGCCGCATTCCGACCGTGGTGAAGCGCGTTACCACACGCCTTACACCGGGGGAGAGCATCGACGTGCTGGTCACCGATCACGGCATTGCGGTTAACCCGGCGCGCCCGGAGATCCGCGAACGCCTCATGGAAGCAGGGCTGAAGGTTGTTGATATCAACGCCCTCTATGAGCGGGCAATTTCGCTGACAGGCGTACCGAAACCGATTGAGTTCACCGACAAAATTGTCGGGGTGATCCGCTACCGCGACGGCAGCGTGATCGACACCGTTCGACAGGTAAAGGAGTGAATATGACCATTGCGACACCCGTGCGGGCGGGTGTCAGCCTGGACGCGCTGCTGGCGGCGAAAGAGCGCCGCGCAGCCCGTCAGGCTGACTGGCTCACGCACTATCAACAACCGGTGATCTCCCTCACGCTGGTAACACCCGGGGAGATCAAAGACAGCCTGCGCTATCGCAATACTATGGGCGTGGCGTTACAGATGTGCGATCAGCTGCTGTGGGAAAACCGCTGGCAGGTGCTGGACCGTCAGGTGCTCTGGCTGCCGACCGGGCCCGAAGCGCTGTGGTGCGTGGCCCATCCTGCGGCAGAAATCAAAGCCCACTGTGCGGAGCTGGAGCAGACGCATCCGCTTGGCAGGCTGTGGGATCTGGATGTGATTTGCCCTGAAAACGGCCACGTTGGACGTCAGTCGCTGGGCTCACATCTCAGACGCTGCCTGATTTGCGATGAACCAGCCCACGCCTGTTCCCGTTCGCGCAAACATCCTCTGGAGCAGGTGGTGGCGCGCGTGGAGAAGATGATCGATGACTGGTTTGCTCGCGACTAAACCGCGCCCGCTTGACGTCCCCGCCCTTGCCGCAGAAGCGCTGTGGCAGGAGCTGGAACTGACACCCAAACCGGGGCTGGTGGACAGGCTCAACAACGGCTCCCATCGCGATATGGATCACGCGCTGTTTGTCCGCAGCATTATGGCGATTACGCCGTGGTTTTCGCGCTTTGCTGAGCTGGGTAACGCGCATGCCGATAAACCCGCTGGCGAACAGTTACGGATCCTCCGCCCGATGGGGATGGCCTGTGAGCAGGCGATGTATGCCGCGACGAACGGGGTGAACACGCACAAAGGGGGCATTTTTGCCCTGGGGTTACTGTGCTTTGCCGCCGGGCGTGTGAAAAATATCTCCGCAGAAAGCCTCTGTTGTGAGGTGAGTAACATCTGCAACGGGCTGGTTTCGCGAGAGCTGGCCACACGCAGCGGGCAGGCGACGGCGGGGGAGCGGCAGTTCCGGCAGTACGGCTTAACCGGCGCGCGCGGCGAGGCGGAGAGCGGTTTTGCGACGGTGCGTAAGGCGCTGGCGCAGTGGAACGGACATTCGCTTCATGGCCTGCTGTTGCGTCTGATGGCAATCAATCAGGACAGCAATCTGGTGTCGCGCGGCGGCATTGAGGGGCTGGGCTATGTTCAGGGCTATGCGCGGGAACTGCTGGCTGACGGCTGGGATAATGAAGCGTTGCGTAGAATGAATAACGCATTGATTGAACGCAACCTGAGCCCGGGCGGCAGCGCGGATTTGCTGTCGGTGGGGTGGGTGCTGTCTGCATTAAAATAGCCCGGTAAGCGAAGCCGCCACCGGGCACAACAACTAATGCGCGATTGGCTGTGTACCGTGCGCTGCGCGAACATGCTTGTACTTGAACAGCACGATAAACGCGAAGAACAGCACCAGCGAGTATGCGGCGAAGATAAGCCACACTGGCTGCCAGTCGGTAATGCCGTTGGTGGTATACATCTCAACCACTTTACCGCTCACCACACCGCCCAGGATACAGCCGAAGCCGTTGGTCATCATCAGGAACATACCCTGTGCGCTGGCGCGGATTTCAGGTTTCACCTCTTTTTCCACAAACACCGAACCAGAGATGTTGAAGAAGTCGAAGGCGCAGCCGTAAACAATCATCGACAGAACCAGCAGCACGGTACCGAACGGGCTTGGGTCGCCGTAGGCGAACAGGCCGAAGCGCAACATCCACGCCGCAATACTGATCAGCATGACGTTCTTGATGCCGTAGCGGCTCAGGAAGAACGGGATGGTCAGGATGAACAGCGTCTCAGAGATCTGCGAGATGGACATCATCACGGAGGCGTGTTCAACGATAAAGCTGCCAGAGAACAGCGGGTTATTATCGAAGCTGTGCAGGAAGGTGTTGCCGAACATGTTGGTGATCTGCAGTTCCGCGCCCAGCAGCATGGAGAAGATAAAGAAGATCGCCATGCGTTTGTTTTTAAACAGCGCGAAAGCGTCCAGGCCGAGCATGGTGCTCCAGCTCTGGTTTTTTTGCTGGTTAGATACCGGAATATGCGGCAGCGTCATCGTGAACAGCGCCAGCACCACGGAGAGCGCCGCACCGATGTAGAGCTGCATATGGCTCAGTTCGAAGCCCGCGAAGCTCACGCCCCACATCGCCATAATAAAACCGATGGTGCCCCAGATACGGATTGGCGGGAAATCGGTCACGATATCCATATCCGCAGATTTCAGGCGGTAGTAGGAGATGGTGTTGATCAGGCCAAGCGTTGGCATATAGGCCAGCGAGTTAAGCAGGATCACCATAAACATCGCCCCCGGCGTGGTGACCTGGGCTGCCATAAACAGCGTTCCCGCGCCCACCAGGTGGCAAAGCATGTACAACCATTTCGCACTCAGCCATTTATCCGCCACGATCCCCAGCAGCGTTGGCATAAAGACCGCCGCGATACCCAGCGAGCTGTAGACGGCACCGATTGACGCACCATCGAACTTGAGCGTCACAAACATATAGGAGCCGAGTGTAGTCAGCCAGCTACCCCACAGGCAGAACTGCAGAAACGACAATATTTTAAGCTGCAGCTTAAGGTTCATGTTACTTTCCTCACAAGTGAGCGGGAGATATGTTGTTATAGGAACATTCAGGGTTGTTATTTGATGCAATTCTATCAGTTGGCAACGATATGTTTTGTTACCTCCCGCAAAAAAATGCAATCCACATTAATTTGCAGTTTGGATTGTGATGCAAATAACATTTTCGTATGGATGGGGTGAGATGGGTGCGGCCTGATGCCCTCACCCTGGCCCTCTCCCACAGGGAGAGGGTGAGGGATGATTTTCTAGCGGCGACGATAGTTCTTCTGCGCCGTGTTCACTTTATACAGATAGCGACGGGATTCCGCAGACGGGTGGCGGGTGGTGAGCGTGGAATAAACATCTCCCGGTGCCATGCTGTTGATGATGTTTGCGGCCTGCACTTTGTCATTGGAGAAGACGCGCAGCACGCTGCCGGCACCGCCGTTGTAGGCGGTAATGACCGCATAGCGACGCGACGTTGGGTTATCAATCCCGCCCAGATAGACATTGTTGAGCATCGCCAGATAGGCGGTGCCGGTATCAATGTTGCTCTGCGGATCGAACAGATAGCTGCGGCTCGGCGTGCCCGATTTCCCCTGTGCGCGGAACACGTCTTTACCGGCGCTGTGCTGGACAACCTGCATCAGCCCCAGCGCGTCGGAACGGCTCACGGCGTACGGGTTAAAGGACGATTCGGTCTGCATGATCGCCAGGATCAGCGACTCATCCACGCCATATTTACGTGACGCCTGACGCACCATGCCCAGATACTTATGTGCACGCTTGTCGAGGTGGTTCGGCACCAGGTTAATCGTGACGCTATAAATCACTTTCAGGCCGTTGGTGCGGTTTTTCAGACGCGTTTGCAGCAGATAGTCGGCAAATTTCGTGGCGCGGCCTTCCCAGCGGATAGGCTGACCGGTCTGGTCCACGACCTGACCGTACAGGAACGGCTCTTTAGAAATGGTAATGTCGTCGGCGTCGGAGTAGAGATCGATAGAACCCGGATCGTCGCCCATCAGCAGGGTTTTGATAATGGCCTGCCGTAAATGCGCCGCAGGATCAGTCCCCGCGATGGTTTCAACCGTGATCGTACCGTCATCGAAGTTGATGTGGCTACGGGTCTGGTAGGCGTCGGTGTACTTAACGTAGTCCTTAGGTCCGGCGATAAGAACTTCGTTAAATCCCCATATGTTCTCGATGTTGTGGGCAAACTGCCCCATCAAAATATCAAAACCGTTGGTGTCCTTAATCCAGGCTTCGTTGTATTCATCGCCTTTTTTGGATGAACACGAGACAAGCAACGGCGCAACAAGGGCTAGCGCTAAAATTTTTTTCATCATTCCGGGAGTGCGTGTTGTGTTTGCTTTAACGGCGGGGTTTCCCCCGCGCGCTGTTATTTTTCCGGCGGCGTATAGCCTTCGATGTGCACGTCTTTACCTTCGAACAGGAAGCTCACCATCTCCTGCTCCAGCAGCTTGCGGTGTTCCGGGTTCATCATGCTGAGCTTTTTCTCGTTAATCAGCATGGTCTGCTTTTTCTGCCACTGTCCCCAGGCTTCTTTGGAGATCTCGTTATAAATGCGCTTACCCAGTTCGCCCGGGTAAAGCTGGAAGTCCTGGCCTTCAGCGTCGCGCTGCAGGAAAGTACAAAAAATGGTTCTGGCCATACTTATTCCTCTTTTTTAACCGATGCTAAACCATTGCACCGGCACGTAATTGTTGTAACAGGCGCTCCACGGGAGCCGCCAGTCCGACTGATGGCGGTTGCGCTAAGTTATACCAGAGAGCGGTGCCTTCATCCATGCACGAGGCGAGGGAGGACACGGGAAGCCACATCGGCACTATATCCAGATGGAAATGGCTGAAAGTGTGGCGAAACGCGGTCTGCTGCGTCAGGTTATCGGCAGCAATGCCGCGCTGTTTAAGCCAGGCCCGCAGCGTGGCTTCATCTTCAAACTGTGGGAAGCAGTATAGACCACCCCACAGGCCGCTCGGTGGGCGCTGCGCCAGGAAGACCTCGTCACCGTGCTGCATCAGCAGCATGTAGCCCGTGCGCTCCGGCAGCGTCTGCTTCGGCTTTTTACCGGGATACTGCGCCCAGGAATGGTTTGCGTACGCCACGCACAGGTTATTGAGCGGGCAGAGCTCGCATTTTGGTTTCGAGCGCGTGCAGACCATCGCACCGAGATCCATCATCGCCTGGTTAAACCGCTCCACGCCCTTTGCCGGGGTTACCGCTTCGCTGATCTCCCACAGCCGCTTTTCGACCTCTTTTTTCCCCGGCCAGCCGTCAACCGCATAGCAACGTGCCAGCACGCGCTTCACGTTACCGTCAAGGATCGGGAAATGCTTGCCGAGGGACAGTGAGAGGATGGCACCCGCGGTGGATCGTCCGACACCGGGTAAATCCGCCACCTCGTCGAAGGTTTCCGGGAATTGGCCGTTGTGGCGGGTCGCAACCTGCTGTGCGGCTTTGTGCAGATTGCGCGCGCGGGCGTAGTAACCAAGCCCCGTCCACAGGTGCAGCACCTCGTCTAACGGTGCGTTGGCCAGATCGGTCACCGTGGGAAAGCGCGCCATAAAACGCTCAAAGTAAGGGATCACCGTGGCAACCTGCGTTTGTTGCAACATCACTTCGGAGAGCCATACTTTGTAAGGCGTTTTTTCAATTTGCCAGGGCAGGGTTTTACGCCCGTATTTGTCGTACCAGTCCAGCACCTGGGCTGAAAATTGAGAGGCTTGCATGGTCATCGATTCGTATAATCAGGGACGCCGATTGCAGCACAGCGTCAATCTGCTGTAAACCGGATCTTTCCCATGCTTGCATAGAAGCCTTAACTTTGGATAATGCCCGTTTCCCGAACATTCTCACAAGCAGACAACTCTTTTATGAAAAACGACGTCATTTCACCGGAATTTGATGAAAACGGTCGCCCGCTGCGCCGTATTCGCAGCTTTGTCCGCCGTCAGGGTCGCCTGACAAAAGGGCAGCAACACGCGCTGGACAACTACTGGCCGGTGATGGGCGTTGAGTTCAGCGAGCAGCCGCTCGACTTTGCCGACCTGTTCGGTCGCGATGCGCCCGTGACCCTGGAGATCGGCTTTGGTATGGGTACCTCACTGGTGACCATGGCGAAAGCCCGCCCGGAGCAGAACTTCCTCGGCATTGAAGTGCATTCCCCGGGCGTTGGCGCGTGTCTGGCCACGGCCCATGAAGAGGGGGTAGAGAACCTGCGCGTGATGTGTCATGACGCGGTCGAAGTGCTGCACAAAATGATTCCTGACAATTCTTTGAACATGGTTCAGCTCTTTTTCCCTGACCCGTGGCACAAAGCACGTCATAATAAGCGCCGTATCGTTCAGGCGCCGTTTGCTGAGCTGGTAAAAAGTAAGCTGAAACTGGGCGGTGTCTTCCATATGGCGACCGACTGGGAACCTTATGCGGAACATATGCTGGAAGTGATGTCGTCTCTGGACGGGTATAAAAACCAGTCAGAGAGCAACGATTATGTACCGCGTCCGGAATCGCGTCCGGTAACAAAATTTGAACAGCGTGGCCATCGTCTTGGTCACGGCGTATGGGACTTAATGTTCGAGAGGGTGAAATAATGGCAAAGAATCGTAGCCGTCGTCTGCGTAAAAAGATGCACATCGAAGAATTCCAGGAAGTGGGCTTCTCCGTTGCCTGGCGTTTCCCGGAAGGCACCAGCGTTGAGCAGATCGATCAGGACGTTGATGCGTTCATCAACGAGGTGATCGAGCCAAACAAGCTGGCCTTCGACGGTAGCGGCTATCTGGCGTGGGAAGGTCTTATCTGCACCCAGGAAGTGGGTAAATGCACCGAAGAACATCAGGCACTGGTACGCAAATGGCTTGAAGACCACAAACTGGAAGATGTCCGCGTCAGCGAACTTTTCGACGTTTGGTGGGACTAATAAAGAAGTCAGGGGCCAGCTAATGCTGGCCCATTTTGTCTGAGGGAGTGTTAAAAATGCGCAAAACGTTGCTGGCTGTTGCCTTAATGGCAACCGGATTCACCGCCCATGCGGAGTATAAATGTAGCGTCACCCCGCGTGATGACGTGGTGTTAAGCCCGCAAACCGTGCAGGTTAAAGGCGAGAACGGCAATCTGGTCATCACGCCGCAGGGTGATGTCACGTTCAATGGCAAACAGTACAACCTGACTGCCGCGCAGCGTGAGCAGGCGAGAGACTATCAGGCCGATTTGCGTACCGCGCTGCCGTGGATTGACGAAGGCGCCCTGACCCGCGTTGAGAAAGGCCGCGTCGCACTGGACAAGATCATTACCAAAGAGGTGGGTGAGAGCAGCAACATGCGCACCCGCCTGACGAAGCTCGACAAACAGCTGAAAGAGCAGATGAACCGAATTATCGAGCATCGTACCGACGGCCTGACGTTCCACTACAAAGCGATCGATCAGGTGCGTGCTGACGGCCAGCAGCTGGTGAATCAGGCCATGGGCGGTATCCTGCAGGACAGCATTAACGAGATGGGCGCCAAAGCGGTACTGAAAGGCGGCGGTAACCCGCTGCAGGGCGTGCTGGGTAGCCTGGGCGGTCTGCAGACCTCGATTCAGAACGAGTGGAAGAATCAGGAAGCCGATTTCCAGCAGTTCGGTAAAGACGTGTGTAAACGCGTGGTGTCGCTGGAAGATAGCCGTAAGGCGCTGGTGGGGACGCTGAAGTAATTAATTTCCCCCCTCACCCTAACCCTCTCCCCAAAGGGGCGAGGGGATGGTTTGCTCCCTCTCCCTTTCAGGGAGAGGGCCGGGGTGAGGGTAGCATTTACAGGGTTTCCCGTATTTTTTCTAATACCGCCTCTTCGTTGTTCCAGAGTTCGTTATTCCAGAATCGAATGACATGCCAGCCTTTCCCTCAGCCGGCAGAACGGGATGCAAAATTCTGAATCAGCCTTCAGATTCTTCGGCGAGGAACAACTCGAGAAGGGAGTTTAAGAACAGTTTGCCGTGCTCGGTGATCTGCCAGTATTCCTCACATTCCGTGAGATACCCCTGCGCCAGCGCCTCATCTATTTGTGGGCGAATCACGGCTTCCGGCAACCCGGTATAAAGGGCAAACTCTTTACGCGGTGCGGCTTCCAGCAGGCGGAAGCGGTTCATAAAGAACTCAAACGGCTTATCCACCGCCTCGACATCGTGCTGACGTTCAAGATAACGACCTTCCATATACCCGCGCGGATGGCGCGTCTTAGCCGTACGCAGAATTCGCCCGTCAGGGAAAGTGACTTTACCGTGCGCGCCGCAGCCAATGCCCAGATAGTCGCCAAAGCGCCAGTAGTTCAGGTTGTGCTGGCACTGGTAGCCCGGCTTCGCATAGGCCGACGTTTCGTACTGCTGATAGCCTGCGGCGGTCAACAACTGATGGCCCTGCTCAAAGATATCCCACAGCGCATCGTCATCCGGCAGCACCGGCGGACGAGAGCCAAACAGCGTATTGGGCTCGATGGTCAGCTGATACCACGAAAGATGCGGCGGGTTCAGGGCAATCGCCTGACGCAAATCGTCCAGCGCCTCTTCCAGCGACTGATCCGGCAGGCCGTGCATCAGATCGAGGTTAAAACTGCGCAGACCCAGCCCAGTAGCCAGCTTTGCCGCCCGCTTCGCCTCTTCCGGGCCGTGAATACGCCCCAGTCGTTTTAACTTCGGCTCGCTAAAGCTCTGCACGCCGATGGAAATCCGGTTCACGCCCGCCCGCTGATACTCGACAAAACGGTCGGCCTCAACGGTACCGGGGTTGGCTTCCATCGTAATTTCAGCATCCGCTGCCAGATTCAGGCGCGCACGCACGCCGTCCAGCAGCGTCTGCATCGCCGGGCCTGATAGCAGGCTCGGCGTACCGCCACCAATAAAAATGGTCTTAACTTCACGTCCCTGCGCGTAAGGTACATCGGCATCCAGGTCGGCCAGCAGATGCGCAACGTAATCATCGTGCGGCACTTCACCTTTCAGCGCGTGCGAGTTGAAATCGCAGTACGGGCATTTCTGCACGCACCACGGGATGTGAATATAAAGACTCAGGGGTGGCAAATTAGCCATTACGCAGCGCTTCCAGTAACAGTTTCAGGGCGCGTCCACGGTGGGAAATCGCGCTTTTCTCTTCGCGGGTCAGTTCCGCGGCGGTTTTGCCCTCAGTCGGGACAAAGAAGATGGGGTCGTAGCCAAAGCCGCCGTTACCGGCTGCTTCACGGGTAATCACCCCCGGCCAGCTGCCGTGGCAGACGACAGGCGTAGGGTCTTCCGCGTGACGCATATAGACCAGCACGCAGTGGAACTGCGCGGTACGCTGTTCGTCTGGCACATCCTTCAGGGCAACAAGCAGCTTTTCCAGATTCTGCTGGTCGGTGGCGTCCACGCCTGAATAGCGGGCAGAGTAAATGCCCGGAGCACCGCCCAGAAAATCAACCGCCAGGCCGGAATCATCGGCAATCGCGGGCAGGCCGGTCACCTGCGCGGCATGGCGTGCTTTCAGGATCGCGTTTTCGATAAACGTCAGGCCGGTCTCTTCGGCGGACTCCACGCCAAGCTCGGTCTGCGCCACTACATCCAGGCCAAAATCATTTAATAGCGAGGCCAGCTCGCGCACTTTACCGGCGTTGCCGGTAGCGAGAACAACTTTCTGCATCGTTTTATCCTGTTAAATCAGAGCCGCGACTTCCGTCGGGATGGATTGCGGATTAAGGATTTTTACCTGTTTATGCCGCCCAAGTTCACCCTTTTCTATGATGACCTGGCTTTTGGCAACGCGAAACTGTTTTGCCAGATATTTGGTCAGATGCGCATTCGCCTGGCCATCTACCGGTGGGGCGGTGATGGCGACTTTTAACTCGTCGCCATGCAGTCCAACAATACTGTCACGGCTGGCTTTCGGCTGAATATACAGCCGTAAAACCAGCCCATCAGCGCAGGTGCTTACGGCACTCATAGCGCCATCCACAGCCCCGGCAGCAGCATATCGCCCGTGGACTGTAACAGCTCGGCAATGCCCATATTGACGACATACAGCAGCAGAACCAGGATCATCGGGGAAAAGTCGATGCCGCCCATTGACGGGAGCAGGTTACGAATGGGACGCAGCAGCGGTTCGGCCAGCTGAATCAAGGCATATTCCACCGGGCTACGGCCCTGGCTGACCCAACTCATGATGGCCATGACCAGCAGCACCCAGAAGATCAGCAGACCGATGGTTTTAATCAGGATCAGGACGGCAGCAATCCAGATGATCGGCTGGAAGGTGATGACCATAAACAGCACAATCGCTTTGATAACGCTCAGAATAAACGCCACCAGCAGAGATGCGCTGTCAATGGGGCCCATCGCCGGAATAATACGGCGCAGCGGCCCCACAACAGGTTGGGTGATTTTCACGACAAACTGCGAGAACGGGTTGTAAAAATCACAGCGGGCCCACTGCATCCAGACGCGCAGCAAAAGCGCCATCGTATACAGCTCAATGACCGTTGAGAGCAGGAAAGTCAACGTCTTCATGGCGTTCCTCAGGTTTCCTTATTATTGGGTGTAGTCGCGCGCACCGAAAATTGCCGTGCCGATGCGCACCATAGTGCTGCCTGCCGCGATGGCGGCTTCCATATCATCCGACATGCCCAGAGAAAGCGTGTCTACCGTTTCATAGCGCGCTTTAAGCGCCTCAAATGCTACAGCCATTTGCTGTGCCACGGCAAACTGCCTTTCATAACTTGACTCAGGCGCCGGGATGGCCATCAAACCGCGCAGGGTTAAGCGCGGCAGGGCCGCCACTTCGGCTGCCAGAGCCTCCAGCTCATTCAGCGCAATACCGGATTTACTGTTTTCATCGCTGATATTGATCTGAATGAGTACGTTGAGCGCTGGCATCTCTGCCGGGCGCTGATCGTTCAGACGGGTGGCAATCCGCAGACGGTCGATGGTATGGCACCAGTCAAAGTGCTCTGCCACCAGACGGCTTTTATTCGACTGCAGTGGGCCAATAAAGTGCCATTGCAGGCCGGTATTCCCCTGCTCCTGGAAATAGCGAATTTTATCCACGCCTTCCTGCACGTAGTTCTCACCAAATGCACGCTGGCCTGCATCAATCGCTTCTGCGATGGCGCTCGCAGGCTTGGTTTTGCTCACTGCAAGTAACGTAATTTCTTCTGAAGCACGGCCGCAACGTGTTGCTGCGGCTGAGATTTTGTCCCGGACCTGTGCCAGGTTATGCGCAATGTCGTTCATTTTCCGAGGAGTAATATATGGATGTGGAAGAAATTGTGGCCCTTAGTGTAAAGCATAATGTCTCCGATCTACACCTGTGCAGTGATTCGCCACCGCGCTGGCGCAGAGCAGGCCGCCTTGAACCGGCTCCCTTTCCCTCTCCCGATGTGGATGCGTTACTGAAAACGTGGCTCAACGATGAGCAGCAGGGGACATGGTGGGCAAGCGGGCAGGTAGATTTTGCTGTGACCCTTGCGGGAAACCAGCGCCTGCGCGCAAGCGCCTTTAAACAGATGAAGGGCAACTCCATCACGCTGCGCCTGTTACCCCGGGTCTGCCCGCAGCTCTCCGCCCTGGGCGCTCCCCAGGCTATCCCGGAACTCCTGTCCCACGACAGCGGGCTGATACTGGTGACAGGCGCAACCGGCAGCGGCAAATCCACAACCCTTGCGGCAATGGTGGATTTTCTTAATCACCAGACGGATGGGCATATTCTGACGCTCGAAGATCCGGTGGAGTTTGTCTATCAGAGCGAACGTTGTCTGATTCAGCAGCGGGAGATCGGCCTGCACAGTCCCTCATTTGCCGAGGCGCTGCGCAGTGCGTTGCGTGAAGACCCCGATGTCATCCTGCTGGGAGAACTGCGCGACAGCGAAACGATCCGCCTGGCGCTGACCGCCGCTGAAACCGGGCATCTGGTGCTGGCGACGCTGCACACCCGCGGCGCCTCGCAGGCGATTGAACGGCTGGTCGATACGTTCCCGGCGCAGGAGAAAGACCCGGTGCGTAATCAGCTGGCCGGCAGCCTGCGGGCGGTGCTGGCGCAGAGGCTACTCCCCGACCTGCAGGGTGGGCGCGTCGCGCTGTATGAGCTGCTGGTGAATACGCCAGCGGCAGCGAACCTTATCCGCGAAGGTAAAACGTGGCAGTTGCCCGGTATTATTCAAACCGGTCAGCAGGCGGGGATGCAGAATTTTGATCGGAGCCTGGCAGAGCGACGGGCGCAGGGGCGGTTGTAGGCCCCTACGCTCAGTAACCCTGTTCGAAATAGCTTTCGAGGATGATGACGGCGGAAGCCGAATCGACGCTGCCTTTGTTGAGTGCGCGGAAGCCCCCGTGCTCAAAAAGGCCGGCACGCGCTTCGACGGTACTCAATCGTTCGTCGTGGAGCTTCACGGAGACGCCAAAGCGACCGTGGATTTTATTAGCAAATTTACGCGCTCTGGCGGTAAGTGGCTGTTCAGTGCCGTCCATGTTGAGCGGTAAACCGACAATCACGTCGTCCGGCTGCCACTCTTTAAGCAGACGCTCAATAAGGTTCCAGTCCGGTGTGCCGTCGTTCGCCTTAAGGGCCGTGAGCGGACGGGCGGTGCCGGTAATACGCTGGCCGACGGCGACGCCAATGCTTTTCGTGCCAAAATCGAAGGCCAGAAGTGTTCCGCTCATCAGGCGTGCCCCGCAACGCCAGGCATGGTCAGAATATCAATGCCAATCAGTTTCGCCGCATCACGCCAGCGGTCGGCGATAGGGGTTTTGAACAGGATATTCATGTCAGCAGGGGCGGTGAGCCAGGCGTTATCCAGGATCTCCTGTTCAAGCTGGCCCTTCTCCCAGGAGGCGTAACCCAGTGCCACCAGCACTTCAGAAGGCTGCTCTGCGGTGCCCAGCGTTTCCAGCACATCGCGGGAGGTGGTGATCACCGTGTTGTCAGAGATACGAATACTGGAAGAGAAAATGGGCGGCGTATGCAGGATAAAACCGCGATCCTCTGCAAGAGGGCCACCCAGCATCACCGGTTTATCAAGACGGATTTCCGGCAGGCGTGCTTCAGCTGTAATTTTCAGCTTTTCCAGAATCCCTTCAACCTGCAGGTTCTCCAGCGGCTTGTTGATGATAATACCCATCGCGCCGTCTTCATTGTATTCACAAATATAAACCACGGAGCGGCGGAAAATCGGATCCTGGAGAGCAGGCATGGCAATAAGAAAGTGATGCTGTAAATTCATTGTCAGAGGTACTGTTTCCTGGTTTAAAAAGCGACAGCCCCAGTATGCGGACAAACCGGGGTGCTGTCACTAATAGTATTGGTAAGTTATTTCTGGAGACGTTTTTCGATGGCGTCCATCAGCATTCCGGTGATCGAGACCGGGAATTCCGCTTCAATTTCACGAATGCAGGTCGGGCTGGTGACGTTAACTTCGGTCAGACGATCGCCAATGATATCCAGGCCAACAAAGATCAGACCTTTGGCTTTCAGCGTTGGGCCGACGCGGCGGGCAATTTCCCAGTCACTTTCGGTTAACGGACGCGGTTCGCCACGGCCACCGGCCGCCAGATTACCACGGGTTTCGCCCCCCTGCGGGATACGTGCCAGGCAGTAAGGCACGGGTTCGCCATCCACGATCAGGACGCGTTTATCGCCGTCTTTAATCGCGGGCAGATAGTTCTGTGCCATGCAGTAACGCGTACCCAGTTCGGTCAGCGTTTCGGCAATCACGCCAATATTCGGGTCGCCTTCTTTTACGCGGAAAATCGACGCGCCGCCCATGCCGTCCAGCGGTTTCATGATGATATCGCCGTGTTTCTGCCAGAATTCCTTCAACTGGGCTTTGCTGCGGGTCACCAGCGTTTCCGGCGTCAGATCGGAGAACCAGGCGGTGTAGAGCTTCTCGTTGCAGTCGCGCAGGCTCTGCGGTTTATTGACGATAAGCGTCCCTTTTTCTTCTGCGCGCTCGAGGATATAGGTGCAGTAGATGTATTCGGTGTCGAACGGAGGATCTTTACGCATCAGGATGACGTTGAGATCGGCGAGCGCAATATCCTGCTCGCTGCCGAATTCGTACCATTTGTCGTAATTTTGCTCGACGTTAACGATGCGGGTGCGTGCGCGGGCTTCACCGTTGATCAGATAAAGATCGTTCATCTCCATATAGTGGAGCTCATAGCCGCGACGCTGCGCTTCCAGCAGCATGGCGAAGCTGGAATCTTTCTTGATGTTAATGTTTGCGATGGGGTCCATCACGATGCCGAGCTTGATCATGTTCTTCTCCGTTAATGGGTCAACCCAGATCGCCAAACCGCACCTGTAGCGCGGTGATGGCTGTGAGTGCCGTTGTCTCAGTGCGCAGAACGCGAGGTCCCAACAGAATATCAGTAAACTGGTAACGCGCCGTCATGGCAATTTCATCTGCCGACAGGCCGCCTTCCGGGCCAATCAGCAGGCGTACACGTTCAACGGGCAGCGCCAGCGTATTGATACTGGCGCTGGCGCGCGGATGGAGATTGAGCTTCAGCCCGCTCTCCTCTTCTGCACACCAGTCTTCGAGATCCATCGCCGGGCGGATCTCCGGAATACGGTTGCGGCCACTCTGTTCACAGGCAGCAATGGCAATTTTCTGCCACTGCTGGATCTTCTTGTTCAGACGTTCCGCATCCAGTTTAACGCCGCAGCGCTCAGAAAAAAGTGGCGTAATGAGGCTTACACCCAGTTCAATGGATTTCTGAATGGTGAACTCCATCTTTTCCCCGCGCGACATCACCTGGCCCAGATGAATGTGCAGCGGCGATTCACGGTCATCGACTTCGCCGCGCAGCACATTGACGTGCACGCTTTTTTTATCCGCCCGCGTAATTTCCGCGTCGAAAACCTGGTTGGAGCCGTCGAACAGCTGAATCGCCTGGCCTGCCCCCATGCGCAGCACGCGGCCAACGTGATTGGCGGCATCGTCAGACAGGGCGATTTCGCGGCCAGCGGTAATCAGTTCAGGGTGATAGATGCGAGGAATACGCATAGTCAAAAATTCCATGTGTCATGCTGTGTAAGCGAATTGCCGCTAGTGTAGGTTAGCTCTTTTGCGCCTGGCAAGCCCGCTGGACGTAAGGGTTATGATTCCCCTGGACCCTGGCGATGCGTTCGTCGCGCTGACATTCCCACTCGGTGACCGGGTATTGTTTATTCCAGGCGTTAAACAGTTGGGTTTGCTGGCGGGAAAGGTTGAGGTTGTAACGATCGCGCATATAGAAGTACGTGCGGGCAATGCTGCCGCGTGCCCGGGCAGGGGGCTCGGCGACTTTCTCTTTAAAATCCACCTTCATTCCGCACTGGCCGTACTGGCCTTCGCCACCGTTCCACTGGCTGTACATAAAATTGCCGCGGTCGCCATTCACTTCACCCACAGCGGGCTGCAGGTTGTGCATATCGCTTTCCATTTGACGATAGACCGGATCTTTGGCGCAGTTTTTACGTCCGCCATCCTGCCAGCACTGGCGCTGATGGCCAAACTGCCATGCCGGAACCACATGTTCCCACTCGATGCGGCTGGCGCGGTTTTCGTTTTTACGCACCTTATAGCCGCAGGATTCAAGGTCAACGACCCCTTTTTTACCCTGCCAGTTAATTTTGCAGCCACAGTAGAAGTCGCCCGGCACGTCAGCGTTGACCTTCACGCCTGCCGCTTTGGCCTGGGAAAAACTGTTGATACCGTCGGCCAGAGCCTGGCCGGAGAGGGCCGTTGTCAGAAAGGCAACCGCGAGAGAGAAATTACGGGACATCTTACACTCCGTGTCAAAACGAGCCCGCAACGTAGCGAAAGTTGTTCCTGTATGCAATCAGCCAGATCAGGAAAGTTCCTGAAAGTTCAGTTGGTTATTCTGCGACCAGTGGCTCGCCGCACTTCACGCAGCGGTAGGTTGCCTCGCCGCGTACCACACGATTATGGCGACGAACGGTGAGCTGATGCTGCTGGCACTGGCAGCGGTAGGGGAAGGTATTACGGCGTACCGATTCCAGTTCGAACTGATGAGTACGGCGTGCCGGAACGCCGAGCACCGACTCCATCATCCATTTCCACTCTTTGCCGTGCGGAGCCACGCGGCCGAAGTGTTTCCATACCAGAAGGTGTGCCAGTTCGTGCGGCACCACTTCCTCAATAAACGCCTGCTGGTTTTCCATCATCAGTACCGGGTTCAGGCGGATCTCATAGGATTCCAGCCAGGCGGTACCCGCCGCGGTTCCTCGCTGCTGGTAGACGAGTTTTGGTTCCGGATAATTACGGCCGAGCTTCTGGTTGGCCTGGGCGAGTTTTTCCCGCAGGCTGCGCATAACGGCTTGCTGAATGGCGATGGGGAGACGGGGTGCTTTCATGGGGCAGAGCATAAAGCGCGAAGCGGGGAGGCGCAAGAGGCGCCTCCCGCAAGAGGATTAGTCGTGTGCGCCGATTTCGCGCAGCGGACGACCTTTCATCAGGTTACGTTCAATGTGTTCCAGTGAAACGTGTTTGGTTTCAGGAACCAGCCAGACGGTGAGAACAATAAAGAACAGGTTCAGACCGGCGTAGACCCAGAAGGTGTTCGCATTGCCCAGCGTGTTGAGCATGGTCAGGAACGTGGCACCGACGATCATATTGGCAATCCAGTTGGTCGCGGTAGAGCAGGTGATACCGAAATCACGTCCTTTCAGCGGCTGGATTTCAGAGCACAGCACCCAAATCAGCGGGCCGGCACTCATTGCAAACCCGACGATAAACATCAGCAGCATACCTACCGCCAGGTACTGCGCGGTTGGGGAGTGAATGCCCATGTGCATCATCGTACCGAGGATCCCCATACCGGCGGCCATCACGAGGAAGCCCAGGGTCAGCGTTGGCTTACGTCCCCAGCGGTCGACCAGACCGATGGCGATGAAGGTCGCCAGCACGTTGGTCAGCCCCACGATCACGGTGCCCCACATCTGCTCGGTGGTATTGGTATACCCCGCCAGCTCAAAGATTTTTGGCGCGTAATACATGATGACGTTCATCCCGGTGAACTGTTGCATCACCTGCAGCAGCACGCCGAGGAAGACCGCCCGACGGAAGTTGCTGTTCTCTTTGAACAGCGCCCAGCCAGACTGTTTCACCTTCAGGCTTTCGCGGATCTCTTCCAGCTCGTTTTTAGCTTCCGCACTGGTATCACGCAGACGCAGCAGCACGCGTTCGGCATCGACGAAACGGCGCTTGGCGGCAAACCAGCGCGGGCTGTCCGGCAGAAAGAAGACGCCAATCAGCAGCAGAATGGCCGGAATGATGATCACGCCCAGCATCCAGCGCCATGCGCCGCTGTAGCTAAAGGCGGTATCGGACAGGTAAGCGCCCAAAATCCCGATGGTGATCATCAGCTGGTACATCGAAATCATACTGCCGCGGATTTTCTCCGGCGCGATTTCTGACAGGTAAAGCGGCGCGGTATAAGACGCGACGCCTACGGCCAGACCCAACAGCACACGGGACAGGATAAGTACTTCAACGTTAGGGGCGGCGGCAGAGAAGAGGGAACCGGCGACGAAAAGGATCGCGCCAATCATCAGGCTCTTTTTACGTCCCAGTTTGAAAGAGAGCCAGCCGCTGCCGACGGCCCCGACGGCCGCACCGAACATCATGGAGCTGACCACCCATTCCTGGGTATGTGCGTTAATCTGGAATTCGTCTGCGATAAAGGGAAGGGCGCCGGCAATCACGCCGATATCCAGGCCAAAGAGTAATCCTGCCAGGGCGGCAAGGAAGCAGACGAAGAATGTCATCGCCTTGTTGGACGTACGCCCCTGTTTATTATTGTCAGGCATTATGCCCTCCAGTTGGGTTATCAGTTTTATTGATGTTAAGGGTAGGTGAGCGACCCGTAAAAATATGTGAGATAAATCACATAGGTGTAATCGGTTACACTGGTGTGTAACTGTAAATATTAATAAAGCTTTGAAAATATAGAGGTAAATGAGGTGATGCGCATCGCGTTTGCATGAATTTCAGACTTAACTGAAAGGAAATGTAACAGCAGAAGAAAGCCGATCATGCAAAGAGATTTTTCTGAAAGCGGGGTATAGAGAGTGAGGTGTAAACGGTTCCAGGCATTGCCGCCACCCGACATAAAAAAGGCCAGCACAAAGGCTGGCCTGTTTAAGCTGCGGGTGGTCGATTACTTCAGACCGGCAGCTTCACGCAGCAGAGCGGCTTTGTCGGTTTTTTCCCATGGGAAATGTTCGCGACCAAAGTGACCGTATGCAGCGGTTTCTTTGTAGATTGGGTGCAGCAGATCCAGCATCTGAATCAGGCCGTATGGACGCAGGTCGAAGAACTCGCGCACCAGCAGGGTCAGCTGTTCTGAAGGCACTTTTTCAGTACCGAAGGTTTCAACCATGATGGAGGTGGGTTCCGCCACGCCGATTGCGTAGGAAACCTGGATCTCACAGCGGTCAGCCAGGCCTGCAGCAACAATGTTTTTCGCCACATAGCGTGCAGCGTAGGCAGCAGAACGGTCCACTTTTGATGGATCTTTACCGGAGAATGCACCGCCACCGTGACGTGCCATGCCGCCGTAGGTATCAACGATGATTTTACGACCGGTCAGACCGCAGTCACCCATTGGGCCGCCAATTACAAAGCGTCCGGTTGGGTTGATGAAGTATTTGGTTGCGCTGCTCAGCCATTCGGTTGGCAGAACAGGCTTGATGATCTCTTCCATCACTGCTTCCTGCAGGGATTTCTGATCGATATCTTCGGCATGCTGGGTAGACAGAACTACCGCGTCAATGCCGACGATTTTGCCGTCGTCGTACTGGAAGGTCACCTGGCTTTTCGCATCCGGGCGCAGCCATGGCAGCGTGCCGTTTTTACGCACTTCAGCCTGGCGCTGCACCAGACGGTGCGCGTAGGTCACCGGGGCTGGCATCAGCACGTCGGTTTCGTTGGTTGCATAACCGAACATCAGGCCCTGGTCGCCCGCGCCCTGTTCCAGCGGATCGGCACGGTCAACGCCCTGGTTGATGTCCGGAGACTGTTTGCCAATCGCGCTCAGGACCGCGCAGGAATTGGCATCAAAGCCCATATCAGAATGGACATAACCGATTTCACGTACCGTGTTACGGGTGATCTCTTCGATATCAACCCATGCGCTGGTGGTGATCTCACCGCCAACCAGAACCATGCCGGTTTTGACATAGGTTTCACACGCTACGCGCGCTTTCGGATCCTGAGTCAGGATCGCATCCAGCACCGCATCGGAGATTTGGTCAGCAATTTTATCAGGATGTCCTTCTGATACGGACTCGGACGTAAACAGGTGTTTTGCCATGTTTTATTTCACCTAAGAGGAATTTGGTTAGCTCAAGCTGCTGTGTGGAATAGCCAAAGGAGATAATTCTACCAAGGCCGCAGGTTTTTGACACTGGCAGTATGAGTGTTAATCAGTATAGATGGATTAACATCTGGATGGCTATTTTAGGTCACTTCTTCGCCCGATTTCCAGTTTTTTTTGACTAACCTCTCACTGCGTTGAAATGGCTGCTGGAAATTTTTCCTGACGGTACTGGCAACCCGCGCATTTTTGTTTTGCTTTTTAGCCCCCTTCTCGGTATAAAACGCGGCGCGCGGCTCATACACAAAAAGCGCTCGATGAACTCATCGTGTCGCCACTTCCAGCCGGGTTAAGCAGTGAACTTTTAGCTTTGGCTTGTGGTCCGTTTCAGCAGAGGCGGCCGTGGAGGTGATACGAGATAATGAACCATCGTTTTCCGCTAATTCAGCGCAGCCGTTCTGGCGCGCATTTGATTCCCGCAACCCGCATTTCTAGTCTGCAAACCTGCCGATGTTATACCCATCTCGGCGCTTCTCAGGATTCCAGGGCCGGTCACGCTTTGTGAAAACTGAACAAGGGCGCTCTTGTTAATACAAGAGTTTTCTCGTGGTTTCGCCGAACCTTGTCATACAGAGTTCGGATACGTGTTTTACAATGATATGAATAAGAAACCGGTCGCACGGTCTGGATTTCAGCATACTCTGCTGGGAAACAGAGCCGTTTATGGGTTGTTATCGCCGTACAACGCTGCGATAGTAGTCAACTGTTTTACACTTAATACAAAGAGTTGAGGTTCGCTATGTCTGACGACATGTCTTCTTTTTCGCCTTCGTCAGCGGGCGAACAGGGTGTACTACGTTCCATGCAGGAGGTTGCGATGAGCTCCCAGGAAGCCAGCAAGATGCTGCGCACATACAATATTGCCTGGTGGGGCAATAACTACTACGACGTCAACGAACTGGGCCACATCAGCGTCTGCCCGGATCCTGACGTCCCTGAAGCGCGCGTGGATCTCGCCAAACTGGTGAAAGCCCGTGAAGCGCAGGGCCAGCGTTTGCCTGCACTGTTCTGCTTCCCGCAGATCCTGCAACACCGTCTGCGTTCTATTAACGCCGCGTTCAAACGCGCGCGTGAATCTTACGGTTACAAAGGCGACTACTTCCTGGTTTACCCCATCAAGGTGAACCAGCACCGCCGCGTGATTGAATCCCTGATCCACTCCGGCGAACCGCTGGGCCTGGAAGCGGGTTCAAAAGCAGAACTGATGGCCGTGCTGGCGCATGCGGGCATGACCCGTTCAGTGATCGTCTGTAACGGCTATAAAGACCGTGAATACATTCGTCTGGCGCTGATTGGCGAAAAGATGGGCCATAAGGTCTATCTGGTTATCGAGAAGATGACGGAAATCGCCATCGTGCTGGAAGAAGCCGAGCGCCTGAACGTGGTGCCACGTCTTGGCGTGCGTGCGCGCCTGGCCTCGCAGGGGTCCGGTAAATGGCAGTCCTCCGGCGGCGAAAAATCCAAATTCGGTCTGGCGGCAAACCAGGTACTGCAGCTGGTGGAAATTCTGCGCGAGCGCGGTCGTCTGGACAGCATTCAACTGCTGCACTTCCACCTCGGTTCGCAGATGGCTAACATTCGCGATATCGCCACCGGCGTGCGTGAGTCGGCACGTTTCTACGTTGAGCTGCACAAGCTCGGCGTCAATATTCAGTGCTTCGACGTGGGCGGTGGCCTGGGCGTGGATTACGAAGGTACCCGCTCGCAGTCCGACTGCTCCGTGAACTACGGCCTGAACGAATACGCGAACAACATTATCTGGGCGATTGGCGATGCCTGTGAAGAGCACGGCCTGCCGCACCCGACGGTGATCACCGAGTCTGGCCGCGCGGTGACCGCGCACCACACGGTGCTGGTCTCTAACATCATCGGCGTTGAGCGCAGCGAAATCACCGAAGCGACGCCACCGCAAGACGATGCCCCACGTTCGCTGCAAAGCATGTGGGAAACCTGGCAGGAGATGCACGAGCCGGGCACGCGTCGTTCGCTGCGCGAATGGCTGCACGACAGCCAGATGGATCTGCATGATATCCACGTCGGCTACTCTTCAGGCACCTTTAGCCTGCAGGAGCGCGCGTGGGCGGAGCAGCTTTATCTGAACATGTGCCATGAAGTGCAGAAACAGCTGGACCCGAGCAACCGTGCGCACCGTCCGATTATCGACGAATTGCAGGAACGTATGGCGGATAAGATTTACGTCAACTTCTCGCTGTTCCAGTCGATGCCGGATGCCTGGGGTATCGATCAGCTGTTCCCGGTTCTGCCGCTGGAAGGGCTGAATCACGCCCCGGAGCGTCGTGCGGTGCTGCTGGACATCACCTGTGACTCCGACGGTGCTATCGACCATTATGTGGACGGCGACGGTATCGCCACCACCATGCCCATGCCGGAGTACGACCCTGAGAACCCGCCAATGCTGGGCTTCTTTATGGTCGGCGCGTATCAGGAGATCCTTGGCAACATGCACAACCTGTTCGGTGATACCGAAGCGGTTGACGTGTTTGTCTTCCCTGACGGCAGCGTGGAAGTGGAGCTGTCCGACGAAGGTGACACCGTGGCGGACATGCTGGAATACGTGCAGCTGGATCCGAAAACCCTGCTGACGCAATTCCGCGATCAGGTGAAAAACACCGGTCTGGATGACGCGCTGCAGCAGCAGTTCCTGGAAGAGTTTGAAGCGGGTCTGTACGGGTACACCTACCTGGAAGACGAATAAGGCAAACCGCCCTCTCCCGGTTGGAGAGGGTTAGGGTGAGGGGCAAAGGCCGCACAATGCCCTATACTCACTTGAACCCGTATGAATTACCGGCGATAATTTGCCCCAATAAGCGATTTACGAATCAATCCCTTCCTCGTCGGGTTTAACGACGCGGAGGGGATTTTTTTTCATCTGTTTTTAATGTATCGACTTTAAAAGAGGTCAGGACATGAGCACTTTAGGTCATCAGTACGACAACTCTCTGGTTTCTAACGCGTTTGGTTTTTTACGCCTTCCGATGAACTTCCAGCCGTACGACAGCGACGCAGACTGGGTGATCACCGGCGTGCCGTTTGATATGGCCACATCAGGCCGTGCGGGCGGTCGTCACGGCCCGGCGGCGATCCGTCAGGTTTCCACCAACCTGGCCTGGGAGCATAACCGCTTCCCGTGGAACTTCGACATGCGCGAACGCCTGAACGTGGTGGACTGCGGCGACCTGGTGTACGCCTTCGGTGACGCGCGTGAAATGAGCGAAAAGCTGCAGGCGCATGCCGAGAAACTGCTGGCTGCCGGTAAGCGCATGCTCTCTTTCGGTGGTGACCACTTCGTGACCCTGCCGCTGCTGCGCGCCCACGCGAAGCACTTCGGTAAAATGGCGCTGGTGCACTTCGATGCGCACACCGACACCTACGCGAACGGCTGCGAGTTCGACCACGGCACCATGTTCTACACCGCACCGAACGAAGGTCTGATCGATCCTAACCACTCCGTGCAGATCGGTATCCGTACCGAGTTTGACAAAGACAACGGCTTCACCGTGCTGGACGCGTGCCAGGTCAACGATCGCGGCGTGGATGACATCATCGCGCAGGTTAAGCAGATCGTCGGTGATATGCCGGTGTACCTGACCTTCGACATCGACTGTCTGGATCCGGCGTTTGCCCCGGGTACCGGTACGCCGGTGATCGGCGGGCTGACCTCAGACCGCGCCATCAAACTGGTGCGCGGCCTGAAGGATCTGAACATCGTCGGGATGGACGTGGTGGAAGTGGCGCCTGCCTATGACCAGTCCGAGATCACCGCGCTGGCCGCGGCGACCCTGGCACTGGAGATGCTCTATATCCAGGCCGCGAAAAAAGGCGAATAAGACTTACGCGCCGATTGCTGCTGCGCGACGCATGCGCAGCAGCAACATTCCCCCCGCCAGCAGGGTGATAATCTGCGACACCACCAGCACGGAAAAGCCAGAGCTGACCGACCCCACCGATCTCATCACCATTCCCATCAGCAGCGGAATAAAGGCGGCACAAATATTGCCGATCCCATTAATGATGCCGTACGCGCTCCCCACCGCCTCACGCGCGGCGTGATGTTGGATCACCGCCGGAATGGCCGCGCCCTGAAGTCCCCAGAAGACGTTAGCCGACAGCATAAACAGCGCCAGCCAGGCAGGCTGATGGCTGAGCATCAGCGCGATCACGGATAACGCCGTCAGCGCCCCGCCCGCCACAAACAGCACCGGTGCCTGTTCCGGCCGCATTTTATCGAGCAGTACCCCGCCAAGGAATTTTGAGCTCAGGCTCAACAGGAAGGGGATGGCAGCGAGCATGCCCGTGGCGTGCAGCGAGAAGTGATGTTCGTCGCGTAGCCACGCCGGGAGCCAGGCGCTGCTCCCCCAGAGATAGCTCAGCGTGGCGATTTCAACCAGCAGGATCCAGCCCAACAGCGGGGTTTGCCAGGCAAGCGTCACTGTCTCTGCGAGCCCCCGTTTGTGCATTTTTACCGTACTGCGCGGTGCCGGCAGGAAACGCCAGATGAGGCCGCCGCCAAGGAGCAGGTTGATTGCCGCCAGCGCATAAAACGATCCGGCCCAGCCCAGATGGGCCATCAACCAGGTCACCAGCGGAAAGCCCACGGCCAGCCCGAGCGAGACGCCCAGCGCGGTCACGGCGTTGGGTTTGCCAATCTCTTCTGCACCAAAGTTATCGCTGATAAAGCGCGTTTTCAGTGAAAAGAGCGGCCCCTCCGCGACGCCCAGAATCACGCGTGCGATGAGCATCCCCATCAGCGAGCCGAGTAAGGGAGAAATGGCGCAGACCAGAGCCCAAATCGCAATGCTGCTTAATAATCCATGTCGATAATGCAGTTTGCTTTCGATAACCGGTGTTAATAATAAGGCCGAGAATCCATAACCCAGCAGAAAGCAGGTCATTAACATTCCCTGTAACATTCTGTTTTCATTTAACTGAAAATGTTCGGCAAATTCCGGGTTTAAAATCATCACCGAAATATTTACCCGGTCAACGTAGGAAATAATAATGAGAAATAACAGTGCAATTGTGCCTTGCCATCTTGCCGTCATATTGCCCGCCTTATGCGTTCGAGAATTTATATTTTTATCAATGTGATTGTCACGGAGGTAAAATGATTCACCTGTGAAACTCGTTGTTTTTAAAGGGTTGTTTGAAAAATTGTTTCACAGGTGAAACCTGTCGCTTTTTCTTTGCTTTATTTTTAAGGAAGAAAAAGAAAATAAGTCAATATTTTTCATTTACTCTTTTAGCTCATCACTAAAACGTATTCTTTCACGTCTCAATAATGAAAATTTCATATCGCTGCATTTTTTCGTGATCCCTTGCACACTTAGCTTATTAATTGTCGATCAATTAACAAATTCGTCACATTTACGCTTGACGAAACATTCATCGCTTTTATATTGACCGTATTAAATAAGAAACAGAGTTTCATATATGAAACAAAAGCCTGGAGGATCGTGATGAGCTGGATAGGCGTATGTGACGCAGAACAAGTACAGGAAGATTTCCCTTTTAGCGGCAACGTAGAAGGTAAAGAGATCGGCGTTTATTTAATCGACGGCGAATATTACGCGCTGGAAGACGTATGCCCGCACGCCTATGCGCTGCTGAGTCAGGGCTTTGTCGAGGACGGCAAAGTGGAATGTCCGCTGCACGAGGCGGTGTTCGACGTCAAAACCGGCCAGTGCCTGCACGGCCCCGGCGGCCGAAACCTTAACCGCTACCCGGTTCGGGTCTTTGAAAATCAAATCCAGATTACTTTTGTCGAGGAGACCGTGGCATGAGCGACATCCTGAACTTCAACCCGGCGCTGCCCGAAAGCCGCCAGTTTACGCCCCCGGCAGAAGGCGGGAACGGCGCCATTCATAAACCGGGCGAGTACCAGAACCTGATCTGGCAGACCCGCAGCCGGGTGCCGGAAAACTGGGAAGTGAGCCTTATCGCCACGCTGGAAGATCTCTTTGAGCAGGGCGTTGAAACCTTGCCGGAGCTGGTCAACGGGCTGAACGCGGTGCGCATGCACGACCAGCAGGGCGAGCCGTGGAGCGACGCCAGCTTCCAGGCATTCTTACAGGTTAACGGCTACTGAGGACGACGCGATGACAATTACCGTACAAAACTATCTCGATAAAGGTCTGCGTGGCCTCTGGTATCCGGTGCTGGCGAGCTGGGAAGTGCAGTCTGCGCCCGTGGGCATTACTCGTCTGGGCGAACAGATTGTGGTCTGGCGCAACAAAGATGGTCAGGTGCAGGCGCTGGAAGACCGCTGTCCGCACCGCGGCGCGCGTCTGTCGATGGGCTGGAATCTCGGCGACCGCATCGCCTGCTGGTATCACGGCGTGGAAGTGGCGGGCAACGGTGAAGTGAAAGACGTGCCCGCCGTGGACAAATGTCCGCTGGTCGGCCAGCAGTGCGTGCGCAGCTATCAGGTGCAGGAGGCGCACGGCGCCATTTTCCTGTGGTTTGGCGTCACTGCCGATCAGCAGCCGGATGAACTGAGCTTCCCGGATGAACTCGCCGACACCGAACATTTCAGCAACTTCCTCTGCACCGCGGCCTGGAAATGTAACTACCAGTACGCGCTGGAAAATGTGATGGATCCGATGCATGGCACCTATCTGCACTCCTCCTCGCACTCGATGGCGGAAGGGGATCGCAAGGCCGACATGGTCCTGCAGCCGACGAAGACCGGCTTTATCTTCGAGAAAAAAGGGCAGAGCGGCGTCAACTTCGACTGGGTGGAGCTGGGCAATAGCGGCACCTGCTGGATGCGACTCTCCATTCCGTACAAGAAGCGTTTTGGGCCGGGCGGTCACTTCTTCATCGTTGGCATGGTGGTGCCGGAAGATAACGACAACTGCCGCGTCTTCTTCTGGCGTATCCGCCGCGTGCAGGGCTGGCAGCGCGACATGTGGCGCTTTATGTACCGCAACCGCCTGGAAAAACTGCACTGGGAGGTGCTGGAGCAGGACCGCGTGGTGCTGGAAAGCCTGGCGCCCAACGCCCGCGACCACGAATACCTGTACCAGCACGATGTCGGTCTCTCGCGCCTGCGCCGCATGATGCAAAAGGCCGCTAAAGAGCAACTGGCGATGCGTGACGCGCAGCAGGGAGCCGCCTGATGAATGCGCTGCTGAGCGGGAAACGCATCGTGGTGACCGGCGCCGCGCGCGGGCTGGGCTATCACTTCGCCAGCGCCTGCGCGGAGCAGGGTGCCGCGGTGGTGATGTGCGACATCCTCGAAGGTGAGCTGGCCGAAAGCGCACACGCTCTGCGGGCACAGGGTTTTACGATCGAATCGCACGTTATCGATCTCGCCGATCCGGCCTCTATTGAGCAGGTGTTCAACGCGATTAGCGAGCAGGGGCAGATTGATGGGCTGGTGAATAACGCGGCGATGGCGACCGGCGTGGGCGGCAAAAATATGCTCGATTACGACCCGGAGCTGTGGGACCGGGTAATGCGCGTGAACGTCAAAGGCACCTGGCTGGTGACGCGGGCCGCCGTACCCCTTCTGCGCGAGGGGGCGGGGATCGTGAACGTGGCGTCCGACACCGCCCTGTGGGGCGCGCCGCGCCTGATGGCCTACGTCGCCAGCAAAGGGGCCGTGATTGCCATGACCCGCTCAATGGCGCGCGAACTCGGTGAAAAGCGTATCCGGATCAACGCCATCGCGCCGGGACTGACCCGCGTCGAGGCAACGGAATATGTTCCCGCCGAACGACACCAACTCTACGAAAACGGCCGGGCGTTAACGGGGGCCCAGCAGCCGGAAGATGTCACCGGCAGCGTGGTCTGGTTGTTAAGCGATCTGTCGCGGTTTATCACCGGGCAGCTGATCCCGGTCAACGGCGGTTTTGTCTTTAACTAAGGTAGGGCGATGATGGCAAACGATCAGGAAGTGAAGTATCTGGTACCGGGGCTGGAGCGTGGCCTGCAGCTGCTGTTGGCCTTTGGCGAGCAGCATCGCGAACTGACCTTTGCCGAGCTGCACCGGCTGGTGGATATGCCGAAGGCCACCGCCTACCGCGTGGTGCAGACCCTGGAATATATGGGCTTTCTGGAGCGCAATACCCGTACCAATACCTTCTCGCTCGGCATGAACGTGCTGCGTCTGGGCTTTGAGTACATCGCCTCGCTGGATGTGGCGCAGGTGGGTCAGCCGGTGATTGAGCAACTGCGCGACGTGAGCCAGTGCAGCAGCCATCTGGCGATCCGCGACGGGCGCGACATCATTTACATCGCCCGCGTCAGCGCCGCCGGATCACGCATCAACCAGGTCAGCATTGGCACCCGTTTGCCGGTGCACTGCACCTCGCTTGGCCGCATGCTGTTGACCGATATTTCCCGCGCCGATTTCGAACAGTTGTTCCCGCACGAGCGCCTGCCGGGCAACACACCGGGTCAGCTTCACGACCGTGAAGCCCTGTGGCAGATGGTGCAGCAGGACAAAGCCCGCGGATACGTGATCGGTGAATCCTTCTTCCGCCACGGTATCTCCTCCATCGTTTATCCGGTGTTTGACCGAAGCCATCGCGTGGCGGCGGTGGTGAGCATTCTGGTGCCGTCGGAAGAGATCCCACAAGCCGACCGCGAGCGACTGCAAAACGAGGTTCGTCTGGCGGCGGACAAAATTTCTGGCTTCTTAGGGTATTTATCACAGGCCAGTTAAATCAGTAAGTTAACGTCAGGCGCTTTGCTGCGTCGGGCATGTTTTACGCCCAATTTGGGCCAGATGAGGCAACGAACGATGAGTGTAACCGGAATTGAAAAGCTGGAATTTGGCGTTGAAGACCTGACGCACTGCGCCAAATTTATGCGTGATTTTGGCCTGACGGGCGATGCCAGCGGCCAGCGTTTTACCACCCTGAGCGGCGCGCGCGTGGAACTTAACCCGATCGACAGCCCCGACCTGCCCCCGGCGTTTGAAGCGGGCAACACCCTGCGCCGCATGACATGGGCGGTTGCCGCACAGTCAGATCTGGATGCGCTGCGCCCGAAGCTTGCGCAGCAGCCCGGCTTTCGCGAAGTGGGTGACGCCCTGGAGTGTCTTGACCCGAACGGCATGACGCTGCGTGTGCAGGTCAGCCAGCAGACCGAAGTGGAGCTAAACGTTGAGCCGATCAACCAGTGGGGCGACGCTCGTCGTATCGACACCCCCAGCCCGGTTTACGATCGCGCCCGGCCCATTAACGTGGGGCACGTGGTGTTCTTCGTGGAGGAGCTCGCGGCGGTGGAGAAATTCTACCGCGAGGTGCTCGGCTTCCAGGTCTCTGACCGCTACATCAACCGCGCTGTGTTCCTGCGCTGCGGCGTGCGCGGCGGCCATCACAACCTGTTCCTGCTGCAGCTGCCGAACCGTAAGCGCGGCCTGAACCACGTGGCCTTTACCGTGCGCGATATTCACGAAGTGATCGGCGGCGGGATTGCGATGAACAAAAACGCCTGGAGCACATTTATCGGACCCGGCCGCCATCCAGTGTCGTCAGCCTACTTCTGGTACGTCAACAGCCCGACCGGCGGGGCGTTCGAGTATTACACCAATGACGACTACCTGACGGAAAACTGGCAGCCGCGCGAGCTGGAGCATTCGCTGGTCTCCTTTACCGAGTGGGCGGTGGAAGGCGGTATCGACCACGATACACGCCGCCAGCAGAAAAAACCGGAGGCGGTATGACGTCGCGCATTGTCATTATTGGTGGCGGTCAGGCGGGGGGCTGGGCGGCGAAAACCCTGCGCGATGAGGGCTTTGACGGTGAGATCTGCGTGGTGGCGGAAGAGGCGTGGGATTTCTATGAACGTCCGCCGCTGTCGAAAGCGGCTCTGCTGGAGACGGACGCGGCGCTTCCGCGACTCTTTACTGAAGAGGCTCAGCAGGCGCTGAATCTGACCTGGTACCGTCCGCTGCGCGCGGAACAGATTGACCGCAAGGCGAAAACGGTGCGTTTAAGCAACGGCGAGCATCTTAGTTACAACATACTTTTAATTGCCACCGGAGGGCGGGCGCGCCTGCCGGGTGAGGCATGCTCTGTGCATCCGCAGGTCTACACCCTCCGCCACTGGCAGGACGCGCAGCGCCTGAAACGTCGGCTGGCGGAAAGCCAAACCCTGGCTATTGTCGGCGGCGGCTGGATAGGCCTGGAGATTGCCGCTTCTGCGCGCAAAAGCGGCGTGGCGGTCACCCTGTTCGAGCAGCAGCCCGCGCTGTGCATGCGCTCGGTGAGCGGCGAGGTATCGCAGCGCTTAGAGGCCCTTCACCGCGAGCAGGGCGTGGATATCCGTACCGGCTGCGGCGCGCTGGAGCTTGAGGACGATAACGGCCTGCCGGTCATTCACTGTGACGGCAAACGTGAAACCGTTGATGCGGTGGTGGTAGGGATCGGCGTCGATCTCAATCTGGAACTGGCGCGCGACGCGGGGCTGCAAACCGAACGCGGGATCGTGGTGGATGCGCAGGGCCGCACATCGGATCCGTCCATCTTCGCTGCCGGGGATGTGGCACAGCATCATCATTACGGCCTGTGCATTCAGTCCTGGGCCTTCGCTCAGAATCAGGCGGTGGTGGCGGCAAAAGCGATGCTTAACCCCGATGCAGCAGGCTATGACGACGCGCCGTGGCTGTGGTCGGATCAATACCAGCACAATATTCAGATCCTCGGCATTCCGCAGCCGGGCAGCCGCACCATAGTGCGTGAAGACGCGCTGTACTTCTCGCTGGACGAAAACGGGCGCCTGACGCAGCTGGTGGCGTTCAACGATGCGCGCACCGTCAAGCTGGCGAAACGCTGGATGGCGGCCGGGCGGGATTTATCAGACGTGCCGCTCGCCGACCCGACTTTTTCACTGATGTCATTGCGATAGCTAACCCGCACCCGTAGGGGGAGACATGACCACATTAGAGACCAACACCGCGCCCGTTGAGGCGAGCGGTGAGGGGACCCGCACGCCTGAAAAAGCGGTGCGCTGGGCCATCCCGCTGTCGCTGCTGGCCTGCGTGCTGCTGGCGTTTTTCGACAAAATCAGCATTGCCGCGCTGTTTTCTGACGGCCACTTCCAGCAGGCGATGGGCATCGATTTTGACACCACGCGCCTCGGCATTCTGATGAGCGCCTTCCTGCTGAGCTACGGCTTTTCATCGGTATTTCTCAGTGGGCTGGGGGACAAAATTGCCCCGCTGCGCCTGCTCACCGGAATGATGGTGGTGTGGTGTGTACTGATGGTGGCGATGGGCTTTACCCATAACTACACGTTGATGATCGTGCTGCGCATTCTGTTGGGCGTGGCGGAGGGGCCGCTGTTCCCGCTGGCCTTCGCCATTGTGCGCCACAACTTCCCGCAGCATCTGCAGGCGCGCGCCACCATGCTGTGGCTGCTGGGCACGCCGGTGGGGGCGGCGATTGGCTTCCCGCTCTCCCTCTGGCTGCTGAACACCTTCGGCTGGCAGAGCACCTTCTTCGTGATGGCGATGCTGACCGTACCGGTGCTGATCTTTGTGCGCGTGGGTCTGCGCGGGATCCGTCTGGAGGCGAAGAGCGGTACGTCACAGACCTCCCGGGACGAACGGCGTGCTGCACGGCGCGAGCTGTTTGTCAGCCCGCACTTCTGGATCATCTGCATCTTTAACATCGCTTTCCTGACCTACCTGTGGGGCATCAACGGCTGGCTGCCGGGCTATCTGATCAAAGGCAAAGGGATCCATCTTGAGCACGCGGGCTGGCTGTCGTCGATGCCGTTTATCGCCATGCTGGCGGGGGAAGTGATTGGCGCGTGGCTCTCCGATCGGGTCGATAAGCGTGCGGCGGCCTGCTTTATCTCCATGGCGGGGGCCGCTGTCGGGCTCACGGCCGTAATGCACCTCGACACCCCGCTGACCATCATTGCGGCGATGAGCTTCAGCACATTCATGTGGGGCACCGGGGCACCTAACATTTTCGCCCTGCTGGCAAAGGCCACCCATCCACGGGTGAGCGCTACGGCGGGCGGCATTTTCAACGGGCTGGGAAACTTTGCGGGCGCGCTGTCGCCGGCGGTGATGGGCGCGCTTATCGCCTTCACCCACAGCATGGATTCCGGGCTGATTTTTCTGGCGGTGATGGCGGCGGTGGGCTGCGTCCTGTTACTGCCGCTGCTGAGACGTTACTGAGGAGAGTGTCATGACTGATTCAACCGTAACCAATACATCTGGCATCAAACCTGACCACCTGACGATGGAAGAGTGGGTCGAGTCGCGTATTGCGCGCTTTGAGGGTCGCAAATACGACTGGAACGCGCTGAAGTTCCAGGCCGATTTTGACCCGAAATACCGCCGCGCGCAGATGCGCTATATCGGCACCGGCGCCACGGGTGTGGCGAGCGACACCAACACCGTGCAGGCGGACCATTTTACCTTCTCCACCATGGTGCTGCCGTCGAAGTGCGAAGGACCGTTGCACCTGCACGACGATGTGGAAGAGGTGTTCTTCATGCTCAAAGGGCAGATCACGCTGATGATCCAGGACGGCGATAACTACACCGAAACCGTGCTGCGCGAGCGCGACCTGATCTCCGTTCCGCCGGGGATCTATCGCGGGCTGTTTAACCACGGCGAAGAAGAGGCGCTGATGTGCGTCATGCTGGGCACCAACAAGCCGGAAATTCCGACCTACCCGGCGGACCATCCGCTCTCGAAAGTGAAGCGGAACTAAGGGGGCATGATGACGGGTTTTCGTGAACAGGGAAGCGGCGTTCCGCTGATGCTGCTGCACGGGATTAGCTCTGGTGCAGCCTCCTGGCACAAGCAGATGGCGCTGAACGGTTTTCGCGTGCTGGCGTGGGACATGCCCGGTTATGGCGAAAGCCCGATGCTGGCCGCGGAACAGGCGAACGCGGGGGATTATGCCGACGCGCTGGCGGCGATGCTTGATCGGGCTGGCGTCTGGCAGGCGGTGCTGGTGGGCCATTCACTCGGGGCACTGGTTGCCAGCGCCTTTGCGGCGAAATATCCGGATCGTGTGCTGCATCTGGTGCTGGCGGACGCCGCGCAGGGTTACGGCCAGGCCGCGCCGGAGCAGCGCGAGCAGGTCTGGCGCAGTCGCGAGCAGCAGATGGCCCTCGGCGGTGAAATCCTCGCGCAGACCCGCGCCGCAAAACTGCTGCGTCCCGGCGCGCGTGAAGCGGATATCGCCACTGTGGCAGCAGGCATGCGCAGGCTTCGCCCCGAGGGCTACCTCGCCGCCGCGTGGATGCTGGCGCACGACGATATTCATGGCTGGCTGAAGCGCTATTCCGGCAACTTTGAAGTGTGGTGCGGCGAGCAGGATGCGATCACGCAACCCGAGCTGGTGCAGGGGCTGGCGCTGCGCTACGGCATGCCGTTTATCGCCATTGCCCAGGCCGGTCACGCCAGCTATCTCGATAACGATGCGTTTTTTAACCAACAGCTTTTACGTATTAACGAAGAGGTGCGCGATGAATGCACAAATTGACGGACGCGTAGCGGTCGTCACCGGCGGTTCTTCTGGTATTGGCTTCGAAACGCTGCGCCTGTTGCTGGGCGAGGGGGCAAAAGTGGCCTTCTGTGGCCGCGATCCGGATCGCCTCGCCAGCGCCCATGCCGCGCTGCATAACGAATACCCCGACGGGGAGGTTTTCTCTTATCGCTGTGACGTACTGAACGCTGACGAGATGCAGGCCTTCGCGGCTGCCGTTCAGGCGCGCTTTGGTGCTGTGGACATGCTGATCAATAACGCCGGGCAGGGATACGTGGCGCACTTCCATGACACCCCGCGCGAGGCGTGGCTGCATGAAGCCGAACTCAAACTGTTTGGCGTGATCAACCCGGTGCAGGCGTTTCAGCCTTTGCTGGAGCAGTCCGACATCGCTTCCATCACCTGCGTGAACTCCCTGCTGGCGCTCCAGCCGGAGGAGCACATGATTGCCACCTCTGCCGCCCGCGCGGCGCTGTTGAACATGACGCTGACGCTCTCAAAAGAGCTGGTGGGTAAAGGCATTCGCGTGAATTCGATATTGCTTGGCATGGTCGAATCCGGACAGTGGCAGCGTCGCTTTGAAAACCGGACAGACAAAAGCCAGAGCTGGCCGGAGTGGACGGCGGAGATCGCCCGCAAACGCGGTATTCCGATGGCGCGCCTCGGCAAGCCGCAGGAGCCCGCGCAGGCGCTACTGTTTCTCGCCTCACCGCTGGCCTCGTTTACCACCGGTGCGGCGCTGGACGTTTCCGGCGGCTTTTGCCGCCATCTGTAAGGACACATCATGAAAAAGGTTATGTTGATTGGTTTTGGTGCCATGGCGCAGGCGGTGATTGAGCGCCTGCCCGCTGGCGTGGCTATCGGCTGGATTGTGGCGCGCGAGGCCCATCATGCGGCGATTCACGCGCAGTTTGGTGATGCGGTAGTGGCGTTGACCTCACCGCTGCAATGCGTGCAAACGCCCGACCTGGTGCTCGAGTGCGCCAGCCAGCAGGCGGTAGCGCAGTACGGTGAGGACATTTTACGTCGTGGCTGGCATCTGGCGGTCATTTCGACCGGCGCACTGGCGGACAGCGCGCTCGAACAGCGCCTGCTCAACGCAGGCGGCAGGCTGACGCTGCTCTCCGGGGCGGTGGCCGGCATTGACGGGCTGTCGGCGGCGAAAGAGGGCGGGCTGGCACGCGTGACCTACCAGTCGCGTAAAAGCCCGGCCAGCTGGCGCGGCAGCTATGCCGAGCAGCTTATCGATCTGAATTCGGTGGCTGTTGCGCAGGTCTTTTTTGAAGGCAGCGCCCGCGAGGCGGCGCGTCTGTTCCCGGCCAACGCCAACGTGGCGGCCACCGTGGCGCTCGGCGGCGTGGGAATGGACGACACGCGCGTACAGCTGATGGTCGACCCGTCAACGAAACGTAACACCCACACGCTGCACGTGGAAGGCGCGTTTGGTGAATTCCATCTGGAGCTAAGCGGCCTGCCGCTTGCCTCTAACCCGAAAACCTCCACCCTGGCGGCACTCAGCGCGGTACGCGCCTGCCGCGAGCTGGCCCTGAGCTGAGGAGTGACGATGGACGATCTGAAGATATTTATCGGCGGCCACTGGCGACACGGCAGCGGCAACCCGATGCAGAGCCAGTTTCCGGCTGACGGGTCGATCAACGCGACGTTGAATGCGGCAAGTCTGGACGACCTGCAGGACGCGATCGAGGCCGGTGAGCGTGCGTGGCGAGATCCCGCCTGGCGGCATAGTCTGCCGCATATTCGGGCAAAGATCCTGCACAAGGTGGCGGATCTCATTGAATCCCGCGTCGACGATCTGGCTCAGATGCAGAGCCGCGATAACGGCAAGCCGCTGGCGGAGGCCCGCGGGCTGGTGATGAGCGCGGCGGGCACGGCGCGCTACTTCGCCGCCGCCTGCGAGCTGCTGGAAGGGGAACTGCCGACGCCGCGCCAGCCAGATTTACTGACCCTGAGCCGCTATGAGCCGCTCGGAGTGGTGGCGGCCATCACGCCGTGGAACTCGCCGATTGCCAGCGAGATGCAGAAGGTCGCGCCGGCCATTGCCGCGGGTAACGCGGTGATCCTCAAGCCCGCCGAAGCCACGCCGCTGATGGCGCTGGAGCTGGCGCGGATATTTGAACAGGCCGGGCTGCCCGCCGGGCTGCTGAGTGTGCTGCCGGGCAAAGGCTCGGTGATTGGCGATGCGCTGGCACGCCACCCTAAGGTACGCAAAATTTCCTTTACCGGCGGCACTACCACGGGCCGTCACCTGGCGCACGTGGCAGCGGAAAAACTGATCCCGGCATCGCTGGAGCTGGGCGGAAAATCGCCGACTATCGTGCTGGATGATGCGGATATTGAGCAGGCCGCGCGCGGGATCTGTTACGGCATTTTCAGCTCGGCGGGACAGGCGTGCATCGCCGGTTCGCGGCTGTTTATCCACGAGAGCCTTTACGCGCCGCTGATGGCGCGGCTGCTGGAGTTAACCCGCGGTCTGCGCGTCGGACACCCGTTCGCGCCGGGTACCCACGTTGGGCCGCTGATCAGCGCCAGCCATCGTCAGAGCGTGCTGGCTTACGTTGAGGTGGCGAAGCGTGAAGGGGGCCGCGTGCTGTGTGGCGGGGAGATCCCGGCCGATCCTAATCTTGCAAACGGCAGCTTCTTCCTGCCCACGATTATTGAAGGGCTGAACAACAGCGCCCGCACCTGCCAGGAGGAGATCTTCGGCCCGGTGCTGGTGGCGATGCCGTTTCGCGATGAAGCCACGCTTATCCGCGAGGCCAACGACTCGGTTTACGGCCTGGCCGCCGGGATCTGGACGCGCGATACCGGGCGCGCGCTGCGCTTAAGCGAGCAGCTTGAGGCGGGCACGGTGTGGATCAACACCTACAAAGTGTTTGCGATTTCGACCCCGTTCGGGGGCTTTAAAGAGAGCGGTCTGGGCCGCGAAAAGGGCATTCAGGGGCTGAAAGCCTGGATGCAGCAAAAAAGCATTTATCTGGCGACGAGTAACAGCGTCAACCACTGGTGCGACTGAGAAAGGATGAGCAATGAGCGAAATGATAACCGTCGGCGACGCCATCGCCAGAACGCTGGAGCAGTATCAGGTAGAGGCCATCTACGGCGTCATCTCCATTCACAACCTGCCCATCGCGGATGCGGTAGGACAGCGCGGTAACATCCGCTTTGTACCGGCACGCGGTGAAGCCGGTTCCGTCACCATGGCCGATGCCCACGGGCGCTTTTCCGGCCTCGGCGTGGCGCTGACCAGCACCGGCGCGGGTGCGGGTAACGCCGTAGGCGCGCTGGTGGAAGCGATGAACGCCTGCACGCCGCTGCTGCACTTAACCGGGCAGGTAGAAAAAGCCTGGCTGGATGCCGACACCGGATTTATCCATGAAACCCGCGACCAGTTGACCTTCCTGAAGGCCAGCTCAAAACGGGCGTATCGCATCAGCAATGCCAGTCAGGCGATAGCGATTCTGCATAAAGCGATTCAGGACGCGCAGACGCCGCCGTGCGGGCCGGTCTCCGTGGAGATCCCGATTGATATTCAGGGGGCGAAAATTCCGCTGTCGCTGGTGACCGCACCGGTGAAACCGGCGCCGGGTGTGAGCGTTGATGTGACTGTTATCGATACGCTGTGGGCGCAGCTCAAGCAGGCGAAACAGCCGCTGCTGTGGCTGGGCGGTGGTGCGCTGGGCAGCGCGGACGCAGTGAAAAAGCTGGCGGATGCGGGTATCACCGTGATCTCCAGTACTCACGCGCGCGGCGTGCTGCCGGACAGCCATCGCACCAGCCTGCGGGCGTTCCACAACTCGCCATCAGTCGAGGCGCTCATTTCGCAGTGTGACTTTACGCTGATCGCCGGTTCACGTCTGCGCAGCAATGAGACCCGTTCATGGACGCTCGAGCTGCCTTCTCCGCGGGTGCAGATTGATATCGACCCGGCGGCGGCCAGCCGTAACTATCTGATGGATAACACGCTGGTAGCCGACTGCTCCGCGTTGCTGAGCGCGCTGGCTGAAAAAGCACAGGGGCGTGAATGGGGGAATGCTCAGTGGGATGGTCTGGTTCAGGAGGCGGTGACACAGGCCGAACGTGGGCTGCGTGAACAGTGCGGCGCCTATGCGCAACTCAACGATGCCATAGAGAAAGCGCTACCTGAAGATGGACTGCTGGTGCGCGATATTACCGTTTCCGGCAGCCTGTGGGGCAGCCGACTGTTCCGCGCCAGGGGGCCGCTGATGAATATCCACTCTCTGGCCGGGGCAATTGGCATGGGCCTGCCGATGGCGATCGGCACCGCGATTGCCAACCCACAGCGTAAAGTGGTGGGGCTGGTGGGGGACGGTGGTCTGAGCCTGAATCTGGGCGAACTGGCGACGCTGGCGCAGGAGAAGGCCAACGTGACGTTGCTGATCATGAATGACGGCGGCTACGGCGTCATGCGCGGTATACAGGACAAGTATTTCGGTGGCCGTCAGTACTATAACGAGCTGCATACGCCGGACTTTACCCTGCTGTCACAGGCGATTGGCCTGCAGGCATGGAGCGTTGAGCGGGCAGAGGATTTTGATGCGGTGATGACGGAAGCGCTGGCGATGCCGGGACCGTCGGTAGTGGAAGTGCGGATGGGACAAATTGGCGCGCTGAAGTTTGCCGGGCCGCCGCAGAAGACGCTTTACTAGCTGTTTTTCCCTCACCCTGGCTCTCTCCCAAAGGGAGAGGGCGATCATATTCCCTCTCCCTTTGGGAGAGGGTTAGGGGGAGGGGATAAACTCAGAACACGTTAAACGGGTATTCCACGTAAGCGCGGATCTCATCCCCGCCCACGTTGTAATCACTGGCGTTGCTGGAGACGCGCAGTACGGAATAGCGCAGTTTCAGTTTCAGATCTTTCGCCGGGCCATCCTGCACCTGGTACTGAATCTGGTTAAACCATTCATGTTCTTTGCCGTTACTGGTTTCAGCGGTTTTAATGTTGTCGCCACGCACGTAGGCGGTGGTCCAGGTCAGGCCTGGCAAGCCGAGACCGCCAAAGTCCAGCCCGTAAGACGCCTGCCATGAACGTTCGTCTTCACCGTTAAAATCAGACCAGTAGGAGTTCGCCAGCCAGATGGTGTTGCCGCCGTCACCTACACCGCCCTGGTCACGGTAGCCACCATAGTTGTAGCCGGTGCTGCCGCTGCTCTGCTGGTACGCCACTTTAAAGGTATGGATATCCCAGATGTAGCTCGCTGCCAGGCTCCAGATGGTGTTGCTGCGGCCCGTATTGAGGCTGTCAGCGTAACCCTGGTCCAGACGTGAGTTGTAGCCGTTAAAATCGAGTACCAGCTGTTGTCCGGAGCTGAACGGCTGTTTGAAATTCATACCCAGATATTGCTTGTTCATCACCTCTTCGTTATGGGAGGCGTACAGCGCGCCGCTGAACTGGTCATTGAACTGGTAGCTCGCGCCGCCGAAGGTGAGTCTTTTCAGACCGCTGTCGTGGCGATCGTCACTTTTACGCTGCTCGTCGGTGAAGTAACCGGCGTTGATTTCAAGACCGTCGATCTCTTTCGAGGTCAGCAGGGTGCCGGTGTAGCTTTCAAACAGCAGGCGTGAGCTGTCGGCGGTAATGATTGGCAGCTCGGGACGCTGATTACCGTAACTGAGTACAGTATTCGAGATGCGCATTTTGGCGGTCGCGCCAAATTTCGCCAGATCGGATTTTGCGCGTCCATCGTCTTCCTGTTTAAAGAAGTCAATGCCGCCCGCGCCGCTCTTGCCGCGCCCGCCGTCCAGACGCACGCCATATTGCGCAATGCCGTCCACCCCAAAGCCAACCACTCCTTCGGTATAGCCGGATTCAAAGGTGGCGATGATACCCTGGCCCCATTCTGCTTTATCCTGCTGGCCCTGGTGATAATCACGGCTGATATACGCATTGCGTAAAAACAGATCTAAATGGCTGTCATTAATAAAACCCTGGCTGTCTGATTGTTGGCTCGCAACGGCAGGGAATGTGGCGAATAAGCTTAAAGCAATTAACGATAATTCTTTTTTCACGGAGGGAACGTCTCTGTCTTAATATATTAATTTGAATTACTGCGGATTCGATAATTACCCGAAAAGTAACCGATTGCAATAATTATGTGACCAGACATTTCAATGGTGAAGGGCAGGTGTGACGGGCTTTCTGTGGGTGTTGCCGATATGTGCGGTTAAGTTAGCAATTCATGCGAAATAAAAAGGAGGCAAATTTGCCTCCTTCCAAAATTATTTAATTCCGTCTGCGGCCATACGGTCGCGAATATGTTGTGCACGCGCTTCTGAGGCCGGGTGATCGTCAAACATGGAACTTTGACGTCCGGCTTCCAGTTTGGCCAGCTTTTCAAAACTGGTGGCTAAGCCTGCTGGATTAATACCGCGTTTGCGCAACAGATCGTAGGAGTAGTCATCCGCTTCGGACTCCTGACGCTGAGAGAACTGCGAGTTGACCAGCTTTTCACCCACATCGCCAAGCTGTGACTGGGACAGGCTGCCCACAATACCGCCCGCCGAGGCCGCCGCTGCGCGCAGGGCGTTGGTGCCTAAGGCGACCTGCATCCCTTTCTTCACGTGGCCGAGGGCAACGTGGCCCATCTCATGGCCGATCACCGCTTCCACTTCGTTATCGGTCATCATGTCCATTAACCCGCTGTAGACGCGGATACAGCCGTTCGCCATGGCAAAGGCGTTCACGTCTTTTGCGACGTAGACTTTGTAGTTCACCGGCTGACCGTTGATGTTATCGCCAAGCGCAGAGGCAATTTTATTCAGACGCTGCGTGTAGGGACTGTTGGCCGGGGCAATCGTAGCCTTTCCATCCATATCTTTACAGGCCTGGTCGCTCAGCGCTTTAACCTGCGCGTCGCTCAGGGAGTAGGCCTGAAAGGCTTCTGCGCCTGAGGACATCAGGCCGTTAGAATCCATACTCTGACAACCGCTCAGCAGGAACGTTGTACCCAGGGCCAGCACTAATGCACGCATTTTCATGAGATTGCTTCCGTACTCGTTAATCTGAATAAAATCCGAAAAGTACACCGACAGCGAAGCCGGGGTCGGGCTAAGTATAAGGAATATCTACGGGCCCGGGCGAGCAGATTGCGCAACATGCGAGCATGATCCAGAGATTTCTTAAGCGGCAAAAGAATGCTCCATGTACATGGCATGCCGCTTGGGTTACATTGTTGGCACTTTTTTCCGGCGTAGCCCAAAACGCGCTGTCGTCAAGGGCATGGCCTTTAACAGTCCGATCTGGAGTTAAAATGTCCTCACGTAAAGAGCTTGCTAATGCTATTCGTGCGCTGAGCATGGACGCAGTACAGAAAGCCAAATCCGGCCACCCAGGGGCCCCTATGGGTATGGCTGATATCGCCGAAGTCCTGTGGCGTGATTTCCTGAACCACAACCCGCAGAACCCGGCATGGGCTGACCGCGACCGTTTTGTGCTGTCTAACGGCCACGGCTCAATGCTGATCTATAGCCTGCTGCACCTCACTGGCTACGATCTGCCAATCGAAGAGCTGAAAAACTTCCGTCAACTGCATTCCAAAACTCCAGGTCACCCGGAAGTGGGTTACACCGCGGGTGTTGAAACCACGACTGGCCCACTGGGTCAGGGCATTGCGAACGCGGTGGGTATGGCGATAGCTGAGAAGACCCTGGCGGCACAGTTCAACCGTCCTGGCCACGACATCGTTGACCACTTCACCTACGCGTTCATGGGCGACGGTTGCATGATGGAAGGCATTTCTCATGAAGTGTGCTCTCTGGCAGGTACCCTGAAGCTGGGCAAACTGGTGGCGTTCTATGACGACAACGGTATCTCCATCGACGGTCATGTTGAAGGCTGGTTCACTGATGACACTGCGGCACGTTTCGAAGCCTACGGCTGGCACGTTGTGCGTGGTGTTGATGGTCATAATGCTGACTCGATTAAACGTGCAATTGAAGAAGCGCGTGCGGTAACGGACAAACCATCCCTGCTGATGTGTAAAACCATCATCGGTTTCGGTTCACCGAACAAAGCGGGCACCCACGATTCTCACGGTGCGCCACTGGGCGACGCGGAAATCGCACTGACGCGTGAAGCGCTGGGCTGGAAATACCCTGCTTTCGAAATTCCATCTGATATTTATGCTCAGTGGGATGCCAAAGAGGCGGGTCAGGCGAAAGAAGCCGCCTGGAACGAGAAGTTCGCGGCTTACGCTAAAGCCTTCCCACAGGAAGCGGCTGAATTCACCCGTCGTATGAAAGGTGAAATGCCGTCTGACTTCGACGCGAAAGCGAACGAGTTCATCGCTAAGCTGCAGGCGAACCCATCTAAAATCGCCAGCCGTAAAGCGTCTCAGAATGCGATCGAAGCGTTCGGTCCGCTGCTTCCGGAATTCCTGGGTGGCTCTGCTGACCTGGCCCCGTCTAACCTGACCCTGTGGTCTGGCTCTAAGCCAATCAACGAAGATACAGCCGGTAACTACATCCATTATGGTGTACGTGAATTCGGTATGACCGCTATCGCGAACGGTATCTCCCTGCACGGTGGTTTCCTGCCGTACACCTCTACCTTCCTGATGTTCGTGGAATATGCACGTAACGCCGTGCGTATGGCTGCGCTGATGAAACAGCGTCAGGTGATGGTTTATACCCACGACTCCATTGGTCTGGGCGAAGATGGTCCAACTCACCAGCCGGTAGAGCAGGTCGCTTCCCTGCGTGTCACCCCGAACATGAGCACATGGCGTCCATGTGACCAGGTGGAATCTGCAGTGGCATGGAAATACGGCGTTGAGCGTCAGGACGGTCCAACCGCGCTGATCCTCTCCCGTCAGAACCTGGCACAGCAGGATCGTACCGAAGAGCAGCTGGCGAACATCGCGCGCGGTGGCTACGTGCTGAAGGATTGCGCGGGTCAGCCAGAGCTGATCTTCATCGCAACCGGTTCTGAAGTTGAGCTGGCTGTTGCAGCCTGGGACAAACTGACTGCCGAAGGCGTTAAAGCGCGCGTGGTTTCCATGCCGTCTACCGATGCGTTCGACAAGCAGGATGCTGCTTACCGTGAATCCGTACTGCCTAAAGCCGTTTCCGCACGCGTGGCGGTTGAAGCGGGTATCGCTGACTACTGGTTCAAATACGTGGGTCTGAACGGCGCTATCGTCGGTATGACCACCTTCGGTGAATCTGCTCCGGCAGAGCAGCTGTTCGAAGAGTTCGGCTTCACCGTTGAGAATGTGGTCGCTAAGGCGAAAGAACTGCTGTAATTGCCGTTTTGCCCGGTGAAGCTTACGCTTACCGGGCCTACATATGGCACAAAATATAGGCCGGGTAAGCGTAAGCGTCACCCGGCTTTTTTGTAGGCACTATTCCTCAGACATGTAACTGCTCTGTAAATTATTCCATCCAAAATGTGACGCAAGTCATATAGCTCGCTTATTCATCTGGACAGACATTCCTTTTATTCCCCGATTCGCTTATTCTTGCTGAAGCGTTTCAGTCGATTAAATGTTCGACAATTGACCAATCAATCGCAGTTTGTGATAGCAAAGATTCCCCTTCGGGCGTAGCTGGATTACTCTTTCAGCCACCTTGAACTCAGGGATAGCTTTGCAGGAGATCTATGACCGTACGCGTAGCGATTAATGGCTTCGGTCGCATCGGGCGCAACGTGGTTCGTGCTTTATATGAATCCGGGCGTCGGGCGGAAATTACCGTGGTGGCAATCAATGAACTGGCGGATGCTGCGGGCATGGCGCATTTATTGAAATATGACACCAGCCACGGACGCTTTGCCTGGGACGTGCGTCAGGAAAGGGATCAGCTGTTTGTCGGTGACGATACGATCCGCGTACTGCATGATCGCAGTATTGCCGCGCTACCGTGGCGTGAACTGGGTGTGGATGTGGTGCTTGACTGTACCGGCGTATATGGCAACCGTGAACACGGCGAAGCGCATCTCACCGCCGGCGCAAAAAAAGTCCTGTTCTCCCACCCCGGCAGTAACGACCTCGACGCGACGGTCGTTTTCGGCGTCAATCAGCATGAGCTGCAAGCCGAACACCGTATTGTCTCCAACGCCTCCTGCACCACCAACTGCATTATTCCGGTCATCAAACTGTTAGACGATGCATATGGCATTGAATCCGGTACCGTGACCACGATTCACTCCGCCATGCACGATCAACAGGTCATCGACGCCTACCACCCGGATTTACGACGCACGCGTGCCGCGAGCCAGTCAATCATCCCGGTGGACACAAAACTGGCTGCGGGGATCACCCGAATTTTCCCGCAGTTTAATGACCGTTTTGAAGCGATTGCCGTGCGCGTACCGACGATAAACGTCACCGCAATTGACCTCAGCGTGACGGTAAAAAAACCGGTAAAAGCTTGTGAAGTCAACCTGTTGCTGCAAAAAGCGGCACAGGGGGCATTTCATGGTATAGTTGACTATACGGAATTACCGTTGGTCTCAGTGGATTTTAACCACGACCCGCACAGCGCCATTGTTGATGGCACGCAAACGCGCGTCAGTGGCGCACACCTTATCAAGACGCTGGTCTGGTGTGATAACGAATGGGGCTTTGCTAACCGTATGCTCGACACCACGTTAGCAATGGCCGCCAAAGGTTTCAGGTAAGACGCATCGTGCGTCTGCAAAACTTTAAGAATCAACGAGAGGATTCACCATGTCTGTAATTAAGATGACCGATCTGGATCTGGCTGGTAAACGCGTTTTCATCCGTGCGGATCTGAACGTGCCAGTTAAAGATGGCAAAGTGACCAGTGACGCGCGTATCCGTGCATCTCTGCCAACCATCGAACTGGCTCTGAAGCAGGGTGCGAAAGTGATGGTGACCTCCCACCTGGGTCGTCCAACTGAAGGCGAGTACAACGAAGAGTTCTCTCTGCTGCCGGTTGTTAATTACCTGAAAGACAAACTGTCCAACCCGGTTCGCCTGGTGAAAGATTACCTGGACGGCGTGGAAGTGGCTGCCGGTGAACTGGTGGTTCTGGAAAACGTTCGCTTCAACAAAGGCGAGAAGAAAGACGACGAAGCTCTTTCCAAAAAATACGCGGCACTGTGCGACGTATTCGTAATGGATGCATTCGGTACGGCTCACCGTGCACAGGCGTCTACCCACGGTATCGGTAAATTTGCAGACGTTGCGTGTGCTGGTCCTCTGCTGGCCGCGGAGCTGGATGCGCTGGGTAAAGCACTGAAAGAGCCCGCTCGTCCAATGGTTGCTATCGTTGGTGGTTCTAAAGTTTCTACCAAACTGACCGTTCTGGATTCCCTGTCTAAAATCGCTGACCAGCTGATCGTTGGCGGTGGTATCGCGAACACCTTCGTTGCCGCTCAGGGCCACAACGTTGGTAAATCCCTGTATGAAGCAGACCTGGTTGACGAAGCCAAACGCCTGCTGGGCACCTGTGATATCCCGGTTCCAACCGATGTTCGCGTTGCCACTGAGTTCTCCGAAACGGCGACTGCTACCCTGAAATCTGTAAACGACATCAAAGATGAAGAGCAGATTCTGGACCTGGGCGACGTTTCTGCACAGAAGCTGGCTGAAATCCTGAAAAACGCTAAAACTATCCTGTGGAACGGTCCTGTTGGCGTGTTCGAATTCCCGAACTTCCGTAAAGGGACTGAAATTGTTGCTAACGCTATCGCAGACAGCGAAGCGTTCTCTATCGCAGGCGGTGGTGACACCCTGGCAGCAATCGACCTGTTCGGTATTGCTGACAAAATCTCCTACATCTCCACTGGTGGCGGCGCATTCCTCGAATTCGTGGAAGGCAAAGTTCTGCCAGCAGTAGCAATGCTCGAAGAGCGCGCTAAGAAGTAAGCCATTCAAGGGCAGGGAAACCTGCCCAATTTTCAGCGCGCTTTAAGAGCTCGCACCTTTTCTAACGGCCGAAGATACAGGACTAAGCAACATGTCTAAAATTTTTGATTTCGTAAAACCTGGCGTGATCACTGGTGATGACGTTCAGAAAGTGTTCCAGGTAGCTAAAGAAAACAACTTTGCTCTGCCAGCAGTTAACTGCGTGGGTACTGACTCCATCAACGCCGTACTGGAAACCGCTGCAAAAGTTAAAGCACCGGTTATCGTACAGTTCTCTAACGGCGGCGCTGCGTTCATCGCAGGTAAAGGCGTGAAAACTGACATTCCTCAGGGTGCTGCAATCCTGGGTGCTATTTCTGGTGCGCACCACGTACACCAGATGGCTGAACACTACGGTGTTCCAGTTATCCTGCACACTGACCACTGCGCGAAGAAACTGCTGCCGTGGATCGACGGTCTGCTGGACGCGGGTGAAAAACACTTCGCGGCTACCGGTAAGCCACTGTTCTCTTCTCACATGATCGACCTGTCTGAAGAGTCACTGCACGAAAACATCGAAATCTGCTCTAAGTACCTGGCGCGCATGGCCAAAATGGACATGACCCTGGAAATCGAACTGGGTTGCACCGGCGGTGAAGAAGACGGCGTGGACAACAGCCACATGGACGCTTCTGCTCTGTACACTCAACCAGAAGACGTTGATTACGCTTACACCGAGCTGAGCAAAATCAGCCCACGCTTCACCATTGCAGCGTCCTTCGGTAACGTACACGGCGTTTACAAACCAGGTAACGTGGTTCTGACCCCAACCATCCTGCGTGACTCTCAGGAATACGTGTCCAAGAAACACAACCTGCCGCACAACAGCCTGAACTTCGTCTTCCACGGCGGTTCCGGTTCTTCTGCTCAGGAAATCAAAGACTCCGTAAGCTACGGCGTAGTGAAAATGAACATCGATACCGACACCCAGTGGGCAACCTGGGACGGTATCCTGCAGTACTACAAAGCAAACGAAGCTTACCTGCAGGGCCAGCTGGGCAACCCGAAAGGCGAAGACCAGCCGAACAAAAAATACTACGATCCACGCGTATGGCTGCGCGCAGCACAGACATCCATGGTGACCCGTCTGGAACAGGCATTCAAAGAGCTGAACGCAATCGACGTTCTGTAATCTGAACGGCTGACAGCACCAGAAGGCCCGCATATGCGGGCCTTTTTTTTATGCGTTTTCAACATGCTGCAACATCTGGATTTGTGATCTGTTTGGCAAAACTTGCGCTTTTTGTTTACCCTTTACTGACCTGCCTGTCTCCATGGGGGATGGATTTTGTGTTTTGGTTTAACAAAAGGAAGAATAAATGGAACAACTCGATGTTGTAGACAGCATCAATAACGCTGGCAACTGGCTGGTGCGCAACCAGGCACTGCTGCTGAGTTATGCGGTGAACATCGTTGCCGCGATTGCCATCATCATCGTCGGGATGATTGTGGCGCGTATCGTATCGAACGCGGTCAACCGGGTGATGGTGGCGCGACATATTGACGCCACGGTGGCTGACTTCCTCTCTGCGCTGGTGCGCTATGGCATTATCGCCTTTACGCTGATTGCCGCACTGGGGCGCGTTGGCGTGCAGACGGCATCGGTGATCGCCGTGCTTGGTGCCGCGGGTCTGGCGATTGGTCTGGCGTTACAGGGCTCGCTCTCGAACCTGGCGGCAGGCGTACTGCTGGTCACCTTCCGTCCGTTCCGCTCCGGTGAGTATGTTGATCTGGGCGGCATTGCCGGAACCGTGCTGCAGGTACAAATTTTCTCTACCACTCTGCGTACCGTCGATGGCCGTATCGTTGTGGTTCCGAACGGGAAAATCATTGCGGGCAACATTATTAACTTCTCCCGCGAGCCGGTGCGCCGTAACGAGTTAATTATCAGCGTGGCGTATGATTCTGATATCGATCAGGTGAAATCGCTGATTGCTAACATCATTGCCTCTGACGAACGCATTCTGAAAGATAAAGAGCAGACCGTCCGCCTGAACGAACTGGGGGCATCTTCTATTAACTTCGTGGTGCGCATCTGGAGCAAAAGCAGCGATCTGCAAAACGTGTACTGGGATGTGCTGGAGCGGATCAAACGTGAGTTTGACGCCAACGGCATCAGCTTCCCGTATCCGCAGATGGACGTAAACGTCAAAAAAGTCAAAGAAGTCGAATAACGTCTCCTGCAGGCCCGGTAAGCGCTGGCGACACCGGGCTTTTTCTTCATTAGATCTGCTAATACCCAATTAATATTATCAATTTCCTCTAATGTTATTCTCAAAGTATAGTCTGCACCAAAGACCATTCTGCGAGATTGATGTCATGTTATCGTACTATTTTCAGGGGCTTGCGTTAGGCGCAGCCATGATCCTTCCCCTTGGTCCGCAAAACGCGTTTGTGATGAACCAGGGGATTCGCCGCCAGTATCATCTGATGATTGCCCTGCTGTGCGCGGTAAGCGATTTGCTGCTGATCTGTGCCGGGATTTTTGGTGGTAGCGCGCTGCTGATGCAGTCCCCCTGGCTGCTGGCGCTGGTGACCTGGGGTGGGGTCGCCTTCCTGCTGTGGTACGGATTCGGTGCGCTGAAAACGGCGATGAGCAGCAACCTGGCGCTGGCGAGCGCCGAAGTGATGAAGCAGGGACGCTGGAAGATTATCGTCACCATGCTGGCGGTAACGTGGCTTAATCCGCATGTCTATCTCGACACCTTCGTGGTGCTCGGGAGCCTGGGTGGGCAATTGGAGGTTGAACCGAAGCGCTGGTTTGCGCTGGGTACGGTGAGCGCCTCCTTCCTCTGGTTCTTTGGCCTCGCCGTTCTGGCGGCGTGGCTGGCACCCCGTCTTCGTACCGCCAAAGCCCAGCGGATCATCAACACGCTGGTGGGCGTGGTGATGTGGGTCATTGCCTTTCAGCTGGCAAAAGAGGGGATTCATCATGTTCAGGGATTGCTCAACTAAGCGTTGTCTTATGGACAACTGAGCAAGACCCGCTAAGCTTGCTGGCATGCGCCCTGTTGTTGGGGCACTCTTCGCAACATGGAGGAATGACAGTGAAGTTTAACGTGATGGCCCTGGCGGCATTAGTAAGTTTAGGTGCGGTGTCTGTTCAGGCGAATGAATTGCCAAATGGCCCGCACATCGTCACTTCAGGTACCGCCAGCGTGGATGCGGTACCGGATGTTGCGACGCTGGCAATTGAAGTGAATGTGGCCGCGAAGGATGCCGCTTCCGCCAAGAAGCAGGCTGACGATCGTGTTGCGCAATATCTCTCTTTCCTGGAGCAGAATGGTGTTGCCAAAAAAGACATCAGCTCTGCGAACCTGCGTACTCAGCCTGATTACGACTACCAGAACGGCAAAAGTATCCTGAAAGGTTACCGTGCCGTGCGCACCGTTGAAGTGACCGTCCGCCAGCTGGATAAGCTGAACTCCCTGCTGGATGGCGCGCTGAAGGCAGGTCTGAACGAAATCCGTTCCGTCTCACTGGGCGTTGCGCAACCGGAGAAATATAAAGACGAAGCGCGTAAAGCGGCAATTGATGATGCAATGCATCAGGCGCAGCAGCTGGCCGCTGGCTTTAAGAGTAAACTCGGCCCGGTGTATAGCGTGCGTTACCACGTCTCTAATTATCAGCCAAGCCCAATGGTACGGATGATGAAAGCCGATGCGGCACCGGTATCTGCTCAGGAAACCTATGAGCAGCCGACCATTCAGTTCGACGATCAGGTGGATGTGGTGTTCCAGCTGGAACCGACTCAAACTCAGCAAACTGAGGCGGCTAAGGCGCAGTAATTTGCCCTCACCCTAACCCTCTCCCACAGGGAGAGGGAATTCAAGCGATTAATCCTGTCTCAACACCTTGTGCCCGTAAGCCAGCAGCGCGTCGGTGACGTTGCGCATCATGCGGCTTTCCGGCGCAAAACGGTGCCAGTAGAGCATCCGGCGCTGATACAGCCCCGGCGTCAAATCAATCAGCTCACCGCTTTTCAACTCTTTTTCAATTTGCAGGTGTGGGATCATGCAGCAGGTGGTTCCCTGACGCGCAAGCTGCACGAAGGCCTCGGACGAGTTCACGATATGGCACGGCACGCTGCCCGGCGGCAGGTCAAAGTTTTGTTGCAGGAAAGCCTGATGCATATCGTCCAGATGGTCGAACGCCACCGCAGGCGCCTTAAGCAGCGCGGCGCGGGTGACGCCATTGGGGAAGTAACGTTCAGCAAAGGCTTTTGAACCAACAAACAGGTAATCCAGCGCACCCAGTTGATCCACCAGACAGCTTGGCAGCGCCTGAGGCTGGATACTGACCGCTCCAACCACTTCACCACGGCGCAGGCGTTCCTGAGTGCGGGTTTCATCTTCAACCTGCAGATTCAGGCGGATAGGGGAGTCGGCCAGGACCGGGGCGAGGGCGGGCAGCAGCCAGGTTGCCAGACTGTCGGCGTTCACCGCCAGCGACAGCAGCAACGGCGTAGAACCCGTTTGCTCATCACCCAGCCATTCGTCTTCCAGCAGTTCAACCTGACGCAGCAGGGCGAGGAGCTTTTGTCCTTGCTCTGTTGGACGCGGTGGCACGGTACGCACCAGCAGTGGCTGCCCGAACATGTTTTCAAGCTGTTTGATACGCTGTGATACGGCGGACTGAGTAATACACAGCTTTTGCGCTGCGCGCTCAAAACCGCGTTCACGAATAACTGCATCAAGTGCCTGTAGTGTTCTGTAGTCCGGACGTTTCATTGCTCTGGCTTACTCCTTAATTTTGCTTAATCTGCACTATGACACAATTTTCCCTTTGTGGCAGACGAATTCCACCTCACGTGTTCTATAATGCGCCCTAAGTTTTCATACCACAGGCAAAACGATCATGACGCAGGATGAACTGAAAAAAGCAGTAGGATGGGCCGCGCTCCAGTACGTGCAACCGGGTACTATCGTCGGTGTGGGTACGGGGTCGACGGCGGCACACTTTATCGATGCGCTGGGCACGATGAAGGGGCAGATCGAGGGCGCGGTTTCGAGCTCCGATGCTTCCACGGAAAAGCTGAAAAGCCTCGGCATTACCGTTTTCGATCTGAACGAAGTGGACCGTCTGGGGATCTACGTTGATGGCGCGGATGAAATCAACGGGCATATGCAGATGATCAAAGGCGGCGGTGCGGCGCTGACGCGTGAAAAGATCATCGCCTCTGTCGCGGATAAATTCATCTGTATCGCAGATGCATCCAAACAGGTCGATATTCTGGGTAAATTCCCGCTGCCGGTTGAAGTGATCCCGATGGCGCGCAGTGCCGTGGCACGTGAGCTAGTAAAACTGGGTGGCCGTCCGGAATACCGTCAGGGTGTGGTCACCGATAACGGTAACGTGATCCTCGACGTGCATGGCCTGGAAATTCTTGACGCGATTGCGCTTGAAAATGCCATCAACGGCATCCCGGGCGTTGTCACCGTAGGGTTATTTGCCAACCGTGGTGCGGATGTTGCGCTGATCGGCACGGCTGATGGCGTGAAAACCATCGTAAAATGATCTGACGGGGGGAGCACTCCCCCCGCTAAAAAATTTTTGAAAAGCTAAATTCGGTGACTTGTGTCACGTTTTTTGTCCCTCTCTTGCTGAACCTTCCGTATTCACAAGTATTTACAGCATTTTACTCTGCTATTTTGCGCTGTATGACTTTTCTTCAGAGTGCCGACGCAAACGTTCATATTGCTGCAATAGTTTTTTTTGATATGTTGGCTAAGCGGATTTCAATCCAGCACAACATCAGTTCAGACAAAAAAACAGGGTCGGGTAAATGGCAAAGGTATCACTGGAGAAAGACAAGATTAAATTCCTGCTAGTAGAAGGCGTGCATCAAAAAGCACTCGATAGCCTTCGCGCGGCAGGTTACACCAACATCGAATTTCACAAAGGCGCGCTGGATACTGAAGAGCTGAAAGCGTCCATCCGTGATGCCCACTTCATCGGCCTGCGATCCCGTACTCACCTGACTGAAGATGTTATTGCTGCGGCGGAAAAGCTGGTCGCTATCGGCTGTTTCTGCATCGGTACCAACCAGGTTGACCTGAATGCTGCCGCAAAACGCGGTATCCCGGTCTTCAACGCCCCGTTCTCCAACACCCGTTCCGTGGCGGAGCTGGTGATTGGCGAACTGCTGCTGCTGCTGCGTGGTATTCCGGAAGCTAACGCCAAAGCCCACCGCGGCGTGTGGAACAAACTGGCCGCGGGCTCTTATGAAGCGCGCGGTAAAAAACTGGGTATCATCGGTTACGGCCACATTGGTACCCAACTGGGTATCCTGGCTGAATCCCTGGGGATGCATGTTTACTTCTACGACATCGAAAGCAAACTGCCGCTGGGGAACGCGACTCAGGTTCAACATCTTTCTGACCTGCTGAACATGAGTGACGTGGTGAGCCTGCATGTGCCGGAAAACGCCTCAACCAAAAACATGATGGGCGCAGAAGAGCTGGCGCTGATGAAACCGGGTTCACTGCTGATCAATGCCGCACGCGGTACGGTTGTCGATATTCCCGCGCTGTGCGATGCCCTGAAGCGTAAGCATCTGGCGGGGGCGGCTATCGATGTCTTCCCGACGGAGCCTGCGACCAACAGCGATCCGTTTAACTCTCCGCTGTGCGAGTTCGACAACGTGATCCTGACGCCACACATCGGTGGTTCTACTCAGGAAGCGCAGGAGAACATCGGCCTGGAAGTGGCGGGTAAACTGAGCAAATACTCCGATAACGGCTCAACGCTCTCGGCCGTTAACTTCCCGGAAGTGTCGCTGCCGCTGCACGGTGGTCGTCGTCTGCTGCACATTCACGAAAACCGTCCGGGCGTGCTGACCGCCATCAACCAGATCTTTGCTGAGCAGAGCGTCAACATTGCCGCGCAGTATCTGCAGACGAACTCGCAGATGGGTTACGTGGTGATTGATATCGAAGCAGATGAAGATGTGGCCGAGAAAGCGCTGCAGAGCATGAAGGCCATTCCGGGGACGATTCGCGCGCGTCTGCTGTACTGAGGGTGTGAGGTAAATGCAAAACGGTAACGAGAGTTACCGTTTTTTATGTTTTCTCCCTCTCCCTGTGGGAGAGGGCTGGGGTGGGGGCATCAGGCTGCACGCCTGTTTCACCATTCCCACAACTTCGATGGCGTCACCACCGCCGGCAACGGCACATCCCACTTCTCGACCGGCAAGGCTTCCACCGCCTGACAATCATGCGCATAACCCACCGGCTGCAACCCGTACTGCTGCCAGTTTTGCAACGTTCTGTCATAGAACCCCCCGCCCATTCCTAAACGCTGGCCCTGTTCATCAAACGCCACCAGCGGCGTAATCAGTACGTCCAGCTGTGACAGCGGCAGCACGTCGCGCACATCCAGCTTCGGCTCGGTGATTTTCAGACGATTCACAACCAGTTCGCTGTGCGGGTGGTAGTGCAGAAACAGCAGATTCCCGGCGCTAAACGGATGCAGCACAGGCAGGTAAACCCGCTTTCCGGCTCGCCAGAGTTGTTCGATGAGCGGCTGCGTATCCAGCTCACCATCAAAAGAGAGAAACAGCGCGACGGTATGCGCCATCACTACAGGCGGATACGCCATCATGCGTGCGGCGGCCTGTTGGGCAAAATGCGTTTGCTGTTCAGGGGTTAACGCCCGGCGACGTTCACGAATTAACTGACGAATGTCCTGGCGTGAGGCAGAAACTTCAGGGAATTGGGTCATGGTAGTGGGTAGAAGAAGAGTGAGGGAATCTCCGAGATGCCGCCGCAGGCTGTAACCCTTGAACCCTTGGTTCAAGGTGAATGTGTCGTCATAGTTTTAAGGCTTCTCGGACGAACCGAGCATGCTCACCAACCATGGAGCGCCACATTCTTGTGGTATGAAATATCGGCTCAGGGGACTGGCCCGCTTGCGAACATCTCAGAGAAATTTTGTCTTCACAGTTACTCTACCATAGTCAACTGAGAAGTGTTATTCAAACTTTGGTCCCGGTCTTTCGGGATTGCGACCTTGATCAAGCAACGCCTGTTCTATGGTCTGCTGGAGCATTTTAATGCGCTGCTCCATGCTTGCCGCGTAGTCGCGGGTCTTCGCTTTTTCCTGAGTCAGTTCATAGCTGATGTTCAACGCGGCGATAAAAACCAGCTGCTCAGTATTTGTGACTCTAGTGCGTTCTTTAAGATCTTGCAACCGCTGATTCAAATCGTCCGCAGCCTGATTCAAAGCATCCCTTTGTTCAGGAGGACAATTCACTCGCAGTGAACGGCCAAAAATCTGGAGATCGACGGGTTGTGCAGACATGCCACCTTCCTGCTGATTGACTGCGCTGCCTTCGCTTACTGCCCCGGGGGCTGCGAAGGGGCGACACTATAGCTACCCTGATGTGAAGATACAAGCCCTTTTCTGGTATCACCAGGGTCCAAAGTGGTAGCATATCATGAATATTCCTCCCTTTGATGACGAAAGCTCATGTCTATACAGAACGAAATGCCTGGTTACAACGATTTAAACCAGTTACTGAACCAGCAGGGTGTGGGTTTAACCCCTGCCGAAATGCACGGTCTGATCAGTGGCATGCTATGCGGCGGAAACAGCGACAGCTCATGGCAGCCGCTGATCCACGACCTCACGAACGAAGGGCTGGCGTTTGGTCATGAACTGGCGGAAGCGCTGCGAAAAATGCACTCGGCAATCAGCGATTCGCTGGAAGACGATGGCTTCCTTTTTCAGCTTTATCTGCCTGAAGGCGACGATGTCAGCGTGTTCGATCGCGCCGATGCGCTGGCCGGTTGGGTAAACCACTATCTGCTGGGGCTGGGCGTCACGCAGCCTAAGCTTGATAAAGTCACCGGCGAAGCGGGTGAAGCGATCGACGATTTGCGTAACATCGCGCAACTGGGTTACGACGAAGAAGAAGATCAGGAAGAGCTGGAGATGTCTCTCGAAGAGATCATCGAGTACGTTCGCGTGGCGGCACTGCTGTGCCACGACAACTTTACGCGCTCAAAGCCAACCGCACCGGAAGTCCGTAAGCCAACCTTACATTAAGAAAAATAACGCACAGGAGGGTGTCATGGTTATCTCGAATCAAGAGTATTCCCGTCGTCGTCAGGCGCTGTTGGCAAAAATGCAGCCAGGAAGCGCAGCGCTGATTTTTGCCGCGCCCGAAGTGACGCGCAGCGCCGACAGTGAATACCCCTATCGTCAGAACAGCGATTTCTGGTACTTCACCGGGTTCAATGAACCGGAGGCGGTACTGGTGCTGATCAAGAGCAATGACACCCACAACCACAGCGTGATTTTCAACCGCGTTCGGGATCTCACGGCGGAAATCTGGTTCGGTCGACGTCTGGGGCAAGAGGCCGCGCCAGCAAAACTGGGTGTGGACCGTGCACTGGCATTCAGCGAAATCAACCAGCAGCTCTATCAGTTGCTGAACGGGCTGGATGTGCTTTACCACGCGCAGGGCGAGTATGCGTATGCCGATGAGATAGTCTTTACCGCGCTGGACAAGCTGCGTAAAGGCTCCCGTCAGAATCTCTCTGCCCCGGCCACGCTGACGGACTGGCGTCCGGTGGTCCACGAGATGCGCCTGTTCAAATCGCAAGAAGAGCTGGACGTGATGCGTCGTGCAGGCGAAATCAGCGCACTGGCACACACAAGGGCGATGGAGAAGTGCCGTCCAGGCATGTTTGAATATCAGCTGGAAGGCGAGATCCACCACGAATTTAACCGCCACGGTGCCCGCTATCCCTCCTACAACACCATTGTCGGCGGCGGCGAAAACGGCTGTATTCTGCACTACACCGAAAACGAAAGTGAGCTGCGTGACGGCGATCTGGTACTGATTGATGCGGGTTGCGAATACCAGGGCTATGCGGGCGACATTACCCGTACGTCCCCGGTGAACGGTAAGTTCTCACCCGCGCAGCGCGAGATTTATGACATCGTCCTTGAATCCCTTGAGACGGCGCTGACGCTCTATCGCCCCGGTACCTCCATCCAGGAAGTGACCGGCGAAGTGGTGCGCATCATGATTACCGGCCTCGTAAGGCTCGGGATCCTGAACGGTGATGTGGATACCCTGATTGCTGAAAATGCGCATCGCCCCTACTTTATGCACGGCCTGAGCCACTGGCTGGGGCTGGATGTGCATGATGTGGGCGCGTATGGTGCAGAACGTTCTCGCGTGCTGGAGCCGGGGATGGTGCTGACCGTTGAACCGGGGCTCTACATTGCGCCGGATGCCGACGTGCCGGAAGCGTACCGTGGAATTGGCATTCGCATCGAAGATGACATTGTCATCACCGAAACCGGTAACGAAAACCTGACCGCGGGCGTGGTGAAAAGCGCCGATGACATTGAGGCGCTGATGGCAGCGGCACGCCCATGAGCGTGATTATCGTTGGCGGGGGGATGACGGGAGCTACGCTGGCGCTGGCCATCTCGCATTTGACGAAAGGGCAACTCCCGGTCCATCTGGTGGAGGCCGTGGCGCCAGAGGCGTCCGATCATCCTGGTTTTGATGCCCGCGCCATTGCGCTGGCACAGGGGACATGCCAGCAGCTCGCGCGCATTGGCATCTGGCAGGCGATTGCGGATTGTGCGACGGCGATTAATACCGTTCACGTCAGCGATCGTGGCCATGCCGGGTTTGTGACGCTGGACGCCCAGGATTACCGCATCGATGCGTTAGGCAGGGTGGTTGAACTTCACGACGTCGGGCTGCGTCTGTTCCGTTTATTGCAGGATGCCCCGGGCGTGACGCTGCATTGCCCGGCGCGCGTCGCCAGCTTTAGCCGTAGCGAAGAGGCGGTCAGCGTGACGCTGGAAAACGGCACGGTTCTCGATGGCCAGCTTCTGGTCGCCGCCGATGGTTCTCGTTCTGCGCTTGGCACCCAGTGCGGCGTGGAATGGCGCTCGCAGCCTTACGGGCAGGTCGCCGTTATTGCTAACGTCTCCACGGCGGGAGAACACAATGGCAGAGCGTTTGAGCGTTTCACCCAGCACGGCCCGCTGGCCATGCTGCCGATGTCAAACGGACGCTGCTCGCTGGTGTGGTGTCATCCCCAGGATAAAGCGGCTGACGTTGAGGCCTGGTCCGACGAACGTTTTTGTTCCGAGCTGCAAAAAGCCTTTGGCTGGCGGCTGGGGCGTATTACCCATGCGGGAAAACGCGCTGTTTACCCGCTGTCGCTGACCACGGCATCTCAGTCCATCTCCCATCGCGTGGCGCTGGTGGGCAATGCCGCACAAACGCTGCACCCAATCGCCGGGCAAGGCTTCAACCTTGGGTTGCGCGACGTGATGAGCCTGGCAGAGACTCTGTCCCAGGCGTGGCATGAGCAAAAAGATTGCGGTGCGTATCCGGTGCTCAGCCATTATCAAAAGCGACGCCGGGCGGATAAAGAAGCGACTATCGGCGTCACCGATGGCCTGGTACATCTGTTTGCCAATCGCTGGGCACCGCTGGTTGCAGGCCGCAACCTTGGGCTGATGGCGATGGAATTATTCATTCCGGCACGTGACGTGCTGGCGCAGCGGACCCTTGGTTGGGTCGCGCGTTAAGGAGTTATCATCGTGCAAAATGTTGATGTCGCCATTGTGGGCGGCGGAATGGTAGGGCTGGCGCTGGCCTGTGGTTTACAGGGCAGCGGTCTGCGCGTGGCCGTGCTGGAACAAAATCTGCCTCAGCCAGTTGCGCACGATGCGCCACCGGAACTGCGCGTCTCGGCAATCAACGCCGCCAGCGAAAAACTACTGACGCGCCTTGGCGTCTGGTCAGATATCGTGGCGCAGCGTGCCAGCTGCTATCACGGGATGGAAGTGTGGGACAAAGACAGCTTTGGCCATATCGCGTTTGATGATGAAAGTATGGGCTATAGCCATCTGGGTCATATCATCGAAAATGCCGTCATTCACCATGCGTTATGGCAAAAAGCGCAATCCTGCAGCGATATCACCCTGATCGCGCCCGCGCAAATCCAGCAGGTGGCGTGGGGGGAAAACGAAGCGTTTATCACCCTGCAGAGCGGCGATATGTTGACCGCACGGCTGGTGGTGGGCGCGGATGGCGCAAACTCCTGGCTGCGTAACAAGGCGGATATTCCCCTGACCTTCTGGGACTATCGTCATCATGCGCTGGTCGCGACCATCCGTACTGAAGAGCCGCACGGTGGCGTTGCGCGCCAGATTTTCCATAACGATGGCATTCTGGCGTTTCTGCCGCTGAGCGATCCGCACCTGTGCTCGATCGTCTGGTCTCTGGTGCCGGAAAAAGCACAGCTGATGCGCGAGGCGACGCCAGAGGCGTTTAATCAGGCGCTGTGCATGGCGTTTGATAACCGTCTTGGGCTGTGCACCCTTGAGAGCGAACGTTTGGTATTCCCATTGACCGGCCGCTACGCGCGCCAGTTTGCGGCACACCGTCTCGCGCTGGTGGGTGACGCGGCGCATACCATTCATCCGCTGGCCGGGCAGGGGGTTAACCTCGGCTTTATGGATGCGGCAGAGTTGGTGAATGAGTTGCGCCGTCTGCACCGCGAAGGTAAAGACATCGGCCAGCATCTCTACCTGCGTCGCTACGAACGTAGCCGCAAGCACAGCGCGGCGGTGATGCTGGCAGGCATGCAGGGCTTTCGCGAGCTGTTTGCCGGGGCAAACCCGGCGAAAAAACTGCTGCGCGACATCGGCCTCAAACTTGCCGACACCCTTCCAGGCGTAAAACCTCAACTTCTTCGCCAGGCGATGGGTCTTAACGACCTGCCTGACTGGCTACGCTGATTTAGACCCCCGTCACACTTTATTTACCCGGCCTCTGCGCCGGGTAAATATGCTCGTTTGAAATATTCTAATTTCACGTCATTTTTCGCATTAGATAATCTAATCTGGCTATTTTCGTGTTGCGGAAATTCGGCCCGTTTTTCCGCACGAAATATCACCATGTGCTAAATCTTGTTAGATTGTTGTTAATTTTATGCGGGTTGAATCGCATTTTACCAGTGAATAACTCTGTAGGCTTTTCAGCGTTTTTTGGTCATAAGCTAATGTGATGACCTGTTTTACCTTATGGTTAATCGCCGGTTTCGGTGGTAAGTTCAGGTAAAAGAGAACGTTTGCGTCGGCGCCGGGGAACGGGGCCGATACCGGGATTCACGGTGAATTTTTCAACGAGGAAAAGATGGCTCAACAGACTCCTTTGTACGAACAACACGTGTTATGCGGTGCACGTATGGTGGACTTTCACGGCTGGATGATGCCGCTGCATTACGGCTCACAGATTGATGAGCACCACGCGGTACGCACCGATGCCGGTATGTTCGACGTGTCCCACATGACGATTGTCGATCTGCGCGGTAGCCGCACCCGGGAGTTTTTGCGTTATCTGCTGGCAAACGACGTCGCAAAACTGAAGACGCCAGGTAAAGCGCTCTACACCGGCATGCTAAATGCCTCCGGCGGCGTGATTGATGACCTCATCGTCTACTATTTCACTGAAGATTTCTTCCGCCTCGTTGTAAACTCCGCCACCCGCGAAAAAGACCTCTCCTGGATTACCCAACACGCCGAACCGTATGCCATCGACATCACCGTACGTGATGATCTGTCTCTGATCGCGGTGCAGGGGCCGAACGCGCAGGCGAAAGCCGCCACGCTGTTCAACGACGAGCAGCGTCAGGCCACCGCTGGCATGAAGCCGTTCTTCGGCGTGCAGGCAGGCGATCTGTTTATCGCGACCACCGGCTATACCGGTGAAGCGGGCTATGAAATTGCCATGCCGAATGAAAAAGCCGCCGACTTCTGGCGTGCGCTGGTGGAAGCGGGCGTCAAGCCAGCAGGACTGGGCGCGCGCGATACGCTGCGTCTGGAAGCGGGCATGAACCTTTATGGTCAGGAGATGGACGAAAGCGTCTCTCCGCTGGCTGCTAACATGGGCTGGACCATCGCCTGGGAACCGGCCGATCGCGAATTCATTGGCCGTGAAGCGCTGGAGATGCAGCGCGAAAAGGGCACTGAACAGCTGGTTGGCCTGGTGATGAAGGAAAAAGGCGTGCTGCGCGGCGAGCTGCCGGTACGTTTTACCGATGCAGACGGCAATCCGCGTGAAGGCGTGATCACCAGCGGTACCTTCTCCCCGACGCTGGGCTACAGTATTGCACTGGCACGCGTGCCGGCCGGCATTGGCGAAACGGCGGTGGTACAGATCCGCAACCGTGAAATGCCTGTCCACGTGACCAAACCGATTTTTGTTCGCGCCGGTAAACCGGTCGCCTAATCATTTTTATCAGGAGAACTTCAATGAGCAATGTGCCAGCAGAACTGAAATACAGCAAAGAACACGAGTGGCTGCGCAAAGAGGCGGACGGCTCTTATACCGTTGGGATCACCGAGCACGCGCAAGAGCTGCTGGGCGACATGGTGTTTGTTGACCTGCCGGAAGTGGGCGCGACCGTCAGCGCGGGCGACGACTGCGCTGTCGCGGAGTCCGTTAAAGCGGCATCTGATATCTACGCACCGGTAAGCGGTGAAATCATTGCCGTTAATGATGCGCTGAGTGACTCCCCGGAACTGGTCAACAGCGAGCCGTATGAAGGCGGCTGGATCTTCAAGATCAAAGCCAGCGACGAATCGCAGGTTGCTGCGCTGCTGGATGCCACCGCATACGAAGCCCTGTTAGAAGACGAGTAAGCCATTATCCCTCTCCCTTCGGGAGAGGGCAGGGGTGAGGGTGCCCATCTTCCCCTCACCCTACCCCTCTCCCACAGGGAGAGGGAACTTAAATTCACTGCACGTTTCAGGAATCATCGCTCATGACACAGACTTTAAGCCAGCTTGAAAACCGTGGCGCCTTCATTGAACGTCACATTGGGCCGGATGCTCAGCAACAGCAGGAGATGCTGAAGACAGTTGGCGCGGATTCATTAGACGCACTGATCGGCCAGATCGTGCCAAAAGACATCCAGCTTGCCACGCCACCACAGGTGGGTGAGGCGACGACTGAAGTTGCTGCGCTGGCAGAATTAAAGGCCATCGCTGCTCTTAACAAGCGCTATAAGTCTTACATTGGCATGGGTTATACCAACGTGCAGTTACCGCCGGTGATCCTGCGCAACATGCTGGAAAACCCGGGCTGGTATACCGCGTATACCCCCTATCAGCCGGAAGTGTCCCAGGGCCGTCTGGAAGCGCTGTTGAACTTCCAGCAGGTGACCCTGGATCTGACCGGACTGGATATCGCTTCCGCCTCTCTGCTGGATGAAGCCACTGCTGCGGCAGAAGCCATGGCGATGGCGAAGCGCGTGAGCAAGCTGAAAAACGCCAACCGCTTCTTTGTGGCGGCGGATGTTCATCCGCAGACGCTGGATGTGGTACGCACCCGTGCGGAAACCTTTGGCTTCGACGTCATTGTCGATGATGCCGACAAAGTACTGGATCACCAGGACGTCTTTGGCGTGCTGCTGCAGCAGGTGGGTACCACCGGCGAAGTGCATGACTACAGCGCGCTGATGACCGAACTCAAATCCCGCAAAGTCGTTGTCAGCGTCGCCGCTGATTTTATGGCGCTGGTACTGCTAACGGCGCCTGGCAAACAGGGTGCGGATATTGTCTTCGGCTCTGCGCAACGCTTCGGTGTGCCGATGGGCTACGGCGGCCCGCACGCAGCATTCTTTGCGGCAAAAGATGAATTCAAACGCTCCATGCCGGGCCGTATTATTGGCGTGTCAAAAGACGCTGCCGGTAACACTGCGCTGCGCATGGCGATGCAGACGCGTGAGCAGCATATCCGCCGCGAGAAAGCGAACTCCAACATTTGTACGTCACAGGTTCTGCTGGCAAACATCGCCAGCCTGTATGCGGTGTTCCACGGTCCGGTTGGCCTGAAACGCATCGCCAGCCGCATTCACCGTCTGGCCGATATTCTGGCCTGCGGTCTGCAGCAGAAAGGCCTTAAACTGCGTCACGCTCACTACTTCGACACCCTGTGCGTTGACGTGGCGGACAAAGCGGCGGTGCTGGCACGTGCTGATGCGGCGCAAATCAACCTGCGCAGCGACATCCATAACGCGGTCGGCATCACCCTTGATGAATCCACCACCCGTGAAGATATCGTCAACCTGTTTAACGTGTTGCTGGGCGACGCGCACGGTCTGGACATCGATACGCTGGACAAAGAGGTCGCGCTCGACAGCCGTTCTATTCAGGACGGTATGCTGCGTGACGATGCGATCCTGACGCACCCGGTCTTTAACCGCTACCACAGCGAAACCGAGATGATGCGTTATATGCACTCTCTGGAGCGCAAGGATCTGGCGCTGAACCAGGCGATGATCCCGCTGGGCTCCTGCACCATGAAGCTGAACGCGGCGGCCGAGATGATCCCTATCACCTGGCCTGAGTTTGCTGAGCTGCACCCGTTCTGCCCGGCCGAGCAGGCGGAAGGCTATCACCTGATGATCAACCAGCTCTCCGACTGGCTGGTGAAACTGACGGGTTATGACGCGCTCTGCATGCAGCCAAACTCCGGCGCGCAGGGTGAATACGCCGGGCTGCTGGCGATCCGCCACTATCACGAGAGTCGTAACGAAGGCCACCGTGATATTTGCCTGATCCCAAGCTCTGCCCACGGCACCAACCCGGCCTCTGCCCAGATGGCGGGAATGGAAGTGGTCGTGGTGGCGTGCGATAAGAACGGCAACATTGACCTCGCTGACCTGCGTGCGAAAGCCGAACAGGCGGGCGATAAGCTCTCCTGCATCATGGTGACCTACCCGTCGACTCACGGCGTGTACGAAGAGACCATCCGTGAAGTCTGCGAAGTAGTACATCAGTTCGGCGGCCAGGTTTATCTTGATGGCGCGAACATGAATGCGCAGGTGGGCATTACCTCGCCGGGCTTCATCGGCGCGGACGTTTCGCACCTGAACCTGCATAAAACCTTCTGCATTCCGCACGGCGGTGGCGGCCCGGGTATGGGGCCAATCGGCGTGAAAGCGCACCTGGCACCGTTTGTTCCGGGCCACAGCGTGGTGCAGATCGAAGGGATGTTGACCCGTCAGGGCGCGGTGTCAGCGGCGCCGTTTGGTAGCGCCTCAATCCTGCCAATCAGCTGGATGTACATCCGCATGATGGGCGCAGAAGGGCTGAAAAAGGCAAGCCAGGTGGCCATCCTGAACGCTAACTACATCGCGACCCGCCTCAAGTCGGCCTACCCGGTGCTCTACACCGGCCGCGATGGCCGCGTGGCGCACGAGTGCATTCTGGATATTCGTCCGCTGAAAGAGCAGACCGGCATCAGTGAACTGGATATTGCTAAACGTCTGATCGACTATGGATTCCATGCACCAACCATGTCCTTCCCGGTTGCGGGTACGCTGATGGTGGAGCCAACGGAGTCCGAGAGCAAAGCCGAGCTGGACCGCTTTATTGATGCGATGCTGGCCATCCGCATGGAGATCGACCGCGTGCAGGACGGCGAATGGACGCTGGAAGACAACCCGCTGGTCAATGCGCCGCACACGCAGCATGAAATGGTGGCGGAGTGGACTCACGGTTACAGCCGTGAACTGGCGGTCTTCCCGGCCGGTGTGGCAAACAAATACTGGCCAACCGTGAAACGTCTTGATGACGTCTACGGCGACCGTAATCTGTTCTGCTCCTGCGTACCAATGAGCGAATACCAGTAATCGTGTTGATGTAGTAACGTAGGCCGGGTATGGCGAAGCCGCCATACCCGGCTTTTTTATTGGGAGAAAAGAATGGGTATTGCACTTGTCACCGGCGCCAGCCGCGGTATCGGTAAAGCCACCGCGCTGCAGCTGGCAAACGAAGGCTACACCGTGGCGGTGAACTATCACCATAACATTAAGGCCGCGACGGACGTTATCAACCAGATCGTCGGGGCGGGCGGTAAAGCCTTTGCCCTGCGCGCGGATATCAGCGATGAAGCGCAGGTACTGGCGATGTTCGACAGTCTTGACCGCGAAGCGGAGCCGCTGACCGCGCTGGTAAATAACGCCGGGATCCTGTTTGAGCAATCCACCATCGAAAATCTTTCGGCTGAACGCATCAATCGTGTGCTGGCAACCAACGTCACGGGGTATTTCCTCTGCTGCCGTGAAGCGGTAAAGCGTATGTCGCACAAACATGGCGGCAAGGGTGGGGCGATTGTGAATGTCTCCTCCGCGGCGTCACGACTGGGCGCGCCGGGTGAGTATGTGGATTACGCGGCGTCCAAAGGGGCGGTGGATTCACTGACAACCGGGTTAGCGCTGGAAGTGGCGGCGCAAGGTATCCGCGTTAACTGCGTGCGCCCTGGGCTTATCTATACCGACATCCATGCCGACGGTGGAGAGCCGGGACGTGTGGATCGCGTTAAGTCGTTGCTGCCGATGCAGCGCGGTGGCCAGCCGGAAGAGGTGGCCCAGGCGATTGTCTGGCTGCTGAGCGAGAAGGCGTCGTACGTGACGGGCAGTTTTATTGAGTTAGCGGGCGGGAAGTAAACCCTTTACCCTAACCCTCTCCCCAAAAGGGAGAGGGGAGCAATCGTAGGCCGGTGCAAGCGTAGCGCCGCCCGGCGTTACAGAGTTAAAGCGTCTCACCGTTACTGGCAATCACACCTTTATACCACTCGAAGCTTTTCTTACGGGAGCGCGACATGTCACCCGTGCCGTCGTCGTGCTTGTTCACATAGATAAAGCCATAGCGCTTGCTGTACTGGCCGGTGGTGAAAGAGACGCAGTCGATACAGCCCCACGGTGTGTAACCCATCAGATCAACCCCATCGTGCGTCACGGCTTTGATCATCTCTTCCACGTGAGCGCGCAGATAGTCGATGCGGTAGTCATCGTTGATGCTGCCGTCTTCTTCCACTTTATCGTAGGCGCCAAAACCGTTCTCGACGATAAACAGCGGTTTCTGATAACGCTCGTATAGCTCACACAGAGAGTAGCGCAGACCCACAGGGTCAATCTGCCAGCCCCAGTCAGAGGCTTTCACGTGCGGGTTGGGCACGCTGCCTTCAAAGCCTGAAATTGCATCGCCGGTACCGCCTTCGGCTTTGACAGCGTTCGTCATGTAATAGCTGAAACCTAAGTAGTCGCAGGTGCCTTCGCGCAGGATCTGCTCATCACCCGGCTCCATGTCAATGGTGAAACCTCGGCGCTCCCATTCATTCAGTACGTAAGACGGGTAGTAACCGCGCAGCTGAACGTCGGTAAAGACGTAGCGTTCACGCATGGACTCCTGGGCAAACATCACGTCCTCCGGTTTACAGGAGAACGGATAGAGCGCCACCATCGCCAGCATACAGCCGACCTTCATTTCCGGGTTAATACGACGCGCAGCTTTCACTGCCAGGGCGCTGGCCACAAACTGATGATGCAGCACCTGGTACATGGTCTCTTCCGGGTTGTCGTGCTCGGTATAGACCACACCGGAGCAGCAGTAGCCGAACAGCGGGGCACGCCAGTTACGCTGATTGTTGATTTCGTTGAAGGTCATCCAGTATTTGACCTTGTTTTTGTAACGCTCGAAGACCACTTCCGCGAAACGGACAAAGAAATCGACCACTTTACGGTTGGTCCAGGCGCCATACTCCTGCACCAGGTGCAGTGGCATTTCGAAGTGGGAGAGGGTGATCACCGGCTCGATGTTGTACTTCAGTAACTCATCGAACATATCGTCGTAAAACTTCAGCCCTTCTTCATTAGGCTGCGTTTCATCACCTTTCGGGAAGATGCGCGTCCACGCGATAGAGGTGCGGAAACATTTGAAGCCCATCTCGGCAAACAGCTTGATGTCTTCTTTGTAGTGGCCGTGAAAATCGATGGCCTCGTGGTTGGGGTAGTATTTACCCGGTACCACTTCCTGAGTGATTTCACGGGGGACGCCATGTGCGCCACCGGTCAGCACGTCACAGATGCTCGGCCCTTTGCCGTCCTTGTTCCAGCCGCCTTCCACCTGGTGAGCAGCAACCGCGCCGCCCCATAAAAAATCTTTTGGTAAGGTTAATTTTTTCATCGTTGCTATTCTCAATTCATGACTTATTGGAATCGAGTCTAGCAAAGCGACATTAAATGTCACGATATAACAATTTGCCTGAATTGTAATTTGTTACATGCAAAAAACAGGATGTTTTATTCTGTTAATTTCTTCGCCAGTTTACGCCCGAGCGACTCCAGAATATAAATAACGGGGATTTGGGTGGTGATATCATACACGCCTGCAATACGTGTCTGTGGAACATGCCAGGAAAGATTAAAATCGGCCAGTTTTGCCAGCCGCGAATGCTCATGGCTGGTAATGGAAAGTACCTTGCAGTGATGCAGGCTGAACTGGCTGGCAAAGCGCAGGATCTCTTCCGTTTCACCGGATACCGACAGTACAATCGCCAGCGCATTTTTGGCCATGTCATTGGTTACCGGGAAATAAGGATCGTCGATATGGTTGCTGAATTTACCGATATTAGAAAAGAAGCGTGCGCCATATTTTGCCAGCGAGCCTGAGGTCCCCGCGCCGACAAAGATAATTCGCTCGGACGATAATATTATCTCCACCGCTTCATCTAATAATGTATCGAACTCTTCATTATTAACGCTTTTAAAGAAGCTGATAATTTCACTGGCACCAAAATTTACCTGCTGAGGCTCATTCTGCTCCAGATAGAGCTTAAAGCGTACGCGGAATTCAGAGTAGCCTTCGCAGTTGAGTTTGCGGCAAAAGCGCAGGATAGTGGTGGTGGAGACACCCGCCGCGTCCGCCAGTTCGCGGATAGTCATGTACATCACTTTGTCACGATTTTTGATGACATAGTTGTAGACCATCATTTCCAGATTATTGAGACTGGCAATGGCGGCGTGGGTGAACATACTCACAGTGGCATAACTCTCATTCAGACTTCATTGATCCATCATAACATGCAGCCGGAGGGCAGGATCCATTTTTATGCCTTTGATTCATAATGATTAAATTTTAATGTGAACAAATGTAAGGTGAAATGGTTTTTTATATATATGATTTTTATATATAAATTATAGATTGAAATTATTTTAGCTAACAGGTGTTCACTGGAATCATTCTCAGTTAGCATAGTCATGCGATGAATAATCATCTTTCGTTTTCCCGGAGTTTTGTATGGTGAGCAGACCATTAATCGCACAGGGATATTCACTGGCTGAGGAAGTAGCCAACAGCATCAGCCACGGCATTGGCCTGGTGTTTGGGATTGTCGGTTTAGTGTTATTACTGGTGCAGGCGGTGGACACCAACGCCAGTGCCATGGCCATTACCAGCTACAGCCTGTATGGCGGGAGTATGATCCTGCTGTTTCTGGCGTCGACGCTGTATCACGCCATTCCGCATCAGCGGGCGAAGATATGGCTCAAAAAATTTGACCACTGCGCTATCTATCTACTTATTGCCGGCACCTACACGCCGTTCCTGCTGGTGGGCTTGAACTCACCGCTGTCGCGTGGCCTGATGATTGTGATCTGGAGCCTGGCATTGCTGGGGATCCTGTTTAAGCTGACCATCGCGCACCGGTTTAAGGTGCTGTCGCTGGTGACCTATCTGACGATGGGCTGGCTGTCGCTGATAGTGGTTTATCAGCTGGCGATTAAGCTGGCGGTAGGGGGCGTGACCTTGCTTGCCGTCGGCGGCGTGGTCTACTCGTTGGGCGTCATTTTCTATGTCTGCAAGCGCATCCCTTACAACCATGCCATCTGGCACGGCTTTGTGCTTGGGGGCAGCGTGTGTCACTTCCTGGCAATTTATTTGTATGTGGGGCAGGTGTAGTTTTTACATCTTGCGGCCTGTTGCCCTCACCCCAACCCTCTCCCACAGAGAGAGGGAGAACACCAAAACCGTAGGCCCGGTAAGCGCAGCGCCACCGGGCGATACAGCATCACTCTTCCAGAGAATACGGCAGCGGCTCAATACTCAGTGTATTGGCATCATCACGCACGCGGAACACGCTGTCGGCTTCCATGTCGTTGTTCATCACCGCCTGCACCAGCAGACGGCCATCATCCAGTTGAACGGCGGCTAACACAGTGCCGGTACGGCGCCAGTTTTCGCCCATCTTCAGTTCTAAATCTTCACCCGCTTCCGGTACACGGCTGGCGTGACCCGCCAGGGTCCACAGTGCACGCTTATTCGCGCCGCGGAATTTCGCTCGCGCGACCATCTCCTGGCCGGTGTAGCAGCCTTTTTTAAAGCTGATACCGCCCAGCGCCTGCAGGTTGGTCGCCTGCGGAATAAACTGCGCGCTGTTGGCCGCATCAATCACCGGCAGACCCGCTTCAATGTTCAGCGCCAGCCACTGCTGGCTGTTATTGAACTGGGCTTCACCGCGCAGGGCCTCAGTAACGCGTTCGGCGGTCGCGGTGTCGGTCACCAGCAGGAAACGCTCTGCAGGGTGTTCAAACCACAGGATGGAGGTTTCACCTTCGCTGACCAGCTGTTTTTCTGCATCCGGCAGGTCGCTGAACAGGTTTTTCAGCGCAGCACGCGCCTGGAAACCGGCCACGCCCAGCAGCACGTGCTCGTCATCTGGTGCAATCGTGACTTTGGAAAAGACCGCGTATTTTTTCAGCTCTTTGAGCTGTTCATCACGCAGGCTGCGGCGCTCAATAAAGGCAAAGCCATCCTGACGGCGGAACAGACGCAGGTTGCTCCACATTTTGCCTTTTGGATCGCAATGCGCAGCCAGCAGGTGCTGATGCTCAGTCATCTGGCTGACGTCTGCCGTGACCTGGCCCTGCAGGTATTTTTCGGCGTCGGCACCCACGAGTGTGGCCAGCGCCCAGTCATCAAGAGAAATAAGCGTCAGCGGCAGACGCGCAGAGGCGGCGGGCTGGCGAGGAGAAAATGGTGTAAATGCCATAACGGTATCCTGAATTGCTTAACGCTTTGATAATGCCTAATGGTAAAAGAGACTACAGCCATTGCAAGCGCTTTCAGCAGGCCATTCGTGCCATAACGCAGCAATGCGTAGCGCCACGCAAAATAGTGTAATCCGCTGTCTTTATAGGGTTTATTCTGGAAGCCCGCTTCAGCTTCGCAATATTCCAGTAAAGAAACGGTCAAAAACACGTTACACTAGCGAGTGTCCCCGCAGAGAAATAAAGAAGACTGAACGGGGTACCGACTGTGCCAAACGTAATGCAGGAAACAGAACATGGATATTAACAACAAGGCCCGTATTCACTGGGCATGCCGACGCGGCATGCGTGAACTTGATATCTCCATCATGCCTTTCTTCGAATATGAGTATGACAGCTTAAGCGATGAGGATAAGCGTCTGTTTGTTCGCCTGCTTGAGTCTGACGATCCCGATTTATTCAACTGGCTGATGAACCACGGCAAGCCCGCCGACACCGAGTTGCAACGGATGGTGCAATTAATTCAAACACGGAATCGGGAACGTGGTCCTGTGGCAATCTGATCTTCGCGTCTCATGGCGCTCGCAGTGGATGTCGTTATTGCTCCACGGCCTGGTCGCGGCCTTTGTTTTACTGATGCCGTGGCCGCTTAGCTATACGCCTCTGTGGCTGTTGTTGTTGTCGTTCGTCGTTTTTGACAGCGTGCGCAGCCAGCGCCGGATCAATGCCCGCCAGGGTGAGATTAAATTACTGATGGACTCCCGCCTGCGCTGGCAGGGGCAGGAGTGGGATATCCTCGGTATGCCCTGGATGCTCAGTTCCGGCATGATGCTACGGTTACGCCAGGTGGGCGGCGGTAAGTGCCAGCATCTGTGGCTGGCCGCCGACAGTATGGATATTGCGGAGTGGCGGGATCTGCGCCGGATGATATTGCAGCAGCAACCGACGCAGGAGTGATACGCGTTAGCTGAACTTCTCAGCCATTTCGCCCAGAATCTGTTCGCACCAGGTTTGCAGACGTTCATCACTCAGATCGTACTGGTTGGTTTCATCCAGCGCGAGCCCGACAAACAGCTGGCCGTCTGCGATAACCGGCTTTTTACTGGTGAACTCGTAACCTTCCGTTGGCCAGTAGCCGATAAACGTAACGCCTTTCGGGGCCAGCTTATCATGCAGCATGCCGAGCGCATCCAGGAACCATTCACCGTAACCGAACTGGTCGCCCATACCGTACATGGCAATGATTTTGCCGTCGAGGTTGAGCGTATCGAGCTGATCCCAGATGGCTTCCCAGTCTTCCTGTATCTCGCCGAAATCCCAGGTCGGGATGCCGAGGATCAATACGTCGTATTGCTCCATCAGCGTGAGCGCATCATCTTTCAGGTTATGCAACGTCACCAGTTCCGGGCCAATGATGTCGCGAATTTTCTCTGCTGCCATTTCGGTGTAGCAGGTGCTGGAACCATAAAACAGACCAATATTCATCGCGTATCTATCTCAATTCTTGCTATGACTTTGCGCGTAGTGTACCAGAAACCGGTCGCAATCAGGCATAATGCCCGGATTGCAGAATCAAAGGGGCTGATGTGGAAAAGGATCTCGCACTCATCGAGCAGTTTCTTGACGCGCTGTGGCTGGAGAAAAACCTGGCCGAGAATACGCTGAGCGCCTACCGGCGAGATCTCACCATGCTGGTGGAGTGGCTGGCACGCCGGGAACTGTCGCTGGAGAGCGCACAAAGCGACGACTTGCAGGCGCTGCTGGGCGAGCGTATGGAAGGGGGCTACAAAGCCACCAGTTCCGCGCGTCTGCTCAGTGCAATGCGTCGACTGTTCCAGCATTTGTACCGCGAGAAAATTCGCGCAGACGATCCCAGTGCTCTCCTGGCATCGCCTAAACTCCCGCAGCGGCTGCCGAAAGATCTCAGCGAAGCACAAGTTGAGAGATTATTACAATCACCCGCAGTTGACCTGCCGCTGGAGTTACGCGATAAAGCCATGCTTGAGCTATTGTATGCTACCGGCTTGCGCGTTTCGGAACTGGTTGGCCTGACGATGAGCGACATCAGCTTGCGTCAGGGCGTGGTTCGTGTGATCGGTAAAGGGAACAAGGAACGGCTGGTCCCGCTGGGAGAAGAGGCGGTGTACTGGCTGGAAACGTATCTGGAGCACGGACGTCCGTGGTTGCTGAATGGCGTTTCTATCGATGTCTTGTTCCCCAGCCAGCGTGCGCAGCAGATGACGCGACAAACGTTCTGGCATCGCATCAAGCATTACGCCACACTGGCGGGTATTGACAGTGAAAAGCTGTCGCCGCATGTGTTGCGACATGCCTTCGCGACACATCTGCTGAACCACGGCGCCGATCTGCGCGTGGTGCAGATGCTGCTGGGACACAGCGATCTTTCCACGACGCAAATTTACACCCATGTCGCGACGGAACGCCTGCGGCAGCTACACCAACAGCACCACCCTCGTGCGTGAGTGCCGACGAATTGTTACAGGATCTTATATGAAAAAGTCTTTTGCGCTGTTCACTCTGCTGGCAGCCTCTTTTACCGGTTTTGCCCATGCGGATGACGCCGCCATCAAACAGTCGCTGACGAAACTCGGCGTGACCAGCAGCGATATTCAGCCTGCACCGGTGGCGGGGATGAAAACCGTTTTAACCAACAGCGGCGTGCTGTACGTAACCGAAGACGGTAAACACATTATTCAGGGGCCGATGTACGACGTAAGCGGCGCGCAGCCGGTGAACGTGACCAACCAGCTGCTGATGAAAAACCTGAATGCGCTCGAAAAAGAGATGATCGTTTATAAGGCGGCGCAGGAAAAACACGTCATTACCGTCTTTACCGACATCACCTGTGGCTACTGCCACAAGCTGCATGAAGAGATGAAAGATTACAACGCGCTGGGTATTACCGTGCGTTATCTGGCTTTCCCTCGCGCGGGCGTGCAGAGCCAGCCTGAGCAGGACATGAAGGCCATCTGGTGTGCGAAAGATCGTAACAAAGCGTTTGATGACGCGATGAACGGTAAAGGCGTGCAGCCGGCTTCCTGTGATATTGATATCGCCAACCACTACGCGCTGGGCGTGCAGTTTGGCGTGACCGGTACGCCAGCCATTGTCTTAAGCAACGGCTACGTTGTGCCGGGCTATCAGGGGCCAAAAGAGATGAAAGAGTTCCTCGACGCGCACCAGAAACAGTTTGGTGGTAAATAATCCGCGTGAAAGCCCCAATAAAATTGCGCCGCCGTGACGCGGTTGAACAGGCTGATTTGCCAGCCGATCTTCCGCCGCTGTTAAAGCGGCTCTATGCCAGCCGCGGCGTGCGGAGTGCAGGCGATCTTGAGCGCAGCGTCAAAGGGATGCTGCCCTGGCAGCAGCTGAACGGCATCGAAAAAGCCACTGAAATGCTCTACAACGCGCTTCGTGAAGGAACGCGCATTGTGGTGGTGGGGGATTTCGACGCCGACGGCGCCACCAGTACCGCGCTGAGCGTGCTCAGCCTGCGCGCGCTGGGCTGCGAAAATGTCACCTATCTGGTGCCCAACCGCTTCGAAGATGGCTATGGTCTCAGCCCGGAAGTGGTCGATCAGGCGCATGCCCGCGGCGCACAGATGATCCTGACCGTTGATAACGGGATCTCCTCCCATGCGGGTGTCGATCACGCGCATCAGTTGGGGATCCCGGTGCTGGTCACTGACCACCACCTGCCGGGTGAAACGCTGCCGGCCGCAGAAGCCATTATTAACCCGAACCTGCGCGACTGCGATTTCCCGTCGAAATCACTGGCGGGCGTGGGCGTGGCGTTTTATCTGATGCTGGCGCTGCGCACGCTGCTGCGAGATAAAGGCTGGTTCGAATCCCGCGGGATTGCCGTGCCCAATCTGGCCGAGTACCTCGATCTTGTCGCGCTCGGTACCGTTGCGGACGTGGTACCGCTCGATACCAATAACCGTATCCTCACCTGGCAGGGATTAAGCCGCATTCGTGCGGGCAAATGTCGTCCGGGCATTAAGGCGCTGCTGGAGATTGCGAACCGCGATCCGCTCAAGCTCGCCGCCAGCGATTTGGGCTTTGCCCTCGGCCCGCGCCTCAACGCGGCTGGCAGGCTGGACGATATGTCCGTCGGCGTCGCGCTGCTATTGTGCGATAACATTGGTGAAGCGCGCGTGCTGGCGAATGAACTGGATGCGCTGAACCAGACCCGCAAAGAGATTGAACAGGGAATGCAGGCTGAAGCGCTGACCCTGTGCGAAAAGCTTGAACGCAGCGGTGACACATTGCCGGGTGGGCTGGCTATGTACCACCCTGAGTGGCATCAGGGGGTGGTGGGGATTCTGGCGTCGCGCATTAAAGAGCGTTTCCATCGTCCGGTGATTGCGTTTGCACCCGCAGGCGATGGCACGCTGAAAGGCTCCGGTCGTTCGATTCAGGGGCTGCACATGCGCGATGCGCTGGAGCGTCTCGATACACTTTACCCGGGCCTGATGCTCAAATTCGGTGGTCACGCGATGGCGGCAGGTTTGTCGCTGGAAGAGGCGAAATTCGAGGAGTTCCAGCGTCTGTTTGGCGAGCTGGTGACCGACTGGATCGACCCCGCTCTGCTGCAGGGTGAAGTGATTTCCGACGGTGAGCTCGCACCGATGGAGATGACCATGGACGTGGCGCATATGCTACGCGATGCAGGCCCGTGGGGGCAGATGTTCCCGGAGCCACTGTTTGATGGCCGCTTCCGTCTGCTGCAACAGCGCCTTGTAGGCGAACGTCACTTGAAGGTGATGGTGGAACCGGTGGGCGGCGGCCCGCTGCTGGACGGTATCGCCTTTAACGTCGATACCGCTGTCTGGCCGGACAATGGCGTACGCGAGGTCGAACTGGCCTACAAACTGGATATCAACGAGTTTCGCGGTAACCGCTCCCTTCAGATCATCATCGACAATATCTGGCCAATTTAGCGGCAGTAATGTCTATAAAAAAGGGCGTGGATTCGGTACAATCCCGCTCTTATCACCGCATTTTGACAAGTCCATAAAAGAAAACAGACCATGTTTGAAATTAATCCGGTAAAAAACCGTATTCAGGACCTCACGGAGCGCTCTGACGTTCTTAGGGGGTATCTTTGACTACGATGCCAAGAAAGAGCGTCTTGAAGAAGTAAACGCCGAGCTGGAACAGCCGGACGTCTGGAACGAGCCAGAACGCGCGCAGGCGCTGGGTAAAGAGCGTTCCTCTCTCGAAGCTATCGTAGATACGCTGGATCAAATGGCTCAGGGACTGGAAGACGTTTCCGGTTTGCTGGAGCTGGCTGTAGAAGCCGACGACGAAGAAACCTTTAATGAAGCCGTGGCAGAACTCGACGTGCTGGAAGAGAAGCTGGCGCAGCTTGAGTTCCGTCGTATGTTCTCCGGCGAATACGATAACGCTGACTGCTATCTCGACATTCAGGCGGGTTCTGGCGGTACTGAAGCACAGGACTGGGCCAGCATGCTGATGCGCATGTACCTGCGCTGGGCAGAAGCGCGTGGTTTCAAAACCGAAATTATCGAAGAGTCTGAAGGTGAAGTGGCTGGCATTAAGTCCGTCACCATCAAGATCATTGGTGACTACGCCTACGGCTGGCTGCGTACCGAAACCGGCGTTCACCGCCTGGTACGTAAGAGCCCGTTCGACTCCGGTGGCCGTCGTCATACCTCCTTCAGCTCCGCGTTTGTTTACCCCGAAGTTGACGAAGATATCGATATCGAAATCAACCCGGCGGATCTGCGTATCGACGTTTATCGCGCATCTGGCGCGGGCGGACAGCACGTTAACCGTACGGAATCGGCGGTACGTATTACCCACATTCCAACCGGGCTGGTAACACAGTGCCAGAACGACCGTTCCCAGCATAAGAACAAAGACCAGGCCATGAAGCAGATGAAAGCGAAGCTTTATGAGCTGGAGATGCAGAAGAAAAATGCTGAGAAACAGGCGATGGAAGACAACAAGTCCGACATCGGTTGGGGCAGCCAGATCCGTTCTTATGTCCTTGATGACTCCCGCATCAAAGACCTGCGCACCGGGGTTGAAACCCGTAACACGCAGGCGGTGCTGGACGGCAGCCTGGATCAATTTATCGAAGCAAGTTTGAAAGCAGGGTTATGAGGAACCAACATGTCTGAACAACAAGCACAGGGCGCTGACGCGGTAGTCGATCTTAACAACGAACTGAAAACCCGCCGCGAGAAGCTGGCAGCGCTGCGCGAGCAGGGCGTGCCGTTCCCGAACGATTTTCGTCGTGATCACACCTCAGACCAACTGCACGCTGACTTCGACGCTAAAGAAAACGAAGAGCTGGAAGCGCTGAACATCGAAGTGGCCGTTGCGGGCCGCATGATGACCCGTCGTATCATGGGTAAAGCTTCTTTCGTTACCCTGCAGGACGTGGGCGGCCGCATTCAGCTGTATGTTTCCCGTGACGATCTGCCGGAAGGCATCTACAACGAGCAGTTCAAGAAGTGGGACCTGGGCGATATCCTCGGCGCGAAAGGTAAACTGTTCAAAACCAAGACCGGTGAACTGTCTATCCACTGTACCGAACTGCGTCTGCTGACCAAAGCCCTGCGCCCGCTGCCGGACAAATTCCACGGCCTGCAGGATCAGGAAGCGCGCTACCGTCAGCGTTACCTGGATCTCATCTCTAACGATGAATCCCGCAAGACCTTCAAAATTCGCTCTCAGATCATGGCCGGTATCCGCCAGTTCATGGTTAACCGCGACTTTATGGAAGTAGAAACCCCAATGATGCAGGTGATCCCTGGCGGCGCATCTGCGCGTCCGTTCATCACCCATCATAACGCCCTGGATCTGGACATGTACCTGCGTATCGCGCCGGAACTGTACCTGAAGCGTCTGGTGGTGGGTGGGTTCGACCGCGTGTTCGAAATCAACCGTAACTTCCGTAACGAAGGTATCTCAGTGCGTCATAACCCAGAGTTCACCATGATGGAACTCTATATGGCGTATGCCGATTACAAAGATCTGATCGAGCTGACCGAATCCCTGTTCCGCACCCTGGCACAGGACATTCTGGGCACCACGCAGGTCCCTTACGGTGAAGAAGTGTTCGACTTCGGCAAGCCGTTCGAAAAACTGACCATGCGCGAAGCCATCAAAAAATACCGCCCGGAAACCAACATGGCGGATTTGGATAACTTCGATTCTGCGAAAGCGATCGCTGAAAGCATCGGTATTAAAGTCGAGAAGAGCTGGGGTCTGGGCCGTATCGTGACTGAGATCTTCGAAGAAGTGGCAGAAGCGCACCTGATTCAGCCGACCTTCATCACTGAATACCCGGCTGAAGTCTCTCCGCTGGCGCGTCGTAATGACGAGAACCCGGAGATCACTGACCGCTTTGAATTCTTCATCGGTGGCCGTGAAATCGGTAACGGCTTTAGCGAACTGAACGATGCTGAAGATCAGGCGCAGCGCTTCCAGGATCAGGTTGACGCGAAAGCGGCAGGCGACGACGAAGCGATGTTCTTCGACGAAGACTACGTGACGGCCCTGGAGCACGGTCTTCCACCAACGGCGGGTCTGGGTATTGGTATCGACCGCATGGTGATGCTGTTCACCAACAGCCACACCATCCGCGACGTGATCCTGTTCCCGGCGATGCGTCCGGTGAAATAACGTCGTCCAGACTGAAAAAGCCCCGTGCGATAGTCGCCGGGGCTTTTTTATTTGGCGGCGAAGGCCCGCAGTTTTTCGCGTGCGGTCGTCGCTTCCATCACCATCCAGGGGCTAAAGGCCCACGGTGTGGCATCCAGGGCCTGGAACAATGCGTCCAGATCAACCCATTCGTATGCCATCACTTCATCACTGTTGATCGTCAGCCCATTCGTGATCCTGGCGGCAAAGACCGGGCAAATCTCATTTTCGACGATCCCGGAAGGATCGGTTTCGCAGTAGCGAAACTCAGCGGCGACAGGGGTGATATCGGTAATTTCCGCACCCACTTCGAAGCGACAACGGCGAACAATAGCTTGCTCAATCTCTTCGCCAGATTGCGGATGTCCGCAGACTGAGTTCGTCCACACACCCGGCCAGGCTTTTTTGCTTAATGCGCGACGGGTGATCAGACACTCCCCTTTGGCGTTAAACAGCCAGGAGGAGAACGCCAGATGTAGCGGAGTGTGGGAGGTATGTGCTGCGTACTTTTCCTGAGTGCCAATCACCATTCCCTGGTCATTTACCAAAATAACGTGTTCTTGAATACTCATTGATGCTCCAGTGCTAACCATGCGGATGGTTAAGCACCATCAGCGACGCCATTATACTGCATTCTTATACGAACGGTTTGACCCACAGAGCGGAAAAGGGCTGACCCATTTCTGTTTGGGCTGGTATCATAGGGCGCCATTCACGCTGACCGAGGATCTGTTTTGTTTGCAGGAAGCCTGACGAGAAACCCCATCACTGCTGTTTTCTGCCTGACGCTGGCGCTAATACTGGCAGGCTGTTCAGGGAGAAAATCTTCAGACATGGGCAGCTATTCCGGCGCGGTGTATACCGTGAAGCGCGGGGATACGCTGTACCGGATTTCGCGCGCGACGGGGACCAGCGTGAAGGATCTGGCGCGTCTGAATAACATCTCTCCGCCTTACACCATCGAAGTGGGGCAGAAGCTGAAGGTTAACGGCAGTTCGTCCTCGGGCAGAAAATCCTCGTCGAAAGGCAAAACAGCCAAAGTGACGCCCTCTTACGCGGTGCCGCAGTCCTCCTGGCCGCCTGTCGGGCAGCGCTGCTGGATCTGGCCGGCCAGCGGCAAAGTGGTATTGCCATACTCCTTGTCCGAAGGGGGCAACAAAGGTATCGATATTGCAGCCGCGCGCGGTACGCCGGTTTATGCATCCGGCGCAGGGAAGGTGGTGTACGTGGGCAATCAGCTGCGCGGTTACGGTAATTTGATCATGATTAAGCATGGTGAAGACTACATCACGGCCTATGCGCATAACGACACAATGCTGGTTAACAATGGTCAGAACGTGAAGGCGGGGCAGAAGATCGCCACCATGGGCAGCACGGGGACGGATACGGTGAAGCTGCACTTCCAGATCCGTTATAAGGCCACCGCCATCGACCCACTGCGTTATCTCCCGGCGCAGGGCAGCAAGCCGAAGTGCTAAGTGATTATTTTATCGCCATTTAGTTGCGAAGAGGCTTGTATGAAGAAGCGTAAGGTCTATAATGCCTTACGCACCTCAAAGCGGGCGTAGTTCAATGGTAGAACGAGAGCTTCCCAAGCTCTATACGAGGGTTCGATTCCCTTCGCCCGCTCCAGATCACTGATAAATAAGCACATTGTTATTTATCAGCTAGTTACTTTACCCCGCTAATGCAGGTACAGCCGTAACTACACATTGCACAATCGCCGCGCCTGTCGCGTGGTTGGTGTGTGGTAGTCGGGAGCACATCACCGCGCTGGCAGTGGTTTCAACGTTCTTACTGCGACAGCCCAACAACGAACAAAAGCCGCCTACCCGGCATAATCCCGAAGACTTTTAGTGAAGCGCATTTTAGCCCGATGCCCCCGTTCTGTCGCCGTCGCGAGACGCCGCAGGGGATAAACAGGTTTATGGTGGTCACGGTACTTGCAGACCATATGCAAGCTCTGCCGGCGGTTCGGCCTCTCTCCCCTTGGGTACATGGTCATCCTGATAAACATCACTAACTGACATAACCCTGATGAAGTCGCCAGAGGCTCCGCTTGTTGTCTTACCACCAACGGGGTTTTATGGATTCTATTGCGGTATGTGTATGGAATCATGTATGTGATAGCTTTGGTACACTGCATAAAAACAAGTACTGCTGGATGGAACACGATGCGCACACAGAAAAGTCTTAAAGACATTTATGAAGCCAGATGCGCAAGGTACGAGAAGCACCTGCACGCTGGTATGGATACCACCTCAATCATACTGAAAGGGCATCTTTTCGTTGAGGAATTGCTTTTTGATATTCTGAAATTGCATTGCCGGAATAGCGTCCCGATTGAGAATATTAAGCTCGGCTTTAGCCATAAGCTGAGCCTAGTGCATGCTATGTTTGGATCTCATTTACCGGGCGTGGAATTCCCTAAAAATGTTTGGGCTGCTTTGGACAAATTGAACAAGTTGCGGAATGCACTTGCACATAACATTGACTCTCCAAGAGCTGCCGAAGTATTTAAGTAAAGCTGCTGTTAATCGATTCCTGACTGAGAAAGATATTCCGGTGGCGGAGCTGGCACTGCTTATCGATCCGGCTTGGTTCATCATCCTGATGGAACATAAGAAGTTAATGAACGTCCGTTACAGCCGGGATACTGTTCATGGACGAAGCAACCAGCCATCTGGATGAAGAAAATGAAAAACTTATCAACCGCGCCATATCCGGCCTTGATATGACCCGCATTATCATTGCACACCGTCCGTCGACCATCGCTTCTGCTGACAGAGTTATCTGCCTGGGAACACATCACAGCCCGGAACACAGTAACGAAGGGCATGAATCAAAGGGGATCCATCTATGAAAACTGGCTTTATGAGTTCTCTGCTTGCTTTGCTGGTTCTGGGGGCTGCTAACAGTTCGTTTGCCCTGACACCGGAGGAATCAGTAAAAGAAATCGCCGATCACCTTGAAGAACTTAAACCCATAACTTGGGTTGCTCCGGCAGAAAAATATCATCTGGTGGTATTTATTGATAATCAATGCAGCTACTGCTCTGATGTGGTCAAACATGTTCAGCACTATACAGACGCCGGGCTGACCATGTCATTTCTGACTGTCGCCCCGGCATCTATCAGAGACTCGGTGATCGAGGATATGGCCAGAGTCTGGTGCTCTGGCTTACCCCGGGAAAGCCTGCGTATGGCCATGGAAGGTTTTTTACCTGACAATGACAGTACTCCGGCCTGTCAACACACGATCGTGCAACAATCAGAACTCGCACACCGTGTGGGAATAGAGGTGACGCCGGTAATGGTGGTAATGCAACCTACACCTGTTGTATTCACCGGGAATGTTAAACCGGAATATATACTTAATACGCTCGGTAAGTAGTTGCAAAAGGTCGCGGTTAACAAGCCTCGCCAGGTAATGCAACCAGACGCAGAACTTCCTGCGTCTGGTATTTCCACTGTAGAGCATTCGAGATGGATGTCGCCAGGTAACACTGAAGCATAGAGTTTCTCAAGAACCCCATTATTAGCTTAACAGAACTTACCTCAGCAAAGATTCAATAACGCTACTGAAAGTAATATCTCCACTAAAGTCCTTCAGGGCATTGGTATTGGTTTCCAGATATGCTTTCAGTTTCAGCACTGCTGCCTGCTTGTCTGTCGCCTCTGTTTCAAAATCGATTTTTTCGTATTCTGACGATGTGGATAACTGGTCGGCGTAAACCGACTGACTTACGGCAGTAACAATATCCGCACTACTTTTAAAAAAGACAAACTTAGGCATAGATCTTCCTTAAACCTGCAGCCTGGGTATTGCTGCAGGTTTTCTCATCAATTAACGGTTGGTACCAACATGGTCACGTCCGCCTCCGGTGCATCCACCGCCTCCACCAAACGAACCACCGCCTTGTCCGAAATGATTCGCCTGACTGCCACTCCCGCGATTTGAAGTCTGGTAATCACGGTTCTGTTTGCCGGAGTTTCCCCCCTTTGAGCCTGCAGAACCGGATGAGCCACCACAATTACTGCCGCCTGAACGACCACAGGTATCGCCCAGCCCGGCTCCTGCTACCGTACTGTATTGTGAAGAATGGATTTCTTTCATTTGAATTCCTTTTGCAAAAATGAGCGACCTCAGAAGAGCCAGTACTGATTTCGTTAACGGGAGAGGTCCAGTTCAGACCGGTGAAAAACAGTATCACTGTCTGTATCACAAGAAGAGCAGTCAATACTTGCTTCCCACATGCTCGCTGTATTGGCTCTGCAGTTTATCTGTGCTGCTGTCTTTGGTCATATTTAACGGGCCTTAAACACAGGGCTTCCCCTGCGTGGATAAAGGAACTCAGTGATTAACGGCCATCAGCAGAGGTCCGTCCTCTGGCTCCTCCGGAACAGCCACCGGATGAACCAAACGAACCACCGCCTTGTTCGAAATGATTCGCCTGACTGCCACTCCAGCGGTTTGAGGTCTGGTAATCACGGTGCTGTTTGTCTGAACTTCCCCCATTATGACCAGCAGAACCGGATGAGCCACCACAATTACTGCCGCCAGAAGGGCCACAGGTATCCCCCAGCCCGGCTCCGGATACGTTACTGTACGGCGTCTTATCTATAACTTTCAAAAAAAATCCTTTTACAGTTTTTTTAATTAAACCCTGAGCAAATATTGAATCGCCACGGGTTTAACAGACACCTCAGAGTCATTTATGGACTGACCCCGCCCCGGTAGACGATCCTGCCCTATAGTTTGAGCATAGGAGGAGCGTATGGGCACACCACGATTTACACCTGAATTTAAGGAAGAAGCCGTCCGTCAGATAACGGAACGCGGTTATTCCGTCGCCGAAGTATCTGGCCGTCTGGGCGTCTCTGCACACAGCCTCTACAAGTGGCTACGGGCTATCAAACCTGATAACAACGAGCAGCATGCCCGGGATTTACTGGAAGCTAAAAGCGAGATCCTGAAACTCCGGGCCAATAACCTGGCACCGAGCATGAGCCGGCGTGGCAACTGCCAGGATAATGCGGTGGCCGAATCGTTCTTCAGTTCACTGAAAAAAGAACGCATCAGGAAGAGAATATACAAAACCCGAGATCTGGCCCGGGCGGATATCTTCGATTACATTGAAGTGTTCTACAACCGGGCCCGGCGCCACAGTCACCTCGGCGGCGTCAGTCCGGAGGCCTTCGAACAGGCCTCGTCGTGAGGACAGGAAATGTCTACTGTTGTGGGGTCAGTCCAAACACCAACACGGGCAATGGGTGAGAATGCGGGGAGCTTTTAGCTGGGCTGCTGAATATACCTACAGGCTGGATAAAGAAAAGCTCACTGATTACTCTCTTGAACAGCAAGCCTCTATTTTAGCTGATTACTGGTTACTGCTGGTTTATGGGATCAGTAAGTGGTCTTACTATCAGAGACCAGGGCGCATGGGGATGTACCGGGGCGTAGATTTGTTGCAGGATGTCCCTTCGCTTTACCAGAAAATCGTAACAGGGAAGGGGCGTTAAACATGAAAAACAAAATGTTGCTGGGTGTTGTATTCCTCTTAACGGGATGCCCTGGGCCAGGTGATCGAATGGTAAATCGTGAATCTACAACGGCATTGATCAAAGATAATCAAGTTTGTGTGTTGTCACCACTGGAGCCGCAGGAACGGATCACTGCTATTCAAATCAAAAGCGATAATAACGACTCTCTTCACAAGATTTTCGATGACAAGCCTGTTTATGTACCGAAGGGGGAGTGTCTTCCTGTATTTGGATTTAAGTTTACGTCTGGGGAGCGGTATAACTTCGCGTATGACGTCCAATCTGATACGTCAGAATCACATTTAGTCACCGCTGAACTTTCTTACCCTAAAGAATAGGGGCAAACTGCCCCTTTATATTCATTTCAACGCACGTACGTGATCAAGTAAGCGTTTAATGCGCGTATATATCTTTTAATGCATATAGTCTATCACGCTTGCTGAAGCCGCTTAACAACCTGATCGAAGGCTCCCACTTGTAACTGGCATAATCCTTAAATATCAGTAAGATGGGTCAGAAGGTCTTTCGTCGATAGAAGGTAGTTTTGCTGAGAGCCAGCCTGTCTTGAGCCATTGCTGGAGAGCCTCTCATAACGCGTAAGCCTTGTATGCGCACATTTCCTGTGTACGGCATAATCAGTCAGTACCAACTTTCTCGCTTACCCCTGAATTAACCAGACAGGTCTTGTATCGTTTAACGATATAGCGGTATTACAATTACGTTGCCTTTTAATTAAACAGGGATGTGCTTTGCTAATTGCAGGTTGTGGCTCTTCCATGGTGCGCTTTTTCAGGCACCATGATCTTTTTAATTACGTGAATATGCAGCCCTGAATGCGTATTCAGAACCGATATTACCCCACTGGTGTTTATTTGGCATGAAATGAGTGTGCTGCTTCCACTCAGGTACCCTAACCGAAAGCGTGCTGTGTTTCTGGATGGCGTTAATCAAGACGCGTCTTGTTTCAAACCGCTGCCGATATTGAGAGGATATACAACATAACAAAGAGTAATGCCGTGTGTGTTTATTGCCTGTTGGTGTAGCGCATATGTTGAACATGTGCGCTACACAATTTTTTGAACATCAAACTGCCATCCAGCATTCTCACAGAATAGCAGACCGACATTTCTGTAGATTAACCCTTTATCCTGAGCTCTTTGATGCGGAAATCATTCCCCATACTCGCTGCAACATGGCTGACTACCGCGAGTTCAGCCTGACTGCCCGCGGCTTTGAATTTTCCACTCAGGGTTACCCATTCATTCGCCTGCTTCAGTTCCAGGGGGGCGGAAATGTCTTTGCCATCCGCACGGAGTGATATTTTTGGCGCCTCATATTTTCCAATAATGCGTGCCGCTTTCACCGTCCAGGTATATTCATGCCCGGCAGTCAGACCTGTCAGCGTCTTTTTGAGGATTTCGCCGGCATGATTTTTATTGGGGTTGGTAATAAACTCGACGGCCCGCGTGCTGGCGTCAACCAGGTAAAGATCGTGCCCGGCAGGTCCTGCCTGCCAGCTATTCCAGTTATCACGCTCAAAGTTGGTGAAATCTTCAAACGGAGCTGCCGCCGCGGCAGAAATATCCGCCTCGCGATAGACTTCAACGCTGAATTCACCGGCGTTGTCTTTGTACTGGTCTTTGCCGTCGGCAAAAATCAGCGTCAGCGTTCCTTCAGCAGGAACCGACCAGCGGTATTTATGATTACCTACCGGATAATTTTCGTTACCAATGCGTGCCTGAAGCGAAGGATTGCGTAAGGCTAGCGTTTCGCCCTCTCTGGGAATACGTCCCTGTGGTGCGGTAAGGGCAAAATTTTCACTTCCATTCCTGGCCCAACCACTGGCCAGAATGGTAATTATCTCTCCCGCTTTGAGGGATATCCCTGTATTTGTTCCTTCGGCATTTTTAGCGTCAACTTTTCCCGACCAGATTAAATTATCGCTCATGTCTGACTCCTGTGACAGCGTGGCGAATACATTCGCCATTGAAAGATAGTCCTGACGAAATGCGTGATTTTAATCACTCAATTCAGCTAACCGCCTGATAATCAGAATAAATGATCTCATGAGAAGCACACACTTCTCATATTCATTACCCGGTTGTTATCGGCTGGAATGAGAATAGTCAGGTGGTATATACAATTCAAAACGCGAAACGCTTTATTAAAGGTTGCGATTTTGTAATCACTTAAAAATAATAAAATAATTATTGCCGAAATAGGAATAATCTTAAGGAGGGAGGGGATAAATACGTCAGGTTTGTAATAGTTTATTCTCCCCATCGTTTACATTGATATTCATGTAAGTACGTCAGGAAATCTGGCACACTTATCACCTGTTACGCGGGTCAAGTTTAAAAATAAACAAATTATCTTTTTACCCATGCAGTGCCCCCTGATATACCTTCCTTCCCTCATACCGGTCTGAGCATTGACCTCGGTGGTCTATACTGGCCAGTACCCAACGCTAAAAGGTGGTGTCATGCATATATTGCCTCCTGTTCGCCCTGAACATTCCATTGAACGTCTGACGGCGATCCTTGAGCCAGTCGCAGAGAAAGTGAAGCTCGCGCCCCGTAAGCGGATCACCTGGAAACACAAAGGTCGCCAGCAGATGTACCTTTTTCAGGACGGGGAGCTTTCACTGCTGCGGGCATCTGATGGGCTGCTTTTAGTCACCGTATTCGAGCCGCATCTGTTTGGCATTGCCGAGATGATCCAGCCGACGCAAGGACATATTTTACGTGCTGAACGGGAGTCTACGATTCTGCGTGCTGATGCCGATGAAGCCGCCGCCCTATTTCGTGAACAGGGCGTCTGGGAAGATGTTGCCGCCTTACTGTCGTATCACACGGCGTATCTGATTTATCGTGATGCCCAGGTCGTGCAGCAACGTACCTATTCTGTGATTCGCAGTTATCTGCAGGAAATGATATTACTGCCCGATGAAACGCGTATGCGCACGAGCATTCTGGAATATATTCAGGATCGTACGCTTCTTTCACGCAGCAGTATTCTCAACGTATTATCTGCGCTCAAACAAGGGCAATATATAGCGTTTAAACGCGGCGGATATTTACTGGAAGTAGGGCATTTGCCGGAGTCATTTTAAAATTTAAAATTAAACAGGAAATGATTTCACGTTGTGCGCTTTTGCCGATATCGTTTGCTCACTGAAATATTCAACAGAGTAAACGGGATTCTTATGAAAAAGACACTTGTCGCATTAATTCTGGCTAACGTTTTTACCGCAACCACTGCATTTGCAGCAGCGGATGCCGGCACCTGGTATAGCGGTGCTAAATTTGGCTGGTCACACTATTTTGACGCCAGCACCGGCTCTAAAGCGAGCGAAAATAACAGCGGCTCGAACCAGTATAATATCGATCATGATAATGTCGGTGGTGGGGTATACGCGGGTTATCAGATGACTCCGTGGCTTGCACTGGAAGGCGGGTACGATTATTTAGGTAATATGCAGATGAAAGGCCATCACAGTGCGGGCGCACAAATGAAAAGCCAGGGTCTGCAGATGTCTTTAAAAGCCAGCTATGCCGTGACTGACCGCTGGGATATCTATGGACGTGCCGGGGCGATGGCGTATCGCGCTGAGTCTGATGTGAGTGGTCACAATCGTTTTGATACAGGTGTTCGCCCGCTTGCCGCGGTAGGGACGGAGTATGCGTTCAACAAAAATCTGGCGGGCCGCCTCGAATATCAGTGGGTAAGCAATGTGGGTAACGCCAACCAGATTGGCGTCAGCAGTGACGTGAGCTCCGTAACGGCAGGCCTGACATGGCGATTTGGCCAGCACGATTAAACATTATCACCCTTTCAACGAAAAAAGCCCGACTGTTCAGCAGTTGGGCTTTTGGCATTTAACCGGTGACTAAAGGTTGAAGGACAGATTTAATTTTTTGCAGGCCTGTGACATTTTTATCTTTCAGGTATTGCTGATTAATCATGTCCAGCTGTTCCAGTTTTGTCAGCGAGGCGTAGACGGGCTGAACAGCGCTATCTTCAGTAAAAACATCCTTTGCGGTCGCATGCTGTAAATAGTCTGATTTTAGTTGCGTTGTTAATTTGTCAATCTGCGCTTTATTCTCCTGATAAAGTGCAGCAATATGCGATGCCGGAATGACAGGAGATTTTTCTCCCGGTAAAACTAACGGCACCTGCAGATGGTGGATTTGTTCAACCTTATCCGGATGGGAGGTGCTGCAGGCGGTTAATAACGTGAGGCTGAGCAGAGTCAGCAATAATGACCGTTTCTTCATTGGATAACTCAGGGTAAATAAGCGGAACGGACATTATCGTAAACAACAGCAACATCTTCAGATTAAACTTGTTTAATTTTAAATATATCCTCGCGCCTGCGTCGTGACAGGAAAAGCATTAACGCCTGCTCACGGTTTAAAAGAAAACAGGCTGCATGACGCAGCCTGTTTGCTTAGCTTTTCGGGAATATCCACACATGCTTCTCAGGCAGTGAGAGATGGCATTGCTGCGGATCCCGAACCTCATGCCCATAGGCACGGATCACAAAATCATCCCCCGCCGTGCGGAACAGATACTCCCAGCGGTCACCCAGATACATACTGGTGAGCAGCGGCAATTCGAGCTGGTTTTCCCCCGGCCCGTCAACCACCGCCACGCGCTCGACGCGGATCACCGCCGTGGCGTCATCTCCACTCTGCACCCCTTCACCGGCCTGACCCCACAGCACCCAGCCTTTTCCTTCAATACGCGCTTTGCCGTCGCGCAGTTCAGTAACCTTGCCGTGCAGGCGGTTATTGCTGCCCATAAACTCGGCGGTAAACAGCGTTTTCGGCGAGCCGTACATCTCCTGCGGTGTGCCCTGTTGCTCAATTTTACCGTTGTTAAGCAGCAGGATACGGTCGGAAATGGACATCGCTTCGTTCTGGTCGTGGGTCACCATCAGCGCGGATAAGCCGAGTTTGATGATCAGCTCGCGCAGGAACACGCGGGCCTCTTCGCGTAATTTGGCGTCGAGGTTAGAGAGGGGCTCATCCAGTAAAATCACCGGCGGGTTGTAGACCAGCGCCCGGCCAATGGCCACGCGCTGCTGCTGTCCACCGGAAAGCTGGTGCGGGTGACGCTTGCCAAGATGGCCCAGCCCCAGCTGGTCCAGCACATCCTGCACGCGCTGCTGGATCTCTTTGGCCGGGACTTTACGCAGCTTGAGCGGGTAGGCCACGTTCTCAAACACGGTTTTGTGCGGCCACAGGGCGTAGGACTGGAACACCAGCCCCAGGTTACGCTCCTCCGCCGGGACCTCGCTGCGCGGTGTACCGTCGTAAACTTTGTTTTTGCCGATGACAATAGAGCCCTGAGTCGGTTTTTCCAGACCCGCTACCGCGCGCAGCAGGGTGGTTTTGCCGCTGCCGGAGGGGCCCAGCAGGGAGACCACTTCGCCGCGTTTCAGGTTCATGGAGACCCCTTTCAAAACAGGATTGTCGCCGTAGGTTAAGTGCAGATCGTCAACCGCTAATTCAATCATGTATTTTGACTCCGAAACGAAGGGCAATGCCCAGACCTACCACCACCAGCAGGATGTTAATAAAAGAGAGCGCTGCCACAATATCAATGGCACCCGTCGCCCAGAGGGAAACCAGCATCGAGCCGATGGTTTCTGTGCCGGGGGAGAGCAGATACACACCCGTTGAGTATTCGCGTTCAAAGATCAGGAACATCAGTAGCCATGAGCCGATCAGGCCATAGCGGGAGAGCGGGATCGTCACATGGCGGGTGATCTGACCACGCGTAGCCCCTGTACTACGCGCGGCCTCTTCAAGTTCCGGTCCCACCTGCAGCAGCGTGGACGAGATCAGCCTCAGCCCGTAGGCCATCCACACGACGGTATAGGCCAGCCAGACGCTGAAAATGGTGCTGCGAAGCGAACGCAGCCAGACGATCAGGTTTTCCCGCATCCAGTCGCTCCAGGTGAACCCGGAAAGCCAGCCCGATTTCAGCGCGTTATCGAGCCACATCGGCAGGAACAGGAACACCCACAGGAAGGCCAGGCCCGCCAGCAGACCAGGCACGGCGCGCGGCACCAGCACGCTGTAATCCAGAAAGCGTGTGGTGTTGTCCGGTTTACGGTGCATGGCAATGCCGACAAACAGGTAGCACGCCACGGCCAGCGCACCGCCAATCACGCCGATGGACATCGAGTTGACGATGGCGCGCAGCAGGTTCGGCTGTGCCCAGATAGTGCGGAACGTGCTGAGCGAAAGCTGGTCCCAAACGGAAACGCCCACGCCCCAGTTGGAGATAAACGCGCGCAATACCACGCCAAGCAGTGGAACGCCGATGGTGACGGTGAGCCAGAAGGCGACCACCGCGCCAGCCACCCAGCGCCATTTGCCCAGCGGTAATGCCCGCGCCTGAGAGGCTTTGCCTTTCATGGTCACGAAGCGGTTGGCGGTACGCATCAGGCGACGCTGCAGCATCACCAGCGGGATGGTGATGCAGATTAGCACCACGGCAACCGCGGCCATCAGGTGATAGGACGGGGTGCCCAGTTTGTTGGTCAGCTGGTAGAGATAGGTTGCCAGCACCATGTTGCCTTCCGGATCGCCAAGCACCAGCATCAGACCAAACACTTCCAGCCCGAGGAAGAACAGCAGCACGATGGCGTACAGGATCGACGGGCGCACCATGGGCAGACTGACGGAGGTCATCACCTGCAGGGGAGACGCGCCTGCAGTACGCGCGGCCTCTTCCACATCCGACCCCACGCTGCGCAGCGCCGACGAGATATAGAGATAGGCGTGCGGAACATGCGTCAGGCCCGCGATGACCACGATGCTCGACATGTCATAAATATTCCACGGTACAAAGCCGATCAGGGCTTCCACCCAGAGGGATAAAAAGCCCACCGGACCGGCGGCCACCACGTAGCCGAACCCCAGCACCATGGGGGAAACGAAAATGGGCACCAGGATCAGCGGCTCAATCAACCGGCGACCGGGGAGATCGGTACGCACCATCAAAAAGGCCAGCACGCCGCCCAGCGGAATGGCGATGATCACCAGCCCGAAAGCGAGGATAAAACCGCTTCTCAATGCCTTGTAGAAATCAGGGTCTGTGAAAATAAAATCAAATGATTCAAGGCTCCACTCTTTTGCCGGAGAAAAGAACGGGGCGGACAGGAAGCTCTGTATCACGATAAACGACAGCGGCGTATAGATAACCAGCGCGGTTATCAACACGACAATACCGCGCGGCAGGCTTTGCCACTTTCTGCGTAATGTATTCATGGGGTATCCCTGGTATTGCAGCCCAGCAAAACGAATTCAGTCAGATGAACAGGCGCGCGGCGACCTGCGCCGCGCACACCGTTTTATTTGCCGGCGGCAGCACGCCACTGTTTGATGTACTCCAGACGTTTTTTCGGCTGCAGGTATTCCAGCAGGCTTTCATCAACCGGGATCGGCTTCAGCGCATTGCCGAGGACTTTGGTCAGGCCATCGATATCATTTTTGCCTTCGATATCGTTGCGAATGGAGGGGATATCCGCCTGATTAGCCAGGATACTTTGCCCTTTTTCAGACAGGACATAGTCGAGCCACAGCTTCGCGGCATTGCTGTTTTGCGCCTGCTGGCTGATAAAGGACACGCGCGATAACACCAGGGTGTAATCTTTCGGATAAGCGATCCCGAGCGACGGATCGTTCTTCGCGCGGGCTTCCGCGTAGGAGCCGAGGATATTAAAGCCGATCAGGTTTTCGCCGGATGACACCCTCTCCATCATCGTGCCGGTAGACGACTGCACCGCCAGGCCGCCTTTGGCGACATCGGCCAGGGTTTTAAAGTAGTTTGGATCGGCCTTGTGATCCTGCACGGAGAGCATAAAGCCCAGTCCCGATTTTTCGATGTCGTAGGTCGTGACTTTGCTTTTGAATTTGTCCGTCTGGCTGGCAATCAGCTTCGCCAGCGCAACGTGAGAATCCGGCACGTCGCCAGCCGGGATCAGGCGTTTGTTGTAGATAAACACCACCGGCTCATAGGTGGTGCCGTACGCTTTATCTTTCCATACCGCCCATTTCGGCAGCTGACTTTGCTCGGGCGATTTGTACTCCATGGCGTAGTCAGTGGCGAGCTTCAGCCCGGTGTCCATCGAGGAGCTCCAGACCACATCGCCGCTACCGCCACCGGAGGCCTGCTCGCTGATAAAACGGTTGTACAGCTCTGTGCTGTTCATATCGTTGTATTCAACTTTAATGCCCGGATAGCTCTTTTCGAAACCCTCGATCAGCGGCCCGGCGGCTTTGGTATCGGTGGTGGAATAGATGACGACCTTGCCCTCTTTGGTCGCGGCATCGACAACTTTTTGATAGTCGGCAGGGTAGCCCTGCGGCAGGGCAGACAGTGCAGAAGCAGAGAACAGTACGGTAGCGGTAATCAGAGAAATTCGGAATGTGTTCGACATTATAGTTAACCTTTTAGTTACATTTGAGGAACTAATTGTCAACATAGCGTATAGCACCGCCGCCACAACAGGCGGAAGCGGGCCATGATTCCGAAGTGTGATTGTCGGCGTCGTTTCAGCAATTAACACCATAAAAACCGCGAACGTTAGCAAACGAACGGTTGCGGATTACGCTTTCTCGGCGGCTTTGCGGTATAACCTTCGCGGATGACCAATATTGCCATACAGCATTTCGACGCTGATTAACCCACTCTCCACACAGTATTCCAGATAGCGACGCCCCGTGGTTTTGCTGATCCCGACGTTCTCCACCACCTCTTCAACCGACATGGCATTGTCGGGATGTTCTGCGAACAGGCGTTTAATCCGCTCCAGCGTTTGGGGCTCAATGCCCTTTGTCGACGGCGTGAGCGAAGATTCCGCAGCAGGCAGGTTGAACAGGCGATCCAGCGCATGCTGATCGACAACCTTGACCTGCTGCACGGTGTGGATAAAACGCATAAAGCGCTCCAGCGAGGCGTGCAGGCGCTGAAAAAAGACCGGTTTAATCAGATAGTCAAAGGCACCGCTGCGCATGGCGTGGCTACAGGTTTGCATATCGCTGGCGGCGGTGATGAAGATCACCGAGCATTCGTAGCTTTTCAGCAGCGGGTTATCGATTAACTCCACGCCTTTGCCGTCTGGCAGATAGTTATCCAGCAGAATCAGTCGCGGCTGATGCTGGCGGATCAGGCTGCACGCCTGCTCAATCGACGCGGCAATACCCACCACGCGCAAATGAAAATTCTGCTCAATATACTCGCGATGCAACTCCGCCAGGTGCGGCTCATCTTCAACTATCACAACATCAAGTGGTCGGGTCATGCTGTTGCCCATTCGGAATAAACACAGAAAAAATAGTGCCTTGTGGCGTGTTATCGGCGATCTCTATGCTGCCGCCCGCTTTCTCGATATAGCCTGCCACCAGAAACAGGCCAATACCGTGCTCTGTCCCCACAATGTCGTTCTCGCTCTCGGGTTTGCTGCTGTACCCCTGGCGGAATATATGCGGTTTATGCGCGTCATCCACGCCGCAGCCCCTGTCGGCCACCTCAATCAACAGCTCCTGGTTGCGGTCGGAAATGTAGATCTCCACTGGCGCGTGAACCGACGCCTTCAGGGTGGCGTCCACGGCGTTATCCAGCAAATTGCCGATCACCGACATCAGCTCTGTTTCGTTGATGGAGGCCGGCATGCGGGTGAGCTGGCAGGCGGGATCAAACTGCAGTTCAATGCCTTTTTCCCGTGCGCTGACATATTTCCCTAACAGCAGTCCGCACAGTGCCGGAGAGGCAAAATGGGCCGAGACAAAGTCCAGCACTTTTTGGGCGCCTTCCGACTGCAGCTGGATGTAGCGGATCGCCTCGTCGTAGTGCTTCATTTGCAGCAGTCCCACCAGCGTTGCCGTCCAGTTCAGCTGTTCATGACGCATGATGCGCAGGTTATCCGCATAGCGTTTTATCTGACTTAGCTGGCTGCTGAGGGTGTTAATGTCATTTTTATCGCGAAAACTGTAGACCCAGCCGCTCTCCACACCGGGTTCAACCTCGATCGCCACGCGGTTGACGATCACCTCGCGCTGGTTGAGCACGGCAATCTGGTCGTGACTGCCGCTGCTTATCGACGCATAGCGCTGGGATAAAAAGCCCGGCGAGGTTTGCACAATAGCCTCCAGCGGTTTGCCAATAAGCGCCTCCTCACTCTGGTGAATATCCAGCATCTCACGGGCAGCACGGTTAATTAAAATCAGCTGCTTCTCCGCATTGACGGCAAATACCCCTTCATACATGGCCTCCAGCAGGGCTTTTTGTTGCAACACCAGCTGAGCAATATCTTTCGGCTCCAGACGGAACATTTGCTTTTTAAGGTTACGCGTGAACAACCATGAGAAAATAAACAGCAGCAGTAACAGCCCCATACCGTATAACCCGGACTGCCAGAGAATGCGGGCGTTAATATTGGCAATATACGAGGTCAGATAACCGACAGAGACAATGCCAATCACCTGGTGCTGCGCATTAAAGATGGGCGCTTTGCTGCGTAATGACACGCCAATGCCCCCTTTACGCACGGAAATAATGGTTTTGCCTTTTAATACCTCTGCATTGTCCCCGCCGATCATCGGTAAATTGATGCGCTCCGGGGATTCCGAATGATAAAGGTGTTGCTCCCGGGTATCGCCAATCACGATGTAGCTGGCATCACTTTCCGCGCGCAGCGGCTGGATTAAACGGGCGATACCGGGGATATCTCTGGCGGCGACTTTTTCCGCCAGGCCGGGCATCAGGGCGATTTCACTGGCCTGAACCCTGGCGCGCTGGCCGAGATCGTGATGCAGTTGCCGGTCGATAAAATGAAACAGGATGGTTCCCAGCAGCACTAACAGCAGGCAGGAGAAGCACACCAGCGCTAAAAAAAGCTTAACCTGAAATGAAAGTCTGCGTTTCATTCAACCTGCGCCAGTCATGGAAAAGGGAGACATGGGGGGAGCCTGACATGCGCCAATGGGGGACGCAATCCGGCAACAAAAGAGTTGTGACCTGGCTTTTCGTTTTCAACGTTATAGCTATCAGGATCCCGTAAGGCTATGCTTCATTCAGCAGTAAAATAATTACAGAGGCAATGTCATGGATAAAGAGCTACTGGATGCGGGTTACCGGGCCTATACCGGCGAGAAAATTGACGTTTACTTCAACACCGGGATCTGCAAACACTCCGGTAACTGCGTGCGTGGCAGCGCAAAGCTGTTTAATCTGAAACGTAAACCGTGGATCATTCCCGATGAAGTGGATGTAGATACGGTTGTCCGCGTGATTGATACCTGCCCGAGCGGTGCGCTGAAGTATCGCCAAAAATAAGCGAGGAACCATGGATATTCTGGAAGGCCATAACAAGTTTTACGTGAACGATGCGAATGGCAATCAGGTCGCTGAGATTGTCTTCGTCCCCACAGGTGAGCACCTGAGTATTATTGAGCACACCGATGTTGATCCGAGCCTGAAGGGGCAGGGTGTGGGCAAGCAGCTGGTGGCGAAGGTGGTGGAGAAAATGCGCGGTGAGAATCGCAAAATTATCCCGCTGTGCCCGTTTGCGAAGCATGAGTTTGATAACACGCGGGAATATGACGATATTCGGGCGTAAAACACACCGGCGATGGCCGGTGTTTTTTTATCTCACCTGTTCCAGCAGTAACCCCAGCGCGATCGCCACCATAATCCCTCCGGAGGCCATGCTCACCGCACGTGCCGCCTGCGGACGGGTCGCCAGCACCGCTTTCGAACCATACCCCACCAGCAAATAGACCAGTGTGCAGGTGATAAGATGCATTATTCCCAGGGCTGACATCTGTGTGGCAATCGACCAGCTTCCCTTTGGATCGGTAAACTGCGGAAGCAACGCCAGAAACAGCAAGAAGACTTTTGGGTTAAGCCCGCTGATACACAATCCTTTCACCGCCCACTGTTTCCAGTTTCCTGCATGCTGCACAGTGCTTTCCGGCGCGGCAGGATGGCGTAACAGCGTGATGCCGAGCCACAGCAGATAAACCGCCCCCGCAATTGTCAGCCCTGATAATGCCAGCGGATGTTGAGCAATCAACACACCCACACCCGCCACCACGACCAGCGTGGCGAGCAGATGCCCGGACATCAGCCCCATCACCGCCGGCACTACGCGCCGCCCGTTGATCCCGGCGCTGATCGCATAGGCCCAGTCTGCACCCGGCGTCATGATGAGCAGGAAGGACACCACCCAAAAACCGGCCACAATACTCATTTCCATCGTCTGTGAAACTCCCGTACCTGTATTACCTGGAGAGAAAGAATATCGGTATCGGTACGAAATGAGTTTTCAATGTTATGCTCATAAAACGCTAAAATTGAGAAAATCTTCCACATGGATAGCATTGATCGAAAAATTCTTGCTGAGCTGCAGGCTGATGGCCGTTTATCTCTTACGGAGCTGGCAGAGCGGGTGAACCTGAGCCTCTCTCCGTGTCACCGACGCGTGCGTGCGCTGGAGCAGAGCGGAGCCATTACGGGGTATCGCGCCAATCTCGATCCCGCCAAAATGGGATTTAATTTCCTGGCGATTGTGTTTGCCACCCTGAAAGAGGGCGATAAGAAAGCGGTCAGCGCGTTCGAAGAGGCGGTGGAAGAGATCCCGCAAATCGTGCTGGCCCAGCGCTTATTTGGCGATCCGGACTATCTGATGCATGTTGTTACCCGCGATCTGTCAGCTTTTCAGAAACTGTATGACGAGAAACTTTCTGCCATGCCTGGCGTACAACATCTTCGCTCTACGCTGGTGATGAAAACGGTCGTGCAGGACAGACCGTTTCCGCTGTAAAAATCAGACGCGCCCGGCAGAAGGCCGGGCACGGTAGGATTAGCCGACAAACATCACCGACACGCACAGGACGCCGACAATCAGCGTCAGCAGGCTGCCAATGGAGCGGTACGGCTTCAGGGAGGGGATCAGGTACGTCGACAGCGTCGGCATGATAAACAGGATCATGGCAATAAGCGGACCGCTGATGGCGTAAATCATCGAAATGGCGTTCGGGTTAATGCAGCAGACCGCAAAGGTAATCAGCGACACGCCCAGAATGGAAATCGCACGGTTAAAGGCGCGGCTCTTTTTCACGCCCACCTGATTCAGCGACGATTTCACGATTTCCGTCGCTCCTTCAATCACCCCAAAATAGGTGCCCAGGAACGATTTCGACATGGCAATAATCGCCACAATAATCCCGGAAATGCCGAGCCAGGCCGGAGAAGAGGGCATCATCGACAGCGCTGACAGGATCGTCACCCCTTGCTCTTTTGCGGTCACAATATAGGACGGTGGAATAGACAGCAGGCAGCTGAACACGAAGAACAGCACGCTCAGGCAGATAACCAGATACGCCACCTTCATGATTTTTTTGCACTTATCCATGGCAGCGTTACCGAACTTCTCGCGACGATCGACGGCGAACGTCGAGATAATCGGCGTATGGCTAAACGCAAACACCATCACCGGGATTGAGATCCACACCTGATGCAAAGTGTGGCGATCAAACGCCATCTGGCTGGTGAGCAGTGAAGGTTGCCAGCTGCCGGTCAGGTACAGGGAGACAAACAGGAAATAGGCGATCAGCGGGAACACCAGGAAGCCCATCACTTTGATTGTGATATGCCGTCCCATCAGGAAGATCAGATTCAGCACCAGCACCACGCCAAAGCTGACCAGCACGCGAATGGCGGTATCCACCGTCATCTTTTTTGCCAGCTGCTCCGTCAGGGAGTTGGTGATGGCCACGGCATAAATCTGCACCACCACGAAGAAGGCGACGAAATAGAGCGTGGTGATCAGATTCCCTATTTTCCTGCCGTAGTAGTGAGAGACCGCGCCGGTGATCCCTTCATTGCCTCGTGTTTTTGACGACAGAATAAATTGCGCCAGTGCTTTATGCGGCCAGTAGGTTAATGGATAGGCCACAAGGGCAGTAATGAACAGGACAATAGCGCCTGCGGAGCCAAGCTGAATGGGCAAGAACAGCGTTCCTGCGCCCACGGCCGTGCCATAGAGAGCGAAACTCCAGAGAGTCTCATCTTTTGACCAAATTTTCGACATTAGAGCAACGTATCAACTATCAAACCATCAGAATGGAGTGCAATTTACCATAGTTATGCGTGGAGAGCGCAGTTGCTTCGACGGAGTTTGGCCGGACCAGTCGTCCGGCCAGAGGGGAGTTAGCCCGCCAGGGCGCGTCGCTGCTGACGGCGCTTCAGGAATTTCTCACGTAACGTGTCATACGCCCAGTTGTAGAACATGGTGTAGGGCAGGAAGAACAGGAAGAAACCTATTTCCAGCGTGAATGCCTGCAGCAGCGTGACGCCAAGAACCGCAGCGACAATCGACACGCCAATCACGATAAACCCACATTCGAACCCCAGGGCATGCAGCGCGCGGACTTTTGCCGTGCGTTTTACGCGCTGGACAGGCCAGAAACGGTCGAAACCGAAGTTATAAATAATGTTCCAGAGCATGGCCGTAGTGGCGAGGATAATGGTCAACCCACCCATCTCCACCACGGAACGCTGCATCAGCCACGCTGCCGTTGGGGCGAGGATCGCCGTGGCAATCCCCTCAAAGCAGACCGCGTGGAAGATCCGCTCCGGCAGTTTACGTTGGAGTGCATCCTGATGTTGCATAGCTTTCGACCTCATTAACTCGCCAGTATGGGCGTTGATGGAACCTATTTTTATCGCTAAACGTGATATATTAAAGATGGTATCCATCGATAAAATAGATAGGTCATGCGCTACTCACCTGAAGCCCTTACCGCGTTTGTTGAAACCGTGGCGGCAGGCTCCTTTTCTGCCGCCGCTCGTCGGTTACGCAAAAGCCAGTCGACGATCAGCACCGCGATTGCCAACCTCGAAGCCGATCTCGGCTTTGAGCTGTTTGACCGTTCCGCCCGCCAGCCGGTACTCACCGCTCAGGGGGAGCAGGTGCTGGGGTATGTCCAGGCGATCCTCGCCGCCAGCTCGCGGCTGGACGAGCTGGCGGTATCGTTAACCGCGCAAACGGAGGCGCGTCTGACCTTTGTGCTTTCCGATACGCTTAACCCGGACGTGCTGGAAGATCTGATGAACCAGTTTGACCAGCGTTTTCCCCATACGGAATTTGAGTGCCTGATTGGCGAGGAAGAGGACGTCATCGATCTGCTGCAGAAGGAGAGGGCGCAGGTTGGCCTGACGGAGGCACGCGACAGTTACCCGACCGATATCGGCGTTACCCGACTGCCGATACAAACGCGAATGGCAATTTATGTCGCGACCACCCACCCACTTGCCGGACAACATGACGTGCAGGCCGATGAACTGCACGGCTGGCGGGAACTGCGGCTCAGCACCTACCTTGAGCGCGAGGCGACGCTCGCCCGGGGGCCGGTCTGGTCAGCACCGAATTACCTGTTACTCTTGAGTATGGCGGTGCAGGGATTTGGCTGGTGCGTGTTGCCGTGTGCGCTGGTGGATGAATTTGCGCCCGCGAAATCGCTGGTGCCGTTGAATGTCCCTGGCTGGCCCCGTGCGATCGGCATCGATCTGCTGTGGAATAAACGATCCCCTCCCGGCGTCGCCGGAAGCTGGCTGCGACAGTATCTGCAGGACGCATGCTAATCCTTGTGATTAAACTCACTATTTTTAAACAATTAAGATAAATGCCAGTAACAATCCTCTACTATCGTCATGTCCTTTAACACAGAGGTGGTGATGAAAGATGTCGTTATAGTGGGTGCGTTGCGTACAGCTATCGGCTGTTTTCAGGGAGCGCTGGCGCGTCACTCGGCTGTTGATCTGGGGAGCGTGGTGGTTAAAGCGCTGGTGGAGCGCAGCGGGATCGCAGCACATGAAGTCGATGAGGTGATCCTCGGACAGGTCCTGACGGCCGGCGCCGGGCAAAACCCTGCCCGTCAGGCGGCGCTAAAAGGCGGCCTGCCCAACACCGTCTCGGCCATCACCATCAACGACGTCTGTGGCTCAGGATTAAAGGCGCTGCATCTTGCCACGCAGGCCATCCAGTGTGGCGAAGCGGATGTGGTCATCGCCGGCGGACAGGAGAACATGAGCCGTGCGCCGCATGTTCTCACCGACAGCCGCACCGGCGCACAGCTGGGAAATAGCCAGTTGCTCGACAGCCTGGTGCATGACGGGCTGTGGGATGCGTTTAATGATTACCATATGGGCGTGACGGCGGAGAACCTGGCGCGGGAGTATGGCATCAGCCGTGAGCTGCAGGATGCATACGCGTTAAGCTCGCAGCAGAAAGCGCGTGCCGCGATTGATTCCGGGCGTTTTCGCGATGAAATTGTTCCGGTAAGCACCCAGCGCCAGGATGGTCAGATTCTTGTCGTCGACACCGATGAACAGCCGCGTACCGATGCCAGTGCAGAAGGGCTGGCCATGCTCAACCCTGCTTTTGAGACGCAGGGCTCGGTGACGGCGGGAAATGCCTCCTCCATTAACGACGGTGCGGCGGCTGTGATGATGATGAGCGAAAGCAAAGCTCAGGAGCTGGATCTCCCGGTGCTGGCCCGTATCAGGGCCTTTGCCAGCGTGGGCGTTGATCCTGCGTTAATGGGGATCGCGCCAGTGTACGCGACACGTCGCTGCCTGGAGCGCGCGGGCTGGCAGCTCTCCGATGTGGATCTGATTGAAGTCAACGAGGCCTTTGCCGCTCAGGCGATCTCGGTGGGCAAAATGCTGGAGTGGGATCCCCTGCGGGTGAATGTCAACGGTGGCGCGATTGCGCTCGGTCATCCCATCGGCGCTTCTGGCTGCCGCATTCTGGTATCGCTGGTTCACGAGATGAAAAAGCGTAACGCCCGTAAAGGCATTGCCACGCTGTGTATCGGCGGTGGGCAAGGGGTGGCGCTGGCTATCGAACGTTAATGACTTCCTTCGTAAATGAACCTCCCGTCGGGAGGTTTTTTTATGCGTGTTATTCTGCACTGACGTGATCTCCCTCCGCTAATTTCGCCTAAATACCTCGTGTTTGTTGACGAATATCACGCCGATTTGTACCGAAAAAAATGAAACAAATAATTACGATCTTGCTCACTAAAATAGCAATTATTAAAAAATAAACTGCTGTTTCATAAAAATGAAACGTTATTTTAGTTGAGGGTTTTCTATGTTTAAAAAATCTCTGGTCCTTGCTTCTCTCATTGGTACCTCTTTCGCGGCGCAGGCGGTGACCGTCGATCTGCGTCATGAATATATCGACAATGGCGCGAATGCTGACCGTGTCTCTGTGTCGCATCGCTTTGCCAATGGCGTCGGTTTTTCTGTTGAAGCAAAATGGAAATCGGGCGGCGATAAGGCCGATCAGCCCTTCGCGGATGTGGTGGGGAACGGTCATGAAGATCAAATTAGCTGGCGCTGGAAAGCGACAGAGAATATTGCGCTGACGCCTGCGTTCACGCTTGAGAGTAATGACAGTCGCACCATTTATAAACCCAATCTGCACCTGCAATACAGTTTTGATAATGGCTTTTACGTAGCCGCACGTTACCGCTATGAATATACCCGTTATCCGTCAAGCTCAAATAAAGAGGATGACAAAGTTAACCGCGGTGATGCCTGGGTCGGCTGGGTAATGGGAGACTGGCGTAGCGAGCTGAATTATGTTTATGCAAAAAGTACGGAAGGGATGGTCCGTAATAATAATAAAGATTATTCCACCGAATATAACGCGAAGCTGGCGTATAAATGGGATAAAAACTGGGCGCCGTATGTTGAGGTGGGTAACGTGGGGGTGAAAGAGAGTGATGAACGCCAGACCCGCTTCCGTGTAGGTGTGGCGTACTCTTTCTGATAAGTCCCCGCAGGCCCGGCAAGCGCAGCGCCACCGGGCAAAACGCTCAGAGCAAAAAAAAGCCCTCCGTAAGGAGGGCAAGGCCAGTTACAGAAACACTGATTTAAATCATGCAGACAACATATCCGGTTGCGCGGGGAGTTTCGCGATATAGAGGGCAGGTTTGCCGTCTTTATCGGAACTGAACAGCACCGCTTTCTCGTCCGGTGTAAAGGAGGGATGCGGATGGGTGACCTGGCGGCTATTTTCCACCGTCGCCCAGGAGGTGTCATGGCGGGCGATGCGGAAGTAGCTTTTTTTCGCCACGTCAAACCCGTACAGATAAGGATCGTTGTCGATGGTGTAACCGTGGGTGTCTTTTACATCCACCGGTGTGCCGGAACCGTCGCCCACCAGCAACGTGCCGTCGAAATTACTCATCAAATGCGAGCAGGATGGCATCTGCATCACCGCCTCGTTCACACCTGAATCCGGATTAAAGCGGCAGATGCTGCGGCCCTGCAGGCCTTTCAGATACGAGACATAAACCAGCGCGGAGCCATCCGGGACCCAGAATTCGTGGGTGCAGCTTTCACCCTGTGCATGCGTTTTAACTTTACGTACGTTGGTGCCATCTTCGTTGACCAGCCACATTCGGGCATCGACCAGATCGTGTGGCCCCTCGTGACAAAACGCCACCGTGTGGTCATCAAACGGACGGTAGATGGGATGCCCCAGCCAGTTTTTCTCTTCATGAATGGTTGAGCTCGCGCCGGTTTTCAGATCCACGCGCAGCAGTCGGCAGTGGGGCCCTTTATGGAAGAAGTCGTGGAAAATTTTCCAGTCGTTCAGCGGCGTCCAGTCGCGTTTTGCAATTTCTATGCCCACAAGGCTGGTGCAGTCGCTGTTCGCCACCCAGGTGCCGTAACCGACCCAGTCATCCGGGACGCGGTACACTTCACGCTCCACTCGCGTCTGAAGATCGACCTCCATAAGCGTGCGATCGTTCTTCACATAGTAGAAGGCGCGATCGTCCGGGGAGAGGAATCCGCCAAAGGTGTTATCGCCTGCGCCCTCCGTCAGCTGAACGGCTTCGGCGTTCTGCAGATCCAGCAAGTAATAGTTCCAGTGACCATCGAACGCCCCCGCGAACAGCAGGTGGCTGCCGTCATTGAAGAAGCACTTCTGGTAAAAGTAGTTGCGATGACAGGTTACTTCAGGCGGGGTCAGGCGAGTGACTTCCACGCCTGTATCCGGATCGCGGCCGATCTCATAGTTCAGCTTGACCCGCATACCTTTAGCCATATTGCGCTCCTTTCGGCGATAAAATCAGATTAAAAACCGGGTGTTAAAATATCAAAACGATGTTTCATTATGTGTGACTTATCGCGCTGTTTATCGGTTTAATGGATAAGAATGATGGAATCCTGGCGTTATCGTGATCGGAACACCATTTCTGATATAAAGAATCATAAAAAATGAAACGATGTTTTAAATGTATTTGAAAACCCCCTTACTGGCGTTTACACTGTGCTTATCCTTAAAACGGAACGTCGTTTCGTTAATTTTCTGCCTTCGGGCACGATCCATCTGGAGGTTATCGTGGACGTCAGACAAAGCATCCACAGTGCGCATGCCAAAACCCTCGACACGCAGGGGCTGCGCAGTGAGTTTTTAGTTGAGCAGGTGTTCGAAGCCGATCGCTACACTATGGTCTACAGCCACATTGACCGCATTATTGTGGGCGGCATTATGCCGGTGGCCAAAACCGTCTCCGTGGGCGGTGAAGTGGGTAAACAACTCGGCGTGAGCTATTTCCTGGAACGGCGTGAACTGGGCGTGATTAACATTGGCGGGCCGGGCACCATTACGGTTGACGGTCAGTGCTACGAGATTGGTCACCGCGACGCGCTGTATGTCGGCAAGGGCGCGAAAGAGGTGGTCTTTGCAAGCGTTGACGGCAGCACGCCAGCGAAGTTTTATTACAACTGCGCCCCGGCTCATACCACCTGTCCTACCAAAAAAGTCACCCCGGCAGACGTAGCCCCGGTGACGCTGGGCGACAACCTCACCAGCAACCGTCGCACTATCAATAAATACTTCGTTCCGGATGTGCTGGAGACCTGCCAGCTCAGCATGGGGCTGACCGAGCTGGCGCCTGGCAACCTGTGGAACACCATGCCGTGCCACACCCATGAGCGTCGCATGGAGGTCTATTTCTACTTCAACATGGATGAGGATGCCTGTGTATTCCACATGATGGGGCAACCGCAGGAAACACGCCATATCGTGATGCACAACGAGCAGGCGGTTATCTCTCCAAGCTGGTCAATTCACTCCGGCGTGGGGACGAAGGCGTACACCTTCATCTGGGGAATGGTCGGTGAAAACCAGGTCTTTGATGACATGGACCACGTCGCGGTAAAAGATCTGCGCTAGTCGCGGGCAGTTAAGCATAAATCTGCCTGTTGCTGACAGGCATCGAAAGAGTAAGGAACAAACATGATTCTGGATGCATTCTCTCTGCAAGGTAAAGTGGCTGTGGTTTCCGGTTGTGACACCGGTCTGGGCCAGGGCATGGCGTTAGGGCTGGCAGAAGCGGGCTGCGATATCGTGGGCATCAACATCGTCGAGCCTACGGAAACCATCGAGCGTGTGACCGCGCTGGGCCGCCGTTTCCTGAGCCTGACGGCGGATCTGCGTAAAATCGACGCCATTCCTGACCTGCTGGATCGCGCGGTGGCGGAATTCGGCCATATCGACATTCTGGTCAACAATGCCGGTTTGATCCGCCGTGAAGATGCCATTAACTTCAGCGAGCGCGACTGGGACGACGTGATGAACCTGAATATCAAAAGCGTGTTCTTTATGTCTCAGGCGGCGGCGAAACACTTTATCGCTCAGGGGAACGGCGGCAAGATTATTAATATCGCCTCCATGCTCTCCTTCCAGGGGGGGATCCGGGTGCCATCTTACACCGCGTCAAAAAGCGCAGTGATGGGGGTCACCCGTCTGCTGGCGAACGAATGGGCGAAGCACAATATCAACGTTAACGCCATTGCCCCGGGCTACATGGCCACCAACAACACCCAGCAGCTGCGTGCCGACGAGCAGCGCAGCGCGGAAATCCTTGACCGGATCCCGGCAGGGCGTTGGGGACTGCCGGACGATCTGAAAGGGCCGGTGGTGTTCCTGGCATCGAAGGCATCGGACTACATCAACGGTTATACCGTGGCGGTTGATGGCGGCTGGCTGGCGCGTTAATTCGCCCTGACGATAGAGCCTCTGCCTGTGGGTGGAGGTTTTTTTTTGCTCAAAAATTGTCATTATCCATATCGTCAAAGATGAAAAATCCATACTAAAAAATAATAAATGACGCGAATCACAGTTTTATTACTTAAATATTAATCAATTAGTAAAATATGGCGATATTTCACCGCGAGTTGAAATTGTAATGTCCATCACAGATCGCCATGCCATAGCGAAATAATCCATATCTTCGCGAATTCCGGCCTGACACTTTTCTTCCCTATCTCGTAATTTCACTTAACGAATTTCTCTGTTCAGGCAGGAAACTATGACATCTATAAATGACTCTACCCTCATGCCCGCGGCGCTGCGCGATACTCGCCGTATGAACCAGTTTGTCTCCATTGCGGCGGCAGTGGCAGGCTTATTATTTGGACTGGATATCGGCGTCATTGCTGGCGCATTACCGTTTATTACCGATCACTTTACGCTGAGCAGTCGCCTGCAGGAGTGGGTGGTGAGCAGCATGATGCTCGGCGCGGCCATCGGCGCGCTGTTCAACGGCTGGCTCTCGTTCCGTCTCGGGCGCAAATATAGCCTGATGGTTGGGGCGATCCTGTTTGTGGCAGGCTCCATTGGCTCTGCGTTTGCCACCAACGTGGAAGTGCTGCTGCTCTCCCGCGTATTGCTGGGCGTGGCGGTCGGGATTGCCTCCTACACCGCGCCGCTGTATCTCTCGGAGATGGCGAGCGAGAACGTGCGCGGCAAGATGATCAGTATGTACCAGCTGATGGTCACGCTGGGTATCGTACTGGCGTTTCTGTCGGATACTTACTTCAGCTACAGCGGTAACTGGCGCGCCATGCTGGGCGTACTGGCGCTGCCGGCGCTGTTGCTGATTGTGCTGGTGATTTTTCTGCCGAACAGCCCGCGCTGGCTGGCGCAGAAAGGCCGTCACGTGGAAGCAGAAGAGGTGCTGCGCATGCTGCGTGATACCTCAGAGAAAGCGCGTGAAGAACTGAATGAGATCCGCGAAAGCCTGAAGCTTAAGCAGGGCGGCTGGTCGCTGTTTAAAGCCAACCGCAACGTGCGTCGCGCGGTGTTCCTCGGCATGCTGCTGCAGGCGATGCAGCAGTTCACCGGGATGAACATCATCATGTATTACGCGCCGCGTATCTTCAAAATGGCCGGATTCACCACCACCGAACAGCAGATGATTGCAACCCTGGTGGTCGGGCTGACCTTTATGTTTGCCACGTTTATCGCGGTATTTACCGTGGATAAAGCCGGTCGTAAACCGGCGCTGAAGATTGGCTTTAGCGTAATGGCGCTCGGTACGCTGATCCTCGGTTACTGTCTGATGCAGTTTGATAACGGCACCGCCTCAAGCGGTCTCTCCTGGCTCTCTGTCGGGATGACCATGATGTGTATCGCCGGGTATGCCATGAGCGCCGCACCGGTGGTGTGGATCCTGTGCTCTGAAATTCAGCCGCTGAAATGTCGCGATTTTGGTATCACCTGTTCCACCACCACCAACTGGGTGTCGAACATGATCATCGGCGCAACCTTCCTGACGCTGCTGGATGCTATTGGCGCAGCAGGAACGTTCTGGCTCTACACGGTACTGAACGTGGTGTTTATCGGTGTGACCTTCTGGCTTATTCCTGAAACCAAAGGCGTGACGCTGGAACATATTGAACGCAAGCTGATGAGCGGGGAGAAACTACGTAATATTGGCGTGTGATTTATCCCCTCACCCCAAAGGAGAGGGAATGGTTTGCGCCCTCTCCCTTTAAGGGAGAGGGCCGGGGTGAGGGTTAACGCATCGCCCGTTTCAAAATACGCTCTGCCTGACGCTGGAAGTCCGCCGCTGTCTCTTCCACCGATTTCTGACCGTAGTCGATATACTGCAGCGAGGTGCCGAACTGCGCCACTATCTGCGGATCGTCAAAGTAAGGTGAGACGGAGAGTTTTGACGGCAGAGACTGCGCCAGACGCAGGCCCGCAACCGACGGGTCGTTTTCCTTAATGGTCCCGGCTTCAGTCAGGTACTGAACCGCCACTTTGCTCAACGGTACGCCACGCTCCAGTCCCAGCGTATCCACGCCCTCTTTACTGTTCAGCAGGAAGTTAATCAGCTTCGCCGCCGCTTCCGGGTTTTTGGTCGATTTACCAATCGAGAGCATCTGCGCCGGTTTGAAGAACAGGCCCGCATCCGTGGCGCCCGGCAGCATGGGGTAACTGCCCAGCACCAGTTTTGCCGGTGGTTTGAGGTTATCGGAGTATTTATTGATGGTGGAGTTCCACATATAGGTGCCTCCCCATTCCCCCTGGATCCACGGCTTCATTTCATACATGTTGCTCTTGCCAAACGACGCATAGTATTTGGTGTCTGGCATTACGTGGCTATCAATCAGTTTTTTATAGGTCTGGAAGAACTCCACCCACTGCGCTTTGCTGTAAGTGAACTTTTTGGTTTTCTCGTCCACGGCCGGGATGTTGTATTTCTGAATCATGTAAGAATTCAGCAGCGCCAGCGTGTCCTGGTGTTCCAGAATGACAGGGTAATATTGCTTACCGAGTTTGCTTTCGAACGTTTTACCGGCGGCCATCAGCTCGTCCCAGGTTTTCGGGTAGTCGATGCCCGCTTTTTTCCAGGTCTCGTCATTAAAGTAGAACACGCGCGCGGTCACGGAGATTGGGATCCCGTTTAGCTTGCCGTTGACGGTCGTGGACTGAAGCTCTTTGGCATCGAACTGGCTTAAGTCGATCACGTCTTTCATTTTATTCAGATCGTAAAAACCGTCGCCGGTTTTCGAGAAGATCGGCAGCCAGTTCCAGTTGGTTTGCATCACATCCGGCTCTGTGCCGCCTGCGATCTGGGTAGTCAGACGGGAAAGATGGCCATCCCAGCCAGTGTATTCCGCCTTAACGTTAATGTCAGGGTTCTGTTTATGGAACTCTTCTAACGCTTTCAGCGTCACCTGGTGACGGCCATTACCGCCCCACCAGGACATACGTAAATCGGTATTTTGCGCCATCGATGGCAACGCGGTAAGGCCCAGGGTCGCGGAGATTGCTGCGCTTAAAAGCACATTTTTCATTTTTATCACTCCATCAGAGAGAGAGGTTCAGTTCGGTTTTTGCGTCAAAAATATGGCACTTATTCATGTCAAAGCGGAAATAGACTTTACGGTTAAGACCTTTATCAATCATTGGCTTAGCGTCATCCGAAGGGATTCTGGCGGTCAGTTCATGGTCCGCTACCTTCAGGTACACGAAGAATTCGTGGCCCATGTTCTCCACGCGCACCATTTCGCCGCTGCAGCCACCGTCGGGGAAGGGGGCGTCAGAGAGCGACACAAATTCCGGGCGCACGCCGTAGAACACGTCCTGGCCGGCGTAAGCGGCGACTTTCTCCTGCGTTTGTGGGGTTAACGGCATGGTTTCACTGCCGATGGTAATGTGCAGTTGCCCGGCCTGTTCCACCAGCTGGCTTTTACGAATGTTCATCTCCGGTGCGCCGATAAAGCCCGCGACGAACATGTTTTTGGGCTTGTGGTAGAGATTGTCCGGGGTATCGACCTGCATGATATGGCCCAGCTTCATCACACAGATACGGTCGCCCATGGTCATCGCTTCGGTCTGGTCATGCGTGACGTAGACGGTGGTGGCCGGTTTACCGGACTGCTTCAGCTGCTTATGCAGATCTGAAATACGAATACGCATCGAGGCACGGAGCTTGGCATCAAGGTTTGACAGCGGTTCATCAAACAGAAACACGTCCGGCTTTTTCACAATCGCGCGGCCAACCGCTACACGCTGGGCCTGTCCACCGGAAAGCTGGCGCGGCAGGCGGTCAAGCAGCGACTCCAGCTCCAGGATTTTGGCCGCTTCGTTTACCTGCGACTCAATTTGCTCTTTCGGCAGTTTGCTCAGCTTAAGACCAAAGGCCAGATTTTCGCGCACCGTCATGTGCGGGTAGAGCGCGTAGTTCTGGAACACCATCGCAATACCACGCTCCTTCGGGGCGAGGTTGTTCACGATCTTATCGCCGATCCGCACTTCACCGCCGCTGATGGTTTCCAGGCCGGCCAGCATGCGAAGGGTGGTGGACTTGGCGCACCCGGATGGACCGACGATCACCATAAATTCCCCTTCGGCGATTTTCAGGTCGATAGCATGTACCGCCTTGAAGCCATTGGAGTAGACCTTTTCCAGTTTGTTGAAGATAACTTCAGCCATGATATTTCCCTCTTAACCTTTAATTCCGCTGCTGGTGACGCCCTGTACGAAGTAGCGCTGTGCCAGGAAGAAGACAATGATGGATGGCAGAATGGAGATGCTCGCCATTGCCAGAATTTCGTTCCATGGCGCACCTTCGGTAACGTCGATAGACATTTTCAGCGCCAGTGCAATCGGGTATTTATCCACGCTGTAGACGTAAATCAGCGGTCCAATGAAATCGTTCATTGACCACATAAACTGGAACAGGGCGACGGAGATAATGGCCGGTTTCAGGATCGGCACCACCACGTACCACAGCACCTGGATGGAGTTGCAGCCGTCGATTTGTGCCGCCTCTTCCATGTCACGCGGCACGCCGCGCAGGAACTGGATCAGCATGAAGACGAAGAACCCCTGGGTGGCAAAGGCCAGCGGCAGGTACAACGGCATGTAGCTGTTCAGCATGCCCATTTCACGGAACATCAGGTATTGCGGGATCAACAGCACGGTGCTCGGCAGCAGCATGGTGGTGATGAGCGTGGCGAACCAGAATTTCTTCCACGGGATCTCAAAGCGCGCAAAACCATACGCCACGATGGTGGAGGAGATAATGGTCAGGATCACTTTGGGGATCACATACTTAAAGGTGTTCAGCATGTAATGGCCGAAGGTGTACTCGGTACCGGTCTTCCAGCCGTTCACAAACCCGTCCCAGGTGGCATGCGCAGGCCACAGGCTCAGGGTGGTGAAGATCTCGTGGTTCGGTTTGAACGATGCAGAGAACATCCACACCAGCGGGTAGAGCATCAGCAGGCCGACAAACAGCAGGATGACATAGCGCACGGTGGCGTTGATTTTCTCTCTGCGCTGCGTACGGGCAACCTCGCGCTCTGCGACGCTTCTGGCCGCGGAAAGGTGTTGAATATCAGCCATTTTTGCCTCCTTTATCGGCGGAGTAGAACACCCAGTATTTCGACGACTTAAAGGCGATACCGGCAAAGACGGCCACCACCAGGAACAAGATCCAGGCCAGCGCCGCGCCGTAACCCATATCGAAGTATTTGAACGCCGTGTCGTAGATGTAGAGCGAGAACAGATAGGTCGAATAGGTTGGCCCGCCGCCGGTAATGACGTACGGCCCGGTAAATTCCTGGAACGCCTGGGTGGTTTGCATGATGAAGTTAAAGAAAATCACCGGCGTAATCAGCGGGACGGTCACTTTCGTGAACATCTGCCACCTGGAGGCGCCGTCGATCATCGCTGCCTCATATTGCGATTGCGGTACGTTTTGCAGTGCCGCCAGGAAAATGACCATCGCAGAACCGAACTGCCAGACCCGCAGCAGGGTGACGGACATCAGCGCCAGCGATGGCTCACCAAGCCAGTTCACCGGGTCGAAACCAAATATCCCAATAAAACTGTTCAGCAGACCATCAATCGCAAATAACGCGCGCCACAAAACGGCAATTGCCACAGAGCTGCCGAGGATCGACGGAATATAGTAGGCGGTACGGAAAAAGCCGATCCCCCGTAATTTGAAGTTCAGAACAAACGCGATCCCTAATGCAAAGGCGAGCTTCAGCGGAATGGTCAAAAATACATACGCAAACGTGACACCCATTGATGTCCAGAAGAGCGTGTCTTCGGTAAACATGTAGCGATAATTTTCGATGCCGTTAAACACCGGCGGGCTCATCAAATCGTAATCCGTAAAACTGAGGAAAAACGATGAGACGAAGGGGAAAGCCGTAAAGAGTATCAACCCAATTATGTAGGGTGATATCCATGCGAGCCCCAACAGCTTGTTTTCATTCATACATACCTACCTGGCAATCAAGGGAGTTAAATGATGGTATGAGTTTCAGGTCATGAGAACCGGTGTTCTTAAATAATAAAACAGTGTTTTATTTTATATTATGGTTATTTAGGCCCGCGTCATTCGCGCAATGATGGAAATGTGATCGGTGTCGAAACGCTGTTTCAATAAAGTGATGAGGGTGGCATTTTGACGCTAATTCAGGCAATCAGGGCAGGCCGTCAGCGAAGGGAGCAGGTAAAGCGAATGATTAATAACAATAATACCGGGAAGGTACTAACTACTAACTTTGATAGCCAGTATACAGATAGATCAATATCGCGTTCAGATTATTCTTACTTTCTTGTATCATCGGACCACCTGAACTCACCAGGCAGAAATTAACTGCACTCTTAACAGAAGAACGGCTATGTCAGCGATGGATTTCAAAAAAAACACGGACCTCGATTTTCCTTCTTATGCCACCCCGGCAGTCAGCACTAAAGAGATCGACCTTCTGGGACTGTTAGACGTACTGCTTGCCGCTAAAAAACGCATCGTCGCCATTACGTTCGCGTTTGCGCTGGCAGGCCTGGCGATTGCGTTTTTACTGCCGCAGAAATGGACCAGTAAAGCGGTGATCACGCCAGCCGAACAGACGCAGTGGAACCCGCTGCGCCAGATGATGGTTGCATTGCAGGTGCTGGACGTGGACGTGAAAGTGTCCCGTGATGAAGTCTTTGGGCTGTTTATCAAAAAGTTTCAGTCGCAGTCCTTGCTTGAAGAGTATATGAAATCCTCCCCTTACGTTATGTCTCAGCTTGAGGGGACAAACGTGGATCCGCTTGAGCTGCATTGTGCGGTGGTCAATATCTCTGAGAAGATGAAAGCGATTGATAACACCCAGGTGAAAGATGCCGATAAAGCGCCTTACGTCTCCTGGACGCTCAGCTTCACCGCCCCCACGGCGGGAGATGCGCAAACCGTTCTGGAAGGGTATATCAAGTATATTGCCGCGATTGTTGAGCAAGAGATCATGCTGAATATCCGTAACCAGCTCGCCCTGAAAACGAAGGTGGTAGAGCAGCAGCTGGACCTGGATCGGGTGCGTCTGACCAATATTCACAACACCAACCTGCAGCGTCTTAACTATTCCCTGGAAGTGGCTAACGCGGCGGGCATTAAGAAACCTGTCTACAGCAACGGACAGGCCGTAAAAGACGATCCGGATTACTCCGTGGCGCTCGGCGCTGACGGTATTGCGCAGAAACTGCAGATTGAAAAGAACCTCAAGGACGTGGCTGAGCTGAATGCCGATTTCCAGAACCGGGAATATTATCTGGCGCAGCTGAAAAAGCTGTCCGTTGAAGATGTTGTACTTGAACCCTTTAAGTATCAACTTTCACCTTCTATGCCGGTGAAAAAAGATGGTCCGGGGAAAGCGCTGATTGTTCTGCTGGCGGGGATCCTCGGTGGGCTGTTTGCCTGTGGTAGCGTTCTGCTGCGTGAAGCGATGCTTAGCCGCAATCCGCTGCCAGAGCCGATAACAGAATAAATGATGCAGATGAAAAGGGCGCTGAAATCAGCGCCCTTTTTTATTGCAGAAAATCTTCCCGTATAGGGGTAAAGGTATCCAGCAGCGTGCCGGGTTTGAGGCAGACGCAGCCGTGCATCACATGCGGTGCTTTGTAGAGTGTATCCCCGGCCGTGACAACATGCCTCTCTTCACCAATGGTGAATTCGAACTCGCCGGACAACACATAGGTTAACTGCTCATGCGGATGGTTGTGCATCGGGCCGATTGCGCCCTGCTCAAAATTCACTTCAACCGCCATCATCTTACCGTTATGCGCCAGGATCCGACGCGTCACGCCGTTACCCAAATCGTCAAGTGTGGTCTCGCGGTGGAAAATAAACATCGCTTCCCTCATCATTAAATGAAATATCGTTTCATTTAATTTATATCACGTAGCGCGAAAAAGAAACGGTGTGACAAAGAACTGGAAACACGATCACAAGTTTGCTTCACTGGGATCAACAGATAAGGAGGGATAATGAAAACAATCGGCCTGCTGGGTGGCATGAGCTGGGAATCGACGATTCCCTACTATCGTTTGATTAATGAAGGGGTGAAGCAACGCCTGGGGGGACTGCATTCGGCCAGCCTGCTGCTGCACAGCGTCGATTTTCATGAGATCGAAGCGTGTCAGTCGAGCGGTGAATGGGATAAAGCCGGGGAAATACTGGCGCAGGCGGCACTTGGGCTCCAGCGTGCCGGTGCCGAAGGGATCCTGCTCTGCACCAACACCATGCATAAGGTGGCTTCGCACATAGAAACGCGCTGTTCGCTGCCGTTTTTGCATATTGCGGATGCGACCGGACGCGCGATCGGCGCGGCAGGGATGCGACGAGTGGCGCTACTGGGAACGCGTTACACCATGGAGCAGGATTTTTATCGTGGTCGGTTAAGCAGTGAGTTTGGTATCGAAAGCCTGATCCCGGATGAGGCCGACCGGGCGCGCATTAATCAGATTATTTTTGATGAGCTTTGCCTCGGCACCTTCAGCGAGTCTTCCCGGGCCTGTTACGTCAGCGTAATTGAAAAGCTCGCCCGGCAGGGGGCTGAAGGGGTGATCTTCGGTTGTACCGAGATCGGCCTGCTGGTGCCGGTTGAGCGAAGCCCGATCCCGGTATTCGACACTGCCGCCATTCACGCTGCCGATGCGGTAGAGTTTATGCTGTCATAACGCGCAGTGCCGGGCGGTAAGCGCCGCCCGGAGGCGTTAAATACTGTTCAGGCTGGGGGAGAAATAGACCTGTAGAGTCCCTTTGTAGTAACCCGCTGTTTTGTCGGTAACCCTGAATTTATCCACAATCAGTCGTAGTGGGGCTGGCGCGCACAGAACAGGATAACTGATCGAGGGCAGGTGCACCGGGCGAACCTGATCCTGGCCGTTAACGCCAGCAGAGATGTCATACCCCTGGCCATTATCGACCCTCATCCAGCTTTTAGTATGAGGATTAAACATTTCAAGACGATAGTCGATGCGCTCATTTTCGCCTGTCCCAGCGGTACCCGTGTTGTAGATGGAATAGTAACCATTTTTACGCGATGCCCCGCCTTTATTCTCATCGGCGAAGGAGAGCTTCATGCTGTCGCTGTTAGAGTTGTAACCATCATACAGGCACATATCCAGCGTGGTAACATCTTCAGCAAAGCTGTTTCCGGTGATCGCGCCTGTAGGATGAAGATCGAGTTGGACCAGCGGATTGGCGTTATTAAACTCCGGGAAAAAAATATCCTGCTTGCCAGTGGCTTTGCCTTTCAGGGTGATATTGGCGACAAAATTCACGGGGGTTCTCCCGGCCGCATTATATTGCAACTTAAGAGCACCCTCCCACACACCACCGACTGGAAGATTATTCATTTCGCTCTGTGGTATCCAGGCTGTAAGAACCCTGGCGTTGTCAACAATACTCCATGAACTTGTCGAGCAACTTAAATAGGTTTGGTTATTGAGTGCGTATCGTGCGTTGCAACTTTCAGACTGGCTGGGGTCTGCGTTGTTATATTTTATTCCGGTCATGTAGGCTTGTAGTTTAAGCGAATGTGTCATGCCACTTCGCTTTTCTTTTAAAACGATAGTGATCGTTGAACGCCCGCTTTGATGGCTGCAGGTTTGCTGCACATCTGAATAGGCGCATTTATAGGTGCCAACAGCATCGTAATACCCTGAAGTACCGGGATAATCCTCTTTCCATAAATATACGTCAGCGGGTGCTCCAGAAGGGAGTTCATATTCTTGTTGAGTAGAGACATTAGGCGTTGGACCATAGTACATCTTTGCTTGTACATTGATAGCCGCCAATAACCCGCATACTATTAACCCTGCTTTTAATCTCATTGCACATTCTCCCTTTGTGCCGTTTCCAGCGCCTGCTTACGCAGGGACTGCTTCAGCTGTGCCTGCACCTGAATCTGGGGCGGAAGCTGGTTGTAGGTTATGGTGGCGCAGTTGACTTCCCCGGCGTAACGAATGCTGGCGCGTTTTTTCAATACTTTAAGGGGGCATTTCAGGAATGACTGTCCGGCCAGCACGTATAAATCGCGCGAAGCCCCAGGCATTTCAAGCGTGAAGCCGCCATCTTTCGCCAGCAGTAACATTGAACTGTTCAGGCCAATTATCGGGAAGCGTTTGACCGTCTCCGGCAGGATCAGGCGGCCAATATAGTTATAGCTAAATGATGCGGACACTTCGCGATAGCGCAGCTTGCCCGGCAGAAGCATCAGGTTTTGCTTGCCTGAACCGGCAATCAGGTTGGTGGTCCCGCTCTGGTGTTTACGCGCGCTGTCGCTGACTTCTATATAGCCCATTTCATAGCCCGTATACGGGAAGAGTACCGAGCCATTTCCGGTGAGGCTGGCTTTGCTGCCGTTAGCAGAGGCATCAACGGAGAGCTGTTCAGCTGATTCGTCATCAATGTTATTGACCGCTACGAGCACCGCCGCAGACGGTTCACCATATCCTGCACGACCAAGCTGAACGCCGTGGCGGCTGATTGCCAGCGTTGAACTGTAGCTCCCCGTGAAAGCGGTGAAATGTTCTTGATTCTGACGATCGTAACTGTCCGTCAGGTTGGCGCTCAGATTGCCATACAGACCATCAATACGGCCATTAATCCCGGAGTCCAGCGTGTCGGTGTTGATTCCGCCAAGATTGATGCCCACTTCACGGTGGTTAACGTTGTCGTCATACCAGGTGCGGGACAGATTCCAGGAGGTCTGATCCTGTGATTCCTTGCTGGTACGGTAATCAGCGCTAATCGTCGTGGTGCGACTGCGTGCGTTAGCATCCATGTGCGGCGTTTCGCTGAACGTCAACATGATGTAGGCACCACGATCGTTATTGCTGTTGCTGTCGTCGCGAGTGAACAGCCCCAGGTTGGTATTCACCATCCAGTTATTCAGGCTAAACGCGCGGGTGGCACTCAACTGAACACTGTCGGTGGTGGTGTTAGCGTCGGTCTGGTTAAAGAAATTATCAGTAAAGCTGTCGCTGTTGTTCCAGCGGGTATGATAATCCGCATGATTACGGGTTCTGTTCCAGTTCAACGCAATATTCCAGTTCAACACGTTTTGAGATGCGCTCGTGCTGATACTTTCAAAACAGCTCAGATCGTAGTCGTTCGCGTCTGTGTCACCTGAGCATTGCCCGCCGCTGGTGTCTTTGCGGTAGACGCTCAATGAAGGCCATCCATCAGCGTGCCAGCTCAGCTGCTGCATATTGCCGCGCCCGCCCTGGTCGTTATAGTAGACTCCGCCCTGCAGATCAGCATTGCCGAATGCGCCAAGTGCGGGAGTCAGGTGTCCACCCAATTCAGCTGAAAAGTCGTTATCCACACTGGCGACACCGAGCGTAGCCTCGCTTTGTGCGGTTACTGGTACTCTGATCCCTGCCTGAGCGGTAGAGGCATTTTTACTGTCGGCATAAGATGAGCTGTCATCCACCAGTTGTCCCATCTGAATAAACCACTGAATGTGACCATCCCCAATGCTACCGGTCTTCGTAAATGGCACCACTTCTGTTCGGGAAAGCTGGTTGCTCTCGTAGATTTTCAGTTGAAGGGTATAGCTACCGGCCGGAAACGACGAGGTATCCAGCGACTGGTTTCCGCCTGCCAGGTAGAAGGAACCGAGAAGCTGGTTATCACGATACACATCCACGCGTGAGCTGCGCGAAAGCAGCACGTTGACCGGTGTACCTTGATTCATCTGCTCCCGGTTGAGATAGCTTAAAGTCGTACCCGCCCGCACGCCATCGAATGTGTTCAGGGGCAGGAAGGAAAAGCTAAAGTTTCCGCCGTCCAGGCTAAACAGGCTTCGGCTATCCATGCGACCACCCTGAATATAAAAGCGGCTCAGATAGTCGTAACGATAAAAGAGTTCGCTGACGTCAGCGCTGGTTTCAGTTTCACCGTCGTTTTCATTGCCGTTAAAATTCCAGTAAGCGCCGAGGTAGCTGTTTTCAGTTACACCCAGCGCGCCCGTTCCCTGGAGATAAACGGATTTAAAGTCTTCCTGCGCCGCGACATTAATATCCTGCTGATGAATAAATGCGTTCACCACATCATCATCACTGTTTGGCTTCAGGTATAAGGCGTTGTGGCGATCGTCCGGGTACCACCGATCGTTAAGAAAAAGGTTAACGGCATTTTTTTCGTCGTTATAAATCAGCGCCACATCGTCGGTTTTCAGGTAATCGCAGCCCGCGCTGGTATTAATCGCGGTACAGGCTAATTCTCCGTGCCGTTCCAGAGGCTGGCTCAGTTTTGCCGTAATTTTCTTTTTGATACCGGTGTCGGCATCCAACGCCATCGCGTCAATAATTTGATCGGGGCGCTCAAATTTCACGGTATCGAGGTTAACAGTGGCGTAAAATTTTCCAAGATTACGTCCGGCTAACCAGACATCGACATACTCTTTCTGACCCAGAACGATGAGTTCAAATCCTGGTGGGATCTTCTCATTGCGCGCATTTGCGCTATTAAGCAGGCTAAAAATCAAGAGGCCCAGAATCGTCTTTTTCATAGTCATTCATCGTTCCCTGATGAGAAAAAATGAATCGAAGGTTTCCCCTTCGATTCATTACCTTACGTAACGGCGATTACTGATACAGATAGATGCTCAGCACACCCTGGTAAGTACCGGTTTCCAGTGCTTCTTGTGTGGCCTGGGAGATCAGCAGCGTTTTTGCGACGGAGCCGGTTTTCAGGGCAGTGGTGGTGTTAGGGAACAGGTCGGTTGCTTTCAGGGTCGCATCGGTCGTGGTCAGCGCCTGAGTACCCCATTTCACGGTCATGGGTACGGTTGCGCCACCCAGGTTATTCACCAGGGAGAAATCGCTAGCCAGCTTCATTTTCACGTCTTTCGTGACATCGTTCGCCCAGATTTTAGTCTGGAGAGAAGCCGGAGACAGACCGGTGCCTGGGAAATATTGCATGTCGATATTCTTCGGCAGTGCAGAACCGTCAGCCTGGGTCATGTCCAGGGCAGCATCAACGGTTGCGGTAACAGTAATATCTTTCTGAACAGCAATCGCAGAACCCATTACAGAAACCATGGCCAGTGCGAGCAAGGATTTGGTCATAATACGTTTCATTTACTAATATTCCATGTAAGTAATTAATTAATGAATTACAAAGTCTTTTTTATTTGTCGACTTGCTAATCCAATCCCAATACTGAACAACGATGCGATCGTAATTCAATATATTCTTTGGCGTGTAGCTGGCTCGAGGGTAGATGTTTTCGTTTACCTCATGCCATGTACACGCTTTTTCGCTCTGTGCTTTTTTACACAGACCGACTTTAAGTATTTTAAAACGCTGATTACCGTCGTTTTTAATTTTACCGCCGGTTTGCAAACTCATATTCAACCGCGGATGTTCAGGAGGGACGCTGACCAGAACGCCCCAAATCAGATTAAGTGTCAGTTGCGTTTTGACGCCTTTATTGGCAATCGATTCGTCATCAAGTTGCGGCACGGCTTCAAACTTCACGCGCCAGGTTGTTTCTTCCTGCACGGGCGCCATCGAAACCAGGCGAACCATTTTGCTGGAACCCGCAGGCAGCGCGAATTTGGGAGGCATGACAACGAGGCCACTGTCGCCACCGACAGACACTTCGGTCTCTTTTTCCTGTGGGGTGTTACGTCCGGAAACGCTGAGGACAGTCGTTTTGATATACTGAACATCGTTAGTGCGGGAGATAACACGGACGCTGCCTTCTCCCTGATCGTTCATATCAACGGCCATTGGGTAAACGGACATATTGGCCTGACAAACAGGAGTGATGCTGATAAACAGAGCACTCCACAAAAATGGTGTGATTTTCATATTAATAACATCCTGTCAATGTCAATCAAACCTCATTCAATTCCGTAATGAATAAGGCGGGGGGTGCTGATATTAATTAAGTGAATTAACTGAGGGGAAGTATAGCGATGGCAGAGAACGGCAGGAAATCATAAATATTAAAAATAATTTTTAATATTTCTAAGGGGAAGGGCTGAGATGTTTATTTTACCAATAATAAACATTTAATTGCGTAATTTGAATGTTGATAACTGGATTTTCAGTGCAGGTATTCCTTCGATAAGGTGTTGAGAAAACGCGTCTACCAGCGCTGATGCCGGGCGGTGCAGGGGACGGATCAGGCTCACGGTAAACGGAACGGACACGCTAAATGGACGGATGATAATCCCGTTCTCAGCATAGTCCAGTGCCGTCAGCGGGTTGACCACGGCAACGCCGACGCCCGCCCGTACCATCGCGCAAATCGATGCGGCGCTGTGGGTCTCTACCACCATTCTGCGTTTCACCTGATGCTCGGAAAACAGCGTATCCAGCAGCTGGCGATAGCTGTCGGTCTGCGACAAACTGATGTAGTTTTCCCCATGGAAATCGGCAGGGGTGAGCACCGCTTTACTGGCAAGCCGGTGTCCGGCGGGCAAAACGCAAACTTCATCTAAAGAAAATAGCTCTGTGCGCTCCGTGCCTGCGGGGGTGGCGAGAGTTTCGGTCAGCCCCAGATCGTGACGCTGTGCTGAAAGCCACTCTTCCAGCAGCGGAGATTCCTGCGGCACGATAGTAAGGCTGACCTCCGGATAACGGGCAAGAAAGGGCTGGAGCAGCGTCGGCAAAAAGGACTGTGAAAAGACGGGCAGGCAGACAATTGACAGCTCGCCCTGACGAAACTCGCGCAGACTTTCCGCCGCACTGACAATTCTGTCCAGCCCATACCACGAGCGCTGAACTTCCTCGAACAGACGCAGCCCTTGCACCGTCGGGTGCAGCCGGCCCCTGGTGCGTTCGAACAGCTTCAGTCCCAGCACTTTTTCGAAGCGCGCCAGCTCGCGGCTGACCGTTGGCTGTGAGGTATGCAGCATCTGCGCGGCTTCGGTGAGGTTGCCGGCGGTCATCACGGCGTGAAAAATCTCGATATGGCGTAAGTTGACGGCGGGCATAGGGCACCTGAAAGCAGAGAACTGTCCATATCATTTTTGCATAGACTCGCGATAAAACGATATTTTTTATTCTCTTTCTGCTGTGGCGTAATCATAAAAAATGTGACGACCCGGAGATGACCATGCCACGCCCGCTTAATCAGACTGATACCGATTTGAATGCCGACAACCTGCTGCGCCTGCCTGCCGAGTTTGGCTGCCCGGTATGGGTCTACGACGCGCAGATCGTTCGCGAGAAGATTGCCGCACTGCATCAGTTTGACGTGGTGCGTTTCGCCCAGAAAGCATGCTCCAATATCCATATCCTGCGCCTGATGCGCGAGCAGGGCGTGAAGGTTGACTCCGTGTCGCTGGGTGAGATCGAGCGCGCGCTGGCGGCTGGTTTTGATCCTAAAACCGATCCTGATGCAATTGTCTTTACTGCGGATCTGATCGACGACGCGACGCTTGCCCGCGTGCATGAACTGCAGATCCCGGTTAACGCAGGGTCTGTTGATATGCTGGAACAGCTTGGACAGGTTTCTCCCGGCCACCGCGTCTGGCTCCGTGTGAACCCCGGCTTTGGCCATGGTCACAGCCAGAAAACCAACACTGGCGGTGAAAACAGTAAACACGGCATCTGGTATGCCGATATGCCAGCGGCGCTGGAGGTATTGCAGCGTTACGACCTGAAGCTGGTGGGCATTCATATGCACATTGGCTCGGGGGTGGATTATGGCCACCTGGAGCAGGTGTGTGGTGCGATGGTGCGTCAGGTTATCGACTTCGGACAAGATCTGGAGGCGATCTCCGCCGGCGGTGGCCTCTCCATTCCTTACCGTGAAGGGGAAGAGGCGATCGATACCGATCACTACTACGGCCTGTGGAGTGCCGCACGCGACAACGTTGCCGCGCATTTAGGGCATCCGGTGAAACTCGAAATTGAGCCGGGTCGTTTCCTGGTGGCGGAATCCGGCGTGCTGGTCGCACAGGTGCGTAGCGTGAAAGAGATGGGATCGCGCCACTTCGTGCTGATTGATGCCGGCTTCAATGACCTGATGCGTCCGTCCATGTATGGCAGCTATCACCTTATTTCAGCGCTCGCCGCCGATGGCCGCGATTTAACCAACGCTCCACGTATTGATACGGTCGTTGCAGGCCCGCTGTGTGAATCGGGCGATGTCTTCACCCAGCAGGAAGGCGGTAAAGTGGAAACCCGCGCGCTGCCGGACGTCAAACCTGGGGATTATCTGGTGCTGCATGATACCGGGGCTTACGGCGCGTCGATGTCTTCTAACTACAACAGCCGCCCGCTGCTGCCTGAAGTGCTGTTTGATAATGGCAAGGCGCGACTGATCCGTCGCCGCCAGACCATTCAGGAGCTGCTGGCTCTGGAACTCGTTTGAGAGAAGTACGGCCCCGTGGTCACCGAGTCACGTAATACCAGCGTGCCGGTAAACGGCGGGATCGCCTCCACCGGCTGGTTTTTGGCCAGCCGGATCGCCTGATCGATGGCCGTGACAATCATATTGTCTATCGGCAGATAGACCGATGAGAGCGCCGGCTCCAGCCATTTTGCGCTGGGCGCATCGTCAAAACCAAACAGCGAAATATCCTGCGGGATCTTCAGCCCTGCCTGGTGCAATGCTTTGGACGCCCCCAGCGCCATATCATCGTTACAGGCAAACAGGGCGCTAAACGGCACACCGTCGGCAATCAGCTCCTTGCACAGTTCATACCCCCGCGTCATACCCGCATCGCCGTACTTTATCCGACGCTCATCCAGACGAATGCCGTGCTTTTCCAGCGCTTTACGGTAGCCCATCAGGCGGGCTTTCCCGGTGGGCGTGTGGATGGGGACGGTAATACAGGCGATCTCCCGGTGGCCCTGATTTATCAGGTAATCCACGGCCTTAAAGGCGGCATCCTGCTGCTCGAAGAAGACGCAGCGATCGGGAGCCTGACTGACTTCCCGGTTAATGACCACCAGCGGGGTTTGCACAGAGTGGATCAGCTTCATGATCGCTTTTTCGCTCATGTAGCGCGTGTAAAGCACAATGGCATCGCACTTACGATCGGCCAGCATTTGCACCGCCTGTTCTTCCAGCTCCGGCGCGTCGTGACCATCGGTAACAATCAGTTGCTTCCCGTGCGTTTCGGTCTGCCGGGAGGCCTGCTGAAGGAGGCGACCAAAGTAAAAACCATCGAAGGTCGAGACCACCAGACCAATGCTGTTGCTGGTCTGGTTAGCAAGCGAACGCGCGAGAAAATTCGGGCGATACCCTAACTCTTCCATTGCCGCGAACACCAGCTGACGGGTGCTCTCTTTCACCTGACCTGTGCCGTTCAGCACGCGCGATACCGTGGCTTTCGACACACCCGCGCGCAGTGAGACATCCAGCATTGTTGCCATTAGACATTCCTGATTCCACGTAACGATCTGCAGTTTAACACAGACCATCCGGCGCATAAGCGACGCGGGAAGGACAAAACGCCCATCACGATCACGCTTTTTGGTAACGATCCGTCGGCACGAAATAATCGGCTAAAATTGGTATGCCAAATAGGTCATAAATCACAATCTGGAATACCGCTAGTGGTCTTGAGAGCTTAATCACAGAACCATTACCCTCATAAAGCTATTTTTGGTATGCCAATAGTATCCGGCTGTACACCTTATTCAATAAAAGCCCTTTTACTGAGGTAATACCCTATGGCATTGCAGGAAAAACTGATCGACGCTCTGGGCAGTTTCGCCACTAAATTCAACAGTTATCGCTATATTATGGCGATCAAGTCAGCCTTCATTACCTTAATGCCGGTGATCATCGTCGGGGCGTTCTCTGTGCTGATCTCCAATATGGTGCTGGATCCGAAAAACGGCCTGGCGAGCTTCTCGTCGTTGTCGTTTCTCGCCACGCTAAAACCGATCACCAGCGCGCTGAATTACGCCACCCTGAACTTCCTCAACATTGGGGCGGTATTCCTGATTGGCATTGAGCTGGGGCGCATCAACGGCATCAAATCCCTTTTCCCGGGCTTGCTGGCGGTGATCTGCTTTATTTGTGTGACGCCAACCACCGTGGAGATGCTGGTGGATGGCGAAATGCACGTGGTGAAAGATGTGCTGCTGCGCCAGTTCTCGGATACCCGCAGCCTGTTCCTGGGCATGTTTATCGCCATTCTGTCCGTTGAAATCTACTGCTGGTTGGAGAACCGCCAGGGGCTGAAGATCCGAATGCCTGACACCGTGCCGCCTAACGTGGCTGCATCGTTCTCCGCGCTGATCCCGGCGATTATCACCACCACCGCCATTGCCACGCTGGGGTTTGTTTTTCATCAAATCACCGGGATGTATCTCTACGACGCGGTGTATCAGGTGGTGCAACAGCCGCTGGAGCGGGTGGTGCAAAGTCTGCCGGGGATCCTGCTGCTGATGTTCGTTGCACAGCTGTTCTGGGTGATTGGTATCCACGGCAACCAGATGATCAAGCCGATCCGCGAGCCGCTGCTGCTGGGGGCGATCACCGTCAACATGAGCGCGTTTGAGCAGGGTAAAGAGGTGCCGAACATTATCACCATGCCGTTCTGGGATGTGTATATGAGCATCGGCGGTTCGGGCCTGACTATCGGCCTGCTGATCGCGGTGATGATTGCCACCAAACGCAAGGAGATGAAAGAGATCGCCAAGCTTTCCATCGGCCCGGGGATTTTTAATATCAACGAGCCGGTGATCTTCGGTATGCCAATCATGCTTAACCCGATCCTCGCCATTCCCTTCATTATCACTCCACTGGTGACGGGCTCCATCGGCTACTTCGCCACCGTGACCGGGTTTGCCGGTAAAGCGGTGGTGATGGTGCCGTGGACGACGCCGCCGCTGATCAACGCCTGGCTCTCTACTGCGGGTTCGATGGGGGCGGTGATCACCCAGCTTATCTGCATTGTGACTGCCGTCATTATCTATCTGCCGTTTGTGAAAATCGCTTCACGCCGCGCAGAGCAGGCCGCGCTGCAGCAGGCCACTGACAACCCGTGAGGATGCGATGAGTACAAAACAGATAACCCTGCCGCAGGATTTTATTCTCGGCGCAGCCGCATCGGCCTGGCAGACAGAGGGCTGGAGCGGTAAAAAAGCGGGCCAGGATTCATGGATCGACCTCTGGTACAAGAACGACCGTCACGTCTGGCACAACGGCTATGGCCCGGCGGTGGCGACCGATTTTATCAACCGTTTTCGCGAAGATGTGGCGTTGATGAAGCAGGCGGGGCTGACGCACTACCGTACCTCGATCAACTGGTCACGCTTTTTAACCGATTATGAAAACGCGACAGTGGATGAAGAGTACGCAGCGTATTACGACGCACTTTTCGATGAGATGCACCGTCAGGGCATTGAGCCGATGATCTGCCTCGAGCATTACGAACTGCCGGGTGTGCTGCTGGAAAGCTACGGCGGCTGGGCGTCAAAGCATGTGGTTGAGCTGTTTGTCCGCTATGCGGAAAAGGTATTTGCACGCTATCACGGCAAAGTGACCCGCTGGTTTACCTTCAATGAGCCGATTGTCGTGCAGACCCGTGTGTATCTGGACGCGCTGCGTTGGCCGTATGAGCAGAATACCGGCACGTGGATGCAGTGGAATCACCATAAGGTGCTGGCGACAGCAAAGGTGGTGAAGCTGTTTCGTGAGAAAGGCTATCGCGGTTCTGTGGGCTGCATTCTCAACCCGGAGGTGACCTATCCCCGCTCCCGCGCCCCGCATGACCTGCGGGCTGCTGAGATGTACGACCTGTTCTACAACCGTGTCTTCCTCGACCCGCTGGTACACGGGCGCTATCCCGCTGAGCTCTTTACCCTGCTGGAGCAGCATCAGGTTGAGTGGGATTATACTGCGGACGAGCTGGCGCTGATTGCGGATAACACCGTCGACGAACTGGGGATTAACCTCTACTACCCGCACCGTGTGAAGGCACCTTCCCGCGCCTGGCACCCGGACACGCCATTCCACCCGGCATACTACTACGAGCCGTTTGAACTGCCGGGGCGGCGAATGAACCGCTCCCGCGGCTGGGAGATCTACCCGCGCATTATTTACGACATGGCGATGCGGATCAAAAATGACTATCGCAATATCGACTGGTTCGTGGCGGAAAGCGGAATGGGCGTGGAAAACGAAGCGCAATTTCGCAATGGCGATGGGATTATCGACGACACTTACCGCATCGATTTCATCAGCGAGCACCTCTACTACACGCTGCTGGCGCGGGAGGAGGGGGCGAACTGCCATGGCTATATGCTGTGGGCATTTACCGACAACGTCTCGCCGATGAACGCGTTTAAAAACCGCTACGGGTTGATTGAGATCGATCTGGATAACCAGCGTGCCAGACGCGCAAAAAAATCGGCCTCCTGGTTCCGGCAACTACGCGATACGCGGGTGCTCACGCTTCAGGTAGATGATGAATGGAAGTAGGCGAAAAGCATGCTGGTTCTGGTAAAATAGCGCACAAACTGGCCGGGAGGACGCCCGGTCTGCGCATTAACTGAAAAAACAGGTGAAAACGTGGATAAGGCTGTCATCCTGCCGGAAAAAAAACAGTACCAGGAAATTGGCGAGGATTTACGGGCGCAGATTATCCAGGGGCACTATCCCGTTGGTTCGCGTCTTCCTCCTGAGCGCAATATTGCCGAGAAGTACGGCGTAAGCCGCACCATCGTACGCGAGGCCTTACTGATGCTGGAGTTGCAGGGCACGGTGGATATCCGCCAGGGCTCCGGTGTTTATGTGATGCGCATCCCCGAAGAACACGAGAACGAAGAAGAGCGTTTTCTCAATAGCGACGTAGGGCCGTTTGAGATTTTACAGGCCCGCCAACTGCTCGAAAGCAATATTGCCGCGTTTGCCGCCAAAATGGCGACCCGTGCAGACATCGACAATCTGCGCCGTATTATCGAGCAGGAGCAACGCGCGATTGCCGCCGACGATAATAGCCAGGACAACAATAAGATGTTCCATCTGGTGCTGGCTGGCGCGACGCAAAATCAGATGCTGCTGGCGACGGTAGAAAGCATCTGGCATCACATGGACAGCAGTCCGCTGTGGCAGCAATTTAATGGTCATATCGCCAGTCGCGCGTACCGCCTGAAATGGCTGGGGGACCGGCAAACCATCCTGGCTGCGCTGCGCCGCCGTGACGTTATGGGCGCCTGGCAGGCAATGTTCCAGCATCTTGAAAACGTGAAAAAAAGTTTACTTGAACTCTCTGACGAAGATGCCCCGGATTTTGACGGCTATCTCTTCGAATCCGTGCCCATTTTCCAGGGGAAACTGGTATGACTATTCTGCCTCTTTACGCCGCACCGCAGTATGCTGAGCAGGTGACCGACTGGATCTGGCAGGCCTTTGGCGACGGGTTATCCCGGGAATTTTTCAACAGTATTGTTGAGCACAGCCAGACACCGGGCGCATTACCGCTGACCTTTATTGCCGTAGAGAACGAACAACTTGTGGGCACCGTGGGACTCTGGCGCTGCGATCTGATCACCCGACAGGATCTTTGCCCCTGGCTGGCTGCCCTGTATGTTGATGACGCGGCGCGAGGCAAAGGGCTGGCGGGACTGCTGCAACAGCATGTTATCCAGTATGCCGTCCAGGCCGGGTATGAGACGCTGCATCTCTGGTCTGCCTGCCGTGACTTCTATGAGCGTTACGGCTGGCAGTATATGGGCGATGCGCTGGAATATCCGGATAAAACGGTACATCTCTATCGCTATTCGTCCGGGGCCTCGGCGGGTGAACCCACAGAGTGACGGCGCACTAAGGTTGGACTAAACAGATGAGTGATATCCGGCGGCTGGCGCTGCTCGGCCAGCGCTAACGCCAGCTCGGCGGCCTGCGTGGCCATTGTGATAATCGGGTAGCGGACGGTAGTCAGGCGAGGGCGTACGTAGCGGGAGACCAGCACATCATCGAAGCCAATGAGGGAAATTTCTCCCGGCACCTCAATCCCGTTGTCATTTAACACCCCCATTGCACCGGCTGCCATTGAGTCGTTATAGCTGGCGACCGCCGTGAAATTCCTTCCACGTCCTAACAGCTCGGTCATCGCCTGTTCGCCGCCGCTTTCGTCGGGTTCACCGTAGGCCACCAGCCGGTCATTGCACGGCAGGCCGTTTTCACGCAGGGCATCGTAATACCCCTGCAGGCGATCTTCGGCGTCGGAAATCGGGTGGTTTGAGCAGAGATAACCAATGCGGGTGTGACCCTGTTGAATCAGATGGCGGGTGGCAAGCCAGGCACCGTAACGGTCGTCGAGCGCCACGCAGCGTTTCTCAAACCCGGGAATGATGCGGTTGATGATCACCATACCGGGGATCTGCTTCATCAGATGAATGAGTTCGGCGTCGGGGATCATTTTGGCATGGACAACCAGTGCCGCGCAGCGGTGGCGGATCAGTTGCTCAATAGCCTGGCGTTCTTTTTGTTCATTGTGATAGCCATTGCCGATCAGCAAAAAATTCCCGGTCTGATAAGAAACCTGCTCAACCGCTTTCACCATGGCGCCGAAAAAAGGATCAGAGACATCACCCACAACCAGCCCGATGGTTTCAGTTGACTGTTGGGCAAGCGCACGGGCGTTAGCGTTAGGATGGTAGTTCAGGGATTCCATGGCGTTTTGCACCGCCTGGCGTGATGCGTCACTGGCTTTTGGAGAGTCGTTGATCACGCGCGATACGGTCGCGACGGAAACACCTGCCAGACGGGCCACATCCTTTATTGTCGCCATTAATTACCTTCTTAGTGGGGGTAAGCGTTTACACGCCAATAAGTGTTGCGGAAAAGCGCCGCGCATTCAAGGGGAGCGGGCTCTCCCTCTCCACAAACGTGATGCAGAACAACCCCTGCGGTGTAATCGTTACACGGACAGACATGTCGGAATAATGTCAATCTGAACCTTTAGTTACACTTTGCCTCAGGCTGTTGCGATTGTCCGATAGCGGGGAAGATGGCGACGTTGCTAAAGTTGAGATCCCAGAGGTATTGATTGGTGAGATTTCTTAGTACGGTTTCGTACTCATCTCTTGCACCAACCTGCGCGGATGCGCAGGTTTTTTTTCGCCTCCATATTTGCTGTCGCTCCTGTACCACTTCTCGTGTAATCTGCCACCATTTACTAACCCTTCACACTGGCTGGCAAAGGGAGTTGAGATGCTTTTTGGGTTCTTCCGCACACTTTTCCGTATCCTCTTTCGCATCCGTTTAACGGGCGATGCAACGGCGCTTCGTGGCGAACGGGTGCTCATTACACCAAACCATGTTTCCTTTATCGACGGCATCCTGCTGGCGCTGTTTCTGCCCGTGCGTCCGGTGTTTGCGGTGTATACCTCGATCAGCCAGCAGTGGTACATGCGCTGGCTCACTCCGCTGATTGACTTTGTGCCGCTCGACCCAACAAAACCGATGATGATTAAACATCTGGTACGTCTGGTTGAGCAGGGACGTCCGGTGGTGATTTTCCCGGAAGGGCGGATCTCGGTCACCGGCTCGCTGATGAAAATCTACGACGGGGCAGGGTTTGTGGCGGCGAAGTCAAATGCGACCGTTGTGCCACTGCGGATTGAAGGGGCAGAGCTTACCCATTTCAGTCGCCTGAAAGGGCTGGTGAAGCAGCGCCTGTTCCCGAAAATCACCCTGCATATTCTGCCGCCAACCTCTTTACCGATGCCCGACGCGCCGCGTGCGCGTGATCGCCGTAAAATCGCCGGTGAAATGCTGCACCAGATCATGATGGAAGCGCGCATGGCCGTTCGCCCGCGTGAAACGCTGTATGAGTCTCTGCTGTCGGCGCAGTACCGCTATGGCGCGAAGAAAAACTGTATCGAAGACATTAATTTCACACCGGACACCTACCGCAAGCTGCTGACCAAGACATTGTTCGTGGGACGTATCCTTGAAAAATACAGTAAGAAAGGCGAAAAGATAGGCCTGATGCTGCCTAACGCGGGGATCAGCGCGGCGGTGATTTTTGGTGCGGTTTCCCGGGGCCGTATTCCGGCGATGATGAACTACACGGCAGGCGTAAAAGGACTGACCAGCGCCATCACCGCGGCTCAAATCAATACCGTCTTTACCTCGCGCCAGTTCCTCGACAAAGGCAAACTGTGGCACCTGCCGGAGCAACTGACTCAGGTGCGCTGGGTCTTCCTGGAAGATCTGAAAGCGGACGTGACGACGGGTGACAAGCTGTGGATTTTCGCTCACCTGCTGATGCCACGTCTTGCCCAGGTCAAACAGCAGCCGGAAGATGACGCCATTATCCTCTTTACCTCTGGCTCAGAGGGGAACCCGAAAGGGGTGGTTCACAGTCACAAGAGCATTCTGGCAAACGTGGAGCAGATTAAAAGCATTGCTGACTTTACCGCCAATGACCGGTTCATGTCGGCGCTGCCGCTGTTCCACTCCTTTGGCCTGACGGTGGGGCTTTTTACCCCGCTGTTGACCGGTGCCGAAGTGTTCCTCTATCCAAGCCCGCTCCATTATCGCATTGTGCCGGAGCTGGTGTATGACCGTAACTGCACCGTATTGTTTGGCACGTCTACCTTCCTCGGTAATTACGCGCGCTTTGCCAATCCGTATGACTTTTACCGCGTGCGCTATGTGGTGGCCGGGGCGGAAAAGCTGCAGGAGAGCACGCGCCAGATTTGGCAGGACAAGTTTGGTCTGCGCATTCTTGAAGGCTATGGCGTCACCGAGTGTGCGCCGGTAGTCTCGATCAATGTGCCGATGGCGGCGAAACCGGGGACGGTAGGCCGTATTTTGCCGGGGATGGATGCGCGTCTGCTGGCGGTACCTGGCATTGAGGACGGTGGCCGTCTGCAGCTCAAGGGGCCAAACGTGATGAACGGTTATCTGCGTGTGGAAAACCCAGGCCGGCTGGAAGCGCCGACGGCGGAAAACGTCAATGGCGAGATGGAGACCGGCTGGTATGACACCGGGGATATTGTCCGATTCGATGAACAGGGCTTCGTGCAGATCCAGGGGCGGGCAAAACGCTTCGCCAAAATTGCGGGCGAGATGGTCTCGCTGGAGATGGTTGAACAACTGGCGACGGCGGTATCCGCTGACAAGCTGCATGCTACGGTCGTGAAGAGTGATGCCAGCAAAGGCGAGGCGCTGGTGTTGTTCACCACCGACAGCGAACTGAAACGCGATCGGTTGCTACAGCATGCGCGTGAACATGGCATTCCTGAGCTGGCGGTACCGCGCGATATTCGTTACCTGAAGCAGCTTCCGGTGCTGGGCAGCGGTAAGCCCGATTTCGTGACCCTGAAGGGTATGGTTGACGAGGCGGAACAGCAAAATGCGTGAGTCAGTACACACTAACACCTCACTCTGGTCGAAGGGCATGATGGCGGTTATTGCCGCCCAGTTTCTCTCTGCCTTCGGTGACAATGCGTTACTGTTTGCCACCCTGGCATTGCTGAAGGCCGAGTTTTATCCGGACTGGAGCCAGCCCATCCTGCAGATGGTGTTTGTGGGTGCTTACATTATTTTTGCTCCGTTTGTTGGGCAGGTGGCGGACAGCTTCCCGAAAGGCCGGGTGATGATGTTTGCGAACGGCCTGAAACTGCTGGGCGCCGCCAGTATTTGTTTTGGTATCAACCCGTTTATCGGCTACACGCTGGTGGGCATTGGCGCAGCGGCGTACTCCCCGGCGAAGTATGGCATCCTGGGGGAACTCACGACCGGCGATAAGCTGGTGAAGGCCAACGGGCTAATGGAGTCTTCCACCATTGCGGCGATCCTGCTCGGCTCTGTCGCGGGGGGCGTACTCGCTGACTGGCACGTGCTGGCGGCGCTGAGCGTGTGTGCGGTAGTGTATGGCGGGGCGGTGGTAGCCAACCTGTTTATCCCAAAACTGCCGGTGGCTCGCCCGGGGCAATCCTGGCGCTTTACGCCTATGACAGGCAGTTTCTTCAACGCCTGCCGCGTGCTGTGGCGTAACGGTGAGACGCGCTTCTCTCTGATGGGCACCAGCATGTTCTGGGGCGCAGGCGTCACGCTGCGTTTCCTGCTGGTACTGTGGGTGCCGGTGGCGCTGGGGATTACTGACAATGCGACACCGACTTATCTTAACGCAATGGTGGCGATTGGGATTGTCGTTGGGGCTGGCGCGGCGGCGAAGCTGGTGACGCTTGAGACCGTTGCGCGCTGCATGCCTGCGGGGATCCTGATTGGCGTGGTGGTGCTTATCTTCTCGCTGCAGCACGCCTTGCTACCCGCCTACGCGCTGCTTGTCCTGATTGGTATTCTGGGGGGCTTCTTTGTGGTGCCACTTAATGCGTTGCTGCAGGAGCGCGGCAAGCAGACCGTCGGCGCAGGGAATGCCATTGCGGTGCAAAACCTCGGTGAAAACCTGGCGATGCTGTTAATGCTGGGGCTCTATTCGCTGGCGGTTAAAGTCGGTGTGCCGGTCGTGGGGATTGGCGTAGGATTCGGCGCGCTGTTTGCGCTGGCGATTGCCGGATTATGGCTCTGGCAGCGTCGCCGTTGATAAGTGCGGCCTGACGCCCTCACCCCATCCCTCACCCCATCCCTCTCCCACGGGAGAGGGCGCAAACATTAAAAACGGCAACCAGGTTGCCGTTGGCTTTTATTACGGTGCCGGGTAGGTGTATACCTGATGCACCGCTTCAATCTCTGCTAATACCTCTTCACTCAGATTCAGATGGAAACTCTCGATATTCGTTTTCAGCTGTTCCATGGTCGTTGCGCCCAGCAGAGTGCTGGCAACAAACGGCTGACGACGCACGAAGGCCAGGGCCATCTGAGCTGGATCAAGACCGTGACGTTTCGCGATATCCACATAGGCCGCCACGGCTTTTTGTGTCTGCTCACCGCTGTAGCGGGTAAAGCGGCTGAACAAGGTGTTACGCGCCCCGGCAGGTTTCGCGCCGTTAAGGTATTTTCCTGTCAACGTACCAAAGCCCAGACATGAATAGGCGAGCAATTCCACCTCTTCGTATTGCGTCACTTCGGCCAGACCCACTTCATAGCTGCGGTTGAGCAGGCTGTACGGGTTCTGGATGGTGACAATGCGCGGCAGGTCATGTTTGTCCGCCAGATGCAGATAGCGCATCACGCCAAAGGCCGTTTCGTTAGAGACACCGATGTAGCGGATTTTTCCCGCTCGCTGGCATTCGGCCAGGGCTTCCAGCGTTTCCAGTAACGTAACGGCCGGGGCGCTCTCATTCCAGCTATAGCCCAGCTTTCCAAAGCAGTTAGTGGGACGCTGCGGCCAGTGAACCTGATAGAGATCGAGATAGTCGGTTTGCAGGCGCTTCAGGCTGGCATCCAGCGCGGCGCGGATATTTTTGCGATCGAGGATCTGGTTTGGACGGATCCCGGCATCGTTGTTGCGTGCGGGGCCGCTGACTTTTGACGCAACAACCAGTTTTTCGCGATTCCCGCGTTTGGCGAGCCAGTTGCCGACGTAGGTTTCGGTAAGGCCCTGCGTTTCCGGACGTGGAGGAACAGGGTACATCTCTGCAACATCAATCAGGTTAATGCCCTGGCTGACGGCATAATCGAGTTGTGCATGGGCATCGGCTTCGCTGTTTTGTTCACCAAATGTCATCGTGCCCAACCCCAGTTGGCTTATCTCCAGAGCGCTGTGGGGGATACGGTGATAATGCATAGCCGGCTTCCTTCATTAGAAATACAGACCGCGTCAGGAATCTCCCGACAAAGGAATATAAACATGGCAGAGGGAAAGCAAAAGGGGAAGGAAAAAATCAAAAAGGCCAGCAAGCCACTGACCTTTATCGGTTTATCGCTCGATAATCTGCGAAACCTCGTCGCGATTGATCTGCATTTTATTACCCTGCTGGTCATGGTAGCTGACCAGACCGGTATCATCGTCGACTTCAGGTTTACCATCGGTCAGGATCATCCGGCCATCTTTCGTCGCCATAACGTAATCGCTGCTACAACCCGATACCGCAAACGCTAAACCCACTGCTGAAATCAACACTGCCCATTTTTTCATCGTTATCGTCCTCACCTGGCTCGTATCAAATCATAGTGTAGTATTAACCTGATATATCGAAAGGAGAAAGGGGGAAAATCTTAAATAGCAGACGATTATGTTTGATAGTTCGCAAAATGAGTAAAAAACTATGTTTTTAGTAAGAAATGACGAGCCAGAAGTGCACCGGTAAAATTCTTTTTGAGATAAAAGCCGCGCGGCAACGTCAGTATCGGTTCGCCCTGGGCACCGATAGCCTCAGTGAGGGCTTTGCTGTTGGCCGCTTTCGGGCGCAGCTGCAAAACTTCTCCGTGTCGGGCCGTGATGCGTTCTACCTGTCCGAGGACGATCATATCCATCAACTCTTCCCAGTCCAGCCGTAGCTGTCTCTCTTCGTCTTCATCCGGGCTCCAGAGCAGCGGTGCCCCTACGCGGCGTTCAGCCAGCGGGATCTGGCGCTCACCCTCAACCGGTACCCACAGCACGCGTTTCAGTTTATGGCGAACATGGCTGGTTTCCCACGTTACGCCGGTATTACCGGTTAACGGTGCCACGCAGACAAAAGTGGTTTCGAGGGGTTTTCCCAGACGGTCTATGGGGATCGTCTTCAGTTCGACGCCCAGGGCTGCAAAATCCTGCTCGGGTTTACTCCCCGCGCTCGCCCCCAGCCACAGTTCAAGTAACATGCCGATCCAGCCCTTATCCCGCTTCAGATCCTTTGGGATCGGCAAGCCTGCCATCGCTGCCAGCTCACCAAGCGAAAAGCCCGCCAGGCGCTGCGCCTGCTCAAGCAGCTGGGCTTCGCTTGTTGGCGGTGAAAGCATGGGTGAGAGCGCAAGCATGGTGGTAACCTTTTGATTAAAAAATAAACTAAGAAATTGTCCCCTGTGGATAGAGTTTAACTTTTTCTGTACGAATATGCCATGTATATGATTTATCTGTTATTTTATTAATCTTCTGGCGTTCTGTCTGAGCTGAAAAATAGGTTGTTCAATTCTGGTCACTGACAATAAACAGGATCTTACACCATGTTATCCACAGAAAAGTGGGATAACTGGGAATAACCCTGACTACTGTTTCAATTTACAGCCTTGACGTGCGACGAAAATCCAATTTTCACACAAATTGTGCCTAAGTTATTGGCACAATCTGTGGATAAAACCGACGCTGTTCGATCTTTCATCAGCATGATGATCATGGGTGTGACGATCGTCACGTTATTCCTTCCTGCAACGCCAAAAACAGAGCTAACTTAATGAAAATATTATTGTTGTTTTCTGGCAGGGGAGTGGTGTGGCGCAAGGCATTTCAGGTTGTTCATCGGTAATTCCATACTTCTTCACAACTATATCCACAGAAAAGGTGAATAAAATTGCCCTTGTTGCCGCATATCTGTTTATAACTCTGCGCATATTTGTGAGTTATTCAAATGTTATTAGGTTGCAGGCCTGTAAGAGAGTGGTTTACCGCCTCCCTGTAGTGTGAAACAATCATTCATATATAAGGTTTAGTTTGGGGTAGTCCGGTGATTGATGACGATGGCTACCGCCCGAACGTAGGAATAGTAATTTGTAATCGTCAGGGCCAGGTAATGTGGGCCCGGCGATATGGTCAGCACTCCTGGCAGTTCCCGCAAGGCGGGATCAACCCAGGGGAGTCCCCAGAACAAGCGATGTACCGGGAGCTGTTTGAAGAGGTTGGTTTAAGCCGAAAAGATGTTCGCATCCTGGCTTCGACCCGCAACTGGTTGCGTTACAAGTTACCGAAACGTTTGGTGCGTTGGGACACAAAGCCGGTTTGTATCGGCCAGAAACAGAAGTGGTTTCTGTTGCAGTTGGTGGGCAACGATTCAGATATCAATATGCAAACCAGCAGTACGCCGGAGTTTGATGGCTGGCGCTGGGTGAGTTACTGGTATCCTGTTCGTCAGGTCGTGTCATTTAAGCGCGATGTTTACCGAAGGGTGATGAAAGAATTCGCAAGTGTTGTCATGCAGCTTCAGGAGATCCCGCCTAAGCCGCAGAGCGCACCTGCCTGGCGACGTAAAAGAGGTTAAGCTACGCAAATCATGCTCACCCGCTTGCGAGAAATAGTCGAGAAAGTGGCCAGTGCGCCTCGTCTGAACGAGGCGCTGAATATTCTGGTCACTGACATCTGTCTTGCGATGGAGACCGAAGTCTGTTCGGTATATCTGGCCGACCATGACCGGCGCTGCTATTACCTGATGGCAACCCGTGGTTTAAAAAAACCACGCGGTCGTACCGTTACGCTCGCCTTTGATGAAGGTATCGTAGGCCTGGTGGGGCGACTGGCTGAGCCCATCAACCTTGCCGACGCGCAAAAACACCCCAGCTTTAAATACATTCCCTCCGTCAAAGAAGAGCGTTTCCGCGCCTTCCTGGGCGTACCGATCATCCAGCGTCGTCAACTGCTTGGCGTCCTGGTGGTGCAGCAGCGCGAACTGCGTCAGTATGACGAAAGCGAAGAGTCTTTCCTCGTGACGCTAGCCACGCAGATGGCTGCGATCCTCTCCCAGTCTCAGCTTGCCGCCCTGTTTGGTCAGTATCGTCATACCCGTATTCGCGCGCTTCCGGCGTCGCCGGGCGTGGCGATCGCTGAAGGCTGGATGGACGCCACCCTGCCGCTGATGGAGCAGGTTTACGAAGCCTCAACCCTTGATGAAGCGCTTGAGCGCGAGCGCCTCACCGCAGCGCTGGAAGAGGCGGCTAACGAATTTCGGCGTTACAGCAAACGCTTTGCCGCCGGGGCGCAAAAAGAGACGGCGGCCATTTTTGACCTCTATTCGCACCTGCTCTCCGATGCGCGTCTGCGCCGTGAGCTTTTTGCCGAGGTTGATAAAGGTGCCGTAGCGGAATGGGCCGTTAAAAAGGTCATCGAAAAATTTGCTGAGCAATTTGCCGCACTGACAGATGGTTACCTGAAAGAGCGTGCGGGAGATTTACGTACACTCGGTCAGCGACTGCTGTTCCACCTTGATGACACGATCCAGGGGCCGAATGCCTGGCCAAAACGGTTTGTGCTGGTTGCCGATGAACTGTCCGCGACGACGCTGGCGGAGCTGCCGCAGGACAGGCTGGCAGGGGTGGTGGTGCGCGATGGCGCCGCCAACTCCCATGCGGCCATTATGGTACGTGCCTTGGGTATCCCCACCGTTATGGGGGCAGACATTCAGCCCTCGGTGCTGCACCGACGCACGCTGGTGGTGGATGGCTATCGCGGTGAGCTCCTGGTCGATCCTGAGCCGGTTCTGCTCCAGGAATACCAGCGTCTTATCAGTGAAGAGAACGAATTAAGCAAGCTGGCGGAAGATGACGTTAATCTGCCTGCGCAGCTCAAAAGCGGTGAGCGGATCAAAGTCATGCTCAACGCGGGTTTAAGCCCCGAGCATGAAGAGAAGCTCGGTAGCCGCATTGATGGCATCGGTTTATATCGCACCGAAATCCCGTTTATGCTGCAAAGCGGCTTCCCCTCCGAAGAGGAGCAGGTCGCGCAGTATCAGGGCATGTTGCAGATGTTTAACGATAAACCGGTCACACTGCGTACCCTGGATGTTGGGGCGGATAAACAGCTGCCGTATATGCCGATCAGTGAAGAAAACCCGTGCCTGGGCTGGCGCGGGATCCGCATTACGCTCGATCAGCCTGAGATCTTCCTGATCCAGGTGCGCGCCATGTTGCGCGCGAATGCGGCGACCGGGAACCTCAGCATTTTATTGCCTATGGTCACCAGCATCGATGAGATCGACGAAGCACGACGGTTGATCGAACGTGCAGGCCGCGAAGTTGAAGAGATGATCGGCTATGCGATCCCCAAACCGCGGATCGGGGTGATGCTCGAAGTACCTTCCATGGTCTTTATGCTGCCGCAGCTGGCAAACCGGGTTGATTTTATCTCTGTCGGGACCAACGATCTGACGCAGTATATTCTGGCCGTCGATCGTAACAACACGCGTGTCGCCAGTATCTATGACAGCCTGCATCCGGCCATCATTCGGGCGTTAGCGATGATTGCCCGCGAAGCGGAGCAGTACGGCATCGATTTGCGTTTGTGTGGTGAAATGGCCGGAGATTCAATGTGCGTTGCGATCCTCATTGGCCTGGGGTACCGACATCTGTCGATGAACGGTCGCGCTGTCGCACGTGTGAAGTACCTGCTACGCCATATCGACATCGGAGATGCCCGTGAGCTGGCCGAGCGCAGTCTTGAAGCGCAGCTGGCAACGGAGGTTCGTCATCAGGTCGCCGCATTTATGGAACGACGTGGCATGGGCGGTCTGATCCGCGGTGGCCGCTGAAGCCTTTATCTCTCTCCCAGGAGGAGAGGGAGCCGTTCGTGCGCACTTTTTCTGTGGGGATCCCTCAGCCCCGTGGGAGAGGGCAACAACCCGCACCATCCTCTATACACATCTTTTACATCTCTGACGCATCCTCTGCCTCTGCCTTATGCTATGATTCGCAACTTTGGAGCCTCTGCTGACTGCCGGGGCGCATCTCTGCCGCTGTCCACTTTCAGCGGAATAACAACATCTTGTGGTGACAGATGAACAGTGGTTATCTGCATTTTCCGGAATTTGATCCGGTCATTTTCTCAGTAGGACCTGTTTCGCTTCACTGGTACGGTCTGATGTACCTGGTGGGCTTCATTTTTGCGATGTGGCTTGCCGGCCGTCGTGCCAGTCGTCCTGGCAGCGGCTGGACCAAAAACGAAGTCGAAAACCTGCTTTATGCGGGCTTCCTTGGTGTGTTCCTGGGGGGCCGTATTGGTTATGTCCTGTTTTATAACCTCCCGGTGTTCCTCAACGATCCGCTCTATCTGTTCCGCGTCTGGGATGGCGGCATGTCCTTCCACGGCGGCCTGATTGGTGTGATCCTGGTGATGGTGATTTTTGCCAAACGCACCAAACGCAATTTCTTCCAGGTATCAGATTTTATCGCGCCACTGATCCCGTTTGGTCTGGGGGCTGGCCGTCTGGGCAACTTCATCAACGGCGAACTGTGGGGACGTGTCGACCCGAGCGTTTCCTTTACCATGCTGTTCCCGGGCTCGCGTGCGGAAGACATGGCGCTGCTGCCGTCGCATCCAGAGTGGCAATCCATTTTCGATACGTACGGCGTTCTGCCGCGCCATATGTCCCAGCTCTATGAGTTGGCGCTGGAAGGCGTGGTGCTGTTTATCATCCTGAATTTGTTTATCCGCAAACCGCGCCCGATGGGGGCTGTCTCCGGCCTGTTCCTGATTGGCTACGGTGCGTTCCGTATCATCGTCGAGTTCTTCCGCCAGCCGGATGCACAGTTCACCGGCGAGTGGGTACAGTACATCAGCATGGGGCAGATCCTCTCCATTCCGATGATCGTAGCGGGTGCCATTATGATGATTTGGGCGTATCGTCGTCGTCCACAGCAACAACTTTCCTGAGGAACCATGAAACAGTATCTTGAATTGATGAAAAAAGTGCTCGACGAGGGCACGCCGAAAAATGACCGTACCGGTACCGGCACGCTCTCCATTTTTGGCCACCAGATGCGCTTCAACCTGCAAGAAGGTTTCCCACTGGTGACGACAAAGCGCTGCCACCTGCGCTCGATCATTCATGAACTGCTCTGGTTCCTGCAAGGCGATACCAACGTTGCGTATCTGCACGAAAATAACGTCTCTATCTGGGACGAATGGGCAGATGAAAACGGCAACCTGGGTCCGGTTTACGGCAAGCAGTGGCGTGCGTGGCCAACGCCTGATGGCCGCCATATTGACCAGATCACCACCGTGATGAACCAGCTAAAAAACGACCCGGACTCGCGCCGTATCATCGTTTCTGCCTGGAACGTGGGTGAGCTGGATAAAATGGCGCTGGCACCGTGCCATGCGTTCTTCCAGTTCTATGTAGCGGATGGCAAACTCTCCTGCCAGCTTTACCAGCGCTCTTGCGACGTCTTCCTCGGCCTGCCGTTTAACATCGCCAGCTATGCGCTGTTAGTGCATATGATGGCCCAGCAGTGCGATCTGGACGTCGGTGATTTTGTCTGGACCGGTGGGGATACTCACCTCTACAGCAATCACATGGAACAGACGCATCTGCAGTTGACCCGCGAGCCGCGTGCGCTGCCGAAGCTGATTATCAAACGCAAACCGGAATCGATCTTCGATTATCGCTTTGATGACTTCGAGATTGAGGGATACGACCCGCATCCAGGCATCAAAGCCCCTGTCGCTATCTGATACGGCAAATCGTTACACAACCGGCGCACTTACGCGCCGGTTTTTTTTTCGTCTTCACTCTGTTTTCCGAGGCGTTGTCCAGCCAGCGTGCAACACGCTGCAACGAATGACATTCTCTGGATAACGCCTCGTAAAACCTCGAATTGTCGCTCGTCACGTTCACGGCGTTTCGCCACACTCCCGGCATGAAAAAAGAGAACGGCTTTACGCTTATCGAAACGCTGGTTGCCATCTCGCTGGTCATCATCCTGAGTGCCACAGGGCTATACGGCTGGGACAACTGGCAGCAGCGGCAGAGGTTGTGGCAGGTCGCCTGTCAGGTCCGCGATTACCTCGTGTTTCTGCGAAACGATGCCAATCGTTACAACCGTGACCACGTGATTATGCTTCAGCAGGATGGAAAAGGAGCCTGCCTGGCGAGCTCTGTCATACAGGGATGTGAGAATCACAATCCGCTTGTCCTCAGACCCCTGTGGCCTGAGGTCGTGCTAAGCGAAGTTACGCATTCATTAGGATTCTACGGATTAAGAGATACGGCGTGGGCTGGGCGGATACGGGTACAAAGTGGTGCAGGGGAGTGGTTGATCGTCGTCTCAAATGGAGGACGTATCAGGATCTGTAGTTTTGCAGGGGAAAATTCATGCCGATGAAGCAGCACGGTTTCTCACTCACGGAGGTGCTGATTGCGATGGCGATCAGCAGCATTTTGTTACTGAGCACGTCGCGTTTTTTACCGGGGCTGCAACGGGCTGTTTTGTTGCAATCCCGGGCGCTGGAACGTGAAGAAGAGATCTGGCAACGGCTGTTCGCCATTGGCAAGCAGTTACAGCGCGCGGGGTATTGCGCGGGAGACTGCCAGGGGCAGAGCCTGACCATCGGCAGGGAGGGAAGCTGCGTGATTGTCAGATGGGATGCCAACAGTAACGGCGTCTGGGATACCTCGGCTTCCGAAAATGAAAGTACGGGGTTTCGTCTGGAGTCTGGCGCGCTGGAAACCCTGCGTGGGGCTGCGACATGTGAAGGAAAAGGATGGGAGAAGCTGACAGACCCGGACAGGCTGGTGATCCACACCTTTGTGGTGCGTAAACATGAACATCCGGGGTTTGCGCCTGCGTTATATATAGATCTGACCGCTAAGGATAACGATAAGCTGGCCGTCCCTTATCAGGCACACCATGCCGTTATGGGATTTAACTTGTGAACCGCGAGAGTGGCGTCGCATCGCTGGCGCTGGTGCTGCTGTTACTGGTGCTGGGCACGCTAATCCTCACCGGTCTCAACCAGCAGCTGACAACGTTTAGCATACTGGTGGGCGGTGAGAGCCGTTCGATCCAGCAGCAGGCAGCGGTGCAGTCGGCGCTGGAGTGGGGGCGCGTTCAGCGCTGGTCGTTGCAGCCTGATGTGCAGTGCAAACAGAGACAAACGCAACGTGTATGTTTGCGTGTTCTGAATGAGACCCGGGTGTTACTTATCGCCGGGGAAGGCGAACAGTTGCTCTGGCGTGGCGGGGAGATTACCGACGGGCGCATACGTTTTTTACCTCATGGCTGGAGTGATTTTTGTCCGCTCAAGGAGAGCGCGTTATGCCAACTGCCATGAAGAAAGAAAAAGGGTTCAGCATGGTTGAAGTGCTGCTGTCGATAATGTTACTGGTGGTGATGGTGACAGCGCTGTCTGGTTATCACCGGGCGCTGGCCTCCCGGTTTACACTGTTTAGTCAGTATCGCCAGCTCTGGCATATCGCCTGGACGCAGTCGCAGCGGGACGCCAGTGCGCTGCCCGCAGGCTGGCAGATAAACCGGGTGCAGACAACACAGTCCGGATGTGTCAGCATCACGGTTACACTTATTTCTCCTCTGGGGCGGCGCGGTGAGATGACGCGTTTGCATTGCCCGGTTAGCCAGTAGTCGGGAGCGTCTATGTTAAGGGTCTACCACTCAAATCGTCTGGATGTGCTGGAAGCGCTGATGGAATTTATCGTTGAGCGCGAGCGGCTTGACGATCCTTTTGAGCCTGAAATGGTGCTGGTGCAGAGCACCGGTATGGCACAGTGGCTGCAGATGTCACTTTCCCGTAAATTTGGCATCGCGGCGAATATCGATTTTCCGCTTCCCGCGAGCTTTATCTGGGAGATGTTTGTCCGCGTGTTGCCTGACATCCCCGAGCAGAGCGCGTTCAACAAACAAAGCATGAGCTGGAAGCTGATGGCGCTTTTGCCAGAAATGCTCACGCATGATGAGTTTGCCATGCTGCGCCACTATCTGAATGACGATACCGACAAACGCAAGTTGTTCCAGCTGGCATCGCGTACCGCGGATCTCTATGACCAGTATTTAGTGTATCGTCCGGAATGGCTGACTCGCTGGGAAGCGGGTGAGCAGGTGGAAGGCCTGCCGGAGGCACAGGTCTGGCAAGCACCGCTGTGGAAAGCGCTGGTGGAGCATACCGAAAAACTTGGTCAACCTAAGTGGCATCGTGCGAACCTCTACCAACGGTTCATCTCCATACTGGAAAACAGCGCTGAACGACCGGCCCGCTTGCCTTCCCGCGTGTTCATCTGTGGTATTTCAGCCCTGCCACCCGTCTACCTGGATGCGCTGAAGGCGCTCGGTAAACACACCGACATCCATATTCTCTTCACCAATCCATGCCGCCACTACTGGGGCGACATTCAGGATGACCGGTGGCTTTCACGGCTCGTGACGCGCCAGCGGCGACGCCTCTTTGAAGAGCGTACCGTACCGTTGTTTAAAGACAGCGCCTCTGCCGCGCAGCTTTTTGATGAACAGGGCATACAGAACCTGCCAAACCCGCTGCTCGCCTCATGGGGCAAGCTGGGCCGCGACTACATTCATATGCTCTCTGATATCACCTCGTCAGGCGAAGGCGACGTGGATGCGTTTGTTGAAATCACGCCGGACAGCCTGCTGCACAATATCCAGTCCGATATTCTGGATCTGGAAAATCGCGCGGTGATGGGCGTGACGGCCGAAGAATTTGAACGCAGCGACACGAAGCGGAGACTGGATCCAGAAGATCGCAGTATCACCGTGCATGTTTGCCACAGTGCGCAGCGTGAAGTCGAAGTCCTGCACGATCAATTACTCGCCATGCTGCAGGACGATCCGGAACTGACACCGCGTGATATCGTGGTGATGGTGGCGGATATCGACAGCTACAGTCCCTTTATTCAGGCTGTTTTCGGCAGTGCGACGGGAGAGCGCTACCTGCCTTACGCTATCTCTGACCGCCGGGCTCGCCAGTCTCACCCGGCCTTGCAGGCATTTGTCACCCTGCTGTCACTGCCTGACAGTCGCTTCATTTCCGAAGATGTACTGGCATTGCTCGATGTCCCTGTGCTGGCCGCACGTTTCAACATTAACGAAGAGGGGCTGCGCTACCTCCGTCAGTGGGTGAACGAATCTGGCGTCCGTTGGGGGATAGATGATGACAACGTACAGGAGTTCGAGCTTCCCCCTACCGGACAGCACACCTGGCAGTTTGGTCTGACGCGTATGCTGCTGGGGTACGCCATGGAAAGCAGCCTGGGCGAATGGAATGAGGTCCTGCCGTACGATGAGTCCAGCGGGTTAATCGCAGAGCTGGTGGGTCATTTAGCCTCATTGCTGATGCAGCTTAACCGCTGGCGACGTGCGTTGATGAAGCCGCGTCCGCTGGAGGAATGGCTGCCGGTTTGCCGGGAAGTGCTCAATGATTTCTTCCTGCCGGACAGTGACACGGAAGCCGCGATGGCGCTGATTGAAACGCAGTGGCAGGCGATAGTCGATGAGGGGGTAAACTCCCACTATAACGAAGCGATCCCGCTGTCGCTTCTGCGTGATGAATTGACCCAGCGTCTCGATCAGGAGCGTATCAGCCAGCGCTTCCTTGCCGGCCCAATCAATATCTGCACCCTGATGCCCATGCGTTCCATCCCCTTCAAAGTGGTGTGTCTGCTTGGCATGAATGACGGTATTTATCCACGCGCCCTGCCGCCGCTGGGCTTTGATCTCATGAGCCCGGCACCGAAGCGGGGCGACCGTAGCCGTCGTGATGATGACCGCTACCTCTTCCTTGAGGCGCTGATTTCCGCGCAGAACAAGCTCTACATCAGCTATATCGGTCGGTCGATTCAGGACAACAGCGAGCGTTTCCCCTCCGTTCTGGTGCAGGAACTGGTGGACTATATCGGACAGAGCCACTACCTGCCGGGGGATGAAGAACGTAACTGCGATGAGAGCGACCTGCGGGTGAAAGCGCATATCACCTGTTGTCACAGCCGAATGCCGTTTGACCCGATGAACTACGTCGCCAGCGAATACCAGAGCTATGCCCAGGAGTGGCTGCCCGCGGCGAAGAAAGAGGGGAGAGCGCATACCGATTTCATTCAGGAGCTCGACCCACGGCCCATTGAAACCCTGACCTTCGAACAACTGCAGCGGTTTTGGGCGCATCCGGTACGCGCCTTCTTCCAGCAGCGTTTGCAGGTTAACTTCCGCTCTGAAGAGAGCGAAATCCCTGATGCAGAACCGTTTACGCTGGACGGGCTGGAGCGCTATCAGTTAAACCTCCAGCTGCTGAATGCGCTGGTGGAGCAGGAAGACGCTGACAAACTGTTCCGCCGCTATCGCGCTGCGGGACAATTACCGTATGGTGCGTTCGGGGAGATCGTCTGGGAGGCGCAGTGTACAGAGATGAAGGCGCTTGCTGAGCGTGTTATCGAATGCCGACAGCCTGGCACGAGTCTTGAAATCGACCTCAACTGCAACGGTATCCAGTTAACGGGATGGCTGACCCAGGTTCAGCCGGACGGGCTGCTGCGCTGGCGGCCTTCCATACTGAGCGTTTCGCAGGGTTTGCAACTCTGGCTCGAACATCTTGTCTACAGTGCTGGCGGTAATCAAGGTGAAAGCCGGATGTTCGTGCGTAAAGAGGGCGAGTGGCGCTTCCCACCGATGGACCCGGATCAGGCGTTACATTACTTGTCCCTGTACATAGAAGGCTATCGTCAGGGTATGAACAAACCGCTGCTGTTACTGCCTGAAAGTGGCGGGGCGTGGATAAAAGCCTGTTATGACGCGCAGAATGATGCGATGTTAACGGATGACGCTTCACTGCAGAAAGCGCGGAGTAAATTTGTTCAGGCCTGGGAAGGTAACATGATGGTCCGTGGTGAAGGTGATGATGTCTGGTATCAACGTTTATGGCGAACGCTTGAGCCAGAATACTTTGAGACTATTACGGAAGAGGCACAACGTTACCTGTTACCGTTGTTCAAATTTAATCAGTCCTGACTGCTGTATAAAAATTGCGCAGAAAAGGGTGTTCATTTATGATGCACCTGCTATCACGGACTGATGTACCGAAAGAAAGAGATGCTGGCGTGTCCAGCACGCAGTTTGTTAATGATGTAGCCGTGATAAAGAGGTCGTTAATGCCAGGCAGCACCTTGTTCAAAGCGTTTGTTTTGTTTGTCGCCCTTTGGGCTCCCATCACTCAGGCAGGCTCCGGTTGGCAACCCGTTCAGGAAACTATCCGTAAGAGCGAAAAAGATACCCGTCAGTATCAGGCTGTACGCCTTGATAACGGGATGACCGTGCTGCTGGTTTCCGACCCGCAGGCGGTTAAATCCCTTTCAGCGTTAGTGGTGCCAGTGGGGTCGCTGGAAGATCCCGAAGCGCACCCGGGTCTTGCTCACTATCTGGAACATATGACGCTGATGGGTTCAAAAAAATACCCCCAACCGGATAGCCTCTCCGAATTTCTGAAAATGCATGGCGGCAGCCACAACGCCAGTACGGCACCGTATCGGACGGCATTTTATCTTGAAGTTGAAAATGATGCCCTGGAAGGGGCGGTGGACCGTCTCGCTGATGCGATTGCCGCGCCGTTGCTGGATAAAAAATATGCTGACCGCGAACGCAACGCCGTTAACGCTGAATTGACCCTGGCCCGCACGCGTGACGGTATGCGCATGGCGCAAGTGAGCGCCGAAACCATCAACCCGGCGCACCCTGGCTCCCGTTTTTCCGGGGGTAACCTCGAGACGCTGAGTGACAAACCAAACAGCCCGGTGCTTGATGCGCTGCATGCGTTTCGCGATAAATATTACTCCGCTAACCTGATGAAAGCGGTTATCTACAGCAACAAACCGTTGCCAGAACTGGCTGCCATGGCGGCGCAGACGTTTGGACGGGTACCGAATAAAAATATCGGCCTGCCGCAGATTAACGTACCGGTAGTTACCGACGCGCAGAAAGGGATCGTGATCCACTACGTGCCTGCTCTGCCGCGCAAGGTGTTACGCGTTGAGTTCCGCATTGATAACAATACGGCACAGTTCCGCAGTAAAACGGATGAACTGGTCACCTATCTTATTGGCAACCGTAGTCCGGGTACGCTTTCTGACTGGCTGCAAAAGCAGGGGCTGGTGGAAGGGATCCGTGCCGATTCCGATCCTGTGGTGAACGGCAACAGCGGTGTGCTGGCCATCTCCGCCACCCTGACCGACAAAGGGCTGGCGCACCGTGATGAGGTGGTGGCGGCTATCTTCAGCTATCTCTCGTTGCTGCGCGATAAAGGCGTTGATAAACGCTACTTTGACGAACTGGCACACGTGCTGGACCTCGATTTCCGTTATCCGTCCATTACCCGCGACATGGACTACGTTGAGTGGCTGGCGGACACCATGATCCGCGTGCCGGTGGAACATACGCTGGACGCGGTCAACATTGCCGACCGGTACGACGCTGAGGCGATAAAAGCGCGCCTGGCGATGATGACCCCGCAGAATGCCCGTATCTGGTACATCAGCCCGAACGAGCCGCATAACAAAACGGCCTATTTTGTGGATGCCCCTTATCAGGTGGATAAAATCAGTGCGCAAACCTTCGCGGACTGGCAGAAAAAGGCCGGAGAGATTGCCCTGAAGCTGCCGGAATTGAATCCCTATATCCCGGATGATTTCTCCCTGATTAAAACCACGAAAGCGTATCCACATCCGCAGCTTATTGTTGATGAGCCGACGTTGCGCGTGGTGTACACCCCAAGCCACTATTTTGCCAGTGAGCCAAAAGCCGATGTCAGCGTTGTCCTTCGCAACCCGAAAGCGATGGATAGCGCCAAAAATCAGGTGATGTTTGCGCTCAATGACTATCTGGCCGGTATCGCGCTTGACCAGCTCAGCAACCAGGCCGCCGTGGGTGGGATCAGCTTCTCTACCAACGCCAATAACGGTCTGATGGTCAATGCAAACGGCTATACCCAGCGTCTGCCTCAGCTGTTCCAGGCGTTGCTGGAGGGCTATTTCAGCTACACGCCAACGGAAGAACAGTTTGAGCAGGCTAAGTCCTGGTATGCGCAGATGATGGATTCTGCTGAGAAAGGCAAAGCGTACGATCAGGCGATTATGCCGGCGCAAATGCTGTCGCAAATCCCCTATTTCCAGCGTGAAGATCGCCGGGCGCTGCTGCCATCCCTTTCTTTAAAAGAGGTGCTGGCTTATCGCGACGCGCTGAAAACGAACACGCGTCCGGAGTTTCTTATCGTCGGCAATATGAGCGAGGAGCAGGCCAAAACGCTGGCAGAGAACGTACGTCAGCAGCTCGGTTCAAAAGGCGACGAGTGGTGCCGCAACCAGGATGTGCTGGTTGAGAAAAAACAGAATGTGATTTTCGAAAAAGCAGGCAACAGCACGGATTCCGCGCTGGCCGCCGTGTTTGTGCCTACGGGCTATGATGAATTCACCAGTTCTGCGCAGAGTGCCGTTCTGGGACAAATTATTCAGCCGTGGTTCTACAATCAACTGCGCACAGAAGAGCAGCTTGGTTACGCGGTCTTTGCGTTCTCCATGAACGTCGGCCGTCAGTGGGGGCTGGGTTTCCTGCTGCAGAGCAGCGATAAACAACCCGCTTATCTCTGGCAGCGTTACCAGGCATTCTTCCCGCAAGCGGAAGCCAGACTGCGAGCCATGAAGCCGGAAGAGTTCGCCCAGATCCAGCAGGCCGTGATTGCGCAGGTGATGCAACCGCCGCAGACGCTGGGTGAAGAAGCATCCCAGCTGAGCAAAGATTTTGATCGCGGTAATCTGAAATTTGATTCGCGTGATAAAGTAGTGGCCGAGATAAAACAGCTGACGCCTCAGAAGGTTGCTGACTTCTTCCATCAGGCGGTGGTTAAACCGCAGGGAATGGCCATTCTGTCTCAGGTTTCTGGTAGCCAGAGCGGGAAAACGGACTACGTTAACCCGAAAGGCTGGAAAATCTGGAAGAGCGTCAGCGCCCTGCAGCAATCTATGCCCTGGAGTAAGAAAGAATGACCGATACCGCTGAGCCTCTTGATCCCTTACGTTTACCTCTACAGGGTGAACGATTGATTGAAGCCTCAGCGGGAACGGGAAAAACATTCACCATTGCCGCACTGTATCTGCGCCTGTTGCTGGGGCTGGGCGGTCATGCCGCTTTTCCACGTCCACTAAGCGTGGAGGAGCTGCTGGTGGTGACCTTCACCGAGGCCGCCACCGCTGAGCTGCGCGGCCGTATCCGTGTCAATATTCATGAACTGCGCATCGCCTGTTTGCGCGAAAGCACGGATAACCCGCTCTACGCGAGCCTGCTGGAAGAGATTGCCGATAAACAGCAGGCCGCACAGTGGCTGCTTCTGGCTGAACGGCAAATGGATGAGGCCTCCGTCTTCACCATTCACGGTTTTTGCCAGCGCATGCTGAGCCTGAATGCGTTTGAATCCGGCATGCTGTTTGAACAGCAGCTTATTGAAGATGAATCTGAGCTTCGCTATCAGGCCTGTGCAGATTTCTGGCGTCGCCACTGCTATCCCTTACAGCGAGATATCGCAGAAGCGGTACATGCGTTGTGGAAAGGGCCTGAGGAGCTTCTGCGTGCCATTGACCGCTACCTCCAGGGGGAAGCCCCGGTCATTAAATCCCCACCGCCTGCAGATGAAACGCTGGCCTCGCGCCATGAAAAAATTGTCGCGAAGATTGCCGCCCTGAAGCAAAAATGGCTCGAGTCTGTCAGCGAGATTGACGCTATTATCGAAAATTCCGGCATCGACAGGCGCAAGTTTAACCGTGGCAATCAGGGGAAATGGATCGACAGGATCACTGCCTGGGCGCAGGAAGAGACACGCGGTTATCAGCTTCCGGACGCGCTGGAAAAATTTTCCCGGCGTTTTCTGGTTGAGCGCACCAAAGCCGATGGCATAGTTCCGGAGCACCCGCTGTTTGTTGAGATCGAAACCCTGCTGGCAGAGCCGTTAACCCTCAACGACCTGATGATCACCCGCGCCATGACGGAGATCCGTGAAGCGGTCTCGCGTGAGAAACGCCGTCGGGGGGAGCTGGGTTTTGACGATATGCTAAGTCGCCTGGACGCGGCGTTGTGCAGTGAAAACGGCGAGGCGCTTGCCGCCGCCATCCGCACGCGCTTTCCGGTGGCGATGATTGACGAATTTCAGGATACCGATCCCCAGCAGTACCGCATTTTCCGCCGTATCTGGCGACAGCAGCCCGACACCGCGCTGTTGCTGATTGGCGATCCAAAGCAGGCCATTTATGCCTTCCGTGGGGCGGATATTTTCACCTACATGAAAGCCCGTAGCGAGGTGGCGGCGCACTACACCCTGGACACCAACTGGCGTTCCTCGCCGGGGATGGTGGAGAGCGTCAACGCGCTTTTCAGCCGCATGGAGTCGGCGTTTATGTTCCGGGAAATTCCCTTTCAGCCGGTAAAATTCGCTGCCAGAAATGCCGCGTTACGCTTTGAATTCAACGGCGTGACCCAACCCGCGATGAATTTCTGGCTGCTGGACGGTGAGGGGTGTGGCGTTGCGGACTATCAACATGCCATGGCTCAGTACTGTGCCGCGCAGATCCGGGACTGGCTCAGCGCAGGCACGCGCGGTGAGGCGTTGCTGTGGAAGGGGGATAAATCCACCCCGGTAAAGGCATCCGATATTACGGTGCTGGTGCGCAGTCGTCAGGAGGCGGCGCTGATCCGTGATGCCCTGACGTCACTGAATATCCCGTCTGTGTATCTCTCTAACCGCGATAGTGTCTTTGAAACGCTGGAAGCGCAGGAGATGCTGTGGTTGCTGCAGGCCGTGCTGGCGCCGGAGCGGGAAAGCACCCTTCGCAGCGCGCTGGCAAGCAGCATGCTGGGACTGAACGCGCGCGATATTGATGCGCTAAATAACGACGAAGCCGCCTGGGATGCGGTGGTCGAAGAGTTTGTGCATTACCGCGAGCGCTGGCAAAAACGCGGCGTGATGGCGATGCTGCGTGAACTGATGAGGCAGCGTCACATTGCTGAGAATATGCTCGCCACGGCAGGCGGTGAGCGCCGTCTGACCGATATTTTGCATATCAGCGAACTGTTGCAGGAGGCGGGCACGCAGCTGGAAAGTGAGCATGCCCTGGTGCGCTGGCTCGCGCAGCAAATTGCCGATCCGAACAGTAACTCGTCGAGCCAGCAGATGCGTCTCGAGAGTGATAAACACCTGGTGCAAATCGTCACCATTCACAAGTCGAAAGGCCTGGAGTATCCGCTGGTCTGGCTGCCGTTTATCGCCAATTACCGGGTGCAGGATCAGGCCTTTTACCACGATCGTGAGTCCTTCGAAGCGGTGCTCGATCTCAGTAAAGCAGAGTCCAGCGTTGAACTGGCCGAGGCCGAGCGCCTGGCCGAAGATTTACGCTTGCTCTATGTGGCACTGACCCGCTCGGTCTGGCACTGTAGTCTGGGTGTCGCGCCGCTATTCCGCCGCCGTGGCGAAAAGACAGGTGAGACCGATTTTCATCTGAGCGCGCTGGGCAGGCTGATTCAGCTCGGCGAGCCCAAAGATGCGGCAGGGTTGCGTCTGTGTATCGACTCACTCTGCGGGGAACATATTGCCCTGCATATTCCGTCGCAACCCGATAATAGCCGCTGGCAACTGCCAGAGCAGCAGGCGTCTGAGCTGCATGCCCGGCAGATTACGCGAACCGTTGCAGACGACTGGCGTGTGACCAGCTACTCCGGTTTACAGCAGCACGGGCAGAGCATTGCGCAGGATCTGATGCCTAAGCTTGACGTGGATGCCGCAGGAACCGGAAGTGTGCCGGATGAACCGGTGCTGACTCCTCATCAATTTCCGCGCGGCGCGTCACCGGGCACATTTTTACACAGCCTGTTTGAAGAGCTGGATTTCACCCAACCTGTCTCTGAGGAGTGGGTACTGAAAATGTTGCAAAGTGGGGGCTACGACGCACAATGGCAGCCGGTGCTCACCGAATGGATCAGTGCAATCCTTCACGCCCCGCTGACGGCACAGGGTATATCGCTCAGCCAGTTGACGGCTAAAGATAAGCAGGTGGAGATGGAGTTTTATCTTCCCATCGCCAGCCCGCTAAAGGCCGAGGCGCTGGATGCGCTGATCCGCGAGTATGACCCGTTATCCGCCGGTTGCCCGCCACTTAACTTCCGTCAGGTTCAGGGGATGCTGAAGGGCTTTATCGACCTGGTGTTCCGCCATGAAGGGCGTTACTACCTGCTGGATTACAAATCGAACTGGTTGGGTGAAAACAGCGAAGCCTACACTCAACAGGCGATGGCCTCTGCCATGCAGATGCATCGTTACGATCTGCAATACCAGTTATATACCCTGGCGCTGCATCGCTATCTGCGTCATCGCATTGCAAATTACCGCTACGAAGACCATTTTGGCGGGGTGATTTACCTCTTCCTGCGCGGGGTGGATGCCGCCGATCCGCGCTCGGGGATCTTCTGTACGCGCCCGGACGAGGCACTGATTGAAAAAATGGACAGCTTGTTTGCCGCAGGCACGGAGGAGGTGGCATGACGATGCAGGAATTACTGCTGGAAGCCGTAGAACAACGACTGCTGCGCCATCTTGATGTGCAGTTCGCCATGATGGTGGCTGGCGAGCAGCCGGCCGTGATGCTCGCTGCCGCTATCCTGAGCAAAGATGCGGGGGAAGGGCATGTCTGTCTGCCGCTTTCGCGTCTGGCGATTGATGAAAAAATGCCTGTGGCCCTTCAGTCCTGTTTTGCCCTGCTGGGCGAATCCGTGGACTGGCAGACCGTTTTGCTGAGCTCTCCTGCTGTCAGCAGAGCCGATACCCAGACGCCCATGATCCTTATCGGCGAGCGGTTGTACCTTAACCGGCTATGGCGTAATGAACTGACGGTAGCGCGCTTTTTCAGCGAGACAAACGCACCGCTTCCCTGTGAAGAAGCGCAGCTCCGGCAAACGCTGGATGCCCTGTTTACCTCAGATGAGGCGACAGACTGGCAGAAAGTGGCGGCGGCCGTCGCCTTAACGCGACGGATCTCGGTGATCTCGGGCGGACCGGGCACGGGTAAAACCACCACCGTGGCCAAACTGCTTGCCGCACTGATTCAGCTGTCGGGTGAGCAAAAATGCCGTATTCGCCTGGCAGCACCCACCGGCAAAGCGGCGGCCAGGTTGACAGAGTCGTTAGGTGGCGCGCTGCAAAAACTGCCGCTCACCCGGGAACAGCTTGCGCTTTTCCCCAATGAAGCCAGCACCCTGCACCGGCTACTGGGTGCCCAGCCGGGCAGCCAGCGCCTGCGTTACCATGCCGGAAACCCGCTGCATCTCGATGTGCTGGTCGTGGATGAAGCGTCGATGATCGACCTGACGATGATGTCGCGGCTGATTGACGCCTTACCTTCCCACGCGCGCGTGATTTTCCTTGGCGATCGTGACCAGCTTGCCTCGGTGGAAGCCGGTGCTGTGCTGGGCGATATCTGCACCTATGCGAGTCTTGGGTATACCGCGGAACGTGCTGAGGAGTTAGCCCGCCTCACCGGCTGTTCGCTCGCAGCTGAAAGCCACTCTCTCGCGGCGGCGCTGCGCGACAGCCTGTGTCTACTGCAAAAAAGCTACCGTTTCGGGAGTGATTCCGGCATTGGCCAACTGGCGGCGGCCGTGAACAGAGGGGATCGGCATGCGACCAGTGCTGTTTTTGACGGCAGCTTCAATGATATTGAGAAGAAATCGCTGCAAACCGGGGAAGAGTATCAGGCGATGCTGGATGATGCCCTGCAGGGCTATCAGCATTTCCTGACGAGCGTGCAGCAGCAACATACGCCTGCGCAGGTCATTGCCGCGTTTGGCGAATATCAGTTGCTGTGTGCGCTGAGGGAAGGGCCTTTTGGCGTCAGCGGCCTTAACGACAGGCTTGAGCAATTGCTTGCGCAAAAGCGCAAAATCACCCGCACGCCGCATTCACGCTGGTATGAAGGTCGGCCAGTCATGATCTCCCGCAACGATAGCGCGCTGGGGTTGTTCAACGGGGATATTGGCATTGCGCTTGATCGTGGACAGGGGCTTCGCGTCTGGTTCCTGATGCCGGATGGTAGCGTGAAGTCCGTACAGCCCAGCCGCTTGCCTGAACATGAAACAGCATGGGCGATGACGGTACACAAATCTCAGGGATCCGAGTTCAACCATGCGGCGCTGATCCTGCCCACCCAGCTTTCACCCGTCATTACCCGGGAGCTGATCTACACTGCCATCACCCGTGCGCGTCAGCGCTTGTCGCTCTATACCGATGAGCGTGTGCTGGTGCAGGCGATTGCCACCCGTACGGAACGGCGAAGCGGCCTGAGCGCGATATTTGAGTCCCTCTGAAGGACGTCAGAAATGTAAGCCGGGTGAGCGCAGTGCTACCCGGCGAAGGTTGAATTATCCCAGGTCGGCCATCAGCACCTTCGAGCGGCGTTGATAGTTGTACATCTCTTTTTTACTTTCAGGCAGCAAATCAATATCCACAGGCGTAAAACCGCGCTCCTGGAACCAGTGAATGCTGCGCGTGGTCAGGACGAACAGCTTGCTCAGGCCCATCTGGCGCGCCTGGGCCGCCACGCGCTCAAGCAGCATCTCGCCGCGTGAAGAGCTGCGGTAGTCTGGATGGACAGCGACGCAGGCCATTTCGCCGATCTTCTCTTCCGGGAACGGATAGAGCGCGGCGCAGGCGATTGTCAGGTTATCGCGCTGGATAATCGTGAATTTGTCGATCTCCATTTCCAGCTGTTCGCGGGAACGGCGCACCAGGATCCCTTGCTGCTCCAGCGGGCGAATTAACTCCAGAATGCCGCCAATATCGTTAATGGTGGCGCGGCGGATCTGCTCCGCACTCTCCATTACGATCTGGGTGCCGATACCGTCGCGGGAGAACAGCTCCTGCAGCAGGGCACCGTCTTCCTGATAGCTGATCAGGTGGCTACGACGCACGCCGCTACGGCAGGCTTTCACCGCACCGCGCAGAAAACGGACGGTACCAGAATGATAATCCCCTTCGGCTTCCAGCGCTTCGACGCGGGCCTGAGCCTCATTAGGGAAAAGTTCTGGCACAATCACGCCCTCATCGTTGACGACGCCCTGGGAAGAGCAAAACCCAATCATTTTTTCTGCTTTCAGTTTGATCGCCAGCTGGGTGGCAATCTCTTCAGACGTGAGGTTAAAGCTCTCGCCGGTGACGGAAACGGCCACCGGCCCCATCAGTACGATGGCACCGCTATCCAGTTGACGGTGAATGGCTTCCTCATCAATACGACGAATACGTCCGCTGTGGCAATAGTCCACACCGTCGTCCACGCCCAGAGGCTGAGCAATGATGAAGTTACCGCTGACGACGTTGATATGCGCCCCCTGCAGCGGCGTGTTGTTCAGGCTCATGGACAGGCGCGCGGTGATATCCAGCTGCAGCAGACCCGCGGCCTGTTTCACCAGCTCCAGGGTTTTGGCATCCGTAACGCGGGTATGCTTGTGATAAATCGGCTCGTGATGGTGCGCGGCCAGGTTCGCATCGATTTGTGGACGCGCGCCATACACCACCACCAGGCGGATGCCGAGGCTGTGCAGCAGGCCGATGTCATTGACGATGCTGGAAAAGTTTTCATGCTCAATGGCTTCGCCGCCGAGCATGATGACAAACGTTTTTCCCCGATGGGCGTTGATATAGGGAACAGAATGGCGGAATCCCTGGACCAGTTCGGTTCTACGTTCCTTCACCATGGCACAACCCTTAATGAATGTTTATTCGCAATTTCTGTATTTTTATTCGATTGCGGCCGCATGTGCAAGCCTAAATTTTCTGCGACCCACAGAAATTAATAAGTAATCCGTGCGTTAACGTATGATTGTTTACCCTTTTATAGATGACAGTTTATGCGTCATTCGTTAAAGTTTTCGGTCAATTTTGATGTTTTGTCTGTCAATCAGATTTCTTGCTCGGGAGAAGCATGTCGGGATCCAATTCAGCAATAAGCCGCCGCCGTTTGTTAAAAGGGGCCGGGGCGATGTGGCTGCTCAGCGTCAGCCAGGTGGGTCTTGCCGCCACAAGTCAGGTGGTGGCGGTGCGCGTCTGGCCGTCGTCAACCTATACGCGCGTCACGGTGGAATCCAATCGGGTGCTGAAATATAAGCAGTTTGCCCTCAGCAACCCTGAGCGTGTGGTGGTGGATCTCGAAGGCGTTAACCTGAACTCCGTTCTGAAGGGGATGGCGGCGCAGATCCGAGGTGATGATCCGTTTATCAAATCGGCGCGCGTAGGGCAGTTTGATCCGCAAACCGTGCGCATGGTGTTTGAACTGAAGCAGAATGTGAAACCGCAGCTGTTTGCCCTTGCGCCTGTTGCGACGTTCAAAGAACGTCTGGTGATGGATCTCTATCCGGCAAATGCAACGGACATTCAGGATCCCCTTCTGGCATTACTGGAAGACTACAACCAGGGCAATCTTGAGAAACAGGTTCCACCTGCGCAAAGTGGCCCGCAGCCCGGGAAAGCAGGGCGCGATCGCCCGATTGTGATCATGCTCGATCCTGGCCATGGAGGCGAAGACTCAGGCGCGATAGGCAAATACCGGACGCGGGAAAAAGATGTGGTGTTGCAGATTGCCCGCCGTCTTAAAGCGTTAATCGATAAAGAGGGCAACATGCGCGCCTATATGACGCGCAATGAAGATGTCTTTATTCCGCTGAAAGTGCGTGTGGCAAAAGCCCAGAAGCAGCGTGCGGATCTCTTTGTCTCTATCCACGCTGATGCGTTTACCAGCCGTCAGCCAAGTGGATCGTCAGTATTTGCCCTCTCAACCAAAGGGGCGACCAGTACCGCGGCGCGTTACCTCGCGGACACGCAGAACGCCTCGGATCTCATCGGTGGTGTGAGCAAAAGCGGCGACCGCTATGTGGATCACACCATGTTCGATATGGTGCAATCGCTGACCATTACCGACAGCCTGAAGTTTGGTAAAGCGGTGCTGGGTAAGCTTGGCAATATCAACAAGCTGCACAAAAACAGCGTTGAGCAAGCCGGGTTTGCGGTACTGAAAGCGCCGGATATCCCGTCTATCCTGGTTGAAACGGCGTTTATCAGTAACGTGGAAGAGGAGCGGAAGCTCAAGACGGCTAAATTCCAGCAGGAAGTGGCGGAGTCGATTCTGGCAGGGATCAGGGCGTATTTCTCTGACGGGGCGACGCTGGCAAGACGTGGATAATGCTGCCCGCCGGGTTAACGCCCGGCAAATTCACAAACGACAGATACAAAAAAACACCCTTAAGGGTGTTGATTGTTTTTAGAAGTATTGGTTGCGGGGGCCGGATTTGAACCGACGACCTTCGGGTTATGAGCCCGACGAGCTACCAGGCTGCTCCACCCCGCGTCCGTCTTTCTACTTGTGTAGAAACTTACTTCTTCAAATTTGATTGGTTGCGGGGGCCGGATTTGAACCGACGACCTTCGGGTTATGAGCCCGACGAGCTACCAGGCTGCTCCACCCCGCGTCCGTCTTTCTACTCTCGTAGAAGATACTTCATCAAATTTTAATTGGTTGCGGGGGCCGGATTTGAACCGACGACCTTCGGGTTATGAGCCCGACGAGCTACCAGGCTGCTCCACCCCGCGTCCGTGGATGCGCACTATACTCGGTTAGGTTTGTGATGCAACCCCTTTTTCACATAATTCATTAATTTTGTATGTAAATTGAACGGCATCGAAACCTTTGGACTATTTTTTGCTCAGAATTTGCCAAAGGGCATGTGATTCCGTTTCTTTAGAACAGTGGGTTTGTTATCTTCATCACGCGGAAATGGGCAACTTAAAGACGAGATATAATGAAAGGACGTTGGGCAAAGTATCTGATCACGGGCGCAATGGTAGCGATTCTTGCCGCCTGTTCTTCTAAACCGACCGATCGCGGTCAACAGTATAAAGACGGGAAATTATCCCAGCCTTTCTCTTTAGTTAACCAGCCGGATGCTGTCGGCGCACCGATCAACGCCGGTGATTTCTCCGAGCAGGTTTACCAGATCCGCAATGCGTCGCCGCGCCTGTATGGCTCACAGAGTAGCGTTTATAACGCCGTGCAGGACTGGCTGCGTGCGGGCGGTGATACGCGCAACATGCGCCAGTTTGGTATCGACGCCTGGCAGATGGAAGGGGCGGACAACTACGGCAACGTGCAGTTTACCGGCTATTACACTCCGGTTATCCAGGCGCGCCATACGCGTCAGGGCGAATTCCAGTATCCCATTTATCGTATGCCGCCAAAACGTGGCCGCCTGCCGTCCCGCGCGGAGATCTACGCCGGCGCGCTTAGCGAAAACTACGTCCTGGCTTACAGCAACTCCCTGATGGACAACTTCATCATGGATGTTCAGGGCAGTGGCTACATCGATTTTGGTGACGGTTCTCCGCTGAACTTCTTTAGCTACGCCGGCAAAAACGGCCATGCCTACCGCAGCATTGGTAAAGTGCTGATCGACCGAGGCGAAGTGAAAAAAGAAGATATGTCGATGCAGGCGATCCGCGAGTGGGGCGAAAAACACAGTGAAGCCGAGGTGCGTGAGCTGCTGGAGCAGAACCCGTCATTCGTCTTCTTTAAACCGCAAAACTTTGCGCCGGTGAAAGGGGCGAGCGCCGTGCCGCTGATTGGCCGTGCGTCGGTGGCATCGGATCGTTCCATCATTCCTGCGGGTACCACGCTGCTGGCAGAAGTGCCGCTGCTGGACAATAACGGTAAATTTAACGGTCAGTACGAGTTACGTCTGATGGTGGCGCTGGATGTCGGTGGCGCAATTAAAGGCCAGCACTTTGATATTTATCAGGGGATTGGCCCGGACGCCGGCCACCGTGCAGGCTGGTATAACCACTATGGCCGCGTATGGGTGCTGAAGACAGCGCCTGGTGCCGGAAACGTATTCAGCGGCTGATTGTGGTATTCTGAGCGGAATACGGATTACTGTTCAGGGTGAGGAAAAACCTCACCCTTTTTACATCTGAGGTTTTATGTCTGTGGTAATCAGCGACGCGTGGCGCCAGCGTTTTGGCGGTACGGCACGTCTCTATGGTGAAAAAGCCCTGCAGCTGTTTGCGGATGCGCATGTCTGCGTCGTGGGCATTGGTGGTGTGGGCTCGTGGGCGGCAGAAGCGCTGGCGAGAACCGGTATTGGCGCAATCACGCTGATTGATATGGATGACGTGTGCGTCACCAACACCAACCGTCAAATCCATGCCCTGCGTGACAACGTCGGCCTGGCAAAATCTGAGGTCATGGCAGAGCGTATCCGCCTGATCAACCCGGAATGTCGGGTCACGGTGATTGATGATTTTGTGACGGCAGATAATGTCGCTGACTACATGAGCAGAGGCTACAGCTACGTGATTGACGCGATTGATAGCGTGCGTCCAAAAGCGGCGCTTATTGCGTACTGTCGTCGTTACAAGGTGCCACTGGTGACCACCGGTGGCGCGGGCGGACAAATTGATCCAACGCAGATCCAGGTGGCCGATCTGGCGAAAACCATTCAGGATCCGTTGGCGGCCAAACTGCGTGAACGGCTGAAAAGCGACTTCAACGTGGTGAAAAACAGCAAAGGTAAGCTGGGCGTCGACTGCGTTTTCTCGACTGAAGCGCTGGTTTATCCGCAGGCTGACGGCTCGGTCTGTGCCATGAAAAGCACGGCGGAAGGGCCTAAAAGGATGGATTGCGCCTCAGGATTTGGTGCGGCCACCATGGTGACCGCCTCCTTTGGCTTTGTGGCGGTATCTCACGCCCTGAAGAAGATGATGGCGAAGGCGGAACGTCAGGCCTGAGCCTGACGGGCGGCGTCCTGTACCGCTTCACTAAGGGCGACCAGGCCCTGGCCGCGCGAGGCGCTCAGCTGCGCGCGCAAACCCAGTTCATCGAACAGGGTCAGCGGCGAGTGCGCCAGTAGCGTCGCCGCGCTTTTACCCTCGACGGCGGTTAACAGCACCGCCAGCAGCCCGCGAACGATGCGTCCTTCGCTGTCGCCAAAGAAATGCAGTTTCTCTCCGGATACGCTGAACCCAAGCCAGACGCGGTTTTCGCACCCCGCGATCTCCTTTGCCTGTGCTTTAAGATCGTCAGAAAGGGCCGGAAGCTGCTTACCCAGCAGGATCAGTTGACGATATTTATCTTCCCATTGCGTGAGCGGCGCAAAGGTCTGTTTTAACGTTTCTTCTGTGATCACTGTGCCAAACGGGTGTCCGGCTAAAGCAGAGCTAGTCATTAATCCACCAGGAGTTCAAGGGCGCGGTCAACCGCGGAAATCAGTGCGTCGACATCGCTTTGGGTATTGTAAGGCGCAAACGAGGCGCGCAGTGTACCACTCACGCCAAGTGCCGCCAGCAGCGGCTGGGCGCAATGCTGTCCGGCACGCAGGGCAATGCCATATCCGGCCAACAGCGTCACCATGTCGCTATGGTGTACGCCTGCAAAATCAAAAGCTAACAGGCTAGAGTCCTGCACGCGGAACGAACGAAAGCCAGGACGTTTTTTAAGCTCCTCTTCAGCCAGCGTCGCCAGACCCCGGCTCCAGCTTTCAGCCTGGACAATGTCCGTTTCAGCGAGCCATCCGAGGGCGGCGCTCAGGCCAATGACGCCCGCCACGTTCGGCGTTCCTGCTTCCAGACGGTAAGGAACGTCCTGCGTTTTAAAGCCCTCGAAAGAGACTTCTGTGATCATCTTGCCGCCACCGAGCCACGGCGTCATTTGCGCCAGCAACTCAGGCTTACCGTACAACGCCCCAATACCGGTTGGTCCGTAAAGCTTATGTCCTGAGAAGGCATAAAAATCGATATCCAGTTTTTGCACATCGGCCGGGAAATGGACCACACCCTGCGCACCGTCGATCATCACCACCATGCCGCTGGCATGCGCGATGCGGATAGCCTGTGCCAAATCCGGGCAGCCACCGGTGACGTTCGACATCTGTCCAAGCGCCAGAATGCGGCTGCGCGGTGTAATCAGCTCCGGTAAACGTGCCACGTCCGGCAGATAGTCTGCCCCCAGCGGGAGTTTCACCACCCGTACCCCGGTTTGTTCTGCCACCATCAGCCAGGGTACCAGGTTGGCGTGATGTTCCGCCTCACTGACGATGATTTCGTCTCCTGGCTGGAGCAGGGGGCGGGCATAGCACTGGGCCACCATGTTAATGGCTTCGGTGGTGCCTCGTGTCCAGACGATGTTTTTTCCGCTGTCGGCATTGATCAGGCGTGCAACCTGATCGCGTGCGGCTTCATAGCGAGCGGTTAAGCGCCGGGCCTCGGCAAACTGGCTACGATGCACATTGCCTGCGCTCAGGCTATAGAACTGCTGCGTTGCCTCAATCACCGCCTGTGGCTTTAAGGCGGTGGCAGCGCTATCAAGATAAATACCGGCATCGGCCAGCGCCGGAAACTGTGCGCGAAACTGCGCAGGACTGAAAGCGTTCATGGAATTCCTCATCTCATTACAGAGATCGTCGCGCAATTTCCGCGCCACGGCAAGGCGGATGATCTCTATCGGAATAGTCTGCTTATCACTATGCCCCTGAAAAAGCAGGTTATGCTAAATAGTGTTAGGCGGATGTTTTAGCCTGTTATAAATCGAGGTTTGAATAGCATTAATTGCTAAAGGAGAAGAATCATGAATAAGACAGCTGCAATCATTTCTGCCTGTGCGTTTACTTTTGCCCTGAGCGCCTGTTCTGGTAACAACTACGTCATGCACACTAACGATGGTCGTTCCATTGTTTCGGAAGGGAAACCGACAACCGATAACGATACCGGGATGATTTCATATAAAGATGCTAACGGGAACAAGCAGCAGATTAACCGCACGGACGTGAAAGAGATGAAAGAGATCGAGCATTAACAGATCGATAAGCAAAAAAAAGCACCGCAAATTGGCGGTGCTACATTAATCACTATGGACAGACAGGGTAAATGTACAGGAAGTGAAAAATTGGTAGCGTTGCTACCGTGGTCTGAATCGCAGACCAATTGCAAACACAACAACACAACATCACAACCGTAAGCCAAAAGCCCTTCAGAACACGCATTCCAAAAAAAGCTTCTCGTTCCGGCTCAGGAAGTGCCGCCACTATAGGTATTTGCTGGTAGTTCCTCAACGGACAAATTATAATGGCTCAGATAAAAAAAACTAATAGGTTAAACGTTGTTTCCTATTTGTTAAATCTCGTTAACATCTAAGCCAGATAACCATGTCCAAGCGATTGCCACCCCTTAATGCATTACGCGTTTTTGATGCAGCAGCACGTCACCTGAGCTTCACCCGTGCAGCAGATGAGCTTTTTGTGACACAGGCCGCAGTAAGTCACCAAATCAAGTCCCTGGAGGATTTTCTGGGCCTCAAGCTGTTCCGCCGGCGCAACCGTTCACTGTTGTTGACGGAAGAGGGGCAGAGCTATTTTCAGGATATTAAAGAGATTTTTTCCCAGCTCACGGAAGCCACGCGTAAGCTGCAGGCGAGGAGTGCAAAAGGCGCACTAACGGTAAGTTTATTGCCCAGTTTTGCCATTCAGTGGCTGGTGCCCAGACTCTCAAGCTTTAACTCAGCTTATCCGGGAATTGACGTTCGGATCCAGGCCGTGGATCGTCAGGAAGACAAACTGGCGGACGATGTGGATGTCGCCATTTTTTATGGTCGCGGTAACTGGCCAGGCTTGCGTGTCGAGAAATTATACGCAGAATATCTGCTACCGGTCTGTTCGCCGCTGCTTTTAACAGGTGATAAAGCGTTAAAGTCGCCCGCCGATCTGGCACAACATACGCTATTACACGATGCTTCTCGCCGCGACTGGCAAACTTATACCCGTCAATTAGGTCTTAATCATATAAACGTGCAGCAGGGGCCCATTTTTAGCCACAGTGCGATGGTGCTACAGGCTGCCATTCACGGACAGGGCGTGGCGCTGGCGAACAACGTCATGGCGCAGTCCGAAATTGAGGCTGGCCGTCTGGTTTGCCCTTTTAATGATGTACTGGTCAGCAAGAATGCGTTTTATCTGGTTTGTCATGACAGTCAGGCAGAACTGGGTAAAATAGCCGCTTTCCGGCAGTGGATACTGGCGAAAGCGGCGAGCGAGCAAGAAAAATTCCGCTTCAGGTATGAACAATAACTTTTGTGTGCCGGGCACGCATTACTTTAGGACTGAAACATGACCAGCCGATTCATGCTGATTTTTGCCGCGGTGAGTGGCTTTATTTTTGTTGCACTGGGCGCCTTTGGCGCACATGTCTTAAGCAAGTCTTTGGGCGTCGTTGAGATGGGCTGGATCCAGACCGGCCTTGAATATCAGGCGTTCCATACCCTGGCTATTTTTGGGCTGGCGGTGGCGATGCAGCGCCGGATCAGCATCTGGTTTTACTGGAGCAGTGTATTCCTGGCGCTGGGCACGGTGCTGTTCAGCGGCAGCCTTTACTGCCTTGCACTCTCGCATTTGCGCCTGTGGGCGTTTGTTACACCTGTCGGCGGCGTCAGCTTCCTGGCAGGGTGGGTATTAATGTTTATCGGAGCTATCCGTCTGAAACGCAAGGGCGTTGTTCATGAATAAGGTTGTTTTATATTGTCGCCCGGGGTTTGAGAAAGAGTGCGCCGCGGAAATTACGGATAAAGCGGCGAAGCGAGAAGTCTTCGGTTTTGCGCGCGTTAAGGATAATGCGGGCTATGTGGTGTTCGAATGCTACCAGCCTGACGATGCGGATAAGCTGGCACGCGAGCTGCCGTTCAGCTCACTGATCTTTGCGCGCCAGATGTTTGTCGCGGGTGAGTTGTTGAAAGATCTTCCGCCAGAAGATCGCATCACCCCGATTGTGGGCATGCTGCAGGGCGTGGTCGAGAAGGGCGGTGATTTGCGCGTTGAGGTGGCCGACACCAACGAAAGCAAAGAGCTGATGAAGTTCTGCCGTAAGTTCACCGTACCGCTGCGCGCGGCGCTGCGTGATGCCGGCGTGCTGACAAATTACGAAACGCCAAAGCGTCCGGTGGTGCATATCTTCTTTATTGCCCCGGGCTGCTGCTACACCGGTTACTCTTACACCAACAACAACTCTCCGTTCTTTATGGGGATCCCACGACTGAAGTTCCCGGCTGATGCGCCGAGCCGTTCAACCCTGAAGCTGGAGGAGGCGTTTCACGTCTTTATTCCGGCGGATGAGTGGGATGAGCGTCTGGCCAACGGCATGTACGCGGTCGATCTCGGGGCATGCCCGGGGGGCTGGACCTATCAGCTGGTGAAACGCAACATGTGGGTGTCGTCTGTTGATAACGGCCCGATGGCGCAAAGCCTGATGGACACCGGGCAGGTCACCTGGCTGCGTGAAGACGGTTTCCGCTATCGTCCAACCCGCAATAACATCTCCTGGATGGTGTGCGATATGGTGGAAAAACCAGCGAAAGTGGCGGCACTGATGGCCTCCTGGGTGGTGAACGGCTGGTGCCGTGAGACCATCTTTAACCTGAAGCTGCCAATGAAAAAGCGCTATGAGGAGGTCTCTCAGAACCTGGCCTATATTCAGCAGCAACTGGATGAACACGGCATTAACGTGGAGATCCAGGCGCGTCAGCTGTATCACGACCGCGAAGAGGTGACGGTGCATATTCGTCGCTGGTGGGCGGCCGTGGGCGGGCGTCGCGACGAGCGATAGGCCCCTCACCCGAACCCTCTCCCCAACGGGGAGAGGGGACTCTTAACGCTCTAACCTCAACTGCTGCAAATTCCCGTCCAGCTGTAAATCCGTCTGTAACGTCGCCACATCCCGGCAGATAAAGGCCATCTCTTTATGTGCCTCCAGCTTCTTGCGCCATTTTTCCGGGACCTCATCGAGCCGGGCGTAAATCCCTTCCAGATCCTGAAAATCCGTCAGGAGTTGTGCGGCACTCTTGGGTCCAATACCGGCAACGCCCGGCACCTTAGAACTGCTGATCCCCGCCAGCCCCCAGTAGTCAGGAAGCTGTTCAGGCGAGACGCCAAATTCACTGGCAATAAACGGGGCGTCGAGCCAGCGTTTCTGGAAGTAATCACGAATGCGGATAGTGGGAGAGAGCAGCTGACAGTAGCCTTTATCCGTCGATACAATGGTTGCCTGATGCCCGGCGCTGGCCACTTTGACCGCAAGCGTCGCCGCCAGATCGTCGGCTTCATTGCCCTGGGCGCCCCAGCAGGGCACGCCGCGCTGTTCAAATGCCGTGCGAATCATCGGCATTTCTGAATGCAAATCGTCCGGCATCGGGGCGCGTCCGGCTTTATAGTCCGGCAAACGCTGATGTCGCCAGCCGGAATTACGCGCCTCGTCATCAAACACGGCCACGACATGCGTCGGTTCGCTGTGGCGAATAAGTTGCTCCAGCGCGTGCAGACAGGTGTCCTTACAGGGCGTACCTTGCACTGCATGGATCCGGCGAATCAGGTTGAGCGCGTCGACGATAAGCAAATGAACAGCCACAGATATTCTCCCTTAACTCTAATGGCTAAAGGGTATCACTGTCGGCAGGATGAAACGAATAGCGTGAGGAAAAACAGGAAGAAGCCTCGCAAAACGAGGCTTCCTGAGCGGCTTAATCGCAGGTGACGATCTTCATTGCCAGACCACCGCGAGAGGTTTCACGGTATTTGGCGTTCATATCTTTACCGGTTTCGTACATGGTTTCGATAACCTTATCGAGGCAGACGCGTGGCTCGCTGGTGCGGCGCAGCGCCATACGTGCGGCGTTCACTGCCTTCACGGAGGCGATCGCGTTACGCTCGATACACGGCACCTGAACCTGTCCGGCAACCGGGTCACAGGTCAGCCCCAGGTTATGCTCCATGCCGATTTCGGCGGCAATGCATACCTGCGCCGGGCTTGCACCCAACAACTCTGCCAGACCCGCTGCGGCCATGGAACAGGCCACGCCGACTTCACCCTGACAGCCCACTTCCGCGCCGGAAATGGAGGCGTTCATCTTGTACAGTGACCCAATCGCACTGGCGACCAGCATATAGCGCGCCAGCGAGTTCGCGTTCACTTCACGGATAAACTTGTCGTAGTACGCCAGCACCGCCGGAACAATACCGCAGGCTCCGTTGGTTGGCGCGGTGACCACGCGGCCACCCGCGGCGTTCTCTTCATTTACCGCCAGGGCGAACATGTTGATCCAGTCCACCACCGCCATCGGGTCGGTTGTCGTTTTGTCGGTGCTCACCAGCATACGGCGCAAGGCGGCTGCACGGCGCGGTACGCGAAGCTTACCGGGCAGAACGCCTTCGGTGGTGATACCGCGTTCAATCCCGCCGCGCATCACCTCCCAGACGTTAGCAAAGTGCTGTTCCAGCTCCGCTTTACTGTGCAGGGCCAGTTCGTTTTTCATCATCAGGCCAGAGAGGGAGAGGCCCGTCTCCTGGCAGTGACGCTGTAAATCCGCCGCCGTTTTGTACGGATACGGCACCTCGACAGAAGCGGTATTGGTTTGACCAAAGTGGTCTTCGTCGACGATAAACCCGCCGCCGATAGAGTAATACGTCTGGCTGTAAACCGCGGTGTCACCTGCCAGGGCGGTAATACGCATACCGTTTTCGTGCAGTGACAGGTTGTCGGCATGGAAATTCATGCAGCGATCAACCGGGAATTCCACTTCGTGTTCACCCTTTGCCAGCAGCAGGCGACCGTGGGTATTAACGTCCTGGATGAAGCCAGGGATCGCATCAATATCTACGGTATCCGGCAGGTTACCCGCCAGGCCCATGATAATGGCGATATCGGTATGGTGGCCTTTACCGGTGAGGGAAAGGGAACCGTATACATCGACAACCACGCGGGTAACGTCGTGCAAAATACCGCGTGCAATCAAGTCATCCGTGAACTGTTTACCGGCTTTCATTGGTCCGACAGTGTGAGAGCTGGAAGGACCAATACCGATTTTGAAAATATCGAATACGCTAATCATGATGCGTCCATTGCTTTCAGTCAGAGAGGAGAAGTGCGCCGCCCGAAGACGGCGCTGGAGGTATTAGCTGAACAGTGAGTAGAAAATGGCAGAGATGGCAATCAGACCCATAACCACAACGAACACGTTGCTGATATGGCCGCTGTATTTACGCATCGCAGGGACTTTCTGAATCGCGTACATCGGCATCAGGAACAGAATCATCGCGATAACCGGGCCGCCCAGGGTTTCAATCATGCCCAGGATGCTTGGGTTGAGCGTTGCAACGGCCCAGGTGGTCAGCAGCATAAACAGCGCAGTGATTTTGTTCAGTTTGCTGATTTCAATGCTCTTGCCTTTACCACGCAGAGATTTAATCACCATACCGTTGAAGCCTTCACGTGCGCCCAGATAGTGGCCCAGGAAGGATTTGGTGATAGCGATAATCGCGATGATTGGCGCCATCCAGGCAATCAGCGGAGCGTTAAAGTGGTTTGCCAGGTAAGACAGAATAGAGATGTTCTGCTCTTTCGCTGCCGCCAGGTCCGCCGGGGAGAGGCTCAGTACGCAGCTGAAGACGAAGAACATCACGGTCAGCACCATCATGATGTGTGCACGTGCCAGGATGCTGGAGCACTTCTTCTCTGCGCCTGCACCGTACTCTTCACGTTTCGCCACGGCGAAGGAAGAGATGATCGGGGAGTGGTTAAAGGAGAAGACCATCACCGGAATCGCCAGCCACAGGGTCATCATCAGACCATTACCGGTCGCAGATGCGCTGCTCAGGGACAGGGTTTCCAGCGCTGCACCGTTCCACTGTGGGATCAGGTAGCAGGCCAGCACCATCAGGGCGGCAACAAACGGGAACACCAGAACGCTCATCGCTTTCACGATCATCTGCTCGCCGAAGCGCACGATGGTCATCATACCGACGATCAGGATCAGAGACAGAATGGCACGCGGTGGCGGCGTCATCTGCAGCTGGTGCGTCATGAAGCTTTCAACGGTGTTGGTGATCGCCACGCTGTAAACCAGCAGAATCGGGTAAATCGCGAAGAAGTAGAGCAGGGTAATCAGTTTACCTGCGCCGATACCAAAGTGTTCTTCAACCACTTCAGTAATGTCTTCACCCGGGTTTTTACCAGACAACACAAAGCGGGTCAGACCGCGGTGTGCGAAGAAGGTCATCGGGAACGCGATGATGGCCATGATGATCAGCGGGATCAGACCGCCGACACCTGCGTTGATAGGAAGGAACAGTACACCAGCGCCGATTGCTGTGCCGTAAAGGCCAAGCATCCACATGGTATCCGTTTTGCGCCAACCACTTCGGGATTCAATCGAAGCAACGGTGCTGGTTTGAGTGGTTTCCATCTGTATCTCCTGGAGGAAGCAAATTGTCAGGTTTGTAGTCAAATCCGATGAAAAAATGCCTGACGGTAATATGAAATTCGTTCAGTGACGGTTTTTTAATAATTTTCACCCGTAACTATTGGCGGGCGGAAAGATACATTCTACTTATGAATGTATCAGTGATCGCGATCCCAAATGCAATAATCCACTCATGATGTGGGTATATTTAGACCATTTCTCTGTTAAAAAAACATCAAAGAGAATTTACGGGCGCGAAGGCTACCATTAACAACATGTGGCCTGAAAGAGTGGCCCCTAAGATAGGTGTCTTACGCTGTAAAGACGGTGGGTTTTAGGATTTTCTGATAAGTAATTTGCTTTAAAGCTGATAATTTATGGTTTCAAAATCCAGGTAATCGTTTGCGTTCGCTGCCTGTTTGTAAATCGTATAAGCGATGGCTATGAATTGATGCGAAAAAAAGCCGGGTAGCGACAGAACGCGACCCGGCCCTCAGATGAACGATTGAAACGTTACGTACAGATTTCGTAGCAAGGAATGTAAGCTGAGCCCGGCAGCTTCATGCGGTGTTGGGCGACAAAGCCCTGCAGCATGTCATCCATGCGGCGCATCATCTCCGGGTCACCGTGGATCTTATACGGGCCATACTGCTCAATGGCGCGGATCCCCACCTCTTTCACGTTACCCGCCACAATGCCGGAGAAGGCGCGTCGCAGGTCGGCGGCCAGCACTTCCACCGGCTGGTCCGGATAGAGTTTCAGGTTCGCCATATTCTCATGCGAAGGCTCGAATGGGATCTGCAGATCCGGCGCGATACGGATTGACCAGTTAAAGCTGTAAGCATCTCCGGTATCACGACGGTTCTCTTTCACCAGCGGCATCGCCTTTTTCATCTGACGCGCCACTTCTGCGGCATCGTCAATGATAATGCGATAGTGACGACGTGCGGCTTCACCCAGCGTATGAACGATAAACTCGTCCAGCACACGGAAGTAGTCGGCACTCTCTTTCGGCCCGGTCAGGATTAACGGCAGAACCTGATCTTTGTTGGCCGGGTTCATCAGGATCCCCAGCAGGTAGAGCAGCTCTTCCGCCGTTCCTACCCCGCCCGGGAAGATGATAATGCCGTGGGCGATACGGACAAACGCTTCAAGACGTTTTTCGATATCCGGCATGATAATGAGTTCGTTAACCAGCGGGTTAGGTGGCTCAGCGGCGATGATTGACGGCTCGGTCATGCCGATAAAGCGTCCCTCTTTGTATCGCTGCTGGGCATGACCCACGGCGGCACCTTTCATTGGCGCTTCCATCGCGCCTGGACCACAGCCGGTGCAGATATTCAGCTCGCGCAGACCAAGCTGGGTTCCCACCCGACGGGCGTAGAGATATTCGGTTTCGTTAATCGAGTGACCGCCCCAGCAGACGACCATATTAGGTGCTTCGCCAACGTGGAGGGCACGGGCGTTACGCAGAATAGAAAACACCAGGTTGGTGATATGAACCGAGCTTTCCAGGTCAAGATGCTGGAAGCGGCCCGCGTTGTGGATCTGCCCGTTAACAAACAGGATGTCACGCAGCACGGCAAACAGGTTGGCCTGCAGGGAACGAATAATCCGCCCGTCGACGAAGGCCTCTTCCGGCGGGTTAATGACTTCAAGTTTCACACCGCGCTCGCGGCGCAGCACGTTGATATCAAAGCTTTCGAAGCGGGATAACAGTTCTTTACTGTTGTCTGTCAGGCTTCCGGAGTTCAGTACGGCAAGTGAACAGTTACGAAACAGTTGATAAAGATCGCTGCTGGCCGTGCGTTTAAGCATGTCCACTTCCAGCTGCGACAACATATCCATTGAGCCAAGCGGGCTAATATGTGTAATCAAGTGAGCTCCTTATGGGACGATTATCGTCATTCCCTGTTGATTACAATAGCCCTGGCGTGTGGCGTTTCACAACCTAAAGCGCCTCATTACTCGCCCATATTGTGAAAATATTTATATTACTGACGCACCAGTCGACCGGTTGCAGGCACAAAATCGGTATTGGTGCGCCACGGGTTAATATCCAGCCCACCACGACGGGTATAGCGCGCGTACACGCTCAATGTCTCTGGCTGACAGAAGCGCTGGATATCGTTAAAAATGCGCTCCACGCACTGCTCGTGAAATTCATTGTGGTGACGGAACGACACCAGATAGCGCAGCAGTTTTTCCCGGTCAATTTTCGGGCCGCGATACTGGATCTGCACGGATCCCCAGTCCGGCTGGTGGGTAATCAGGCAGTTGGACTTCAGCAGATGGCTGACCAGCGTCTCCTCCACGATCTTCCCGCTCGCCGCAGTTTCGAGGTACTCGGTGCTGAATTCGTAGTTATCCACCTCGATATCCTGATCGTCGATGCAGGTGCCGTTAAAGTGGGCGATGGGCTGTCCCTCCAGCTCATTCAGGCGATACAGCGCAACGCTCACGTCGCCCTGGGCGCAGGCGCGTAAATCACGCTCCAGCGTGCGCTGGACCTCTTCCAGGCTGGTGAATTTGGTCTGATTAAAACTGTTGAGGTACAGCTTAAAGCTTTTGGATTCCACCAGGTTCTGGCTGGCGTGGTCCAGCTCAACCTGGCCCACCGCCACCTGCGGCAGACCGCGAGCATTAAGCCAGGAGAGTTCATACAGCGTCCAGATATCACCGCCGACAAACGGCAGCGCGTCTGCACGTAATCCTAAAGGATCGCGGTTGAGGCTGCGTGGAACACCCTGCAGCAGGCTGGCATCGTAGGTGTCGCGGTAATCGGTCGATTTGCCCAGCGTTAAGCTGGTTAACGCCTGATGATTTTCGTAAGACATGTTTCATAGTCACTTTACAGGTACACTTATGGGCTGAGTTTATCCTGTCTTACCAGAAGAGAGAAATCGGTGGATATCGAAACTGCAAATGCCCTTAAGACCTTCACGACCCGCTACTGCGACGCCTGGCATGATGCGCGCGAAACGTGGCCGCAAAGTGCTGATTTATATGGTGTGCCGTCGCCCTGCATTATCTCTTCGGTGGATGACTACGTTATCTGGCAACCGCAGCCCTGGAGTGGCGAGCAAAATGTAAATGCGGTTGAACGCGCAATGGACCTTGTGGTACAACCAGCGATTCACGCGTTTTACACCACGCAGTTTGCAGGGGATATGCCTGCCCGCTTTGGTGATGTGGCGCTGACGCTGTTGCAGACCTGGAGCGAAGACGATCTGCAGCGTGTTCAGGAAAACCTGATTGGTCATCTGGTCACGCAAAAACGCCTTAAGCTTTCTCCGACACTCTTTATTGGCACTCTGGACAGTGAACTGGATGTTATCTCCGTCTGCAACTTGTCCGGTGAGGTGATCAAAGAGACTATCGGCACCCGCAATCGCGAGACGCTCGCCCCCTCTCTTGCGGATTTCCTTACCCGACTTGAGCCGCTTCTGTAATCCATCATGCTACAGCGCGTGTGAGAGATCTCTTACACGGTTTGTGAGAGATCGCCGCAACATTCAGTATTACCTTACGGAATTAAGAATAATATTATTATAACTATCAAGGTATTAGTCTGTTTCTGACTCATCATCCCTGCGATCCTTAAGCTTACGACCCTCACAGGGTGGGTTGTAAGACGAAGCGGAATAGCGGATTCTATCTCTGTCGACAGGATGCCGACACGAGAAACGAACATCAGGATGATGGCGTTACTCAAACTGGACACGTCAGGATGGCGCTGCAGGAAGGCTTCAGGATGAAGCAAAAGGATAACGCAGGATGCGTAAGGGACACCTCCAGGAAGGAGAACGAGAGCCGGTCAGGAAGAACGGTGGGTCAGGATGGCCAGGACGTTTCAGGATGAAACAGACATATCAGGACGATGTGCGCGGGATGCAAAAGGTTTACGGATGACCAGGCCTTCGGGCTTCAGGAAAAGTTGTCACGGATGAGCAGGGAGCATGAATTGTAGCTGGAATGCTGCGAAACGAACCGGGAGCACTGTTTTTACAGTGCTCCCTTTTTTTATTTCTGCTGCCTGCAATGCTATGCTGCGCGCCGTTCATTTTTTCAGTTGAGGTTACTATGACGCAACACGATAGCGTTCGTGCCCGGTTGCACGCCATCGAAGCTCTTTTGCGCCAACATCAGCTGTGGCAGGAGACCGCGCCGCAGCCAGAAGCGTTCGCAAGCACCCAGCCGTTCTGCCTGGATACGCTGGCGCCGTTTGAGTGGCTTCAGTGGGTGTTAATTCCCCGTATGCATGCGCTGCTGGAAGGGGGACACCCGCTGCCGCAGGCGTTTGCTGTCTCGCCTTACTATGAAATGGCGCTGGAGGCCACCCACCCGGCGCGTGCTGTCATGCTGGCTGAGCTGGAAAAGCTGGATGCGCTGTTTGCCGGTGATGACGCATGACGCTTGAGATCCTCTATCAGGATGAGTGGCTGGTGGCAGTGAACAAACCGTCGGGATGGCTGGTGCATCGCAGCTGGCTGGATCGTGACGAGAAGGTGGTTGTGATGCAGACCGTGCGCGACCAGATTGGTCAGCATGTGTTTACCGCCCATCGCCTGGACCGACCCACTTCCGGTGTACTGCTGATGGGATTGTCCAGCGAAGCCGGTCGCCTGCTGGCGCAGCAGTTTGAGCAGCATCAGATCCAGAAACGCTACCATGCGATTGTGCGTGGCTGGCTGACAGAAGCCGCGACGCTTGACTATCCTCTGGTGGAAGAGCTGGACAAAATCGCCGATAAATTTGCCCGCGATGATAAAGGTCCGCAACCTGCGGTAACCGGGTATCGCGGTATGGCGACCACCGAAATGCCGGTGGCAACCAGCAAATTTCCCACCACCCGCTACAGCCTGGTTGAGCTATTGCCCAAAACAGGGCGTAAACACCAGCTCCGCCGACACCTGAAGCATTTGCGTCATCCGATTATCGGCGACAGCAAGCATGGCGATCTGCGGCAGAACCGCAGCGCGGCCGAACATTTTGGTTGCGATCGTCTGATGCTGCACGCAAGCGAACTGAGCCTGACGCACCCGTTTACCGGTGAACCGCTGACGATCCATGCGGGTCTGGATGATGTCTGGATGCAGGCGCTGTCACAGTTTGGCTGGCGGGGGCAACTCCCCAAAAATGAAAGGGTTGAGTTTGTCTCAGGCAACGTTCAGGATGAACAGCAAGCGCAATAATTAAGGGAACACATCATGGCTGAAGTAGGCATTTTTGTCGGCACAATGTACGGCAACTCGCTGCTGGTAGCGGAAGAGGCTGAAGCGATACTCGCAAGCCACGGGCATAAAGCCACGGTTTATGAAGACCCGGAGCTGGCAGACTGGGAAAAGTATCAAGATAAATACATTCTGGTGGTGACCTCCACGACCGGGCAGGGCGATCTGCCGGACAGCATCGTGCCGCTGTTCCAGGGCATTAAAGACCGGCTTGGCTATCAGCCGAACGTGCACTACGGCATCATCGCCCTGGGCGACAGTTCTTACGCCAATTTCTGCGGCGGCGGTAAGCAGTTCGACGCGCTCCTTCAGGAACAGAGCGCCCAGCGCGTGGGCGAGATGCTGCTGATTGACGCCGGTGAACACCCCGAACCCGAAAGCGAGTCAAACCCGTGGGTTGAGAACTGGGCCACACTTCTCAAATAACATCCTGCCCGGCGGCGCTTCGCTTGCGCGGGCCTACGGGTTTTCCTGGCCGGGTCAGGCGGTGCCGCCACCCGGCGATAACGTCCGCCCTGAACGCCAATTCCGTGAACCATCTTCCACTCTCTTAGGCTTTTGCCACAAACAACCGTTCTCATGCCCCTCAATGTTGTGTTTTTGCACGGTGAGAGAACGTGTCACTCCTTCATATACTTTCCCGGTCACAATAAAACGGCTTCAGGCCGTACCAAAACGACAAACACCAATCTCATTCTGATTACCCTACCGGTGCTGTACAGAGTGAACCAGGCGAAAGCTATGTTTCAGGAGTGCAACAATGAGTACATTAAGCCACGCGGCGAGCAGCGCGGAGAAGCGCACTAATGCTCGCTACTGGATAGTGGTGATGCTGTTTATCGTCACGTCCTTTAACTATGGTGACCGCGCCACGCTGTCGATTGCCGGCTCTGAAATGGCGAAAGACATTGGGCTTGATCCGGTTGGCATGGGGTATGTTTTCTCCGCATTTTCATGGGCCTATGTTATCGGTCAGATCCCGGGAGGCTGGCTGCTCGATCGTTTTGGATCCAAGCGCGTCTACTTCTGGTCCATCTTTATCTGGTCGATGTTTACCCTGTTGCAGGGCTTCGTCGATATCTTCAGCGGCTTCGGCATTATCATTGCGCTCTTTACCCTCCGTTTCCTGGTGGGGTTAGCGGAAGCGCCTTCCTTCCCCGGTAATAGCCGCATCGTGGCCGCCTGGTTCCCGGCACAGGAGCGAGGAACGGCGGTGGCGATTTTTAACTCTGCCCAGTATTTCGCGACGGTGATCTTTGCGCCGATTATGGGCTGGCTGACGCATGAAGTGGGCTGGTCACACGTCTTCTTCTTCATGGGGGGACTGGGGATCGTCATCAGCTTTATCTGGCTGAAAGTGATCCACGAGCCGAACCAACATCCGGGCGTAAACAAGAAAGAGCTGGAGTACATTGCGGAAGGCGGGGCGCTGATCAACATGGATCAGAAAACCCAAAAAGCAAAAGTCCCGTTCAGCCAGAAATGGGCGCAGATCAAGCAGCTTGTCGGTTCACGCATGATGATCGGCATCTACCTGGGACAGTACTGTATCAACGCCTTAACCTACTTCTTCATCACCTGGTTCCCGGTATATCTGGTGCAGGCGCGCGGTATGTCGATTCTGAAAGCGGGCTTTGTCGCCTCTGTACCGGCTATCTGCGGCTTTGTCGGGGGCGTGCTGGGCGGGGTGATTTCCGACTGGCTGATGCGTCGTACCGGTTCGCTGAACATCGCCCGTAAAACGCCAATTGTGCTCGGCATGTTGCTTTCGATGACCATGGTGTTCTGTAACTACGTCAGCGCGGAGTGGATGATCATCGGCTTTATGGCGATGGCCTTCTTCGGGAAAGGCATTGGTGCCCTTGGCTGGGCGGTCATGGCGGATACCGCGCCAAAAGAGATCAGCGGCCTGAGCGGTGGGCTGTTCAACATGTTCGGCAACATCTCCGGTATTGTCACCCCGATTGCCATTGGCTATATCGTCGGGACCACGGGCTCATTCAACGGTGCGCTGATTTATGTGGGTGTGCACGCCCTGGTGGCGGTCCTGAGCTATCTGGTGCTGGTGGGTGATATCAAACGTATTGAACTCAAACCTGTAGGGGAGCGTGGCTGATGACAACACAATCGAGCCCGGTCGTCACCGATATGCAGGTCATCCCGGTGGCCGGACAGGACAGTATGCTGCTTAACATTGGCGGCGCGCATAACGCCTGGTTTACCCGCAATATCGTGGTGCTGACCGACAGCGCAGGGAACACCGGCGTTGGAGAAGCGCCGGGCGGTGAGGTGATTTTCCAGACGTTGTCAGATGCCATTCCACAGGTAGTCGGCCAGGAGGTCGCCCGTCTGAATAAAGTGGTTCAGCGTGTCCACAAAGGCAACCAGTCGGCGGACTTTGATACCTTCGGCAAAGGCGCCTGGACGTTTGAACTGCGCGTCAATGCGGTCGCCGCGCTGGAGGCCGCGCTGCTCGATTTACTCGGAAAGGCGCTGAACGTTCCGGTCTGCGAACTGCTGGGACCGGGCAAACAGCGTGATGCGGTGACGGTACTGGGCTATCTGTTCTACATTGGCGATCGCCACAAAACCGATCTGCCTTATCTGGCGCGCTCACCGGGTCACCATGAGTGGTATCACCTGCGTCACCAGGAGGCGCTCTCCAGTGACGCGGTGGTTCGGCTGGCCGAGGCGGCACAGGACCGCTACGGTTTTAAAGACTTCAAGCTCAAAGGCGGCGTATTACCTGGCGAGCAGGAGATTGAAACCGCGCGTGCCCTTAAGAGACGTTTTCCGGATGCCCGCATCACCGTTGATCCTAACGGCGCATGGTTGCTGGACGAAGCGATCGCCCTGTGCAAAGGGCTGGGGGATGTCCTGACCTATGCGGAAGACCCGGTTGGGGCTGAACAAGGCTTCTCGGGTCGCGAAGTGATGGCGGAATTCCGACGCGCCACCGGCTTGCCGGTCGCCACGAACATGATCGCCACCAACTGGCGCGAAATGGGCCATGCGGTCATGCTGAACGCGGTCGATATTCCGCTGGCAGACCCGCACTTCTGGACGCTTTCAGGCGCGGTGCGTGTGGCGCAGCTCTGTGATGACTGGGGGCTCACCTGGGGTTGTCACTCCAATAACCATTTCGATATTTCGCTGGCGATGTTTACCCACGTTGGCGCGGCGGCACCGGGTCACCCAACCGCTATCGACACACACTGGATTTGGCAGGAGGGTGAGGCCCGCCTGACGAAAAATCCGCTGGAAATTAAAAACGGCACCATCGCGGTACCGGATGCGCCGGGGCTGGGCGTGGAGCTTGACTGGGATCAGGTCCACAAGGCTCATGAAGCGTATAAAAAACTGCCGGGCGGCGCGCGTAATGATGCCGGGCCGATGCAGTACCTGATCCCCGGCTGGACATTTGACCGTAAGCGCCCTGTTTTTGGACGTCACTGATAAAAGGATTGCACCATGAGCACGTTGACCACCCCTGTTGTTACTTCCATGCAGATCATTCCGGTTGCCGGTCATGACAGCATGCTGATGAACCTGAGCGGGGCGCATGCACCGTTCTTCACCCGCAATATTGTCATTATCAAAGATAATGCCGGGCATACCGGCGTGGGGGAAATCCCGGGCGGTGAGAAGATCCGCAAAACGCTTGAAGACGCCATCCCGCTGGTGGTGGGAAAAACGCTGGGCGAATATAAAAACGTCTTAAATACCGTGCGGAATACCTTTGCCGATCGCGATGCGGGTGGCCGCGGGCTGCAAACGTTCGATCTGCGCACCACCATCCACGTGGTGACCGGCATCGAAGCCGCCATGCTGGATCTGTTAGGCCAACATCTGGGGGTTAACGTTGCTTCCCTGCTGGGTGAGGGGCAGCAACGCAGTGAAGTGGAAATGTTGGGCTATCTGTTCTTTGTGGGTGACCGCAAACTGACGCCGTTGCCGTACCAGAGCCAGCCGGACGAGAAATGCGACTGGTACCGGCTCCGCCACGATGAAGCGATGACGCCGGATGCGGTGGTGCGCCTGGCGGAAGCCGCGTATGAAAAATATGGTTTTAATGATTTCAAACTGAAGGGTGGGGTGCTGGCCGGGGAAGAAGAGGCGGAAGCTATCTCCGCCCTGGCTAAACGTTTCCCGCAGGCGCGCGTGACGCTGGATCCGAACGGGGCCTGGTCGCTTGATGAAGCGATCGCCATCGGCAAGCAGCTGAAAGGCGTGCTGGCCTACGCGGAGGATCCGTGCGGGGCTGAACAAGGCTTCTCGGGTCGTGAAGTGATGGCGGAGTTCCGCCGCGCCACCGGTTTGCCTACCGCGACCAATATGATCGCCACCGACTGGCGTCAGATGGGGCACACCTTGTCCCTGCAGTCCGTGGATATCCCGCTGGCTGACCCGCATTTCTGGACGATGCAGGGTTCAGTACGCGTGGCGCAGATGTGCCATGAGTTTGGCCTGACCTGGGGCTCGCACTCCAACAACCACTTCGATATCTCGCTGGCGATGTTCACCCACGTGGCAGCCGCCGCGCCGGGCACGATTACCGCGATCGATACCCACTGGATCTGGCAGGAAGGCAATCAGCGCCTGACAAAAGAGCCGTTTGAAATCAAAGGGGGCATGGTGCAGGTTCCGTCGACACCGGGTCTGGGCGTAGAGCTGGATATGGATCAGGTGATGAAAGCCCACGAGCTGTACCAGAAACACGGGCTGGGCGCGCGCGATGACGCGATGGCGATGCAATACTTAATTCCGGAATGGACCTTTAACAACAAACGCCCCTGCATGGTGCGTTAAGCGACGTGCCGGTTCCTGCGGGAGTCGGCATTTTCGGGAGCCCGGTGGGTGTATGCTTAAAGTAGTGAATTTGCGTAAGGATGGCTTATGAAAATTGTTATCGCACCGGACTCGTATAAGGAAAGTTTGAGTGCACTTGAGGTCGCGACGGCCATAGAGCGTGGTTTTCGCGAGATCTTTCCCGAGGCGACTTACGTCAAACTACCGGTCGCGGATGGTGGGGAGGGGACCGTAGAAGCCATGGTCGCCGCAACACAAGGGCGAATCGTGCATGTCCCGGTGACCGGCCCGTTGGGCGAGCGTGTGGAAGGATTTTATGGGCTATCCGGTGATGAGCAGAGCGCATTTATTGAAATGGCGGCCGCAAGCGGCCTGGAACTGGTCGTCCCTTCGCAACGCAATCCTCTGAAAACCACCTCCTGGGGAACCGGAGAACTGATCCGCCATGCGCTGGATGCCGGGGTTAAACACATCATTATTGGCATTGGCGGCAGCGCGACCAACGACGGCGGTGCGGGCATGGTGCAGGCGCTGGGGGCAAAACTGCTGGATGCCAGTGGACAACCCCTTGGACAGGGCGGGAGCGAGCTGGGGAAACTTGCCCGTATCGACCTTGGCGGGCTGGACAAACGTCTGGCGGAGTGCCGGATAGAAGTCGCGTGTGATGTGACGAATCCGCTCACCGGAAAGGATGGTGCGTCAGCCGTATTTGGTCCGCAAAAGGGGGCTACCTCCGAGATGATCGTTACCCTGGACAACGCGCTTGCACAGTATGCGAGAGTGATTGCCCGGGATCTGGATATCAATGTGCTGAACCTTGCTGGCGGCGGCGCGGCGGGTGGCATGGGGGCCGCGCTGTACGCTTTTTGCGGCGCGCAGTTGCGCCAGGGCATTGAGATCGTGACCGATGCGCTACACCTGGCCGACCAGGTGGCCGATGCGGATTTGGTGATCACGGGAGAAGGTCGCATCGACAGCCAGACGATCCACGGTAAAGTCCCGGTGGGCGTGGCGAAAGTAGCGAAACGCTTTAACAAACCCGTCATCGGCATTGCAGGTAGCCTGACGGCGGACGTTGGCGTGGTACACGATCATGGTATTGATGCGGTGTTTAGCGTGATTTACACCATCTGCTCGCTGGAAGATGCGCTGGAAAATGCCAGCGAGAACGTCAGGATGACCGCAAGGAATATCGCGGCGGTGCTGAAAGTCGGGCAGGGGATGTAGTTCTCCCTCTCCCTGTGGGAGACGGGCGGGGTGAGGGTGCAGGCCCGGTAAGCGTAGCGCAACCGGGCTTATACCTCAGTTTCCTAACACTTTCATCGCTTCCCGCGTTACGTTATCCATCTCATCCAGCAATTCCAGGAACTCCGGTTCCAGTTCAGATTCTGAAGTCCCTGCGCGTAGCTGCTGTTCCAGCAGCTGGCAGAGATTTTTGAGCCGTGGCACGCCGCTGTAACCGCAGCTACCGTGCAGCTTATGGATAGCCTCCAGCAGATCCTCCGGGTTTTCACCCACCAGCTGTTCTTCAACCTTATTACGAATTTCCGGCAGGAATGCGACCAGCATCTGGAGCATTTCACGGGCTAAATCGGGCTTACCCGCCGCCTGGCGTAACGCCAGCTGCCAGTCGAAGGTGGCGTTCTGATTCACACTTATCTCAACCGGCTCGGCTGATAAGGTGTACGTTCCGCCGATATGTCCCGGCTTGTAGCGCAACAGCAGGTTATGCAGTTTCTCTTCGTCGATAGGTTTCGCCAGATAATCGTTCATTCCGGCGCTGAGCAGCTTCTCTTTCTGACCGGCCATGGCGTGCGCTGTCACGGCAATGACAGGCGTTTGCTGCTGATGAGGAAGCTGACGGATTAACTCGCAGGCGCGAATGCCATCCATCCCGGGCATCTGGATATCCATCAGGATTAAATCGAACTGCATCTGTTTAGCCTGTTCAACCGCCTCAGCACCGTTGGTGCACAGCTCAACATGCTGGACCTGATCCTCAAGCAGCACGCCAATCAGCTTCAGGTTTGCCGGGTTATCATCCACCGCCATGACGCTCATCGGCAGCCTCTGTTCATCATTCTCCAGCGCCACGGCATGTTGATTCAGACGGCAATATGCCGTCAGTGCGGGTAGCAGACGTGTGGCGGTGAGGGGTTTAAGCAGACAGGCAGCCGCCCCGTCATTTTTCAACTCTTCGGCATTGATCTGGGCATGGCACGGCAGCGCCAGCAGCAGGTAATCGGTCATCGACGCGGCTTTCGCCAGCCGTTCCTGCTGCATCGTGAGTTCGCCGGTAAACGTCACCGGGATCCCCATCAGCAGGATGTCGTAATGCTCAACGGTCAATGCAGAGAAGGTCGGGCTGTAGACCACCTCCAGCGGCGTGGTGCTTAAGATATCCAGCGTGCACTGGGCTGCCGCGGCATTTGGCTCCACGTAAGCGAGGCGCTTGCCTTTCAGGCAATCCGTCACCGGACCGTCCGTCAGCACGTTCGGGTTGAGATCCAGGTTGATATGGAACCAGAACGTCGACCCCCGGTTTGGCTGGCTGTGGAAAGAGATATCACCGCCCATCTCTTTAACCAGTTTTTGCGTGATAACCAGGCCCAGGCCCGTACCACCGTGACGCCGTGAAATACTCGCATCCGCCTGACGAAACGCCTGGAACAGACGGGATTGATCCCGCTCGGGAATGCCGATGCCGGTATCGCGGATCTGTACTTCAATCTGGACCTTGTTATTACTGATGGAGCGTTTTTCCACCAGAATGTCGATATTGCCGCTTTCGGTAAATTTGATGGCATTACCGACAAGATTGGTGATGACCTGCTGCAGGCGCAGCGGATCGCCGATGACGTTATCCGGCACGTCGTTTTTAATGTTCAGCGTCAGCTCAAGCCCTTTGTCATGCGACGAGTGCGCCAGCAGCGTGACCACCTCATCAAGCGTACTGCGCAGCGGGAACGGAATACTCTCCAGAATCAGCTTGCCGGCTTCCAGCTTGGAGAAGTCCAGCACATCATTAATGATAGCCAGCAGATTGTTGGCCGAGCGTTCAATGGTGTGCAGGTGATCGCGCTGGGTGGGGTTAAGCTCGCTTTTCAGCGTCAGACGGGTAAAGCCAATCACGCCATTGAGGGGCGTACGCAGCTCGTGCGACATATTGGCAAGGAACTCCGATTTAATTCGCGCCGCTTCCTGGGCCCGCTTTTTCGCCAGATCCAGCTCGACGTTCTGGATCTCCATCTGCTCCAGCGTTTCGCGCAGATCCGAGGTGGCCTGATCCACGTTATGCTGCATCTCTTCGTGATAGGCCGCCAGCGACATCGCCATCGAGTTAATGCCGTTTTTCAGCATGTCCAGCTCGCCCAGCATAAACCCTTCCACGCGGCTATCGAGCTGGCCCCGGCGGATGCGGTCAACGGTGTTGACCATGTTGCGGATGGGCCCGGTCACATCGCGCATCAGGCGCCAGCCAAAGATAAGCGCAATACCGATACAGAACAGCATCATCACGCCGGAGATAAAAATTTCTTTGTACTGCTGCAGCCGCACCGACTTGAGATCCAGCTCCAGCGCCACATATCCGAGCATATTGCTGCTGGACTTGGCGTCGGATTGCGCGGACTCATCCGGCGAATAACTCTCCGAAATAATCGGCGTGCGCAGGATCATAATATCGCCGCGTCGCATCACCGTGAGGTGGCGCGGGAATGGCGTACCGTCAGGAATTTTTAATGCTGCCGGGTCAAGATGAAAATTAGAGGTGACGAACAGGCGGTTATGCTCGTCATAGACGGAGATCGCACGCACAATATCCGAGTGGCGGCGATGCAACACACTGATTAACTGACCAATCGATTCGCGGTTTTGCAGGTTCATCCCGTATTCGCTGGACACGGCCAGCGGTTCGATGATGCTGGCTCCGGCATCTTCCAGCTGTCGCTGCAGGTCGTTATAGCGGTGCACAACGAAGAAGATACTCAGCAGCAAACCGATGAGAACGGTGGGGGCGAGGATCAAAATCATCATGCGCGCGCGCAGGCTGTAGTTGGTCATGGCGTTCCGTTATGGGACAATTAAGATAATTATGTATATTTGAGAAAATTCCCGGCGATGGCGCAATTCTACTCTGCAAAGCGACGCGTGACGACGCGTCAGATCATTACTGTCGAAGCCACGGACCTTGATCCTTTTGGTCAGGGAGTGGCGCGCCACAATGGTAAGACACTGTTTATAACAGGTTTGCTGCCCACAGAACGAGCAGAAATTACGCTGACGGAAGATAAACGCCAGTACGCACGCGGGAAAGTATCGCGCCGTCTGACCACCAGCCCGGAGCGCACAGAGCCCCGGTGCCCGCATTTTGGCGTCTGCGGAGGCTGCCAGCAACAACATGCCAGCGTAGTTTTACAGCAAAAAAGTAAGAGTCACGCCCTGGCACGCCTGCTCAGGCATGACGTTGACGACATCATTGACGACCAACCCTGGGGCTATCGTCGTCGCGCGCGGCTGAGTCTCAGCTATCAGCCCAAAAACGAGCGGCTGGAGATGGGATTTCGCAAAGCGGGCTCCAGCGATATCGTCGATATCAGGCAGTGCCCCATTTTGGTGCCCCGTCTTGAGGCGTTGCTCCCGGCGGTGCACGCATGTCTGTCCGGGCTGGACAATGTTCGCCACCTCGGTCACGTGGAACTGGTCCTGGCAAACAATGGTCCGCTGATGGTGCTGCGCCACACCGCGCCGCTGTCAAAAAAAGACCGCGAAAAACTGGAACGCTTTTCGCATTCCCACGAGCTGGCGCTTTTTCTCGCCCCACAAAGCGAGATACTGGAGCAGGTTACAGGTGAAGCGCCCTGGTATGCGTCAAACGGACTACGCTTAACGTTCAGTCCGCGGGATTTCATCCAGGTTAATGACGGCGTCAATCAGCAGATGATCGAAACCGCGCTGACGTGGCTGGATGTCCAGCCGACCGACCGCGTGCTTGATCTCTTCTGCGGCATGGGCAATTTCACGCTGCCGCTGGCCCGTAAAGCGGCAAGTGTGGTGGGGGTGGAAGGCGTCGAGGCGCTGGTGGCAAAAGGCCAGGAGAACGCGCAACAGAACGGCTTGCAAAATGTGACAATCTTTCATCAAAATCTGGAGGAAGATGTCACGCAGCAGCCCTGGGCGAAACAGGGCTTTGACAAAATTCTGCTCGACCCTGCACGCGCAGGCGCACCGGGCGTGATGCAGCATATAATTAAACTCGCCCCGAAACGCGTGGTCTACGTTTCCTGTAACCCGGCAACGCTTGCCCGGGATAGTGAGGCATTACTCAGCGCGGGTTACCAGATTCAGCGTCTGGCAATGCTGGACATGTTCCCGCACACTGGGCATCTGGAATCGATGGTGTTGTTCGAGCACATCTAATTTGTTTGGCTTGTCGACTTCGACAGGCCCTGGTCCCTAAAGGAGAGGACGATGGTTGCGGTAAGAAGTGCACATCTTAATAAAGCTGGTGAGTTTGACCCTCAAAAATGGATCGCAAGTCTGGGAATTTCCAGCCAGCAGTCGTGTGAACGCTTAACCGAAACCTGGGCCTATTGTCAGCGCACCACGCTGGGGCATCCGGACGCCGAACTGCTGCTGTGGCGCGGCGTGGAGATGGTCGAAATCTTATCCATGCTCAATATGGATATCGAAACGCTGCAGGCCGCGCTTCTGTTCCCGCTTGCCGATGCGGACGTCGTCACTGAAGACGTGCTGCGCGAAAGCGTCGGAAAATCGGTCGTGGCGCTGATCCACGGCGTACGCGATATGGCGGCCATTCGTCAGCTCAAAGCGGCGCATACCGATTCCGTCTCCTCTGAACAGGTCGATAACGTTCGCCGCATGCTGTTGGCCATGGTGGATGATTTCCGCTGCGTGGTGATCAAGCTTGCCGAGCGTATCGCTCACCTGCGTGAAGTGAAGGACGCGCCAGAAGACGAACGCGTACTCGCCGCCAAAGAGTGTACTAACATCTATGCGCCGCTGGCGAACCGCTTAGGGATTGGTCAGCTCAAATGGGAGCTGGAAGACTACTGCTTCCGTTACCTGCACCCGGCGGAATATAAGCGCATTGCCAAACTGCTGCATGAACGCCGTATCGACCGCGAACACTATATTGAAGAATTTGTCAGCGGGTTGCGCCAGTCGATGAAGGAAGAGAACGTCCGCGCCGAAGTGTACGGTCGGCCAAAGCATATCTATAGCATCTGGCGCAAAATGCAGAAGAAACACCTCGCCTTTGACGAGTTGTTCGACGTGCGTGCCGTGCGTATTGTGGCGGAGCGTCTGCAGGACTGCTACGCCGCACTGGGGATCGTGCACACGCACTTCCGCCATCTGCCGGATGAGTTCGATGACTATGTCGCCAACCCGAAACCTAACGGCTACCAGTCTATTCATACCGTGGTGCTGGGCCCCGGCGGCAAAACGGTTGAAATCCAGATCCGTACCAAACAGATGCACGAAGACGCCGAGCTGGGTGTCGCCGCGCACTGGAAATACAAAGAGGGGACCTCGGGCGGAGCGCGCACCGGTCACGAAGACCGCATTGCCTGGCTGCGTAAGCTGATTGCGTGGCAGGAAGAGATGGCCGACTCCGGCGAGATGCTCGACGAAGTGCGCAGCCAGGTCTTCGACGACCGGGTGTACGTCTTCACCCCGAAAGGGGACGTGGTGGACCTGCCGGCCGGGTCAACGCCGCTCGACTTTGCCTATCACATCCACAGCGATGTCGGGCACCGCTGCATTGGCGCGAAAATCGGCGGGCGCATTGTACCGTTCACCTACCAGCTGCAGATGGGCGATCAGATCGAAATCATCACCCAGAAGCAGCCAAACCCGAGCCGCGACTGGCTGAACCCGAACCTCGGGTATGTCACCACCAGCCGCGGACGCTCCAAAATTCACGCCTGGTTCCGTAAACAGGATCGTGACAAGAACATCCTTGCTGGTCGCCAGATCCTGGATGATGAGCTGGAGCATATTGGCATCAGCCTGAAAGAGGCGGAGAAGTTCCTGCTGCCGCGCTACAACTTTAACGAGCTCGATGAGCTGTTGGCGGCGATTGGCGGCGGCGATATTCGTCTGAATCAGATGGTGAATTTCCTGCAGGCGCAGTTCAACAAACCAAGTGCGGCAGAGCAGGATGCGGCGGCGCTGAAACAGCTGCAGCAGAAAACCTACGCCCCGCAGCAGCGCAGCAAAGACAATGGTCGTGTGGTGGTGGAAGGCGTCGGCAATCTGATGCACCACATCGCCCGCTGCTGCCAGCCTATCCCGGGCGACGATATCGTTGGCTTTATCACCCAGGGGCGCGGGATTTCGATTCACCGCTCCGACTGTGACCAGCTCGCTGAGCTGCAGTCGCATGCGCCGGAACGCATCGTTGAAGCGGTCTGGGGTGAAAGCTACTCTGCCGGCTACTCGCTGGTGGTGCGCGTCACCGCCAACGATCGCAGTGGACTGCTGCGCGACATTACGACCATTCTTGCCAATGAGAAGGTCAACGTGCTGGGCGTCGCCAGCCGCAGCGATACCCGCGAGCAGCTTGCTACCATCGATATGACCATCGAAATCTACAACCTGCAGGTGCTGGGCCGCGTGCTTGGCAAACTGAACCAGGTCCCGGATGTGATTGACGCGCGTCGTCTCCACGGCGGTTAAACATCCTCTTCTGTAAGCCGGGTAAGGCAACGCCGCCACCCGGCATTTTTTCATCAGGACAGTACTATGACTCAAATCGACCGCCTGCTCGGCATCATGAAACGCCTGCGCGACCCGGAAAACGGCTGCCCGTGGGATAAAGAGCAGACCTTCGCGACCATCGCCCCGTACACCCTCGAAGAGACCTACGAAGTACTGGACGCCATTTCACGTGAGGACTTCGACGACCTGCGCGGCGAACTCGGTGACCTGCTGTTCCAGGTGGTGTTCTACGCGCAGATGGCGCAGGAAGAGGGGCGCTTTAATTTTGACGATATCTGCGCCGCCATTAGCGACAAGCTTGAGCGTCGTCACCCGCATATCTTTGGCGATGCCACAGCGGGCAACAGCGCGGAGGTACTGGCGCGCTGGGAGCAGATTAAAAGCGCTGAGCGGGCTGAGAAATCCCAGCACTCTGCGCTGGATGACATCCCGCTGAGCCTGCCCGCCCTGATGCGTGCCCATAAGATCCAGAAACGCTGCTCGGCAGTGGGGTTTGACTGGCACTCGCTTGGCCCGGTACTGGACAAAGTCCACGAAGAAATTGACGAAGTGATGCACGAAGCGCAGCAGGCCGTGGTGGATGAAGCAAAGCTTGAAGAAGAGGTGGGCGATCTGCTGTTTGCCACCGTCAACCTTTCGCGCCACCTGGGTGTAAAAGCGGAAACGGCCCTGCAAAAAGCCAACCTTAAGTTCGAGCGACGCTTTCGCGAAGTCGAGCGCATTGTGGCCTCGCGCGGCCTGGAAATGACCGGAATTGACCTCGATGTGATGGAAGAAGTCTGGCAGGAAGTAAAACGCCAGGAATCTGATCTCTAACGGAATTTTGCGATCAAGCGCAATTTGTGTGATTTTTTAAATGACAAGCGCTTGATTTGCGTCAAAAACATTTACCCAAAAGGGGCTATTTTCTCACTCCTTATGTTTGTCATGGCCTGGAATGGAGACGGAGAATGAAAGTTTGTGGCGCTCGCCGTGTTCGGGTATACTACTTTCCCGTCCTGGTTATTCCATCGTTTCACCCTAACTTCTCAGGTTCAGCATGACAACGAACTATATTTTTGTGACCGGCGGGGTCGTATCCTCTCTGGGTAAAGGCATTGCCGCAGCCTCCCTCGCAGCCATTCTTGAAGCCCGTGGCCTCAATGTGACCATGATGAAACTGGATCCGTACATCAACGTCGATCCGGGCACCATGAGCCCAATCCAACACGGGGAAGTGTTCGTTACTGAAGACGGCGCTGAAACCGATCTGGATCTTGGCCACTACGAGCGTTTCATTCGCACCAAAATGACCCGTCGTAACAACTTCACGACTGGCCGTATCTACTCCGACGTTCTGCGTAAAGAGCGCCGTGGTGATTATCTGGGTGCGACCGTTCAGGTTATCCCGCACATCACTAACGCTATCAAAGAACGCATCATTGCGGGTGGCGAAGGCCACGACGTGGTGCTGGTTGAAATCGGCGGTACCGTGGGTGATATCGAATCCCTGCCGTTCCTGGAAGCGATTCGCCAGCTGGCGGTTGATATCGGTCGTGAACACGCGCTGTTCATGCACCTGACGCTGGTGCCTTACATGGCAGCCGCAGGCGAAGTGAAAACCAAACCGACTCAGCACTCCGTGAAAGAGCTGCTCTCCATCGGTATTCAGCCTGACATTCTGGTTTGCCGCTCCGATCGCGCGGTTCCGGCGAACGAACGTGCGAAAATTGCATTGTTCTGTAACGTGCCGGAAAAAGCCGTTATTTCAATGAAAGATGTCGATTCCATTTATAAAATCCCGGGCCTGTTGAAATCACAGGGCCTGGACGATTATATTTGTAAACGATTCAGCTTGAACTGTCCGGAAGCTAACCTGTCTGAATGGGAACAGGTTATTTATGAAGAAGCCAATCCGGCAGGTGAAGTGACTATCGGTATGGTCGGCAAGTACATCGAACTGCCGGATGCCTATAAGTCCGTTATCGAAGCGCTGAAACACGGTGGTCTGAAGAACCGCGTCTCCGTGAACATCAAGCTGATTGATTCGCAGGATGTTGAAACACGTGGCGTCGAAATTCTGAAAGATCTGGATGCGATTCTCATCCCTGGCGGCTTCGGCTACCGTGGTGTAGAAGGCAAGATCGCCACTGCACGCTATGCGCGTGAAAACAATATTCCATACCTCGGCATCTGCCTGGGTATGCAGGTTGCGCTGATCGAATTTGCGCGCAACGTAGCGGGAATGGAAAACGCGAACTCTACGGAATTTGTGCCAGACTGTAAGTACCCTGTAGTGGCGCTTATCACTGAATGGCGCGACGAAGACGGTAACGTCGAAGTCCGTACCGAGAAGAGCGATCTGGGTGGCACTATGCGTCTTGGCGCACAGGCCTGCCAGCTGTCTGACGATAGCGTGGTTCGTAAGCTGTACGGCGAACCGGTCATCACTGAGCGTCATCGTCACCGCTATGAAGTCAACAACATGTTGTTGAAACAAATTGAAGCTGCGGGTCTGCGTGTTGCGGGCCGCTCCGGGGATGATCAGTTAGTCGAGATCATCGAAGTGCCAAACCACCCGTGGTTTGTCGCCTGCCAATTCCACCCGGAATTTACTTCAACGCCACGTGACGGGCATCCGCTGTTTGCAGGTTTCGTGAAAGCCGCCAGCGAGTATCAGAAGCGTCAGGCGAAGTAAAAAAGTTAGAACGGCAACGCGTACCCTCGGTACGCGTTGTTTGTCTGGAGTTTTAGTTTAACTTGTACTGAGGAAAATCTAATGTCCAAAATCGTTAAAGTCATCGGTCGTGAAATCATCGACTCCCGTGGTAACCCGACCGTTGAAGCCGAAGTTCATCTGGAAGGTGGTTTCGTCGGTATGGCAGCTGCTCCATCAGGTGCTTCTACTGGTTCCCGCGAAGCGCTGGAACTGCGCGATGGCGACAAATCCCGTTTCATGGGCAAAGGCGTACTGAAAGCTGTTGGCGCTGTAAACGGTCCTATTGCTCAGGCAATCATTGGCAAAGACGCTAAAGACCAGGCTGGCATCGACAAGATCATGATCGATCTGGACGGTACTGAAAACAAATCTAACTTCGGTGCGAACGCAATCCTGGCGGTTTCCCTGGCGAACGCCAAAGCCGCTGCGGCAGCGAAAGGTATGCCACTGTTCGAGCACATCGCTGAACTGAACGGCACCCCAGGCAAATACTCCATGCCTGTACCAATGATGAACATCATCAACGGTGGTGAGCACGCAGACAACAACGTTGATATTCAGGAATTCATGATTCAGCCAGTTGGCGCGAAAACCCTGAAAGAAGCAGTACGTATGGGTTCTGAAGTGTTCCACAACCTGGCTAAAGTGCTGAAAGCGAAAGGTATGAACACGGCTGTGGGTGACGAAGGTGGCTACGCGCCAAACCTGGGTTCTAACGCAGAAGCACTGGCTGTTATCGCTGAAGCAGTAAAAGCCGCTGGCTATGAGCTGGGCAAAGACATCACGCTGGCGATGGACTGCGCAGCATCTGAATTCTACAAAGACGGTAAATACGTTCTGGCTGGCGAAGGCAACAAGGCGTTCACCTCCGAAGAGTTCACTCACTTCCTGGAAGACCTGACCAAACAGTACCCAATCGTTTCTATCGAAGACGGTCTGGACGAGTCTGACTGGGATGGTTTCGCATACCAGACTAAAGTACTGGGCGACAAAATCCAGCTGGTTGGTGACGATCTGTTCGTAACCAACACCAAAATCCTGAAAGAAGGCATCGAGAAAGGCATCGTTAACTCCATCCTGATCAAATTCAACCAGATCGGTTCTCTGACCGAAACTCTGGCAGCGATCAAAATGGCGAAAGACGCTGGCTACACCGCTGTTATCTCTCACCGTTCTGGCGAAACTGAAGACGCTACCATCGCTGACCTGGCTGTTGGTACCGCTGCTGGCCAGATCAAAACCGGTTCTATGAGCCGTTCTGACCGTGTTGCTAAATACAACCAGCTGATTCGTATCGAAGAAGCGCTGGGCGAAAAAGCACCATACAACGGTCGTAAAGAGATCAAAGGCCAGGCATAATTGCTTAAGCCTTAAAATAAAAATGCCAGTCGGAAGACTGGCATTTTTTTTGGTTATTTGAAATCAACCGCCATTTGCTCCGGGATGCTTAGCCCCCGGGTAGTTTGTACGCAGCGGGCAATATAGTCCGTAAAACGCGGCGGTTTAGGCATGCCCATACTGAGCAGCTTATCGTTGCTGAAACGTACATTCAGCGTGGCAAAGGCCCCGTACAAGCGCATTGCTCTCAGCATCAGACGTTCATTGCAGGGGCCAAAAATATCCTTCAACTCACGGCGCATTCTGACCAGCGTTTCGTAGCTTACCTGGGCATACTTATCACCGACCGGGGCTTTCTCCAGCGCCTGTGCCATCGCATTATCGATATCCGCAAAGCGCACGCTGTTTTCTTCTCCGGCAGAAATATGTACCACTTCTCCCGGCTGCGCAGCGCTGTTAAGCAGCATCAGCAGCGCATCGGCGCAGTAATCCACCGGGACAACATCTATTTTGTCTTCCATTGAACACATGAATTTTTGCAGCATCAGCCCCATGCTGAAGACCCAGAAAATACTGCTCGACGGCGTACAGCCATGACGGGTATGGCCGACCACGATGGACGGACGGGCGATGAGCAGCGGCAGGTCGGGGCAGTGCTGGCGCATCAGTTGTTCAATGGTGGATTTCGAATACGTGTATTCCACCAGATGCTCAGCGTTCTCTCTGAACTCCGCGCTTTCGGCGACCAGCGAATCCTGCTCCGGCGTGCACGACATGGCTGTTCCCACATGCAGAAAGCGCTGCAAACCGGCAACCTGATTCATGCGTCTGGCAAGCGCCAGCGTCCCCTCCACATTCACTCTCCAGATCAGGGGATTGTTACCAAATGACGCGACGGCCGCGCAGTTCAGAACATGCGTCACCTGTTCCAGACGCGGGTCGTTCAGGAACCCCTCCGGCTGGCTGAGATCGCCGATAAGGATATTCTCCTCGCTCAACGCGGCCAGCGTCTCCTCTGCAACCTTGAATTTACGCATGTTGTCCCGCACGCGTTCCAGCCCCTGTTGCGGGTCACTGGCGCGCGCAAGCAGCAGTAATTTTACTGAACTATTGCTGGTAAGTATTTTTTCAAGTACCGCACCGCCCAGAAAACCAGTTACGCCTGTAATAAATAACATATTAATCTATACCGTCTCATAATGATTGATGAGGCGGATTGTAGGCAGGGAAAAGTAAACGGCATTTAAATAGAAAAATGGCAACGCTGACGGCGTCTTAAGCTTATTTTAAGGTAAGGAAATCAGGTGGAGATATTGGACATTGCCCCAATGGATAAAATTCAATTTTAAAATAAATTTATTTTAAAGTTTTGATTTTAATGGTTATTTTTCATGTTTCCATGCTAATTCAAAATGTAATAAATAAAATAATTTGTTACACCATCATTCTTCATCATTAATAACGCCCTGCGTGCTTAAGTAAAATCAACCTTACTCAGACGCAGGCTATTTTTTATAACCTGCGCAGGGTTTTACAGTAATAAGGGAAGGGTTGCGCTCGCGGTTTGCTGGCTAACGTCACTGTAGTGAGCATCAATCGCAATCAGGGAAGTGGTAAGCAACTCGACCAGTAACATTACGCCAACTTTAGCATTGAGCGCACCCGCGCTGAGGGGGCCTTCCGGTTTTGCGGCAACCAGCTGTATATCGCTAAGCGAAGCCAGCGGGCTGCGGGGCGTATTGCTGAGCGCTAACACCTTAACGCCGCGTTTGCGTGCAAGTTTTACGACGTGGAGTAAATCCCGCGTTGAACCTGAACTGGAGATGGCGACCACCAGCGTTTGTGCAGAAAGCGTTGTCGCATTCATGGCAGCACGATGCATATCGCTAAACAGCTGCGCGGGTTTGCCGAGCCGCAACAGCTTGTAATGCAAATACTCACCGAGGATCGCGCTGGCCGCCACGCCATAAATTTGCACGGCGTGTGCCTGATGCAGTGCCTGAGCGGCCTGTTCCAGCAGCGCTCTGTCGAGCAGCCTGGCGGTGTCCTGCAACGCCTGAACAGACTCATCGACCACGTTATCAATATCGTCTCCGGCCGCGCGTGCAGGCTGGCCCTGCTGGATATCCAGCGCCAGTGCCATCTTGAATTCGTTATAGCCTTTGCAGCCGAGCGTCCGGCAAAGACGCGTTACGCTGGCTTCACTGGTGTGGCTCTCCCGTGCCAGTTCGGTGATCGTCAGGTAGAGCACCCGGGCAGGATCGTTGAGCACAAACTCGCCCAGTTTTTTTTGCGTGGGGCTGTACCCGGAGGCCTCCTGGCGCAGCTTCAGCAGCAGGTTTTCATGGTCTGACATGCTAGATCCTTAATGCGTTTCTCTGCGTCCTAGTGTGGCGGAAAGCGGGGCAGGGATGCCAGTCATTTCGAAAAAGTATGATCGTCCTCCTGGTTTTTGGTGGTAATTTTCACTAACAACAATAATTATGGTAAAAATTTTCATCGTTAACAGAGGGGATGAAAAAATGATGCAAATGTTCAGTGGTGCTTCGTCCGGCGGATGGTTTGAAAAAGCGCAGCGCTTTGGCAAATCCTTTATGTTGCCCATCGCCGTGTTGCCTGCGGCGGGTCTGCTGCTGGGGATTGGCGGCGCGTTATCGAATCCCAATACGCTTACGGCATATCCGTTTTTAGATGTGGGCTGGTTACAGGCTATTTTCACCATCATGAGCAGTGCCGGTTCGATTGTATTCGCGAATCTGTCGGTGCTGTTTGCCGTTGGGGTCGCCGTCGGGCTGGCAAAAAATGATAAAGGTACGGCAGGGCTGGCGGCGTTACTCGCGTTTCTGGTCATGAATGCCACCATTAACGCACTGCTGATCCTCACCGGAAAACTGGCGCACGAGAATCCGGGGGCGGTCGGGCAAGGCATGACGCTGGGGATCCAGACGCTGGAGACCGGCGTATTTGGTGGGGTGGTCATTGGTCTTGTGACCTGCGCGCTGCATCATCGGTTTAATAAAATTGCGCTGCCACAATTCCTGGGATTCTTTGGCGGCTCACGCTTTGTGCCGATTATCAGCTCCCTGGCTGCGATCCTGGTCGGAGCCTTAATGACCGTAGTCTGGCCACATTTCCAGAAGCTGATCTTTGGTCTGGGCGGGCTGGTGGATGCGACCGGTTATCTGGGAACACTGCTGTACGGCTTCATTTTGCGCATGCTGGGCCCGTTCGGTTTACACCATATCTTCTATCTTCCGTTCTGGACCACCGCGCTTGGCGGCAGCGAGATCGTCAACGGGCAACTGGTTGAAGGCACGCAGCGGATCTTCTTTGCCCAGCTGGCCGATCCCTCGACGCGCCAGTTTTATGAAGGGACGTCGCGTTTCATGTCCGGGCGCTTTATCACAATGATGTTTGGTTTGCTCGGGGCCTGCCTTGCGATGTATCACACGGCTAAACCGGAGAACAAAAAACGCGTCGCGGGCTTGCTGCTTTCAGCGGCATTAACCTCCTTCCTTACGGGGATCACCGAGCCCATCGAGTTCTCCTTCCTGTTTGTCGCGCCGGTGCTGTACGTCATTCACGCGATTTTCGACGGGCTGGCGTTTATGCTCGCGCATATTTTACACATCACCATTGGGCAGACCTTCTCCGGTGGTTTTATCGACTTCGTACTGTTCGGCATTTTGCAGGGGGAGGCCAAAACCCACTGGATGTTAGTGCCGCTGGTGGGCGTACCGTGGTTCTTCCTCTACTACTTCACGTTCCGCTATCTGATTAATCGCTTTGATTTTGCCACGCCGGGTCGGGAAAAAGAGCCGATGGCCAATGAAGTGACCTTTGCGCAGAGCGAGCGCGCAGCGGCGGTGATCGCGGGACTGGGCGGAAAAGGCAATCTGGAAGAAGTGGACTGCTGCGCCACGCGTCTTCGCGTCACGGTCAAAGACGGCAGCAAAGTGAATGACGCGGCGCTGAAAGCCACCGGCGCGCGCGGCGTGATTGTGCGCGGGAACGGCGTTCAGGTCATTTATGGCCCGCATGTCACGATTATCAAAAACGAAGTGGAAGAGATCTTATCGTAATGAAAACTGTACTGGATACCCTGAAGGGAAAACTGGTCGTCTCCTGTCAGGCGCTGGAGAATGAACCGCTGCATAGCCCGTTTATTATGTCGCGGATGGCGCTGGCCGCACAGCAAGGAGGGGCCGCGGCCATCCGTGCCAACAGCGTGGTGGATATCGAGGCGATAAAAGAGCAGGTCACGCTGCCGGTTATCGGCATCATCAAGCGGGAGTATCCCGGCAGCGCGGTGTTTATCACCGCGACGATGAAAGAGGTGGATGAACTGATGACCGTCTCCCCGGAAATCATTGCGCTTGACGCGACCAACAGGGCGCGGCCTGGCGGGGAGTCTCTGGCAACGCTGGTATCGCGCATTCGGACCCGTTACCCTTCGGTGCTGCTTATGGCTGATATAGCCACTGTTGATGAGGCCGTCACGGCGCAGGCGCTGGGATTTGATTGTGTCGGGACCACGCTTTACGGCTATACCGCGCAGACCACCGGACACGCCTTACCCGAGGATGACTGTCAGTTTCTGAAAGCGGTACTGGCAGCCGTCACGGTACCGGTGGTGGCCGAAGGTAACGTGGACACCCCGGAACGCGCCGCCAGATGTCTGGCGTTGGGGGCGCACATGGTGGTGGTGGGTGGGGCAATCACCCGCCCGCAGCAGATTACCGGGCGTTTTATGGCGGCAATTGACGCGCAAAGCACCGATCGAGCATGACCATCTCACGGGGATCTGCGATACTTATCGTTTATCCCCTTAACTGAGATGACTATGCAGTACCCGATTAACGAGATGTTCCAGACCCTGCAAGGCGAGGGTTACTTTACCGGCGTTCCCGCTATTTTTATTCGTTTACAGGGATGCCCGGTTGGCTGTGCCTGGTGTGATACCAAACATACGTGGGATAAACTCGCAGATCGGGAAGTGTCACTGTTCAGTGTTCTGGCGAAAACCAAAGAGAGCGATAAGTGGGGCGCAGCCAGTGCGGAAGATCTGCTGGCCATTATTGGTCGCCAGGGCTGGACGGCGCGCCACGTGGTGATCACCGGGGGCGAACCCTGCATCCACGATCTGACGCCGCTGACCGAACTGCTCGAAAAGAACGGCTACAGCTGCCAGATTGAAACCAGCGGCACCCATGAAGTGCGCTGCTCCCATACCACCTGGGTGACGGTATCGCCTAAAGTGAACATGCGCGGCGGCTACGACGTCCTTTCTCAGGCGCTGGAACGTGCTGATGAGATTAAACACCCGGTAGGGCGAGTACGGGATATCGAAGCGCTGGATGAACTGCTGGCCACGCTGACCGATGAAAAACAGCGCGTGATTGCGCTGCAGCCGATTAGCCAGAAAGAAGACGCCACGCGCCTGTGCATTGAAACCTGTATCGCGCGTAACTGGCGCCTGTCGATGCAGACGCACAAATACCTGAATATTGCCTAAAAAAAGCCCGGTGGCGCTCGCGCTTACCGGGCCTACGGTTCGAGGCTTTTGTCGGCCGGGTAAGGCGAAGCCGCCACCCGGCAAGTATCACTCGCCGCGATACACGCAGCCTGCCGTGCAGGTCTCTTTGATCATCACTGCGCTCAGCAGTGGCACCAGCGGTTTCATCTGATCCCAAATCCATTTTGCCAGCACTTCGCTGGTCGGGTTTTCAAGTCCCGGGATATCGTTCAGGTAATAGTGATCCAGACGATCGTACGTTGGCTTAAATGCTGCCTTCAGCTCAGCAAAGTCCATGATCCAACCGGTATGCGGATCAACTTCACCGGTGATCTCAAGACGCACCATAAACGAATGCCCGTGCAGACGGCCGCATTTATGCCCCTCAGGAACATGCGGAAGGTGGTGGGCGGCTTCGAAGGTGAAATCTTTAAACAGTGTGGTGGACATGATCGCTCTCAGTAATGCGGAAAAAACCGCCGCATAGTACCGGAAAGCACAATTTTTAGCATTAACTAAAACGGCCTTTACCTTCACTCCGGCAAAAATGGCGCGTTGATGCCGTTTTTATCTTTAGATTACAGTGGCTTAATTTATCGCTTTTACCGTTAAGAACGATAACTAAAACAGGTTAGTCCATTTGGTTATTTATTATTTCCATCCCTTCTTTAATTGTTATTATCCTCGCCGTTAACCTTATCTTCAGTTTGGATTTATTCGCTTAAAGTCCGCTTGGCTACTGGAACATAACGACGCATGACAACACAGGCCCCACCTTCAAATTTGCTTCCCCTGAACCCGGAGCAACTGGCGCGCCTTCAGGCTGCCACCTCTGATTTTTCTCCCACCCAGCTTGCCTGGGTCTCCGGCTATTTCTGGGGAATGCTCAACCAGCAGCCTGGCGCTGTGGCTGCGGCTCCGGCAACGGCGGTAGAAATTCCTGCCATTACGCTTATCTCCGCTTCCCAGACGGGCAATGCCCGCCGCGTGGCAGAAGCGCTGCGTGACGACCTGCTGGCCGCCAAACTGAACGTGAACCTGGTGAACGCCGGGGATTATAAATTCAAACAGATCGCGTCAGAAAAACTGCTGGTGGTTGTGGCCTCAACACAGGGCGAGGGCGAACCCGCTGAAGAGGCGGTCGCGCTGCATAAATTCCTGTTCTCGAAAAAAGCGCCCAGACTCGATGGCACTGCGTTTGCCGTGTTCGGCCTGGGCGATACCTCTTATGAATTCTTCTGCCAGTCCGGTAAAGATTTCGACAGCAAACTGGCGGAGCTGGGCGCAGAGCGTCTGCTGGACCGCGTTGATGCGGATGTAGAATACCAGACTGCCGCTGCCGAATGGCGTGCGCGCATTGTTGACGTGCTGAAAGCACGCGTACCGAAAGAGACGCCAGCGCAGGCTGCGATCACCGCGACCGGCGTGGTCAACGAGATCCACACCAGCCCGTACACCAAAGAGGCACCGCTGGCAGCAAGCCTGTCGGTTAATCAAAAAATTACCGGCCGCGACTCTGAAAAAGATGTTCGCCATATCGAAATCGATCTGGGCGACTCCGGTCTGCGCTATCAGCCGGGCGATGCGTTAGGTGTCTGGTATCAAAACGATCCGGCGCTGGTCAAGGAGCTGGTTGAACTGCTGTGGCTGAAAGGCGACGAGCCTGTCACCGTCGAAGGCAAAACGCAGCCGCTCTCTGAAGCGCTGCAGTGGCACTTCGAGCTGACGGTGAATACCGCCAATATCGTTGAGAACTATGCCACCTTAACGCGTAGCGAATCGCTGCTGCCGTTAGTTGGTGATAAGGCGAAGCTGCAGCATTACGCGGCGACCACGCCAATTGTCGATATGGTGCGTTTCTCTCCGGCACAGCTGGATGCTGATGCGCTGATCGGCCTGCTGCGTCCGCTGACGCCGCGCCTGTACTCCATTGCGTCGTCGCAGGCTGAAGTCGAGAGCGAAGTCCATATCACCGTGGGGGTGGTGCGCTACGACATCGAAGGCCGCCCGCGTACGGGTGGTGCGTCAGGTTTCCTGGCTGACCGCGTGGAGGAAGAGGGTGAAGTGCGCGTCTTTATCGAGCACAACGACAACTTCCGTCTGCCGGCGAACCCGGAAACACCGGTGATTATGATTGGTCCGGGCACCGGCATTGCGCCGTTCCGCGCCTTTATGCAGCAGCGTGCGGCGGACGAGGCTCCGGGCAAAAACTGGCTGTTCTTCGGCAACCCGCACTTTACCGAAGATTTCCTCTACCAGGTTGAGTGGCAGCGCTACGTGAAAGAAGGGGTGCTGACCCGCATCGATCTGGCCTGGTCGCGCGATCAGAAAGAAAAAGTATACGTACAAGACAAACTGCGCGAACAGGGCGCAGAGCTGTGGCGCTGGATCAATGACGGTGCCCACATTTATGTCTGCGGCGACGCCAATCGCATGGCGAAAGACGTTGAGCAGACATTGCTGGAAGTGATTGCCGAATTCGGCGGTATGGATGCCGAAGCGGCGGATGAATTTTTAAGTGAGCTGCGCGTTGAGCGCCGTTATCAGCGAGATGTCTACTAATGAGCGAAAAACATCCAGGACCCCTGGTGGTCGAAGGTAAACTGACCGACGCCGAGCGCATGAAGCTGGAAAGCAACTATCTGCGCGGCACCATTGCTGAAGATCTGAATGACGGTCTCACCGGCGGTTTCAAAGGCGACAACTTTCTGCTGATCCGTTTCCACGGTATGTATCAGCAGGACGATCGCGATATCCGCGCCGAGCGTGCTGAACAGAAGCTGGAGCCGCGTCACGCGATGCTGCTGCGCTGCCGCCTGCCGGGCGGGGTGATCACCACCAAACAGTGGCAGGCGATTGATAAATTTGCCGGCGAAAACACGATTTACGGCAGCATCCGTCTGACCAACCGTCAGACCTTCCAGTTCCACGGTATTCTGAAGAAGAACGTGAAGCCGGTACACCAGATGCTCCACTCCGTCGGTCTGGACGCGCTGGCGACGGCCAACGACATGAACCGTAACGTGCTCTGCACCTCTAACCCGTATGAGTCTGAGCTGCACGCTGAAGCCTATGAGTGGGCGAAGAAGATCTCTGAGCACCTGCTGCCGCGTACCCGCGCCTATGCGGAGATCTGGCTCGATCAGGAAAAAGTGGCCACCACGGATGAAGAGCCGATCCTCGGTCAGACCTATCTGCCGCGTAAGTTCAAAACCACGGTAGTGATCCCACCGCAGAACGACATCGATCTGCACGCCAACGACATGAACTTTGTGGCGATTGCCGAAAACGGCAAGCTGGTGGGCTTTAACCTGCTGGTGGGCGGCGGTCTGTCCATTGAACACGGTAACAAGAAGACCTATGCCCGCACCGCGAGCGAGTTCGGATTCCTGCCGCTGGAGCACACGCTGGCCGTGGCGGAAGCGGTGGTTACCACCCAGCGCGACTGGGGCAACCGTACCGACCGTAAAAACGCGAAAACCAAATACACCCTGGAGCGCGTGGGCGTTGACACGTTCAAAGAGGAAGTGGAGCGTCGCGCGGGGATCAAATTTGAGCCGATCCGTCCTTATGAATTCACCGGTCGCGGCGATCGTATCGGCTGGGTCAAAGGCATCGACAATAAATGGCACCTGACGCTGTTTATTGAAAACGGGCGTATTCTGGATTATCCGGGGCGTCCGCTGAAAACCGGTCTGCTGGAAATCGCGAAGATCCATAAAGGTGAGTTCCGCATTACCGCCAACCAGAACCTGATTATTGCCGGCGTGCCGGAGAGTCAGAAGGCGAAGATCGAGAAACTGGCGCGTGACCATGGGCTGATGAATGCGGTGAAGCCGCAGCGTGAAAACTCCATGGCCTGCGTGTCGTTCCCGACCTGTCCGCTGGCGATGGCGGAAGCGGAACGTTTCCTGCCGTCCTTCACCGATAAGGTGGAAGCGATCCTGGAAAAACATGGCATTCCGGACGAGCATATTGTTATGCGTGTTACCGGTTGTCCGAACGGCTGCGGCCGCGCGATGCTGGCCGAACTGGGACTGGTGGGGAAAGCGCCGGGTCGCTATAACCTGCATCTGGGCGGCAACCGTATCGGTACACGTATTCCGCGTATGTTCCGCGAGAACATCACTGAGCCAGAAATTCTCGATTCCATCGACGAGCTTGTCGGGCGCTGGGCGAAAGAGCGCGAAGCGGGTGAAGGCTTCGGCGACTTTACGGTGCGTGCGGGCATTATTCGCCCGGTGCTCGATCCCGCAAGGGATTTCTGGGAGTAACCACGAGAGGTAATTATGTCCGTACTCGATCTAAACGCGCTTAACGCATTGCCAAAAGTCGAACGTATTCTGGCGCTCGCAGAAACTAACGCCCGGCTGGAAAAGCTCGACGCCGAAGGGCGCGTGGCGTGGGCGCTGGAAAATCTGCCGGGTGACTACGTGCTCTCGTCGAGCTTTGGCATTCAGGCGGCGGTCAGTTTGCATCTGGTGAATCAGATCCGCCCGGATATTCCGGTGATCCTCACCGATACCGGCTATCTGTTCCCGGAAACCTACCAGTTTATCGATGAGCTGACGGACAAGCTTAAGCTGAACCTGAAAGTGTACCGCGCAGAGCAGAGCGCGGCCTGGCAGGAGGCGCGCTACGGCAAACTGTGGGAGCAGGGCGTTGAGGGCATTGAGAAATACAATGAGATCAACAAAGTCGAGCCGATGAACCGTGCGCTGAAAGAGCTGAACGCGCAGACCTGGTTTGCCGGTCTTCGCCGCGAACAGTCCGGCAGCCGGGCCACGCTTCCGGTGCTGGCAGTGCAGCGCGGCGTGTTTAAAGTGCTGCCGATCATCGACTGGGATAACCGGACGGTGTACCAGTACCTGCAAAAACACGGACTGAAATACCATCCGCTGTGGGACCAGGGTTATCTGTCAGTGGGGGATACCCACACCACGCGCAAATGGGAACCGGGAATGGCGGAAGAAGAGACGCGATTCTTTGGGCTGAAGCGCGAGTGCGGGTTGCACGAAGGGTAATGATTTTTCCTCCCTCTCCCGGTGGGAGAGGGTTAGGGTGAGGGCATCAGGCCGCACGACGTCAAGCTTTCCCCGCTTTCGCCAGCTCCTTCACCAGCGGCAGCATCACTTTCACCACATCGCGGCTGCGATGCTCAATCCGCTGCGGCAACGCGCTATCAATGTGCTGCTGATTATCCAGCATCACGTTATGCCAGCTCGTGCCGTCAGGAAAGGCTTTCGTTTTCGCCCGCTGCTGATAGCCATCTTTCTTGCCCAGTGCCCAGTTTGTGGCTTCGACGTACAGCACCGGAATACCCGCTTTATCGAACACTTCGCCGTCGTTACAGCAGCCCGTTCCGCGCGGATAAGCAGGATTGCCACCCGGATTGGTTGTGGCATAGACACCATGGCTGCGCGCAATCGCCAGCGCACGGTCACGGGTCAGTTTACGCACGGTACCCGGCGTACTCTGTCCGCTATTAAAATAGAGCTTATCGCCAACGATTAAATTATCGAGGTTAATCACCAGCAGCGTATTTTTCTTCTCCTCCGCGCTCATGCGCTTAAGGAGATTCTCAGCGCCGAGTTTGCCTTCCTCTTCACCGCTGGTGGCCACAAAGCGAATACCGTATTTTGTCGGGATGTCTTTCATTCGCTCGGCCAGTTCAAGCATCACACCGAGACCTGCCGCGTTATCGTCCAGGCCCTGCAGCGTCAGCCCACCCAGATTGTTATCGGTATCGGCGTCACTCAAGGGGGCGTAGGTGTCCAGGTGCGCCATAATAATGATCTGCTCAGCCGAGCTACCTTCGTGTGCCGCAATCACCGTACTGCCGGTCACGTTATGCCAGTTTTTGGTTTTATTGCGTGAGGTATAGATGTAGCGGCTGTGAAACGACCGGATATCGCTCTGGTAGCCCATATCGGCAAACTGCTGGCGAAGATAGTCAGCGGAGAGCATTTCCGCGGGTGAGCCGGTCATGCGGCCGGGAAAAACGGTGGCAATATGCCGCGCCTGCATATTGGCGATTTCACCATACGGTTGATTTTTTGCCTGAGCCGGAAGGATAAAGCAAACGCCGAGCGCCAGGGCTGCAATACGGTGGCGCGTTGCGGAAAACATAGTGAGTCCTTAAAAACAGAGCAAAATTTTAACCCGCTTAGTATGAAACTGTGATCGCGCGGACACAATTTGAATTGCTCTTAAATGCCCGAAATTTCGCGTGTTAAGCACTTTTTGATATTTGCTTTTCCAGAGCGTTATTCCATTGAGTAACTACTCATTCCAATTCGTAATTTCATTCGGTCTAAACCGCCCCCTATAGTCCCACTATTCCTGATTTTGAGTGAGTGTGCGTTTGTGGACTATCTGCCCCTGTTTGCCGCGATAAAAGAGAGACCCGTACTGGTTGTCGGAACGGGTGAGATCGCCGATCGCAAAATCGCGTTTCTTGAGCGTGCAGGGGCGCAAGTGCGGGTCGTGGACGAGGCGGAGTTCGACGAGTCACAAATCGACAGCGTCGTGCTGGTGATTGCGGCAACGGAAGACAGCGCACTCAACCGCCGGATTTCCGACGCGGCTCAGGCCCGTCACCGGCTGGTGAACGTCGTGGACGATCAGCCGCTGTGTTCGTTTATCTTCCCGTCGATTGTCGACCGCTCGCCGCTGCTGGTGGCGATCTCCTCCGGCGGTACCGCGCCGGTGCTGGCGCGCGTGCTGCGTGAAAAGATTGAAGCGCTGTTACCCACCAGTCTCGGCCGTATGGCAGAGAAAGCGAGCTACTGGCGCAACCATCTGAAAACCCGCCTGACCAGCGTAACGGAGCGCCGTCGCTTCTGGGAGCGGGTATTCCGTGGCCGCTTTGCCAGCCTGATGCATGCCGGTAATGAAACGGCGGCGCAGCAGCTCCTGGAAGACGAACTGGATAATCCCGGCAGCACGGGCGGGGAGATCATTCTGGTGGGTGCCGGGCCGGGTGATGCCGGGTTACTGACCTTACGCGGCCTGCAGGTGCTACAGGATGCGGATGTGGTGTTCTATGACCATCTGGTCACCGATGGCGTGCGCGAGCTAATCCGTCGCGATGCCGAGCAAATCTGCGTGGGTAAACGCGCAGGCGAGCACTCGGTACCGCAGCACGATACCAATCAGATGCTGGTTGCCGCAGCAAAAGCGGGTAAAACCGTGGTGCGCCTGAAAGGGGGCGATCCGTTCATCTTTGGTCGCGGTGGCGAAGAGCTGCAGGCGGCCGCCGAAGCGGGCGTACCGTTCCAGGTGGTGCCGGGCATTACGGCGGCCTCCGCGGTAACGGCCTATGCCGGTATTCCGCTTACGCACCGCGATTACGCCCAGAGCGTGACCTTTGTGACTGGCCATTATAAGGCCGACAGCACGCCGTTTGACTGGTCGCATCTGGCACAGAGCCGACAGACGCTGGCTATTTATATGGGCACGATGAAGGCGGCGGATATCAGTGAACAACTTATTCAGCACGGTCGCGAGGCGACAACGCCGGTGGCTGTCATTTCTCGCGGCACCCGCGTCGATCAGCGTGTGGTGACCGGTACGCTACAAGACCTTGCAATCCTGGCGAAAGACGCCCCGATGCCCGCGCTTATCGTGGTGGGCGAAGTGGTACAGCTGCACAGCACGCTCGCCTGGTTTCAACATACAACAGACTCAGAGGGGTTTGGCTCCTCTGTGGTGAATCTGGCTTAAGGAACGGTTATGGACCAAAAACGACTTACTCACCTGCGACAGCTCGAAGCGGAAAGTATCCATATTATCCGCGAAGTGGCCGCCGAGTTCTCTAACCCGGTGATGATGTACTCCATCGGCAAAGATTCCAGCGTGATGCTGCATCTGGCGCGTAAAGCGTTTTATCCGGGCACGCTGCCGTTCCCGCTGCTGCATGTTGATACCGGCTGGAAATTCCGTGAGATGTACGAGTTCCGCGACCGTACCGCCAAAGCCTACGGCTGTGAGCTGCTGGTGCATAAAAACCCGGAAGGGGTGGCGATGGGCATTAACCCGTTTGTTCACGGCAGCGCTAAACACACCGACATCATGAAAACCGAAGGGCTGAAGCAGGCGCTAAACAAGTACGGTTTTGACGCCGCTTTCGGCGGCGCGCGCCGTGACGAGGAGAAATCCCGCGCCAAAGAGCGTATTTATTCCTTCCGTGACCGCTTCCACCGCTGGGATCCGAAAAACCAGCGTCCCGAGCTGTGGCACAACTACAACGGCCAGATCAACAAAGGCGAAAGCATTCGCGTCTTCCCGCTCTCCAACTGGACCGAGCTGGATATCTGGCAGTACATCTATCTGGAAAATATCGAAATCGTTCCGCTTTACCTGGCGGCTGAGCGCCCGGTGCTGGAGCGCGACGGCATGCTGATGATGATCGATGACGATCGTATCGACCTGCAGCCTGGGGAAGTGATCAAAAAACAGATGGTGCGTTTCCGTACTCTCGGCTGCTGGCCGCTGACCGGCGCGGTGGAGTCCAACGCGCAAACGCTGCCAGAGATCATCGAAGAGATGCTGGTATCGACCACCAGCGAGCGACAGGGCCGCGTCATTGACCGCGACCAGGCAGGCTCGATGGAACTGAAGAAACGTCAGGGTTATTTCTAAGGAGCCGCCATGAACACCACGATTGCCCAACAAATTGCCAATGAAGGCGGCGTAGAAGCATACCTGCATGCGCAACAACACAAGAGCCTGCTGCGCTTTCTGACCTGCGGTAGCGTTGATGACGGTAAAAGCACGCTGATTGGTCGTCTGCTGCACGACACGCGTCAGATCTATGAAGACCAGCTCTCTTCCCTGCATAACGACAGCAAACGTCATGGTACCCAGGGCGAAAAGCTCGACCTGGCGCTGCTGGTGGACGGCCTGCAGGCGGAGCGCGAGCAGGGCATCACCATTGATGTTGCGTATCGCTATTTCTCCACCGAGAAGCGCAAATTTATTATTGCCGACACGCCGGGGCATGAGCAGTACACCCGCAACATGGCCACCGGTGCATCAACCTGTGAGCTGGCGATCCTGCTCATCGATGCCCGTAAAGGCGTGCTGGATCAAACCCGTCGTCACAGCTTCATCTCCACGCTGCTGGGGATCAAACACCTGGTGGTGGCGGTGAACAAAATGGATCTGGTGAACTTCAGCGAAGAGACGTTTGAGGAGATCCGCCAGAGCTACCTGACCTTTGCTGAACAGCTACCGGGTAACCTCGATATCCGCTTTGTACCGCTCTCCGCGCTGGAAGGGGACAACGTCGCCTCCCAGAGCGCCAACATGCCGTGGTACAGCGGCCCGACGCTGCTGGAAGTGCTGGAAACGGTTGAAATTCAGCGCGTGGTGGATACCCAGCCAATGCGCTTCCCGGTGCAGTACGTTAACCGCCCGAACCTCGATTTTCGCGGCTTCTCCGGCACAATCGCTTCTGGCTCCGTCACGGTGGGGCAGCGCGTCAAAGTGTTGCCGTCCGGTGTGGAATCGTCCATTGCCCGTATCGTCACCTTTGATGGCGATCTGCAGGAAGCCGGCGCCGGTGAAGCGGTAACGCTGGTGCTGAAAGATGAGATTGATATCAGCCGCGGCGATCTGCTGGTGGATGCGCACGAAACGCTGGCAGCGGTGCAGGGTGCTGCTGTGGATGTGGTGTGGATGGCTGAACAGCCGCTGACGGCAGGTCAAAGCTACGACATCAAAATTGCCGGTAAGAAAACACGCGCCCGCGTGGACGGTATTCAGTTCCAGGTGGACATCAATAATCTGACCCAGCGTGAAGTGAGCGAGTTGCCGTTGAACGGTATCGGCCTGGTGGATCTCACCTTTGACGAGCCGCTGGTGCTGGACAAATACCAGCAAAACCCGGTAACGGGAGGGCTTATCTTTATCGATCGCCTGACCAACGTCACCGTCGGTGCTGGCATGGTGCGCGAGCCTAATCAACAGGCGACAGCGGTGTCGGAATTCAGCGCCTTTGAGCTTGAACTGAATGCGCTGGTGCGTAAGCACTTCCCGCACTGGGGTGCGCGCGATCTGCTGGGAGGCAAGTAATGGCCGCCCATGATGAGAACGTCGTCTGGCATCCTCATCCGGTCACCGTCGCTCAGCGCGAGCAACTCCACGGTCACCGTGGGGTTGTGCTGTGGTTTACCGGGCTGTCCGGCTCCGGTAAATCGACGGTTGCGGGGGCGCTGGAAGAGGCATTGCATCAGCAGGGCGTAAGCACCTACCTGCTGGACGGCGACAACGTGCGTCACGGCCTGTGCAGTGATTTGGGCTTCAGCGATGAGGATCGCAAAGAGAATATCCGTCGGGTTGGGGAAGTCGCCAGCCTGATGGCGGATGCCGGGCTGGTGGTGCTGACCGCGTTTATCTCGCCTCACCGCGCCGAGCGCCAGATGGTGCGCGAGCGCGTCGGTCAGGATCGTTTTATCGAGGTGTTTGTCGATACGCCGCTGGAAATCTGTGAAGCGCGCGATCCGAAAGGGCTGTATAAAAAAGCCCGCGCGGGTGAACTGCGAAACTTCACCGGCATCGACTCGGTCTACGAAGCGCCTGAATCCCCTGAGATTCACCTGGAAGGTCAACAATTGGTAACAAATTTAGTAAGCCAATTATTAGACCTGCTCAGACGGGACGATATTATCAGATCCTGAGACGGTATCGTTCGGGAGCTGTCTCCCCGAACGATGAGTCACGGTCACAGGATTAGCTATGCGCAACAGTGAAAACTACATGATTACCACCGGGTCGGATCCGATAGCGACCGACGACGAGACGACCTGGTCATTTCCCGGGGCCTTCGTCGGCTTCGTCTCGTGGTTGCTGGCGCTGGGCATCCCGTTTCTCATCTACGGCGGTAACACGCTGTTCTTCTTTCTCTACACCTGGCCCTTCTTCCTGGCGCTGATGCCCGTGGCGGTTGTCGTCGGCATTGCCCTGCATTCGCTGCTTAACGGCAAACTGCTTTACAGTACCGTTGTCACGATTGTGACGGTGGTCCTGATGTTTGGTCTGTTATTTTTGTGGCTCATGGGCTAACTTCAGCCATAATTCAAACCGTAACCAACTGTGTGACGATATTGTGCAGGGCGATTCTGCGGAAAAAATGTGGTACATTTGCCCGCGATGTTGCGGCATCTCTGTTACTCCGGCATAGAGCGCCGGGGGCGTTGTGGGATGAAGATGCCGTTTTTCAGGGGGCAGGATGGGTAAACTAACGCTGCTGTTGCTGGCTTTGCTGATCTGGCTGCAATATTCGCTGTGGTTCGGTAAGAACGGACTGCACGACTATAGCCGGGTAAGCGATGACGTCGCGGCTCAGCAGGCAACAAACGCCAAACTTAAGGCGCGAAACGATCAACTCTTTGCTGAAATTGATGACCTCAATGGCGGGCAAGAGGCGATTGAGGAACGCGCACGCAATGAACTCAGTATGACTAAGCCGGGCGAAACCTTTTATCGTCTGGTTCCGGATGCGTCTAAACGCAATCAGGGCTCAGCACAGAACAATCGATAATCAGGCCCAGGATTACGACATGGCAGTGACTTTTTCGGACGTATGCGCCGTGGTGCCGGCCGCGGGTTTTGGCCGGCGCATGCAGACAGAATGTCCCAAGCAATACCTCTCTATTGGCGATAAAACGATCCTCGAACACGCTGTGGCGGCGCTGCTGGCGCATCCCCGAGTGACGCGCGTGATCATCGCTATCAGTCCGGGCGATGCCCGATTCGCACAGTTACCGCTGGCACATCATCCGCAGATCACCGTCGTTGATGGCGGCGCCGAGCGCGCCAATTCCGTACTGGCGGGCATCCAGGCCGCCGGCGATGCCCAATGGGTGCTGGTCCACGACGCTGCGCGCCCGTGTCTGCATCAGGACGATCTTGCGCGCCTGCTGGCGCTAAGTGAAACCAGTAAAGTCGGTGGCATTCTGGCCGCCCCGGTTCGCGACACCATGAAGCGCGCTGAGCCGGGTAAACAGGCTATCGCCCATACCGTTGAACGTGTCGATTTATGGCACGCGCTGACGCCACAATTTTTCCCCCGTGAATTACTCCACGACTGCTTAACGCGGGCGCTTACGGAAGGTGCGACCATAACGGACGAAGCCTCTGCGCTGGAGTATTGCGGTTTCCACCCAACGCTTGTTGAAGGGCGCGCTGATAATATAAAAGTGACGCGTCCGGAAGATTTACAGCTCGCGGAATTTTATCTTACCCGTTCGACCCATCAGGAGAAGGCATAATGCGAATTGGACACGGTTTTGATGTACACGCCTTTGGAGGCGTTGGCCCAATTATCATTGGCGGCGTGCGCATTCCGTATGAAAAAGGGCTGCTGGCGCATTCTGATGGCGACGTGGCGTTACACGCCTTAACCGACGCCTTACTGGGCGCGGCGGCGCTGGGCGATATCGGCAAGCTGTTCCCGGACACCGATCCGGCGTTTAAAGGGGCAGACAGCCGTGCGCTGTTGCGTGAAGCCTGGCGCCGTATTCAGGCGAAGGGCTACACCCTGGGTAACGTCGATGTGACGATCATCGCCCAGGCCCCCAAAATGCTGCCGCATATTCCTCAGATGCGCGTATTTATCGCTGAAGATCTGGGTTGCCATATGGATGACGTTAACGTTAAAGCGACCACCACCGAGAAACTGGGCTTTACCGGTCGCGGCGAAGGCATCGCCTGCGAAGCCGTGGCGCTGCTGGTGAAGGCGAGCAAATGACCGATTTTGACAACCTGACCTACCGGCACGGTAAACCGCAGGGGAGTGGGCTGCTGAAAGCCAGCCCCGAAGATTTCGTGGTCGTGGAAGATTTGGGCTTTGAGCCGGACGGCGAAGGCGAGCATATCCTGGTGCGCATCCTCAAAAATGGCTGCAATACCCGCTTTGTGGCCGATGCGCTGGCGAAATTCCTCAAAATCCATGCCCGCGAAGTGAGCTTCGCGGGACAAAAAGACAAACACGCGGTCACCGAACAGTGGCTTTGCGCGCGCGTTCCCGGTAATGCGATGCCTGATTTAAGCAAATTTGAGCTTGAGGGCTGTAAGGTGCTGGAGTACGTGCGCCACAAGCGCAAACTGCGTCTGGGGGCGTTGAAAGGTAACAACTTTACTCTGGTGTTGCGTGAAGTGACCGACCGTGACGACGTGGAAAAGCGTCTGCAGGCCATTAATGACCACGGCGTGCCGAACTACTTTGGTGCGCAGCGCTTTGGTATCGGCGGCAGTAACCTGCAGGGCGCACTGCGCTGGGCGCAAAGCGATGCGCCGGTGCGTGACAGGAATAAACGCAGTTTTTGGTTGTCGGCGGCCCGCAGTGCGTTGTTTAATCAGATCGTAAGCGAACGGCTGAAAAAACCGGACGCGAATCAAGTTGTTGTCGGCGATGCGCTACAATTAGCGGGACGCGGCAGCTGGTTTGTGGCAACGGCTGACGAAATGGCCGATGTTCAGTCGCGTGTGGACGCCAAAACGCTGATGATCACCGCGGCCTTGCCTGGCTCGGGCGACTGGGGTACGCAGGGTGACGCGCTGGCCGCGGAGCAGGCAGCCGTTGCCGAAGCGCAGGAATTACAATCATTGCTGGTGCGGGAAAAAGTCGAAGCAGCACGCCGGGCGATGTTGCTCTACCCGCAGCAGTTAAGCTGGAACTGGTGGGATGACGTAACCGTTGAGTTACGCTTCTGGCTACCGGCAGGTAGCTTTGCCACCAGTGTTGTCAGGGAACTTATCAACACGTCGGGTGATTATGCGAATATTGCTGAGTAACGATGACGGGATCCATGCGCCAGGCATTCAGACGCTGGCGAAACACCTTCGCGAATTTGCGGATGTGCAGGTCGTGGCTCCCGATCGTAACCGCAGTGGAGCGTCTAACTCATTGACGCTGGAGTCGTCGCTTCGCACCTTTACCTTTGAAAATGGCGATATTGCCGTGCAGATGGGCACGCCGACGGACTGTGTGTTTCTGGGTGTGAATGCGCTGATGCGCCCGCGCCCGGATATTGTCGTTTCCGGGATTAACGCCGGGCCGAATCTTGGCGATGACGTGATCTACTCCGGAACCGTGGCGGCCGCAATGGAAGGCCGTCATCTTGGGTTTCCGGCGCTGGCGGTGTCGCTAAACGGTCACACCCACTACGACACCGCAGCCGTGGTGACCTGTTCTATCCTGCGGGCGCTGAACCGTGAACCGCTGCGCACCGGGCGTATTCTTAATATCAACGTGCCGGATCTCCCGCTGAATGAAATCAAGGGCATTCGCGTCACGCGTTGCGGAAGCCGTCATCCGGCCGATCAGGTTATCCCGCAACAGGATCCGCGCGGCAATACGCTTTACTGGATTGGCCCTCCTGGCGATAAGTGCGATGCGGGGCCGGATACCGACTTTGCTGCCGTGGATGAAGGCTATGTCTCGGTGACGCCACTGCACGTAGATTTAACCGCGTATAGCGCGCATGATGTGGTGTCGGGCTGGCTTGATCGCGCAGGAGTGAACGCGCAATGGTAAGCAAACGTGTACAAACTCTTCTGGAACAACTTCGCGCACAGGGGATCCGCGACGAGCATGTGCTGCATGCGCTCGCCCAGGTTCCGCGTGAGAAATTTGTAGATGAGGCGTTTGAACACAAAGCGTGGGAGAACGTGGCGTTGCCCATCGGGCAAGGCCAGACGATTTCGCAGCCCTACATGGTGGCACGCATGACGGAGCTGCTGGAGCTCACCCCCGACTCCCGCGTGCTGGAGATTGGCACCGGGTCCGGTTATCAGACAGCGATTCTGGCGCATCTGGTGCATCATGTGTGCTCCGTCGAGCGGATCAAAGGTTTACAGTGGCAGGCGCGTCGTCGCCTGAAACAACTTGATTTACACAATGTTTCGACACGACACGGTGATGGATGGCAGGGTTGGCAGGCTCGCGCCCCGTTTGACGCAATCATCGTGACGGCCGCTCCACCTGAGATCCCTGCGGCCCTGTTGTCGCAGCTGGATGAGGGGGGCATTCTTGTTCTGCCTGTTGGCGATGAGCAGCAGCTGCTGAAGCGCGTTCGTCGACGTGGCGACGAGTTTATTATCGATACCGTAGAAGCCGTGCGCTTTGTGCCTCTGGTAAAGGGGGAACTGGCCTAAGACTCGGAATTATCCAGGGTTATTAAGGCAAATTCAGCGTATGGTGTGGCGCGAAAGAGTCGTGCCATCACGGTTAATTTTAAATCACTGGTAGTTAACACATTCCTGGGGGATAAATGAGCGCGGGAAGCCCTAAATTCACCATCAGCCGTGTTGCGGCATTATCACTGGTTTCGCTCTGGCTGGCAGGCTGTACGAGTTCTAACAATGCACCTGCGCCTGTCAGTTCCGTCGGCGGAACCAGCGGCTCCGGTAACACGTCCAGCGGAATGTTGATCACGCCGCCGCCTAAAATGGGTACTGCTGCGCCGCAGCAAACACCACAGATTCAGCCTGTGCAACAACCTGTTACACAGCCAACACAGATTCAGCCAGTCGAACAACCTGTTCAGACCCAAAATGGCCGCATAGTGTATAACCGTCAGTATGGGAACATTCCGAAAGGCAGCTATACCGGCGGCAGCACCTATACCGTGAAACGTGGCGATACGCTGTTCTATATCGCGTGGATCACCGGGAACGATTTCCGTGACCTCGCGCAGCGCAACAACGTCCAGGCACCGTATGCGCTGGAAGTCGGGCAGACGCTCCAGGTGGGCAACGCGACGGGTACGCCGCTTACGCCTGGTAACACCGTTTCTGCAGCGGATGTGACCGCGCAAAATAACAGCGTTAAGCCTGCACAAAAATCCACCACGGTGGTTGCTTCACAACCTGTAATTACGTATTCTGAAGATTCAGGTGATCAGACTGCTAACAAAATGTTGCCGAATAATAAAGGGACTGCGACTGCTGTCACAGCACCGGCTACGGCACCTGTGGTTAGCTCTACTGAACCGACTGCCAGCAGTATGAGTTCCAGTTCGCCAATCTCAACCTGGCGCTGGCCAACTGACGGTAAGGTTATCGAGAACTTCTCTTCCTCCGAAGGAGGGAACAAAGGGATCGATATCGCAGGAAGTAAGGGACAGGCTATCATCGCGACCGCAGACGGACGCGTTGTGTATGCCGGTAACGCTCTGCGCGGTTACGGTAATCTTATCATCATCAAACATAACGATGATTACCTGAGTGCCTACGCCCATAACGACACAATGCTGGTCCGGGAACAACAAGAAGTTAAGGCGGGGCAAAAAATCGCTACCATGGGTAGCACCGGAACCAGTTCTACACGCTTGCATTTTGAAATTCGTTACAAGGGGAAATCCGTAAACCCGCTGCAGTATTTGCCGCAGCGATAAATTGACGGGGCATGCCAGCCAGGGTGTCTCGTTCAGGGATCACGGGTAGGAGCCACCTTATGAGTCAGAATACGCTGAAAGTTCATGATTTAAATGAAGATGCGGAATTTGATGAGAACGGAGCAGAGGCTTTTGACGAAAAAGCCTTAGTAGAAGAGGAACCCAGTGATAACGATTTGGCTGAAGAAGAGCTGTTATCGCAGGGTGCCACACAGCGTGTACTGGACGCGACTCAGCTTTACCTTGGGGAGATTGGTTACTCCCCACTGTTAACGGCCGAAGAAGAAGTCTATTTCGCACGTCGTGCTTTGCGTGGTGATGTTGCCTCGCGCCGTCGCATGATTGAAAGTAACTTGCGTCTGGTCGTGAAAATTGCCCGTCGTTACGGCAATCGTGGTCTGGCTCTGCTGGACCTGATTGAAGAGGGCAACTTAGGTCTCATCCGCGCAGTAGAGAAGTTTGACCCTGAACGTGGGTTCCGCTTCTCCACCTACGCGACCTGGTGGATTCGTCAGACCATCGAACGGGCGATTATGAACCAAACCCGTACGATTCGACTGCCGATTCACATCGTCAAAGAGTTGAACGTCTATCTGCGTACCGCGCGCGAGTTGTCCCATAAACTGGACCACGAGCCAAGCGCAGAAGAGATTGCTGAGCAACTCGACAAACCGGTTGATGACGTAAGCCGCATGCTGCGTCTCAACGAGCGCATTACCTCGGTTGACACCCCGCTGGGTGGCGACTCCGAAAAAGCGCTGCTGGATATCCTGGCCGATGAGAAAGACAACGGTCCGGAAGACACCACGCAGGACGATGACATGAAACAGAGCATCGTTAAATGGCTGTTCGAACTGAACGCCAAACAGCGTGAAGTGCTGGCACGTCGTTTCGGTTTACTGGGGTATGAAGCTGCGACACTGGAAGACGTCGGCCGTGAAATTGGCCTGACCCGTGAACGTGTTCGTCAGATTCAGGTTGAAGGTCTGCGTCGCCTGCGTGAAATTCTGCAGGGGCAAGGTCTGAATATCGAAGCGCTGTTCCGCGAATAAGCAACCTTTCGTCAGAAAAAGGCCCGTCGTGAGACGGGCCTTTTTTATCTCTTACGCCTGCGCTGTTTCGTGCAGCAGACGCCAGCTGATCGTCTCGCCTTCCCGATTGAGCACCGCGGTTGACCAGCGTACGTTGACGGGCTGGTCCGGGCGGGTCTGCGTCTCCCGATAATGAAGTACCGCACCGTTATCCCATGACTGAATCGTGGCTAACTCATCAATGATGATTTTCAGGCCGGGTCGGCTTCCACGCTGGGCGTGCAGAAAACGGGCAAGGGCGTCATGGTTTAAATGCGCCCCAGTCGGGGGAACCATCAGAAAGTCAGGCTGGAAACGGGCGAGCAGGGCATCAACATGACCTTCACCGGCACCCAGCCAGCTTTCCAGTGCGATATGAATATCAATGATGTCGTGTTCGAAAGGCGTCATGGTTTCTCCTGTTGCAGGTGCGTAAGCACCTGCGGGTTGTTAAGACGAAATACAGAGATGACGGGCACCAGAGTGATGGCCGAAGCAACCAGAAACATCCCATGCCACGCGGTGACGGGGGGCAAATACCTCTGGGCCAGATCCAGCACCTGTGCCAGCAGAAAGGCACCCGTAAAAAAACTCAGCTGACGATTAAGATTCCACAGCGCGCTGGCATCAGCCAGCTCTTCCCGACGCGTTGTCAGAAATGCGCTGCTCTGCGCCGTACTGCTGCAAAGGCTGCCTCCTGCGCCCATTAATGCAAACGCAACGGTCGCTGGCAACGTGCCCGTGGTCGCACTGACGTTGAGCAAAAGCAGAATACCTGACGCCTGAAGCAGGCATCCCGCGATCAACATAGGTCGGGGGCCGACACGGTTAAAGTAACGGCCCGTTGCGGTGATGGCCATAAACGATGCCAGAGACCACGGCAGCATCAGCATGCCCGTCGCGGCTGGCGTCATGTTGGCCACGCTCTGCATATAAAACATGCCCGTGACGTTTATTCCGATAAACATGCCGGGGACACATACATAAACCATCATGGAAACGCGCAGAAGCGGATCGGCGATCAAACTCAGGTTCAGCAGTCGGTTTGCTTTTATCGCTGGCATTTCATGCTTAAGCCACAGACAGGCCAATGCAAAGGTCAGGAGAGCAACCGGGAGGGTAGCAAAAAATACCCACCGCCAGCTTAAAGCCTGAACCAGTAGGCCCCCTAACGCAGGTGAGCATGCGGGGGCAAGCAGTGCAACCAGCATGACGGCGGAAGAGAGCCTGGCGCGTTCATGCGCTTTAAACTGTTGCCAGGTCAGCGCCTGCCCTACGGGGATCAATAAGCCACCGCCCACGCCTTGCAGCACTCGCCAGGCAATCAGAGTTTCAAGTGTGGCAGACAATCCTGCCGCGGTGGAGGCTACGCTAAAGAGAACCAGCGAGAGAAGGATGACGTGCTTTGCCCCGATGCGGCGCGTCAGGGCACTGCTGAACGGGATCACCAGCGTCAGGCCGGCAATATACCCGTTACTGACCCAGGCAAGTGCAGAGGGCGTGGCGTGATAGGTCTGCGCCATTGCCGGAAAGGCGACGCTGGCGATAAACATGTTGATCAAATCAAGAAAAAAGCCCAGCAGATAGACTACGGCGACTTTGCTGCGATACGTCATGGTGGATCCTCCGGTGAGGGGCGTATCGTATCGGCTTGTCCGGTGCCGATAAACGCAACAATTCGCGATATACTGTCAAAACTATTTTGACAATAATGAAGGTTAACGATGCTGAATCTCCAGCGAACGGCGATGTTTGTGGCGGTAGCGGATGCGGGCAGTTTTACTGCCGCCGCAGAGTCGATGGGGCTGACAAAGGCCGTGGTCAGCTTCAATATTCGCCAGCTGGAAGATGAGCTGGGAGTCACGCTGCTGCTGCGATCCACCCGTCGCCTGACGTTAACCGAGGCGGGCGTGCTTTTTCATCAGCGAAGCGTCAGGCTTTTACAGGAGGCTGAACGCCTGCAGGATGACGTTCGCGCTAACCATGCCGGCCTGACCGGGGAATTGCGGATCACCACCACGCCCGAGTACGGTTCGCAGGTGGTTGTGCCTTTGCTGGCCGAATTTAGCCAGCAGCACCCGGACCTCCGCGTTCGTCATGTTTCGTCGTCTCAGCATGCCGATCTCATCTCGGAGCGCTTTGATGTCGCCATCCGGCTGGGAACACTCGCTGATTCGCGCTACCACGCAGCCCTGATTTCACACTTTTCGATCCTGCCGGTTGCCGCCCCCGGGTGGCTGGCTAACCATCCCGTTGAATCTCTCGAACACCTGGCCCAGGCAGAATGGATCGTTCACGAGCGTTTACCTTCGCCGCTGCACTGGCTGGTGAAAGATGCGGATGGCAATCTGGTTGCCTTTGAGATCAAAAAAGCCCCGCGCTTGTACGCCGATAGCGCCCAGGCGCTGATGGCTTTCGCACATTCGGGATGTGGTGTGGCGCTGCTGCCGGAGTGGCTGGTGCGAAACGCACTGAATTCGGGCGATCTGGTATCGCTTTTACCGGGATACACCTTTGCTCAGCAGGGCATCTATGCCGTTTATCCGGATGCCCAGCATGTGCCCGCTAAGGTCCGGACATTTATTGATTTTATGCGTGCCCGCGTGAACTAATCGTGCATCATCTTTTTGATCAGTGCCGTAAATTGTTCCCGCTCATCTTTGCTGAGACGCCCTAAAAACGCCTCATCCACCTCGTTGCCGACCGGTTTACAGCTTGCAAGCAGGGCTTCCCCTTCAGGCGTCAGGAAGACAAACCGGCGGCGCTTATCCGCAGGATCATGTTCGCGCTTCACCAGCCCACGTGATTCCATGCGGCTCAGCATTTCGGCCAGCGTCGCTTTTGTGCTTACCGCCACTTCCGTCAGGGCGACCTGTTCGATTCCCGGATTTTCGGCAATAGAGCGCATCACCGCATATTGTGGCTTGGTCAGCTCCGGTAAAGCATGTTGCCAGTGGGCCGTATGCTGTTGAAAAAGCTGCCGTAACAGGTGGAACGCTTCTTGTCTCAGTTCCATGAACACTCCGACGAAAAAATTCTCCCCCTATGATAGCCGCTATTGCCTGCGATTTTAACGCAGCAGTTTTTAGCATTTAGTGTGATCGTATGCGAACGATCTTGTCAGGCAGGCGTTCCGGGAGTAGTTTACTCAATATGTTCGTATGCGAACGAATTGATTGAGGTGCTGAATGAGATTGATAGTCGGAATGACGGGGGCAACAGGTGCTCCGCTGGGGGTGGCTTTACTGCAGGCGTTACGCGACATGCCGGAGGTCGAGACCCATCTGGTGATGTCGAAATGGGCAAAAACCACCATCGAGCTGGAAACGCCTTATACCGCGCAGGATGTCGCCGCCCTGGCTGATGTTGTCCACAGCCCGGCCGATCAGGCCGCCACCATTTCATCCGGCTCGTTTCGCACCGACGGCATGATCGTCATTCCCTGCAGTATGAAAACGCTGGCGGGGATCCGCGCGGGCTATGCCGAAGGGCTGGTGGGCCGTGCGGCAGACGTGGTGCTGAAAGAGGGGCGCAAGCTGGTGCTGGTCCCGCGTGAAACGCCGCTCAGCACTGTTCATCTGGAGAACATGCTCGCGCTTTCTCGCATGGGTGTGGCGATGGTGCCGCCCATGCCTGCGTATTACAACCACCCGCAAACCGCCGATGACATCACCCAACACATCGTGACCCGCGTGCTCGACCAGTTTGGTCTGGAGCATACAAAAGCGCGTCGCTGGAACGGTTTGCAGGCGGCGAAACATTTTTCACAGGAGAATAAAGATGGCATTTGATGATTTGAGAAGCTTCCTGCAGGCGCTCGATGAGCAAGGGCAACTGCTGAAAATTGAAGAAGAGGTCAATGCGGAACCGGATCTGGCGGCGGCCGCCAACGCGACGGGACGAATTGGTGACGGCGCACCTGCGCTGTGGTTCGATAACATTCGCGGATTTACCGATGCCCGGGTGGTGATGAACACCATCGGCTCCTGGCAAAACCACGCTATCTCCATGGGATTGTCTGCAAATACGCCGGTAAAAAAGCAGATCGACGAATTCATTCGCCGCTGGGATAAATTCCCGGTTACGCCCGAGCGGCGCGCTAATCCTGCGTGGGCGCAGAATACGGTAGACGGCGAAGACATCAACCTGTTCGACATTTTGCCGCTGTTCCGTCTCAACGACGGGGACGGGGGCTTTTATCTCGACAAAGCGTGTGTCGTGTCGCGCGATCCGCTCGACCCGGACCACTTCGGCAAGCAGAACGTCGGTATTTATCGTATGGAGGTGAAGGGCAAACGTAAGCTCGGCCTGCAGCCAGTGCCGATGCACGATATCGCCCTGCATCTGCATAAAGCCGAAGAGCGCGGTGAAGATCTTCCGGTGGCGATTACGCTGGGCAACGACCCGATAATCACCCTGATGGGTGCGACGCCGCTGAAATACGATCAATCCGAATATGAAATGGCCGGGGCGCTGCGTGAAAGCCCGTATCCGATTGCCACGGCACCGTTGACCGGTTTCGATGTGCCGTGGGGTTCAGAAGTGATCCTGGAAGGGGTGATTGAAGGCCGTAAACGTGAAATCGAAGGGCCGTTCGGTGAGTTTACCGGGCACTATTCCGGCGGGCGCAACATGACGGTAGTGCGAATTGATAAAGTCTCGTACCGCACCAAACCGATTTTCGAGTCGCTCTATCTGGGGATGCCCTGGACCGAGATTGACTACCTGATGGGCCCGGCGACCTGTGTGCCACTGTATCAGCAGTTAAAAGCAGAGTTCCCGGAAGTCCAGGCGGTGAATGCCATGTACACCCACGGCCTGCTGGCGATTATCTCCACCAAAAAACGCTATGGCGGTTTTGCCCGCGCAGTTGGCCTGCGTGCCATGACCACGCCACACGGTCTGGGCTACGTGAAGATGGTGATCATAGTGGATGAAGACGTGGATCCGTTCAACCTGCCGCAGGTGATGTGGGCGCTGTCCTCGAAAGTGAATCCGGCAGGCGATCTGGTGCAGTTGCCGAACATGTCGGTTCTTGAGCTCGACCCGGGCTCCAGCCCGGCAGGGATCACTGACAAGCTGATTATTGATGCCACCACGCCTGTCGCGCCGGATAACCGCGGTCACTACAGCCAGCCGGTGCAGGATTTACCTGAAACCAAAGCCTGGGCTGAAAAGCTGACCGCGATGCTGGCAGCACGTCAATAAGGAGGAAAAGATGATTTGTCCACGTTGTGCCGATGAGCATATTGAGGTGATGGCCACATCACCGGTGAAAGGGGTCTGGACGGTTTATCAGTGCCAGCACTGTCTGTATACCTGGCGCGATACCGAGCCGCTGCGTCGTACCAGCCGTGAACATTATCCGGAAGCGTTCCGCATGACGCAGAAGGATATTGATGAGGCGCCGCAGGTGCCAACCATTCCGCCATTGTTGTAAAAAAAAGCCCGGTGGCGCTACACTTACCGGGCGGTAACATCGTGCGGTCTGTTTTGCCGGGTGGCGGCTTCGCCTTACCCGTCCTACAAAACCCGTAGGCCCGGTAAGCGCAGCGCCACCGGGCAAAGATCGCAGAGAACTACACCAGACTCTTCAGCCGATAAATCCACTCCAGCGCCTGACGCGGCGTCAGGGAATCTGGATCGAGATTCTCCAGCGCTTCAACGGCGGGGGAGGTCTCTTCCGCAGGAGCCAGCAGCGACATCTGCGTGCCATCAATCTGGGTGGCGGCTGCATTCGGCGACAGACTTTCCAGCTCGCGCAGTTTCTGACGCGCGCGTTTAATCACCTCTTTAGGCACACCCGCCAGCGCCGCGACGGCCAGACCATAGCTCTTGCTCGCCGCACCATCCTGCACCGTGTGCATAAAGGCGATAGTATCACCATGCTCCAGTGCATCCAGGTGGACGTTTGCCACGCCTTCCATTTTCTCCGGCAACTGCGTCAGTTCAAAGTAGTGCGTCGCGAACAGCGTCATGGCCTTGATTTTATTCGCCAGGCTTTCGGCACACGCCCACGCCAGCGACAGTCCGTCGTAGGTTGAGGTGCCGCGTCCGACTTCATCCATCAGCACCAGACTGTGTTCTGTTGCGTTGTGCAGGATATTGGCGGTTTCAGTCATTTCGACCATGAAGGTGGAACGACCGCTGGCCAGATCGTCCGCCGCACCCACGCGGGTGAAGATACGATCGATGGGGCCAATCTCCACTTTTTGCGCCGGCACGTAGCTGCCGATATACGCGAGCAGCGCGATAAGTGCTGTCTGGCGCATATAGGTACTTTTACCGCCCATGTTCGGACCGGTAATGATCAGCATTCTGCGCTGCGGTGACAGACTCAGCGGGTTGGCGATAAACGGTTCGTTGAGTACCTGCTCCACCACCGGATGGCGGCCTTCGGTAATGCGAATGCCGGGCTTATCGGTAAAGGTCGGGCAGGTATAGTTCAGCGTTTCAGCGCGCTCTGCCAGGTTCACCAGCACATCCAGCTCCGCCAGCGCACCTGCGCTTAACTGCAGGTCCGCGAGGTGTGGCATCAGCATGTCGAACAGCTCGTCGTAAAGCTGCTTTTCCAGGGCCAGCGCTTTGCCTTTCGAGGTGAGAACTTTGTCCTCATACTCTTTCAGCTCAGGAATGATGTAGCGCTCAGCGTTTTTCAACGTCTGGCGACGCACATAGTGAATCGGCGCCAGATGGCTCTGTCCGCGGCTGATCTGAATGTAGTAACCGTGTACCGCGTTATAGCCAACTTTCAGGGTATCGAGTCCGAGACGTTCGCGCTCGCGGATCTCCAGCTTGTCGAGGTAATCCGTTGCGCCGTCAGCCAGCGCGCGCCATTCGTCCAGCTCTTCGTTATAGCCAGGGGCAATGACGCCCCCGTCGCGGACCAGAACCGGCGGCGCATCAACGATCGCGCGTTCAAGCAGATCGCGGAGTTCAGCGAACTCGCCCATGGTTTCGCGGAGTTTCTGAACCGGTGCGCTGTCAACGTCACTCAACTGAGCACGCAGTTCCGGTAGCTGCTGGAAGGCGTGACGCATCCGTGCAAGATCGCGAGGCCGCGCCGTGCGCAGTGCCAGGCGAGCCAGAATACGCTCCAGATCGCCCACCTGACGCAGCACGGGCTGCAGCTCGGTGTAGCGATCCTGCAGCGCGGCAATGGTCTGCTGACGACAAACGAGCGTATCCGTATCGCGGACGGGCATATGCAGCCAGCGCTTCAGCATGCGGCTGCCCATCGGCGTCACGGTGTTATCGAGGACGGATGCCAGAGTGTTCTCAACACCCCCCGCCAGGTTCTGAGTGATCTCCAGATTCCGGCGCGTGGCCGCATCCATAATGATGCTGTCCTGCTGGCGCTCCATGGTGATAGAGCGGATATGCGGCAGGGCGGTGCGCTGGGTGTCTTTCACATACTGCAGCAGGCAGCCCGCGGCGCACAGCCCGCGCGGGGCGTTTTCCACCCCAAAGCCAATCAGATCGCGGGTGCCGAACTGCAGATTGAGCTGCTGGCGCGCGGTATCAATTTCAAATTCCCACAGCGGACGGCGGCGCAGACCGCGACGACCTTCGATCAGCGCCATTTCGGCGAAATCTTCGGCATACAGCAGTTCCGCCGGGTTGGTGCGCTGGAGTTCGGCAGCCATGGTTTCCCGGTCAGCCGGCTCGCTCAGACGAAACCGTCCGGAGCTGATATCCAGCGTGGCGTAACCAAACCCTTTACCATCCTGCCAGAGTGCTGCCAGCAGGTTGTCCTGGCGCTCCTGGAGCAGGGCTTCATCGCTGATGGTGCCTGGCGTGACGATTCGCACGACCTTGCGTTCTACCGGGCCTTTTGAGGTGGCCGGATCGCCGATCTGCTCACAGATGGCCACCGACTCGCCCTGATTCACCAGCTTGGCCAGGTAGTTTTCTACCGCATGATGCGGAATGCCTGCCATCGGGATAGGCTCACCTGCCGATGCGCCACGTTTGGTCAGAGAGATGTCGAGCAGCTGCGATGCCCGTTTAGCATCGTCATAAAACAGCTCGTAAAAATCGCCCATGCGGTAAAACAGCAGGATTTCCGGATGCTGTGCTTTCAACTTCAGGTACTGCTGCATCATTGGGGTGTGGGCGTCGAAATTTTCAAGTGTACTCATTAGGTTACCGTGTCCATTTTTTTCAATTTCAATGAGTTGTCTTTTTTATTGTCAGGTTTCTTACTCTCTCATTGGAACGCATGACATCCTGCGTTTCTTATCATGAATCGTTCACGGACCATGATAACGGACTCTGCTGGACAGGAAAACAGACGTGCAGGCTCTTTCGACTAAAATGCGTACCTGATTCCAGCGATGCTGAAGACGTGGGCCTGTCTTGCCGCAATTGCGGCAGGCGCGCTGGTCCGGTAACGCTACAGGAACACCGCGCGATATTCCTTGCGTATTAAACGTAAACGGGAATAAAGGCGTCAGAATATAACGTGAACCTTACTTTTTCTGTTTCAAAAACGTATTTGTCTTCGATGTGGGCACAATATTCTATTATGCTCATATTATTTTTATTTCAGCGTTACTGCTGAACAAACGCCATAACTTACTGCTTTGACAAGGAATATTCGCAGAGTATACTTGCTAACTCTGGCAACTGTTTTCTGATTCTGTTTATTGCATAGTGAGTATCATATGTTCTGGATAATTAACGATAATATTAAATTTTGTCCAGAGAAAAACTTACTTGTCTCTATGGCCCGACCGGAGTTAAGCGTCATTCTGACCACGCCAGCCAGTCGTTGCCTGGTTCTCCTGCTTGAGTCCGCCCCGGAAGTGGTTAATCAAAGGGATTTCTTCACTAAAGTTTGGGGTGAAGACGGAATGTTAGTTCCGGCCAATACCCTTTATCAGAATATCTCCATCATCCGGCGTGGGTTGCGCACGACGGGAGAGACTGACGACACGCTGGTTGCCACGGTACCCAGAAAAGGGTTCCAGATTAAAAAAGAAGTTAAGGTCGCCCGAATTGAAAACGACGTAGCAGAATCAGAAAGCGCGACAGCAGAAGCCCGGCCTGTCACCGTCCCGAAAGAGGCTATTGCGGAAACTGCTGCCGTTCAGGTGAAGGATAAGACCCCGCGTCATCACTATCGTCGCTATCTTCCACTGCTTTTTATGGCCCTCTCTTTTGGGCTGGGCTATTTTATTCTCCATCTGGCCGTGCATGACTATTCAAAGAAAGATTTTTTTAAAGATTACACCATAAGCAGCACCGAAAATGGGTGCCATTTTTTCTCACGAAACGATGATATTAAAAGCATCGGAAACTACACGCGTTATAAAAAAATTATCATGCAAACGGGGCTCGATTGTAAAAAATACCCGTGGGTCTATTTCTCCTCAACCAGTACGGCTCCGGCACTTTCGGTACTTATTTGCAGAAAACCGTATGAACAAGAAGAAGATGCAGGGTGCGTTACGCTTTATTTCAGGGGGTACAATCAGTGACTAAAAAGTCCACTGCCATAATGTGTCTCTTACTGTTTGCTGCGGGCGCACTGGCGTCCTGGCTTTACCATTATCGCTTAGAAAAAAAACATGATACGGAAGCCTGTTCAGTTTCTGTTGTTGTTTATCATGAGGATGTCCGCGCACACCTTACGCTGGACTTTATGTATACCATGCAGAAGCAGACCGGTGTTGTCGCGGTAGGCGGTACGTATTTTAAAAACGATAAGGCGATAGCGTCTATCCGAAGAGACGTGTCTTATATCTGGACTGAAAACAAGGACTCTTTCCAGTTTACCTCCGTTAAGATCCATGACGTTAACGAAGATTCTCTGCCGGATAACGTGCTCGGCGACGTGTTGCCTGATTTCTTTATTTACCCGAACCATAAATTGAACTATACCATTCTGAAACAAGGGCCCAGAGGGTTTCTATTTACCGTCGGTAAGCGTCCTATTTTCTTCTGTTCTCGCTGAGATCTTCTTTCAGTAGTTCGATGACAATTTTCCCCTGTTCAACGCCCACCCGCACCTGAGAGTGGGTGGTAAACCCTGCCTGCTCAAGCCAGTCGCCTTTTAAGCTTAATGCCGCATGTACGCTGTAGCGTGTCGGGATTTTGGTTTTCCGGTTTTCGTGACGTTTTCTGAAATAACCGACTTTTAAGTGGCGATAGTGTTTGGTCATAGCGATCTCTTGCATACAGCCTCCATAACGACGGGCAATGTGTGTTTGTAATGCCTGTATAAAATACCAGTAAAAAACGGCGAGTGTGGGCTTAATAGTGGAAGGCGGCTTCAGAAAACGACATGCAACAACTGAAAATCAGGGTATAAAAAGGTATTATTGATGCATGTTTCAAACGGTGAGCTGCTATGTCTGGTAAACGAATTTCGCGAGAAAAAAAGACGATCGCCAGAATGATCGCTCTGTATGAAAAGCAGTGCCCGGAGGCTTCTCAGGAAGCGGGGCATTATCAGGTGCTGAACGCCTATGCGGATAAGCGTCTGGATAAGTGTGTCTTTGGTGAGGACAAACCGGCCTGTAAACAGTGTCCGGTACACTGCTACCAGCCTGCCAGGCGTGAAGAGATGAAGCAGATAATGCGTTGGGCAGGGCCACGCATGCTATGGCGTCACCCGATCCTGACGGTACGCCATCTGCTGGACGATCGTCGTCCGGTACCGGAATTACCGGAAAAGTATCGCCCCAAAAAGTAACGGCTTCAGCCCCTGAAGGGGCGACAAATGACGTTCAGGGCGACCGCGCTGCATAACGGGAACAGGGCCAGCAGCAGCCAGGGATACATTGCCTGAGGTGAGGGCACCAGGGCGCGATCCAGCAGACTGCCAAACAGTAAATTTCCCGCCAGCACCGCAACACCGCCAGCGGTGGCGAGTGCGCCGTAGTGCGCGCCAAGCGTCGACTCCTCTGCAAAGCGTGGAACCAGATCCTTTGCCGAGGGCACCAGCAGCATCTGCCCCAGCGTCAACAGCGTCACAAGACACACGGACGGAAGTAACCGCAGCCAGCCCTCTGATGGCGCAGCCGGGGCGAACATCGCCACGCTCGCAAAGGAGGCCGAGAGCAGCAAAAAGCCCACCGGCAAAATTCTTACCGCGCCCACGCGTCGGGCGAAACGCGCCAGCGGAAGCTGCAAGGTGATGATCAGCACAGAGGCCAGCATAAACAGGGGGCCGAGATCTTTCTCGTTACCGCCGGCGCGCTGGATCTCCACCGGCAGCGCCAGATAGAGCTGGTTGTAGCTCAACAGCCACGAACTGTAGGCGATGATAAAAGCGACAAAACGCGGCTGACGGAAGGTCGTCCACCAGGGAACAATTGTGAGTGTCTGCTTGCTGTGTCGCGCAGCCGGAAGGCAGAAGTAGAGCACAATCAGCGCGACGACGAAGACCCCCGCGCCAGCCAGTGCCACCTGGCGAAACCCCAGCCCCGTGAGCAAAGCCCCGGCAACCGGGCCCAGCACCGCGCCAAGTTCACCGCAGACGGCAAAGAGCGCAAACCACTCAGCGCGGCTGCGTTTCCCTTTAGTCTCGCTTTGCGTACCCGCCTTTGCCAGCAGCGCTTCGATGGAGGGAGAGAACAACGCGCCGCCAATGCCGGTCAGACAGGCGCCAAGGATGATGGGCCAGAGCGCGTGTCCAAATGCCAGCAGCAGATAACCAGCAACGCGGATGATGCAGCCGCAGAGGATAATGATTTTGGCACCAAAGCGGTCGGAGAGCGCACCGCCGACGATGAACATCCCCTGCTGCGAAAAGGTACGCAGCCCCAGAATTAGCCCGATAAGCCCGCCGGAAAGCAGCATATCGTCGCGCAAAAAAATCGCCAGGAAGGGGACAACCGCGTAAAAACCGATGTTAAACACAAACTGGCTGCCCAGTAAGACGGGCGGCCAGAGCGTTGTGGCAGGGCGCAGGGGCATCATTCTACTGGCGCCTAAACCATAAAATGGATGTGCTTTTTGCCATGGAACGGCGAGATCTCGATTTTGGTTTTCACCCGAAACACGTCCCACAGCAGCTCCTCGGAGAGGATCTCCTGTGGCGTTCCGGTGGCTACGATTTGCCCCTTCTGCATCACAATCAGCGAATCACAGAACATTGACGCATGGTTGAGATCGTGAATGGCGACAATGCTGGTCACCGGCAGGTCGCTTATCAGGTGCATCAGCTGCATCTGATGGTGAATGTCCAGGTGGTTGGTCGGTTCATCCAGCAGAATTTCGGTCGGCGTCTGAGCCAGCGCCCTGGCGATGTGTACGCGCTGGCGCTCCCCACCGGAGAGGCTCAGCCAGCCCTGATCGCTTTTTTCCAGCATATCCACCCGCTGCAGGGCCGCGGTGACGGTCTCGTCATCCTGCTTGCTCCAGTTTGAGAACGGGGAGTGATGCGGAATGCGGCCCAGTTTGACGACATCGCGAACGCGCATATTGGCATCGGTCATGCCGTGCTGTTCAACGAAAGCGACCCGGCGCGCAAGCTGCTTTTTAGCAATGCGGGAGATGTTCTGACCGTCCAGCGTCACACAGCCTGCATCCGGGCGGCGCAGGCCAGCCAGAATGCGCAGAAGCGATGATTTACCGCAGCCATTGGGCCCAAGCAGTCCTACCGTTTCACCCCGCGCCACGTTGAGCGACACGTCATTGACGATGACCTTTTTGCCGACCTTCCAGGTAATATTTTCAGCGCAAATACTCATCACTTATTCCTTGAACGGTAGATGATCACGGCAAAGAACGGCACGCCAACCAGCGCGGTCACCACGCCCACCGGCAGACTTTGCGGGGCAATCAGCAGACGCGAAGCGATATCTGCCAGCACCATCAGGATGGCACCTGCCAGCGCGCTGGCAATCAGCAATGTGCGATGAAGGGGGCCGAAGAAGAAGCGCATCATATGCGGAACCACCAGGCCCACAAAACCGATTGAGCCCGCCATGCTGACGATGGTTGCGGTGATCAGCGCGGTGGTGGTAAAGAGCGCCAGGCGGACCCACGGAACGGCAATCCCCAGCGAGGCGGCGGCGTCATCACCAAAGGTAAAGGCATCCAGCGCCCGGGAGTAATAAAGACAAATGGCAAGGCCAGCCAGCACCACGACCAGTACCAGTTGAAATTCTGGCCATCGCACCCCGCTGAAGCTGCCCAGCAGCCAGAACATCACATCACGCGCCTGCTGCGCGCTGGCAGAGGTGCTGATGGTATAGGCGGTGATAGCGTTGAAAAGCTGTGACGCGGCCACACCTGCGAGGATGGTGCGCTCGTTGCCGCCGCGCGCGCCGTTGGTCAGAAAAGCGACAAACGCAAAGGCGGCGAATGCCCCGGCAAACGCGCCCGCAGAGAGTGACACCGCGCCGGTCCCTATCCCCAGCACCACGACGGAAACCGCGCCGGTGGACGCTCCCGCAGAGACGCCGAGCACGTAAGGTTCAGCCAGCGCGTTTTTCAGCAGGCTCTGCAAAACCGCGCCGCAGATAGCCAACCCCGCGCCGCAGCAGGCCGCCACCAGCGCACGGCTCAGGCGGAAGTCCCAAATCACGCTCTCGTAGATGCGGTTAAGCGGAACCGCGGTCAGCCCCAGCTTATTACCGATAGCATAAAAGACATTGGACAGCGGAATCGACAACTCTCCGACGCTTACGCCAAGGGCTATCACCAGAAACAACAGGACAATAGCCAGCAGAGCGGAAGTGGTCAGGAACAGGCCCTGCCGGGCCTGAAGTACGGCTGCCGTCATCAGTTCAGCCCCAGTTTTCTGAGCTGTTCGCCCACCTGTTCAGCGCCATAAATGGTACGGATCGTCGGGTTCATTGCCTGGCCGTCCATCACCACAATGTGACCTTTTTTGACCGCATCAAGCTGGCTGACGGCCGGATCGCTTTTCAGGAATTTGATTTTCTCTTCCGCGTTATCCAGCGCCCAGCGGTTACGGTCGAGGCTTGAGACCACAATCACATCCGGGTTAGCGGCAATGATGCTTTCCCAGCCCACGGTTGGCCATTCGGTCTCGGAGGTAATGGCGTTATGCCCGCCCAGTACGTTTGCGATAAACCCGGAGGCGCTGTTCTTACCGCCCACGTAGGCATCAGCAGAAGGGGATGAACTGGAGAACCAGAAGACAAAAGAGAGGTCTTTTTTGCTCTTGCCAAACTCCTGACGCAGGTCTGCCTCCCGCTTTTTGAAATCGGCGATCACGGCCTGGCCACGATCTTCAACGTTGAAAATTTTGGCGAAATCTTCAATTTCTTTATACAGATATGTCATATCCCACAGCTTCTGGCGGCTGCCGTACATATCGCCCGAGGCTTTTTTGGTGGCGCACATACCCGGTGATAAATAGCTGTTCACGCCGACAGTAGCCAGATCCTCACGTTTTGCGACCTTACTTTCTGGCCCGAGCAGCAGCGGCAATTGTGCAGGAACAAAATCGGGGTTTTGCGCAAGGATAGATTCCAGGGTAGGAATTTCGACGGTGAGCGTTTTGATTTTGGCATTCTGTTCCGCCAGCTGCGGCAGCACTTTGGTCGGCCAGAAGGCGCTGGCCTTCACCTTATCTTCCAGACCCAGCAGAAGCAAAATCTCAACGGTATTTTGACCAAGGGCCACGACGCGTTCCGGCGCTTTGGTGAAGGTCTCTTTATAACCGCAGTTTTCAATGGTCAGAGGATAAGTGGTTGCCAGAGCAGAACTGACCGACGCAATCGCCAGGCCTAACGCGCAGATGACCTTCTTCATTAAACGCTACCCTTCATTAAAATTATTATTGATGCAAATGAAACTCATTATTAAGGCGGAATTTTATACAGAGGAATCGATTTTGTGTCAATGAGGGACAATAACGCAGGGTGATGAAAGGCGGTGTCAAAAAACACCGCCGGAATGCGCCTTAAATCAGGCTCTCTTTATCAATTCCGAGACGCTTCATGCGCGACAGCAGGGTGGTGCGTTTTAACCCCAGCCGCTGGGCGGCCCCTTTCGGTCCGGCCACCACGCCGTTGGTCTCTTTCAGCACGCGGACAATCAGCTGATATTCATCTTCCCCTTCCTGAGCCACGTCGGTCGCCGTAACGGGCGTTTCCGGCAGAGAGACCTCCGGCAGGGAGAGTTGCAGCACATTTCCGCGCGTCAGCAGCACCGCACGCTCGATAACGTTTTCCAGCTCGCGCACGTTGCCGGGCCACTCCATCGATGAAAGGGTACGTAACGTCTCGGCAGGAATACTGTCGATGTTGCGTCCCATCCGACGGGCAATTTTGGCGGTAAACGCTTTGACCAGCAGCGGGATATCTTCCGGACGTTCGCGCAGGGGCGGCAGGCAAATCGGGAACACGTTAAGGCGATAGTAGAGGTCGCTGCGAAACTCGCGGTCGGCGACCATTTTTTTCAGATCGCGGTTGGTGGCGGCAATCAGCCGCACGTCGGTCTGAATCAGCTTATTGCTGCCAAGACGTTCGAACTCCTGCTCCTGGAGCACACGCAGCAGTTTCGGCTGCAGCTCCAGCGGCATATCGCCCACTTCATCGAGGAACAGCGAGCTTTTATCCGCCAGCTCAAAACGGCCCAGTCGCTGGCTGCTGGCGCCGGTAAACGCACCGCGCTCATGGCCAAAGAGATCGCTTTCCAGCAGACCCGCAGGCATGGCGGCGCAGTTCATTTTCACCATCCGGCGGCTGTTGCGGTTGCTCAGATTGTGGATCGCACGGGCAATCAGTTCCTTGCCGGTGCCGGTCTCGCCCAGGATCAGCACCGTGCTGTCGCTTTGCGCCACCATTTCCACCTGTTTGAGTACGCTGTACATGGCGTCGCTGCGTCCGATGATTTCACCAAATTCGCTGTCGACATTGTTAAGCTGTTCCGTCAGCGCCAGGTTTTCATCCACCAGCCGTTCTTTCAGACGGTGGATCTCCTGATACGCCAGCGCGTTATCCAGCGCGATAGAGATACGCTCTGCAATCTGACGCAGCAGCTTCAGGTTGGCGGTGGTGAACACCCCTTCCTCACACTGTGCCAGCTTGAGAACGCCCAGCATGGTGTTACCGGACATCAACGGCAGCAGGCACAGAGTCTGGATTTTGTTGCCCCAGATGTTAAACAGCATCCGCTCGTAAGGCGCCATCACATCCTGCTCGCTGAGATTGAGCAGCAGGATCTCCTTACTTTTAAACACCCGTTCCGAAAGGGTTCCTGCTTCATCCACTTCGCTCTGCTCATGGGCCGGGTTCGCTTCGTCGAGATAGTGGGTGGAGTAGATATTTAGCTTGCCCTTGCGATGGCCGCGCAAGGCAATGCTGATGGCGTCTATTTTGAAGTAGTGATGGATCTCCTTCGACACTTCGCTGACCAGCTCATCCATGTCGAGACGGGAGAGCACGGCGTTGGTGATTGCCACCAGAATCCGGAAGTTGTCACGCTCGCGGCTCAGCAGGTCGTAATCCACATTATTGCTGACGCGGCTTTGGATCTGCTCGGCGACGACGGCCACTATCTGGGTAAAGGTGTGCAGACGCTCATATTCCGCCTCGCTCCACCGCTGGTCGGTATTGCGGATAAACTCGCAGCCACCAAAAATATGGCCTTCCACCGCCAGCGGCAGCAGGCTGTAGTGGCCGAATGGCTGGTATAACGCGCTCCGGGCCAGCATGGGCCAGGCCTGGCGGAACTCCTCAAAATTGCAGTGCAGCGCTTCCGGTCGGGAAAGAATACGGCGGATTGGCCCGTGAGCGAGATACGTTTCGTCTTCGTATTCAAACGCTTTTCCGTTTTCTCGTGTGGAGAAGTAGCTCGCACGATGGCTGCCGCTATGCCAGAGCACAATGGCGGCGCTGTCTGCCAGTGCAGATTGCCTGACCAGGCGCGTCAGGGCATCGCTCAGCGCACCCAGGTCGGGCTGCTGTAAAAGTGTTCGCGTAATGTCGAACAGACCCTGCTGTCCGAGATCGCTCATCGGTGTATACGGCATAGTGCTTTCCAGTAGAAACGGGCAAAAAAATAAATTCCGTGCCGACCGCTTTTCGCGCGGTTCTAGCAAATGCGGGGTAACGGTTCCGCGTGCGGCAGCTCCAGCGTGCGCTTCACGCCATACAGTCCGGCCAGGCGCACCCCTTTGCGCTCAACCACCTCACCAATGATTGCGGCCTCTTTTCCTGACGGATGCGCCCGCAACTGTTCAAGTACGGCTTCGGCCGCGGTGCGCTCAACGCCTATCACCAGCTTGCCTTCGTTAGCAAAGTTGAGCGGATCCAGCCCCAGCAGCTCGCACAGTCCACGAACCGCAGGCTTCACGGGCAGGTTGCGCTCAGTAAGTTCAATACCGCAGCCGCAGCAGGCCGCGAACTCATGCACCACGGCATTGACGCCGCCACGGGTGGCATCGCGCAGGGCTTTCACGCCGGGGATCGCACGCAGCGTCTGGATGAGCGGGGTGAGCACCGCGCAGTCGCTGCGCAGTTCCCCGTCCAGCCCCAGCCCTTCGCGCAGGTTAAGGATGGTCGCCCCGTGACAGCCCAGCGTGCCGCTGACCAGCAGCACGTCGCCCACGGCCAGCTGCTGCGCGCCCCAGTGAATATCGGCGGGGATCGCCCCCATCCCGGCGGTGTTGATAAAGAGCTTGTCCGCCGCGCCGCGCTGCACCACTTTGGTATCGCCGGTGACGATGGCAATTCCTGCCTCACGCGCGGTGTGCGCCATGCTGCTGACCACCGCCGCGAGCGTCTCCATCGGCAAACCTTCTTCAAGGATAAATCCGCAGGAGAGGTAGCGCGGAATGGCACCGCTGACGGCGACATCGTTCGCGGTACCGCAGACGGCCAGCTTGCCGATATCGCCGCCGGGGAAGAACAGCGGGTCAATCACATAGCTGTCGGTTGAGAAGGCCAGCCTGTCGCCCTGGGCGGTGAGGGAAGTGAGGTCAATGCGGGCCTGGTCTTCCTGCTCGGCGAGCCAGGGATTATCAAAGGCCTCCATAAACAGCCGGTTTATCAGCTGCTGCATCGCCAGACCGCCGCTGCCGTGCGCCATTTCAACCGTCTTCATGCTTCACTCTCCTGGTTGCGATACTGGTACCACGCGGCGCATGCCCCTTCGGAAGAGACCATCAGCGCGCCAAAGGCCGTTTGCGGGTTACAGGTGTTGCCAAATAACGGGCAGTGATGGGGTTTGCATTTTCCTGTCAGAACCTCGCCGCAGCGGGCCCGGGGATCGTCGCAAACCTGTTGTGGCTGTGGACGGAAATGCGTTTCTGCGTCAAACGACCGGTAGGCTGGCGTCAGGCGCACGCCAGATTCAGCAATCAACCCCAGCCCGCGCCACTCGCTGTCGCCTTCAACGCAAAACACGTCAGCTATCGCCTGCTGCGCCCGTTCATTTCCGGCATCCGGCACCACGCGGCGGTACTGATTTTCCACCGCGCTCAGGGCTGCTATTTTCTGCTCAACCAGCATGGTGACGCCTTGCAGTAGATCAAGAGGTTCGAAACCAGCGACAACTAAGGGGCGATGGTAATCGTCAGCGATAAAGCCGTAAGCGTCGGTACCAATCACCATGCTCACATGGCCCGGCGCCAGAAACGCGTCAATGCCGTTGTCCGGCTCTTCCAGCAGGCTACGCAGCGTCGGGATAAGCGTAATGTGCTGGCAGAAAAAGAAAAAATTGGTGACGTTGCTGCGTTTGGCCTGCTGCAGGGTAATTGCCGTGGCGGGCATAGTGGTCTCAAAACCCAGCCCGAAAAATACCACCTTGCGGTCCGGGTTATCGGTTGCAAGCTTCAGGGCGTCCATCGGCGAGTACACGATCCGGATGTCCGCACCTCGCGCTTTGGCCTGTAACAGCGAACCCGTTTTTCCCGGCACGCGCATTGCGTCGCCAAAGGTACAGAAAATGACGTCAGGCTGGCTGGCTATCTCAATACAGCTGTCGATGCGCCCCATGGGCAGCACGCATACCGGGCAGCCCGGGCCGTGGATAAACTCAATGTTGTCCGGCAGCAGCTGGTCGAGGCCAAATTTGAAAATGGCATGGGTGTGCCCGCCGCAGACTTCCATGATCCGCAGCGGTTTTTGCGCCGTATACTCCAGCAGGGCGGCCCGCGTTTTCAGATGACCGATAAGCTGCATCACCTGCTCAGGCGCACGGTATTCATCAACGTAACGCATAATTACCGTTCCTCGCCGTACAGCAGCGCGCCGACGTCCGGTTCGACGTCGAACATGTTCTGCAAGGCATCCAGCGTGTCGCGCGCTTCCGCTTCATTAATCACGCTCATGGCAAACCCCACGTGTACCAGCACCCACTGCCCAAGGCGCGAGACGCCCGTCTCATCGGTGCTGCCCACCAGGGTTAAATCCACGTCGCGCAATATGCCGCAGACCGCCACTTTGGCCTGGTTTCCGTCAATGGAATGGATTTGTCCGGGGACGCCTATGCACATCGTTCACTCTCCAGCCAGTTCAGCCAGTGCTCCATGCCGTCGCCGCGCGTGGCGGAGACCAGCAGGATCGCAATGTCCGGGTTCACTTCACGGGCATAAGCCAGGCATTTATCCACGTCGAAATTCAGGTACGGCAGCAGGTCGACTTTGTTCAGCAGCATCAGCGACGCGGCGGCAAACATATGCGGATATTTGAGCGGCTTGTCTTCTCCTTCGGTCACCGAGAGGACCGCCACTTTATGCCGCTCCCCGAGATCGAAGCTCGCCGGGCAGACCAGATTGCCGACGTTTTCGATAAACAGAATGCCGTTATCCGCCAGCGGCAGACGCGGCGCGGCATCGGCAATCATCTGCGCATCCAGATGGCAGCCTTTACCGGTGTTGACCTGAATCGCCGGGGTGCCGGTTTCACGAATGCGCGCGGCATCGTTGACCGTTTGCTGATCGCCTTCGATTACCGCGCAGGAGATGCGTTCGTTCAGGCGTTTGAGCGTTTCCGTCAGCAGCGTGGTTTTGCCGGAGCCGGGGCTGGAGACGAGATTCAGTACCAGCTGTTGACGTGCGGCAAACCGGGCGCGGTTGCGGGCGGCGATCTGGTTGTTTTTATCGAGTACGTTGATTTCCACGTCCAGCATCTGGCGCTGGCTCATGCCCGGCGCATGGGTACCCGCCTCGCCGTGGCCGTAATGAAGATCGCCCTCATCGGAGCGTTGAGGCGCAAAGCGAATGCCGGTGAGTGCCGCTGCCGGACGCGGTGCGGGGGTAAAGGGGGCGGAGCGAAACGCGGAGTGAGGACGGTGTTCATCCCCTTCGATATACAGGTTGCCTTCGGCGCAACCGCAGGTACTACACATACTTTACTCCTTCTCGATTTCAAGGCGTTGGATCTGCATCCCGTCATCCGCCACGATGCGAAGGCCGGTGTGCTGACACTGTGGGCAGCGCTGGACCTTCGACGACAGCAGGGTGACGTACTGCTGACACTGCTCGCACCAGCACTCCGCCTGCTGCTCTTCAATATGAAGTTCGCAGCCTTCCGCCAGTGTGCCGCGGCACACCAGCTCAAAACAGAAGGTGAGGGCGCTGGTTTCGACGCAGGAAAAGGCCCCGACTTTCAGCCAGACGCCGGTCACGCGCGTCGCGTGGTTTTGCGCTGCCTGCTGTTCGATGAGTTCCAGTGCCCGCTGGCAGAGGGTGATTTCGTGCATGACGCCTCCTTAATGAATTGCCCCGTTAATGCAATAACAGTGCCAGCCTGGTTTTGGTTAGGGGGTGACGATGTCAACGCTGTCGAAATGACACGTCGACACCCTCACATTGACAGCCTGTTTTGAATTAAATCCATTAAATATCAATATATTAAAAACTGGCATGGAATCTGCTTAACAGCCGCTATCTCCATTAACCGGATACCTTCTATGACTATTTGGGAAATTAGCGAAAAAGCGGATTACATCGCGCAGCGTCACCAGCAGTTACAGGACCAGTGGCACCTTTACTGCAACTCACTGGTCCAGGGCATCACCCTCTCCAAAGCCCGTCTTCACCACGCCATGAGCTGTGCGGCGCAGGGGGATATGCGCTTTGTTTTGTTCGGCCATTTCACGATTTACGTCACCCTGGCTGACACCTTCAACAGCCACACCATTGAGTACTACGTCGAGACAAAAGAGGGTGAAAAACAGTGTATTGCAAAGGCGCAACTGATGGCCGACGGCATGGTGGACGGTCACGTCAGCAACCGCGATCGCCAGCAGGTGCTTGAGCACTATCTGGAAAAAATCGCGCCGGTTTATAACGGTCTGTACACCGCCGTTGAACACGATCTCCCGGTCAACCTGAAGCAGCTGATGGATGAACACGCCTCAGCGGACGTGGCCTGATCATCACGTGTCGAAAAGTGTCGACATGACAGTTTTTCGTCAAAAATGACTATCACCAGAGGATGACCCGGTGAACCGTTTTGTAATTGCTGACTCGACGGTCTGTATTGGCTGTCGAACCTGTGAGGCGGCCTGTTCGGAAACGCACCGCCTGCACGGGCTCCAGTCCATGCCGCGACTGCGCGTCATGCGTAATGAAAAAGAGTCTGCCCCGCAGCTCTGCCACCACTGTGAAGATGCGCCGTGCGCGGGTGTCTGCCCGGTGAATGCCATCACCCGCGTTGACGGCGCGGTACAGTTAAACGAAAGCCTGTGCGTGAGCTGCAAGCTGTGCGGTATAGCCTGCCCGTTCGGTGCGATTGAATTTTCCGGCAGCCGTCCGCTGCATATTCCGGCGAATGCCAACACCCCAAAAGCGCCGCCTGCGCCACCGGCTCCGGCACGGGTGAGCACGCTGCTCGACTGGGTGCCCGGCGTGCGTGCGGTGGCGGTGAAGTGCGACCTGTGCAGCTTCGATGAACAGGGCCCGGCCTGCGTGCGCACCTGCCCGACCAAAGCGCTGATTCTGGTCAACATTCGTGACATCGCCCGTACCAGCAAGCGCAAGCGCGAGCTGACCATCAACAGCGATATGGGCGATCTTTCTCTGCTTCAGGCGCTTAATGAGGGGGCGAAATGAACGCGGTTACGATGATTACCAGCGCGGTGGCGTACTTTGCCGCCGCCGCTGTGCTGGCGTGGCTTCTGTCATTCCATAAAACCCTGAGCGGCTGGATCGCCGGGATCGGCGGAGCGGTCGGAAGCCTGATGACGCTGGCGGCGGGCGGGGTGGTACTGCTTGGTGGACAATCCGCGCAGGCGGTGATGCCGCTGATCCGCCACACCGTGGCGCTTACGCCGCTGAACGCCATCTGGCTTATCACCTTTGGCCTGTGCGGGCTGTTTATCAGCCTGTTCAATATCGACTGGCACCGCCATCCACACACCAGAGCCAATGGTCTGCTGGTCAACCTGCTGCTGGCGACGGCGGTCTGTACCGTTATCGCCAGCAACCTCGGCGCGCTGGTGGTGATGGCGGAGATCATGGCGCTCTGCGGCGTGTTCCTGACGGGGTGTAGCGCCTCCGTCAAACTGTGGTTTGCGCTGGGGCGCCTCGGCACGCTGCTGCTGGCGCTGGCCTGCTGGCTGGTGTGGCAACGTTTCGGCACGCTTGACTTCGCAGCGCTTAACGGTCAGCCGCTGGGAAATGACGTCTGGCTGCTGGGCGTGGTGGGCTTTGGCCTGCTGGCCGGGATTATCCCGCTGCACGGCTGGGTGCCGCAGGCGCACGCGAATGCTTCAGCGCCCGCTGCCGCGCTGTTTTCCACCGTGGTCATGAAGGTCGGTCTGTTCGGCATGCTGACGATCACCCTGACCGGCGGCCAGCCGCCGCTGTGGTGGGGTGTCGCGCTGCTTATCGCCGGTATGGTTACCGCTTTTGTCGGTGGTCTGTATGCGCTGATGGAGCACAATATTCAGCGTCTGCTGGCGTACCACACCCTGGAAAATATCGGCATTATCCTGCTCGGCATCGGCGCAGGCGTGACCGGGCTGGGACTCAATCAACCGGCGCTGATCGCCGCCGGGTTTATCGGGGGGCTGTATCACCTTGTTAACCACAGCCTGTTCAAAAGCACCTTGTTCCTGGGCGCGGGAAGCGTCTGGTTCCGCACCGGTCATCGGGATATCGAAAAACTCGGCGGTATCGGCAAAAAGATGCCGGTGATTTCTCTCGCCATGCTGGTCGGGCTGATGGCGATGGCCGCGTTGCCGCCGCTGAACGGCTTCGCGGGCGAGTGGGTGATCTACCAGTCCTTCTTCGCGCTCGGTCAGAGCGACGCCTTTATCGCCCGACTGCTCGGCCCGCTGCTGGCGGTTGGCCTGGCGATAACCGGGGCGCTGGCGGTGATGTGTATGGCAAAAGTCTACGGCGTCACCTTCCTCGGCGCACCGCGCACGCGGGAAGCGGAAAACGCCTGCTGCGCGCCAGTGTTGATGGGTGCTTGCGTGGTCGCGCTGGCGCTGTGCTGCATCGCGGGCGGGGTCGCCGCCCCATGGCTGCTGCCGCTGCTGGGTAACGCCATTCCACTGCCGCTGACCACCGCCCATACCACCGTCTCCCAGCCGATGATGGCGCTGCTGCTGATTGCCGCACCGCTGCTGCCGTTTGTGCTGATGCTGTTCTTCAGGCGCGACCGACTCGCCTCCCGCTCGCGCGGGGCGGCCTGGGCCTGTGGCTACGAACACGAACAATCGATGGTGATCACCGCCCACGGTTTTGCCATGCCGGTGAAAGAGAACTTCGCTGCCGTGCTGAAGTTGCGCCACTGGCTGAACCCGGTGGGCTGGATGCCGGGCTGGCAGAGCGCCGCCGTACCTGTGCTGTTCCGCCGTCTGGCGCTGATCGAGCTGGCGGTGCTGGTGGTGATTGTGATTTCACGAGGAGCCTGACATGAGTCTGTTACTGGCAATACTTCAGGCGCTGGTGCTGTTCGCCGTTGCGCCACTGCTGTCGGGCATCACGCGCGTGGCGCGCGCCCGGATGCACAACCGTCGCGGGCCAGGCGTGCTCCAGGAGTACCGCGATCTCTTCAAGCTGCTCTCCCGCCAGAGCGTGGCGCCGGATGCCGCAGGCTGGGTCTTCCGCCTCACGCCGTTTGTGATGGTCGGCGTGATGCTGACCATCGCCACCGCGCTGCCGGTGGTGACGGTGGGGGCACCGCTGCCAGCACTTGGGGATCTGATTACGCTGATTTACCTCTTCGCCATCGCCCGCTTCTTCTTTGCTATTGCGGGCCTGGATACCGGCAGCCCGTTTACCGGTATCGGCGCCAGCCGCGAGGCGATGCTGGGCGTGCTGGTCGAGCCGATCCTGCTGCTGGGGCTATGGGTGGCCGCGCAGGTCGCGGGTTCCACCCATATCAGCTTCATCACCCACACCGTTTACCACTGGCCGGTGGCCCGCTCCCTTCCGCTGCTTCTGGCCCTGTGCGCCTGCGCCTTCGCCACCTTTATTGAGATGGGCAAACTGCCGTTTGACCTCGCGGAAGCCGAGCAGGAGCTACAGGAAGGGCCGCTCACCGAGTACAGCGGCTACGGCTTCGCGGTGCTCAAGTGGGGCATCAGCCTTAAGCAACTGGTGGTCCTGCAGATGTTTGTTGGCGTCTTCTTCCCATGGGGGCAGATGACGCACTTCTCAGCAGGCGGCCTGATCCTGGCCGTGGTGGTTGCCGCGCTCAAGCTGCTGGTTGGCGTGCTGGTGATTGCCCTGTTTGAAAACAGCATGGCGCGTCTGCGCTTTGTCGCGACCTCGCGCATCACCTGGGCCGGTTTTGGTTTTGCATTTTTAGCGTTCGTCTCCTTGCTGGTGGCGTGATTAAAGAGAGTATTTATGTCTGAAGAAAAAAAAGGTCAGCAGTATCTCGCCGCGTTGCATCAGGCTTTTCCGGGTGTTGTGCTGGAGGAAGGATGGCAGACCAAAGACCAGGTAACCGTCACCATTAAGGTGAACTATCTGCCGGAAGTGGTGGAGTTTCTTTACTACCAGCAGGGCGGCTGGCTGTCGGTGCTGTTCGGTAATGACGAGCGTCAGCTGTGCGGCAATTACGCGGTGTACTACGTGATGTCGATGGAGCAGGGCGAAAAATGCTGGCTTACCGTGCGCGTGGAAGTCGACCCGAATAAACCGGAGTACCCGTCCGTCACGCCGCGTGTGCCTGCCGCCGTCTGGGGCGAGCGCGAAGTGCGCGACATGTACGGCCTCGTGCCGGTGGGGCTGCCGGATGAACGCCGCCTGGTGCTGCCGGACGACTGGCCGGACGAACTGTATCCGCTGCGCAAGGACAGCATGGACTACCGCCAGCGTCCGGCCCCGACCACCGACAGCGAAACCTACGAGTTCATTAATGAGCTCGGCAACAAAAAGAATAACGTGGTGCCGATTGGTCCGCTGCACGTCACCTCTGATGAGCCGGGCCATTTCCGCCTGTTTGTTGACGGTGAAAACATTATCGACGCCGACTACCGCCTGTTCTACGTCCATCGCGGCATGGAAAAGCTGGCGGAAACCCGGATGGGCTATAACGAGGTGACGTTCCTCTCTGACCGCGTGTGCGGCATCTGCGGCTTCGCCCACAGCACCGCCTACACCACCTCGGTGGAAAACGGCATGGGGATCGTGGTGCCGGAGCGCGCGCAGATGATCCGCGCCATTTTGCTGGAAGTGGAACGTCTGCACTCGCACCTGCTGAACCTCGGCCTGGCCTGTCACTTCGTCGGTTTCGACTCCGGGTTTATGCAGTTCTTCCGCGTGCGCGAGGCGTCGATGAAGATGGCGGAGATCCTCACCGGGGCGCGTAAAACCTACGGTCTGAACCTGATCGGCGGGATCCGCCGTGACCTGCTTAAAAACGACATGATCCAGACCCGCCAGCTGGCACAGCAGATGCGTCGCGACGTGAAGGAGCTGGTGGATATGCTGCTCAGCACGCCTAACATCGAGCAACGTACCGTCGGGATCGGTCGCCTTGATCCGGCGATCGCCCGCGACTTCAGCAACGTCGGCCCGATGGTGCGCGCCAGCGGTCACGCTCGCGATACCCGCGCCGATCACCCGTTTGTCGGTTACGGCCTGCTGCCAATGACCGTGCACAGTGAACAGGGCTGCGACGTCATCTCCCGCCTGAAGGTGCGCATCAACGAGGTCTTCACCGCGCTGAATATGATCGACTTTGGGCTCGATAACCTGCCGGGCGGCCCGCTGATGGTGGAAGGCTTTACCTACATCCCGAACCGCTTTGCCCTCGGCTTTGCTGAAGCGCCGCGCGGGGACGACATCCACTGGAGCATGACCGGCGACAACCAGAAGCTTTACCGCTGGCGCTGCCGCGCGGCGACCTACGCCAACTGGCCAACCCTGCGCTATATGCTGCGTGGCAACACGGTCTCCGACGCGCCGCTGATCATCGGCAGCCTCGACCCGTGCTACTCCTGCACCGACCGCATGACCGTGGTGGACGTGCGCAAGAAGAAAAGCCAGGTGGTGCCGTACAAAGAGCTTGAGCGCTACAGCATCGAGCGTAAGAACTCGCCGCTGAAATAAGGACTCGTCATGTTTACCTTTATCAAAAAAGTGATCAAAACCGGCACGCCCACCAGCCGCTACCCGCTGGAGCCGATGCCGGTGGATAAAAACTTTCGCGGCAAGCCCGAGCACAACCCGCAGCAGTGCATCGGCTGTGCGGCCTGCGTCAACGCCTGTCCGTCGAATGCCCTGACGGTGGAAACAGATCTGAAAACCGGCGAACTGGCCTGGCAGTTTAACCTCGGACGCTGCATCTTCTGCGGCCGCTGCGAAGAGGTTTGCCCGACGGTCGCCATTCGTCTGTCTCAGGCGTACGAGCTGGCGGTGTGGAAGAAAGAGGATTTTTTGCAGCAGTCGCGTTTTGACCTGTGCAACTGCCGCGTCTGCAAACGTCCGTTCGCCGTGCAAAAAGAGATCGACTATGCCATCGCGCTGCTGAAGCACAACGGCGATGCCCGCGCGGAGTATCATCGCGAAAGCTTTGAAACCTGCCCGGAATGCAAACGGCAGAAATGCCTGCTGCCGTCCGACCGCATCGATATCACCCGTCATATGAGAGAGGCCAGCTGATGGAAAACTTACTCGGCCCGCGCGACGAGCGGGGCATTCCGGTGCCGATGACGGTGGAGGAGTCCATCGCCAGCATGAAAGCGTCGCTGCTGAAAAAAATCAAACGCTCGGCCTACGTTTACCGCGTGGACTGCGGCGGCTGCAACGGCTGCGAGATTGAGATCTTTGCCACGCTGTCGCCGCTGTTTGACGCTGAACGCTTCGGCATCAAAGTGGTGCCGTCTCCGCGTCATGCCGACATTCTGCTGTTCACCGGGGCCGTCACCCGCGCCATGCGCTCGCCCGCGCTGCGTGCCTGGCAGTCTGCGCCCGATCCGAAAATCTGTATCTCCTACGGGGCGTGCGGTAACAGCGGCGGCATCTTCCACGACCTCTACTGCGTGTGGGGCGGCACCGACAAAATCGTGCCGGTGGACGTCTACATTCCAGGGTGTCCGCCAACGCCTGCGGCTACGCTGTACGGCTTTGCCATGGCGCTCGGCCTGCTGGAGCAGAAAATTCACGCCCGTGAACCGGGTGAACCCGATAATCAGCCTGCGATGATCCTGCACCCGGAGATGGTGCAGCCGCTGCGGGTGAAGGTCGACCGCACGGCGCGCAGGCTGGCGGGCTATCGCTATGGCCGTCAGATTGCCGACGATTATCTGCGCCTGCTGAGCCAGGGTGAGCACCAGGTGGCGCGCTGGCTGGAGGCGGAAAACGACCCGCGTCTCAATGAGATTGTGGCGAACCTGAACAGCATTGTGGATGAGGCGCGTATCCGATGAGTGAGACGGTGGTGTTCAGCCAGCTGAGCCGTAAATTTATTGATGAGAACGATGCCACGCCGGACGCGGCGCAGCAGGTGGTCTATTACAGCCTGGCGATTGGGCATCACCTCGGGGTGATCGACTGCCTGGAGGCGGCGCTGAGCTGCCCGTGGTCCGACTATCTGGCGTGGATCGCCACGCTGGAGGAGGGCAGTACGGCGCGGCGCAAAATGGAAGGGGTACCGAAGTACGGTGAGATCGTTATCGACGCCAACCATATTGCGATGCTGGCGAACGCGTTTGACGCGGCGCTGAAACGGCAAACCCCCGAACAGCAGGCGTGGAGCAAAACGCTGCTCAGCATGCTGCATGACATTCATCAGGAAAGTGCCATCTACCTGATGGTGAGGAGATTACGTGACTGACGTTTTACTGTGTGTCGGCAACAGCATGATGGGCGACGACGGCGCAGGCCCACTGCTGGCAGAGATGTGTGCCGCGAACCCGCAGGGCAACTGGGTGGTGATTGACGGCGGCAGCGCGCCGGAAAATGACGTGGTGGCCATCCGCGAACTGCACCCTGATCGGCTGTTGATTGTCGATGCTACGGATATGGGGCTGAACCCGGGGGAAATCCGCCTGATCGACCCGGACGACATTGCCGACATGTTCATGATGACCACGCATAATATGCCGCTTAACTATCTGGTGGATCAGATCAAAGAGGATGTTGGCGAAGTGCTGTTTTTGGGCATTCAGCCGGACATTGTCGGATTTTATTACCCGATGACGCCACCGGTGAAAGCCGCGGTGGAAGTAGTCTATTCACGGCTTGCGGGGTGGGCTGGAGAGGGTGGGTTTGAACCCCTCTCCCCATAGGGGAGAGGGTGTTTTTTGTCCCCTCTCCCTGTGGGAGAGGGTGAGGGCAACAGCCTACGCCAGATCCCCTCCGTTACTCGCAATCACCTTCTTATACCACCAGAACGATTTCTTGCGTTTGCGCTCCAGCGTGCCGTTTCCGGCATCGTCGCGGTCAACATAGACAAACCCGTAGCGCTTGCTCATTTCGCCCGTTGAGGCCGCCACCAGGTCAATGCAGCCCCAGGTGGTATAGCCCATCAGCGGCACGCCGTCTTCAATGGCATCGCCCATCGCGCGGATATGCTCGCGCAGATAGCTGATACGGTAGTCATCGTTAATTTCGCCGTTTTCATCAATGACATCTTTTGCGCCGAGGCCGTTTTCCACAAGGAACAGCGGTTTCTGATAGCGGTCGTACATCATGTTCATGGTGATGCGCAGGCCGAGCGGATCGATGCCCCAGCCCCATTCGCTCACCTGAATATGCGGGTTGCGCAGGGATTTGACGATGTTCGCCGCATTGGTATTGTTCGCGTTCATATCGGCCGACGCGCAGCGCGAAGCGTAATAGCTGAACGACACAAAATCGACGGTGTTTTTCAGCAGTTCGTCGTCGCCCGGATCTTTGACAATCACCACCCCTTTTTCGCGGAACACGCGGGCGGAGTAGGCCGGATAGCTGCCGCGCGCCTGCACATCGATAAAGAACAGGTTCTCGCGATCTTTTTCCAGCGCCATCCAGACGTCTTCCGGCTTGCAGGAGTAAGGGTAGAAATTCCCGCCCGCCAGCATGCAGCCGACCTGGTTTTCCGGGTTGACCTCGTGGGCGATTTTGGTCGCCAGCGCGCTTGCGACCAGCTCGTGGTGCGCGGCCTGGTATTTCACCTGATCTTCGTTTTCACCTTCTTCAAACACCAGCCCCGCACCGGAGAACGGGCTGTGCAGCATGATGTTGATCTCGTTGAAGGTGAGCCAGTATTTCACCAGGCCGTTAAATTCTTCGAAACAGGTGCGGGCGTAGCGGGCAAAGAAATCGACCATCTTGCGGTTGCGCCAGGAGCCGTACTCCGTCACCAGATGCATCGGCACGTCGAAGTGGCACAGGGTGACCAGTGGCTCAATGTTGTACTTTTTGCACTCTTCAAACACCGCGCGATAGAAGGCAATGCCCTCTTTGTTCGGCAGCGGCTCGTCGCCGTTCGGGTAGAGGCGGCTCCAGGCAATCGAGGTGCGGAACACCGTAAAGCCCATCTCCGCCATCAGGGCGATGTCCTCTTTGTAGCGATGGTAAAAATCAATCGCCTCGTGGCTTGGGTAAAACTCGTCGTCACGCAGCGAAAAACGCTTTTCCTTACCAAGCTTCACCGCCAGGCGGTTTGCGCCGTGGGGGATCATGTCGACCGTGGTCAGCCCTTTGCCGCCTTCACGGTAAGCGCCTTCGCTCTGGTTGGCGGCAAGCGCGCCGCCCCATAAAAATCCATCTGGAAAAACAGACATTTCTACCTCGTTATACGGTTAAACTTGTGCGGTTTTGGCCTGCACCGGCGCGCTCTGCAGAGCGCGGGCTTTTTCAGCCTCGTCTTCGACCGGGATATCTTCAAAGCCTAATATCAGGGTCAGCACGAAGGAGAGCACGACCGCCAGCGCCATGACGCCGAATACCCAGACAATGGTCATCGGGTTGGCCGGATCGAAGAACTGCACGCTGGTAAACAGCCCCGGCGCCGCCATCGAGTGGCTGGCAAGACCCGCAATCCCGGCCACCGCGCCACAGATAAAGCCGCTAATCAGGCTGGCAATCAGCGGGCGTTTCAGGCGAACCGCCACGCCGTACAGCGCCGGTTCAGAGATGCCCGCCATGATGGCGGAAGCCGCCGCGGCCAGCGCCGTCTGGCGCAGCTCCGGGTTTTTGGTTTTCCACGCCACCGCCAGGGATGAACCGCCGAGCGACAGGTTGGCACCGATTTCCGACGGCATCACCATCCCCTCTTTACCCGTTTCGGCAATGGTCTGAATGATAGTCGGGGTAAAGACGCGGTGCATCCCGGTCATGACCAGCAGCGGCCAGAGCGCCCCCATAATCGCCACGGAGAGCCAGCCCAGATAGCCGTGGATGGTATAGACCAGCGCGGAGATCGCGCTACCGATCCAGATCCCCAGCGGCCCAATCAGCACGATGGCGAGCGGGGCGGCAATCAGCACGATCAGCATCGGCTTGAGGAAGTTTTTCGTCACCGCAGGCGTAATGCGATCCACCCAGCGTTCGATATACGACAGGCACCAGGTCATCACCAGCGCCGGGATCACGGTGTAGGTGTACTTCACCGCCGTCACCGGAATAAAGGCGAATTCTACGTGCTCACCCTGTGCGGCTTTCGCCATCAGCTCGATAAAGCTCGGGTGCACCAGCACCCCCGCAATGGCAATCGCCAGCGACATGTTGGTTTTGAATTTCACCGCGGCAGACGCTGCCACCATCAGCGGCAGGAAGAAGAACGCCCCGTCGCCGATCACGGTCAGGATGGTGAGCGTCGGCGCGCCTTTCTCCAGCACGCCGGTCATCTCAAGGATCATCGCCAGCAGTTTAACCATCGAGCCGCCGATGATCGCCGGGATCAGCGGTGACATGGTGCCAATCAGCGCGTCGAGGATCCCCGCACCGATCCGGCGGAGAGTCAATTTCTGCGGGCCTTCCGGTACGGTAGGCTGCAGGTCGGTTGGCAGCAGGCTCACCACCTCACGGTACGCCTGAGAAACGGTATTGCCGATAATCACCTGGCACTGGTTGTCGTTACGTACCACGCCCAGTACGCCGCTGATATTTTTCAGGCGTGCGGTATCGGTAGCGGTTTCGTCTTTCAGCACGAAACGCAGTCGCGTCATGCAATGGGTGACGGCGACGATGTTGTCTTTGCCGCCAAGCGCGCTGACAACGTCTTGCGCCAGCGCGGCATAATTTTTGGCCATCGGATGTGATCCTGTTGTCGTTGTGAGAGTATGTAGGAAACCGGTTCCACATAATCATCATGAGTTTCTTTGAATGAAACAAGATCGCATTTTGACCATTTTTTCATTTCGTGATGACGATCACCAGTCGGCACAAAAAGCGTGCGATCGTCGCTACGACAATTGTTTTGCAGTGCAGTACACTGCGTGGCATCTGTGTGAAAGGGAATAACAACATGACCACGATGCTTGAAGTGGCGAAGCGGGCAGGCGTTTCGAAAGCGACGGTTTCCCGGGTGCTGTCGGGGAATGGCTATGTCAGCCAGGAGACCAAAGACCGGGTGTTTCAGGCCATCGAAGAGAGCGGCTATCGCCCCAATTTGCTGGCGCGTAACCTGGCGACCAAACGCACCCAGACGCTGGGACTGGTGGTGACCAACACCCTGTATCACGGCGTCTATTTTAGTGAGTTGCTGTTTCACGCCGCCCGCATGACGGAAGAGAAAGGGCGGCAGCTGATACTCGCGGACGGTAAGCACAGCGCCGACGAAGAGCGCGAAGCCATCCAGTACCTGCTCGATATGCGCTGTGACGCGGTGATCATCTATCCACGTTTTTTGAGCGTGGAGGAGATGGACGAGATCGTCGAGAAATACGAACAGCCGATCATGGTACTGAACCGCCGCTTGCGAAAAAACAGCAGCCACAGCGTCTGGTCAGATCATAAAGCCTCCTGCCAGGAGGCGGTGTCGCAGCTGATTGAGAAAGGGCATCGTGACATTGCGTTTATCACCGGCTCGCTGGATTCGCCCACGGGCGTAGAGCGTCTCTCCGGCTACAAAGACGCGCTGGCGCAGCACCAGATCCCGCTGCGCCCGACGCTGATCGCGCAGGGCAAGTGGAACCCCGCCAGCGGCGCGGCGGCGGTGTCTGAGCTGCTGTCGCACGGCGAAACCTTTACCGCGCTGGTGGCGAGTAACGACGATATGGCGATTGGGGCCATGAAACAACTTCACGACAGCGGCATCGCCACGCCCGGCGCGGTGTCGGTGATAGGCTTCGACGATGTGGCGATTGCGCCCTACACCGTGCCCTCGCTCTCCAGCGTGCGCATTCCGGTCACGGAGATGATTAAGGAGACCATCAGCCGCCTGATTTTCATGCTCGACGGCGGCGAGTTTAAGTATCAGCAAACCTTCTCGGGTGAGCTTATCCTGCGCGACTCTGTTATCGACGGCCCGCACCGCTGATGTCGACAGCTGTCATCGTCAGAAGTGACGATGACAGCCCCGCCGTCATTTTATAAATCACTATAAATCAACGCGTTAAAAACTGGCACGGTTTATGAATATCTCCGCGCATGACTGTAATGCTGGAGAAGCAGATGAACCGTTTTATTATGGCCGATGCCAGTAAATGCATTGGCTGCCGTACCTGTGAAGTGGCGTGCGTGGTGTCTCATCAGGCGGAGCAGGATTGCGCTTCGCTGACGCCTGAGACCTTTTTGCCGCGGATCCACGTCATCAAAGGCGTGAATATTTCCACCGCCGCCATCTGTCGTCAGTGCGAAGATGCGCCGTGCGCCAACGTCTGCCCGAACGGGGCGATCAAACGTGAAAAAGGGTTTGTGCATGTGATGCAGGCGCGCTGCATCGGCTGTAAAACCTGCGTGGTCGCCTGCCCGTATGGCGCGATGGAGGTGGTTGTTCGTCCGGTCGTGCGCAACAGCGGCATGGGGCTGAACGTGCGGGCGGAAAAAGCCGAAGCCAACAAATGCGATCTCTGCTACCACCGTGACGCCGGTCCGGCCTGTATGGAAGCCTGTCCGACACACGCGCTGGTGTGCGTGGATCGCGACAAGCTTGAGCAGATGAGCGCCGAAAAGCGCCGTCGCGCAGCGTTCGATACCACCTCATCTCTGTTGTTCTGATCCGTCATGAGCGGTAACGGCGTACAGTTGCGGGTGCGTGGCAAGGTGCAGGGCGTGGGCTTTCGGCCCTTCGTCTGGCAACTTGCGCAGGCGCTGCAATTGACCGGCGATGTCTGCAACGACGGAGAGGGCGTGCTGGTGCGCCTCGCGGGTAATGGGGGGCATTTCACCGCGAGGCTGCGCCAGGACTGCCCGCCGCTGGCGCACATCGAGAGTATCGACACGCAGCCGTTCCACTGGTCAACGGTGCCGGAGACATTCACCATCCGCCACAGTGCGGGTGGCGCAATGGACACCCAGATTGTGCCGGATGCGGCCACCTGTCCCGCGTGCCTTGCGGAGATGAACGACCCGCGCGAGCGCCGTTATCGTTATCCGTTTATTAACTGCACCCACTGCGGCCCGCGTTTTACCATTATCCGCGCCATGCCGTATGACCGCCCGGCAACGGCCATGGCGCCATTCCCGCTCTGCTCGCCGTGCGAAACGGAATACCGCAACCCTGCGGACCGGCGTTTTCACGCCCAGCCCGTGGCTTGCCCGGACTGTGGCCCTGAGCTTGAGTGGTGTGCACCCGATCGGGTTGTCACCCGCGAGCTGGCGCTGAACGCGGCGGTGCAGATACTGAAAAACGGCGGCATCGTGGCCATCAAAGGGCTGGGGGGATTTCATCTGGCCTGCGACGCGCTTAACCCACAGGCGGTGGCAACGCTGCGGGCACGTAAGCAACGTCCGGGGAAACCGCTGGCGGTGATGATCCGCAGCACCGACGGCCTTCCGCAGGCGGTGCAAGCGCAGCTGCGCTCGCCCGCCGCGCCCATCGTGCTGATCCCCAAGGCGTGGCTGCCGACCTTCCCGGACGACATCGCGCCGGGCCTGGATACCATTGGTGTGATGCTCCCGGCCAATCCACTGCAGCATTTGCTGATGCAGGAGACGCAACGCCCGCTGGTGATGACCTCCGGCAACCTCAGCGGCAGACCGCCTGCCATCACTAATTCACAGGCGCTGGAACAGCTCGCAGAGATCGCTGACGGTTTTCTGCTCCATAACCGCGACATCCTGCAGCGGATGGACGATTCCGTGATGGATCGGGACGGCGCCTTGCTGCGTCGGGCGCGTGGTTTCGTGCCGGATGCCATCACGTTACCCGCCGGTTTTTGCCATCTTCCCGCCATTCTGGCGACCGGTGCCGACATGAAGAATACCTTCTGTCTGGTGCGCGGTAACCAGGCGGTGCTGAGCCAGCACTTTGGCGATCTCAGTGACGACGGTGTCGAGGCCCAGTGGCGGTCGGCACTGTCGGTGATGCAGCAGATCTACGCCTTTCAGCCAGAGCGGCTGGTGTGCGATGCCCATCCGGGTTATCACGCCCGGCACTGGGCAGAGGAGCAGGCTCAGCCGGTCGATACCGTGTTGCATCATCACGCGCACGCGGCGGCCTGTCTTGCGGAGAACGGCTGGCCGCTCGACGGTGGCGACGCCATAGCCCTGACGCTGGACGGGATCGGCATGGGCGAGAGCGGCGCGCTGTGGGGCGGGGAGTGTCTGCGGGTGAACTACCTTGAGTGCGAGCATCTGGGCGGCCTGCCCGCCGTGGCGATGCCGGGCGGCGATCTCGCGGCCATGCAGCCCTGGCGAAATCTGCTGGCACACTGCCTGGCGTTTGTGCCTGACTGGCAACGCTACCCGGAAACCCGCACCGTACGTTCGCAAAACTGGCCGCTTTTAGCGACCGCCGCTCAGCGCGGCCTTAACGCGCCGCTGGCGTCGTCCTGCGGCCGGTTGTTTGATGCGGTGGCTTGTGCACTGGGTATTGAAACACAACGCTATGAAGGCGAAGCCGCCTGCAGGCTTGAGGCGCTGGCCGCGCAGTGCCCGGGTGTTGAGCACCCGGTGACGCTTCAGGTTGAAAACCTTGCGCTCTTCTGGCAGCAGTGGCTGACCTGGCAGGCGCAACCCTGCGAGCGCGCATGGGCCTTTCACGACGCGCTGGCAAAAGGGCTGGCGGCGTTAGCCCGGCACCATGCCCGACGCCTGTCGCTCTCTACCGTCTGTTTCAGCGGTGGCGTGTTACATAACCGCCTGCTGCGGGCGCGTCTGCGGGCACACCTCTCTGATTTCACGCTTCTTTTTCCCCATCATCTGCCTGCGGGTGACGGGGCTATCTCCTTCGGGCAGGCGGTGGTTGCCGCAGCCCGGTCATGTTCAAAAAGGATTTAAAATGTTACGACGCTTACGCAATGAACCTCGCGCCGCGCTCCTGCTGCTGGCGCTGGTAATGGCTAATCTTCTGGCGTGGGGCTGGGCGTGGAACGCCTTTAGCGGCAGTTCTGCATTAATGGCCGCAAGCCTGCTTGCGTGGTGCTACGGGCTGCGTCACGCGGTGGATGCTGACCACATCGCGGCCATTGACACGGTGACACGCAAGATGATGCAGCAGGGCAAGCGCCCCTCTGGCGTCGGGGCGTGGTTCTCGCTGGGGCACTCGACCATTGTGGTGCTGGCCTCCATTGCCATTGCCGCGACGGCGACCGCGTTTCAGAAAAATATGGCCTGGTTTCATGAAACCGGCAGCCTGATTGGCACGGCCGTCTCCGCGACGTTCCTGCTGGCGATGGCGTTAGTCAATATGGTGATTTTGCGCAGCGTCTGGCGTAATTTTCAGGCGCTGAAAAACGGACAGGCGGTACAGGATGACATGACCCTCCCGGTGCAGGGTGGGGTCATGCACTGGCTGTTTGGCGCGACCTTCCGCCTGGTCAACAAAAGCTGGCAGATGTATCTGGTCGGTTTTCTGTTCGGGCTTGGCTTTGATACTGCCACCGAAATCGGCGTGCTCGGGATCTCTGCCGCCAGCGCCTCAAACGGCATGTCGGTGTGGTCAATCATGATCTTCCCGGCGCTTTTCGCCAGCGGTATGGCGCTGGTGGATACCCTCGACAATCTGCTGATGGTGGGGGCATACGGCTGGGCATTCAACAAGCCGCAACGCAAGCTCTACTACAACATGACCATCACCGGCACCTCTGTGGTGGTGGCGGTGTTCATCGGCGGGCTGGAAGCGCTGGGGCTGCTGATGGATAAATTTGCTCTCAGCGGCGGCATCTGGGATCGCATTGGTGCCGTCAACGACAACCTCGGCAATGCCGGATTCGTGGTGGTCGGGCTGTTTGTCGCCTGCTGGCTGATCTCCATGATCAACTACCGCTGGCGCGGCTACGATGCGCTGGTGGTGCGCTCCTGAGCAGGCGGTAGCCAGGCGCGGGTAAAATCAAGCCAGCCGCTGGCGGTCAGCACAATGTCCTGCACATTTTCCAGGGTATTCAGGCGATAGCGGTAGTGGAACAGCGGCGTGCAGACGCCGCTTTCAAGCACGCGTCGAAAGAAAGCGGGCAGATGGGTGTGCAGGCTCTTCTCGCTTTCGCAATAACCCATCAGTTTCTGCTTCTCACGTTGCCATATGGTTTCACCCAGTGCGGCCCCCCATGCCGGTTCATCGACGAACCACTCTGCCAGCGCAAACGCCGGAGACTCGCCCGACAAATAATCGCCCAGCAGCAGGTTAGCCTGCGCCAGCGCGTCCGGAATATGCCACGCTTCGCGGTCTTTAAAGGACACCTGCAATTCGCAGCCGCGCGTTCTCAGGCGAGTTTGCAGCATGCTGGCAAGCTCGCACAGCGCCGGCGTGTCATAACAGACCAGTGAAAGCGTGGCAGGAAGTGTGACGTCAGAAGCTTTTGGCACTGCGGGCGTCGTCAGACCGGGGAGGATTTCGGTGCGGGTTTCGACATCATTCCGATGGGCAATATGCTGGTTGATCTGCTGAACGTCCTGACGCAACCAGGCCGCGAGCGAAGATGGCAGCCCGGCATTTACCATGAGCCAGGTAAAACCGCCGCTGACCGAGGTTGCTGCGTTCTGCGCGTTTTGTTCCTTACCGACGGTGATCCAGGCCGGTTTTTGTGTCTCTGAGCGGGTTCGCCAGAACTCAATCGCATGCAGTAGCGGGTGTGCGGCAAAGTACCAGGGCTGACGCTCAAGGCGCAGATAGTGCGAATGATGATGTGCGATGGCAAACGGCCCGGCCCCGATGGTCGGTTGCAGTGGATGCGGCAGACGGCAAACATGATGGGCAAGACGATGCGCCAGCATGGCATCGGGGATATTCAGCGTGATCTCCAGACACCAGGGGGCGACAAGCGATATCCGGGAAACGTGCAACAGCCCCGCGTTGCGTGCCGGATCCGCCAGCAGCTGGTGCAAGGCGCTGAGTATATCCTCATCGCTGATGGCCTGCCCGTTATGCCAGTGCGCGCCGCTGCGCAGGTAAAAGTACCAGCAGCGTTTGTCTTCACTGGCATGCCAGTGGTGAGCCAAATCCGGCACGGGGTCAGGATGACCTGGCGTGTATCGCGTTAACCCCGCGTGAACCGCGCAGATAATATGCTGCTCGGCGCGGCGACGCTGCAAGGCAGGACAGAGCGACGTCAGTGGACGGTACCACGGAATACGCAGCGTGGGCTGGTGCTTGAGCCATTTACCGCCTAAAAATGGGGTGATGATGTGATGCAGGCTGGCCGGATCACCGTCTGCCAGCTGCAGTGCGCTCTGGTAATCCCCTTTCTCCAGACAGGCATGCATTAGCGGCGCGCTCAGTTCGCTGGTGGTCGTCAGACAATGCAGAATGGCACGATGCCCGCGTCCCGGCTGGGCCTGCCAGCTTACCCAGCCGCTCTGCGCGAGCTGGCGCAGCAGGGTACGCGCGTGGCGTTCACTGCACAGCGCAACCTCAGCCACTTCAGCGATGGTGGTGGGCTTTGGCGCAGCACCAAAGTGCTGATAAAGCCGTTGATATTGTCGGATTTTTTGAAGCTGGCGCATGGCGACATACCGGAGATGATAAGGGATGCTGAGAGTGTAGGGCGTTTTGCGGAATAAATAAGGTCTGGAAAGGTAAAGTGTTCCGGTTTTATTCCCTCTCCGGTACGGAGAGGGAACAGCAACGCGCCGTGTCAGGCTTCTGTCTGTGCCCGTATCTTCAGGGCAATACGTTCAGCCTGAGGGCCAAGTATGACCTGCGCATTCCGGGTACCCATCTTCAGAATACCTTTGGCACCCAGCGCTTTCAGCTCCGGTTCATCCAGCAGGCTGTTATCCACCAGCGTCAGGCGCAAGCGGGTAATGCAGGCATCGACGCTCGTCAGGTTTTCTTTGCCGCCTAACGCCACGATGTACCGGGCAATGGCCTCGCTCTGATCGTCAGAATCACCCGTTATTGCGTCCTCTTCCTCACGACCCGGCGTTTTCAGCCTGAAGACGCGAATAGCGAAGGTGAACACCACAAAATAGATCGCGAAGAACAGCACAATCAGCGGGATTAAAATCCACGGTTTCGTGGCAAGCCCCCAGTTGAGCACAAAGTCGATCAACCCGGCGGAGAAACCAAAGCCGTGCAGCACGCCGAGGCTGTTGACGATCACCATGCTGACGCCCGCAAGTACTGCATGCAGGGCGTACAGGGCAGGAGCAAGGAACAGGAAGGAGAATTCGATGGGTTCGGTGATGCCGGTCAGGAAGGCCGTCAGCGCCACAGAGAGCAGCATCCCGCCCACGGCTGAACGGCGGGCTTTCGGCGCGGCGAAATACATTGCCAGCGCAGCTCCCGGCAGGCCGCCCATAAAGATGGGGTACGCCCAGGCCATGTAGACGCCAGCATGCGGGTCACCCGCGAAGAAGCGGTTAAGGTCGCCACGGGTCAGGTCAGTGGCAATCTGTGTGATGGTAGAGCCCTCGATGCCCGGTACGGTACCACCGACAACCAGCCCTTTCACCACATCCGGCGCGAGACAGATGTTATGAACTGCACTCGCGGCATCATAGGTCACCTTCAGACAGTCGCCGAGGCTAAACCAGAAAACGGAGTGCAGAATGTAGTGCAGGCCAAACGGAATCAACGCCCGGTTAAGCACCCCATAGATAAACCAGCCCGGTTCGCCGCTGCGGGAAACGAGCTGGCTAAAAGTATCAATACCGTGCTGCACCGTAGGCCAGACGTAGCCGCACACCCAGGCGATGAACAGGCAGATAAGCCCGGTCATGATGGGGACCAGACGCTTGCCCGCAAAGAAGGCAAGAAAGTCCGGTAGTTTGGTATTCGAGAAGCGGTTATAGCAGTGGCCAGCCACCACGCCAGCAATAATCCCCGCGAAGAAGGACATGTTAATGGAGGCGTTAATGACCGCCGTGGCTTTGGTGAGCACCAGGAAGCCAACGGTACCGGCAAGGGCCGCCGCGCCCGCGTTGTCTTTAGCCAGACCAATGGCGATACCAAGGGCAAAAAGGAGCGGTAAGCTGTCGAAAATACCGCCCCCCGCACTGGCAATAAAGGGAATATTAAAAACATCAGGCTGACCGAGACGTAATAATATCGCCGCCACCGGCAGCGTGGCGATTGGCAACATCAGGGCTTTACCCAGACGTTGCAGATAACTAAATGCATTCATGTGAGTGGATTTCAGTAGAACTTAATTCACGACAAAAAATAACAGCTTTAATTTTAATGCGAAAGCAGGAAGGATGAAATTGTGATGGAGGATAAATTAATTTTTATTATATTTTCTCAGTCAATTAATATTTAAATAAACAATGATGAGTTCAATTATTTGTTCCGCTTTTTGCCGGGTTGCACTGCGCATACCCGGCCTGTAAGCTCTGGATGCGTTCATCGTTTCGTGTGGTTCAGGGGCATCATCAGTTCACGCAGACGCTCAATGCGTGCCTCCGGGCTAAGATAGAGCCAGCGAAATAATATACGCTCTGATTTTTTTACCCGCTTAAAATAGGCTGAAAGATAGTTTAGCTCTTTGGTGAACGTCGCCATGGGATATCTCCGGTTGAGTCATTAATCATCAGACTAAGCCGGGAGCAGGGAATAAAACAGGTTGATGTTTTACAGCTGTTCCGCATTTAAATAATTATGGACGGAATGAATAAGGGATTAAAAACGATGATTTATCTAATATGTATTTACCTCATGAATAAGATGCGCCAAAAAAAGCCCCGGGACAGCGGGGCGGCGGACACTAAAATCCAGAGATTACGTCAACGTGGCAGGCGACGCCGGATTAAGCAGGCAGTGATTTCAGCAGAGCGAAAGCCTCCTTCATCCGGTCTTCACTGACGACAAAGGCGCGTATCTGACCCTCGTTATCCACGCCTCGCGCGACCATGCCCTGCGGGTCGAGGGTGATTTGCCAGTGCAGATCCTGGCGCTGCGTTTCGCCTGCCAGATGCAGCGGCATGTCAGGCGTTTTCACCTTCACCAGCATGGCCGGTAATTTCAGCGGTGCGCTGCCGCCGAGCAGGTTTTTTGCCAGATGCATGGCGCCAAGCTGGATCGGCTGCAGGAAAGGCAGCACCTGACCGTTGATTTCCGCACAGTCCCCCAACGCGTAAATGTCGGGCTGCGTGGTTTGCAGGTAGCTATTCACCTTCACACCACGGTCTGTTTCTGCGCCAGCGCGGTGCGCCAGCGCGGTTTCCGGGCGCAGCCCTGTCGCGGCAATCACCACATCGACCTCCACGCTGCGGTTGCGGTCAAGCGTTGCGCGAATGCCGCCTTCGGTTTTGCTCAGACTCTGCAATTGCGATTTCAGCAGCAGATGCACGCCCATGTCAGTCAGACGGTGCTGTAAGCGACTGCTTACTTCTGCGGGCATCAAGGCCGACAGAATGCTTGCCGCGTGGTCGACCAGAGTGACGGCTTTACCTGCGCGACAGAAATCCATCGCCAGTTCGGTGCCAATCAGACCGCCGCCAACAATCATCACCCGCCTTGCGTCGCAAAGCGTCGTTTCACAGGCCTGGTACGCCTGCTGACTGTTCAGGGTGATCATCAGCTCGCGGCCTTCAACCGGCGGCACGAAAGCAGAGGCTCCCGTCGCCAGCACCAGCTTGTCGTACTGCCAGGTTTTGTCTTTCGCTTTTACCACGTGCGCGGCAGCGTCGATATCGGTGACCCAGGTGTAGGGAAACAGGCGCAGGTTGAACTGCTCCGCGAACTCTCCCGCCGTCTGGCGGGTGAGATCGTCAGCGCGCTGGTTCAGGCTAATCACATGGCTTAGATCAGGCTTGTTGTACTCATTCATGCTGTCGGCGGCGATGACCGTCAGCGGCACGTTTGCATCCTGTTTGCGGATATTTTTCACCAACTGGCGGGCGGCAAAGCCCGAGCCGATGATGACAATGCCATTGCTCATTTTGCCTCCGTTGCCAGTTCGTCAAAGACGTCTTTCCCAAGGGAACATTCCGGGCAGAGGAAGGTGTCCGGCACCTCACTCCACGGCGTACCCGGTGCGACATCCTGCAGCGGCTCGCCCTGTTCCGGATCGTAGATCCACTGGCAGACACTGCACTGCATGCGTGGGCCAGGATCGGCGGTCGCGGCGCAGGCCTCCTGCTGTTCGGTCGGTTTTGCTGCCTGCGGAAGCGGTGCGAGCGCCCACTGACGCGCAATATCGCGGCCGTGCTGACGGCAGATTTCCAGCGCGTCGAGATCAGGCCGCCATTTGGCCTTCAGGCTCATGGACATCTCAAAACCGGCATCCTGCAGGCGGGTAGAAAGACGATCTACCGCACCGCCGCTCCAGCCGTGGGAGCCAAAGGCGCTGGCGCGTTTGTTGCGAAAGCGCAGGCCGGTCATCTCTTCCACCAGGCCGGCTATTTTCGGCATCATCACGTTGTTCATGGTGGAGGTGCCCACCAGCACGCCCTTAGAGCGGAAGACGTTGGTGAGGATCTCGTTTTTATCGCTGCGCGCCACGTTGAAGATTTTCACCGCCACGTTCGGGTCCGCTTCGTTGATGCCCTGGGCAATCGCATCCGCCATCATGCGGGTGTTGTTGGACATGGTGTCGTAGAAAATCGTGATGCGGTCTTCCTGATAATCCGCCGCCCATTTCAGGTACAGCTCAACGATCTGGGTAGGGTTTTCACGCCACACCACGCCGTGGGAGGTGGCAATCATATCCACCGGCAGGTTGAAGCCGAGGATCTCGCTGATTTTTGGCGTCACCAGACGGCTGAACGGGGTCAGGATGTTGGCGTAGTAGCGCTGGCACTGTTCAAACAGCTCGGTCTGATCCACTTCATCGTTAAACATACGTTCGTCGCAGTAGTGCTGACCAAAGGCGTCGTTGCTGAACAGTACCGCATCGCCGGTCAGGTAGGTCATCATGCTGTCCGGCCAGTGCAGCATCGGGGTTTCCACGAAGATCAGCTGTTTGCCGTTACCAATATCCAGCGTGTCGCCGGTTTTCACGGTGTGGAAGTTCCACTCCGGATGGTGATGGTGACCGTTGATGGAGTCGATGGCGTTGGTGGTGCAGTAGATTGGGGTATCCGGAATGTGGGACATCAACTCGGTCAGCGCCCCGGCGTGATCCTCTTCCGCGTGGTTGATGATGATGTAGTCGATATCGTTCAGATCGATTTCGCTGCGCAGGTTCTGCACGAACTCGCGGCTGAATTTGTGATCGACGGTATCGATCAGCACGTTTTTACCTTCTCGGATGAGATAGCTGTTGTAGCTGCTGCCGCGCAGCGTTTTGTATTCCGTCCCGTGGAAATCACGCACTTCCCAGTCACGTTGACCGACCCAATGAATGTTATTTTTAACCAGAATAGACATAGCAACCTCAAATAATACGGCGTGTTAAATAAGATATTTTGTCTATATCAACTTGCGTGCCAACTTTTATTTTATTGATTTTTATGGGTTAAAATTTTTATTCCCCGGAATGGGTAGTCATTATGACTATTGTTAAAGATGTCAATATGACACTATGTACTGTCAAAATGACAGCGAGGCAGATATGAGCTTTTCCGTAGACGTGCTGGCGAAGATCGCCATTGAACTGCAAACCGGTATCGGTCATCAGGATCGTTTTCAGCGGCTGATTTCCACGCTGCGCCACGTGCTGGACTGCGATGCATCGGCGCTGCTGCGCTATGAAGGACGACAGTTTATACCTCTGGCTATCGACGGGCTGGCGCAGGACGTTCTTGGAAGGCGTTTTATCCTGGAAGGCCACCCGCGGCTGGAGACCATCGCCCGGGCAGGTGACGTGGTGCGTTTTCCGGCGGACAGCGATCTGCCCGATCCGTACGACGGCCTTATACCGGGGCAGGAGAGCCTGAAGGTACATGCCTGTATCGGGCTGCCGCTGTTTGCCGGACAAAACCTGATTGGGGCGCTGACCCTTGATGGGATGTCGCCGGACCAGTTCGATACCTTCAGCGACGAAGAGTTGCGCCTGATTGCGGCCCTGGCCGCCGGGGCGCTGAACAATGCTCTGCTGATTGAACAGCTGGAGAGCCAGAATATTCTTCCTGGCAGCCCGGTGGCGTTTGAACAGGTCGCGCATACGGAGATGATTGGCCTCTCGCCAGGCATGGTACAACTCAAAAAAGAGATTGAGATCGTCGCGGCATCCGATTTGAACGTGCTCATCTTCGGTGAGACCGGCACCGGTAAAGAGCTGGTGGCGAAATCCATTCACGAAGCTTCACCGCGTGCGGCCAACCCGCTGGTCTATCTTAACTGCGCTGCACTGCCGGAAAGCGTGGCGGAAAGTGAGCTGTTTGGTCACGTTAAAGGGGCATTTACCGGCGCCATCAGCAACCGCAGCGGTAAGTTTGAAATGGCCGATAACGGCACGCTGTTCCTCGATGAAATAGGCGAGCTTTCGCTGTCGCTGCAGGCCAAGCTGCTGCGCGTATTACAGTACGGTGATATTCAGCGCGTGGGAGACGACCGCAGCTTACGGGTCAACGTGCGCGTGCTGGCGGCAACCAACCGCGACCTGCGCGAAGCGGTGCTTAACGGCAATTTCCGCGCCGATCTGTTCCATCGTCTGAGCGTTTTTCCGCTTACCGTGCCGCCGCTGCGCGAGCGTGGGGACGATGTGGTGCTGCTGGCGGGTTTTTTCTGCGAACAGTGTCGGCTCAAAATGGGCTTGTCGCGCGTGGTATTGAGCCCGGGGGCGCGGAGCCATCTGCTGACCTACGCCTGGCCGGGTAACGTACGCGAGCTGGAGCACGCCATCCATCGCGCGGTGGTGCTGGCGCGGGCGACGCGCTCAGGGGATGAAATCGTGATTCATGCGCGGCATTTTGCGCTGCATGAGGAAAGTGCCCCGCTCGTGAAGCCCGCAACGCCTGAGAGCGTGAACGAGAACCTGCGCGAGGCGACAGAAGAATTTCAGCGCCAGATGATTACCCGCGCGCTGGAGCAGAACAACCGCAGTTGGGCGGCGTGCGCGCGGGCGCTGGAAATGGACGTCGCCAACCTGCACCGGCTGGCGAAGCGTCTGGGACTGAAGGGTTAAATAATGCCTGCCTGGTAGAAATCCTGCAGGTTGATGGCGCCGCACAGGCGGCCAGCGTCATCCACCACCGGTGCGGCGGTGATTTTACGTTTCATCAGCACCTCTTTGGCTTCAATGGCGCGGCTGCTGGCATTCAGCGTTAACCCGCCCGGGGTCATCGCTTCTGACACGCGTGCCTCCAGCTTGCCGCCGCCCACCAGCCAGCGGCGCAGGTCGCCGTCGGTAAAGACGCCTTTCACCTGACGCATATCGTCGCAGACGGCGACCAGTCCCAGCCCGGTGCGGCTCAGTTCCAGCATCGCGTCCATCACGCTGGTGTCGAGTTTGACCTGCGGGATGGCATCGCCGGTACGCATCAGATGATGAACGTTATTCAGCAAGCGGGCGCCGAGTGCCCCGGCAGGGTGTGAACGGGCGAAATCTTCTTCATTGAAACCGCGCGCCTGCATGACCGCCATCGCCAGCGCGTCGCCCATCATCAGGGTGTTGACGGTGCTGGAGGTGGGGGCGAGGTGCATCGGGCAGGCTTCGCGCTCCACGGCAATATCCAGCACCGCTTTGGCCGCCAGTGCCAGCGGCGAGCGGGATTTACCGGTCATGGCCAGCAGGGCGATCGATTTTTCCTGCAGACGCGGGATGATGAGATCCAGCTCTTTGGCTGAGCCGGAGTAAGAAATAAACAGCATCACGTCGCGGCTTTCGATCATCCCCAGATCGCCATGCAGGGCTTCAGCCGGGTGCACGAAGAACGCCGGTGTGCCGGTGCTCGCCAGCGTCGCGGCAATTTTCTTGCCGATGTGGCCGGACTTGCCGATCCCGGAGACAATCACTTTGCCTTTGCACTCAATAATAATATTGGCGGCGCGCACAAAATCTTCACCCAGCCGTTCCGGCAGCCGACTGGCCTCCTGCAGTTCCAGCATCAGGGTCTGACGGCCAGCGTTTAACAGAAAATCACTCATCTTTCTCTCCAGTTACGATTACATCGATGCCTTTCTCTTCCAGCGCTTTTTTGAACGCCGGATCGATCCCTGCGTCGGTAATCAGCTTATCGACGCTTTCAAGGCTACAGACTATGTTGGGGCTTTTACGGCCAAACTTCGAGGAGTCCGCCATTAAAATCACTTCCCGGGCGGCGTTGCACATGGCTTTACTGACGCTGAACACTTCGTTGAAGGTGGTAACACCGGCATTCAGGTCGATGCCGTCGGTACCCATAAACAGTTTGTCAAAGCTGAAGTGCTCGAAGGCATTTTCTGCCAGCTGGCCGTGAAATGACGCTGATTTTTTACGGAAGGTACCGCCAGGCATCAGAATGGTTTGTTCACTGTCAAACTCCGCGAGAGCGTTGACGATATGCAGGCTGTTGGTCATCACCGTGATGTTGTTAAAGCGGCTGAGCAGCGGGATCATCTGCAGGACGGTGCTGCCCGCATCAAGAATAATGGAGTCGCCATCATGGATAAATTTCACGGCGGCTTCGGCAATCAGCGCTTTCTGGTGGGTGTTGATCAGCGTTTTGTGATCGATAGGCGGGTCGGCTTCGTCTTTATTGAGCATCACCCCGCCGTAGGTTCGAATGACTGCGCCAGCGTTTTCGAGCAATACCAGGTCCTTGCGTATTGTTGTGCCGGTGGTGTCAAAGTAGTGGGCCAGCTCCTCTACCGAGCTTTTCCCCTGCTTTTGCAGATGCTCAAGAATGGCCGCCTGCCGCTGACGTGGTTTCATAGGCGCTTCGTTCCTTAGGTTGCGAAATGATAATTTCGCAAGTCTATAGCTTTCACAACGAAATTATCCATGTTTCAGATTAAGCGCTAATGATAGTGCATTCTGACAGAGTGGATCATGGGGAAAGATCACATCAGGCCGCAATTCCTGCAAAGAAATGCCGTTGATTGCCTGGATTTTCACCGGTCGGGCAAAGACGGTCATGCCGCGCATGATCAGGGAATCGCAGACGTTATTGTTTTCATCCAGCGCAACGGCGACAACGACGCGTGGTTTGAAGCGTCCACCGGAACGCCCGACGCCCACGCGACCTTGCTGACACAGAGCGTCAAACGCGCGGTTAAACTGGTGGATTTGCCAGCCGCCAAACGCCAGCTGGCAGATCCAGGCGAGGGCGGCGACGGTGATGAGTGCGGTTACCATATCGGCTCCTTGTTATATTCCCTCTCCCTGTGGGAGAGGGGTAGGGTGAGGGCATCAGCCTGCTCGATCAGAACATCACCTGCCCACCGGTGACGTTAATCGACTGCCCGGTGCAGTAAGAGGCTTTCGGGCTGGCATAGAACAGCAGGATATTCAGCACATCCTGATAGTCGCACCCGCGCTTCAACGGCACTTTGTCGATGTAATACTGCTCCACTTCATCTTCTTTGATGCCAAGCTTGGTGGCGTACTGCGGCAGAAGCGACTGGAACATTGGCGACTTCAGCAGGTTGCCCAGCATCAGCGAGTGAACGGTAATTCCGTATTCGGCCAGATCCAGCGCCAGAGACTGCGTCAGCCCTACGCCGCCAAACTTCGCCGCGCTGTAGCCGGAGTTGTGTTTGCTGCCCACTTTCCCCGATTTGGAGTTGATCTGAATGATGCGCCCCTGAATGCCGTCGCGGATCATCAGACGGGAAAACTCACGGGCGCAGAGGAAGTAGCCTACCAGATTCACCTGCAGGGAGCGGTCAAAATCCCCCAGCTCGACATCGCTGATAAACGCCGCTTTGGCAATCCCGGCACTATAGACCAGCAGGTCGGTACGGCCAAAAATCTCGTCTACCCCGCGGGCCAGCGCCATGACGCTCTGCTCGCTGGTGGCATCGGCACCAAACCCGTATGCCATTCCTTCACCAAATTCGGTGTTGATGGTATCCGCCACGCGGGCGGCTTTTTCACTCTGAATATCCACTACCGCCACGCGGTAACCTTCTGCGGCAAGCCCACGGCAGAGAAACTCTCCTAAGGTTTGTCCTCCACCAATGACAACGGCAACCTGACTCATAACGCTCTCCTTAAATTACGCAACAAATTTTAATGTGCAGCCTGGGGTAACAGCCTGCGGAACCGGGCCATCCACGTGAACCGTGCCGGGATATTCCGCCTGCGCCTGGCCATCGAACCGCAGGGTGATGTGGCCCAGCTCGCGCAGATTTTGCTCGGCCACGTCGCCCACTGCGGTGACGGCATAGCGGGTATCACCCAGCTCCAGCTGGCTTCCCGCTTTCAACTCTCCGTGCAGTTCGCCGTGACAGTGGATAAAGCAAAACTCTTCGATATCTGCCGGTGCACCTTCGCGGAAAGTGATCAGCATCTGGTCGCTGAGCGCATCGGCCGCGCTCTGGCCGATGCGGGTAATGGTGGTCTGATAAATCACGGTCATTGCAGGCACCTCTTATTGATAAATAAAGCCGGAAACAAACCAGGCAATCAGCACGGTTGGCGCGCCGGTCAGGAAACGGCTGACCAGCACAGACGGGACACCCACGCGCACGGTGTCCTGACGCGCTTCGGCAAGTGACAAGCCAACGGGAATGAAGTCGCATGCTGCCTGGGCGTTAATGGCAAACAGCGCAGGCAGGGCCAGATGCGGAGGAATGTTACCCAGACCAATCTGTACGCCAATCAGCACGCCGATGACCTGAGCAATCACCGCCCCCGGGCCGAGGAACGGCGACAGCAGCGGGAAGGAGCAGATCAGCGCCAGCGTCACCAGACCGAGCGGGTGGCTGGCGAGCGGGGCAAGGCCGTGGGCGATCCAGTCTCCCAGACCGGACGCCATGATGATGCCGATTAACGCGGAGACGAAGGCCATAAACGGCAGGATGGTTTTCAGCACCGTGTCGATGGTGTCGCGCCCGGACTGGAACAGTACCGCCACGGCGGAGCCCATTCCCATGCCGACCTTCGCCAGCAGGCCGTCGCTCTGCTCGGTGATCTTCTTACTGGTGTCGTAGTCGCGCGGTGCGGTTTTTTGCGGGGCGGAAGTCCCCTTCACCAGCGTGATGTTCTCCTCCTTCACGCCTGACACATAAATGTCTTCAAGGATGTACTGCGCCAGCGGGCCTGATTTCCCGGTGGAGTGAATGTTCACCGTCGGAATGCGACGCTTCGGATAGATACCGCAGCGCAGCGTGCCGCCACAGTCGATGACCGCCACGCCGATTTCTGCCTCCGGAGGTTCGCCTTCTTTGAAGCCGTCCACCGCTTCCCAGCCGGTCAGATCGCGTAGCTTGTCGACAATCGCCGGACGTGTGCCTGCGGTGATATAGACGATTTTTTTGCCTTCGGTGGCGTCGAACTCCAGCGGGCCGCCCCAGCCGCCCGTGCCTTTCTCAATGCGGATCCGGCTCATGCTGTGGCTCCTGACAGGTGAACGTTTTGCTCAAGCTGGATGCCCATTTTTTTCTCGAAAATGGTGGTGGTGAGATCGGTCACCCAGCCACGGAAGAAATTGGTGACCAGGCCGACCAGCAGATAGCTCACCGCCAGGGGGCCAAGCGGCAGGCCAAGCGTGGTCAGGCCGCTGGCAATACCGAGATAAACAAACAGCTCACCCGGGTTGATATGGGGGAACAGGCCGTTCATGGAGTGGCAGCTATATGAGGCAGCGGCGTAGTAACTCGGTTTGTACTTTTCTGGCATAAAGCGGCCGAGGCTTAAGGTCATGGGGTTACAGAAAACGAAGGTACCAATGCAGGGCAACAGCAGGTAACGGGATAACGGGTTCCCGGCACAGCGTTGGGCGAAGCGTTCAATGCGTTGCTGGCCGATAAAGTTAATCAGCGCATTCATGATCACCAGCAGGCTGATCAGCAGCGGCAGGATCCCGGTCACCATACCGGTGAAGACCTCTCCGCCTTTCTGAAACAGCCCGATGAACCACTCGGCGCCGTGGGTGATGGTTTCTATCATTCTTCTCTCCTGTGGGGCTTTTTTGTTTTGTATTACCTGGACTAATAATAATCACTTTGAAAGGTTTTAAAGTGTTAATCAGATCTCACAATGAAAGAAAAATGGATTATTTTGAAAGTTAATGGGTGAGGGAGGCGCATTTTGGTTGAAAAAAGCGCAGATTTGCGTTGAGGAGCGTAAAGATTTGGTGGGGAAGGCGCGTACCGCTTCCTTGAGGTGTTGCGGATGCTTTACCATACTGGGTTCTTATCGAACCCGTTAAATGGATGTCCCATGTTCAAGCGTCGTTATGCAGCGTTGTTACCTGCGCTTATTCTGCTGTCCGCCTGTAGTAGTAAACCCAAGACTGAAGCCGCTGTGCAGACGGCTGGCGCGCCTTCCGGAGGATTCCTGCTGGAGCCGCAGCACAATATGATGCAGATGGGTGGCGACTTCGCGAATAACCCGGCGGCCGAACAGTTCATCGATAAAATGGTGAGCAAACACGGCTTTGACAGACAGCAATTGCATGAAATTTTGTCGCAGGCGAAACGTCTGGACTACGTGCTGCGCCTGATGGACAGGCAGGCACCGACAGCGCAAGTGCCAACCGGGCCAAACGGTGCGTGGTTGCGCTATCGCAAACAGTTTATTACCCCGGACAACGTGCAAAATGGCGTGGTGTTCTGGAATCAGTATGAAGATGCCCTCAATCGCGCATGGCAAGTCTACGGCGTGCCACCTGAAATCATCGTCGGCATTATCGGTGTGGAAACCCGCTGGGGTCGCGTGATGGGCAAAACCCGCATTCTCGATGCGCTGGCCACGCTCTCGTTTAACTACCCGCGTCGTGCCGAATACTTCTCTTCCGAGCTGGAAACCTTCCTGCTGATGGCGCGTAACGAGCAGGATGACCCGCTCGATCTGAAAGGCTCGTTTGCCGGTGCGATGGGCTATGGTCAGTTCATGCCGTCTTCCTACAAGCAGTATGCCGTCGACTTTAACGGAGACGGACACATCAATCTGTGGGATCCGGTGGATGCCATCGGCAGCGTGGCGAACTACTTCAAGGCACACGGCTGGACGCCGGGTGGGCAGGTAGCCGTACAGGCCAATGGCGAGGCGTTTGGTCTGGAAAACGGCTTTAAAACCAAATACAGCGTTGCGCAGCTGACGGCGGCAGGTTTAACGCCAACGCAGCCGCTGGGTAATGTCGATCAGGTGAGCCTGCTGCGTCTGGATGTGGGAACCGGTTATCAGTACTGGTACGGCATGCCGAACTTCTACACCATCACCCGCTATAACCACAGCACGCACTATGCGATGGCGGTGTGGCAGTTGGGTCTGGCGGTATCGCAGGCGCGTGTCCCTGCGGCGTCACCGTTTAGTCAGTAAGTCGCTTTATTCCTCCCTCTCCCTGTGGGCTGAGGGTTCCCCACAAAATAATGCCTGCACGGAGGACTCCCTCTCCCTTGAGGGAGAGGGCTGGGGTGAGGGGGAACATATGGCTGTAGAGGTCATTCCGTTCACTTTATGTTCCTTGCTACTCTGTAACAACATGACCCGTGAACGTGCCAGGGTGGCTCAGTCGCCACCACCCTGGCAACCCGGGCTCCCGGCGGTAAATCGCCGCTTCGCGGTGCCCTCGGCTTATTCCTTCCGGCTTATCGGGGACGGGCGGAGGTAACGTCCCTGTAAAGCCGCCCTCTCGGCGCATCCATGCGCCTCGCCCCGGCCTGCAGGAAACGCCTCAGCGATTTACAGCCGGACCAGGGTGTCGCTGTAATTCATTCATTTTCCTGAAACAACATTCGTCGCTTTCGGTAAAAAATTACTGGGGATCCCTCAGCCCTGTGGGAGAGGGTTGGGGTGAGGGCCCCTCGCAGAAACATTTCGCCACACTCACTTTGCAAACGCGCCATTTACAACTCAATCGCCTTTCATTATTGTTACGTTATAACATTTAATGCGGTGTCAAAATGTCAACGTCCCTTTTCTCTTTGTCTGCGGCAGCTAGGTTTCTGCTGGCGCTGGTCATTATCGTGTTTATCGGGCTGGCCGTGCGCTGGGCGGTGGCATTGCCATGATCGTCATGGATGAACTGATTGCGGGTTACGACCGTGTCCCCGTCACGCGTGCGATATCCGGCGTGATTGAACGCGGAAGCATGACCGCCATTATCGGGGCCAACGGATGCGGAAAATCCACGCTGCTGAAAACGCTCGCCGGATTTATTCCGCCGGTGAGCGGCCGTTTTCACTGGCAGGGGAAACGGCCGGTCATTGGCTGGCTGGCGCAGCGTCACGCACTGGAGGCGCAATTTCCGCTGACGGTGCAGGATGTGGTGAGCATGGGCTGCTGGCCGCGTGTGTCGCTCTTTTCCGGCTTTCGTCGTGAAACACGCTCGCGCATTGCCAGCGCGCTGGAGCGTGTCGGGCTGGACGCCATGGCGTTATCTACCATCGATGCACTCTCCGGCGGCCAGTTTCAGCGCATGCTGTTTGCCCGGATCCTGGTGCAACAGGCGCCGCTGGTCATGCTTGATGAGCCCTTTACCGGCGTCGATGAAGCCACCTGTAACGTGTTGATGGATCTGATGCTTGAGATGTACATGCAGGGCCAAACCCTGCTCGCGGTATTGCATGACAGCGAGCGCGTATCGCGTCATTTTCCGCAAACCCTGCGGCTGGATACGGCTATTCCCCACTGGAAAACCGAGCGGGTGAGGGTGGCATGATCTGGCATCTCTTCTTTCAGCCGTTTATCGAATACGGCTTTATGCGTCGCGCGCTGGTGGTGTGCCTGGCGCTGTCCGTCAGCACCACGGCACTGGGCGTTTTCCTGCAACTGCGCCGGATGAGCCTGATGGGCGATGCCCTTTCACATGCCATTTTACCCGGCGTTGCGGTGGGCTACCTGCTGAGCGGTATGTCACTGCTGGCAATGAGCATTGGCGGGTTTATCGCCGGGATCGCCGTGGCGCTGGTGGCGGGGTTGGTCAGTCGCCGTACGCCGCTCAAAGAGGATGCCAGTTTTGCCGGATTCTATCTCGGCTCGCTGGCGCTGGGCGTGACGCTGGTGTCGCTGCGCGGTTCGAACGTCGATCTGCTGCACCTGCTGTTTGGTTCCATTCTGGCGGTGGATAACGACGCCGCGCTGTTTGTGGCTGGCGTGTGCATCTTCACGCTGGTGACGCTGGCAGTTTTCTATCGTGGGCTGGTGACCGAGGCGTTCGATACCGCCTGGCTACAGGTTAACGCCCGCTGGCTGCCCGGCCTGTTGCACGGACTGTTTCTGGCGCTGCTGGTGCTTAACCTGGTGGCCGGATTTCAGGTTCTCGGCACGCTGATGGCCGTCGGGCTGATGATGTTGCCGGCGGTGGCGGCACGCTGCTGGGTGCGCACCCTTCCGGGGTTGCTCTGCCTGGCGGGCATCAGCGGCGTTTTTTGTGCATGGCTGGGGTTAAGCCTCTCCTGGGCGGTGAGTTTACCCGCCGGGCCGTCCATCGTGCTGACCGCCAGCGTGCTGTTCTTTATTTCGGTTTTATTTGGCACACGAAGCCACCTGGCTGGCAGCCTGCGTGCGCTTTTTTAACGCAAGGGGAAATGATGAAACGTACAGGGTTAATAATGGCGCTCGCGCTCGGGATGATGTCACAGGGCGTGATGGCAAAAACGCTTAATGTGGTGACCAGTTTTTCCATTCTGGGAGACATCACCCGGGAGGTGGGGGGCGATCGGGTCAACGTGACTACGCTGGTGGGTCCGGATGGTGACCCGCACACCTTCGAACCGTCGCCGAAAGACAGCGCGGCGCTCAGCAAGGCCGATGTGGTGGTGGTGAACGGACTGGGGCTGGAGGGCTGGCTCGACCGGCTGGTGAAGGCTTCCGGATTTAAAGGCCAACTGGTGGTGGCCTCAACCGGGGTGAAAACCCATACCCTGGAAGAAGACGGTAAAACCGTGACCGATCCGCATGCCTGGAACAGCGCGGCGAACGGGGCGCTTTATGCACAAAATATTCTGAACGGGCTGGTAAAAGCCGATCCTGAAGATAAGGCGGCGCTGGAGGCGACAGGTAAACCTTATATTGCGCAACTGACTCAACTGGACAACTGGGCCAAAACGCAATTCAGCCAGATCCCGCAGGCAAAACGTAAAGTGCTCACCAGCCATGACGCCTTCGGCTATTTCAGCCGCGCCTATGGCGTGACCTTTATTGCGCCGCAGGGCTTGTCGTCAGAGAGCGAAGCCAGCGCGGCGCAGGTGGCTGAGATTATCAATCAGATAAAAGCGGACGGAGTGAAAACCTGGTTTATGGAAAACCAGCTCGACCCACGCCTGGTTAAACAAATTGCCACGTCCACCGGTGCGCAGTCGGGGGGCGAACTTTACCCGGAGGCGCTGTCGGCCAAAGGCGGCGTGGCGGATACTTACGTGAAGGCGTTTCGCCATAACGTGAATACCCTCGCCAGGAGCATGAAGTAACCTTCTTCTCAGCCGGTGCCTTCGCATCGGCTTTTTTCTGAAGCCCCCTCGTAAAACATGATCCTCATCTCCATATCTGACGAGAAAGTGCTATCTTGTGCTGCACGTTTTTCTGATGCCCGGAGCGAGAATGACTGACCATGAATTGATGCAGCTTAGCGAAGTCGTAGGACTGGCGCTTAAGCAACGTGGCGCGACTATCACGACTGCCGAATCCTGTACCGGTGGCTGGGTTGCTAAAGCGATTACCGATATTGCAGGCAGTTCCGCCTGGTTTGAACGCGGCTTTGTGACCTACAGTAACGAAGCTAAAGCGCAAATGATTGGCGTGCACGAATCCACACTTGAACAGCATGGTGCGGTCAGCGAGCCGGTGGTGATTGAGATGGCAATTGGTGCGCTAAAAGCGGCGCGTGCGGATTATGCCATTTCTATTAGCGGTATCGCGGGCCCGGACGGCGGCAGTGACGTGAAGCCTGTCGGCACCGTCTGGTTTGGTTTTGCCACCTCTAAAGGTGAGGGGATCACTCGCCGGGAGTGCTTTAGCGGCGATCGTGAAAGCGTGCGTCGTCAGGCCACCGTTTATGCGTTAAAAACGCTCTGGCAACAATTTCTACAAAACACTTGATACTGTATGACCATACAGTATAATTGCACCAACAGAACAGAAATCCACGGTGAAGCACAGTCGCTTCTCCCGGCATGACAGGAGTAATAATGGCTATCGACGAAAACAAACAGAAAGCGTTGGCGGCAGCACTGGGCCAGATCGAAAAGCAATTCGGTAAAGGCTCCATCATGCGCCTGGGGGAAGACCGTACCATGGATGTGGAAACGATCTCCACCGGTTCGCTTTCTCTGGATATCGCGCTGGGCGCGGGCGGTCTGCCAATGGGCCGTATCGTAGAGATCTACGGGCCAGAATCCTCCGGTAAAACCACCCTGACGCTGCAGGTGATTGCCGCGGCGCAGCGCGAAGGTAAAACCTGTGCCTTTATCGATGCCGAGCACGCGCTGGACCCTGTTTATGCTCGTAAGCTGGGCGTGGATATCGATAACCTGCTGTGTTCTCAGCCAGACACGGGTGAGCAGGCGCTGGAGATTTGTGACGCGCTGGCGCGTTCCGGTGCGGTCGACGTTATCGTGGTCGACTCCGTTGCTGCGCTGACGCCAAAAGCGGAAATCGAAGGCGAAATCGGCGACTCTCACATGGGCCTCGCGGCACGTATGATGAGCCAGGCAATGCGTAAGCTGGCCGGTAACCTGAAGCAGTCCAACACGCTGCTGATCTTCATCAACCAGATCCGTATGAAAATTGGCGTGATGTTCGGTAACCCGGAAACCACCACCGGTGGTAACGCGCTGAAATTCTATGCTTCTGTCCGTCTGGATATCCGCCGTATCGGGGCGGTGAAAGAGGGTGAGAACGTGGTGGGGAGTGAAACCCGCGTGAAGGTCGTGAAGAACAAGATCGCCGCGCCGTTCAAACAGGCTGAATTCCAGATCCTCTACGGTGAAGGTATCAACTTCTTCGGCGAACTGGTTGACCTGGGCGTGAAAGAGAAGCTGATCGAAAAAGCAGGCGCATGGTACAGCTACAACGGCGACAAAATTGGTCAGGGTAAAGCGAATGCGATCTCCTGGCTGAAAGAGAACCCGGCTGCAGCGAAAGAGATCGAGAAGAAAGTGCGTGAGCTTCTGCTGAACAACCAGGACTCTAAACCTGATTTCGTGGTTGATGGTGCGGATGCTGAAGAAACTAACGAAGACTTTTAAGGCTTTCGTTTAAAAATGAAGGGCTGCTGATGCGGCCCTTTTTGCATTTCTGAACCAGCAGGTTTTTTATGAGTGAATCCACAACGCGTCGACCCGCTTATGCGCGATTACTGGACCGCGCGGTGCGGATCCTTGCCGTGCGTGACCACAGTGAACAAGAGCTGCGGCGTAAACTGTCGGCCCCGGTGATGGGTAAAAATGGGCCGGAAGAGATTGATGCCACCGCGGAAGATTATGACCGGGTGATTGCCTGGTGCTATGAGCATCACTATCTGGATGATGACCGTTTTGCTTCCCGGTTCCTGGCCAGCCGTGGCCGTAAGGGATACGGTCCGGCGCGTATCCGTCAGGAGTTGAACCAGAAGGGCGTTGCCCGTGAGTCCATTGAAAAAGCGATGCGCGACTGTGACACGGACTGGTGTGCGCTGGCAAAAGAGCAGGCGATTCGTAAATACGGTGAACCGCTGCCGCGTGAATTTTCAGAAAAAGTCAAAATCCAGCGCTTTTTGCTCTACCGCGGCTTTCTGATGGAAGATATTCAGGATATCTGGCGTAATTTTGCCGATTGAACGCATGCGGGATTTTACTTCCCACCAAAGAAAACTTATCTTATTCCCACTTTTTCCAGTAGCAGGTCTGTCCAGGGGTTTACCGATACCGGCTTGCTACGACATTTCGTTAGCTTGATTTCAGGATAATTATGAGCAAGAGCACCGCTGAGATCCGTCAGGCGTTTCTCGATTTTTTCCATAGTAAGGGACACCAGGTTGTTGCCAGCAGCTCCCTGGTACCGAACAACGACCCAACTCTGCTGTTTACCAACGCCGGGATGAACCAGTTCAAGGATGTGTTCCTTGGTCTCGACAAGCGTAATTATTCCCGCGCCACAACCTCACAGCGTTGCGTGCGTGCGGGCGGTAAACACAACGACCTGGAAAACGTCGGTTACACCGCGCGCCACCATACCTTCTTCGAAATGCTGGGTAACTTCAGCTTCGGTGACTATTTCAAACACGATGCGATTCAATACGCGTGGGAACTGCTGACCGGTGAAAACTGGTTCAACCTGCCGAAAGAGCGTCTGTGGGTTACCGTCTATGAAACCGATGACGAAGCCTACGAAATCTGGGAAAAAGAAGTCGGTATCCCGCGCGAACGTATTATTCGCATCGGTGATAACAAAGGCGCACCTTACGCGTCTGACAACTTCTGGCAGATGGGTGACACCGGCCCTTGCGGTCCGTGCACCGAGATCTTCTACGATCACGGCGACCACATCTGGGGTGGCCCTCCAGGCAGCCCGGAAGAAGACGGCGATCGCTACATTGAGATCTGGAACATCGTCTTCATGCAGTTCAACCGTCAGGCCGACGGCACCATGGAGCCGCTGCCGAAGCCGTCCGTGGATACCGGTATGGGCCTGGAGCGTATTGCGGCTGTGCTGCAGCATGTTAACTCCAACTACGAAATTGATCTGTTCAGCACCCTGATCAAAGCCGTTGCAGAAGTGACCGGCGCGACCGATCTGAACAACAAATCACTGCGCGTAATCGCAGACCATATCCGTTCCTGTGCGTTCCTGATTGCGGACGGCGTTATTCCGTCGAATGAAAACCGTGGCTATGTGCTGCGTCGTATCATTCGTCGTGCTATCCGTCACGGCAACATGCTGGGCGCGAAGGACACCTTCTTCTATAAGCTCGTTGGGCCACTGATTGGCGTAATGGGTTCTGCAGGTGACGAGCTGAAACGCCAGCAGGCGCAGGTTGAGCAAGTTCTGAAGACTGAAGAAGAGCAGTTTGCACGTACACTGGAGCGCGGTCTGGCGCTGCTGGATGAAGAACTCGCTAAGCTTAAGGGCGACACGCTGGATGGCGAAACCGCCTTCCGCCTGTACGACACTTACGGCTTCCCGGTTGACCTGACGGCGGACGTTTGCCGAGAGCGCAACATCAAAGTGGACGAAGCGGGCTTTGAAGCGGCGATGGAAGAGCAGCGTCGTCGTGCGCGTGAGTCCAGCGGTTTTGGCGCAGACTACAACGCGATGATCCGCGTGGACAGCGCGTCTGAATTCAAAGGCTATGAAGCACTGGAACTGACCGGCAAAGTGACCGCCCTGTTTGTTGACGGCAAAGCCGTGGAGAGCATCAGCGCAGGTCAGGATGCGGTTGTCATTCTGGATAAAACCCCGTTCTATGCGGAATCCGGTGGTCAGGTTGGCGATAAAGGCGAACTGAAAGGCAACGGTTTCAGCTTCAGCGTGAGCGACACCCAGAAATACGGCCAGGCGATTGGTCATCTGGGTAAACTGGTTTCAGGCTCCCTGAAAGTGGGCGAGGGCGTTCAGGCTAATGTCGACGAAGCGCGTCGTGCACGCATCCGTCTGAACCACTCGGCAACGCACCTGATGCACGCTGCACTGCGTGAGGTTCTGGGAACGCATGTTGCACAGAAAGGTTCTCTGGTTAACGACAAAGTGCTGCGTTTCGACTTCTCGCATTTTGAAGCGATGAAACCGTCTGAAATCCGTGCGGTGGAAGATCTGGTGAACGCGCAAATCCGCCGTAACCTGCCAATCGAAACCCACATTATGGATCTCGACGCGGCGAAGAAAAAAGGTGCGATGGCCCTGTTTGGTGAGAAATATGACGACCGTGTTCGCGTATTGAGCATGGGCGACTTCTCTACCGAGCTCTGCGGTGGTACTCACGCATCACGTACCGGTGATATTGGTCTGTTCCGCATCGTTTCCGAATCCGGGACGGCGGCAGGGGTACGTCGTATTGAAGCGGTGACCGGTGAAGGCGCGATTGCCAGCCTGCATGCGCAGAGCGACCAGTTGCACGACATTGCGCAGCTGTTGAAAGGCGATACCCAGAACCTGGGCGAGAAAGTGCGTGTTGCGCTGGATCGCACCCGCCAGCTGGAAAAAGAGCTGCAGCAGCTCAAAGAGCAGGCTGCGGCGCAGGAGAGTGCAAACCTCTCCAGCAAGGCTGTAGACATTAAGGGCGTTAAACTGCTTGTCAGCGATCTGGCAGGTGTTGAGCCTAAGATGCTGCGTACCATGGTCGACGATCTGAAGAACCAGCTTGGTTCGACAGTTATTGTGCTGGCAACGGTGGCAGAAGGTAAGGTTTCTCTGATTGCGGGCGTCTCTAAGGATGTGACCGACCGCGTTAAAGCAGGGGAATTGATTGGTATGGTCGCCCAGCAGGTGGGTGGCAAAGGTGGCGGTCGTCCGGACATGGCGCAAGCCGGTGGTACGGATGCGGCGGCACTTCCTGCGGCATTGGCCAGCGTTGAAAGCTGGGTAAGCGCGAAACTGTAATAACTACAAAGCACAAACAGACGCCATAGCGGTAACGTTATGGCGTCTTGTTCACTGCACTATCGATAACGATAAAGTCAGGTTGAGTTTGTGTATATCGGCTAAACTTACGTTTAACAGAATGTGATGCCGTGACTGCTTACACTTTACGTGTTTGTCATCGCTTACTTTTTGGCGTTATATGATGGATAATGCCGGGATACAAGAGACCCGACTCTTTTAATCTTTCAAGGAGCAAAGAATGCTGATTCTGACTCGTCGAGTTGGTGAGACCCTCATGATTGGGGATGAGGTCACCGTGACAGTTTTAGGGGTGAAGGGTAACCAGGTACGTATTGGTGTTAACGCTCCTAAAGAAGTATCTGTCCACCGTGAAGAGATCTACCAGCGTATCCAGGCTGAAAAATCCCAGCAGTCCAGTTACTGATATTATCGCGTCTCGCTGTCGGGCGAGACGCAACCCCTCTTGTCATTTTTCCTGCTCAAAGTTACCGTTTAATTTCAATCGCTCTCTTTTTAACCACTCCGTTACCCTTAACTCGTCGCAACACCGCCATTTCTGCACAGGTTTTCTGTGAAGATGCCAGCAAAATCCGCTTATAAAACACCCTCTTTGCGGCTTTTACATGCGAATTGCCTGTGATTTGTGCAAACGATAAAAGCTTTTGGAAAATTGTTTGACTTATAAGTCCCAGAAAGTAATATATGCGCCACGCAGCGACGAGAAGCTCTTAACGAGTCACTCGAAGCACTCGAAAGAGGCGTTGTGTGGTGAGGTGGCCGAGAGGCTGAAGGCGCTCCCCTGCTAAGGGAGTATGCGGTCAAAAGCTGCATCCGGGGTTCGAATCCCCGCCTCACCGCCATTTTGCATCCGTAGCTCAGCTGGATAGAGTACTCGGCTACGAACCGAGCGGTCGGAGGTTCGAATCCTCCCGGATGCACCATCTATTACTTCATATTGCTTTAGAAGTGATATGAATATCGAGCAGTACAGTAGTAAATCCCGATGCATCCGTAGCTCAGCTGGATAGAGTACTCGGCTACGAACCGAGCGGTCGGAGGTTCGAATCCTCCCGGATGCACCATTTACTATTTCTGAAAGCAGTACCCTGATGCATCCGTAGCTCAGCTGGATAGAGTACTCGGCTACGAACCGAGCGGTCGGAGGTTCGAATCCTCCCGGATGCACCATTTACTGTTTCTAAAAGCATTTCCCCGATGCATCCGTAGCTCAGCTGGATAGAGTACTCGGCTACGAACCGAGCGGTCGGAGGTTCGAATCCTCCCGGATGCACCATCTCTTCTGTTGTTCCCTTCGATGTTTAGTTCTTAATCACTCTCGTTGTTATCACTTCGCAATCAGCGACAAAAACCCCCGTTTACGATAAAGTAATCCTTTGTTAATCGGTTAGCGAGAGCACGATGTACGCACAGTATGACGGTTTGATCTTCGATATGGATGGCACCTTGCTGGATACCGAACCCACGCACCGTAAAGCCTGGACAGACGTCCTTGGTCGTTACGGTATGCGCTTCGATCTCCAGGCGATGATTGCCCTCAACGGATCCCCTACCTGGCGTATCGCACAGGCCGTCATTGAGCTTAATCAGGCCGATCTCGACCCGCACCTGCTGGCGCGCGAAAAAACCGATGCAGTCAAAGCAATGCTGCTGGACACCGTGCGGCCTCTGCCGCTTGTTGAGGTGGTAAAAGCGTGGCACGGACGTCGCCCGATGTCGGTTGGCACGGGCAGCGAAAGTGCCATTGCCGAAGCGCTACTCAACCATCTTGGCCTGCGCCACTATTTTTCTGCTGTGGTTGCCGCCGATCATGTTAAAAATCACAAACCCGCACCGGACACCTTTCTGCTTTGCGCAGAACGAATGGGGGTGTCGGCAGCGAAATGCGTTGTGTTTGAAGATGCTGACTTTGGCATTCAGGCCGCGCGTGCAGCCGGAATGGATGCTGTGGATGTGCGCTTACTGTGAGTGACGCGCTGTCACTTTTATCATTATTCGCCAGCAGTTTTTTAAGCGCTACGCTCTTACCGGGAAATTCGGAAGTGGTGCTGGTGGCGATGCTGTTGTCTGGCGTGAGTCAGCCCTGGTTGCTGGTGTTAATAGCAACAATGGGTAATAGCCTTGGAGGGCTGACTAACGTTATTCTTGGGCGTTTCTTTCCGCTGCGTGAAAAATCGCGCAGGCAGGAAAAGGCAGTCGGCTGGCTAAAACGCTATGGCGCTGCCACGCTGTTATTAAGCTGGATGCCTGTAATAGGCGATTTACTGTGTCTGCTGGCGGGATGGATGCGCATCTCCTGGGGGCCGGTGCTCTTTTTTTTGTGCCTTGGCAAGGCGTTGCGCTATGTTCTTGTGGCGTGGGCAACACTACAGGGTATGACGTGGTGGCACTAATTGGTGGAATGAATACGCGACCTTCAATCGTCAACCATTACAATTATGCTGAGTAACATTACTTTGACAGGCGGGAGGTCAATTTGATCCCGGACGTATCACAGGCGCTGGCCTGGCTGGAAAAACACCCTCAGGCACTGAAGGGTATTCAGCGTGGTCTTGAGCGTGAAACGCTGCGCGTAAACGCGGATGGCAGCTTAGCGACGACGGGTCACCCGAAGGCGTTAGGCTCGGCGCTGACACATAAATGGATCACTACCGATTTCGCTGAAGCACTGCTGGAGTTTATCACTCCGGTGGACGGTGATATTGATCATATGCTGACGATTTTGCGCGATATCCATCGCTACACCGCCCGTAATATGGGTGATGAGCGCATGTGGCCGCTCAGCATGCCCTGCTATATTGAGCAAGGGCAGGAGATTGAGCTGGCGCAATACGGCACCTCGAATATCGGTCGACTGAAAACGCTATATCGCGAGGGTCTGAAAAACCGCTACGGCGCGTTGATGCAGACGATCTCAGGCGTACATTACAATTTCTCGTTGCCGATGGCTTTCTGGCAGGCGAAATGCGGTGAAACGGATAAGGACGCGATCTCCGCGGGCTACTTCCGCCTGATCCGCAACTATTACCGTTTTGGCTGGGTTATTCCTTATCTGTTTGGTGCATCGCCGGCAATATGCTCCTCGTTCCTGCAGGGGAAACCGACGACGCTGCCGTTCGAGAAGACCGAGTGCGGGATGTACTATCTGCCGTACGCCACCTCTCTGCGCCTCAGCGATCTTGGCTATACCAATAAATCGCAAAGCAATCTCGGTATTACGTTTAACGAATTGCAGGAATATGTGGCAGGATTGAAGCGGGCGATCAAAACCCCGTCGGAAGAGTACGAGAAAATCGGCCTCGAAAAAGACGGCAAACGTCTGCAAATCAACAGCAATGTGCTGCAGATTGAAAACGAACTGTACGCACCAATTCGTCCGAAGCGTGTGACGCGTAGCGGGGAAACCCCGTCGGATGCGCTGCAGCGCGGCGGGATCGAATACATTGAAGTGCGCTCACTGGATATCAACCCGTTCTCGCCGGTTGGTGTTGATGAGCAGCAGGTTCGCTTCCTGGATCTGTTTATGGTCTGGTGTGTGCTGGCCGATGCGCCGGAAATGAGTTCAGACGAACTGCTCTGTACCCGCACTAACTGGAACCGCGTGATTCTCGAAGGACGCAAACCGGGCCTGACGTTGGGTATTGGCTGTGAAACGGCGCAGTTCCCGCTGCCGAAAGTGGGTAAAGATCTGTTCCGCGACCTGAAGCGCGTGGCCCAGACAATGGACAGCCTTTACGGTGGCGAAGCGTATCAACAGGTCTGCGACCAGCTGGTGGAATGCTTCGATAACCCGGAGCTGACTTTCTCAGCGCGTATTCTGCGTTCTATGATTGATCAGGGCATCGGCGGAACAGGGCGTGCCCTCTGTGCGGAGTACCGTGAGATGCTGATGCATGAGCCATTAGAGATCCTGAGCGAAGCGGATTTTGTCGCGGAACGGGATGCGTCTGTTGTACGTCAGAAAGAGGTTGAAGCGGCAGATACGGAGTCGTTTGACGCGTTTCTGGCAAGGCAGGCTTAAGCAGAAAAGAAAAAGGCCACATCGCTGTGGCCAAAATATACATCTCTGAATTCAGGGATGATGATAACAAATGCGCGTCTTTCATATACTCAGACGTGCATTCTGTAGAAGAGTTCAGTTTATTTTAAAAAAAATCACTATCGGAGGTGACGTATGCCGTTATTAGATAGCTTTACTGTCGACCATACCCGTATGGAAGCACCTGCAGTCCGTGTGGCGAAGACCATGCACACTCCGCACGGCGACACGATCACCGTATTTGATCTGCGCTTCTGCGTGCCTAACAAAGAAGTGATGCCGGAAAAAGGCATTCATACGCTGGAACACCTGTTTGCAGGTTTTATGCGTGACCACCTGAACGGTAACGGCGTTGAGATTATCGATATCTCTCCGATGGGCTGCCGTACCGGTTTCTACATGAGCCTGATCGGCCAGCCGGAAGAGAAGCGTGTCGCAGATGCGTGGAAAGCGGCCATGCAGGACGTGCTGAAGGTAAAAGAGCAGAACCAGATCCCAGAGCTGAACGTCTACCAGTGCGGCACCTACCAGATGCACTCTCTGGAAGAAGCCCAGGAGATCGCGCGTCACATCATCGAGCGTGATGTTCGCGTCAACAGCAATGAAGAGCTGGCCCTGCCAAAAGAAAAACTGCAGGAACTGCACATCTAGTGCACCTTTTCCCTCTCCCGACGGGAGAGGGTAGGGTGAGGGTTGCTTAACCCCATGACCACAACGTCTACCTTCTCTTTTACCCATCGTCCCCTCGTTCCGTTTGCCCATGATTACGTTCATGGTGACAGCGAGCCGTGGCACCAGCACGATTGCGCACAGCTGCTGCACACCCTGAGCGGGGTGGTACGGGTAGATACCGCATCGGGCTGTTGGGTGGTTCCGCCGGGCCGGGGCGTCTGGCTACCAGCAGGAACGCAACACTCGCTTCGCATCACCGGCAACGTAGCGGCGCGCACGCTGTTTATCGATCCGCTGGCGCGGGCCGATCTCCCTGCGACCTGCCAGATCGTGCAGATCTCGTCGCTATTACGCGAACTGATCCTTGTCTCCCTGCAGCTTGAGGAGTCTTACTCACCGGGAAGCCGGGACGAGCGGGTGTATGAGCTGATTCTGGATGAGATCCGTACGATGCCGGTATTGCCGTTTCATCTGCCGGAGCCGGAAAGCGAGCCGCTACGCCAGCTTTGTCAGCGGATCCGCCAGGCACCCGGCGAAAGCTGGAGCAGCACTGAGGCCGCGAGCACCGCAGGCATGAGCGAGCGCACGATGAACCGCCACTTTCAGCAGCAGACCGGTTTACGCTACGCAGAGTGGTTGAGAAGGGCGCGCCTGCTGGAGGCGTTGCAACGGCTGGCACAGGGCCAGCCTGTGTTACGTGTGGCGCTGGATCTGGGCTACGGTAGCCACAGCGCCTTTACCGCGATGTTTCGCCGGGTGATGGGGATCTCACCCAGCGATTACTTCAAAGACAGCTAACCGCATTGAACAGCGCCTGAAGCGAGGCGCGCGCCACGTCACTGTCAATGCCCACACCCCAGCGGCTGCTGCCGTCCTGGAACAGGCAGCGAATATAGGCCACCGAACGGCTGTCGCTGCGTTCCCCCAGCGTGTGTTCGTGGTAGTCCTTAATCACAAACGGGGTGGTGATCCAGCGGCTTAAGCCACTGGCGGCCGCGGATAACAGCCCGTTGCCCTGGCCTTCAAGCTGGCGCGTTGCGCCCTGCGTCACGACACTTGCCGTCAAACGTAACTGACCATCCTGCTGACTGTCGCTGCGATAAGATTGCAGGGCAAAGTGCGGGTCTGCGACCAGCCCGTAGCGGCTGCGAAACAGCTGCCACAGGGCGTGTTGCGTCATCTCTTTACCGTGGCGATCGGTCTCCTGCTGCACGTGCTGGCTAAAATCCTGCTGCAGCGCGCGGGGTAATTTCAGACCATGATTCTGCTCGATGAGCCAGGCGCTGCCGCTTTTCCCGGACTGACTGTTAACCCGGATCACCGCTTCATACGTGCAGCCGATATCCTGCGGATCGACAGGCAGGTACGGCATCTCCCAGCGCTCGCCCGGTTTGCGGGCATCAAAGCCTTTTTTGATGGCGTCCTGATGAGAGCCCGAGAAGGCGGTATAGGCCAGCCGTCCCGCCCACGGATGGCGCGGATGCACCGGCAGCTGGTTGCAGGTTTCCACCACTTCTACCACCCGGTTCATATCGCTAAAGTCGAGATTCGGGCTGATCCCCTGGCTGTAGAGATTCATCGCCAGCGTCACCAGACAGACGTTGCCCGTGCGTTCGCCGTTGCCAAAAAGGCAGCCTTCCACGCGATCTGCGCCTGCCAGTACCGCCAGCTCTGCGCTGGCCACGCCGGTGCCGCGATCGTTATGCGGGTGTACGCTGATGCAAACATCGGCGCGGCGGCTAAAGCGGCGGCAAAAATACTCGATCTGATCGGCGTACACGTTCGGCGTGCTGACCTCCACGGTGGCCGGTAAGTTGATCACCATTGGCCGTTCGGCGCACGGCTGCCAGATCTCCGCCACCGCTTCACAAATCTCCAGGGCAAACTCCGGCTCGGTAAAGCAGAAGGTTTCCGGGGAGTATTCGTACTGCCAGCGGGTTTCCGGGTTCTCTTCGCAGAGTTTGCGGATAAGCCGCGTGGAGCGTGTTGCCAGCTCAACGATTTGCGCTTTCTCCAGGCCGAACACCAGGCGGCGGAACAGCGGGGCGGTGGCGTTATACAGATGGACGGTGGCCTGTTTCGCCCCGCGTAACGATTCAAAGGTGCGGACGATCAGGTCTTCCCGTGCCTGGGTTAATACCTGAATCGTGACGTCATCCGGGATGCGGTTCTCTTCAATCAACTGGCGAACAAAGTTGAAGTCGGTCTGCGAGGCGGAAGGAAAGGCGACCTCAATCTCTTTGAACCCACAGCTCAGCAGCAGATCCCAGAACTGCAGCTTGCGCGAGCTGTCCATGGGTTCGGCAAGGGCCTGGTTACCATCGCGTAAATCGGTTGAGAGCCAACGCGGCGCGTGGGTGATGCGTTGCTCAGGCCAGCGGCGGTCAGGAAGAGAAATAACGGGGTAAGGCTGGTACTTGTCGGCGGGTGTGTTCAGCATGATGCGCTCCTGTTGTCTTTTCACTATCGTGAATCGATTTCAGGCGCGCTGCTTTATCGGACGTGACAATCGCTGTCGCGTTTTGGACAACAGCGCGGGTTTTGCCGGATGTGCACAAATCGTAGGCCCGGTAAGCGAAGCGCCACCGGGCTTTCCCCGCAGAGGGCTAGTGCGCGCCACCACCCCCACCACCGGCACCAAACGGCGGTCTGGCAAACCACACCAGTCCCAGCAGGACGATAAAGATCCCCGCCGATATCCAGAAAATCTCGTTGGCCGAGATAATCAGCCCCTGGCTGGTGATCTGCTGGGCAATCCAGCCGGACGCCTGCTGCTCCGTCATGCCCATCCCCTGAAGCTGGCTATACATCTGCTGCGCATTCGGGTTGTACGGGTTCACCGCTTCGGTCAGCTGCGCATGGTGCATCGATTCCCGGTTTGTCCACAGGGTGGTGGTAATCGATGTCCCGATGGAGCCCGCCAGCGTACGGGTGAAGTTCGACAGGCTCGACGCGGCCGCCAGACGCTCAGGCGGTAAGCCAGACAGCGTGATGGTGGTCAGCGGCATAAAGAAGCACGCTACCGCGAAGCCCTGAATAAACTGCGGCCAGGCAGAAGCGCCAAAGTCCATCCCCGGTTCAAAGGTATACGCACGCCAGTAGAAGCACACCGCATACATAATGAAGCTGAAGGTCACCAGCCGACGCATGTCGAGCTTATGGGCAAAGCGGCCAATGATTGGCGACAGCAGCACCGGGATCACCCCAACAGGCGCAGACGCCAGACCCGCCCAGGTCGCGGTATAGCCATACACCTCCTGCAACAGCTGCGGCAGCAGAACAATCGCGCCGAAGTAGAGCATATAGGCGAGGCTGATACACAAACAGCCGATGGTAAAGTTTCGCGACTTAAACAGCGAGAGATCGACTATCGGGTTGTCGTCCGTCAGCTCCCAGACAATCAGGAAGCTTAGCGACACCACCGCGACAATGGTCAGGATGATGATCTCCTGCGAGTTGAACCAGTCCAGCTCTTTACCCCGGTCGAGCATGATCTGCAGACTGCCGATACCCAGGATCAGCAGCGCCAGCCCAATACTGTCGATTCGCCGCTGTTCGGTGCGGGTCTCGCGACCGCGCAGGGATTGCAGCGTCATCAGCACCACGACAGCGCCAATCGGGACGTTGATAAAGAAGATCCAACCCCAGTGGTAGTTATCGCTGATGTAACCGCCCAGAATCGGTCCGCAGATAGGCGCGACGATCACGGTCATTGACCAGAGCGCCAGCGCGACGGATCGTTTCGCGGGCGGGTAGTTGCTCAGCAGCAAACTCTGGGAGAGAGGGATCAGCGGCCCGGCGACAATCCCCTGGATGACGCGGAAGAAAATCAGCATTGTCAGGCTGCTGGACATGCCGCACGCCCAGGAGGCCAGCACAAATGCCACCGTTGACCACAGGAACAACTTCACTTCCCCGACGCGCTTCGCCAGCCAGCCGGTAATCGGAATGGAGATGGCATTCGCTACCCCGAACGAGGTAATGACCCAGGTCCCCTGGCTCAACGACGAGCCAAGGTTCCCGGCGATCGTCGGGATCGCCACGTTTGCGATGGTGGAGTCCAGCACCTGCATGAATGTCGCCAGCGACAGCGCAATGGTCATAATGACCAGCTGCGCGCCTTCCAGCGGTTTTTGCGGCTTTTGCTGTTGCATAACGCTCACCTTCGGATTAACCGGCGTTTGCCTTCACGATGTCATCGATCAGCTTGTTGACCGGATCGAGGCTAATTTCACGGGCGTTACTTTCATAAGCCGGGGTGCTACGAACCTGGCTTGCCAGAATCTGACCGTCGCGGTTGGCGGTATCTACCGTCACCAGCGTGGAGAGGCCAATACGCAGCGGATGGTCAGCCAGCTGTTTGGCATCCAGCTCGATACGCACAGGCAGACGCTGAACCACTTTGATCCAGTTACCGGTGGCGTTCTGCGCAGGGAGTAGCGAGAAGGCGCTGCCGGTACCCATATCCAGACCCACCACTTTACCGGTGTACTTCACGTCATCACCGTAAATGTCGCTGATAACGGTCGCCGTCTGGCCGATACGCATATGGGCGAGCTGCGTCTCTTTGAAGTTCGCATCAACCCACAGATTGTCCGCCGGCACGACCGCCATCAGCGGCGTGGTTGGGCTAATCTGCGCGCCGGGCTGTACGGAACGACGGGAGACATAGCCGGTCATCGGGCTGACGATTTTGGTACGCTGCAGGGCAAGCCATGCGTTACGGACTTCGGTCGCCGCCTGTTGTACCGCAGGCTGGTTTTCAAGGCTGGTGCCGAGAATCATCGCCTGGTTGGCGTTGTACTGCTGAATGGCCACATCCAGCTGCGCCTGGGCGCTGGCCACGGCGTCGCGGGCGTGCTGCAGCTCTTCACGGCCAATCAGGTTGGCGGTGCCGAGCGGCACACGGCGGTTAAGGTCGCTCTGTGCCTGGGCGAGTGCGGTTTTCTGCACGTCGATGTTGGCCTGCAGCTGCTTACTGTTGATCATCAGCTGACGGGTCTGACGCACGCTGGAGGCCAGCGCGGTCTGTGCTTTTTCAAACGCCTGTTGGGCGTCGGTCGGATCCAGCGTGACCAGCACATCCCCTTTTTGCACAAAGTCGGTATTATCAGCCCAGACTTTCGTCACGCTGCCCGACACCTGCGCCATAATTTGTACCTGGTTCCCTGCCACGTATGCGTCGTCAGTCTCTTCAGCATGACGCAATACTAAAAACCAATAGATCCCATATGCCACGGCAATAATGATAAAGAGCAAGGTCAACAGAAGAAGGGCGCCCTTACGTTTGCCTTTCTTGTTGGCCGGTTGCTGCGGGGTTGTGTTCTCCGCATTTGCGCTCATTGTTGTTCTCCACGATCTTCTTATTTTCACATCGGCTGCGCCGACCTGTTGTCAGAAAGGCCAGCAGTGTCACGTGCTGGCCTGTCAGTTTTCTTTTTTAAATCTGGATATTCGAGCGTGTCGTCGCGTTAGCGCAGCGCCTCAAGGATAGCGCCGTCTTCATCCATCTGATCCAGACGGGTGAGCAGCTTGCGAGTGATGTGCTCAAGCTGGTCGCGCTCGGCGGTGCTGAGGACAGACCAGAGTTTGTGCAGGCAGTTATGCTGAGGTGGCAGCACCTCACGCAGGAATTGGTGACCTTTGTCGGTCAGTTGCAGATGCAGACAACGGCGGTCGTTGTCGCTTTCACGGCGCTCAATCCAGCCGCGTTTTTCCAGCTCATCAGCGATACGGGTGGCGTTAGTACGGGACGAACCCAGCGCGCAGCTCAACTCAGACGGCTGAATACTGTGATTTTCCTGAGACTCCAGCGTAATCAACGCCATAAACAACGTCTCGTTAATCCCTTGAGCTTTCAGCATCTTATTACGGTTATCCAGCAGTTTCCCCTGCATGTGCATGCACAGGCGGGTCAGCAGGATTTCCTGATACGGGAAGTCCTCATGACGACTGGCGCGGAATTTAAGCATTTGTTCAATGGGCGTAAACGAACTATCCATTTGGGCATAACCTCATTAATTACAGCCGATATAGTAACGATAGTGACAAATAATGTAAATGAATTATTTGTGCGGTTAAATCCGCCAAACTTATGCCACTATCAGAAAGCGCCGGGTAAGTCCGTGACCCGGTGAGCACAGAAAGAGAGGGGGGTGAACCCGCGAAAGAGAGGATGTGAGGACAGGGGTCTGAACTATTCATGCCGTTTGAAAATATGTCACCCACATTAAAATTTCTGGGATAAATGATTACGTTTACATTAACAGACTGAGGGGCCCCTTTACACCCTAAGAGGCCCAAAGCTATGTAAAACTTAGTGAATGGCTTCCTGACGATGGTATCCACGCCACCATACTACCAGGTTTAGCGCGGCGACAACGGCCCCTGTCGCGCACACGCCTGTCCACCCGCCATGCTGCCACGCCGAGGCGGAAATTAACGAGCCTGCCGCACCGCCGATGAAGTAGCTGGTCATGTAACCGGCGGTGAGGCGATTTCGCGCCTCCGGCTTCACGCGGTAGATAACGGTCTGGTTTGTGATATGCACCCCCTGCACGGTGAGATCGAGCACCAGGATGCCGATAATCAGCGCCAGCACGGAGGTATGACCGTACCAGATGGCCGCCCATGAGAGCAGAAGCAGCACCAGCCCGGCGCTGGTGGTCATGTGGGATTTGCCCTTATCGGCCAGCCCGCCAGCCGGACGTGCGCCGAGCGCCCCCGCCGCACCGGCCAGACCAAACAGACCAATCACCCCTTCGGAATAGTTAAACGGCGGTGCGGCCAGCAGAAACGCCATCGACGTCCATAAGATGCTGAAGTTGGCGAAGGTGAAGCAGCCCAGCAGCGCGCGGGTACGCAGGAGTTTATCCCGGGTAAAGAGGCTGAACACGGAGGCCAGAAGCTGAGGATAGTTCAGGTGGTTCTCCTGCTTCACCTTTGGCAGGCCACGCCAGAGCGCCAGCGCCATCACCACCATCAGCACGCTTGCTACCCAGTAGACGGTGCGCCAGCCGCCAAGGCTTGCCAGTAATCCTGCGACGGTACGCGCCAGCAAAATCCCCAGCAGCAGGCCGCTCATAATAGTGCCCACCACTTTGCCACGCTTTTCCGGTGCGGCGAGGGTGGCGGCCAGTGGGACCAGAATTTGCGCCACCACGGAGAACAGACCCGTCAGCGCGGTGCCGATAATCATCATTGTTAAAGAGTGACTGCTGGCGGTGATCAGCATGCCGCCTGCGGCCAGCAGGGTCATGGAGACAATCAGCATCCTGCGCTCAAACATATCCCCGAGCGGCACCAGGAACAGCAACCCGGCGGCATAGCCGAGCTGCGCGGCGGTGACAATAAAGCCGGCCGAGCTGGCTGAAAGGTTGAACGCCCGGGCGATGGTATCGAGCAGAGGTTGCGCGTAGTAGTTGCTGGCGACCGCCAGACCCGTTGCCACGGACATTAAAAGAATAAGCGCGGGGCTAAGCCCCTGAGATGTTTTTGTCATGAGTTTAAGAAATCATTAGTTAAGTGATTATTTTTCCGGAAACAATAATAACCAATGATTGTGAAGGATGGGGGATTGTCGGGTGATGGATTGTGCGGTTTTGGGGATGGTGCGGTCTGGTGCCCTCACCCTAACCCTCTCCCACAGGGAGAGGGAACGATTAAGAGGGACGGGGTGAGGGGAAAAACTTACTTCTGCGCCTCAAGCGCTTCCTTCACCCAGCCATCAAACTGCTGCTGGTGGGCTTTAATCCAGCCGTCAACATGGCCCTTCACATCCGCCTCAGACGATTTGCCCGCGTGCATCATCGCATTCTGGGCGTTGATGTCCGCCAGCGGCAGCTTCATTACCGAGAACAGTTTTGCCGCGGCCGGGTTTTTCTCCGCCCAGGCTTTGTTGGCGACGATATGCATCGTATTCACCGGGAAGCCGTAGTTCATGCCGTTCGGCAGTTTGGTGTCGATATCTTTCTGCTCGCCCGGCAGGGAGGAGAACGGCACCTGCAGCCACACCACATCTTTACCTGGCTTCAGCACGTCGCTCACCCAGTACGGGGTCCAGGTGTAGTAGATCACCGGTTTGCCCTCTTTAAAGCGGGCGATGGTGTCGGCCATCATCGCCGAGTAGTTGCCGTGGCTCACATCGACGGTTTTCGCCAGGCCGTACGCCTTGTTCTGGTGGTTAATCACCGCTTCACAACCCCAGCCCGGCGAGCAGCCCATCATATCGGCTTTGCCGTCGCCGTTAGTGTCGAACAATCTGGCGATCTTCGGATCTTTTAGCTGCTCAATATTGGTGATGTGGTACTGGTCGGCGGTTTTCTTGTCGATCAGATAACCCTGCGCCGCACCGGTCACGAAGGTGCCTTCACGGTAGAACTTCTTATCACCGCCAGCCGCGGCGTACATATCGTCGTGCAGCGGCTGCCAGTTGACGGCAGTGAAGGTCGCATCACCGGAGGCAATCGAGGTGTAGCCGACGTTGTAATCCACTTCGCTCGGCGTATTGACCGTATAACCCAGCTTCTCCAGCGCGCGGCTGACGATCAGCGTCTGGAAGCTCTCTTCCGAAATGGTGCTCTGCACCGGCTGTACGGTAATGCCTTTACCCGGCAGGTCCGCGGCGAATGCACTGGTGGAGACAAGGGTGGCAAACGCTGTGGCAAAAAGTACCTTATGTCGCATCGTTGTTCCTTATTATCTGATGAATGGACGGGTGAGTAACCCGACAGGGCCGGTGGTATACCAGCGACGGTTGCCGCGACTGCGTGAATCACGACCGACAGCCTGGGTCAGGCGGTCAAGAATAATGGCGAGGATCACAATGCCGACGCCGCCGACGGTCGCCAGCCCCATATCGAGGCGGCCAATCCCGCGCAGCACCATCTGGCCCAGCCCGCCAACGGCAATCATTGAGGCAATCACCACCATCGACAGCGCCAGCATCAGCGTCTGGTTAACCCCCGCCATGATGGTGGGCATCGCCAGCGGGAGCTGAACTTTAAACAGCATCTGCCGCGGGCTGGCACCGAACGAACGGGAGGCCTCGATCAGATCCGCAGGTACCTGATTAATCCCGAGTATTGTCAGACGAATAATCGGCGGCAGGGCGAAGATAATGGTCACCACCACGCCCGGCACGTTGCCGATACCGAACAGCATCACGATCGGCACCAGATAGACGAACGCTGGGGTGGTCTGCATCGCATCCAGCAGCGGCCGAACGATCTTCGCCGCCCGTGGACTGCGCGCCAGCCAGATCCCCATCGGCAAACCGATAACAATGCAGAAGAGCAGGGCGGTCAGCACCAGCGCCAGGGTGATCATCGCCTGCGACCATGCGCCAATGGCACCAATTGCAATCAACGAGATCAGCGTGGCGATCCCCATGCCTGCGCTACCAAACTGCCAGGCGATCAGCGAGAACAGCACAATCGCCACCGGCGCGGGCATGCCCAGCATTAGCTGCTGGAAGCCGTTGAGAATGTAATCCACCGGGACGCGGATCCCCTGGAAGACCGGACGGAAATGGGTGACCACCCAGTCGATCCCTTCCGTCACCCAGCTGTCCAGGGGGATCAGCGTTTTGTGGAACGGATCCATAATATTGAAGTGCTCTGGCGCCGGTGCTGGCGCATTATTGAGCCAGTCTGCCGCGCCACCGCCATCGGTCGGTGCTGGCGTGGAACCCCACGCATCGGCAGATTGTGCAGCACTGTCTGCTGCCTCTGTGGTGCCCCACGGGTTAGATTGATCAGCCATTGTTTGCCCCCTCGCGATCTAAAGCCTGCAGCAACATTCGTTTTGAAATGATGCCGACGTACTGTTGTTCTTCCCCAATAACCGGCACGGCACACGGTGCCTGGCCGACGTGAGAGAGCAACTCGCTGAGCGGCGTTTCGGCATCCACGGCGAGCGGAGCGTCAATTAACGCCGCATCAATTCCCTGGTTTTCGCTGAGCGCGGTTTTGAGAGAATCGATGGAGACAACGCCGACAAATTTATTGCCGCGTTCAACCAGATAACCGTATTCACGGTCTTCGTCCTGCAGAAGCTTAAGGGCAGAGCGCGGACCGAAGCCTGGCGTTTTACGAATAATGCCGTTCGGGGTACGGCGGGCAATATCTTTGGCGCTAAACACCTGGCTAATATCCACGCCGCGGAAGAAGGTCCGCACATAATCATTTGCCGGATTATTCAGAATTTCATCCGGTGTACCGACCTGCACCACTTCGCCATTTTGCATAATGGCAATGCGGTCACCAATACGCATGGCCTCATCGAGATCGTGAGAAATAAAGACAATGGTGCGCTGGTGTCTGGCCTGTAATTTTACCAGCTCATCCTGCATCTCGGTGCGAATTAAAGGATCAAGCGCCGAGAAGGCTTCATCCATTAATAAAATATCGGGATTAATGGCTAATGCGCGGGCTAAACCCACACGCTGACGCATACCGCCGGAAAGCTCATCCGGATACGCATGGGCATAATTTTCCAGCCCTACCTGGCGCAATGCATCCAGCGCTTTTTCCTGCCGTTCACTGGCGGCAACGCCCGCTAATTCCATACCAAAGGCGGTATTATCCAGTACCGTCATATGCGGCATCAGGGCGAACGACTGAAAGACCATCGCAATCTTTTTTCTGCGCACCTCGCGGAGTTCGGCCTCTGATATTTTGGCAATGTCTACACCATCAATCAGGACCTGCCCACGGGTGGGTTCAATCAGGCGATTGAGAAGGCGAACCATAGTGGATTTACCCGAACCGGATAACCCCATGATGACAAAAATCTCGCCTTCTTCAATGGCCAGACTGGCGTCTTTAACGCCAAGCGACAGCCCGGTTTTTTCCAGAATTTGCTCTTTCGAAAGGCCTTTCTCAATATATTTGAATGCGCGCTGCGGATGCTCGCCAAATATTTTATAAAGATTCTTCACTTCTAATTTAATTGCCATGCAATAGAGAGTGTCCTGTTATTTGTTTATGTCGATATGATTACCATGGTAAATTGTTAACGGGCATAACCCTAACATACTCAGATTCTGAGGCAACCCTGGGTTTGCTTATGGGTGGAATTTTGCGGTAAGCGAAACGGCTGAATTTCCCATGAGTAAAGGGCTGAGCGCGATCTGCATTTTTCTGAATTTTTTGCTGCGGCATCGGGAGAATTCGCCTGGATCGGAGTGATTCAGGCGAATATGTCGTGGAGATGACAGTGTAGCTGAAGGAGAAATATCCGGAAGGAAACTGGAATAGTTATATTTAATTAATGAACGTTAAGGCGCTCATTAAAAATCCCAGTCCTCATCTTCCGTTTCCACCGCTTTGCCCATCACATACGATGAACCGGACCCGGAGAAGAAGTCGTGGTTTTCATCAGCGTTAGGGGAAAGGGCCGCCAGAATTGCCGGGTTCACGTCGGCCATTTCCGGTGGGAATAACGCCTCGTAGCCGAGGTTCATCAGCGCTTTGTTGGCGTTGTAGCAGAGGAAGGCTTTTACCTCCTCTTCCCAGCCGGTTCCGGCGTACAGTTCTTCGGTATAGCTGAGCTCGTTATCATAGAGTTCCATCAGCAAATCAAGGGCAAACCCTTTCAGTTCCTCGCGTCTGGCATCACTGACTTTCTCCAGCCCTTTCTGGTACTTATAGCCGATGTAATACCCGTGCACCGCTTCATCCCGGATGATGAGACGAATGAGATCGGCGGTGTTGGTGAGTTTGCCGCGGCTCGACCAGTACATCGGCAGCCAGAAGCCGGAGTAGAAGAGGAATGATTCCAGAAACACGCTGGCGATTTTCTTCTTCAGCGGCTCATCGGCCTGATAATAATCCAGCACCAGGTTGGCTTTACGCTGCAATGACTCGCTCTCTTCACTCCAGCTGTAGGCCGCATCCACATCTTTGGTCTGGCACAGCGTCGAGAAGATCGAACTGTAGGAGCGGGCGTGCACCGCTTCCATAAAGCTGATGTTCGACATCACCGCCTCTTCATGCGGCGTCAGCGCATCGGCCATCAGCGCGGGGGCACCGACGGTATTCTGAATGGTGTCCAGCAGCGTCAGGCCGGTAAAGACGCGGATGGTCAGCTGTTGCTCGGCGTGACTCAGGGTTTGCCAGGCCGGAATATCGTTGGAGAGCGGCACTTTTTCCGGCAGCCAGAAGTTGCTGGTCAGGCGGTTCCACACCTCCAGGTCCTTATCATCCTGAATGTGGTTCCAGTTAATCGCACTCACGCGTGACAGTTTCATCCTTTCTCCTTACAGCGCGCAGGACACGCAGCCTTCGATTTCGGTGCCTTCCAGCGCAAGCTGGCGCAGGCGAATGTAATAGAGCGTTTTAATGCCTTTCTTCCAGGCATAAATCTGCGCTTTGTTGATATCCCGCGTGGTGGCCGTGTCCGGGAAGAAGAGCGTCAGCGACAGACCCTGATCCACGTGTCGGGTCGCCTCGGCGTAGGTATCGATGATTTTTTCCGGGCCAATCTCATACGCGTCCTGATACAGCGCCAGGTTCTCGTTGGTCATAAACGGGGCAGGATAGTAAACGCGCCCGGTTTTGCCCTCCTTGCGGATCTCAATTTTTGACACAATCGGGTGGATGCTCGACGTGGCGTGGTTGATGTAGGAGATAGAGCCGGTGGGCGGTACCGCCTGCAGGTTCTGGTTATAGATGCCGTGGCGCATGACATCGTCACGCAGCTGCTGCCACATTTCCCGCGTCGGCAGGGTAATCCCTGCACGGGCAAACAGTTTGCGCACTTGTTCGGTTTTCGGCTGCCAGTCACCCTCCAGATACTGACTGAAATATTCCCCGCTGGCATAGCGCGACTGTTCAAAGCCCGCGAAGCGCTGGTTGCGCTCGCGCGCCAGCATCATTGAGGTATGCAGCGCATGCCAGGTGATGGTGTAAAAATAGAGATTGGTGAAATCCAGCCCTTCCGGGCTACCGTAGGCGATGCCTTCCCGCGCCAGATAGCCGTGCAGGTTCATCTGCCCAAGACCGATGGCGTGCGATGCGGCGTTACCCGCCTCAATGGATGGCACGCTACGGATGTGGCTCATGTCGGACACCGCCGTCAGCCCGCGAATGGCCGTTTCTACCGTGCGGCCAAAATCCGGTGAATCCATGGTGTGGGCGATATTCAGCGATCCGAGGTTGCAGGAGATATCTTTGCCGATGTCGGCGTAGTCCAGATTCTCGTCATAGGCAGACGCACTGTTGACCTGCAAAATCTCCGAACAGAGGTTGCTCATATTGATGCGCCCGGCGATTGGATTCGCGCGGTTCACCGTGTCCTCGTACATGATGTACGGATAGCCGGACTCAAACTGAATTTCGGCAAGCCGCTGGAAGAAATCGCGGGCGTTGATGTATTTTTTGCGAATGCGATCGTCGGCAACCAGTTCGTCGTACAGCTCGCTGATGGCCACGTCGCCAAATGCCTTGCCGTAGAGGCGTTCAATGTCATACGGCGAGAAGAGCGCCATGTCGGCATTCTCTTTGGCCAGTTTAAAGGTGATATCCGGGATCACCACCCCAAGCGACAGGGTTTTGATACGGATTTTTTCGTCGGCGTTTTCACGTTTGGTATCCAGAAAACGCAGAATGTCCGGGTGGTGGGCGTGCAGGTAGACCGCCCCGGCCCCCTGACGCGCGCCAAGCTGGTTGGCATAGGAGAAGGCATCTTCCAGCATCTTCATCACCGGGATCACGCCGGACGACTGGTTCTCAATGCGCTTAATCGGCGCACCCGCTTCACGCAGGTTAGACAGCAAAAACGCCACGCCACCGCCGCGCTTTGAGAGCTGCAACGCCGAGTTCACCGCGCGGCCAATCGACTCCATATTGTCTTCAATTCGCAGCAGGAAGCAGGAGACCAGCTCGCCGCGCTGGGCCTTGCCGCAGTTAAGGAAGGTTGGCGTGGCCGGCTGGAAGCGCCCGGAGAGGATCTCATCCGTCAGTTGTTCAGCCAGGGATTCGTCGCCCTGGGCCAGCGTCAGCGCCACCATCACCACGCGATCTTCAAAGCTTTCAAGATAGCGTTTGCCGTCGAAGGTTTTCAGGGTGTAGCTGGTGTAGTACTTCCAGGCGCCAAGAAACGTCTGGAACCGAAAACCGCTGGCGTGGGCCCGCTCAAATAACCTGACCACAAAGGCGCGGTCGTAGCGGGCGAGCACGCGTTCTTCGTAATACCCTTCGTTGACCAGATAGTCGAGACGCGCGTTCTGGCTGGCGAACGTCATGCTGTTGGGACGGACGTGGGCGACAAAAAAGGCGTCCACGGCGTCATGATCTTTACCAAACTGGATGCGCCCCTCGCGATCGTAGAGGTTAAGCATCGCGTTTAAGGCGTGGTAATCCGGTGTCGCCTGCATTACGCGTTCTGCGGTTGTCGTTGCCAAAATTCGTTTACTCCTTTACGCACGTTCTCTACGTCCTGCTGTGTCCCCATCAGTTCAAAGCGATAGAGATACGGCACGCCGCATTTTTGAGAGATGACATCCCCGGCGCGACCGAAGGCGTCGCCGAAATTACGATTGCCCGCCGCAATCACGCCGCGGATAAGCGCGCGGTTGTGGGGATCGTTGAGAAAGCGGATCACCTGACGCGGTACTGCGCCTGCCGTACCGCCGCCGCCATAGCTGGGAACCACCAGGATGTAAGGGTCGTCTACCCGAATACGCTCCCGCTCGTTGAGCGGAATGCGTACCGCAGGCAGCCCGACGCGCTCGATAAAGCGAAGCGTGTTTTCCGAGCTGCTGGAGAAGTAGACCAGCCCGCTCATGCCCTTGCGGCCTGCGCGGCGAGGCGATTAATCATATCCGGGCGGAAGCCAGACCAGCTGGTTTCCCCGGCCACTACCACCGGCAGCTGGCGAAATCCCTGGGCGCGCAGGGTATCGGCCGCCTCGGGCACCAGATCGATATTCACCATCTCAAAATCCACCCCGCGGCTTTCCATAGCGCGTTTGGTCGCGTGGCACTGAACACAATCGTTACGAGTGTAAATAATAATGCTCATGATTCGTATTTCCATTTAAAATGAGAGAACGGCGCGAAGCATCGCGTCAGGTTGTGTGTGTCTTGCTAAAAGGAATACTAGATGTAGTTGTGATAAGTTTCAACCATACAAGATATGGGAAATTTAGATTGATGACGCCCCAATGTTGAGCACAGCGGGGCAGGGCGGGCTGTACGGATTTTTCAGGCTTTCAGGCAAAGAAAAGCCCCGGCACCAGAGGCAACCGGAGCTGATAACGCGCGCGCTTACTTACGCAGGCTAAGCAGGGCGCCAACAAAAATGCCGACCGCCGCGACCGTGCCGAGCGTACACAGCGGTTTTTCACGGACGAAGGTAGTCGCGCAACTCGCCATGTCGCAGGCAGCCTGGGTGGCGCGTGAACGGCCATGTATACGGGCACGGGTTTCACGCAGCAGAGACTGAGCCTTACGTTTTGCGGCCTCCGCATCGTCCTTCGCATCGGAGCCCCAGGATTTCAGCACCTCTTCCAGCGTGTCCGCTAATTTGCTGACATCATTACGAATATCCTGAGCGTCGTCGTTAATATCGTTTCGGTTCGGTCTGTTAAACATACGATCCTCCATAATTTTGTCTTCCGGTTTAGTTTAGTTCAGAAATTTAATATCTGAAGCGAGTCACGACTCATCAGGTCGTTTATGGAATATTCTGAAAGCCCTGCTAATGCTGAATACTGTAAGGTTGCCGGGCAGGAAAAGATAACGAGGAAAAGATATGTATTTACGACCGGATGAGGTGGCACGCGTTCTTGAAAAAGCGGGATTCACCATGGATGAAGTGACGCCAAAAGCGTATGGCTATCGCCGTGGCGAGAATTATGTTTACGTGAATCGTGAAGCCAGAATGGGGCGTACCGCTCTCATTATTCACCCGACGCTGAAAGACAGAAGTCTGTCATTTGCTGAGCCTGCCTCGGATATTAAAACCTGCGATCACTACCAGCAATTTCCGCTCTATTTAGGCGGCGAGACGCATGAGCATTATGGTATTCCGCATGGTTTTAGCTCGCGTATGGCGCTGGAGCGGTTTCTGAAAGGGCTGTTTGGCGACGCACAATAACTCTGCGACTGGCATACGCCAGTCGCTTCATATTATGCTTTTGCCTGGCTGTACTGGCTGACCCTGAAAAGGCGACGACAGTAGTCGAGGAAATAGCCGTACACCGCGCCCATCAACATCGAAACCACGATATTCGAGCTCACCGCCGCGGCAATCTGATGCCAGTCTGCACCTACCGTCAACAGGATTGCCACATACACCGGCGACTGAAACGTCACATAAGCCAGCACATCCGCCAGGTTTTTCATCCAGCCAGACGGGCTGATGCGGCGGGCGAAGCGCATCACGGCATCACGGTATAAACCATAAGGCCATGCGATAATAATGTTGACCGGGATCGCCACCAGACGAGATGAAAGTGACTGCTCAAAGGTCATCCCGGAGAGGAATATTTCAATCAGCATGTTCACGACGGAACAGTAGACAACCATCGCGAAAGTATCCGCTACCGCGTGGCGCAGGCGAGATTGCGGTGAGAACATGGCTGAACTCCTTGAGACGCACAAAAGTGATGTTCTTAGTGGTTTGGGTTGGTTTGTTTGACGTGTATAGCGTATCTCTCTGTCTTTAAACTAACAACTAGTGATAAATTTTTATTTATGCGCGTTTTATCCACAAAATCCTCTTAAGTTGGTTGTTTTTTGCTCGCTTCGTTATTTTGTTTCTCGTATGTCTTTTTGTCGAGAAAAATCAATCAGTTGATTGGTTTGTTACAGAGGCGATAACGCGGAGCTCCGTGTGCAGTACACCGTCCTGTGATTTGTCTTAAAACTGACCGTTTATATTGGTGTAATGATTTATTTCACACACGCTGGCAACGCTTTTAGCGGATATATAAATGGCGTCTTTTAAGATATTTACAATAATGACAAAAAGCGTCGATGGGTGGATATTGCGTGAGAAATGAATTATTCTTCCCTTTGATTATACGACTCACCACTTAAAAGGTTTTCAAATAATATGTCTTTGACGTTACAGAATCTTAATAATATCCGAACTCTGCGTGCGATGGCGCGTGAATTATCCCTGGACGTTCTTGAGGAAATGCTGGAAAAAGTCAGGGTCGTTGCTGAAGAGAAACGTAGTGAGCAGGCGGAATTAGAGCAACAGCGTGCTGAGCAGCAGGAGAAAATTAATGCTCTGCTGGAACGGATGAAAGCCGATGGTATTTCACCGTCCGATCTGCTGGGTTCAGAGCTGGCGCACGCAGGTAAGACCGCGAAAAAACGTAAAGCCCGTGAAGCGAAATATCGCTTTATTGACCAGAATGGCGAAGAGAAAACGTGGACCGGCCAGGGCCGTACGCCGAAGCCTATTGCCAACGCGCTGGAAAACGGTAAATCACTGGATGATTTTCTGATTTAATGCGTGAGCCGGGCGGAAGACTCCGCCCGGTTGTCTGTTTAGCAGACGCCGAAATCCCCTTCTTCGGTGTACAGCGCAACATCCGCTGCTTTCAGGGTATATTTCTCGCCCTGCTCATTGCTGGCCTGAACGGCCACAATGCTATCTCCATTCACTTCGAGCACTTTCAGTTTCGGGCCGCCCTGACGCGGTTGCACATAATCACCGACAGAAAACATAGAACCTCCTCATCGTTTTAGCGATCTTCACTGTAGCCCACGTCACACGCCGGGTACAGTCTGGTTCATCGATTACTGCTTATGAAGTATGCCTGTTCCACGGCATTACCTTGAGCAGTCTTGCCATGCCGCAAAAACCGGTCAGGCCAGCAAACAGGAGCCCGGCACCGACAAAACCGCTCAGCAGGAAAAAGCCGCTGGAGAGCGTATAGCCCAGCACCACGCCGCACAGTATCAGCAGCCCGGCAGCAATCTGCACCTGACGCATCAGCGGCAGCGGCTGGGATTTATCTTCCACGGTCGGCAGCCCGGCCTGTTTCCAGCCCTGAATACCGCCCTCGACCACCAAGGCCTGAGCAGGCGACGCCGCCTGGGCAAGCCGTGCGGCGTTGTTAGATGTTCTGGCCCCGGACTGGCAGTGAAAAATCACCGTTTCACCCGCCCCGGCGTTCAGTGCGCCGGGTAAGGTGTCCAGCGGCACGGACTGTGCGGCGGGAATATGCTCGCGGGCATATTCGTCAGGATCGCGAATATCAATCAGTTTTGCGCCGTCATTAATAAGCGCGTTTGCCTGCTGTGGCGTAATCAGAGGAAGAGACATGGTGTTTCCTTACGGTCGTGTTTTGTGTAGTAGAGCATTTAAGGAAGGATTTAAGCCAGTGTAAAGAGGGTAAAGGCAGGTAAAAGCGCGCCAGTCGAATGGCAGTTACCCGTAAACTGGCTACGCTTAAAGAAGTGTCTTTTATAATTTTCAATTGGTTAGCTTGCACGGAGTCTTTATGGGTTTTTGGCGTGTTGTTTTTACGATTATTCTCCCGCCGCTGGGCGTACTGCTTGGCAAGGGCCTGGGCTGGGCATTTATCCTGAACATCCTTCTGACCATACTGGGCTACTTCCCAGGACTTATCCACGCGTTTTGGGTTCAGACGAGAAGCTAGGTACGCCACAGTAAGTCGCTGTAGATCCCGGTCAGTACGCCCTGCGGGCCGAACTGCTGTTTGATCCAGCGCGTAACCTGGCCGGTCGCCGCATGCTGTGTGGCAAGCAGCATGCGCGAATCCTGACGTGGGTTATTAATGCGTCGCGTCACCAGCATCCCGTCTGCCACGGCCTCCCGGGCCATGTATTCCGGCAAAAAGCCGATCCCTTCCCCCAGAATCTGACACTGGCACTTAGTGTTAAAATCCGGCACCAGAATCGCCTCCTGCCCGTGCAGCAGCCAGCCCACCTTCTTATTAATGGTGTGCGCGGTGTCCTCCACCATGATGTTCGGGTACAGGCGCAGCTGGCTTTCCGCGATCGGTTCCGGGACAAACGCCAGCGGGTGTTCCGGCGCGATGGCGAATACCCAGCGGATAGCGCCAATCTCCGTGTAATCAATGCCGCCGCCGTCAAGAAGCGTATCCGGCGCGCCAATCGCGATATTGGCCTGGTTATTGATGATTGAGTCCCAGACGCCGTTATAGACCTCCGTGGTGACGGTGATCTGGCAGGTGGGAAACTGCTTTTTCAGCACCTGCAGCAGCCGCGCGGTATGGCGTGGGGTATACAAAAGCTGATTGATGCAGATGCGTACCCGCGCCTCGATGCCCTGAGAGATGGTGTCTATCCCACGCCTGATGGCATAGAAATCATTCAGCAGATCGGTGGCCTTGCGGTAAAAGTAAAAGCCGGACTCGGTCAACTCAATGCTGCGGGTGTTACGCACAAACAGCACCACATCCAGCCCGGTCTCCATTCGTTTGATGGTGTAACTGATGGCCGACGTGGTCACACCCAGCTCGGCGGCGGCTTTGCTGAAACTGCCAAAACGCGCCGCCGTGGTGAAGGCCAGCAGATTCTCTTCAGTAAAGATGGAATTCATATTACGGCTCCGGGTTGCCATCAGTTTTGAACATATTTTAACAGCGGCGCAACAACGCATTTGACGGCGGTCACAGTTCTGATGTTTAGCTACAGGCCTTGTTATGCAAGGCTTCTTTGGTCATAAGCAAAATGCCGTGAATGGCCTGAAATAACGCTTACCCATAAGAAAAAGGTTGCACAGACGCACGTTTTAGCTGAACCGTTGAATTTAACTCAACAATGAATTGACTGTCGATGAATGATTTTTAAGCGGATTCTTTTCTGAAAGGGCTGTTGCTATTCTCAGGTCATCAGCAACACACCATCGGGAGTCTGTATGTCTGCGAATGAACTCGTGACGGAATTTTTACTGGCGGCAGAGCAGGGTAATGTCGACGCGCTAAAAGCCTGCCTTGAGAAAGGTGTCGATATTAATGCCACCAATCGTCAGAAAAGAACCGCCATTGTTATTGCCAGCCTGAAAAAACATTACCCCTGTGTCGCGTTATTAATTGACGCCGGTGCGGATATCGATAAACAGGACCAGACCTGTTTTAACCCCTTCCTGATCAGCTGCCTGACCAATGATTTAACCCTGCTGCGGCTTGTTCTGCCCGCCAACCCGGATCTTGAGCGTCTGACGCGCTTCGGCGGGGTGGGAATTACGCCCGCCAGTGAGAAAGGGCATGTGGAGATTGTCCGCGAGCTGCTGGAAAAGACCGATATCAACGTTAATCACACCAACTTTGTCGGCTGGACGCCGCTGCTGGAAGCTATCGTCCTGAATGACGGCGGCCCGAAACAGCAGGCGATCGTGAAGCTGCTGCTGGACCACGGTGCGAATCCGCACATGACCGATAAATACGGTAAAACCCCGCTCGAACTGGCGCGGGAAAAAGGCTACCACGCGATAGCTGACCTGCTGCTGGCGGCGGGTGCGTAATTTATTCGGCCAGCCTGTTTCCGGCTGGCCCTCATTTCAAACGTATTTTTCCGACGTGCATTTTGCACGACGGCGGCCCCCTTTTATCCGCATTCAGGAGAAAATAATGCCCACAAAAATCGTGATTAAAAAGAACACGTATTTTGACTCCGTCTCATTAATGTCCGTTTCCACCAAAGCCAATAAATTGCCAGGCGTTGAGCAGGCGTTTGTGGCGATGGCGACGGAGATGAATAAAGGTGTATTAAAAAATCTCGGGTTGTTAACGCCAGAATTAGAGGATGCGAAAAACGGCGATCTGATGATCGTCATTAAAGGCGACGCGGCTAATGATGAAACCCTGGCGGCGATTGAAGCGTTATTCACCCGAAAAGAGCGCGAGGGCAACCATGAAGCACGCTACGCGACTCTGGCCAGCGCGAAAGCCCACCGTCCCGACAGCAACCTGGCGGTGATTTCAGTAAACGGCATGTTTGCGGCACGCGAAGCGCGCAAGGCGCTGGAAAACGATCTCAACGTGATGCTCTTTTCCGATAACGTATCCCTCGACGATGAGCTGGCGCTCAAGCAGCTGGCGCACCAGAAAGGGCTGCTGATGATGGGGCCAGACTGCGGCACTGCCATTATCAACGGCGCAGGACTGTGCTTTGCTAACGCGGTGCGCCGCGGCTCGATTGGCATCGTCGGCGCTTCCGGCACCGGCAGCCAGGAGCTGAGCGTGCGCATTCATGAATTTGGTGGCGGCGTGTCGCAGCTGATAGGCACCGGCGGGCGCGATCTCAGTGAAAAGATCGGCGGTCTGATGATGCTCGACGCCATCGACATGCTGGAGGCCGACGATGCCACCCAGGTCATCGTGCTGATCTCCAAACCGCCTGCACCCGCGGTGGCAGAAAAAGTGCTGGCGCGCGCCCGGGCCTGCCGCAAACCGGTCATCGCCTGTTTCCTTGGCCGCAACGAACCGCCCGCCGATGAAGACGGCCTGCAGTTTGCCCGCGGCACCAAAGAGGCGGCCCTGAAGGCCGTGCTGCTCACCGGTATCAACAAAGCGTCCCTTGACCTGCATCCGCTCAACTGGCCCCTGATTGAAGCGGTGCGCGCCCGTCTCACTCCGCAGCAGAAATACATTCGCGGTCTGTTCTGTGGCGGCACTCTGTGTGATGAAGCCATGTTCGCCGCGCTTGAGAAGTACGACGACGTCTACAGCAACATTCAGCCCGATCCGGCGAAACGCCTGCGCGACATTAACGTCAGTCAGGCTCACACCTTCCTCGATTTTGGGGATGACGATTTCACCAACGGCAAGCCGCACCCGATGATCGACCCAACCAACCGCATCAGCCGCCTGCTGCAGGAGGCGCGCGATCCGGAAGTGGGCGTGATTGTTATGGACTTCGTGCTGGGCTTTGGTGCGCATGAGGATCCGGTCGGCGTGATGCTCGATGCCATTAAAGAGGCGCAGGCGATTGCGAAAGCCGACAACCGTCCGCTGGAAATTCTCGGCTACGTGCTGGGTACCGACCAGGATCCCCAGTCACTGGCGCAGCAGTGTCAGCTTCTGACCGATGCCGGCGTGATCTGGGCCAGCAGCAGTACCAACACCGGATTACTGGCACGCGAATTTGTCTGCAAAGGGGAGAACGCCTGATGACCACCTTATTCAACCAACCGCTGAACGTCATTAACGTCGGTATTGCGCTGTTCAGTGATGATCTTAAAAAACAGCACGTCCCCGTTACCCAACTCGACTGGGCACCGCCGGGGCAGGGCAATATGCAGGTCGTCGACGCGCTCGACCAGCTGGCCGCGGAGCCGCTGGCAGCGAAGATCGCCGCCGCCAACAAGATTGCGCTGGAGCGCATCATTCAGTCCCACCCGGTGCTGGTGGGGTACGACCAGGCGATTAACGTTGTGCCGGGGATGACCCGTACCACCATTCTGCATGCCGGTCCTCCGGTGAGCTGGGAAAATATGTGTGGCGCGATGAAAGGCGCTGTCACCGGCGCGCTGGTGTTTGAAGGGCTGGCGGACGATCTGGAGGCGGCGGCAAAGCTGGCGGCTTCAGGCGACATCACCTTCTCGCCGTGCCACGAGCACGACTGCGTGGGCTCGATGGCAGGCGTCACCTCCGCGTCGATGTTTATGCATATCGTTGAGAACAAAACCTACGGCAACCGTGCCTATACCAACCTCAGCGAGCAGATGGCGAAGATCCTGCGCATGGGCGCCAACGATCAGAGTGTTATCGACCGTCTGAACTGGATGCGCGACGTGCTCGGCCCAATGCTGCGCGACGCTATGAAGATTATCGGCGAAATCGATCTGCGCCTGATGCTGGCCCAGGCGCTGCACATGGGTGACGAATGCCACAACCGCAACAACGCGGGCACCACGCTGCTGATCCAGGCACTGACGCCGGGGCTGATTCAGGCGGGTTACCCGGTGGCGCAGCAGCGCGAGGTGTTTGAGTTTGTCGCCAGCAGCGACTACTTCTCCGGCCCGACGTGGATGGCGATGTGTAAAGCCGCGCTGGACGCCGCCCACGGCATTGAGTACAGCACGGTGGTCACCACCATGGCGCGTAATGGCTATGAGTTTGGTCTGCGCGTCTCTGGCCTGCCAGGACAGTGGTTCACCGGCCCGGCGCAGCAGGTGATTGGCCCGATGTTCGCGGGTTACAAGCCGGAAGACTCCGGGCTGGATATCGGCGACAGCGCCATCACGGAAACCTACGGTATCGGCGGCTTTGCGATGGCGACGGCCCCGGCGATTGTCGCGCTGGTGGGCGGCACGGTGGAAGAGGCCATCGACTTCTCCCGCCAGATGCGCGAAATCACCCTCGGTGAAAACCCGAACGTCACCATTCCGCTGCTGTCGTTTATGGGGATTCCAACCGCCATCGACATCACCAAAGTCGCGGGCAGCGGCATTCTGCCGGTGATTAACACCGCCATTGCCCACAAAGACGCGGGCATCGGCATGATTGGGGCGGGCATCGTTCACCCGCCGTTTAGCTGTTTTGAAAAGGCGCTGTTGACCTTCCGCGATCGCTACTTTTTATAAGGCAAGCATCCATGAAAAACATGAAACTGGAGTGGAAAAGAGGTGACTGGGCGGCATATTTCGGGTTGATGACCAACAACCTGACCAATTTGCTGACCATGATGGGGTTGCTCATTTTTGTCGTCGGCATCCCGAAGGAGATTGTTTATGGACGCATCGCGCCGGCCTTCGGGCTGGCGGTGCTGGTGGCGAGCGTCTGCTACGCGTGGTTTGGCCTGCAAATGGCGCGTGCCACCGGACGAACGGACGTGACTGCGCTACCGTCTGGCCCGAGCGCGCCGTCGATTTTTACCGTCACCTTTCTGGTCTTAATGCCGGTCTACCAGCAAACCGGTGACGCGGATTTTGCCATCCAGATTGGTCTGGTGTGGTGCTTTGTCGAGGCGATGATTCTGGCGGGCGGCTCCTTCCTCGGGGAGACCATCCGCAAGATGATCCCGCGAACCGTGCTGCTCTCGTGTCTGTCGGGCCTGGGCCTGCTGCTGCTGGCGATGAACCCGATGCTGCAGGCGTTTGAAGCGCCCACCGTGTCGTTCATCGTGCTGCTGCTGATCTTCATTAACTGGTTTGGCAAAAAACCGATCTTCGCCAGGATCCCGACCGGTCTGCTGTTGTTGATTGCTGGCACGGTGTTAGCGTGGATCTCCGGCCTGCAAAGCCCGGAGGCAATTAAAGCCTCGATGTCCTCTTTCGGCTTTAACCCGCCCGAAGTCCATGTAGAAGGTTTCCTGCAGGGCTTGCCGCACGCGCTGCCGTATCTGGCGTCTGCCGTGCCGCTGGGGCTGGCGAACTACATCTTTGACCTGGAAAACATTGAAAGCGCCCACGCGGCGGGGGACGAGTACCCGACCCGCAAGGTAATGCTGGCGAACGGCCTGGCCTCCATGCTCGGCTGCCTGATGGGCAATCCGTTCCCGGTGACGGTCTACGTGGGTCATGCAGGCTGGAAAGCGATGGGCGCCAGCATCGGCTACACGCTGGCCTCCGGCGTGACCATGTTTATCGTGCCGCTGTTCGGACTGGGGGCGTTTATGCTGGCCATCATTCCGATGACCGCCATCGTGCCGATCCTGGTGTTTATCGGCGTTGTCACCGCCAACCAGGTGGTGAGGGAAACGCCCAAAGTGGAGGTGCCCGTGATTTTCATCTGCCTGTTCCCGTGGATCGCCAACTGGGCGCTGACCATGATGAACAGCGTGATGGGCGCGGCGGGCACTAACGCGACGAAAATCGGCACTGACGTGCTGCACAGTAAAGGGATCTACTACGAAGGGTTGGTGCATCTGGGCAGCGGCGCACCGCTCGCCAGCATGCTGTGGGGGTGTATCGCCATCTTCGCCATCATCAACAAACCGCTGCGCGGGGCCGTTGCCGCCGCCGGTGGCGCGCTGCTGGCGCTGTTTGGCGTGATCCACGCCCCGGTGGTGGGCTTTGCCGAAGGCAGTTCGCTGATGTTCGTGACCGCGTATCTGATGATGGGCGGCATGTTTGTGGTGAAGCATGTTCTCGACAGCCGGGAAGTGGCGAGCGCTGAGCCGGGTACTGTTGCGAAGGAAAACGTATGAAAGAGCTTATGGTCGTCGCCATTGGCGGCAATAGCATTATCAAAGACAACGCCAGCCAGTCGGTAGAGCATCAGGCGCAGGCGGTTAAAGCGGTGGCAGAGTCGGTGCTGGAGATGCTGGCATCCGACTATGACATTGTGCTCACGCACGGCAACGGCCCCCAGGTGGGGCTGGATCTGCGCCGCGCCGAAATTGCCCACGAGCGGGAGGGACTGCCGCTCACGCCGCTGGCCAACTGCGTGGCGGATACGCAGGGTGGTATCGGCTACCTGATCCAGCAGGCGCTTAACAACCGCCTGGCCGCGCGCGGTGAGCAAAAAGCGGTCACGGTCGTCACGCAGGTAGAGGTGGATAAAAACGATCCCGGCTTTACGCACCCGACGAAACCGATCGGCGCGTTCTTCAGCGAGGCGCAGCGGGATGAACTACAAATCGCCCATCCGGACTGGCATTTCGTAGAAGACTCCGGTCGGGGCTATCGCCGCGTGGTGGCCTCACCCCAGCCGCTGCGGATTGTCGAATCGGAGGCCATCAAAACCCTGACACAAAAAGGCTTTGTGGTGATCGGCGCGGGTGGCGGCGGGATCCCCGTTGTGCGCTCGGCGCAGGGCGATTACCAGAGCGTTGATGCGGTGATTGATAAAGATCTCTCCACCGCGCTGCTGGCGCGCGAGATCCGTGCCGACGTGCTGGTGATCACCACCGGGGTCGAAAAAGTGTGCATCCACTTTGGCAAGCCGAACCAGCAGGCGCTGGACACGGTGAGCGTGGCGCAGATGACCCGTTACAAAGACGAGGGCCATTTCCCGGCGGGCAGCATGCTGCCCAAAATCGTCGCCTCGCTGGCGTTTTTACACCACGGCGGCAAGCGCGTGATCATCACCTCGCCAGACTGCCTGCCCGCCGCGCTGCGCGGGGAAACCGGTACCCATATTGTTAATGAAGGAAGATAAGATGAGTGAAAATAAAAGCCGCCGTGAATTCATCAGCCAGAGCGGCAAAATGGTCACCGCCTGTGCGCTGTTTGGCGCGACCGGTTCCGTCGCGTATGCTGCCGATTCCGCAAAGCCAACCTGCGAGACGGGCAAACCGATGAACATCACCGCTAAACACTACTACCTGGACAACGTGCTGCTGGAGGCCGGATTTAACGTCGACGGCGGCGTGGCGACGAGCACCCGCACCGAGCTGAAAACGCTGGAGATCAAAGACGGGAAAATTGTCGCCCTGCGTGATAACAAAAATCACGCGGACGCCACCCTGCCGCACTATGACGCGGGCGGCAAGCTGATGCTCCCGGCGATGCGCGATATGCACATTCACCTGGATAAAACCTTCTACGGCGGTCCGTGGCGTTCGCTCAACCGCCCGGCGGGTACCACCATTCAGGATATGATCCGCCTTGAGCAGAAGCTGCTCCCCGAACTCCAGCCTTATACCCAGGAGCGCGCCGAAAAGCTGATCGATCTGATCCAGTCGAAAGGCTCCACCATCGCCCGCAGCCACTGCAATATTGAGCCGGTCTCGGGCCTGAAGAATCTGGAGAACCTGCAGGCGGTGCTGGCGCGCCGCAAGCCCGGATTTGACTGCGAGATCGTGGCGTTTCCACAGCACGGCCTGCTGCTGTCGAATTCCGAACAGCTGATGCGCGAGGCGATGCAGGCCGGGGCGCACTACGTGGGCGGGCTGGATCCCACCAACGTTGACGGGGCGATGGAGAAATCTCTCGACACCATGTTCCAGATTGCGCTGGATTACGACAAAGGGGTGGATATTCACCTGCACGAAACCAGCCCGGCGGGTGTGGCGGCGGTGAACTACATGGTCGAAACCGTGGAGAAAACCCCGCAACTGAAGGGCAAACTGACCATCAGCCACGCCTTTGCGCTGGCCACGCTCAACGAGCAACAGGTGGATGAGATTGCCACCCGCATGGCGGCGCAGCAGGTGACTATCGCCTCCACCGTACCCATCGGCACTCTGCATATGCCGCTGAAGCAACTGCGTGAGAAGGGCGTGTTCGTGATGACGGGGACCGACAGCGTGATCGACCACTGGTCACCGTACGGTTTAGGGGACATGCTGGAAAAAGCGAATCTCTACGCCCAGCTCTATATCCGCCCTAATGAGCAGACGCTGTCCCGCGCTTTAGGTATCGCGACCGGTGACGTGCTGCCGCTGAACGACAAAGGTGAATGCGTCTGGCCGAAAGTGCAGGACGACGCCAGCTTTGTGCTGGTGGACGCCTCCTGTTCCGCCGAGGCGGTGGCGCGCATATCTCCACGCACCGCGACCTTCCATAAGGGGAACCTTGTGTGGGGCTCTGTGGGTTGACGTGCATTTCTCCCTCTCCCTGTGGGAGAGGGTTGGGGTGAGGGCATCAGGCCGCACTTTTGTACGTCGGGTAAGGCGACGCCGCCACCCGACGTTACAGGTGATACCCCGACAATCGCAACTCCCGGTCAATCCACTCAACGAACTGCTGGATCTTCCACGCGCGTTCATTCATATGCGGCATCACCAGATGGTGCGCATTAATGGCGATCCCCATCTCATCCGGCAGTACCTGCACCAGTGAGCCATCTTTCAGGTGGTCTGTCGCCATCATTTTGCTCTCAAGAATAAATCCCAGCCCCATGCGCGCCGCTTCAAAGCTCATATAGGAGCGGTCAAAGCTGAGGCTGAAGTTGAGCCAGGGCCTGTCGATATTGTGCCAGGCGAACCATTTTTCCCAGTTCACCAGCGTGCTGGTGGACGAGATGAGTGACTGTTGCAGCAGATCGGTGGGGGTGCTGATGGGGTGTTTTTGTGCATACTCCGGCGAGGCCAGCACCACCAGCGTGTCGTTTTTAATGGTCATCACCCGGTAAGCATCCCAGTCCGGGATACCGTGGCGGATATCAATATCAATATTATCTCTGGCGAATTGCAGATTCTCATAGGAGCAGGTGAGATTGATGGTGATATCGGGATATTCGGCGCGAAACTTACCCAGGCGGCGTAACAGCCATGACAACCCGAAGGTGGGCGAGGAGTGCACCCGAAGCACGGCGTTATCTTTCTCTTTGACGATCTGATCGGTGGCGCGTCCGATGGCGCTCATCGCCGCCGAGACCTCCCGCAGATATTTTTCTCCCGTCGGGGTGAGCTGAACCCCTTTGCCACTGCGGATGAATAATTTCTTGCCCATCCACGACTCCAGCGACGCGATCTGATGGCTGACCGCGGAGGGGGTGACATTGAGCTGTTCGGCCGCCTGATGGATGCTCAATGCGTTAGCGACGGCGATGAATGCCTGCAAATTTCTGAGCGAGGGCAGTGATAACGTCTGGCGATCCTGCGCGGACATAGCCTACTCCTGTCATGTTTATTGATAAAAAACATAACATTGAGACGGCATGCGGGCAATTTTATCCCGATGTTATTTTTTTTGAGCTGTATCGCGAATCAAATTTATCTCAGCAATAAATGAGGTTTATTGAATGGTGTTTCATTTATGAGCCGATATATTGACCTTGAACGTAAAAATAAAACGACTCACGTTGTTCGAATAATGAGGTAAGTTATGTCTCGTATAGAACAAGCTGTCCCCTACATAAACACGAAAAAAACCAATTACCGTTTCGTTGTGCTGGCATTAATTTTTATTGTGTATGCCATTAACTATGCTGACCGGACAAATATTGGTGCAGTACTGCCCTTTATCATTGATGAGTTTCATATCAATAATTTCGAAGCCGGTGCCATCGCCAGTATGTTCTTTTTGGGATACGCATTGAGCCAAATTCCGGCGGGCTTTTTTATCGCCAAAAAGGGTATTCGCGGCATGGTGGCGCTGTCGATATTCGGTTTCTCGGCGTTTACCTGGCTGATGGGTACGGCGACCTCTGTTCTGGGTCTGAAGTGTATTCGGCTGGGCCTGGGGCTAACGGAGGGGCCGTGCCCCGTCGGACTGGCCTCCACCATCAATAACTGGTTTCCCCCCAGGGAGAAGGCGACGGCCACGGGGGTCTACATCGCGGCCACCATGTTCGCGCCGATCCTCGTGCCGCCGCTGGCGGTGTGGATCGCCATGACCTGGGGCTGGCGTTGGGTCTTCTTCTCCTTCGCGATCCCCGGTCTGGTCATTGCCGTTCTGTGGTATCTGCTGGTGCGTACCAGACCATCGGAGAGCACATTTGTCTCTAAAGCCGAACTGGAGACCATTACTGCGGGCCAGGAGACGCCGGACGCCAGGCGGGAAAACATCGTGATTTCACCGGGCTTTGCACGTCTTGACCGCCTGATCCGCGTGCGGGACTTAGCCCCGGTGAGCACAGTGAAAGGGCTGTTTACCTCGAAGAATATCCTCGGCGACTGTCTGGCCTATTTCATGATGGTCAGCGTGCTGTATGGCCTGTTGACGTGGATCCCGCTCTATCTGGTGAAAGAGAAAGGCTTTACGTTTATGAGCATGGGGCTGGTCGCCAGTATGCCGTGCATCGGCGGGTTTATCGGGGCGATCTTTGGCGGTTACGTATCCGACAAACTGCTCGGCCGCCGGCGTAAACCGACCATGATGTTTACCGCCATCAGCACCGTGTTAATGATGGTCATCATGCTGAATATCCCGCAAAGCACCGTTGCGGTTTGTGTGGGGCTGTTTTTTGTCGGCCTCTGTCTGAATATCGGCTGGCCTGCTTTTACGGCTTACGGTATGGCGGTTGCAGACAGTAAAACTTATCCCATTGCCGCGTCAATTATCAATAGCGGCGGGAATCTCGGCGGATTTGTTTCCCCGATGCTGGCGGGTTATCTGCTGGATAAAACAGGAAGTTTTAACTCTGTCTTTATTTATTTCGGTATTTGTGCAGCGATTGGCTTATTTATGATTATGTTGCTGGATGAGCCGAAATAAAAAAATAAATCCCTTTTATCAGAATGGAGTAAATATATGCTACTGAAAGATAAAGTCGCCGTTATTACCGGCGCGGCTTCTGTACGCGGTTTGGGTTTTGCCACGGCTAAATTATTTGCCGGGCAGGGTGCGAAGGTGGTGATTATCGATTTAGATGCCGAAGCCAGTCGGGCTGCCGCGGCGAATCTGGGTGAAGAGCATCTGGGCCTGGCGGCGAACGTCAGCAATGAATTACAGGTCAACGCCGCCATTGAGCAGGTGCTGGGAAAATACGGGCGTATCGATATTTTGGTGAATAACGCCGGTATTACTCAGCCGATCAAGCTGATGGAGATTAAACGCGAGAATTACGACGCGGTGCTGGACGTCAGCCTTCGCGGCACGCTGCTGATGTCCCAGGCGGTGATCCCCACCATGCGTGCGCAGAAGTCGGGCAGCATTGTCTGCATTTCATCGGTATCAGCCCAGCGCGGCGGCGGTATTTTCGGTGGCCCCCATTACAGCGCGGCTAAAGCCGGTGTGCTGGGCCTGGCGAAAGCGATGGCCCGCGAGCTGGGACCGGATAACGTACGCGTCAACTGCATCACTCCCGGCCTTATCCAGACGGACATCACCGCAGGCAAGCTCAGCGATGAGATGAAAACCACCATCCTGGCGGGCATTCCGCTTAACCGCCTCGGCGACGCGCAGGATATAGCCCGCGCCGCGCTGTTCCTTGGCAGCGACCTTTCGTCTTACTCCACCGGTATCACGCTCGACGTGAACGGCGGCATGCTGATCCATTAAGGAGACCCGACGATGACGGATACTACAGTTCAACAGGTTACCGCGGCGGCATGGCGTATTCGCCGCTATGCACTGCGCATGGGCGAAGTGCAGGGGCAGGGGTACATCGGGCAGGCGCTGGGCTATGCCGACGTACTGGCCACCGCGTTTACCCACGGTATGAACCTCAAGCCGGACGAGCCGGAGTGGGAAGGCCGTGACCGTTTTCTGCTTTCTCACGGTCATTACGCCATTGCCTGTTATGCCGCCCTGATTGAAGCGGGGATCATTCCTGAAGAGGAACTGGAGACCTACGGCTCGGACGACAGTCGCCTGCCAATGTCCGGTATGGCAACTTACACGCCGGGCATGGAGATCTCCGGTGGGTCGCTGGGGCAGGGGTTAAGTATTGGGGTCGGCATGGCGCTGGGGCTGAAGCACAAGCAGAGCCCGGCATGGGTCGTTAACTCCATGTCGGACGGTGAGCTTGACGAAGGATCAACCTGGGAAGCGGCTATGTCTGCAGCGCACCATGGCCTGTCGAACCTGATCGTGCTGGTGGACATTAACCGCCAGCAGGCAGACGGCAACTCGCACAAAATTCTTGGCTTTGAGCCGCTGGAGGATAAATGGACCTCGTTCGGCTGGTACGTGCAGCGCGTAAATGGCAACGATGTCCCTGCGCTGGTTGCGGCGTTTGATAACGCCAGACGCTATCCCGAAAACCAGCCACGCGTCATTTTGTGCGACACGCTGATGGGCAAAGGTGTGCCTTTCCTCGAACAACGTGACAAGAACCATTTTATTCGCGTGGATGCTGACGAGTGGCAAAAGGCACTCGCCGTGCTGGATGCCAACAAACCTGAAGGAGTGCTGTAATGAGCCAGATAACGGAGAAAAAACCGCGTTTAACCACGTCGGCCATGATTGCCTCTATTGCGGAAGACGGCCAGGAGACGCGCTCTGCACCGTTCGGCCATGCGCTGGTGAAGCTGGCGGAACAGCGCCCGGAAGTTGTCGGTATGACGGCGGATTTGTCGAAATATACCGATCTGCATATCTTTGCCCAGGCGTATCCGGAACGTTTCTTCCAGATGGGGATGGCGGAGCAACTCTTAATGGGCGCGGCCGGGGGAATGGCAAAAGAGGGGTTTATTCCCTTTGCCACGACGTATGCGGTCTTTGCCACACGTCGTGCCTACGATTTTATTCATCAGGTTATCGCCGAAGAGCATCTCAACGTGAAGATATGCGCTGCGCTGCCGGGATTAACCACGGGCTACGGTCCGAGCCACCAGGCGACGGAAGATATTGCGATTATGCGCGGTATTCCGGGGATGACCATCATCGATCCCTGCGATGCGATAGACACCGAACAGGCAGTACCGGCGATCGCGGCGCACAATGGGCCGGTGTATATGCGACTGCTGCGTGGCAAGGTGCCGGTGGTGCTGGACCAGTACAATTACCGGTTTACGCTGGGCAAAGCCGCGCTGCTGGAAGAGGGGAGCGACGTCCTGATCATCGCTTCAGGGCTGATGACCATGCGCGCGCTGGAGGCCGCAAAGCAACTGCGTAAGGATAACGTCAGCGTGGCGGTACTGCATTCGCCCACCATTAAACCGCTGGATGAGGAGACTATCCTGGCGCAGACCGCGAAACCTGGGCGGCTGGTGGTGGTCGCCGAAAACCACAGCACCGTAGGGGGGCTTTGTGAGGCCGTGGCGTCGCTGCTGATGCGTCATCGCGTGCATGTCGACTTTGATACCGTTGCGCTACCAGATGCTTTCCTGGATGCAGGTGCGCTCCCGACGCTTCACGAACGCTACGGGATCTCAACGGCAGCCATGGTGGAGAAGATCCGGCGCAGGCTTTGATTCGCCAGACGGTTTAGTTGTCAACGGGCGAGGGGTGTTTTACCCTCGCCTCTGTTGCAATGAAGGAGTCCGTGATGGCACAAAATATCTACGACAACCCTGCCTTTTTTGAAGGTTACGCCCAGTTGCCGCGCTCGGTAGACGGCCTGAATGGCGCGCCGGAGTGGCCTGCGCTGAAAAGCATGCTGCCGGATCTACACGGCAAATCGGTTATCGATCTCGGCTGTGGCTATGGCTGGTTCTGCCGCGCAGCGCGTGAGCTGGGCGCTTCTGCGGTAACCGGCGTTGATATCTCCGAAAAAATGCTCGCCCGTGCGGCAGAGCTGACCCACGATGACGGGATTGTGTATCAACGTAGCGATCTGGAATCGCTGGCGATGAAAGCGAACAGTTTCGATCTGGTCTACAGCTCGCTGGCGCTGCACTATCTGCCCGAGCTGAACACCCTGTTTGGCAACGTTCAGCGTGCGCTGAAACCTGGCGGCAGCCTGGTCTTTTCCATGGAGCACCCGATTTACACCTGCGCGACGCGTCAGGGCTGGCTGACCGATGACGCCGGCGTGCGTTTCTGGGGCGTGAACCACTATCAGGACGAAGGCCAGCGCGTCAGCAACTGGCTGGCAGACGGCGTGATCAAGTATCACCGCACGCTGGGCAGCACGCTTAACGCGCTGATCACCGCCGGGTTAACGGTAAGCGAAGTGAACGAATGGGGACCAACGCAGGCACAGATTGACGCCTGGCCCGCGCTGGCCGAAGAGGCAGACCGCCCGATGCTGGTGCTGATTTCCGCCCGTAAGGATCAGTAACCGACCTTGTAAACGCGGCCGCTCTGCACGCCTTCCACGCTGCGGCGATAGGCTTGCGCCACGGTGGCGGCCGGCACGCTTTCAAAGCCCGGGAAGAAGCCGTCGTACGTTTCGACCGATTCGGTGAGAACCGTCGGGCTTATCAGGTTGATGCGGATCCCACGCGGCAGCTCGCAGGCGGCAGCGCGAACAAACCCTTCCAGCGCGGCATTCACCGTGGTGGCATTGACGCCCTGCGCGATGGGCTCGTGCGCCACAATCCCGCTAATCAGGGTAATGGAGCCGCCATCGTTCAGGTAGTGCTGGCCGGTCAGCGCCAGGCGCACCTGTCCGAGCAGTTTATCCTGTAACCCCTGATTGAAATCGCTGTCCTTCATGGTGGCGAGGGGGCCAAAGTACAACCCGCCGCTGGCGGAGACAATCGCATCCACCGGGCCAACCTTTTCAAACAGCGCCTGCACGCTCGCCTGCGACGTAATATCCACCTGCTCATCGCCCTGCGTGCGGCCCACGCGGATCACCTCGTGGCGGTGACCGAGCGCCTCCGTGACTGCACGACCGACCGTACCGCTGGCACCAATAATGATGATTTTCATAGCCGACTCCTCATGTTGTGAGCCTTCATTCTTTAATAAATTAAAAGTCGGATAAACTGGGCTAAAGTTAGAAGATTGCTAACCAGAGGTTTGTAATATGGATAAGCTTCGCGGCATGGAAACGTTTATCGCCGTGGTGGAAAGCGGCAGCTTCACCGGTGCGGCGTCCCGGCTGGATATGTCGTCGGTGATGGTGGGGAAGTACATTGCGCTGCTGGAATCACAGCTTGGCACCCGTCTGCTGGAGCGCAATACGCGACGTCAAAGCCTGACCGACGCCGGGCGGGTCTATTATGACGAGGCGAAGCGGGTGCTGGAGCAGGTGGCCATTGCCGAAAGCGCGGTGGAACGTCTGCGCGCCGCACCGGCGGGCACCCTGCGCGTGACGGCGCCTACGTCGTTTGGCGGTTGCGTTATCGCGCCGCTGACCGCCACCTTTTTGCAGCGCTACCCGGCAGTGCGTATCGAACTGGATCTCACCAACCGGATGGTGGATCTGGTGGAAGAGGGGGTCGATCTGGCCATTCGCATTGGTGATATCCGCAATGACGATTTGGTGGCGAAATACCTGTGCCCTTACAACATGGTGATCTGCGCGTCGCCGGATTATCTGGCGCGCCACGGTACGCCGCAAACGCCTGCCGATCTGGTGGACCATCTCTGTCTTTCCCACACGGTATGGACCGCGCGTAACGAATGGCGGCTGCCGGGTGTGGAGGGCGAGGTGCGCTGGAAGCGCGATGCCGTTTTACGCTGCAACGACGGCTACGGCTTACGCATGGCGGCGCGCGCCGGGGCGGGGCTGCTGCTGCAGCCGGAGGTGCTGGTGGCGGAAGAGCTGGCAAGCGGCAGACTGGTTCGGGTTCTGGAGCCGTTTACACCCGCGCCAAGGCCGGTGCATTTACTGTGGCGTCAGGATTTACGTCCCCTCCCGAAGCTAACGGAATTTATTGCTCATATTCTGCTAAGATTGGGCACAATATAAAAAAGAAGGTAATCAAAGAATGTCTGCAAACAAACTCGCCAGCAGTGCGCAGGGCCTGCAATCTTCCGCCATCCGTGAATTATTAAAACATAGCAAAATGGCAGGCGTCATTTCGCTGGGTGGGGGTATTCCTAACCCGGCCTTGTTCGATCACGAAGGTCTGAAAATGGCCGCTGATGCCGTACTGTCGCAGCATTTTGGTGAAGCCTTCCAGTATGGTCTGACCGAAGGTGTGCCGGGACTGCGGGACGAGATCCAGCGCATCTGCGAAGGGCGCGGGATCCGCTGCAAAGCGGATGATGTGGTCGTGACCTCCGGTTCACAACAATCCCTCGACGTGCTGGCGCGCGCGTTAATTAATCCGGGCGATACCGTCGTCGTCGAACGCCCAACCTATCTTGCCGCGCTGCAGGTCTTTGGTCTGGCGCAGGCGAATTTTGAATCGGTTGGCACCGATGGCGACGGCATGAAAGTGGATGAACTCGAAGCCCTGGTGGCAAATAAACCCATCAAAGCGGTTTATATTGTGCCGACATTCGGTAACCCGGGTGGCGTTACGCTGTCTGAGGCGCGCCGTAAACAGCTGGTGGAACTCTCGAAGCGCTATGACTTCGTGATTATCGAAGACGATCCGTACAGTGAAATTAATTACACCGACGAAGTTTTCCGCCCGTTAATTGCCCATGCCAACGATATCGGCAACGAAGAGAACGTGGTGTATACCTCAACCTTCTCTAAAATTCTCGCGCCGGGCACCCGTGTGGGCTGGGTGCTGGTACCAGAGTGGCTGAAGCGTGCGGTGGTGAATCTGAAGCAAACCACCGATCTGCACACCAGCACGCTGTCGCAGCTGATGACTTACGAATACCTGAAAACCGGGCGTCTGGCCGGGCAGATCAAAATGATCCGCGAAGCCTACCGTCAGAAGTATCAGACGTTCGCCAACGAACTGGAAGCCGAACTGGGCGATGTGATGTCGTTCCACAAGCCGAAGGGCGGCATGTTCCTGTGGGCGAATATGAAAAAGGGTAGTAATACCACGCGCTGGCTGGAAAAGACGTTAAGCAACGGCGTAGTATTTGTGCCGGGTGAATTTTTCTACTGCAGTGAGCCAGACCACTCGACGCTGCGTATGTCGTTTGTCACGCCAACGGATGAAGAGCTGAAAGAAGCGGTTCGTCGCCTGAAAAAATCGCTGTAAAAGACCTGCGCATAATGGCGTTCCTGCCGTTATGCGCAATACACGTTTTGTTGAGGTGTATAACCGTACCGGGCCCGGCGGAGTGACGTTATTCCGTCGCATGGGCCAGCGTGCGATCTGAAGCATCGCCGCTGAGAGCCCGCGTGACTTCATGGATCCGCCAGATTTTCCCTTCACGCAGCGTCGCAAACAGGTAAACCTCGATCTCTGCCTGACGACCGTCAGGATACGTGACCGTCACGATATGCCGGTCAGCCAGAAGTTTGTCATGACAGGCTATCTCCACCACGGTGAAGGCGATCGTGCGAGTCTGCGAGCTGACGTGGCTCAGGTGCTGGATAAATCCCCGGTAATCAAGCGTGTGACCGTCCGTAACCTGCTGGTAATCGGGCGTAAAGACCTCTGCCGGATCGATATCGCCGTTGAATAAGCGGGTTAACAGGCACGCCATCTTTTCGCGCTGTGCGGCGTTGTCGGTATCGGCTATCAGGGATGTGATTATGCTCATTAAGGGCTCCTTATGTGGTTTAGTCGCCATTATCCTTGACAGCCGAAGACGCAGTTTCTGTAATACGCCGATGAATAACGATTTTCGGTCAACATGACATGGTCAGTACTGAGACGCTCCTTCATCCTGGCGGGTACCGAACCCCCTGGCACAGCCATCGCGCTGGGCAGCTGTGGCGCATTGCAACGGGTCTGCTGGTGATTGAGTCACAGCGGGGGCGCTCGGTCGTACCGGCAAAACACATCGGCTGGATCCCGCCAGGTAATCAGCACGCCGCCTTTTCTGAAAGCGCGATAGAAGGCAGCGCCATCTATCTTGACCCCGCCTGCTGCACAAGGCTTCCCGATGTGCCCGCCCTGTTCGAGCCCGACGATCTTACCCATGCACTGTTTTCCCGCTTAAGCGTTGCTGAAAGCGAGTACGATCCGCGAAAGCTCACCCTGCTGCTGGATGAGCTTGCCGTGGCACCCCAGGTGCACTTTACTCTGCCCGTGCCGACGGATCCGCGTCTGAAGGACGTGGTCAGGCATTTGCTGCAGTTTGTCGATGATAATCAGACGGTTGAGAGCCATGCCCGCCAGGCGGGGATGAGCGTGCGTACGTTCAACCGTCGTTTTCGTGCCCAGACCGGAATGAACTTCGTTAACTGGCGGCAGCTGGCACGCGTGATGCAGGCAATGGAGTGGCTGGCCGCGGGGAAGCCGGTGGGGTGGATTGCGCTGTCCTGTGGCTACAGCAGCGTCAGCGCATTTATTGAGGTTTTCAGAGCATGGACCGGTAAAACGCCGGGGCAGTGGGCGGTTAAAGAAGTCCCTTTTGGGCGAAGGTAATGCGCGTGGCGAGGCTTTGTCAGGGATATTCGATTCTCCTTCTCCCGATTTCTACGTTTTGTTGTAGATTCATCCAGCATTCAGTGCTGGTAGTGGTGTGATCGGTGTTTATTCTCTCTGCCAGTTCAGAGATACGTAATTTTTCCTGGTTATTCATCATTAACGTTCTGTTTATAAATATAAAATAGATGCGGTATGATGCCCTCATCCCGACCCTCTCCCACAGGGAGAGGGAGAAAACTACCTCAACCCAGCAACGCGATTCCAGCCTCCGTCCTCAGCCAGCGCGGGGCTTTTAGCTGGTCGGCAAAATATCCAGTAAGTTCAAAGAGCAAATCCCCCATCACGCGTGCGGATTCGGGCGTAAGCGCGCCACTAATCAACAGTTGGGTAATTTCCTCGCAGTAGCGGCAGAGCTGGTCGGATTCGGTGTTGAATACAGGCTCACGTTCGGGAAACCGATCGACGGTGAGACGTTCCTGTAGGTGCTCAGGGATAGGCTCCAGCAGCATTGGGCGGAGCAGGGCAAACGTCGAGGCAAGACGACCGCAGAGGGCTATTTTTCTCGCGGGATTGGTCTCTTCCACCAGCGCTTCGCAATAGCGTTGGCAATTGTCGGCAAGTTCGATGAAGTCGGTGTTGCAGTCGAAAGGGGTCGTGAAAAGTGCGTTACTGGTGGTCATATGAAAGTTTCCATTAAGTGATTATGACACTGCCAGAGAAATGCCAATTTCCCGGGTGGCAGGACTGAACGGAGTTGGCATTACCGGCCTTAATGGACACCGGCGCGTCTTGCGACGCCCCCGCCCAGCCCACCATTGGAATGTAGCCAGACGCACGGCGCAACAAGAGCTGACGCCGCCATTAAGTTTAACCGGGATGCCAATCCCGACGCCAGATTTTGCTGGCGTGGGAGGAACATACGCCCGGTTAACCATAAAAAGAAGAAGGTTATCCAGGAAAAATCCAATCCTGTGAGGCGGCTTCAGGAAATGATGTAAGGCGTTTCATCAACGCTCCCTCAGCGCTTCCTTCGCCCGGTTAAACGGCTTAATCATATAATCCAGCACCGTTTTCTCCCCGGTCTTGATATCCACCGTCGCAATCATCCCCGGCACAATTGAGAAGTGCCTGCCTGCTTTATTCACCAGGTAATCCTGGCTGGTGCGGATAAACACCCGGTAATAGAACACTTCCGGCTTGGCTTCGTCCTGGATGGTGTCCGGGGAAATCGTCTCCACCACCCCGTGCAGCCCGCCGTAAATGGCGTAGTCGTAGGCGGTGATTTTGACCAGCGCCTCCTGGTTCGGATGGATAAAGGCGATATCGCGCGGCGAGAGGCGGGTTTCGATCAGCAGGTGATCGTCCACCGGCACGATCTCCATCAGCTCGCCGTTGGGCGGGATCACGCCGCCGATGGTGGTGACCTTGATGTTTTTCACGATCCCGCGCACCGGCGATTTCACCGTCAGGCGCGTGACGGAATCCTGACGGCCTTTCAGGATCGCCGAGACCATATCCACCTCCGCGTTGGCTTTCGAGAGCGCCTCGCGCGCCTGAACGTAATACTGCGAACGCAAGTCGGTGAGCTTCAGCTCCAGGTCACTTTTCTGCCGCTGCAGGCGCAGCACCTCTACGTGGCTGGCGGCCCCGGTTTTAACCAGCCGCTGGGTGATCGCCAGCTCCTTATTGGCGAGATCGAGCGCGGCGCGCAGCTCCCGCTGGGTATCCTCAAGCTGCGCGCGGCGGGAGTTGTAGAGCCGCGTTTCGTCGGCAATCAGCTCCGGCCATTCCTTCAGCGAAGGGGGGAACTTCAACGGCAGATCGTTCACCTCGGCATACAGGCGCGCGCTGGAGGCCAGCGAGGCACGGTAGCGTGCCGCACTTTCGCCGACGTTTGATTCTGAACGCGTGGGATCAAGGCGCGCCAGCACTTGTCCAGCCTGCACCTGATCGCCCTCGTGGACGTTCAGCTCGGTGAGGATCCCCCCGTCCAGCGACTGTAAAACCTGCTCGCGCGAGCTGGGGATCACTTTGCCGGTACCGGTTGAGACCTCATCCAGCATGCCAAACCAGGCCCAGATCCCGAGGACGATAAACAGCAGCAGAGAGAGGATCACGATTCGTCGCGCGCCGGTGTAGCCGCTTTCAGAACCGAGCGCATTATCCAGATCGTCCATTGCCGCGGCATCACGCTGACTGATTTTCATTTTTCCACTCCCTTGCGGCGGCTGCCTGCTGTTGTTGCATGCGGCTGTTGTTCAGCGCCTGCGCTTTCGGGGCATCCATCACCAGCATGCCCTCCTTGAGCACCACTACCCGCTCGACCAGTTCCAGCACCGGCACGCGATGGGTGGCGACGATCAGCGTACGGTGGCCGAGCCAGGCGCTCAGACGCTGGATAAATTCCCGTTCGGTATGCTCATCCAGCGAGGCGGTGGGTTCGTCCATCAGCACGATATTCGGGTCGCGCAGCAGCATGCGCGCCAGCAAAATCGACTGCCGCTGGCCGCCGGAGAGCCCCACGCCGTTCTCCATGATCGGATAGTCCAGCCCCTTCGGCAGCTTCTGCACAAAGCTCGCCGCGCCGGTTAACTCCAGCGCGGCGAAAATCTCGTCGTCGGTGGCGCGCGGCATGCCGAGGGTGATGTTTTCCCGCAGGGTGCCGTAAAACAGCCGCGCGTTCTGGGTCATAAAGCCGACGTTGCGCCGGACGTCGGCGACATCGAGGTGCGGCAGGCTGAGGTTGTCGAGCCGCAGTTCGCCGCCGGCCAGATCCATCCCGCCCGCCATCGCCTGCAGCAGGGTTGATTTGCCCGCGCCGTTACGCCCGAGGATCGCCACTTTCTCACCGGGCTTGATCTCCAGACGGTTGATGCGCAGCGCCATGCGCGGATCCTCCGGGTGATAGCGAAACTGCGCCTGCTCGAACAGGTAGTGACCGCGCAGCACATCCTGGCGGATCGGCGTCTCCTCGCGCTGGTTCTCGGTCGGCAATTGCATAATGCTGTCCAGCCCCTCTTTTGCCGCTTTCACCTGCTGCCAGCGGGCCAGCACGCCGCACAGCGTCGCCATGGGGGCGATCATGCGCGAGGCCAGCATCGAGGCGGCGACCACCGAACCGGTGGTCAGCGTGCCGTCGATCACCATCGGCGCGCCGACCACGATCACGGCGGCGTAAACCAGGCTCTGGATGGTCATCCCCCAGCTGATCAGGTTCTGTGTCAGCTCGCGGGTGCGCAGGCCAGATTCCGCGGTGATCTGGATATAGCTGTTCCACTGCTGCAAAAAGCGGTTTTCCGCCTGCATCAGCTTGATGTCTTCCAGCCCCTGCACGCTCTCCACCAGCACCGCGTTGCGCAGGGTCGATTCATGGGCGGATTGTTTCGCCAGCTCCGCCAGCTTCTTCTGCAGCAGCAGACCGGGCAGAACCATGATCACCGCCGCCACCGGGGCGATCCACGCCAGCTGCGGGGCGATAATCGCCAGCACCACCACAAACAGTAAGAAGAAGGGCAGATCGACAATCGTCGAGATGGTGGAGGAGGTGACCATCTCGCGGATCTGCTCCAGCTCGCGCAGCTGGGAGATAAAGCTCCCGGTAGAGCGCGGGATGGCGCTGTTGCGCAGCCGCAGGGCGTGGCCGAACACGCGATCCGAGACGCGCAGATCCGAGCGCTTGCCCAGCAGATCCATAATGTGCCCGCGCGCCACGCGCAGCACGAAGCCAAACAGGGTGGCGATCAGCACCCCGATGGTCAGCACGTACAGCGTCGGGTAGGACTGGGCGGGGATGACCCGGTCGTACACCTGCATGGAAAAGACAATCCCGGAGAGCGACAGCACGTTGATAAACAGCGCGGCGAGCATCACCCAGCTGTAGGGGCGCAGGTCGCGCATCACCAGCCGGTAGAGCCAGTCCGGGCGGTATTTTGAGATATAGGCGTCCACCCGACTGTCCTTCAGCGCCGCCAGCGGACGCAGGGCGATGACGTGGCGGATGGCGGGCAGCATCGCCGTCATCGACAAACGGTTGGTGTAGGCCTGGTCGTCAAAGAAGCTGACCTCCAGCGTATCGTCGCCGTCGAAATGTTCGATTACCCCGACCCTGCCGTCGTTTAGCGCCACCACCACCGGCAGACGCCAGCTGTTGATCGACTGCTGGCTGGCGGTAAGCAGCTGAAACGACAGCCCCGCCTCGCGGGCGAGCTGGGTGAGGGCGGGCACCATCGGTTTACCTTTCAGCCACGGCGCACCCGCCAGCAGCGCGCCGGGAGAGCAGGCGACGCGGTAGCGCGTGGCGATAAAGCCAAAGGCCTGCGCCCACTGGGCCAGGGCGTCATCCGTCATGGGTTCAGCTTGCGGCATATCACGCTCTTTCATGGCTGGATCTCCACGGTCTGGATGGTGCGGTTATCAAGATCGAACGCATGGCTCAACTGCCCGGTGTTGTAGAGGCAGTTGAGCTGCAGCTGATGCAGCTGGCCAAGGGTCTGTTGCTGGGTAAAACGCGCCTGGTAGACCTCCTGCTCGGCGTTGAGCACATCGAGCAGCGGGCGTGAGCCCAAATCAAGATACTGCTGCTGGTACAGTTCGCGGGTGCGGGCGCTGAGCGCCTCCTGGCGACCCTGGATCTGCAGGGTGCTGAGCAGGCTCATCACCTGGCTGCGTGCCTCCAGCAGCTTCTGGCGAACCTCAAGGCGGGTGCGCTGAATGGTGGATTGCGCCGCTTCCACCGCGTGCCCGGCGGCGTTGCGCCGGGCGGTGAGGCCGCCGCCCTGATAGAGCGGCATCTGCACTTTCACCCACGCGGAGTATTGCGTGCGATCCCGCGTTTCGTTACCCGCATAGCGGTCGTTGAGGTAGTGACGCACTTCCGGCTCCAGTGAGACGGTCGGGGTCATCTGGGCGTTGGCGTAGTCGAGGTTGGCCTGGGCGACGTTTGCCTGCGCCCAGGCCGCTAACACCGCAGGCACCAGACGATCGTCCGGCTCGGCGATGTCACAGCTGCGGGCCAGCTTTTGCGGAAAATCGTTCCCCACCTCGTTGAGGGAGTTCCAGCCGAGAAAACTCATCAGCGTGGCGCGGGCGCTGTCGAGGCTGGCCTGGTACTGCATCAGCTGGGCGCGGGCGCCTTCGATACGGGCATCGGTCTGCACCACGTCAGAGAGCGAGGTGGCCCCTTCGTCGTTACGCAGTCGGGTCAGCTTGCCAATCGAGGAGAGGGCGTCGAGCTGCTCTTTGGCGGTATCGACCATCTGCTGCCAGGTTTGCACTTCCACCATGGCGATGGCGGTATCGTGGGCGATGGTGTCGATGCTCACCAGCACGTTGGCCTGCTGCTGGGCAACCCCGGCGTTTTCGGCACGCACCTGGCTTGCCACCTTGCCAAAGTCGTACAGCATCTGGGAGAGGGAGAGCACCAGCGATGGCGTGAAGCCGTTATCATCGCCGTCATGGGTATAGCCGTTGTCCATTCCGGCGTTAATTTGCGGGTAGTATTTCGATTTGGCGACGTCCACCTCTTCGCTCTGCTGGTAGAGCTTTCCCACCGCTTCACTGATGGCCGGGTGCCAGGTGACGGCGCGGTTGACGGCGTCGCCAAGCTGCAGCGTGCCGGGGGCGGCATTGCCCACCACAGGCGCCACGCGGCCATTCAGGGCGGGGAGTTCCTGCGTTTCGCGAAGTTGTCCGGTATTGATCATCGCCGCCGGATTAGCGGAGAGTGCGGGCACAGATATCAGGCAGCACGAGAGCCACCAGTAAGGCATCATCTTTCCCATGTCATGTCCCTAATAAAAAATAAGTACAGCTTTATTGTTTATGCCCGGGCGCAGTGCGCCCGGGTCAGGTACTGCAGGTGCTATCAGGTCACGATGTGTTGCTGGTTAACTAACTCGTCGTAGGTGGTCTGGACGTTATCCAGCGTCACGAGCGTGGTATTGGTATAGGTGCTTCCTGTACCGTCACGGTCGATGGAGATCACGGTACTGCCATTGCTGTTCGTCACATGCAGGTAATTACCAAGCGTTGACGCACTGCCGTTCCAGCCCACCAGCAGATCGCCGATGTCAATTTTGTCTCCCTGGGCCAGCGAGAAGTTGGTCCAGTGATCGCCGGCGGTACTGCTGACGTTACCCGCGGTGGCGTTGCCTGCGGTGCTGTTCAGCACCTGATAAATCAGCGTATCGCCGTACGCGGTGCCGGTAATGACATCGTTATGCTCAGAACTGACGAACTGCGGCGCCATATTGATGGTCAGCGTGGCGTTGTCCGTATTGCCGTTGGCATCGGTGAGGGTGTAGTTGAAGACCTCCTTCGACGTGATGGTTGAGAGCGACACCCCGCTGTTGAGGGTGTAGGTGTAGTGGCCGTCTGCGCCAATCGCCAGCGTGCCGTAATGACCCGTGACGTTGACCAGCGTGCTGCCGGTGTAAGGATCCAGCGTGGTGGTGGTGCCGTCGTAGCCGGTAATGGTGACGCGGGTATCGACCGACTGCAGCTGATCCATCGCCCCGGCGGAATCCGTGCCGTCGAAGATATTGCCGTCAACGGTGTGGCCGCTGGTGGAGTCGAACTGGGTCAGCGAGTAGGTGGTACCGTTCACGCTCGGGGTGATGGTGATGTTGCCCACGCTCAGCCCCGGTACGCTGCCGGTATAGCTCAGCGTATAGGTCCCGGCATTCAGATCCAGCCCGGTCAGGGGAACGTCAATACTGCCGCCCAGCAGAGAGCCACCGCTGAAGGAGCCGGTGCGGATAACACCGTTGGCATCACTGATCGTCCAGTTCACCGTCAGTCCGCCCAGCGCCAGCAGCGACGCGACGTCAAAGTGCAGCGACGCGCTATGCAGGGCGGTGTTCGGATCCACCACAAAGGTCCCGCTTCCGCTGCCCGTGGTGGTACCTAACAACGAGGTGGTCCAGCTGGCGCTGCCGACGGTGGTGTCAGCGTAGGCCGAGGTATGGTGTACCGACGTGACACTCATCTCGGTGCTGACATCGTTCACCGCATCCATTGCCCGCGCGGTTGGGGTAATGTTGAGCGAGCCCGTATCTTTCGCGCCGTTTGGTGCCGTAATGGTATAGACGAAGGTGTCCGGCGTGCTGATATGGTCCGCACCCACGCCGTTTCGCAGGGTGTAGGTGTACTGACCGGACGAATCAATGGTCAGCGTGCCGTATTCTCCCTGAATGTCGGTTGTTCCACTGCTGTTAACCGCCACACCGTTCACTGCCGTCACCACCGTGCCATCCGGCACCGGATCGTTCGCCAGCACATCCCCCGTGGTGCTCTCTCCGATACTGGAGACGCTGTAGACATGATCCTCCAGCACGCTCAGGGTGTAGGCCGTCAGCGCGGTGATCCCTGCCGCCGTATTGAGCAGGAACAAGTACTCCCCGCCAGGCAGGTTCAGCGTCAGCTGGGAGGAGGTGCCGCCCAGCAGCGGCGCACGCAGCCAGCCCGGCTCAACGCGCATCTGCTCGAAGGTCTGGGTCGCATTGTTGAACTTATAGACGTACAGGTCGAACACCGAGGCCAGGGCTACGCCCCCCACGGAGGCCTGAATCGTCATGGTGCGGGTCGTCCCTTCCTCCACGGTGTAGATGATCGGGTTGGTCATATCGTCCAGCAGGTTCAGCCCCAGCGTGTTGCCGAGATTGATCCCCACCAGGGTAAAGCCGCTTTGCGACGAGGTGCCGTTGTCGATGGCCTGGACGGTGGTGTCGAAGGTCAGGGAAGCCGCGTCGTCTACGGCGACAATGCCATTCGCCACGCTGCCCGCACCGAGCGACAGCACGAGGTTCGCCGACGCGCTGACACCGTTATGGGTGATGGTGTAGGTGAAGCTCTCCGTGCGGCCAATGACGGCTGCACTGGTGTCGGTGAGGTTGTAGGTGTAGCTGCCGTCGCGGTTGATGGTTAGCGTACCGTACTGCCCCTGAATCACCGTGCCGTCGGCGTTGACGCTGGTGGTGACCCCCAGCGCGTTGGTCACGGCGGAGACGGTCGTACCTGCCGGGGCATTATCGCTGCCTGCGGTAGGATCGGTATCCAGGATCACGTTACCGTCCAGGCTGGTGTCGCCCGTGACGGTCCCGGCGCTGGTCTCTTTCACCGCCACATCCAGGCTGGTGTACGAGCCGGTTGCCAGCAGGTTGGTGTTGTAGCTCAGCACGCGATACTGGCCATCAGCCAGCCCGGTCAGGTTCAGCGACACGCCGGTGGCCCCAAGGGTCAGCAGGTCGGCGAACTGCGGTTGTCCGGTATCCACGACGGTGGTCCAGGTGCCGTTGACGCTGTCGAAACGCTGCACCACCAGCTCCAGGGTGTTGAGCAGCGAAAGCACGGCCCCCGTGGCGTTGGCATTCACCACAATATCCGCACTGCCGCCGCTGCCCACGTTGAACTCAACCTGGGCAGTATCGTTGCCCAGCAGGGTCAGCACGTTGCCCACGGCACCCACCAGCAGGAAGCCGTAGTCGCTGTACTGGCTGTTGGTGACGGTGGCGGTGGTGCTGAGCTCCAGCTCTTCAACGTTATTGCTGGCAGAGAGCGGCACCACCGGCGCAAGGACCGAGCCCGGCTGCGAGGTGTTACCCGCCGCATCGGTAGCCGTGATCTGCAGGGTCTGGCCTTCGGTCTGCTTGTTGAGGAAGGTGTAGCTGTAGGCGCCATTGCTGTCTGCGGTGGTGGTCACCGTTGACCCGTCCGCGAGGCGGATGGTGACGGTGCTGCCCGCTTCGGCCGTACCGGTCAATACGCTGCCGTCAGCGTTAAAGGTCCCGGCAGGCGCGGTTGGCGCCGTCACGTCGACGATAACGGTTGTCGGAAGCGAGATCGGGCTGGTGCCGGCTGAGTTGGTTGCCGTGGCGGTAAAGGCGTGTGAGCCCTCGCTTAATGCCGGGGTCGTAAAACTCCAGTTACCGCTGGCATCGGCCACAACCGTACCCATCGACACGCCGTTGTTATACAGCGTGACGGTGGCGTTCGGCTGTGCGGTGCCGCTCAGGGTTGGCGTGGTGTCATCGGTGGTTTTACCGTTGGTCAGCCCTCCGGTAACGCTACCGACGTTATCGTCAATGTTGGCGATAACCGGAGCGTTCGGAATGTTGGTTGATGGCGCAACCACCGAGGCGCTGACGCCAGCGTTACCGGCCTTATCGGTCGCGTAGACCAGCAGCGCTTCACCGTTGGTCTGCGCCGGGGTGAGGGTAGCGCTAAAGTTGCCGTTACCGTCTGCCGTCGCGGTACCGAGCACCGTGCCGGTACCGCTGGTGATGGTGACGGTGCTGCCCGCTTCCGCGGTACCGGTGACCTGGGTTCCGTTAGCGATCACCTTCAGGCTGGTCGGTGCACCCGGTGCCGTCAGGTCAACCAGGATTGTGGTCACGGTTGATGGCGCGCTGGTATTGCCCGCGGCATCGGTGGCGGTGGCGGTGAAGCTGTGCGAACCTTCCGTCAACGTGGTGGTGGTCTGCGCCAGCGTCCAGTTGCCGTTGGCATCGGCGGTGACCGTGCCCACCAGCGTGGTACCGTCGTAGATACGCACCGTCGCATTGGCTTCGGCGGTACCGCTCAACGCTGGTCGGGTGTCGTTGGTCGGGTTATTGCCCGTCACCGGCCCGGTAACGCTGCCCACGTCGTCTACAATCGCGCTGATGACCGGCGCGGCTGGCGCGGTGGCATCCACGTTGATCACATACCCGGTGGTAGGTGCGCTGGCGTTGCCCGCCGCATCGGTGGCGGTGAACGTCAGGCTGTGCTGACCATCGCTGAGCGCCGGTGACGGAGTAAAGCTCCAGTTACCGCCGGTGGCGACAACGCTGCCAATCTGCACGCCATTATCGAAGATTTTCACCGTCGCGCCCGCTTCCGCCGTCCCGGTGAGGGTTGGCTGCGCGTCGTTGGTCAATCCGCCATTGGCGACAGGCGTAGCGGCATTGCCGACATCATCCACAATGCTGCTCAGCACCGGCTGCGCAGGCGGCGTGGTGTCGATGGTCAGGTTGAAGGTTGCTGACGGCGCGCTGGTGTTACCTGCCGCATCCGTCGCCTGAGCCGTGAAGCTATGTGGACCGGTTGCCAGCGTGGTGGTCAGCAGAATGCTCCAGTTTCCGCTGGCATCCGCGGTACCGGTGCCCACCAGCGTCGTTCCTTCATAAATATTCACCGTGGCAAACGGCTCGCTGGTACCAACGAGACGCGGAATGGTGTCGTCGGTGCTTTGTCCGGAGCTGACCGGGCCGGTGATCGTGCCCACGTCATCAACCGCCTGGCTGATAACCGGCGCGTTAGGCGCAGTGGTATCCACCACCAGCGTAAAGTCAGGCGATGCGGGGCTGACGTTGCCCGCCGCATCGGTGGCCGTGACGGTCCAGGTGTGGCTACCATTCGCCAGCGCGGTGGACGGGGTAAAGCTCCACGCGCCGCTGCCGTCAGCCTGGGCGGTACCGACCTGCTGGCCGTCCTGATAGACCGTGATGGTCGCGTTGGCCGCGGCTGTGCCGTTAAGGGTTGGGGTGGTGTCGTCCGTGCTCTGCCCGGAGGAGAGCGGTGTCTGAACGCTGCCCACGTTATCGCTCGCGGTCAAAATGGACGGCGCTGTCGGGGCGGAGGTATCCACCGTCAGGTTAATCGGTGCCGACGTGCTGCCGGTATTGCCTGCTGCATCGGTGGCGTTGAAGGTAATGGCATGTGGTCCTTCGGTGAGCGCCGTGCCCGGGGTGAAGGTCCAGTTCCCCTGAGCATTGACGACCGCGGTGCCAATCTCGCTGCCATCGACAATGATGTGCACCGTGGCACCGACTTCGCCCGTGCCGTTGAAGGTGGGTTTCGTGTCGTTGGTGCTGCTGCCGCTGGTGAGCGTCCCGGTGACCGGACCGACATCGTCAATCACGCTGGTGACTACCGGCGCGGAAGGACCGGCGGTATCAACCGTGAAGACGAAGACCGGCGAGTTGGCTGAGACGTTACCGGCGGCATCGCTGGCGTTGATGCGAATGTTATAGCTGCCATCTCCCAGCGCCGGATTAGGGGTAAAGCTCCAGTTGCCGTTGCTGTCTACCGGTGCGGTACCGATCTCCACGCCATTGTTCAGAATGTGGATGGTACTGCCGACGGCGCCTGTCCCGCTGAGCGTTGGCGTCGTGTCATTGGTGACCTGGCCGGTGGTGAGGTTACCGACAATCCCGCCCGCCACGTTGTCGCTGACGGTTTCCAGCACGGGGACCGCTGGCGCCGTGAGGTCAACCACCACGCTCCAGGCGTTTGACGACAGGCTGATGTTACCCTGCGGATCGGTGGCCTTGACGGTGAAGCTGTGTGGCCCTTCGACGAGGGCGGTCTCAGGCGTAAAGCTCCACGCGCCGGTACCGTCCGCCGTGACGATGCCAATCTGCGTATTGCCATCAAAGATGGTCACCACGCTGTTCGCTTCCGCCGTACCGGAGAGGGTTGGCGTTGCATCGTTGGTGGTATTGCCGCTGACCACGGTTGTGGCGGTGTTGCCGACATCATCGGTGACGTTAACAATCACCGGGGTGGTGGAGCTGGTGTCAACCACGATGGTGAAGCCTGCCGATGGTGCACTCTGGTTGCCCGCCGGATCGGTCTCACGGATGGTGAGGACGTTATTGCCCTCCGCCAGCGCGGACGGCGTGAAGCTCCAGTTACCCGTCTGGCCGACCACGGTGGTGCCCAGCAGGGTGCCGTTGCTGTAAATGGAGATGGTATCGCCCGCCGTGCCGCTACCGGTAAGGGTTGGGCGGTTGTCATTGGTGGTCTGCCCGTTTGTCAGTGGGCCGATGCCAGGGCTGACATCATCGATAACCGCGCCAATAACAGGCGCGTCGGGCGCGGTGAGATCAACGGTGACGGTCGCCGCCGGTGAACGTCCGCTGGTTTCGCCATTCAGCGTGGCGGTGACCTCAAAGGTGTGCGGTCCTTCACCCAGCGGCAGAGCTGGCGTATAGGTCCAGTTGCCGTTTGCATCGGCGGTTACGGTTGGCAGCAGAACCTGCACACCGTCCTGGTAGACGGTAATTATGCTGCCTGGCTCTGCCGTCCCAACAAGGGTCGGCGTCGTGTCGTTGGTGGTTTTGTCTTTCACATCGCCCGTGACCGGGGCCGTATCGTCGTTGATGACCGTAATGACGGGCACGTCCGGGAGATTCGGCAGCGTACCAGTGACGGTATAGGAGGCTTCAGGACTGAGATTACCTGCGGCATCCGTGGCGGTGATGGTCAGCGCCGCGCCGTCCTGCTGGGCCGGGCTGAGCGCCACGGAGAAGTTGCCGCCTGAGACTACCCCGGTACCGATCACGTTACCGCTGGCGTCTTTGACGATAATGGTGGCGCCCTCTTCGCCGGTACCGGTCAGCGGCGTCCCCTGTGCGGCCACGTTGATATTGTCCGGCGCCGCCGGAAGCACGGTATCCACCGTAACGGCAAGCGGTGCAGAGCTTCCTGAAGCGTTACCCGCCGGGTCGACCGACGAGACGGTAAAGCTGTGTGGGCCTTCCCCCAGCGTGGTGTCGGCGGTCCAGCTCCAGGTACCGTCCGGCTGGACGGTGACCTGGACTGTGGATGGCGTACCGTCCACGCTGACAATCACGGTGGTGCCCGGCTCGCCGGTGCCGTTGAGGGTTGGCGTACCGTCGCGGGTGTAGAGCGTCCCGTTGGTGAGCTGGCTGTCTGTAACGCTGTTAATCAGCGGGATCTCAGGATCAGTGGTATCGACGGTGACGGTATAGACCGGGCTGAGTGCGCTGACGTTACCCGCTGCGTCAACTGCCGCAACGGTGATGTTCAGCGGGCCATCCGTCTGCGTGGGCAGGGTCAAAGACCATTCGCCGTTAACCACTACCACGCGTCCAAGCTCGACGCCGTTGTTGTAGACGATCACCGTTTCACCCGTCACACCGGTTCCGCCGACGGTTGGCGTGGTATCGGTAGTAAAACCGCCATTCGGCTCACCGGCGACGGCGCTAATCACCGGGGTATCCGGTGCGAGGGTATCGACAGTGATGGTGATCCCCGTAGAAGGGTCAGAGACGTTACCCGCCTCGTCGGTGGCGGTAGCGGTAAATTCGTGGCTGCCCTCGTCAATGGCGCTTTCAGGACGCCAGCTCCAGTTACCGTTGCCGTCTACCGTGACCGTACCCACGGCGGTTGGCGTGCCGCCATCAACGCTGTCGTAAATGGTAATCACGTCATTCGGCGTGCCGGTGCCACTCAGTACCGGACGCGGATCGTTGATGGTTTCGCCATCGGCCACCGGGCCGGTTATCTGGCTGACGCTGTCGGTAATCACCGGGACCGCTGGCGCAGCCGGTGCGTCGGTGTCGATGGTGATGGTCACCGGCTGGGACGGGGCGCTTTCGTTGCCCGCGCCGTCCTTGTTGGTGACGGTCAGGGTAATGTCGTAGGTGCCGTTGGGCAGGTCGGTGGAGGGTGTCCAGCTCCAGTTGCCGTCGCCGTCCACCACGGCGTCACCGATTTTGTCGGTGCCGTTGTAAATCGTCACCGTATCGCCCGGGTTACCGGTACCGCTCAGCGTCGGCGTGGTATCACGGGTGGTTTCCCCCGGGTTCAGCGACGTAGGTGCTGAGCCATCCGGGTTAACGGTGATGGCTGGCGTGTCTGGTGTGGCCGGTGCGACGGTATCAATCACCAGCTCGAACGGATCCGAAATCGAGGTATTCCCGGCGGCATCTGTGGCATGGATCGTCAGCGAATGCGGGCCGTCGGTGAGCGGCGTGGTAGGGGTAAAGCTCCAGCCGCCGCTGCCGTCGAGCGTTGCGGTGCCGAGCAGCGTGGTGCCGTCATACACGGTGATGACCGTGCCATCCGGGGCGCTGCCCTGAAGTAACGGCTGGGTGTCATCCGTGGTATCGCCGCTGTTGAGCGGGCCTTTAACGTCTCCGGCATCGTCGGTGACGGTTGCCAGCGTCGCGACCGGCGGTGGGGTGGTATCAACGGTAAAGGTAAATCCACCGGATATCGGGCTGGTGTTACCGGCGACGTCGGTGGCGATCGCGGTCAGGGTATGCGTGCCGTCGCCAACCGGTGTGGTGGGCGTAAAGGTCCATGCGCCGCTGTTACCGACTACCGCCGTGCCGATATCGACGCCATCCAGACGGATGGTGATCGTTGAGCCGGGTTCGCCGGTACCGTTGAGCGTCGGCGTTGCGTCATTAGTGGTTTCGTTGACATCCAGCGGGCCGGTGCGCCCAGGCACATTATCCACAAGCTGGGTGATGGCGGGCGCATCAGGCGCCGTTCCATCAATGGTAATGGTCCAGGCATTTGATACGTTACCGTTGCTTGATGTCGCCGTCAGTACATGGGCACCTTCGGCCAGCGGGGTGGATGGCGTAAAGGTCCACTGGCCGGATGATGGAACAACAACCGTGCCGAGGACGTCGCCGCCGCTATGGATGGTGATGGTCGAGCCGGGCTCCGCCGTGCCGTTCAGGGTAGGGGTGCGGTCATTGGTGATCCCATTCTGGCTGATGGGGCCTGTGACGCCGGGTTCATCATCCACCACAGAGAGGATATCCGGTGTCGTGTCCGGTGCGGTGAGGGTCGCCGCTGGACTCTGGTTGCCCGCCGCGTCAGTGGCTACCACCGAAAGCTGCTCGCCGTTTGTTTGGGCAGGCGAAAGGGTCGCAACAAAGTTACCGTTGCCGTCAGTGGTGGCGCGGCCAATCACGTCGCCGTTGCTGTTGGTGATGACGATTTTGCTGCCTGGCTCGGCGGTGCCGGTAACCTGGGTTCCCACCGGGTTAATGGCAATAACGGGCAGCGCCGGTGGCGTGGTATCCACGGTAAAGTTCACCGGCTGCGATTCTGCGCTCTGGTTACCCGCCGCATCGGTTTGTTTAATGGTGATCGAGTGCGGGCCTTCCGCGAGCGGGTTGTCTGGCCGGAGGCTCCAGGTGCCGTTGGGCAGTACGGTGGTTTTCCCTATCAGCACGCCGTTGTCATAGACCAGGATTGTGCCGCCAGGCTCTCCTCGTCCCGCCAGAAGTGGTTCAGAGGAGTCGGTGAACTGGCCAGCGGTAATCGCCCCTTTAATGGCCCCGGTCTCATCGCTCAGTACAATCGCCGTTGGCGCTGCCGGAGGGGTGAGATCCACGGTGAGGGTGAAGACCGGAGAGGCTGGCCCGGTGTTGCCGGCGGCATCGGTTGCCCGAACGGTAAACTGGTGGGTGCTTTCACCAAGATTGACCGGTGGGGTGAAGGACCATGTGCCGTTACTGGACACCACCGCAGTGCCAATAGCGACAGAGCCATCGTAAATGGTTACGGTGGAGCCGGCTTCTGCGGTACCCGAGAGCTGAGGACGCGGATCGTTAGTGCTGCCCCCGCTGTTTACCGTCCCTTTACCGGGGTCAATATCGTCCGTTGCGCTGGTGATGGTTGGGGCTCCGGGCGCAACCGTATCGACAACAAAACTGACGGCTGCGGATGCCGGGCTGGTATTGCCTGCCGCGTCGGTCGCGGTTGTGGTAATGGTGTGGCTGCCGTTGGCAAGATCGGTGGTGGGGGTAAAGCTCCAGCTACCTTTGGCATCTACCTGGGTGGTGCCAATCGGCTTGCCGTTATCGTAAAAGGTGATGGTGCTGCCTGGCTCGCCGATGCCGCTGAAGGTCGGGCGGGGATCATCGGTACGCTCGCCGTTTTCCAGCGGGCCAGCCTTACTGCCGACATCGTCATTCACCAGCAGAATATCTGGAGCATCCGGGACGGTGATGTCCGGTGCGGTCACGGTTGTGCCCGGACTGGTATTCCCCGAGGGATCCGTTGCGGTGGCGGTGATTTGTTCGCCGTTGGTCAGCGGCGTGCCCAGGTCGATGGTGAATTTACCGTCGCTGCCGGTTTTGCCGGTGCCGATGACGTTGCCGTCGGCGTCTTTCAGCGTGATGGTACTGCCAGGCTCGGCGGTACCGGAGACGGTTTTACCATCCGGCGAGAACTGAAGGCCGGACGGCGCATTCGGCGGAGTGGTATCCGGATCGGAAGGGTTTGTCGGCGTGCCGGGGTTGCTGCCGTTGTCATCATCGTCATCCCCACCGCCGCCGCCTCCGGTGCTTGCCGCCGCCGCGATGCCACCAGCGGCGACAATGCCACCCAGTACCCACGGCCAAATGGCGGCGCCACCGGCATCACTGCCGGATGCGGCAAGCAGGACGTCCGTGGAGGCGATGGATTCATAGGTGGCGGCCCCGGCGGGATCCTGAATCCACCATAGCGCCCCTTCGCTGTCCTGCAGGACCAGTTGGCTCGCCCCCTGAGCATCGGTGACGTAGAAATTTTTAATGGTAATCACCTCGCCGGAGTGGAGCGTGATCACCAGATCGTTACCGCTGCGGGCGAAATCGGCGACATTGGCTCGCTCAACCTTAAGCTCAACGATAGAGGTGTGGCTCAGCGTAACCTGGGTGCCTTCTGATGTGGTTTCAACGCCCGTAAGTTTCGATATAACAGAGATTTGGCTCATTTAGTGATGACTCCAGCAGAGTTGTCGTTAACGGCGAGCAAGACGAGCCATCTCTGTGAAGGGTAAAGCGCGCCCCCGGCGGAGTGACTGTTATTTAAACAGTACTAACCGTATTTTTTTCAGCGCGAACGATGCCCGCCAGAATAGAGAGTGGCAACATCAGAGCGGATCTATTTATTTAAGAAAAATTATCAACAATGTGATTTTGTCTTTTATATAACCTTGTAATTAATAGAGGAATTAATCCGGGACGGTATGAAAATGATATAGTCAGAAAAGTCTGGATATGCAAATTAAGCTTCTGTAAATACGGATGGAGAATGTGATGTAGGTATTGGTTTATAGATGATGAATAGAGTTTTTGGTGTATAACTATTTGTTTTAAATGGATTGTTTTGATTTTGAAGAACGTGATTTTTAAGCGTCAATAATGCTGATAAAAAATTGGTAGGTGAATTTTGTTATCTTATTTCAACGGGTGTTGTTTATGGCGGCTTAATTGCGGTTTAAGATAGGGTAACGTTTTTGATGTAAGATATATTATATTTTTACAGGGTTTAAAAATATTCTTTTATATGCGTCATTTTCTGCTAATGAGAAAAATAATTCCAGGACGGGAGGGTTGTAAAATAACCACATTTATATTGCTAAGAAATACGCCACAGGCATGATTTTGTTGCTGTAAAAAAAATCAGCGGGAGAGTGAATAAAAAGCGCCGCCCACGCGTTTACTCACGTAATCTCTCATACCCAGGAGCGTTGTATGAACACCCCCTCTCTTCGTCTGATCCCGGTGCTACTTTTTTCACTGTACGCGCCGCTGGCGTTGGCCATGGGCGATAATAGTACCGAGAGCAAAACACCCGACTGTCCTTCCGGACAGGTGTATGACAGCGCAACCCAGAAATGCGTGCCCGACAAGAGCAGCAGCCTCAGCGATAAGGACAAAACTGACTATGCGTATCATCTCGCTAAAAAAGGCGAGTACCAGGCGGCGCTGAATCTTCTTGATTCGCTGAAAAACGGCAATACCGCGGAAGCATGGAATTATCGCGGGTATGCCACCCGTAAACTTGGCCGCACGGACGAAGGGATTGGTTATTACCAGCGTGCGCTCGCTATCGCCCCCGATTATGCGCAAGCCCGGGAGTATCTCGGCGAGGCGTGGATGGTGAAAGGACGGCCCGATCTGGCAAAAGAGCAGTTGAAGGTGATTGCCGGTATTTGCGGCCAGACCTGCGAGGAGTACCGCGATCTGCAGGCCGCCATTAACGGGCAACCGGGATCCTGACGTTCTCGTGGAGGGAAAACATATCGCTACCAGTGAGGTTCGCCAGCAGTTAGCCGCGCATCTGTCGCGCCTCTGGCGCTATGGGCTGGTGTTGTCGCGAAACCGGGATATCGCTGAAGAGCTGGTTCAGTCCACCTGCGTACGTGCGCTGGAAAAGAGCCGTCAGTACACCCCTGGCACGCGTATCGACAGGTGGCTGTTCGCGATCCTGCACTCCATCTGGATCTCCGAGTTGCGGGCGCGGCACGTCCGTCAGGGGCAGGGATTTGTCGCCAGTGATGAACTTATCGCTCCGGACACCCGTGAACAGGATGAGACGCGTCTGCACTACCTGAAGGTGATGCAGCGCGTCAATGCGCTCCCCGAAGCCCAGCGCAACACCGTTTTTTTGGTTTATGTCGAAGGCTTTACCTATCAGGAAGCAGCGGACACCCTGGCGGTGCCGGTTGGTACCGTGATGAGCCGTCTGGCAACGGCGCGGGCGACGCTGGCAAAGTCGAATGACGCACCGCCCCCGGCGAAGGAGAAACGCTCTTGAACGCGCACCGTTTTACACCGCCCTATAATGACGAGGCTATCGTGGCATGGATAGATGGCGAGATGTCTCCTGCCGACGCACAGCAATTTGCCGCCCGGCTCAAAAGCGATGCCCGGCTCTCAGCGCGCACTGCTGAGCTGATGAAAAGCAACCAGGACTATGCCCGGGCGTTTACCGCCATGCTGGACGACGCTCCGCTGGCGAAGATGCAGGCCCGGCTGGATGCCCTTCCCGAACCGCCATCCGTCACGTCAGCGGGGGTGAGCAGACGAGCTCTGATTGCGGCGTCGCTCAGTTTTCTGCTGGTGGGCGCAGGAGTCGGGCGCTGGCTGAGCCCGGCCACCGGCGCTGTGGATGAGAATGCCCATATTCGCGACCTCGAAGCACAATACATGTCCCTTTACAGTGCCGAGACGCTGCTGGATATGGACAGCGCTCTGCCTGTGCTTCAACGCGGGCTGCAGCGGGCAGCACAGGATATTGGCCTGCAGCTGCAGGCATCACAGCTTATCCTGCGCGGGGCTGAGCTTAAGATGGTGCGTATGCTGCGCTATGAAACCACCTCGATTGCACAAATCGCCTGGATCCATGCCGACTTCGGCCCGATGGCGCTTTGCATCTCCCCGACAGGACAGGCGACGACGGCCGCGCTTCAACAGGAGCAACGGCACGATATGAACCTGGCGTGGTGGCATCACGCGGGGTATCAGTTTGTCCTGATTGGCCGCAATCCGCCGTCGCAGTTGCAAATAAACGCTGAGCAACTGCAACGCCAGCTGTCATAACGACGGAACCGCGCTGGCCTGGATCGCAATGGCGATGGCAATGCGATCATCAACGACCAGCGCAAATTTATCCATGCCGTAGGCGGCACGGGAGATAGTCGTTGTGGCATCCAGCGTGAGGAGGTGCGCGTGCGCATCCTTGACGACGGCCTCCAGAATCACTGGCCGGGAAAGGGCTCTGACGGTCAGCGTGCCAAATACCCTGTACCGTCCCGATCCCTGAGCGACCACGCGAGAGCTGGTAAAATCGATGGTGGGATAGCGCTCAGCTTCAAAGAACATATCGCTTTTCAACTGCCAGGTGAGCAGGCTGTTTGAGGCCACAAGGGTCGCTACCGGGACGGTGACGTGAATACGATCGTCAAGGTCATTATCCGGGTTAAGGGTAACGTCACCCGTGACGCCGCTGAATCTGGCCCACGAGAGGATGCCACCGAAAGCATGCCACGATAGCCGGATGGCGGTGTTGTCGGTGTCGATGGTATAGCGCTGTGGGGCGGCCAAAGCCCACGGGCAGACTAAAACAAGCAGTATTGCCAGGCGTCGTAGCATTTCAGGATCTCTTTTAGGGTGGCAGGGAGTAAACGCGCCACCCTGAAGATCTATTCGGCGTTATGCGTCAGGTTGTTTTCACGATATTCACCGAGATTTCAACGCCGTGGCTTTCTGGTGCGATTTCTACGTGGTTCATGATAGGTCCCCCCTGTAACAAGTTTAGTCTTCAGGAGGTTGAGCGGAGGGGAATAAAAAAGGCCGCGTGTGCGGCCTTTCGAAGGGATTACTCAGTGACTTTCTTTTCCAGCTCGTTGGCGCCTTCTTTGGCTTTGTTCCAGCCTTTCTCGGTGCCTTCTTTGGTGGCATTCCAGCCTTTCTCAGCGCCTTCTTTGGTGGCATTCCACCCTTTTTCAGTGCCTTCTTTGGTTTTATGCCACGCTTTCTGGGAGTCTTCGCTGACCTTGCTGCCAAAGCTTTCGCTTTTACCTTCCGCAGCATGTTTCTGTTTCAGCTTCAGCTCTTCACCTTTGTTCTGCTCTTCGTGCAGTTTTTGCTTCGCCTCGTTGGCGTTAGCCTTCGCCGCGGCGACGGTATCATCAGTTGCATGTGTGGTCGCAGCAAATACTGGAGAAGCCAGCAGAACGGCAGATAAAGCGATAATTGTTTTTTTCATAATATCCTCATTTAACGTTATCGGTTATGAGCGTGATTCAGCATGTCACAGACGAAGCGGGGTGGCTTTAGGAAAAAACTGTAATGAGATCAACGTACCTAAACGTAGGGTCAATGGATTGAGGATTATCCAAACGATAAAAAGCCTGTTTCAGCGAGGGCGGCGAGGGTCAGGAGAATAAAGAGAATGACGACGATGGGTCTGTACATGTTTGGGTTCCTTCCGGGTTGAGCGGCTATTCCATAGCGCTGGGGGGAGTGCTTTTTAATTTTTCATAGGGGAGGGACGGTGTCGTTGATGTTTGTCAATGTGATGGGGAAATAAGAATACAGAATAACGCCGGGATTGCGCTGTATGGGCGTTCAGGATTTTATCCGAGGGAGATTTTGGTGGGGGGAATTTAAAGACTTCTTACAAGCCTTTATCCAGCTCAGCGGATAGCCTGTTAAGTTCGTTACTGATATGTTTGCGCCGTTGTTTTAACAGTACCCGGGCCGGAATGATGCGCTCGATAATTGTCGGCTTTCTGTTCAAATACGCTGTCACAAGCCGTGTGATGTCTTCCTCTGACCAACCGTCCATCACCGGCGTTGGGTTGTACAGCAGATTAGCCTGTAGGGCAGGGGCGACTTCCTCATCCACAATTCTGAAGATCGCTTCCCGGTTTAATCCGGATCTCTTCAGCACCTCCGCCATCCATTGATAGTCATAGTCCTGGAGTTCGCGCCCGGTAAAAAGTTCTGATAAGGCGTGCCAGACGGGGACGCGGGCGATCAGCTGGGTTTCAGTCAAATGCATATTAATTTCTCCCTTGCGGTAAAACATACACGGTTCCGAACAGGAGGTCTGTACCTACCGACGCAAGAATGCCGCCCACTAATGCCGCAACACCAATACAAACGGGTGCAGTTGCTGCGCACACCCCCGTTGCAACCACCGCTGCACCCGCTCCCCATCCGCCAGCAATGCCCGCAGTAACTATAGCGCCCTGATGCATTGTTTCGGTGGTTTTATCTTCTGCCTGATAAATTTCATACGCGGCGACCGCTAAAGAAACGAAAATAACCCGCTTACCTGCCTTACCCAACATTTTGGCGATACCTGATACCGCGCCCCTGTCACGTCCGGCCGACTGGATCATTTCCTTGAATACAGTGGCCTGCTGCCTTTCCGATAAAGACTCAAAAGATTGCTGAAACATTTTAGTCGCATAATGTTCGGTGAGGTCAGCCATCGTGCGTCCCGATGGTTTTAGCTTTTTCGCATAGGCTTTACCTACGGGCTGTTTCTTAGCCGAGAAAGATCGAGTATTTCGTTACTAGTCTGGGAGGCTAAAGTTGCTGCTTCTCGGGGAGACATATTTCCGCTCTCGACTGCTTGCACAAACTCAGCAGACATTTTCTGAATATCGCGCAAATATTGCTCTCTGACACGCGAGTCCTGTATACAATGTGCAGCAAAGTTTGAAGCCGTTCCTTGCAGCGAAGCAAGAGTAGCAGAAAAGGCTCTCTGATCATTCTGCATTGCTCCAGCAATGGCGGGGTATGTGAATCCCATTCAGCACCTCATCATCACGAACAACGTGGTAGAGATAATATCTCTGGCTAATTTTCTCCCTATATAAACATTATACAATTTTTTGAATGCAATATTCATTAGTCGTCCCTGTAATTACAGCAATGTTTTTAGGATTTTTGATATTGAACGCATGAAAATAGTTTTTAATGTAACGCCTCATCGTATTTAATGACAGGGCCGACATTGGCTACTGAAGGTGAAAAAATCAGCCCATAAAATTTATACGATGGACAAAACGTATAATACCGATGAACAAGTGTTTGCTCGCCAGGCAGAAAGGAGGGTTACCCCTCCTTGTGCAAAAACTTCACCGCCTTCCATGAGACAGACAGCGGTGCCATTGCCAGTATAAAAAAAGATAAAACGAGAATTATTGCGAAATAAATCCAACCATTACCATAATCATTAGTGATAGTGGCATAGGTAGCAAAAAACAGTAAACCAATGACAATAAACCAGGACGTGTAGAAGCGTCTTTTTAGCTCAACTAAAAGTGAATGCAGAGTCCGATCTTTACGTTTCGGATCTTCAAGTACGGCACGCAAAGCCGTAATATTTTTATCAGTAAACCCGTATGAACGAAGTTTCGTTTCCTGTTGCGCGTCTATCACCCTCCACTCCTGAACGTTGAATGCTCCTGCTTAAACTATATAAACAATAACAGTCATGGCTGAGCAAAAACAGATTCAACACTCGCTGAAGTGATGAATCACGATATCGTGCCTGCAGTCAGACAAAGCTCACTGCGTGCCTGGCAGCCAGAACATAACTATACCCTTCATATCTAAGAGATTGCTTTATGGCTACGCGAGCAAACTCCTCAGGGTCAAGACTGTTCCTGCAAAAAAATATCTGGCCCTTATTTAAAGAGCTCGATATTCTGTAATGCTTTGTCTTTTTTGTGAACAGGAAAAAGTATGCTAAGTACATTACCCGATTTACACAGAAGTTTTGCAGAGCAACTCAAGCTTAAATTTCAGGCTGATTCGCGAATTCACTCTCTTCTCGCTGGCGGCTCGCTTGTTCATGGCGGGTTCGATAATTACTCCGATCTCGATTTTGTCGTTGTGGTAGACCCTCTCTGCTATGACGAAATCATGGCGCAGCGTATTGAGTTCGCCGGAACACTGGGGCATCTGCTGCATGCCTTTACCGGGGAACATGTCGGAGAGCCACGTCTGCTTATATGCCTGTATGGTCCTGAACTCCTCCATGTCGATCTGAAATTTGTCACACTGGACATGCTCACTCAACGCGTAGAGGAGCCTGCAGTGTTATTTACCCGCGATCACCTGGCTCTGGAACAACAACTGGCAAAATATCGTGCTCAATGGCCTGACATGACGCCGGAGTGGTTTGAGTCCCGAGCCTGGATCTGGCTTCATTATGCGGCGGTGAAACTGGGAAGGGGCGAACTCTTTGAAGCGATTGGCATGCTGTCATTCTTCCGCGAGCAAGTGTTGGGACCTATGCTGTGCCGTCGTGCAAATCTGCCGCAACGTGGGGTTCGCCGCATTGAATTCCATGGCCTTGATCGTGATGGCCTGCTTGCATCCACGCTGGCAACGCACGATCGTGACTCCGTCAGCATTGCCATCAGAAAGTCTATTGACGCTTATATCAATCTGCGGGCTGATGCGCTGCCGAAAAATATCGCAGACGATGCGGCGCGGTGGGCGGTTCTTGCCATGCTGAAAGCCTGAACCCGACCTCGAAAGGTTTCGGTCTGATTCGCCCCGGGTTCAGACGACGTTTGCTAAAAAAATGGTCGTCTGAATTTCGGTTGTGACGTTCTTGCTGACTGCTTAGATTCATTTTCAATCTATCGAGAGGATATGGATATGAACTTTGCAGAACTCCACAACCAGCATGAGCCGCTTCTTATCGCTAATGTCTGGGATGCCGCCAGTGCTGTCGCAGCGCAAGAAGCAGGTTATCAGGCATTGGGAACGTCCAGCGCAGCAATCGCGTCCACACTGGGATATGAAGACGGGCAGGGAATGCCATTTGATGCGCTATTTTATATGGTCACTCGTATCCAGGCTGTCAGCAAGCTGCCATTGAGCGTTGACATGGAAGCTGGGTACGGTGATTCAGCCGAAGAGATAACAGCCAATCTCAGGCGCCTTGCTCAGACAGGCGTCGCAGGCGTTAATCTTGAAGACAGCAGCGTCATAAATGGGGTGCGTCAGCTTGACGATGCTTCTGATTTTTCCGGTACCCTGAGAACAGTAAGCGATGTGCTGAGAAGCGAAAATCATAGCCTGTTTCTGAACATCCGGACTGACACGTACCTGCTCGGGCATGCAGAAGCGTTGCAGGAGACGATATTACGGGGTCAAAGCTATAAAGCTGCAGGTGCTGACGGCCTTTTTGTGCCCTGTCTGACGTCAGAGAAAGACATCAGCCTCATTGCAGAGGCAACGGGTCTGCCTCTTAATGTCATGTGTATGCCCGACCTTTCGTCATTCGACAGGCTGAAGCTGGCCGGAGTAAGCCGCATTTCCATGGGCAATTTTGTGCATTCAGCCATGCAGTCAACGCTGACTGATGTCATGTATGCGATCCGATCTCGTCAGACGTTTGAAGGACTTTTTGGTGATGAAAATAACCGATAAGAATTTATGTGATATCTGGTATCAGGCATTACTTGAACGTGCTTCAGAATATACTGGCGTGTTTTTTGTCGGCGTCAAAACCACTGGCGTGTTCTGCATTTCGGTATGTCGGGCGCGAAAGCCCAAACGTGAAAATGTCGAATTTTATAAAGATGCCAAATCTGCCCTTGCGGCCGGCTTTCGACCCTGTAAGGTCTGCAGACCCGCTGAGAATGCGCACAGCGCGCCATTATTTGTTGAACAGGCGCTTGCGCTTGTCAGGCGCGATATTAAATCCCGTGTTGCAGACGCGGAGCTTCGCCAGCATGGAATCAGTCCGGAGCGGGTAAGACGCTGGTTCCTGCAACATCACGGCATCACTTTTCAGGCTTTCCAACGAATGCAGCGGGTGAACGTTGCCCTGCAGGAGCTCAAAAGCGGACGAACGGCGACTGACGTTGCGCTGGACAACGGCTATGAATCCCTGAGCGGGTTTGGTTATACCTACAAGCGACTTACTGGTGCAGCGCCGACTCAGGCAACCCAGGTGATTGTCATTCACCGTTTTACCACGACGCTTGGGCCAATGTTTGTCTGTGCGACAGAGCGGGGAGTCTGTCTGCTGGAGTTTACCGATCGCAGGATGTTAGAAACAGAGTTTCGCGATATTCAGCGTTTATTTAATGCCAGAATCGTCACCGGAGAAAACAGCCATACCCGGCAGACAGTAAAGGAAATCAGCGAGTATTTTGCCGGAACGCGCCGACAGTTTGATCTCTCTGTGGATGCCCCGGGAAGTGATTTTCAACAATCCGTCTGGCGCGAGCTGCGTGCAGTTCCCTATGGACAGACCTCACACTATCAGGCCATCTCACTGCGGATGAATAAGCCAAATGCTATACGCGCCGTCGCTGCTGCTAATGGTGCAAACCGAATTGCGATTGTGATCCCTTGCCACAGGATAATTGGAAAAGATGGCGCGATGACAGGTTATGGAGGCGGTATTTCTCGAAAAGAATGGCTCATTGAGCATGAGAGGAGGAATGTTTAATGGTGGAACATTTTGAGGGTACAAAAAAGCCCGCAGAGCTTGCACCGTGCGGGCTTTCAGGACTTTATCAGACGCGGAGTCTGGATACTTCTCAGGAGCATTAATCCAGCTCAGCGGAAGCCTTTTCATTCTGATAAATAGTGACTTCAGCTTACGTTTTCCGACGCCGGTGCGGCAGATATCGTTATGTACTTTTTCAGACCTGACTCCCGTTTAACCCCTTTTGGATCGGAAGCAAAAGGAAGCCGCAGACGAGGTGAGTCGGATACTTTCAGTGTCCAGATATAATCCCCAATAAACCTGAAGCCCACGCTATCGTCAGTGACCTGGAGATCCGCAAAACTCCCTGTCGAGTACTCATTTCCCAAACGAACAATTTCTTTAAGCCCGTCATGCACGTCGATAAGGGCAATGGTCAACGATTCCTCGAAAATTACATCGTCTGTCAGAAACAGGATGTAGCGCTGGTCATTCACCTGAACCGCTGTTTCCAGTACGTGCCCGGGAACGAGAATACCTGTGCTTTTGCCATTGAGCACGACCTCACACTGAGCCTGGGTTAACTCGTTCGCTTCGCGGGTTAATATCGAGAAAGTGATTGAACCTGCTGCATCATTAATTCCGGGTATGTTTCCATGTCTGGACTGGAAGCGTTATATGGCTGTGGGTGTGCTAAGAAGAAAACATAAGCTTTTGATGGTTTACTGGCAAACAAATTTGCCCGGCTATAGTTGTTCATGTTTCTGAATTTATCAATGGAGAGCCGCATTCGGGTGTTGTAGTTCATGTTTTTGGAGCATGACCACTCGCGATGGCAGGGCCCCGTACTGTATCCAATTAAGATATTACAGCTCTTGCATCAGCTTAATGAATTGTCCGAACGATTTAGCAAGAATTAGGCTTGTCAGGGGGCAGCATAAACTTCAGGTCAGTTGGCCAGTTTTTTTTTTCTAAGATATCGGTATACTGGCTTTGCGTAGAGGGAAGGGGAATGACGTGGCGATATCTGAAGAAGTGTTACTTAAATCTGGTTTTACAAAAGAAGAGCTTCAAAAGCTTAAACGCTATGTGGATACTCAAAGTACTACATTGGATATTTTGCTTCCTGCCCTTTCAAATCGATTTAAAGGGATTGTCATACTTTCAGCCATACTCACCGTTTTGTTCATCCTGGCAGTATGCTTCGCTTCCCCAGAAAATATCATCTCATCAGGTGTAGCTGTACTGTTCATCTTTGGTGTCTTCTGCTGGATGACCCCTCTCAAATTAACTTATAAAGCCTGGCGGTTTAAGAGGGATTATCAATAGCCAGTAAGTCGAAAACGATTTTTGCGTTTATGCCGTATCCGATGATTTTCATGGTAAGTTTTGGCCGACTCATTGAGTCCATTTTTCTGTAAAAATCTGAGCGCATAAAATAAAACAGGCGCCAGGAGCCTGGTTTTCGAAGTAAACCGAATACGCTGTACGCATTTGCAGCAAGGCTCACCGTTTTATAGGCTGCCAGACCTGTTTCACCGCGAAATCCCATAAACTCCGCTACTGACATCGCTGTGTCAGCGACAAACCCTTGTGACCCAGGCTTGTTCAGTAATTGATTATTTACTTCTCTGGATACGGTATTCGCCGCATCTATCACCAGTGTGGCACCTAACAATACACCGACAGGTGTCATTGAGCTCGCAAGGATCAATCCACCTGCGGCTTGCAATCCCGCAAAAACAACCTGCACAGCGGAGATCACATAGCCAACAATTTTGTTGTTTTCCTTGATGAATTCAACTTTGGCATAAATCTGTGCAGATCTCGTCCTGAGTAGACGATCCTGTTCAAGAAGATTTTCGTTCTCTGCCCTTAGATTTTTTATATAGGAAATCCCTTCTTCGTCAGACTTCGCTTTGCGAGCAAGAGAAAATTGCTCAGTGATGAAAGACTTAATGTCTTCCATGAACTGAATTCTGGTGAGCCCATCTTTGAGGTGGCTAGCCGCTACCATGTTTGCTGTATTAATGAGTTTTCGAGCTTCAAGATTAATCATGGTCGCTGACCATGCGTTAGTCCGTTGTCCTGTAAGAAGCGAAATATCCATTATTACCCTCATGTACGATTTACGGTAGCACCGGCCAAGAGCATATAACAATCTATATTCGTTTGTATATATTCTTGCTATGCAAGGAGCAATTTTCATAATCCAGAAAAGACCTCTTTGCTACCGTTACGACATGCTGTAACACCCCAGCCGAAGTGTATTCAATTAGTAATACAAGTAATAAAGAACGGCATATCTCTGACGGTGTATTATTAACTGATGCCGGAATAGATACTTTCTGAAATAGTACTCGATGCTGATTCTCACTATCTTTTGGGCAATAATAGTGCTGCTATATCTAAATGGGCGGTAGCCGTTTAATGGGCTGGCGCACAAGTATGGACAGCCATCCGAAGAGACTAAAGTGATCATACTGACACTACTCAAAGGTATGAGGAGTCAGGCAAGCATTTCCACCCGGCTGCAACTCAGGGATGAACTAACGTAGGTCTAAAAGGCATACCGCGAAAAGCTTGCTTCACTCGCATGAATAGGTGCAGTGCATCAGCATCCGTAACCGTCTGAATGATTTTATGCAGGCGAACGGCGCGGAGCTGGCCGCCGCCCTTGCCCCGGAGCTGATGAATTATTCCGGGCAGCATTCCGCCATTCAGCGCTGTGCCATGCAGCACTCGATCGACTATCTGCCTGAGGCGCTGCAGGTCTGGCTGGCCGCCGGTGAAAAAATTAATTATTCGGCGCAGGATAATGACATTTTAACGGCCATCGGATACAGGCCTGACGCGGCTTCGCGCGATGATAATCGTGAAAAATTCACACCTGCACAGAACCTGAATTACACCCGCCGACGCGCAGAGCTGGCCGCGCAGTAGTCCTTTCAAAAATTCCCGAAAAACCCGCCTTTTTCCCCTAAAAAGCCATGCATGCAAAAGGTGCATGGTTTTGCATGCGTTTTGCCGACACTGGATCCCCCGCCAGCGCCAGCACTGGCGCGCCCTGAGGCCGGTCATGCACCTGCATTAAAAGCGCCCCCTTAAGCGGGCAGGCGAGGCGGGGACAGCATTGCGAGCATAATCGTGTATACCAACAAGTCCCCGTTGTGATTACACAAGGCGGATTAAATTGCATTCGACATTAAAATAATGTCCATGGAGCTCTTGTAACACTCATTTTTAAGAGGTGGATCCGGGCTTCATCTAAACATAAGATGGTATCCTTACTGGTCTATTATGCGCACGGAGCAAAATGAAGTGGCTATAGTTGAATTGCACTTTGATGGTGACATTGCACAAGATCACCAGGTTTCTTTAAGGACTCTTTCAAAAAGCTTAGGACACTTGCAGAGTGCCCTAGATAGAGCATATCTGGATATTAAATATGGTAATCTTTGGAAATATGCAAAGATGCACCATGAATATTATAAAGATGTTGAAATGTTGGTGCAGCCTCCTAGGGAAGGCGGATATATTATCGATTTCTTTTCGAAAAAAGAAATTACTAAGAATGTTGTTGCTAGGGTCTCAAATGCAATAAGTAATGCCATAAGCGAAGCACAGCAAGATGGTTTAGAAAATGCTGATACTATCAGTAAAAGTTTAGAAACAAAACGGGCACAAATTTCCGATGATTTAATTGAGCCTCGTGAGTATCAAGAGCTTTTAGAGAGACCTGACGCTGCTGTTAATCGCCGTTATGGGGATAGAGCCATTGTGAGAGAAATAGACCAAATGTTAGCAGTTATTAGATCTCAACACTCTGGTGATAGCACTTTAGAAATTTCGTTGACAGCTGATCGCACGCAAGTTTATGAATTTAACAGATCTAAAGCTAATGCTTTTCATAGAGTTGTCACTAGGAAAAAACTGGGAGACCCTGTAATTTATCGTGTGAAGGTATCAGAAATGGATTTGGACTATCTTTCTGCTAAAATGAGAAACACTTTCAATGATGCAGTGAGCACACTCAGATTCGCTTCAAAGGAAGACTTTCAAGAGGTGCTTCCTTATTTTCAAAATGAAGAAGAAATGATTTTTTTAGGCGCACCTTACATTGAATATGGCGCTTTTGACCCATCTTGCGGAGATGTATATTTTATACAGGTGTATTAATGGATGAGTTAGCAAAGAAAGTCCAAGAAAAATATATCGAGGATCTTACTAATAAGTATCCGCTTCATCGGTTTTTGGTATTGTTTATTGTTATTTTCTTTATGCTAACTTATCAAACTGGTAACGCTGATATTTACAATATTATGGATGAAACAAATGTTAAGGAACTCTTTGATTTTCAAGGTGGTTTGCTTTCAAAATTATCTATGCTCCAGTTGATTCAATGTCTAATGATCTCGTGTTTTTTGAATTACTCACATAAAAAAATAAATATTTCAATATTTAACTTGTTGGTTTCGTTTTGTGATTTTAAAAAATACACATCCGACATTCATGACAAATATAAATCCTTAAAAAGAAATGACGCATATGATCTCTTCCTTGTCAAAGAAGTAGATAAAAAAATAAGTGAAAAAAAATCGCAGTTTCGCATTTCTTTGATTAATTCAGAGCTGGTTTTTTCTTTTTTGTTTTGTGTGTTTTGGAGTTTTCATGGTTCTATTTTTAACATCATTTTAGTATTTTCATTATTGACTCTTTGGGTTTATATGCAGTGGGCGAGTTATAAGTTTTATATAATTGATTTCTTCCCACTATATGTGGCAAAGAAATACTTATTAGATGAGCCGATAGTTATTGCAGATGGCTTTCATGATTGAAAGCCATTTTACTTTTTCAAAATTTTAATTTATTTGTATCCTTCTATCAATAATCCCCACCATGATAGAATTTCTCTACGCTGTTCGAGGTACAAGGCTCGATTATAGGCTCTTCTTACTTCATCCTTATCAACGTGGGAAAGGGCAGCCTCAATAACATCGGGATTAAAACCGGCCTCATTTAGAGCTGTACTTGCGATAGAACGTAACCCATGAGCAACTAATTTCCCACCATAACCTATTCGCTTAAGTGCAGCATTGGCCGTTTGACTATTCATAAGCTGTTTTGGATCATTTCTGCTGGGAAAAACATGTTCTCGATGTGCGCTAATAGGCTTCATCACATCCAGCATTTCCAATGCTTGTGGTGACAAAGGAACAATGTGTTCACGCTTAGCCTTCATTCGTTCGGCTGGAATTGTCCAGAGCTTTGCTTCGAGATCGATCTCTGCCCACCGTGTACCGGAGGCTTCAGAAGGGCGCACAAGGGTCAGGAGCTGCCATTCAATGAGACAGCGCGTCGGGACAGACAGATTTGACATTACGAGAGAACGCATAAGCTTCGGTAATTCTTCCGGTCGCAGTGTCGGCATATTTTGTTTTTTGGGCTTCTCAAAGGCCATCCCAACACCGGATGCTGGATTGGCATCAATCAAACCAGTGTTTACCGCATAAATCATTATTTCGTTAATACGCTGTACTAGGCGGCGAACTGTTTCCAGTGCCCCTCGTGCTTTGATTGGCTCAAGTGCTTCAACCAATGTTCGGGCGTTGATTTTTTGGACTGGGATCTCCCCGATGGCTGGGAATACGTCTTTTTCCAGTGAGCGCCATATATCTTTTGCGTAATCGGGGGTAACGCTTTTGCTTTTTAGCTGGAACCAGTTAGAGGCGACCGTTGAAAAGATACTGTCCAGTGCGATTTGCTGCTGTTCCTCTGCAACTTCAGCTTGAATTTGCGGGTCGATTCCGTTGGCTAATAATGCAAGGTAATCAGCTCTTAACCCTCGGGCATCAGCAAGCGAAAGAGCAGGGAAGGCACCGAGCCCCATCATTGTCCGCTGCTTTGTTGCCGGACGTTGATAACGGAAACGCCAGAGTTTTTTCCTGCTGGTTTTCACTATAAGGAAAAGCCCATCGCCATCATGCAGCGTTAGATCCTTCTCTAACGCTTTAGCGCGCAGAACTTCGGTGTTGGTCAGCGGGCGTGTAGTCCGTGGCACTATGGCCGCTCCCTCATGAATTGGTATACCTAAACGTATATCAATAATCACCGGATTTAGCCGGATGTTCTCGGACAACGACAGGCACAAAAAAGCCCGCAGGGCTTGCGCCGTGCGGGCTTTCAGGACTTCATCAGTCGACTCTGGTGATCGCCGATGGAGAATTTTGGTGGAGCTGGCGGGAGTTGAACCCGCGTCCGAAATTTCTACATCCTCGGTACTACATGCTTAGTTTGTCTTTACATTCGCACGCCAGCTGCGGACAGACACGCCACTAACGAACTAGCCTGATTAGTTTTAACGCTTCAACCCCAGGCAGGGCTTCCACGCGATCTCTTTTGGGTTTGACCTCTCTTTGATCCCCGTCTTAAGAGCGGAAGCTAGGGAGAGAGGGCTCAGAGCAGGTTATTAAGCTGCTAAAGCGTAGTTTTCGTCGTTTGCGACTATTTTTTTGCGGCTTTTAACGAGGCAAACCGCCCCTCGGCATGCACCTTGGGTTTCGCAAATCCCGTCGAATCCAGAATCAGCCCCAATAGTGTTGAACTCAGTATACCAGATTTCACTTCCTGGATACCAGCCCGGAACGCTAACTTATTGAATAGTACAATAAGTGTGCAGAATCAACGTCCTGCGTTTTTCATAATACGTGCTTTGTCGAGCTGCCATTCGCGCTCTTTCAGATCAGTACGTTTGTCGTGCTGTTTTTTACCTTTAGCGACGCCCACTTTCACTTTGCACCAGGCGTTTTTCCAGTACAGCGACAGTGCGACCACGGTAAACCCTTCACGGTTAATGCGCCCGTAAAGGGATTCCAGCTCACGCTTGTTCAGCAGCAGCTTACGGGTGCGCGTTGGGTCACACACGTAGTGCGAAGAGGCGACGGTCAGCGGCGTAAAGTTGGCACCGAACAGGAAGGCTTCGCCATCTTTTAGGATCACATAGCTATCGCCGATGTTGGCTTTCCCGGCGCGCAGCGATTTTACTTCCCAGCCCTGCAGGGCAAGGCCAGCTTCAAATTCTTCTTCAATGAAATACTCATGGCGAGCACGCTTGTTGAGCGCAATGGTCGCCGAGCCTGGTTTATGTGCTTTTTTCTTCGTCATAAGTGTCGTAAAGCCGTCGGTAATCTGATTTCAAAAAGTCACCTCATTGCGTCCTGTGAGGTCTAACGCGCTATCTTAGCACGAGATGAGGCTTAGCGTTTTTTTAACAGGTGATAAATGTTATTATTTGTCCGTTGTGTGACCATGGGAAATGCTATGCCTCAGATTAGCCGTACTGCGCTTGTACCTTACAGCGCGGAACAAATGTATCAGTTAGTGAACGATGTTCAGTCCTATCCAGAATTTATTCCGGGATGCACCGGGAGCCGCGTTCTGGAGTCAGGCCCGACGCAGATGACGGCGGCGGTGGATGTCTCCAAAGCGGGGATCAGCAAGACGTTCACCACCCGCAATACGCTGACGAGCAATCAGAGTATTTTGATGCATCTGGTGGATGGTCCGTTTAAGACCCTGATGGGAGGCTGGAAGTTTACGCCGCTGAGCGCTGATGCCTGCCGCATCGAGTTCCATCTGGACTTTGAGTTTACCAATAAGCTGATTGAGCTGGCGTTTGGCCGCATCTTCAAAGAGCTGGCGTCCAATATGGTTCAGGCGTTCACGACCCGCGCCAAAGAGGTCTACAGTGTCGCATAAGATAGCGGTGGAAGTGGTCTATGCGTTGCCGGAGAAGCAGTATCTGCAGCGCGTGACGCTGGAAGAGGGCGCAACCGTTGAGGCGGCTATCCGCGCCTCCGGCATTCTGGAGCTTCGTCGCGATATCGATCTGGCAAAAAATAAAGTCGGCATTTACAGCCGTCCAGTGAAGTTGGGTGATGTGCTGAAAGAGGGCGACCGGGTGGAGATTTATCGTCCGCTGATTGCCGACCCGAAAGAGCTGCGTCGCCAGCGTGCGGAGAAATCAGGTAAGTAGTGCTTTCTTCCCCCGGTGGCGCTGCGCTTACCGGGGCTACGATCCAGTGCGAAATGTCGATACAAAAAAGGTGCTCAATGAGCACCTTTTTGCATTTCTGACGCCGGATTATTTGGTCAGGGCAGGCTTGTTGTCGATGTTGGTCAACACACCGGCGCTGCTGAAGGTCAGCGTCAGGGTCTGCTGGGTCACATCTTCGTGGCCTGGCTGCTGACGGAATACATAGAACCAGGTGTTGGTGCCGAACGGATCGGACATCATCGGGGTTCCCAGTGCATAAGCGACCTGCTGTTGTGTCATCCCTACACGGATTTTAGACACATCGTTAGGGGTAAGGTAGTTCCCCTGGTTGATGTCAGGACGGTAAACCACTTTCTCCAGAGTGGAACAGCCTGCGGTCAACATCAGAAGAACCGCAGCGGCAGCGGTCAGCGTTTTACAGCGCATAGTGATTTGATTCCTTTTCGGGCCCGAGCAGTACGCGGCTCATATGTAATATGCCGATGATAATAGACCTTGCCCCACTTTGAAACCGGTCTGGCGGCGTTTTTGTTGTTCTGTATGACCCTGAGATCCCGAAAAAGTTTATGCCGCCAGCAGTTCTTTCGCATTCGCGAGCGTGTTGCGGGTGACTTCGCTGCCTCCCAGCAGACGAGCCAGCTCCTGCAGACGCGAGCGTTTATCCAGCGGTTTCATGTGCGTTTCGGTCATTTCACCGTCCGTTTCTTTGCTCACGATAAAATGATGATGACCACAGCCCGCCACCTGCGGCAGGTGGGTGACGCACATCACCTGCGTTGATTCGCCCAGCTGGCGCAGCAGTTTACCCACCACCGCGGCTGTCGGGCCGCTGATCCCCACATCCACTTCATCGAAAATCAGCGCCGGGGTTTCCATTTTACGGGCGGTGATAACCTGAATCGCCAGAGCAATACGGGAGAGCTCACCGCCGGATGCCACTTTGGAAATAGGCTGTAACGGCTGGCCTGGGTTGGTGGTGACACGGAACTCGATGCGATCCGCGCCTTCCGCCGTCAGGGAGTTCTCTTCGAAGCGAACATCAATCGTGAATACGCCGTGTGGCATCGCCAGCGTATGCATGCTGTCGGTGATGTGCTGGCTGAGTTCCTGAGCATAATGCAGACGAACATCATGCAGCTGTTTCGCCGTAGTCAGCGCCTGCTGATGATGCTGGTTTACCGCCAGAGTCAGCGTTTCCAGTGAATCAGCCTGATCGTCGAGTTGCTGCTGTTCATCAAGGAGAGACTGATAGAACGCAGGCAACTCTTCCGGCGTGACGTGGTGCTTGCGCGCCAGCGAAATCTGACGGGAAATGCGCTGTTCCAGCTCAAACAGACGGTTGGGGTCGAGATCCAGACGTTCACAGTAGTGGCGCAGTTCATCACCGGCTTCAGAGATTTGAATCGCCGCTTCTTCCAGCATATCCAGTACGCCAGACAGTTTGCTGTCCATGCCCGCCAGCTCGGTAACAAGCTGACGCACGTTATACAGCTGGCTTTGCAGATTAACGTCTTCGCCATCTGCCAGTAAGGTGAGGGCGTTCTGGCTGGTAGAGAGCAGATGGCCACTGTTGGCCAGACGCTTGTACTCTTCGTCAATGAGTTCGAACTCACCCGCCTGCGGATTAAACTCGTTCAGTTCTTTGAGCTGATACTCCAGCAGTTCGGCGCGTGCGGCACGCTCCTGGCTTTGCTGCTGGTGCTGAGCCAGCTCGCGGCAGCTCTGGTGCCACTGGTGATAGTGTTCTGCCATCAACTGAGTAAGTGCATACTCACCTGCATAGCCATCGAGCAGCGATTTTTGCTGCTCCGGCTTAACCAGCTGCTGATGCGCGTGCTGACCATGGATCTGAATAAGCAACTGGCCCAGCTCGCGAAGCTGAGAAAGCGGTACCGCCGTACCGTTGATAAAACCGCGTGAACGACCGTCGCTGCTGATAACGCGACGAAGTAAACACTCACGTCCATCTTCAAGCTGGTTTTCTTCGAGCCAGCGTAGGGCTGCAGGGGTGTCTTTCAGGGAGAAGCGAGCGCAGAGGTCAGCACGGTTGGCGCCCATGCGCACCATGTCACCCTCAGCACGCCCACCAAGGCACAAGCCGAGGGCATCTATGGCAATGGATTTACCCGCACCGGTTTCCCCGGTGATCGCCGTCATGCCGCTGTGGAAATCGATCTCAAGCTCACGAACAATGGCAAAGTTGCTGATGGTCAGTTGTGCCAGCATAATTGTTTTCCTGTATGAAAAACCATAACTGTGTTTTCATACAGTATAAACTGGTTTTTTATACAGTAAAGTGCTGGATGCAAAATCAGAACAATTTTTTTGACCAGCCAAGCTTCGAGCTTAATGTATTGAAATAGCTGTAATCTTTCGGGTGAATAAGGTTCAGGTGGTAATCACACCGACGAATCAGTACATCTTCACCTTCCTGAATAGGCAGTGCGATCTGGCTGTCGCAGCTGATCTCCAGGTCATTACGGCGGTGCGAGAAACGCAGGCGGATGGTGCTGCTGCCGTTAATCACCAGCGGGCGGGCAGAAAGGGTGTGCGGGAACATCGGCACCAGCGTAATGGCATCCAGCGAAGGCGTGAGGATTGGTCCTCCCGCGGAAAGCGAATAGGCGGTCGAGCCCGTCGGCGTGGAGATAATCAGCCCGTCAGAGCGCTGGGAGAACGCGAAGATTTCATCGATATACACTTCGAACTCAATCATATGCGCCACTTTACCGGGGTGAAGCACCACCTCGTTAATGGCGGTACTGATGCGTTTCTGGCAGTCCTGCTGACACACCTGCGCTTCCAGTAAAAAACGTTTTTCGCTGATGTAGTGTCCTTCCAGCACATCGGCCAGCTGCTGCTGCGCGTTGTCCGGGTCAAGGTCGGTCAGAAAACCGAGATTGCCACGGTTGATGCCGATGACTTTTATGTCGTAGCGCGCCAGCGTGCGGGCCGCGCCGAGCATGTTGCCGTCGCCGCCGACCACCACGGCGAGATCCGCCTGCTGTCCAATCTCTGCCAGCGTGCCGGTTTTGACGCTCTTAAGCTGCAGCTCCTGAGCGATCTGCTGCTCAACCATCACCTCATAGCCTTTGCTACACAGCCAGCGATACAACATTTCATGTGTCGTCAATGCCGTAGGGTGACGCGGGTGCCCGACGATCCCAATACACCTGAAATGATTATTCATTTTCTGGAGGTCCTTGTGCCTGATGAATGATGACAATCTCTCTTGTTCCCTTGAATCCAGGAAACTGATCCCCATAATAAGCGAAGTTAGCGAGATGAATGCAGAAAAACGCGGAGAAATTCATGAGTAGTAAAGAACAGAAAACGCCTGAGGGGCAAGCCCCTGAAGAAATTATCACGGAACAGCACGATGACGTTGAGGCTGTAGAGCCAGACGCATCTGCTGAGCAGGTGGACCCGCGCGATGAAAAAATTGCGAATCTGGAAGCCCAACTGGTAGAAGCACAGAATCGCGAACGCGACAGTGTTCTGCGCATCAAGGCGGAAATGGAAAACCTGCGTCGTCGTACCGAACAGGACGTTGAGAAGGCGCATAAGTTTGCGCTGGAGAAATTCGTCAACGAACTGCTGCCGGTAATCGACAGCCTCGATCGCGCGCTGGAAGTGGCTGATAAAGCGAATCCGGACAACGCGGCAATGATCGAAGGTATCGAACTGACGCTGAAATCCATGCTGGACGTGGTGCGTAAGTTCGGCGTGGAAGTGATTGCCGATACCGACGTCCCGCTGGATCCTAACGTACACCAGGCGATTGCGATGGTGGAATCAGAAGACGTTGAAGCCGGTAAAGTGCTGGGCGTGATGCAGAAAGGGTATACCCTGAACGGCCGTACCATCCGTGCTGCGATGGTGACCGTGGCGAAAGCGAAAGCGTAATTTGCCGTCCCGTAGTGCCGGGCGGCGGCTTCGCCTTGCCCGGCCTACAACATCATTCCGCGATACTTTCGCGCAGTGGTTTAACAGGCAGGACCTTCACCTGCTTAATCATATTGTCCTGCACGTCCAGGATATCAATATCGTACTGCTCAATACGCACGCGTGTGCCCGCCGCCGGGATCTCTTCCAGCGCTTCCAGAATCATCCCGTTCATGGTGCGAGCCTCATCTTCCGGCAGATGCCAGTTAAAGGCTTTATTGAGTTCGCGGATGTTCGCGCTGCCGTCAATCAGCACCGAACCGTCGTTTTGCGGCGTGACCTCTTCCGCAAGAGAAGGGGACATGGAGGTGGTAAAGTCTCCGACAATCTCTTCCAGAATATCTTCGACCGTCACCAGCCCCTGAATATCGCCATACTCATCGACCACCAGGCCGACTTTCTTCTTGTTACGCTGGAATTTCACCAGCTGCGTGCTGAGCGGCGTCCCTTCCGGTACGTAGTAAATCTCGTCGGCGGCGCGCAGCATCACCTCTTTGGTGAACTCTTTTTTCTCGGTCATCAGGCGATACGCTTCCCGCACGCGCAGCATGCTGATGGCGTCGTCCAGGGAGTCGCGATACAGCACAATGCGTCCGTGCGGGGAGTGAGTCAGCTGGCGGACGATGGCCTTCCAGTCGTCGTTAATATCAATCCCGACGATTTCATTACGCGGCACCATGATGTCGTTAACGCTGACCTTTTCCAGATCCAGCACCGACAGGAGCATGTCCTGATTACGACGTGAAATTTGCGAGCGGGATTCGTTCACGATGGTGCGCAGCTCATCCTTGCTGAGCGCACTGCTGATGGCGACGTCGGCCTTGATGCCGACCATGCGCATCAGGATGCGGGTGACCATATTCAACAGCCAGACCAGCGGCATCATCAGGATCAGCAGCGGTGCCAGCAGGAAGCTGCTCGGGTAAGCCACTTTTTCCGGGTAAAGCGCGGCGATGGTTTTGGGGAGCACTTCCGCAAACACCAGCACCACAAAGGTCAGGACGCCGGTGGCAATCGCGACCCCGGCATTGCCGTACAGGCGCATCCCAACGATGGTGCCCAGCGCAGAGGCGAGGATATTGACGAGGTTGTTACCGATAAGCACCAGGCTTATCAGGCGATCCGGTTTACGGAGCAGCTTTTCAACGCGACGTGCGGCACGGTTACCCTGTTTAGCACGATGACGTAACCGGTAGCGGTTTAAGGTCATCATGCCGGTTTCCGAGCCAGAGAAATAGGCGGAGATGACCACCATGACGATCAGCGTAACGATCAGCGTGGTGGTAGAGATGTGTTCCAGGGGAACTCCTTTGTTACTTAGCCAGCAAATTGCTGTATGAAGCGGCTACCGAAATAGGCAAGGGTGAGAATGCCCGCACCCGCGACGTTGAACCAGACCACGCGACGACCGCGCCAGCCTTCATGATAATGGCCCCATAACAGGACAATATAGACAAACCACGCGATGATGGAGAGCACCGCTTTGTCGATATTCTCCACGCTGAACAGGTTTTTCATATAAAACAGGCCGGTGCAGAGCGTTAAGGTCAGCAGCACGACACCCACCTGGGTGATGTGGAACATCTTACGCTCAATGACCATCAGCGGCGGCATCTCATGGTTAAACGCCAGCTTTTTATTTTTCAGCTGGTAGTCAATCCAGGCAAGCTGCATGGCGTAGAGCGCGGCAATGATCAGCGTTGCGTAAGAGAACAGCGACAGGCCGATGTGTACCAGCATGCCCGGCGTGGCTTCCAGATGCGTAATGAACTCATTGGGCATAAAGGTGGCTAAGGCCAGATTGATCAGCGCGAAGGCATAAACAATGGGCAGCAACAGCCAGCCGCGATTCTTCGAGGCAACAATTGTCATCACCGTACAGATCATCAGGCTGACCAGCGAGCCGACATTCAGCACGCTCAGGTTTTGCACGCTGCCGTCACCGGGAATGATGCGTGATTCCAGCGCAAAAGCGTGACTAATCAGTGCGATCACCGCCGACAGAATAGCCATGCGCCGCCAGCCGCTGTTTTTTTGCAGCAGTCCGGGAATGATCAGCGCAAGGCTGACAGAGTAGGCAACAAGGGCGATCAGTGCGAAAACAGGCATATAGGCATCGACAGTTGTCTTAATAAGAAAGAGAAGCAGTATAACGTTACGTGACGCCTGCTCCAACCGTTGCATAACAACAAAGGCGCCTTCATGTTATACTCCGGCAAAATTCTGTGTATGTGTCGCTCATGGCGGCCCAACGTTTCTACTCAGGCGAGAGACAATGTTTGATAATTTAACCGATCGTTTGTCGCGCACGCTGCGCAACATCAGCGGCCGCGGACGCCTTACCGAAGACAACATCAAGGAAACGCTGCGCGAAGTGCGCATGGCGCTGCTGGAAGCAGACGTCGCGTTGCCGGTTGTTCGTGATTTTATCAACCGCGTTAAAGAGAAGGCGGTTGGTCATGAAGTTAACAAGAGCCTGACCCCGGGTCAGGAGTTCGTCAAAATCGTTCGTAACGAACTGGTTTCGGCGATGGGCGAAGAGAACCAGGTTCTGAACCTGGCGGCTCAGCCTCCGGCCGTGGTGCTGATGGCGGGCCTGCAGGGTGCGGGTAAAACCACCAGCGTTGGTAAGCTGGGTAAATTCCTGCGCGAGAAGCACAAGAAAAAGGTGCTGGTGGTTTCTGCGGACGTTTATCGCCCGGCGGCAATCAAACAGCTGGAGACCCTGGCGCAGCAGGTTGGCGTCGATTTCTTCCCGTCCGACGTGGCCCAGAAACCTGTCGACATCGTCAATGCCGCGCTGAAAGAAGCGAAGCTTAAATTCTACGACGTGCTGCTGGTGGATACCGCCGGTCGTCTGCACGTTGATGAAGCGATGATGGACGAGATCAAACAGGTGCATGCCTCTATCAACCCGGTAGAGACCCTGTTTGTGGTTGACGCCATGACCGGTCAGGATGCGGCGAACACCGCGAAAGCGTTTAACGAAGCCCTGCCGTTAACCGGCGTGGTGTTGACCAAAGTGGACGGTGACGCCCGCGGCGGTGCGGCGCTTTCTATTCGTCATATCACCGGTAAGCCGATCAAGTTCCTCGGCGTGGGCGAAAAAACCGAAGCGCTGGAGCCGTTCCACCCGGACCGTATTGCCTCCCGTATCCTCGGCATGGGTGACGTGCTGTCGCTGATTGAAGATATCGAGAGTAAAGTTGACCGCGCCCAGGCCGAGAAGCTGGCCAGCAAGCTGAAAAAAGGCGACGGTTTCGATCTGACCGACTTCCTTGAGCAGCTGCGTCAGATGAAAAACATGGGCGGCATGGCAAGCCTGATGGGCAAACTGCCGGGCATGGGCCAAATCCCAGACAACGTAAAAGCGCAGATGGATGACAAGGTGCTGGTGCGTATGGAGGCGATCATCAACTCGATGACCCTCAAAGAGCGTGCTAACCCTGACATCATCAAAGGTTCCCGTAAGCGCCGTATCGCAGCCGGTTGCGGCATGCAGGTGCAGGACGTTAACCGCCTTCTGAAACAGTTCGACGACATGCAGCGCATGATGAAGAAAATGAAGAAGGGCGGCATGGCCAAGATGATGCGTGGCATGAAAGGGATGATGCCGCCAGGATTCCCTGGCCGATAAATCGTGTTTAATGCTCAGTATCAAGATGCTGATTGCATTTTCCCCAGAAATCAGTAAAATTTTCGGGCTTTTAATATGACACCCGGGCTCCGTTCCTCGATGGGGCCCGGTTGTTTTATTCACACAAGAGGATGTTATGGTAACTATTCGTTTAGCACGTCACGGCGCTAAAAAGCGTCCGTTCTACCAGGTTGTTGTGACTGACAGCCGTAATGCACGCAACGGTCGCTTCATCGAGCGCGTTGGTTTCTTCAACCCACTGGCCGCTGGCGCAGAAGAAGAAACTCGTCTGGATCTGGATCGTATCGCTCACTGGGTTGGCCAGGGCGCTACTGTTTCCGATCGCGTTGCTACGCTGATCAAAGCAGCAAACAAAGCAGCTTAATCTGTCACGGTGGTCATGATGAGCAATAAAGCACCTGTTGAACCGATCGTATTGGGCAAAATGGGTTCTTGCTACGGTATCCGTGGTTGGCTCAGAGTGTTTTCCTCCACTGAAGACGCTGATAGCATTTTTAATTACCAGCCCTGGTTTATCCAGAAAGCCGGTAAGTGGGAAGAGGTCGAGCTGGAAAGCTGGCGTCACCACAATCAGGACATCATCATCAAGCTGAAAGGCGTTGATGATCGAGATGCCGCGAATGCGCTGACTAATTGTGAAATTGTCGTGGATTCGTCGCAGTTGCCGGAGCTTGAAGAAGGCGACTATTACTGGAAAGACCTTATGGGTTGCCAGGTAGTCACCACTGAAGGCTACAGCCTGGGGAAAGTCATCGACATGATGGAAACCGGGTCCAATGACGTTCTCGTCATTAAGGCAAACCTGAAAGATGCATTTGGCATCAAGGAGCGGTTGGTTCCGTTCCTCGATGGACAGGTTATCAAGAAAGTCGATCTCGCTACTCAAACGATTGAAGTAGATTGGGATCCTGGTTTTTAAATTCTCCGGATAAACGGTAAAAGACGGCGCTATGTGGATTGGCATAATTAGCCTGTTTCCTGAAATGTTCCGCGCGATTACCGATTACGGGGTAACTGGCCGGGCAGTAAAGAATGGCCTGCTGAGCATCCAAAGCTGGAGTCCTCGTGACTTCACGCATGACCGGCACCGTACCGTGGACGATCGTCCTTACGGCGGCGGACCGGGGATGCTAATGATGGTGCAACCCTTACGGGACGCCATTCACACAGCAAAAGCCGCGGCAGGTGAAGGCGCAAAGGTGATTTATCTGTCACCTCAGGGACGCAAGCTTGATCAAGCGGGCGTCAGCGAACTGGCGACGAATCAAAAACTGATTCTGGTCTGTGGTCGCTACGAAGGGATAGATGAGCGCGTAATTCAAACCGAGATTGACGAAGAATGGTCTATCGGCGATTACGTTCTCAGCGGTGGTGAGTTACCAGCGATGACGCTGATTGACTCCGTCGCCCGGTTCATTCCGGGTGTACTGGGCCATGAAGCTTCGGCAACGGAAGATTCCTTTGCCGATGGGTTGCTGGACTGTCCACACTATACCCGTCCTGAAGTGTTAGAAGGGATGGACGTCCCGGCAGTGTTACTGTCTGGAAACCATGCTGAGATACGTCGCTGGCGTTTGAAGCAGTCGCTGGGCCGAACCTGGCTTAGAAGACCTGAACTTCTGGAAAACCTGGCTCTGACTGAAGAGCAAGCAAAGTTGCTGGCCGAGTTCAAAACTGAACACGCGCACCAGCAGCATGAACATGATGGGAATGCGTAATACGCTCCCGAATATCAGTTTACCCAGGATAAGAGATTAAATTATGAGCAATATTATTAAGCAACTTGAACAAGAGCAGATGAAGCAGGACGTACCTTCCTTCCGTCCAGGTGACACCGTGGAAGTGAAAGTATGGGTTGTTGAAGGTTCCAAAAAACGTCTGCAGGCATTCGAGGGCGTGGTTATCGCTATTCGTAACCGCGGTCTGCACTCTGCATTCACTGTTCGTAAAATTTCCAACGGCGAAGGCGTTGAGCGTGTCTTCCAGACTCACTCTCCGGTAGTTGACAGCATTGCTGTTAAACGTCGTGGTGCTGTACGTAAAGCTAAACTGTACTACCTGCGTGAGCGTACTGGTAAGTCTGCTCGTATTAAAGAGCGTCTGAACTAAGATTCGCTTAAGCGACATCCTGTTAGAAAGGGCTGGCCGAAAGGCTGGCCCTTTTTTTATCCCATCGCATCTCTCGTGTTAACCCTTTCGTCATAAATCATTTACAATGCTGGCCTCTTCCGTGGAGGGTAAGTGATTAACGTACTGCATCAGCATAACTGGAAACGCGCAGCGGCATGGACCGCGCTGTTTGCGATCCTGCTGATCGTGATCGCACCGCTTATCTCCGTCTCGCTGCAAAAAGATCCCATGAGTGCCATGCCGGGGATGCACCATGACATGAGCATGATGTCGATGGATGAGCACCACGGCGATATGCAGCACAGCATGCCGGTTGACCATGCGGAAGCCTGTGGCTACTGCGTGCTATTAGCCCACGTGCCGGGCATGATACTTGCGCTGATTGTGCTGCTCAGTGTCGTGCTGCAAAGGCTGCGTGTGAAGCCGCCGCGTCAGGCGGTCAGCCACTGGCATTTTTTCCCCTGGCTTTATCCCGATACCCGCGCGCCGCCGCGGCAGTCTGCTTTTTCCCTTTAAAAAATATCGATAACTTTTTGCCTTAAAAAGGAAAAGTATGACTACCTGCACTCCGCGCGCGGCATGGGGAAACCTGCTGCGTCGACTCCATTTCTATGTCGGGCTGTTTGTCGGCCCGTTTATCTTCTTCGCCGCGCTGACCGGTACGCTGTATGTGGCGACACCGCAGCTGGAAAATATTCTGTACCGGCACGCGCTCCACACGGATTCGGTGGGGGAACTACAACCGCTGGCGGAACAGATCGCCGTGGCGGAAAAAAACATCGGCACCAGTCTGCGTTTACACGCCGTGCGTCCTGGTCTGGTTGCGGGTGAAACCACCCGTGTGATGTTTGCCGACCCGTCGCTTGGCCCATCGGAAACCCGCGCTGTTTTTATCGATCCCGTCACTCTTGCGGTGCGTGGCGATATGACGGTGTATGGTACCAGCGGAATTTTACCGTTACGCCAGACCATTGATTATCTGCATACCTCCCTGATGCTGGGTAACGTTGGTCGGATCTACAGCGAGCTGGCCGCCTCGTGGATGTGGGTCGCCGCGCTGGGCGGGATTGCGCTGTGGTTTTATACCCGGCCAAAACGTCGGATCAACAATCGTTTTCAGAACCGGCGTCGCCTGCATGTCACGCTGGGCTGGGTGCTGCTGGGGGGAATGTTGCTGTTCTCTGCGACGGGCCTGACGTGGTCTCAGTGGGCGGGCGGCAACGTGGATAAACTTCGTGCGCAGATGAACTGGCTAACCCCACAGGTGAACACCACGCTTTCGGGTGCCCCCGTCACGATGGATGAACATGCTGAACATCGCGGACATCATGGTGGCATGATGATGCCCGACGTGACGATAGATCTGACCCGGTTTGATGGCGTATTGCACGCTGCCCGTCGGGCAGGGATTGATGCGAATAAACTCGAAATCCGCCCGGCGAAAAGCGCTGACCAGGCATGGACCGTGACGGAAATTGACCGCAGCTGGCCGACCCAGGTGGATGCCGTTGCGGTGGATCCGAATTCCATGCAAATTCTGGACAGAACCCGCTTTGAGAATTTCCCGCTAATGGCAAAGCTGACCCGCTGGGGCGTGGATTTCCATATGGGGATCTTGTTCGGCCTGGCGAACCAGTTGCTGCTTATCGCATTTGGCCTGGCGCTGTGTGTGCTGATTGTCTGGGGATACCGGATGTGGTGGATGCGTCGCCCGGCGCAATCGACGGCGGATCCGCTTCAGACGCTTTGTCAGTGCTGGCTGGCGCTCCCGGGATGGGGGAGAACCACTACGGTGGTAGCCAGCGTAGTGCTGGGGCTGGCATTGCCGGTGATGGGTGCGAGCCTGGCGCTGTTTATTCTGGTCGACTGGCTGCGCTGGCGAGCGGCAGCCGGCGTGTCGCTCGCACAATCATCTGTTAAATAAGGCTATGGCGTGCTGATGACCACCGCGACCCGACGGTTTTCAGCACGCCCTTGCGCCGTACTGTTGCTGGAAACCGGATATTTTTTACCTAATCCCTGCGTGGTGAGGTTGCTGCGCGGGATATTGGCGCCTTTGGCCCAGACGTCAGCCACTGCATTGGCACGTTTTAACGACAGCGCTTCGTTGTAGCTCTCTTCACCGTAATTATCGGTGTGGCCATCCATGCGCGCGTGTTTCAGGCCGGTAGCCGCCAGGCGAGATGCCATGGTGCGGATCTGCGCTTCACTTTCCGGGCGCAGTCTGGCGTCATTTTTATCAAACAGGATTGTATCTGACAGGCCCAGAGACCAGTCGCCATTCAGCTCGTTAAAACCGTATGACTTCATCGCCGCAATTTGCTCAGGGGTGAATTTACCTTCAGGCGGTGACTGGCAACCTGCCAGCACTATCGAAGCGAGAAATAACGGCGCGAAGTATCGTTTTAACATGTCGTATCCTTTCTAAGTTATTGCTTTTGTACGCTGGTTTTTATCCTGGTACATGTTGCGGTCGGCTTGCTCCAGTAATGCTTCCACAGAGGCACTTTCCCACGCCAGAGCAAAGCCAATGCTAAGTGACATCGTTGCTGTCTGCCCGTTATGCAGATCGAACGGGCGTATAAACTGCTGCGACAGCGCAGCACAAATCTGTTGAACCTCTGCGGCAGACTGAACGCCGTACAGCACCATCGCAAACTCGTCACCGCCAAGGCGGTATGACTGATGACGCTTATCGCCAAATTCGACCATCCTGCTGGCGACTTCAATCAGCACGCAATCGCCTGCCGCATGTCCCCAGGTATCATTAATAAACTTGAAATTATCGCCGTCGAGGAACAGAAGGGCAGAGTTGGTTTTCGCGGAGGTGTCGTTCATTAATGCCGCGATGCTGCTACGAAACGCAGCCCGATTGGCAAGGCCGGTCAGCGGATCGTGCATGGCGGTACGCAGCAGTTGGGCGTTTTTAGCCTGCAGCTTCAGCTGCCACTCTTCCATCTCATCCAGCAGGCTGTTGAAGTCCTCGCCGAACTGGTGGAATTCTTCGATACGGCCATCCTTCACCCGGCGGGAGAAGTTGCGGTTGGTGCGTACGTCATGAACGACGTCGGTGATATTTTGCAACGCCGTCACCATGCCCTGGTGCAGGGAGTGGGTAATCGTGAGCGCAACGGCGGTAGCAAAAAGAATACAGCCGGTGAGAACGGCGAACGACAGCCAGATGAAATGACTGATCAGATTGTCGCGCGCGGTGAGGCGGATTTCGCCGATCGCATTGCCGTTATGCATGATGGGCTGTGCAACCGGATTGGGGAACAGCCAGCGGCTAACCAGCGCGCCCAGCGTGTCGTTATTATCCTCCGGGTTCCAGGACCAGTAAGCAAATCGCTTTTTATGTACGTTGATAACCTCAGCTACGGCAAACTGGCCCTGTTTACCCAAGGTCGCAAGCGTTTCGTTGGCTGCCAGCGCATCGTTAAAGACCAGTGAGGCTTCAAGACTGTGGCTCATTGTTGCGCCGGTTAATTCGAGGTTTTTTTGCGCGTATTGCTTTAATGTCACCACGGAAGCAAAACAGAGCAGCAGCCAAATTAACGTCATGGTGATGATGACGCTTATCATGCTGATTCGTCGTAACGTGCTTTTAAACGTTGGACGTGGTGTTGAAGTGAATTCTTTATCCATGCTGCTTATTCCGTGCGAGCATTAATACATCCGGATTGACGCGTACACCACTGCGCGTTAATGCATCCAGATTGACGGAAAATCTGACTTGGTTGTGATCGATTATCAGGCAAAATGCACTGCCAATAACACATTCCGGATTCTGCTCTGAGATTAATAGCAATGCTCTGCCCTGATACTGGCTTATTAATTCAAGTTGTTTTGCCGGCGATTCAGTCCCGAAATAAATAGCATCGCACGTCGCGGACAGGGCTTCCTGATCGTTATGCACAATAACGGGAGTATAAGGTAACTCGCTTTGCCCCTCTTCACGGCTAAGTGCTTGCGTGTAGTGAGATGAGGCATAAACACAGAGTTTAGGTTGCCCGGAAAGTGACGGCCATCGGGTGTAGCTCACAATACCCGACACAATCGAACGCACCGATTTATCGGTTTCTGTGAACGTGCCTGCCGTCGCTGGGCCCACCATAAAGAACAGCATTAGCACCAGAGTGAGTCGGAACAAAGAGATCAAGAATGAATTTCTCACCAGAATCCGCCACACCGCTCTGGAAATAGATGTCCTTAAGAGTTGTCGGCAGAATACCATTGTTTATCAAAGCCGTCATTATGTCAGAAATATCCTGCGTTCGACCTAAGCTAAATCCTACAGTGACTCTATTCCGGCACAGAGAACCGGCTTAATTTAGCCTGCTGGCGCGCATACTTTCATCCATTCCTTGTTGCCATGATTCATGCAGCTTTGCTGCATTTTCGGCGGTATCACAACTGGCAGGGAAAGATTTGCCTGCTAATCCCCAGGCGTGAATAAAACCTTCTTCACACACTTTCTTCTGACCGTCGGCGTAGCCACGAAGATATTCACTACGATCAACATGCGGGTCGTTAAAACTATCGGCCAGCGTCTGATTATCTTTAACCGGCAGGCCATTCATGGCGTCTTCTTTACCCGCGTCGAACCAACTGGGACTGGTCCAGTCGGGCTGGAAGGTGTAAGGATTGATCTGGCAGCCCGATAAACACAGCGACAACAGCATAAGAGCGATTGAACGCATAGCCATTCTCCTTTTTTCTTCAGCATAGCCTGGCCAAAGAAAATATGACTGTAATTTTATCTTTACGACTTCAACGGCTGATTTTTGCAGTAAAATGGCTTTTGTAAAGTAAAGTGTACGTATTTTGGATTGAAATCTTTACTTGTTGTGGTATCGTTGTTTCACCTCTTCGAGGAAAACAACTATCGCAAACGAGCTTTACAGGATCGCCATCATGCAAAAAGACGCGCTGAACAACGTACATATCACTGACGAACAGGTTTTGATTACTCCGGATCAACTGAAAGCGGAGTTCCCGTTGAGTGTCGCGCAGGAGGCTCAAATTGAGCACTCGCGCCAGACCATTTCTGACATTATCGCTGGCCGCGATCCGCGCCTGCTGGTGGTATGTGGTCCTTGCTCCATTCACGATCCTGAAACCGCCATTGAATACGCTCGTCGATTTAAAGCATTAGCGGAGGAGGTCAGCGATAGCCTCTACCTGGTGATGCGCGTCTATTTTGAGAAGCCACGTACCACCGTTGGCTGGAAAGGGTTGATTAACGATCCGCACATGGATGGCTCGTTTGATGTGGAAGCCGGTCTGAAGATTGCGCGTCGCCTGCTGGTGGAGCTGGTCAGCATGGGGCTGCCGCTGGCAACCGAAGCGCTGGATCCGAACAGCCCGCAGTACCTGGGCGATCTGTTTAGCTGGTCTGCGATTGGTGCGCGTACCACGGAATCACAAACCCACCGTGAAATGGCGTCTGGTCTGTCGATGCCGGTGGGTTTCAAAAACGGGACCGACGGTAGCCTCGCCACGGCGATCAACGCCATGCGCGCCGCGGCGATGCCGCACCGCTTTGTGGGTATTAACCAGGCGGGCCAGGTTTGTCTCCTGCAGACGCAGGGTAATCCGGATGGCCATGTGATCCTTCGCGGCGGTAAAGCGCCGAACTACAGCCCGGCAGATGTGGCACAGTGTGAAAAAGAGATGGAGCAGGCGGGACTGCGTCCGGCACTGATGGTAGATTGCAGTCATGGTAATTCGAATAAAGATTACCGTCGTCAGCCTGCGGTGGCGGAATCGGTGGTCGCACAGATCAAAGACGGCAACCGTTCTATTATCGGTCTGATGATTGAGAGCAATATTCATGAAGGCAATCAATCTTCTGAACAACCGCGCAGTGCAATGAAGCACGGTGTATCCGTGACGGATGCCTGCATCAGCTGGGAAACCACCGATGCGCTGCTGCGTGAGATCCACAAAGATTTGAACGGCCAGCTGGCGACGCGTCTGGCTTAAGAGGGTAGTTATGGTTGCTGAATTGACCGCATTACGCGATCAAATTGATGAAGTGGATAAGGCGCTGCTGGATCTGTTAGCGCGCCGCATGGCGCTGGTTGCTGAAGTCGGTGAGGTCAAAAGCAAATACGGCCTGCCGATTTACGTTCCGGAGCGCGAGGCCTCCATGCTGGCTTCCCGTCGTAAAGAGGCCCAGATGCTGGGCGTCTCGCCGGATTTGATTGAAGATGTCCTGCGTCGTGTGATGCGGGAGTCCTACTCCAGTGAAAATGATAAAGGCTTCAAGACCCTGTGTCCGTCCCTGCGCCCGGTCGTGATTGTGGGCGGGGCAGGGCAGATGGGGCGGCTGTTTGAAAAAATGCTGACCCTGTCTGGCTATCAGGTGCGCATTCTGGAAAAAGAGGACTGGGCAAATGCGCCGGAGCTGATGAAAGATGCCGGAATGGTCATCGTCAGCGTGCCGATTCACGTGACGGAGCAGATCATTGCGAAGCTTCCTCCGCTGCCGGCAGATTGCATCCTGGTGGACTTAGCGTCCGTGAAAAATGGCCCGCTGCAGGCAATGCTGGCCGCGCACACAGGGCCGGTGTTGGGGCTGCATCCTATGTTTGGCCCGGACAGCGGCAGCCTGGCGAAACAGGTGGTGGTCTACTGCGATGGTCGTCAGCCGGAAGCCTACCAGTGGTTCCTGGAACAGATTCAGGTTTGGGGCGCGCGGCTGCACCGCATTAGCGCGGTTGAACACGATCAGAACATGGCGTTCATTCAGGCGCTGCGCCACTTCGCGACCTTTGCCTATGGGCTGCATCTGGCGGAAGAGAATGTGCAGCTTGAGCAGTTACTGGCACTCTCTTCGCCTATCTATCGTCTGGAGCTGGCGATGGTCGGGCGTCTGTTTGCTCAGGATCCCCAGCTTTACGCCGACATTATTATGTCGTCTGAGAACAACCTGGCCCTGATTAAGCGTTACTACCAGCGATTTGGCGAAGCCATCACGCTGCTGGAACACGGAGACAAGCAGGCGTTTATCGACAGTTTCCGTAAGGTTGAGCACTGGTTTGGCGATTACGCACAACGTTTCCAGAGCGAGAGCCGCACCCTGTTGCGTCAGGCAAATGACAGTCGCCAGTAATGCGATGATGTATATACTAAAAGCCAGCATTGCTGGCTTTTTTCATTTTGGGGAACTGTCATGGCCGAACCGCAGCTGCTGTTGAACTACACCGGGCATCTGCCCGAATGCCCGACGTGGAGTGCAGAGGAAAATGCGCTTTACTGGGCGGATATTCTTGAAGGTGAGATCCACCGTTATCATTTACCCACAGCGGAGCACACCGTGCTCTCTTTCCACGAAGAGGTGGGGTGTTTCGCCCTGCGCGAACGTGGCGGCTTTATCGTCGCGATGCGAAGCGGCATCTGGCTTTCCGATAAACACGGTCTGCTGCAGCGCAAAGTCTGTGATAACCCGTCTAACCCGCAGCTTGCGCGTTTCAATGACGGGGGAACCGATCATAGGGGCCGGTTTTACGCCGGTACCTTCTGGGCGCCGGGTGATTACAACGGGGCGCTGCTGATGCGCATTGATAACGATCTGACGCCAAAAGTTATCCAGTGCGACATTCATGGCCACAATGGTCTGGCATTCAGCCCCGACCATCGGTGGATGTTTACTTCTGATACACCAAACGGCGTTATCTACCGTACCCCGCTGGATGAGCAGGGGGAACCCGGTAAACGTGAGGTATTCCGCCAGTTTAAAGACGGCGAAGGGATACCGGACGGTGCCGCGATGGATGTGGAAGGCTGCTACTGGAGTGCGCTGTTTGACGGCTGGCGTATTGCGCGTTTTTCTCCGCAAGGGGAGCAACTGGAAGAGTACCGCATGCCGGTACGTTGCCCGACGATGGTCTGTTTTGGCGGCGATGATATGAAAACACTGTTTATTACCACCACGCGGGAAAATATGGATGCGGAGGAGGTGGCGAAGTATCCGCTCTCCGGCGCTATCTTCACCCTGCCGGTGAATGTGGCAGGGATGAAGAAAAGCCGCTTTATCGAACGTTAGGCCGGGTCGACAGGAACCACGTTTTCGCTCGGATAACAGCCCAGCACTTTCATTGAACGGGTGATTTCACCCAGTTCACGCAGGGCTTTCTGCATGGATGGCGATTCCAGGTTGGCCTGAATGTCGAGATAGAACATCTCTTCCCACGGATTGCCGTGAATCGGGCGTGATTCAAGGCGGGTCATGATCAGATTGTGGTTACGCAGTACCAGTAGCGCTTCAACCAGCGCCCCTGCCTGCTGCCCGGTTGCCATCAACAGGGTGGTTTTGGCTGGCACCTGATCAGAGACATTGATGGCTTTACGCGCCAGTACGATGAAGCGGGTGATGTTTTGCGTCTGGTTTGCCAGATTGCGTTCCAGAACCTGAAGACCATACAGCGCACCGCCCGCTTCGCTGCCCAGCGCCGCGACAGTAGGGGAGTTCGCCTGGGCGACTTTTTCCATCGCCGCTGAGGTGCTTTCGGTGTACTCAATTTTCCAGTTCGGGTAGTGATTCAGGAACTGGCTGCACTGCTGGAATGGCTGCGGATGGCTGTAGACCGTCTCGATGGTGCTCAAATCGGTAGAGCCAGAGACCAGCACGCAGTGATCGATAGGGATCGTCAGCTCACCCACCAGCGACAGGCTGGTGTGTTGCAGCAAATCGTAGACGTCGTTAATGGCACCGGAGCTGGTGTTTTCAATCGGTACGACGGCGTAATCTGCCTGACCGGTTTCCACCTGATTGAAAATATCGGCGAACTTCGCACAGCCGCTTTCAATGAACTCTTCAAAATGGCGTGCAGCGTACTGGCGGGCAGCCAGATGGGAATAAGAGCCTTTAGGGCCAAGAAACGCGATGCGGGCAGAGTGCGGGTTGGTTTTATTCAGATGCTGCTGCAAAAGCGCTTGCTGGGTCAGAACGGAATCTTCGATGATGAGCTGGAACAAACGGGTGATGTAATGAGCATCAAGGTGATGTGCTTTACCGAGTTGAATCAGACGTTCCAGCAGATCGCGTTCGCGGTCAATATCACGTACCGGACGATGCGAGTCCAGTTTGGCTTTACCCACTTCGATGGCGAGCGCGCGGCGTTCTGCCAGAAGCGCCAGTAATTTTTCATCCAGTGCGCTGATTTTTACTCGCAAATCCAGTAACGGGTTTTCCGGTGTCATAGTGTTGTCTGTCTCGTTTTATCGTTATCAATAAAAAAGGCCTCCCGGAGTGGGAGGCCTTGTTGTTCGTCTTCGCATTCTTTATCACACGACGAAACGCCTCCCGTTCAGGGGAAGGTAAAAAAGAATGCGAAGAAGAACGGCGTCAGTTTCATGAAATCATCCTGTGGTTGATAACCTTAAAGTACCTGTACTGTTTTCACCCTGTCAATAAAAAACGCGCCCGAAGGCGCGTTGGCGGTAAACTCAATTTAAAGGATTACTCTTCTTCAACTTCTTCCGCGAAGCTGGCGTCTTTCACCGAGGTCGTGGCGCGACGGGCTTCACCTTTGTGCTGCACTTTATTGAGCTGCCGTTCCAGCTTGTTGATCAAATCGTTAATAGCGGTGTACATATCCTCGTGTTTTGCGCTGGCGACCAGATGGCCGTTTGGAGTATTGATAGTTGCGTCAGCGATGAAACCCTGCGGCTCCTTAGACAGGATGATATGTGGATTAATCAAGTGTGTTTGCCATTTATCCAGTTTGGCGAGACGGTCTGCGACGTGCTGGCGAATTGCCGGGGTAATTTCCATTTGTTTGCTGGTAATGTTCATTGTCATAAATTTTACCTCTTGTCTTTCCGTCTTGGTGATTCCAGCATACCTGTCCTAATGTCAAAATGTGTGATTTAGATCACGTTATTTTGTCGGTTTTTGTCAGGGAATCTTTTTTGTGAGGCAGGGCAGGAAGAGGCGAGATTTACCTTGTCGAAGGCAAAAATTGCGGTCATAGTTGATAGGATGTGTTGAAGCTAAACCGCTTCAGCTTGTCTCTGAAATGAATAAAAAAACGGCAGCCCGCGGGCTGCCGTTTTGCATTGACGTCACTATCAGATGTTGCTGCTGTTGGCGGCGATGATTTTCGCCACCTTATCAGCCTGTGCGGTCATCTGCATCTGACGGTAAGCATTCTCCATCAGCTTCAGGCCGTCGCGCGTCGCCTGCGTATCCGGATAATCACGCAGCATCCCTTCTACACGGTTAACCACGGCTACCCATGCGCCACGGCGGGTGTAGTATTCAGCAACCGAGTATTCGTATTTCGCCAGACGATCTTTCAGGAACACCAGACGTTTGGTGGCATCGGTCACGTACTGACTGTTCGGATAGCCGCGCACCAGTTTGGAAAAGTCGTTGAACGCATCGCGCGCATGCTGCGGGTCACGGTCGGAGCGATCCACACCGAAGAAGCCCTGCAGGGCACTGTCATCCAGCGCCATGTTGGTCAGGCCGCGCATGTACATTACATAGTCGATGTTAGGATGAGTCGGGTTCAGACGCATGAAACGATCGATGGTTGCCTGAGCCAGCGGCAGATCGGCATTTTTATAGTATGCGTAGATGAGATCTAACTGTACCTGCTGCGAATACGGACCAAATGGATAGCGATTATCCAACGCTTCCAGTTGCGTTATCGCCTGTTTCCAGTTACCGTCCTGCAACTTTTGTTGTGCAGTCGCATAGATTTCATTCGGCGGATTGTCAGGGACCTGTTCATTTGAACCGGAGCAGCCCACCAAAGCCAGGCTCAACGTGGCCGCTGCCACCAGATATTTCATGCGCGTCATGACGTTTTGACTTTCCTCAAATGTTTGTCCGGGAGAAACTCTGTTCCTGCTCCCGATTAAGACCAGCTACAATAGCACACTATATTAAACGGCAAAGCCGTAAAACCCAACGTTAAACGAAGAAGCAGTTTATGGCACAACGAGTAGAACTCACCGCAACAGTCTCCGAAAATCAGCTCGGTCAACGCTTAGATCAGGCTTTGGCCGAATTGTTCCCTGATTATTCGCGTTCACGCATAAAAGAATGGATCCTTGACCAGCGCGTGCTGGTAAACGGCAAGATCTGGGACAAACCAAAAGAGAAAGTGTTAGGTGGGGAAGCTGTCGCCATCAATGCTGAAATCGAAGAGGAAATGCGCTTCGAGCCGCAGGATATCCCACTGGACATCGTCTACGAAGATGATGACATTCTGGTGATCAACAAGCCGCGCGACCTGGTTGTTCATCCGGGGGCGGGGAATCCTGACGGTACGGTACTTAACGCACTTCTGCATTATTACCCGCCGATCGCTGATGTACCGCGCGCCGGTATCGTGCATCGTCTGGATAAAGACACCACCGGTCTGATGGTGGTGGCAAAGACCGTGCCTGCTCAGACTCGTCTGGTAGAGTCTCTGCAGCTGCGTGAGATCACCCGCGAATATGAAGCCGTGGCCATTGGCCACATGACCGCCGGCGGTACGGTGGAAGAGCCGATCAGCCGTCATCCCACCAAACGTACCCATATGTCGGTGCATCCGATGGGTAAACCGGCGGTGACGCACTATCGCATTATGGAACATTTCCGCATTCATACGCGTCTGCGTCTGCGTCTGGAAACCGGCCGTACTCACCAGATCCGCGTTCACATGGCGCACATTACTCATCCACTGGTGGGGGATCAGGTGTACGGTGGTCGTCCGCGTCCGCCAAAAGGGGCATCGGATGCGTTCATCAGCGTACTGCGCAAGTTTGATCGTCAGGCGCTGCACGCCACGATGCTGCGTCTTTATCACCCTATCTCGGGTATTCAAATGGAATGGCATGCGCCGATCCCGCAGGATATGGTGGAGCTTATTGACGCCATGCGCGCGGATTTTGAAGAACACAAAGATCAAGTGGACTGGTTATGACCAAACTGATTGTTCCGGAGTGGCCACTGCCTGAAGGCGTGGCTGCCTGCAGTTCAACCCGCGTTGGCGGGGTAAGCCAGGGGGCGTGGGCGTCTTTGAACCTTGGTGCACACTGCGGCGACAACCTGGAACACGTTGAAGAAAACCGCTCGCGGCTGTTTGCTGCGGGCAACTTACCGTCTAAACCGGTGTGGCTTGAGCAGGTTCACGGTAAAGCTGTGCTGAAGTTGACGGGAGAACCCTACGCGTCTAAACGTGCCGATGCCTCCTACAGCGATACGCCGGGAACAGTATGTGCCGTGATGACAGCCGATTGTCTGCCGGTGCTGTTTTGTAACCGTGCGGGGACAGAGGTTGCGGCAGCTCACGCGGGGTGGCGTGGTCTCTGTGAAGGTGTGCTCGAAGAGACCGTCGCCTGTTTCAAAGATTCCCCTGACAATATAATTGCCTGGCTTGGCCCGGCAATTGGTCCTCAGGCATTTGAGGTGGGCCCGGAGGTTCGTGAAGCGTTTATGGCGAAAGATCCGCAAGCCGTTAATTCTTTCGAACCCGTGGGGGAAAAATATCTGGCCGATATTTATCAGCTTGCCCGTCAGCGTCTGAATAATGTCAATGTGACGCAGATCTTCGGCGGTGACCGCTGTACGTTCACCGAAAAGGGTGATTTCTTCTCTTATCGCCGTGACAAGACCACGGGGCGTATGGCAAGTTTTATTTGGCTGATATAACCTAAAGAATCAAGACGATCCGGCACGTGCTGTTTTCTTTTCACATAATTCAGGTCATTAACCTTGAATAATTGAGGGATGACCTCATTTAATCTCCAGTAGCAAATTTGACCTGTTATGGGAGGAGTTATGCGTCTGGATCGTCTTACTAATAAATTCCAGCTTGCTCTCGCCGATGCCCAGTCCCTTGCACTGGGGCACGACAACCAATTCATCGAACCTCTTCATTTAATGAGCGCCTTGCTGAATCAGGAAGGGGGATCGGTACGTCCATTATTAACGTCTGCTGGCATTAATGCTGGCCAGTTACGCACCGCCATCGATCAGGCGCTGAGCCGTTTACCGCAGGTAGAAGGTACCGGCGGCGACGTTCAGCCGTCCCAGGATCTGGTGCGGGTGCTGAACCTTTGCGACAAGCTGGCGCAAAAACGTGGGGACAACTTTATTTCGTCGGAACTGTTTGTTCTGGCGGCGCTTGAATCACGCGGTACCTTGACCGACCTGCTGAAAACTGCCGGCGCAACCACGGCCAATGTGACTCAGGCGATTGAGAAAATGCGTGGGGGTGAAAGCGTGAACGATCAGGGAGCCGAAGACCAACGTCAGGCTTTGAAAAAATTTACGGTCGATCTGACTGAACGTGCTGAGCAGGGCAAACTTGACCCGGTGATCGGCCGTGATGAAGAAATTCGCCGTACTATTCAGGTTCTGCAGCGCCGTACCAAAAACAACCCAGTACTGATTGGTGAACCGGGTGTCGGTAAAACCGCCATCGTTGAAGGTCTGGCGCAGCGTATTGTGAACGGTGAAGTGCCGGAAGGGCTGAAAGGCCGCCGTGTACTGGCGCTGGATATGGGTGCGCTGGTGGCCGGGGCGAAGTATCGCGGTGAATTCGAAGAGCGTCTGAAAGGGGTGCTTAACGATCTGGCAAAACAGGAAGGCAACGTCATTCTGTTTATCGATGAGTTGCACACCATGGTTGGTGCCGGTAAAGCCGACGGCGCGATGGATGCCGGGAACATGCTGAAACCGGCGCTGGCACGCGGTGAACTTCACTGTGTCGGTGCCACGACGCTGGACGAGTACCGCCAGTACATTGAAAAAGATGCCGCTCTTGAACGTCGTTTCCAGAAAGTGTTTGTCGCGGAACCGAGCGTTGAAGATACCATCGCGATCCTGCGTGGTCTGAAAGAGCGTTATGAACTGCACCACCATGTGCAGATTACTGACCCGGCCATTGTTGCGGCAGCGACGCTTTCGCACCGTTATATTGCCGACCGTCAGTTGCCGGATAAAGCCATTGACCTGATTGATGAAGCTGCTTCGAGCATTCGTATGCAGATAGACTCGAAACCGGAAGAACTCGACAGACTCGACCGTCGTATCATTCAGCTCAAACTGGAACAGCAGGCACTCAAGAAAGAGTCTGATGAAGCCAGTAAAAAACGCCTCGATATGCTCAATGAGGAACTGGACGATAAAGAGCGCCAGTATTCTGAGTTAGAAGAGGAGTGGAAGGCAGAGAAAGCGTCACTCTCTGGTACTCAGACCATTAAGGCTGAACTCGAACAGGCAAAAATTGCCATCGAACAGGCGCGTCGTGTGGGTGACCTGGCGCGAATGTCGGAGCTGCAGTACGGCAAAATCCCTGAGCTGGAGAAACAGCTTGAGATTGCGACGCAGTCAGAAGGCAAAACGATGCGTCTGTTACGTAACAAAGTGACGGATGCGGAAATTGCTGAAGTGCTGGCGCGCTGGACCGGTATTCCGGTGGCACGCATGATGGAAAGTGAACGCGATAAACTGCTGCGCATGGAGCAGGATCTGCATCAGCGCGTGATTGGCCAGGACGAAGCGGTTGAAGCGGTTTCTAACGCCATCCGTCGTAGCCGCGCCGGATTGTCCGATCCTAATCGTCCGATTGGTTCGTTCCTGTTCCTGGGCCCTACCGGGGTGGGGAAAACCGAGCTATGTAAGGCGCTGGCTAACTTTATGTTCGACAGCGACGATGCGATGGTGCGTATCGACATGTCCGAGTTTATGGAGAAACACTCCGTTTCACGTCTGGTGGGTGCGCCTCCGGGATATGTCGGTTATGAAGAAGGTGGTTACCTGACAGAAGCCGTACGCCGTCGCCCTTATTCCGTCATCCTGTTGGATGAAGTGGAAAAAGCGCACCCGGATGTGTTCAACATTCTCCTGCAGGTCCTGGATGACGGTCGTCTGACCGACGGGCAGGGGAGAACGGTGGATTTCCGTAATACGGTCGTGATCATGACATCGAACCTGGGTTCCGATCTGATTCAGGAACGTTTCGGTGAACTGGATTACAGCCATATGAAGGATCTGGTTCTGGGTGTGGTTAGCCATAACTTCCGTCCGGAGTTCATCAACCGTATTGATGAAGTGGTGGTATTCCACCCTCTGGGTGAGAAACACATTGCGTCGATTGCACAGATCCAGCTGCAGCGTCTGTACAAACGTCTGGAAGAGCGTGGATATGAAATTCACATCTCTGACGATGCGCTGAAACTGCTGAGCGAAAATGGTTACGATCCGGTTTACGGGGCGCGTCCGCTGAAACGTGCTATCCAGCAGCAGATCGAAAACCCGCTGGCGCAGCAGATACTGTCTGGTGAACTGGTTCCGGGCAAAGTTATCCGTCTGGAAGCCAACGACGATCGAATTGTGGCAGTGCAGTAAGTCACAAAACGCAAAAACGAGCCGCTTGCGGCTCGTTTTTGTTTAAAAACCAGGCCAGAATTGAGGTCTGGGATGTGATTTGCCTGGAAAATGAGCAGTCAGTAAATAATTTTCACTTTATCCTTGCAGCTTCAGAATTACTCCCTATAATGCGCCTCCACTGACACGGAACAACGGCACACACGCCGCCGGGTCAGCAGAGAAAAGCAAATTAAACGCTTGACTCTGAAGCGGGAAAGCGTAATATGCACACCCCGCGCCGCAGCGAAAACGAAGCGGCACTGCTCTTTAACAATTTATCAGACAATCTGTGTGGGCACTCAAAGTGACATGGATTCTTAATGTCTTCGGACACTAAATGAATACCAAGTCTCAACGAGTGAACACGTAATTCATTACGAAGTTTAATTCATTGAGCATCAAACTTTTAAATTGAAGAGTTTGATCATGGCTCAGATTGAACGCTGGCGGCAGGCCTAACACATGCAAGTCGAACGGTAGCACAGAGAGCTTGCTCTCGGGTGACGAGTGGCGGACGGGTGAGTAATGTCTGGGAAACTGCCTGATGGAGGGGGATAACTACTGGAAACGGTAGCTAATACCGCATAACGTCGCAAGACCAAAGAGGGGGACCTTCGGGCCTCTTGCCATCAGATGTGCCCAGATGGGATTAGCTAGTAGGTGGGGTAACGGCTCACCTAGGCGACGATCCCTAGCTGGTCTGAGAGGATGACCAGCCACACTGGAACTGAGACACGGTCCAGACTCCTACGGGAGGCAGCAGTGGGGAATATTGCACAATGGGCGCAAGCCTGATGCAGCCATGCCGCGTGTATGAAGAAGGCCTTCGGGTTGTAAAGTACTTTCAGCGGGGAGGAAGGTGTTGTGGTTAATAACCACAGCAATTGACGTTACCCGCAGAAGAAGCACCGGCTAACTCCGTGCCAGCAGCCGCGGTAATACGGAGGGTGCAAGCGTTAATCGGAATTACTGGGCGTAAAGCGCACGCAGGCGGTCTGTCAAGTCGGATGTGAAATCCCCGGGCTCAACCTGGGAACTGCATTCGAAACTGGCAGGCTAGAGTCTTGTAGAGGGGGGTAGAATTCCAGGTGTAGCGGTGAAATGCGTAGAGATCTGGAGGAATACCGGTGGCGAAGGCGGCCCCCTGGACAAAGACTGACGCTCAGGTGCGAAAGCGTGGGGAGCAAACAGGATTAGATACCCTGGTAGTCCACGCCGTAAACGATGTCGATTTGGAGGTTGTGCCCTTGAGGCGTGGCTTCCGGAGCTAACGCGTTAAATCGACCGCCTGGGGAGTACGGCCGCAAGGTTAAAACTCAAATGAATTGACGGGGGCCCGCACAAGCGGTGGAGCATGTGGTTTAATTCGATGCAACGCGAAGAACCTTACCTGGTCTTGACATCCACAGAACTTTCCAGAGATGGATTGGTGCCTTCGGGAACTGTGAGACAGGTGCTGCATGGCTGTCGTCAGCTCGTGTTGTGAAATGTTGGGTTAAGTCCCGCAACGAGCGCAACCCTTATCCTTTGTTGCCAGCGGTTAGGCCGGGAACTCAAAGGAGACTGCCAGTGATAAACTGGAGGAAGGTGGGGATGACGTCAAGTCATCATGGCCCTTACGACCAGGGCTACACACGTGCTACAATGGCGCATACAAAGAGAAGCGACCTCGCGAGAGCAAGCGGACCTCATAAAGTGCGTCGTAGTCCGGATTGGAGTCTGCAACTCGACTCCATGAAGTCGGAATCGCTAGTAATCGTAGATCAGAATGCTACGGTGAATACGTTCCCGGGCCTTGTACACACCGCCCGTCACACCATGGGAGTGGGTTGCAAAAGAAGTAGGTAGCTTAACCTTCGGGAGGGCGCTTACCACTTTGTGATTCATGACTGGGGTGAAGTCGTAACAAGGTAACCGTAGGGGAACCTGCGGTTGGATCACCTCCTTACCTTAAAGAACCTGCCTTTGAAGTGCTCACACAGATTGTCTGATGAAAAGTAAATAGCAAGGCGTCTTGCGATTGAGACTGTACGTCCCCTTCGTCTAGAGGCCCAGGACACCGCCCTTTCACGGCGGTAACAGGGGTTCGAATCCCCTAGGGGACGCCACTTGCTGGTTCGTGAGTGAAAGTCACCTGCCGTCATATCTCAAAACTGACTTGCGAGTCATGTTTGAGATATTTGCTCTTTAAAAATCTGGATCAAGCTGAAAATTGAAACGACACACATGTTATGTGTGTTCGAGTCTCTCAAATTTTCGCAATCAGAAGTGAAACATCTTCGGGTTGTGAGGTTAAGCGACTAAGCGTACACGGTGGATGCCCTGGCAGTCAGAGGCGATGAAGGACGTGCTAATCTGCGAAAAGCGCCGGCGAGGTGATATGAACCCTTGACCCGGCGATGTCCGAATGGGGAAACCCAGTGCAATTCGTTGCACTATCGTTAACTGAATACATAGGTTAACGAGGCGAACCGGGGGAACTGAAACATCTAAGTACCCCGAGGAAAAGAAATCAACCGAGATTCCCCCAGTAGCGGCGAGCGAACGGGGAGCAGCCCAGAGTCTGAATCAGCTTGTGTGTTAGTGGAAGCGTCTGGAAAGTCGCACGGTACAGGGTGAAAGTCCCGTACACGAAAATGCACAGGTTGTGAACTCGAAGAGTAGGGCGGGACACGTGGTATCCTGTCTGAATATGGGGGGACCATCCTCCAAGGCTAAATACTCCTGACTGACCGATAGTGAACCAGTACCGTGAGGGAAAGGCGAAAAGAACCCCGGCGAGGGGAGTGAAAAAGAACCTGAAACCGTGTACGTACAAGCAGTGGGAGCACCTTCGGGTGTGACTGCGTACCTTTTGTATAATGGGTCAGCGACTTATATTCTGTAGCAAGGTTAACCGTATAGGGGAGCCGAAGGGAAACCGAGTCTTAACTGGGCGTTAAGTTGCAGGGTATAGACCCGAAACCCGGTGATCTAGCCATGGGCAGGTTGAAGGTTGGGTAACACTAACTGGAGGACCGAACCGACTAATGTTGAAAAATTAGCGGATGACTTGTGGCTGGGGGTGAAAGGCCAATCAAACCGGGAGATAGCTGGTTCTCCCCGAAAGCTATTTAGGTAGCGCCTCGTGAACTCATCTTCGGGGGTAGAGCACTGTTTCGGCTAGGGGGCCATCCCGGCTTACCAACCCGATGCAAACTACGAATACCGAAGAATGTTATCACGGGAGACACACGGCGGGTGCTAACGTCCGTCGTGAAGAGGGAAACAACCCAGACCGCCAGCTAAGGTCCCAAAGTCATGGTTAAGTGGGAAACGATGTGGGAAGGCCCAGACAGCCAGGATGTTGGCTTAGAAGCAGCCATCATTTAAAGAAAGCGTAATAGCTCACTGGTCGAGTCGGCCTGCGCGGAAGATGTAACGGGGCTAAACCATGCACCGAAGCTGCGGCAGCGACACTATGTGTTGTTGGGTAGGGGAGCGTTCTGTAAGCCGTTGAAGGTGGCCTGTGAGGGTTGCTGGAGGTATCAGAAGTGCGAATGCTGACATAAGTAACGATAAAGCGGGTGAAAAGCCCGCTCGCCGGAAGACCAAGGGTTCCTGTCCAACGTTAATCGGGGCAGGGTGAGTCGACCCCTAAGGCGAGGCCGAAAGGCGTAGTCGATGGGAAACAGGTTAATATTCCTGTACTTGGTGTTACTGCGAAGGGGGGACGGAGAAGGCTATGTTAGCCGGGCGACGGTTGTCCCGGTTTAAGCATGTAGGCGGAGGTTCCAGGTAAATCCGGTACCTTTTTAACGCTGAGGTGTGATGACGAGGCACTACGGTGCTGAAGTAACAAATGCCCTGCTTCCAGGAAAAGCCTCTAAGCATCAGGTAACATCAAATCGTACCCCAAACCGACACAGGTGGTCAGGTAGAGAATACCAAGGCGCTTGAGAGAACTCGGGTGAAGGAACTAGGCAAAATGGTGCCGTAACTTCGGGAGAAGGCACGCTGATATGTAGGTGAAGCCCCTGCGGGTGGAGCTGAAATCAGTCGAAGATACCAGCTGGCTGCAACTGTTTATTAAAAACACAGCACTGTGCAAACACGAAAGTGGACGTATACGGTGTGACGCCTGCCCGGTGCCGGAAGGTTAATTGATGGGGTTAGCGGCAACGCGAAGCTCTTGATCGAAGCCCCGGTAAACGGCGGCCGTAACTATAACGGTCCTAAGGTAGCGAAATTCCTTGTCGGGTAAGTTCCGACCTGCACGAATGGCGTAATGATGGCCAGGCTGTCTCCACCCGAGACTCAGTGAAATTGAACTCGCTGTGAAGATGCAGTGTACCCGCGGCAAGACGGAAAGACCCCGTGAACCTTTACTATAGCTTGACACTGAACACTGGTCCTTGATGTGTAGGATAGGTGGGAGGCTTTGAAGCGTGGACGCCAGTCTGCGTGGAGCCAACCTTGAAATACCACCCTTTAATGGCTGGTGTTCTAACGTAGACCCGTAATCCGGGTTGCGGACAGTGTCTGGTGGGTAGTTTGACTGGGGCGGTCTCCTCCCAAAGAGTAACGGAGGAGCACGAAGGTTAGCTAATCCTGGTCGGACATCAGGAGGTTAGTGCAATGGCATAAGCTAGCTTGACTGCGAGAGTGACGGCTCGAGCAGGTGCGAAAGCAGGTCATAGTGATCCGGTGGTTCTGAATGGAAGGGCCATCGCTCAACGGATAAAAGGTACTCCGGGGATAACAGGCTGATACCGCCCAAGAGTTCATATCGACGGCGGTGTTTGGCACCTCGATGTCGGCTCATCACATCCTGGGGCTGAAGTAGGTCCCAAGGGTATGGCTGTTCGCCATTTAAAGTGGTACGCGAGCTGGGTTTAGAACGTCGTGAGACAGTTCGGTCCCTATCTGCCGTGGGCGCTGGAGAATTGAGGGGGGCTGCTCCTAGTACGAGAGGACCGGAGTGGACGCATCACTGGTGTTCGGGTTGTCATGCCAATGGCACTGCCCGGTAGCTAAATGCGGAAGAGATAAGTGCTGAAAGCATCTAAGCACGAAACTTGCCCCGAGATGAGTTCTCCCTGAGACTTAAAGTCTCCTGAAGGAACGTTGAAGACGACGACGTTGATAGGTCGGGTGTGTAAGCGCAGCGATGCGTTGAGCTAACCGATACTAATGAACCGTGAGGCTTAACCTTACAACGCCGAAGCTGTTTCGGCGGTGAGAGACAGAAGATTTTCAGCCTGATACAGATTAACAGAATTTGCCTGGCGGCTTTAGCGCGGTGGTCCCACCTGACCCCATGCCGAACTCAGAAGTGAAACGCCGTAGCGCCGATGGTAGTGTGGGGTCTCCCCATGTGAGAGTAGGGAACTGCCAGGCATCAATTAAGAAGAACCCCGTACCGTAAGGTGCGGGGTTTTTTGCTTTTGTTTCTCCCTCTTTCTGCGGAAGAGGAGCGGGGTGAGGGCATCAGACCGCACTATTCCCCTCCTGGGCTTTCTCCTGGAACTTACCTTGCTAACGAAATTTGTGATCTCCCTCGCAATGTTATTTATAACAAAATAATAACATTTAATTTACAAGGTATTGAGTTCCTTCAGAACTCAACATGCCGTTGTTTATGGCAGGAGTATAATCATAATGACCGAAAGCATTACATCGAACGGGACGCTGGTTGCCAGTGATACCCGAAGAAGGGTATGGGCAATTGTTAGTGCCTCATCCGGTAACCTGGTTGAATGGTTCGACTTTTACGTCTACTCATTCTGTTCACTTTACTTCGCACATATTTTCTTCCCGTCAGGAAACACCACAACGCAGCTACTGCAAACGGCAGGTGTATTTGCAGCAGGATTCTTAATGCGGCCGATTGGCGGCTGGTTGTTTGGCCGTATCGCAGACCGTCGCGGGCGTAAAACCTCCATGCTGATCTCGGTCTGCATGATGTGTTTTGGTTCCCTTATCATCGCCTGTCTGCCGGGGTATGACGCTATCGGAACCTGGGCTCCCGCCCTTTTATTGCTGGCTCGTTTATTCCAGGGACTCTCCGTTGGGGGAGAGTACGGCACCAGCGCCACGTACATGAGTGAAATTGCACTTGAAGGTCGGAAGGGTTTTTATGCCTCTTTTCAGTACGTCACGCTCATTGGTGGTCAGCTGCTGGCCATTCTGGTTGTCGTGATCCTGCAGCAGATCCTCTCAGACAGCCAGCTTCATGAATGGGGATGGCGAATTCCTTTCGCGATGGGGGCTGCACTGGCGATCGTGGCGCTTTGGCTGCGCCGTCAGTTAGACGAAACCTCGCAAAAAGAGGTCAGGACGCTGAAGGAAGCGGGATCGTTTAAAGGACTGTGGCGAAATCGCAAAGCCTTCCTGATGGTTCTGGGTTTCACCGCCGGTGGTTCACTCAGTTTTTATACTTTTACCACCTACATGCAAAAGTATCTGGTGAACACCACAGGTATGCACGCCAACGTCGCCAGCGTCATCATGACCGTCGCGCTGTTCGTCTTTATGCTGATCCAGCCGATTATCGGTGCACTCTCGGATAAGATTGGCCGTCGTACATCGATGCTGATTTTTGGGGGCATGTCCGCCTTATGTACCGTCCCCATTTTAACCGCGCTTCAGCATGTTTCATCCCCTTATGCCGCATTTGCTCTGGTGATGCTGGCGATGGTGATTGTGAGTTTTTATACCTCGATCAGCGGGATACTCAAGGCCGAGATGTTCCCGGCACAGGTGCGTGCTTTGGGGGTAGGGCTTTCTTATGCGGTCGCCAATGCCCTGTTTGGTGGATCAGCAGAGTACGTTGCGCTGTCCCTGAAATCATGGGGAAGCGAAACGACATTCTTCTGGTATGTGACGATCATGGGGGCGCTGGCCTTTATCGTATCCCTGATGTTGCATCGTAAAGGGAAAGGTATTCGTCTTTAATAATGCGCCATCTGCCACACGGCATAGCCGGTCGTAGCACCGGCGACATCCCAGGCAAAATCTTTCCAGCTCCAGCCGCTCCCTGAGGGGCGGCTATCCCACAACTCTTTAGATGCCCCAAGGCTGACTGAGAACATCAGGCCGATTGCTGCACTACGATCCCGGCTATATCCCTGGTGCTGGGCATACTCATTACCGGCAGCGGACAACATCGCGGATGCGAGGAAGTGTTGCGCTTTATCCTGGCCGGACCAACTATCGTTCGCCATATGGCTACAGCCGGTTAAACAGAGGGTCATGAGTAACAAAGGAAGACGCATCAACAGCTCCATAAAAAAAGCCCTGCGAGTGGCAGGGCCTGGATATTACAGAATACGGCTGATAAGACGGTCGATACGGATACGACGTAAACGGCGAATAAGCTTACGGACCTTCACCGGATAATCGGCAATGCTCTGTAGCTCGCGGTAATGACGAACCACCGTCGTATGTGTACGAATAAGTTCCAGCTCACGTTCACGCTGCGCGGCCAGTTCATGCTGTGGATCGTGGATCAGAATCGCGTTTTCCAGATCAAGACGCCAGGCACGAGGGTTCAGGTTGTTGCCGGTCAGCAGCATCCATTCATCATCAACCCACATCCCTTTGAGATGGTAGCTGTTATCTTCATCTTTCCAGAGACGTACCACCAGTTGGTCGGTATTCACGTAATACTGCAAGCGACTGAGGAAACGACGCAGGTTAATCTCATAAAGGTAGGGCAGGGCGCCGATGATTTTGAAGGGTTGATCTTCAGGAATGAAAAAGTCATTAGCCGTTTTATCACCGACAATAATTTCCACTTTTTTACCGTCGCGCAGCAGCTGAATGATATTGCGCACCAGCACGGCGGGAAGGTTAAAGTACGGCGTACAGATAGTGAGTTTCTGCTCCGCACATGGCATCAGGTGGAAAATCGTTTTGTTCAACAGGCTGGATTTGCCTAACCCCACCAGAGGCGTAACCGACAACTCTTCGTTGTTTGCATCCCCCTGGAAATGATACACCGCATCGCGCAGCTCCTGGCGGAACGCGCGAACGTCGTTTTTGATTTCCGGGCTTTTCGGGCGATGGGGATCGTCAAGGCGATTCACACCACGGCCATGTACCAGATGCTTATCGACCCAGTTAAACATAATGTCAGCCATCTGCGGATTACGAATCAGATGGTAGCGGTCGTAGCGATACTTATCGAGCTGATGGAGGTAAACATCATTCAGACTCGCGCCACTGTAAAGGACGCTGTCATCAATGATGAATCCTTTGAAATGCAGTACGCCAAGCGCTTCACGGGTATTCACCGGCACCCCGTAAACGGGGACATCAACGCCAGGGTTTTCCTGCGCTGTGCGGCAATACCAGTCTGCGTTTGTATTTGAGGCGGCAGCGCCAATACGGCCACGCTGAGCGCGGTGCCAGTCAACCAGCACGCGAACATCCAGTTCAGGACGCTGACGTTTGGCTTCGTAGAGCGCATTCAGGATCGCGCGCCCACCTTCATCTTGTTCAAGATAGAGTGCCACAATGCAAATGCGTCGCGTGGCGCTGGCAATCTTTTCCAGAAGCGTCTCCCGAAAATGAGCGGGAGCGTAAAAGAACTCTACATCATCAACTGACTGAGAAATCTTCGGTAGTTGAGCAAGGTGTTGTTGATGTTTATTACGCTTAAATTTTGACAACATCACAGTGCGTTTCTTCTCTGTTCATTGAAGGGTTGTCTGTACCATGCAAACAACATAAGCGGACAATGATACCACCAGTCCCGTCCAAAGTGGGTAACATTTCCAGTAGCTTACTCGGGTTTATCCGGCGATTTCAGACTGAGGGAGAGGGCAACAATACCCTCGTCCAGCTGAATATCAACGTCAAAACCGAGTTTTCGCGCCAGGGTCACCATACCGCGATTGTTTGGCATAGTAATGCCATTCAGGCGTAACAATCCGTGATCGCGCGTATAACTGATGAGTTTTTCCAGTAGCCGCCGCCCAAGGCCCAGGCCTTTAAGATCGGAGCGCACCAGCACAGCAAATTCCGCATCGACGTTATCCGGATCTGAAATAGCACGCGTCACGCCAAGGATCTCATCACCGTTGTCGGAACGACGAACGGCGACAAAGGCCATTTCTCGATCGTAGTCGATCTGGGTCATATTGGCTAAATCATCATGGGTAAATTCGTTGATTTCGCTGAAGTAGCGATAGTAAAGATCCTCTTTCGTGACCTGAGAGATAAACGTCCGCAGCTGCGGTTCATCTTCCGGCAAAATCGGGCGAAACAGCGAACGCTCACCGTTCTTCATCTCCACCCACTCTTCCAGCTGCAGAGGATAAGGACGGATCGCCAGACGGCTCTCTCTGTCGCCTTCGAATGGTGCGATATCCAGCGTGACGTCCAGCGCCGTAAACTCATTGCCGGAGGCGAGCAGAGGATGAATGTCCAGCCGCTGGATCTCCGCGCAATCGACTATCAGGTTAGAGACCTGCACCAGGAACTGGCTTAACCCCGCAATATCGAGCGGACGCAGGGCGCTCCGGCCACGGATTTTTTTGCTTTTGATGGCCTGAATAATCAGATAGCGAGCAAGGTTCATGTTCAGAGGCGGTAAGGCCACCACGGCTTGCTCTTCAGGGCGCCATTCAACGCCACCTTCGCCCAGCATGATGAGCGGGCCAAAAACCGGATCGTGTTCCACAACCACCCGCAGTTCCTGTGCGCCCGCGCGGTTTGCCATGCTTTGCACCAGCAGTCCGTGGATCCTTGCCTGTGGCCAGGCCATTTTTACGCGGTCGAAAATAGCATCTGCCGCTTGCTGAACTTCTGCTGCGGTTCGAAGGTACAGCATCACCCCCTGCACATCGGATTTGTGTGGAATATCCGGTGAGCGAAGCTTAAGCGCGACCGGATAGCCAATCTGTTCGGCAATATGCACCGCTTCAGCGCTGTCGCTGGCGATCCAGGTCGGCAGGGTCTGCATCCCATAACTACCAAGAATGGGTTGCACTTCATGAGTATCAAGCGATGTTGCACCTTCATCGATAGCCTGTTGCAACAACCGGTGAACGTCGACGGAATTCGCCGTCAGATTACCGGGTAATGCTGGCGTTTCCCGCAACTGCTTCTGGTTACGGCGGTACTCCACCATATGCATAAAGGCGGTAATGGTACCTTCCGGTGTACGGTATGTTGGCAGCCCGGCTTCGCTGAACAGGCGTCGGGCCTCCTGCGAAGAGAACTCACCGCACCAGTTGGTGAGCAGAGTGACGTATTTACCACGTGGATGGTTACGCACCGCCTCAATGAGCGCTCTCGCGCTTTCACTGCCGGGAGCGACCGCGCTGGGGGAGTGGATAATCATCAGCGCGTCAAAATCCTGACTATCCAGCAAAATGGAGATGGCTTTGATATAGCGATCGCTACTGGCATCATCGCGTAAATCGAGGGGATTGCCGGGAGCTACGCTTGCGGGCAGGGTCTCTCTCAGGCGCTGAAGCGTCGCTTCACCGAGCGTGGCCAGCTTGCCATTACGTAACCACAGTTCGTCCAGCGCCAGAGCCGCTGGGGCTGCGCCATTACTGACAATCATCAACTTCTCCCCGCGTAACGGACGCATATGACTCAACGTCTCGACGGCGGAAAAAAGCTCGTGCGTATCCTGTACCCGCAGCAGACCTGCACGCTGGATCGCGGCATCCCAGGCGGGATCCATCCCGGAGTGGGAATGCAGCAGGCGCTGTGCTGCAGGGCTTCGTCCGCTCTTAATGACCAGGATGGGTTTATTACGTGACGCGCTGCGCGAGGCCGATACAAAACGACGGGCGTCACTGAGGTGTTCTAGATACAGCAGGATCGCGCTGGTTTTACTGTCGCGCGCCAGAAAATCCAGCAGTTCATCCACGTCGATATCCAGGCTGTCACCCAGGGCGATAAAGTAGGAGAACCCCATCTCACGCTGCTGCGCCCAGTCGAGGATCGTGTTGGATACCGCAGCCGACTGCGAAATAAACGCAAGTTTGCCTTTACGGATCGGCACTGGAGAAAAGCTGGCATTCAGTCCTTGCCAGGGAGCGAGCAGCCCCAGACTGTTCGGCCCAAGAATACGCATCTGATAGCGGCTGGCGCACGCCAGAAGCTCGGGTTGCTGTTCAGGAGGAGAGGAGAGGATAATGCAGGTCTTACACCCTTTTTTGCCGAGCGATTCCAGCAATTCCGGGTTACGTTTCGCATTCGTACAAAGTACGGCCAGATCGGGTACGAAAGGCAGGCTCTGCACATCAGGCCACGCAAGCACCCCCTGAACGGCCTTATAAGTCGGTGTAACGGGCATGACGGGGCCGTTAAATCCGCCGGCCAGCAGGTTGCGCATCATCAGGTAGCCTGCGCGATCCGGTTTCATTGATGCGCCGATAACGGCTATGGATTTAGGACGTAGTAGCGCTTCTAACCCTCGCTGGCTCATGCAGGCCTCCTGTGAATGCAAGCGACCTGATGATTTTAAACGTTTTCTGTCCCGGTTGCTGTGACACTGCCCTTATGAACGGTTTTTCCCGCCAGATAGCGTTCGCGAAAACGGGAGAAATGGCTGCCCAATGCCCCAGCCGCCTCGGTATCACCCGCCAGATCCAGCAGGGCAATCGCCACTTCGGCGGTGCAGTATTGTCCGTCGGCATGGGCTTCACGTAAGCGGTAGGCCGACACGCGAGAGAGGTCGACAGAAATAACCGGCAGCGCATCAAGGTAAGGGCTTTTGCGGAACATTTTCCGCGCTTCCGTCCAGGTGCCGTCCAGCATAATAAACAGCGGCGGTTTTCCGGATGGCGGAGCTGAAAGTACCTGACGGTCGGCGCCTGCATAAGAAGCGGGGAAAACGACCATCGGCTGATAGTCCGGGCTTGCCACTAAGTCGAGCAGGGCCTGAGGCGGCTCAGTGCGCGACCACTGAAACGCGGCGGTGTCAGGCAGAATATCGGCGATCAGACGGCCCGTATTGCTGGGTTTCATCGGTTCGGTATCAAACATGACCAGGCAAAAACGGCTTTCCGCCGTGGCCGGTACCAGCGTGTCGCACAGGCACACTTTTAACGGCAGCAGGCAGCGCTGGCAGCGACGGATGCGGTTGCCACGAGCGAGAAAAGGGCGAGTCGCGCGGGCAAGGCGTTCGGCGCGTAATTGAAGTACAGCGTTATCAGTCATGGGCGAAAGGGCAGGAAAAACCCCATTTTCGCAGAGGCGGGAACGGGGCACAAGATGTGCCCCGTGAATGTTACAGCGACTCGTTCAACCAGCTCTCGAACGGCGCTTTGGGTACCGCGCCGTTGAGCATGTCGATGACTTCACCATTTTTGAAAATCATGATGGTCGGAATGCTACGAATACGAAAACGGGCGCTGAGCTCGCGTTCGGCCTCCGTATTCACCTTCACAAAACGCATCTTCCCGCTGCGCTCTTCGGCGACATCTTCGAAGATTGGCGCGAAGTTACGGCACGGGCCACACCATGGTGCCCAGAAATCGACAACCACCGGGAGATCGTCCTTGAGGAGTTTGTCCAGCGTAGCACCTGTAGCGTTAATCACATCGCCATCAAACAACTCATGGCCACAACGCCCGCATTTCGCACCATCCTCGATCCGATCGTCCGGAATGCGGTTAAGAGCCTGACAGTTGGCACATACGGTATTCATAACTAACCTCTGATAGAACCATGGGACAGCGGCAGTATGCCGATAATGTTTCTAATATGTTACATATTATCAATGAGCCTGTTTGAAACGACAATGCGTTTTATTCAATGAGAACAATAGTCACAGGCTTTTGTACGAAATTATGGCTATGCGCTTGCACATCGGGTAATCTGCGCGCTTCGCGCAGCGCTGGTGGAGAAAAGCATGAACGACGAAATGAAAAATAAAAGCGGCAAGGTCAAAGTGATGTATGTCCGCAGTGATGATGACTCTGATAAACGCACCCAAAATCCGCGTACCGGAAAAGGTGGCGGGCGTCCGGCGTCCTCTCGTGCAGACGGTGGCCGTCGCCCCGCCCGCGATGACAGAAATAACCGCGGTGATGACCGCAAACGTGATGACCGCAAGCGTGACGATCGCAAACGCGATGATTTTGTGCGCGAAGGTTCGTCACCATGGCGTACCGTGTCCCGCGCGCCTGGCGATGAGACGCCGGAAAAAGCCGATCACGGCGGCATCAGCGGTAAAAGCTTTATCGATCCGGAAGTGCTGCGCCGTCAGCGTGCGGAAGAGACACGCGTGTATGGCGAGAACGCCTGCCAGGCCCTGTTCCAGAGCCGTCCTGAGTGTATCGTTCGTGCCTGGTTTATCCAGAGCGTCACCCCGCGCTTTAAAGAAGCGCTGCGCTGGATGGCCGCGAACCGCAAAGCCTACCATGTGGTTGATGATGCTGAGCTGACGAAAGCGTCCGGGACTGAACACCACGGCGGTGTCTGCTTCCTGATCAAAAAACGTAACGGTACTACCGTTCAGCAGTGGGTCAGCCAGGCGGAAGCCGATGACTGTGTGCTGGCGCTGGAAGATGTGGGCAACCCGCATAACCTGGGTGCCATGATGCGCAGCTGCGCGCACTTCGGCGTTAAAGGGGTACTGCTGCAGGATGCTGCGCTGCTGGAATCCGGTGCCGCGATCCGTACTGCGGAAGGCGGTGCCGAACACGTTCAGCCGATCACCGGCGACAGCGTCCTTGATGCCATTGAACAGTTCCGTAAAGCGGGCTATTCCATTGTGACGACCTCCAGCCATGCCGGTACGCCGCTGTTTAAAGCGACACTGCCGCGTAAGATGGTGCTGGTGTTAGGTCAGGAACGCGATGGTCTGTCAGACGCGGCACTCTCGAGTGCGGATCTGAGCGTCTCTATTGACGGGACAGGCAATGTGGAAAGTCTGAACGTTTCCGTCGCGACCGGCGTGCTGCTGGCGGAATGGTGGCGTCAGAACAAAGCATAAGCTTTTTATGTGCCGGGCCAGCCCGGCACATTCATATCCTATTCGCTTTCTGCCGGTAACACGGGCATCCAGTCAATCGGCGTTTCGCCACGTTTTTCCAGCCACTCATTCGCCAGAACAAAGTGATTACAGCCAAAGAAACCGCGGTGTGCAGACAGCGGTGACGGGTGCGGCGCTTTCAGCACGTGATGACGCTGACGATCGATGATCGCCCCTTTCTTTTGCGCATGCGATCCCCACAGTAAAAACACCACTCCTTCGCGATGTTCATTGATCAGACTGATCACTTTATCGGTGAAGGTCTCCCATCCAAGGCTGGCATGAGAGTGGGCTTGCCCTGCGCGGACGGTCAGGACGGTATTCAGTAACAGCACGCCTTGATGCGCCCAGCTTTCCAGATAGCCGTGGTTTGGTCGGGTAAACCCTGGCACGGTTCCCTCAAGCTCTTTATACATATTGAGCAGAGAAGGGGGGATAGCTACGCCAGGACGGACGGAAAATGCCAGTCCATGTGCCTGCCCTGGGCCATGATAGGGATCCTGACCGAGAATGACCACTTTCACATCACTCAGTTCGGTGTAGCGGAATGCGTTGAACACATCTTTCTGGGGCGGGTAAATCGTCTGTCCGGACTGACGTTCAGCCGCAACGGTGCTGAGGGTATTGATAAAATAAGGCTGTTGCTTTTCTTCTGCCAGCACGTCATGCCAGGTTAAAGGTGTCGTCATCTCGCTCTCCTGCGAATCTCAATCTGGGACTAGCTTAACCGTTAAATTCCCGGGTGCAAAATTACAGGTTGAAAATACACGTAAGTCACTCAATTTATGTTGAATATATGCAGGCTGAGTTGAATTGGTAGGCTGTGAAATTGATCTGAAACAATAAATTCAGACCACACTCTTTGTGTGGTTAGGGTTTTTGTTGATTTAAATCAATAAATAGCCTTGGTGTGAATGATATATATACACACAAGAAACAATGGTTTTACCAATTGGCCGCAAGAGGCCGACACCCGTTAATGTAGCCTAAGGGAGGCAACACATGATTACAGGTATCCAGATTACTAAAGCTGCAAATGACGATCTGCTCAACTCTTTCTGGCTGCTGGACAGCGAGAAAAACGAAGCACGCTGTGTGGTAGCAAAAGCAGGTTTTGCGGAAGATGAAATTGTACCGGTTAACAAACTGGGCGAAATTGAATACCGTGAAATCCCGATGGAAGTGAAACCAGAAGTGCGTGTGGAAGGTGGTCAGCACCTGAACGTAAACGTACTGCGTCGTGAAACGCTGGAAGATGCGGTTAAGCACCCAGAAAAATACCCACAGCTGACTATCCGCGTGTCTGGCTATGCGGTGCGTTTCAACTCTCTGACCCCGGAACAGCAGCGCGACGTTATCGCGCGTACCTTTACTGAAAGCCTGTAAGGTTTTTAGCCACGGGGGTGGAACAAAAAGCCGGGACATTTCCCGGCTTTTTTTACTCTTCAGTTTTCGTTTCTGACGCTGCAGCGCTTGGCTTGCGACGTTTACCAATGTTTTTGGTATCGCGGTGACGCTGCTTCACGCGCGGCTTCTCTTTTTCTTTCTCTTTTCTCTCCGCCCGTTTCGCGAGCGCTTTCTTGGACGGTTTGCCCGTCATTTTTTCACTCGGTGCACGCGTGGTCGGACGCAGTCCATCAATGACGCGCGCTTTCAGCGGCTCGTCGACATAGCGGCCAATTTTCTGCAACAGCAGGTAGTCATGTGCTTCGACCAGAGAAATGGCAATACCCTTGCGGCCTGCACGACCGGTACGGCCAATGCGGTGCAGATAGGTATCTCCGCTGCGAGGCATATCGAAGTTGATCACATGGCTCACGTCCGGGATGTCGATCCCGCGCGCGGCAACGTCTGTTGCGACCAGCACGTTAACGCGGCCATCGGTCAGACGCTTAATGCCTTCGGTACGTTTCACCTGCGCCATCTCACCTTCGAGATAGCAATTGTTGATCCCGGCATTACGCAGCATTTCAGCCAGCTCATGCACACGCTCACGCTTACGCACAAACACGATGGTGCGGGTGGCGTCTTCCTGCTTAAGCAGGTGTTTCAGCAACTCAACCTTGTGCTCAAGATTATCTGCGCGGTAATACCACTGGTGGATCTTCTTGCGCTCACGGGTAGATGGCGTTGCTGACACTTCCACCGGATCTTCCAGCAGACGCTCTGCAAAGTCTTTGATCGCATCCCCTTCGAGGGTGGCTGAGAACAGCATTGTCTGGTTACGCCAGCGCGTTTCACCGGCGATATGTTCGATATCCTGCGCGAAGCCCATGTCCAGCATACGGTCGGCTTCGTCCAGAATCAGGGTTTCTACCGCACGGCAGTCAAAGTTCTCTTCTTTAATGTACTGCAGCAAACGGCCCGTCGTTGCAACGACGATGTCCTGGTTTTCGCTGAACACTTCGGCGTGGTTCATATACGCAACGCCGCCGGTGATCGTAGCGATATCCAGATGGGTATTCGCTGCCAGCTCGCGTGCGTGATCGGCAACCTGCATTGCCAGTTCACGGGTAGGCGTCAGGATCAAAATACGCGGCGGGCCTGATTTTTTACGTGGAAAATCGAGCAGATGCTGCAACACAGGCAGCAAGTAGGCTGCTGTCTTCCCCGTGCCGGTTGGCGCAGAACCGAGCACATCGCGGCCCTCAAGCGCAGGCGGAATGGCCGCTGCCTGAATGGCGGTCGGGCGTGTAAAGCCTTTGCTCTCAAGTGCATTGAGCAGGCTTTCATCGAGTTCAAGTTCGGAAAAAGTCGTTACAGTCATGTTCTACCTCTGTGTGGGGCGCTGATTATAGACGTTACGGCTGTAATCTTCATCTGTTTGTATGGATATCGCTTTTCGGCCACTTCGCTTTCCCCTATGCTACTCCAGTTTCACTTAGAAGGTTGCCCTGACATGTCTCAACTCAAAGCGCAGTTGCGCCGCGATGGTTTTACGTTTAAACAGTTTTTTGTCGCTCACGATCGCTGTGCAATGAAAGTCGGTACAGACGGTATTCTACTGGGAGCGTGGGCGCCTGTCGCAGGGGTAAAGCGTATTCTGGATATTGGTACCGGCAGTGGGCTGCTGGCACTGATGCTGGCGCAGCGCACGGAAGAGCCTGTCACGATTGATGCGGTTGAACTGGATGCGCAGGCCGCAGGGCAGGCGAGTGAAAATGCCCGCGAATCCCCATGGGCAAGCCGGATAAAGGTTGAATGCGCAGACGTGCTGGCCTGGGCACCAGAGCAAACGGCGCGTTACGACTTGATCGTCAGTAATCCTCCCTACTACGCACCCGGTGTGGAGTGTGGTACGCCTGAGCGAGAACAGGCTCGCTATACCGGTTCGCTCGATCATAAAGCACTGCTGACCAGCGCGGCGGAGTTGATCTCAGAGGAAGGCTTCTTCTGCGTGGTGCTTCCCGAAAGTACCGGCAATACCTTTATTGATATTGCCCGCGAGATAGGCTGGAACTTACGACTGCGTACCGATATCTCGGATACGGAAGGGCGTTTGCCGCACAGGGTACTGCTGGCGCTCTCGCCAAAAGAGGGGGAATGCTTTAACGACAGGATGGTTATCCGTGGGCCAGACCAGCGTTACTCCGACGATTACACTGCCCTGACCCAGGCGTTTTATCTGTTTATGTGACGCTGCGGGGAGAGTATCGACGGACCGGATTCCGGCAACGGATCAGGATAGTCCAGAGTATAGTGTAAGCCCCGGCTCTCTTTACGCATCATCGCGCAGCGAACGATCAACTCGGCAACCTGCACCAGATTCCGCAGCTCCAGCAGATTGTTGGAGACGCGGAAGTTGGCATAATACTCATCAATTTCCTGCTGCAGCATTGTGATACGGCGTAGAGCACGCTCAAGACGTTTCGTTGTGCGTACAATGCCAACGTAGTCCCACATAAATAGCCGAAGCTCATGCCAGTTATGCTGGATAACAACCAGCTCATCCGGGTTTTCCACGCGGCTCTCGTCCCAGGCCGGTAAGTGCTCAGCCTGGCGGGCATACGGCATGCGTTTAGTGATATCCACCGCTGCAGACCAGCCATAAACCAGACACTCCAGCAATGAGTTGGACGCCATGCGGTTCGCGCCATGCAGACCGGTATAGCTCACCTCGCCAATGGCATACAAACCATCCACATCCGTACGGCCATGATCGTCAACCATGACGCCACCGCAGGTATAGTGAGCGGCTGGCACAATCGGTACCGGCTCACGCGTCAAATCAATCCCCAGGCTGAGCAGCTTTTCATAAATCATCGGGAAATGCTGACGAATAAACTCAGCCGGTTTGTGGCTGATATCCAGATACATGCAATCTACGCCAAGGCGTTTCATCTCGTGATCGATAGCGCGGGCGACAATATCACGTGGCGCGAGCTCGCCTCTCGGGTCAAAGTCCGGCATAAAACGTGAGCCGTCCGGGCGCTTCAGATACGCGCCTTCACCGCGCAGGGCTTCTGTCAGCAGGAAGTTGCGCGCCTGAGGATGGAAAAGGGCGGTCGGGTGAAACTGGTTGAACTCAAGGTTGGCGACACGACAGCCGGCGCGCCAGGCCATGGCGATACCATCACCGGAGGCGATGTCCGGGTTGGTGGTGTACTGATACACTTTGGAGGCGCCACCTGTGGCCAGCACCACGGCTTTTGCCTGGCAGGTTTCCACCTTCTCTTTATTACGATTCCAGACCCAGGCCCCCACCACGCGGCGTGTGCCAGGCAGGCCAATCTTGTCGGAAATAATCAGGTCAACGGCATTACTGCGTTCAAGCACCCGAATATTAGGATGGCTGAGCGCTTTACTGACCAGCGTCGTTTCCACCGCTTTCCCGGTGGCATCCGCAGCGTGCAGGATCCGGCGATGACTGTGTCCGCCTTCCCGGGTCAGGTGATAGATCTCTTCACCGTTTGGCTGAACCTGAGTATCAAACAGTACGCCCTGGTCAATAAGCCACTGAACGCAGTGACGTGCATTGCTGGCGACGAATTCCGCAGCATGTTCATCCACAATCCCCGCCCCGGCAACCAACGTGTCTTCAACATGTGACGCAATGCTGTCCGTTTCATCAAACACGGCGGCGATCCCGCCCTGGGCATAAAATGTGGAACCTTCACTCATCGGCCCTTTACTCAGAACAATTACGTTCTGGTGCTCAGCCAGACGCAGCGCCAGCGAGAGACCCGCAGCGCCGCTGCCGATGATCAGTACATCACAATGAAGTTCAGGTGTTGTATTCATTATTCTTGTTTAATTTACTAAACAGTGTCTGGGCAGAATAGCACTTGAATGCGAGATATCGCACGTTTTTTTTAATCCTCGTTGCAATGACTAAACGCAGCGGTTCAGATTTCTGGCGTGTAAAAGAAGGAAAATATTTTGCGAAGCAGATCGTTAGCTTCAGATTTTGTGGTGAAATAAAGCCTGGGTTGAGATACTCTTCTGACCGGAAATGAGATGTTTGAAGTCAGAAAGTGGGTGTGTATCGTGAACAGACTTATAATGAGAGAAAATAAACAGTCTGTGACGCGATGAACAAAAACAAAGGCGTTACGGAACTTATTGAAGAATAGACACTCAAACTCGGTGCTTGCTCAAAAGTGCGGGATTTGTAGAGTGGCGTTTCGATAGCGCGTGGAATTTAGGTTTGGGGAGACATTACCTCGGATGAGCGAGCAGTTAACGGACCAGGTCCTGGTTGAACGGGTCCAGAAGGGAGATCAGAAAGCCTTTAACCTACTGGTGGTGCGCTACCAGCATAAGGTGGCGAGTCTGGTTTCCCGCTATGTACCGTCAGGTGATGTGCCTGATGTAGTACAAGAGTCTTTTATTAAGGCCTATCGTGCGCTGGACTCGTTCCGGGGAGATAGTGCTTTTTATACCTGGCTGTACCGTATTGCGGTCAATACGGCAAAGAATTATCTGGTCGCTCAGGGCCGTCGTCCGCCTTCAAGTGATGTGGACGCAATCGACGCTGAAAACTTCGAAAGTGGCGGCGCGCTGAAAGAAATTTCGAACCCTGAGAACTTAATGTTGTCAGAAGAACTGAGACAAATTGTTTTTCGCACGATCGAGTCGCTCCCGGAAGATTTACGCATGGCAATTACGTTACGGGAGCTTGATGGTCTGAGCTATGAAGAGATAGCCGCTATCATGGATTGTCCGGTCGGCACGGTACGTTCTCGAATTTTCCGTGCGCGAGAAGCTATTGATAATAAAGTTCAACCGCTTATCAGGCGTTGACGATAGCGGGATACTGGAAAAGGTATTAGGCATGCAGAAAGAAAAACTTTCCGCTTTAATTGATGGTGAAACGCTGGATAGTGAGCTGCTCAACGAGCTGTCTCATTCTCCCGAAATGCAAGAGACCTGGGAGAGCTACCATCTCATCCGTGACACCCTTCGCGGTGACACCGGCGAGGTTCTCCATTTCGATATCTCAGCCCGCGTGATGGCGGCCATCGAGAATGAGCCTGTTCATCAGACCACTCCGCTGATTCCTGAAGCTCAACCCGCGCCTCACCAGTGGCAGAAAATGCCGTTCTGGCAGAAGGTGCGCCCGTGGGCCAGTCAACTTACCCAAATGGGTGTGGCCGCATGCGTATCGCTTGCAGTTATCGTTGGCGTCCAGCACTATAATACTCAGTCTGAAACTAATCAGCAGCCAGAAGCGCCAGTGTTCAACACACTGCCGATGATGGGCAAAGCCAGCCCGGTAAGTTTGGGTGTACCGGCTGATGCCTCCGCCAGCGGCGGTCAGCAACAGCAGGTTCAGGAGCAGCGCCGTCGCATTAATGCGATGTTGCAGGATTATGAGTTGCAGCGTCGTCTGCACTCTGAACAGCTTCAGTTTGAGCAGGCACAAACCCAGCAGGCTGCTGTGCAGGTGCCAGGAAACCAAACTTTAGGAACGCAATCGCAGTAATGAAGCAACTTTGGTTCGCCATGTCTTTGATGGCGGGTAGCCTGTTCTTCTCTGCCAACGCCTCGGCTGATGTTTCATCCGGGGCGTTGTTGCAGCAAATGAATCTGGCCAGCCAGTCACTCAACTACGAGTTGGCATTTATCAGCATCAATAAGCAGGGTGTCGAGTCGTTACGCTATCGCCATGCCCGTCTTGATAATCAGCCGCTCGCGCAACTTTTACAGATGGATGGCCCGCGTCGGGAAGTCGTCCAGCGTGGTAACGAAATTAGCTATTTCGAGCCAGGCCTGGAACCTTTCACGCTCAATGGCGACTATATTGTTGATTCCCTGCCATCGCTGATCTACACCGACTTCAAGCGTCTGGCCCCTTACTACGATTTTATTTCGGTAGGGCGGACGCGCATCGCCGACAGACTGTGTGAAGTGATCCGCGTTGTCGCCCGCGACGGGACGCGTTACAGCTACATTGTCTGGGTTGATGCTGAAACCAAGCTCCCTATGCGCGTAGACCTGCTTGACCGCGACGGTGAGACGCTGGAACAGTTCCGCGTGATCTCCTTTAGCGTCAACAATCAGGTGGGTAACAGCATGCAGAATCTGGCGAAAGCCAGCCTGCCGCCATTGCTTTCCGTTCCGTCCGGAGATTCCGTGAATTTCAACTGGGTCCCTTCCTGGATCCCGCAAGGCTTTACTGAAGTCTCAAGTAGCCGCCGTCAACTGCCTACCATTGAAACACCGGTTGAATCTCGCCTCTACTCAGATGGGTTGTTCAGCTTCTCGGTGAACATCAATCGCGCGACGGCAAACAGTTCAGAACAAATGCTGCGTACCGGACGTCGGACTGTCAGCACCACGGTACGTGACAACGCAGAGATCACCATTGTCGGTGAATTACCGCCGCAAACGGCGAAGCGAATTTCCGACAGCATTAAATTCAGGGCTGCGCAATGATTAAAGAGTGGGCTACGGTTGTATCATGGCAGGAGGGGATTGCGCTGGTAAGCTGTGATGTGAAAGCCTCATGTAATAGTTGTGCATCCAGAGCCGGTTGCGGCAGTCGTGTGCTGAATAAGCTTGGGCCGCAAACGTCGCACACCCTTACCGTGCCGAGCGAACAACCGCTGGTGGCTGGACAGAAAGTGGAGCTGGGCATTGCCGAAGGCAGCCTGCTGGGTTCCGCAATGCTGGTTTACCTCTCCCCGCTGGTGGGGCTCTTTGTGATGGGCGGCGTATTTCAGACACTGTTTGGTACCGATGTGGCCGCCATGTGCGGAGCCGCATTGGGTGGTGTGGGAGGTTTTTGGCTTGCCAAAGGCTTCTCCCCCAGGCTTGCAGCCCGCGAAGCGTGGCAGCCTGTTATTCTCAGCGTAGGGCTGGCACCAGACCAACTTCGTGTTGAGACGCTCTCCTCTGAGGCCCGGTGATCCATCGGGCTTTATCATTATTTACATCTTAAAAAAGAAAACGCCATTTCTTCACGCTATACCTGGCGCTAAGTGCATTTCCAGGTAACGGGGATGTAGTGTAGAATGCTGCGTTTTCGCACTGAAAAACGTCAGGCTAAGAACAGCGGCCTCCAGGAATTCGTAAGGCATAATTATTTAACTATATGAAGAACATACGTAACTTTTCGATCATTGCTCACATTGACCACGGTAAGTCGACGCTGTCTGACCGTATTATCCAGATTTGCGGTGGCCTGTCTGATCGTGAAATGGAAGCCCAGGTTCTGGACTCCATGGACCTGGAACGCGAACGTGGTATCACCATTAAAGCGCAGAGCGTCACGCTCGATTATAAGGCGGCTGATGGTGAAACCTATCAACTGAACTTTATCGACACCCCAGGCCACGTTGACTTCTCCTATGAAGTTTCACGCTCGCTGGCAGCCTGTGAAGGCGCACTGCTGGTGGTGGATGCGGGGCAGGGCGTAGAAGCCCAGACCCTGGCAAACTGCTACACCGCGATGGAAATGGATCTCGAGGTGGTGCCGGTTCTGAACAAAATCGACCTGCCTGCCGCTGACCCTGAGCGCGTGGCGGAAGAGATTGAAGATATCGTCGGGATTGACGCGACCGATGCCGTGCGTTGCTCGGCCAAAACCGGTGTGGGCGTTACCGATGTGCTGGAACGTCTGGTGCGTGATATTCCGCCACCAGAAGGTGATCCGGATGCCCCACTGCAGGCACTGATTATCGACTCATGGTTCGATAACTACCTGGGCGTGGTCTCGCTGGTGCGTATTAAAAACGGCACCATGCGTAAAGGCGACAAAATTAAAGTGATGAGTACCGGCCAGGTCTACAACGCAGACCGTCTCGGGATCTTCACACCAAAACAGGTTGACCGTACCGAGCTGAAATGCGGCGAGGTGGGCTGGCTGGTTTGTGCCATTAAAGACATTCTCGGTGCGCCAGTGGGCGATACCCTGACCGGTGCGCGTAACCCGGCAGATAAAGCGCTGCCTGGCTTCAAAAAGGTAAAACCACAGGTGTATGCGGGTCTGTTCCCGGTCAGCTCTGACGATTACGAGAACTTCCGCGATGCGCTCGGCAAGCTGAGCCTGAACGATGCCTCCCTGTTCTATGAGCCAGAAAGCTCAACAGCGCTCGGCTTCGGCTTCCGTTGCGGCTTCCTTGGTCTGCTGCACATGGAGATCATTCAGGAACGTCTGGAGCGTGAATACGATCTGGATCTGATCACCACCGCGCCGACCGTAGTCTACGAAGTGCAGACCACCAACAAAGAGATCGTCTACGTCGACAGCCCGTCCAAGCTGCCGCCGCTGAACAACATCGATGAGTTGCGTGAGCCTATCGCAGAGTGTCATATGCTGCTGCCGCAGGAATATCTGGGTAACGTCATTACGCTGTGCGTTGAGAAGCGTGGTGTTCAGACCAACATGGTTTACCACGGTAACCAGGTCGCGCTGACCTACGAAATCCCGATGGCGGAAGTGGTTCTCGACTTCTTCGACCGTCTGAAGTCTACCTCTCGTGGCTATGCGTCACTGGATTACAACTTCAAACGCTTCCAGGCTTCAAACATGGTGCGTGTGGACGTGCTGATCAACGGCGAACGTGTTGATGCGCTGGCGCTGATCACCCACAACGACAATGCGCCATACCGTGGCCGTGAACTGGTTGAGAAGATGAAAGATCTGATCCCACGTCAGCAGTTTGATATCGCGATTCAGGCGGCCATCGGTAACCACATTATCGCCCGCTCTACCGTGAAACAGCTGCGTAAAAACGTTCTGGCGAAATGCTATGGCGGTGACGTCAGCCGTAAGAAAAAGCTGCTGCAGAAGCAGAAAGAAGGTAAGAAGCGTATGAAGCAGGTCGGTAACGTCGAGCTGCCGCAGGAAGCATTCCTTGCCATCCTTCATGTTGGTAAAGACGGCAAATAACCCTAAGGAGTTGGCATGGCGAACATGTTTGCCCTGATCCTGGTCATCGCTACCCTGGTGACAGGTCTGTTGTGGTGTCTGGATAAGTTTATTTTCGCCCCAAAACGCCGTGAACGTCAGGCTGCCGCGCAGGCAGCCACAGGTGATGGGCTTGATGCGAAAACCCTGAAGAAAGTTGGCCCGAAACCGGGCTGGCTGGAGACCGGGGCATCGGTATTCCCGGTGCTGGCGATTGTGCTGGTGGTGCGTTCGTTTATTTACGAGCCGTTCCAGATCCCGTCAGGCTCCATGATGCCAACGCTGCTGATTGGTGATTTTATTCTGGTCGAGAAGTTTGCCTATGGCATCAAAGATCCGATCTACCAGAAAACGCTGATCGAAACGGGCCATCCGAAACGTGGCGACATTGTGGTGTTTAAATACCCGGACGATCCACGCCTTGACTACATCAAGCGCGCGGTGGGTCTGCCGGGTGATAAAGTCACCTACGATCCGGTTGCCAAAGAAGTGACCGTTCAGCCTGGCTGCAGCTCCGGTACCGCGTGTGAAAACGCGCTGCCAATCACCTACTCAAACGTTGAGCCGAGTGATTTTGTGCAGACCTTTGCCCGTCGTAACGGCGGTGAAGCGACCAACGGTTTCTTCCAGGTGCCGAAAGATGAAACCAAAGAGAACGGTATTCGTCTGGTCGAACGTAAAGAGACGCTGGGTGATGTGACGCACCGGATCCTGACCGTACCCATTGCCCAGGATCAGGTGGGGATGTATTACAAACAGCCGGGTCAGCAACTGGCCAGCTGGATCGTCCCGCCGGGACACTACTTCATGATGGGTGATAACCGCGATAATTCCGCGGACAGCCGTTACTGGGGCTTTGTGCCGGAAGCGAATCTGGTAGGTAAAGCAACCGCAATCTGGATGAGTTTTGAGAAGCAGGAAGGCGAATGGCCGACCGGGGTTCGCCTGAATCGTATTGGCGGGATCCATTAATTCTCAATAAATGAACACGTAGTCGCTTTAATTAGCGGCTACGTGAATTATTTCAGCGATAAATCTCTTCGAACTAACGACATCCCCTGTCGTTGTGTATAGAATATTCCCCCGAAGTTTAAGGTTGGCCCTGCAAGGGTGCCACGGCACACGAAACCGCGTTGGTTTTCTCAGGTCGGTTTCGTGTGCTGCATTTTTGACGCATTCATTTATTGGTATCGCATGAACCCCATCGTAATTAATCGGCTTCAACGGAAGCTGGGCTACACTTTTCATCATCAGGAGCTGTTGCAACAGGCATTAACCCATCGCAGTGCCAGCAGCAAACATAATGAGCGCCTCGAATTTTTAGGTGACTCTATTTTAAGTTTCGTGATTGCCAATGCGCTTTATCATCGTTTCCCGCGAGTGGATGAAGGTGATATGAGCCGCATGCGCGCCACGCTGGTACGGGGTAACACCCTTGCGGAAATCGCACGCGAATTTGAACTGGGCGAATGTCTGCGTCTTGGACCGGGTGAACTGAAAAGCGGCGGCTTCCGTCGTGAATCTATTCTTGCCGATACGGTTGAAGCATTAATCGGTGGCGTCTTCCTGGACAGCGATATCCAGACCGTAGAAAAGCTGATCCTGAACTGGTATCAGACCCGTCTGGACGAAATCAGTCCGGGCGATAAACAAAAAGATCCAAAAACGCGTTTGCAGGAATATTTGCAGGGTCGTCACCTCCCGCTGCCATCTTATCTGGTGGTGCAGGTGCGTGGTGAAGCGCACGATCAGGAATTTACCATCCATTGCCAGGTCAGTGGCCTGAGTGAACCGGTGGTGGGCACAGGTTCAAGCCGTCGCAAGGCTGAACAGGCTGCCGCCGAACAGGCGTTGAAAATGCTGGAGCTGGAATGAGCGAAGAAAAAACCTATTGCGGATTTATTGCCATCGTCGGACGTCCGAACGTGGGGAAATCCACCCTGCTGAATAATCTGCTTGGGCAGAAGATTTCGATCACCTCGCGTAAGGCGCAGACCACGCGTCACCGCATTGTCGGGATCCATACTGAAGGCGCGTATCAGGCGATCTACGTCGATACCCCAGGCCTGCACATGGAAGAGAAGCGTGCCATCAACCGCCTGATGAACAAAGCGGCGAGCAGCTCGATTGGTGATGTGGAACTGGTTATTTTCGTTGTTGAAGGCACCCGCTGGACGCCGGACGACGAAATGGTCCTGAACAAGCTGCGTGACGGTAAAACGCCGGTGATCCTCGCAGTCAACAAAGTGGACAACGTGCAGGAAAAAGCCGATCTGCTGCCGCATCTGCAGTGGCTGGGTAGCCAGATGAACTTCCTCGACATCGTTCCGCTGTCTGCAGAGACCGGCCTGAACGTGGATACCATCGCTGGCATCGTGCGTAAGCATCTGCCGGAAGCGATTCATCACTTCCCGGAAGAGTACATCACCGATCGTTCTCAGCGCTTTATGGCCTCTGAAATCATCCGCGAAAAGCTGATGCGTTTCCTTGGTGCAGAACTGCCGTATTCCGTGACGGTAGAGATTGAGCGTTTCCAGAGTAACGAGCGTGGCGGTTACGACATCAACGGCCTGATCCTTGTTGAGCGTGAAGGGCAGAAGAAGATGGTGATTGGCAACAAAGGTGCCAAGATCAAAACCATCGGTATCGAAGCCCGTAAAGACATGCAGGAGATGTTTGAAGCACCGGTTCACCTGGAGCTGTGGGTGAAAGTGAAATCTGGCTGGGCCGATGATGAGCGTGCTCTGCGCAGCCTCGGTTACGGCGAAGATCAGTAAACCAAGACGACGCGCAAATGGAAGGCTGGCAGCGCGCTTTTGTTCTGCATAGTCGTCCCTGGAGCGAAACCAGCCTGATGCTGGACGTCTTCACGGAAGAGTCGGGTCGCGTGCGCCTTGTTGCAAAAGGCGCACGTTCCAAACGTTCTAACCTCAAAGGCGCCTTACAGCCCTTTACGCCGCTGCTGGTCCGTTTTGGCGGGCGAGGGGAAGTCAAAACCCTGCGCAGCGCTGAAGCCGTCTCTCTGGCGCTTCCCCTTTCTGGCATCACGCTTTACAGCGGTCTGTACGTCAATGAACTCATCTCACGCGTTCTGGAACATGAGACTCGCTTCTCTGAACTTTTCTTCGACTATCTGCACTGTATCCAGGCTCTTGCGGGCGCCGCCGGTTCGCCCGAACCCGCCCTGCGCCGTTTCGAGCTGGCGCTGCTGGGTCATTTGGGATATGGCGTTGATTTCCTGCATTGCGCGGGCAGTGGGGAAGAGGTGGATGAGACGATGACCTACCGTTACCGTGAAGAAAAAGGCTTTATCGCCAGCGTCGTGATCGATAACAACACCTTCACCGGACGCCAGCTCCGGGCGCTGTATGAGCGAGAATTTCCGGATCAGGATACCCTTCGTGCTGCAAAACGCTTTACCCGGATTGCCCTCAAGCCGTATCTTGGCGGCAAGCCCTTAAAGAGCCGCGAATTATTCAGGCAGTTTATGCCGAAACGTTAACGTTTTACCCCTCACCCCAGCCCTCTCCCGGAGGGAGAGGGGGAAGGGAAATGAATCAAAATACCGAGGATTGTCATGGCTGAATTACTGTTAGGCGTCAACATCGATCACATCGCCACGCTGCGTAATGCACGCGGTACGGCTTATCCCGATCCGGTTCAGGCGGCGTTTATCGCTGAGCAGGCTGGCGCCGATGGCATTACCGTTCATCTGCGCGAAGACCGCCGCCACATCACCGACCGTGACGTGCGTATTCTGCGTCAGACGCTGGATACCCGGATGAACCTGGAGATGGCGGTCACCGAAGAGATGCTGACGATTGCCTGTGACACCAAACCGCATTTCTGCTGCCTGGTACCGGAAAAACGTCAGGAAGTGACCACCGAAGGCGGTCTGGACGTGGCGGGGCAGCGTGACAAAATGCGCGATGCCTGCAAACGTCTGGCGGACGCGGGTATCCTGGTTTCTCTGTTCATCGACGCTGATGCGGAGCAGATCAAAGCGGCGGCTGAAGTGGGCGCACCGTATATTGAAATTCACACCGGCTGCTACGCCGATGCCAAAAACGACGCCGAGCAGGCTAAAGAGCTGGAGCGTATCGCGAAAGCGGCCACTTACGCCGCGAGCTTGGGTCTGAAGGTAAACGCAGGGCATGGACTGACCTACCACAACGTTAAAGCCATCGCCGCCCTGCCGGAAATGCATGAGCTGAATATCGGCCACGCCATTATTGGCCGTGCGGTGATGAGTGGCCTGAAAGAGGCGGTTTCAGAAATGAAACGCCTGATGCAGGAAGCGCGTCAGTAATGGCTATTCTGGGCTTAGGTACCGACATCGTCGAGATAGCCCGCATTGAAGCGGTGATCGCCCGTAGTGGCGATCGCCTGGCAAGGCGCGTGCTGAGCGATAACGAATGGGCCATCTGGGAAGCGCATCAGCAGCCGGTGCGTTTCCTGGCCAAGCGCTTTGCCGTTAAAGAGGCAGCGGCCAAAGCCTTTGGCACCGGTATTCGTAACGGTCTGGCGTTTAACCAGTTTGAAGTGTTTAACGATGAGCTGGGTAAGCCGCGCCTGCGTTTATGGGGCGAGGCGTTGAAGCTGGCAGAGAAACTCGGCGTGGCGCACATGCACGTGACAATCGCGGATGAACGGCACTATGCCAGCGCAACGGTGATTATCGAAAGTTAAAGTTTGTCCGCGTGATGCATCAGGACAAACTTATCCCACAGCTGCTCTTCGCTTTCGACGTGTGCCGGATCCTTCAGGATGGTATTGGGGATCGGGCACACCTTCTGGCAGGTCGGCGTCTCATAGTGGCCGATGCACTCGGTGCAGCGGTCGCTGTTAATCTCATAAATGCTGTCGCCCATCGAAATCGCCTGGTTTGGGCATTCCGGTTCGCACATATCGCAATTGATGCATTTTTTGGTGATTAACAGCGCCATCAGGAAATTCTCAGAAACAACACAAACAGGGCGGGCATTATACGCTCATTCGTTGCTCAAACCAGTTTTTTTACCAGCTCTTCGCTGTGACGAATGCGCTCAGGCGCATGCTCCAGATCCTGTTGTACCAGCGCCATAAACAGCAGATCCGTCAGCATCATCTGCGCACTCGTTGATGAGATAGCGGCACTGCGCGTGGCCTGTTCCTCGGCGATCGTATATAAACAGCGCGTTGCCCGCTGCTGCAGTGCATTGGGGGTAAAACCGGTGATGGCCAGTATTTTCCCGCCTACACGCAGCGCCTCATCGGTGGCCATGTTGATTTCGCGACGTTCGCCAGTATAGGAGATCGCCAGCAGCAGATCGTCAGGATCCATAGCCTGCACTGTGGCCAGCAAGGCATGCATATCCTGCTCGACGATGGCGTTATACCCGATCTTTGTCAGCTTCCAGCCAAAATTGCGCGCCACCAGTCCGGACGCGCCGATGCCGGTCAAAATGATCCGACGTGCCGCACGCAGCATTGCCACGCTTTCCAGTAATTTTTCTTCGGTGTTCACATCGAGGGTGGCGTGCATGGCCGCGACATTCTCTTTGATCAACTTCTCGCCCACGAGACGCATGGGATCATCGCCACGGATCTGATTATGCACCGGCATGGATTGCGGATTGGGGTTACTCACCAGGGCTTCGCTAATCGCCAGCTTCAGTGCCGGGAAGCCCTTAAAGCCAATCTTCTGGGCAAATTTCACCACGCTGGACTGACTCACACCCGCTTCGCTTGCCAGCTGCTGCGAACTCAGATGGCGGGCGTGGTCGGGCTGAGAAAGCAAAAAATCCGCCAGCTTTTTGTCGCTTTGAGCAAAGCCGGCATAACGCTGGCGAATGCGAATTAAACAGTTCATACGTTCTCCTGGCGAAAATGTGATTGTCTGCGCAAATACGAATTTTGCTCGCCTGAATGAATTTTATATTCCATTATAGTGCGATTATTATGAATTAAAAATTCCAGAGGTAAAAAAGATGAATCTTGGCTCACTTGTATCAGAAACGCGTAACCCGCAAACCATGGATCTGGATGCACTCTCCACCCTGGAGCTGGTTAACCGTTTTAATCAACAGGATACGCTGGTCGCCCTGGCAGTGAAAGAGACATTACCAGAGGTGGCGAAGGCCGTCGATGCCGCGGCGCAGGCGCTCAAGGCGGGTGGCCGCATTATCTATATGGGCGCCGGAACCAGCGGACGTCTCGGCGTGCTGGATGCGTCTGAATGTCCACCCACGTTCGGCGTTCCGCACGGGCTGGTGGTCGGCCTCATTGCCGGTGGGCCTGGTGCGCTGCTGAAGGCGGTGGAAGGGGCGGAAGACAACAAACAGCTCGGCGAAGATGACCTGAAAGGGATTAACCTCAACGCAAAGGATCTGGTCGTCGGACTGGCCGCTTCCGGGCGCACACCTTACGTCATTGGCGGTCTGGAGTATGCCAACCAGACGGGTTGTACTACCGTGGCTATCTCCTGTAATCCTGGCTCACCCATTGCGCAGGTGGCCCACATCGCGATTTCTCCGGTCGTCGGGCCCGAAGCGCTTACCGGCTCCACGCGCCTCAAATCCGGGACTGCGCAAAAACTGGTACTCAATATGATCTCCACCGGCGCGATGGTGAAGTTCGGCAAGGTGTATCAGAACCTGATGGTGGATATGCAGGCCACCAACGTCAAGCTGGTGGACAGGGCCTGTCGCATGGTGATGGAAGCGACAGGCGCAGGCCGCGAAGAGGCGGAAGCCGTCCTCACGCAAACCGATCACGATGTGAAACCGGCCATTCTGATGATCCTGAGCGGGCTGGATGCCGCCGCCGCACGAGCTAAACTCGCTGCGCATGATGGGTTCTTACGGGCGGCATTAGAAAACTAAAAAGAGGCGTGTATGGAAAAAACAGCAGCGCTCGCCAGCCATATTTTGCAGGGGATCGGCGGAGAGAAGAACATTCAGCGTCTGGAAAACTGCATGACGCGCGTGCGCGTCGAGGTGCATGACGACGACCAGCTTGATATCGCGCATCTTAAGCAACTTCCTGGCGTCAGCGGATACGTTAAGCAGGGGCAGCAGCATCAGCTGATCGTCGGGCCGGGAAAAGCGGCACAGGTCGTTGATGCCATGCGCGCATTGATGGGCGGAGGGGCGGCCGTGCCGGTTGACGATGCCGGGCGCACCAAAGCGCAGGCGAAGGCCAAATACAAAGCCCCCATGAGCGATGCGCTGCGGCAGCTGGCAAACGTCTTTATCCCTCTTATTCCGGCATTTATTGCCTCCGGCTTGATCACCGGGATCATCAATATCCTCAAGCGCCCGGATATAGTCGGCGATTTTGCCACGCACTATCCGAACCTGCTCGGGATTCTGGGGATCTTTGGTAGCGCTGTCTTCGCCATCATGAACATTCTGGTTGGGGTCAATACCGCTAAAGTGTTTGGCGGCTCCATGGCCATGGGCGGGGTGATGGCCGGTATTCTCTCCAGCCCGCAGCTGGCGCAGATAACCCTGTTCGGCGAGGCCCTCCAGCCCGGTCGCGGCGGGGTGATTGCGGTGCTGCTGGTGGTCATTCTGATGTGCTGGATTGAGAAAAAGCTGCGCGCCGTTCTCCCCGGTTCAATTGAGCTGATCCTCAATCCGCTGCTGACCACGCTTATCACCGGCTGTGTGGCGATTGTGGCCCTGCAGCCGCTGGGCGGCTGGATCTCAGAGGTGATTGCCCACGGCGCTTCTCTGGCTATCGATCGCGGTGGGCTGTTCGTGGGGGCTGTGCTGTCAGGGACCTTCCTGCCGCTGGTGCTGACCGGGCTGCATCAGGGACTGGTACCGATCCACGTCGAGCTGGTGCAGGCGCATGGTTATAACGCGCTGCTGCCCATCCTGTCGATGGCGGGGGTAGGTCAGGTCGGTGCGGCGATTGCCGTGCTGATGAAAACCCGCAACGCGCGGTTGAAAAAAGTGATTAAAGGGGCGCTACCGGTTGGATTACTGGGCATTGGCGAGCCGCTGATTTTTGGTGTCACGCTGCCGCTCGGTAAGCCTTTCCTTGCGGCCTGTCTGGGCGGCGCGGTAGGCGGGGCGCTTATCAGCTACTGGAAAGTCGCCACCGTTATTACCTTTGGTCTCTCCGGTTTACCGCTGGCGCTTACCATCGTGACCGGAAAAGTCATGCTCTATCTGTTAGGCTATCTGGTAGCGGTGATCGCCGGGTTCCTGTTTACCTGGCTGGCGGGATTCAACGACCCAGAGGAGTAAGGTTTGGCTAATCACGAGCGTCGTGTTGTCTTTTTCGATCTGGATGGAACGCTGCATCAGCAGGATATGTTTGGTACGTTTATGCGCTACCTGCTGCGGCGTCAGCCCCTGAACGCACTGCTCGTCTTACCTTTGTTACCCGTGATTGGCCTTGCGCTGCTGGTGAAAGGCCGGGCTGCGCGCTGGCCAATGAGTCTGCTGCTCTGGGGCTGCACCTTTGGCCACAGTGAAGCCCGGCTCAAACAGCTTGAGCAGGATTTTGCGCACTGGTTTCGGGGTCATGTGACGGCGTTTCCGGTTGTGCAGGCGCGACTGACCAGCTACCTCGATGCGAACGATGCCGATATCTGGTTGATTACCGGCTCGCCGCAGTCGCTGGTAGAGCAGGTCTATTTTGATACGCCGTGGTTGCCGAGAGTGAACCTGATCGCCACGCAGATCTCCCGTGGTTACGGCGGGTGGGTATTGAGCATGCGCTGTCTGGGGCACGAAAAGGTGGCCCAGCTGGAGATGCGCATTGGCACGCCGCTGCGTCTGTACAGCGGTTACAGCGACAGTAAGCAGGACAACCCGCTGCTCTATTTTTGCCAGCACCGCTGGCGCGTGACACCTGCGGGTGAACTTCAGCAACTCGAATAGTTTTATCCATAGTGGGTGTGTATAATGCCGCCCGCTTTTCGACTGGAGTATCAACCGTTGTCCAACCCTGAATTCACACATGAATACTGGATGCGTCATGCGCTAACGCTTGCCCGGCGCGCCTGGGACGAGGGGGAAGTGCCCGTGGGGGCCGTGCTTGTCCATAACAATCAGGTGATTGGCGAAGGGTGGAACCGCCCGATTGGCCGCCACGATCCTACCGCTCACGCAGAAATCATGGCACTTCGTCAGGGGGGGCTGGTACTGCAAAACTACCGTCTGCTCGACACCACGCTGTACGTCACGCTTGAACCGTGCGTCATGTGTTCCGGCGCGATGGTGCACAGCCGTATCGGTACGCTGGTCTTTGGTGCGCGGGATGAAAAAACCGGCGCTGCGGGCTCGCTGATGGATGTGCTCGGACACCCGGGAATGAACCATCAGGTGAAGACTATCGGTGGGGTACTTGCACCAGAGTGTTCGGGGCTATTAAGTGATTTCTTTCGAATGCGCCGTCAGCAGAAAAAGCAACAAAAGGCAGAATTGAAGTCCTCGGGCGATTAATTTCGTCCGGTGCCACAACGGGATAGCTCTGCGCCAGTTGCCTGGCCTCCGTCGCCTCTTTTTCTTTCTCCAGCAGATACCCCACCAGGCTAATTTGATACTTACGAATATTTTCCACGTAAGCATAAGCCTCATGCCCGCGCGCATAACCGTAGGTCAGCTTGTTGTACCACGGCTTCTGGCTCAGAAGCGGCAGACGCTGTTTTACGTCAGACCAGCTGTCGGGGTTGCCTTTTGTTTTTGCCGTCAGGGCACGGGCGTCCAGCATGTGGGCATAGCCCATGTTGTAGGCGGCCAGCGCGAACCAGATGCGCTCCTCTTCCGGCACCGTCTCAGGCACTTTGGCCATCATATCCTGCAGGTAGCGCGCGCCGCCGCTGATGCTCTGTTCCGCATCGGTACGGTCGGTCAGCCCGAGGCTCTGCGCGGTATTTTTGGTCAGCATCATCAGGCCGCGCACGCCGGTCGGCGAGGTGGCCTGGGTGTCCCAGTGTGATTCCTGATAAGAAATCGCCGCCAGCAACCGCCAGTCGATCTCCTGGGCATATTTTTCGAATAACGGCTGCAGGTCCGGCAGTACGCTATCTACGGCGCGCAGGAAGCTACGGGTGTCGACGTAGTCAAAGTCGTCACCATGGCCGAGGTACTTCTCCTCAAGGCGTGCCAGCGTACCGTCTTCATTGATGGTGTTATAAAAATCGAGCATGGCCGCAGAGAGGGTCTGATCGTCATCCAGATGGGTAAACCAGGTGACCGGCTGTTCGTCCGTCACGTCCAGCGCCACGGCGATTTCAGGATGCACCCGCTGGAACAGGCTGATCGCCACGGAGTCGGCGATGGTGTAAGGCAGTTTCTGATCTTTGACCTGGTCCAGCAGCTCCGTCGTGCCGAGTTTAGGGTCAACGGTCCAGCTCAGATCGGGGTATTTCTTCTCCTTCAGCTCACGCAGATCGTCAATCACCACATGGCCAGGGGCAATCGTCAGCTGTTGAGCATTGATCGAGGCGAGCGTGCGCGGGCGCAGGCTCCCGACGCGATAGACCAGCTGCTGTGAAACGGAGTAATAGGTCGGGCCCGGCTGGTAATTCTTGCTGCGCTCGCTGTTGTACACCAGCCCGGCGGCGAGGATATCGGCATCGTCGTTATCCAGGTCATCAAACAGCTGGCTGATGTTCTGGCGCACGGTGATTTTGAGCTTCACGCCGAGATAATCAGCAAACTGCTGGGCCAGTTCATAATCCAGACCGATAGTTTTGCCGTTGATGTCGCTGTAAATCAGCGGAGAGCTGAGGGTACTGACGCGCAGCTCCCCCCGCTCCTGAATAGCGGCGATGCGGTTTTCGGCTTTGCCGAACCAGGGGATGGAAGGCCAGAGGGCCACTGCCAACAGCAACGTTACAATGCCGATGAGCAGATAATTAATCTTTAATTTTTTCAATTAGTTAATTCTCTGCGACGCCGGTTGCCTTAGTCTGCTGTAGCCATGTTAAAAATAAGGTTTGCCATTGATTGAGCGGCATTTTGCGTAAAGTTACGCCACTTGGCAACCAATTAGAGAGACAGGTCACATCTATTGTTAAATGTCTTTGCCGATTTTATTTCGACGCAAACGGTTTCGTCGACGCTCAGGATTCTCTATAATGACGCCCGTTTTCCCCCCTTGCGCACACTGTAAGCGCCCCGGCGCTTCGAAGACGAGAGACTTATGATGGAAATTCTGCGTGGTTCGCCTGCACTGTCTGCCTTCCGTATTAACAAACTGCTGGCACGTTTTCAGGCAGCCGACCTTCCGGTAAGCAATATTTACGCTGAGTATGTCCATTTTGCTGACCTGAATGCCCCCCTGAATGCAGAGGAGCGCGTACAGCTGGAACGCCTGCTCAAGTATGGCCCAAGCCTGAGCAGCCATACCCCAACCGGTAAACTGATTCTTGCGACGCCTCGTCCAGGCACCATCTCCCCCTGGTCTTCCAAAGCGACTGACATCGCACACAACTGTGGTCTGAACCAGATTAACCGTCTGGAACGCGGCGTGGCGTACTATGTTGAAGCCTCCACCCTGAGCGACGCGCAGTGGCAGGCGGTGGCCGCAGAGCTGCATGACCGCATGATGGAGAGCGTGTTTGCTTCTCTGGATGATGCGCAGAAACTTTTCTCCCACCATCAGCCTGCGCCAGTCCAGAGCGTGGATTTGCTGGGGCAAGGCCGTCAGGCGCTGATTGACGCCAACCTGCGTCTCGGCCTGGCACTGGCAGAAGACGAGATCGACTACCTGCAGGATGCGTTCGTTAAGCTGAACCGTAATCCGAACGATATCGAACTGTATATGTTCGCGCAGGCTAACTCCGAGCACTGCCGCCACAAGATTTTCAACGCCGACTGGATTATTGACGGCGAACAGCAGCCGAAGTCGCTGTTCAAAATGATCAAAAACACCATGGAGAAAACCCCTGACCACGTGCTGTCTGCCTATAAAGACAACGCTGCGGTGATGGAAGGTTCCGAGGTGGGCCGCTTCTTCGCCGATCGCGAAGCAGGGCGCTATGATTTCCATCAGGAGCCGGCGCATATCCTGATGAAAGTGGAAACTCACAACCACCCGACGGCGATCTCTCCGTGGCCGGGTGCGGCGACCGGTTCCGGCGGCGAAATCCGTGACGAAGGGGCGACGGGCCGTGGTGCTAAACCAAAAGCGGGTCTGGTCGGTTTCTCCGTCTCCAACCTGCGTATCCCGGGCTTTGAACAGCCGTGGGAAGAAGATTTCGGCAAGCCAGAGCGTATTGTGACCGCGCTGGATATCATGACCGAAGGCCCACTGGGCGGCGCGGCATTCAACAACGAATTTGGTCGTCCGGCACTGAACGGTTACTTCCGTACCTATGAAGAGAAAGTGGACAGCCACAACGGCGAAGAGCTGCGCGGCTACCACAAGCCGATCATGCTGGCGGGCGGGATCGGTAACATTCGTGCCGATCACGTGCAGAAAGGTGAGATCGTCGTCGGTGCGAAGCTGATCGTCCTCGGTGGGCCGGCGATGAACATCGGTCTGGGCGGCGGTGCGGCCTCTTCAATGACGTCCGGTCAGTCTGACGCGGATCTCGACTTTGCCTCCGTTCAGCGCGACAACCCTGAAATGGAGCGTCGTTGCCAGGAAGTGATCGACCGCTGCTGGCAGCTGGGTGATGCTAACCCGATCCTCTTTATTCACGACGTTGGGGCGGGTGGCCTGTCCAACGCCATGCCGGAGCTGGTGAGCGACGGGGGGCGCGGCGGGCGTTTCAACCTGCGCGACATTCTGAGCGATGAGCCGGGCATGAGCCCGCTGGAGATCTGGTGTAACGAATCCCAGGAACGTTATGTGCTGGCCGTCGCAGCCGATCAGCTGCCGCTGTTTGACGAGCTGTGCCGTCGAGAGCGCGCTCCGTATGCCGTCATCGGTGAAGCGACTGAAGAGAAACACCTGACCCTGAGCGATACCCATTTCGACAACCAGCCAATCGACCTGCCGCTGGACGTGCTGCTCGGCAAAACGCCGAAGATGACCCGCGACGTACAGACCCGCAAAGCGGCGGGCAACGCGCTGGATCGTCAGGGCATTACCGTAGCAGAGGCGGTGAATCGCGTGCTGCACCTGCCTGCGGTGGCAGAGAAAACCTTCCTGGTCACCATCGGCGACCGTACCGTGACCGGCATGGTCTCGCGCGATCAGATGGTAGGTCCGTGGCAGATCCCGGTGGCGAACTGCGCCGTGACCACCGCGAGCCTCGACAGCTACTACGGTGAGGCGATGGCGCTGGGCGAACGTACCCCGGTAGCGCTGCTGGACTTCGCGGCCTCTGCTCGTCTGGCCGTCGGTGAAGCGCTGACCAACATCGCCGCGACGCAGATTGGCGATATCAAACGTATCAAACTGTCCGCGAACTGGATGGCCGCTGCCGGTCACCCGGGCGAAGACGCAGGCCTGTATGAAGCCGTTAAAGCGGTGGGTGAAGAGCTCTGTCCTGCACTCGGCCTGACCATTCCGGTGGGTAAAGACTCCATGTCGATGAAAACCCGCTGGCAGGAAGGCAACGAGCAGCGCGAAATGACTTCGCCGCTGTCGCTGATCATCTCCGCGTTTGCCCGTGTGGAAGATGTGCGCCATACCGTGACCCCACAGCTGTCGACCGAAGACAACGCCCTGCTGCTGATTGACCTGGGTAAAGGTCACAACGCGCTGGGTGCCACCGCGCTGGCACAGGTTTACCGTCAGCTGGGTGATAAACCGGCTGACGTGCGTGATGTGGCGCAGTTAAAAGGCTTCTACGACGCCATTCAGGCGCTGGTGGCGCAGCGTAAACTGCTGGCCTACCACGACCGTTCCGACGGCGGCCTGCTGGTGACCCTGGCAGAGATGGCCTTCACCGGACACTGCGGTGTTGAAGCGAATATCGCGACGCTTGGCGAAGATCGTCTGGCGGCACTGTTTAACGAAGAGCTGGGCGCGGTGATTCAGGTGCGTGCGGCAGATCGTGACGCGGTTGAAGCCTTGCTGGCTCAGCATGGCCTGGCAGACTGCGTACACTACCTGGGTAAAGCCGTTCAGGGTGACCGTTTCGTGATTGAAGCAGACGGCCATGCGGTGTTCAGCGAAAGCCGCACCACGCTGCGTATGTGGTGGGCGGAAACCACCTGGCAGATGCAACGCCTGCGTGATAACCCGGAATGTGCCGATCAGGAACACAATGCCAAGGCCAACGACAACGATCCTGGCCTGAACGTGAAGCTCTCCTTCGACATCAACGAAGACATCGCTGCGCCGTACATTGCGACTGGCGCGCGCCCGAAAGTCGCCGTGCTGCGTGAGCAGGGCGTTAACTCCCACGTTGAGATGGCTGCAGCCTTCCACCGTGCAGGCTTTGATGCCATCGACGTTCACATGAGTGACCTGCTGGCAGGTCGCACCGGTCTGGAAGATTTCCAGGCGCTGGTGGCGTGCGGCGGTTTCTCCTACGGTGACGTACTGGGCGCGGGTGAAGGCTGGGCGAAGTCCATTCTCTTCAACAGCCGCGTGCGCGATGAGTTCGAAAGCTTCTTCCATCGTCCGCAAACCCTGGCGCTCGGCGTGTGTAACGGCTGCCAGATGATGTCCAACCTGCGCGAGTTGATCCCGGGTAGCGAAGCCTGGCCTCGCTTTGTGCGTAACCAGTCCGACCGCTTTGAAGCGCGTTTCAGCCTGGTGGAAGTGACTCAAAGCCCGTCTCTGTTGCTGCAGGGAATGGTAGGGTCGCAGATGCCAATCGCCGTTTCTCACGGTGAAGGTCAGGTTGAAGTGCGTGATGCTGCCCATCTGGCTCAGCTTGAGAGCAAGGGCCTGGTGGCGCTGCGCTTTGTCGATAACTTCGGCAAGGTGACGGAAACCTACCCGGCTAACCCGAACGGTTCTGCCAACGGTATTACGGCGGTGACCAGCGAAAGCGGCCGTGCGACCATCATGATGCCACACCCGGAGCGCGTGTTCCGTACCGTGAGCAACTCCTGGCACCCGGAAAACTGGGGCGAGGACAGCCCGTGGATGCGTATCTTCCGCAACGCGCGTAAACAGTTGGGTTAATCGGTATTGCCCTTTAAAGCCCGGTACGCGAAAGCGCTACCGGGCTTTTTTATGTGTGTCGCAATTTCGCGACAGACCCGCAATGCCGCTGTCTCCAAATGGAGACATTTAACTCTTTGATTTATATATGGCAGGTGCGGTTCCCGTTAAGGTGTTGCTGATTAGCGACACTTAGCCTGGAAATCATTCAGCGAGCAATTAACGGTACAAACCTATAAATTATATAAATATCAATGTGATAATATATTGGTTTGCATTTTGGCACAGCTATTGCATAATATTAACCAGTGGCTCATTCACCTTCTTATGTCAGCCCCTTCGGGACGTGCTACATAAACTTCGAATGACGCACAAAAAGGTGCCTGCCGTCCAACTACTGATCATAGCGTTGCTTTATCAGGACAGGGCGAAACGTCGAGTTAGGCACCGCCTCATTCCATGACAAAGCCGGGTTTTTACCCGGCTTTGTTGTATCTGAAGGGCAGACTCAGTTACGCTCTCCTCAAACCCATTCAAAGAGAGTAATGCGTTGAAACGCTGGCCCGTTTTCCCCCGCTCCCTGCGTCAACTCGTGATGATGGCCTTTTTGCTGATCCTGCTGCCTTTACTGATTCTGGCCTGGCAGGCGTGGCAAAGCCTGAACGCGCTCAGTGCCCAGGCGGCACTGACTAACCGCACGACGCTCATTGACGCCAGACGCAGTGAAGCGATGACCAACGCCGCGCTGGAGATGGAGCGTAGCTATCGTCAGTATTGCGTGCTGGACGATCGCACGCTGGAAAAGGTCTACCAGAATCAGCGTAAACGCTATAGCGAGATGCTGGATGCGCATGCCGGCGTGCTGCCGGACGATAAACTCTACCAGGCATTACGTCAGGATTTGAACGACCTGGCCCAGCTACAGTGTAAGAACAGTGGCCCGGATGCGGCCGCGGCCGCTCGTCTTGAAGCCTTCGCGAATGCCAACACCGAGATGGTGCAGTCTACCCGCGCGGTAATTTTCTCTCGCGGTCAGCAGTTGCAGCAGGAGATTGCCGAACGCGGTCAGTTCTTTGGCTGGCAGGCGCTGGTGCTGTTTCTGGTGAGCCTCGCGCTGGTGCTGCTCTTTACCCGGATGATCATCGGCCCGGTGAAGGGTATCCAGCGAATGATCAATCGTCTGGGGGAGGGGAAATCACTGGGTGATACGGTCGCCTTTAAGGGCCCGCGCGAGTTACGTTCCGTGGGGCAGCGAATTATCTGGCTTTCGGAACGCCTGTCGTGGCTGGAATCCCAGCGTCATCAGTTTTTACGTCATATTTCCCATGAGCTTAAAACGCCGCTGGCCAGTATGCGCGAAGGTACGGAATTGCTGGCGGACGAAGTGGCGGGGCCGCTGACGGTGGAGCAGAAAGAGATTGTCGAGATCCTCGACGCCAGCAGCCGCAATCTGCAGAAATTAATTGAGCAGCTGCTCGATTACAACCGCAAGCTGGCGGATGGGGCGGTCGTTCTGGAGAATGTGGAGATTGAGCCGCTGGTGGATATGGTGATCTCTGCCCATAGCTTGCCAGCAAGAGCTAAAATGATGCATACCGGGGTGGCGCTGAGTGAGCCAACCTGCCTGGCTGAACCGATGTTATTGATGAGCGTTCTGGATAATCTTTATTCCAATGCGGTGCACTATGGTACTGAATCCGGTAACATTTATATCCGAAGCTATACGAATGGTTCACGGGTGTTTATTGATGTCGCCAACACCGGCACCCCGATCCCCGATGACGAAAGAGAGATGATATTTGAACCCTTCTTCCAGGGAAGTCATCAGCGAAAAGGTGCGGTTAAAGGAAGCGGTCTGGGCTTGAGTATCGCCCGGGACTGCATACGACGCATGCAGGGGGAGCTAAACATTGTCACGGACGAACGTTCCGATGTTTGCTTCCGTATCGAACTGCCCCAGAGCCGGAAAAACCAATAAAATGAAGCTATGTCTGGTGAGTATGTCACACGTTTTTTTCCGCGCCATATGCGCGGTGTTTTCCCGTAAAACGTTGCGCCTGAGCCTGCCCTGTTTATTGCTGGCGGGGTGTGTTTCCCATGTGCCGAAAAGCGCCATTAGCGATAAGCAGGCAGATAAATGGCCTGAGAGTCAGCTGGCAGATTTCCTCTCAACCCGCTGCGATGATATCTGGAACCTGTCGGGGCATGACGTCGAAACCAATCCTCTGTTCTGGCTACGCGGAATAGATTGCGCGCAGCGCCTGGCCCCGGTTGAAGCCCGCTCAAAAGCGGCGATGCTGGACGACGATACCTGGCAGGACGCCTTCAAGCGCGGGATATTGCTTGGGGATGCCAAAATTACCCCTGTCGAACGACGCACAAACGTCACGCGGCTCGACACCTTCGTGGCATATCTTCCCGCTCAGGTCCGCCCGGTATATCAGCTCTGGCGTAATGGGCAGACATTGCAACTTCAGCTGTCTGAAGAGCGTACCCGTTACAGCAAGCTGCAACAGTCAACCGACAGCGAGCTTGATACCCTGCGTCAACAGCAAGAACATTTGCGTACGCAACTGGATACCACGACGCGTAAGCTGGAGAACCTGACCGATATCGAAAGACAGCTTTCGTCGCGTAAATATCAGCCAGGGAGTTCATCCGCAGTACCGGACAGCGATACGCCGAAACAAGAGGATGTGAAGCATGACGAGCCGTAAACCTGCCCATCTCTTACTGGTGGATGACGATCCCGGATTGCTGAAGCTGTTGGGAATGCGTCTGGTCAGTGAAGGCTACAGCGTCGTGACGGCTGAAAGCGGGCTGGAGGGGCTGAAAATTCTCGCCCGTGAAAAAATTGATCTGGTAATAAGCGACCTGCGGATGGATGAAATGGATGGACTGCAGCTGTTCGCGGAGATCCAGAAGCAGCAGCCGGGTATGCCGGTGATTATCCTCACGGCGCACGGCTCGATCCCGGATGCCGTGGCGGCGACACAGCAGGGGGTATTCAGCTTCCTGACCAAACCGGTGGACAAAGACGCGCTGTATAAGGCTATCGACAGTGCGCTGGAACATGCTGCCCCGTCGAGCGATGAGGCGTGGCGGGAGCCGATTGTCACGCGTAGCCCTATTATGCTGCGTCTGCTGGAACAGGCCCGGATGGTGGCGCAGTCGGACGTCAGCGTGCTGATTAACGGGCAGAGCGGCACCGGGAAAGAGATCCTGGCGCAGGCCATCCATAATGCCAGTCCTCGCAGCAAGAACGCCTTTATCGCCATTAACTGCGGCGCACTGCCGGAACAGCTGCTCGAATCTGAACTGTTCGGCCACGCCCGCGGTGCGTTCACCGGCGCAGTCAGCAGCCGGGAAGGGTTATTCCAGGCGGCGGAAGGCGGCACGCTTTTCCTGGATGAGATTGGCGACATGCCTGCGCCGCTGCAGGTCAAATTGCTGCGCGTGCTGCAGGAGCGAAAAGTGCGCCCGTTGGGCAGCAACCGCGATATCGACATTAACGTGCGTATCATTTCCGCCACGCACCGTGATTTACCGAAGGTGATGGCGCGCAATGAGTTTCGTGAAGATCTCTACTATCGTCTGAACGTCGTGAACCTGAAAATCCCGGCGCTGGCCGAGCGTGCGGAAGATATTCCTTTGCTGGCGAATCACCTGTTGCGCCAGTCTGCGGATCGCCACAAACCGTTTGTTCGGGCGTTTTCCACCGATGCGATGAAGCGGCTGATGGCCGCAAGCTGGCCGGGAAACGTGCGTCAGTTGGTCAACGTGATCGAGCAGTGCGTGGCGCTGACGTCGTCACCTGTCATCAGTGACGCGCTGGTGGAGCAGGCGCTGGAAGGCGAGAACACGGCACTGCCGACGTTTGCCGAAGCGCGTAACCAGTTCGAGCTAAACTATCTGCGTAAGCTGCTGCAGATCACCAAAGGCAACGTGACCCATGCAGCACGCATGGCCGGACGCAACCGCACCGAGTTCTATAAGCTGCTGTCACGGCATGAACTGGAAGCCAACGATTTTAAAGAGTAGTACCGCAAACTTCGAATGAATATGATACTGTGAGCAATCGATTACGAAGCAGCTTACAGGCAAGAGTTTAAGGACCCACCATGAAAAAGATTGATGCGATTATTAAACCTTTCAAACTGGATGATGTACGTGAAGCGCTGGCGGAAGTGGGCATCACCGGGATGACCGTGACTGAAGTGAAAGGTTTTGGTCGTCAGAAGGGCCACACCGAGCTTTACCGTGGTGCAGAGTACATGGTGGACTTTCTGCCGAAAGTGAAAATTGAAATCGTGGTGAGCGACGATATTGTCGATACCTGTGTGGATACCATTATCCGTACGGCGCAAACGGGTAAAATCGGTGACGGTAAAATCTTCGTCTTTGACGTGGCGCGCGTCATCCGTATCCGTACCGGCGAAGAAGACGACGCCGCGATTTAACATTGTCTGCGGTTTTGCAGGCCGGGTCAGGCGCAGCCGCCATCTGGCAAAAAAAGCCCCTCGAACGAGGGGCTTTTTGTATTACAGCACTTTATGCGGTCCAAAACATTCGTAATGGATGTTGTCTTTATTGACGCCCAGTTCAACCAGCTGCTTCGCGGCATACTGCATAAACGCCACCGGACCGCAGACGTAGAACTGCATCTCCGGCGCGCTGAACGCACCTTCATGCTGGCGTAAATCCATCAACCCTTCGCTGTCAAAGCGGGCCGCTGTACGATCGGCATCCGTTGGCAGAAGATACCAGGTGTGTGCGGTGAAACGCGGCAGGGTAGCACCCAGGGTTTTCACTTCGTCAGCAAAGGCATGCACATCCCCGTTTTCCGCAGCGTGGAACCAGTTAACCTGCGCGCTGTGGCTGGATTTCGCCAGCGTGTCCAGCATCGCCAGCATTGGCGTTTGACCCACACCGGCGGAGATGAGCGTGACCGGCGTATTGGCCTCAACAGCCATAAAGAAATCGCCCGCCGGCGCGGCCAGTTGAACCACGTCGCCCACGCTGGCTTCGTTATGCAGCCAGCTGGAAACCTGACCGCCGTCCTCGCGTTTCACCGCAATACGATAGCCCTTACCGTTTGGCTTGCGGGTGAGGGAGTACTGGCGGATCTCCTGATGCGGAAAACCTTCAGGCTTCAGCCAGACGCCGAGATACTGCCCCGGCTGATAATCGGCAACGGGTTGACCATCCACCGGCTCGAACTCAAAACTGGTAATCAGCGCGCTACGCGGCGTTTTCTCAACAATGCGGAAGGCGCGGGTCCCTTCCCAGCCACCGTTCTTGCTGGCGTTTTCGCTGTAGATCTGCGCTTCACGGTTGATAAAGACGTTTGCCAGCACGCCGTAAGCTTTGCCCCATGCGTCCAGCACCTCCTGGCCCGGGCTGAACATCTCGTCCAGCGTCGCCAGCAGGTGACCGCCCACAATGTTGTACTGCTCGGGTTTGATCTGGAAGCTGGTATGCTTCTGCGCGATTTTCTCCACCGCAGGCAGCAGGGCTGGCAGATTTTCAATGTTGCTGGCGTAGGCCGCGATGGCATTAAAAAGCGCTTCCCGCTGATCGCCGTTACGCTGGTTACTCATGTTGAAAATCTCTTTCAACTCCGGGTTGTGCGCGAACATGCGGTCGTAGAAATGCGCGGTGAGCTTAGGGCCGGTCTCCACCAGCAGGGGAATGGTGGCTTTAACGGTAGCGATGGTTTGAGCGTCGAGCATGAGCGCGTCCTTCTGATGTGAACTTAATGATGTATTTTAAATGCATCTTATAAAAATACCCCTGCGATGTAAATGGTTCTTTGCAAGATGAAATATATGCATCACAAACCTGAAAAGAAATCCGTTGAAAATGACGAGGGCTTTATTCCTCAAACCCTTGCGTGGCGTGAAGGAAAACGTTTGCGTAAAATCGTTTGTCAAGACCTGTTATCACAGAACTATTCAGTTATACTGTTGCCCGTCGTCCAACAGGACTGCCTTTTCAGGCCAAAATTTACTTGTTAGCTGAGTCAGGAGATGCGGATGTTAAAGCGTGAAATGAACATTGCCGATTATGATGCCGAACTGTGGCAGGCTATGGAGCAGGAAAAAGTACGTCAGGAAGAGCACATCGAACTGATCGCCTCCGAGAACTACACCAGCCCGCGCGTCATGCAGGCGCAGGGTTCTCAGCTGACCAACAAATATGCTGAAGGGTATCCGGGCAAGCGCTACTACGGCGGCTGTGAGTACGTGGATATCGTTGAGCAACTGGCGATTGACCGTGCGAAAGAACTCTTTGGTGCTGACTACGCTAACGTCCAGCCGCACTCCGGCTCTCAGGCAAACTTCGCGGTCTACACCGCGCTGCTGCAGCCGGGCGATACCGTTCTGGGTATGAACCTGGCGCAGGGCGGTCACCTGACTCACGGCTCCCCGGTAAACTTCTCTGGCAAACTGTACAACATCATTCCTTACGGTATTGATGAGTCAGGCAAAATTGACTACGAAGACATGGCTAAGCAGGCTAAAGAGCACAAGCCGAAGATGATCATCGGTGGTTTCTCTGCTTACTCCGGTATTGTTGACTGGGCAAAAATGCGTGAAATCGCAGACAGCATCGGTGCTTACCTGTTCGTGGATATGGCGCACGTTGCCGGTCTTATCGCTGCGGGCGTTTACCCGAACCCGGTTCCGCATGCGCACGTTGTGACCACCACTACCCACAAAACCCTGGCGGGTCCACGCGGTGGCCTGATCCTGGCGAAAGGCGGTGATGAAGAGCTGTACAAAAAACTGAACTCCGCTGTGTTCCCAAGCGCACAGGGCGGCCCGCTGATGCACGTTATCGCGGCAAAAGCCGTCGCGCTGAAAGAAGCGATGGAGCCAGAGTTCAAGGTGTACCAGCAGCAGGTTGCCAAAAACGCCAAAGCGATGGTGGAAGTGTTCCTGAACCGTGGTTACAAAGTGGTATCCGGCGGCACTGAAAACCACCTGTTCCTGCTGGATCTGGTTGATAAGAACCTGACCGGTAAAGAAGCTGACGCCGCCCTGGGCCGCGCCAACATCACCGTGAACAAAAACAGCGTACCAAACGATCCGAAGAGCCCGTTCGTGACCTCCGGTATCCGTATCGGTTCTCCGGCTGTCACTCGCCGCGGTTTCAAAGAAGCGGAAGTGAAAGAGCTGGCTGGCTGGATGTGTGACGTTCTGGACAACATCAATGACGAAGCGGTTATCGAGCGCGTTAAAGGTAAAGTTCTGGATATCTGCGCACGCTTCCCGGTATACGCATAATTCTTCTGCTTTGCAGAAATAAAAAAGGCCGCGCTTGCGGCCTTTTTTTATGGCTTAACGTCGGTCGAGGGATATTGCTCCCGGTCCCACAATCGCCAGCAGAATAAATGCACCAGCAATACTGACGTTCTTGTAGAAATTAATCATATTTGGCACAACCGCGTCACCGGTCATATCCCAGTAATGGTGACCAATAATCGCCGTGCCCAGCGTGTAGAAAACAAACAGTATGGCGAGAGGGCGGGTGAAAAAGCCCAGCACGATCAGGATCGCGGCAGGGACTTCCATCACCACCGCAATAATGGCCGCCAGCATGGGCATTGGTGTGCCAAGGGATGTCATATATTGCACGGTGCCGCTAAACCCCGTCAGTTTTGGATAGCCAAAGATAATAAAGAGCACGACAAGTGCGATGCGGGCAATCAACAACAACAGGTGGCGTGACTGACCGAAATCGAAATAGCGAAGTGAGTTCATGGCAGAAAACCTCTGCAAGTGGAGTAATTTAAACGTAATACACATTTTCATTCCCTGCCATAAGCCAGACGACTGCATGCAATGTTAATTTTTCGTTAATTTATAGCAGGCTATCTACTTGCTTAATTTTTATATTCTCGCCAGACTATGGCCTCCATTTCGGGAGGGATTCATGGTCTTGCATTCCACGCGCTGGCTGGCGCTCAGCTATTTCACCTATTTCTTTAGCTACGGTATTTTTCTGCCTTTCTGGAGCGTCTGGCTCAAGGGGATTGGCCTTACTCCGGAGACCATTGGTGTCCTGCTGGGAGCGGGGCTGGTGGCGCGTTTCCTCGGCAGCCTGCTGATTGCACCGCGCGTCAGCGATCCCTCCTTACTGATCAAGGCGGTGCGTATACTTGCCCTGTTAACGCTGGTCTTTGTGGCCTGCTTCTGGGTCAGCCATCAGTTTGCCTGGCTGATGGTGGTGATGGTTGGCTTTAACCTGTTCTTCTCTCCGCTGGTTCCCCTGACGGACGCCCTGGCAAACACCTGGCAAAAACAGATCACCATGGACTACGGCCGCGTGCGCCTGTGGGGCTCCATTGCGTTTGTGATTGGCTCTGCGCTGGTGGGTAAACTGGTCAGCCTTTATGATTACCGCGCAATCCTGGCTCTGCTGAGTATCGGGATCGCCTCCATGCTGCTGGGCATGCTGCTGCGACCATCGGTGATGCCGCAAGGCGAAAGCCGTCATCAGGAAAGCGCAGGCTGGCCCGCCTGGCGAAGCCTGGTGGCGCAAAGCTGGCGTTTTCTCGCCTGTGTCTGCCTGCTCCAGGGGGCGCACGCGGCCTATTATGGCTTTAGTGCCATCTACTGGCAGGGCGCGGGATATTCAGCTTCCGCCGTCGGCTATTTGTGGTCACTTGGCGTGGTAGCAGAGGTGATTATCTTTGCGCTCAGCAAGAAACTGTTCCGCCGCTTCGGCGCGCGGGATCTGCTGCTGCTCTCCGCCGTGTGTGGCGTGGCGCGGTGGGGCATTATGGGCTGGACGACCGAACTGCCCTGGCTGATTGTGGCGCAAATTCTGCACTGCGGCACCTTTACCGTGTGCCATCTGGCGGCCATGCGCTATATCGCTGCGCGTGAAGGCGGGGATGTGATCCGCTTGCAGGCGGTCTATTCCGCGGTGGCGATGGGCGGCAGCATTGCCGTAATGACGGTCTTTGCGGGCTTCCTGTACCAGCATCTGGGGCACGGCGTCTTCTGGGTAATGGCACTGGTCGCGCTGCCGGCGATGTTCATTCGCCCGAAAGTGACCGCGCGCGCCTGACTATGATTCCAGCATGGCGCGAATATGTTCTTGCTGCTGCGCATTCAGCGATTCAACGGCGTGGATCAGCGGTGGCGAGAACAGGGGCAGGGCGGTAGGATAAGGGGTAATGACCAGCGCCGCTTCGCGCGGGGCTCCCTCTTTCTGAAAAGCCTGCAGCGTCAGATAGCGAACATTGAGCGGCAGCAGCGTTAACTCGCGCAGCTGCTGTTCAATCACCTCCTCACAGGATTTATCCTCTCCGGTTAGCAACACTACCTGTTTTTCATGCAGATCGGACTCCTGCATCAGCCAGGCACCAAAAATCACCGCCACCAGACTCATCTCTTCATCGGAAAAACGCAGACCAAACTCCGCTTCCAGCTCAAACAGCGCCTCTTTGGTGGTACGCAACAGGCGGGGATAAAGGCGGTGAATCTCTTCAGGCAGACTATTGTCGATGCCGATTTCAAACAGCGAACGATCCAGCGCCTGCGCCAGATGAATATACAGCTGATCGGTCAGCCCTTGTTCATCACTGAAGTTCATCCCCGTCTGTGCCCGAAAACGGGCAATCATGCGCACAATGGCCCGGCGCAAACGTTGATCCTGCTGATGTCTATCGAGCACCGGGTCGGGCGTACGCAGCATCATAAACAGCAGCGCGAGGAACAGTTGTTCGTCGCTGTGGGTCCCCTGCGGCACGCGGCGCTTCCAGTGACGCACGATTTCCTGCGCCGCGAAGTATTCCCCTCGCGATTGCGTCCAGTTGCGTTGAACAGGGGAAAACTGCGGCGTATTGCCGAGATGATGCTGGATCAGACAGTACTGCAAAAAGAGCTGTAAAAACTGCACGTCGCGGCAGTCAAAGGGGCGCTGTAGCTTCCGCGAACAGAAGCTGATCAACGCCCGCAGATTGGTATCGTCATAAAGCGGACGCGCAATGCCCTGCTGTTTAAGCGCGGTTTTAAGCGCCGGGGTAAACTGATGCGAAACAAACTGCGGGCACAGGCGGAGCGCCCTGCGCAACCAGTGCAGCAAACATAAACGCTGATTCAGGACCGAACCTTCAATCCGGTAGCTGCCGTCATGGTGCGTGACGATGTCCAGCCGGTGATAGCGCTGGATTTCATCGCGCGTCTCGGCTATATCTTGCCGTGCCATGGCGTCGTCCACGCCGTTGGCTGCGATTATGCTCTGTGCGGTGACGGCAGCATCGGGCAGGTAAAGCATCAAAAGCACCTGGCAGCGGCGCTGCGAACTGGAAAGCACAGATGGAATTTCAAGCGTTGTCATCATCTGTTGGGTATCCAGTGTGAATGTCTGGTAAGAATAGCTAAAGGATCGACGCTGAAAAGCGTACCGGCAGGCCTTTCACTCAGGATTGCTGGCGAACATCACAGAATTTTTGACGTGAGGAATTGATGCAAACAGTTAAACACAGCGCGATGGCGTTATTTTTGGCGGTTATCACTTTCACCGCCGGCGCGCATCCTCACAGTTTTATCAGTCTCAAAACCGAGCTGGTGACTGACGGAACCCAGTTGAGCGGCCTGAAAATGCGCTGGACGATGGATGAAATCACCTCGGCCGATCTGCTGTATGACGCGGGAAATGCAAAGCCAGGCGATGAGATCTGGAAAAAGCTGGCGGCGGAGGTCATGGCCAACGTGCTGGGGCAGCACTACTTCACCGAGTTCTGGCATAACGGGCAAAAGGTGAAGTTTATGAATCGCCCGACGGAGTATGGCATGTCGCGTGAGGGCCATCAGGCGGTGCTGACGTTTGTTCTTCCGCTGGCGCATCCTCAGCCGCTGGCAGGGCAGACTTATACCTTTTCCACCTTCGACCCCACCTATTACGTCGATATGAGCTATGCGAAGGAGAGTGATGTGACGCTACCGACTACCCTGCAAAAATCCTGCAAACTCGCTGTTCATACGCCAAAACCCAGCGAAGAGACGCTCAACTTTGCCGTCTCTCTGGATAAAGAGGATGCACCACCCGAAGATATGGAACTGGGTAAACAGTTTGCACAGCAGGTGACGTTACAATGTCAGTGATCGCGTCTCCCGCCCGAAAACCACGTCGCTGGCTTCATCTCTGGCCGCTGGCGCTCTTTTTATTGCTGGCCGTGTGCGGCGCGCTGTGGTTATGGCAGGCCTGGCCGCAGGTGATGATGAAAAGCATCCTCTGGCAGCGTGAAGTCAATCAACAGATGAGCGGGCTGCTGAAGGCGGTGGCGGAGAACCCGACAAAAGCGGGCGGTTCCCTGCTGGCGTTTAGCTTTATCTATGGTGTTCTGCACGCGCTGGGGCCGGGGCACGGCAAAATTGTCATCACCACCTGGCTTGCTACCCATCCGTCGAAGTTGAGATCGAGCATTGGCCTGACGCTGGCCTCCTCGCTGCTGCAGGGCGGCGTGGCGATTGCGCTCGTCTTGATAGTCCTTTCACTCTTACAGCTTCCTGCCCGTCAGCTACACATGAGCAGCTTCTGGCTTGAAAAAGGGAGCTATGCGCTGGTGGGCGTGCTGGGGCTGATCCTCTGCTGGCGGGCGCTCAAAAAGCTGCGCGTGCTGCTGCAAAAGCCGAAATTCAAGACCTTTACGCCGCACCACGTTCATGATGAAAACTGCGGATGCGGGCATCAGCATCTACCCACGCAGGAACAATTACAGAACGGCGACGACTGGCGCGCGCGGCTGATGATTGTTCTCTCGATGGGTATGCGCCCGTGCTCGGGGGCGATCATGGTGCTGCTGTTCAGTAAGGTAATCGGCGTGTTTGGCTGGGGAATGCTGTCCGCGCTGGCGATGGCGGCAGGAACGTCTCTCACCATTTCGTCTTTAGCGCTGCTGGTACACAGCTTCCGTCAGCTGGCGGTTAAACTCAGCGGCAATAAAACGCCGGTGCTGTGGCGACAGGTAGGGTGGACTACGCTCGCGCTGGCGGGCGGGGTGATTCTGCTGGTGGCGGCGGTGACGATGTGGATGAGCGCGGTGCCGGTGGGAAGGGGATTGCGGCCGTTTTAGTAGGGTGTGGTCTGATGCCCTCACCCTGACCCTCTCCCACAGGGAGAGGGAATTACCGGGATTAACGCTTCAGCGCATCGCTCAGTTCATCACGCATGTTTGCCAGCATGGCTTTAACAACGCGTGGGTTACCTGCAACGATGTTGCCGGTAGACATATAGTTGTGACCGCCGGTGAAATCGCATACCAGTGCGCCTGCTTCACGCGCGATCAGCTCGCCCGCAGCAAAGTCCCACGGCTTCAGCGCCAGTTCGAAGTAACCGTCAACGCGACCGGTCGCCACGTAGGCCAGATCCAGCGCGGCAGAACCGGTGCGGCGGAAGTCCGCGCATTCGGTGAACAGTTTGCCGAGGATATTCATATACGTGGTCGCGTGCTGTTTCGCCTTGAACGGGAAACCGGTCGCCAGAATGGTGCCGTCCAGATCGCGTGCGTTGCTGCAGCGCAGACGGTAACCGTTCAGCTGCGCGCCCTGACCGCGGGTAGCGGTGAACAGTTCGTTACGCATTGGATCATAAACAACGGCGACTTCAGTACGGCCTTTAATGCGTACTGCGATAGACACAGAGAAGTGTGGCAGGCGTTTGACGAAGTTGGTGGTGCCATCCAGTGGATCGATAACCCATTGAACATCCTGATCGGTACCTTCATGTTCACCGCTTTCTTCGGTGATGATGGTGTGCTGTGGGTAAGATTTGCGGATCGTTTCGATAATAATCGCTTCTGCGGCTTTATCGACGTTAGTCACGAAATCATTGCTGCCTTTCTGGCTGGTTTCTACGGAGTCTGGCGTTTCGTAGTGTTTGGCAATTACATTACCCGCCTTGCGCGCTGCGCGCACGGCGATGGTCAGCATCGGATGCATCGGTCTCTCTCACTGGATGTTAAAGAACAGGAAAATCGGCGCAGAGTATAGCAGCGGGATCGGAATATGTCTCTCGTTTATGATAATATGCCCGAATATTCTTTAGACACTGAATTCAGACATCCAAAAACTATGCTGCAAAACATTCGAATCGTGCTGGTCGAAACATCGCATACCGGCAATATGGGCTCCGTTGCCCGCGCTATGAAAACCATGGGCTTAACGAATCTGTGGCTGGTTAACCCGCTGGTGAAACCGGACTCTCAGGCCATCGCACTGGCCGCCGGTGCCAGTGACGTAATTGGCAACGCGCAAATTGTTGATACCCTGGACGAAGCGCTGGCGGGTTGCAGCCTGGTCGTCGGTACCAGCGCGCGTTCGCGTACGCTGCCGTGGCCAATGCTGGATCCGCGCGAATGCGGTCTGAAAAGCGTGTCGGAAGCGGAGCAGGCGCCGGTGGCGCTGGTGTTTGGGCGTGAGCGCGTCGGCCTGACTAACGACGAGCTGCAGAAGTGCCATTACCACGTCGCGATAGCGGCGAATCCGGAATACAGCTCCCTGAACCTGGCGATGGCGGTACAGGTCATTGCCTACGAAGTGCGTATGGCCTGGCTGGCGACGCAGGAGCAGCAGGTAGAACCGAAAGAAGAGACCGCCTATCCCCTGGTTGACGATCTGGAGCGCTTCTATGGTCACCTGGAGCAGACCCTGCTCTCTACCGGCTTTATCCGTGAAGGGCATCCGGGCCAGGTAATGAATAAGCTGCGTCGTCTGTTCACCCGTGCGCGCCCGGAAAGCCAGGAGCTGAACATCCTGCGTGGGATTCTGGCGTCGATTGAGCAGAAGAATAAAGAGTAGTGTTGATTTCCCCCTCTCCCCGTGGGAGAGGGCTGGGGTGAGGGCATCAGGCCGCACCTATATTATGAAGGCACGGAACGTTAAATACCTGACTAAAACAGTCAAGTAAATAGTTGACCAATTTAGTCAGGAATGTCAGACTTGGCCCTGCTATGCAATACCCCATTTTACTATAAAAAACCCCGGGCAGGGGCGAGTTTGAGGTTAAGTAAGACATGAGACTGACATCTAAAGGGCGTTATGCCGTAACCGCGATGCTGGACGTTGCGCTCAACTCCGAAGCGGGCCCGGTTCCGTTGGCTGATATTTCTGAACGACAAGGGATCTCCCTCTCTTATCTGGAACAGCTGTTCTCCAGACTGCGTAAAAATGGACTGGTTTCCAGCGTTCGTGGCCCAGGCGGCGGTTATCTGCTGGGTAAAGACGCGGGCAGTATTGCGGTTGGCGAAGTCATTAGTGCGGTTGACGAATCCGTTGACGCGACCCGTTGCCAGGGTAAAGGTGGCTGCCAGGGCGGCGATAAGTGCCTGACCCACGCGCTGTGGCGCGATCTGAGCGACCGCCTGACCGGCTTCCTGAACAACATCACCCTCGGTGAACTGGTGAATAACCAGGAAGTTCTGGATGTATCGGGCCGTCAGCACAGCCAGGAATCTCAACGCAGCACCCGCGCGCAGGACGCTATCGACGTTAAATTACGCGCGTAATAAAAAGATAAGTATTTCAGAATCAGGCCGGGGCGAAGCTGCCCCGTGTACTCGGTCGTACATCCAGCCGGTTGCCTGATTCCTTGCATTGAAGCGATGTACGGAGTTTATAGAGCAATGAAATTACCGATTTATCTCGACTACTCCGCAACCACGCCGGTGGACCCGCGTGTTGCCGAGAAAATGATGCAGTGTCTGACCCTGGACGGAAACTTTGGTAACCCAGCTTCCCGTTCACACCGTTTTGGCTGGCATGCTGAAGAGGCGGTGGATATCGCCCGTAATCAGATTGCTGACCTGGTGGGTGCCGACCCGCGTGAGATTGTGTTCACCTCCGGTGCGACCGAATCCGATAACCTGGCGATCAAAGGTGCAGCCAACTTTTATCAGAAAAAAGGCAAGCACATCATCACCAGCAAAACCGAACATAAAGCCGTGCTGGACACCTGCCGTCAGCTCGAGCGTGAAGGCTTTGAAGTCACTTATCTGGCGCCACAGAGCAACGGGATCATCGACCTGAAAGAGCTCGAAGCGGCCATGCGTGATGACACCATTCTGGTTTCCATCATGCACGTTAACAACGAAATCGGCGTGGTGCAGGATATCGCGACCATCGGCGAAATGTGCCGTGCGCGCGGCATCATCTATCACGTTGATGCGACCCAGAGCGTGGGCAAACTGCCTATCGACCTGAGCCAGCTGAAAGTCGACCTGATGTCCTTCTCCGGCCACAAAATCTATGGCCCGAAAGGCATCGGCGCGCTGTACGTTCGTCGTAAACCACGTATCCGCATTGAAGCGCAGATGCACGGTGGCGGACACGAGCGCGGCATGCGTTCCGGTACGCTGCCTGTTCACCAGATCGTGGGCATGGGCGAAGCTTACCGTATTGCGAAAGAAGAGATGGAAACCGAGATGGCGCGCCTGCGCACGCTCCGTAACCGTCTGTGGGACGGCGTGAAAGATATGGAAGAAGTGTATCTGAACGGCGATCTCGAGCAGGGCGCACCCAACATCCTCAACGTGAGCTTCAACTATGTTGAAGGCGAATCGCTGATCATGGCGCTGAAAGACCTGGCGGTCTCTTCCGGTTCTGCCTGTACCTCTGCAAGCCTGGAGCCATCCTACGTGCTGCGCGCGCTGGGTATGACTGACGAGCTGGCACACAGCTCTATCCGTTTCTCTTTAGGTCGTTTCACTACCGAAGAAGAGATTGACTACACCATCAAGCTGGTTCGCAACTCCATCGGCCGTCTGCGCGACCTTTCTCCACTGTGGGAAATGTTCAAGCAGGGCGTGGATCTGAACAGCATTGAATGGTCACATCACTAATCGGTACATAAGGAGAATTCAATCATGGCATACAGCGAAAAAGTTATCGATCATTACGAGAACCCGCGCAACGTTGGCTCTTTTGACAACAGCGACGAGAGCGTAGGTAGCGGTATGGTTGGCGCGCCAGCCTGTGGCGACGTGATGAAGTTGCAGATTAAAGTCAACAATGAAGGTATCATTGAAGACGCGCGCTTCAAGACCTACGGCTGCGGTTCTGCTATTGCGTCCAGCTCCCTGGTCACCGAGTGGGTGAAGGGCAAGTCTCTGGACGAAGCACAGGCAATCAAGAACACGGATATTGCTGAAGAACTCGAACTGCCACCGGTGAAAATTCACTGTTCTATTCTGGCAGAAGACGCGATCAAAGCCGCCATTGCGGATTACAAAAGCAAACGTGAAGCAAAATAATTGAGGTTTGAGTATGTCGATTACCCTTAGCGACAGCGCTGCCGCGCGAGTAAGCTCTTTTCTGGCGAACCGTGGTAAAGGCTTTGGCCTGCGACTGGGCGTACGTACCTCCGGCTGTTCTGGTATGGCTTACGTACTGGAGTTTGTTGACGAACCAGCGTCTGATGACACTGTGTTTGAAGACAAGGGCGTGAAGGTGGTGGTCGATGGCAAAAGCCTGCAATTCCTCAACGGCACTCAGCTGGACTTTGTAAAAGAAGGCCTGAACGAAGGGTTCAAATTCACGAACCCGAACGTCAAAGACGAGTGTGGTTGCGGCGAAAGCTTCCACGTTTAATCGCGCGTCATCCGAAACCCCACCGTGGCTTTATCTGCTGCGCGTGGGGTTTCTTCTAACAGGCTACCCCTGAGATTGTTATGGATTACTTCACTCTCTTCGGTTTACCCGCTCAATACCCGATTGATCTCCAGGCGCTGACGATCCGTTTTCAGGACCTGCAGCGTCAGTATCATCCGGACAAATTCGCCAGCGGTACTCAGGCAGAACAACTGGCTGCGGTGTCGCAATCCGCGACCATTAACCAGGCCTGGCAGACGCTGCGCCATCCGCTGGCGCGTGCAGAATATCTGCTTTCGCTCCACGGCTTTGATCTGGCGAGCGAACAGCACACCGTACGCGACACGGCGTTTCTGATGGAACAGCTTACGCTTCGCGAAGAGCTGGATGAGATTGAACAGGCCAAAGACGAAGCGCGTCTGGAAAGTTTCATCACGCGCGTGAAGGGCATGTTCGATACCCGCCATCAGCAGATGGTGGAGCAACTGAACAACGAGACCTGGGACGTGGCGGCAGACACTGTGCGCAAACTCCGTTTTCTCGATAAACTGCGAAGCAGTGCTGAACAACTCGAAGAAAAGCTGCTCGATTTTTAATTTCGGAAGCAATTATGGCCTTATTACAAATTAGTGAGCCTGGCTTAAGTGCCGCACCGCACCAGCGCCGTCTGGCGGTGGGTATTGACCTGGGCACCACCAATTCCCTCGTGGCGACCGTGCGTAGCGGCCAGGCGGAGACGCTGGCTGACGAGCAGGGCCGCCATCTGCTGCCTTCCGTGGTCCACTACCAGCAGCAGGGCCACGCGGTGGGCTTTGATGCCCGCGCTAACGCCGCGCGCGATCCGGCGAATACCATCAGCTCCGTTAAGCGGATGATGGGCCGCTCGCTGGCCGATATTCAGACCCGCTACCCGCATCTGCCGTATCAGCTGCAGGCCAGTGAAAACGGCCTGCCGATGATTGCGACTGCGGCCGGTCTGCTGAACCCGATTCGTGTTTCCTCCGACATCCTCAAAGCGCTGGCGGCGCGTGCGACCGCCACGCTCGGTGGCGATCTGGACGGCGTAGTCATTACCGTTCCGGCCTATTTTGACGACGCACAGCGTCAGGGCACCAAAGACGCCGCGCGTCTGGCGGGCCTGCACGTGCTGCGACTGCTGAACGAACCGACGGCGGCAGCGATTGCCTACGGCCTCGACTCCGGTCAGGAAGGGGTCATTGCAGTTTACGATCTTGGCGGCGGTACCTTTGATATCTCGATCCTGCGCTTAAGCCGCGGGGTGTTTGAAGTGCTGGCGACCGGCGGGGATTCCGCGCTGGGCGGCGATGACTTCGACCATCTGCTGGCGGATTACATCCGCGAGCAGGCGGGCATCAGCGATCGCAGCGATGCGCGCATACAGCGTGAACTACTGGATGCGGCTATCGAGGCCAAAATTGCGCTAAGCGATGCTGAGTCAGTCAGTGTGAACGTGGCGGGCTGGCAGGGTGAAATCGCCCGTAAACAGTTTAACGATCTGATCGCCCCCCTGGTGAAACGTACGCTGTTAGCCTGCCGTCGTGCGCTGAAAGATGCCGGTGTTGAGGCGAACGAGGTGCTGGAAGTGGTCATGGTGGGCGGTTCGACCCGCGTGCCGCTGGTGCGCGAGCGCGTGGGCGAATTCTTTGGCCGCACGCCGCTGACCTCCATTGACCCGGACAAAGTGGTTGCCGTGGGGGCCGCAATCCAGGCCGATATTCTGGTCGGCAACAAGCCGGACAGTGAAATGCTGCTGCTGGACGTTATCCCGCTTTCGCTGGGTTTAGAGACCATGGGCGGCCTGGTGGAGAAAGTCATTCCGCGCAACACCACCATTCCGGTGGCACGTGCGCAGGAGTTTACCACCTTCAAAGACGGCCAGACCGCGATGTCCATCCACGTGATGCAGGGCGAACGCGAACTGGTGCAGGACTGCCGTTCTCTGGCGCGCTTTGCGCTGCGGGGCATTCCGGCGCTGCCTGCGGGGGGGGCGCATATTCGCGTCACCTTCCAGGTGGATGCGGACGGCCTGCTGAGCGTCACGGCGATGGAAAAATCGACCGGTGTCGAATCGTCCATTCAGGTGAAGCCGTCCTACGGCCTGACCGATGGCGAAATCGCCTCCATGATTCAGGACTCAATGAGCTACGCCGAGCAGGATGTGAAGGCGCGTATGCTGGCCGAACAAAAAGTGGAAGCCGCACGCGTGCTGGAAAGCCTGAACGGCGCGCTCGCTGCCGATGCCGCGCTGTTAAGCGCCGCTGAGCGTCAGGTGATTGACGAGGCTGCTTCGCACTTAAGCGTGGTCGCCCAGGGCAATGATGCTGACGCAATAGAAGAAGCCATCAAAAACGTTGATAAACAAACCCAGGACTTTGCTGCTCGCCGCATGGACAAATCTGTCCGCGTCGCGCTGAAAGGCCAGTCCGTGGACGAGGTTTAATATGCCAAAGATTGTTATTTTGCCTCATGCGGACCTCTGTCCGGATGGCGCTGTTCTGGAAGCGAAGACCGGTGAAACCATTCTCGATGTTGCCCTGCGTGCAGGTATCGAAGTGGAACACGCCTGTGAAAAATCCTGTGCCTGCACAACGTGCCACTGCATCGTGCGTGAAGGTTTCGACTCGCTTGCCGAAAGCACTGAAGACGAAGACGACATGCTGGATAAAGCATGGGGTCTGGAGCCCGACAGCCGCTTAAGCTGTCAGGCGGCGGTGACCGACGAAGATCTGGTCGTGGAATTCCCACGTTACACCATCAACCACGCACGCGAGCATTGATATGGGACTGAAGTGGACAGACAGCCGTGAAATCGGCGAAGCGCTCTACGACGCTAACCCGGATCTCGATCCAAAAACCGTACGCTTCACCGATATGCATCAGTGGATCTGCGATTTAGAGGATTTCGACGACGATCCCAACGCATCCAATGAAAAAATTCTGGAGGCGATTCTGTTAGTCTGGTTAGATGAAGCAGAGTAAATCACGTAACGGGCTGCCTTCAGGCGGCCCGTTTGCTAATAAGGATAAATAAAATGACCGAAGCGATGAAGATTACGCTCACTACGCAACCCGCCGATGCGCGTTGGGGCGAGAAAGCCACTTACAGTATCAACAACGACGGTATTACCCTGCACCTGACGGGCAACGACGATCTGGGTCTGATCCAGCGCGCCGCGCGCAAAATTGATGGGCTCGGCATTAAGCATGTCTCTCTGGCAGGCGAGGGCTGGGACACCGACCGCAGCTGGGCGTACTGGGCTGGTTATAAAGGGCCGAAAGGCACCCGCAAAATTGAGTGGGCCAACCTTGATGAAGCCGGTCAAAAAGAGCTGGAAAGCCGCCTGACCATTATCGACTGGGTGCGTGACACCATCAACGCGCCGGCGGAAGAGCTGGGGCCGGAACAGCTGGCACAGCGCGCCGTTGACCTGTTGTGCGGCGTGGCTGGCGACAACATGTCTTACCGCATCACCAAAGGTGAAGACCTGCGCGAGCAGAACTACATGGGCATTCACACCGTGGGTCGTGGCTCTGAGCGTCCTCCGGTGCTGCTGGCGCTGGACTACAACCCAACCGGCGATAAAGACGCGCCAGTGTTTGCCTGCCTGGTCGGGAAAGGTATCACCTTCGACACCGGTGGCTACAGCCTGAAGCAGAGCGCGTTCATGGACTCCATGAAATCCGACATGGGCGGGGCGGCAACCATCACCGGTGCGCTGGCGTTTGCAATTACCCGTGGCCTGAAAAAACGCGTGAAGCTGTACCTGTGCTGCGCTGACAACATGGTTAGTGGTAATGCCTTCAAGCTGGGCGACATCATTCGCTATCGCAACGGCAAAAATGTTGAAGTGATGAATACCGATGCCGAAGGCCGTCTGGTGCTGGCCGATGGTCTGATCGATGCTTCTGCCCAGAAGCCAGAGTTGATTATCGATATGGCCACCCTGACCGGCGCGGCAAAAACGGCGCTGGGTAACGACTACCATGCGCTGTTCAGCTTTGACGACAAGCTGGCGGCCCGCCTGCTGGCAAGCGCTGCGGCAGAAAACGAACCGTTCTGGCGTCTGCCGCTGGCAGAGTTCCACCGCAGCCAGCTGCCGTCTAACTTTGCCGAACTGAATAACACCGCAAGCGCGGCGTACCCGGCGGGTGCCAGCACTGCAGCAGGCTTCCTGTCCCACTTCGTTGAGAACTATCACGAAGGCTGGCTGCATATCGACTGCTCCGCAACCTACCGTAAAGCGGCGGTTGAGCAGTGGTCTGCGGGCGCGACCGGCCTGGGCGTGCGTACCGTGGCGAACCTGCTGACGGCTGAGTAATGCTTTTTGCCCTCACCCTAACCCTCTCCCACGGGGAGAGGGTTGGTTTGCTCCCTCTCCCTTGAGGGAGAGGGCCGGGGTGAGGGGGAAATTCGAGATCTGGAATTGTTATGTCAGAAACCAAAAACGAATTAGAAACCCTGCTGGAACAGGCGGCGACCGAGCCCGCCCACCGTCCGGCATTTTTCCGCACGCTGCTGGAATCCACCGTCTGGGTGCCGGGCACCGCGGCGGAAGGTGAGCAGGTTGTTGAAGATAGCGCGCTGGATCTGCTGCACTGGGAGAAAGACGACGGTACCTCAGTCATCCCGTTCTTTACCTCGCTGGAAGCACTGCAGAAAGCCGTTGAAGACGAACAGGCGTTCGTGGTGATGCCGGTGCGCACGCTGTTTGAAATGACGCTGGGCCAGACCCTGTTCCTTAACGCGAAACTGCCGACCGGGAAAGAGTTCACGCCGCGTGAAATCAGCCATCTGATTGGTGAAGAGGGTAACCCGCTCAGCACCCAGGAAGTGCTGGAAGGGGGCGAAACGCTGCTGCTCTCTGAAGTGGCCGAACCGCCAGCGCAGATGATCGATTCCCTGACCACGTTGTTCAAAACCCTGAAGCCGGTAAGACGCGCGTTCCTCTGTTCGATTAAAGAGCAAGCGGATGAACAGCCGGTACTGTTGATTGGTATTGAAGCTGACAGCGATATCGACGAGATCATCCAGGCGGCGGGCAGCGTGGCCACCGATACGTTGCCGGGCGATGAGCCAATTGATATCTGCCAGGTGAAGAATGGTGAGAAGGGCATCAGCCACTTTATTACCGAGCACATCACACCGTTCTATGAGCGTCGCTGGGGCGGCTTCCTGCGCGATCTCAAAACCAACCGCATCATCTGATTACAGCGGGGTGACTGTCACCCCGTTGCTTCCAGCAGCAGTAAATCCATCAGCAGTACCAGATTCGATTCAAACGACGTCACCCCTGCGGCTTCCGCGGCGTAATGCACCGCCTCGTCATAGAGAGCGAAGTGCACGTCTGCCATACCCGCCAGCGTATTGGCCGAGGCGCGGGTAAACGCGACAATCGTCATCCCGACGTTTTTGGCGATCCGCGCTTTATCCAGCACCTGCTCTGTTTCGCCGCTGCGCGAGACGGCAATAAATACCTGATAACGGGCGGCGTTGCTGAGGAAGATGTTCCGGCTGTCACCCGGCCCGGAGATAAACGCCGTTTTCCCCAGCACCTGCAGTTTTTTGGTCAGGTATTCGGCAAACAGATAGGAAAACCCGGCACCGTAGAGAAAGAAGCTCTCTTTGTGACGCAGCAGGTCGGCAAACTGCAGACGCTTCTCATCGGTCACCCACTGGAATGTCTGCTGATAGTTGGCAATAAACTGGCTGAACAGCGCAGGCAACTGCGGAAGGGCGTTTCCTTGCTTCGTAATATGCGGCGTGTCGGTGAGGAGCTGTTTGCAGTGCCAGATAAACTCGCTAAACCCGCTGAACCCCAGCTTCTGACACAGCCGCATAATCGTCGCGGTAGAGACAAATGTCGCCTGCGCCAGTTCCCGCACCGTGATGTTACCCACCAGCAGCGGATGCTCCGTGAGGTGGGCGAGTACGCGATACTCTGCGCGGGTCAGCGATTCCCCGCGCGTTAACAGCGTGGCCAGGCGGTTATCCATTATTTCGCGGGTTCAACCGGCAGATCGTCCCGCGCACCCCACTCACTCCAGGCGCCGTCGTACAGCGTGACATCGTTTACGCCGAGCGTGGCGAGCGCCAGGATCACCACGCAGGCCGTTACGCCGGAACCGCAGCTGGCAATAATCGGACGGTGTAAATCCACGCCCTGACGATCAAAAATCGCGCGTAGCTCATCGGTGGTTTTCAGCTCGCCCTCAAATACCAGATCGCCCCACGGCACGTTCAACGCCCCCGGAATATGACCACGCTTCAGTCCTGGACGTGGTTCATCCGCTTCAGCGTTAAAACGCGGGGCTGGGCGGGCATCGACGATTTGGGCAGTGTTTTCATGGCTGACGACCAGCACGTCGGTCAGGCGTTTCACCACATTTGCGTCAAACGTCGCGTCAAAATCCCCCTCCGGCAGCGTCACGTCCCCCTGCTGCAGCGGCAGTTCGTCGCGCTTCCAGCCAGCCAGACCCCCCGCCAGAATCGAGACCTTCTCGACGCCGAAGTTTTTCAGCATCCACCACGCGCGCGGTGCAGAGAAGAGGTTACCTTCATCATAAACAACGAGGTGTTTGTCTTTGCTGATGCCCAGCTCGCGCATCGCCACGGAGAAGGCTTCCGGGCGCGGTAGCATGTGCGGCAGAGGGGAGGTGTGATCGGAGAGGGCTTCGATATCAAAAAATACCGCGCCCGGCAGGTGCCCTGCGCGGTATTCACCGGGAACGTCACGATGCTCCTGGCCCGGAGGAGCCATACGCGCGTCAATAATCTGCACTTCAGGATCGTCGCCGTGCTCAATCAGCCAGTCGGCGGCGACAAAATATGAGGTGGACATGGGTTGCCTCCATTCTTTTCCGTAAAAAAGGATTGTCGGTGTTTTTTCTGACACCGACAAGCAAACCACGTTCAACTCGCGAGCAAGCCCCTATTTTTTCACCGCTTCGCCGTTCAGCCAGGCTTTTTGCAGGGCAGGCCAGTACGCGCGGTTAGCCTCGATCATCTCATCCAGAATCGCTTTCGCGTGCTCCATGGTCGGCACGGTGCGGTTCAGGGTAAATGCCTGCAGTGCTTTCTCATAGCTCCCTTCAATAGTTGCTTCCACCAGCAGCTGTTCAGAGGCGAGTTGCTGTTGCAGCAGCGTCTGATGGAACAGCGGCACCTGGCCCACGCGGACAGGCTCTGGCCCCTCGGAGGTGATATAAGCGGGTACCTCGACGACCGCATCGTACGGCAGATTGGTAATTGCCCCGCGGTTTTCCACCATCACCAGATGACGGCTCCGCAGGTTGAAGGCCAGCGAGCAGGCGACATCGACGATAAACTCGCCGTGAACGCCAACGTGGAAGGCATCCGGCAGGATCCCGGTACGCTTATATTCTTCGGCGGCGGCAAACAGCTTTTTCTCACGCCCGTTCATCACTTCATTAGCGCGGGTGTAGTCCGGGTTCTGATGCTCAACAATCTGGTTCGGCATCAGGTAGTACTGCAGATACGGGTTCGGCAGATACTCCGGGAAGTTATCCATGATCGGCTTGATGTTGCGCCAGGTTTTCACCCACGACGGATCGGAGTGCTGTGGGTCGGTTTTGGCGGCATCTTCCGTCAGCAGACCAAACTTCGCGATATGTTTACGCAGCTCCGGCAGCTTGTCCTCGCCGTCCACCCACACACGGGTAAACCAGCCGAAGTGATTCAGCCCAAAGTAGTCCACCTCCAGCTTGTGGCGATCAACCCCCAGAATCGCCCCCATGTTACGCATAGCGGCAACCGGCATATCGCAAATATTCAACACGCGGGCGTTCGGGCGCAGGCGGCGTACCCCTTCCGCGACGATCGCCGCCGGGTTGGAGTAGTTTACGATCCACGCTTTCTCATGCGCATAGCGATCCACCAGATCGATAAGCTCGACCATTGGCAGGATCGTACGCAGCCCGTACGCCAGCCCGCCGGGGCCGCAGGTCTCCTGACCAACCACGCCGTGGCGCAGCGGGATCTTCTCATCCTGCTCGCGCATCTTGTACTGGCCGACGCGCATCTGGGCGAAGACGAAGTGTGCGCCGCTGAAGGCCACTTCCGGGTCATTGGTGACGGTAAATTTGATGCTCTGGCTGTGGTCGCGGATCACTTTTTCCACCACCGGGGCAATCGTGTTCTGACGCGCCTCGTCGATGTCGTAGAGGCGGATTTCGGCCAGCGGGAAGTCCTGCAGACGCACCATCAGGCTTTTCACAATACCTGGCGTGTAGGTGCTACCGCCGCCAGCAATCGACAGAATGAATGGGGGTGTAAACATCTTTAGCTCCTTTCAGAGAAACGTCTCAACGGCTTCTCGCATTTTTTTGACATGCAGCCCGTAGACCACCTGAACGTTGTTACCTTGTTTGATAATCCCTTTCGCGCCGGTCGCTTTCAGCCGCGGCTCATCAATGATGGCGACATCCTTCACCGTCACACGTAAGCGGGTGTAGCAGTTATCCACCACTTCAATATTTTCCCGGCCGCCCAGACCGACGACGATGGATTCACCCAGCCCGTCGTTATTGCCCTTCGCCTGGTACTCCTGTTTGCTGTAAAGGCGCGTCTCCTGGTCCTCATCTTCACGCCCTGGCGTTTTCATGTTGAAACGCAGGATCAGGAAGCGGAACACCACGAAGTAGAGGGCGAACATGATCAGCCCGACCACGATGTACATCGGCCAGTTGGACTTCTCCGTGCCGAGCGGCAGGTTGTAGAGAATAAAATCGATAATCCCGTTAGCGCCGATGGCGTGAACACCCAGCAGGGAGAACAGCATCATCCCGATACCTGTCAGCACCGCGTGCACCACGAACAGCAGCGGGGCGACAAACAGGAAGGAGAACTCAATGGGCTCGGTGACGCCGACCAGCAGCGAAGTGAGCGCCGCCGGGATCAGAATCGCTTTTGCTGCCGCTTTACGCTCCGGCTTTGCGGTCATGTACATCGCCAGCGCCGCCGCCGGCAGGCCAAACATCTTGCTGATGCCGCGCGCATCCCATACCACCGTGCTGCTGAGCTGTTTCACCTCCGGGCAGGCCATCTCCGCGAAGTAAATGTTGCGCGCGCCCTGATAAAGCGTACCGCACACCTCTTGCGTGCCGCCCAGTTCGGTATACAGGAATGGGGTATAGACCAGATGATGCAGACCGGTGGGCACCAGAATGCGCTCAAGGAAGCCGTAGATCGCCACGCCGAACGGACCGGAACCTTTGATAGCAAGCGCCATTGCGCTAATGCCGTGTTGAGCAAACGGCCACAGCTCGCTCATCACTACGCCGAGCAGCATGGAAACGGGCAGCATCACAATGGCGACAAAACAGTGGCCAGAGTAAATCGCCATCGCACCGTTAAACTGTACGCCGGAGTATTTGTTGTACAGGTATCCGGAAAGCGCGCCGGTCAGGATCCCGGCGAACACGCCCATCTCCAGCACCTGAACGCCCAGCACCATGGTCTGCCCGGCGGCTTTCATCTGTGCTGCGGGTGCCAGTTCGCCCTGAAGCTGTAGCGTGACGTTCATGGCGTTGATAAACACCACAAACGTTACCAGCCCAATCAGCGCCGCATAGCCTTTGTCCCGTGTTGCCAGACCAATCGGGATGCCGACGGCAAACACCAGGGCCAGGTTAACCAGCACCGACACGGCAGATTTGGCGATCAGCTGGCCGATATTCTGGATCAGCGGATGGCCGAGAAACGGCAGATACTCGGCCAGGTTGCCATTGCCCAGCACATTGCCAAAGGCGATAAACAGACCGACGATCGGTAAAATAAGTACCGGTCCGTACAATGATTTTCCGAAATTTTGTAGGGCGTTCACGGCTCGTTTCATGGCTTTCTCTCTTATTGAACCGCGCACTCGGGGTGCGTCTTGAGCTTAAAACTAGCAGGCTCCCGGCGAGCTTATCCAGCTATCTTCTTGTTTTAAAAACAAATGACGTGAAAGGTAACATGTGACGTTTGACGTTGTGATCGGCGTAACATCACCACGTTGACGATGCGAGCCGCCTTCCAGATCCTAAAAATGGACTTTTTGTATTAACGAAACTTGCGGATAATACTTATCCGGAAGACGACCAACAGGCTCCATGGGCCAGGGACAAAGGATGAAACCGTTTCGCTTAGCCGCGCTCTCTCTTGCGCTGCTCACCACGTTTACGCTTGTCGGCTGTGATAACAGCGACGATAAACCTCAGGCTGCGGCTCCCGCGGCATCTACAGCAACCACACCAAAAGCGGCGGAAAAGCCAGACGCTGACAAGCTGGCAAAACTGGCGGCACAAAGTCAGGGCAAAGCGCTCACTCTGCTTGATGCCTCTGAAGTGCAGCTGGACGGCGCCGCCACGCTGGTGCTGACATTCTCTGTTCCACTGAATCCGGATCAGGATTTCTCGAAAACCGTGCATGTCGTGGATAAGAAAAGCGGCAAGGTTGACGGGGCGTGGGAACTGGCGCCGAACCTGAAAGAGCTTCGTCTGCGCCATCTGGAGCCCAACCGCAATCTGGTCGTCACCGTGGAACGCGATCTGCAGGCGCTGAACAAAGCGACTTTTGGCATCGACTACGAAAAAGCCCTGACCACCCGGGATATCGAGCCGACGGTCGGCTTCGCCAGCCGCGGGTCACTGCTGCCGGGTAAGGTGGTGGAAGGTCTGCCGGTGATGGCGCTTAACGTTAACAACGTGGACGTGAATTTCTACCGCGTGAAGCCTGAATCGCTGGCTTCGTTCGTTAGCCAGTGGGAATACCGTAACTCGCTGACCAACTGGGAGTCTGACAATTTATTGAAGATGGCCGAGTTGGTTTATACCGGCCGTTTCGATCTTAACCCGGCGCGCAACACGCGTGAAAAACTGCTGCTGCCGCTGAAAGATATCAAGCCGCTCCAGCAGTCTGGCGTTTATATCGCGGTGATGAATCAGGCAGGGCACTATAACTACAGCAATGCCGCCACGCTCTTCACCTTAAGCGATATTGGGCTGTCCGCTCACCGTTATCATAACCGTCTCGATATCTTCACCCAGAGCCTGGAAAACGGTGCGGCGCAATCCGGCGTAACCGTCACGCTGTTAAACGATAAAGGGCAGACCCTGGCTGAGGCGAACAGCGATGCCGACGGCCATGCAAAGCTCGAAACTGACAAAGAAGCCGCGCTGCTGCTAGCCAGTAAAGACGGCCAGACCACGCTGCTTGACCTCAAGCTGCCGGCGCTCGATCTGGCGGAGTTCGACATTGCCGGTAGCCCTGGCTACAGCAAACAATTCTTTATGTTTGGCCCGCGTGACCTCTATCGCCCAGGCGAAACGGTGATCCTGAACGGCTTACTGCGTGACAGCGACGGTAAACCGCTGCCCGCGCAGCCGGTGAAGCTGGATGTCCTGCGTCCGGACGGGCAGGTGGCGCGTACCGTCGTCGTCCAGCCGGAGAACGGTCTCTATCGCTTTAACTATCCGCTGGACAGCGGGGCGCAAACCGGCATGTGGCATATCCGCGCCAATACGGGCGATAACCAGCAGCGTCTGTGGGACTTCCACGTCGAAGATTTCATGCCAGAGCGTATGGCGCTGAATCTCAGCGGACAAAAAACGCCGGTTTCACCGCAGGATAACGTCGACTTTAACGTGGTGGGATATTACCTGTACGGCGCACCGGCCAACGGTAATGCCCTGCAGGGGCAACTTTTCCTGCGTCCACTGCGTGAAGCGGTTCCGGCATTGCCTGGCTTCCAGTTTGGTGATATCGCCGAAGACAACCTGAGTCGCAGCCTGGATGAAGTGCAGCTTACGCTTGATGAACAGGGGCGTGGGCAGGTCTCAACAGAAAGCCAGTGGAAAGAGGTGCACTCTCCGCTTCAGCTGATCCTGCAGGCCAGCCTGCTGGAATCAGGCGGTCGTCCGGTGACGCGTCGTGCTGAACAGGCTATCTGGCCAGCAGCCGAATTACCGGGTATTCGTCCTCAGTTCGCCAGCAAGGCGGTGTATGATTACCGCACCGATACCACTGTTAACCAGCCTATCGTCGATGAAAACGGCAACGCCAGTTTCGACATTGTCTATGCCGATGCCAGCGGGGCGAAAAAGGCTGTGTCCGGGTTACAGGTGCGCCTGATCCGCGAACGCCGCGACTACTACTGGAACTGGTCAGAAAGCGATGGCTGGCAGTCTCAGTTTGATCAAAAAGATCTCATTGAAGGCGAGCAGGAACTGACCCTCAAGGCCGATGAAACGGGTAAAGTGACTTTCCCGGTAGAGTGGGGCTCCTATCGTCTGGAAGTGAAAGCGCCTGATGACATGGTCAGCAGCGTGCGTTTCTGGGCCGGGTACAGCTGGCAGGATAACAGTGACGGCACGGGAGCCGCGCGGCCCGATCGCGTGACCCTGAAACTGGATAAGCCGTCTTACCAGCCGGGTGACACTGTCCAGCTGCATATCGCCGCACCGGCGGCGGGTAAAGGCTATGCGATGATCGAATCCAGCGAAGGACCGCTGTGGTGGAAAGAGATCGACGTGCCGGCCAACGGGCTGGATCTCTCTATTCCGGTAGACAAAGCATGGAAACGCCACGACCTCTATCTCAGCACGCTGGTGGTTCGTCCTGGCGATAAATCCAAATCCGCCACGCCAAAGCGGGCGGTTGGCCTGCTGCATCTGCCGATGGGGGATGAAAATCGCCGTCTGAATATCGCGCTGGATAACCCGCAAAAAATGCGCCCGAACCAGACGCTTTCTGTGAAGGTAAAAGCTAGCGTGAAAGAGGGCCCGGTACCACAAAAAGTGAACGTGCTGGTCTCCGCGGTGGACAGCGGCGTGCTGAACATTACCGATTACGTCACGCCGGATCCCTGGCAGGCCTTCTTTGGTCAGAAGCGCTATGGCGCGGATATCTACGATATCTACGGCCAGGTGATTGAAGGCCAGGGACGTATGGCCGCGCTGCGTTTTGGTGGTGACGGCGATGAGCTTAAACGCGGCGGTAAGCCACCGGTGAACCATGTCACCATTATCGCTCAGCAGGCACAGCCAGTGACGCTTGATGCGAATGGTGAAGGATCCATCACTCTGCCAATTGGAGACTTTAACGGCGAGCTGCGTCTGATGGCGCAGGCCTGGACGGAAGAGGATTTCGGCAGCAGCGAAAGCAAAGTGATTGTGGCCGCGCCGGTCATTACCGAACTGAATACGCCACGCTTCCTGGCAAGCGGCGATACCTCACGGTTGACGCTGGATCTCACCAACCTGACCGATCGGCCGCAAACGCTCAATGTGTCCTTAACTGCGACCGGCAAGCTGTCGCTGGAAGGGGCGCAGCCGCAGCCTGTCAAACTGCCACCGGGTGCGCGTAGCACGCTGTTTATTCCGGTGCGTGCACTGGACGGTTACGGTGATGGCGAAGTGACGGCGCAGGTAACAGGGCTTCAACTGCCTGGCGAGACTTTCGCTCCGCAGCAGAAGAGCTGGAAAATCGGCGTCCGTCCTGCGTTCCCGGCGCAGACGGTGAATACCGGGGCCATGCTGAACCCGGGTGAGTCCTGGACTGCGCCAGGGCAGCATATCAACGGCTTCTCTCCCGCTACATTGCAGGGACAACTGCTGCTTAGCGGCAAACCGCCGCTTAATCTGGCGCGCTATATCCGTGAGCTGCAGGCATATCCTTATGGCTGTCTTGAACAAACCACCAGTGGCCTGTTCCCGTCGCTCTATACCAACGCGGCACAGCTGAAGGCGCTTGGCATTAAAGGCGACACGGACGACAAGCGTCGTGCTGCCATTGATATTGGCATCTCCCGCCTGCTGCAGATGCAGCGTGACGACGGTGGTTTTGCGCTCTGGGATAAAAACGGTCCGGAAGAGTACTGGCTGACTGCCTATGTCACTGACTTCCTGGTACGTGCCGGTGAGCAAGGCTACAGCGTGCCGACGGATGCGGTCAATAATGCCAATAGCCGACTGCTCCGCTACCTGCAGGATCCGGGCATGATGTCCATCCGCTACAGCGACGATACCCAGGCCAGCAAATTTGCCGTGCAGGCCTATGCTGCACTGGTACTGGCGCGCCAGCAAAAAGCCCCGCTGGGGGCGTTGCGTGAAATCTGGGAGCGTCACGGACAGGCGGCTTCGGGTCTGCCGCTGATGCAGCTCGGTATGGCACTCAAACTGATGGGGGATGCCCCGCGCAGCCAGCAGGCGCTGGATCTGGCCCTTAAAACGCCGCGCAACGACAGCAGAAACTGGATGGCGGATTATGGCAGCCAGCTTCGCGATAACGCGCTGATGCTCTCCCTTCTGGAGGAGTACAAGCTGCTGCCGGATGCGCAAAATACGCTGCTGAATGCCCTGTCTGAACAGGCCTTCAGCCAGCGCTGGCTGTCAACACAGGAGAGTAACGCGCTGTTCCTGGCCGGACGTTCGCTGCAGACTTTGTCCGGAGCATGGCAGGCGGAAACCTCACTTTCGGGTACCGCATTGAGCGGTGACAAGGCGCTGGTGCAGAATATGAATGGCGATCAGCTTGGTGCGCTGCAGGTCACCAACACCGGCACGGCCCCGCTGTGGGTGCGTCTGGATAGCACCGGTTACCCGGACTCAGCCCCTCAGCCATCCTCGAATGTGCTGCAGATTGAACGCCATATTCTGGCAACCGACGGCAGTTCGAAATCGCTCTCTTCGCTGAAGAGCGGTGAGCTGGTGCTGGTATGGCTGGAAGTGAAAGCCAGCCAGAACGTGCCAGATGCGCTGGTGGTGGATCTCCTCCCGGCGGGTCTGGAGCTGGAGAACCAGAACCTGGCGAGCAGCAGCGCCAGCCTGCAGGACAGCGGCAGCGAAGTGCAGAACCTGCTTAGCCAGATGCAGCAGGCGGATATTCAGCATATGGAGTTCCGTGACGACCGCTTTGTGGCCGCCGTGCCGGTTAACGAAGGGCAACCGGTGACGCTGGTTTATCTGGCGCGCGCCGTGACGCCGGGAACGTATCAGGTACCGGTGCCGCTGGTGGAGTCCATGTATGTTCCGCAGTGGCGGGCAACGGGTGCGGCCAGTGGCCCGCTGATTGTTGTACCGTAATATGTCAGTTGCACGTCTGATACGCTCCCGCTGGCTGTGGCTGGCGGGGGCGCTTCTCATTTTAGGGGGGCTGATTGTCGCCGCCGACCGCCTCTGGCCGTTGCCGCTGAAAGAGGTTAACCCCGCCCGGGTGGTGGTGGATGAGAAGGGCACACCGCTCTGGCGTTTTGCCGACAACGACGGGATCTGGCGCTATCCGGTCACGATTGAAGAGGTCTCTCCCCGCTATCTTGAGGCCCTGATCCAGTATGAAGATCGCTGGTTCTGGGATCATCCAGGCGTGAATCCTTTCTCTGTGCTGCGCGCCGCCTGGCAGGATCTGACGTCCGGTAAGGTGGTCTCCGGCGGCAGCACGCTGACCATGCAGGTCGCGCGTCTGCTGGATCCGCATCCGCGCACCTTTGGCGGAAAAATTCGTCAGCTCTGGCGGGCGATGCAGCTTGAATGGCACCTCTCCAAACGCGAGATCCTCACGCTCTATCTTAACCGGGCCCCGTTTGGCGGCACGCTGCAGGGGATAGGTGCCGCAAGCTGGACCTACCTGGGGAAACCGCCGTCACAGCTCAGCTATTCCGAAGCGGCCCTGCTGGCGGTGTTACCCCAGGCCCCCAGCCGTTTACGTCCCGACCGCTGGCCGGCGCGCGCGGAAGCAGCGCGCAACAAAGTGCTCGATCGGATGGTGACACAGGGCGTCTGGTCAGCCCGACAGGTTAACGAATCCCGTGAGGAGCCGGTATGGCTGGCTCCCCGGCAGATGCCTCAGCTGGCGCCGCTCTTCGCACGCATGATGCTGGGGAAAAGCCGTGATACCAAAATTGTCACCACCCTGGATGCCCCCTTACAACGGCAGCTGGAAGAGCTGGCAAAGAACTGGAAATCCCGCCTGCCGGCGCGCAGTTCGCTGGCAATGATCGTTGTGGATCATACTACTATGAAGGTGCGCGGTTGGGTCGGTTCGGTGGATATTAATGATGACACCCGCTTTAGCCATGTGGATATGGTGAATGCGATCCGATCCCCGGGATCGGTACTGAAACCTTTTATCTACGGTATGGCGCTCGACGATGGTCTGATCCATCCCGCCTCGCTGCTTCAGGATGTCCCCAGGAAAACCGGTGATTATCGTCCCGGTAATTTTGACAGCGGATTTCATGGACCGGTGAGTATGAGCGAAGCGCTGGTGCGCTCTCTCAACCTGCCTGCCGTGCAGGTGCTGGAGGCCTACGGGCCAAAGCGTTTTGCAGGCATGCTGAGCAATGCAGGGTTGCCGCTTATTTTGCCTGCGGGCGCGCAGCCAAATCTGTCGCTGATCCTGGGCGGGGCAGGGGCGCGGCTGGCAGACATTACGGCTGCCTACAGCGCCTTTGCCCGGCACGGTAAAGCGGGAAGGCTGCGGTTACAGCCAGGTGATGCGCTGGTTGAGCGTCCGCTGTTGTCACCTGGCTCGGCCTGGATTATCCGCCGTATTCTGGCGAATGAGGCCCAACCGTTACCGGATAACGCACTGCCGCAGGTTGCGCCGCTGGCGTGGAAAACGGGCACCAGCTACGGCTATCGCGATGCCTGGGCCATTGGCCTGAATGCGCGTTACGTGATTGGCATCTGGACCGGAAGGCCGGACGGCACGCCCGTGGCCGGGCAGTTTGGTTTTGCCAGTGCCGTGCCGCTGTTAAATCAGGTGAATAACCTGCTTCAGTCGCGCTCAACGATAGACGAAGCGCGCCTGCCACGCGATCCGCGCCCGGAAAGCGTCGGGCGAGGCATGATCTGCTGGCCTGGCGGGCAGTCGTTGCCGGAGGGCAGTGAAAACTGCCGTCGACGCCTGTCGACCTGGCTGCTGGAAGGAAGTGAGCCGCCGACGCTGTTGCTGCCGGAGCAGGAGGGCATCCGCGGGATCCGTTTCCCGGTCTGGCTGGATAAAACTGGCAAACGCGTGGCGGCAGATTGCCCGGATGCCACAGAGAAGGTGCTGGATGTCTGGCCGTTACCGCTTGAGCCATGGCTGCCTGCCCCGGAGCGTCGTGCGGTCAGGGTGCCTCCCTCTTCAGCAACGTGTCCGCCGTTATCGCAGGATGCACCTGCACCGCTCATGTTGACTGGCGTGCGTGAGGGAGCCGTTATCAAACGGCTGCCCGGTGAGTCTCGCGTTTCGTTGCCGCTTCAGGCGACCGGTAACAGCGGTGAGCGCTGGTGGTTTTTAAACGGAGAGCCGCTGAGTGTGAAAGGAAGAATCTATACATTACAGCTTGATAAAGCGGGCGATTATCAGTTGCTGGTCATGGATGAAACGGGTCAGGTGGCGACGGTGAATTTTACGCTGCAGTAACGGTAAAAGCGGCCTCAGATGTGAGCTGTTGCTAAAACTCGTCTTATTTTAAAAAAATGTTACCCGAATCCATAGGCAATGGCGCCATTGCTCATTATAATCCGCGCCACACCATACTCAGGTATGCAAAACAACAGAACATTTTACAGAGGTTATCATGGCTATTGAACGTACTTTTTCCATCATCAAACCAAACGCGGTGGCAAAAAACGTTATTGGCAGCATCTTCGCGCGTTTCGAATCTGCAGGGTTCAAAATTGTTGGCACCAAAATGCTGCACCTGACCGTTGAGCAGGCGCGTGGTTTCTACGCTGAGCACGAAGGTCGCCCATTCTTTGACGGTCTGGTTGAGTTCATGACTTCCGGTCCGATCGTCGTATCCGTACTGGAAGGCGAAAATGCGGTACAGCGTCACCGTGACCTGCTGGGTGCAACCAACCCGGATAACGCGCTGGCTGGTACGCTGCGCGCTGATTACGCTGACAGCTTCACTGAGAACGGCACCCACGGTTCTGACTCTGTTGAATCTGCTGCGCGCGAAATCGCGTTCTTCTTCGCAGAAGGCGAAGTGTGTCCACGTACCCGTTAATTTAACGGTTTCGTTTACACATTATTTTCGTAAATGCCACGTGCAAACGTGGCATCCCTGCGCCAGACTTTGTACAATGCAACGCCCCGGACGAGCAGAACGCTTTCCGGGGCGTTTCTTTTCAACCCTCCATGGGCCATAACGTGTAACAACGAGGCCGGAAAATATTATGTCTGAATTAGTGAATACCTCCGAAGTCGCCACGCCTGCGGTTCCAAATAAAAATGGAAAAATCAACCTGCTGGATCTGAACCGTCAGCAGATGCGCGAGTTCTTTAAAGAGATGGGCGAGAAGCCGTTTCGTGCCGATCAGGTCATGAAATGGATGTACCACTATTGCAGCGACAACTTTGATGACATGACGGACATCAACAAAGTGCTGCGTAATAAGCTCAAAGAAGTGGCTGAAATCCGCGCACCGGAAGTGGTGGAAGAACAGCGCTCGTCAGATGGCACCATCAAATGGGCGATTGCCGTTGGCGATCAGCGCGTTGAAACTGTCTATATCCCGGAAGAGGATCGCGCCACGCTGTGCGTCTCTTCTCAGGTTGGGTGTGCGCTGGAGTGCAAATTCTGCTCTACCGCGCAGCAAGGTTTTAACCGCAACCTGCGTGTATCTGAAATCATTGGCCAGGTCTGGCGTGCCGCGAAAATCGTCGGCGCGGCGAAAGTGACCGGTACCCGGCCCATCACCAACGTGGTGATGATGGGGATGGGTGAACCGCTGCTGAACCTGACCAACGTGGTTCCGGCGATGGAAATCATGCTGGACGATTTCGGTTTTGGCCTCTCCAAGCGCCGCGTGACGCTCTCTACCTCCGGCGTGGTTCCGGCACTGGATAAGCTTGGCGACATGATTGACGTGGCGCTGGCGATCTCCCTCCATGCGCCAAACGACGAAATTCGTGACGAAATTGTGCCGATCAACAAAAAGTACAATATCGAAACCTTCCTTGCGGCGGTGCGTCGCTACCTGGAAAAATCCAACGCTAACCAGGGCCGCGTAACCATCGAGTACGTGATGCTCGATCACGTGAACGACGGTACCGAGCACGCGCATCAGCTGGCTGAACTGCTGAAAGACACGCCGTGCAAAATCAACCTGATCCCATGGAACCCGTTCCCGGGCGCGCCGTATGGCCGCAGTTCGAACAGCCGTATCGACCGTTTCTCGAAAGTGTTGATGGAGTACGGATTCACCACCATCGTGCGTAAAACCCGTGGTGATGATATCGATGCCGCATGCGGACAGCTGGCGGGTGATGTGATTGACCGAACCAAACGTACCTTGCGTAAACGCATGCAGGGCGAGACGATTGCGGTCAAAGCTGTTTGATTATTATGCAATCACGGCGCATTATTGCGCCGTGAAGCATAATCTTACTGAATAATCAGTCAGATTCGTGATGGCTGAGTAATAATTACGGTGCGTTTCATACGACTTTCGGGCAGTATGTAACGACGTAACAACAGTTTAGCTTCACGGGCAGGGCTGCACTGTCATCTCCGGGCTGACAGTCTTATACTGACTGTTCAAGGTTAACTGACCAGAAGTTTCGCGGTGCGGGTGGCATTGTGACTCACCGGCACCTGAACCCTTATTTTTCACGTACCAGTAGTTGTAGCGAATGAATACTGAAGCCACTCACGACCAACATGAAGCACTCTCCACTGGCGTTCGTCTTCGCAACGCCCGTGAACAACTCGGACTCAGCCAGCAAGCCGTTGCAGAACGCTTGTGCCTGAAGGTTTCCACGGTTCGCGATATTGAAGAAGATAAGGCGCCTGCCGATCTGGCTTCAACGTTCTTGCGCGGGTATATCCGCTCTTACGCAAAACTGGTGCATATCCCCGAAGACGAATTACTGCCGATGATGGAGAAGCAGGCACCGGTGCGTGCAGCAAAAGTTGCGCCGATGCAAACTTTCTCCCTGGGGAAACGTCGTAAAAAACGTGATGGCTGGCTGATGAGCTTTACCTGGCTGGTGCTGTTTGTGGTTGTCGGCCTGACCGGCGCGTGGTGGTGGCAAAACCACAAGGCGCAGCAGGAAGAGATCACCACAATGGCCGATCAATCCTCCGCGGAACTTAACCAGGCTGGAAACGGCAACGCGCAGAGCGTTCCACTGAGCACCGACGGCGCGGCAACGACCAGCGAACCACAAACCACGACGACTGATACGCCAGCAACGGACGCGACGCAGGCTCCAGCAGCAACGGCCAACACGCCAGCGCCTCAGACTCAGGCTCCGACTCAGGATCAAAACGCGGTGGTTGCACCGTCTCAGGCTCCTGTGGATACCGCAACGAATGCACCGGCGGCCAACAGCACGGTACCACTGCCGACTGACCAGGCGGGCGTGGCAACGCCGGCGGCGGATCCAAATGCGCTGGTGATGAATTTCACTGCTGACTGCTGGTTAGAAGTCACTGACGCAACAGGTAAAAAACTGTTCAGCGGTCTGCAGCGTAAAGATGGCACGTTAAACCTAACCGGCCAGGCTCCGTATAAACTTAAAATCGGCGCTCCGGCAGCGGTACAGATCCAGTATCAAGGAAAACCTGTCGATCTGAGCCGCTTTATCAGAACTAACCAGGTTGCACGTCTTACCGTTAATGCCGAACAATCAGCAGCACAGTAACAGACGGGCTACGCGGGAGATTTTTCATGCATAACCAGGCTCCGATTCAACGTAGAAAATCGAAACGGATTTACGTTGGGAATGTGCCAATCGGCGATGGTGCCCCTATCGCCGTCCAGTCGATGACCAATACGCGCACCACGGACGTGGAAGCGACGGTCAACCAAATCAAAGCATTAGAACGCGTAGGCGCGGACATCGTTCGCGTCTCCGTGCCGACAATGGACGCCGCTGAGGCGTTCAAACTGATCAAACAGCAGGTCAGTGTTCCGCTGGTAGCAGATATCCACTTCGACTACCGCATTGCGCTGAAAGTCGCCGAATACGGCGTCGACTGCCTGCGTATTAACCCAGGCAACATCGGTAACGAAGAGCGTATCCGCATGGTGGTGGACTGCGCCCGTGATAAGAACATCCCCATCCGTATCGGCGTGAACGCCGGTTCACTGGAAAAAGATCTGCAGGAAAAGTACGGCGAACCCACGCCGCAGGCGCTGCTTGAATCCGCAATGCGTCACGTTGATCACCTGGATCGTCTTAACTTCGATCAGTTCAAAGTCAGCGTAAAAGCCTCCGACGTCTTCCTGGCGGTAGAGTCTTATCGTCTGCTGGCAAAACAGATCGATCAGCCTTTGCACCTCGGGATCACCGAAGCGGGTGGCCTGCGCAGTGGCTCCGTCAAGTCAGCCATCGGCCTGGGTCTGCTGCTCTCGGAAGGGATCGGCGATACCCTGCGCGTTTCGCTGGCGGCCGATCCGGTCGAAGAGATCAAAGTCGGCTTCGACATTCTGAAATCGCTGCGTATCCGTGCGCGTGGGATCAACTTCATCGCCTGCCCAACCTGTTCACGTCAGGAGTTTGACGTCATCGGAACCGTGAATGCCCTGGAGCAGCGTCTTGAAGACATCATCACCCCAATGGACGTCTCCATCATCGGTTGTGTGGTGAATGGCCCGGGTGAAGCGCTGGTGTCAACGCTGGGCGTCACCGGCGGTAACAAGAAAAGTGGTCTCTATGAAGATGGCGTTCGTAAAGATCGTCTGGATAATAGTGATATGATCGACCAGCTTGAAGCGCGCATTCGTGCCAAAGCGTCGATGATGGACGAAGCGCAGCGCATCAGCGTTCAGCAGGTTGAAAAATAACGTGATGGGAAGCGAAGTGCTTCCCATGTATGATTGAACCCATTCTTTGGGTTCTTTTTTGTATATAGAAAGAGAATAAACGTGGCAAAAAACATTCAAGCCATCCGCGGCATGAACGATTATCTGCCTGGCGAAACCGCCATCTGGCAGCGCATTGAAGGCACACTGAAGCAGGTGCTCGGCAGCTACGGTTACAGCGAAATCCGTTTGCCGATTGTAGAGCAGACCCCGTTATTCAAACGCGCGATCGGTGAAGTGACCGACGTGGTTGAAAAAGAGATGTATACCTTTGAGGACCGCAACGGCGACAGCCTGACGCTGCGTCCGGAAGGTACGGCGGGCTGTGTACGCGCCGGCATCGAACATGGTCTCCTGTACAATCAGGAGCAGCGCCTGTGGTATATCGGCCCGATGTTCCGCCACGAACGTCCACAGAAAGGTCGTTATCGCCAGTTCAATCAGCTGGGTGTAGAGGTGTTTGGTCTGCAAGGACCCGACATTGACGCTGAGCTGATTATGCTGACCGCCCGCTGGTGGCGCGCGCTGGGTATCTCTGAGCATGTTTCACTGGAGCTGAACTCTATCGGTTCTCTGGAAGCACGTGCGAATTACCGCGACGCGCTGGTGGCGTTCCTGGAGCAGCACAAAGAGAAGCTGGACGAAGACTGCAAACGTCGCATGTACAGCAACCCGCTGCGCGTGCTTGATTCCAAAAACCCGGATGTGCAGGCGCTGCTGAATGACGCCCCTGCATTGGGCGACTATCTGGACGACGATTCTCGCGAACACTTTGCCGGTCTGTGCAAACTGCTCGAAGCGGCAGGCATTGCCTATACCGTTAATCAGCGCCTGGTACGCGGTCTGGACTACTATAACCGTACCGTGTTTGAGTGGGTTACCACCAGCCTCGGTTCGCAGGGCACCGTGTGTGCTGGCGGCCGTTATGACGGTCTGGTTGAGCAACTTGGCGGTCGTGCCGCGCCTGCGGTTGGCTTCGCGATGGGCCTTGAGCGACTTGTTTTGCTGGTTCAGGCAGTTAATCCGGAATTTAAAGCAGATTCTGTTGTCGATATATACCTGGTGGCCTCAGGCGCGGAAACGCAGTCTGCGGCAATGCAGCTTGCCGAACGCGTGCGTGATGCACTGCCGGACGTGAAGCTGATGACCAACCATGGCGGCGGCAACTTCAAAAAACAGTTTGCTCGTGCCGATAAGTGGGGCGCAAGTATCGCACTGGTGCTGGGTGAGTCCGAAGTGGCTAACGGCGAAGTGGTGGTGAAAGACCTGCGCTCTGGTGAGCAGACAACGGTAACGCAGGACGGCGTTGCGGCGCACTTGCGCACTCTATTGGGCTAAGGAGAAGGACGGCGTGGAAATTTACGAGAACGAACACGACCAGGTCGACGCGATCAAACGCTTCTTTGCTGAAAACGGCAAAGCGCTGGTTGTTGGGGTTATTTTAGGTGTGGGTGCGTTGATTGGCTGGCGCTACTGGAACAATCATCAGGCGGATTCCGCGCGCGGCGCGTCTCTGTCTTATGAAAATACCGTAAGCGCAATTCGTGCCGATCAGCCACAAACGCTGACGGCTGCGGAGAAATTTGCCGCTGACAATAAAAACACCTACGGTGCGCTGGCCGCGCTGGAAGTGGCTCAGCAGTACATTGATAAGAACGAACTGGATAAAGCGGCTGCCCAGCTGTCGCAGGGGCTTGCGGCCGCCAGCGATGACAACCTGAAAGCGGTTATCAATCTGCGCCTGGCCCGTATCCAGGTTCAGCAGAAAAAAGCTGACGAAGCGCTGAAAACGCTCGATACCATCAAAGGCGAAGGTTTTGCTGCCATTGTTGCCGATCTGCGCGGTGAAGCACTGCTGAGCAAAGGTGATAAAGCGGGCGCGCGTAAAGCGTGGCAAGCTGGTGTGGATAGCAAAGCGTCACCTGCGCTGAGCGAAATGATGCAGATGAAAATAAATAATTTGTCCGTCTGAGAGGGACCCGATGCAATTGCGTAAATTACTTCTGCCAGGACTGCTTTCTGTTACGTTATTGAGTGGCTGTTCACTGTTCAGTGGCGAAGAAGACGTTGTGAAAATGTCCCCGCTGCCGACTGTTGAAAACCAGTTTACCCCGTCAACCGCGTGGAGCACCTCCGTCGGTGATGGAATTGGTGATTTCTACTCCAACCTGCATCCGGCTTTTGCTGACAGTGTTATCTATGCGGCTGACCGCAAAGGTACCGTAAAAGCGCTTAATGCCGATGACGGGAAAGAAGTGTGGTCCATTAACCTGGCGGAGAAAGACGGCTGGTTCTCCCGTAAACCTGCACTGCTTTCTGGCGGCCTGACCGTTGCCGGTGGCCACGTGTATGTGGGTAGCGAAAAAGCACAGGTCTATGCCCTGAACACAAGCGATGGTTCTGTTGCCTGGCAAACGACGGTTGCCGGTGAGTCTCTGTCTCGTCCGGTGGTGAGCGACGGCCTGGTGCTGATCCACACCAGCAATGGCCAGCTGCAGGCGTTGAATGAAGCCGATGGTCTGGTGAAATGGACCGTAAACCTGGATATGCCATCACTCTCCCTGCGCGGTGAATCTGCCCCGGCGACAGCCTTTGGTGCAGCCATTGTGGGGGGGGATAACGGTCGCGTGAGCGCGGTACTGATGCAGCAAGGTCAGATGATCTGGCAGCAGCGTATCTCTCAGGCGACGGGGTCAACTGAAATCGACCGTCTGAACGACGTCGACACGACGCCTGTTATCGTCAACGGTGTGGTTTATGCGCTGGCGTACAACGGCAACCTGACCGCGCTGGATCTGCGCAGTGGCCAGATCATGTGGAAACGTGAACTGGGCTCAGTGAATGATTTCATTGTTGATGGTAACCGTATCTATATGGTTGACCAGAACGACCGTCTGCTGGCGCTGAGCACCGATGGCGGCGTGACGCTGTGGACGCAAAGCGATCTGCTGCACCGTCTGTTGACCGCTCCGGCACTGTACAACGGTAGCCTGGTGGTGGGAGATAGCGAAGGCTATATGCACTGGATCGATCCGGAGACGGGTCGCTTTACTGCGCAGCAAAAAGTCGACGGCTCTGGCTTCCTCACCGACCCGGTTGTGGCTGACGGCAAACTGCTGATTCAGGCAAAAGACGGCACGCTGTACGCGATCACGCGTTAATTACCCGGCGGTTGTAGTATACTAAACGGCTCCTGTTCACTCAGGAGCCGTTTTGACATTTTTAAAAACGCCGCGAAAGCGACGTTATTTTGAATTTTATGAGGCTTCAAACATGGTACCTGTGGTCGCGCTTGTCGGGCGCCCTAACGTTGGAAAATCCACTCTTTTTAACCGTTTAACACGCACCCGTGATGCGCTGGTTGCGGATTTCCCGGGGCTGACGCGTGACCGTAAGTACGGTCGTGCAGAGGTGGAAGGACGCGAGTTCATCTGTATCGATACCGGTGGTATTGACGGGACAGAAGACGGCGTTGAAACCCGCATGGCGGAACAGTCTCTGCTGGCCATCGAAGAGGCAGACGTGGTGCTGTTCATGGTGGATGCCCGTGCAGGCCTGATGCCTGCGGATTCCGCCATCGCAAAACATCTGCGTTCGCGCGAAAAACCGACCTTCCTGGTGGCGAATAAAACTGACGGTATCGATGCCGATCAGGCGATCGCTGATTTCTGGTCTTTAGGTCTGGGTGACATCTACCCAATCGCCGCATCGCATGGCCGCGGTGTGACCAGCCTGCTGGAAACCGTTCTGCTGCCGTGGGTTGACGAAGTGAACCCGCCGGAAGAGGTGGACGAAGACGCTGAATACTGGGCGCAGTTCGAAGACGGTGAAGAAGGCGAAGAAGAAGAGCCTGAAGAGGCATTCAACCCGCAGGACCTGCCGATTAAACTGGCCATTGTGGGGCGTCCAAACGTAGGTAAGTCTACGCTTACTAACCGTATTCTGGGTGAAGAGCGCGTGGTGGTATACGACATGCCGGGCACCACCCGCGACAGCATCTACATCCCGATGCAGCGTGATGAGCGTGAGTATGTGCTCATCGACACCGCGGGTGTTCGTAAGCGCGGAAAAATCACCGATGTGGTGGAGAAATTCTCCGTCATCAAAACTCTGCAGGCGATTGAAGATGCCAACGTTGTGCTGCTGGTTATCGACGCGCGTGAAGGTATCTCCGATCAGGACCTGTCGCTGCTTGGCTTTATCCTCAATAGTGGGCGCTCACTGGTTATCGTCGTGAACAAGTGGGATGGCCTGAGCAATGAAGTTCGTGAGCAGGTGAAAGAGACGCTGGACTTCCGTCTGGGCTTCATCGATTTTGCTCGCGTGCACTTTATCTCTGCGCTGCACGGCAGCGGTGTGGGTAACCTCTTCGACTCCGTGCGTGAAGCGTATGACAGCTCCACCCGTCGTCAGAGCACCGCCATGCTGACCCGCATTATGAACATGGCAGCAGAAGACCATCAGCCGCCGCTGGTACGTGGCCGTCGCGTGAAGCTGAAATATGCCCACGCCGGTGGTTATAACCCGCCAATCGTGGTGATTCACGGCAACCAGGTGAAAGACCTGCCGGACTCCTACAAGCGTTATCTGATGAACTACTTCCGTAAATCGCTGGACGTGATGGGCACCCCTATCCGTATTCAGTTCAAGGAAGGGGATAACCCGTTTGCCAACAAGCGCAACACCCTGACGCCAAACCAGATGCGTAAGCGTAAGCGTTTGATTAAGCACATTAAGAAAAGCAAATAAGCGTTGCCGATCTCACAAAAACCCGCGCCTGTCGCGGGTTTTTTTCACCCATACAAAACGCCTGCCTTCCCTGTGTGATGTCAATCACTATTCGTTTTTAACCATGTTTAAATCTAAGAAAGTAGACAATCGTCGAATTTTCATCTTAAAGTCCAGGGTCTGGTACTAGACAAAACTAGCGCCTGGTTATCAAATGGTTAACTAACTTTTCGCCGCATGTAAAAAATCGGTCAGATACGTAACTGGCCGGCGTACGCGCGGTGCTTTCAGCACAACGACATACCTTTTGGGAGAATTATGCAATCCTCTGTTAATCAAAAAGAAAGCCGAACGTTCTTCGGCCATCCTTATCCGCTCGGTTCACTGTTTTTCACCGAGATGTGGGAGCGTTTCTCATTTTACGGCATTCGTCCGTTACTGATCCTCTTCATGGCCGCTACCGTCTATGACGGCGGCATGGGGCTGGCGCGTGAAAACGCCTCTGCGATTGTCGGTATCTTCGCCGGTACCATGTACCTGGCCGCGCTGCCGGGTGGCTGGCTGGCCGATAACTGGCTCGGCCAGCAGAGAGCCGTCTGGTACGGTTCGATTCTGATTGCGCTCGGCCACCTGTCGATTGCGCTTTCGGCCATCATGGGCGACAACCTGTTCTTTATCGGCCTGATGTTTATCGTGCTGGGATCGGGCCTGTTCAAGACCTGTATCTCCGTGATGGTGGGCACCTTGTATAAAAAAGGCGATGCGCGTCGTGACGGCGGTTTCTCGCTGTTCTATATGGGCATCAATATGGGCTCATTCATTGCACCGCTAATTTCTGGCTGGTTGATTAAAACCCACGGCTGGCACTGGGGCTTTGGTATTGGCGGCATCGGGATGCTGGTGGCGCTGATTATCTTCCGCGTGTTTGCCGTGCCGTCGATGAAACGCTACGACAGCGAAGTTGGCCTCGATTCCACCTGGAACAGCCCGGTGGTAAAACGCAAGGGCGTGGGCGCCTGGCTGCTGGCGCTGGCGGTAGGGGTGGCGGTTCTCGTCACGCTGATCGCCCAGGGTGTTATTGTGATTAACCCGGTCGCGGTAGCCAGCGTGCTGGTCTATGTCATCGCGGCGTCCGTTGCGCTCTACTTTATTTACCTGTTCATCTTCGCGGGGTTGACGCGTAAAGAGCGCGCCAGGCTGCTGGTCTGCTTTATCCTGCTGGTTTCCGCTGCGTTCTTCTGGTCGGCGTTTGAACAGAAACCCACCTCCTTTAACCTGTTTGCCAACGACTACACCAATCGCATGATCGGTGATTTCGAAATTCCGGCCGTGTGGTTCCAGTCGATCAACGCCCTGTTCATCATTCTGCTGGCACCGGTATTCAGCTGGGCGTGGCCGAAGCTTGCCACCATGAATATTCGTCCGAGCAGTATCACCAAGTTTGTTATCGGCATTCTCTGTGCGGCGGCGGGCTTTGGCCTGATGATGCTGGCAGCGCAGAATGTGCTTAACAACGGCGGGGCCGGGGTTTCTCCGTTCTGGCTGGTGGGCAGTATTCTGATGCTGACGCTGGGTGAGCTTTGCCTGAGCCCGATTGGCCTGGCGACCATGACGCTGCTGGCGCCAGAAAGAATGCGTGGTCAGATGATGGGACTCTGGTTCTGCGCGAGTGCGCTGGGTAACCTGGCCGCCGGTCTGATTGGCGGCCACGTGAAGGCCGACCAGCTGGATATGCTGCCGGATCTCTTCGCGCGTTGCTCCATTGCACTGCTGATTTGTGCTGCAGTCCTGATCGTTCTCATTGTGCCGGTTCGTCGCATGCTGGAAAATGCCCGGACGAAACCTGCCACTGAGGCGGTATAATCGATCTGCCGGGGCGACCACGACGCCCCGGCAACAAACTTAAGGAGTTAACATGTCGATCGCCTGTCCAACCTGCCATGCCGAGCTGGAGCCGCAAAACGGCGTGGCCCACTGCGACAATTGTCATAAAGATATCGCGCTCGAAGCCCGCTGCCCGGAGTGCCATCAGCCACTCCAGGTGTTAAAAGCCTGCGGCGCGGTGGATTACTTCTGCCAGAACGGCCACGGCCTGATCTCTAAAAAACGCGTGGAGTTTGTCCCTCTCGGGGCTTAATCACCCACGCAGCCTTCGCCTTTCTGCCAGAGATCGATCAGCGACTCGGGAGCTTCCTGCTCCGGAACTAGCACAATAATATCGGTGTACTGCGCCTCGTTGTGCCGGGTCCAGAAGATCTGAATACGGAAATAACGCTGATCGCCGCTCCCCGGCGACGAGGCCTGACTAGGCGGTTGTCCACGTGGAATGGCCTGCTCCAGTATGCTTACCACGCGCTGACGCTGCGCCTCGTTGAGGGATGAGAGCGTGATAGTGCGCTGCCCGCTCAGCTTGGGAATAAAAGCGACGCCGCCTTCGCGGGCCAGCTCAACCACGGCGTCATCCGTCAGTTCCGGTACCTGCATTTACAGCACTCCCACCTGTTCCCAGGCTTGTTTTATCGCCGTCCCAACGTCGCCACCGGAGCGTTTCTCGCCGTGGGCTATCGTCAGTCTGGCGAAGGCTTCAAAATCCGCATCCTGCGCCAGATTGCGATCGCAAACTGTGTCGTACCAGGCATAACCTGCTTTTTCCCAGGCGTAGCCACCAATGGCCGTCGCGGCCAGATAAAACGCCCGGTTGGGAATACCAGAATTCAGGTGAACGCCGCCGTTATCTTCACGCGTTTTGATGAAATCCTTCATGTGCGCCGGCTGCGGATCTTTACCGAGCAGGGGATCGTTATAGGCGGTACCCGGTTCCGACATGGAGCGCAACCCTTTACCGTTAATCCCTTTAGCCAGCAGCCCTTCACCAATCAGCCAGTCTGCTTTATCGGCGGTTTGCTTCAGACGGTACTGTTTAACCAGCGAGCCAAACACATCTGACAGCGACTCGTTCAGCGCGCCTGACTGCTCAAAATAGATAAGCCCGGCTTCGGTCTCGGTGACGCCGTGGCTGAGTTCATGCGCCACAACGTCGATGGCAATGGTAAAACGGTTAAATATTTCCCCGTCGCCATCGCCAAAGACCATCTGCTGGCCGTTCCAGAAGGCGTTCTGATATTCCCGGCCATAATGCACGGTGCCGGTCAAAATAAGCCCTTTATTATCGAGCGAATCGCGTTGATATTCTTTCCAGAAGAAATCATGGGTAATACCCAAGTACTCGTAGGCCTCATCCACCGCAACATCCCCGTTGGACGGCTGGCCTTCATAGCGCACCTGGGTGCCCGGCAGCTCCTGGGTCTGTTTCGCATCGTAAATATCACGCTCCAGCTGTCCGGCTTTATTGACGTGTGGCGCGGCGGGTTTGCCGGGCATATGGGCCATCAGCGTCTGGACATGGGTTAAGGTCTGGCGGGCACAGCGCTGCTGCGGCTCTGAACCGCTTTCGATAATACGACGAAGAATATAAGGGGGAATAACGCTCTGAAGATGTGGCATGCTGCTCTCCTTATTAAAAAAGGGAATAGCAGCAGTATAGTAAGTAACCGGCGAAGAATTATCCGCTTTTGCGCTGACGGGGCTTTTTCACCGGTTTAATTGATTTCACTTCGCTTTCCACCCAGCCGTCTGACAGACGCGTCGTCAGCATGTCACCGGCATTCACCTGTTTGGTTTGCTTCAGTACTTTGCCGTCAGTGGCGGTGGTTACGCTATACCCGCGCGCCAGGGTGGAAAGTGGACTAACCGCTTCAAGATGGGTCACCGCATTGCCAAAGCGTTCGCGGGTGGTGCTAAGTCGTGCCCGTACAGTTTCTGCCAGACGATACTCCAGCTGCTGAATGCGCGTTTGCGCACGGTAAATTTTCGGCTGCGGGTTTTGCTGGTTCAGGCGCTGCGTCACGCGCTGCTGACGCGTCATCACGCGCTTGAGCTGATTATCCAGCGCGACGTTCATGCGCTGGCGCAGACGCTCCAGCACGGTCTGCTGACGCGCAAGGCGAAGCTGTGGATGCTGCTGCTGCAGGCGGTGATGAAGCTGGGTAAAGCGGCGGGTACGATTCGCGAGGAAGTAGTCCATCGCCATCTCCAGACGCTGCTGGCCGTTCTGCAACTGACGCAGCAGCTCCAGCTGATTGCGGCTCACCACTTCCGCCGCTGCGGACGGCGTAGGTGCGCGTAAATCCGCAACGAAATCGGCTATCGTCACATCCGTTTCATGCCCGACCGCGCTCACTACGGGAATAACGCTGGCGAAAATCGCCCGCGCCACGCGCTCGTCGTTAAAGCTCCACAAATCTTCCAGCGAGCCGCCGCCACGCCCAACGATTAATACGTCGCACTCCTGCCGCGCGTTCGCCAGCGCAATGGCACGCACAATCTGGCCTGGCGCATCGTCACCCTGAACAGCGGTCGGGTAGATGATAACGGGCAGGGAAGGATCGCGACGCTTGAGGACATGCAAAATATCGTGCAGCGCGGCACCGGTTTTCGAGGTGATTACACCAACGCAGTGAGCGGGTGAGGGCAGGGGCTTTTTATACTGCTGATCGAACAACCCCTCTTGCGAGAGCGCGGCTTTTAGCTGTTCATACTTCTGCTGAAGTAAGCCTTCGCCCGCAGGTTGCATGCTCTCGACGATAATCTGGTAGTCGCCGCGCGGTTCATAGAGCGTGATATTGGCGCGCACCAGCACCTGCTGACCATGCTGAGGACGAAACGTCACGCGACGGTTGCTGTTACGGAACATGGCGCAGCGCACCTGGGCGGTGTCGTCTTTTAACGTAAAGTACCAGTGGCCGGAGGCTGGCTGCGTGAAGTTAGAGATCTCACCGCTGATCCAGACCTGCCCCATTTCCAGCTCAAGCAGCAAACGCACCGTCTGATTCAGGCGGCTGACAGTATAAATTGAGGGGGATTGAGAGGATAACATGTGAGCGGGATCAAATTCTAAATCAGCAAGTTATTCAGTCGATAGTAACCTGCTGAGAGGGGAGTGCAAGGTTTTTTTATAAAAAAGTGTGGATGCAATCGGTTACGCTCTGTATAATGCCACGGCAATATTTAACCACCCAGGTCAGAGATATTGCCCATGCTACGTATCGCTAAAGAAGCACTGACGTTTGACGACGTCCTCCTCGTTCCCGCTCATTCCACCGTTCTGCCGAATACTGCCGATCTCAGCACGCAGTTGACGAAAACCATTCGCCTGAACATTCCTATGCTCTCTGCGGCAATGGACACCGTGACTGAAGCGCGCCTGGCAATTGCCCTGGCACAGGAAGGTGGCATTGGCTTTATTCACAAAAACATGTCTATCGAGCGTCAGGCGGAAGAAGTTCGCCGCGTGAAGAAGCATGAATCCGGCATCGTATCCGATCCACAGACCGTTCTGCCTACCACCACCCTGCACGAAGTGAAAGCCCTGACCGAACGTAACGGCTTCGCCGGTTACCCGGTGGTGACTGAAGAAAACGAGCTGGTGGGTATCATCACTGGCCGTGACGTGCGTTTCGTGACCGACCTGAACCAGCCGGTTAGCGTATATATGACGCCAAAAGAGCGTCTGGTGACCGTGCGTGAAGGTGAAGCGCGTGATGTCGTGTTCGCAAAAATGCACGAAAAACGCGTTGAGAAAGCGCTGGTTGTGGATGCGAACTTCCATCTGCGCGGTATGATCACCGTTAAAGATTTCCAGAAAGCAGAACGTAAACCTAACGCCTGTAAAGACGAGCATGGCCGTCTGCGCGTTGGCGCTGCAGTTGGCGCAGGTGCCGGTAACGAAGAGCGTGTTGATGCGCTGGTTGCCGCAGGCGTTGACGTACTGCTGATTGACTCCTCCCACGGCCACTCCGAAGGCGTTCTGCAACGTATTCGCGACACCCGTGCGAAATATCCTGATCTGCAGATCATCGGCGGTAACGTGGCGACGGGCGCAGGTGCTCGCGCGCTGGCTGACGCAGGTTGCAGCGCGGTGAAAGTGGGTATCGGCCCAGGCTCTATCTGTACAACCCGTATCGTGACCGGCGTAGGTGTTCCGCAGATCACTGCGGTTTCCGACGCTGTTGAAGCGCTGGAAGGCACCGGTATTCCGGTCATCGCAGACGGCGGTATCCGCTTCTCTGGCGACATCGCTAAAGCGATCGCCGCAGGTGCTTCTGCGGTGATGGTTGGCTCCATGCTGGCAGGGACTGAAGAATCCCCGGGTGAAATCGAACTCTACCAGGGCCGTTCTTACAAATCTTACCGCGGTATGGGCTCTCTGGGCGCGATGTCCAAAGGTTCTTCTGACCGTTACTTCCAGACCGATAACGCTGCTGACAAACTGGTGCCGGAAGGTATCGAAGGGCGCGTTGCCTACAAAGGCCGTCTGAAAGAGATCATTCACCAGCAGATGGGCGGTCTGCGCTCCTGTATGGGTCTGACCGGCTGTGGTACCATTGACCTGCTGCGTACTAAAGCGGAATTCGTACGCATCAGCGGTGCGGGTATCCAGGAGAGCCACGTTCACGACGTGACGATCACCAAAGAGTCCCCGAACTACCGTCTGGGCTCCTGATAAGTTTCCGCGCCCGGCTCATGCCGGGCGCTCTGTTTTTGTTTCACTTGCCTCGGAATTAGCGTCAATGACGGAAAACATTCATAAACATCGCATTCTCATCCTGGACTTTGGTTCTCAGTACACTCAGCTGGTGGCGCGTCGCGTGCGTGAACTGGGCGTTTACTGTGAACTGTGGGCGTGGGATGTCACGGAAGCACAGATTCGCGAATTCAATCCAAGCGGCATCATCCTCTCCGGCGGCCCGGAAAGCACCACCGAAGATAACAGCCCGCGCGCACCACAGTACGTGTTCGAAGCGGGTGTACCGGTGTTCGGCGTTTGCTACGGTATGCAGACCATGGCAATGCAGCTGGGCGGCCACGTTGAAGGCTCTAACGAGCGTGAGTTTGGCTACGCACAGGTCGAAGTGGTGAACGACAGCGCGCTGGTGCGCGGTATCGAAGACTCCCTGACTGCAGACGGCAAACCGCTGCTGGACGTGTGGATGAGCCACGGCGATAAAGTGACCGCTATCCCGTCCGACTTCGTGACCGTTGCCAGCACCGAAAGCTGCCCGTTCGCGATTATGGCGAACGAAGAGAAACGCTTCTACGGCGTGCAGTTCCACCCGGAAGTGACTCACACCCGTCAGGGGATGCGCATGCTGGAGCGCTTCGTGCGCGATATCTGCCAGTGTGAAGCCCTGTGGACACCGGCTAAAATCATCGACGACGCCGTTGAGCGTATCCGTCAGCAGGTTGGCGATGACAAAGTCATTCTCGGCCTGTCCGGTGGCGTAGACTCCTCCGTAACCGCGATGCTGCTGCACCGCGCTATCGGTAAAAACCTGACCTGCGTATTCGTGGACAACGGTCTGCTGCGTCTGAATGAAGCCAAGCAGGTCATGGACATGTTCGGCGACCACTTCGGTCTGAACATCGTTCACGTGGAAGGCGAACAGCGCTTCCTGGACGCGCTGAAAGGCGAGAACGATCCGGAAGCCAAACGTAAGATCATTGGCCGCGTCTTCGTGGAAGTGTTCGACGAAGAAGCGCTGAAGCTGGACGACGTAAAATGGCTGGCGCAGGGCACCATCTACCCTGACGTGATCGAATCTGCGGCCTCCGCCACCGGTAAAGCACACGTCATCAAATCTCACCACAACGTGGGCGGCCTGCCGAAAGAGATGAAGATGGGTCTGGTTGAACCGCTGCGTGAGCTGTTCAAAGACGAAGTGCGTAAGATCGGTCTGGAACTGGGTCTGCCGTACGACATGCTCTACCGTCACCCGTTCCCGGGTCCGGGTCTGGGCGTGCGCGTGCTGGGCGAAGTGAAGAAAGAGTACTGCGACCTGCTGCGTCGCGCGGATGCTATCTTCATCGAAGAGCTGCACAAAGCTGACCTGTATAACAAAGTGAGCCAGGCGTTCACCGTGTTCCTGCCGGTTCGCTCCGTTGGCGTGATGGGCGATGGCCGCAAGTACGACTGGGTTGTTTCCCTGCGTGCGGTGGAAACCATCGACTTCATGACCGCGCACTGGGCGCACCTGCCGTATGACTTCTTAGGCCGTGTGTCTAACCGCATCATCAACGAAGTGAACGGTATTTCCCGCGTGGTGTATGACATCAGCGGTAAGCCACCGGCTACGATTGAGTGGGAATAATCCCGCTCTGAGTTAACATCAAAACCCTCTGCCTGTGCAGGGGGTTTTTTATTTCCTTACTTACCTTCACCCAACCTATACGCCAGCGCCACCACCAGCGACTGCACCAGACACAGCGTTGCCGACTGAGATCGAAACGCATCCACCTGCGCCTCTTTCACCACAAAGCAGAGATCGCTAAACGTCGCCAGTGGGCTAATCTGGCTGTCCGTAATCACAATCTGCCGCGCGCCGACGCTGGCGGCAGTTTCGCTAACCATCACCGTCTCTTCCGCGTACGGCGAGAAGCTGATCGACACCACGATGTCTCGCGCCTTAATGCGGCTGATCTGCTCACGCAGCATGCCGCCCATGCCGTCGAGCAGAATCGGGCGGCACTCCAGGTGGCTTAAAGCATAGGTGAGATAAGCAGCGACGCTAAAGGAGCGGCGCAGTCCGGCGATGTAGATGGTGTCCGCGTCGGCCAGCAGCTGCACGGCGCGCTCCAGCATCTCCGGTTCGGCGCGAGCGGCCAGCTGTTGCAGGGCCTGTGCGTTCGAGCGGGCGAACTCCTGCAGGATATCGAGCGGCGTTTCCGGCACGGCTTCGCTCTCCATTTCGCGGAACAGCCGCGCACGATCGCTGTAGCTGGCGGTCTCCTCCACCAGGTTCATACGAAACAGCTGTTTCATCTCGTTGAAGCCGGTGAAGTCAAAGGCATTGGCAAAACGGATCAGCGTCGAGGGCGGCACATCGGCACGCTCGGCAATGACCGCAACCGTATCAAACGCCACACTGTTCGTATTATCCAGTACATAGCGGGAGACCTGCTGCAGCCTCTTGCTCAGGCTATCGTAGCGATCGCGGATTTGCTGCTGCAGTTCGTTCAGGCTGGTTGCTGTCGTCATGTTATCCCCCAAATACAGTCTAATGATTCTAAACGCAAAACCGCGTCTTTTAAATGTTGGCCATCCATCTGGCAGCAAAAATGAAACAGAAACTTCACTCATTTCATCGCCTGAAAATCCTTAATAGCGCACGCTGCGTCAGTGTTGTTGGCTGTTAACATAAAAATCCATCTTTGATCACAATAATCATCATTTATTTTATTTCAACTTAAAATGGAATATTTGTTTCATATATAGTGTTCAGTACACAGTGTTCAGGTAACAGTCACGTATCAACAGCGAGAGGTTAAGGATGGAGACGGTAGCGAATTTTATTCACGGCGAATGTGTCACCGGTTCAGGCCAGCGCGTTCAGGCGATCTTCAACCCGGCCACTGGCGAGCAGATCCGCCAGGTGGTGATGAGTACGGCCCAGGAAACGGAGCAGGCGATTGCCGCCGCGCAGCAGGCGTTCCCGGCGTGGGCACGTCATGCTCCGCTTAAGCGCGCGCGCGTGATGTTCCGCTTCAAAGCGCTGCTGGAAGAGAATATGGAACGGCTGGCCCGTCTTATCAGTGAAGAGCACGGCAAAGTCTTCTCCGACGCGGTAGGCGAGCTGACCCGTGGCCTGGAAGTGGTGGAGTTCGCCTGTGGCATTCCGCATCTGCAAAAGGGTGAACACTCTGCCAACGTGGGCACCGGTGTGGACAGCCACTCGCTGATGCAGCCGCTCGGCGTCTGCGTCGGGATCACGCCGTTTAACTTCCCGGCAATGGTGCCGATGTGGATGTTCCCGATTGCGCTGGCAACCGGCAATACCTTCGTGCTGAAACCGTCAGAAAAAGATCCCTCTCTGGCGCTCGCGCTGGCAAAACTGCTGAAAGAGGCCGGCCTGCCGGACGGCGTGTTTAACGTGGTGCAGGGGGATAAAGAATCCGTTGATGTGCTCCTGACCGACCCGCGCGTGCAGGCCGTGAGCTTTGTTGGCTCCACGCCGATTGCGGAATACATCTACCAGACCGCGTCCGCCCACGGCAAACGCTGTCAGGCGCTGGGTGGGGCGAAAAACCACTGCATTCTGATGCCGGATGCCGACATGGAGATGGCGACCAACGCCATCATGGGCGCGGCCTACGGCGCGGCGGGGGAACGCTGTATGGCGCTTTCAGTGGTACTGGCGGTGGGCGATAACACCGCCGATGACCTCTGCGCCCGTCTGGAAAAACAGATTGCCGCGCTGCGTGTTGGGCCAGGGCTGGACCAGACGCCAGAAAACGAAATGGGGCCGCTTATCTCCTCCGCGCACCGCAGCAAGGTGCTGGGCTATATCGACAGCGGGGAAGCGCAGGGAGCGAAACTGCGCGTGGACGGCCGCGGCTTTAGCGTGCAGGGTCACGAGAAGGGCTATTTTGTCGGGCCGACGCTGTTCGATAATGTCACCCCGGAGATGACCATCTATAAGGAAGAAATTTTCGGCCCGGTGCTTTCTGTGGTGCGCGTAGCAGATTACGCCAGCGCGGTGGATCTGATTAACCGCCATGAATATGGTAATGGTTCAGCCATTTTCACCCGCGACGGCGGCTGCGCGCGCCGCTTCTGCGAAGAGGTGCAGGCGGGCATGGTGGGGGTTAATGTGCCGATCCCGGTGCCGATGGCGTTCCACAGTTTCGGCGGCTGGAAGCGCTCGATTTTTGGCGCGCTCAACGTTCACGGTAACGACGGCGTGCGGTTCTACACCCGAATGAAAACCGTCACCGCACGCTGGCCGGAAATGCAGCAGGAGACAGGCGCTGCGTTCTCCATGCCGACGCTGGGCTGACAGGAGGTTTTATGCAAACCGAACGTATGACCATGGCCCAGGCGCTGGTCCGGTTCCTTAATCAACAGTACGTCAGCATTGATGGCATTGAAACGCCCTTCGTGGAGGGTGTGGCGACCATTTTTGGTCATGGCAACGTGCTGGGCATCGGCCAGGCGCTGGAACAAGATCCGGGCCATCTGCAGGTAATGCAGGGCTGTAATGAGCAGGGCATCGCCCACATGGCGACGGGATTCGCCAAACAGCATCGCCGTCAGCGCATTTTCGCCGTGACCTCCTCCGTCGGGCCGGGCGCCGCCAATATGATCACCGCGGCGGCGACCGCCACGGCGAACCGTATTCCGTTGCTGCTGCTGCCGGGGGATATCTACGCCAGCCGCCAGCCGGACCCGGTGCTGCAGCAGATCGAGCAGTACCACGATCTCAGTATCAGCACCAACGACTGCTTCCGCCCGGTCTCCCGCTACTGGGACCGCATCAATCGCCCGGAGCAGTTAATGAGCGCGATGTTAAATGCGATGCGAACGCTCACTGACCCCGCAGATACCGGTGCAGTAACCCTTTGCCTGCCGCAGGACGTGCAGGGCGAAGCCTGGGATTACCCGCTGAGCTTCTTCGCGCGTCGCGTGCATCACATCGAGCGTCGACCGCCCGATCCGCAGCGTCTGGCGCAGGCGCAGGCGTTAGTTGCGCGCAAACGCCGTCCGCTGGTGGTGTGCGGCGGTGGCGTACGCTACTCCGGCGCGCATGAGGCGTTGCGCGAATTTGTCGAGACGCTACAGCTGCCGTTTGCCGAAACCCAGGCCGGAAAAGGGGCGCTGGTAAGTGACCACCCACTTAATATGGGTGGCGTGGGCGTGACGGGCGGAATGGCCGCCAACCAGCTTGCGCCGCAGGCCGATTTAGTGATTGGCGTAGGGACACGTCTTACCGATTTTACTACCGGCTCCAAGGCGCTCTTCTCCCACCCGGATGTCGAATTTCTGCTGCTCAACGTGGCCGAGTTTGACGCCCTGAAGCTCGACGCCACCGCGCTGATTGCCGATGCCCGGACCGGACTGCAGGCCTTAACCCACTCGCTCAGGGAGTATCGCAGCGGCTGGGGAGAGGAGATTGCGCAGGCGAAAGCCGCCTGGCACGACGAGTGCCGCCGTCTCTGGGATCGCCAGTGGCGCCCGGATGAGGCACCGGAAGTGGCGGGCCATCTTGATGCCCAGCTGACGGAATATGGCGAGACGCTCAACACCCGCCTGACCCAGACGCGGGTGCTGGGGCTGATTAATCAGCATGTTGAAGATAACGCCATCGTGGTGGGCGCAGCCGGTTCGCTGCCGGGAGATTTACAGCGCCTCTGGCAGGTCAAAACGCCTGATACCTATCATCTGGAGTACGGTTACTCCTGCATGGGTTACGAGATTGCGGCGGCGCTTGGCGCGAAGCTTGCCCGACCCGGGCAACCGGTTTACGCCATGGTGGGGGATGGCTCCTACATGATGCTGCACTCCGAGCTGCAAACCGCGGTGCAGGAGGGCATTAAAATCACCGTTCTGCTGTTTGATAACGCCAGTTTTGGCTGCATTAATAACCTGCAGATGGGGCATGGAATGGGAAGCTTCGGCACGGAAAACCGCCACCGTAACCCGCAGACCGGGCAGCTTGACGGGCCGCTGGTGAAGGTCGATTTCGCACAAAACGCGGAAAGCTACGGCTGTCGCGCGTGGCGGGTAGATGATGAGCAAAGCCTGCTGGCGGCGCTGGAGGCGTCCCGCGCCCATCCAGGCCCGACGCTGTTGGACATCAAAGTGCTGCCGAAAACCATGACCCACGATTACGCCTCATGGTGGCGAACCGGCGATGCGCAGGTAGCGGCGTCTCCTGCCGTGCGCGAAGCCGCAGCGCAGACGCAGGCGCAGGTGAAAAAAGCACGTCAGTATTAAGATTTCCCGCCGTAACGAAATTTTCATTTCATTTTCCTGTTTTCCCTCACCCTAACCCTCTCCCACCGGGAGAGGGGACGGAACGGTACGATTTTTACTCCCTCTCCCACGGGGAGAGGGCTGGGGTGAGGGGAAGTGGTCCTCTCTTTCATGTTGTGAGATTGATAACAAAATTTATCTCATTCATCTCAAAAGTGTTAACCCGCACTCAAAAACATAATTTTCACTATTTATAAAAATGAAATAAATGTTTTATTTAAAGGGTCGTTAGTTCACAGCATTCACCAACACCGGGAGCCGTTATGTTTAACATTGCTTTACTGGGCGCTGGCCGAATTGGCCAGGTACATGCAGCTAACATCGCCAGCCACAGCGCGACCACGCTCTGGTCCGTGGTTGACCCGAATCAGGAATTTGCCACCCGTCTCGCCACGCAGTATCAGGCCCGCCAGCAGAGCCTGGTTGAGGCGATGACCGACCCAGACGTTCATGCCGTGCTGATCGCCTCGGCGACCGATACCCATGCGGACCTGATTGAAATGGCCGCCCGTCATGGCAAAGCCATCTTCTGTGAAAAACCGGTACACCTCGACCTCGCCCGCGTGCGTGACTGCCTGAAAGTGGTCAAAGAGTACGACGTGCCGCTGTTCATCGGCTTTAACCGTCGCTTTGACCCGCAGTTCCGCCGCGTGAAAACCGATGCGCAGGCCGGGCGTATCGGCAAACCGGAATCGCTGCTGATCATCTCCCGCGATCCGTCTCCACCACCGGCGGAGTATGTCCGCGTCTCTGGCGGCATGTTCCGCGATATGACCATTCACGATTTTGATATGGCGCGCTTCATCATGGGTGAAGAGCCGGTGTCAGTGTATGCCCAGGGCAGTAACCTGGTGGATCCGGCGATTGGCGAGGCGGGGGACATCGACACCGCATTTATCGTTCTGAAATATGCCTCCGGCGCAATGGCGACCATCGTCAACAGCCGCCGCTCCTCGTATGGCTACGACCAGCGCCTGGAGCTGCACGGCTCTGAAGGGCTGCTCTGCGCGGGCAATATTCTTGAAAATCAGGTGCAGCACTACGGCAAACAGGGTTGCACCAGCGCGCTGCCGGAACACTTCTTCCTGCAGCGCTACAAATCCGCTTACGCCGCGGAATGGGAACACTTTGTTGCGGTATTGCGCGGCGAAGCGGTGCCTGACTGCAGCGGCGATGATGGTGAACGTGCGCTGTACCTCGCGGATAAAGCGCTGGAGTCGCTGCGTAGCCAGCGCGAGATCGTCCTCTAAACACAACCACCCTACACAGAGAGACATAATAATGAAAAAGCTGATCTTAGCCGCCCTCATCGCCATGACGTCCGGGGCCGCCCTCGCCGAAAACGAGCAAATTGTTTTCAGTACGCCAAACCTGGCGATGCCGTTTGAAGTGCACATGCAGCGCACGGCGGTGAAAGCCGCAAAAGAGATGGGCGTAAAGTTGCAGGTGCTGGACGGGCAGGGCAGTTCACCAAAACAGGTGGCTGACCTGGAAAACGCCATCACCCGTGGAGCGCAGGGGTTCATCGTCTCCCCGAACGACGTGAACGCGGTCTCCAGCGCGGTGGATGAAATTCAGGATGCGAAGCTGCCGGTGGTCACGCTCGACCGCTCCGTCGACAGCCAGAAGAAAGTGCCGCACTTTGGCGCCAACAACTATAAAGGCGGCCAGGCGATTGGCGACTTCGTGAAAAGCAAATTCCCCGACGGGGCAGAGATCATTCTGCTCACCGGTCAGCCGGGCTCCTCTTCCAACATCGAACGCACCAAAGGGATCCGCGACAGCCTGAAAGCGGGTGGCGATAAATACAAGATCGTCGCCGATCAGACCGGCAACTGGATGCGTTCTGAAGGGATGCGCATTGTAGAAAGCGTTCTGCCGTCACTGCCGAAACGCCCGCAGGTGATCCTCTCCGCCAACGACGATATGGCGCTGGGCGCGATTGAAGCCCTGCAGAGCCAGGGCGTGAAGCCCGGTGAAATCCTGGTGACCGGCTTTGATGCGGTTCCTGAAGCGCTGGCCCGCGTGCGTGACGGCTGGCTGGCGGTGACTGCGGATCAGCGCCCGGGCTTTGCGGTGCAAACGGCAATGAGCCAGCTGGTGGCCAACGTGCGTGAGAAGAAAGCCATCACTGGCGCGGACTACCCGCCAACGCTTATCACCAAAGAGAACCTGCAGCAGGCTGAGCGTATCGGTGAGGCCGGTAACTAACATGTCCCGAGCCGCCTTTGGCGGCTCATCATGAGGAGGAGCAGACTGATGTCGCAACCCTTACTGAAAGTGACCGAGCTGGCGAAAAGCTTTTCCGGCGTCTGGGCGCTGAGCAATGCCCAGTTGACCGTCGGGCCGGGAGAAATCCACGCCCTGCTGGGGGAAAACGGGGCGGGAAAATCCACGCTGCTGAAGGCGCTTGCGGGCGCGCAGCCGCAAACGCGCGGGGAGATCTGGTTCAACGGCGAAACGCTGCCGGTAGATGACTCCCCGGTGGAACGACAGAACAAGGGCATTATTACCATCTATCAGGAATTTAACCTGCTGCCCAACATGACCGTCGCGGAAAACATGTTCCTGGGGCGCGAGCCGCGCAAGCGGAACCTGATCGTCGATGAAAAAGCGGTAAACCAGGAGGCGCAGGTCATTCTCGATTACCTGCAGCTGAACGTTGCGCCGACCACGCCTGTCGCCCGCCTGAGCGTCGCCCAGCAGCAGATGGTGGAGATCGCCCGGGCGCTGACCCTCAACGCCCGCTTAATCATTATGGACGAACCTTCCGCCGCGCTGAGCGACAGCGAGGTGGAAAGCCTGCACCGCGTGGTGCGGGAGCTTAAAAACCGCGGCGTGAGCATTATCTATGTAACACATCGCCTGCATGAAGTTTTCCAGCTCTGCGACCGTTTCACCGTTTTTCAGGATGGCCGTTTCACCGGCACCGGCGCGGTGGCAGAAACGAACGTAGAGCAGCTGATCCGCCTGATGGTCGGGCGCGACGTGGCGTTTAACCGCCGTCCCGCCAGCGAAACCCATCATGAGGATAAACCCATCCGTCTGGCCGTGAAGGGGCTGAGCCGCGAAAAGCCGCCGCTGGATCCGCACGGTATTGCCCTGCATGACATCAGCTTCCATGTCCACGCGGGTGAGGTGCTGGGTATCGCCGGACTGGTGGGTGCAGGACGCACCGAAGTGGCCCGCTGCCTGTTTGGCGCAGACGCCTTTACTTCTGGCAGCTTTGAGCTGGACGGCGTGCCGTACCAGCCGCGCGACCCGCTGTATGCCCTCGATCAGGGCGTGGCGCTGGTGCCGGAAGATCGCAAAAAAGAGGGGGCGGTGCTGGGGCTGTCGATTCGCGACAACCTGTCGCTCTCCTGCCTTTCGTCACTGCTGCACTGGCGCTGGTTCGTCAATACCCGCAAAGAAGACGATCTGATTGAGTCCTACCGCCAGGCGCTGCAGATCAAAATGGTCAACAGCGCGCAGGAGGTGCGCAAGCTCTCCGGCGGTAACCAGCAAAAAGTGATCCTCGCGCGCTGCATGGCGCTCAACCCGCGGGTGCTGATCGTCGATGAGCCAACGCGTGGCATCGACGTGGGGACCAAATCAGAAGTGCACCAGGTGCTGTTTGACATGGCGAAAAAGGGCGTGGCGGTGATTGTGATCTCCTCCGATCTGCCTGAAGTGATGGCGGTGTCCGACCGGATCATCACCCTGAGCGAAGGCCGGGTCACCGGCGAGATCCACGGCGATGATGCCAACGAAGAGCGGCTGATGACGATGATGGCCATCAACCACAACGCCCTGAACGCGGCATAACGGAGTTTCTCATGACGCAGATGATTTCTAAAACGCAGGCCCCGGTCAAACGCGCCGGACGCATCGATCCCATTGCCTTCTTCGAGCGCTTTGGGGTGCTGATTTTCATGATCCTGCTGCTGATCTTCTTCCAGTCGCAGAACAGCAATTTTTTCTCTGAACGCAACATTTTCAACATCCTGACCGAAGTCTCCATCTACGGGATCATGGCCGTGGGGATGACCTTCGTCATCCTGACCGCCGGGATCGACCTCTCCGTCGGATCCATTCTGGCGGTGTGCGCCATGACCGCGGCGTACGTGATTAAAGGCGACAACTTTACCACCGTCGACCCGAACGCCTGGGGCGGCATGAGCTGGCTGATAGGGCTGGGGATTTGTCTGGCGATGGGCACGGCGATTGGCTTCCTGCACGGCCTGGGCGTCACCCGCCTGCGCCTGCCGCCGTTCATCGTCACCCTCGGGGGGATGACCATCTGGCGCGGCCTGACCCTGGTGATTAACGACGGCGCGCCAATCGCCGGTTTCGATCAGGGCTACCGCTGGTGGGGGCGCGGCGAGCTGCTCGGTATCTCCATTCCGATCTGGATCTTCGCCATCGTTGCCATTGGCGGTTATCTGGCGCTGCACAAAACCCGCTGGGGGCGCTTCGTCTACGCCATCGGCGGCAACCCGGAGGCGGCGCGACTGGCGGGGGTGAACGTCAAGCGTGTGCTGGTCAGCGTCTATGTGCTGATTGGCTGTCTGGCGGGGCTGGCGGGCTTCATCCTGAGCGCGCGTCTGGGGAGCGCCGAGGCGGTGGCCGGGATCTCCTTTGAGCTGCGCGTCATTGCCTCGGTGGTGATTGGCGGCACCTCGCTGATGGGCGGCTACGGACGCATCGGCGGCACCATTATCGGCTCCATCATTATGGGCATTCTGATTAACGGCCTGGTGCTGATGAACGTCTCGGCTTACTACCAGCAGATTATCACCGGGTTAATTATCGTTCTGGCGGTGGCGTTTGACACCTACGCCAAGAGCCGTCGCGGCGCACTGTGAGGATCACGATGAAAGAGGTTCGTATTGGATTGATTGGCACCGGGTATATCGGCAAGGCGCATGCCATCGCCTATGCCCAGGCCCCGACGGTGTTCAACCTGCGCGGCAAGCTGGTGCGTGAGATGGTGGCCGAGGTGAACCCGACGCTGGCGGCAGAGCGCGCGCAGGCGTTTGGCTTTAACCGGTCAACCGGAGACTGGCGGGCGCTGGTGGCCGACCCGGCCATTGATGTGGTGGATATTTGCTCGCCCAACCATCTGCATAAAGAGATGGCGCTGGAGGCGATCCGTCACGGCAAGCACGTTTACTCGGAAAAACCGCTGGCGCTGAACGCCCCCGATGCGCGTGAGATGGTGGAGGCCGCGAAGCGGGCAGGGGTGAAAACCCTGGTGGGGTTCAACTACATGAAAAACCCGACGGCGCAGCTGGCGAAAGAGATTATCGCCCGCGGCGAAATAGGCGAGGTGATCCACTTCTACGGCACCCACAACGAAGACTATATGGCTGACCCGCTTTCGCCCATTCACTGGCACTGCTTCAAAGAGACTGCCGGGCTGGGGGCGCTGGGCGATCTGGCGGCGCATATCGTCAATATGGCGCAGTACCTGGTGGGGGAGATTGAGCAGGTTTGCGGCGACCTGAAGATTGTGGTCCCGGCACGTCCGGCAAAGGCCGGGTCGTCGGAGATGATTGCCGTCGAAAACGAGGATCAGGCCCACGCGATGGTACGTTTCGCGGGCGGGGCGCAGGGTGTGATTGAAACCTCCCGCGTCGCCTGCGGCCGCAAGATGGGGCTGTCGTATGTGATCACCGGGACGAAGGGCGCCATTAGCTTCACTCAGGAGCGCATGGCCGAGCTGAAGCTCTATCTGCATGACGATCCGGTCAACCGTCAGGGGTTCCGCACGCTGCTGGTCGGCCCGGCACACCCGGACTACGGCGCGTTCTGTATGGGGGCAGGCCACGGTATTGGCTTTAACGATCAAAAAACGGTGGAAGTGCGTGACCTGGTGGATGGCATTGCCGCCGACGCACCGATGTGGCCGGACTTTGAAGAGGGCTGGAAGGTCTCGCGCGTGCTGGACGCGATCGCACTCTCACACCAGCAAGGCCGCTGGCTGAACGTGAATGATATTGTCTGAAGAGGTATCAACGTGGAAAAGCAGTTTGATGTGATATGCATGGGCCGCGTGGCGGTAGACCTCTACAGTCAGCAGATTGGTGCGCGGCTGGAGGATGTGTCGAGCTTTGCCAAATATCTCGGCGGCTCGTCCGGCAACGTGGCGTACGGCACGGCGCGCCAGGGGCTGCGTTCGTCGATGCTGGCGCGCGTGGGCGACGAGCATATGGGCCGGTTCCTGCGCGAAGAGCTAAATCAGGTGGGCTGTGATACCAGCCATCTGATCACCGATAAAACACGCCTCACGGCGCTGGTGCTACTCGGCATTAAAGACCGGGACACCTTTCCTCTGATTTTTTATCGCGATAACTGCGCGGATATGGCCATTACGGCCAGCGATGTGGACGAAAACTACATCGCCTCCGCACGGTGTCTTGCCATCACCGGGACTCACCTTTCTCATCCCCAGACCCGCGAGGCGGTGCTGACGGCGCTGGGTTACGCCCGCCGTCACGGCGTACGCACGGTGCTGGACATTGATTACCGCCCGGTGCTGTGGGGGCTGACCTCCTTAGGCGACGGCGAAACACGCTTTATCGCGGCCGATCAGGTCACCCGCGAGCTGCAGGAGGTGCTGCACCTCTTCGACGTCATTGTCGGCACCGAGGAGGAGTTCCACATTGCGGGCGGCAGCACCGACACCCTGCAGGCGCTGGCGCAGGTGCGTGCCGTGAGCCAGGCCACGCTGGTCTGCAAACGCGGCGCGCTTGGCTGTTCGGTCTATACCGGTGCCATTCCGGCCCGTCTGGATGACGGCCTGACGGTGACCGGCGTGCGCGTGGAGGTGCTGAACGTCCTCGGCGCGGGGGACGCGTTTATGTCCGGCCTGCTGCGCGGCTACCTGAACGATGAAGGCTGGGAACAGGCATGTCGCTATGCCAACGCCTGCGGCGCGCTGGTGGTTTCGCGCCACGGCTGCGCCCCGGCAATGCCGAGCAAAACTGAGCTGGATGACTATCTCTCGCGCGCCGCACTCGTTCCACGCCCGGATCTCGACCCGCGTCTGAACCATCTGCACCGGGTCACCACCCGTCGCCGCGAATGGCCGGAGCTGTGCGTAATGGCGTTCGATCACCGCAGCCAGCTTGAAGATATGGCGCTGCAGTGCGGGGCGTCGCTCAAACGTATTCCGGCGCTCAAGCAGCTGATCCTGCAGGCCAGCCGCGAGGCGGCGAGCCGTGCCGGGCTGGCAGGCAAAGCGGGTCTGCTGTGTGACGGTACGTTTGGTCAGGACGCGCTTAACGCCATTACCGGCGAAGGGTGGTGGATCGGGCGGCCCATTGAGCTGCCGGGCTCCCGTCCGCTGGAGATGGAGCACGGCAACATCGGCACCCAGCTTATCAGCTGGCCGCAGGAGCACGTGGTGAAGTGCCTGGTCTTTTTCCACCCGGAAGACGCCCACGGCCTGCGCCTGGAGCAGGAGCAGAAAATTGCCGAGGTCTACCACGCCTGCTGCCAGTCCGGGCATGAGCTGCTGCTGGAGGTGATATTGCCCGCCAGCATGCCGCGCAGCGATGAACTTTATCTGCGCGCTATCTCCCGCTTTTACAACCTGGGTATTTACCCGGACTGGTGGAAATTGCCGCCGCTGACATCCGATGGCTGGACGGCACTGAGCGAGATTATCCGGCGTCGGGATCCGCACTGCCGTGGGGTGGTGATCCTTGGGCTGGATGCGCCTGCCGAGCAGCTGCGTGCCGGGTTTAACGCCGCGGCAGGGCACGAACTGGTGAAAGGATTTGCCGTGGGGCGCACGCTGTTTGGCGAAGCTTCCCGCGCATGGCTGAAACACGATATCGACGATGCGCAGCTGGTGGCGCGCATCCGGGACAATTACCTGCAGCTTATCGCCTGGTGGCGCGAGCGCGGACACGCATAATGGAGACGACAATGAGTGTGCAATTAGGCATTAACCCGCTGACATGGACTAACGACGATCTGCCTTCCCTTGGTGCCGAAACGCCGCTGGAGACCTGTCTGAGCGAGGGGAAAGAGGCCGGTTTTGCCGGTTTCGAACTGGGCAACAAATTCCCGCGTGAAGCGCGCCTGCTTGGCCCCATTTTGCAGCGCCACGATCTGCAGCTGGTCTCTGGCTGGTACTCCGGTCGCCTGCTGGAGCGCAGCGTGGAAGAGGAGATTGCTGCCGTGCAGTCCCACCTGACGCTGCTGCGTGAGCTGGGGGCTAAAGTGCTGGTATTTGCGGAGGTGAGCGGCTGCATTCACGGCGAGCAGCAGACGCCGGTGCATCTGCGCCCGCGCTTCCCGCTGGCACGCTGGAAGGAGTATGGCGAGAAGCTCACGGAATTTGCCCTCTACACCCAGCAGCAGGGCGTGCAAATTGCCTATCACCACCATATGGGGACGGTAATTGAGTCCGCCGACGACGTGGACAACCTGATGACCCATACCGGCGAAGAGGTCGGGTTGCTGCTGGACACCGGTCACCTGACCTTTGCCGGGGCCGACCCGCTGGCGGTGGCGCAGCGCTGGGCGTCGCGCATCAACCACGTTCACTGCAAAGACGTGCGTGCCGACGTGCTGGCGGATGTCAAAAACCGCAAAACCAGCTTCCTCGATGCGGTGCTGAGCGGCGTATTTACCGTGCCGGGCGACGGTTGCGTGGATTATCCGCCGATCATGCAGCTGCTGAAAGCGCAGGATTATCACGGCTGGCTGGTGGTGGAGGCGGAGCAGGATCCGGCGATTGCCCATCCGCTGACCTATGCCCGTCTGGGGTATAACAACCTGAGCCGCCTGGCGCGCGACGCCGGGCTTATCTGAGGAGGTGACATGTCACGTCTGTTATCACGCTGGCAACAGCCGAACGCTGAGGGGCGGACCCAGTCCGTCACGCCGGAACGCGCCGGGTGGGGATATGTTGGCTTTGAGGCCTATGAGCTGCAGGAGGGGCAGCAGCTGACGCTGCCGGCGGTCAGCGAAGAGCGCTGTCTGGTGCTGGTGGCCGGGCGCGCATCCATCAGCACGCCTTCCGCGCAGTTTAACGATATTGGCGAGCGGATGAGCCCGTTCGAGCGCATCAAGCCGTGGGCGGTGTACGTTACCCCGCAGGAGACGGTGCAGGTGAAGGCGCTCACGAAGCTGGAACTGGCGGTTTGCGCCGCTCCGGGTAAAGGTAGCTGGCCGACGCGGTTGATTGCACCGCAGGATATCGACGCTGAAGCGCGCGGCAAAGGCCATAACCAGCGCTACGTACACAACATTCTGCCGGAAGACAAACCGGCTGACAGCCTGCTGGTGGTGGAGGTCTGGACCAACGAAGGCTGCACCAGCTCGTACCCGAGTCATAAGCACGACACGGATAATCCGCCCCAGGAGACGTATCTGGAGGAGACCTATTACCATCGCCTCAACCCGGAGCAGGGGTTCTGCATGCAGCGGGTCTACACTGACGACAGAACGCTGGATGAATGCATGGCGGTCTACAACCGTGATGTGGTGATGGTGCCGAAGGGCTACCACCCGGTGGCAACCATGGCGGGGTATGACAGCTACTACCTCAACGTAATGGCCGGGCCGGTGCGCAAATGGATGTTCACGTGGGAAGAGGACCACGCGTGGATTAACCGGGATTATCCCGCAGAGAGTGGGGGCTGAAGCGGCCTTTCTTGTCGGGTGGCGCTGCGCTTACCCGACCTGCGAAACCGTAGGCTCGCGCAAGCACAGCGCCGCTGGCCGAATTGTCTTCAGTGCATCTGCCTCGCCTGCTCAATCGTGCGCGCAATGGCTTCCGGCTGGCTCACCATCGACACGTGGCTTGCCGCGACCTCGGTGGTGTTCGCATGGATGGCCTTCGCCATCGCGCGTTCAAGCTCAGGATTGATCATCCGGTCGTTCTTGCTTACCACATACCAGCTCGGTTTAGCGTGCCACGCCGCGCGAGTGATCTTTTCACCAAACGCATCGCCCTTTATTGGCCCCTGTGTGGCGTCGATAATCTGTTGTTCACCCGGTTTCACATCCGGTGCGAAGTCCTTACTGACCGACGCAGGCGGCAGGTATAAAAAGCCGTCCGCGGTTTTCGCGATACCCGCGCTCCCCGGGGGCGCCGGGTAGCTATTCGCCAGCTCTGCCGTTGACTGGCCGGCGTCCGGCGCGAACGCCGCCACATACACCAGCGATTTCACCCGCGCATCGTTGCCGGCCTCGCTAATCACGGTGCCGCCCCAGGAGTGACCTACCAGTACTACGTCCCCGTGTGCGCGGGCGATGGCGCGCCGGGTGGCCGCTACGTCATCTTTCAGCGACGTGAGCGGCAGCTGAACGGCGATAACCTCGGTGTGGCGTTTCTGTAAAAGGGAAATCACCTTGTTCCAGCTGCTGCCGTCGGCAAAGGCGCCATGCACCAGCACCACGCTGGTTTCACTCTGCGCAAAGGCGCTGGCCGACATCGCCAGCAGACCCGCCGTCAGTATCGATACTGTTTTCATCTTCAGGCTCCTCAGAAATGGTGGACCGGCGCATGCGGCGGCACGATGAACTCAAGGGTTTTATGGTCGAGAGGCTTATGTGTCGGGTCGGCCAGGATAATGGTCACCTTGTGTTTTCCGGCGGGCAGTCCCACCAGAATCACCGGCTCACCGCTGGTGTCCGCCCAGTGCCAGGATGCGTCATCCACCACAACGTGAATATGGCCGATGCGCGGAGTGACTTTCAGTGCGTCGGGTCCAAAGACAGGTTCAATGCGCAGGTTTTCAACACGGTACTGAATAAAGACGGCACCCTTACTCAGCGGGCCTGCCAGCGGTGGATCGACAATCAGCCTGGCGGGCGGCTGGGGCTGCTCAAGCGGGGCAACGGCAGCCGGACCGTTGACGTCGGCGGCGCTGAGATTATCCAGTGGTGCCCCCCAAGAGCTGACCGATGCCACGGCCAGGGCCGGGAGCAATAAATATCGGCGAATCATCTGTGTCTCCTTATCGGTTCATAGTGATAACGAACACAGAAGACCATTTTTATGTATCAGAGATGTTTGCTGCGGGCGGCTTTTTGTACCGGCTTGTCTGCGGGGCGTTCTCGATACAGTGTGATACATTCTGCGTGCCCGAACGGCGCACAATGGCGATCGCCAGCCCGGCAATTACAAGCGTTAACCCGGTAGAAACCCACATAGCACCCGCGATCCCCAGCGTTTTGTTAAGCCATGCGTATGCAAACGGCGACGCTGCTGCCATCAGTTGTGCGGGGATCAGAAGCAAACCAGTGCGCCGGGCATAGCTTTCAGCGCTGAACAGCGCCAGCGGTAGCGTGGCTTTGACGATTGTCACCAGCCCGTTGATGGCGCCATAGCCCAGCACAAATCCGGCAGCACACCAGGCATACAGGGTACTGCTTAGCCCAAGAAGAAAGCAGAGCGGCATCGCGAGGGCGGTAAAGCGCGTAAGGGAGAGTGGGGTTGAGCGGGCTCCCGCCATGACCTCGATTGCGCGCGCCCCCGTCTGGCCGAGTCCCCACAGCATGCCGAGGGCGATCGGCAGGCCGACGCTGGCGATAAACTCCGGCAGGTGGGTGGATGTGCCGTTAGAGACGAACGTAATGAGGGCGATAAACGTTGCGTAAAGCCAGCCGTTATGCCGTTCACCGGCCGGGATGGGGGCACTTACGCTGCGGGTAATCGCCAGACGCTGTTGGGGGAGGGTTCGAATGCATACCGCGCTCAGCAGTCCAAAAAGAGCGTAAATTTGCAGCGCATGCTGCCAGCTCATCACCTTCAACAGCGTGTCTCCCAGCGGCCAAAAAACAGCAGACGCCAGCCCACCTGCCAGCGTAATGCGTGAGATCGTTTTTCGCGCCTGCTGTCCATACAGGTTTACCAGCGCGGCGAATAGCGCATCGTAGAGCGACAGGCGCATCCCGATACCGGTCACCAGCCAGGCGCTGTACCAGCCGAAAAGGGTTTGGGTGTATGCCATCCCCGCGCAGCTTACGGCGATCAGCAGCGTTCCACTCATCACCACGTTTTGCCCGCCAAAGCGTGCCAGCAGACGGGCGACAAAAGGGGAGACGGCGGCCATCACCAGCATCGCCAGCGTCAGGCCGAGATAGAGCTGGGGCGATGTCCATCCCCTGTCGGCGATAATGGCGAGGGCAAAAGTGCCGGGCATATAAAAAGAGATCCCCCAGTTGATAAGTTGATTACATCCGGCGGTGAGGGCGAGGCGGCGGGGAAGTGCAGGTGTTTCCATGATTTTTCATTCCGTTATTCAGTTGTCCTGAGCATAACGGGCGCGGTATTGTGCTGGCAGTGCCGTATCTTTATGACCCGTATAAGAGAAACTTTGCATGACGACGCTCAATCTGGGACATCTTGCGACCTTCCGTCTGGTGATCCAGCGCGGCAGTTTTTCGGCTGCAGCGGATCTGCTCGGTATTTCCCAGCCTGCCGTTAGTCTGCAAATACGTCAGCTGGAACAGTTTCTGCAAGCGCGGCTGGTAGAACGAACCGGGCGCGGCATCAAGGCTACACCTGCCGGACAGGCTCTGCTGCTCCACGAAGAGCGTATTCAGCAGGCGGTAGATGAAGCGGTTCGTTCCGTGAGTGAGTTCAGTCACGACGTGAGCGGCACTGTGACGCTTGGCACTGGCGCAACGGCCTGTATCCATCTTTTACCACCGTTGTTGCAGCAGTTACGCAGCGACTACCCGCTCCTGAAAGTGGGGGTAACCACGGGCAACACCCTCGACATTGTCAGGGCGATAGAAGAAAACCGTCTCGATTTGGGGCTGGTGACCCTGCCGGTCAGTGGTAAAAGTCTGGACGTCATGACGGTGATGGACGAAGAGTTTGTTTTTATTGCCTCGCTTATGCAGCAGGAGCGATTTTCGCGTTTAACCCCTGAGGCGTTGCACCTTCAGCCGCTGATTGCCTTTGAATCCGGCAGTGGCACCCGCGCGCTGATAGATGGCTGGTTTGCGGCATGTGGGTTAGCGATTGCGCCGGTGATGCAGCTTGGCAGCATTGAGGCCATCAAACGGATGGTTCGCGCGGGGTTGGGTTATAGCATTGTACCGCGAATGGCGGTTGAACATGCCGCTGACCGCGAAGGGCTAAGCGTCATGTCGCTTGAACCCTTATTGCAGCGGCAGCTGGCTGTTGTGATGCGTCAGGATAAGATCCTCAGCAAAGGGATCGCGGCCATTATTCGGATAATACAAAACCCACCGGCGGATTAGCGATCGGCAGTATCGACGTTCAGGCTGGTTTGCTGCGACTGGAGTTTGTCCTGATGGTGATACCAGGCACCAATGGAGGAATAAACGAAGCGGCCAAAGAAAAACAGGAAGCTGATAAGCAATATGATGCGGGTCATTCGAGTGTTAAATCGATGTCGTTTTCGCATACGTGTGGCCTGACTCACTGTGTTTTTCCTGGACATACCCTTTTGGGCGACGCGGATATTAAGGCACAGCGGGAAGGGTGGGTCAATTCTGCAATGTGTAAATAACCGTCAACATATACATTAACCGATGTTATTAAAAATAATAATTGCATTTACGATATTGATAACACGAAGAAAATTAACCGGAAAAAACGGAATAAAGGAAACTTTGAATTAATTAGTTTGATTTAAGTCAACGGATTCCGCGTAGTGGTATTTAAAATCCCTCCTCCACACTGTTTGCCCCGGATGTTAGCGGGCAGCACGTACGTCAGGTCGGATGCCTGTCTTCATTTTCCCTCTGGAGAAAGGGGTTTAACCGGGCATCTATGAACACTATCGCTTTCCTGAAACAGAATAAAGACCGCTGGTGGGCGCTGCCGCTTATTTTACCGGTGGTGTTGCTCCCCGTGCTGAGCGCGGCCAATACCCTGACGCAACTGGGCGACGGCATTGTGGCACTCTATTATCTGCCGCTGTTTTTCCTGCTCACGTTAATGCTGTTTTTCGGCGCCGCCGCCATTCCCGGAATGGTGTTATCGCTGTTTCTTCGCTACTACGCGTCAGTTGGGCTGTTTGAAACCATCGCCGCGGTTTTCCATTTTATCATTCCTTTAGTGCTGAGCTGGGGCGGTTATCGCGTCTTTGCTCCCAGACGTAATATGACGGCTTACGGGGATGTGCGGCTGATGGCGCTGCGCATTTTCTGGCAAGTCTTTTGCCCTGCCACGCTGTTTCTGGTGCTGTTTCAGTTTGCGGTATATCTTGGCGTGTACGAGAGTCGCCAGAGCCTGGCGGGACTCAATCCCCTTAATATTCGCACCCTGGTTAACTATCAGGCGCTGCTGGTGAGTGGGCTGACGGGCGTACCGCTGAGCTACCTGCTGATCCGACTGATTCGCCATCCGCGTTATTTCCGGGCACTGATTTCTCAGATCCGCGCACAGATAGACAAAAAGGTGACGGTCACCGAGTTTCTGCTCTGGTTTCTCGTCCTTGGCGGGCTGCTGTTACTGCTGCTGATGCCGATGAATGAAAATAGCTCTATTTTCACCACCAACTACACCCTGTCGCTCCTGATGCCGGTGATGCTCTGGGGGGCAATGCGCTTTGGTTACAGGCTGACGTCGCTTATCTGGACGCCGGTCCTGCTGGTGTCTATTCACTATTATTACCGCTATATTCCTGTGAACCAGGGATATGACATTCAACTGGCGATCACCTCTTCCAGCTATCTGGTCTTCTCGTTTGTGGTGATTTATATGTCGATGCTGGCGACTCGCCAGCGCGCCGTGAATAAGCGCGCCAGCAGACTGGCGCTTCTTGACCCGGTCGTACATATGCCCAACCTGCGGGCGTTGTCACGGGAACTGGCTAAAAAACCGTGGTCGGCGCTCTGTTTACTGCGCATTCCTGAACTGGAGGTGCTGGGGCGAAACTACGGTGTGTTACTGCGTATTTTATACAAGCAGCAGCTGGCGCAATGGATTAACGGTACGCTCCAGCCCAACGAGCGCGTCTATCACCTGACCGGCTGTGACCTGGCCGTACGGCTGAACGCGGAATCACACCAGCAGCGCATTGATACGCTTGACGAGCACATTAAACAGTTCCGCTTTGTCTGGGATGGCATGCCGCTGCAGCCGCAGGTGGGGGTAAGTTACTGCTACGTGCGTTCACCGGTGAATCATCTCTATCTGGTGTTAGGAGAGCTGGGGGAGATTGCCGATCTGTCGCTCTCCACTAACCATCCGGAAAATCTTCAGCAGCGTGGTGCAGTCCATCTGCAGCGCAGCCTGAAGGATAAAGTCGCGATGATGAGTCGCCTGCAAAAGGCGCTCGACAACAACGAATTCACCCTGCTGGCGCAGCCCGTTCGCGGCCTGCGTGGCGATCGCTATCATGAAGTGCTGCTGCGGATGCCGGATGCGGACGGCGCGTTACTTACTCCCGATCGGTTCCTGCCCGTCGCTCAGGAGTTTGGCCTGTCGTCGCGGGTCGATTTGTGGGTGCTGGAGCGCACGCTACGCTTCCTGGCCGAACACCGTGACAGGCTGCCCGGCCAGCGCTTTGCCATTAATCTTGCCCCCTCAACCGTCTGTCGCGTGCAGTTCCCGCTGGAGGTGAGTCGACTCCTGACCACCTACGCCGTGGAGCCGTGGCAGTTGATCTTTGAGGTGACCGAGTGCAGCACCTTCGGCAGCGCGGAGCAGGCGATGCAGACCCTGAGGCAGCTACAAAAAATGGGCGTACGCATTGCGATTGATGATTTTGGTACCGGCTATGCGAGCTATGCGCGGCTGAAAAGCGTGGATGCGGACATCCTCAAGATTGACGGCAGCTTTATTCGCAATATCGTCAGCAACAGCCTGGATTACCAGATTGTGGCCTCTATTTGCCATTTAGCGCGAATGAAAAAGATGCTGGTGGTTGCGGAATATGTGGAAACTGAAGAGATACGTAGCGCGGTGCACGCGCTTGGCATCGATTATGTGCAGGGCTATCTGATAGGTCGGCCGGTGGCACTCGAATCACTGCTGGAGGCAGAGGCGTCCGTAGCGGACGCCTGAGCCGTTACGCCGCGACGTCGGCGCTCTCTTCTTCGATTTTGAGCAGCCAGCCGGTGACCGCTTCCCAGTACTGCTGCTCTTTTTCCAGATCCAGCAGAACCAGCGCATTCTGGCTAAACCAGTCGTGCGGGAAGCTCAGCGTCCAGTGATGGTCATCCGTTTTGAGTTTCAGCGTGGGCGGCGTGGTGGTGGCCTGACGCTGGTTATTCAGCAGCACGCCCAGACGCAGCAGCTGGATCAGCGGCAGGAACTGCTTTTTCTTGAACAGCGTGAAGCGCGGCAGATCGTCGAGCTTAATGGCTTTGCGGTGATAGCGCACCAGTGTGGCCATCATGGTTTGCTGCTCCTGGTTGAAGCCCGGCAAATCGCTGTTTTGCAGAATATAGGCGGAATGGCGGTGCATGCCGCTGTGGTTGATGTTCAGCCCCACTTCGTGCAGCATCGCGGCCCATTTCAGCAGGGCGGCAAGCTGCGGATGAGCAAGCTTCGGATTTTGCTCCTGCCACTGATCGTACATCTGTACGGTCGTTTCCAGCACCCGCTTCGCCTGTTCGCGGTCGATGTTGTACTGGTTTGCCAGGCTTTGCGCGGTGCGGCTGCGAATATCCTGATGGCGGAAGCGGCCTTCCATCTCATACAGTACGCCTTCACGCAGCGCACCGTCAGAGAGACGCAGCTCCTTGATGGCCAGCGCATCAAATACGCCGCACAGGATAGCCAGCCCCGGTACAAACACCGCTTTTCGCTCGTCGGAAAGACCCGGCAGGCTTAAGGCGTCGAAACTTTTATGTTTCAGCACCTCTTCAGTCAGCAACGTCAGGCGCTCGGGGGTGATAAAACCGTCTTTTTCACCCATCGCCAGCAGCACTTCATGGGCCGCTTTGATGGTCCCCGACGCCCCCAGCGCGACGTTCCAGCCCTGGATCCGGTACTGCCAGGCCAGATTTTCCAGCTTTTGAACGGCGGCCATGCGCGCCCGCTGGAAGTTTTCCCGGGAGATCGCGCCGCCCGGGAAATACATCTGCGCAAAACTGACGCAGCCCATACGGCGGCTCTCCACCAGACGCGGTTCAAAGTCTTCGCCAATGACCAGCTCTGTGGAGCCGCCGCCGATATCAATCACCAGCTTGCGGCCTTTTTCCGGCTGCGTGTGCTCAACGCCCATAAAAATCAGACGCGCCTCTTCGTTACCGGAGATGATCTCAATGGGGTAGGGGATCACTTTTTCCGCACGCTTGAGGAATTCAGGGGCATTCAGCGCCTGGCGCAGGGTATGCGTGCCCACAATGCAGACGCTGGAAGGCGAGAAGCCCTGCAGGCGTTCAGCAAACAGCGACAGGCAGTTTAAGCCGCGCTCCATCGCCTCTTCGCTGAGCATGCTGCGTTCATCAAGACCATCTGCCAGGTGTACGCGCTGCTTCAGACGACCGATGATCTGCAGCGCGCCATCCACCTCACGGGCGATGACCATGTGGAAACTGTTAGAACCAAGATCGACCGCGGCGAATTCCTGAGGTCGTGGGGTCTTATCATTTATCGGCATAGGTTAATCGGGTTGCTCGAGTGATTTGATATAGTCGTAAATCGCCAGTTGTGACCGCACTTTGCGGCGGTTGCCGCGCGGTACATAGCGGTTACTGAGTTCTTTGTCGATATAGCGTGCTTTCACCGTGTCGCTGAACAGAATCTCGATAATGTCGAGGATCTGCTGTTTCAGACGCGGATCCAGCAGCGGCGCCGCGACTTCAATTCGGTAGTCAATATTGCGTGTCATCCAGTCCGCAGAAGAGAGATAGACCTGTTTATCTCCCGCATTATCGAAAATATAGACGCGATCGTGCTCAAGGTAGCGGTCAACAATGCTGATGACGCGAATATTGTCGCTGATGCCTTCCAGTTCAGGGATCAGGGAACACATGCCGCGGATCAGCAGATTGACCGGAACGCCAGAGCTGGACGCGGCATACAGTCTGTCCACCAGTCCTTTGTCGACCAGATTGTTGAGCTTCAGCGTGATGCCGGAGGACAACCCTTTCTGGGCGTTGGCGATCTCTTTGTCGATCATATCGTACAGCAGGCGGCGCGAGTTCTGCGGTGACACCAGCAGATAATCGAAGCTCACCGGGCGGTACGGGTTCTCAATAAAGTTGAACACCCGGCGCACCTCGTTGGTGATGCGCGCGTCGGCGGTCAGCAGCGAGTAGTCGGTATAAATTCGTGCGGTTTTCTCGTTAAAGTTCCCGGTACCGATGTGGGCATAGCGCACCACGTCGTCACCCTCTTTACGGGAGATCAGGAACAGCTTGGCGTGAATTTTCAGGCCAGGCGCAGAGAAGATGACGTGCACGCCCGCTTCGGTCAGGCGGCGCGCCCAGTGAATGTTGGCCTCTTCGTCGAAACGTGCCTGCAGCTCAACCACCACGGTCACTTTTTTGCCGTTGTGCGCGGCGTGGATCATCGCGTCGATGATGCGGGAGTCTTTGGCCACGCGGTAGATATTGATTTTGATTGCCAGCACGCTCGGGTCAAAGGAGGCCTGACGCAGCAGCTCCAGCACGTGTTCAAACGTGTGGTACGGATAGTAGAGCAGGACGTCGCGTTCGCGGATGGCGTCGAAACCGTTACGGAACTTATCGAACCACAGGTGGCGCAGGCGCGGCAGCGGTTTGTTCACCAGATTGGCTTTGCCGACGTTCGGGAAGCCAATAAAGTCTTTAAAGTTATGGTAACGACCGCCCGGCACGATGGAGTCATAGCGCGAGATAGTCAGCTTGTCGCGCAGCATTTCCACCATCGCGTCTGGCATATCACGCTGATAGACAAAGCGCACCGGTTCGGCCGTCAGACGCTGCTTGAGGCTGGAGGACATCAGCTCCATCAGGCTGGCTTCCATCTCATGCACCAGGTCATATTCGGCGTCACGGGTCATCTTCATCGAATAGGCGTTCAACGCATCGTAATCGAAGAAGCCTTTGAAGATATCGTCCAGGCAGTAACGCAGGATGTTATCCAGCAGGATCATCGGCTTGCGTCTGCGCGGGGTTTCCGGCGGCAGGTTCACAAAGCGTGGCACCTTGTCGGACGGGATCTCCAGCAGCGCGTAACGGATGGATTCACCGCGAATAATTTCCACCGCCAGGTAGGTGTAGTCATCTTTCAGGAACTGCACCAGATCGGTTTCGCGGTTGATCAGAATAGGGGTGATGTGCTGACGCAGATACTGTTTAAAGTAGTGGCGCAGCCAGTTTTGTTGGTTAACGGAGAGCTGACGTTCGTTAATCAGGAAGATTTGATTGCGTGCCATCTCCAGCAGCAACTCGTTATACAGGCCGTCAAATTCCTGATCGGCTTTCAACACGCGGGACTGAATTTTGCCTAACAGATGGCGCGAGTGAGAGTTTAAGCCCTGCTCTTCGCTGATGATGATCCGCCGTTTCAGTTCGGCAAAGCGAACCTTGTAGAACTCATCAAGGTTGTTGGAATAAATGCCCAAAAAGCGCATGCGCTCGATAAGCGGGTTGCTTTTGTCTGCCGCTTCCTGGAGTACGCGTTCGTTGAATGCTAACCAGCTTAGCTCTTTCTCGATATATAACTTTTCCTGACCCATTACAGCTCACACTCCAGTTCAATCACAGGACGTGGTAAATCCGTCTCGTCCTTATTATGGCGAGCATTTCCACGATATGTCCAACAGTGCCAGAAAAGTATGACAGTTATTTTTTTTGTTGAGGATTTTAGAGGGTTGGAGAAGAGGCGTGTCTGAGACTGCGGTGAGGAAGTCGGGTAAACGCAGCGCCACCCGACATCACACGCTACTCTTCGGCCGCATAACCCTGCGGTGGAAGCTGCACGCCGTCCAGCCAGGCGGCACCGTCGCGCATCGCCAGACGCCCGTCGACAAACCAGCTGACCACCAGCGGATAAATGGCATGTTCCTGGCTCTGCACGCGTTCGGTGACATCGTCTTCGGTGTCGCCGTCAAAGACCGGGACTTTCGCCTGCAGGATCACCGGTCCGCCGTCCAGCTCATCGGTCACGAAATGCACCGAAGTCCCGTGCTCCTCATCGCCGTTTTCCAGCACCTGACGATGGGTGTGCAGGCCGGGATATTTTGGCAGAAGCGAAGGGTGGATATTCAGCAGACGCCCGGCGTAGTGCCCGACAAACGCCGGGCTCAGGATGCGCATATAGCCCGCCAGCACCACAACGTCCGGCGCGTAGGCATCAATCTCCTGAACCAGCTCGCGGTCAAAGGCTTCACGGCCGGCGAACTGGCTGGCTTCCAGCGCGTGCGCGGGAATGTTTGCTTCCCGGGCGCGCTCGAGGCCGAACGCGTCGGCCTTGTTGCTGAATACTGCCCGAATGGTGCCATTGATTTTCTTCTGTTTGCAGGCGTCAATGATGGCCTGCAAATTGCTTCCGTTACCGGAAATGAGCACCACGATGTTTTTCATTCAATGACCACACGCTGTTCGGAATCGGAAGCTTTGATAATACCGATTTTCCACGCGTTTTCACCTTTGTCCGTCAGCAGCTTAACGGCTTTATCCGCTTCGCTCGCGGGCAGGGCGATCACCATACCCACGCCACAGTTAAAGGTGCGATACATTTCGTGAGAACTGACGTTGCCCGCGGTTTGCAGCCAGTTAAAGACTGCTGGCCACTGCCATGAGGATTCGTCGATTACCGCCTGGGTGTTGTCCGGCAGTACGCGCGGAATGTTTTCCCAGAAGCCGCCACCGGTCAGGTGGGCAATGGCGTGAACGTCAACGCTCTCAATCAGCTCCAGCACGTTTTTCACGTAGATGCGGGTCGGTGCCAGCAGATGGTCAGCCAGAGGTTTACCTTCAAGCTCAGTGGTTTGTGGGTCGCAACCGCTTACTTCGAGGATTTTACGCACCAGCGAGTAGCCGTTAGAGTGCGGGCCGCTGGAGGCCAGCGCAATCAGCACATCACCATCAGCCACTTTACTGCCGTCGATAATTTCTGATTTTTCTACCACACCCACGCAGAAGCCTGCGACGTCATAATCTTCGCCGTGATACATGCCAGGCATTTCCGCGGTTTCACCGCCAACCAGCGCGCAGCCAGACTGCAGACAGCCTTCGGCGATACCGTTGATCACGCTGGCTGCGGTATCCACGTCCAGTTTGCCGGTCGCGTAGTAGTCGAGGAAGAACAGCGGCTCAGCGCCTTGTACCACCAGGTCGTTTACACACATCGCGACCAGATCGATACCGATCGTGTCGTGACGTTTTAAATCCATCGCCAGGCGCAGTTTTGTGCCTACACCGTCAGTACCCGAGACCAGAACAGGTTCACGATATTTTTGCGGCAGCGCGCACAGTGCGCCGAAGCCACCCAGACCACCCATCACTTCCGGGCGGCGGGTTTTTTTCACCACACCTTTGATTCGGTCAACCAGCGCATTACCTGCGTCAATATCAACACCGGCATCTTTGTAGCTGAGAGAAGTTTTGTTGGTCACGGCTCAAGTCCCCACGCGATTGCATAGCTAGTAAGAAAAATCGGCGCAATTCTAACAGTCCAGGCAAACGTTTGCGAGCCTATTCTCGGCGCGAGGATCTTTTTTTCTGTGACACCTCAGGTGGCGCGCAAACTTGACTCCGTTCACGAAAATGAAACCGGTTTCGGCGATCTGCTTGCAAGCGGTTTAGCGAATGAACATCATGAAACTGAAACCGGTTTCAGTTTCATTCAGGAGGGATGAACGTCATGAACATCGCCGCATTTGATATCGGTGGCACTGCGTTAAAAATGGGGATTGTGACAGCGCAGGGCGAGCTGCTGCAGACGGACAAGGCCGCCATTAAGAACAGCGATGGCGACGCTATCCTGTCGCAGATGCTGAACTGGGTGGCGGCGCATCCCGGGCTTGAGGGGATCGCCATCAGCGCGCCGGGGTATGTCAATCCGCATACCGGGTTTATTGCGATGGGCGGGGCCATTCGCCGCTTCGACCAGTTCGCGATGAAAGGCTGGCTTGAGACGCAGACGGGTTTACCGGTCACCGTGGAGAATGACGCCAACTGCGTGCTGCTGGCGGAACGCTGGCAGGGCAAGGCAACAGAGATGGACAGCTTTCTGGTGCTAACCATCGGCACCGGGATCGGCGGGGCGATTTTCTGCAACGGCAGGCTGGTTCACGGGGCGCGTTTTCGCGCCGGAGAGTTCGGCTACATGCTCACGGAAAGGGCTGACTCACGGCGCGTGGCCCGCCACTCCATGAATGAAAACTGCACATTACGCACGCTTCGCAAGCGCTATGCCGACTTTCACGGTCTGACGCTTGAGGACGTTACAGGTGAAGCCATTTTTGATGGTTATGACGCAGGCGACGCGGTGTGTCGCCGCCTGGTTGATGATTTTCTTAACGGCATTGCGACAGGGCTCTACAACCTGGCGAATGTGTTCGATCCGCAGACCATTTTCATTGGCGGCGGTATCGCGGAGCGGCCCGGATTTATGGATCTGCTTCGCACTCATCTTGCGTGGTTTGGCATCGCGGACATCGCCGATGTCGTCAGCCACGGCAACCGGGCCGGTCTTGTCGGTGCGGTTTACCACTTCAGACAGCAGTATCCGTCAGCAATCAGCAACATCGAATGAGGGAAAGAGTATGTCAGGATTTAAAGCAGGTTTTATGTGGGGCGGCGCGGTGGCCGCGCACCAGCTTGAAGGTGGCTGGAAAGAGGGCGGTAAAGGGGTGAGCGTCGCCGATGTCATGACCGCTGGCGCCCACGGCGTGCCGCGTGAAATCACCGACGGCGTGCTGCCTGGGAAAAACTACCCGAACCACGAAGCCATCGATTTTTACCATCGCTATAAGGAAGACATCAAACTCTTTGCGGAGATGGGGTTCAAATGCTTCCGTACCTCCATTGCCTGGACGCGTATTTTCCCGAAAGGGGACGAGCTGGAGCCAAACGAAGCAGGCCTGAAGTTCTATGATGACCTGTTCGACGAGTGTCTGAAACACGGGATTGAGCCGGTTATCACCCTGTCGCATTTCGAGATGCCGTTTCATCTGGTCACCGAGTACGGCGGCTGGCGCAACCGTAAGCTGATCGACTTCTTTGTCCGCTTTGCCAAAGCGGTCTTCCAGCGCTATCAGCATAAAGTGAAGTACTGGATGACCTTTAACGAGATCAACAACCAGGCTAACTTCCACGAAGATTTTGCGCCGTTTACCAACTCCGGGCTGAAATATGCGCCGGGTGAAGACCGTGAGCCGGTGATGTTCCAGGCCGCGCACTACGAGCTGGTGGCCAGCGCGCTGGCGGTGAAAGCCGGGCGCGAGATTAATCCTTCCCTGCAGATCGGCTGCATGATTGCCATGTGCCCCATTTATCCGCTGACCTGTGCGCCTGACGACATCATGATGGCGATGAACGCGATGCATCGTCGCTACTGGTTCACCGACGTTCACGTGCGCGGCAAGTATCCGCAGCATCTGCTTAACTACTTTGCGCGTCGTGGTTTCACGCTGGACATTACCGAAGAAGACAAAGCGGCGCTGACGCAGGGCTGCGTGGATTACATCGGCTTTAGCTATTATATGTCCTTCGCCACCAAAGCGACGGCAGATAACCCGGAATTGGATTACGATGAAAGCAAGAGTCTGGTCTCCAACCCGTACGTGCAGAAATCTGACTGGGGGTGGCAGATTGACCCGGTTGGCCTGCGCTACTCCCTGAACTGGTTCTGGGATCACTATCAGCTGCCGCTGTTCATTGTTGAGAACGGCTTCGGTGCCATCGACGTGCAGGAGCAGGACGGCACGGTGAACGACCAGTACCGCATTGATTATCTCTCGGCGCACATCCGCGAGATGAAGAAAGCGGTGGTGGAAGATGGCGTGGATCTGATGGGATACACCCCGTGGGGCTGTATCGATCTCGTTTCTGCCGGCACCGGCGAGATGAAGAAACGCTACGGGTTTATCTTTGTTGATAAAGATAATGAAGGGAACGGCACGCTGAACCGCAGCAAGAAAAAGTCATTTGACTGGTATAAGCAGGTGATTGCGAGTAACGGCGAGCAGCTATAATTGCCCGGTGGCGCTGCGCTTACCGGGCCTACGGGATTTGTAGGCCGGGCAAGCGTTAGCGCCACCCGGCAGAACCCCGCATCCAAGCCGGAGTCTCGCCTCCGGTTTTTTGTCTCTAAATCACTTTGCTTGATATACGTCAAGCAAGATGGGTATGGCCTAATCCGAAAAAAGCGGTATAATCCCGCGATTTTTTTGCGGACGCCACCTCAGAGGAGAAAGAGAATGAAGATTGTGGAAGTGAAACACCCACTCGTTAAACACAAGTTGGGCCTGATGCGTGAGCATGACATCAGCACGAAGCGTTTTCGCGAACTGGCATCTGAAGTCGGCAGCCTGCTGACCTACGAAGCGACCTCTGACCTCGAAACGGAAAAAGTGACCATCGAAGGCTGGAACGGCCCGGTGCAGGTTGAGCAGATCAAAGGTAAGAAAATTACCGTGGTGCCGATCCTGCGTGCCGGTCTCGGCATGATGGAAGGCGTGCTGGAACACGTACCGAGCGCGCGCATCAGCGTGGTGGGGATCTACCGTAATGAAGAGACCCTGGAGCCGGTTCCGTACTTCCAGAAGCTGGTGTCTAACATCGACGAGCGTATGGCGCTGGTGGTTGACCCGATGCTGGCGACCGGCGGCTCAATGATTGCCACCATCGACCTGCTGAAAAAAGCAGGCTGCAGCAGCATCAAAGTGCTGGTGCTGGTTGCGGCACCGGAAGGGATCGCGGCGCTGGAAAAAGCACACCCGGATGTGGAGCTGTACACCGCGTCTGTCGACCAGGGGCTCAACGAGCACGGGTACATTATCCCGGGGCTGGGCGATGCCGGCGATAAGATCTTTGGTACGAAATAATCGAATAACGATAAATAAGCCGACTTTGAGAGTCGGCTTTTTTTTGAATAAAACACACATAACTAACCATCTCAGAGGAAAACACTATGACGCGCCGTGCTATCGGGGTGAGTGAAAGACCGCCGCTTTTACAGACTATCCCGCTTAGTTTGCAGCACCTGTTCGCTATGTTTGGCGCAACCGTGCTGGTGCCAATCCTGTTTCACATTAACCCGGCTACCGTGTTGCTGTTCAATGGTATCGGGACGCTGCTGTACCTCTTTATCTGTAAAGGCAAAATCCCGGCGTATCTGGGGTCGAGCTTTGCTTTTATCTCGCCGGTGTTGCTGCTGCTACCCCTGGGGTATGAAGTGGCGCTGGGCGGCTTTATCATGTGCGGCGTGCTGTTCTGCCTGGTCTCTTTCATTGTGAAGAAGGCCGGTACCGGCTGGCTGGACGTGATGTTCCCACCTGCGGCGATGGGGGCCATCGTTGCCGTCATCGGTCTGGAGCTGGCAGGCGTGGCGGCGAATATGGCTGGTCTGCTGCCTGCTGATGGGCAGTCGCCGGACTCCAAAACCATCATCATCTCACTGGTGACGCTGGGCGTGACGGTATTTGGCTCCGTGCTGTTCCGCGGTTTTATGGCGATTATCCCGATCCTGATCGGCGTGCTGGCGGGTTATGCACTCTCCTTCGTGATGGGCGTTGTCGATACCACCCCAATCGCTCAGGCGCACTGGTTTGCCCTGCCAACCTTCTATACGCCACGCTTTGAATGGTTTGCCATCTTCACTATTCTGCCTGCCGCGCTGGTGGTTATCGCTGAACACGTTGGCCACCTTGTGGTGACGGCGAACATCGTCAAACGTGACCTGATCCGCGACCCGGGTCTGCACCGCTCGATGTTTGCAAACGGCTTCTCGACGATCATCTCCGGTTTCTTTGGCTCAACGCCAAACACCACTTACGGTGAGAATATTGGCGTCATGGCGATCACCCGCGTTTACAGTACCTGGGTTATCGGCGGCGCGGCCATCATCGCAATCCTGCTCTCCTGCGTGGGTAAACTGGCAGCAGCGATCCAGATCATCCCGGTTCCGGTGATGGGCGGCGTGTCTCTGCTGCTGTACGGCGTAATTGGCGCATCCGGTATTCGCGTGCTGATTGAGTCCAAAGTGGACTACAGCAAAGCGCAGAACCTGATCCTGACTTCCGTTATCCTGATCATCGGTGTGAGCGGCGCGAAGGTTCACATCGGCGCGGCCGAGCTGAAAGGCATGGCGCTGGCGACCATCGTTGGTGTGGGCCTGAGCCTGATTTTCAAGCTGATTTCCGTGATCCGTCCGGAAGAGGTGGTACTGGACGCCGACGAAAGCGAAAAAGCGTCACACTGATCGTAAAGCCGGGTGAGGGATCGCCCGGTTCTCTCCTGGCAGGTTCCGTGCTAAACTCCGTTCCGATTTTATGTAAGATCTGGTTGAGGTACTTCTGAACGGACCGGCACAGCTCTCTCTGCCACTCTATCTCCCTGACGACGAAACTTTCGCGAGTTTCTGGCCGGGTGATAACCCCTCTTTACTGGCTGCACTCCAGAATGTGCTGCGCCAGGATCACAGCGGATACATCTATATCTGGTCACGCGAAGGCGCGGGGCGCAGTCACCTGTTGCATGCCGCCTGTGCGGAGCTTTCTGCGCGGGGGGATGCGGTAGGCTATGTACCGCTGGATAAACGTACCTGGTTTGTGCCTGACGTGCTGGAGGGAATGGAACATCTCTCCCTGGTCTGCATCGATAATATCGAATGCGTGGCGGGGGATGAGCCATGGGAAATGGCGATCTTTAACCTCTATAACCGTATCCTGGAATCGGGCAAAACCCGGCTGCTGATCACCGGCGATCGTCCGCCGCGCCAGCTTAATCTGGGGCTGCCGGATCTTGCTTCCCGTCTCGACTGGGGGCAAATTTACAAGCTGCAGCCGCTGTCAGATGAAGACAAACTCCAGGCGTTGCAGTTGCGCGCCAGACTGCGCGGATTTGAACTGCCGGAAGACGTGGGGCGTTTCCTGCTCAAGCGTCTGGATCGGGAGATGCGCACGCTGTTTGACACGCTCGATCAGCTCGATCGCGCCTCCATTACTGCCCAGCGTAAGCTCACCATTCCGTTTGTGAAAGATATTCTGAAGCTTTGAGGTTGTTTGCCCGGTGGCGCAGCCGCCACCCGGCTAGAGATCTCCCATCAAGTGCTCCACCAGCAGCGGAATCGGCCTCCCTGAGGCCACGCTTCTGCCACCCTCACGCCACAGCGCTGTACCGCTAATGTCCAGATGCGCCCACGGGATTGTCGGCGGGCAGAAGTGATGCAGCAGCCACGCTGCCGAGGCGCTGATTGCCGCATTGTTGGGCGGCGTATTGCAGAGATCGGCGATGGCGCTGTCAGTCTGCTTTTTCAGCCGCGCATTCAGCGGCAGGGACCATACTTCATCTCCACTCTGTTTTCCTGCCTGCGTCAGCGCCTGGCGCAGCGGTTCATCCTGGGTCATCAACCCGCTCAGTTCATATCCCAGCGCTTTGACCACCGCACCCGTCAGCGTTGCCATATCGATAATATAGCGCGCCTGCGGATGGCGCTGGCTGGCCCAGGCGATAGCGTCTGCCAGCACCAGCCGGCCTTCTGCATCGGTATTGTTGATTTCAACCGTGGTGCCGTTGCAGGCTCTGGCTACCGTGCCAGGCTGCATGGCGTCCGGGCCGATGGCGTTTTCTGCCAGCGCCAGCACGCCCATGAGGCGCACGGGGAGCGCCAGCTCTGCAACGGTCAGCATCAGCCCCAGCACATTCGCCGCGCCGCACATGTCATATTTCATGGTGTACATGCCCGCGCCGTCTTTGAGCCACAGGCCGCCGGTATCGAAGGTAATGCCTTTACCTACATAGCAGCGCACCGGGCCGTCAGAAACACCGTCATAGTGAATAGCCAGCAGTCGTGGCGGGCAGGAGGCGCCTTTGCCAACGGCGTGAAGCAGCCCCAGACCCTGTTCAACGATCTGCTTGTCATCCAGCACGTCACAGCGCAGGGCAGGGAAAGCCGCGCACAGCGTCTGCGCCTCCTGCACCATAAACTGCGGCGTGCAGCGGTCGGAGGGGATATCGGCCAGACGGCGTGCGGCGACCATTCCACGGCTAATGGCGAGCTGCTGGCGGAAGATAACGTCCAGCCGCGCCTGCTGTTCTGGCAGGCAGAGGGCGGTAACGTGCTCAACGCGCAAAGTGACATCGTCCGCTTTCTTCAGCTGCAGATCGCTAAGCCTGTGCGACTGATTAAAAAGAAAACGCAGGAGCTGTTGCAGCACAACGTCGTCAATGTGGGTGACATCCAGCACTACGTCGGTGCTGACGGGCGTCGCCAGCAGCGGGCGGAGGGCGGTGAGTAATCCTTCAGTCAGCCCGTCATGCCAGAGTGCATCCGGCACCAGGGTGATGCGTGCAAAGGGCGCACAGCCAAATCGGGTGTCGGCAACGGCGTCCTGTCCGCGCATTTCCGCAATCAGCGGAGTGTCCGGCAGCAGCGGGCACGCGCTGCGGGCGATGAGATGGCTGTGTGGAGTTGCCTCTGAAAGGTCCGTTATTAGCTGATACGTCATCATTATTACTCCTCAATCGGGGCGCGGATCCGTGCGGCATAGGCCTGCATCCATTCATCATCCACCGCCTGATAGTGCGTTTTTTCCCGCAGGCGTTCGGCGCGAAACACGGTCAGCGGCTGGCGCGCGGTCGCCACCACAAACGAGAATGTTTTGATGTTGGTGGCGGCGCCAAATTCACCTTTGTTATTCATGCATACCACGGAGAGATCGCCCGCGCGGCCAAAACGCGACATCAGCTTGTCTTCCAGCTCGAACACCACGGAATCTGCCGCCTGCTGCGGAGACATCCCCTGCGCCATGCGGCGAACAATTTCGTAGCTGGTGCAGCCTTTCATCAGATCTTCGCCCACGCCCGTGGCGGTGGCGGCGCCAGTTTCACTGTCGCAGTAGAAGCCGGAGCCGATGATCGGTGAATCGCCAAGGCGGCCGCGCTTTTTCATAAACAGGCCGCTGGTGGAGGTGGCCACGCTCATGGATCCCTGTTTGTCGAGACCGATAATCCCGACGGTGTCATGACCATCGTAGGGGCTTAAGCCTTTATCCAGCGTCTCCCGGCAGCGCTTGCGGTAGTGCTGCATGGCCCGGTCGGTGAGCATCGTTTTGTCGGCAAAACCCTGGCTCAATGCCCACTCCCGCGCGCCCTGGCCGACCAGCAGGCTGTTATAGCGCTGGCGGCTTAACGCCTGCGCCACGCGCACCGGGTTGGCGATATCCACCAGATTTCCCACGGCGCCAAAGGCCAGCGTGTCGCCATCCATGTAGGCGGCGTCCAGTTCCACCTCGCCATTTTCGGTTGGTAGCCCGCCGTAGCCGACCGATTTATAGAACGGAAAGTCCTCGACGGCGGCAACGGCATCCACGACCGCGGCAGCCACCGGTTTTCCTGCTGCCAGCGCAGAGGCCGACTCGGTGACGCCTTCAAGCGCCATTCGCCAGGTGGCGATAATTCCCCACATGCTTTACTCCTGTTTTGCAAGGGTGGTGTCGGTTTGCGTCACGGTGGCAATCTCCGCGGTGCGGTACTGTTTATCCACGATACGCATGAAAGGCAGATACAGCATGGCGCCAATCAGCAGGTTGATAAGCTGCATGATGCTGCCGCTGAGATGCCCGGTGACGATAAAACCGCTGATAACAGGCGGCAGCGTCCAGGGGATAAACACCCCGGTGGTGACGGCGACCGCACCAATTTTCATTGCCACGTACTGCACGGTGACCAGCACCAGCGGCACCAGATTGAACGGAATGAGCATGATCGGGTTCATGATCACCGGCAGGCCGAACAGAATAGGCTCGTTGATGTTAAACACCGAGGCTCCCGCGCCCAGGCGTGCCACTTCGCGCATGTTTTTACTGCGGGTGAAAATCAGCATCGCAATCACCAGCGACAGCGTGGCCCCTGCGCCGCCCATCCAGATCATGTCAAAAAACTGTTCGGTGATAATGTGCGGCGGCGTGGCGCCGGCCTGAATAGCGGCGATGTTATCGGTCTGGTTCTCCATCCACAGCGGGCGAATAATGCCGTTGATCATCGAACCGGAGTTAATGCCCACAGACCACAGAATGGTGATGCTGAATACGGTCATCAGCGCGCCAAAATAGGAGGTACCGTAGTGGCGAACCGGGGTTGCCACCACCTCGTAAATAAACTGGTGGATGGTGTTGTAATGGGTGTTTTCAAAGCCGATGCGGATAACCAGCACCAGGATCATCACCAGCAGGGCAGGGATCAGCGCCGCGAACGACTCCTGCACCGCAGGCGGTACGCCATCCGGCATTCTGATAACCAGTTTTTTGCGCTTCAGCCAGCAGAACAGCTCCGTCCACAGCAGAGAACCAATCATCGCCACAAACAGACCCTTACTGCCAATCCACTCTACCGGCATGACGGTGATGCCGCCATTTTCTGCCACTTTGATAAAAGGAGTCAGGATCAGAAAGGCGACCAGCGCCAGGATGCCGCAGGAGATACGGTCTTCGCCATAGTGTTCAGCCAGGCGGTAGGCGACCAGGAAGCTGATAAACAACGACATGGTCGAGAACACCGCGTTGAACGGGATTTCGATAATCGCACTCCAGCTTTCCCCAAACGCCTGAGACATAAACTGCTGATAGGTTTGATTGGGGAAGGAGGAGATCACCAGCAGGATGGAGCCAACGATGATAAACGGCATGAATGAAACGTAGGCACCGCGAATGGCACCAAGATGACGCTGCTGGGCCGTTTTGGCCGCCAGCGGCATTAGTTTTGCTTCAAGAAATCCCAGAACATTGTTCATTGTGAACTCCGTACAAGATTGAGAGGTGTTGTTTGTGTTATCTGTGGGGATTATCAGTGAAGCGCGGCGAGCGAAAGGTGAAATCGGTCACAAAGCAATCGCTGATGCATGATAAATCTCATAAGATTAGTTTCAGGAATTGTTGCGATGGAAATCAAACTGCACGCCAATGCGACCACGACGCCGCGCATCCGCCGCTATCTTCAACAGTCGGATAAGAGCGACAGAGAGCTGGCCGTCGAGCTGGGCATTTCAGTCACTACCGTCAGACGCTGGCGTAATCGAGACCAGGTGTCGGATAACCATACGACGCCGAAAGTGATACACAAAGCGATGAGACAAGAGCAGATTGCGCTGGTGAATGCCCTGCGTGATATCCTGGGGGCACCGCTGGATGAACTGCTGTTGATGGTCAACGACGTACTCGGAATCGCCGTATCCCGCGCTACCCTGAACCGCTATCTCAAACCGGCCGCAGCAAAGCAAAAAGGGGCCCCCTTGCAGGGAAAAAAGGCGCTGAAAGCGGGCATCAGGCCACATATGCTGGAACTTCATCATTTGCCGTTGTCGCTGCATATGGACGACGGTGGAGAGCAACATCTGCTGTGGGCGCGAGAGCCGGTGAGCGGCTGGTGCTATGCCAGGCTTTATGCGGGACTGTCGCCTCAACGACTGAATACCTGGACGCAGGAGGTGCTGGCGGCATGTCCGGCTGCTATACAATCTATTGAGACTTTTGGTTTTGAGGCGATGCTGGCTGTTAACGACATTACGGTGAAGGCACATCAACGTACCTGCAGTGCACTTCAGGTGATGGTGCCCTTACGCGATATTATTCCGCGAGTGAATGTTGAACCGCCGGGTGTGTTATTGATGACCTTGTGCGAGTTTTACAACCGGGGTAAGGCGCAGAAAAAGCTGGGGGAAAGTACGCCGCAGGCCTTTCTGGAAGGGCTGCGGCGCGAGGTTTAAAGAATGTCGAGCACCTCTTCCGGTGGGCGTCCAATGCGCGCCTTGCCGTTTGCCACCACAATCGGGCGTTCAATCAGCTTCGGATTATCAACCATCGCCTGCACGAGCTCAGCTTCAGTGAGACGCGTGTCGTCCAGGTTAAGTGACTTATACAGATCCTCTTTCTGGCGCATCAACTCCCGTGCACTGCCCATGCCCAGCATATGCAGGAGCTGGCGGATCGTCTGCGCGTCAGGCGGTGTCTCCAGATACAGCACCACCTCAGGCTCTACGCCGTTGGATTTCAGCAGGCTGAGGGTGTCGCGGCTCTTGGAGCAGCGAGGGTTATGGTAGATTTTTACCGCGTCAGTCATATTTTCTTCCTTTTTTACATCTTTTCGTACGGCTTGAAGCGCTGCTGTAGTGCGCGCAGCTGATCGATACGCGCATCGTAACGGGCCTGTTGCAGGCTGCCTAGTTTGACCTGCGAACTGGCGCTGCTGAGCATCGAAATGGCCTGATCCAGACGCCCTACCAGGGCAAAACCTTCGGCGCGTGCCGCCAGCTCCTGATCGCGGTTACCCAGCTGGGCTTCTGCCTGTGCGAGCAGATCCCAGCCGTTTTGATCGTCTTTATTGTCGAAGGTGTAGCGGTTCAGAATGGTGGCCGCTTCACCCGGCTGGCCGCCCTGCAGATAAGCGTTTGCCAGGTTAAGCTGCAGCACCGGGTTGGTCCGCTCCTCTTTGGCACCTTTCAGGCGGTTAATCGCATCGGCAGGTCTCTTCTGCCCCAGATCGATATCGGTCGACAGATCGAGATACCACGGGTTATTCGGGTCGGCGGCCAGCAGCGGTTGCAGGGCTTTGCGCGCCTCGTCGTATTTGCTGGCTTCCATCGCCTGCAGCGCACGGCCGTATTGCGCCGCGTTCTTCTCGCGCACGTTGCCTTTTGCCAGGGCATCCAGCAGGTCGCTGGTGAGCTGGTTACGCCCGGAATTGTACATGCCCAGCGTTCTCACTTTCGCCATGTAGAAATCCTGTGAGGATTGCACCACCACCGGACGCATCTGATTAGCACGGTTACGCGCATCCGACAGACGGCTTTCCGGTAACGGGTGTGTGAGCAGGATTTCGGGTGGACGTGACGAGTAGCGTGCCTGATCGAGCAGTTTTTCCAGGAAGCTTGGCATGGCCTGCGGGTCAAAGCCCGAGCGCTGCAGTACCTGGATGCCAATGCGGTCCGCTTCCTGTTCGTTTTGCTGGGTAAAACTGATCATCCCCTGGCGCGTGCCTGCCAGCGTGCCGGTTAATGCAGCCATCCCGGCCTGCGGGCTGGCCATCGCCAGCAGAATAGAGCCCAGCGCCCCCACCCAGGTCAGGGGCGCGTTGCGTTTCTGGTCTTCCATCGCACGGGCCAGATGGCGCTGGGTCACGTGGGAAATTTCGTGCGCCATCACTGACGCCAGCTGGCTTTCGTTATCGGAGTAACGGAATAACGCCGAATGCAGCACCACGTTACCGCCAAAGAAGGCGAAGGCGTTGATTTCGTCGTTATTGATTAAATAGAAGTGGAAGGGGGTTTTTACCGAGTTGGCGTGCGAGACCAGGCGCATCCCGAGACCATTAATGTACTGCACCAGCAATGGGTCATTGATCAGCGGAGCACTGCCGCGCAGCTGGCGAACGTAGTAATCACCCATCTGCATCTCCTGACCAATGGAGAGCGTGCTTCCTGCTGTGGTGCCCATGTCCGGCAATGAATCGGACGAGTCAGCGAAAGCTGGCAACACCTGACCGACCGTTACGGCGGCAATCAGTGTCGCGACCACTGTTTTTTTCAACTGCCTGAACATAACCACTGTCCTGTATTTTGGATGTGCTAATTTGACCGATGAACCCGCATATCGTTCATCTCCACTGCCCTGCGAGTGTAGCCGTGTTACGGCATGAAGAAAATCCCATTCATCAGGCTTTTGCGGATTGTGACAGGGATACAAAAAGCGAAAGTCTTTTTTGTGACAGTTCGATACAATTCACATTCTGACTCCCGTCATTCGATTCAGGGAAGGGTTGTATGCTCGAAATGTTAATGCAGTGGTACCGGCGTCGGTTTAGCGACCCGGAGGCCATTGCTTTGCTGGTTATTCTGGTTGCCGGATTCGGTATTCTGTTCTTCTTCAGTGGCCTTCTGGCGCCACTGCTGGTAGCGATTGTGCTGGCCTATTTGCTGGAATGGCCAACCGCGCGACTGGAAAATATCGGCTGCTCCCGACGCTGGGCGACCAGCATTGTGCTGGTGCTGTTTGTCGGCATTCTGCTGTTGATGGCTTTTGTGGTCATGCCCGTCGCCTGGCAACAGGGGATCTACCTGATCCGCGATATGCCCGGTATGCTGAACAAGCTTTCTGATTTCGCTGCCACGCTGCCGCGTCGTTATCCTGCGTTAATGGATGCCGGGATCATCGATGCGATGGCTGAAAATATGCGCGCCCGCATCATGACCATGGGCGACTCGGTGGTCAAATACTCGCTGGCGTCACTGGTTGGGCTGCTCACACTCGCCGTCTACCTGGTGCTGGTGCCATTGATGGTGTTCTTCCTGGTGAAGGACAAAGATCAGATGCTCAACGCCGTGCGGCGTATTCTGCCGCGTAATCGCGGGCTGGCCGGGCAGGTGTGGGAAGAGATGAACCAGCAGATCACCAACTACATTCGCGGCAAGGTGCTGGAGATGATTGTGGTTGGGGTCGCGACGTGGATTGGCTTCCTGATCTTCGGGCTGAATTATTCACTGCTGCTGGCGGTGCTGGTGGGGTTATCGGTCCTTATTCCGTATATTGGCGCGTTTGTGGTCACCATCCCGGTGGTGGGCGTCGCGCTGTTCCAGTTTGGCCTGGGCACCGAGTTCTGGAGCTGCTTCGCCGTGTACCTGATTATTCAGGCGCTGGATGGCAACCTGCTGGTGCCGGTGCTGTTCTCAGAAGCGGTAAATCTGCATCCGCTGGTCATTATTCTGTCGGTGGTGATTTTCGGCGGGCTGTGGGGATTCTGGGGCGTGTTCTTTGCCATTCCGCTGGCGACGCTGATTAAAGCTGTCGTCCACGCGTGGCCGGATGTGCCGGCGGTGGAAGAGAAGTAGTTTTTGTGCGGCCTGATGCTCTCACCCCGGCCCTCTCCCACGGGGAGAGGGGGAGACACTAAAAACGGCAACCAGGTTGCCGTTTTGCATTTATCTTGTAGGTCGGGTAAGGCGAAGCCGCCACCCGACACTCACTTTCAGGCACTTTGTTTCAGCCAGTTCAACACCACGTCGTGGTGGTTGCTGGTTTTGAAGTCGTCAAAGACATGTTCCACTTTACCGTCAGCGTCAATCAGGAAACTGATGCGGTGAATGCCGTCATAGGTTTTGCCCATAAACGTCTTCTCGCCCCAGACGCCGAACTGCTCACAGACCTGATGATCTTCGTCGGAAAGCAGCGTGAAGTTCAGCAGCTCTTTTTCAGCAAATCGTGACAGCTTTTCTGGCTTATCGGTGCTGATACCCAGCACTTCTACGCCGGCTTTTTTCAACTCGTCCATGTTGTCGCGTAAGCCGCAGGCCTGTACGGTGCAGCCCGGGGTCATGGCTTTCGGGTAGAAATAGACCAGAACACGCTGTCCCTGGAAGTCGGTCAAATTTACTTGCTCACCATCCTGATCCGGTAAGCTAAATTTCGGTGCGATGTCACCGGCTTTCAGTGGGTTCATTACTCAACTCCATCCTGTTCATGCTGCGAATAATTTACGACGCTTATACTGCCTTGCGCGTGTAATTCTGTACAGAGGGCTTTGAACGCTTGCTCGATATTTGACGCATCCTGTGATGCAGGACTGTGGGCGGTGATTTGAATAAAGAGGGTAGGAACGGCACTCTCATCAGCCGGTTGTGTGCGGGAAACCAGCTCGGCAATGTTCATCTGATGGCTGTCAAACAGCGCGGTAAAACGCTCGATCAGATGAGGGGAATCAGGAACTTCAACCTGTACCCAGACGGTGGCAGGCATGGCCGGACGCGGACGCGCGTTGGTGCGTTTCATCACGATCAGTAAATCCAGCTCCGCGCCTTTCAGCGGCAGGGTGGATTCGATAAGCGTGATGGCGTTCCATGTCCCGGACAGCAGCATAATAAACGTGAACTCTTCGCCCAGCATCGCCAGACGGCTGTCCTCGATATTACAGCCGCAGCTGCTCACGTGGCGGGTAATGGTGTTCACGATACCCGGCCTGTCAGCACCCAGCGCAGTGATAACCAGGTAATGTTGTGATGAGGTTGTCAAACCTGTTCTTCCTTTGCTTGGTTAAGTCTTCCTAAGGAAAGCATAAAAAAAACATGCATACAACCGCCTGAGGGCCTCAGGTCGCTTGCTTTTATTACAGTTCCAAACGTACCATTGAGGCTCTTGTTCGCACAGAGGATGGCTCATGTTCACGGGAAGTATTGTCGCGCTTGTAACACCGATGGATGAAAAAGGTAATGTCTGCCGGTCAAGCATGAAGAAGCTGATTGATTACCATGTCGCCAATGGAACCTCGGCGATCGTTTCGGTAGGGACTACCGGTGAATCTGCAACGCTGAGCCACGAAGAGCACGGCGATGTGGTGATGTTGACCCTCGAACTGGCTGACGGACGTATTCCGGTCATCGCGGGAACAGGCGCGAATGCAACCGCGGAAGCGATCAGCCTGACCCAACGTTTTAACGACAGCGGCGTTGTTGGCTGTCTGACGGTCACCCCTTATTATAACCGTCCTACTCAGGAAGGTTTGTTCCAGCATTTCAAAGCCATCGCTGAACATACTGACTTGCCACAAATTCTGTATAATGTGCCGTCCCGTACTGGCTGCGATATGCTGCCGGAAACCGTTGGTCGTCTCTCGAAAGTAAAAAATATTATCGGGATTAAAGAGGCGACAGGGAACTTAAGCCGCGTTCATCAGATCAAAGAGCTGGTTTCAGACGACTTTATCCTGTTGAGCGGTGACGATGCGACCGCGCTGGACTTTATGCAGCTCGGTGGTCATGGCGTGATCTCCGTAACGTCGAACGTTGCGGCCCGCGATATGGCGGAAATGTGCAAGCTGGCGGCGGCAGGTCACTTTGATGAAGCCCGTCTCATTAATAAACGTCTGATGCCGTTGCACAATAAATTATTTGTCGAACCCAATCCGATCCCGGTGAAATGGGCATGTAAGGAGTTGGGACTTGTAGCAACCGATACGCTGCGTCTGCCAATGACACCGATTACCGACCACGGTCGTGAAATCGTCACTGCAGCGCTGAAGCATGCCGGTTTGCTGTAAAGTTTAGGGAGATTTGATGGCTTATTCAGTACAGAAGTCGCGCCTGGCGAAGGTTGCGAGTGTTTCGCTTGTTATGCTGCTCGCTGCCTGTAGTTCAGACTCGCGCTACAAGCGCCAGGTGAGCGGTGATGAATCCTATCTGGATGCGACCCCGCTTGCTGAACTTCATGCACCGGCTGGCATGATCCTGCCGATTCAGAACGGCGATTATAATATCCCCGTGACCAACGGCAGCGGCCCGGTGGGCAAAGCGCTTGATATTCGTCCGCCAGCACAGCCTCTGGCGCTGGTGAGCGGGGCGCGTACCCAGTTTACCGGTGATACCGCGTCTCTGATGGTGGAAAGCGCACGTGGCAGCACGCTGTGGCCACAGGTGGTGAGCGTTATTCAGTCGAAGAACTACACGATTGATAAACGCGATGACGCCAGCCAGACGTTAACCACCGACTGGATCGAGTGGAACCGTCTGGATGAAGACCAGCAGTACCGTGGTCGTTATCAAGTCTCCGTTAAACCGCAGGGCTATCAGCAGGCGGTTACCGTTAAGCTGTTGAACCTGGAGCAGGCGGGTAAACCGGTTGCGGATGCCGCCGCCATGCAGCGTTACAGCACTGAAATGCTGAACGTGATTGCTGCGGGCCTGGATAAAAACGCCACCGACGCCGCTAACGCCTCACAGAGCCGTAACGGTGTGACGTTTGATGTCCAGAGCGGCGCGGATGATACCGGCCTGCCGATGCTGGTTGTTCGTGCACCGTTTAACCAGACCTGGCAGCGTCTGCCAGCGACGCTGGAAAAAGTGGGCATGAAAGTGACCGACAGCACGCGTTCAACCGGTAGCATGACGGCAACCTATAAGCCGCTGTCCGACAGCGCATGGCAGGAGCTGGGCGCACGCGATCCACAGCTTGCTTCCGGCGACTACAAGATTCAGATAGGCGACCTCGATAACCGCAGTAGCCTGCAGTTTATCGATCCGAAAGGTCACACGCTGACCCAGTCGCAGAACGATGCGCTGGTCGCGGTCTTCCAGGCTGCATTCAGCAAATAAATACGAGGGCTGGTAAATCCAGCCCTTTTTATTTTCGTGCTACGCAAACGTGTGCGTGGCATAATATCCCCAGTTTTGAACACAAATCATCACACCAGGAGTAATCAAGATGCAGAAGCAAGCTGAGTTGTATCGTGGCAAAGCGAAGACCGTATACAGCACGGAAAACCCGGATCTGTTGGTGCTCGAGTTCCGCAATGATACGTCAGCAGGGGATGGCGCACGCATTGAGCAGTTCGATCGTAAAGGCATGGTGAACAACAAGTTCAACCACTTCATTATGACCAAACTGGCCGAAGCGGGTATCCCGACTCAGATGGAAGCGTTGCTGTCCGATACGGAATGTCTGGTGAAAAAACTGGATATGGTTCCGGTTGAGTGCGTCATTCGTAACCGTGCCGCGGGCTCCCTGGTGAAGCGTCTGGGCATTGAGGAAGGTATCGAGCTGAATCCACCGCTGTTCGATCTGTTCCTGAAAAACGACGCCATGCACGATCCGATGGTCAATGACTCCTACTGCGAAACCTTCGGCTGGGTGAATAAAGAGAACCTGGCGCGCATGAAAGAGCTGACCTACAAAGCCAACGATGTGCTGAAAAAACTGTTTGATGATGCTGGCCTGATCCTCGTCGACTTCAAGCTGGAGTTTGGTCTGTTCAAAGGCGAAGTGGTACTGGGCGACGAGTTCTCACCGGACGGCAGCCGTCTGTGGGACAAAGAAACGCTGGATAAAATGGATAAAGACCGTTTCCGTCAGAGCCTGGGTGGCCTGATTGAAGCGTACGAAGCCGTTGCTCACCGTTTAGGCGTTAAGCTCGACTAACTCCCTCATCGCCAAAGGATGTTCATATCCTTTGGCGTCTTACCTTTGTTTCCTATGGTAATCTTGCCGTTAACCGCCTACGATCATAGCTATTATTAATGGAATAGTTCGAGGTAGTTATGCGCTGGCAAGGGCGTCGTGAAAGTGACAATGTAGAAGACAGACGTGGTGATAGCGGTGGCGGCCCTTCCATGGGTGGCCCCGGCTTCCGTTTACCCAGCGGAAAAGGCGGAATCATTCTGCTGATTGTGGTGCTGGTTGCGGGTTATTACGGAGTCGATCTCACCGGGTTAATGACCGGTCAGCCGCTGCAGCAACAGCAGCAATCTCAGCGCTCCATCAACCCAAATGAAGATGAAGCGGCCAAATTTACCTCCGTTATTCTCGCGACCACTGAAGACACGTGGAGCCAGCAGTTTGAGAAAATGGGGCGCAGCTACCAGCCGCCGAAGCTGGTGATGTACCGTGGTGCGACCCGCACCGGCTGCGGCACCGGACAGTCGGTGATGGGGCCGTTCTACTGCCCGGCAGACAGCACCGTCTATATCGATCTCTCTTTTTATGATGACATGAAACGCAAACTCGGTGCCGACGGTGATTTTGCTCAGGGCTACGTGATTGCGCATGAAGTGGGGCATCACGTGCAAAAATTGCTGGGCATTGAACCTAAGGTTCGCCAGCTTCAGCAAAACGCCTCGCAGGCGGAGGTCAATCGCCTTTCCGTGCGCATGGAGCTGCAGGCGGACTGCTTCGCGGGCGTCTGGGGTAACAGCATGCAGAAGCAGGGCGTGCTGGAGTCTGGCGACCTGGAAGAGGCGTTAAATGCCGCTGAGGCCATCGGTGACGACCGTCTCCAGCAGCAGAGCCAGGGCCGTGTGGTGCCGGACAGCTTCACTCACGGGACGTCAGAACAACGTTACACCTGGTTTAAACGCGGTTTTGACAGCGGTGACCCGGCGCAGTGCAACACCTTCGGTAAAGCCATGTAATGGTGGCGTTTGACCAACTGATTAGCCAGCTTGAGCGCACCGGCCAGCGTCGGCTGGTGGTGCTCAGCGGTGATGCGCCGTGGTCCCTGGCGCAGGCCGGGGCACTGCGTGATACGCTTTCCGGGGATTGGGTGTGGCTGGATGAAAACCCTTCCCGGGAGACAGGCGGGCTGCTGGGGCGCGAGTTCCGGCACGCTGTTTTTGATGCCCGCGCCGGGTTTGATGTCTCAGCCTTTGCCGCCCTGAGCGGAACGCTGCGTGCCGGGAGCCTGCTGGTGCTGTTGGCTCCCCCGCTTGCGGTGTGGGCAGACACGCCCGACCGCGATTCCCTGCGCTGGAGCGACAGCGCAGAACCCATTCCCACGCCGAATTTCATTCGCCACTTTTGCCAGATGATTACCCGCGACGCCGATGCAATCGTCTGGCAGCAAAACCAGCCGTTAACCCTTCCTCCGTTTCCTGATGCCCCTGACTGGCAACCCGCTAACGGCGCGCCCCAGCGCGAGCAGGAGGAGATCCTGCAGGCACTTCGTGCAATGCCGAAAGGCGTTGCGGCTGTTACCGCCCCGCGCGGGCGGGGAAAGTCGGCGCTTGCCGGCATGCTGCTGAACAGCATTGAGGGCAGAGCAGTTGTCACCGCACCGGCAAAGGGGGCAACGGAGGTCATCGCACGGTTTGCGGGTGAACATTTTCACTTTATGGCACCGGATGCGCTGCTGGCCTCCTCACACCATGCCGACTGGCTGATTGTCGATGAGGCGGCGGCCATACCCGGCCCTGTGCTGGAGAAGCTGGTTGCGCGCTTTCCACGGGCACTGTTAACCACGACGGTACAAGGGTATGAAGGAACCGGAAGAGGGTTTTTGCTTAAATTCTGCGCGCAGTTCAGCGCCCTGCAGCGTTATACCTTATCCACCCCCGTTCGCTGGGCTGTGGGATGTCCGCTTGAGCGGGTAGTCGCCAGCGCACTGCTGTTTGACGACACGCTCATCGACCAGCAGCCGAAAGGAGAGGTGCAACTGACCTCTCTGGCCCCCGATGCATGGGAGCACACGCCTGCACTCGCCGCGAGTGTCTACGAGCTGCTTTGTGCGGCCCATTACCGTACCTCGCCGCTGGATCTGCGCCGTATGATGGACGCCCCCGGTCAGCACGTTGCCGTCGCGCAAACGGATCCGGTCATCGCGGGCGCGTTGTGGCTGGTAGACGAAGGCGGGTTAAGCCCGGCGCTAAGTCGCGCAGTATGGGCGGGTTTTCGCCGTCCGCGCGGTAACCTTGTCGCGCAGTCTCTGGCCGCGCATGGCGGCACGCCTCTGGCAGCAACGCTGAAAGGTCGACGGGTCACGCGCATCGCTGTTCACCCTCACCGGCAACGGGAAGGGATCGGCCGGGCGCTTATCCGCGAGGCCTGCGGGGAGGATTATCTCTCGGTAAGTTTTGGCTTTACCGACGCGCTGTGGCATTTCTGGCAGCGGTGCGGCTTTGTGCTGGTACGGATGGGCAGCCACCGCGAAGCCAGCAGCGGCTGCTATACCGCAATGGCGTTATTGCCGCAAAGTGAGGCGGGGCATCGTCTGTGTGAACAGGCCCGGCTGCGCCTGCATCGCGATGCGCGTGTCTTATCATTGTGGAATGGCGAAAAGATCCCGGTGGCAGATGAGTGGGAAGCTACCCTTAATAGTGACGACTGGCTGGAGCTGGCAGGCTTTGCCTTTGCACACCGGCCCTTTGCTACGTCCGTTGCCGCGTTGACGCGTTTGCTGCTCGCCGTGGATCTGCCGCTTCCGGCCCTGCGCGGTAAAATTGAGGCGCGAAGAGAGGACGCCGCGCTCAGTGCTGAGCTGTCGCTCACCGGGCGAAAAGCGGTGCTGGCAAGATTACGCGCTGAAACGGCGCAGGCCCTTGAATGTCTTGATAATGCACGCAGCCAGCAGCTCAAAAGCGACATATTGCAATGGCAATTTTTTCAATGACTTCTTCAGTAAAGTGGCATGGTCATTCCCCCCGCAAGGCGTAGAATCCAGGTCATCAATTAAGGAGACCGCCATGAAACACGATCATTTTGTTGTTCAAAGCCCCGACAAACCGGCTAAACAGTTACTGCTGCTGTTTCATGGCGTTGGCGATAACGCCGTCAATATGGGAGAGATAGGTCGCTGGTTTGCACCTGTTTTTCCTGAGGCGCTGATTGTCAGTATCGGCGGCGTGGAGCCGTGTGGCCCTGACGGACGGCAGTGGTTCTCCGTTCAGGGCGTGACGGAAGAGAACCGTCAGGCGCGCATTGATGCCATTATGCCGGTCTTTATCGAAACCGTGCGTTACTGGCAGCAGCAGAGCGGCGTTGGTGCCGACGCGACCGCGCTGATTGGCTTTTCACAGGGGTCAATCATGTCGCTGGAGAGCGTGAAAGCAGAGCCGGGTCTGGCTTCGCGCGTGATTGCCTTTAACGGCCGTTTCGCGACGCTGCCGACGAGCGCAACCACGCAGACGACGATCCACTTGATCCACGGTGGCGAAGACCGGGTGATTGAGCTTTCGCACGCCGTAGCGGCACAGGAAGCCCTGATCCGGGAAGGCGGGGATGTGACGCTGGATATTGTTGACGATCTTGGCCACGCGATTGACGATCGCAGCATGCAGTTTGCGCTTGACCATCTGCGTTATACCGTACCGAAGCACTACTTTGATGAAGCGCTCAGCGGGGGTAAGCCGGACGATGATGATATTGTTGAATTTTTATGAGTGAAACATTCCCTCTCCCCAACGGGGAGAGGGAGTGCGAATTACTTCTTCTGGTCTTTCTTCGGCCAGTCGTCGTCGTCATCCCACTTGTCGTTAAAATCACGATGAGGCGGAAGATCCGGCTTGTTGGCGAGGAATTTTTTATGGTCAACGCGCTTAAGATCTTTAATCACGTTAAGCAATACGCCTACCAGAAACACTAACACCAGAATCCACCAGTACTTTGCAAGCCAATCCATTCGCTATTCCTCTCAGAGCGCTCGTCAGGCGACGATTTGCTCCATAATACGTTGATACATACGGGCCAGCAGTTGCAAATCTGCGGCATTGACGCACTCATTGATTTTATGAATGGTCGCGTTCACTGGTCCCAGTTCGACAACCTGAGCTCCCATGCGGGCGATAAAGCGTCCGTCTGAGGTGCCACCCGTCGTCAGCAGTTGTGGCTTAATTTCATTATAGTGCTCGATGGCGTTCACCACCGCATCCACCAGTTTACCGCGCTGCGTCAGGAACGGCTGGCCGGAAAGCCACCAGTCCACGGTGTAACGCAGCTGATATTTTTCCAGCAGGGCGATAACGCGCGCTTTGATCATCTCATCGGTCAGTTCCGTGCTGAAACGGAAGTTAAACTGAACGAAGAAATCCCCCGGGATCACGTTGTTGCTGCCGGTTCCGGCCTTCACGTTCGCAATCTGCATGCTGGTTGGCGGGAAGAACTCATTGCCTTTGTCCCACTCAATGCTCACCAGTTCACTCAGCATTGGCGCTGCGCGGTGAACAGGGTTATCGGCCAGATGCGGGTACGCCACGTGTCCCTGTACGCCATGAAGGGTCAGGTTACAGGTTAACGAGCCGCGGCGGCCATTTTTCACCACATCGCCCACCACCTCGGTACTGGACGGCTCGCCGACCAGACAGTAGTCCAGACGCTCGTTGCGGGCCATCAGGGCCTCAACCACCTTGACGGTGCCGTTATGGGCGCTGGCTTCTTCATCAGAGGTAATGAGAAACGCGAGACGGTTTTTATGGTTTGGGTGCTGGGCGACAAAGCGCTCTGCCGCCACAACCATTGCCGCCAGGGAGCCTTTCATGTCTGCGGCGCCGCGGCCAAAAAGCATGCCATCGCGGATGGTGGGTTCAAACGGAGGGTTGATCCAGCGGTCCGCATCCCCTGCGGGAACCACGTCGGTATGCCCGGCAAAGGCCAGCGTTTCGCCCTGGCCACGCCACGCCCAGAAATTCTGGGTGTCGCCAAAATCCATACGCTCCACAGTAAAACCGATGGCACGCAGGCGCTCAATCATTAATGCCTGACAACCTGCGTCGTCCGGGCTAAGGGAAGGACGGCGAATAAGCTGCTGAGTCAGCTCAATGACCGGGCATGACATAAACTACACCTCAACGAAAAAAGTCGGAATAAAGGGTTTCACTGAAACCCAGCAGCATAGGCTGCCCGGGCGCGCAGAGCAATGGGCGTTTGATGATTGCTGGCATTTCAAGCATCAGATTTGCTGCGCTGTTGGCATCCTTGATGCTGGCGCGCAGGGATTCGTCCAGCTTGCGCCAGGTCGTGCCGCGGGTGTTCAGCAGCGCTTCCCACCCCAGTTCGTTAATGGCGGTATGCAGAAATTCTGCATCAAGCCCATCGGCACGGTAATCGTGGAAGCGGTACTCGACATTGTTAGCTTCAAGCCAGCGGCGGGCTTTTTTGATCGTGTCACAATTTTTAATGCCGTACATGACAACCATGTTGAATCCTTTTGTTCTTATGACCATTAAATGTTCAGTAAATTCGAAGATATATCCTTAAGCGGAATATAACACATTCAGAAACGCTCTGGATTAACACCTCTTGTTAATTCAACTCACACCTGTACGCTGAATATTCTTTCATCATTTAAGCATAGATGTCCATCAGGTATAAATGCCTGTAAACTCAGCGGGTAAAATAAAACTCACCCGTGGGTAGGGTTATTTCAAAATATTGCTGGCCGTCACACAAAATTTAAGGTTCTCCGTTCATATTTATCATAAATCCAGCGCGCAGACGGGGTACAATCACAGCAATCGGTTAAATTGTCTTCACAATGATGATACGTTTTCGTAGAATGCGCATAATAATAAGAGAGGTTGTTATGATTGAACGTGAACTGGGGAACTGGAAAGATTTTATCGAAGGCATGCTTCGTAAATGACATTCAGTAAGAATTGCAAGAGCACTTAAATAAGTAAAATAACCATAGTGTGAATTAATCGCACAGTAAAAAGGCGGCCTACTGAGCCGCCTTTTTTATTTTCACTATCTTATTCAGGCCGTTCCTTGAGCGGGAAGCGGCGACGCACCAGCACGAAGAACAGCGGCACAAAATAAATGGCCAGGATCGTGGCTGAAATCATTCCTCCCATGACGCCTGTACCTACCGCATGCTGGCTGCTGGAGCCTGCACCTGAGCTGGTTGCCATCGGTAACACCCCGAAGACAAAAGCCAGCGAGGTCATCAGGATCGGACGCAAGCGCTGACGGCAGGCATGCAGCGTGGAAGCCATCAGCTCATGGCCTTTGGCATTCATCTCGTTGGCAAACTCAACAATCAGGATGGCGTTTTTCGCCGACAACCCAATCACGGTGAGCAGCCCCACCTGGAAGTAAACGTCGTTCTCCAGACCGCGCATCCAGGTGGCGAGCAGCGCGCCGATCACGCCAAGCGGCACCACCAGCATGACCGAGAACGGGACTGACCAGCTTTCATACAGCGCCGCGAGACAGAGGAAGACCACCAGTAGCGACAGCGCGTAAAGTGCGGGAGCCTGCGCCCCGGAGAGCCGCTCCTGATAAGACATGGCCGTCCACTGCAGACCAAAGCCAGCGGGCAGCTGTTGCACCAGCTTTTCCATGGTGTCCATCGCCGTACCGGTACTGACGCCCGGCGCGGCTTCACCGACGATCTCAACGGCGGAATAGCCGTTATAGCGCTCCAGACGCGGAGAACCGCTCTCCCAGTGCGAGGAGGCGAAGGCGGAGAACGGCACCATGCCGCCCGCATTGTTGCGGACATACCAGCGGTTAATATCGTCTGGCAGCATGCGGTATGGCGCGGCGGATTGCACATACACTTTTTTAACGCGACCGCGATCCATAAAGTCATTCACATAGCTTGAACCCCACGCCGTTTGCAGGGTGTCGTTGATGTCGTCGATGGAAACGCCCAGCGCCTGCGCCTTACGCTGATCAATATCCACCTGCAGTTGCGGGCTGTCATCCAGACCATTGTGACGAACGCGGGTCAGCCCCGGATCTTTACCGGCCAGCTCTAACAGCTTGTCGCGTGCCGCCATCAGCGCAGCGTGGCCCGCACCGGCATGGTCCTGCAACTCCATGTCAAACCCGGCAGAACTGCCGAGACCGCTGATGGCCGGTGGGCTGCTGGCAAAAACGCGAGCCTCTTTGATACGGGAGAAGGCTTTGGTCGCGCGTTCGATAATGGCAAACGAGGTACCCGTTTTCGTATCGCGCGCGTCCCAGTCTTTCAGGCGCACAAACATACGCGCAACGTTCTGCCCGTTCCCGCCCGGGCCGGAGCCGACGGTGGAGAAGACCGACACCACGTTATCTTTCTCTTTGGTGAAGAAGTACTGCTCCACCTTCTGAACTACCTTCAGCGTTTGCTGCTGCGTTGACCCGCTCGGGAGCTGCACTGAAGTGATGAACATCCCCCGGTCTTCCTGCGGCAGGAAAGAGGTAGGCAGATGCAGGAACAGCCACACCATACCGCCCAGCAGCACAACGTAAATCATCATCCAGCGCAGGCTGCGGTGCAGCACTTTGCCGACGGCGGATTCATAACGCGCGGCATTGCGGTTGAACATGCGGTTAAACCAGCCAAAGAAGCCTTTCTGACCGTGCTGTTCCCCTTTGTGCAGCGGTTTGAGGAGGGTGGCGCAGAGGGCTGGCGTGAGGATCAGGGCCACCAGCACCGACAACACCATTGCGGAGACGATGGTGATTGAGAACTGACGATAAATGGCACCGGTTGTGCCGCCAAAAAACGCCATCGGGATAAAGACCGCCGAGAGCACCATCGCGATGCCAACTAACGCCCCCTGAATTTGTCCCATCGATTTACGCGTGGCCTGACGCGGGGAAAGCCCTTCCTCGCTCATGATGCGCTCGACGTTTTCGACCACCACGATGGCATCGTCCACCAGCAGGCCAATCGCCAGCACCATCGCAAACATCGTCAGGGTGTTGATGCTGTAACCAAACGCGTAAAGCACGGCGAAGGTACCCAGCAGCACCACCGGAACGGCAATGGTCGGGATCAGCGTTGCGCGGAAGTTTTGCAGGAACAGGTACATGACCAGGAAGACCAGCGCGATCGCTTCCAGCAGCGTTTTCACCACATCTTCAATAGAGGCTTTAACGAAGGAGGTGGTTTCGTAGGCGACTTTGTATTCCAGCCCGTGGGGAAAATAGTGCGACAGCTCATCCAGACGATCCAGCACCAGCTGCGCGGTGGCCATTTCATTGGCACCCGAGGCCAGTTTAACCCCCAGACCGGAGGCCGGATTACCGTTAAAGCGGCTGAGATAATCATATTTCTCAGCCCCCATTTCCACCGTGGCAACGTCGCCCAGGCGGACCTCTGAGCCATCCTGATTGACCCTCAGGGTAATGTTGCGAAACTGCTCCGGGGTCTGAAGCAACGACTGTGAGTTAATGGTGGCATTCAACGCTTGCTTATCGACGGAAGGCGTTCCCCCCAGTTGCCCCACGGCAATCTGGGCATTCTGGGATTTAATGGCATCCGTCACGTCGGTGGCCGTCATCTGGAAGCTGTTCAGCTTGTTCGGATCAAGCCAGATACGCATGGAATACTGAGAGCCGTAAGCGTCGATATCACCGACGCCGTTAATACGGCTGAGGGGATCCTGAATATTACTGGCGACGTAGTCGGCAATGTCCTGCTTATCCATGGAGCCGTCGGTGGAGACAAACGCAATAGTCAGGATGTTGGTATCACCGGTTTTACGCACGGTAACCCCCTGATTCTGCACCGCCTGAGGCAGTTTACGCATCGCCGACTGCAGCTGGTTTTGCACCTGTTGCACGGCTTCGTCCGGGTCCGTACCGGCGGTAAAGCTCAGGGTGACGGTCGCCTGGCCGGTGGCGCTACTCTGCGAGGACATGTACATCAGGTTATCCAGACCCGTCATGTTCTGCTCGATAACCTGCGTGACGGTATTTTCCAGCGTTTGTGCTGAAGCACCGGGGTAGTTTGCCGTAACGCGCACGTTTGGCGGTGCCAGGTCGGGATATTGCTCAACAGGAAGTGAAGTAATGGCCAGGACACCTGTCAGACACAACAGAATGGCAAGTACCCAGGCAAAAATGGGGCGATCGATAAAAAAATTCGCCATGAAAAAGAGACCTCGTTTTGCTGCACGTCATTATTGTTTATTGCCCGCATCACTTTAGCGGCAAGACGAAGACCAAACGTGGAGAAATAAAGGAGATAGTGTAAATTATCATGCGCTTTTCTCTGCGCCTCTCCTTTTACCGTAATTTACCTGTCGGTACCGCCTGTCGGGAAGGTCACGCTCACCAGCGTCCCGCCGTTTTGTGGCCGGGAAAAGTGCAGCGTTCCACCGAGTCGCTCCGCGCGTTCGCGCATAATATTGAGCCCGTAATGTCCTGGCGGCTCGCTGGCCTCGCCAATCCCGATACCGTTATCGCGGATGCTGACGCTGTGGGTGCCGTCAGCAGACGTCACGCAACTGACGGTGATTTCGCTGGCCTGAGCGTGTTTAATTGCATTCAACACCGCTTCACGCACGATTTGCAGTAAATGCACCTGTTTCTGGGCGTCCAGCGCCAGCGAGGAGAGACGGCAGTCGAGGTGCAGCTTCGCCTGCGTCTGGCTCTGTAACCCGTCCAGTGACTCCTGTAGGGCTGCGGGCAGGTTGGCGTGGTTAAGCGTCAGGCGGAAGGTGGTAAGCAGCTCGCGCAGCTGATGCCAGGCGTTGTTAAGCTCGCGGGAAAAGTCGGTGATGATGGTCTGCGCCGGGGCATTTTCCTGCGGGATGGCGCGTTTAAGCAGCGCCAGCTGGATCCGTAAATAGGACAGCACCTGCGCCAGCGAATCATGCAGCTCGCGGGCGATCGTCGCGCGCTCTTCCATCAGCAGCAGCTGCTGGTAGTGCTTTTGCGCCTGGTTGAAGTAAAGCCCGCGCCCGAGCATCGTCGCCACGCTTTTCATCAGCGGCAGGGGAACGTTGCCCGTCTCGCTTTGCCAGCGCAATTCACCGTACAGGGTATCCTGCATCAGCACGGGTAGCGTTTGCAGGGGGATTTCATTCGACTCTGTACCTTCGCTGAGCCGCCAGTCGTCGATGGTGCGCAACTCCAGGTAGTTCATCTGCGTGTACTCATGCACTATCTGCAAAATATGCCGGAAACAGTGGCTATCTATCTGGCCGGTATTCAGTGCCTGAGAACATTTAAACAGCATCTCCAGCTGCTGGTGCGCCTCATTCAAATGCCGCGTCTTTTCCGCCACGGAGTGTTCAAGCGAGCGATAAAGCGTGTGCAATTCCCCCGACATATGATTGAACGCCCGGGATAACTGACCCAGCTCGTTCGGCAGCGCGGTATCCGGTGCAGGCGTATCGAATTGCCCCCGCTCAATGCGCTCGCTGGCCGCCACCAGATTATTCAGCGGTAACACCACCTGGCGACGAATGCGTCGCAGGGTGAAGATCGTCAGTAACAGAATGCCTGTCCCGCCCGCCAGGGAGATGAGGATCACCGCGCGGATTTTATGTTCGGTGTAGTGCTGAAGGGCGAGCACAAAGGCGTCAATCCGGCCGACAAAGTCTTCAATGTGGGCCTGATACCACCCGATATCGCCGCGAGCGATGCGGTTATCCATCTCCTGCCACGCCAGATGCAGCTGCTGATAGCGCGCTTTAACATCGTCCGGCACGTACCAGCGGTTCAGCTTTTGTAGCGCAGGGGCGCCCAGCGTCTGCTGCCAGTTTTCGCGGTGCGCCGCAAGAGCGTCGCTGTTGCGCTGCATCTCATAACCCAGACGATAGCTCTGCATACGCAGTGAACCGGCAATATTGATGGCTTCTGCGTCGCGCTGGCTGCTGGCGAGCGTCAACAGCGCAACGGTGCTGGTCAGAACGGACAGCACAATAATGGAAATGAAAGCCCGGGCCAGGCTTCCGGAAACGGGTCGTTTAACGGTCACAGAACAGCTTCCTGAAAAAAATTGATCTGCCACAGGTTCACTGGAGATAGTTCGGCTTCCTGGGCATTTGTACATTGCCTGATAGCGCCGCCGTGGGTAAATACACTATTCCTATAAAGAATAAGGTTATTGAACCAAAAACAGGTGTCGTTATGAATCGTTTTATTATGGCCAACAGCCAGCAGTGTATAGGGTGTCGTGCCTGCGAAGTGGCCTGCGTGATGGCGCACAACGATGAACAACATGTGCTGAGCGAGCGCCATTTTCATCCCCGCATTTCTGTCCTGAAATCTGGCGCGAAGAGCACGCCTGTAACCTGTCACCATTGCGAAAACGCGCCCTGCGCGCAGAGCTGCCCGAACGGGGCCATCAGCAAATGCGATGACAGCGTACAGGTGAATCAACAAAAATGCATTGGCTGTAAAGCCTGCGTGGTCGCCTGTCCGTTCGGCACGATGGAGATCGTTGTTACGCCTCTCGACAAGGGCAACGTAAAAGCCTCGGCGCATAAATGCGATCTTTGCCACACGCGCCTACAGGGCCCGGCCTGCATCGAAAATTGTCCGGCACAGGTGCTTACCCTGGCGACGCCCGCCGTGCTGAATCACCTGGCGAAAACCCGCCGCCAGCGCACCGCCCGTCAGGAAGCGCAGCCCTGGCACGACGAGGCGGTCAGACCAGACCTGCCGCGTACCCGGCTTGAGCAGATGAGAAACACACCGCCACGCGGGGAGCCGGATAAACTCGCCGCGAATGCACGTGTCAGCCATTTTCAGGAGATCTACCTGCCGTTTCGGGCAGAGCAGGCCTCGCGTGAGGCGTCGCGCTGCCTGAAGTGCGGCGAACACAGCATTTGTGAATGGACCTGTCCGTTGCATAACCATATCCCCCAGTGGATTGAACGCGTTAAAGCGGGGGATATCGCCGGGGCGGTTGAGCTTTCACACCAGACCAACTGTTTACCTGAAATTACCGGCCGCGTCTGTCCGCAGGACCGATTATGTGAAGGCGCCTGCACCGTGCGTGATGTCTCGGGCGCGGTCACCATTGGCAACATCGAGCGCTATATCTCTGACCAGGCGCTGGCGATGGGCTGGAAGCCGGATCTGAGCGGCGTGACGCCGGTTGATAAACGTGTGGCGGTGATCGGTGCGGGGCCTGCGGGGCTCGCCTGTGCCGACGTGCTGGCGCGCAGCGGCGTGAGCGTCACGGTCTATGATCGGCACCCGGAGATTGGCGGCTTGCTGACGTTTGGTATCCCGGCCTTTAAGCTCGATAAATCGCTGCTCGCACGGCGCAGGGAGATATTCACAGCCATGGGGATCCAGTTCGTTCTGAACTGCGACGTCGGACAGGATGTGCCGATGTCACAGCTGCAACGCGAATACGACGCCCTGTTTATTGGCGTGGGAACCTATCGTTCCATGAAAGCGGGTATTGCGCATGAAGATGCGCCCGGCGTCTATGACGCGTTACCTTTCCTGGTGGCAAACACCCGCCACGTGATGGGGCTTGAGGCGACAACCAAAGCGCCATTTATCGATACCCGGGGGCTGAACGTGGTAGTGCTCGGCGGGGGCGATACCGCCATGGACTGTGTCCGCACCGCGTTACGTCACGGTGCGGCGAAGGTAACCTGTGCCTACCGCCGGGATGAAGCCAATATGCCGGGCTCGAAAAAAGAGGTGAAGAATGCGAAGGAAGAGGGCGCCGCGTTTGAATTTAACGTTCAGCCCGTGGAGTTAACCCTGGCACCAGACGGGCAGGTCAATGGCCTTCGTATGCTGCGTACCGAACTCGGCGAAGCGGATGCGCAGGGGCGTCGTCGGCCGGTGCCGATAGCGGGCAGCGAGTTTGTGATGCCTGCGGATGCGGTGATCATGGCATTTGGTTTCAATCCGCACGAGATGCCGTGGCTGCAGGCGCAGGGCGTTGAGACGGATAGCTGGGGGCGAATTATTGCCTCGGTGGAGAGTCGCTATCGTTATCAGACCTCTAACCCGCAAATTTTCGCAGGCGGTGACGCCGTACGCGGTGCAGATTTAGTGGTCACCGCCATGGCGGAAGGGCGGCATGCCGCGCAGGGGATCCTCGACTGGCTGGGCGTCAGCGCGTCAAAAACGCATTAAATCGGGTGGGCGACAAAGTGGGGTTCACGGCGTAATATAGGCAGACTCATTGTGTCGTGGAGCCCGTATGACCCTGAAAATTGACGTTATCAAAGACAAAATCCTTTCTGATAATTACTTTGTCCTGCGTAACATCACCTATGATTTAACGCGCAGTAACGGGGACGTGATCCGCCACAAACGTGAGGTTTACGACCGCGGCAATGGGGCAACCATTCTGCTTTATAATCGTGAAAAGCAGAGCGTGGTGCTGATCCGCCAGTTCAGGGTAGCGACATGGGTCAATGGCAATCCGGACGGACGGCTGATTGAAACCTGCGCTGGTCTGCTGGATGACGATGAGCCGGAAGTCTGTATCCGCAAAGAAGCCATCGAGGAGACGGGCTTTGAAGTGGGTGAGGTTAAAAAAGTTTTCGAACTGTTTATGTCACCCGGCGGCGTGACGGAAATCGTCCATTTCTTTATCGCCGAATACAGCGATGCGCATCGTATCCATCAGGGCGGTGGCGTGGAAGATGAAGATATCGAGGTGCTGGAGTTACCGTTTGTCCGGGCGCTGGAGATGATCCGTTCCGGGGAAATTAAAGATGGTAAGGCTGTAATATTACTGCAGTATTTACAAACAACCGGGCTGATGGCTCCCTCTTTCGAACGTGTGTAGTTTGTTTTTCGGATAAATCTATCCGATAAATCCGATTGAGCAACCCCGGCGGGAACACGAAGATACTGCCCAGTTAAGCGTTTTCGTTCCGGGACTGTGCCATTCATGCGCTACTGCGTTTTTATTCTTTTCCTGATTTGCGTGCTCCCCGCACCGTTGGTGTGGGCTGCACCTGCCCAGCAATCATTCTCAGACTGGCAGGTGACCTGTAATAACCAGAATTTTTGCCTGGCACGCAACACGGGTGAACACCGCGATCTGGTGATGACGCTTAGCCGTAGCGCCGGGGCGAAAACCGATGCCTCGCTGCGTCTCGATCTCGGCGGCCTTTCAGCCCCTTCCGTCAAAGAGCTTGCTATTGCGCCGCGCCTGCTGCTGGATGGCGTGCCAGTCACGCTGGACCGTCAGCACTGGCAGTTAACGCCATGGCATCTGAAAACGGACGATGCCGCGACCATCACTGCATTTCTCAAGCATATCCAGGAAGGGAAAGCGCTAACCCTGCGTGATGGCAAGCAGGCGATCTCCCTGAGCGGCCTGAAGGCGGCGCTGTTGTTTATCGATGCGCAGCAAAAGCGTGTCGGCAGCGAAACCGCCTGGATTAAAAAAGGTGACGATCCGCCGTTAAGCGTACCGCCCGCACCGGCCCTGAAAAAGGTGGCGGTCGTGAATCCTACCCCGACACCGCTCTCCCATGCCGAACTCAACGACCTGCTGGACTACGGTACCTGGCGGATGAATAACAGCCAGTGCTCGCTCGATCCCAACCGGCGGGAAGTGCGTGTTACCGCGCTCACCGATGACAAAGCGCTGCTGATCGTCAGTTGCGAAGCGGGGGCCTATAACACCGTCGATCTGGCCTGGCTGGTGTCACGTAAAAAACCGTTCTCTTCCCGTAGCGTCAGGCTGCGCCTGCCGTTTACGCCATCCAGCGGCAGCAGTGAAATGGAGTTAATGAACGCCCGCTTCGATGAGAAAACGCGTGAGTTGACCACCCTGGCGTTAGGACGGGGGATTGCCGACTGCGGGATCCAGACGCGCTGGCGTTTTGACGGCCAGCGCTTCCGTCTGGTGCGTTATGCCGAGGAGCCCAGCTGCGATAACTGGAATGGGCCAGATGCCTGGCCCACGTTGTGGATCACACGCTAGTTTTGCCGGGGGGCGGTTACGCTTACCGGGCACGCAGGCCGCACTAAAGCACGCTTAACGCCTTCTCAACGACGTTCTCAACGGTAAAGCCGAAATACGGGAACAGTTTGTCGGCCGGCGCCGATTCACCGTATCCCCGCATGCCGACAATGGCCCCTTTCAGCCCGACATATTTGTACCAGTAGTCGACAATGCCGGCCTCAACCGCCACGCGGGCCGTCACGCTGGATGGCAGGACCGATTCACGATACGCCTCATCCTGTGCGTCAAAGATGTCGGTTGAGGGCAGGGAAACCACGCGCACCGCGTGACCTTCGGCCGTCAGTTTCTCTGCCGCTTTGACGGTGATCTCCACCTCGGAACCGGTGGCAATCAGGATCACATCCGGCTTGCCGCCGCTGTCCTTCAGAATGTAACCGCCGCGGGCAATGTTTTTTACCTGCTCCGGCGTGCGCTCAATCTGCGCCAGGTTCTGACGCGACAGGATCAGCGCCGTCGGTCCATTATGGCGCTCTACCGCCAGCTTCCAGCCCACCGCGGCCTCGACCTGATCGCACGGACGCCAGGTGCTAAAGTTTGGCGTCAGGCGCAGGCTCGCCAGTTGTTCAACCGCCTGGTGAGTGGGGCCGTCTTCCCCAAGCCCGATGGAGTCATGGGTATACACCATAATCTGTCGCGCTTTCATCAGGGCCGCCATGCGCGCGGCGTTACGGGCGTATTCCACAAACATCAGGAAGGTGGCGGTGTAGGGCACAAAGCCCCCGTGATGGGCGATGCCGTTGGCAATGGCGGTCATCCCGAACTCGCGTACGCCGTAGTGAATATAGTTTCCGGCGATATTCTCTTTCAGCGATGTCGAGCCAGACCAGATGGTCAGGTTGCTGGGGGCCAGATCCGCCGAGCCGCCCAGCAGTTCAGGCAGGATTGGGCCAATCGCATTCAGGGTGTTTTGCGACGCCTTACGGGTGGCGATTTTGGCCGGGTTGGATTGCAGGTTTTCAATCAGCGCCTGCGTTTTCTCTTCCCAGTCCTCCGGTAAACCTCCGCTCATGCGGCGGGTGAACTCGGCCGCCAGCTCCGGGTAGGCCTGTTTGTAGGCGGCAAATTTCTCGTTCCAGGCGTGCTGGGCTTTTTCACCCTCTTCACGGGCATCCCAGGCGCGGTAAATCTCTTTCGGAATTTCGAACGGCGGATATTTCCAGCCCAGTTTCTGCCGGGTCAGCGCCACTTCTTCATCACCCAGCGCCGCCCCGTGTGCCTCTTCTTTACCTGCCTTGTTTGGCGAGCCAAAGCCGATAACCGTGCGGCAGATAATCAGCGACGGTTTGTCCTTCACGCTCTGCGCTTCCTGAATCGCTTTTTTCACCGCCTCGGGATCGTGGCCGTCAATTTCATGCACCACATGCCAGTGATAGGCCTCAAACCGTTTTGCCGTGTCGTCGGTAAACCAGCCCTCGGTTTCCCCGTCAATGGAGATGCCGTTGTGGTCATAGAAGCCAATCAGCTTGCCCAGCCCCAGCGTGCCCGCCAGCGAACAGACTTCATGGGAGATCCCCTCCATCAGACAGCCGTCACCCATAAAGACGTACGTGTAGTGATCGACGATGTCATGGCCCGGCTGGTTAAACTGCGCGCCGAGCGTGCGTTCCGCAATGGCCAGCCCAACGGCGTTGGCTAAGCCCTGTCCCAGCGGCCCGGTAGTGGTTTCCACCCCTGGCGTATAGCCAATCTCCGGGTGGCCGGGGGTTTTTGAGTGCAACTGGCGGAAGTTTTTCAGCTCTTCGAGCGGCAGATCGTAGCCCGACAAATGCAGCAGACTGTAGAGCAGCATCGACGCGTGGCCGTTAGAGAGAATAAAACGGTCGCGATCGTACCAGGTGGGGTCGTTGGGGTTGTGCTTCAGAAAGTCATTCCACAACACTTCGGCAATATCTGCCATGCCCATCGGTGCGCCAGGGTGGCCGGAATTGGCTTTCTGCACGGCATCCATACTGAGGGCGCGAATGGCATTGGCTAACTCTTTACGGGACATAGTTCACTCCGTGGCAAGGTTAAAGTTTGGCGGCGAGAAGATCTTCAAGTTTGCGCTGGTCGACAGCGAACTGGCGGATGCCGTCCGCCAGTTTTTCCACGGCCATTGGGTCCTGATTGTGCTCCCAACGGAATTCCGCTTCGGTCATGGCTTTCGGTTTGGGTAATACGGTGGATGTGGGCACCAGCTTACGGATCACCGTTTCGTCGCTCTCCTGCAGCTTTTTCAGCAGGTCAGGGGAGATGGTCAGGCGGTCACACCCTGCCAACGCCAGGATCTGCTCAGTACGGCGGAAGCTGGCCCCCATGACGATAGTCTCGTAGCGGTGCTGTTTGTAGTAGTCGTAAATATTACGTACTGACTTCACGCCCGGGTCTTCCTCCACCACGTACGGATCCATCGGCTGTTTTGCCTGATACCAGTCGTAGATGCGCCCGACGAACGGTGAGATCAGGAATACGCCCGCTTCGGCACAGGCGCGTGCCTGCGCAAACGAGAACAGCAGCGTCAGGTTGCAGTGGATCCCCTCTTTTTCCAGCACTTCTGCCGCGCGGATGCCTTCCCAGGTGGAGGCGAGCTTAATCAGAATGCGTGATTTGTCGATCCCCTGCTCCTGGTAGAGTTCGACGAGGCGGCGGGCTTTATTGATGCTCTTCTCTTTATCGAAGGAGAGGCGGGCGTCGACTTCGGTGGAGACGCGCCCCGGGATGCTTTTCAGAATTTCCGCACCGAAATTAACCGCCAGCTTGTCACTGGCTTCGGCAACCTGTTGTTCCTGGGTTTTACCGCGCTGTTTGCCATAGGCAATGGCGTCATCAATCAGGTGACTGAAATGGGCAAGTCCTGCCGCTTTGAGCAGCAGCGACGGGTTGGTGGTTGCGTCTTCAGGCTGGTAGTGCCGAATCGACTCGATATCGCCGCTGTCTGCAACCACGGTAGTGAATTGTTTGATGCCGTCAAGTTGGTTCATAAGTCATGACTCCTTGAAAATAAAAGCGTTAGGCGAGTGCGTTAGTTCACACTTCTGGAAAAATCATGATGGACTTAACAAAAAAGCATAGCAGACGGGGGAGGCATTGCTTTTGAGACGGGTAACATGGCTGTTATAAATTGATAACAATTTTTAATGTGTGATGGTGAGAGTTTGGCAGCCTTCAAAGTTTATGCGGCAGCCTGCGGCGATACTATCTGACCGATACGTAAAAGGAATAACAAGATGGACGATCAGTTAAAACAGAGTGCCCTTGATTTTCATGAGTTTCCTGTCCCGGGTAAAATCCAGGTTTCCCCGACAAAACCGCTGGCAACCCAGCGCGACCTGGCGCTGGCCTACTCGCCGGGCGTGGCGGCACCGTGTCTCGAAATTGAAAAAGATCCGCTGGCCGCCTACAAATATACCGCGCGCGGCAACCTGGTCGCCGTGATCTCTAACGGTACGGCGGTGCTGGGCCTGGGCAACATTGGTGCGCTGGCCGGTAAGCCTGTGATGGAAGGGAAGGGCGTTCTGTTCAAGAAATTCGCCGGTATCGACGTGTTTGATATCGAAGTGGACGAACACGATCCCGATAAATTCATCAACGTCGTGGCGGCGCTGGAGCCGACTTTTGGCGGTATTAACCTCGAAGACATCAAAGCGCCGGAATGTTTCTACATTGAGCAGAAACTGCGTGAACGTATGAACATTCCCGTGTTCCATGATGACCAGCACGGGACGGCGATCATCAGCACTGCCGCCATTCTTAACGGTCTGCGCGTGGTGGAGAAAAATCTCTCTGACGTGCGCATGGTAGTTTCCGGCGCGGGTGCGGCGGCCATTGCCTGTATGAACCTGCTGGTGGCGCTCGGGATGCAGAAACACAACATTGTGGTCTGCGACTCCAAAGGGGTGATCTACAAAAACCGCGAGCCGAACATGGCGGAAACCAAAGCAGCCTACGCGGTGGACGACGACGGCAAGCGTACGCTTGAGGAGGTCATTGACGGCGCGGATATCTTCCTGGGCTGTTCAGGCCCGAAAGTGCTGACCCAGGAGATGGTGAAGAAGATGGCACGTGCGCCAATGATTCTGGCGCTGGCGAACCCCGAGCCGGAAATCCTGCCGCCGCTGGCGAAAGCGGTGCGTGAAGATGCCATCATCTGTACCGGTCGCTCCGACTACCCGAACCAGGTGAACAACGTGCTCTGCTTCCCGTTCATCTTCCGTGGGGCGCTGGACGTCGGCGCGACGGCCATCAACGAAGAGATGAAGCTGGCGGCGGTGCACGCCATTGCGGAGCTGGCACACGCCGAGCAGAGCGAAGTGGTCGCTTCAGCCTATGGCGATCAGGATCTGAGCTTTGGCCCGGACTACATCATTCCAAAACCGTTCGACCCGCGTCTGATTGTCAAAATCGCGCCAGCGGTCGCGAAAGCGGCAATGGACTCCGGCGTGGCAACGCGACCTATTACTGATTTCGATGCTTACGTGGATAAGCTCACCGAGTTTGTCTACAAAACCAACCTGTTTATGAAGCCGATCTTCTCTCAGGCGCGTACCGATGCGAAGCGGGTGGTGCTGGCGGAAGGGGAAGAGGCGCGCGTGCTGCACGCCACGCAGGAGCTGATCACCTTAGGGCTGGCGAAGCCGATCCTGATTGGCCGCCCGAGCGTTATTGAAATGCGTATCCAGAAACTGGGCCTGCAGATCAAACCGGGTGTTGATTTTGAGATCGTGAATAACGAATCCGACCCGCGCTTTAAAGAGTACTGGAGCGAATACTACGCGATCATGAAGCGTCGCGGGATCACTCAGGAGCAGGCGCAGCGGGCGGTGATCAGCAACACCACGGTGATTGGCGCAATCATGGTTCATCGCGGCGAGGCGGATGCGCTGATCTGCGGCACCATCGGTGATTACCACGAGCATTTCAGCGTGGTGCAGGAGATCTTCGGCTATCGCGACGGTGTGCACACGGCCGGGGCGATGAACGCGCTGCTGCTGCCAAGCGGTAACACCTTTATCGCCGATACCTACGTCAACGACGATCCAACCCCGGACGAGCTGGCGGAGATCACCGTGATGGCGGCCGAAACCGTGCGTCGCTTTGGTATCGAACCGAAGGTGGCGCTGCTGTCGCACTCTAACTTCGGCTCCTCTAAATCTGCTGCGGCCTGCAAAATGCGACAGACGCTGGAGCTGGTTCGCGAGCGCGCGCCGGAGCTGATGATTGACGGTGAGATGCACGGCGACGCTGCGCTGGTGGAGAGCATCCGCAACGAACGTATGCCGGACAGTCCGCTGAAAGGCTCAGCGAATATCCTGATTATGCCAAACGTGGAAGCGGCGCGTATCAGCTACAACCTGCTGCGCGTCTCCAGCTCTGAAGGGGTGACCGTGGGGCCGGTGCTGATGGGGGTGGCGAAACCGGTGCATGTGTTAACGCCGATTGCCTCTGTACGCCGTATCGTGAACATGGTGGCGCTGGCGGTAGTGGAGGCGCAGACGCAGCCGCTGTGATTTATTGCCCTCTCCCTTAGGGAGAGGGCCGGGGTGAGGGGGGTTAAACCCAGTCCCGAACCTGAATAAACTCACTCAGGGCAGCCTCCGGGCTGCCTTCTTTTGGCGCGTAGCAGTACTCCCAGCGCACCAGCGGCGGCATCGACATCAGAATCGACTCTGTGCGCCCGCCGGTCTGCAGGCCAAACAGCGTTCCGCGATCCCACACCAGGTTGAACTCCACGTAGCGCCCGCGACGGTAAAGCTGGAACTCGCGTTCACGCACACCGTAGTCGGTGTTTTTACGCCGTTCAACAATGGGCAGATAGGCGTCGGTATAGCCTTCGCCCACCGCGCGCATAAAGCTGAACGCGGTATCAAAATCAGGCGTGTTCAGATCGTCAAAGAACAGCCCGCCAATACCGCGCTGTTCGTCGCGGTGTTTTAAGTAAAAGTAGTCGTCGCACCACTTTTTGTATTTCGGGTAAACGTCTTCGCCAAACGGCAGGCAGAGGTCGCGCGCGGTGGTGTGCCAGTGCACGGCATCCTCTTCAAAGCCGTAGTAGGGGGTCATGTCGAAACCGCCCCCGAACCACCAGACCGGATCGGCCCCCGGTTTTTCCGCGATGAAAAAACGCACGTTGGCGTGGCTGGTCGGGACAAACGGGTTGTGCGGGTGTACCACCAGCGAAACGCCCATTGCTTCGAAGCTCCGGCCCGCCAGTTCAGGACGATGCGCCGTCGCAGAGGCAGGCATCGCATCACCGTGAACATGAGAGAAATTGACGCCAGCCTGTTCGAAGATACCGCCGTTTCGCAATACGCGGCTACGCCCACCGCCACCGGCTTCGCGCTGCCAGTTATCTTCCTGAAAGTCACCGCCGTCTACGGCGGCCAGTTTCTGGCAAATCTCATCCTGCAACTGCAGCAGGAAGGATTTGACCCGCTTTGCATTCGGTTTCATCAACGTTTCCTGGAGTGCGCTTTTTGATTATCGAACCAGTTAAAGTAACTGATAATGCCGGAGGCGATGGCACTGGCGATCTTCTGGCGAAACGCCGTGGTGCCGAGCAGACGTTCTTCCTCCGGGTTGGTAATAAAAGAGGTTTCGACCAGTACGGAGGGAATTGACGGTGACTTCAGCACCACAAACGCTGCCTGCTCGGTACTCCTGCTGTGCAGGCGATGCACCGGCTTAATCTTCTTCAGGATGTGCGAGCCGAGCGTCAGGCTGTTTTTAATGGTGTCCGTCTGCACAAGGTCAAACAGCACCTGCTGTAACAGATGATCTTTGTCGGTCGCTTTTTTTCCGGCCACCTCATCCGCGCGGTTTTCACGGTCCGAGAGGTATTTTGCCATGGCGCTACTGGCCCCACGGTTGGAGAGGGCGAACACTGACGCACCCGCCGCCGACGGGTTGGTAAAGCCGTCCGCGTGAATGGACATAAACAGATCGGCCCCGTGCTGGTGGGCAATCTCCACGCGGTCATACAGCGGAATAAATGTATCGCCCGTGCGCGTCAGACGGGCGTCAATGCCGTTGCTGCGTAAAATCGATCGCACATTTTTTGCAATCGCCAGTACAACATGTTTTTCTTTCGAACCGTTTTTGCCAATGGCACCGGTATCAATACCGCCGTGGCCCGGGTCGAGCATCACCAGACGCTTCGCGCCCGGTTTTTTTGCTTTGGGTTTGCTGTGTCCGTTACTGGTTTTAAGCGTGCTCTCTTCTTTTGCCTGAGCCTGCTGTGCGATGCCCGTTAACGTTAAGGCCGCCAGCCCCGCTTTGAGAACCTGACGACGCGATGTGAGTGCTTTTAATGGTTTGAATGTGCTCATGCGGCCTGAATAGTAAAAATTGCGGTCCTGGTGTTATATCGTATCGCGTTTAGCGTTACGACAGTCCTTATTGAGAATTGTTTTACTTTTCATTTCAATACGTGACAAAGTGACATTATGCCAAATTTTGGCGAGATTTTCCCCGGTTATTGGCTAAATGCACGCTTCGCGCCATAATCACTGTTTTTAAACCCGAAAAGGCGGTTAATACCATGGAGATACGCGTTTTTCGCCAGGAAGATTTCGAAGAGGTGATCACCCTTTGGGAGCGCTGCGATTTGCTGCGTCCGTGGAACGATCCAGAGATGGACATTGAGCGTAAGCTAAATCACGACGTCAGTCTGTTTCTGGTGGCGGAAGTGAACGGCGAAGTGGTGGGCACGGTGATGGGCGGTTACGACGGCCATCGCGGCTCTGCTTATTATCTGGGCGTTCACCCGGAATACCGGGGGCGCGGCATTGCCAACGCGCTGCTCAATCGTCTTGAGAAAAAACTGATCGCTCGCGGTTGTCCAAAAATTCAGATCATGGTGCGCGAAGATAACGACGTGGTGCTGGGCATGTATGAACGTCTGGGCTATGAACACGCTGACGTGCTGAGCTTAGGTAAGCGTCTGATCGAAGATGAAGAGTATTGAGATCCACCCGGCAGATTACGACGCGCAGGGGCGTGTCAGGCTGCCTTTCTTATTCTGGTGCGTACTGTTGCTGCAGGCCCGCACCTGGGTGCTGTTTGTCATGGCCGCCGCGTCCCGCGGGCAGGGCGATACATTACTGACGCTCTTTTATCCCGATCACGACGCCTTTTGGCTCGGCCTGTTACCGGGCGTACCGGCGGTGGTGACGTTTTTGTGCAGCGGCCGACGACAGGCGATCCCACGGCTTTGGCGTGCGCTTCGCTGGCTGCTGATCCTGGCCCAGATTGCGCTGCTCTGCTGGCAGCCTGTGCTCTGGTGGTACGGTGAACCGCTTACGGGCATCGGCATTGCGCTGGTGGTGGCCGATATCGTGGCGCTGCTGTGGCTGCTGACTAACCCCCGCTTACGCGCCTGTTTTACGCATGAGTCAGATTAACGCGGCACTTTTTGCCGATGCTGCACTCCAACAAGCGTTGATTTAACACGTAAGGACGTTTCAATGAAATCGCTGCGTTTACTTTTATGCGCTCTCCCGCTGGCGTTAACCGGCTGTTCAACGCTCTCCTCTATTAACTGGTCGGCCGCTTATCCGTGGAACTGGTTTGGCTCTTCGCTGGAGGTCACCGAACAGGGCGTGGGCAACATTACCGCCGCGACGGCGCTGGATCAGGACGCGCTTCAGGCGGCCCTGAGCAGCGACTATCGTCTGCGCAGCGGCATGAAAACTGAAAACGGCACTATCGTGCGTTACTTCGAAGCGCTGAAGGGAGACAAACTGGCGCTGGTGATTAACGGCGATAAAGGCACGGTAAACCGTATTGCCGTGCTGGACGATGCCATCCCGACGGCGAGCGGCGTGAAGGTTGGCACGCCGTTTAGCGATCTTTATAAACAGGCTTTCGGCAATTGCGCCAGCGCGCCTTCAGACGATGGTGTGGCGGTGCAATGTAAAGCACCGGACAGCCAGCACATCAGCTACCTCTTTACCGGAACCTGGAGCGGCCCGGAAGGGTTAATGCCGTCTGACGACACGCTGAAAAACTGGAAAGTGAGCAAAATACTCTGGCAGCAGTAATTTGCGCCTGAACAATCCGTCTCGCTGAAATCCGGGTATAATACCCGCCATCAATGCCACGTTGTCGTGGCATCTTTATTTCAGGAGGAGCGATGTCTCAGGTTCAGAGTGGCATTTTGCCAGAACATTGCCGCGCGGCGATTTGGATTGAAGCCAATGTGAAAGGGGATGTGGATGCCCTGCGTGCGGCCAGTAAAGCGTTTGTGGATAAACTGGCCACCTTCCAGGCCAAATTCCCGGATGCCCATCTGGGTGCTGTGGTGGCCTTTGGTAATAACGTCTGGCGTCAGCTGAGCGGTGGTGAAGGGGCGGAAGAGTTAAAAGACTTTATCCCTTACGGTAAAGGCCTGGCACCGGCAACCCAGTACGATGTGTTGATCCATATTCTCTCTCTGCGTCACGACGTAAACTTCTCCGTTGCCCAGGCGGCGGTAGCGGCGTTTGGTGACAGCATTGACGTTCAGGAAGAAGTCCACGGTTTCCGCTGGGTGGAAGAGCGTGACCTGAGCGGCTTTGTCGACGGGACAGAAAACCCGGCAGGTGAAGAGACGCGCCGTGAAGTGGCGGTCATCAAGGACGGTGTGGACGCAGGCGGCAGCTACGTATTTGTTCAGCGCTGGGAGCATAACCTTAAGCAGCTTAACCGCATGAGTGTGCAGGACCAGGAGATGATGATTGGCCGTACCAAAGAGGCCAACGAAGAGATCGACGGCGACGAACGCCCGGTGACCTCGCACCTGAGCCGCGTTGACCTCAAGGAAGACGGTAAAGGGCTGAAGATTGTTCGCCAGAGCCTGCCGTATGGCACCGCAAGCGGAACGCATGGCCTCTACTTCTGTGCCTACTGCGCGCGTCTGTACAATATTGAGCAACAGTTGCTGAGCATGTTCGGCGATACCGACGGTAAGCGTGACGCCATGCTGCGCTTCACCAAACCGGTCACCGGCGGCTACTACTTCGCACCATCCATTGAGCGTCTGCTGGCGCTGTAATTCCCTTTCTCCCTCTCCCTCCGGGAGAGGGTTGGGGTGAGGGCAACAGGCCGCACCCTTATTCCCTTTTCTGCTTGTAAATCACCAAACGGTATATAAAACCGTTACTCCTTTCGTCCTCGTTATAAATATTATGACTATAAGATAGTCATCACATTTATAAGGGTGCGCAATGGCCGTTACTGTACTGAAAAAAGGATCCCTGGCACTGGCAGGTTTACTGCTGGTGGCACAGGCGCAGGCGACTGAGCTGCTGAACAGCTCATATGACGTCTCCCGCGAGCTGTTTGCCGCCCTTAACCCGCCGTTTGAGCAGCAGTGGGCGAAAGACAATAACGGTGACAAGCTGACCATCAAACAGTCTCACGCCGGTTCGTCCAAACAGGCGCTGGCGATCCTTCAGGGACTGAAAGCGGATGTGGTGACCTACAACCAGGTGACCGATGTGCAGATCCTGCATGACAAAGGCAAGCTCATCCCGGCCGACTGGCAGAGCCGTTTACCAAACAACAGCTCGCCGTTCTACTCCACCATGGGCTTCCTGGTGCGCAAGGGCAACCCAAAGAATATCCACGACTGGAGCGATCTGGTTCGTTCTGACGTAAAGCTGATTTTCCCGAACCCAAAAACCTCCGGCAACGCGCGTTATACCTATTTAGCGGCGTGGGGCGCGGCGGACAAGGCTGACGGTAACGATAAGGCCAAAACCGAGCAGTTCATGACCCAGTTCCTGAAAAACGTCGAAGTGTTTGATACCGGCGGCCGCGGAGCAACGACAACCTTCGCAGAACGCGGTCTGGGCGATGTGCTGATTAGCTTTGAATCGGAAGTGAACAACATCCGCAAACAGTATGAAGCGCAGGGCTTTGAGGTCGTTATCCCGAAAACCAACATCCTGGCCGAGTTCCCGGTGGCGTGGGTGGATAAAAACGTGCAGGCAAACGGCACCGAGAAAGCGGCAAAAGCCTATCTCAACTACCTGTACAGCCCACAGGCGCAGACCATCATTACCGATTACTACTATCGCGTGAACAACCCTGACGTGATGAAAAAACTGAAAGATAAATTCCCGCAGACTGCGCTGTTCCGCGTGGAGGATCATTTCGGCTCCTGGCCTGAGGTGATGAAAACGCATTTTGCCAGCGGCGGTGAATTAGACAAATTGCTGGCGGCGGGGCGTAAGTAATGTTTGCCGTATCGACTAAACGCGTGCTGCCGGGTTTTACCTTAAGCCTCGGGACCAGCCTGCTGTTCGTCTGCCTGATTTTGTTGTTGCCGCTCAGCGCGCTGGTGATGCAGCTTGCGCAGATGAGCTGGTCCCAGTACTGGGAAGTGGTCACCAACCCGCAGGTCGTTGCAGCCTATAAAGTCACGCTGCTGTCGGCGTTTGTGGCCTCGATTTTCAACGGCGTGTTTGGCCTGCTGATGGCGTGGATTTTAACCCGCTATCGCTTCCCGGGCCGCACGCTGCTCGATGCATTGATGGATTTACCCTTTGCTCTGCCGACCGCCGTTGCCGGTTTAACGCTGGCGTCACTTTTCTCCGTCAACGGGTTGTACGGTGAGTGGCTGGCGAAGTTTGACATCAAAGTGACCTATACCTGGCTTGGTATCGCGGTGGCGATGGCCTTTACCAGCATTCCGTTTGTGGTGCGTACCGTACAGCCGGTGCTCGAAGAGTTAGGCCCGGAATATGAAGAGGCGGCAGAAACGCTGGGGGCTACACGCTGGCAGAGCTTCCGTAAAGTTGTCCTGCCTGAGCTGTCCCCGGCGCTGATGGCGGGGGTGGCGCTGTCGTTTACCCGTAGCCTCGGCGAGTTCGGTGCGGTCATTTTTATCGCCGGTAACATTGCGTGGAAAACAGAAGTGACATCGCTGATGATTTTTATCCGTTTGCAGGAGTTTGATTACCCGGCGGCGAGCGCCATTGCCTCGGTCATTCTTGCCGCATCGTTGCTGCTGCTCTACTCAATCAACACTCTGCAAAGTCGCTTTGGTCGACGTGTGGTAGGTCACTGATGGCGGAAGTTACTCAATTGAAGCGATACGACGCGCCCCGCATCAACTGGGGGAAATGGTTTCTGATTGGTACGGGCGTGCTGGTTTCCGCTCTTATCCTCGTGGTACCGACAATCTATATTTTCGTTCAGGCGTTCAGTAAAGGGATCATGCCCGCGCTGGAAAACCTGGCGGACCCGGATATGCTGCACGCCATCTGGCTGACCGTGCTGATTGCGCTGATCACGGTGCCGGTCAACCTGGTGTTTGGTACGCTGCTGGCCTGGCTGGTGACGCGCTTTAACTTCCCGGGGCGTCAGATGCTGCTGACGCTGCTGGATATCCCGTTTGCCGTCTCCCCGGTGGTTGCGGGTCTGGTTTACCTGCTGTTTTACGGCTCCAACGGGCCGCTGGGTGGCTGGCTGGATGAGCACAACCTGCAGGTGATGTTTGCCTGGCCGGGTATGGTGCTGGTGACCATCTTTGTGACCTGTCCGTTTGTGGTGCGTGAACTGGTGCCGGTGATGTTAAGCCAGGGGAGCAACGAAGACGAAGCGGCTGTGCTGCTGGGCGCGTCTGGCTGGCAGATGTTCCGCCGCGTCACGCTGCCGAATATTCGTTGGGCACTGCTCTATGGTGTGGTGCTGACCAACGCGCGCGCAATTGGTGAGTTCGGTGCGGTGTCGGTGGTATCCGGTTCCATTCGAGGTGAAACCCTGTCGCTGCCGTTACAGATTGAACTGCTGCAGCAGGATTACAACACCATCGGCTCCTTTACCGCCGCAGCGTTGCTGACGCTGATGGCTATTTTGACCCTGTTTTTGAAGAGTGTGGTGCAGTGGCGTTTAGAGAATCAGGAAAAACGTCAGCATCAGGAGGGAAATCATGAGCATTGAGATTGCCAATATTAAGAAGTCTTTTGGTCGCACCCAGGTGCTGAATGATATCTCGCTGGATATCCCTTCCGGACAAATGGTGGCGCTGCTGGGGCCATCTGGCTCGGGCAAAACCACGCTGCTGCGTATTATCGCCGGTCTTGAGCATCAGACCAGCGGGCATATCCGTTTTCACGGCACCGACGTGAGCCGCCTGCATGCCCGCGATCGCAAAGTCGGCTTTGTGTTCCAGCATTACGCACTGTTCCGCCATATGACGGTGTTCGACAATATCGCCTTTGGCCTGACCGTTCTTCCTAAGCGTGAGCGTCCGGACGCGGCAACCATCAAAGCGAAGGTGACCAAACTGCTGGAGATGGTGCAGCTGGCCCACCTGGCTGACCGTTTCCCGGCGCAGCTTTCCGGCGGCCAGAAACAGCGCGTCGCGCTGGCCCGTGCGCTGGCGGTTGAACCGCAAATTCTGCTGCTGGATGAGCCGTTCGGGGCGCTGGATGCGCAGGTGCGTAAAGAGCTTCGTCGCTGGCTGCGTCAGTTGCATGAAGAGCTGAAATTCACCAGCGTGTTCGTCACTCACGACCAGGAAGAGGCGATGGAAGTCGCGGATCGCGTGGTGGTAATGAGCCAGGGGAATATTGAGCAGGTTGATGAGCCAGAGCAGCTCTGGCGTGAACCTGCGACCCGTTTTGTGCTGGAGTTTATGGGCGAAGTTAACCGTCTGCAGGGCACCGTACGGGGTGGGCAATTCCACGTCGGGGCACACCGTTGGCCGCTGGGATACACGCCAGCCCATCAGGGGCCGGTGGATCTGTTCCTGCGCCCATGGGAAGTGGATGTCAGCCGTCGAACCAGCCTGGATTCACCGCTGCCGGTGCAGGTGCTGGAAGCTAGCCCTAAAGGGCACTACACGCAAATGGTGGTACAACCGCTGGGCTGGTATACCGAGCCGCTGACGGTGGTAATGCGCGATGAAGAGGCGCCACACCGGGGGGAACGCCTGTTTGTGGGGCTACAGCATGCCCGTATTTATCACGGTAACCAGCGCATCGAGACGCGTGAGGATGTTGCTCTGGCGGAGTCAGCCTGATAGGTTATTAGGATGTTTATCGCCCGGTGGCGCTGCGCTGACCGGGCCTACAGCTAAAACTGCGTCTTGTAGGCCGGGTAAGCGAAGCGCCACCCGGCTTTTTTATTGAGTAAAAATCGTGAATACACTCGAACACACCATCGGCAACACTCCTCTGGTCAAGCTCCAGCGCATGGGGCCGGACAACGGCAACGAAATCTGGGTCAAACTCGAAGGCAATAACCCGGCGGGGTCGGTCAAAGACCGCGCGGCACTGTCGATGATTGTTCAGGCCGAAACGCGCGGTGAAATTAAGCCTGGCGACGTGCTCATTGAGGCCACCAGCGGGAATACCGGCATTGCGCTGGCGATGATTGCCGCGCTGAAAGGCTACCGCATGAAGCTGCTGATGCCGGACAACATGAGCCAGGAGCGTCGCGCCGCGATGCGGGCCTACGGTGCCGAGCTGATACTGGTGACCAAAGAGCAAGGGATGGAAGGGGCGCGCGACTTAGCGCTGGCGATGGCTGAGCGTGGTGAAGGCAAGCTGCTGGATCAGTTCAACAATCCGGATAACCCCTACGCCCACTACACGACCACAGGCCCGGAAATCTGGCAACAAACCGACGGACGTATCACCCATTTTGTCTCCAGTATGGGCACCACCGGCACCATTACCGGCGTGTCGCGTTTTCTGCGTGAGCAGGAAAAACCGGTCACCATTGTCGGTCTGCAGCCGGAAGAGGGGAGCAGCATTCCCGGTATTCGCCGCTGGCCGGCAGAGTATATGCCGGGCATCTTTAATGCTCAGCTGGTGGATCAGGTGCTGGATATTCATCAGCGCGAGGCGGAGAATACCATGCGTGAGCTGGCGGTACGTGAAGGCATCTTCTGCGGGGTCAGTTCAGGTGGCGCGGTAGCTGGCGCGATGCGGGTGGCGCAGGAGAACCCTGGTGCAGTGGTGGTGGCGATTATCTGCGACCGCGGCGATCGCTATCTGTCTACCGGCGTCTTTGGTGAAGAGAGTTATTCGCAGGGGGCGGGGATTTAAGCGTCATGGAGATGATTCTATTCCGGGATAACACCCGGGCGCAGCAAACCGATATTGTCGCCGTACAGTCGCAGGTGGTGTACGGCAGCGTGGGGAACAGCATTGCGGTACCGAATATTCGCACCCACCGGCTGAATGTGACCGCCGTGCCGACGGTGCTGTTCAGCAACACGCCGCACTATGACACCTTTTACGGTGGAGTGATCCCGGATGAGTGGTTCAGCGGCTACCTGAAGGCGCTGGAAGAGCGCGAGATCCTGCGCGAGCTTAAGGCGGTTACCACCGGCTATATGGGCAGCGCCAGCCAGATCGTTCTGCTGGCGCAGTGGCTGAAGGCGATCAAGGTGCAGCATCCGGACCTGCTGGTGCTGGTCGATCCGGTGATCGGGGATATCGACAGCGGGATGTACGTTAAACCTGATATTCCTGAGGCGTATCGTGAGCATCTGCTGCCGCTGGCACAGGGCATTACGCCCAACGTGTTTGAACTGGAAGTGTTAAGCGGTAAACCGTGCCGCACGCCAGAGAGCGCCATCGCCGCCGCGCAGGGGCTGCTTTCCGATACGCTGAAATGGGTGGCGATAACCAGTGCGCCAGTGGCCGACGACCCGCAGAATATTCACGTCGTGCTGGTGAGTAAAGAGGGCGTTACCGTAAGCGCGCACCCGCGCGTCGAGACGGATCTGAAAGGCACGGGCGATCTGTTCTGTTCAGAACTGGTCAGCGGTATCGTGGGGGGAAAAACCGTTGCTGATGCCATACGCATGGCAGGCGATCGGGTGACTGACGTCATGATCTATACGCAGTCGAAAGGTTACGACGAGCTTATCCTCCCCGCATAAACAAAAATGGCGCCCGAAGGCGCCATTTTTCTGTGCGGCAAGAATTACTTCTTGATGCGGATAACCGGGGTTTCACCCACGGTGACGCTGCCAGACAGTTTGATCAGTTCTTTGATTTCGTCCATGTTGGAGATAACAACCGGAGTCAGGGTAGACTTCGCTTTTTCTTCCAGCAGTGGCAGATCGAATTCAATCACCGGGTCGCCAACTTTCACACGCTGGCCTTCTTCTGCGATACGTTTGAAGCCTTCGCCTTTCAGTTCAACGGTGTCGATACCGAAGTGAACGAACAGTTCGATACCGCTATCAGATTCGATAGAGAACGCATGGTTGGTTTCAAAAATTTTACCGATGGTGCCGTCAACTGGAGCAACCATTTTGTTGCCAGTTGGTTTGATAGCAATGCCATCACCAACGATTTTCTCAGCAAACACTACATCCGGCACGTCTTCGATGTTGACGATCTCGCCGGAGAGCGGAGCAACAATCTCAATAGTTCCGGAGTCTTTCTTATCATCAGAAACCAGAGATTTCAGTTTATCGAACAAACCCATGATCTTCTCCTAAGCAGTAATTTGGGCCGCATCTCGTGGATTAGCAGATTGTTTTTTCTTCAATGAACTTGTTAACCAGCGTCATTAACTCGTCCGTTGTCGGTTGAGCAAGAGCCTGCTCTGCTAACACCTTCGCATCTTCGAAGTTCGTGTTACGGATAATCTTCTTAATGCGCGGGATGGAAATGGCGCTCATAGAGAATTCGTCCAGACCCATACCCAGCAACAGAAGTGTAGCACGTTCGTCGCCTGCAAGCTCACCACACATGCCAGTCCATTTACCTTCTGCATGAGAAGCATCAATAACTTGCTTGATCAAGTTCAGTACGGACGGTGACATTGGCTGGTAGAGATGTGAAATCATATCATTACCACGGTCAACTGCCAGGGTGTACTGCGTTAAATCATTGGTGCCGATACTAAAGAAATCAACTTCTTTGGCTAAATGACGCGCAATGGTCGCGGCTGCCGGTGTTTCCACCATCACGCCGATCTCAATTGACTCGTCAAATGCTTTACCTTCGTCACGCAGTTCCTGTTTGTAGATCTCGATCTCTTTCTTCAGTGCACGCACTTCTTCAACAGAGATGATCATCGGGAACATAATGCGCAGCTTGCCGAAAGCAGAGGCACGCAGAATCGCACGCACCTGGTCACGTAGGATCTCTTTACGATCCATGGCGATACGCACTGCACGCCAGCCCAGGAACGGGTTCTCTTCTTTCGGGAAGTTCATATACGGCAGCTCTTTGTCGCCACCGATGTCCATGGTACGGACGATAACGGCCTGAGAGCCGCAGGCTTCAGCCACCGCTTTGTACGCTGCAAACTGCTCTTCTTCAGTTGGCAGGGCATCACGGTCCATGAACAGGAATTCAGTACGATACAGACCCACACCTTCCGCACCGTTGCGCTCAGCGCCATCGACGTCGCGTACGGTACCGATGTTAGCGCACACTTCTACCTGATGGCCGTCCAGCGTAATAGCTGGCAGGTCTTTCAGTTTAGCGAGCTCCGCTTTCTCGGTCGCAACCTGCTCCTGAACGGCGCGCAGTTTCTCGATCTCTTCGTTGGTTGGGTTGACGTAAACCATGTTGTTTACGGCATCCAGAATCAGATAGTCGTCGTTTTTCACCTGAGAGGTGACGCTACCGGTACCCACGATGGCAGGCAGTTCCAGAGAACGCGCCATGATTGAGGTGTGGGAGGTACGGCCACCGGCGTCGGTGATGAAACCCAGCACCTTGTTCAGGTTCAGCTGTGCGGTTTCAGACGGGGTCAGGTCAGCGGCAACCAGGATCACTTCGTCCTGAATCGCGCTCAGATCGATAATGGCCAGACCCAGGATGTTGCGCAGCAGACGCTTACCGATATCACGTACGTCGGCCGCACGTTCTTTCAGGTATTCATCATCCAGTTCTTCCAGGGCAGTTGCCTGACCTTCGATAACTTCATGGGCAGCCGCGTCGGCCGTCATGCCTTTATCTTTAATCAGGGCTATGATTTCCTGCTCCAGCTCCTCATCTTCGAGCAGCATGATGTGCCCTTCGAAGATAGCTTCTTTTTCTTCACCGAAAGTTTCGCCAGCTTTAGTTTTGATCGCTTCCAGTTGCGCAGATGCCTTGGCACGACCGCTCAGAAAACGTTCAACTTCCTGATCAACCTTGTCGGCAGAAATTTTTTTCCGGTCGATGACGATCTCGTCTTCTTTCAGCAGCAGTGCTTTGCCGAAAGCGATACCCGGGGATGCTAAAATGCCTGAAATCATAACCCTACCTTACTTGTGACTGATATTTAAAAGAACCCGGAAACTTACTCGAGCTCAGCCATCAGTTTTACCAGATGCTCAACTGCTTTCTGCTCGTCTTCACCTTCAGCAGAGATGGTGACTACGGTGCCCTGAGTCAGGCCCAGAGTCTGCAGTTTGAACAGGCTTTTTGCGCTAGCGCTTTTGCCGTTGGAAGTCACAGTGATTTCAGAAGTGAAGCCTTTCGCTTCTTTAACAAACTGAGCAGCAGGGCGGGTGTGCAGACCGTTCGGAGCGGTAATGGTAACTTCTTGCTGGAACATTGTATTTCCCCAACTTATAGGTTTAGTGTTGTGGAACTAAAGTCTAGCCTGGCGACTGAACTTTAGCCTGTATTGTTAGCGCTGACGTTTCGATCGTCATTAAACATTATGCAGCGAAAGCAAGACTTGAACCAAATCATAAAATCGATTCAGCAAGGCTATTTCGTTCGCTGATTAATTTCACGCATCAAAATAATTGCTGGTTTAAATACCAGACCCAACGGGGTGAATCAATGCCAGGAGGGGTAAAACTTTGAAGCAGGCCACAAAAAAGCACCTAAAAAGGTGCTTTTTTACGCGTTATTAACATGCTGGCATTACTGTTGCAGTTCTTTTTCAGTAAACAGATCGGCAAACAGTGCAGTGCTTAAGTAACGCTCACCCGAAGAAGGCAGGATAACCACAATATTCTTATTGGTAAAGGCCTCATCTTCCTGAAGTTTGAGCGCCGCCGCAACGGCAGCACCGGAAGAGATACCCGCCAGGATACCTTCTTCGTCCATCAGGCGACGTGCGGTCGAGATGGCTTCTTCGTTCGTGATCGTCACGACTTTATCAATCAGCTTCAGATCCAGGTTGCCCGGAATGAAGCCTGCGCCAATACCCTGAATCTTGTGCGGGCCTGGTTTGAGTTCTTCGCCCGCCAGCGCCTGAGAGATAACCGGCGAGTCGGTCGGTTCAACGGCCACGGTGATCAGGTCTTTTTTACCTTTCGTGCCTTTTATATAGCGTGACACACCGGTCAGCGTACCGCCGGTACCCACGCCAGAGATAAATACATCAACCTGACCATCGGTATCTTCCCAGATTTCCGGGCCGGTGGTTTTTTCGTGGATTTCCGGGTTTGCCGGGTTGCTGAACTGCTGAAGCAGCAGGTATTTCGCCGGATCGCTGGCAACAATCTCTTCGGCTTTCTGAATGGCACCTTTCATGCCTTTCGCGCCTTCGGTCAGCACCAGGTTTGCGCCCAGCGCTTTCAGCAGCTTGCGACGCTCGATGCTCATGGTTTCAGGCATGGTCAGCGTCAGTTTATAGCCACGCGCCGCAGCGACATAGGCCAGTGCGATGCCAGTGTTGCCGCTGGTAGGCTCAACCAGCTCAACGCCAGGCTTGAGCACGCCACGTTTTTCGGCATCCCAAATCATATTTGCACCGATACGGCATTTTACGCTAAAGCTCGGGTTGCGTGATTCGACCTTCGCCAGAATGCGTCCATTACCGATACGGTTCAGTCGAACCAGGGGCGTATGACCGATAGTCAGCGAGTTGTCTTCATAAATCTTACTCATGGCCTGTCCTTAACTGTATGAAATTGGGATACCGACCCAGCATACCTGCTAAGCAGGTAGGGGGAAGTAAGGAATTCGCATATCTATATACTGCAAGGAAATAATGGGGATCAGTATGGAATAAGGGGCGGCATAAGCCACCCCTCTTTTACACATTTTTGCATTACTTCCATAACGCGTGCTTAGCACGGTAGCAGTCCACCCACATTGCCGTTGCGCCGCAAACCGCAACGGGCATGATGAAAAGATTGAGGAAGGGGATCAAGGTGAACAGGCTGGTGAGCGCGCCAAACTGCATATTGGCCACTTTCTGCCTGCGCAGCGCGGTGCGCATCTCTTTAAAAGGTACCTTGTGATTATCAAACGGGTAGTCGCAGTACTGAATCGCCAGCATCCAGGCGCTGAACAGGAACCACAGCACGGGGGCAACCGTCTGGCCGATACCGGGCACCAGATAAAGGAGAAGCAGTACAATCGCACGGGGAAGGTACCAGGCGAATTTCTGCCATTCGCGCTTCATGATGCGCGGAATATCTTTCATGATCCCTATTATGCCTGTGTCCGGTGGTGTGGCACCGGTCAGACGCGCTTCCAGCTGTTCCGCCAGCAGTCCGTTAAACGGCGCCGCAATCCAGTTGGCAATCGTTGAGAAGAAATAGCCGAACACCAACAGCACAGAAATCACCGCGAGTGGCCACAGCAGATAGCTCAGCCACTGCAGCCAGTCAGGTACATAGCTCATCATGGCCGGGACCCAGCTTTCAAGCTTCGTGAAAAGCCACCAGAAGGCGCCGCCCATGAGAACAATGTTGATCAGCAAGGGCAGAATGACGAAACGTCGAATACCCGGCAGGGAGACCAGTTTCCAGCCCTGAGAAAAATACCAGACGCCGCTGCGTGGGGGAGAAGAAGATGTTGAAACCATAACCAGGCTGTACTCCTTTTTTCACAACCAGTGGAATTGCCCGCCTATATTATCCAGTTACGGACCAATGACCAGTTCGGAAATGTTCGAAAAAACAGCAAAAAGCACGATTTAGTTCATCTTTATGCTGTGAATGCTCTGCACACACTTGCACTTGACGTAAACGGCAAATACTCTTAGTGAGTAAATGTTTGCCGTGGTGGCAAGGTGTTAGAACAACAGAGAATATAATGATGCAGGATTTGCGTCTGATATTAATCATTGTTGGCGCGATCGCCATAATCGCTTTACTGGTACATGGTTTCTGGACCAGCCGTAAAGAGCGTTCTTCTATGTTTCGCGATCGCCCACTGAAGCGCATGAAGTCCAGTCGTGACGACGATGACAGTGAATATGACATCGATGGAAGCGACGACGACGGCGTGGGTGAAGTTCGTGTTCATCGGGTCAATACTGCGCCCGGCGCGGCTCATGGGGAGCATGAAGCCCCCCGCACTGCGCAGCACCAGTATCAACCGCCGTATGCTTCTGCACAGCCTCGCCAGCAGGCGCCGCAGCCTGTGGAAGAGCCGGTGCGTCAGCCGCCGCAGCAGCCTGTCCAACAGCAGCCAGCAGCGCCGCAGCCGGTTCCACAACAACCCGTGCAGCAGCCTGTTCCGCAGCAACCTGCGCAACAACAGCCTGCCCAGCCGGTACAGCAAGCGCCACAACAGCCTGTTCATGTGCAGCCTGCGCCGCAGCCAGCTCCGGCACCGCGCGTGGAGCCAGAACCGGTTGCAGAGCCAGAACCGGTTGTTGAAAAACCGCAGCGCAAAGAAGCGGTGATCATCATGAACGTTGCCGCCCATCACGGCAGCCATCTGAACGGTGACGTACTGCTTAACAGTATTCAACAGGCCGGCTTCAAGTTTGGCGATATGAATATCTTCCATCGTCACCTGAGCCCGGACGGTAGCGGCCCGGCGCTGTTTAGCCTGGCCAATATGGTCAACCCTGGCACCTTCGACCCTGAAATGACGGGGGATTTCGTGACGCCGGGGGTAACAATCTTTATGCAGGTTCCGTCTTACGGTGACGAACTGCAAAACTTTAAGCTGATGCTGCAGTCCGCTCAGCACATCGCTGACGAAGTGGGTGGTGTGGTGCTCGACGACCAGCGTCGCATGATGACGCCGCAGAAACTGCGCGAGTATCAGGACCGCATCCGCGAAGTTAAGGAAGCCAACGCGTAACCGACGCGTTATCTTCAACTCCTCCTCAACCCCCGCCTGTCGGGGGTTTTTTCTCATTGATGGTGCGATATGGACTCAATCGAACAACAAATCACTGAACTGCGAACCACGCTTCGCCATCATGAATATCTTTATCATGTTATGGACGCACCGGAAGTGCCGGATGCGGAGTACGATCGCCTGATGCGTGAACTGCGCGATTTAGAGGCGCAACACCCGGAGTTGATCACTCCAGACTCGCCAACCCAGCGTGTCGGCGCTGAACCGCTAGGTGCGTTCAGCCAGGTACGTCATGAAGTGCCGATGCTCTCTCTGGATAACGTCTTCGATGAAGAGAGCTTCCTCGCCTTTAACAAGCGTGTGCAGGATCGGCTCAAAAGCAGCGACGCCCTGACATGGTGCTGTGAGCTGAAGCTGGATGGCCTGGCCGTCAGTATCCTCTACGAGAACGGCGTGCTGGTCCGTGCCGCAACGCGTGGGGATGGCACTACCGGCGAAGACATTACCACCAACGTGCGTACTATCCGTGCGATCCCGCTGAAGCTGCATGGCGACAATATTCCAGCTCGTCTGGAAGTCCGCGGTGAAGTGTTCCTCCCGCAGGCGGGCTTCGAAAAAATTAACGAAGAGGCACGTCGCACCGGTGGGAAGGTGTTTGCTAACCCGCGCAATGCGGCGGCAGGCTCTTTGCGCCAGCTGGACCCGCGTATTACCGCGAAGCGACCACTTACTTTCTTCTGCTATGGCGTCGGTATTCTGGAGGGAGGGGCGCTGCCGGATACCCACCTCGGACGTTTACTGCAGTTTAAAGCGTGGGGCTTGCCGGTCAGCAATCGCGTGCAGCTTTGCGACTCACCGGAGGCGGTGCTTGCGTTCTATCACAAGGTTGAAGAAGACCGTCCGACCCTCGGTTTTGATATCGATGGTGTGGTTATCAAGGTGAACTCGCTTGCGCTGCAGGAACAGCTAGGCTTTGTGGCACGAGCACCGCGCTGGGCTGTGGCGTTTAAGTTCCCGGCCCAGGAGCAGATGACCTTTGTCCGCGATGTGGAGTTCCAGGTGGGCCGTACGGGAGCCATCACGCCGGTTGCGCGTCTGGAGCCGGTGCATGTGGCCGGTGTGCTGGTGAGCAATGCAACCCTGCACAACGCGGATGAAATTGAGCGTCTTGGCCTGCGTATTGGTGACAAAGTGGTGATCCGCCGGGCGGGGGATGTGATCCCGCAGGTTGTCAACGTGGTTCAGTCTGAACGCCCTGACGATACGCGCGCCATTGAGTTCCCGACGCATTGCCCGGTGTGTGGCTCAGACGTAGAGCGTGTGGAAGGTGAAGCGGTGGCCCGTTGCACTGGGGGATTAATCTGTGGCGCGCAGCGTAAAGAGTCACTCAAGCACTTCGTCTCCCGACGGGCGATGGACGTTGACGGCATGGGCGACAAAATTATCGATCAGCTGGTTGAGAAAGAGTACGTCCACACGCCTGCGGATCTCTTTAAACTGACGGCAGGTAAGCTGACCGGCCTTGACCGCATGGGACCGAAGTCGGCTCAGAACGTGGTGAATGCGCTGGAAGCCGCCAAAGAGACCACGTTTGCCCGTTTCCTCTATGCGCTTGGTATTCGTGAGGTCGGTGAAGCCACCGCTGCAGGTCTGGCGGCGTACTTTGGTACGCTGGACGCGCTGGAGAAAGCGAGCATTGAGGAGCTGCAAAAAGTGCCGGATGTTGGCATTGTGGTGGCCACGCACGTCTTTAACTTCTTTGCCGAAGAGAGCAACCGCGACGTCATCGGCAAACTGCTGGAACAGGGCATCAAATGGCCTGCGCCGGTCGTTGTCAACGCCGAAGAGATCGACAGCCCGTTCGCGGGTAAAACGGTGGTGCTAACCGGTAGTCTCAGCCAGCTGTCACGTGATGATGCGAAAGCGCGTCTGGTGGCGCTGGGGGCAAAAGTGGCGGGCAGCGTGTCGAAGAAAACCGACCTGGTGATTGCCGGTGAAGCCGCTGGTTCAAAGCTGGCCAAAGCGCAGGAGCTCGGCATTGAGGTTATCGATGAAGCAGAAATGCTGCGCCTGTTAGGAGAGTAACGTGGAGAAAGAGCAGCTCGTCGAGATCGCCAATACGGAAATGCCGTTTGGTAAATATAAGGGCCGCAGGCTGATTGATTTGCCGGAAGAGTATCTGCTGTGGTTTGCCCGGAAGGATGAATTCCCTGCCGGACGCCTGGGCGAGCTGATGGCTATCACGCTACTGATTAAAACCGAGGGGCTGACCCAGCTGGTTCAGCCCCTGAAACGTCCTTAAGCCTTCGCGGCGCGGGTCTCTTCCTGCGCCAGCTTTTCCGTCTGACGTTTGTAACGACGCGCCAGTACCGCACAGACCATCAGCTGGATCTGATGGAAAATCATCAGCGGCAGCACCATCATCCCAATCACCGAGGTCGGGAACAGAATGTTGGCCATCGGGATGCCGTTTGCCAGACTTTTCTTCGATCCGCAGAACACAATAGTGATTTCATCTGCTTTGCTGAAGCCGCACTTGCGTGCCACAAAGACATTTACCGCAATGACAATCGCCAGCAGGACGATACTGACCACCACGATAAACAGCAGCGAGCCGGCGCCCACCTTATGCCAGATACCATTCACCACGGCTTCGCTGAAGGCGGAGTAAACCACCAGCAGGATCGACGTCTGGTCGGTTTTTGAGATCCATTTCTTGTGCTTCGCCACAAACGCCCCTGTCCACGGACGAGAAAGATGGCCAAGGACAAATGGCAGCAGTAGCTGCAGACAGATTTTCCCGACTTGCTCCAGGTTACCTTCTGCACCGTGCATATTCATCAGCAGGCCAACCAGCAACGGTGAGACGAAAATCCCTAACAGGCTGGATGCCGATGCCGAGCAGACAGCAGCCGCGACGTTGCCGCCAGCCAGCGAAGTAAAGGCAATGGCGGACTGGACGGTGGCTGGCAAAATACAGAGATACAGGAAACCGGTATAGAGCGCCGGGTCAACATTGACCGGTGCCCACCACGCAAACAGCACGCCGAGTATCGGGAACAGAATAAAGGTGCTGCACATAACCCACAGGTGCAGTCGCCAGTGGCTTCCGCCGGCGATAATGGCTTCGCGGGAGAGTTTGGCGCCGTGCATAAAGAACAGCAGTGCGATGGCCGCCGTGGTTAGCCCTTCAAAAAACGGTACAAAGCTGCCGCGCGCGGGGAAGAAGGAGGCCAGTAACACGGTGACGACCAGGGTGAGTGTAAACGGATCAAGAATACGAAATAGTTTCATAATGACTCCTGAAAACAGATGTCGCTATTGTGCTTTGTTCCCTTTGAGAAATAAAATTGATTTATTGCATCCATTCATGAATTAAACAGATGAATTATTCACTCCGCCAGCTTCGCGTTTTTGTCACCGTGGCCCATGCCCGCAGCTTCAGCCGGGCAGGGGAGATCATTGGCCTGAGCCAGTCAGCGGTCAGCCACAGTGTGAAAGAGCTTGAGATCCAGACAGGCGTCCGGTTACTCGACCGGACCACGCGTGAAGTGGTATTAACCGAAGCCGGACAGCAGCTGGCCCTGCGCCTGGAGCGGTTACTGGATGAACTGAACAGTACGCTCAGGGACGTCGGGCGACTGGGACAGCAGCTTTCGGGCACCGTGCGGGTGGCGGCGAGCCAGACGATTTCGGCGCATCTTATTCCGCAGTGTATTGCTGAGGGTAATCAACGCTATCCGGATATCGATTTTGTGCTGCACGACAGGCCGCAACAGTGGGTGCTGGAGAGCATCCGCCAGGGCGATGTGGATTTTGGTATCGTCATCGATCCTGGTCAGGTCAGTGATCTGGAGTGTGAGATCGTTCTTTCCGAGCCTTTTTTGCTGCTCTGTCGGGACGACGATCCGTTGGCAATGTTACCCCATGTTAGCTGGCAGTCGCTGCAGGGAGCGAATCTGGTCTTGCAGGATTATGCATCGGGCAGCCGTCCGTTGATTGACTCAGCGCTGGTGACTCAGGGGGTAAAGGCAACCATCGTGCAGGAAATCGGTCACCCGGCCACGCTGTTTCCTATGGTGGAGGCAGGCATTGGGATCAGCGTATTACCCGCCCTGGCGCTTCCGTTGCCACAGGGGAGCCGACTGACCGTGAAGCGTCTCGTACCGGCTATCGAGCGCAAGCTGATGCTGGTTCGGCGAAAAAATCGTTCTCTTTCGGGGGCGGCGCAGGCTATCTGGGAAGTGGTGCGTATTCAGGCGCAAAGATTAACCGAAGCCCGTATACGCGACCCACTGTTTAATGCTGCAGAGGATTAGATGTAGATATCGATCTGATTTTGATCTGATGGGTTGTTTACCCCTTCCACCTTGCCCTGCTTCTGATCCTGTTTCTTCTGAGCCTCTTCTGCCTGCTGGCGTAATAACTGCGCAAGCTGTGTCTGCAGCACTTTAAGCTGTGCCTGGATGAGCTCCTGCTGTTTTTTCTTCTCTTCCGGGCTGCCGGCACTCTCTGGCAGCTCTTTTAGCTGTTGAGTCAGTTTGGTGATTTGCTCCGTAATGCGGCTGATTTGGGCTGCAATATCATTGCCGCTGGAAGCACTCCCTCCACTGTTACTGGTTTGAATAGGGTGGGTTGATGTCTGAATGGTCGTCATAGTCTTTCCTCTTACCATAAAACAGAGATATCGGCACCGATGGTGGGAGCTTGAGGAAAACTGCTATATCTGGCAGGGGCCTTATCAGATAGTCCTGTCGTGGCCAGAACATTCATACGCCCATTCCCGGTCCGAGGTCTTTTCCCATCTTATTAAAAATAGATATAAGAAATCCCGGGTTATGGAAATGTTGAAAGTACAGGCCTGACGCGCCATGAAAACCCGGTAATAATTATTCGGCATATTTAATATGTTTATATGATTTAGCAAGGTGTCACAAAACTGTCATAAAAAGTTTTCTATATTGAATGTGGCATCCATTGTTGTGCTGATGTATTACGGCCAGGGTACGAAGCCCGCATAAGCCCAGATAATCAGGGCATTGGTACGTAATCCTGTCATTATTTCGGTGCTTGCCGGGCTGCTCTTTAATATTGCGCGTTTGCAGTTACCACAGACTGTATCTGACATTTTGCATATCCTGGGGAGTGCTTCTCTGCCTCTGGGGCTACTGGCTGTTGGCGCAGGTCTGGACCTTAAAGCGGCCCGTGCCTCTCACGGCGCCGTGTTGCAGTCAACATTCGTTAAGCTGCTGTTTGTTCCGCTGGTGACATTGCTTATTGGCATAGGGTCAGGGATAAGCGGCCCTGTTCTGGCAACTGTCGTACTCTTTAACGCGCTTCCCTGCACACCCTCTGCCTACATCATGTCCAAACTGCTTGGTGGAGATTACCGCCTGTCAGCAGGCATTATTTCTGTCCAGACGGTATTAGCGGCGGTAACAATTCCGGCAATTCTGTTTCTGACCACATTGTCACCGAGCTAAGGGGTGTGTGCTGTTCATACTGCGCCCAACTTTCTACAAACCACGCATCGCTTCCCTGCTGCTTACACAGCAGGGCAAGCCCTTCATGACATAACTCATGGGCCTGTGCATACAAGTTTTGATCTCCGGCTGTCAGGACGCTTAACAACCGCTTCATCTCTAAAATATACTCACGGGCAAAAATCGGATCCCGTGCCACAATATCTCGCGCATTATCAATAAGGTCACATAACTTTATGGTCTGCGCTGCGGCATTTGCCTGCGCGCTATGAATGAGATTGGCGTTCTTGCGCTCAATACGCGAGCCTCCCGTTCGCCGGGTCCTGACATCTGTAAGCATTTCAACATATTGTCCGACCTCCGCGCCGAACAACGCATTGATGGTTTCAAGGGTGACACCAGTATCTTCAACGACATCATGGAGCCATGCCGCTGCGACCATTTCTTCGGTTGGGTTTATGCTTTGAAGTAATTTGACAACGGATGCCGGGTGGACAATGTAGGGTTCGCCTGTGAACTTTCGTTTTTGACCGGCTTCACGATGCGCTTGGGTAGCAAAGCGTCTGGCTCGTTCACTGAGTGTCATGATTTTCACCTAAAGCTTTATTTTATATTGTGTTTTTTATGTTTGTTCCAGACCGAAATATTATATCTTATCCTTCATTCGATTAAGACGCCCGCCAGACGAGACATTGTGCCGACAGAGGCATAAGCCATATGTGGCTGCCTGGTATGGAGAGGGGACATTCAGGTGAAAAAAACGCATCTTTTTTAATAAGATACGGTTTGCTTACTTCCCCGGATAAGATGACGTATCCCAGGAATATGACATGTGACGGGGCGCTTTTATCGCAGATAGCAAAAAAGCGCCTTTAGGGCGCTTTTTTACATTGGTGGGTCGTGCAGGATGACTCGCTTCGTTCGCCCTTCGGGCCGTCGCCGTAAACGGCTCCGTTGCCTCACTTTGTTCGGCTCGAACCTGCAGCAGGTTCGAATCATCCATATCGCAGATAGCAAAAAAGCGCCTTTAGGGCGCTTTTTTACATTGGTGGGTCGTGCAGGATTCGAACCTGCGACCAATTGATTAAAAGTCAACTGCTCTACCAACTGAGCTAACGACCCGAAATGGTGGGCGATGACGGGCTCGAACCGCCGACCCCCTCCGTGTAAAGGAGATGCTCTACCAACTGAGCTAATCGCCCATTTCGGAACTGCTGCGATAAGGTGAGAATGGTGGGCGATGACGGGCTCGAACCGCCGACCCCCTCCGTGTAAAGGAGATGCTCTACCAACTGAGCTAATCGCCCAATCTCAATACTTATCTACACTGCGAGTCTACGTGAAGTAGATGGTGGGTGATGACGGGCTCGAACCGCCGACCCCCTCCGTGTAAAGGAGATGCTCTACCAACTGAGCTAATCACCCCCGCTGTGTGGAGTCGCATTATAGGGAGAGTTGAAAATGAGTCAACGCATTTTCTAAAGTTTTTATTCGTTCGTCGTAAAATTAAACAAAACGATCGCGAAACGGGCTGTGGCGCATGATTTCTAAACAAAAATCGCAAACCTGGTCACGATAAAGGGAACAACATTGAGGAATCGCCCCACAGTGATAGAATATTGCCCATTGTTTTTTCCCCGGGATTTGCCGATTGCCGGCATCTTTATAACGTAAGGCCATTTCATGAAAATCAAAACTCGCTTCGCGCCCAGCCCGACAGGCTATCTGCACGTGGGTGGTGCACGTACTGCTCTCTATTCCTGGCTTTTTGCACGCCACAACAAAGGTGAGTTTGTGCTGCGTATCGAAGACACCGATCTCGAACGCTCCACGCCAGAAGCAATTGAAGCCATTATGGATGGGATGAACTGGCTGAATCTGGAGTGGGATGAAGGCCCTTACTTCCAGACCAAACGTTTTGACCGTTATAACGCAGTGATTGACGAGATGCTGGTCGCGGGTACGGCGTACAAGTGCTATTGCTCCAAAGAGCGTCTGGATGCGCTGCGTGAAGAGCAGATGGCGAACGGTGAAAAGCCGCGTTATGACGGCCGTTGCCGCCACGACCACAGTGAGCATGCCGCTGATGAGCCTTGCGTGGTGCGTTTTGCTAACCCGCAGGATGGCTCTGTTATTTTTGACGATCAGATCCGTGGCCCGATTGAATTCAGCAACCAGGAGCTGGACGATCTGATCATCCGCCGTACCGACGGTTCTCCAACCTATAACTTCTGTGTGGTGGTTGACGACTGGGATATGGAAATTACCCACGTTGTCCGTGGTGAAGACCATATCAACAACACCCCGCGCCAGATTAACATCCTGAAAGCGCTGAACGCCCCTGTGCCTGCCTACGCGCACGTCTCTATGATCAACGGTGACGACGGTAAAAAATTGTCTAAACGCCACGGTGCGGTAAGCGTGATGCAGTACCGCGACGATGGCTACCTGCCGGAAGCGCTGCTGAACTATCTGGTGCGTCTGGGCTGGGCTCACGGCGACCAGGAGATCTTCAGCCGTGAAGAGATGATCAATCTGTTCTCTCTGAGCTCTGTGAGCAAGTCGGCGAGCGCGTTCAACACCGACAAACTGCTGTGGCTGAACCACCATTACATCAATACCATGCCGCCAGAATATGTGGCGACATACCTGCAGTGGCATATTGAGCAGGCAAATATTGATACCCGCACCGGTCCGGAGCTGGCGGATCTGGTGAAACTGCTCGGCGAGCGTTGCAAAACGCTGAAAGAGATCGCTGAAAGCTGCCGCTACTTCTATGAAGAGTTTGATGAGTTCGACGCTGACGCGGCCAAAAAACACCTGCGTCCTGTTGCGCGTCAACCGCTGGAAGTGGTGCGTGACAAACTGGCCGCGATTACAGAATGGACCGCTGAAAATGTCCATCACGCGATTCAGGCAACCGCTGATGAACTGGAAGTGGGCATGGGTAAAGTCGGGATGCCATTGCGCGTAGCGGTGACCGGTGCGGGCCAGTCTCCGGCGCTGGATGTTACCGTTCACGCGATTGGTAAATCACGCAGCGTGGCGCGCATTAACAAGGCGCTGGGCTTTATCGCTGAACGCGAAAACCAGCAGTAATTCAAGCTGAAATGCGAAAACGGCAGGGTGACCTGCCGTTTTTTTATGCGTGCAATTCTGCAATACCAAGGCGCGTCAGAAAACCGCTTATACCTTCGCGTTTTAATAACGCGTCAAGACGCTCCTGTTCAAGCCGGGTCATATTTTCCAGCGTGTCGACGATCTGGGGAAGCAGATTCGACGATGCTGACTCGCCATACAGGGACGTGACTTCCGCCAGATGGTAAACCGCCTGACGGTTACGAATGGCCGGGAGGCTCATAATGTGCTCCTTCACGCGAGCATCAATATGAATCAGCCGCGCCCGACCGCCTTTTACGCCGTTGATCCCTTCCGTTTTCCAGCCCTGCTGACGGATCCAGCGGTTAACGGTTTGTCTGGCCACGCCCAGACTGTTCGCCAGCTCTTCCGTGGTCATCTTACTGCGTAATCTTTTCATATCAGTTATGGTCGCGAATCCCTAAACGTTGCAACAATCCGGTAATCCCTTCCCGCAGTAACAATGATGTCATCTGCTTTTGCTCTTCCGGCGTCATTTCATTCGCCAGCGTCAGGAGTAAAGTGTGAAGTGAACCGTTCAGCAAAGCGCTTTCTGGCATATCAGATGTTTCCGTTGCCCGGCGCGCGCTGCGGATAAAATCACGCACTTTCTCGTTCACATGTACCAGGCGCGCTTTCCCGCCCTGTACTCCTGGTTTCGGCGATGTAATCCAACCCTCTTTGCGTACCCATTTATTGATGGTCTGTCGGCTATAGCCAGTGAGAAGGGCCAACTCCTCTGGCGTCATACGTTCCTTGATCATGCAATTTCCTGAATATTTGTGGGGTTAATTAACGGTTCATTTTATAGCACCGTTTTAGGTGAAAACGTGACAGGATTAACTTCTGACTGCGAGGCGGCTCGCAAAGTGATTCATTTGCATGATTTTTCGGCGATTGAACAGCGGCTATTGATTTTGCCGTTGACACTCCGCAGCGGAATTCATATTATGCCGCCCGTCAACATGACAGCTTTACGATGGGGCTATAGCTCAGCTGGGAGAGCGCTTGCATGGCATGCAAGAGGTCAGCGGTTCGATCCCGCTTAGCTCCACCAAACTCTGAACCCAACAGAGTAGGGTAAGTAAAGTAACATGTGGGGCTATAGCTCAGCTGGGAGAGCGCTTGCATGGCATGCAAGAGGTCAGCGGTTCGATCCCGCTTAGCTCCACCAAAATTTGAACCCTCGTCGAAAGACGGGGGTTTTTTATGCGTTTGTAATCACTTTCCATGACTTTTGTTGCCAAATTAGAGGTATTTCTATACCTCACCTCAATCCATCACAATAAACGAGTCTATAAATAGACTTCAACTTGATTCGCGCAATTAATAAACCTATTATCCATCCGGTCAATGATTTGAATGGTAAAATAGATTACCCACCTTAATGAATAGAAAAACTTACAATAATGTAAAGATATTTATGATTGCTCTGGCACTGTGTCTGATTACAGTGCCATTTTCCCGTTATATTTCGCCACGGGCTATCGTAAATGGTCATGATGTTTATCTGGCATGGTTGCCGTTAAGCGTTATGCTGGCCGTGATCCTGTTATTTGGGCGTCGGGCGATCATTCCCATTCTGTTAAGTTTTACTATTGCTAATATATTCAATATTAATTTAGCACCACTACAATATTCAGTATTATTGTTCTGTCAGACGTTTTCAGTCTTTGCCGCCTGTGGCGTCCTCCGCCTTGTGCTGGGCAAGCGCTGGCGCTACTGCGTGCCGAACAAACACATCGGGCTGCGTATATTCTGGCTGGGCTTTATGGTGCCGATAGGCATTAAAGTGTCGATGTATCTGGCTGGTTATTTATTTGATTTTCCCGTTACTATCTCCACGTTCTTCGGCGAAGGCACCGCAATTTACAACATCGTTGATATTCAAAGCCTGATATGCGCGGCGTTGATTTTTACCATGATGTTCTATTATCCATTAAGAATGATAATTAATCCCCGCTATGCCAGGATCTTCTGGCTGCGGAGTGTGAAGCCGGTGTTTTTTCACAAAAAATCATTGTATATATTCATCTGGCTGTCGCTTTTAATTTTCATCCTTGCAATTTTATGTGCGCCTTTTGAGTCTCCTGTTATTGCAGGCTATTTGATGCCAGTGATTTTTATTCTCTTTACGTTAGGTATCAGTCGCCTCAGTTATGCGCTCATCTCTTTGTTCTGGGCGGCGTCCGCGCTTCTGCTGTTGAGCTATAACTACAACTTCCTCACAGGCGTGGAATCAGGACATTCACTCTCTTTCATCCTGTCCGTGCTTATCTCTTTCGCTATCTGTCTGCTTTACATGTCGCGGATCTACCAGCGAAGTAACTGGCTGAAGCAGGGCTGGCAGGACAGGGCGCTTACCGATCCGCTGACCGGTTTACCCAACATTCGCGCACTGGAGGAGTTTCTTCATCTCCATCCGGATGCGAAGGTCTGTTGTCTGCGGATGGACAACCTCGAGTTTTTAAGCCGCCACTACGGCATTCTCATGCGCGTGCATTGCAAACGCAGAGTGACCATGTCGCTGCAACCTCTGTTACACAAAGATGAGAAGCTCTTCCAGCTGCCTGGAAGCGAGCTGGTCGCGGTATTGCTGGGGCCAGAAACCGCTGAACGGCTGCAACATATGGTTGATCAGCTAAACAGTCGTAAAATTTACTGGAACAACACGGGTCTGGATATTGAATTCGGCGCGTCATGGGGAATGGTCGAAAACGGCGAGAGACTGCACCATACGCTGGGCCAACTCAGCTGGCTGGCCGAGCAGTCGTGCGGCGCGCACAACGTACTTGCGCTTACCAATAGTCTGGAAGCCGCGTCGGGACAAACCACCGATCGGGTATTGATGCTAGCGCGTATCAAACATGCCCTCGATGCCGGTCAGTTTCATTTATACGCCCAGCCTATCCAGAAAGCGGACGGTAGCGGCTACTACGAAATACTGGCGCGGATGGAAAGTGAGGGCGAGATTATCACGCCTGACCGTTTTATCCCGTTGATTGCCCAGTTTAACCTGAGCCATCGCTTTGATATGTGCGTACTGGAAAAATTACTGGTGTGGTTACGTGACAATCCTGCCACCCAGGCTGGCGCCCGTTTTTCTGTCAATCTGATGCCGCTGACGCTGATGCAAAAAGAGGTGGCGACCGAGATAAGCGCGTTGTTTGAACGCTATGGCATCGCACCTCAGGCTGTTGTTCTGGAGATCACCGAAGAGCAGGCATTCTCGAACTCAGGAAGCAGCATCAAAAATCTCCAGCAACTGCGGGATCACGGCTTCCGTATCGCGATTGATGACTTTGGCACCGGTTATGCCAACTACGAACGACTCAGACGCCTTCAGGCGGATATCATTAAAATTGATGGCTGTTTTGTTAAAGATATCTGTACCGATGACATGGACGCGATGATTGTGCAGTCGATTTGTAATCTGGCGAAAACAAAATCACTGAGTGTGGTGGCTGAGTATGTGGAGACGCCGGAGCAACGGGACATGCTGCTGCGCTTCGGAGTGGATTACCTGCAGGGATACCTGATAGGTAAACCGACGCCGCTTGACGCACTTCAGGCATAAAAAAACCGGGAGCCAGGCTCCCGGTTCTTATTTAACGCGACGCGTTACAGTACCAGTGCTGCGATAGAGGCAGACAGTACGCTCACCAGCGTTGAGCCGTAAACCAGTTTCAGACCGAAGCGAGAAACGACGTTACCCTGTTCTTCGTTCAGACCTTTAATCGCACCGGCGATAATACCGATGGACGAGAAGTTCGCGAAGGAAACCAGGAATACGGACAGGATGCCTTCAGCACGTGGAGAGAGCGTGCTGGCAATTTTCTGCAGATCCATCATCGCAACGAATTCGTTAGAAACCAGTTTGGTTGCCATGATACTGCCCACCTGCAGCGCTTCGTGAGCCGGTACACCCATCACCCAGGCAACAGGGTAGAAGATGTAGCCCAGGATGCCCTGGAAGGAGATCCCCAGCACCGCGGCGAACAGGGCGTTCAGGGCAGAAATCAGAGCGATGAAGCCGATCAGCATGGCGGCAACGATAATCGCCACTTTGAAGCCCGCCAGAATATATTCACCCAGCATTTCGAAGAAGCTCTGACCTTCGTGCAGATTCGCCATCTGCAGGTTCTCTTCGCCTTCCTCAACACGGTACGGGTTGATCAGTGACAGCACGATAAAGGTGCTGAACATGTTCAGTACCAGAGCAGCAACCACGTATTTTGGCTCCAGCATGGTCATATACGCACCCACGATTGACATGGAGACGGTAGACATTGCTGTTGCGGCCATGGTGTACATACGGTTACGGGACATCTTACCGAGAATATCTTTATACGCGATAAAGTTCTCAGACTGGCCCAGAATCAGGGAGCTGACGGCGTTGAACGATTCCAGTTTACCCATTCCGTTAACTTTGGAGAGTACGGTACCAATGGCACGGATCACAATCGGCAGAACACGAATGTGTTGCAGAATACCGATCAGCGCAGAGATGAAGACGATTGGGCAAAGTACTTTCAGGAAGAAGAACGCCAGACCTTCATCGTTCATTTTACCGAAGACAAAGTTAGTCCCTTCATTGGCGAATCCGAGCAGTTTTTCGAACATTTCGGAGAAGCCTTTTACGAAGCCAAGCCCCACGTTGGAGTTCAGGAAGAACCACGCGAGTAAAACTTCAATAACGAGAAGCTGAACAACAAAGCGAATGCGGATTTTTTTACGGTCATGGCTGACCAGTAACGCAAGCGCAGTAACGACAACGAGTGCCAGGACAAAGTGAAGGACGCGGTCCATATTTGCTCCAAATATGAGGCAGGTTTAATTTTCGTGCACATTCTATGTAACAACCGAAAAGAAAACGAGATCAAGGACACACTATAGTTACATCCTGTGACGAGTCTCAAAAATAGTGATCCACAATACATTTTCGTTATGTTAGGTAAATGAGTGAAAAGTTAAGTTTGTGTGCTAGTCTTCACAAAAGAGCGCGCGATTTCGGTTTCTGTTAGATCGTCCTCCGCTTACCCGCCCGTCTATCGTTCAAAGCTATCAGAGAAATCACCGTAAGCTTTACAAATGATCTTGATAATCATTCTCATTTTGATAGCATTAAACATAGCAAAGGCTATATTTCAGAGGCAGAAATGACAAACAGTCGCGTTGAGGGTAGCAGTGGCAGAGCAGCACGCAAGTTGCGGTTCGCATTAATGGGACCTGCGTTCATTGCTGCCATTGGTTATATCGATCCAGGTAACTTTGCGACCAATATTCAGGCCGGGGCCAGCTTCGGCTATAAACTGCTGTGGGTCGTTGTCTGGGCTAATCTGATGGCCATGCTGATTCAAATGCTCTCGGCCAAACTGGGGATAGCTACCGGTAAAAACCTCGCCGAGCAGATCCGCGATCACTATCCGCGTCCTGCCGTATGGCTGTACTGGATCCAGGCTGAAATCATCGCGATGGCAACTGACCTCGCCGAATTCATCGGTGCGGCAATTGGTTTCAAACTGATCCTCGGGGTATCGCTGTTGCAAGGGGCCGTGCTGACCGGTATCGCCACCTTCCTGATTCTGATGCTGCAGCGTCGGGGGCAAAAACCGCTGGAAAAAGTCATTGGCGGCCTGCTGCTGTTTGTCGCTGCGGCCTATATTGTTGAACTGATTTTCTCACAGCCGAACCTGGTGCAGCTCGGTAAAGGGATGGTGATCCCAAGCCTGCCAACCTCTGAAGCGGTGTTCCTCGCCGCCGGGGTACTGGGGGCGACCATCATGCCGCATGTGATTTACCTTCACTCCTCGTTAACCCAGCACCTGCACGGTGGGACGCGTAAAGAGCGCTATTCGGCAACCAAATGGGATGTGGCTATCGCCATGACGATTGCCGGTTTTGTGAATCTGGCGATGATGGCTACTGCCGCCGCCGCTTTCCACTTTAATGGCCACACCGGTATTGCCGATCTCGACCAGGCCTATCTGACGCTGGAGCCGTTATTGAGCCATGCAGCTGCGACCATATTTGGTCTAAGCCTGGTGGCGGCAGGTCTCTCCTCCACGGTGGTGGGAACACTGGCCGGGCAGGTGGTCATGCAAGGGTTCGTTCGTTTCCATATCCCGCTGTGGGTGCGTCGTGCCGTCACGATGTTGCCGTCATTTGTGGTGATCCTGATGGCGCTGGACCCAACACGCATTCTGGTCATGAGCCAGGTGCTGCTGAGCTTTGGGATCGCACTTGCGCTGGTGCCGCTGCTGATCTTTACCAGCAACAAAGACCTGATGGGCGAACTGGTTAACACTATGATGGTGAAACGGATCGGATGGGCTATCGTGGTCGTGGTAGTGATGCTGAACCTGTGGTTACTGATAGGCACGGCATTGGGGTTATAAAAGAAAAAGGAGCCGGGAGGCTCCTTTTTTATGATTAGTGTCGACCGTGGCCGTGGCCGTGGCCATGTCCACCGCGACCTTTACCGCCGCGATCCCAGCCGCCACGGCGGTCATCACGGTCGTTCCAGCCTTCGCGATAACCACGCTCGTAGGCGTTGTTTTTATACCAGCCGCGGTGCAAACCATTATCATGTTTCCACCAGCGGTCGCCGCGCCACTCATAGTGACGGTGCCAGTAGTCACGGTCGCGCCAGTAGCCACCGTCCCAGTATCTGCCGTAGTCGTCACGATCGCCAATTTGTAATTTTACTGATGGCAACAGGGTGATTTCGCCAGCAGTGGCGACCAGCGGGGCCGAAGCCAGTAATACCGCTGCAAGAATCAGTGACCTGAACATACTCTTCTCCTTCACGATCGGGGCCTTGTTGGGCCTGTTAACGCAATTTTACGAGTTGGTAAAGGCTCGTTTCATCGCCTCAACTCCGAATTCAGACGTGATAGCACTTTTTGCTAAAATAGGATTTATTTTGAGCTATTCAGGATCCCGTCAATGGTGGTCAGCTCTTCCGCCGTGAAATGGCGGTTCTCCAGCATGCCCACTGCATCGTCTATTTGCCCGGTTTTACTGGCGCCAATCAGTACGGAAGTTACCGCCTCGTGGCGTAAAATCCAGGCCAGCGCCATCTGAGACAGCTTCTGTCCCCGGCTTTCTGCCAGCGCGTTCAGTCTTCTGACTTTTTCCAGTTTCTCCTGGGTTATCTGATCCGGATTCAGGAACTTGCTCCCGCTCGCGGCACGGGAGTCTGCCGGAATACCGTTCAGATAGCGATCGGTCAGTTGCCCGCCCGCCAGCGGCGAGAACGGAATGCAGCCGACCCCTTTTTCCTGCAAAACGTCCAGCAAACCCGCTTCCGGCGCACGTTCAAACATAGAGTATTTCGGCTGATGGATCAGACATGGTGTGCCAAGGTCATTGAGGATGTCGATAGCCTGACGCGCCAGCGCCGCAGGGTAATTGGATAGGCCGACATACAGGGCTTTCCCCTGACGCACCAGATGGTCAAGCGCTTTCATTGTCTCCTGCAGCGGCGTTTCCGGGTCAGGACGGTGGTGGTAGAAGATATCGACATACTCCAGCCCCATACGTTTCAGACTTTGATTCAGGCTTGCGATGAGATATTTGCGCGATCCCCAGTCACCGTAAGGGCCGTCCCACATGGTGTAGCCCGCTTTCGTCGAGATGATCAGTTCATCGCGCCACGGCAGAAAATCTTCCTGCAAAATGCGGCCGAAATTGCGCTCGGCGGAACCGGGAGGCGGACCATAGTTATTGGCAAGGTCGAAGTGTGTGATACCAAGATCAAACGCGCGCTGTAAAAGTTGACGGCTGTTTTCGATAAGCGTGGCGTCACCGAAGTTGTGCCAGAGCCCAAGAGAGATGGCGGGTAATTTAACGCCACTTTGCCCACAGCGACGATACAGCATTGTCTGATAACGGTTTTTATCTGGCTGATAACTCATGCTCATGACCTCTGGCGCTAAAAAGAAATAACCGTGTATACGTTTACACTCATGCGAAAAAAAAGAGCATAGCGCAGCCGTTTTTGTAAAGCATTCTTTCCATGACCTTCTTTCTGTCATTTCTGGACAGCCATCACGCTTATTTAATACTCAAAGTGAGGTCAACGTCAGAAGGACACCTGTTATGCGAACCCCATACTGCGTCGCCGATTACCTGCTGGACCGTCTTACAGATTGTGGTGCCGATCATCTGTTTGGCGTGCCGGGCGACTATAACCTGCAGTTTCTCGACCATGTCATCGACAGCCCGGATATCTGTTGGGTGGGCTGTGCTAATGAGCTAAACGCATCTTATGCCGCTGACGGATATGCCCGATGTAAGGGCTTTGCCGCGCTGCTGACAACATTTGGCGTAGGGGAGTTAAGTGCCATGAACGGCATGGCCGGCAGCTTTGCCGAACATGTTCCGGTGTTACATATTGTGGGGGCACCGGGTACGGCCTCACAGCAAAAAGGGGAGTTGCTGCACCACACGCTGGGTGATGGTGAGTTCCGCCACTTCTTCCATATGAGTGAACCGATCACGGTCGCACAGGCGATCCTGACCGAACAAAATGCCTGCTACGAAATCGACAGAGTGCTCACCACCATGCTGCGGGAGCGCCGTCCCGGCTACCTGATGTTGCCTGCCGACGTGGCTAAAAAATCGGCTACGCCGCCTGTAAGCGCTCTCACTCTCAAACCGGTTCATGGCGATAATGCCTGCCTGAAAGCGTTCCGTGATGCCGCCGAGAGCAGGCTGAAAACGAGCAAACGTACTGCGCTGTTGGCCGATTTCCTTGTCCTGCGCCACGGTCATAAACATGCGCTGCAAAAATGGGTGAAAGAGGTGCCGATGGCACACGCCACCATGCTGATGGGCAAAGGAATATTCGATGAACGGCAGGCCGGTTTTTACGGTACGTACAGTGGCTCGGCGAGTGCTGGCGCGGTAAAAGAGGCGATTGAAGGCGCAGATACGGTGTTGTGCATCGGGACACGATTTACCGATACGCTGACCGCCGGCTTCACGCATCAGTTAACCCCGGCGCAAACGATAGAAGTTCAGCCGCATGCCGCCCGCGTCGGTGATGTCTGGTTTACCGGGATCCCGATGCTTCAGGCGATTGAGACGCTGATGGATCTGTGCAAACAACACGTGCACGATACGCCTGTACCGTTGTCTCAGAGCGCGATGGCCTACCCGCAGACGGAGGGCTCACTCACCCAGGAGAATTTCTGGAGCACGCTGCAAACCTTTATTCGCCCGGGTGACATCATTCTTGCCGACCAGGGCACTTCGGCCTTCGGGGCGATTGATCTGCGTCTGCCTGCAGACGTGAATTTCATCGTCCAGCCGCTGTGGGGCTCCATTGGTTATACCCTGGCCGCGGCGTTTGGTGCGCAAACCGCCTGCCCGAACCGGCGCGTGATTGTACTCACCGGTGACGGTGCCGCCCAACTGACCATTCAGGAAATGGGATCGATGCTGCGTGATAAACAGCACCCCATCATCCTGGTGCTTAACAACGAAGGGTACACGGTAGAGAGAGCCATCCACGGACCGGAACAGCGCTATAACGACATTGCTTTATGGAACTGGACCCAAATCCCGCAGGCACTGAGCCTGGATCCTCAGGCGCAATGCTGGCGGGTCAGTGAAACGGAACAGCTGGCGGACGTGCTCGAAAAAGTGGCGCACCACGAACGGCTTTCGCTGATTGAGGTAATACTACCAAAGGCGGATATCCCGCCGCTGCTGGGGGCGATTACCAAAGCGCTGGAGGCGCGTAACAGCGCCTGATCACTTGTCGTTACGCCAGGCCATCAACATCGGTTTGCCCGCCAGCAGGAGCCAGGCGGGCAACATCACGATGCAAAGTAACGGGATGAGGGTGGTATCCGGAACCACCACTGCGGCCATAAACAGGCTCAGCCAGGCATCGCGCGTCACCACCAATACCAGCCCCAGAATAGAGCAGGAGACAGTAATCGCCGCCGGCACTGCATCCACATGTTCATGCAGCATCAACCCCAGCGCGACGCCGACAAAGACCGCCGGGAAAATCCGTCCGCCACGAAAACCGCACGCTGCCGCCACCACCAGTGCCGCCAGCTTTATCAGCGCAAACAGCAGATAATCGGACACGCTAAACACCTGACTGAAGGCCAGCTGCTGCATCTCATCCAGACCTTTAAACAGCGTGACCTTACCGCCGATGGCCCCCAGAATGCCGAGCATCAACCCCCCGACGCCGAGGATCAATACCGGATGTTTGAGCTTATGCACCTGGCGGTGCAGACGCGGCAGACACCAGACCGCGATCATCCCCAGCGCAATGGCAATAGCGACCACAACCGCACCGCTGAAGATATCGGCTATCTGCATCTGGCCGTAGTGGGGAAGGGAGAGCGAGAAGTGCGGATTGAAAAACAGACTGGTGGTGAGTGCGCCGGCCGCGGCGGCCATCAGTGGCGCAAAGAGTTTATCCCAGAGCGGGACGTCGTTATTGCTGGAGAGCGTTTGCGAGAAGATCAGCGCGGCCGCGACCGGCGTGCCGAAGAGTGCGCCGATGGTGCCGGCAGACGCCAGAATCGTCCAGTCCAGGGCTCCGACCCGGGGCAAAATGCGTGAACCGAGAAATACCGCCAGGCCGATATTGACCGCCATGATGGGATGCTCTGGCCCCAGGCTAACGCCGCCCGCCAGACCAATAATTAACGCGATAATGAGCCCAGGCAGCGCTGCAGGTGCGACCGGGGCACCAATCAGCGGTTCCAGCGCCGGATCCGGCCCGGCATGCCCAGGGCTAAAGCGGATCACCAGACCCACCGCAACGCCCGTCAGGGTCAGCATCATAATGATCCACGCCGGCGAATCAACGTTGATACCCATTTGAGCCGGAAGCGCTGTCCATAACATCGTTTGCACCACCGAGGCGACTTTCATCACGACGATAAGTACCAGGCTTGAGACAATACCAATAATTAAGGCCGGGATTGCCAGCAACAGCATGGTTCTGGCTCGCGGGTGGAGCATGATAATTTCCTTGTACAAAAAGGTATTACGTTACTTTGCACAATCAGCATTGTGGCAATAGTGCAAAAGGTGCTGAAACGGTAAAGTTATTCTGTGACGAAGATCGATAATCCCGGGGCATTCACCTTCCGGTCGTTGTTGTTATCACGCCTTGAATTTACAGTGTTCCAAAGATTTATTCTGACTTTAGCGGAGCAGTAGAAGAATGACAAAGTATGCTTTGGTAGGAGATGTGGGCGGCACGAACGCGCGCCTGGCATTATGCGATGTAAGTAGCGGTGAAATTTCCCGGGCGAAAACCTATTCAGGCCTGGATTACCCCAGCCTTGAGGCCGTTGTCCGCGTCTATCTGGAAGAGCACAAGGTCAGCGTTGACGATGGCTGTATTGCTATTGCCTGCCCGATAACCGGCGACTGGGTCGCGATGACCAACCATACCTGGGCATTTTCCATCGCCGAGATGAAAAAAAACCTCGGCTTTGCACATCTGGAAATCATCAACGACTTTACGGCGGTGTCGATGGCTATCCCGATGCTGAAGCCAGAGCACCTGACTCAGTTTGGCGGTACCGCACCGGTAGAAGGCAAGCCGATTGCCGTTTACGGTGCCGGTACGGGTCTGGGCGTTTCGCATCTGGTGCATGTCGATAAGCGCTGGGTGAGTCTGCCGGGTGAAGGTGGCCACGTGGACTTTGCACCGAACAGCGAAGAAGAGGGCATTATTCTGGAAGAGCTACGCGCTGAGATCGGCCACGTGTCGGCTGAGCGCGTGCTTTCCGGTCCTGGGCTGGTGAACCTGTATCGTGCGATTGTGAAATCTGACGGCCGTCTGCCGGAAAATCTGCAGCCGAAAGACGTGACCGAGCGCGCACTGGCAGACAGCTGCATCGACTGCCGTCGCGCACTGTCGCTGTTCTGCGTGATCATGGGGCGTTTTGGTGGCAACCTGGCGCTTACGCTCGGCACCTTCGGTGGCGTTTACATTGCCGGTGGCATTGTGCCGCGCTTCCTGGAGTTCTTCAAAGCGTCAGGCTTCCGCGGTGGGTTTGAAGACAAAGGACGTTTTAAAAGCTACGTGCAGGACATTCCTGTTTACCTGATTGTGCACGACAACCCGGGTTTACTTGGCTCGGGCGCCCACCTGCGTCAGGTGCTCGGCCAGATCCTCTAAAACCCAGCCCCTCTCTTGCGGGAGAGGGGATTTACAGATGCATTAACTGGCGGAACTCTTTGACCTTGCTGCGGCTCACTGGTACCTGAAAATCAAGATCCTTCAGGCGCAAAATGTAGGTGTTGTTAAACCACGGCTCGATCTCGCGGATCTTGTTTAAATTCACGCAAAACGATCGGTGACAGCGGAAGAAATGCGCTGTCGGCAGCTTGCTGCAAAACTCGGTAATGTTCATCGCCATCACGTACGATTCCCGCCGCGTATAAACAAACGTCATCTTTTCATGGGCTTCGGCATAGTAGATATCGTTAACCGGCGTCACGATGATACGTTCATCCTTCACCAGGTTAATCGTGTCATTCTCACGTACTGCGGGGCTTGCGGTGACAGGGGTGTTCTGCTGTTGCCACGCGGCCTCCAGCTTTTGCAGCATGGTGACGATGCGTGACTCCTGGTAAGGCTTAAGGATATAGTCAAACGCCTCCAGTTCGAAAGCTTCAACTGCGTGCTCCTTCCAGGCGGTAACGAAGACAATAAACGGCTTATGGGAAAACTGATTGATGTTTTGCGCCAGTAATACGCCATCCAGCGACGGAATGTTGATATCAAGAAAAATGGCATCAACGCGGTTATGCTGCAAAAACTTCAGCACGTCCAGACCATCGTCAAACGTGCCCACGATCTCCATCTGACTGTGCGTTTTGATGAGCCAGCTCAGCTCCTGTTGAGCCAGAAACTCATCTTCTACAATGATCACTTTCACGGGTTACTCCGGCCTAAGGCAACAGGGATGTAGACGCATGAACGGGAGAGCGTCCATTCGGGATATAAAAGGCGATCTCGGTGCCCGGTTCAAGGCGCTGAATATGCAGCCCGTCGCCATACAGCAGTTTGACCCGGTGGTGTACATTCAGCAGCCCAATCTTATTCCCCGGCATCTCGTTGGCCTCAACGCGCTCAATGACTTTAGGATCAATTCCGTGGCCGGTATCACGCACGGCAATCCGCACGCGGTTGCCGCTTTCGGTCACGCTGATGGTCACCACCCCTTTCCCTTTACACGGCTGAATCCCATGGACGATAGCGTTCTCAACCAGCGGCTGGATCAGCAGGCTTGGGATCACACAGTTGACCTCTTCATCAATATCGTAAATGACCGTGAGTTTGTCACCAAAGCGCGCCTGCTCAATCGCAATGTAATCCTTGATCTGATAAAGCTCTTTTTTAATGTCGATTTGCTCGTCATCATTTAGCTCAATGTTGTAGCGCAGATAGCGTGACAGATTGAAAATCAGCTGACGTGCGGTATCCGGATTAAGTCGAATGGACGAGGAGATCGCATTCAGCGCGTTAAACAGAAAATGAGGATTAATTTTACTCTGCAGCGCGCGCAGCTCTGCCTTATTTGCCATCTCGCGCAGTTGTTCCGCGCGGGAGACCTCCAGCTGGGTAGAGATAATCTGCGACAGCCCGATGGCCATCTCCTGCAGGGAGGAGGTGATCTGGTGCGCGTGGCAGTAGTAAATTTTCAGGGTTCCCGTCACCACGCCTTTCTCCCACAGCGGGATCACCAGCATGGAGTGAATTTCTGGGGTTCTGTGGGCTTCATCATTGTTTTTAATGATGATTTTACCGTAATTGATCGCCTGCCTGGTGGTGGGGCTGATGGTGTCATCGCTGTCCTGATAGTTATGCTCACCCACGCCAACATAGGCCAGGACGTGGTCGATATTGGTAATGGCCACGGCATCGGCATGAATATCGCGACGGATGATATCGCAGACCTGACGTAAGGATTCGGCGTTAACATGGCGGAAGAGCGGCAGCGTTTTGTTGGCGATATCCAGCGCCAGCTTGGCCTGACGTGCGGCGCTGGCCTCTTTTTCCCCTTCAACGCTTTGCACCAGCAGCACGATAAAACCGATACAGACGCTGCCGAGGATCATCGGAATACCGATTTTAGAGACAATATCCAGCCCCAGCGCAATGGTGGGAGCCCAGACGACCACCAGAACCATGGTCAGCGTTTCGCACAGCATGCCCGCGATGATCCCGGCGCGCCAGTGCTGCTTTTTCGGTATTTTGCGGTTAATCCAGCCGGAAAGGACGCCGGCGATGATGCTGGTGATAAAACACGGCACCGCCGTCACGCCGCCGATATCTATCAGGTAACGATGTGTCCCGGCAATGAGACCCGTAATAATGCCCACCCAGGGGCCAAACAAGATCCCACCGGACATCACGGCGATAACACGCACGTTGACCAGCGATCCTTCTACCGGCACCCCGGACCAGGTGCTGAACAGGGCGAACAGTGAAAAGATGGCGGTAACGGCCAGCAGCTCTTTTGCCGAGTGGGCGGACTTGTGCAAAAGCTCGCGGAACAGGCGAATACGAATGAGGAAAAACAGGCAAATCAGCATTAATGCCGCACGGTCAAAAACCGCCAGCAGCATATCGAATATTTCGTGCACGAGTCGACCAGCGAAAAGAGGAAAGCCCAATGATAAAAAACCTGACGCCTGTTGACCAGCTATCCGTCGTGTTTATCAAATGAGGAAAAACCATAATCTTCAAAGGGGATTGAGGGTGACTTCCTGAAGATGCCAGTTTTTTAACTCCTGGAGAGCGACAAGGTAACAGCTTTGATATCATCATGTTAAACACTGGGTATTAAAATTGCGCAATTAGCAGGAACGCTTCCGCTTTCAGTACCTGAAGGTTCCCGTTTTTAATGCGACATCTTTTTTTTGCTTAACCCCTCGACAGCATGTTTTTTTTCAGGTTATTTTCTAAACACGCCACATAAGTGGCAGCGTCGCTCGGACGGTCCGGGCGCTAACGTTAATCTGAGGAATCTATGGCTGAATTCAGTCCTGAACGCCGTTTTACGCGTATCGATCGTCTCCCCCCTTATGTTTTCAATATCACTGCTGAACTGAAGATGGCTGCGCGTCGTCGCGGCGAAGATATTATTGATTTCAGCATGGGTAACCCTGACGGCCCAACGCCTGCGCATATTGTTGAGAAGCTCTGCACGGTCGCCCAGCGCCCGGATACGCACGGTTACTCCACTTCTCGCGGCATTCCTCGATTACGTCGTGCGATCTCTCGCTGGTATCAGGATCGCTATCAGGTTGATATCGATCCGGAAAGTGAAGCCATTGTCACCATTGGCTCGAAAGAGGGGCTGGCGCACCTGATGCTGGCTACGCTGGATCATGGTGATACGGTGCTGGTGCCTAATCCAAGCTACCCCATCCATATTTACGGCGCGGTGATTGCCGGCGCGCAGGTTCGCTCTGTGCCGCTGGTGGAAGGGGTCGATTTCTTTAACGAGCTGGAACGTGCGATTCGTGAAAGCTATCCGAAACCGAAGATGATGATCCTCGGCTTCCCGTCTAACCCTACGGCGCAGTGCGTAGAACTCGACTTCTTTGAGAAAGTCGTCGCACTGGCGAAGCGTTACGATGTGCTGGTGGTACACGACTTAGCCTACGCCGATATTGTGTACGACGGCTGGAAAGCGCCTTCCATCATGCAGGTTCCGGGCGCACGTGATGTGGCGGTGGAGTTCTTTACCCTGTCGAAAAGCTACAACATGGCGGGGTGGCGTATTGGCTTTATGGTGGGTAACAAAACGCTGGTGAGTGCACTGGCGCGTATTAAGAGTTACCACGATTACGGCACCTTTACCCCATTGCAGGTGGCCGCTATCGCCGCGCTGGAAGGCGATCAGCAGTGTGTTCATGATATTGCCGCCCAGTATAAACGCCGTCGCGATGTGCTGGTTAAAGGGCTGCATGAGGCTGGCTGGATGGTGGAAATGCCGAAAGCGTCAATGTATGTCTGGGCAAAAATCCCTGAGCCTTACGCGGCGATGGGGTCACTGGAGTTTGCCAAAAAGCTGTTGCAGGACGCGAAAGTCTGCGTCTCGCCGGGCATTGGCTTCGGTGATTATGGCGATACCCATGTACGGTTCGCGCTGATTGAAAACAGCGACCGTATTCGTCAGGCGGTGAGGGGCATTAAGAGTATGTTCCGCGCCGACGGGCTTCTCGCATCAAAGAGTGCCGCTGAACAGCACGAATCTTCATGACATAAAAAAACAGGAGCCAACGGCTCCTGTTTTTTTGACTGCATGTTCTTCGCTAGATCATCAGGGCGAAGGTTCCGGCCCACACTAAAACAATCACCGAAATGCCCATAAAGAAATATTTCACGTTTCATCGCTCCGCGTATCTTCTGGTACGCACTTAAAAACAGAGTCCACCTGATTATAGAGAACTGACATTTGCCTGAGACGGAAATGAGAATTATCCCGTTACGATGCAAACTCCAGCTCAGAATTCTGTGCTTTCCTGTTGCCAGACGGCGCTAATGTACGCCTAAAAATGAGGGGTGACAAGAGGCATTTTTTTAAATACTTTCCGTAACTTACGAGTGTCGTGGAACGGCGACAGTTTGATTTCAGAGCGCAATAAATCCACGTTGAGCGACGGCAAGAAAAGACAATTACTCAGGGTGATTACAGGTGATTGAAAAGGTTAGTTTCTTAGCGAAACTAACCTTTCTACACATTAGATATAGAGAGACGCTTCGCCATGCGGCCGTGTTTTGAAACGGCGATGCATCCACAGATACTGCTCCGGCGCGCGCATAATTTCGGTCTCGATCACTTTATTGATGAACGCTGCGGCTTCGCATTCGTTTTCCGGATAGTTTGCCATCTCCGGTGAGATGTGCAGACGATAGCCAGACTTATCAACCTTTCTCACCATTGTCACGGTCAACATCGCGGCACCTGACAGACGTGAAATCACAAAGGTGCCGTTGGTGGTGGCGACATTTTTAACCGCAAAGAAGGGCGCAAAACTGCTACCTTTACGTCCGTAGTCCTGATCGGGGGCAAACCAGACGGCTTCGCCTTTCTTCAGGGCGCCGACCATACCGCGCAGATTGTTACGGCTGATCATCGCCTTGTTGGAACGCATGCGGCCACGCGTTTGAACCCATTCCATCAGCGCGCTGTTGTGCGGGCGGTAGGTAGCCATCATCGGCTGACAAAGCCCCATCACGCGGCCGCCCAGTTCCAGCGACATAAAATGGACACCGACAACCATCACGCCGCGGTTTTGCATTTGCGCGCGTTTCAGGTTTTCGAGACCTTCAACGTCAAACCATTTGCGGACGCGCTCATCAGGCCAGAACCAGGCCATGCCGGTTTCAAGCAATGCCATGCCGATAGATTTAAAGTTCTCGGCAATCAATGTTTCGCGCTGCTGCGCATTATACTGGGGAAAGCACAGTTCGAGATTTTTACGGGCAATAGATTCACGACGTTTGAGGAAGTGGCGGGATGCGCTGCCGAGCTTAGAACCCAGTACACGAATGACAGGGTATGGGAGTTGAACCAGCAGCCAGAGAACGCCAAGACCAAACCATGTAAACCAGTAACGCGGGTGTAAAAACTCACGTTTGAATTGGGATTGAGACAAAATAGTGAACCTATGTAAAGCCGGTGAAAGTAACGCATAAAGCGATACCACGTGCCAATTAGACCGTTGGACAAGGTCATGGTTGCAGGCTTTACCGATCTTTACGGCGTTGCCTGACCACTGCTGACGTTGGGTGGGCGGCGTAATGTAGCACCGTTATACGATATGTGCTATTACTCGTTTTTGATTAAAAAAGCGACAGATGGAAAGGGTGTTGATTTTGTTGCTGTTGTTGATTGTCACGCATGCCAGACGGTGAATCTGAGCGCTCAATTTATGCCGGGCAAGATAACGATCTTCTCCTGGAGGGTGTAAATGGAAACCTATTTACAAACCGTAAGGGATGAGTGGATTCAGTTGATTAATGAAACGGATCCCCTCGTTCATCAACTTACTGCGCAACTGGCCAGCGATCATGCTTCTGGTCTGATTACGGAGTTTTATCGTGTTGTACTGGCCGATCCCCACGTAGCGGAGTTTCTGACCACTGAACAGGTTGAAAGGCAACTGCAGGAGGCGTTGCGCCGTTGGCTTGTTGATGTTCTCTCCTGTCGGGTTGAACAGGTTGATGAACAGATACGGGCTCAGCAGCGCGCCGCCGACGTTCACGCCCGAATAGGTATCTCGGTCGACCTGGTTGAGATGGGTTTCCGGATCCTGAAAAAGCTATTATTACCCCTTATTAATGCCACACCACACCCTTCTGAGACCAAGTTAAGCATCTATCACTACGCCATTAACAGCATTGATCTGGCCATGGAGGTGATGTCGCGCGCCTATGTCTTTAGCGAGAACAATGCGGCAAAAGAAGATGAGAACTATCGAATCTTCTCCCTTATGGAAAATGCGGAAGTCGAGAAGGAGCGGCAGACCGCCGCATTACTGACGTGGGAACTGTCGCTGCTCTATAAAGTGATGCTGGATTCCAGCATCGACAACAGCCGGCCTCTCGGGCAGTCCGACTTTGGGCTGTGGTTCAGTCATAAGGGACGTCACTATTTCAGTGGTATTGCCGAAGCAGGGCATATCTCTCGTCTTATACAGGAGTTCGACGCGGCTTTTCATGACGTTCGTCAGACAGACGATGCCCTTCACGACAGACTGCGCCAGGTGCAATTTTTGCGGCTGACGCGAACGACCTTCTCGCAAATCGTGACCCTGCTGCATGAGCTATTTGATGAGGTTGCCCGCCATGAGGTAGGTGTGGATGTGCTCACGCGTTTGCTCAACCGTCGCTTCCTGCCAACCATTTTTAAACGTGAAATTACCCAGGCAAGTCGTTCTGGTTCGCCGCTGTCGGTGTTGCTGATTGATGTCGATAAGTTCAAGCAAATCAACGATAGCTGGGGACACAACACGGGAGATGAAATATTAAGAAAGGTTGCCGGGGCGTTTTATGACAATGTTCGCACCTGTGACTATGTCTTCCGCTACGGCGGAGATGAGTTCTTGATTGTGCTAACGGAAATCACCGAAGCCGATACCCTGCGCATTGCCGAGCGGATCCGCCGACGTGTGGAAAAAATTAAGGTTCATTCCCCGACAGGCGAGCCAATACCGTTGTCGCTTTCGATTGGTGCGGCCATGTTTAATGGTCATCCTGACTACGAACGTCTGATTCAGGCTGCGGATGAGGCGTTGTATGGGGCAAAACGACGGGGGCGAAACTGCGTGGAATTGTGGAAAGCGCAGTAATGTTTCTTAAGTGTCCCCTGCAGGAATCGAACCTGCAACTAGCCCTTAGGAGGGGCTCGTTATATCCATTTAACTAAGGGGACGAGGCGGCACGAGTATAGCGTTATTTACACTTTGCGTTAAGCGCATTGCCGCCCGACTGCTCAAAGAGTCACCATTCAGGCCGATTTTTTTGCCGCTTTATCATCATTTTCCCGCGCTTTCAGTTCGGCTTTACGCTTGTTAGACATGTCGTTACGGATCTGGGCATGACTCAACAGCGCAAAAATAAAGGTTCCGCCGCAGATGTTGCCCGCAAGCGTGGGCAGTGCGAATGGCCAGAAGAAATCGCTCCAGTGAAGGGTGCCGTTAAATACCAGATAGAGGATTTCTACTGTACCCACCACGATATGGGTGGTGTCGGCCAGCGCAATCAGCCACGTCATTAATATGATCACCACAATTTTGGCGCTGCCTGCGGAAGGGAACATCCAGACCATTGTCGCGATAATCCAGCCAGAGATAATCGCATTAGAGAACATTTCTACTGGCGTGTTTTTCATCACATCCATACCGATTTTCACAAACGCATCCCGGGTGGGTTCATCAAAAATCGGCATATATTCAAAGGCCCAGGCGGCGATACCCGTGCCGATAAGGTTGCCCAGCAGGACAACGCTCCACAGGCGCATCAGTAAGCCAAAGTTACCCAGGGTCGGGTTTTGCATGACCGGCAGAACGGCGGTGACCGTGTTTTCGGTAAAAAGCTGCTGGCGGGCCATAATGACGATGATAAAGCCGAAGGTGTAGCCCAGATTCTCCAGCAAAAAGCCACCGGGTACACCTTCAAGCTGCACATGGAAAATGCCCTTTGCAAGTAGCGATGCCCCCATCGAGAGGCCTGCCGCGATAGCGGACCACAGCAGGGCCATGGCATCGCGCTCCATCTCCTTTTCCCCATCCTGACGGATATGTTCATGGATCGCCATCGCGCGGGAGGGAAGGCGATCTTCATCAATCTCTATCTTTTCACCGCGCTCTTTTTCCTCGCTCTCAATTTCAAGTTCTTCATTGCTCTCGCCAATTTTGTCTTCGCCCACGTCTTTCATAACCGCTCCAGTTGGGTGTTCTTTCTTTTAAGCGTAGCGGCTTTTAACAAAATGCCCGTGGGGATGCTCTTAAAGTGAGGGTAATGGCAACAAAGGTGAGACATCTCATTCAAAGCCATTATAAAATTGCCAGCGAAACGAATTCTAAAAGCCAGGCTATGCTGAGATCAGAGTGACGGTGGTTACTGCCCGTAATTGTGCTCATAGACATCGGTAAACCTGCTGATACAATCACTTGCACGTTTACAGACGGAGCATCAAATGCTCCGTTACGGATGGCAATCAACGATAGCCATACTGAACAGGGAGAATTTTATGAAACTTCGGCTGTCGGCGCTTGCGCTGGGCGCGACGATGCTTGTGGGCTGCGCCAGCTCCGGGGAGCAAACGGGACGCTCCGATCCTCTCGAAGGATTTAACCGCTCAATGTATAGCTTCAACTATAACGTGCTGGACCCCTATGTGGTTCGCCCGGTGGCGGTTGCATGGCGTGATTATGTTCCCCAGCCTGCGCGTAACGGGTTGAGCAATTTCACCAGTAACCTTGAAGAGCCAGCGGTGATGGTCAACTACTTCCTGCAAGGCGATCCGTATCAGGGGATGGTGCACTTTACTCGCTTCTTCCTGAACTCCCTGCTGGGGATGGGGGGCTTTATCGATGTCGCCGGCATGGCGAACCCGAAACTGCAGCGTGAACAGCCGCACCGCTTCGGGAGTACGCTGGGTCATTATGGCGTCGGTTACGGCCCTTACGTTCATCTGCCGTTCTATGGCAGCTTTACCGTGCGTGATGATGGCGGTGATATGGTGGATACGCTGTATCCGGTTCTTTCGTGGCTGACCTGGCCGCTGTCGATTGGTAAATGGACGGTAGAAGGGATTGAAACACGTGCGCAACTGCTCGATTCAGACGGTCTGCTGCGTCAGTCTTCCGATCCATACATCATGGTGCGTGAAGCCTACTTCCAGAATCATGACTTTATTGCCAATGGTGGCAAGCTGAAGCCGGAAGAGAATCCAAACGCGAAGGCAATCGAGAACGAATTAAAAGATATCGATTCGGAATAAATAAAAAAGGTGAGCGATGCTCACCTTTTTTGATCCCTGCGCGGATTAGAACGCGTAGTTGAAGTTCAGGCCATACAGCCAGGCTTTACCTTCGGAAGAGAACTCATACGGACCTTCCTTGAAGCTGACTTTTTGACCGTGCATGTACGAAACACCCGCATCGACGGAGGCATCTTTGTTGAATGCATAGGTCGCACCGGCGCTCAGCCAGAAGCGGTCCTGATCCGGAATAGAGATAGAACGTTTGTCTGCCGGAACCGGGCTATCATCGAAGGCAATACCGGTACGGAACGTCCAGTTGTCATCCATGTAGTAAGTGGTACCCAGTGCGATGCGGTAGGCATCACGGAAGCTTTCATCTTTATAGAACAGCGTGTCGCCTTTGCTGTTGGTCGCTTTCAGCTCCTGGAACTGGCTCCAGCTGGTGTAGGTCAGGCTATAGTGAATCGCCCACTGTGGTGCCACGCGGTTATAACCGGACAATTCCCACATTTCCGGTAAGTGCAGGCTCAGAGAACCGCCAGTGGTACGGCCATCGGTGCCCATTGGCAGGCCGAAGGTGCCGAGGATCTGGTTATAAGCAGAAGGCAGGCTGCTCTTGTAGTCGCCGTCAAAGTCGATTTTCACTTCGGAACGGTAGGTGAAACCGTAACGGTTGTTTTTATCGAGTTCATAAAGGATACCGGCGTTCCAGCCAAAGCCCCACTCGTCACCCTTCAGATACGCGATCTGGGTATCTGCCGGGATCCCTGCAACCTGTTGTGCCAGAGGCGGCGGCAGTGCGCCGGAGCCCGCAACGATTTTGCCGAGATCGCCCGCGTAACGTTCGATTTTCGCTTTAGCGTAAACCGCATCAAAGCCAACGCCGAAGCTCCAGTTACTGTTCAGACGGTAAGCACCGCTCAGGTTCAGGTTCAGGGTCTCAAGGTCGGTCTTACCGCCGTAGGCTCCTGCTGCGTAGTCGTTATTAAACTCGGTCGCTAAACCATAGTTAGAGGTTACGGATGCACCCCAGCCAAACTGGTCGTTGATTGGCGCGACGAAGTGCAGGTTTGGCACCCAGGCCGTTGGCGCGATGTTATCGGAATTCAGGCTGGCTCCGCTCGGGGAACGGCCCGTAATATCCACACCCGGATCAACAAAGATAGCGCCCGCTGAGAACGTTGGGCGATCAAACATCATGATCAGCGCAGGGTTACGACTGGCATTACCTGCATCATCAGCAATTGCACCTTCCCCGGAATACGCACGGCCAAGGCCAGAGGAAGAAAATTCGTTTAACTGGAAGCCCGCTGACCAGGCGGACGTAGAGACGATTGCCACTGCGACTGCCAGCGCAGTCTTGTTGAACAGGGTTTTCTGGCTCATGACCATAACCTCATTGAGTTATTTTTATTCAATAATTGTTACATACCGTAACAGGAGCGCGAAGTGTAGGGTCTGAGGTATGACATACAAATCAGACCAGTGGCCAGAGTATAGGTCTGACCAGCTAGAATGTTGCAAGTTTGTTTATTAATATTTTCAAACATGTTTCTTGAAACGAGATCTGGTTGGCAAAAATGTGACCATCCCGACTCACCCAAAAGGGTGAATTTTGTTTTAGATCATTTTTTAGTGTGATATTGGTCACTTATCCCGTTTTGCGCCATTAACGGCTGGAGAGCGTCTGCATCGGGGCGTAAAATATCAGCATCGTGTTTGTCTCGCGTCCTGCGCGAATACAGAGGAAATTGAGATATGAGTAAATGCAGTGCTGATGAAACCCCGGTTTGCTGCTGTATGGATGTTGGTACCATCATGGACAACTCCGATTGCACCGCCTCTTACAGCCGCGTGTTCACCAACCGTGCCGAAGCGGAAGAGACCCTGGCGGCGCTGAGCAAGCGCGCGCGCGACGTAGAATCCGATCCGTGTGAAATCAAGTCCACCTTCACGGAAGTGGACGGCGGCGTGCAGCTGGATATCGACTTTGTCTTCGCCTGCGAAGCAGAAACGCTGATTTTCCAGTTAGGCCTGCGTTAATTCCTGCGGTCTGGAGCCCTCACCCCAGCCTTATCCACGGGTGAGGGTATAAACACTCAAAACGGTAACCTCTGGGTTACCGTTTTGTTTTTGCCTCGGGGCATTTTCTTTTTCTTCTCTGTGTTTTAGTTCGCATTTTTTCGTTTCCCCAATTGGCTGAATGTAAAAAAATGGTTAAGACTATTTATCAGGTCAGACCACTTTATGTTTGCAAAAATTTTTACAGGGGAATGTTATGAGTCAGGCATTACCGCTTATCACCCGACAAGGTGACCGCATTGCCATTGTCAGTGGATTGCGTACGCCGTTTGCGCGTCAGGCGACAGCGTTTCACGGCATACCGGCTGTCGATCTGGGGAAAATGGTGGTGGGGGAGATGCTGGCTCGCAGCGAAATACCGCCTGACGTCATTGAGCAGCTGGTTTTTGGCCAGGTTGTTCAGATGCCTGAAGCCCCCAACATTGCACGAGAAATTGTCCTTGGCACCGGGATGAACGTGCATACGGATGCCTACAGCGTTAGCCGTGCGTGTGCAACCAGCTTTCAGGCGGTGGCAAACGTGGCCGAAAGCCTGATGGCGGGCACTATCCGCGCCGGGATCGCCGGCGGGGCAGACTCCTCCTCCGTACTGCCGATAGGGGTCAGTAAAAAGCTGGCCCGCATTCTGGTGGATGCAAATAAAGCACGCACCGCCGGGCAAAAACTCAAACTCTTCTCGCGTTTACGCCTTCGTGACCTGATGCCTGTTCCACCCGCCGTGGCTGAATACTCCACCGGCCTGCGCATGGGCGACACCGCCGAGCAGATGGCCAAAACCTACGGCATTACCCGGGAGCAGCAGGATGCGCTGGCACACCGTTCCCATCAGCTGGCGGCGAAAGCCTGGTCGGAAGGCAAACTGGCCGATGAGGTGATGACCGCGTATATCCCGCCTTTTCGCGAACCGCTGGCGGAAGATAACAACATCCGCGGAACCTCGACGCTGGCGGATTACGCCAGACTGCGTCCGGCATTTGACCGTAAACACGGTACCGTTACGGCCGCCAACAGTACTCCGCTGACGGATGGTGCTGCCGCGGTGATCCTGATGACGGAATCGCGTGCCAGAGAGCTGGGTCTTACCCCGCTCGGTTATCTGCGCAGCTACGCGTTCACGGCGATTGATGTCTGGCAGGACATGCTGTTAGGCCCGGCCTGGTCCACGCCGCTGGCGCTGGAGCGTGCGGGGTTGACTCTCGCTGATTTAACGCTGATTGATATGCACGAGGCCTTTGCCGCGCAGACTCTGGCTAACGTTCAACTGCTGGCCAGTGAACGTTTCGCGCGTGATGTGCTTGGCCGCGCCCATGCCACCGGAGAAGTGGATCAGAGTAAATTTAACGTACTGGGCGGCTCTATCGCCTACGGTCATCCGTTTGCGGCGACGGGCGCGAGGATGATCACCCAAACATTATATGAGTTACGTCGCCGTGGCGGCGGCTTTGGCCTCGTCACCGCCTGTGCCGCAGGCGGTCTGGGGGCAGCAATGGTTCTGGAGGCTGAATAATGGCAATGGCATCTGCATTTAATTTGACGGTTCGCCTCGATAACGTGGCTGTGATTACCATTGACGTGCCCGATGAAAAGATGAATACCCTGAAGGCGGAATTTGGCGTTCAGGTGCGCGAGATGTTAAAGCAGATCCGCGAAAACAAAGCGATTCGCGGACTGGTATTTATCTCGGCGAAGCCAGACAACTTTATAGCCGGGGCCGATATTAATATGATCGCCCGGGCGCAAAGTGCGCAGGAAGCTGAAGATCTGGCGCGCCAGGGGCAGCAGGTGATGGCGGAGATCCACGCTCTGCCGATCCCGGTGATCGCCGCGATCCACGGTGCATGCCTGGGCGGCGGGCTGGAGCTGGCGTTAGCCTGCCATAGCCGTATTTGTACTGACGACGCGAAAACCGTTCTCGGGTTGCCGGAAGTACAGTTAGGGTTACTTCCCGGGTCCGGTGGGACGCAGCGTCTGCCGCGGCTGGTGGGCGTCAGCACGGCGCTGGAGATGATCTTAACCGGTAAACAGCTGCGCGCCCGTCAGGCGTTGAAAGCGGGACTGGTTGATGACGTCGTCCCGCACTCCATTTTGCTGGAAGCCGCCGTGGAGCTGGCGCTGAAGGGACGTCAGGCAAAACGTGTTCTGCCGGTGCGTGAGCGCATCCTTGCCGGGCCACTGGGACGAACGCTGCTGTTCAGCATGGTGGGCAAGAAAACCGAACAAAAGACCAAAGGTAACTATCCGGCGGCGAAGCGCATTCTTGAGGTGATTGAAACCGGGCTGTCGCAGGGCAGCAGCAGCGGCTATGCCGCAGAGGCAAAAGCCTTCGGTGAGCTGGCGATGACACCGCAATCGCAGGCGCTGCGCAGCATCTTCTTTGCCAGCACTGACGTTAAAAAAGATCCGGGTAGCGATGCTGAACCAGCACCGCTCAACGCCGTGGGCGTCCTGGGGGGCGGACTGATGGGCGGCGGCATTGCGTTTGTCACTGCCAGCAAAGCCAAATTGCCTGTACGTATCAAAGACATCAACCCGAAAGGGATTAATCACGCGCTGCAGTACAGCTGGCAGAACCTTGATCAAAAGGTTAAACGCCGCCATATCAAGGCAAGCGAGCGGGATAAAACCGTGGCCATGATCAGCGGCACTACCGACTACCGTGGTTTTGCCCATCGCGATCTGGTGATTGAAGCGGTGTTCGAAGATCTGGCGCTTAAACAGCAGATGGTCGCCGACGTTGAGCAACATTGTGCGCCACACACCATTTTTGCCTCGAACACCTCTTCATTACCGATCGGTGATATCGCAGCGAAAGCCGCGCGTCCTGAGCAGGTGATTGGCCTGCACTTTTTTAGCCCGGTCGAAAAAATGCCGCTGGTGGAGGTTATTCCACACGCGTCAACCAGCCCGGAGACTGTCTCTACGGTAGTGAAACTGGCGAAAAAGCAGGGCAAAACCCCGATCGTCGTGGCGGATAAAGCGGGATTCTACGTCAACCGAATTCTGGCGCCGTATATCAACGAAGCGATGCGCCTGCTGGTGGAAGGGGAGAAGATCGAACACGTCGACGAGGCGCTGGTCAAGTTTGGTTTCCCCGTTGGCCCAATCCAACTTTTGGATGAGGTAGGAATAGACACCGGCACTAAAATTATACCTGTGCTGGAGGCCGCATATGGCGAGCGTTTTAGCCCGCCTGCAAACATTGTTTCTGCAATTTTGAAGGACGATCGCAAAGGCAGAAAAAATGAACGCGGTTTCTATCTTTACGGTGCAAAAGGGCGTAAAAGCAAGAAACAGGTCGACCCTTCGGTCTATGGGCTTATCCCGACAACCGGACAGGCGAAACTGTCTGCCGTTCAGTGTGCTGAACGCTGTGTGATGATGATGCTTAATGAAGCCGCACGCTGTTTTGGCGAGCAGGTGATTAAAAGCGCACGCGATGGCGATATTGGCGCCGTATTTGGTATTGGTTTCCCGCCGTTCCTTGGCGGCCCGTTCCGTTACATGGACACCCTCGGAGCGGGTGAAGTGGTTGCGATTCTGCAACGTCTTGCCGCGCAGTATGGTCCCCGGTTTACACCCTGTGACGAATTATTGCAGATGGCGGAACGGGGCCAGACATTTTGGCCAGCAAGGGAAACTGTCCTCGTAAGTTGAGGTCAAAAAAGGGTAAATCCGTCGGTGAATGAATCTGATTTGGCGATTTTGTAAACAGAGATTGACTATACTTACGCCATTGAGGTAAAAAACAGCGTTTCATTCACCGAATGGATCAGGCACAATGCCCGGCCATCGGGTTTTCTACCTCAAGCATTAATCGCGGGTAGTTAACGCCGGTGATTCTGGTTAACAAAAGCGGTGCAATATGCAAGTTTTTATCATGCGTCACGGCGACGCGGCACTCGATGCCGCCAGTGACTCAGTACGTCCTTTAACCGTCTGTGGCTGTGACGAATCTCGTCAGATGGCTAACTGGCTTAAAGGTCAAAAAGTGGACATTGAACGCGTTCTGGTGAGTCCGTTCCTGCGTGCTGAACAGACGCTGGATGTGGTAGGGGAGTGTATGAACCTGCCGACCAGTGTGGATGTTCTCCCTGAACTCACGCCGTGTGGTGATGTCGGCCTTGTCAGTGCCTACCTGCAGGCGCTGTGCAATGAAGGTGTCGCTTCTGCACTGGTCATTTCCCACCTGCCACTGGTTGGCTATCTGGTATCTGAGCTGTGCCCGGGCGAGACGCCACCGATGTTTACGACCTCCGCCATTGCCAACGTTACCCTCGACGAAACCGGTAAAGGGGTCTTCAACTGGCAAATGAGTCCATGCAATCTCCGGATGGCGAAAGCAATCTGAGGTGACGTGCGATAAGGCGGGAGCCATTATGCCTCCCGCCATGTTCTCAGGGCAGTTCTGGCGGTTGCCACTCTTCAACTTCAATCAACACCAGCAAGGCGGCATCTCCGCCGTACTCTTTAGGTGCCTGATGAAACGCCATCACGTGTGGATGCTGAGCCAGCCACAGCGGCGTTTGTTGCTTAAGAACATGTTTACCGTGGCCGTGCATCACGCAGGCACAAAACACATGTTCGCGGCGGCAGGCGGCAATCAACGCCCCCAGCTCCTGCTTTGCCTGCATCTGCGTTAAACCGTGCAGATCGAGAAACAGCTCGGGTGAATAATCTCCCCGGCGTAATTTTTTCAGCTCAAAATGGCTGACATCGTCGCGTACATATTTCACCGCACCCTGCGTGTTAAGCAGCGGCTGAAATTCATCTGAAAAATAGTGGCTATTATCCGCCTGCTCCTGCAACAGCCTTTTGACCGGCACTTCGCTGACTTTTTTGCGCATCGGCCGGTGGACAATCGTGTCCTGCTTGATTTGACGCGTCCCGGTCATGAGCTGACGGAAGAGCGCCTGATCCTCCTCGCTGAGCGATGTTTTCTTTTTCATTCGTCGTTCTCATCTCGTATTTCCGATAGTGTACCCGACTAAACGCATTTTTTAACCTCAAGCGGTATGCGTCATTGCTGATTTATCGCCGTCTTCATGGCAAACTAGCCGCCGAAAATTATGCGAGCATGCCCTGGAGGAAAGAGTGGATAAAATTTTTGTCGATGAAGCAGTAAACGAGCTGCATACCATACAGGACATGTTGCGCTGGTCGGTTAGCCGCTTCAGCGCCGCCAATATCTGGTACGGACACGGCACCGATAACCCGTGGGATGAAGCTGTTCAACTGGTGCTGCCTTCTCTCTACTTGCCGCTCGATATTCCGGAAGACATGCGCACCGCGCGCCTGACCTCCAGCGAAAAGCACCGCATCGTTGAGCGCGTGATCCGCCGCGTGAACGAGCGTATTCCGGTTGCCTATCTGACCAACAAAGCCTGGTTCTGCGGTCACGAATTCTATGTTGATGAACGCGTGCTGGTGCCGCGCTCGCCAATTGGGGAGCTTATCAACAACCACTTCGAAGGCCTGATTAACCGTCAACCGCAGCACATTCTGGATATGTGTACCGGCAGCGGCTGCATTGCCATTGCCTGCGCTTATGCCTTCCCGGAAGCGGAAGTGGACGCGGTGGACATCTCCACCGACGCGCTGGCGGTAACCGAGCACAACATTGAAGAACACGGGCTGATCCACCATGTTACGCCGATCCGCTCCGATCTGTTCCGTGACCTGCCAACGTTGCAGTACGATCTGATCGTGACCAACCCGCCGTACGTAGATGCGGAAGATATGTCCGATCTGCCAAACGAATACCGTCACGAGCCAGAATTGGGCCTGGCATCGGGCTCTGACGGCCTGAAGCTGACCCGCCGCATTCTGGCCTGCGCGCCGGATTATCTGACTGACGACGGTGTTCTGATTTGTGAAGTGGGCAACAGCATGGTACATCTGATAGAGCAGTACCCGGATGTGCCGTTCACCTGGCTTGAGTTCGACAACGGCGGTGACGGCGTCTTTATGCTGACCAAAGCGCAACTGCTCGACGCGCGTGAACATTTCAGCATCTACAAAGATTAATCCAGCGGGCTTCGGCCCGTTTCACAACGCTCAAACACAAAAAACAACATCGGAGCCGTGATGGCAGGAAACAGTATTGGACAAGTATTCCGCGTGACCACCTTTGGTGAGTCGCACGGGCTGGCACTGGGCTGTATCGTTGACGGCGTACCGCCCGGCATCGAGCTTACCGAAGCCGATTTACAGCACGATCTCGACCGTCGTCGTCCGGGCACCTCTCGCTACACCACGCAGCGTCGCGAGCCGGACCAGGTCAAAATTCTCTCTGGCGTTTTCGAAGGCCGCACCACTGGCACCAGCATCGGTCTGCTGATTGAAAACACCGATCAGCGTTCTCAGGACTACGGCGCCATCAAAGATGTGTTCCGCCCGGGCCACGCCGACTACACCTACGAGCAAAAGTACGGTTTCCGCGACTATCGCGGCGGCGGACGTTCTTCGGCGCGTGAAACCGCAATGCGCGTGGCGGCCGGCGCCATTGCCAAAAAGTACCTGCAGCAGAAATTTGGCATCGTGATCCGCGGTTGCCTGACCCAGATGGGCGACATTCCGCTGGCCATTAAAGACTGGGATCAGGTTGAACAGAACCCGTTCTTCTGTGCCGATGTCGATAAGCTGGAGGCGCTGGACGAACTGATGCGTGGCCTGAAAAAAGAGGGCGACTCTATCGGGGCTAAAGTGACCGTGGTGGCTGACGGCGTACCGCCAGGCTGGGGTGAGCCCGTGTTTGACCGCCTGGACGCCGACATTGCCCACGCGCTGATGAGCATCAACGCGGTGAAGGGGGTCGAAATTGGCGACGGTTTTGACGTGGTATCCCTGCGCGGCAGCCAGAACCGCGACGAAATTACAAAAGAGGGCTTCCAGAGCAACCATGCGGGTGGCATTCTCGGCGGCATCAGCAGCGGGCAGCAGATTATCGCCAATATCGCGCTGAAGCCAACCTCCAGCATTACCGTGCCGGGCCACACGATTAACCGCTCTGGTGAAGAAGTTGAGATGATCACCAAAGGACGTCACGATCCGTGCGTGGGGATCCGCGCGGTGCCGATCGCAGAAGCGATGCTGGCAATCGTGCTGATGGATCACTTCCTGCGTCAGCGTGCGCAGAATGCGGATGTGACGACCACCATTCCACGCTGGTAACTATGAAAAAAACCGCAATTGCTCTGCTGGCGCTGCTTGCCAGTGGAGCCAGTCTGGCCGCCACGCCGTGGCAAAAAATCACCCACCCGGTGGCGGGAAGCGCGCAGTCGATTGGTGCGTTTTCCAACGGCTGTATCGTTGGCGCGCAGGAACTGCCTCTGCAGTCGGATACCTATCAGGTGATGCGTACCGACCAGCGTCGCTACTTCGGCCACCCGGATCTGGTGCTGTTTATCCAGCGTTTGGGCAACCAGGTGCATAACCTGGGGCTGGGTACGATGCTGATTGGCGATATGGGAATGCCTGCTGGCGGGCGTTTCAACGGTGGGCATGCCAGCCACCAGACCGGGCTGGATGTGGATATCTTCCTGCAGTTGCCCAAAGCGCGCTGGAGTTCTGCACAATTGCTGAAGCCGCAGGCGCTGGATCTGGTGGCGCGCGACGGCAAAAGCGTTGTGCCGTCGCTGTGGACGCCGGATGTCTTCAGCCTGATTAAGCTGGCAGCCAAAGATAACGACGTCACGCGGATCTTCGTTAACCCGGCCATCAAACAGCAGCTCTGCCTGGATGAAGGGACCGATCGTGACTGGCTGCGCAAAGTGCGCCCGTGGTTCCAGCATCGTGCCCATATGCACGTGCGTCTGCGTTGCCCGGCGAACAGTCTGGAATGCGAAGATCAGCCGTTACCGCCGCCAGGCGATGGCTGTGGTGCGGAACTGCAAAGCTGGTTTGAACCGGCAAAACCTGGAACCTCTAAGCCTGAGAAGAAGACACCGCCTCCGTTGCCGCCTTCCTGCCAGGCGCTACTGGATGAGCATGTACTTTAATGGATAATTTCGTCGATCTGTTTATGGTGTCACCGCTGCTGCTGGTGGTGCTGTTCTTTGTTGCGATGCTGGCCGGTTTTATCGATGCCCTCGCGGGCGGTGGCGGGTTGTTAACCGTCCCGGCGCTGCTGGCGGCGGGCATGAGCCCGGCCCAGGCGCTTGCCACTAATAAACTTCAGGCCTGTGGCGGATCCCTTTCCGCATCGCTCTATTTTATCCGCCGTAAGGTGGTCAATCTTGCCGATCAGAAGCTCAATATTCTGATGACCTTCATCGGTTCGACCTCCGGTGCGCTGTTGGTTCAGCACGTGCAGTCTGACATCCTGCGTCAGATCCTGCCGGTGCTGGTCATCTGTATTGGTCTCTACTTTCTGCTGATGCCAAAGCTCGGTGAAGAGGACAGGCAGCGTCGGCTGCATGGTCTGCCGTTCGCGCTTATCGCAGGCGGCTGCGTCGGGTTTTACGATGGCTTCTTTGGCCCTGGTGCCGGGTCGTTCTATGCCCTGGCGTTTGTCACGCTGGCCGGATTTAACCTCGCCAAATCGACCGCCCACGCTAAAGTGCTGAATGCCACCTCGAACGTCGGCGGCCTGCTGCTGTTTATCATTGGCGGCAAGGTTATCTGGGCAACCGGGTTTGTGATGATGGCGGGGCAGTTTTTAGGCGCACGCGCGGGTTCGCGTCTGGTATTAAGCAAAGGACAGAAGCTGATTCGCCCGATGATCGTCATCGTTTCGGCGGTGATGAGCGCCAAGCTTCTTTATGACAGCCATGGACAGGAGATCCTCACCTGGTTGGGGATGAACGCATGAACAGGACGCATCACTATGAACAGCTGATTGAGATCTTTGACGGCTGTTTTGCTGACGATTTTAATACCCGTCTGATTAAAGGCGACGACGAACCGATCTATCTTCCTGCTGATGCAGAGGTTCCGTATAACCGCATCGTGTTTGCGCACGGTTTCTACGCCAGTGGTCTGCATGAGATTTCACACTGGTGTATTGCGGGAAAAGCGCGTCGCGAGCTGGTGGACTTTGGTTACTGGTACTGTCCGGACGGACGTGACGCGGCGACGCAGGGTCAGTTTGAAGATGTGGAAGTCAAACCGCAGGCGCTGGAGTGGCTGTTCTGCGTGGCGGCAGGATTCCCGTTCAACGTCAGCTGTGACAACCTCGAAGGGGATTTTGAGCCAGACCGCATTGTCTTCCAGCGCCGCGTGCATGCGCAGGTGATGGAGTATCTTGAGAAAGGCATCCCGGAACGCCCGGCACGCCTGATCAAGGCTTTACAGAATTATTACCATACGCCGGAGATCACGGCGGAATGCTTCCCGTGGCCGGAAGATCTTTAACAGAGGAAAGAAGATGATCGCAGAATTTGAATCACGCATTCTGGCGTTAATTGATGACATGGTGGAACACGCCAGTGATGATGAGCTGTTCGCCAGCGGTTATCTGCGTGGTCACCTGACGCTGGCCGTTGCCGAGCTGGAAGCCGGGGACGATCACTCTGCCGAGGCCATTCATGATGAAGTGACCCGTAGCCTGGAAAAAGCCATTCAGGCCGGCGAACTTTCTCCCCGCGACCAGTCTCTGGTGCTGGGCATGTGGGACAACCTGTTCCAGCAGGCGAAAGCGAAGTAAGCGTTTCACCTCCCTCTCCCGGTGGGAGAGGGTAGGGCACCCTACTTAACCTGCTTCCCCTTCAGCAATTTCCGCACCCACAATCGATTCGGGTTCAGCCCTGCGAGCGTAGTTCTGTCCAGCGGAATGGGCTCATCGCTCATGTGCGCGGCTAACACTTCCGCCAGCAGCGGCGCAGAACACAACCCGCGCGAGCCCAGCCCGCCCAGCATAAACAGCTCCGGATGCACCGGTGCGGCCACCGCCGTTTCCTTGTGCTCAGCCAGATCCTGATACGCCTCAAGCGTTGCCTCATAGTCCGGTACATTTCCCGCCATCGGCAGATGATCGCGAGTCGCACAGCGCACGCCGCAGCGCGCTTCTCCCTCGCTGACGTCAACCTCTCTCGCCCACGCCGCATCCGGGAAGCAGTCAATCAGGCGCTGGCGGTTTTGCTGCTGATCCTCCTCGCGGTAATGCATGTCCGTTTCACCGCGATGGTAGCTGGCTCCGATGCAGTGATGAGCATTAGACGGATTTTGCGGCGTCAGGTAGCCGTCATAGCACAGCACCTGGCGCAGTTTGCTCAGTGCGGGCGCGGTCGGGATATGGCTTACCTGGCCGCCGACCGGATAAACGGGCAATGTTTCTGTCTGGATAAACTGGTTGATGTGATGTCCGTTTGCCAGCACAACGCTGGCATGCGTGGCCTCTTTGTCATCGGCAAAGCGCAGGGTCCAGTGGGCTGTCCGGCTAAGCGATGCAACCTTATGAGCATAATGCACCGTCAGACCGCGTGACTGCGCCAGGCTCATTGCCGCAGTGGTCAGTTCGGCGGGGCACAGCCAGCCGCCGAGGGGATACTGAATACCGCCGCAGCCCGTCTCAACGCCGGTGGTGTCTGTCACCGCTTGCGCACTTACCGCGCGGGCAATCTCTTCCGGCAGGCCCAGCGACAGCATCTGCGTGATTTTTTGCTGACTCTTCTCATCCCAGCCGAGCTGCGTCACGCCGCACCAGTCATGGTCGAACGCCACCGGAAGGGCGTCGTATACGCGACGGGCGAAGGTAAAGGCGGCCGGGAAAAACTGGAACAGTGCCGGGTCGTGTGCGCTTAAAAGCGGATAGAGCGCTCCCTGACGGTTGCCGGAAGCCCCGCTGGCTGGCGCAGCGTCAGCACAGTAGAGGGTCACCTGCCAGCCCCGGTGCAGCAGCGCGAAAGAGAGCAGGGCGCTGGCGATCCCTCCGCCAACGATCGCCACCTCGCGGGATGCGCTGGCGCGGCGTGCAAACCAGGGCGCACGGGCGGGGATCGCCAGCGTCTGTTCCATCGTCCCGACCAGCATGTCGCGCTTGCGGCCAAACCCTTTGGTCTTTCGCATCGTAAAGCCCGCTTCCTGCAACCCACGGCGAACAAAACCGGCGGAGGTAAAAGTCGCGAGCGTTGCGCCCGGCCGCGCCAGACGCGCCATCGCGCTAAACAGATGCTGACTCCACATCTCCGGGTTTTTGGCAGGCGCAAAGCCGTCAAGGAACCACGCGTCCACCTTCTGGTTCATTGAATCATCAAGCTTATCGGTCAGCTCATTGATATCGCCGAGCCATAAGTCCAGCGTGACGCGTCCACCGTCCAGCAGCAGACGATGGCAACCGCCGATGGCGGGCGGCCACTGTGCCTGTAGCTGTTCTGCCCACGAGGCAAGCTCCGGCCAGTGCTGATGTGCCTGCCGCAGGTCGTGCGCGGTGAGCGGAAATTTTTCGAAACTGATGAAATGTAATCTTTGTAGCGTAGCCTCAGGATGGGCAGCGTGAAACTGGTCGAAAGCCTGCCAGAGGGTCAGAAAATTCAGCCCGGTACCGAACCCGCTCTCTGCGACCACAAACAGACTGCGCGGATGAACGGGGAAGCGTGCGCTGAGCTGATTTCCGTCGAGGAAAACATAGCGGGTTTCTTCCAGTCCGTTATCATTAGAAAAATAGACGTCATCAAAATCTCGGGAAACAGGTGTACCCTCAGCGTTGAATTCGAGGTTGGCGGGTTGTATAGCGTTTTGTTTCACGTAAGTTACTCGTCTGACAGGCAGTGGCACGATCTTAACGATGTGAGTCCATCGGTGCAAATTTCCGCAGAAAATGTCTGATCGGACTTGTTCGGCGTACAAGTGTACGCTATTGTGCGACTCGAAACTTACTATAGTGCGACTTACAGAGGTATTGAATGAAACGTGCAGTGATTACTGGCCTGGGCATTGTTTCCAGCATCGGTAATAACCAGCAGGAAGTCCTGGCATCTCTGCGTGAAGGACGCTCCGGGATCACTTTCTCTGAAGAGTTTAAAGATTCAGGTATGCGTAGCCACGTATGGGGTAACGTCAAACTGGACACCACCGGTTTGATTGACCGCAAAGTGGTTCGTTTCATGAACGATGCCTCTATTTATGCTTATCTCTCCATGCAGGAAGCGATCAAAGATTCCGGCCTGAGCGAAGAGGTTTACCAGAACAACCCGCGTGTGGGTCTGATTGCCGGTTCCGGTGGTTCGTCCAAAGCGCAGGTATTCGGTGCTGACGCCATGCGCAGCCCGCGTGGTCTGAAAGCAGTAGGTCCGTACGTGGTGACCAAAGCCATGGGTTCTGCGGTTTCCGCGTGCCTGGCTACCCCATTTAAAATTCACGGTGTGAACTACTCCATCAGCTCTGCATGTGCCACTTCCGCACACTGCATCGGTAATGCTGTTGAGCAGATCCAACTGGGTAAACAGGACATCGTATTTGCTGGCGGCGGCGAAGAACTGGGCTGGGAAATGGCCTGTGAATTCGACGCGATGGGTGCCCTGTCTACCAAATACAATGAAACCCCGGATAAAGCATCCCGTACCTATGATGCGCACCGTGACGGTTTCGTTATCGCAGGCGGCGGCGGTATGGTTGTGGTTGAAGAGCTGGAACACGCTCTGGCACGTGGCGCGCACATCTACGCTGAGATCGTAGGCTACGGTGCAACGTCTGACGGCGCTGACATGGTTGCTCCATCCGGTGAAGGCGCGGTGCGCTGCATGAAGATGGCGATGCACGGCGTTGATACCCCAATCGACTACCTGAACTCCCACGGTACTTCTACGCCGGTAGGCGATGTGAAAGAATTGGGTGCGATCCGTGAAGTCTTCGGTGATAACAGCCCGGCAATCTCTGCAACCAAAGCCATGACTGGTCACTCTCTGGGTGCGGCTGGCGTGCAGGAAGCGATCTACTCTCTGCTGATGCTGGAAAACGGCTTTATCGCGCCAAGCATCAACATCGAAGAGATGGACGAGCAGGCGGCGGGTCTGAACATCGTGACCAAACCAACAGAAGCGACACTGACGACCGTCATGTCCAACAGCTTCGGTTTCGGTGGGACTAACGCCACGCTGGTGATGCGCAAGCTGAAAGCATAAGTTTTATGTCTGATTAGAAAGGGGAGCCATCAGGCTCCCTTTTTTTATGCATTGACAAGCGGCTGATCGCACAGGCAAACTTCACACCTCAACATTATCCTCACGATAATGCGTAAGCGTTTAACGTCAACCAACGCACCTTAATCCTGATATTCAGGTGGAGGGGGCGTGGCATTTTCCCCGCCTTACTCTTCATTTCGGAGTAAAGCATGACTGCAGTCACTCAAACAGAAACCATCCCGTCAGCGAACGTCTCGCTGTTTCGTATCGCCTTTGCGGTGTTCCTGACCTATATGACCGTTGGCCTGCCGCTGCCGGTGATCCCGCTGTTCGTACACCAGGAGCTGGGCTATGGCAACACCATGGTCGGCATCGCCGTGGGTATCCAGTTTTTAGCGACGGTTTTAACCCGCGGCTACGCCGGACGTCTGGCGGACCAGCACGGTGCCAAACGTTCGGCGCTGCAGGGCATGTTTGCCTGCGGGCTGGCGGGCGGTGCATGGCTGCTGGCTGCGCTTCTGCCGGTAGATGCGGCGTATAAATTTGCCCTGCTGGTGCTGGGACGTTTGATTCTCGGCTTTGGTGAAAGCCAACTGCTGACCGGCACCCTGACCTGGGGAATGGGGCTGGTAGGCCCCGCGCGCTCGGGCAAAGTGATGTCCTGGAACGGCATGGCCATCTACGGCGCACTCGCGGCAGGTGCGCCGCTGGGGCTGTTGATCCACAGCCAGTTCGGTTTTGCCGCGCTGGCGGCCACCACCATGCTGTTACCGCTGCTGGCATGGGCATTTAACGGCTCGGTGCGCAAAGTCCCGGCCCATAAAGGTGAACGTCCTTCCCTGTGGAGCGTGATAGGTCAAATCTGGCAGCCGGGTCTGGGACTTGCGCTACAGGGCGTGGGGTTCGCGGTGATTGGGACATTCGTTTCGCTGTACTTTATGAGCCGCGGCTGGGCAATGGCGGGCTTTACGCTAACCGCCTTTGGTGGCGCGTTTGTTCTGATGCGCGTACTGTTCGGCTGGATGCCGGATCGCTTTGGTGGCGTGAAGGTGGCGGTGGTATCACTGGTCATTGAAACCATCGGCCTGCTGCTATTGTGGAATGCGCCCGTGGCCTCTGTTGCGCTTCTTGGCGCGGCGCTGACCGGCTGCGGCTGTTCACTGATCTTCCCGGCGCTGGGGGTTGAGGTGGTAAAACGCGTCGCGCCACAGGTGCGCGGTACGGCGCTGGGCGGTTATGCGGCGTTTCAGGACATCTCATACGGTGTCACCGGACCGCTGGCGGGGCTCCTGGCCACGTCGTTGGGCTATCCCTCCGTCTTCCTGGCGGGAGCCGTTTCAGCGGTGGTGGGGATTGTGGTGACGCTGGTGGCGTTTCGCCGGTCTTGAGCCGTAGTTGCCGGGTGGCCGCTGCGCCTTCCCCGGCTTACGGTTCGAGTCGTTGTAGGCCCGGTAAGCGCAGCGCCACCGGGCAAAACATCAGGCAACCAGCCAGAAAATCGCCAGCGCAATCATCAGGGCAATAAACAACAGCCCCGGACGGGCAGATAGCGTTCTGAAGGTCTCCACCACCGGCGCAAACAGCGGGCTGTAGATCGGCTGAATATCCCTGACTTCCGGCACGCCGCCTTCGCGCTCGGCGCGGCGGATAAAGATCTGATTCAGCAAATCCTGCACCTGCGCGGTGGTCAGTACCGTTTGCGGCGTGGCCTGCCAGGTCTGCTGGGCGTAATCCCGAATCACCTCAAATTCATGCGGCTCCAGCGGCTGTTTTAGTGCCGCCTGTAGCGTATGCAGGGTCGGGGTACTCTGGGTACTCAGCGTCTGGCGGGCCTGTAGCCAGGTGACCAGATGCGTAAACTGTTTGGCCGGGATCAGCTCACCCGCTTTCACGCCGGAAAGCTCCAGCATCGATTGCCAGATAAGCTTCGTTGACTCGCCCGTGGCGGCGGCCAGTTTGGTCACCATCTGGTTCAGCGTATTGTGTTCAGCAGGCAGAAGTGGACGCTCGGTTGACGGACGCTGTTGCGGTTGCGGGATGGCCAGCTGATTGGTTTGCAATAGCGTCAGCACGGTTTTCAACTGTTCTGGCGTCAGCTGGCTCAGGGCGGTCTGGCCAAACTGCTGGCGAATGAAATCACTGACCGCCTGACGGTTATTGCCCTGGCCTAACAGCTCGGTGAGCTGTGAAACAATCTGCCGGGTGGTGTGATTTTGCTGCGCGGCGGTAATACGCTGATTCAGATTTTGCTCGGCCGCAGGGAAGTGGCGCGACTGCAACGGTGCATCGTTTTTGACACCTAAATCATGCTTTACCCCGGCCCAGACTTCCGCATTTTGCTGGGAAGTCAGCGCGATCAGGCGCGTGATCAGGCGCTCCAGCACGGTGCGCTGTTGCGTGGATAGCGGTTGTTCACCTGCAACGTTTGGCGTGACAGGGCCTTCACCCGGAGGGCGTGGTGGCGTACCTGAAATAGGCTGCATCGTCAAAAATCCTTAAAGTCTAAACTCAGCGTAAACCCGGCATGCGTATATGCCTGGCGGCCAGATTATGGCACACTTGGCAGGTTTTCTTCCTCTCAAACAGGTACTCAGACGTGAAAATCCTCGTTGATGAAAATATGCCTTACGCCCGCGAGCTGTTTAGCCGCCTTGGTAATGTTAAGGCTGTCCCTGGTCGCCCCATTCCGGTAAACGAGCTGGATGATGCAGATGCCCTGATGGTGCGCTCGGTGACCAAAGTAAATGAGGCGTTGCTCTCCGGCAAAGCGATTAAATTCGTTGGAACCGCAACGGCCGGGACGGATCATGTGGATGACAAGTGGCTTAAGCAGGCGGGGATCGGTTTTTCCGCCGCGCCTGGCTGTAACGCCATTGCGGTAGTGGAATACGTTTTCTCTTCCCTGCTGATGCTGGCAGAGCGCGACGGGTTTGCGCTGAAAGACCGCACTGTAGGCATTGTCGGGGTGGGCAACGTGGGGGGACGCCTGCAAAAACGCCTTGAGGCGTTAGGCATTCGCACCCTGCTGTGTGACCCGCCGCGTAAAGACAACGGTGATGAAGGTGACTTCCGCACCCTGGATGAGCTGGTTGAAGCGTGCGACGTGATCACCTTCCATACGCCCCTCTTCAAAGAGGGGGCTTATAAGACGCTTCATCTTGCTGATGAGGCGCTGATCCGCCGTCTGAAGGCTGGCACTATTCTGATAAATGCCTGCCGTGGCCCGGTCGTCGATAACGCCGCGCTGCTGAAATGTCTGGAAGAGGGGCAGGATCTCAGCGTGGTGCTGGACGTCTGGGAGCCGGAGCCCGATCTCAACGTTGCGCTGCTGAACAAGGTCGATGTTGCGACCGCGCATATCGCGGGTTATACGCTTGAAGGAAAGGCCCGCGGCACCACCCAGGTTTTTGAGGCCTATAGCGCCTTTATTGGTCATCCGCAGCAGGTGGCGCTGGACACCTTACTCCCCGCACCTGAATTTGGCCGTATTACCCTCCATGGCCCGCTCGATCAGGCAACGCTGAAAAGGCTGGTACATTTGGTGTATGATGTGCGCCGCGATGATGCGCTGCTGCGTAAAGTGGCGGGGATCCCGGGTGAGTTTGACAAGCTGCGCAAGAATTACGTTGAGCGTCGTGAATGGTCTTCTCTGTATGTGATGTGCGATGACGCGGCGGCGGCAACACTGCTACACAAACTGGGTTTTAACGCCGTTCATCACCCGGCGCATTAATGTCTTCTTAACGCTCCCTGTTGGATACTCCGACAGGGACGCTTTTTTATTTCTGGAGTAAACCACCATGTCTGAAGGCTGGAACATTGCCATTTTAGGTGCCACGGGTGCCGTGGGTGAAGCCCTGCTCGAAACCCTTGCTGAGCGTCAGTTCCCGGTGGGTGATATCTATGCGCTGGCCCGCACCGACAGCGCCGGGGAGCATCTGCGTTTTGGCGGCAAATCCGTCATGGTTCAGGATGCCACCGAATTCGACTGGACGCAGGCGCAGCTGGCGTTTTTTGCGGCAGGTGCTGAAGCCACCGCGTCGTACATTGAAGAGGCGACGAATTCTGGGTGTCTGGTGATCGACCTGAGCGGCCTGTTCTCGATGGAGCCGGATGTCCCGCTGGTGGTGCCGGACGTGAACCCATTTGTGCTAGCCGACTACCGTAACCGCAATATCATTGCGGTTCCCAATAGCCTGACCAGCCAGCTGCTGACCGCTCTTAAACCTTTAATCGACGATGGTGGTCTGTCGCGTATCACCGTGACCAGCCTGCTTTCCGCTTCTGCGCACGGCAAAAAGGCCGTCGACGCGCTGGCAGGACAGAGTGCGAAGCTCCTGAACGGCATCCCGATTGATGAAGACGATTTCTTCGGCCGTCAGCTGGCATTCAATATGCTGCCGCTGCTGCCGGATCGTGAAGGCTCCGTGCGCGAAGAGCGCCGTATCGTCGACGAAGCGCGCAAAATTCTGCAGGACGAGGGGCTGATGATCTCCGCAAACGTCGTGCAGTCGCCGGTCTTTTACGGTCATGCGCAGATGGTAGGTTTCGAAGCCCTGCGTCCGCTGGCCGCAGAAGAAGCGCGTGATGCGTTCGGCCGCGGTGAAGACATTGTGCTCTCCGAAGAGAGTGAATTCCCGACGCAGGTTGGCGATGCCACCGGCAGCGCACACCTCTCGGTGGGCTGCGTGCGGAATGACTACGGTATGCCGGAGCAGGTTCAGTTCTGGTCCGTTGCCGATAACGTTCGCTTCGGCGGCGCGCTGATGGCGGTCAAGATCGCTGAAAAACTGGTGCAGGAGTATCTGTACTGATGTCAGATGTGGAACAAAAGCCGGTTCATAAAGTCGCCCTCGGTATCGAGTACGACGGCAGTAAATATTATGGCTGGCAGCGTCAAAATGAGGTGCGCAGTGTCCAGGAAAGACTGGAGAAAGCGCTCTCTCAGGTGGCGAACGAACCGATTAACGTCCTGTGTGCAGGGCGCACTGACGCCGGTGTCCACGGAACGGGGCAGGTGGTTCACTTTGAAACCACTGCCGTGCGCAAGGACGCTGCCTGGACGTTGGGTGTAAATGCGAATTTACCTGGTGACATTGCGGTGCGCTGGGTGAAAGCTGTGCCGGATGATTTTCATGCGCGATTCAGCGCCACTGCGCGCCGTTACCGCTATGTCATCTACAATCAGCGTCTTCGTCCGGCGGTATTAAGCCAGGGCGTGACGCATTTTTACGAGCCGCTGGATGCAGAACGTATGCACCGTGCGGCGCAGTGTCTGATTGGTGAAAATGACTTTACCTCGTTTCGTGCGGTGCAGTGTCAGTCCCGCACGCCGTGGCGTAATGTCATGCACATAAACGTCAGCCGTTTTGGCGCGTATGTGGTGGTGGATATCAAAGCCAATGCCTTTGTACATCATATGGTGCGGAATATTGTGGGCAGCCTGATGGAAGTGGGCGCCGGACACCAGCCGGAGAGCTGGATTGCAGAACTGCTGGCAGCGAAGGACAGAACGCTTGCGGCAGCAACGGCGAAAGCGGAAGGGCTGTATCTGGTCTCGGTGGACTATCCGGACCGGTTTGACCTGCCAAAACCGCCAATGGGCCCGCTGTTCCTGGCGGACTAAACAAAGGTGCAATTAAGGCTTAGACAATATGGACGTAATACGTTTTCTGATTGATTTCATTCTGCATATTGATGTTCACCTGGCGGAGCTGGTCGCGCAGTATGGCGTCTGGGTGTATGCCATTCTGTTCCTCATTCTGTTCTGTGAAACCGGTCTGGTAGTCACGCCGTTCCTGCCGGGGGATTCGCTGCTGTTCGTCGCGGGGGCGTTATCCGCGCTGCCCACCAACGATTTGAATGTGCACATAATGGTGGTGCTGATGGTGATCGCCGCAATTGTCGGTGACGCGGTCAACTACACCATTGGACGGGTCTTCGGTGAGCGCTTATTCAGTAATCCGGACTCAAAAATTTTCCGTCGTAGCTATTTAGATAAAACCCATGCGTTTTATGAGCGCCACGGTGGGAAAACCATTATCCTTGCGCGTTTTGTGCCTATTGTGCGTACATTTGCACCGTTTGTGGCGGGAATGGGGCACATGTCCTATCGTCATTTTGCGGCATACAACGTAGTTGGCGCGCTGCTGTGGGTGCTGCTCTTTACCTATGCAGGCTACCTGTTTGGCGATCTCCCTGTGGTTCAGGAAAACCTTAAGTTACTGATTGTAGCGATTATTGTGCTTTCCGTTTTACCGGGTGTTATCGAAATTATTCGCCACAAGCGCGCGGCGGCAAAGCAAGCGAAGTAAATGCACGCAGGCGGTTCGACCACTTTTTTATCCAAAGTTTCGGGCTGTTATGTTTTAATGTGCAACATTCATGGTCTGTTGGAGGCAAAAATGGCATTATTCGCCTCTTACAGCAAAACTGGCATACGACCAGGTTCAGGCAGAAAGGTTATCAATGAGCTGGATTGAACGAATTAAAAGCAACATTACCCCAACGCGTAAAGCGAGCATTCCTGAAGGGGTATGGACGAAGTGTGATAGCTGTGGTCAGGTTCTGTATCGCGCAGAACTGGAGCGCAATCTTGAGGTGTGTCCGAAGTGTGACCACCACATGCGCATGACGGCGCGTAATCGCCTGCACAGCCTGCTGGACGAAGGTTCTCTGGTAGAACTGGGTAGCGAACTTGAGCCAAAAGATGTGCTCAAGTTCCGTGATTCCAAAAAATACAAAGACCGTATGGCCTCTGCACAGAAAGAGACCGGCGAGAAAGACGCACTGGTCGTGATGAAAGGCACCCTGCACGAGATGCCAGTGGTGGCCGCCGCGTTTGAGTTCTCCTTCATGGGTGGCTCAATGGGCTCCGTGGTGGGTGCGCGCTTTGTGCGTGCTGTTGAGCAAGCGCTGGAAGACAACTGTCCGCTGATCTGCTTCTCTGCCTCTGGCGGTGCGCGTATGCAGGAAGCGCTGATGTCATTGATGCAGATGGCGAAAACCTCTGCTGCGCTGGCGAAAATGCAGGAACGCGGTCTGCCGTACATCTCTGTACTGACCGACCCAACCATGGGTGGCGTCTCCGCAAGCTTTGCGATGCTGGGCGATCTGAACATTGCTGAGCCAAAAGCGCTGATCGGCTTTGCCGGCCCTCGCGTTATAGAGCAAACCGTACGTGAAAAACTGCCGCCGGGCTTCCAGCGCAGTGAGTTCCTCATCGAGAAAGGCGCGATTGACATGATTGTCCGCCGCCCGGAAATGCGCCTGAAACTGGCGAGCATCCTGGCGAAGCTGATGAATCTGCCAGCGCCGAACCCGGATGAGCCGCGCGAAGGCGTGGTGGTACCGGATCAGGAACCCGAGGCCTGATAACTGAAAAGGGCAGGGCCGGTTGGCGCTGCCCTTTTGCTTTGTAAACTGTTAATGACAACCGGGCATCATGGAAAATAAAAGCATTCCCCAAGCCACGTCGCCCCTGGCCACGTGGCTTTCTTATCTGGAAAACCTGCACAGTAAAACCATCGATATGGGGCTTGAACGCGTAAGCCAGGTCGCTGCGCGTCTCGATGTGCTGAAACCGGCGCCGTTTGTTTTTACCGTCGCCGGAACCAACGGTAAAGGCACCACCTGCCGAACGCTGGAAGCTATCCTGATGGCAGCCGGTTACAAGGTTGGCGTTTACAGCTCTCCGCACCTGGTGCGCTATACCGAGCGGGTTCGCGTGCAAAACCGCGAACTGCCAGAGTCTGCGCATACGGCGTCGTTCGCGGAAATTGAAGCAGCGCGCGGTGAAATTTCATTAACCTATTTCGAATACGGAACTCTGTCGGCGCTGTGGCTGTTTAAGCAGGCGCAGCTGGATGTGGTGATTCTGGAAGTGGGTCTCGGCGGGCGTCTTGATGCCACCAATATGGTGGATGCCGATGTTGCGGTGGTCACCAGCATCGCGCTGGATCATACCGACTGGCTTGGCCCCGATCGCGAAAGTATCGGCCGTGAGAAGGCCGGTATTTTCCGCACGAATAAGCCTGCTGTGGTCGGCGAGCCGGATATGCCGCACACCATTGCCGATGTGGCAAAAGAGAAGGGCGCTCACCTGCTGCGACGTGATGTTGACTGGCAGTATGAGGTCCGGGACAACGGCTGGCGTTTCAGCGATGCACAGGGTGCGCTGGACAACCTGCCGCTGCCGCAGGTACCACAGCCTAACGCGGCAACCGCCCTGGCGGCACTGCGCGCAAGCGGACTGGCGGTGAGCGAACAGGCAATCCGCGACGGTATCCAGAATGCGATCCTGCCCGGGCGTTTTCAGATTGTCAGCGACGCTCCGCGGCTGATTCTGGATGTCGCACATAACCCGCATGCTGCGGCGTATCTCGCCGCGCGTCTCAAATCGTTACCAAAAACCGGGCGCGTGCTGGCGGTTATCGGTATGCTTCATGATAAAGATATCGGCGGTACGCTGGCCTGCATGGAGAGTGTTGTCGATAGCTGGTATTGTGCTCCTCTGGAGGGGCCGCGCGGCGCGACGGCTGAGCAGTTGCTGGAACATCTCGGCAAAGGCGCAATCTACAATAGCGTGGCTGAGGCCTGGCAAGCCGCGATGGCGGATGCTAAACCAGAAGATACCGTGCTGGTGTGTGGTTCGTTCCACACGGTGGCACATGTCATGGAAGTGATGGACGCGGGGAGAACCGGTGGCGAGTAAGTTTCAGAACCGTTTAACAGGAACCATTGTGCTGGTCGCGCTCGGGGTGATTATCCTCCCGGGTCTGCTCGACGGGCAGAAAAAGCATTACCAGGATGAATTTGCAGCCATTCCGCTGGTGCCGAAGCCGGGCGATCGCGACGAACCGGATATGCTGCCTGCGGCAACCCAGGCGCTGCCTGCTCAGCCGCCGGAAGGGGCGGCTGAAGAGGTGCGTGCCGGGGATGCGGCCGCACCGTCCCTCGATCCGTCTCGTCTGGCGGCGAATAACAACATCGAAATCGATCCGGTGCCGGTAGAGCAGCCGAAACCGGTTGAAAAACCGAAGCCGGTGGAAAAAACACAGCCGAAACCACAGCGGGATAAAACAGCAGAACAGCTGGCCGCAGCTTCAGAGACGCCGCCTGCGGCAAAACCGGCTCAGCAAGAGGCCGCGCCGACGGGGAAAGCCTACGTCGTGCAACTGGGTGCGCTGAAAAATGCCGATAAGGTCAATGAGGTCGTGGGTAAACTGCGCAGTGCGGGTTATCGCGTGTACACTTCACCTTCCACGCCAGTGCAGGGTAAAATCACCCGTATCCTTGTGGGGCCAGAAGCGTCTAAGGATAAGCTCAAAGGCTCGCTCGGTGAGCTGAAGCAGATCTCTGGCCTGAGCGGTGTGGTGATGAACTACAGCGCCAACTGATAAGGCTTCACCTCACACTCACCCTCTCCCCAGAGGGGCGAAGGGACGGTTTGCTCTCTCTCCCTTGAGGGAGAGGACTGGGGTGAGGGGGAATGGCAGGCGTCCACAGAGACGTCAAACGGAGGGGGCGTTGAACATTTTTTCAGCGCCTTTTTTATTTACGCGCGGGAAGGAAATCCCTACGCAAACGTTTTCTTTTTCTGTTAGAATTCGCCCCGAACTGGATGACAGGGCGTTAAATCGTGGGACACATATGGTCTGGATTGATTACGCCATCATTGCGGTGATTGGTTTTTCCTGTCTGGTTAGCCTGATCCGTGGCTTTGTTCGTGAAGCGTTATCGCTGGTGACTTGGGGTTGTGCTTTCTTTGTTGCCAGTCATTACTACACTTACCTGTCTGTCTGGTTCACGGGCTTTGAAGATGAACTGGTCCGAAATGGAATCGCCATCGCGGTGCTGTTTATCGCGACGCTGATTGTCGGCGCTATCGTGAATTACGTGATAGGTCAGCTGGTCGAGAAAACCGGTCTGTCAGGAACGGACAGGGTGCTCGGGATCTGTTTCGGGGCATTACGAGGCGTGCTGATTGTGGCCGCGATACTGTTCTTCCTGGATACCTTCACCGGGTTCTCCAAAAGTGAAGACTGGCAGAAATCGCAGCTCATTCCGGAGTTCAGCTTCATCATCAGGTGGTTCTTTGACTATCTGCAAAGCTCGTCGAGTTTCTTGCCCAGAGCGTAACCCGCTCTGAGATGTGGCTTAACGAGGAAAAGACGAATGTGCGGTATTGTCGGTATCGCCGGTTTCATGCCGGTAAACCAGTCGATTTATGACGCGTTAACGGTGCTTCAGCACCGTGGGCAGGATGCTGCGGGTATCATCACCATTGATGCAAACAACTGCTTCCGTTTACGCAAGGCGAATGGCCTGGTAAACGATGTGTTTGAAGCCCGCCATATGCAGCGTCTGCAAGGTAATATGGGGATCGGTCACGTTCGTTATCCTACTGCTGGCAGTTCCAGCGCCTCTGAGGCACAGCCTTTTTACGTTAACTCACCGTATGGCATCACGCTTGCTCACAACGGCAACCTGACCAACGCCCATGAGCTGCGTAAAAAGCTGTTTGAAGAGAAACGTCGCCACATTAACACCACTTCTGATTCAGAAATCCTGCTCAATGTGTTTGCCAGCGAGCTGGATAACTTCCGCCATTATCCGCTGGAAGCGGACAATATCTTTGCCGCCGTTGCTGCGACAAACCGCCAGATCCGCGGTGCCTACGCCTGCGTGGCGATGATTATCGGTCACGGCATGGTCGCCTTCCGCGATCCAAACGGTATCCGTCCGCTGGTGCTCGGTAAGCGTGACCTGGGTGATGGCCGTACCGAATATATGGTTGCCTCTGAAAGCGTGGCGCTGGACACCCTGGGCTTCGAATTCCTGCGTGACGTAGCCCCTGGCGAAGCGGTCTACATCACTGAGAAGGGCCAGCTGTTTACCCGTCAGTGTGCAGATAACCCGGTCAGCAACCCGTGCCTGTTTGAATACGTCTATTTCGCCCGTCCGGACTCGTTTATCGATAAGATCTCCGTCTACAGCGCCCGCGTGAACATGGGAACCAAGCTGGGTGAGAAGATTGCCCGCGAGTGGGACGATCTGGACATCGACGTGGTCATTCCTATCCCGGAAACCTCCTGCGATATCGCCCTGGAAATCGCCCGCATACTGGATAAGCCATACCGTCAGGGGTTCGTGAAGAACCGCTACGTTGGCCGTACCTTTATCATGCCGGGTCAGCAGCTGCGCCGTAAATCCGTGCGTCGTAAACTGAACGCTAACCGCGCTGAGTTCCGCGACAAGAACGTGCTGCTGGTGGATGACTCTATTGTGCGTGGCACCACCTCGGAGCAGATTATCGAGATGGCGCGTGAAGCCGGTGCGAAGAAAGTGTATCTGGCCTCTGCGGCGCCAGAAATTCGCTTCCCGAACGTGTATGGCATTGATATGCCTACCGCGAACGAGCTGATTGCACACGGCCGTGAAGTGGACGAGATTCGCCAAATCATCGGTGCCGATGGCCTGATTTTCCAGGATCTGAACGATCTTATCGACGCGGTGCGTGCCGAGAATCCGGATATTCAGCAGTTTGAATGTTCCGTGTTCAACGGGGTATACGTCACTAAAGACGTGGACCAGCAGTACCTCGACTATCTTGATTCGCTGCGCAACGACGATGCCAAAGCCGTCCAGCTGCAAAACGATCTCGAAAGCTTAGAGATGCACAACGAAGGTTGATTGTGCAGGCAAGTGAGGGCCTTCGCCCTCACTTGCAACTCCCCGCAAAATCCTGCACAGTCTGCCCTGAAATCAGTAAGGGCAAAAATCATGAAACGACTCATTGTTGGGCTCAGCGGTGCCAGTGGCGCAATCTACGGCGTGCGTTTGTTACAGGTACTGCGTGACGTACCAGAAGTAGAAACCCATCTGGTGATGAGCCAGGCGGCGCGTCAGACTCTCTCCCTTGAAACCGATCTCTCTCTGCGCGATGTGCAGGCGCTGGCAAACGTTGTACACGATGCCCGCGATATCGCCGCCAGCATCTCCTCCGGCTCGTTTAAAACGGCTGGCATGGTTATATTGCCCTGTTCAATTAAAACCCTCTCCGGCATCGTTAACAGCTATACCGACACGCTGGTGACGCGTGCGGCGGACGTGGTGCTGAAGGAGCGTCGCCCTCTGGTGCTTTGCGTGCGGGAAACGCCGCTGCATCTGGGGCATCTGCGTTTAATGACGCAGGCCGCTGAACTGGGCGCGGTGATCATGCCGCCCGTGCCGGCGTTTTATCATCGCCCGACCTCGCTGGATGATGTGATTAATCAGACGGTTAACCGCGTGCTGGATCAGTTTGATATCGACCTGCCCGAAGACCTCTTCACCCGCTGGCAGGGTGCATGATTCTGTGCACAAACAGTGTGCATGAAAAGAGACGTTGCCCTGTTTCAGGGCAAAACTGCAACGGCGATCATATCCTCGACATTTAATTCGTTTTTTCCCTTTTTCTCTCTCCGGTTCGTTCGGCAGACCTGCTATCTTTCACCATTAAGGCAATATCGCAACGTTTTATTAACATATTTAACGTCGAATTTTTGACCAGACGGCAATGTGGCATAAGACCTGCAAGAGAAGCCTGTAACACAACACACAACACAATACATAATAAAATCACGGTACTTGAGGGTAAATGTATGAAGAAGACGGTTCTGGCTCTGTCTTTGCTGGTGGGGTTAAGTGCAGCAGCAGGTAGCTACGCAGCGCTTCCACAGACAGTGCGTATCGGTACAGACGCAACTTACGCGCCATTCTCCTCTAAAGATGCGAAAGGCGACTTTGTTGGGTTTGATATCGACCTGGGTAATGAGATGTGCAAACGCATTGCGGTGAAATGCACATGGGTGGGCAGCGACTTTGATGCGTTAATCCCGTCGCTGAAAGCCAAGAAAATCGACGCCATTATCTCTTCTCTCTCCATCACCGAAAAACGTCAGCAGGAGATTGCCTTCTCTGACAAGCTCTACGCCGCGGATTCCCGTCTGATTGCGGCAAAAGGCTCCCCCATTCAGCCAACCATTGAGTCCCTGAAAGGTAAGCATGTCGGCGTGCTGCAGGGGTCGACTCAGGAAGGGTATGCCAATGCAAACTGGCGTGAGAAGGGCGTGGACGTGGTGGCTTACCAGAACCAGGATCTGATTTACTCTGACCTGGCAGCCGGTCGTCTGGATGCGGCATTCCAGGATGAGGTTGCCGCGAGTGAAGGCTTCCTGAAGCAGCCGGCAGGCAAAGACTACGCCTTTGCTGGCCCGTCCGTGAAAGACAAAAAATACTTTGGTGACGGCACCGGTATTGGCTTGCGTAAAGATGATACCGAGCTGAAAGCCGCTTTCGACAAAGCGTTTGCAGAGCTGCGCAAAGACGGTACCTACGACAAACTGGCGAAGAAATACTTCGACTTCAACGTCTATGGTGATTGATGTTCGATGGCGATGCACCTGACTGGTGCATTGCGGGTGTGATTGATCCAATATGGTGCGTTTTGTGCACTGTATTGGATCGCTCTGTGCATACTTACGCATTTATAATGCAAAAATTCCCGTCTGAAAGGCATTAATCTTTGCCTGATGGCGTGGATTGATGGCACATTAGCACCACCCCGTCGTCGTAAAAATCACGTAAGAAGACAGTTTGTTGAGGACAGATATGAAAAAACTCGTGTTGTCGTTATCTCTGGTGCTGGCCTTTTCCAGCGCTACCGCGGCGTTCGCAGCCATTCCGCAGAAAATTCGTATTGGTACCGACCCTACCTATGCTCCGTTCGAATCAAAGAATTCGAAGGGTGAACTGGTCGGTTTTGACATCGATCTGGCTAATGAACTGTGCAAACGCATCAAAGCACAGTGTACCTACGTTGAGAACCCGCTGGATGCGCTGATCCCTTCGCTGAAAGCCAAAAAAATCGACATTATCATGTCCTCTCTTTCCATCACTGAAAAACGTCAGCAGGAGATTGCCTTCACCGACAAACTCTACGCGGCAGATTCTCGTCTGGTGGTGGCTAAATCGTCTGACATTCAGCCAACCCTCGAATCACTGAAGGGTAAACGCGTGGGCGTACTGCAGGGCACTACTCAGGAAACCTACGGTAATGAACACTGGGCACCGAAGGGGATTGAAATCGTCTCCTATCAGGGGCAGGAAAATATCTACGCTGACCTGACGGCAGGCCGTATCGACGCCGCTTTCCAGGATGAAGTCGCCGCGAGCGAAGGCTTCCTGAAGACGCCGGTAGGTAAAGATTACAAGTTTGGCGGTCCATCCATTAAGGATGTGAAGTTGTTTGGTGTCGGCACCGGTATGGGTCTGCGTAAAGAAGACAACGAGCTGCGCGAAGCACTGAACAAAGCATTTGCAGAAATGCGCGCTGACGGCACGTACGACAAACTGGCGAAAAAGTACTTCGATTTTAATGTTTACGGCGGCTAATCGCCCCGTCAAATAACGTGCGGCCCCTCCCACTCAGGGAGGGGAAAAGACACGGTCCACCACTCACGATACGACAGGGCTCGCGGTATGCTGTACGGATTTTCTGGCGTTATTTTACAGGGCGCGCTTGTTACCCTTGAGCTGGCTATCAGCTCCGTGGTGCTGGCGGTGCTGATAGGTCTGGCAGGCGCAGGGGCGAAGCTTTCGGCTAATAAACCGCTGGCGCTGATTTTTGAAGGCTATACCACGCTGATTCGCGGTGTTCCTGACCTGGTACTGATGCTGCTCATCTTTTACGGGCTGCAGATCGCGCTGAACAGCGTGACGGACGCCATGGGGATGGGACAAATCGATATCGACCCGATGGTGGCCGGTATTATTACCCTCGGTTTTATCTACGGCGCGTACTTCACCGAAACCTTCCGCGGCGCTTATATGGCGGTCCCGAAAGGGCACATAGAAGCGGCCACCGCATTTGGTTTTACCTCCTCTCAGACGTTTCGTCGGATCATGTTCCCGGCCATGATGCGCTACGCGCTTCCGGGCATTGGCAACAACTGGCAGGTTATCCTGAAGGCCACGGCGCTGGTCTCTCTGCTGGGTCTGGAAGATGTGGTGAAGGCCACGCAGCTTGCCGGTAAAAGTACCTGGGAGCCGTTCTACTTTGCGGTGGTGTGTGGCGTGATCTATCTGGTCTTTACGACCGTCTCCAATGGTGTGCTGCTTCTGCTCGAACGTCGCTACTCCGTGGGTGTGAAGAGGGCTGACCTGTGATTGAGATTATTCAGGAATACTGGAAATCGCTGCTGTGGACGGACGGCTATCGCTTCACCGGCGTGGCCATTACGCTGTGGCTGCTGATCTCCTCGGTGGTAATGGGTGGCATTCTGGCGGTGTTCCTTGCCATTGGCCGCGTGTCGAACAATAAATTCATCCAGTTCCCGATCTGGCTGTTTACCTATGTGTTTCGCGGTACACCGCTGTACGTACAGCTGCTGGTGTTCTATTCGGGCATGTACACGCTGGAGATTGTGAAAGGCACCGAGATGCTGAATGCCTTCTTCCGCAGCGGCCTGAACTGTACAGTACTGGCGTTGACGCTTAACACCTGCGCCTATACCACCGAGATTTTCGCCGGGGCCATTCGCTCTGTGCCTTACGGGGAAATTGAAGCGGCGCGCGCGTATGGCTTCTCGTCGGTGAAACTGTACCGCTGTATTATTCTGCCGTCGGCGCTGCGTATCGCGCTGCCAGCCTACAGTAACGAAGTGATTTTAATGCTCCACTCCACCGCGCTGGCCTTTACCGCCACGGTGCCGGACCTGCTTAAAATCGCCCGCGACATTAACTCCGCGACCTATCAGCCGTTTACCGCGTTTGGCATTGCGGCAGTGCTCTATTTGATTATTTCATACGTCCTGATTAGCCTGTTCCGTAAGGCGGAAAAACGCTGGTTACAGCATATAAAACCCTCTTCGACGCACTGAGAATGATGATGGCTGAGAACAAATTAAACGTAATTGATTTGCACAAACGCTACGGCGAACATGAAGTGCTGAAAGGGGTGTCGCTGCAGGCAAATGCAGGCGACGTGATCAGTATTATCGGCTCATCCGGCTCAGGTAAAAGCACGTTCCTGCGCTGCATCAACTTCCTTGAAAAGCCGAGTGAAGGCTCGATTGTGGTCAGTGGGCAGAACATCAATCTGGTGCGGGATAAAGACGGCCAGTTGAAGGTGGCAGATAAGAATCAGCTGCGTCTGCTCCGTACGCGCCTGACGATGGTGTTCCAGCACTTCAACCTCTGGAGCCATATGACGGTGCTGGAGAACGTAATGGAAGCGCCGGTTCAGGTGCTGGGGTTAAGCAAGCATGAAGCCCGCGAACGCGCGGTGAAATATCTGGCGAAAGTGGGGATTGATGAACGCCAGCAGATGAAGTACCCGGTGCATCTCTCCGGTGGTCAGCAGCAACGTGTCTCTATCGCCCGTGCACTGGCAATGGAGCCTGAGGTGCTGCTGTTCGACGAACCGACCTCCGCGCTGGACCCGGAACTCGTTGGCGAAGTGCTGCGCATCATGCAGAAGCTGGCCGAAGAGGGCAAAACGATGGTGGTGGTGACGCACGAGATGGGCTTTGCCCGTAACGTCTCGAACCACGTGATCTTCCTGCATCAGGGGAAAATCGAGGAGCAGGGGCACCCTGATGAGGTACTGGCGAATCCGCAAAGTCCGCGTTTGCAGCAGTTCCTGAAGGGGTCGTTGAAGTAGGTTTTGCCTTTCTTCCCTCTCCCTGTGGGAGAGGGCTGGGGTGAGGGCATCAGACCGCACCGCACTCCAGCCGATACACCCAGTCGTCATACCGTACGCCGTCAATCTCGTACGCCTTCTCCAGCACCTGCGTTCGCATAAAGCCCGCTTTCTCCAGTACCCGCACCGACCCGCCGTTGTCCGCCAGCACGTAGGCGTTAATCGCTTTCACGCCGGTCTGGTTAAATGCATATTCACATACCGCGCGCAGCGCCTCACTGGCGATACCTTTCCCCTGTGCAGCAGGCACAACCGTATAGCCAATATCAGCCTCTTCACGATTCTCTGGGCTGATCTGCAGACCGATATCGCCCAGCGGCGTGTCATCATCACGAAAACGAATCACAAAAACGTGCGCCGCCGTTAAGCGCGCAGCAAATACGCGCCGGGTCTCTTTTTCCGGCGCGATGGCGGCCATGTAACGCATGATATTGCGATCTTCCCGCAGCGAGCGGAAGAAGGCCCAGTCAGTGGGTTCGAACGGGGTGAGGTGCAGACGGGGTGTGGTGATGGTTGCCATTGTTACGCCATTTCATCGGGACATGGCGTACAAATGTAACATATTCATCCCACCACATCCCCCAGAGCCTCTTCTAAGTCATACCAGCGAAACGCAAACCCGGCCGCTTCCAGGCGTTTAGGCAGCGCGCGCTGTCCGCCCAGCACCAGCACCGACGCTTCACCCATCATCAGGCGAATCACCGTCGCAGGCACGCGTAAAATCGCCGGGCGATGCAGAGCATGGCCCAGAGCGTGAGCAAACTGCTCATTTCGCACCGGGTACGGCGCAACCATATTGAACGGCCCACGTAGATCGTTATCCAGCAGCCAGAGAATACCGTTGACCATATCGTCGATGTGGATCCACGCCAGATACTGACGGCCATTGCCGATGGGGCCACCCAGTCCGAGCCGGAACGGAGGAAGCATCTTCGCCAGAATGCCGCCTTTCGGTGCGAGCACCACGCCGGTGCGCAGCAGGCACACGCGGGTAGTATCGCTCTGCGCCGCACAGGCAATGCGTTCCCACTGGGCGCAGAGCTTATGGGTAAACTCGTTGTGCGGCGGCTCTTCTTCGGTCACGACCACCTCACCGAGGTCCCCGTAATAGCCTACCGCAGAGCCAGAAATCAGTACCGATGGCGGGGTATGACTGTTACGGATGAGCTCGACCAGCTTTTCGGTGATGTTCCAGCGGCTGCTGCACAACAGCTGTTTTTGCTCTTCCGTCCAGCGTTTGTCGGCGATGGGTTCACCGGCCAGGTTGATGACGGCGTCAAAGCCGTCCAGATTCTGCCGGTCAGCCAGATTTTTCCAGATGTCGATACCGGCACCCAGCACCTGACGCGCTTTCTCAGGGCTGCGCGTCACCACGGTAATGTCGTGATGTAACGCCTGCAGGCGCGCAATGAGATGACGGCCAATCAGGCCTGTACCGCCGGTCAGCAGAATCTTCATACAACCTCCAGGTTTACGCCTGGCGCTGCCAGCTTAACGTCATGGAGACGGAATCGGCGTAACGCAGGGCGTGAAGTTTATCGATCTCTACTTCAGCATAAGTGACCCAGTGATGTTCGCGTGCGATGTCGAGCACATCCTGAGTTAATTTTTCCAGCAGAGAGAAGCGGTTATTTTCCACGTACTGGATGATGCTTTTGGTAATCGTGCGATAGTTCAGCGCGTCATTGATGTCTTCACTGCCACGCGCCTTGTCTGCCGGATAGTGGATAATCACATTAATGACGATATCCTGACGGTTGGCGATCTCCTCGTCTTTGATACCGATAAACGTGCGTAAGCGTAAATTTTTTATACGAATAATAGCGTCATGCTGCGACATTGCAGGTCTTCTCCGTGTCAGTATTTCCTCCTCATAATACATGAGAGCCTGACAGGCGCCCAATCGGGCGCAGGCCTAAATCTCGTGCATTTTTTTCATTGCACGCTCGGTCGCCGGGCGGGTACGGATGCGCTCAAACCAGTTGTTGACTGCCGGATAAGACGCTAAATCAATGCGGTGGCGTTCATGGGTATTCACCCACGGCCAGCAGGCGATATCGGCGATACTGTAGTGATCGCCGCCGAGCCACGGCGTTTTCTCCAGCCGGTGGTTCAACACACCGTACAGGCGCTGCGTCTCTACCTGATAGCGCTCTATGGCATAAGGGATAGGCTGAGGAGCGTAAGCGGTAAAGTGGTGGTTCTGCCCCAGCATCGGCCCCAGGCCGCTTGCCTGCCAGAACAGCCACTGCAGCGTGTGGTGACGTTCGCGCAGTTCACCGCTCAGCAGTTTGCCGGTTTTCTCCGCCAGATAGAGCAAAATCTCCCCGGATTCAAACAGGCTCAACGGTTTGCCGCCATCGGCTGGCAGGTTATCGATGATGGCCGGGATTTTATTGTTTGGTGAGATGGCCAGAAAGAGAGGCCGGAACTGATCGCCTTTGCTGATATCCACGCGAATGATCCTGTAATCCAGCTCGGCTTCTTCAAGAAAGAGGGTGATCTTATGGCCGTTTGGAGTAGGGGCATAGTAAAGGTCGATCATTCTCAACTCCTGTCAGTGTGAAGTGTAATGCCATGACCAATGAGTATAGGTGGTTGTTGTAAATCGTGAGTTTTCATCAAGTGACAGCGACGCAAAGAGAATATATGTTGAGTGAATACCGATCAGCCGATGAGGATGTTATGAACCAGCCTGTAATCACGTTGTGGTCCGATGCCCAATTCTTTTCACCCTATGTCATGAGCGTGTACGTGGCGCTGGCGGAAAAAGGGCTGTCATTTAGCCTGAAGACCGTTGATCTGGACGGCGGTGAACACCTGAAACCCCAGTGGCAGGGTTACGATCTGACGCGGCGCGTGCCGGTACTGGACATTGATGGTTTCGCCCTGAGCGAATCGTCGGCAATCGATGAATACCTGGAAGATCGGTTCGCGCCACCAGAGTGGGAGCGTATTTATCCTCACGATCTGCAAAAGCGGGCCCGGGCACGGCAAATCCAGGCGTGGCTACGCAGCGATTTGGTGCCGATTCGCGTTGAACGCTCCACGGATGTGGTATTTGCGGGTGTGAAAAAGCCCACCCTGAGTACTGAGGGGGCGCTGAGCGCGCAAAAGCTGATTGACACCGCCACCTCGCTGCTGGCCCACGGTAACCCAAACCTGTTTGGCGAGTGGTGTATTGCCGATACGGACCTTGCGCTGATGCTGAACCGCTTGATCCTCAACGGCGATGCGGTGCCCCAGCTGCTGGTGGATTATGCCACTTTCCAGTGGCAACGTGCGTCGGTGCAGCGCTATGTGGCACTCTCCGCTAAGCGCGTCGGCTGATAAGCCCTGGCGCTTAAGGTATGATAAGGGCAGTCTGTTTTTCTGAGGAGTGACTGATGAAACTGATGTTTGCGTCGGATATCCATGGATCGCTGCCCGCGACCGAGCGCGTTCTTTCCCTGTTTGCACAAAGTGGGGCGCAGTGGCTGGTTATTCTGGGTGACGTGTTGAACCATGGCCCACGTAACGCATTGCCGGAAGGCTATGCCCCTGCGCAGGTGGCGGAAAAACTCAACCCGTATGCCTCGCGCATTATCGCCGTGCGCGGTAACTGCGACAGCGAAGTGGACCAGATGCTGCTGCACTTCCCCATGACCGCTCCGTGGCAACAGGTGCTGCTGGAAAAATGCCGCCTGTTCCTCACCCATGGGCATCTTTTTAGCCCGGATAATCTCCCGGCGCTGGCCGCTGGCGATGTCCTGGTTTACGGTCATACTCATATTCCGGTAGCAGAAAAACGCGGGGAGATTTATCACTTCAATCCCGGTTCGGTCAGCATCCCGAAAGGCGGATACCCGGCGAGCTATGGCATGCTTGATGAGAATACGTTAAGCGTTATCGCACTTAATGATCAGCAAGTTATTGCACAGGTAGCGATTAATCCGTAAGTTACACCTCAACTGTAAACGCGCCGTAAGAGCGCTTAGACGAGAAGGTTTCCCGATGGTGGAGCAGAGTCATTTGGCAAGTACAGAGTGGGTTGACATTGTCAACGAAGAGAATGAAGTGATCGCGCAGGCCAGCCGCGAACAAATGCGCGCTGAACGCCTGCGTCATCGTGCGACGTACATTGTTGTTCATGACGGCATGGGCAAAATTTTGGTTCAACGCCGCACGGACACCAAAGATTTTCTCCCTGGTATGCTGGATGCCACTGCGGGCGGTGTCGTTCAGGCGGATGAGGTCCTTCTGGATTCCGCACGCCGTGAAGCGGAAGAAGAGTTAGGCATTGCGGGCGTACCGTTTGCCGAACATGGGCAGTTCTATTTCGAAGACGAACATTGCCGCGTCTGGGGCGGGCTGTTTAGCTGCGTTTCCCACGGCCCGTTCGCCCTGCAGGAAGAAGAAGTGAGCGAAGTGAGCTGGATGACGCCGGAAGAGATCACCGCGCGTTGTGACGAGTTCACGCCGGATTCGTTAAAAGCGCTGGCGCTGTGGATGACCCGCAACGCCAAAAACGAATCGACCAAATCCGAGAAAGAAGAAGAGTCTGAATAAGCCTTAGCAGCTCTCCCTCAGACACAGACTGGATGCGATGGGTTTCTGATCGCGCCAGTCTCCGTCATTCAGACGTTCCAGTAATGCACGTCCCGCTTCAATACCAATCTTACGATGGGGCACTGCCATCGTCGTCAGCGGCGGCTGACAGACACGGCTGACGTCGCTGTCGCCAAACCCGACCACGGCCAGATCGTCCGGCACCTTGATACGCCTGCGCTGGCATTCGTACAGCGCGCCACAGGCCAGTTCATCTGAGACGCAAACCAGTGCATCCAGCTCCGGCCACGCCAGCAGAAATTCAGGAAGTTGTGCGGCCCCCGTCGAAAAACTCGGCGGCATGGCGGCATTTATCACCCGGTTAGGCGACATATGGTGGCGCAGCATCGCTTTGTACCAGCCCTGCAAATGCTGCTGGAATATCCACTGCTCCTGGTTGGCACACAGCAGGCCGATGTTCTGGTAGCCGCGTTTAATAACCATTTCCGTGAGTTCATACATGGCCGCGACGTTATCAATCCCGATGTTCATATCAATGGGATCGGCGCGCATGGCCCCCATTTCCATGACCGGAATCGAGGCGTTCTTCAGCCAGTGGCGCACGGTGTCAGTATGTTCAACGCTAAGCAAAATCGCGGCGGCGATATTCGACGCCAGCAGCGTTTCCAGTAATTTCTCTTCCTGTTCAAGACGATGCTGGGATTCGGCCAGCATGATCTGATATCCGGCAGGCTGCAGCACCTGCTGGAGTCCGGCGAACATTTCTGAACAACCGGCTTCGGAAAGATTGGGAACGACCATCGCGATGGTCCATGACGAGGCCGAAGCCAGCGCGCTGGCAGCAAGGTTGGGCATATAGCCTAACTCTTGTACCGCGGCTTCTATTTTTTCTCGCAGTTTATCGGAAACCTGTTCAGGCGTGCGGAGAGCACGGGACACGGTCATTGTGCCCACACCGGCAAGCTGTGCGACATCGGCAAGTGTCACTTTACCGGTACTGCGTCGTTTTCGGGTTAGAGACATACACCTTCCTGCTGACAGGACGCCACTCATTTCATCCTTCGCTTCACGTGACAGGCAGTATACGCCTTAAATCCCTTTTTTTGCTGTGATTTCGCGCCAGGATGTCAATTTGATAGCGCTATCACACTTCTGAATGTTAGATCTTGGTAGCGCTATCTTTGTGATCCCGATCGCAGTCAATTCGTTATGCGTTGAATAAAGTTTGCTCATCTTTAGCGCAGTGTCGGGAGGGAAAATGCTGAAAAAGTGGATATATGATACAACCATCACGCTGCAGGATAGCGTTGAGAGTTGGCCGCAGGCGCTGGAGATGTGCGCGAAACCGTTGCTGGAGCTGCAGGTCATTGCGCCGGAGTACGTGACGGCCATCATTGAGCAGCACCATACTTTAGGACCCTATTATGTGCTGGCACCAGGGCTGGCCATGCCGCATGCGCGGCCGGAAGAGGGGGCGAAAGGACTGGGCCTCTCATTATTAAAACTCAGGAAGGGCGTTTCATTCGGTGCGGGCGAATTCGATCCTGTTGATGTGATCGTCATGCTGGCGGCACCGGATAAACATAGCCATATCGAAATGATCTCCGCGCTGGCCGAATTATTCTCAAGCGATGAGGACATGGCTGAATTACATCAGGCGAATACCCTGGAGGAAATAAAAACGGTAATCGACCGCTTCTGATTTAATTATTTAATCCGACTTGTCACAACATTACGCGCAAGCGTGATGGGACATACTCTACGCAAAAAAAGGGGACAACAATGAAAATCATGGCTATTTGCGGTTCTGGCCTGGGCAGTAGTTTTATGGTCGAAATGAATATTAAAAAAGTGCTCAAGAAGCTGGATATTGACGCCGAGGTTGAGCACTCCGATCTCTCATCAGCCACGCCCGGTGCGGCCGACCTGTTCGTGATGGCGAAAGATATTGCCGCCAGCGCCAGCGTGCCGGAAAGCCAGCTGGTGGTGATCAACAACATCATCGATATCAACGAACTCGAAGCGCAGCTGCGCGCTTGGTTCGAAAGACAATAACCCTGATAAGGCGAGGTGGATATGTTTATCCTTGAAACGCTGAATTTCGTTGTTGATATTTTAAAAGTCCCGTCAGTACTGGTGGGATTAATTGCCTTAATTGGTCTGGTTGCGCAGAAAAAAGCATTTTCTGATGTCGTAAAAGGCACAATTAAAACGATTCTTGGTTTTATTGTTCTGGGCGGCGGCGCCACGGTGCTGGTGGGGTCGTTAAATCCGTTAGGCGGTATGTTTGAACACGCCTTTAATATCCAGGGCATTATTCCCAATAATGAAGCGATTGTTTCCATTGCCCTGGAAAAATACGGTGCTTCGACCGCGCTGATTATGGCGTTCGGCATGGTGGCAAATATCATCGTCGCCCGCTTTACCCGACTGAAGTACATCTTCCTGACCGGGCATCACACGTTCTATATGGCGTGCATGATTGGGGTGATCCTCACGGTTGCGGGCTTTGAAGGGGTAGGGCTGGTCTTTACGGGGTCGCTGATCCTCGGGCTGGTCATGGCCTTCTTCCCGGCGATTGCGCAGCGCTATATGAAGCGCATTACCGGCAACGATGATATTGCTTTCGGCCACTTCGGCACCCTGGGCTATGTGCTGTCCGGCTGGATTGGCAGCAAGGTCGGCAAAGGTTCACGTTCAACCGAAGAGATGAACCTGCCGAAGAACCTGAGCTTCCTGCGCGACAGTTCGATATCCATCTCTCTGACCATGATGATTATCTACCTGATCATGGCGGTGAGCGCCGGGCGTGAGTACGTCGAGGCGACCTTCAGCGGCGGTCAGAACTACCTGGTCTACGCCATTATCATGGCAATCACCTTCGCCGCAGGGGTGTTCATCATCCTGCAGGGCGTACGTTTAATTCTGGCAGAAATCGTCCCGGCCTTTACCGGTTTCTCCGAAAAACTGGTGCCCAATGCGCGTCCGGCCCTGGATTGCCCGGTGGTCTATCCGTATGCGCCCAACGCGGTGCTGATTGGCTTCCTGTTCAGCTTCCTCGGGGGGATTGTGGGGTTAATTATCTGCGGCCAGTTTAACTGGGTGCTGATCCTGCCAGGCGTGGTGCCGCACTTCTTCACCGGCGCAACCGCGGGCGTGTTTGGTAACGCCACCGGTGGACGTCGCGGGGCAATGATTGGCGCTTTTGCCAACGGGCTTTTAATCACCTTCCTGCCGGTGCTGCTGCTGCCTGTGCTGGGAGCCATTGGCTTTGCCAACACCACGTTCTCGGACGCTGACTTCGGCGCCGTCGGGATTGTGCTTGGCAACCTGGCGCGCTTCCTGTCACCGCTGGCCATCACCGGGCTTGTCGTTGCGTTGTTCGCGCTACTGGTGGCGTACAACGTGTTCGCGAAAAACAAATCTGCGGGTGGTAATGCGCAGGAAAACACCGGAGCCAAATCATGAATGAGAATGAGATAACCGAACTGGCGCGTCAAATTCGACTCGAGACCCTGAAATCGCTGACGCAGCTGGGATTTGGTCACTACGGCGGCAGTATGTCGGTCGTCGAAACCCTGGCTGTACTGTACGGCGCGGTAATGAAAATTGACCCGGCAGACCCGGACTGGCCTGAACGAGACGACTTTGTCCTGTCGAAGGGTCATGCGGGACCAGCCCTGTACAGTACGCTGGCGATTAAAGGCTATTTCCCGATGGAAGAGCTGAGCACGCTTAACCAGAACGGAACGCGCCTGCCAAGCCATCCGGACCGGCTAAAAACACGCGGTGTGGATGCCACGACCGGTTCGCTTGGCCAGGGGATCTCCATCGCGGGCGGCATGGCGCTGTCGCACAAGCTGGCCGGGCGGTCAAATCGGGTCTTTTGCATCGTCGGTGACGGCGAGCTGAACGAAGGTCAGTGCTGGGAAGCGTTCCAGTTTATTGCCCACCATCGTCTGAACAACCTGACGGTATTTGTGGACTGGAATAAGCAGCAACTTGATGGCGAACTGGATGAGATCATCTGCGCGTTTGACCTGGAAGGGAAATTCCGCGCCTTTGGTTTTGACGTGGTGACGGTGAAAGGAGATGACATACCGGCACTGCTGAAGGTCACTGCACCGGTTCCGCCAGCGGATGCGCGTCCGCGTGTGGTGATCCTCGACAGCATCAAAGGACAGGGGGTGGCGTATCTGGAACAGCTGGGTAACTCGCACCACCTGCGATTGACAGCAGAGAGCAAAGCGGCCCTCAACGAGGCGATCCGTCAGCTGGAGATAAGTCATGATTAAGGTTGCACCTGCAGGACAGAGAGATGCCATTGAAATGCGTAAGGTCTACGCCGGTTTTGTGGCGAAACAGATTGAGGCCGGGAGCGAGATTATCGCCCTGGAGGCGGATCTGATGAGCTCCATGGCGATGGATGGCGTGGCACGTGATTATCCGCAGCACGTGATCAACTGCGGCATTATGGAGGCCAACGTGATCGGTACCGCGGCAGGGCTGTCGCTCACCGGCCGTAAGCCGTTTGTCCACACCTTTACCGCGTTTGCCAGCCGTCGCTGCTTCGACCAGCTGTTTATGTCCCTCGACTACCAGCGCAATAACGTGAAGGTCATTGCTTCGGATGCGGGCGTGACGGCCTGCCATAACGGCGGCACGCACATGTCGTTTGAGGATATGGGTATTGTGCGTGGCCTGGCGCATTCGGTGGTGCTGGAGGTGACCGATGCGGTGATGTTTGAAGACATACTGCGTCAGCTTATCGACCTCGACGGGTTCTACTGGGTGCGTACTATCCGTAAACAGGCGCCGAGCGTGTATGCCCCGGGTTCAACGTTTACCATCGGCAAAGGCAATGTGCTGCGCGAAGGAAGCGACATTACCCTGATTGCCAACGGCATTATGGTGGCCGAAGCGCTGGAAGCGGCTCGTCAGCTTGAGCAGGAGGGCGTTAGCGCAGCAGTGATAGACATGTTTACCCTGAAACCCATCGACCGAATGCTGGTGAAAAACTACGCCGAGAAAACCGGGCGGATCGTGACCTGCGAAAACCACAGCATTCACAACGGGCTGGGCTCGGCGGTGGCGGAAGTGCTGGTGGAGACCTGCCCGGTACCGATGCGTCGCGTGGGCGTGAAAGAGCGTTACGGCCAGGTAGGGACGCAGGAGTTCCTGCAGAAGGAGTATGGCCTGACGGCACACGACATTGTATCGGCGGCGCGGGAGCTGCTGTAAATAAAAAAGGCGACCCGTGAGTGGTCGCCTTTTTGTTGCCCGGTGGCGCTAGCGCTTGCCGGGCCTACGGTCCTGTAGGCCGGATAAGCGAAGCGCCATCCGGCAAGACCTTATTTACTGCTGCTGTGAAGACTGGATCGCGGTCAATGCGATGGTGTAGACGATATCGTCTACCAGCGCGCCACGGGACAGGTCGTTCACAGGTTTGCGCATACCCTGCAGCATTGGCCCGATGGAAATCAGGTCGGCAGAACGCTGTACCGCTTTGTAGGTGGTGTTACCGGTGTTCAGATCCGGGAAGATGAACACGGTAGCGCGACCTGCAACCGGAGAGTTAGGCGCTTTGGATTTCGCAACATCAGCCATTACGGCGGCATCGTACTGCAGCGGGCCGTCGATCATCAGATCAGGACGTTTTTCCTGTGCAATACGGGTCGCTTCACGCACTTTCTCTACATCGCTACCTGCACCAGAGGTGCCGGTGGAGTAGGAGAGCATCGCGACGCGCGGTTCGATACCGAAGGCAATCGCGGAGTCCGCAGACTGAATCGCGATCTCAGCCAGCTGCTCTGCAGTTGGATCCGGGTTGATCGCACAGTCGCCGTAAACGTAAACCTGTTCAGGCAGCAGCATGAAGAACACGGAGGAAACCAGAGAGCTGCCTGGAGCCGTTTTGATCAGCTGCAGCGGTGGACGGATGGTATTCGCGGTAGTGTGAACCGCACCGGACACCAGGCCGTCAACTTCGTCCTGTTCCAGCATCAGCGTACCCAGTACCACGTTGTCTTCCAGCTGCTCACGCGCAACGGCTTCGGTCATGCCCTTGCTCTTACGCAGTTCAACCAGACGAGCAACATAACTTTCGCGAACCACGTCTGGATCAACGATTTCGATGCCAGCGCCCAGCTCAACGCCCTGAGACGCCGCAACGCGGTTGATCTCATCCGGGTTACCCAGCAGCACACAGGTTGCGATGCCGCGCTCTGCACAGATGGCAGCCGCTTTCACGGTACGTGGTTCATCGCCTTCTGGCAGAACAACACGTTTGCCCGCTTTACGCGCCAGCTCGGTCAGCTGGTAACGGAAGGCCGGAGGAGACAGACGACGGCTGCGCTCGGAGGTTGCGGTCAGGGATTCGATCCAGTCAGCGTTGATGTAGCTTGCAACGTATTCCTGAACTTTCTCGATACGCTCATGGTCATCAACCGGCACTTCCAGGTTGAAGCTCTGCAGGCTCAGGGAGGTCTGCCAGGTGTTGGTGTTGACCATGAATACCGGCAGGCCAGTCGCGAACGCGCGTTCGCACAGCTTGCTGACGCGTGGATCCATCTCGTAAGCACCGGTCAGCAGGATAGCGCCGATTTCAACGCCATTCATCGCGGCCAGGCAGGCAGCAACCAGCACGTCTGGACGGTCTGCGGAGGTCACCAGCAGGGAACCTGCACGGAAGTGTTCCAGCATGTGTGGAATGCTACGTGCGCAGAAGGTCACGGATTTCACGCGGCGGGTATTGATGTCGCCTTCGTTGATCACGGTTGCGTTCAGGTGACGCGCCATATCGATGGCACGGGTGGCAATCAGATCGAAGCTCCACGGCACCGCGCCCAGAACCGGCAGCGGGCTGGATTCCTGCAGTTTAGCCGGGTCAACTTTAATGACTTTCGCTTTGGAAGAGTCGTCGAAGATCTCGGACAGGTCAGGACGCGTACGGCCCTGCTCATCCACAGGCGCATTCAGTTTGTTAACAATTACGCCCGTAATGTTGGTGTTTTTTGTACCACCGAAGCTGCTGCGGGTCAGTTCGATACGCTCTTTCAGCTGCTCTGGGGTATCTGTGCCCTGAGACATCACAAAGACGATCTCGGCGTTCAGGGTTTTTGCAATTTCGAAGTTCAGCGACTGGGCAAACTGGTGTTTGCGGGTCGGAACCAGGCCTTCAACCAGCACCACTTCCGCGTCTTTTGTATTGGCGTGGTAGTTGGCGATGATCTCTTCCATTAGCACGTCTTTCTGGTTGCTGGAGAGCAGAGATTCAACGTGGTTCATCTTCAGCGGTTCAGCCGCTGGCAGATTGGAGTTCTTACGAACGATGGTGGTGGTCTGGTCTGGCGCATCGCCACCGGCACGTGGCTGGGCGATTGGCTTAAAGACGCTCAGACGAACGCCTTTGCGTTCCATAGCACGGATCACGCCAAGGCTGACGCTGGTCAGGCCGACGCTGGTTCCGGTAGGGATCAGCATAATAGTACGGGACACGGTTTATCCTCTTTCGTTACCGCCTGATTATGGCGGGTGACAAAACAGCACCGCCAGCAGAGCTGGCGGTGTGGAATCAGGCAGTCAGACGGTGCGCGTCTTGCGCGATGACCAGCTCTTCGTTTGTTGGGATAACGAGAGCAGGGCGGGTGCCTTCTTTGTTGATGAAGCCAGACTTGCCGAAGCGGGCAGCCAGGTTACGCTCGTGATCAACCTCGAAGCCCAGAACGCCCAGTTTGCCCAGGGACAGTTCGCGAACCATTGCCGCGTTCTCACCGATACCACCGGTGAAGACAACCGCGTCCAGACGGCCATCCATCAGCGCAGTGTAAGAGCCGATGTATTTCGCCAGACGGTGGCAGTAAACGTCCATTGCACGTTTAGCGTCTTCTTTCTCTGCGTAGTTGTCTTCAACGTAACGGCAGTCGCTGGTGACTTCGGTCAGACCCAGCAGGCCAGACTCTTTGGTCAGCATTTTGTTGATCTGGTCAACGCTCATGCCCAGGGTGTCGTGCAGGTGGAAGATGATCGCCGGGTCGATGTCACCGGAACGGGTACCCATCACCAGACCTTCCAGCGGGGTCAGACCCATGGAGGTATCAACACATTTACCGTTGCGGATAGCAGAAACAGAACCACCGTTGCCCAGGTGGCAGGTGATGATGTTCACTTCTTCAACCGGTTTGTTCAGCACTTTTGCCGCTTCCTGAGTCACATAGAAGTGGCTGGTGCCGTGTGCGCCGTAGCGACGAACACCGTGCTCTTTGTAAAGGCTGTACGGCAGGGCATAGAGGTAAGACTCTTCCGGCATGGTCTGATGGAACGCGGTGTCGAACACGGCCACGTTTTTATCTTTCAGATTCGGGAAGGATTTCAGTGCTTCAGCGATACCGATCAGGTGCGCCGGGTTGTGCAGCGGAGCAAAAGAGGCTGAGTCTTTGATGCCCTGGATAACAGAGTCGTCGATCACGACGGAGCTGGTGTATTTCTCGCCACCATGGACGATACGGTGACCAATCGCAGTCAGCTGAGCAGACAGTTCTGGTTTTTGTGCCAGAATAGTGTTAACGATAAAGTTCAGCGCTTCACTGTGAGCGGCGCCTGCACCTAAAGCCGCTTCTTGTTTGCTGCCGTCCATCTTCCACTTGATACGTGCTTCAGGCAGATGGAAACATTCGGCCAAACCAGAGAGGTACTCGTCACCATTGAGCGCATCGATGATGGCGAATTTCAGTGAGGAGCTACCGCAGTTCAGAACCAGTACTAACTTACTCGACATGGAAGTACCTATTATTGATACGTGGCTAAAAAAACGTCAAAGAGTCTAAAAGCGTAACGCATGCTGACCCAGACATTTATGATTAACATCATGCCAAACGAACATTCTGGCATGATGGAAGAAATATCTATGATTTTATGCCATTTTGAACATTTTTCAGACAATGGCATAATATGCGATAATTTGACGAGTTAACGATTCTCGTCTATGGCCCTATCAGGCTGGCACAGGATACCCGATACGGGGTAGTGATGACAAAATATTTTGAACGTTGTCATAGCTTGTTGTGGTTTTGCACGAAAATTTTAATTTTTATATGTGAAGTTGAGGTATGCCATGTCGACACCTGAGATCCCGTCCGTAAGTTTTTTTAGTCTGTTTCGTCGGGGACAGCATTACGCGAAGACGTGGCCGATGGAAAAACGCCTTGCGCCCATGTTCATTGAGAATCGCACAATTCGCGCCACGCGCTATGCGATTCGTTTTATGCCACCTGTCGCCATCTTTACCCTGTGCTGGCAAATTGCGCTGGGCGGACAGCTCGGCCCTGCCGTCGCGACGGCGCTTTTTGCGTTAAGCCTGCCGATGCAGGGGCTGTGGTGGTTAGGTAAACGTTCTGTTACGCCACTCCCGCCTTCTATTTTACACTGGTTTTATGATGTTCGCGGGAAACTGGAAGAAGCCGGTCAGGCGCTCGCTCCGGTTGAAGGCAAGCCAGATTATCAGGCGCTGGCTGACACGCTTAAGCGAGCTTTTAAGCAACTTGATAAAACATTCCTCGATGATTTGTGATTGATCATCGAAACGACGAATAAAAGAAGGCACAGTAACACACCGTTACCGTGTCTTTTTTTTAAGTGCCATGCGCTACAGGAGTCGAAAGATGGAAATGACCCATGCTCAACGTCTGATTTTGTCTAACCAGTACAAGATGATGACTATGCTTGATCCCGATAACGCTGAGCGCTACAGCCGCCTGCAGACCATCGTCGAACGCGGTTTTGGTTTGCAGATGCGCGAACTGGATCGTGATTTTGGCGAGCTGAAAGAAGAAACCTGCCGCATCGTGATCGACATTATGGAGATGTACCACGCCCTGCATGTGTCATGGACTAATCTCAAAGATCAGCAGTCCATTGACGAGCGCCGGGTCACTTTCTTAGGCTTTGATGCCGCGACGGAAGCGCGTTATCTCAGCTATGTCCGTTTTATGGTGAATACAGAAGGGCGCTATACGCACTTTGATGCGGGCACCCACGGCTTTAACGCGCAGACCCCCATGTGGGAAAAGTATCAGCGCATGCTGAGCGCATGGCACGCCTGCCCGCGCCAGTACCACTTAAGCAGCAACGAAATTCAACAAATCATTAATGCCTGACGGAGGTGCGTGTGCAGTGTAGAGGTTTTCTGTTTGATCTGGACGGTACGCTGGTGGATTCGCTACCGGTTGTAGAGCGTTCATGGTGCCATTGGGCGGACAGACATGGCATCGACCATCAGGACGTGCTGAATTTTATCCACGGCAAACAGGCCATAACCTCGCTCCGGCATTTTCTGGCGGGACGCTCTGAGGACGAAATTCAGGCGGAATTCAAATATCTGGAACACATTGAAGCCACGGACACGGACGGTATCACCGCGTTACCCGGTGCACGTGAACTGCTTGAGCATCTGAACGAAGCGCAAATACCGTGGGCCATTGTTACCTCCGGCTCCATTCCCGTGGCCCACGCCCGTCATAAGGCGGCGGGTTTACCCACGCCGGAGGTGTTCATTACCGCTGAGCGCGTCAAACGTGGAAAGCCGGAACCTGATGCGTTTTTACTGGGTGCAGAACTGCTGGGCCTTCCCCCTGCGGAGTGCGTGGTGGTAGAAGATGCTGCAGCAGGCGTGCTGGCCGGGTTGAACGCTGGCAGCCACGTTATCGCCGTCAACGTTCCGGCCGATTCTCCCCGGCTGGACGAGGCGGACTTTGTGCTCGACACGCTGACCGCGCTTGATATCGCTAAGGCACCAGACGGTATTGTAACCGTCTCGCTAAAAATGTAATCCCATGACATAGCCCCACGCTGCTGGGGCTTTTTTATGGCACAATTTTTCCTCTCTTTCTGACAAGGACATGTTGTGAACGGTGAACTGATTTGGGTTCTCAGCCTGCTTTTAATTGCCATCATTCTGTTTGCTACAGGCAAAGTGCGCATGGATGCCGTCGCTCTGTTTGTTATCGTTGCGTTTGTGCTGAGCGGTACGCTCACGCTGCCGGAAGCCTTTTCGGGGTTTAGCGATCCCAACGTCATTTTGATTGCCGCGCTGTTTATTATCGGCGACGGCCTGGTGCGAACCGGCGTGGCGACGCTGGTGGGGGCATGGCTGGTGAAGGTAGCAGGCAACAGCGAAACCAAGATGCTGGTCTATCTGATGCTGACAGTCGCCGGGCTGGGGGCGTTTATGAGTTCGACGGGCGTGGTTGCCATCTTTATTCCTGTGGTGTTGAGTGTCTCCATGCGAATGCAGACGTCACCGTCGCGCCTGATGATGCCCCTGAGCTTTGCCGGGCTTATCAGCGGCATGATGACCCTGGTGGCCACGCCGCCGAACCTGGTGGTCAACAGCGAACTGATACGTGAAGGGCTGGAGGGCTTTAGCTTCTTCAGCGTCACCCCGCTTGGGCTGGTTATTTTGTTGATGGGGGTTGTGTATATGCTGCTGACTCGCTTCGCTCTGAAAGGCGAGAAGCAGGATAAATCGAAAGACGGCTGGAAACGACGTACGTTTCGCGATTTGATCAAAGAGTACCGTCTCGCCGGCCGCGCCCGCCGTCTGGCCATTCGTCCCGGCTCGCCGATGGTCGGCCAGCGGCTGGATGACCTGAAGTTGCGGGAACGTTATGGTGCGAACGTGATCGGCGTGGAGCGCTGGCGTCGCTTTCGGCGTGTCATCGTCAACGTGAACGGGGTCTCCGAATTCCGGGCGCGTGACGTTCTGCTGATCGATATGTCCACCGCGGAGGTGGATCTGCGTGAGTTTTGCAGTGAGCAACTGCTGGAGCCGATGGTGCTGCGCGGGGAATATTTCTCCGACCAGGCGCTCGATGTGGGTATGGCGGAAGTGTCGCTGATCCCGGAATCGGAATTATTGGGTAAAACCGTGCGTGAAATGGGGTTCCGTACCCGCTATGGCCTGAACGTCGTCGGCCTGAAGCGTGATGGCGTGGCAATGGAAGGGGCGGTGGTGGATGAGCCCATCCTGTTAGGCGATATTTTTCTCGTCGTCGGTAACTGGAAGCTGATCAGCCAGCTCGGTCAGAATGGCCGCGATTTCGTCGTTCTCAACATGCCCGTTGAGGAGAGTGATGCCTCTCCGGCCCACAGTCAGGCGCCTCACGCCATTTTTTGTCTGGTGCTGATGGTGGCGCTCATGCTTACCGACGAGATCCCAAATCCGGTGGCGGCCATTATTGCCTGTCTGTTAATGGGCAAATTTCGCTGTATTGATGCCGAGAGTGCCTATAAAGCGATTCACTGGCCAAGCATCATTTTGATTGTCGGGATGATGCCGTTCGCCCTTGCCCTGCAAAAAACCGGCGGGGTGGATTTAGTGGTTAAAGGGCTTATGGACGTTGGTGGGGGATACGGTCCGTACATGATGATGGTGTGCCTGTTCGTCATGTGCGCCACGATCGGGCTCTTCATTTCCAATACTGCCACGGCAGTACTGATGGCCCCGATTGCGCTGGCGATGGCGAAATCCATGGGCGTGTCGCCGTATCCCTTTGCGATGATGGTGGCGATGGCGGCCTCTGCGGCGTTTATGACGCCGGTCTCTTCGCCGGTTAACACGCTGGTACTGGGGCCGGGGAATTACCGCTTTAGCGATTTCGTGAAGATTGGCGTACCGTTCACCATACTGGTGATGCTGGTATGCGTGGTGCTGATCCCGGTGTTATTCCCGTTTTAGCGTGAGCGCAGAAACGTAGGCCGGGTAAGGCGAAGCCGCTACCCGGCGAAAAATTACAACGGAGAATCCTGGCTGATCTCATCCAGCGATAAATGGAAGCTCGGCACAAACACCTGCATAAAATAATCCATCTCCTCGCTGCGGCGGGATTCCAGCGTCTTCTCCAGACGCGTTTTGGCCAGTAAAAACTCGTTATTCCCGGCAGACAACTCTTCCAGACATTTCAGGTAGGCGCAGAGCGCGTCCGCCTGCTTCACCAGTGACTTTTCCTCTTCGGTGTACTGATGTTCGTCAATCAGTGGCTCAAAGACATCGCGCAGTTCATCCGGCACCATGTCGATTAGCTTCTGCTGGGCGATCTTCTCGATGGCCTTATATTCCTGCGCAATCTGCGAGTTGAAGTATTTAACCGGGGTGGGAAGATCGCCGGTCAGCACCTCGGAGGCATCGTGATACATCGCGAGCAAGGCAATGCGTTCCGCATTGACCTGACCGTTGAATTTGCGGTTCTTAATGGCGGCAAGCGCATGCGCGACCATCGCAACCTGCAGACTATGTTCTGAGACATTTTCGGTGCGCACGTTGCGCATCAAAGGCCAGCGGTTGATGAGTTTCAGGCGGGAAAGGTGGGCAAAAAAATGACTCTGACTCATAGGTTACCTTTTGTCTTCACTGCGACAAACTTCATTGTGCGGGGAGGGGAGGGAAGATGCAAATTTGCGGAAGTTAGAGGCCGGGTAAGCGCAGCGCTACCCGGCAGAAAGATGATGTTATTGGTGGTATCCGGAGAGGAATCGTCCGAAGCGGCTGATGGCCATTTCGAGGTCATCTTCGCGCGGTAACGTCACGATACGGACGTGATCCGGCCATGGCCAGTTGAACGCGGTGCCCTGAACCAGCAGCACTTTTTCCTGCAGCAGGAAATCAAGCACCATTTTCTGGTCATCGTGGATATTGAAGCGCTTCGCGTCGATTTTCGGGAACATGTAGAGCGCGCCATTTGGCTTCACGCAGGAGACGCCAGGGATATCGTTGATCAGCTCCCAGGCGCGGTTACGCTGTTCGTACAGGCGCCCGCCAGGCACGATGAACTCGCTGATGCTCTGGTAGCCGCCCAGCGCCGTCTGGATCGCATGTTGTGCCGGAACGTTGGCGCATAAACGCATGGAGGCCAGCATCTCCAGCCCTTCAATATAACCCCTGGCATGTTTTTTCGGGCCGTTCAGAACCATCCAGCCCTGACGGAAACCGGCCACACGGTAAGTTTTAGACAGGCCGTTAAAGGTGACGGTTAGCAGATCCGGTGCCAGCGCTGCAATAGAGTGGTGTTGCGCCGCGTCATACAGGATCTTGTCGTAAATTTCGTCAGCAAAGATGATCAGGTTGTGCTGACGGGCGATCTCCACGATCTCCATCAGCAGCTCTTTTGAATAGACCGCACCCGTTGGGTTGTTCGGGTTGATGATCACGATACCGCGCGTGCGGGGGGTGATTTTGGCGCGAATATCGTCGAGATCCGGGAACCAGTCAGAGGACTCATCGCAGAGATAGTGCACCGCTTTACCGCTGGAAAGTGACACGGCCGCCGTCCACAGCGGATAGTCCGGAGCGGGTACCAGCATTTCGTCACCGCTGTTCAGCAAGGCCTGCATGGCCTGCACGATCAATTCAGAGACGCCGTTGCCGATATAAATATCCTCAACGGTAACATCACGCATTCCGCGTGCCTGGTAGTGCTGCATAATGGCTTTGCGTGCGGAGTAAAGTCCTTTTGAATCGCAGTAGCCTTGCGCAGTAGGCAGGTTGCGGATCACATCAACCAGGATTTCATCCGGCGCTTCAAAACCAAATGGCGCAGGGTTACCAATGTTGAGTTTCAGAACCTTATTGCCTTCTTCTTCCAGGCGTTTTGCCTCTTTGAGAACCGGGCCACGGATGTCGTAACAGACGTTATCTAGCTTGCTGGATTTTTCGATAGGGGACATGAACCTTTAACCTTTTCGCTATTATTGCCACTCCCTGCCGTGGAAGTCAGCACGGAACAATGTACTCCCCCCTCGCTTCGTTTTGAAGGGTAAACAGAAGAAGATTTTGTGCAATGGATGCATTTCTGAAGAATCTATTACGCTGCCTGCATCGAAATTTTATGGTCTAAAGTAATGCATGATTTTAGTAATTAGGCTTATCATGCTGTGAATTTTGATATTTATTGCATATTGTGCTGTAAAAAATAAAATGAGGGCCAGCGCTCAGTCAAAAGTTTACCTGAGTGACTTTTCGTAAAACCTGAATGCTTCGGGACAAAACACGGGAATAGTCTGCTTTGGTTAAAAGTTACTCATGTGAAAATAATGTTAAGTGTTATTAATGAATGGCCTTAATCTAAATTAAAATTTATTTATTATTAACCAACAAAATGCAACTTTAGTTAATTTTAATAAAATTAGTTTAGAAGCTTAACAACACCCTTTAATCCTCAATATTGCAATAAGACTTATAAATAAAGTGGATTTGGGTTAAGATGTCTTTAAGGAAAGCAGAGGAAAGATACCTGTGTTTTGTATATCTGAGCCTGGTTTTCTGAATTAATTGATTGTTATTGTTGGAGTTATCTCTGGCTGGAGTGTGCTAAGCACAACCTGCAACGTTGACAGCGCTGCGATATAGATGGCAGAAAAGGTGTCTTACCTTTAATGTAATTTACATTAACCTGCGAACATCTAAATATCCTGAACGTTTAAGAGAATAAAAATAACGTCATGAAACGTGCTTTCTGACTGTTGATAAATACACAAAATCATTCACGCTGGATCATGGCGGCAAGTCTGAGCATCCGCTGACGCTTACTCACGTTAGTGATGGGGGAAGCAGACGTAGCCTTTGCCTCGACAGCTTGAATGATGACGTGTATTAAGGCAGCACAATAACTATCTGTCAGGCAGTCTGCCGGGCCGGGATGCGAGGGAAAACCTTCAGAGGGAATTGCTTAACTGTTACACACAGCTTCAACCCGGGCAGCTCCGCACGAGCAACCTGAAAGTGAATAGATATGATAAATGCAAATCGTCCGATAATGAATCTCGACCTCGATCTGCTGAGAACGTTTGTTGCGGTCGCCGACCTCAACACTTTTGCAGCAGCTGCTGCCGCAGTTTGCCGAACCCAGTCCGCCGTCAGCCAGCAAATGCAGCGTCTGGAACAACTGGTTGGTAAAGAGCTTTTTGCCCGTCATGGGCGTAATAAGCTCTTAACGGAACACGGTATTCAGCTTCTGGGTTATGCCAGGAAAATTCTTCGCTTTAATGACGAAGCATGTATGTCATTAATGTTTAGCAACCTCCAGGGGGTGCTAACGTTAGGTGCATCTGATGAGTCAGCGGATACTATATTGCCGTTCCTTCTCAATCGAATTAGTTCGGTTTATCCGAAGCTTGCGCTGGACGTTAGCGTGAAGCGTAATGCTTTTATGATTGAGATGTTAAAAGAGAATGAGGTTGACCTTGTGGTCACCACGCATCGTCCCGGCCAATTTAACTGCCTGACGCTGCGTACTTCTCCTACGCACTGGTATTGCGCGGCAGAATATGTGCTCCAGCAAGGTGAGCCTATTCCTCTGGTATTACTGGATGATCCGAGCCCTTTCCGCGATATGGTGTTGTCGGCGCTCAACGAAGCCAACATTCCATGGCGTCTGGCGTATGTGGCCTCCACGTTGCCTGCCGTTCGCGCAGCCGTGAAAGCCGGGCTGGGCGTAACCGCTCGTCCGGTGGAGATGATGAGCCCGGATCTGCGTGTGCTGGGTAAATCCGATGGGCTTCCCGTCCTGCCGGATACGGAGTATCTGCTGTGCCACAATACGTCCAGTAATAACGAGCTGGCGAAAGTGGTGTTCGAGGCAATGGAAAACTACCATAATCCATGGCAGTTTGAGCATGTTACCCACGAAGGGGGGGATGATTCCCTGATCGTTGAAGGTGATTTTGAGTGATCGAGAACTCAAAATTCTGGTAACAAAATGTAAGTGTAAAAAAATGCCACTCGCGCGAATTTCGCCTGGAGTGGCTTTTTTTTTGCACAAATTCCCTCCGGGAAACAGGGGGATTGGATGAGAATCCTTATTTATCAATGAATAAACAAGTGTTGGTTAAAGTCTGAACAAATTCTTTTCCCACTTCCTTCCCGCCCCCGGCATGTTAATAAAACAGGAAAGATGTTGCCGTTTTCTTGGTTGAATTAACAAAAGCGTGTCTCAGATCAAGAAAATACTCCTATTTGGGGGGAGGAATCGTTGGCAAATCCTGTCAAAATAGGAGGGTTATTTTTTTTACTTCCAAAACGGACACGATTCAACAACATGCATTTGACGGAAAGTCAGCTAGCCACCAGGGTTAAAGGGCACCAAATGTTAATGAGAATCGCTCGATGTAATTTAATGTGAAGAAACCTTTGTTAAAGTTGACAAAAGGTTATAGAAAGGAGTAAAAAACCCCATCATTTTGCTGTCTATGTCTCATTTCTGACAGTTAGTGTAAGGTTATTTGTTCCTCCCCATGAATCGATGTGATGCCCATCTGCCAGCAAGAGCAGTGTCGTCGGTATCACTTTTGATGAGTAAGCAATGAGTATGTCAACATCCACAGAAGTCATCGCTCATCACTGGGCATTCGCAATCTTTCTTATTGTAGCCATTGGCCTGTGCTGCCTGATGTTAGTCGGCGGCTGGTTCCTGGGCGGTCGCGCCCGCGCAAGGCACAAAAACACCCCTTTCGAATCAGGTATTGATTCAGTAGGTTCCGCTCGCTTACGCCTGTCTGCCAAGTTCTATCTGGTAGCCATGTTCTTCGTCATCTTTGACGTGGAAGCGCTCTACCTTTTCGCATGGTCGACCTCCATCCGCGAAAGTGGTTGGGTAGGCTTTGTCGAGGCCGCAATTTTCATTTTAGTGCTACTGGCCGGTCTGGTTTATCTGGTGCGTATTGGCGCGCTTGACTGGACGCCTGCGCGTTCACGTCGTGAACACATCAACCCGGAAAACAGTATCTCTAATCGTCAGCAGTAACAGCGAGGCAATAAGATGGATTATACGCTCACCCGCATAGATCCTAACGGTGAGAATGACCGTTACCCCCTGCAAAAACAGGAGATCGTAACCGACCCCCTGGAGCAAGAAGTCAATAAAAGCGTGTACATGGGCAAACTCGAACATGCCATGCACGATATGGTCAACTGGGGTCGTAAGAACTCCATCTGGCCTTACAACTTTGGCCTTTCCTGCTGCTACGTTGAAATGGTGACGTCATTCACTGCGGTGCATGACGTTGCGCGTTTTGGGGCAGAGGTATTGCGTGCATCCCCGCGTCAGGCTGACCTGATGGTGGTGGCCGGTACGTGCTTTACCAAGATGGCACCGGTTATTCAGCGTCTTTATGACCAGATGCTGGAGCCTAAATGGGTTATCTCCATGGGCGCATGTGCAAACTCTGGCGGTATGTACGACATTTACTCCGTTGTGCAGGGCGTAGATAAGTTTATTCCAGTGGATGTATACATCCCGGGTTGCCCGCCACGTCCGGAAGCTTACATGCAGGCGCTGATGCTGCTGCAGGAATCTATCGGTAAGGAACGCCGCCCGCTGTCGTGGGTTGTTGGCGATCAGGGTGTCTATCGCGCGAACATGCAGTCTGAGCGCGAGCGTAAACGTGGTGAACGTATTGCCGTCACCAACCTGCGTACGCCTGACGAAATTTAATTTGCGCCTGTGGGCCTGGAGAACACCTTCGCATATCACTACTCAAATAGCGCGAAGCCAGGCTTAACAGTCACCACGGACCATTTGCAATGGTGAACAATATGACCGACTTAACCGCGCAAGAAGCCGCCTGGCAGACCCGGGATCATCTGGATGACCCCGTCATTGGCGAACTGCGCAACCGTTTTGGGCCGGATGCCTTTACTGTTCAGGCGACCCGCACCGGGGTACCCGTTGTTTGGGTGAAGCGTGAACAATTGCTGGAAGTTGTCGATTTCCTCAAGAAATTGCCAAAACCTTACGTCATGCTGTTTGACTTACACGGCATGGATGAACGTCTGCGTACGCACCGCCAGGGTCTCCCTGCTGCGGATTTTTCCGTTTTCTACCACCTGATCTCAATAGACCGCAATACGGATATCATGCTCAAGGTGGCATTGTCTGAAAACGACATGCATCTGCCGACGCTCACCAAACTTTTCCCGAACGCTAACTGGTATGAGCGTGAAACCTGGGAAATGTTCGGCATGACCTTCGACGGCCACCCGCATCTGACGCGCATCATGATGCCGCAGACCTGGACCGGCCACCCGCTGCGTAAAGACTACCCGGCACGTGCGACTGAATTCGATCCGTTTGAGCTGACCAAAGCCAAGCAGGATCTGGAGATGGAAGCGCTGACCTTCAAGCCGGAAGACTGGGGCATGAAGCGCGGGACCGAAAACGAGGATTTCATGTTCCTCAACCTCGGTCCAAACCACCCGTCTGCGCACGGTGCATTCCGTATCATTCTTCAGCTTGATGGCGAAGAGATTGTCGACTGTGTTCCGGATATCGGTTACCACCACCGTGGTGCTGAGAAGATGGGCGAGCGTCAGTCCTGGCACAGCTACATTCCATATACCGACCGTATCGAGTATCTCGGCGGCTGCGTAAACGAAATGCCTTATGTGCTGGCCGTTGAGAAACTGGCAGGCATCACCGTGCCGGATCGCGTTAACGTGATTCGCGTCATGCTGTCAGAACTGTTCCGTATTAACAGCCACCTGCTGTACATCTCCACGTTCATCCAGGACGTCGGTGCGATGACCCCGGTCTTCTTCGCCTTTACCGATCGTCAGAAAATTTACGATCTGGTGGAAGCGATTACCGGTTTCCGTATGCACCCGGCCTGGTTCCGTATCGGCGGCGTAGCACACGATCTGCCGCGTGGTTGGGACCGCCTGCTGCGTGAATTCCTCGACTGGATGCCGAAACGTCTGGCCTCTTACGAGAAAGCCGCGCTGCGTAACACCATCCTGAAAGGCCGTTCCCAGGGCGTTGCCGCCTACGGCGCGAAAGAAGCGCTGGAGTGGGGGACCACAGGTGCAGGTCTGCGCGCGACCGGTATTGATTTCGACGTGCGTAAAGCGCGTCCTTACTCTGGCTATGAGAACTTCGACTTTGAAGTCCCGGTTGGCGGCGGAGTTTCCGACTGCTATACCCGTGTGATGCTGAAAGTCGAAGAGCTGCGCCAGAGTCTGCGCATCCTTGAGCAGTGCCTCAACAACATGCCGGAAGGCCCGTTCAAAGCGGATCACCCGCTGACGACGCCGCCACCGAAAGAGCGCACGCTGCAACATATCGAAACCCTGATCACCCACTTCCTGCAGGTTTCCTGGGGCCCGGTCATGCCGGCACAAGAATCCTTCCAGATGATCGAAGCGACCAAGGGTATTAACAGTTACTACCTGACCAGTGACGGCAGCACCATGAGCTACCGTACCCGCGTGCGTACGCCGAGCTTTGCGCACCTGCAGCAGATCCCGTCCGCCATCCGCGGCAGTCTGGTCTCCGACCTGATTGTGTATCTGGGTAGTATCGATTTTGTTATGTCAGATGTGGACCGCTAATTATGCACGAGAATCAACAACCACAAACCGAGGCTTTTGAGCTGAGTGAAGCAGAGCGTGCCGCCATTGAGCACGAGATGCACCACTACGAAGACCCGCGTGCGGCGTCCATTGAAGCGCTGAAAATCGTACAGAAACAGCGTGGTTGGGTGCCGGATGGGGCGATCTATGCGATCGCAGAAGTGCTGGGTATCCCGGCCAGTGACGTAGAAGGCGTAGCCACGTTCTACAGCCAGATCTTCCGTCAGCCGGTAGGCCGCCATGTGATCCGCTACTGTGACAGCGTTGTCTGCCACATTACCGGTTATCAGGGCATTCAGGCTGCGATTGAGAAGAAACTCAATATCAAGCCGGGCCAGACCACGTTCGATGGTCGCTTTACTCTGCTGCCAACCTGCTGCCTGGGTAACTGCGACAAGGGGCCGACCATGATGATTGATGAGGATACTCACAGCCATCTGACGCCGGAAGCCATTCCTGACCTGCTGGAGCAGTACAAATGAAAACTGTAATTCGTACTGCTGAGACGCATCCGTTGACCTGGCGTCTGCGCGATGACAAACAGCCGGTATGGCTCGACGAATACCAGAGCAAAAACGGCTATGCCGGGGCGCGTAAGGCCCTGGGCGGCATGGCACCGGACGACATCGTTAACGCGGTGAAAGAGTCGGGTCTGAAAGGCCGCGGCGGCGCGGGCTTCTCCACCGGTCTGAAGTGGAGCCTGATGCCAAAAGATGAATCCATGAACATCCGTTACCTGCTGTGTAACGCGGATGAAATGGAGCCGGGTACCTATAAAGACCGTCTGCTGATGGAACAGCTACCGCACCTACTGGTAGAAGGCATGCTGATCTCCGCATTCGCGCTGAAAGCGTACCGTGGTTACATCTTCCTGCGCGGTGAGTACATCGAAGCAGCTGAAAACCTGCGTCGCGCGATTGCCGAAGCGACCGAAGCGGGCCTGCTGGGTAAAAACATTCTCGGTACCGGCTTCGACTTCGAGCTGTTCGTGCACACCGGTGCAGGGCGTTATATCTGCGGTGAAGAGACTGCGCTGATTAACTCCCTGGAAGGCCGCCGTGCGAACCCGCGTTCCAAGCCACCGTTCCCGGCAAGCTCCGGCGTGTGGGGTAAACCGACTTGTGTTAACAACGTCGAAACCCTGTGTAACGTTCCGGCGATCCTCGCCAACGGCGTGGAGTGGTATCAGGGCATCTCCTCAAGTAAAGATGCCGGTACCAAGCTGATGGGCTTCTCCGGCCGTGTGAAAAACCCAGGCGTCTGGGAACTGCCGTTCGGTACTACCGCCCGCGAAATTCTTGAAGACTACGCCGGTGGCATGCGCGATGGCCTGAAATTCAAAGCCTGGCAGCCGGGTGGGGCAGGGACAGACTTCCTGACCGAAGCGCACCTTGACCTGCCGATGGAGTTCGAAAGCATTGGTAAAGCAGGCAGTCGTCTGGGTACGGCGCTGGCGATGGCCGTCGACCATGAGATCGGCATGGTATCGCTGGTGCGTAACCTGGAAGAGTTCTTCGCCCGTGAGTCCTGCGGCTGGTGTACACCGTGCCGTGACGGTCTGCCGTGGAGCGTGAAGATCCTGCGTGCTATCGAACGCGGCGAAGGCCAGCCTGGTGATATCGAGACACTTGAGCAACTGTGTCGATTCTTAGGGCCGGGTAAAACCTTCTGTGCCCACGCACCGGGTGCCGTCGAGCCGCTGCAGAGCGCGATTAAATATTTCCGCGACGAATTCGAAGCAGGCATCAAGCAGCCGTTCAGCAATACCCATTCCATCAATGGTATTCAGCCGAACCTGCTGAAAGCACGCTGGTAAAAACAGAATTTTGATTAACGCTCGGTTTCGGCCGAGCCAACTGGAAGCATGCTAATGGCTACGATTCATGTAGACGGCAAAGAATACGAAGTCAACGGGGCGGACAACCTGCTGGAAGCTTGTCTGTCTCTTGGCCTCGATATTCCGTACTTTTGCTGGCATCCGGCGCTGGGCAGCGTCGGTGCTTGCCGCCAGTGTGCGGTGAAGCAATATCAAAACGCGGAAGACACGCGTGGTCGCCTGGTGATGTCCTGTATGACGCCAGCCACTGAAGGCACCTTTATTTCGATTGATGACGAAGAAGCCAAACAGTTCCGTGAAAGCGTTGTGGAATGGTTGATGACCAACCACCCGCACGACTGCCCGGTCTGTGAAGAGGGCGGTAACTGCCACCTTCAGGATATGACCGTAATGACCGGTCACAGCTTCCGTCGCTATCGCTTTACCAAGCGTACTCACCGTAACCAGGACCTGGGGCCGTTCATCTCTCACGAAATGAACCGCTGCATCGCCTGCTACCGCTGCGTGCGTTACTACAAAGATTACGCAGACGGTCAGGATCTGGGCGTGTATGGCGCACATGACAACGTCTACTTCGGTCGTCCGGAAGACGGTACGCTTGAGAGCGAATTCTCCGGTAACCTGGTGGAAATCTGTCCGACCGGTGTATTCACCGATAAAACCCACTCCGAGCGTTACAACCGTAAGTGGGACATGCAGTTTGCACCAAGCATCTGCCAGCAGTGTTCGCTGGGCTGTAACACCAGCCCGGGTGAGCGCTACGGCGAACTGCGTCGTATCGAAAACCGTTACAACGGTACCGTAAACCATTACTTCCTGTGCGACCGCGGTCGTTTCGGCTATGGCTATGTGAACCTGAAAGACCGTCCGCGTCAGCCGGTTCAGCGCCGTGGCGACGACTTCATCACCCTGAACGCTGAACAGGCGATGCAGGGTGCGGCAGATATTCTGCGTCAGTCGAAGAAAGTGATCGGTATCGGTTCCCCACGTGCCAGCATCGAAAGCAACTTCGCGCTGCGTGAGCTGGTGGGGGCGGAAAACTTCTACACCGGTATCGCTCAGGGCGAGCAGGAACGTCTGCAGCTGGTACTGAAAGTGCTGCGCGAAGGCGGTATTCATACCCCTGCGCTGCGCGAAATCGAATCGTATGATGCGGTTCTGGTGCTGGGCGAAGATCTGACGCAGACCGGCGCTCGCGCGGCTCTGGCGGTTCGCCAGGCGGTGAAGGGTAAAGCACGTGAAATGGCAGCGGCACAGAAAGTGGCTGACTGGCAGATTGCGGCAATCCTCAACATCGGCCAGCGCGCGAAGCATCCTCTGTTTGTGACGAACGTCGACAACACCCGTCTGGACGATATCGCCGCGTGGACCTACTGTGCGCCGGTTGAAGATCAGGCGCGTCTTGGATTTGCCATTGCCCATGCGCTGGACAGCAACTCTCCGGCCGTTGAACTGGATCGTGACCTGCAGAGCAAGGTCGACGTGATTGTTCAGGCGCTGGCGGGGGCGAAGAAACCACTCATTATCTCCGGGACTAATGCCGGTAGCGCCGAGATTATTCAGGCTGCCGCGAACGTTGCCAAAGCCCTGAAAGGCCGTGGTGCGGACGTTGGCGTCACCATGATTGCCCGTGCGGTGAACAGCATCGGTCTGGGTATGATTGGCGGCGGCTCGCTGGAAGCAGCGTTAAGCGAACTGGAATCCGGTGCCGCTGACGCCGTTGTGGTGCTGGAAAATGACCTGCATCGCCATGCATCAGCCGCGCGTGTCGACGCTGCACTCTCTAAAGCGCCGCTGGTGATGGTAATCGACCATCAGCGCACCGCGATTATGGATAAAGCGCACCTGGTGCTCTCTGCGGCAAGCTTCGCAGAAAGCGACGGTACGGTTATCAACAACGAAGGCCGCGCACAGCGTTTCTTCCAGGTTTATGACCCGGCGTACTACGACAGCAACACCGTGATGCTGGAAAGCTGGCGCTGGCTGCACTCCCTGCACAGCACCGTGCAGAGCCGTGAAGTGGACTGGACTCAGCTCGACCACGTTATCGATGCGGTAGTCGAAAAACTGCCTCAACTGGCAGGCATTAAAGATGCCGCGCCTGAAGCGAGCTTCCGTATTCGCGGCCAGAAACTGGCGCGTGAACCGCACCGTTACAGTGGCCGTACCGCGATGCGTGCCAATATCAGCGTGCACGAACCGCGTCAGCCGCAGGATAAAGACACCATGTTCGCCTTCTCTATGGAAGGGAACAACCAGCCGTCTGCGCCACGTTCACAGATCCCATTCGCATGGGCGCCGGGCTGGAACTCCCCGCAGGCGTGGAACAAGTTCCAGGCGGAAGTGGGCGGTTCATTGCGTCACGGCGATCCGGGCGTGCGTCTGATTGAAGCCTCCGAAACCGGTCTGGACTTCTTCACGACCGTTCCGACGAGCTTCCAGGCGCAGGACGGTAGCTGGCGTATTGCGCCGTACTACCATCTGTTTGGTAGCGACGAGCTGTCCCAGCGTTCACCGGTATTCCAGCAGCGTATGCCGCAGCCGTACATCAAGCTTAACCCGGCAGACGCCGCGAAGCTTGGCGTCAACGCGGGTGCGAACATCGCCTTTAGCTATGACGGCCAGACCATCAGCCTGCCGCTGATTATCTCTGAAGGTCTGACAGCAGGGCAGGTTGGTCTGCCGATGGGTATGCCTGGCATCGCGCCGGTACTGGCGGGTGCGCGTCTTGATAACCTGCAGGAGGCAAAAGCATGAGTTGGTTAACGCCGGATCTTATCGACATCCTGCTGAGCATTCTGAAAGCGATTGTCATTCTGCTGGTGGTGGTCACCTGTGGTGCGTTCATGAGCTTTGGTGAACGTCGTCTGCTTGGTCTGTTCCAGAACCGTTATGGACCAAACCGCGTGGGCTGGGGTGGTTCACTCCAGCTGGTTGCGGACATGATCAAGATGTTCTTTAAAGAGGACTGGATCCCGCGCTTCTCGGATCGCGTGATCTTTACTCTGGCTCCGATGATCGCCTTCACCTCGCTGCTGCTGGCGTTTGCTATCGTTCCTGTCAGCCCGACCTGGGTGGTCGCTGACCTGAACATCGGCATTCTGTTCTTCCTGATGATGGCAGGCCTCGCGGTGTACGCGGTGCTGTTCGCAGGCTGGTCCAGTAACAACAAATACTCGCTGCTGGGTGCGATGCGTGCGTCTGCGCAGACGCTGAGCTACGAAGTGTTCCTGGGTCTCTCCCTGATGGGCGTCGTGGCGCAGGCCGGTTCATTCAACATGACCGACATCGTCAACAACCAGGCCGACATCTGGAACGTTATCCCGCAGTTCTTTGGGTTTATTACCTTTGCTATCGCGGGCGTGGCGGTGTGTCACCGTCACCCGTTTGACCAGCCAGAAGCCGAACAGGAACTGGCCGACGGTTACCACATTGAATATTCCGGTATGAAATTCGGTCTGTTCTTCGTGGGCGAGTACATCGGTATCGTCACCATTTCCGCGTTGATGGTAACGCTGTTCTTTGGTGGCTGGCATGGCCCGTTCTTACCGCCGTTCATCTGGTTCGCGCTGAAAACCGCGTTCTTCATGATGATGTTCATTTTGATTCGCGCAGCGTTACCGCGTCCGCGTTATGACCAGGTAATGTCCTTCGGCTGGAAAGTGTGCCTGCCGCTGACGCTCGTCAACTTGTTGGTAACGGCGGCTGTCATTCTCTGGCAGCAGCCATAAGGGGCTATAGACCATGACCTTAAAAGAATTACTGGTAGGCTTCGGTACCCAGGTACGCAGTATCTGGATGATCGGCCTGCACGCGTTTGCCAAACGCGAAACCCGGATGTACCCGGAAGAGCCGGTATATCTGCCGCCGCGCTACCGTGGCCGTATCGTGCTGACGCGCGACCCGGACGGTTCCGAGCGCTGCGTTGCCTGTAACCTGTGTGCGGTAGCGTGTCCGGTAGGCTGTATCTCTCTGCAGAAAGCAGAGACGGTAGACGGCCGCTGGTACCCTGAGTTCTTCCGCATCAACTTCTCACGCTGCATCTTCTGTGGTCTGTGTGAAGAAGCGTGCCCAACCACGGCGATTCAGCTCACCCCGGACTTCGAACTGGGTGAGTACAAGCGTCAGGATCTGGTGTACGAGAAAGAGGATCTGCTGATTTCCGGTCCGGGCAAATACCCGGAATATAACTTCTACCGGATGGCGGGTATGGCAATCGACGGCAAAGATAAGGGCGAAGCGGAGAACGAAGCCAAGCCTATCGACGTCAAGAGCCTGTTACCGTAAGGAGAGGGCAATGGAATTCGCTTTTTATATCTGTGGCCTTATCGCCATCCTGGCTACGCTGCGAGTGATTACGCACACCAATCCGGTGCATGCGCTGCTGTACTTAATCATTTCGCTGCTGGCTATTTCCGGGGTGTTCTTTGCGCTCGGCGCGCACTTTGCCGGTGCGCTGGAAATCATCGTCTACGCCGGGGCCATCATGGTGCTGTTCGTCTTCGTTGTGATGATGCTGAATCTGGGCGGCTCTGAAATTGAGCAGGAACGTCAGTGGTTAAAACCGCAGGTGTGGATTGGCCCGGCAATTTTGTCGGCCATCATGCTGGTGGTGATTGTTTATGCCATTCTCGGTGTGAACGACCAGGGCATCGACGGTACGCCAATCGGCGCGAAAGAAGTGGGTATCACGCTGTTTGGACCGTACGTTCTGGCGGTAGAACTGGCCTCTATGCTGCTGCTGGCGGGTCTGGTTGTTGCCTTCCACGTTGGCCGCGAAGAGCGTGCTGGTGAGGTGCTGAGCAACCGCACTGACGACCGCGCGAAAAGAAAAACGGAGGAACGCGCATGATCCCCTTAACACATGGACTGATCCTCGCTGCGATTTTATTCGTTCTGGGCTTAACCGGTCTGGTTATCCGCCGCAATCTGCTGTTTATGCTGATCGGTCTGGAAATCATGATTAACGCCTCCGCGCTGGCCTTCGTGGTCGCCGGAAGCTACTGGGGCCAGACCGATGGTCAGGTGATGTACATTCTCGCCATCAGCCTCGCGGCTGCCGAAGCGAGTATTGGCCTGGCGCTGTTACTGCAGCTCCATCGTCGCCGCCAGAACCTGAACATCGATTCAGTAAGTGAGTTGCGTGGATGAACATGCTTGCCTTAACCATTATTTTTCCGCTGATTGGCTTCGTGCTGCTGGCGTTTTCTCGCGGCCGCTGGTCTGAGAATCTGTCTGCGACCGTCGGCATGGGCTCTGTCGGTCTGGCTGCGCTGGTAACAGCGTATGCGGGTATCGATTTCTTCAACAACGGACGTCAGGCCTTCAGCGTGCCGCTGTGGACCTGGATGTCGGTCGGTGATTTCAACATCGGTTTTAACCTGGTGCTGGATGGTCTCTCGCTGACCATGCTCTCCGTGGTCACCGGCGTGGGCTTCCTGATCCACATGTTCGCCTCCTGGTACATGCGCGGTGAAGAGGGTTACTCCCGCTTCTTTGCTTACACCAACCTGTTTATCGCCAGCATGGTGGTTCTGGTGCTGGCCGATAACCTGCTGCTGATGTATCTGGGCTGGGAAGGCGTGGGTCTCTGTTCGTACCTGCTGATCGGGTTCTACTACACCGATCCGAAGAATGGCGCAGCGGCCATGAAAGCGTTCGTCGTGACCCGTGTGGGTGACGTCTTCCTCGCGTTCGCGCTGTTCATTCTCTACAACGAACTGGGCACACTGAACTTCCGCGAAATGGTGGAACTGGCGCCAGCACACTTCGCCGCAGGCAACAACATGCTGTGGTGGGCAACGCTGATGCTGCTGGGTGGTGCTGTGGGTAAATCTGCACAGCTGCCGTTGCAGACATGGCTGGCCGACGCGATGGCGGGTCCAACTCCTGTCTCCGCGCTGATCCACGCCGCGACCATGGTCACTGCCGGTGTGTACCTGATTGCGCGTACCCATGGCCTGTTCCTGATGACCCCGGAAATTCTGCATCTGGTGGGTATCGTCGGTGCGGTCACACTGGTACTGGCAGGCTTTGCCGCGCTGGTGCAGACCGACATCAAACGCGTTCTTGCTTATTCCACCATGAGCCAGATTGGCTACATGTTCCTGGCGCTTGGCGTTCAGGCGTGGGACGCGGCGATTTTCCACCTGATGACGCACGCGTTCTTTAAAGCGCTGCTGTTCCTCTCATCCGGTTCCGTGATCCTGGCCTGCCATCACGAGCAGAACATCTTCAAGATGGGCGGACTGCGTAAGTCCATCCCGCTGGTGTATGTCTGCTTCCTGGTGGGCGGCGCGGCGCTGGCGGCACTGCCGCTGATTACCGCGGGCTTCTTCAGTAAGGACGAAATCCTTGCCGGTGCCATGGCGAATGGTCATATCAATCTGATGGTTGCGGGTCTGGTCGGTGCGTTCATGACCTCCCTGTATACCTTCCGTATGATTTTCATCGTATTCCACGGTAAAGAACAAATTCACGCTCACGCAGGGAAGGGGATTACTCACCACCTGCCGCTGATTGTGCTGCTGGTACTCTCCACCTTCGTTGGCGCGATGATTGTGCCACCGCTGCAGGGCGTACTGCCAGACACCACCGAGCTTGAGCACGGTCGCGTTCTGACGCTTGAAATCACCTCTGGTGTGGTTGCTATCGCAGGCATTCTGATTGCTGCATGGCTGTGGCTGGGCAAACGCACGCTGGTGACTGCTGTTGCCAACAGTGCGCCAGGCCGTCTGCTGGGCACCTGGTGGTACAACGCGTGGGGCTTCGACTGGCTGTACGACATGATCTTCGTTAAGCCGTTCCTGGGCATTGCGTGGCTGCTGAAGCGCGACCCACTGAACAGCCTGATGAATATCCCGGCGATCCTTTCCCGCTTTGCAGGCAAAGGCCTGCTGTACAGCGAGAACGGTTACCTGCGCTGGTATGTGGCGTCCATGAGCATCGGTGCGGTTGTCGTGCTGGCGCTGCTGATGGTGTTGCGTTGATCGTAACGTGAATTTTATTCGAATTCGTTGAAAATCAGGCCCCTGCTGGGGGCCTTAAAAAGGAATGTAAATCGCCATGTTACTACCCTGGCTAATATTAATTCCCTTCATCGGCGGCTTCCTGTGCTGGCAGACTGAACGCTTTGGCGTGAAGATGCCGCGCTGGATCGCGCTGATCACCATGGGATTGACGCTCGCGCTTGGTCTGCAACTCTGGTTGCAGGGTGGCTACTCCCTGACCCAGTCTGCGGGCATTCCGCAGTGGCAGTCTGAGTTTATCCTGCCGTGGATCCCACGTTTCGGCATTACGATCCACCTGGCGATTGACGGTCTGTCGCTGCTGATGGTAGTGCTGACCGGTCTGCTCGGCGTTCTGGCGGTACTTTGCTCCTGGCGAGAAATCGAAAAATACCAGGGCTTCTTCCACCTGAACCTGATGTGGATCCTGGGCGGCGTAATCGGCGTGTTCCTTGCCATCGACATGTTCCTGTTCTTCTTCTTCTGGGAGATGATGCTGGTGCCGATGTACTTCCTGATCGCGCTGTGGGGCCATAAGGCGTCCGACGGTAAAACGCGTATCACGGCGGCCACCAAATTCTTCATCTATACCCAGGCGAGTGGTCTGGTGATGCTGATTGCCATTCTGGCGCTGGTGTTTGTGCACCACAATGCGACCGGTGTCTGGACCTTCAACTACGAAGACCTGCTGAAGACCCCGATGTCTCACGGTGTGGAATACCTGCTGATGCTCGGCTTCTTCATCGCCTTTGCGGTGAAAATGCCGGTAGTACCGCTGCACGGCTGGCTGCCAGACGCACACTCTCAGGCGCCAACGGCAGGTTCTGTGGACCTGGCGGGCATCTTGCTGAAAACGGCAGCCTACGGTCTGCTGCGTTTCGCGCTGCCGCTGTTCCCGAACGCGTCCGCTGAGTTCGCACCGATTGCCATGTGGCTGGGTGTGATCGGTATCTTCTACGGTGCCTGGATGGCGTTCACGCAGTACGACATCAAACGTCTGATTGCGTACACCTCCGTCTCCCACATGGGCTTCGTGCTGATTGCTATCTACACCGGCAGCCAGCTGGCGTACCAGGGTGCGGTGATCCAGATGATTGCGCACGGTCTGTCCGCAGCCGGTCTCTTCATCCTCTGTGGTCAGCTGTACGAACGTCTGCACACCCGTGACATGCGTATGATGGGCGGTCTGTGGAGCAAAATTAAGTGGCTGCCGGCGCTGTCTATGTTCTTCGCGGTGGCGACCCTGGGTATGCCAGGTACCGGTAACTTCGTCGGCGAATTTATGATTCTGTTCGGCAGCTTCAAAGTGGTACCGATGATTACTGTCATCTCCACCTTTGGTCTGGTGTTCGCGTCCGTCTACTCGCTGGCGATGCTGCACCGTGCTTACTTCGGTAAAGCGAAGAGCGAAATTGCTGCACAAGAACTGCCGGGGATGTCGCTGCGTGAGCTGTTCATCATCCTGCTGCTGGTCGTACTGCTGGTGCTGCTGGGCTTCTTCCCGCAGCCGATTCTGGATACCTCGCACTCCGCGATGGGTAATATCCAGCAGTGGTTTGTTAATTCTGCTTCTACTACAAGGCCGTAATTCGCCATGACAATAACTCCACAACAACTGATCGCGCTGCTACCGCTGCTGATCGTCGGATTGACGGTGGTGGTTGTGATGCTCTCCATTGCGTGGCGACGCAATCACTTCCTGAATGCCACGCTGTCGGTCATCGGACTGAACGCTGCGTTAGTCTCTCTCTGGTTTGTTGGCCAGGGCGGGGCGATGGACGTCACCCCGCTGATGCGCGTTGACGGCTATGCCATGCTGTACACAGGGCTGGTTCTGCTGGCGAGCCTGGCGACCTGTACCTTTGCCTATCCGTGGCTCGAAGGCTACAACGACAACAAAGAAGAGTTTTACCTGCTGGTTCTGATTGCCGCGCTGGGCGGCATTCTGCTGGCGAATGCGAACCATCTGGCTGCGCTGTTCCTCGGCATTGAGCTTATCTCTCTGCCGCTGTTCGGTCTGATTGGTTATGCCTTCCGTCAGAAGCGCTCCCTGGAAGCGAGCATCAAGTATACGATCCTGTCTGCTGCTGCCTCGTCCTTCCTGCTGTTTGGTATTGCGTTGCTGTACGCACAGACCGGTAACCTCTCGTTCATGGCGCTGGGCAAGAGCCTCGGCGACGGCATGCTGCACGAGCCGCTGCTGCTGGCGGGTCTGGGCATGATGATTGTTGGCCTCGGCTTTAAGCTCTCACTGGTTCCGTTCCACCTGTGGACACCAGACGTCTACCAGGGTGCACCGGCTCCGGTGTCTACCTTCCTGGCGACGGCGAGCAAAATCGCTATCTTCGGCGTGGTGATGCGTCTGTTCCTGTACGCACCGGTAGGTGACAGCGAAGCAGTTCGCACGGTGTTGGGGATTATCGCGTTCGTCTCCATCATCTTCGGTAACCTGATGGCGCTGAGCCAGACCAACATCAAACGTCTGCTGGGTTACTCTTCTATCTCTCATCTGGGTTACCTGCTGGTGGCACTGATTGCGCTGCAGAGCGGTGAGATGTCGATGGAAACCGTAGGCGTTTACTTGGCCGGTTACCTGTTCAGCAGCCTCGGCGCGTTCGGTGTGGTGAGCCTGATGTCCAGCCCGTACCGTGGCCCGGATGCAGATTCATTGTTCTCCTACCGTGGTCTGTTCTGGCACCGTCCGATCCTGTCTGCCGTGATGACCGTGATGATGCTCTCTCTGGCGGGTATCCCAATGACGCTGGGCTTCATCGGTAAGTTCTACGTGCTGGCTGTCGGTGTGCAGGCGCACCTGTGGTGGCTGACCGCAGGCGTAGTTATCGGCTCGGCAATCGGTCTGTACTACTATCTGCGTGTGGCCGTGAGCCTGTACCTGAGCGCGCCTCAGCAGCTCAACCGCGACGCACCAGGCAACTGGCAGTACAGCGCCGGGGGGATTGTGGTGCTGATCTCCGCGCTGCTGGTGCTGATCTTCGGTATCTATCCGCAGCCGCTGATTGATATCGTGCAGCGAGCGATGCCGCTGATGTAAAAGCAAAAAACCCGCCTCGGCGGGTTTTTTTATGGTTTTCGCCCTCTCCCTGTGGGAGAGGGACGGGGTGAGGGCACCAGCCCGCACCAGGCTTAAGCCAGCTGCTTCCTGCTAATCAACGGTCCGTCAATCTTCTTCATTGAACGGTCCAGCACCTCTTCAATCACCGACGACAACTCGTTCAGCTCAAACTTCGCCACGTAGCCGTCGGCCTTCACTTTACGAATATGATCTTCGTTGGCGTTGCCGGAAAGCGAAGAGTGGATCACCACCGGAATATCTTTCAGTAGCGGGTCGGTTTTGATTTTGCGCGTCAGCGTGAAACCGTCCATCTCTGGCATTTCGAGGTCGGTCAGCACCAGGGCAATTTTATCGGTGATCGGCACGCCTTCAGCCTGCGCCTGCGCGGCCAGCACGCCAATTTTCTCCCATGCGTCTTTACCGGTGATATGCAGCTGCGCCGGGATCTCCATAGCCTGTAATCCCTTCTCCAGCATGGAGCGTGCGACTTTGGAATCTTCCGCCACAATCGCCACAGCGCCAGGCTTGATATGGAACTTAGTGGTCTGCAGATTCGTGGCGTGCAGATCGTGGTTGGCCGGCGTGATGTCATACAGGATCTGCTCAACGTCCAGCACCATCGCCAGCTCGTTGGTATCGGTCTTTTCGTCCAGACAGGCGATACTGGTGATGTAACGTCCGCTGACGGCGGTTTCCGCCGCGTGGACCTGCTTCCAGTCAAGGCGCATGATGTTCTCAACCGATTCCACCGCAAACGCCTGCACGCTGCGGGCATATTCGGTGATCAGCAGGATGTTGAGCCCCGTCGTTGGCTTACAGCCCGCCACGGCGGCCAGGTCGATCACCGGGATCACCTGATCGCGAATATTCACCATCCCCATCAGCGGGGACTTCATCCCTGCGGGTTTGGTGAACTCCGGCATCGGCACAATTTCACGCAGCTTAAAAACGTTAATGCCAAACAGCTCGGATTTATTTTCATTCAGAGACGTGCCCAGACGGAACAGCAACAGCTCAAAACGATTCGACAGGGTGAGATTTGCCCTGTCATCAATATCTTTCTGGAAATTATCCATTCTACCCTCAAGTGAAATGCTGCCCTTTTAATCGTTATCGGCATCCTGAGAGAAAAATGAAGGACTAAACGCTGACCTGAGTGAAATCGTTGGCCAGCTCACATGCCGGGAACACGTCACGGCACTCTGCCAGCAGTTTTTCACAGCCGCGGGCGTCATAGCGCGAGCTGACATGGGTGACAATCAATCTTCCGACGTTCGCTTCACGGGCAAGCGCCGCCGCCTGACGTGTGGAACTGTGGCCACGGCTGTTGGCTTTCTCTTCCATCGCCGTTTCGAGCGTGGCTTCGTGTACCATTACGTCCACGCCACGCGCCAGATGCAGAGCCGCCGGACAGGGAGCGGTATCACCGAAAATCGCCAGTTTTTTGCCTGGCTGTGGTGGGGCGAGATACTCCTCTCCGTTGATAACCCGACCGTCTTCCAGGGTGACGGTTTCGCCCTGTTTCAGTCGCTGGAACAGCGGTCCGGGCTTCACACCGTCGGCAATCAGCGCGGCGGCGTCGAGCGCGCCGGGCTTATCATGCGCTTCAATGCGGTAGCCATAGCACTCAACCGGATGATTCAGCGGCCGGGCGGTGACGGTATAGTCACCGTCATCAAAGACCAGCCCCTCGGTTATCTCCACCACCTCCAGCGGATAATCCGTCCACGACCCGCTCAGGCGCAGCGTGGTGTCAACAAACTCACTAATACCCGCAGGCCCGTAAATCGTCAGCGGGTTGGCATTACCCGCCATCGACCGGCTGCACAGCAGGCCCGGCAGGCCAAACAGATGATCGCCATGCAGATGAGTAATAAAGATCTTATCCAGCTTACCGGGATGATAAGTGGTGTGTAACAGCTGATGCTGCGTCCCTTCACCACAGTCAAACAGCCACAGTCCGCCACGGGTTGGGTGCTGCAGATCCAGCAGGATCGCGGTCACGTTTCGTGTGCGTGTTGGCACGCCAGCGGACGTACCCAGAAAAATCAGTTCCATAACACAATCAGCCCTTTGCCGAATGGGGAAGGGTTTAGTATAACGTGATGAACCCAGGAAGGAGACTGACATGATCCAGTGGCAAGATTTACACCATAGTGAACTCACCGTTCAGACACTGTACGCCCTGCTCAAACTGCGCTGCGAAGTGTTTGTTGTAGAACAAACCTGCCCGTATCAGGACATCGATGGCGATGATCTGGTGGGCGAGAACCGTCATATTCTCGGCTGGAGGGATAACGAGCTGGTGGCGTATGCGAGGATTCTGAAAAGCGAGGACGATTTTGAGCCCGTCGTTATTGGTCGCGTCATTATCAGCGGCAAGGCGCGCGGTGAAAAACTGGGCTATCAGTTGATGGAAAAAACGCTGGAGGCATGCCAAAAACAGTGGCCAGACAAGGCGTTATACCTGGGGGCACAGGCGCACCTTCAGTCCTTCTACGGCCACTTTGGCTTTATGCCGGTTACGGACGTGTACGACGAAGACGGCATTCCTCATATCGGTATGGCGCGGGAAGTGAAACAGGCGTAATGGCAGGTCGTTGGCTATAGTTAGCGGACTGGTGTACTAACATGGAGAAAAATATGTCATTTCAATCCTGGGATACCCGTATCGATGACGACCTGGCTTTGCTGAGCGAAACGCTGGAAGAGGTGTTACGTTCGTCGGGCGACCCTGCCGATCAGAAATATATCGAACTGAAAGCACGTGCCGAACAGGCGCTACATGACGTCAAAACCCGCGTCAGCCATGCGTCCGACAATTACTACTACCGCGCGAAAAAAGCGGTGTATCGCGCCGATGATTACGTCCACGAAAAACCGTGGCAAGGCATTGGTGTCGGTGCGGCGGTTGGTCTGGTGCTGGGGCTGCTTCTGGCCCGTCGTTAACCCCTGAATCGGACGCTTAACCCCTCCCTATACGTGGGTACTGATCTTTCTGATGGTACCCCGTATACTAAGTGTTTTCACAGGGAGAGGTTCGCGTGCATTCGATTTCTACCGCGCTGGAACGTCTGCGTACTCAGCTTGCGCAAGCGTTACCCGCTACACCCGGTTTACATCATTTCGACGTCTCTTTCCCGTTAAACGACGCTTTCGATCCTCTCGCCTGGCTTGGCGCTCAACGCTGTTTTCCTCAGTTCTACTGGCAGCAGCGTAACGGTGATGAAGAGCTGGCCGCGCTGGGCGCCGTTATCCATTTTTCCTCTCTGGCACAGGCTTCGCAGTTTTTACAGAATAACCCCGTAGAGAACGACACGCGGATCTGCGGCCTGAATGCCTTTACCCCGGAGCAGGGCAGTCTCTTTTTACCCCGTCTGCTGTGGCGACGTTCTGCCGGGACCGCCACGTTGCGTCTGCAGCTGTGGAGTGACCGCTCCCTTCAGGAAGATGCGGGCGCGGCGCTGGATTTCTTACAGCAGCTTCACGATGCCCGGCCGATACGCCCGCTATCAGCCCAGGTGGTGCAGGAGACCCATCAGCCGCAAAAACCAGAATGGCTCCGCCTTATCCGCCAGGCGACAGAGACCATCGCGCGCGGTGATGTTGAAAAGGTGGTGCTCGCCCGGGCAACCGATCTGCAGTTCAGTCAGCCTGTGAATGCCGTGGCGCTGATGGCGGCCAGCCGTGCCCTGAATCTGAACTGCTATCATTTCTGCATGGTTTTCGATGCCCGCAACGCGTTTCTTGGCTCCACGCCTGAACGCCTGTGGCGGCGGCGCGGTAACCTGCTACGTACCGAAGCGCTGGCCGGTACCGTCGCCAGCCATCCTGACGACAAGCAGGCCCGCCTTCTCGGCGACTGGCTGATGAGTGACGACAAAAACCAGCGCGAAAACATGCTGGTGGTGGAGGATATCTGCCAGCGGCTCCAGCACCACACCCGGACGCTGGAGGTCCTGCCTGCGCAGGTCGTACGGTTGCGTAAAGTGCAGCATCTTCGTCGCTGCATCTGGACCGAGCTCAAGCATGCGGATGATGAGCAATGTCTGCATGTGCTGCAGCCGACGGCTGCGGTTGCCGGGTTACCGCGCCAGCCAGCACGCGAATTCATACACCGCGTTGAACCTTTCGACCGGGAATGGTATGCCGGATCCGCCGGATATCTATCGCCAGAACAAAGCGAGTTCTGCGTGGCCCTGCGCTCGGCGCGCGTCCATGACGCCACCGTCCGTCTTTACGCCGGGGCGGGGATCGTCAGCGGTTCCGATCCGGAACAGGAGTGGCAGGAGATCGAAAATAAAGCCGCAGGCTTGCGCTCTCTGCTCCTGAAGGATTAGTACTGATTCGCGCAATCCCGATTCATATCAAAATTCTATTTTTTTCTATTATTTATACTGTGTCGCATTCTTGATACCGGACAATCTCATGTCAGTAAGTTCTTTTAACCGACGCTGGGCGACGGTGATCCTTGAAGCCCTGACTCGCCATGGCGTCAGGCATGTGTGTATTGCGCCGGGCTCACGCTCCACACCGCTGACGCTGGCGGCAGCAGAGAACCGGGCATTTATTCACCACACCCATTTTGACGAGCGCGGCCTGGGCCACCTGGCGCTGGGGCTGGCAAAGGTCAGCAAGGAACCGGTGGCGGTGATCGTCACCTCTGGTACTGCCGTGGCAAACCTCTATCCGGCCCTTATTGAAGCCGGGCTGACCGGTGAGAAACTGGTTCTGCTGACGGCCGATCGCCCGCCGGAGCTTATTGACTGCGGGGCGAACCAGGCTATTCGTCAGCCGGGCCTCTTTGCCTCGCATCCTTCGCAGACGGTTTCGTTACCCCGACCCACGCAGGACATTCCCGCAAGCTGGCTGGTCTCGACCGTCGATCACGCCATGGAGACGTTGCGCAGCGGGGCGTTACATATTAACTGTCCGTTTGCCGAGCCGCTGTACGGCGAAATGGACGACACCGGTCTTGCCTGGCAGCAGCAGCTTGGCGACTGGTGGGAGAGCGAAAAGCCGTGGCTGCGTGAGCAGACACACCTTGAGAGCGCAAAGCAACGTGACTGGTTCTTCTGGCGGCAAAAACGTGGCGTGGTTATTGCCGGGCGCATGAGCGCCGCCGAAGGCAGGCAGGTGGCCGAATGGGCACACACCCTTGGCTGGCCGCTAATTGGCGACGTGCTGTCCCAGACCGGACAGCCGCTGCCGTGTGCCGATCTCTGGCTCGGGAATGCGAAAGCGGTCACTGAGCTGGCGCAGGCGCAGATTGTGGTTCAGCTGGGTTCAAGCCTGACTGGCAAACGGTTACTGCAGTGGCAGGCAACCTGCACTCCGGAAGAGTACTGGCTGGTGGATCCGCTGGAAGGGCGGCTCGATCCGGCGCACCATCGCGGTCGTCGTCTGGTAAGCGAGATCGATGCCTGGCTGGCGCTGCACCCGGCGGAAAAGCGCACCCCGTGGGCCGTTGCGATCCCGGCGCTGTCGCGTCAGGCGTGGGAGTTGACCCGCGCACAATGCGAACGTTTTGGTGAAGCAGAGCTGGCGCACCGTATTCACCGGTATCTGCCGGAGCAGGGGCAGCTGTTTGTCGGTAACAGCCTGGTGGTGCGTCTGATTGATGCGTTCTCAAAACTGCCTGCGGGCTATCCGGTCTACAGTAACCGTGGCGCCAGCGGCATTGACGGGTTGATCTCCACGGCGGCGGGTGTGCAGCGAGCCAGCGCAAAATCCACGCTGGCGATCGTGGGCGATCTTTCGGCGCTGTACGATCTCAATGCGCTGGCGCTGCTGCGTCAGGTGTCGGCGCCGTTTGTGCTGATTGTGGTCAACAATAACGGCGGACAGATTTTCTCCCTGCTGCCGACACCGCAGAGTGAACGCGAGCGCTTCTATCTGATGCCGCAGAACGTGCAGTTTGAACATGCCGCAGCGATGTTTAATCTGAAATACCATCGCCCGGAAAACTGGGAAGCGCTGGATGCCGCCCTGAGCAGTGCCTGGCGACAGCCCGGTGCAACGCTGATTGAACTGGTCGTCAACGAGGCTGACGGTGCGCAGAAGCTGCAAAGCCTGCTGGCGCAGGTGAGCCACCTGTGATCCTCGCAGGCGTGCAACAAGCCGGTAAACCAGGCTACCCCTGGATGGTCTTTTTGCATGGATTTTCCGGGGATTGCCACGAGTGGCAGACGATCGGGGAGGCGCTCGGCGATTACCCCCGGCTTTATCTCGACCTGCCGGGTCACGGCCGGTCCGCCAGTATGGCCGTCACGGGGTTCGAAGAGATGAGTGACGTGCTTACCCGAACCCTTGTTAGTTACAACATACTTAACTACTGGCTGGTGGGGTACTCCCTCGGTGGCCGCATTGCGATGTTCCATGCCTGCCAGGATCCTGCGGGGCTTCGCGGCATCATCGTGGAGGGCGGGCATCCGGGTCTGCAGGCGGTCGCAGCGCGAGAGGCAAGGTCTGCGTCCGACCATCTGTGGGCGCAGCGTTTTCGCACGCAGCCCCTCTCAAACGTCTTTGCCGACTGGTATCAACAGCCTGTCTTTGCCTCCCTGACGGACAGCCAGCGCAGGGCGCTCATCGCCCTGCGCTGTCGCAACGCGGGCACAAACCTGGCGATGATGCTCGAGGCAACCTCGCTTGCCGTGCAACCAGACCTGCGTGCCGCACTCAGCGCGCGAAATTTCCCTTTTGATTATCTCTATGGCGAACGTGACGAGAAGTTCGCGGCCCTGGCCGCTGAGCTGAACGCGGTTCGCCATGTCATTCCAAACGCCGGACACAACGCCCACCGGGAAAATCCCGGGGCGGTTAGCGCGAGTCTGGCTAAGATACTGCGTCGTCGAATAAAGGACACACTATGATCTATCCTGATGAAAACATGCTCTATGCACCGGTTGAATGGCAAGACTGCTCCGAAGGCTACACCGACATTCGCTATCACAAATCGACTGACGGCATCGCCAAAATCACCATTAACCGTCCGCAGGTGCGCAACGCGTTCCGTCCGCTGACCGTAAAAGAGATGATTCAGGCCCTGGCGGATGCGCGCTATGACGACAACATCGGCGTCATCGTCCTGACCGGGGAAGGCGAAAAAGCGTTCTGCTCCGGTGGCGATCAGAAAGTGCGCGGTGACTACGGCGGATATCAGGACGATGCGGGTACCCATCACCTGAACGTCCTCGATTTCCAGCGTCAGATCCGCACCTGTCCAAAACCGGTGGTGGCCATGGTGGCGGGCTACTCTATCGGCGGCGGTCACGTGCTGCACATGATGTGCGATCTGACGATTGCCGCAGAGAACGCCATCTTCGGCCAGACCGGCCCGAAAGTCGGCTCCTTCGACGGCGGATGGGGGGCTTCCTACATGGCGCGCATTGTTGGTCAGAAAAAAGCCCGTGAAATCTGGTTCCTGTGCCGCCAGTACAATGCCCAGGAAGCGCTGGACATGGGACTGGTTAACACCGTGGTGCCAATTGCCGATCTCGAAAAAGAGACCGTTCGCTGGTGTCGCGAAATGCTGCAGAATAGCCCAATGGCGCTGCGTTGCCTGAAAGCGGCCCTGAACGCCGACTGTGACGGTCAGGCGGGTCTGCAGGAGCTGGCAGGTAACGCCACCATGCTGTTCTACATGACCGAAGAGGGCCAGGAAGGACGCAACGCGTTTAACGAAAAACGCCAGCCAGACTTCAGCAAATACAAACGGAACCCGTAATGCGTCGCGCGCAGGTTTACCGCTGGCAGATACCGATGGACGCGGGCGTGGTGCTGCGTGAACGGCGGTTAAAAACCCGTGATGGCTTTTTCGTGCAACTGCAGCAGGGCGAAGGGCAGGGCTGGGGCGAGATTTCGCCTCTGCCGGGCTTTAGCCTGGAGTCGCTGGAGGTGGCGCAGGCTGCGCTGGTGGCATGGGTAGAGGAATGGCGTTCAGGCGTGAATCCGCCGCTGCCGGATGTGCCTTCCGTTGCGTTTGGCATCAGCTGCGCGCTTGCGGAGCTCGACGGTAGCCTGCCTGATGAGGCCGATTACCGTGCCGCGCCGCTCTGCACGGGCGATCCGGACGAGCTGTTTGCACTGCTCAGCGCAATGCCCGGCGAGAAAGTGGCGAAAATCAAAGTCGGTCTTTACGAAGCGGTACGCGACGGGATGGTCGCTAACCTGTTGCTGGAAGCGATCCCCGATCTGCGCCTGCGTCTGGATGCCAACCGCGCCTGGACGCCGCTTAAGGCGCAGCAGTTTGCAAAGTACGTCAACCCGGCGTACCGCAGCCGCATTGCCTTTCTGGAAGAGCCATGCAAAACCCGTGAGGATTCACGCGCCTTTGCCCGTGAAACCGGCATTGCCATCGCCTGGGATGAAAGTCTGCGCGAGGCGGATTTTGTCTTTAGCGCCGAGCCGGGCGTCAGCGCCGTGGTCATAAAGCCGACCCTGACGGGCTGTCTGGCAAAGGTGCGTGAACAGGTGGCGGCAGCGCATGCCGCAGGGCTGACGGCGGTGATCAGCTCCTCCATCGAATCCAGCCTTGGGCTGACGCAGCTGGCACGCATTGCCGCCTGGTTAACGCCCGACACCATCCCCGGGCTGGACACGCTAAACCTGATGCAAACCCAGCTCATTCGCCCGTGGCCGGGGAGCGCGCTGCCGTGCGCGGGCGTTGAGGCGCTGGAGCCGTTGTAATGAGTTTTAGCGACTGGCCGTGGCGGCACTGGCGCGTGCAGCGTGCTGATAAACCGGCTCTGCGCCTGAATGACGAGGTGCTCAGCTGGCAACAGCTCTGCACCCGCATCGACAATCTGGCTGCAGGGTTTCATCAGCAGGGCGTGGAGGCGGGTGACGGCGTGCTGCTGCTCGCCCATAATCACCCGCAGACCCTGCTGGCATGGCTGGCGCTGCTCCAGTGCGGCGCGCGTATCCTTCCCGTTAACCCGCAACTGCCGCGTCCGCTGCTGGAGGTATTACTTCCGCAGATGACGTTGCGTTTTGCGCTGGTGCTGGATGGTCACTACGATGGGCTTGCTGCCCTGAGCCTGCATGCGCTGTCTGGTGAATACCATGCGGCGTGGCAACCTGAGCGACTGGCCTCAATGACGCTCACCTCCGGCTCTACCGGGCTGCCGAAAGCGGCCGTTCATACCTGCGGGGCGCATCTTGCCAGCGCTGAGGGCGTCCTCGCGCTGATGCCCTACGGTGACGATGACGACTGGCTGCTGTCGCTGCCGCTGTTTCATGTCTCCGGGCAGGGGATCTTATGGCGCTGGCTGCAGGCTGGCGCGCGCTTAACCGTACGCGAGAAGCAGCCGCTGGAGCAGGCTTTACAGGGGTGTACGCATGCCTCGCTGGTGCCAACCCAGCTCTGGCGTCTGCTTAATACCCACCAGCGGATCGCGCTGAAAGCGGTACTGCTGGGCGGGGCCGCTATCCCCGTTGAACTGACGCAACAGGCGCGTGAGCAGGGGATCTGCACATTCTGCGGCTACGGCCTGACGGAGTTTGCCTCTACCGTCTGTGCGAAAGAGGCTGACGGTGAACCGGACGTGGGCAGTGCGCTGCCGGGCAGAGAGGTGCAGGTCGTTAACGGTGAAGTGTGGATCAGGGCGCAAAGCATGGCCTCAGGCTACTGGCGCGACGGTGCGTTGTTACCGCTCACGAATTCAGAGGGCTGGTTCGCCACCCGCGATCGCGGCGAGCTGCATGATGGCCGCCTGACGATCTTCGGTCGGATGGATAACCTCTTTTTCAGCGGAGGCGAAGGGATCCAGCCGGAGAGCCTGGAGCGGGTTATCGCGACCCATCCGCACATCAGCCAGGTCTTCATTGTCCCGCTGAATGACGCCGAATTTGGTCAGCGTCCGGTGGCGGTAGTGGAGTGTGAGCCGGGAATGGATATCGCCCAATTCCCGGAATGGATTCAGGGCAAACTGGCGCGATTTGAGCAGCCCGTGCACTGGCTGGTGCTGCCAGCAGAGCTGAAAAATGGCGGGATTAAGATCTCCCGCCAGGCGTTAACACAGTGGGTGAATGCCCAACTGTCAGGGTAATCAGCCGATATCGGGCTGCGGTTTACGCTGACGGCGGCGTAGCAGGCGCAGCACCGGCGGCACGACCACCACCACGATTGCCATCGCCAGCAGAACTTTCGCCACATTGCTGTCCCACAGAATGGAGACATTGCCATTGCTGATGGACAGGGCGCGGCGCAGGTTCTGCTCCAGCATCTCACCCAGCACAAAGCCCAGAATCAGTGGCGACATCGGGAAGTGCATTTTACGCAAGATGTAGCCGAACACCCCAAGCGCCACCATCAGGATCAGGTCGAAGGTGGTGCTGTGTACCGCATACACCCCCACCGCCGAGACGGCTGCGATTGCGGGTACCAGGAACCACAGTGGAATGGTCAGCATGCGGGTGAACAGACCAATCAGCGGGATGTTCATCACCAGCAGCATCACGTTGGCGATCAGCAGCGCCGCAATCAGCCCCCAGACGATGTCCGGCTGCTCGGTAAACATTGCCGGTCCCGGCGTGATGTTATAAAGCGTCAGCGCGCCCATCATCACCGCCGTGGTGCCGGAGCCGGGCACGCCCAGGGTGAGCATCGGTATAAACGAGCCGCAGGCCGAGGCATTATTGGCCGCCTCAGGTGCGGCAACCCCGCGAATATCCCCTTTACCAAAGCTGTCGCTGTTACCGCTGAGCTTTTTCTCGGTCATGTAGGTAATGGCGCTGGCGATTGTCGCGCCGGCACCCGGCAAAATACCAACAAAGAAGCCAATCACTGAAGAGCGCAGCGTGGTGCCAATACACTGCGCGCCCTCTTTGGCACTAAAGAGCATCCGGCCGGTTTTACGCACCAGCGTCTGCCCGCTGCTGGTATGTTCCAGCATCAGTAAGATCTCAGAGACAGAGAACAGACCAATCACGACCACGATAAACTGCACGCCGTCGGACAGGTGAACGCTGTCGAAGGTAAAGCGATAGACCCCGGTGTTGGCATCCACGCCGACGGTGGCTAACCCTAAGCCAATCAGCGCAGACAAAAACGATTTCAGTGGGTTTTGCGCCATCATGCTGCCGAGACAGGCGATGGCGAAGACCATCAGGGCAAAATATTCTGCCGGACCAAACGCCAGCGACCACTGGGCCAGCGCAGGGGCAAACAGAATGATGCCGCCAATGGCAATCAGCGAGCCAAAGAACGAACTCACGGCGGAGATGGACAGTGCCACGCCGCCGCGCCCCTGCCGCGCCATCGGGTAGCCATCCAGCGCGGTCATAATGGCCGCCGCATCCCCGGGTACGTTGAGCAGTATTGACGAGATACGGCCGCCATATTCACAGCCGATGTAGACCGTCGCCAGCAGGATCAGGGCCGATTCCGCAGGCAGATGCAGGGCAAACGCCAGCGGGAGCAAAATAGCGACCCCGTTGATGGGCCCAAGGCCGGGCAGCAGACCGACGATCGTCCCGACGAAGCAGCCGATCAGGGCGATCACCAGGTTTTCCGGGGTCATCGCCACAGCGAACCCCTGTGAGAGGTAAATCCAGGTATCCATAGCGTGCTCCGTTAATTAAGCCAGGCGCCAGGCGGCAGCGTCACATCCAGCAGGCGGTCAAAGGCGTACCAGAGGAAAATGCCCATCACCACGCCCGAGATCCCCGCCGCCGGGAGGCTGGCGTTAAACAGTATGCCGATCACCATCGTCAGGATGGCGGTCGCTACCGGGAAGCCGAGCCACTCAAAGCCCCAGGCGTACATCAGCAGGACAATGACCATCACCAGCAGCCGCTGCAGAATGCGCTTAGGCGGCCACTCTACGGTATCCGGATGGCGTAACAGCAAGGCCACCGAACAGAGCAGCATCAGGCCGACAATGCCCATGGGAAAGGGGCGTGGCCCCACCGGTTCATAGCTGTATTCGCTGTGGATCTGCCAGGCGACGAACATCCCGCCAATGCAGAGCAACAACCAGATCCCGGCAAAAATGCGATCGCTCATAGCACCTCCGGTTATTTGGCCAGGCCAAAGGCTTTCGCCTGTTCGCGGTAGTCATTCACCTGTTTTTTAACGTAGTCGTCCAGCTGCTTGCCACTCAGGTTGAACTCGAACAGCCCGCGCAGATCGCGCTGCTTTTTAAACTCCTCGGTCTGCTGGAGTTTGTTAAAGGTGTCGACCCACCACTGGTATTCCGCATCGGTGACTTTTGGCCCGACGAAGAAGCCGCGGATAATCGGCCAGACCAGGTTATAACCCTGCTCTTTGGCGGTAGGGACGTTTGCCAGCTGGCCCGGCAGGCGGTTTTCGGAGAAGACCGCCAGCACGCGGATTTTATCGCCGCTGAGGTAGGGCACCATTTCGCTGAGATCGCCGGAAACCGCCTGTACGTGATTGCCCATCAGCGCCGTCACCGGTTCACCGCCGCCCTCAAACGCCACGTAGCGCATTTTGTGCGGATCCACTTTCGCCTGCTGCGCCAGCAGGGCCGCTTTCATCCAGTCCTGACTGCCGATAGAGGCACCGGCACCAATCACCACGCTGTTGGGGTCTTTTTCCATCGCGGTGAGCAAATCTTTCAGGGATTTCCACGGGGAATCCGCGCGCACCGCAATCATGCCGTAGTCGGTGCCGACGGTGGCCAGCCAGCGCACGTCATCCACGCCGTAGCGGCCAAACTTGCCCTGAGAAAGGTTGAGCAGCGAGCCGCCGGAGAAGGCCACCACCGTGCCGGCTTCCGCCGGACGTTGCGCGACAATCGCGTTATAAGCTACCGCACCCACGCCGCCAGGCATGTAGGTCACACGCATGGGTTTCTCGATGGCCTTCGTCTCCAGCATGCTGACCTGAATCAGTTTACAGGTGAGATCGAAACCACCACCCGGTTTGGCCGGGGCGATACATTCGGTGCGGGACGGGGCGTCCTGCGCCTGGACAACAGAGGCACTCATCATCAATACGCTTGCAGCAAGCGTTGAAAGTAATTGTTTTTTCATCGTTTATCCTCACGCCGGCGATCCGGGAGTACGGGTACGGGTTTTTTTCTGATTATGTGAACCACCTTGTAGCGGTTCCGTTGCGTGATTGTTAAAACATTAACCTTTCATTTCCCTTTCAACGCGACACCAACTTTACAGGATGTGATATGCGTCTCTTACTGGCGGAAGATAATCGTGAGCTGGCTCACTGGCTGGAGAAAGCGCTGGTGCAGGAGGGCTTTGCCGTGGATTGCGTTTCTGACGGTCGCGCGGCCGATCATCTTCTGCAGGGGGAAAACTACGCGGTGGCGATCCTCGACATCGGCATGCCCGGTTTTGACGGCCTGGAGGTGGTACACCGTTTGCGAAAACGCGGCCAGACCTTGCCGGTGCTGTTTCTCACCGCACGCAGCAACGTGGCGGATCGGGTGAAAGGGCTGAACGCCGGAGCGGATGATTATCTGCCAAAACCGTTCGAACTGGAGGAGCTTGACGCCCGCCTGCGTGCCCTGCTGCGCAGAAGCGAGGGGCGGACCCAGGAGCGTCAGCGCCTGGGGGAGCTGGAGTATGACGACGACGGTTTTTTCCTGCTGCGCGATGAGCCGCTCGCGCTCACTCCGCGCGAACTGTCGCTGCTGAAGGTGCTGATGCATCGCCGCACCCGGCCTGTCTCCCGGCAGCAGCTGTTCGACCAGGTGTTTAGCCTGAATGACGACGTCAGCCCGGAGAGTCTCGATCTCTACATCCATCGTCTGCGCAAAAAGCTGAGCGGCAGCGGCGTGCGGATCACCACCCTGCGCGGGCTGGGCTATGTGCTGGAGTGCGGCGATGAAGTGGGTTAAGCCTCAGTCGCTTTATCTGCAGCTGCTGCTTTTTCTCGGCCTGCCACTGCTGTTGCTGTGGGGGTTATCGGCCTTTAACAGCTACGTCAGCGCGCTGCAGGCGGCGACGCAGGCATACGACCGCACGCTGTTATCCTCTGCGCGCACCATATCGGAGCAGCTGGTGGTTCATGACGGTAAGCTTGGGGTAAATGTGCCCTGGGTGGTACTCGACAGTTTTGAACTGAATATGAACGACCGGCTCTATTACAAGGTGGTCGATCCCGACGGGCGGGTGATCTCCGGTTATGACGATCTGCCGAAGATGCCGCCGGCAACCTCGCGCACCACCCTCTATCCGGCGCTGGCCTGGTTTTATCATACCGAGTATCGCGGACAGGCGATTCGGGTGGCGCGCCTGCTGCAACCCGTCAATGAAGATAATATTGTTGGCATGGCCGAGATATATGTGGCGGAGACACTCCAGTCCCGCCGCTATCTCGCCAGCCAGTTACTCTTTTCGTCGTGGGTCTCCCAGGGGCTGCTGGTCCTGCTGACGCTGGTGCTGACCGCGTGGCTGCTGCGCCGCGTGCTGCGCCCGATGCGCCAGCTCTCATCTTTGATGGTGCGACGCGATCCTGGCCTGCTCGCACCGTTGCCGGAGCTGTTGCCCTGGTCCGAAACCCGGCTGCTGATCGTGGCCTTTAACCGCTATATTGACAGGCTTCGCGGCGTGCTTTCACGGCAGGAACGCTTTAACGCCGATGCCTCGCATCAGCTTAAAACGCCGCTGGCCGTGCTGAAAACCCAGGTCTCTGTCGCCCTGACGCGCGAGGATCCGGCCCTGTGGCAGGAGAGCCTGAGGGCGATGAATGTGACGCTCGATAACACCCTTGTGCTCACCGAACGGCTGTTGCAACTCTCGACGGTGAAGCGCAAAGAGCAGGGGGAGCGCCAGTTTGCCCCCGTGGATCTGGTGCAGGTGGTGCAGAACTGCTGCTTCTCCCGGCTGGCGCAGGCGCGCAGCAAGGCGATCGATTTGGGTTACGACGGCATTCAGCAACCCGTCATGATGGAAGGTGATGAGGTACTGCTGGGCGAGCTGTGTGCCAACCTGCTTGAGAACGCGATCAAATATACCCCGGCAGGGGGCATCGTTACCGTATTCTTGTGCACCGACCAGGGCGCCGTTGAACTCAGCGTAGAGGATAGCGGCCCCGGTATTGACGATGACCAGATACATCAGGCCATGCTGCCTTTCCACCGGCTGGACAACGTGGGGGATGCCGCCGGGTCAGGGATCGGGCTGGCGCTCGCGGGCGACATTGCCCGGCTGCACCGCAGCCATCTGCAGCTTTCCCGCAGCGAAACGCTGGGCGGGCTGAGCGTAAAAATGCGCTTTCTGTTGCTGACGTAAAAAAGCCGCACGTTTCAAATCGTTACAATCTACTTGCTGGCCGCACGCAGAGTGCTTGATCCCCTGGCGTCTCAGGTTAAAATCTCGCGGTTTTTGGGACTTCTCTATAAAATTGTGCGGGATCACGACAATGAAAAAAGTGGCATTGATGGGCTTAGGCCTGATATTCGTTTCGGCGGCGGCTAACGCCATCAGCTTTAACGGCTCGGCGGGTCAGGATTACACCCACCTGGGCTTTGGCCTGGGCACCGAGACTGCCGGTCTGGCAATGACCGGCGGCTGGACACATAACGATGACGACGGCGATGCGGCAAGCCTCGGCCTGGGTTTGAACATTCCTCTTGGCCCGTTCCTGGCGACTGTGGGCGGTAAAGGTATTTATACCAACCCGAACGACGGCGACGAAGGCTACGCGGCGGCTGTGGGCGGCGGTCTGCAGTGGAAAATTGGCGACAGCTTCGGTCTGTTTGGTGAGTACTACTATTCTCCGGACTCCCTCTCCAGCGGTATCGACAGCTATGAAGAAGCCAACGCCGGCGCGCGCTGGACCATCATGCGTCCGATTACCATCGAAGCGGGTTATCGTTATCTGAACCTGGCGGGCAAAGACGGCAACCGCGACAACGCGTTGGCTGACGGCCCGTACGTGGGCGTCAGCGCAGGCTTCTAATCACCCCGGCGCGGCGTCCGTCGCGCCAGTTTCTCTCCTCTCCATGCCGCTGATTGCGCTATAGTGTTTTCACCTTATAAGCGGGAGAACACAATGATTAACGTGGAGATGTTATCCACCGGCGACGAAGTGCTGCATGGACAGATTATTGATACCAATGCGGCCTGGCTTGCCGATCTTTTCTTTGAGCAAGGATTACCGTTAACGCGCCGCAATACCGTAGGCGACAATCTTGAGTCGCTGGTCACTGTTCTGCGCGAGCGTAGCGAACACTGCGACGTGCTGATTGTGAACGGTGGGCTCGGCCCCACCAGCGACGATCTCAGCGCGCTGGCGGCTGCGACCGCCAAAGGCGAAGGGCTGGTGTTGCACGAAGAGTGGCTGACCCACATGGAGCGTTTCTTCTCCGAACGTGGCCGCGTGATGTCGCCCAGCAATCGCAAACAGGCTGAAATCCCGGCCAGTGCCGAACTGGTCGATAACCCGGTGGGGACCGCCTGCGGATTCGCCGTCCAACTGAACCGCTGCCTGATGTTCTTCACGCCGGGTGTCCCGTCTGAATTTAAAGTGATGGTCGAACAGCAGATCCTGCCGCGCCTTCGCCAGCGTTTTACCCTGCCTGAACCGCCAGTCTGCCTGCGCCTGACCACCTTTGGCCGCTCGGAAAGCGATCTGGCACAGAGCCTCGATCACCTGCCGCTGCCGCCGGGGGTATCCATGGGCTATCGCTCCTCCATGCCGATCATTGAACTCAAGCTCACCGGGCCTGCCACCCAGAAAGCGGCGATGCTGGCGCTCTGGCCGGAAGTGCAGCGTGTGGCAGGGGAAAGTCTGATCTTCGAGGGCACAAAAGGGCTACCGGCGCAGATTGCAACGCATCTGCAGTCGCGCCAGCTGAGCGTCACCTTAAGCGAACAGTTCACCGGTGGCCTGCTGGCACTGCAGCTGTCGCGCGTGAATGCTCCGCTGCTGGCCAGCGAGGTGGTGCCGTTCCAGCAGGAGACGCTGGCGCAGACGGCGCGCTGGGCCTCAGAACGCAGGGTTAACCATTTTGCCGGTCTGGCGCTGTTTGTCGGCGGAATGGATGAGGAATACCTCAACTTTGCGCTGGCGACGCCGGAAGGGACACATGCCTTAAGAGTCAAAATGAGTATCACCCGCCACAGCCTGGCGGTGCGTCAGGAAGTCTGCGCCATGATGGCGCTGAACATGCTGCGTCGCTGGCTGGCAGGGAAAGAGGTGGCCAGCGAGCACGGCTGGATCAACGTGGTGGAATCGCTGTTCGTTGAGTAACCGTTTTGCCGGGGCGGTGGCCCCGGCGATACCTAACCCAGCGCTTTTGCCAGCAGCGTGATCGGATGTTCGCAGCGCTTGCTGGTGGACATCTCTATCTGCCACTTGCAGGTTTCGCAGTCGGTCACCACGATATCGGCGCCGCTCTCTTCAATCTGGCGGAACAGCGGCGCACCAATCGCCTGTGAGGTTTCGTAGTTTTCACGCTTAAAGCCGTACGTCCCCGCAATGCCGCAGCAGCGTGAATCCAGCACCGTCAGCTCCAGCCCTGGAATTAACCGCAACAGTTCCAGCGTGTAGAGCGACCAGCCCATTTTCTCCATATGACATGGCGTGTGATAGACCACTTTCAGGGGGAGATTTTTCAGTGGTAACGTCTGCCCGCTGTCCAGTTTGCGCCACAAGAAACGCGTTGCCAGCTCAATGTGTTCGCGCAGGCCGGTGTTGTCCACGTCCAGCAGGTGCGGATACTCATCGCGCAGCGTGAAGGTGCAGGTCGAGGAGGTGGCCAGCACCGGAATGCCTTTATCGACGATGGCCTCACGCAGCGACGAGACGTTGCTTCTGGCCTGTTTGCGCGCTTTATCGGTAAACCCGTTGGCGATCAGCGGCACACCGCAGCATTTCTCCTTGTTCAGTAACTGCACGCCTGTCCCCATGGCGTTCAGCACTTTCAGCAGATCTTTTCCCAGCTGCGGGTGGTTGTAGTTCACATAACAGCCGTGAAAGAACGCCACCTGATCGGCATACCGCGTCTGGTCTTCCGCCACCGATTTGTACCAGCGGCGGAAGGTGCCGTGGGAATATTTGGGCAGGCTGCGGTGATGGTCGATCTTAAGCGTGGCATCCAGCAGTTGGCGCACCGGTTTCAGCGAAGTCGCGGCGTTCACCAGCGGGGCAAACGGCGTGGAGACGCTGCCCATCAGATCGGTATGGCTGAGAATGGCATCGCGCAGGGACGGTTTTTGCGTGCTATAGCGTGCCCGGGCGCGCTGAATGATGTCACCGATTTTCACATCCGACGGGCAGGCGACTTCACACCGTTTGCAGTTGATGCAGTATTTCAGCGCGTCATCGTACAGCGCGCCGTCCTTCAGACGCAGGCGCTCGCCGTCCGGCCCGGCCTGTTTCGGCCCGGGGTAGCGCGGGTTGACGCCGCTGACCGGGCAGACGGTGGTGCAGACCGTGCATTTGATGCAGCTTTCAAAGCGGGTATCGTTCATTGTTCAGCCTCCGTGCGCTGGCAAATCTGCTCTGCCACATAGAGCGCCGTTATGGCGCAGACACCGCCGCCGCAGCCCTGGGCTATAGGATCGTATCCGCCCAACAGCGAGCCGATGGCGTAGAGATTCGTGACTGGCCTACCGGAAAGTTGCGGATGCAGCTGGTTATCCACTATCACCCCGAACTGTTGCCAGGGCTGTGGGGCAAAGAAATCGCTCTGATACCAGTCCGCGCGAGAGGTACTCTGACGGACATCCAGCCCCATGATGGCTTCCCGGATGCCGTCCCGGCTGCTCAGCAGACCGTTGCTGAAGAAACTGCCGCTTGCCAGTACCGCATAACGCGTGCGAAGCGGAATGTCGTCGTGGTTGCGCGTCCAGATTTCGCTCACCGCGCCGTCAGTCAGGCTGATTTTTTTCACTTCATCACCCGCCATCCACACACCGCCCTGAGCCACAAACTGGCGCTGAAGTTGGGTATGCAGGCGAATGCCGGGCACGGAAGGGGGAAGCGTTGGCAGCAGGCCGAGCGAGCAGGGCAGGCGGTCGGACAGCCAGCGCCACAGCCGGTTGTCCTGCAAGCCAAAGCAGGCAGGCATAAACAGCGCGTCGCATCCCTCTGCAAGCGGTTTGAGTGCCTCATACAGCAGCGGCCATTTCTCTTCGTTATCCAGAAAACGGGCAATATTCACCGCGCGAAACTCGCTGGGGTTGTCGCGCAGAACATCCAGCTCAGGAAGGTCTATCTCTGCCGTTTCAGCGCTGATCCCCTGGCGACTGAGCGAGGCCGCCGCCAGATGGGGCTGAAAATCCAGAAAACCGCTAATGCCCACCACCCGCACGCGCGTGGCCCTGAACGGGGCAACGGGCACCTCCTCCGGGCTGAGCCAGGCCGAGCGCAGGGTGCCAAGCGGCGTGACGCGCGCGTGATTTTGCCTGGCGCTCCCCTGCATACGTGCGCCGCAATCCGCCAGCAGCGCTTCGGTCTCCAGGGCAAAGCGGTCAATGTGCTGCGCGCCCGTCAGGTGATAAGGATGCTCGGCCGGCAGTTTTTCGCGGTACGTTTCATCCACCAGATCCAGCGAGCCCGACGAGAAGTGCAGGGCGCTCTGGCCCCGGGTGATAATGGCGCAGCGCAGTCCCTGCTTCGTGAGTTTGATGCCACAGAGCAGACCCGCCAGCCCGCCGCCGACGATCACCGTATCAAATTTCATCACGCTGCTCCTTCTCAAGACCGCAAAGCCCCTGGTACACCCAGCGGGTAAATTCGCTTTCACGCAGGGCATCGCCCCAGGCGACAGGCTGAATGCCTTTCCAGCGCTCGTTTAAGAAATCGCTTAGCTGATCGAGCGACTGGGTGGCGGTGGTGGTATGAAAACGCTGCAGCAGCCCGGCGGCACGGCAGGCACACAGCTCCCCCTGACAGGTGCCCATCCCGACGCGGGTGCGGCGGCGGAGATCGAGCAGGCTATTCACCGTCAGATTCTCCACCGCGTATTGCACTTCCCCGGCGGTAACGGCCTCGCACTCGCATACCAGACTGCGGCTCAGCCGCCCTTCACCCAGCCAGACCGGTGTTCTGTCGCCATGGCGATAGACAGCCGAACCACGCAGGGGGGCAGGCAGGGAGATAATTTTTTGCAGCGTTTTCTCGGTGGACTGGCGTGAGCCGGGCAGGGGCTGTTCTGCGGTCACGCACGGTTCGCTATTGCCCAGTTTGCGGCAGACGGCATCCGTCGCCCATTCGGCCATCAGGCGGTAGGTCATCAATTTACCGCCGGTGATGGTGATGAAGCCGTCCAGCCCGTCGCGCGCGGCATGGTCAAGCAGCACAATGCCGCGGCTGACGTTGCGTCCGCTTGGGTCGTTATCGCTGGCGACAAGCGGGCGCACACCCGCGTAGGCGCGCAGGATGCGGGTCTGGGCCATTACCGGCGCCAGTTTTTCCCCTTCGCGCAGCAGGATGTCGACCTCTTCTGCGGTGACCCGATTGTAGTCAATCTCGCTGTAGTCCACGTGGGTGGAGGTGGTGCCGATTAACGAAATAGTATCGCCGGGTACAAGGATGTCTGCGTCAGACGGTTTACGGCAGCGGTTGATGACATGGTTATTAATGCGGTGGTCGAGGATCAGCAGCGAGCCTTTGGCCGGGAACATGCGCACAGATAAATCGGCGTATTCCGCGATGCGTTGCCCCCAGATCCCCGCTGCGTTGACCACCACGGCGGCATACAGCTCGCTGTGTTCGTTGTACTGCGTATCCAGGACCCGTACGCCCACGATGCGATGCCCCTCACGGATAAGTCCGGTGACCTGATGGCCGGTCAGGATCCGCGCGCTGTGCTCGCGGGCGTCCAGCATGTTGGCCGCCGTCAGACGAAACGGATCCACGGTGCCGTCCGGGACTTTTACTGCCCCGGTCAATGCCGGATTAACCGAAGGTTCGATGCGGCGTGCAAGGGCCGGGTCAATGGCTTGCGCCTGAATTCCCGCCGCCTGGCAGGCGGTAATGAAGGTTGACTGAAAGGCGAGATCGTCTTCGGGAAGCGTAATAAACAGGCCGTCGGTCGGTTCAATGCAGTGGCGGGCGATACGTCGCAGGATCTGATTTTCGGCGATACATTCGCGTGCCGATTCGCCGTCGGTGACGGCGTAGCGGGCGCCGCTGTGCAGCAGACCATGATTGCGCCCGGTAGCGCCGGTTGCAATATCATGGCGCTCCAGGAGCGTGACGCTCAGCCCTCTGAGCGCACAGTCGCGTGCGATGCCAGCGCCGGTCGCCCCCCCGCCAATGATAATCACATCGCTGTAGCGTGGATCGTGAATTGTCATTGTCATCCCTCTGTGTTCGTTTTTTATCATTTAGCCACATGAAAACTGTGGTTTGTTTGATTTCGAACACAAACGAGCGAGATTCGAAAGTGAAACGTGATTCCATGCGCTTTTTTGCGCATGTTGTCATATTTCTGTAACAATTTGTGCGTTGATTCACAGTAACAATCACCGTGATTTCTTAACATCCCCGCCTTACTGGAGTTTGGGGCAGTTAAACCCCTGTAAATTCAATACATGGCCACGGAGGCTGTCATGCTCAGTATCTTTAAACCTGCGCCGCACCGGGCGCGTCTGCCAGAGGCAGAAATAGATCCGCTTTACCGCCGCCTGCGCTGGCAAATCTTCCTGGGGATCTTCTTCGGGTATGCGGCGTATTACCTTGTGCGTAAAAACTTTGCCCTCGCCATGCCTTATCTGGTTGAGCAGGGCTTTTCACGTGGCGATCTCGGGTTCGCGCTGTCGGGGATCTCCATCGCCTACGGCTTTTCGAAATTTATCATGGGATCGGTGTCGGATCGCTCGAATCCGCGCGTGTTCCTGCCAGCCGGTCTGATCCTGGCGGCGGCGGTGATGCTGTTTATGGGTTTTGTGCCATGGGCAACGTCCAGCATCGCCATTATGTTTGTGCTGTTGTTCCTGTGTGGCTGGTTCCAGGGGATGGGATGGCCGCCATGCGGGCGTACCATGGTGCACTGGTGGTCGCAAAAGGAGCGTGGCGGTATCGTGTCGGTGTGGAACTGCGCGCATAACGTGGGTGGCGGCATTCCGCCTCTGCTGTTCCTGCTGGGGATGGCCTGGTTCAACGACTGGCACGCTGCGCTCTATATGCCTGCCTTTGGCGCCATTCTGGTGGCGATTATCGCCTTTGCGCTGATGCGCGATACACCGCAGTCCTGCGGCCTGCCGCCGATTGAGGAGTACAAAAACGACTATCCGGATGATTACAGCGAGAAGCACGAAGAAGAGCTGACGGCAAAGCAGATCTTCATGAAGTACGTGCTGCCGAACAAACTGCTGTGGTACATCGCGGTTGCGAACGTGTTTGTTTACCTGCTGCGCTACGGCATCCTCGACTGGTCACCGACCTACCTGAAAGAGGTGAAGCATTTCGCGCTGGATAAATCCTCCTGGGCCTACTTCCTGTACGAATACGCGGGGATCCCGGGGACGCTGATTTGCGGCTGGATGTCGGACAAAGTATTTAAGGGCAACCGTGGCGCAACGGGCGTCTTCTTTATGACGCTCGTGACCATTGCCACCGTCGTCTACTGGCTCAACCCGCCGGGTAACCCGGGCGTGGATATGACCTGTATGATCGTCATCGGCTTCCTGATTTATGGTCCTGTTATGTTGATCGGTCTGCATGCGCTGGAACTGGCACCGAAAAAAGCAGCCGGTACGGCGGCAGGCTTTACCGGTCTGTTCGGCTACCTGGGCGGTTCGGTCGCGGCGAGCGCTATTGTGGGCTATACCGTTGACTTCTTCGGCTGGGACGGCGGCTTTATGGTGATGATCGGCGGCAGCGTGCTGGCGGTACTGCTGCTGATTGTGGTGATGATCGGTGAAAAACGTCACCACGCGGACGTGCTGGCGCGTCGTCAATAAGGAGCATTGCCATGAAATTAACGCAATTAGCGACCGGTCTGCTGCTGGCGGGCCTGATGACCGGCTCCGCACTGGCGGCGGATAAAATCGTTATTGCCCATCGCGGCGCAAGCGGCTATCTGCCGGAGCATACGCTGCCGGCGAAAGCGATGGCCTACGCGCAGGGGGCCGATTATCTTGAGCAGGATCTGGTGATGACAAAGGACGACCAGCTGGTCGTCCTGCATGACCACTATCTGGATCGCGTGACCGATGTGGCGGAGCGTTTTCCGGACCGCGCCCGTAAAGATGGCCGTTTTTACGCCATCGACTTCACCCTGGATGAAATCCGCTCTCTGAAGTTTACCGAAGGCTTCGAGATTGAAAACGGCAAGAAGGTGCAGGTTTATCCGGGACGTTTCCCGATGGGCAAGTCCGACTTCCGCATTCATACCTTCCAGGAAGAGATTGAGTTTGTTCAGGGGCTGAACCACTCAACCGGGAAAAATATCGGTATCTACCCGGAAATCAAAGCGCCGTGGTTCCACCACCAGGAAGGGAAAGACATTGCCGCGAAGACGCTGGAGGTGCTGAAGCAGTACGGCTATACCAACAAGAAGGACAAGGTTTACCTGCAGTGCTTTGACGCCGCCGAGCTGAAGCGCATCAAAACCGAGCTGGAGCCGAAGATGGGGATGAACCTCAATCTGGTACAGCTGATTGCCTATACCGACTGGAATGAAACCCAGGAGAAGCAGCCGGACGGGAAGTGGGTGAACTACAACTACGACTGGATGTTTAAGCCGGGCGCGATGAAGCAGATTGCGCAGTACGCCGACGGCATCGGGCCGGATTACCACATGCTAGTGGCGGAGGGCTCGACCCCGGGCCACGTGAAGCTGACGGCAATGGTGAAAGAGGCGCATGCCAGCAAGATGCAGGTGCATCCGTACACGGTGCGTGCTGACCAGTTGCCGCCGTACGCTACGGACGTGAATCAGCTTTACGAGGTGTTGTATAACCAGGCGGGCGTGGACGGTTTGTTTACGGATTTCCCGGATAAAGCGGTGACGTTCTTAAAATAGTTTTGTAGGTCGGGTAAGACGAAGCCGCCACCCGACAATCAGGCTCTGCGGCCTGATGCTCTCACCCTAACCCTCTCCCACCGGGAGAGGGAACTAGGGCAATCACATCTCGATTTCTATATCACCTTTTGCCCGGCAGCAGCAGGGCAAAATTTCCCCTTCGTTGATAAAGGCCAGCGGTTCGGTCAGCCAGTCCACCTGGCCGGTGACCAGACGACAGCGGCAGGAGCCGCAATAGCCTTCACGACACTGGTACTCTACCGTCACCTGATTCGCCTCAAGAGCCGCCAGCAGGGAAGGGTGCTCTTCCTGGCACAGCACTTCTGTACCCGAAAGACTCAGCGTTACGCGTGTCATCAGAGCTGGAAGTCGCTCAGGTCGTCGGTGTTGACTTCGGAATCAATCTGACCGACCAGGTAAGAACTCACTTCCACTTCCTGTGGCGCCACCTGCACGTTATCTGACACCAGCCAGGTGTTGATCCACGGGATCGGGTTGGAACGCGTCTGGAATGGCAGATCGAGACCGACAGCCTGCATACGGATGTTGGTGATGTACTCAACGTACTGGCACAGGATGTCTTTGTTCAGGCCAATCATGGAGCCGTCGCGGAACAGGTAGTCTGCCCACTCTTTCTCCTGCTGTGCGGCCAGCACGAACAGGTCGTAGCACTCCTGTTTGCACTCTTCAGCGATTTCCGCCATCTCCGGGTCGTCTGCACCGCTGCGCAGCAGGTTCAGCATGTGCTGGGTGCCGGTCAGGTGCAGGGCTTCGTCACGGGCGATCAGACGGATGATTTTGGCGTTCCCTTCCATCAGCTTGCGCTCGGCAAAGGCGAAGGAGCAGGCAAAGCTCACGTAGAAGCGGATGGCTTCCAGCGCGTTAACGCTCATCAGGCACAGGTACAGCTGCTTTTTCAGCGCGCGCAGGTTCACGGTGACGGTTTTACCGTTCACGTTGTGGGTGCCTTCGCCCAGCAGATGCCAGTAGCTGGTCATCTCGATCAGCTCGTCGTAGTAGTGGGCGATCCCTTCCGCGCGTTTCTGAATCTGCTCGTTGGTGACGATATCGTCAAACACCACCGCCGGATCGTTAACGATGTTGCGGATAATATGGGTGTAAGAGCGGGAGTGGATCGTCTCAGAGAACGCCCAGGTTTCAACCCAGGTTTCCAGTTCCGGAATGGAGATCAGCGGCAGCAGGGCGACGTTCGGGCTACGACCCTGAATGGAGTCCAGCAGCGTCTGGTACTTCAGGTTGCTGATGAAAATGTGTTTTTCGTGCTCCGGCAACGCCTGGAAATCGATACGGTCGCGGGAAACGTCAACTTCTTCCGGACGCCAGAAGAAGGAAAGTTGCTTTTCAATCAGCTTTTCGAAGATGTCATATTTTTGCTGATCGTAGCGTGCCACGTTGACCGGCTGGCCGAAGAACATCGGCTCTTTGAGCTGGTCGTTTTTCGTCTGTGAAAAGGTGGTATATGCCATGAATGTGTCCTGTGGTGTTATTTCCCCCTCACCCCGGCCCTCTCCCACAGGGAGAGGGGGAAAGAGTTCCCTCTCCCTGTGGGAGAGGGTTAGGGTGAGGGGATTTATTAGATCTTACATGCGCCGCTTTCGCAGCCATCATCCTGAATTGATGGTGCCAGATCGTCCTGCGCGTCTTCTGCACCATCACGGGTGTTGTGATAATACAGGGTTTTCACGCCAAATTTGTAGGCGGTGAGCAGGTCTTTCAGCAGTTGCTGCATCGGCACTTTACCTGACGGGAAACGCGTCGGGTCGTAGTTGGTATTGGCAGAGATCGACTGATCGATGAATTTCTGCATGATACCCACCAGCTGCAGGTAGCCGTCATTGTTTGGCATTTCCCACAGCAGCTCGTAATTGTCTTTCAGCAACTCGTAATCCGGCACGACCTGGCGCAGGATACCGTCTTTCGACGCTTTAATGCTGACATGGCCGCGCGGCGGCTCGATGCCGTTGGTGGCGTTAGAGATCTGCGAAGAGGTCTCAGACGGCATCAGGGCAGAGAGTGTGGAGTTGCGCAGGCCGTGAGTCTTAATGGATTCACGCAGTGCTTCCCAGTCCAGCTTCAGCGGCGCGTTTGCAATCGCATCCAGGTCTTTCTTGTAGGTGTCGATTGGCAGAATGCCTTTCGCATAGGTGGTTTCGTTGAACCACGGGCATGCGCCTTGCTCTTTCGCCAGCTCGTTAGAGGCTTTCAGCAGGTAATACTGGATCGCTTCGAACGTTTCGTGGGTCAGGTTGTTCGCGCTGCCGTCGGAGTAACGCTTGCCGTGTTTCGCCAGCCAGTAGGCGAAGTTGATGACGCCGATACCCAGCGTACGACGGCCCATTGCGCCGCGTTTCGCCGCCGGGATTGGATAGTCCTGGTAGTCCAGCAGGGCGTCGAGCGCACGTACGGCCAGTACCGCCAGCTCTTCCAGTTCATCCAGGCTCTTAATCGCGCCCAGGTTGAACGCAGAAAGCGTACACAGCGCGATTTCGCCGTTTTCGTCGTTCACGTCTTCCAGCGGTTTGGTCGGCAGGGCGATCTCCAGGCACAAGTTAGACTGGCGCACTGGCGCAACAACCGGATCAAACGGGCTGTGGGTGTTGCAGTGGTCAACGTTCTGGATGTAGATACGGCCGGTAGAGGCACGTTCCTGCATCATCAGGGAGAACAGATCGACCGCCTTCACGCGCTGTTTACGGATGCTGTCGTCTTTTTCGTATTTGGTGTACAGACGTTCAAACTCGTCCTGATCGGCGAAGAACGCGTCATACAGGCCCGGGACATCGGACGGGCTGAACAGGGTAATGTCTTCACCTTTCAGCAGACGGGTGTACATCAGTTTGTTGATCTGGACGCCGTAGTCCATGTGACGCACGCGGTTACCTTCAACACCACGGTTGTTTTTCAGTACCAGCAGGCTTTCGACTTCCAGGTGCCACATTGGGTAGAACAGGGTTGCCGCACCACCGCGCACGCCGCCCTGAGAGCAGGATTTTACGGCGGTCTGGAAGTGTTTGTAGAACGGGATACAACCGGTATGGAACGCTTCACCGCCGCGAATTGGGCTGCCCAGGGCACGAATACGGCCGGCGTTGATACCGATACCGGCACGCTGGGAGACGTATTTGACAATCGCGCTGGAGGTGGCGTTGATGGAATCCAGGCTGTCACCGCACTCGATCAGCACGCAGGAGCTGAACTGACGGGTTGGGGTACGCACGCCAGACATGATAGGCGTCGGCAGAGAAATCTTGAACGTTGAGACCGCATCATAGAAACGCTTCACGTATTCCAGACGGGTGTCGCGCGGGTAGTTAGAGAACAGGCAGGCGGCCACCAGAATATAGAGGAACTGGGCGCTCTCGTAGATTTCACCCGTGACACGGTTCTGAACCAGGTATTTGCCTTCGAGCTGTTTCACCGCTGCGTAGGAGAAGTTCATATCACGCCAGTGATCGATAAACCCGTTCATCTGCTCGAACTCTTCTTCCGTATAGTCTTCCAGCAGATGCGTATCGTATTTGCCCAGCTCAACCATTTTCACCACGTGATCGTAAAGCGCAGGCGGCTCGAACTGGCCGTAGGCTTTTTTACGCAGGTGGAAAATCGCCAGACGTGCAGCGAGGTACTGATAATCCGGCGCTTCGCGGGAGATCAGATCCGCCGCCGCTTTGATGATGGTTTCGTGGATATCAGACGTTTTGATGCCGTCGTAGAACTGAATATGGGAACGCAGTTCAACCTGGGAGATAGATACGTTGTTCAGGCCTTCTGCTGCCCAGTCGAGAACTCGATGGATTTTGTCCAGATTGATACGCTCGGTAGTACCGTCGCGCTTTGTCACCAGCAGACTCTGATTCATGTGGGTTTTACCTGTCCGTGAAATAAAAAAATATCCCCCGTTTATCCACAGATCCGCCTTGTGACTAACTCTGTGGATAAATACTACATATAGGGGGTTTGCGATAAGAAAAACGCTATATGGTGAGTATTCTAGTAAGGATTCTTTTCAGTACAAGGGTTGATTTTGACGTTAAATTGAGGTTGTGAAAGGGTAAAAAAGGCTAAGTCCTCATGCTGTAAGGCCTGGAAGAGATGTCAATAATTAAGAAAAAAAATTCAAAATTTGATCGAGTGCTGATTTCTTCAACGGGAGGTCAGAATTGCGCAACATGATGTCGCGCAATCTTTATAAGAATAATGGATGACGTTAGTCGTTTTTGGCGGTCGTGTGCAACATATAGTTAACATCTACGCCCGGTGCGAGTTTGAATTTATCCGTTAATGGATTGTAGTGCAGACCGGTAATGTGCTGCTCCTTGAGCCACGTCTGGTCAACCCAGCTCAGTAACTCAGCAGGCTTGATGAATTTCTTCACGTCGTGCGTGCCTTTCGGCACCATGCGCAGCACATACTCAGCGCCGACGACGGCCATCAGCCAGGCTTTGCCGTTACGATTGATGGTGGAGAAGAAGACCTGGCCGCCCGGTTTCACCAGTTTTGCGCAGGCATTGACGACGGACTGCGGGTCGGGCACATGCTCCAGCATCTCCATGCAGGTCACCACGTCGTACTGGTGCGCATGTTTTGCCGCGTGTTCCTCGACCGTTTCCTGTACATACTCTACCTGAATCCCGGACTCCAGCGCATGCAGACGGGCAACCTGCAACGGTTCAAAACCCATATCCAGGCCGGTAACGGTGGCCCCTTCGCGCGCCATGCTCTCTGCCAGGATGCCGCCGCCGCAGCCGACGTCGAGCACTTTTTTACCGAACAGACCGCCGGAACGCTCCGCGATATAGCCCAGACGCAGCGGGTTGATGCGATGCAGCGGTTTGAACTCACCTTCGAGATCCCACCAGCGGGACGCCACCGCTTCAAATTTGGCAATCTCTTCGTGGTCAACGTTGTGAGCCACCGGGGATTTTTCGGCATTCATGGGCGCTTTTACTCCTTATTTAGCAAGACGAATGAGTATATCAGGCAATCCCTGTGAATAAAGCGTATAGGTTTACCTGTATCACCGCGGCTGTGTTATAATTTGCGACCTTTGAATCCGGGATACAGTAGAGGGATAGCGGTTAGATGAGCGACCTTGCGAGAGAAATTACACCGGTTAACATCGAGGAAGAGCTGAAGAGCTCCTATCTGGACTATGCGATGTCGGTCATTGTTGGCCGTGCGCTGCCGGACGTCCGCGATGGCCTGAAGCCGGTACACCGTCGCGTACTATACGCCATGAACGTATTGGGCAATGACTGGAATAAAGCCTACAAAAAATCTGCCCGTGTCGTTGGTGACGTAATCGGTAAATACCATCCCCATGGTGATTCCGCGGTGTACGACACCATCGTTCGTATGGCGCAGCCATTCTCGCTGCGTTACATGCTGGTAGATGGTCAGGGTAACTTTGGCTCTATCGACGGCGACTCCGCCGCGGCAATGCGTTATACGGAAATCCGTCTGGCGAAGATTGCCCATGAGCTGATGGCCGACCTGGAAAAAGAGACGGTTGATTTCGTTGATAACTACGACGGCACGGAAAAAATTCCTGACGTCATGCCAACGAAAATCCCTAACCTGCTGGTGAACGGTTCGTCCGGTATCGCCGTAGGGATGGCGACCAACATTCCGCCGCACAACATCACCGAAGTGATCAACGGCTGCCTGGCCTATATCGACGATGAAGACATCAGCATTGAAGGGCTGATGGAACACATCCCGGGCCCGGACTTCCCGACGGCAGCGATCATCAACGGTCGTCGTGGTATCGAAGAAGCGTACCGCACCGGTCGCGGCAAGATTTACATCCGTGCCCGCGCCGAAGTGGAAGCAGATGCCAAAACCGGCCGTGAAACCATCATTGTTCACGAGATCCCGTATCAGGTGAACAAAGCGCGACTGATTGAAAAAATCGCCGAGCTGGTAAAAGAAAAACGTGTTGAAGGCATCAGCGCGCTGCGTGACGAGTCTGATAAAGACGGTATGCGCATCGTGATTGAAATCAAACGCGACGCGGTGGGCGAGGTTGTGCTGAACAACCTGTACTCCCAGACTCAGCTTCAGGTCTCCTTCGGTATCAACATGGTTGCACTGCACCATGGTCAGCCGAAGATCATGAACCTGAAAGAGATCCTCAGTGCGTTTGTCCGTCACCGCCGCGAAGTGGTGACCCGTCGTACCATTTTCGAACTGCGCAAAGCGCGTGACCGTGCCCACATTCTTGAAGCACTGGCCGTCGCGCTGGCCAACATCGACCCGATCATCGAGCTGATCCGTCGCGCGCCAACCCCGGCAGAAGCGAAAACCGCGCTGATTTCCCGTCCGTGGGATCTGGGCAACGTTGCGGCAATGCTGGAGCGTGCAGGTGATGACGCCGCGCGTCCTGAGTGGCTGGAACCTGAATTCGGCGTGCGCGATGGTCAGTATTATCTGACGGAACAGCAGGCTCAGGCGATTCTGGATCTGCGTCTGCAGAAACTGACCGGCCTTGAGCATGAAAAACTGCTCGACGAATATAAAGAGCTGCTGGAGCAGATCGCGGAGTTGTTGCACATTCTGGGCAGCGCAGAGCGCCTGATGGAAGTGATCCGCGAAGAGCTGGAGCTGATCCGCGATCAGTTCGGCGATGAGCGTCGCACCGAAATCACCGCTAACACTGCGGATATTAACATCGAAGACCTGATCAACCAGGAAGACGTTGTTGTGACCCTGTCTCACCAGGGCTACGTGAAGTATCAGCCGTTAACCGACTACGAAGCACAGCGTCGCGGTGGTAAAGGCAAATCTGCGGCACGTATTAAAGAAGAAGACTTTATTGACCGTCTGCTGGTGGCGAACACCCATGACACCATCCTCTGCTTCTCCAGCCGGGGTCGTCTGTACTGGATGAAGGTCTACCAGTTGCCGGAAGCGAGCCGTGGTGCGCGTGGTCGTCCAATCGTTAACCTGCTGCCGCTGGAAGCGAACGAACGTATCACCGCCATTCTGCCGGTACGCGAGTACGAAGAGGGCGTGAACGTCTTTATGGCGACCGCCAGCGGTACCGTGAAGAAAACCGCGCTGACCGAGTTCAGCCGTCCACGTTCTGCCGGTATCATCGCGGTGAACCTGAACGAAGGCGATGAGCTGATTGGCGTCGATCTGACTTCAGGCAAAGATGAAGTCATGCTCTTCTCCGCAGCCGGTAAAGTGGTGCGCTTTAAAGAAGACGCCGTCCGTGCAATGGGGCGTACCGCAACGGGCGTTCGCGGTATCAAGCTGGCGGGCGAAGACAGCGTCGTTTCTCTGATCATTCCTCGCGGGGAAGGGGCCATCCTGACCGTGACGCAAAATGGTTACGGTAAACGTACGGCGGAAGGGGAATACCCGACCAAGTCGCGTGGCACGCAGGGCGTTATCTCTATCAAGGTGACCGAACGCAACGGTTCCGTTGTAGGCGCGGTGCAGGTAGACGATGCCGACCAGATTATGATGATCACCGATGCCGGTACGCTGGTGCGTACCCGCGTGTCGGAGATCAGCGTGGTGGGTCGTAATACCCAGGGCGTTATCCTCATCCGTACGGCGGAAGACGAAAACGTGGTGGGCCTGCAGCGTGTTGCTGAGCCGGTGGATGACGAAGAGCTCGATTCCATCGACGGTAGCGTCGCGGAAGGTGATGATGACATCGCACCGGAAGTGGACACCGACGATGATGCAGCGGATGACGTTGACGAGTAATGTCTCCTGACGCATAAAGGGCCGGATTCCGGCCCTTTTCTTTTGCAGATGCAGATAAGTCAACGTTGCGACAAGCCGCGTTTACCGCTACCTTAACCACATTCTTTTTGACCCCGACGGCGGAGCCTCGCCCCTTTGAAATACCTCGTCTCCTTTCGAACCACGCTGAAAGTCTCTCGCTATCTGTTTCGGGCGCTGGCGCTCTTGCTTTGGTTACTGGTGGCCCTGTTCTCGGTGTTTTACATCGTTAACGCGCTGCACCAGAAAGAAGCGGAGATCCGCCAGGAATTTAACTTAAGCTCCGATCAGGCCCAGCGTTATATTCAGCGAACATCCGACGTGATGAAGGAGCTGAAGTACATTGCCGAAAATCGTCTGACGGCGGAAAACGGTATTCTTGCTATCCGCGGGCGTAATGACAAAACCGAAGTGCCCGATTTCGAGCCGTTGTTCCCGGATTCCGACTGTTCCGCCATGAGCAATACCTGGCGCGGATCGCTGGAGTCGCTCTCCTGGTTTATGCGCTACTGGCGCGACAACTTCTCCGCCGCCTATGACCTGAACCGCGTGTTCCTGATTGGCAGCGAAAACCTCTGTATGGCCGACTTTGGTCTGCGCGACGTGCCCGTCGAACGTGATGATGCGCTGAAAAGTCTGCATGAGCGGATTGTGAAATACCGCAATGCGCCACAGGATGAGCGCGGGAATAACATCTTCTGGATAAGCCAGGGGCCGCGCATGGGCGTGGGCTATTTCTACGCGTTGACGCCGGTGTATCTGGGCAATCGTCTGCAGGCGCTGCTGGGCATTGAACAGACCATCCGCATGGAAAACTTCTTCACGCCGGGCAGCCTGCCGATGGGAGTGACCATTCTGGATGAAAATGGCCATCCCCTGATTTCACTCACCGGGCCGGATAATCGCCTGAATATCGATCCGCACTGGATGCAGGAACGTTCGTGGTTTGGCTATACCTCAGGTTTCCGCGAGCTGGTGCTGAAGAAAAGCTTACCGCCATCGTCGTTGAGCATTGTCTATTCACTGCCGGTGGATATGGTGCTTGAGCGGATCCGTATTCTTATCATGAACGCCATCCTGCTGAACGTGCTGGTAGGCGGGGCGCTGTTTACCCTGGCGCGGATGTATGAGCGGAAGATTTTCATTCCTGCTGAAAATGATGCCCAGCGTCTGGAGGAGCACGAGCAGTTTAACCGTAAGATTGTCGCCTCCGCGCCGGTTGGGATCTGTATCCTGCGCACCCAGGACGGCACCAATATCCTCAGTAACGAACTGGCGCATAACTACCTGAACATGCTGACGCATGAGGACAGGCAAAGGCTGACGCAAATTATCTGTGGTCAGCAGGTGAATTTTGTCGACGTGCTGACCAGTACCCATACCAACCTGCAGATAAGCTTCGTGCATTCGCGCTACCGCAATGAGAACGTGGCAATTTGCGTGCTGGTGGATGTCTCGGCGCGCGTGAAAATGGAAGAGTCGTTGCAGGAGATGGCCCAGGCGGCGGAGCAGGCGAGCCAGTCGAAATCCATGTTCCTTGCCACCGTCAGTCACGAGTTACGTACGCCGCTGTACGGGATTATCGGCAACCTCGATCTGCTGCAGACCAAAGAGCTGCCGAAAGGGGTTGACCGCCTGGTGACGGCGATGAACAACTCCTCAAGCCTGCTGCTGAAAATCATCAGCGACATTCTTGATTTCTCTAAAATTGAGTCCGAGCAGCTAAAAATTGAACCGCGTGAGTTCTCTCCGCGCGAGGTGATGAACCACATCAGCGCCAACTATCTGCCGTTGGTGGTGCGTAAACAGCTGGGCCTCTATTGCTTTATTGAACCGGATGTACCGCTGACGCTGCATGGCGATCCTATGCGTCTGCAGCAGGTCATTTCGAACCTGCTCAGTAACGCCATCAAATTTACCGACATCGGCTGCATTGTGTTGCATGTGTGCCGGGCAGGGGACTACCTGAGCATTCGCGTGCGGGATACTGGCGTTGGGATCCCGGCGAAGGAAGTGGTTCGTCTGTTTGACCCGTTCTTCCAGGTGGGTACCGGCGTGCAGCGAAACTTCCAGGGGACCGGACTGGGGCTGGCAATTTGTGAGAAGCTCGTCAGCATGATGGACGGCGATATCTCCGTGGATACCGAACCGGGCATGGGCAGCCAGTTCACCATCCGTATTCCGCTCTATTCCGCGCAGTATCCGACGAAAACGACGGTCGATGGCCTGAGCGATAAGCGCTGCTGGCTGGCGGTGCACAACGCCTCGCTGAATGATTATCTGACGGCACTGCTGAACCACAGCGGCGTGCGGGTTTCCCGTTATGAAGGCCAGACGCCGGACGTGGATGATGTACTGATCACCGATGACACGCTGGCACAACCGTGGCAGGGAAGGGGCGTGGTGATGTTCTGTCGTCGTCACATCGGCATCCCGGTTGAGCGTGCGCCGGGCGAGTGGGTTCACAGTGTGGCGACGCCGCATGAACTGTTGGGGCTACTGGCCCGCATCTACAGCGTGCAGCTTGAAGAGAACGATGGCGCGGCTAGCCTGCCGTCACCGGAATCGCTGGCGTCGGTGAACGACGATATGATGATTCTGGTCGTGGACGACCATCCGATTAACCGTCGTCTGCTGGCTGACCAGCTGGGCTCGTTGGGCTATCAGTGTAAAACCGCCAATGACGGCGTGGATGCGCTGAATGTGCTGAGTAAAAACCATATTGATATCGTTCTCAGCGACGTGAATATGCCCAATATGGACGGCTATCGCCTGACGCAGCGTATTCGTCAGCTTGGTCTGACGTTGCCGGTGGTGGGGGTTACGGCGAATGCGCTGGCGGAAGAGAAACAGCGCTGTCTGGAGTCAGGCATGGACAGCTGTCTGTCGAAACCGGTCACGCTGGACGTTCTGAAGCAGACGTTGTCCGTGTATGCGGAACGCGTCAGAAAAACGCGGACATAAAAAAGGCCCGTAAGGGCCTTTTACTTTTCACCTTCTCCCCGTGGGAGAGGGCATCAGGACGCACTCCCGTCCTGGATCAATCCTTATCCGTCGCGCTCAGCGTCACGGAGGAGAGATAGTTCAGCAGCGCGATATCATTATCCACGCCCAGTTTCATCATGGCTGATTTCTTCTGGCTACTGATGGTTTTGATACTGCGGTTCAGCTTCTTGGCAATCTCGGTCACGAGGAAGCCTTCAGCGAACAGACGCAGAACTTCGCTCTCTTTTGGTGACAGGCGTTTATCGCCGTAGCCACCGGCACTGATTTTTTCCAGCAGACGAGAGACGCTCTCTGGGGTGAACTTCTTACCTTTCTGCAGCGCGGCCAGCGCTTTAGGCAGGTCAGTTGGTGCGCCCTGCTTCAGTACAATCCCTTCGATATCCAGATCCAGCACGGCGCTCAGAATCGCCGGGTTGTTGTTCATGGTCAGAACAATGATCGAGATGTCCGGGAAGTGACGTTTAATATATTTGATGAGCGTGATCCCATCACCGTATTTGTCCCCGGGCATGGAGAGGTCGGTAATGAGCACGTGCGCATCAAGTTTTGGGAGGTTATTGATCAGTGCTGTAGAGTCTTCAAATTCACCGACTACATTCACCCACTCGATCTGTTCAAGTGATTTGCGAATACCGAACAGTACAATCGGATGGTCATCGGCAATAATTACGTTCATATTGTTCATGTATTAGGCTACCTTGCTACAGCAAGCTTTTGACGTAGGCGTCAATGTCGCTGATGTATTTTTCAATGCCAGAGGCATCTTTCTCACGAATTAGATGTTCCAGCGTTTCACATAACTGCTTGCCGGGAACCAGATTAAGCATGGCAAACACCCCTTTAAGCCGGTGTGCTGTCTGCGCCAGCGCTGCAAAATCATTCGCAGCGGACTCAGTATACAACCGCTTAACATCATCTGGTACTGTATCAACAAAGAGTGAATAGTATCCGCTGGCGTGAAGCTCGGCATTTTCATTGCCGCCTAACGGGGATTCCGCTATCTCTTCCTGTGCCAGTTGCTCTTCTATTAGTTGTAGTACAGCTTCCTGCATCGCATTGCTAATATTAAAGTTGACGCGCAGCTGGCCTGGGCCGATTTTTCGCACGCCTGGCTCATCATCGCTTAAAAGCAAGCCCGAGGCAGTAAGATTAGACGGATTATCAGTTAAAAACAGATCAAATTCTTGACTTGAGAGTCTTTCATCCGGCGTGATGCAGGCCGCACCCCAGTTTTCCAGCTGACGAACCACAATGTTGCGGATCTCGTTCGAGGTCACATCCACCATCACAATTACATCATCCAGCAGGCGCTCTTCATCTTCCTCCTGCGGATTAGCGGCCATTTTCACGTGCAGCGAATAACGGGTACCGAGCGACTCGCGGGCTTTAATATTGAGATGACCGCCAAGCTTACGGGCCAGCTGATCGCAAAGCCAGAAGGTCAGGGCATTGGCCTTACCGTAGTGATCGCTCTGAGTATCATTCAGGAACGGGAAGTGCAGATTATCAATTTCACTGGTCGTGACGCCTTCACCGGTATCGAGAATGCGGAAGGTGAGGCGATCCTCGGCGGACTCGTCGGTATTGACCTCAAGGGTAATTTTACCGATCTGCGTGGTGGTGACAGCGTACTGAATAATCATCAGCAGAATTCGACGCAGTGCCTCGCGATCGCCGTGACGCTCGTCATTGGCCGGCAAATGGTTGTTGATCAACAGCTGCAGCCCTTTACGCTTAATCACCGGCAGAACATCCGGCACGACTTCATCAATCAGATCCTGAATGGAGAAGAGGGTCGGCGTGCCTTTCCAGAAGTCGTTCTCCAGCATGTTCGCCAGCTGGATCTCATCCACCATCCGCACCAGTGAATCCGCCTGGCTCGCCAACTGCTGGCTATCAGGCGTGCTCAGCGCCGCCACCTGCGTAGCCAGTGCTCTTAACGGTTGCTTGAAGGCATCACCAATGTTCTGCATAAACGCGGCGCGACCCTGCTGGTTTTTCTCATACAATCTTTGCGCCTGCTTCAGTTTTTTATTCACCAGTACTTCGCGATCCTGATCGCGGATAATAAAGATCTGCGTGCGGGAGGCGACCTGGCTGCGGAACTGACGGATCTCGTACAGCTCATTGTTGATGGTGGCCTGGATGATCCCCTGATGCTGATCCGCCATGGTGGTAATGTTCTGCAAATTCAGATGTGGCAGCAGGTGGTCGGCAATTTTGTTGCTCATCACCGTGCGGTTGGCTTCCTGATCGTGAACCAATACGCCAAGCGGCAGCACGGAGATAATTTCTTCATTCAGGGCACGCAACACGCGCAACTCATTACTGGTCCCGGCCGGTACCGTTGAGGCATCGCTCTGACGCCCAGGCTGGAAACGGAACGTACTGTAGCCAAACAGCGCCAACGCCAGCAGGCCAATATTCAGCAGCAGCGGCAGGAGGATATTTTGCAGGGTATCAAGCAGCAGCGTGCCAAACGGCACCTGCCACACCAGACGCATACCGGTTGAGTTCAGCGAAGAGGCAATTTCAATTTTTGAACCGTTAAAGGAGATAGAGACGCTTTCTACGGCCTCTTTATCCGCGGCGGCACGCATGTTCTGAGTGCTGTTGTCTGGCTCCAGACGGAAGCTGTCGAGCGGCATATCCGGCGGGATCAAATCATTAATCGGCAGATCGAACGCCACAACCGTCGCCAGATGTCCTGGCTGGTTAAAGGTGGTACGCAGGGTAAAGTAATGACCATTTTGCCAGGCCAGACGGCGTAAGGAAGAGAAGCTCTCGCGCTCATCAAGGGCGTTCGCTTGCTGCAGCATTTCTGCCCGGCGCGAATCGACAATGCTGCCTACGGTCGTCTCTTTAAAACCAGAGGAGAGATCTTTCAGCGGCAGGGTCGAAATCAGGATCATGCTGTTATCCTGACCGTTCAGATAGTACATCGACCATGGCACTGTCTCAGCACCCCAGAGGGTATCCAGATAGGTTGAAATGCGCTGCGTCATCTCAAGCGTCGCGCTGTCGTGCGAGCCGAAAATAAGCGCTTCCGTTTTGCGCTGCGGCTTTTCGAGGTAGTAAACGTCCTGCTTAAGGCGCGTCTCCTGCAGCCCTTCGCCTGATGATGTCGCTGGAGCAGCCGCGATATTGTCGTAAATCTGCCAGGTGGCGTAGCGCCAGGTATCAATGCGTTTATGAACGGCATGCGTGATATCGACGACCTGATAGCTTTTATCCTTCAGCCAGGCGTTCACCGCGCTCTGAACCATCACCCCCATCGTGACCAGAAGCACAACGATCAAAAGAAGAAAGAAACGGGTGATGCTCCCGGGGAGTAGGGAGAATTTGCTCGGGGCGGTAGTTTCAGTCTGACTCATTGATTTGTTTAACCCGTGATGGCCGTGCTTTATGGCGATAGGGCAGTATAAAGGGTAATAACTGAATTTCCAGCCTCATAGCCTTTGAACACGCGACTTTTTCCTCTGTGAGTACTGACTGAATAGTCTGTATTAAATGTGTACATACCCAGGGAGAATGTACAGATTACGCACGATACCAGACAGAGAATAGCACGAATAAACAAGAAATTATGTTTTATTGCGCTGCGTTTTATGCGGGAGGGGTTTCAGGTGAATTTAGTTAATAGTCGTTATGATTTCTGTGCGGTAGCACAAAAAAATTATAATTGCGTAAAGAAAGGTAAAAAAAAACCGAATGCGGAGCATCCGGTTGAATTAGGGATAAACAGACATTCAAAGCTGAATGACGGTAATAAATAAAGTTAATGATGATAGCGAGTGTTATTTTAGTGATTACGCACGATCTTGTTTTGTCATTCAGTGCTGTAATTTTTTATGTCGTAACTATATGATTTATATGAGTGTATATTTTCTTTTGATTATTAGTGCTAATTTTCTAAGCGCTTTGTGCTTTGTAAAAGTTCCTTGATGTTTACAAATTGAAACATCTTGATAGTAAAATGAAACATTTTCAAAGTTTTCGTATCATATTCCTGTTGGATTATTCTGTAATTTTGAGGAGAATGAAATTGCCGACTGGTTAAGAGGGTTAACCGGTAAGCAGTGGTAATAATAAGGCATATAACAGAGGGTTAATAAAATGAAAGTTAAAGTACTGTCCCTCCTGGTACCAGCACTGCTGGTAGCAGGCGCAGCAAATGCGGCTGAAATTTATAACAAAGACGGCAACAAATTAGATCTGTACGGCAAAGTCGATGGTCTGCACTATTTCTCTGATGACGACGGTCAGGATGGCGACCAGACCTACATGCGTCTTGGCTTCAAAGGCGAAACTCAGGTTAACGATCAGCTGACCGGTTACGGCCAGTGGGAATACCAGATTCAGGGTAACACGACTGAAAGCGACAACCAGGCCTGGACGCGTGTGGCGTTCGCGGGTCTGAAATTCGCTGACGCGGGTTCATTCGATTATGGTCGTAACTACGGCGTGATCTACGACGTAACCTCCTGGACTGACGTTCTGCCAGAATTCGGCGGCGACACTTATGGTTCAGATAACTTCCTGCAATCCCGTGCTAACGGTGTAGCAACTTACCGTAACCAGGACTTCTTCGGTCTGGTTGATGGCCTGAACTTTGCTCTGCAGTATCAGGGTAAAAACGGCAGCGTAAGCGGTGAAAACGACACCGGCCGCAGCACCCTGAAACAGAACGGTGACGGTTACGGTGCGTCCCTGACCTATAACCTGGGTGAAGGCTTCAGCATCGGTGGTGCAATGTCTTCTTCCAAACGTACTGCTGACCAGAACAACACCGCTAACCCTGCGCTGAAAGGCGAAGGCGATCGCGCTGAAGTCTATTCTGGTGGTCTGAAATACGACGCCAACAACATCTACCTGGCGGCGCAATACTCCCAGACCTACAACGCAACCCGTTTCGGCAACTCTCAGAGCAGCAGCGATATTTACGGCTTTGCTAACAAAGCGCAAAACTTCGAAGTGGTTGCTCAGTACCAGTTCGACTTCGGTCTGCGTCCTTCCGTGGCATACCTGCAGTCCAAAGGTAAGGACATTGAAGGTTACGGCGATCAGGATCTGCTGAAATATGTTGATGTGGGTGCGACTTACTACTTCAACAAAAACATGTCTACCTACGTGGACTACAAAATCAACCTGCTGGATGACAAAGAGTTCACCCGTAACGCAGGTATCAGCACTGACGATATCGTAGCACTGGGTCTGGTTTACCAGTTCTAATCGCTTTTCAGTGTAACAAAGGGGCCGGCTGGCCCCTTTTTCTTGCCTTTTTTAAGGCCTTTCAATTCCCGCGTTTTGGTGTACTCTTGCCGCCCTGGCATGAGGATAATAATGAATGGACATGACTTTTTTACGCGCCAGCGTCCTGGCAACCTTTTTTTTCCTGACCGCATGTGACTCGTCCACGCCTGTGGCACACACCGACGCGCCAGCGGCGACGGTGCTGGAAGGCAAAACGATGGGGACATTCTGGCGCGTCAGCGTAATGAACCTTGATAAAGCACGCGCAGAAGAACTTCGCGGCAAAATTCAGTCTCAGCTGGATGCCGACGATCAGCTGCTATCCACCTACAAAAACGACTCGGCGCTGATGCGCTTTAACCTCTCTACCAGCACGTCTCTGTGGCCGGTGAGCGAAGAGATGGCGGATATCGTGACTGAATCCATGCGCGTGGGTTATAAAACTCACGGTGCGATGGATGTGACCGTGGGACCGTTAGTTAATCTCTGGGGATTTGGTCCGAACAAACAGCCGGTTACCACGCCCGATCAGGCGGCCATCGACGACGCCCGCGCCCGGACAGGACTTCAGCATCTGACGGTGATCAACCAGTACGGGCAACAGTATCTGCAAAAAGACATTCCCGACCTGTTTGTGGATCTGTCGACCGTCGGGGAAGGTTATGCGGCGGATCATCTGGCCGCACTGATGGCTCAGGAAGGCATCCCGCGTTATCTGGTCTCCGTGGGTGGCGCGTTGGTTAGCCGGGGGATGAACGCCAGCGGCAAACCGTGGCGTGTGGCGATTCAAAAGCCGACCGACCAGCAAAACGCAGTGCAGGCGATTGTCGATATTAACGGCCATGGCATCAGCACCTCCGGCAGCTACCGTAACTATTACGAGCTCGACGGGAAGCGTATCTCGCATGTGATTGACCCCCAGACCGGGCGACCCATTACGCATAATCTGGTCTCGGTCACGGTGATCGCTCCGACGGCGCTGGAAGCCGATGCCTGGGACACCGGGTTAATGGTACTCGGTACAGAGAAAGCCAAAGAGGTGGTTCGCCAGCAGGGGCTGGCTGTGTACATGATCACCAAAGAGGCCGACGGGTTTAAGACCTGGAGTTCACCACAGTTCGACAGCTTCCTGGTGAGCGAAAAAAATTAAAAAGCAAGGTTGCGGGTTTTTGAATGCTGGCGCTCAGGCAAGCTGTAGGTATGCTTGTAAGAGGAGCCGATGATGAAAAACCCGACCTTTACTACCGATGAGGATCGCTGGCAGGCCGTGCTGGCCCGCGATCCGCGTGCTGACGAACAGTTTGTCTTTGCCGTGCAGACGACGGGGATCGTTTGTCGTCCGTCCTGTCGCGCCCGTCACGCCCTGCGTAAAAATGTCCACTTTTATCCCGATGTACATCATGCTGTTCAGGCCGGCTTTCGTCCGTGCAAGCGCTGCCGGCCGGACAAACGCGACCCGCAGGAAGAGAAGCTGGCAAAAGTGGAGCTTGCCTGCCGTCTACTGGAGCAGGATCCCGCGCTAACGCTGGAAATGCTGGCGCAGCAGGTTGCCATGAGTCCGTTCCATTTCCACCGCCTGTTTAAGTCCGTGACCGGGATGACGCCAAAAGCCTGGCAGCAGGCGGCGCGAGGACAACGCCTGCGCAGCGCGCTCGCCCACGGGGACAAAATTACCGATGCCGTGCTGGCGGCAGGGTTTCCTGACAGCAGCAGCTATTATCGTAAAGCCAACGACGCGCTGGGCATGACGGCAAAGCAGTACCGTAAAGGGGATGTCGCAGTGCGTTATGCCATCAGCGAGTGTGCCCTGGGCCGCTGTCTGGTGGGTGAAAGCGAGCGGGGGATCTGTGCAATATTGCTGGGCGATGATGATGCAAAAGTTACCCAGGAGATTTTGTCTCTGTTTCCGCACGCGGAGCACGCACCGCTGGAAGGCGAATTCGCCCGACGCGTTCATCAGGTGATTCACTCTATCGATAACCGCGCCGTGCCGCTGGCACTCCCGCTGGATATTCGCGGAACCGCTTTCCAGCAGCAGGTCTGGCAGGCCCTGCGCAATATTCCCTGCGGTGAAACAGCAAGCTACCAGCAGGTGGCGCAGGCGATTGGCAAACCTGGCGCGGTACGTGCGGTGGCCGCAGCGTGTGCCGCAAATAAACTGGCGATCGTCATCCCTTGTCATCGTGTTGTACGTCATGATGGCGCGCTGTCAGGATACCGATGGGGGACGGAACGAAAGGCGTTATTATTGAAACGTGAGGCGAAGAATCAGGAGAGATAATGCTCGATCTTTTTGCAGATGCAGAACCCTGGCAGGAGCCGCTTGCGCCTGGTGCGGTGATCCTGCGCCGGTTTGCGCTCTCCCGGGCACCGGAATTGCTTGCCGGGATCCATGACGTCGCGGCGGTGTCGCCCTTTCGGCATATGGTCACCCCGGGCGGCTACACCATGTCGGTGGCGATGACCAACTGCGGCACAGCAGGCTGGGCAACCAACGAACGGGGTTATCTCTATGCTGCGGATGATCCGGTCACCGGCCAGCCCTGGCCGCCCATGCCTGCGGTTTTTCAGGCGCTCTGCCATGATGCCGCCGTCGAGGCCACTTATCCCGATTTTCAACCGGATGCCTGTCTTATCAACCGCTATGGCGTTGGGGCGAAACTCTCGCTGCATCAGGATAAAGATGAACCCGATCTGCGTGCGCCGATCGTCTCGGTATCCCTGGGGCTGCCCGCCGTGTTTCAATTCGGCGGGTTACGCCGCAACGATCCTCTCCAGCGTCTGATGCTGGAGCATGGGGATGTGGTGGTGTGGGGCAGGGAGTCGCGGCTCTATTACCACGGCATTCAGCCACTGAAGCCTGGCGCCCATCCGCAGACGGGCGAGTTCCGCTTTAACCTGACTTTCCGCCAGACCGCGCCAGTCAAATAAAAATAAGAATTATTCTTGATGTAAACGCAGGGCAGTTTACACTGCTGGCTGATTTTTATTGTCCGGATTGCCTGCATGCAACTACTTCTTCTTGTCTGGCGTCAGTATCGCTGGCCCTTTATTGCGGTAATGCTGTTAAGCCTTGCCAGCGCCGCATTAGGGATTGGTCTGATCGCCTTCATCAACGTGCGTTTGATTGAAATGGTCGACACCTCGCTGTCCGTTCTGCCGGAATTTCTGGGGCTGTTATTACTGCTGATGGCGGTCACGCTGGGTTCCCAGCTGGCGCTGACGGCTCTGGGGCATCATTTCGTCTTCCGCCTGCGCAGCGAGTTTATCAAGCGGATCCTGGATACCCAGGTGGAGCGCGTCGAGCAACTCGGCAGTGCCTCTTTGCTGGCAGGGCTGACCAGCGACGTGCGCGCCATCACCATTGCGTTTGTCCGCCTGCCGGAGCTGGTGCAGGGTATTATTTTGACCGTTGGTTCGGCGGCCTATCTCGCCTGGCTCTCCAGCAAAATGCTGGCCGTTACGGCACTGTGGATTGCTATCACCATCTGGGGCGGTTTTTTGCTGGTATCCCGCGTCTACAGACACATGGCAGTACTGCGTGAAACCGAGGACAAACTCTATAACGATTACCAGACGGTACTGGAAGGGCGCAAAGAGCTGACCCTGAACCGCGAGCGTGCGGAGCATATCTTCAATAACCTCTATATTCCGGATGCGCGTGAATACCGGCATCATATTATTCGCGCCGATACCTTCCACCTGAGCGCGGTTAACTGGTCGAACATAATGATGCTGGGCGCGATTGGCCTGGTCTTCTGGATGGCCAACAGCCTGGGCTGGGCCGATACTAACGTTGCGGCGACCTACTCCCTGACGTTGCTGTTTTTGCGTACACCGCTGCTCTCGGCCGTCGGCGCATTGCCCACCCTGCTGAGTGCGCAGGTGGCGTTTAATAAGCTCAAAAAGTTCGACCTTGCCCCGTTCAAAGCCGAATTCCCGCGCCCTCAGGCCTTCCCGAACTGGCAAACGCTGGAACTGCGTAACGTCACGTTCCGCTATCAGGACAACGCTTTTTCCGTGGGGCCGGTCAATCTGACGATTCATCGCGGCGAACTGCTGTTTCTCATTGGCGGTAACGGCAGCGGGAAGTCGACGCTGGCGATGTTGCTGACGGGGTTATATCAGCCGCAATCGGGTGACATTCTGCTGGATGGCCGCGCGCTCAGCGCAGAGAAGCCCGAGGATTATCGCAAGCTCTTCTCGGCGGTATTCACCGACGTCTGGCTCTTCGATCAACTGCTGGGACCGGAGGGGCAGCAGGCTAACCCGGCGCTGGTGGAGAAGTGGCTGGCGCATCTGCAGATGTCGCACAAGCTTGAGCTGCAGGACGGCAAGATCCTTAACCTGAAGCTCTCGAAAGGTCAGAAAAAGCGCGTGGCGCTGCTGCTGGCCCTGGCGGAAGAGCGCGACATCATTCTGCTGGACGAGTGGGCGGCGGATCAGGACCCGCATTTCCGCCGCGAGTTCTACCAGGTGCTGCTGCCGCTGATGCAGGCGATGGGCAAAACCATCTTTGCCATCAGCCATGACGATCACTATTTCATTCATGCCGACCGTCTGCTGGAGATGCGTGACGGCAAGCTGAGCGAACTGACCGGTGAAGAGCGCGATGCGGCGTCTCGCGATGCGGTGGCGCGCACGGCCTGAAGCCCTCCCCCTAACCCTCTCCCACAGGGAGAGGGGATAAATCGTGCATGTTATGCCGATTTTTTCTCCATCCCGCCCCGTTGTTTATTCTTATTTACATATCTCCGCGCTATGCTTAAAGCCAACTTATTTCATGGATTTATGATTAATGTCGGTTTTAAAGAAAAACAGTGCCAGGCAGCGCGACCAGGAACGTGCGCGTCTCATCTGGCTCCTTACGACGGATAAAGCGGTCACCTCTGCGTTACTGGGCAAACTGACCCTGGCTGAGCAATATGATGTCGGCACACTGGCCGACGATATTGCTGAGGTAGGTGCGCTGGTTGCTCATTTACCCCCGCCGGATCTGGCGGATACCCTGGAAGCGCTCCCCTCGGAAGAGCGTCATGCTCTGTGGCGTCTGGTGCAGGATCATGAGCGCGGGCAGGTGTTGCTCGAAGCCTCTGAAAATGTCTGGGACGATCTCATTGATGAGATGAGCGACCGGGATATCCTTGATGCCCTGCAGACGCTGGATATTGACGAACAGATTTATCTCGTTCAGCACCTGCCGCGAAACCTGACCGGGCGATTACTGGCTTCGCTGCCTGCGGAAGAGCGGGCGCGCGTGCGTCAGGTGATGCACTACGACAAACACAGCGTGGGCGCCATTATGGAGTTTGGCGTCATCATGGTGCGTCCGGATGTCACCCTCGGTACGGTTCAGCGCTATCTGCGTCGTCTGGGCAGCATGCCGGACAACACCGATAAATTGTTTGTCACCTCGAGGGATAAAACCCTGCTTGGCGAGCTGGAGCTTAAAACGATCCTGCTGAACAGCACTCAGCGACGGGTGAGTGAGGTGATGGAGACCGAGCCGATGGTCTTCTCCCCGGAAGACGACGCGGAAAAAGCGGCCCGTACCTTCGAACGTGACGACCTTGTGAGCGCGGCGGTCGTCGATTCTGTCGGCAAACTGATGGGGCGTCTGACTATCGACGAGATCGTCGATGTGGTCTACGAAGAGACCGATAACGATTTACGTGCACTCGGCGGGATCAGCGCCGAAGATGACGTCCACGCCTCCGTCGGCAAGGCGGTGAAAACCCGCTGGGCATGGCTCGCCATTAATCTCTGTACCGCATTTATCGCCTCCCGGGTGATCGACGGCTTTGAACACACCATTTCACAACTGGTGGCGCTGGCCTCGCTGATGCCGATTGTGGCCGGCATTGGCGGCAACACCGGCAACCAGACCATTACCATGATCGTCCGCGCGCTGGCGCTGGAGAATATTCAGCCGGGAAACTTCGCCTTCCTGATCTTCAGGGAGATGGGTGTAGCGCTGATTAACGGCCTGGTGTGGGGCGGCATTATGGGCGGCATTACCTGGTGGCTGTACGATGATATGGCGTTAGGCGGGGTGATGATGCTGGCGATGGTGCTGAATCTGCTGGTGGCCTCCATGATGGGGGTCATTATCCCGCTGACGATGACCAAACTGGGGCGCGACCCCGCGGTGGGGTCGAGCGTGATGATCACCGCCATCACCGATACCGGCGGTTTCTTTATTTTTCTTGGGCTTGCAACGATTTTTCTTCTTTAAGCCGACGCTTGAGCCGGGCGGGAAGCAGTGCCATCACAATAATCCCGCCCATCACGCCAATGGCCAGGTTACCGGTTGAAACCGTTGCTGCAACGGTAATCAGCATCACGACCGTTTCGGCAATGGGCGCGCTTTTTAACGTGGCAGGCTGAAGGCTATGCCAGTTAAACGTTTTGATGGCAACAATCGCCATGACCCCGGCCAGTACGGCCATAGGGATTTTTGCCATTATCTCACTGAGGGCGGTGACCAGCACCAGCAGCACCATGCCCGCTGCAAAAGTTGAGACGCGACTGCGACCTTTGCCCATCTCCACGTTGACGATGGTCTGCCCGATCATGGCACAGCCCGCGATACCGCCGTACAACCCGGCCAGAATATTCCCTGCGCCGAGACCGATGCTTTCACGGCGTTTGCTGGAGGATGTCGCGGTCAGTTCATCCACCAGTTTTGCCGTCAGCAGAGATTCCAGCAGGCCGACAAAGGCGATGCTGAGCGCGCATGGCCAGATGATGCTGAGCGTTTCCATGTTCAGCGGAACGAGCAGCTGTGTCAGCCCTGGCAAACCACTGCTCATAGAGCCTTCATCCCCCACCGTCGGGAGAACCTGTCCGGTGGTCACGGTGAACAGGGTGAGCAGTACAATCGCGATAAGCGGTGACGGGACGCTTTTGATATAGCGTGGCACCCACAGCACAATCAGCAGCGTCAGCACGAACAGGCCCACAATCAGCGGGCTGCGGCTCCAGAAATGGGGAACCTGCGCGAAGAAAATTAACAATCCCAGCGCATTTACGAAGCCGGTCATCACCGACTGGGGAATAAAGCGCATCAGGCGCGCCATCCCGAGCACGCCGAACAGGATCTGAATTATCCCCGCCATCAGGACGGCCGGCAGGATGTACTGCACGCCGTGCTGATGCACCATCGGGCCAATGACCAGCGCGACGGAACCCGCTGCCGCTGTCACCATCGCGCGACGACCACCGAGCACTGAAAGGGTCAGACACAGCACGACGGAGGCCATCAGGCTTACCTTCGGGTCAACGCCCGCGACCACGGAAAAAGAGATCACCTCAGGAATGAGGGCCAGGGCGGTAATGACGCCCGCCAGGGTTTCACGTAGCAACAGGTGGGGGGAGCGCACGACCGTGGAAACATGGTCTTCACGGGAGGAAAAAGCAGGAGGTAATGACATAACAATTCGCAGGTTGGGGCGGGCTTCCGTGCGCGCGATCACAAAGTGCAGCATAGTAGCCAGAAAAACTGCGTCTTGCCAGTTGCATCCAGCAATTCCCTACAAACAATCCATCATTAAATTTCACAATTACAATAATTTCGTAACCTTTAAACAATATTTAAAAGTTGCTACCGTTCCCCCCGCAGCTTTTTTCACCTGCAATTTCCACGCTTCAAGCACTACTCAACTAAGGCAAAATTATGAAAAAAATGACTGCCATGCTCTTTTCTCTGGCCGTGGGGCTGAACACCGTCTCTATGGCGGCGAACGCTGACACACCAAAAGAGCAGGAAACGGACGTCCTTTTAATTGGTGGCGGTATCATGAGCGCCACGCTGGGAACCTATCTGCAAGAGCTCCAGCCGGACTGGTCGATGACCATGGTCGAGCGCCTGGATGGCGTCGCGCAGGAGAGTTCAAACGGCTGGAACAACGCCGGTACCGGACATTCGGCACTCATGGAACTGAACTATACGCCGCAGAAAAAGGACGGTTCCATTAGTATCGAGAAGGCGGTAGAGATCAACGAAGCATTCCAGATTTCTCGCCAGTTCTGGTCTCACCAGGTGAACAGCGGCGTGATGCACGATCCGCACTCGTTCATCAACACCGTGCCGCACATGAGCTTTGTGTGGGGGGAGCAGAATGTGAACTTCCTGCGCGCGCGCTACGCGGCGCTGCAGCAGAGCACGCTGTTCCGCGGCATGAAGTATTCTGAAGACCACGCGCAGATCAAAGAGTGGGCACCGCTGGTGATGGAAGGGCGTGACCCGAACCAGAAAGTGGCAGCGACCCGCACCGAGATTGGTACCGACGTCAACTATGGCGAAATCACCCGTCAGCTGGTGGCCTCTCTGAAGAAAAAAGAGAACTTTAACCTTCAGCTCAGCACCGAAGTGCGTGGCTTTAAGCGCAACGCTGACAACAGCTGGAGCGTGACCGTTGCCGATCTGAAAAACAACGAAGCCGAGCACGTCATCAAGGCGAAGTTTGTCTTTATTGGTGCGGGCGGCGCGGCGCTGAAACTGCTGCAGGAGTCCGGTATCCCTGAAGCTGACGACTACGCGGGCTTCCCGGTAGGCGGCCAGTTCCTGGTATCGGAAAACCCGGAAGTGGTGAACCGTCATCTGGCAAAAGTATACGGCCAGGCCTCCGTCGGTGCGCCACCGATGTCCGTTCCACACATCGATACCCGTATGCTTGATGGTAAACGTGTGGTGCTGTTCGGGCCGTTTGCAACCTTCTCCACCAAATTCCTGAAAAACGGCTCGTTGTGGGATCTGCTCAGCGCAACCACGACCTCTAACGTTAAGCCAATGATGGATGTCGGTCTGGATAACTTCGACCTGGTGAAATACTTGATTAGCCAGGTGATGCTCTCTGATGAAGAACGCTTCGAGGCACTGAAAGAGTACTATCCGCAGGCCAAAAAAGAAGACTGGCGTTTGTGGCAGGCGGGTCAGCGCGTACAGATCATCAAGCGTGATCCGAAAGAGGGCGGTGTGCTGCGTCTGGGTACCGAAGTGGTAAGCGATAAAGACGGCACCATTGCCGCGCTGCTGGGGGCGTCACCAGGGGCCTCTACCGCTGCGCCAATCATGCTGCACCTGATGGAAAAAGTGTTCAAAGATAAAGTTGCCACGCCGGAATGGCAGGCCAAACTGAAAACCATCATTCCATCCTACGGTACTAAGCTGAACGGTAACGTGGACGCGACGGAGCAGGAGCTGGAATACACGAGCCGTGTACTGCAACTGCAATACGTTAAACCGCAGGCCGCTGATGCCGCACCAAAAGCAGAGCTGAAGCCGCAGGCAGAAAACAAACCGGTTGCGGATATCGCGCTGTAAGGTAAAAGCAAAACGGTAACATCCGTTACCGTTTTTAGTGTTTTCTCTCTCTCCCGATGGGAGAGGGTTGGGATGAGGGCACCAGAGCACACTCATTCCGGGTCGGGTAAGGCGAAGCCGCCACCCGACGTATTCTTAACGAACTACCGCTTGTCCGATGTTTTCATCCGCCTTCCACACGCGATATTTCACTTCCACGTTTTCCGGCGTATACACCACGATTGGCAGCTTGCTGTTGTAGCGTAACAGGCTGTTATCACCCAGATACGCGGTCACGAATTTCTTCTCTTTCTTGCCATCCGAGCAGGCCATCATGGTGGAGACCGGCGACGTCACTTTATCAAAGATAAAGTAGTCGTAACCCCAGCCTTCCAGCGTTTTACTTTCCAGCTGGCCGCCCAGACGGTGCTGGTTGCAATCCACTTCCAGCGTCTGGCCGATCAACAGTTCCACTTTGAAATTCGCTTCGTCCTGCTGAGCGGGAAGCTGGATCACCTGACGCTTCATTCCTTTTTCCGCTTGCGGATAAGGGGCGACTTTTTCCAGAGGCTGTGGTTTCTGGTTGTCAGTAGCGAAGGCGCTGGTGCTCACGCACGCGGCGGCGAGCAGGGCAAGGGCAAATTTAGGTGCGTTTTTCACTGTCATTCCTTTATGTCAAAACGATCCTCAAAAGATTAGCATAACGGTTGTGAATTTTTAGAGTGATTTACTTACATTTTCAATATGATCAGTGTAATGAACTGCATTTGTCGCCATTTTTTGGTTGTTCGTACTGCGGTGGAGTCTGGCGGCAGATCGTGTTATTTTAAGGCCTAAATAATGTTATTCATCTGTAAAGGGAAGAGAGATGATTCGTGCAAAGCTCAAAACACCTGAAGGCCGTAAGTTCCTCCTGGCGTTGCTGGTTGTGTTTATGATTGCGGCCGCGTGCGTGGGGCGGGCAACCATTGTCGGCGTCATCGAACAGTACAATATTCCGCTCTCCGCGTGGACGACCAGCATGTATGTCCTGCAGTCGGCGATGATCTTCGTTTACAGCCTGGTGTTCACCGTCCTGCTTGCTATTCCGCTGGGTATTTTCTTCCTCGGCGGGCGTGACAAGCACTAAGCGTTCACGTGCGATAACGAAGCCAGCCTGCGGGTTGGCTTTTTTTTTGCCTGACGCTGTGTATTCGCATTTCCAGGATATTCTGTTGAGAACACCTTTGTTTACAGAAAGCAGGAGAGGCTTAATGCAATCCCGGTTTGCCACGCTAAGCCGGATCCCGAAAGGCGTCTGGGTGGTCGGTGGAGTCAGCATGTTGATGGACATCTCTTCGGAGATCATTCACAGCTTGCTGCCGTTGTTTATGGTGACCACGCTGGGGGCCAGCGTGATTTTTATCGGCCTGATCGAGGGACTGGCTGAAGCGACAGCGTTATTTATTAAGGTGTTTTCCGGGGCAATCAGTGACTATCTTGGCAAGCGTAAAGGGCTTGCGGTGTTGGGCTATGGGCTGGGGGCGCTGAGTAAACCCCTGTTCGCTATCGCCACGTCTTCCGGCATGATTCTGGGCGCACGGCTCATCGATCGGGTCGGGAAGGGGATCCGCGGTGCGCCGCGTGATGCGCTGGTTGCTGACGTTACGCCGCACGAGCTTCGCGGCGCGGCGTTTGGTCTGCGGCAGTCAATGGATACTATCGGCGCATTTCTCGGTCCGTTGCTGGCCGTTGGCCTGATGCTGCTGTGGAATAATGATTTCCGCACCATTTTCTGGATCGCGGTGATCCCCGGCGTGCTTGCCGTGGCATTGCTGTTTTTCGGTCTGCATGAACCGACAACGCCAGTCGGGCAAAAACGTACAAATCCCGTCAAAAAAGAGAATCTCAGGCGTCTGGGGAAAGGCTGCTGGTGGGTGATTGGGCTGGGGGCCGTCTTTACGCTTGCGCGCTTCAGTGAGGCATTTCTTGTTCTTCGTGCGCAGCAGTCCGGGGTGCCGCTGGCGCTGATACCGCTGGTGATGGTGGCCATGAACCTGCTTTATTTCCTCTCTGCTTATCCGTTTGGCAAGCTTTCTGACGTCATGAGCCATACCAGACTACTGCAGTGGGGGCTGATGGTGCTGATAGGGGCTGATGTTGTGCTTGCACTGAGCACTCACTGGGCTGGCATTATATTCGGTGTCGCGCTTTGGGGCCTGCATATGGGGATGACGCAGGGGTTACTGGCGGCCATGATAGCTAAAACCGCACCGGCTGATTTGCGTGGTACCGCCTACGGTATTTTTAGTCTGGTCAGTGGTGTTGGGCTGTTGATTGCCAGCGTGGGGGCGGGCGCTATCTGGGACACGTTTGGCGCGGAATATACATTTTATGCGGGGGGCGTGATTTGCCTGCTGGCGCTGGTTTATCTGCGTAAAACGCCGGATGAACTGCAATAAAAAAACCAGCCATATGGCTGGTTTCTGAATAGTTTTGGTCGGCACGAGAGGATTTGAACCTCCGACCCCCGACACCCCATGACGGTGCGCTACCAGGCTGCGCTACGTGCCGACGCATGCAAGAATACTACTCGATTCCGTTTTGAATGCAAGGGAATCTGTCGCTAACTGGTTTATAATTAATCAGTTAGCGATAAACCGTTTCTCATCCGTCAGAACCTGAAGCAGCAGGCTCAACTGCGGTTTCTGGTCTTTCAACCGCTCACCCTGCAGGTTATACGTCTGATAATTTCCGTTGCTGTTCAATACCAGCGTCAGCATTGGCGTGGTCACTGCAAGCGTATCATTACCCGCTGCCGTCACCCAGTTGTGGCGGCGTGTCGCGCTGAAGAGATCCTGCCCTTGCGAATACTCATTTGCAGGCGTACTAACGTGTAGCAGCCGTTGCATCAGGGTGGTCATCACATCTTTATGTTCGGTGAGCATGTTAATGCGTTGGGCGGGGGTGCCCGGCCAGTGGATCACCAGCGGAACATGCAGATTCGGTCGCGACCAGCTCATATTCTTCTCTTCGTCACCCAGCGGTACGCCATGGGCTGCCGTCACGATCACCACGGTGTTTTCGAGCTTGCCGGATTCGCGTAAGGCATCAAGCACGCGGCTAATCTGGTCATCAACATTGCCTGCTGCACGGCTGTAGCGGCGCGCAAAGCCTTTCTGATTGCTGTCATCGAGCGTGGTGCCATTAAAGGCAACCCAGGAGAACCAGCGGTTATCTTCCTGGGCATAACGCTGCAGCCAGTTTATCCACTGACTGGCGGTCTGCTCGTCCGACTGACTTTCTGCGGCGGGCAATGAGAAATCAGACAACAGCGCCTGCCGATAAAGGGGGCTGTTAAAGCCGTCTGAGGAGAACAGCCCTAACTGATAACCCTGCTGATTGAGCCCGGTGATGAGCGCTGCAGGAATGCGCGCAGAAAGTACGCCGTCCATGTAGGCGGCTGAAATCCCATAGAACAGGCCAAAAATGCCCGTATCGGCGGTGTTGCCGGAACTCATATGCTGGGTGAACGTCACGTTCTTACTGGCGAAATCGGCCAGCGCAGGCATCTGCTTCTCGTAACGGGAATAGTTCAGACCATCGACGGTGATCAGCAGAACGTTTTGCCCGCGTCCCATATCGCGATAGCGCAGTTCGCTCAGCGGATACTGCACGCTGACCGCTTCCGGATTACCTTGTTCAATCAGACGACGCTGGTACTCCTGCGCGTCCAGCAGACCGTGTTTTTCAAGGAACCGACGCGCCGTCATCGGGTAAGAGAGCGGCAGGTTTGCGCGCTGCATGGTGATTGGGCGATAGAAGTTCGCATCCGCCCAGATATACATAATGTGCGAACTGATAAAGGAGACGAAAAAGATCGCGGCCACCGGTTTCGCGTAATGGCGTCGCCGGGTCAGGCTGCGCAGTTTTTGCCAGCTCCACGTGGCAAACAGCATCTCTATCAGAAGGATCACCGGGACGCTGATGAACATCAGCTGCCAGTCACGGGCCGTTTCGTTCTGATCGGGGTTAATCACCAGCTCCCAGACAATGGGATTGAGATGCAGGTGGAAGCGGGTGAACACTTCACTGTCGATAAGCAGCAGCGTCATCCCTGCCGTTGCAAGGATGGCGGATAAAAATCGCATCAGACGCTGCGACATGACGATAAACGTCAGCGGGAAGAGGATCAGCAGATAGGTGGCGAAAACCAAAAAGCTAAAGTGCCCTACAACGCTTATCCAGGAGTAAATACGCCCGGTTAGCGTTGTCGGCCAGTCTGCGACAAACAGATAACGACAGCCGATGACCGTCGCCAGCAGAATGTTGAACAGGGCAAACCAGTGCCCCCAGCTGACCATCTGGGAGACTTTTTCACGGTAGCGCTGACGATTCGTCACCATAAACTGTTGTTCGTTTCCCTTAATGGGCCTGGTCGTCGCTAACGGAAGACTGTAACGCCTGGGCGAAAGATTTTGCGATCGCCTGACGCTGAGCCGGAGCAACGCTGGTATTGATAAGGTTGGTGACCATATTTCCCAAAACCATCAGGGAGAGATCGGTCGGTGTTTTATGTTTTTCCAGTACGTTGACCAGCTCACTGAGCAATTGTTCAACGTGTTCATCACTGTAGCGGGAATGTTGTGGCATAAATCAAAATCAGTTTGTTGATGAAAGGGCAACATATTACCGTAGCAACAGCTTTTTTTCCCCTTTTTTATCAGTTGTTGCACACATGGACTGGTGGTGGTTGAATACCGCCCGGTCTAAAAGGAGAGTTTATCATGAGTCTGGAAATCAACCAGATTGCCTTGCACCAGCTTATCAAGCGTGATGAGCAAACCCTTGAAGTGGTGCTGCGCGATTCGTTACTGGAACCCACGGCGACCGTTGTGGAAATGATGGCGGAGTTGCACCGCGTCTACAGTGCAAAAAATAAAGCCTATGGTCTGTTCAGCGACGAGAGTGAACTGGCGGATAGCCTGCGTCTTCAGCGTCAGGGCGAAGAAGATTTCCTGGCGTTTAGCCGCGCCGCAACCGGGCGTCTGCGCGACGAGCTGGCGAAATACCCGTTTGCCGACGGCGGGATCGTTCTGTTCTGCCACTATCGCTACCTGGCGGTCGAGTATCTGCTGGTCACCGTGCTGAACAATTTAAGCAGTATGCGCGTGAACGAGCAGCTGGATATCAGCTCCACCCATTATCTGGATATCAACCATGCGGATATCGTTGCGCGTATTGATTTGACCGAGTGGGAAACCAATCCGGAGTCGACCCGCTACCTGACTTTCCTGAAAGGGCGTGTGGGGCGTAAAGTGGCCGATTTCTTTATGGACTTCCTCGGCGCCAGCGAAGGTCTCAACGCCAAAGCGCAGAACAAAGGGCTGCTGCAGGCGGTGGACGACTTCACGGCAGAAGCCCAGCTCGATAAATCTGAGCGCCAGAACGTGCGTCAGCAGGTTTACAGCTACTGCAACGAACAGCTGCAGGCGGGGGAAGAGATTGAGCTGGAGTCGCTGTCAAAAGAGCTGGCCGGCGTCAGTGAAGTCAGTTTCCAGGAATTTACTGCTGAGAAAGGGTATGAGCTGGAAGAGAGCTTCCCGGCGGATCGCAGTACGCTGCGCCAGTTAACCAAATTTGCCGGAAGCGGCGGCGGGTTAACCATCAACTTTGATGCCATGCTGCTGGGGGAACGTATCTTCTGGGATCCGGCCACCGATACGCTGACCATCAAAGGTACGCCACCCAACCTGCGCGATCAACTGCAGCGTCGCACCACTGGCGGTAAATAACCGCCATAAAAAAACCCCGCCGAAGCGGGGTTTTTTTTCGACGTGTTTGCGATTACGCGCGAACGAAGTCGATGTGAGTCAGTTTTGGCTTGAACGCGTGACGCTGAACAGCCTGAACTTTCACTTTTTCTTCTTTACCGCCAACAACGATGGTCAGAACTTCGCTGTAGAATTCAGCTTTGGTCTGCAGGTTCCACACTTTGTCGTGATCCAGTTCGATAGAAACTGGAGCAGCTTCGCCACCGTAAACGATAGCCGGGAACTTGTTAGCGGTACGCAGGCGGCGGCTCGCACCCTTACCCTGCACGTTACGTACTTCTGCTTCGATAGTGAACATTGATTTCTCTCTGTATTTAAAACCCTACTACAGGCGACCCAGCAGCAGGTGAGTGTTCTGCTTTGCGGATGCAAAAGCGGGCGGCATTATAGCCCCCAATCCACCTCAGGGCAATGAATTAATCCCCACTAAAAAAACCGCTTAGCGCGTCGGCGACCGCCTGAGGTTGCTCTTCTGGCTGAAAATGGCCGCACCGGGGAATAACGCGCCCGTCAACGTGCGCGGCAAACGCCCTCAGCGGCGAGGCCATATCAGGAATCGAACCCTGATCGGCACTGAGTGCCAGAACGGGCACGGAGAGTTTACCCCGTTCGCTAAGCGCCCGGTTTTGCGCAGCAGAGAGGGCGGCAGCGCGATAGTAAGCCAGCCCCGCGCGCAAGCCACCTTCGCGCGTAAAAATGCGCAGATACTCGTCAAGATCCGCCTCGCTGAAGGTGAGGGGATTTGCCGCTTTGCGACGCAGAAACCACTCCAGATAGCCACGCTCTTTGCCCCTGATGAGGAATTCAGGCAGATCGGCAACCACGTGAAAGGCAAAATGCCAGGTGCGCCAGGCGCGATCCGCGGTGACGGGGAGGGCATCGGGTAAGGTAATACCCGGAATGCCGGCGTCCAGCAGCGCCAGCTTTATCACCTCATCGCTGTACATCGCCGCATAAGGCCAGGCAACCCAGGCTCCCACGTCGTGACCGGTCAGATAGTAGCGATGCACGCCAAGTTGGGTCAGCAGTTCATGAACATGGCTGGCGAGGGTGTGGGTGTCATACCCCTCTGACGGACAATCGGTATCACCCTGTCCGGGTAAGTCCGGGGCGATGACATGATAACGCTCGGCCAGCAACGGGATAACATGGCGCCAGGCGTACCAGCTTTCGGGGAAACCTGCCAGCAGGACAACCGTCTGCGCGTGCTGTTCCCCGGCGGTGACGTAATGCGTGCGGATGCCATTGATGAGCATGAAATGGTGCTGCGGGGCGATGGGCGTGGTCATAGCAATCTCCGGAATAATAGGAAATGATCGTTTCCTAATTAGTTAAAAAAACTTAGCCGAGCAGGCTGAGTGCTGCGTTAACGGCGCTGTTTATCTCGTCCTCAGACAGGCCTTGTTTGCCGATCACGCGGTAACCCTGTAGCAGGGCGAAAAGATTACGCGCCGTTTGCTCCGTGGGCAGCGCGCGGGAAAGGCTACCGTCCTGCTGGCCTTCCTGAACCAGTTCGAACAACAGCTGCTCGGTACGCTGCATGGCGGCTTTGATGTACCGGGCAGTCGCCTCATCAAAAACCGCCAGCTCAGTCGCGCTGGCGACCACCAGACAGCCGCGTATGCCCTCAGGACCGTGGCTGCTCTCGGCGTAGAAGCGTAACACCGCCGCGATTTTATCTCGTCCGCAGCGTGCCGCCTCTGTACGCTGGCGCAGGGCGGCGCTGCGCGTCCGGGTGTAACGGTCGAACGCCGCGAGAAACAGGCCATTTTTGCTGCCAAAGGCTTTATACAGGCTTCCCGCCGTAAGGCCTGTCGCGTCACTCAGCTCTTTGATTGAGGTAGCATGATAGCCACGCTCGCGGAAAACGAGCAGGGCGCTGTCGATGGCGGCGTCGGTATCAAATTCACGCGGGCGACCGGGAAGACGTGACATGAGGAAGTCCTGTTGTAATGCGATAATGCATAATAGGAAACAATCGTTTCCTATTCAAGGCCTGCCTGTCATTACCGCAGTTCGTTGGCCCGTCGAAAACGACCTTCATAGTCAAACACCTTTTCTCGGACCTGCCAGTACTGGCCTTTCTTACGGGCGACCACAAAATCAGGATGGCGCAGCAGCACCTGCTGGTGAACGATGTCTGCGACGGTTATCCAGCGCAGCGGTACGCCCGGCGTGCGGGTATGCGGGCGGATAAAGAGTTGTTCGAAGGCCGTGCGCTGTGCCGGAGTGTGCACCCTGAAGCGCTCGCTGACGTCGGCGCCGTCCTCATCGTAATAGGTGATTTTCAGCCATTCGCCTTTTTCATCCGCACCCGGTTGCAGCGCCATGCCAGAGCAGCGCAGCACCAGCGCATCTTTTAACTTCAGCGCGGCCTTCAGCATGTCATCAGGGTCGACAAGAACCGTGTCACATTCGCGACAGCGGCGGGCGGCAATATCATTTTCGGCGTTGCACTGGGGGCAGTTTTTAAAGCGGAAACGGAAATCGCACTGCTCGCGATGCCCTTCATCATCTTCAAACCAGCCCTGACAGCGGCGGCCAAAATGTTCGATCAGCGTGCCGTCAGCCGTTGTTTTGCCCCAAAAGGTGTTGGCAAAACCACAGGCAGGGCAAAAGACCTGCACCGGCACGTTGTCACTTTTGCCTTTCGGCGTACCCACTTCAGGCGAGTAGAGATCGTGCGGGTTACCGGCGTAATCGAGGATCAGACAGTCGGTTTTACCGGGGGCCAGACGCAGACCACGGCCGACGATTTGCTGATACAGGCTGACCGATTCGGTCGGACGCAGAATGGCAATCAGGTCGACGTGGGGGGCATCAAACCCGGTGGTGAGCACCGAGACGTTTACCAGATAGCGAAACTGCTGCGCTTTAAACGCCTCAATCAGTCTGTCACGCTCCGGGCCTGGGGTCTCGCCGGTGATCAGCGCCGCGTCGTCAGCGGGCAGTAAGCCGGTGATTTCGCGCGCATGCTCTACGGTGGCGGCAAAGATCATCACCCCTTTTCGCGTTTCAGCGAACTCTTCAATCTGGCTGATAATATGCGGCGTGATGCGTTTCTGCTTTTTCAGCTCCTGATTCAGATCCGCTTCACTAAATAAGCCGTTGCTCTGCGCCTGTAAGCGGCTGAAATCGTACTGGACGACCGGCATATCGAGCCGTTCAGGCGGTGTCAGGTAGCCATGTTTAATCATATAGCGCAGCGGAAGTTCATAGATACAGTCGCTGAACAGCGCCTTCTCATCCCCTCGCACCATGCCGTGATAATGAAAGCGATAGATCCAGCCTTTACCCAGGCGAAACGGGGTTGCTGTCAGGCCCAGCAGGCGTAAGTGAGGGTTCACCTCTTTCAGGTGAGTGAGGATTTGCTGATACTGGCTGTCGTCGTCATCACTGATGCGATGGCACTCGTCGACAATCAGCAGCGAAAATTCGCTGCGAAACAGGTCAAGGTTGCGGGCAACAGACTGCACGCTGCCGAACACCACTTTGCCGTGGCTCTCTTTGCGCTTTAGCCCGGCGGCGAAGATATCGGCCTCCAGACCAAGCGCGCAATACTTGGCATGGTTTTGCGCAACCAGCTCTTTGACGTGCGCCAGCACCAGCACGCGGCCGCGCGCCAGGCGGGCAAGTTCGGCGATCACCAGGCTTTTGCCTGCGCCAGTCGGGAGCACAATGGCCGCTGGCTCATGGTGTTTGCGGAACCAGGCCAGGGTGGCGTCAACGGCTTCCTGCTGATAGGGACGAAGTGTAAAAGTCATGGGGTCTCTGTATCGTTATTCCGCATATAGTATGCCACGAAACTTTTTCCCTTGAGTGGCGCAACCAGACCATTATACTGAACCGTTCCTGACTGCTTCTTTTTCGGACGCATTGTCCGACTTCCAGCACCATTAAGGCTAAAAAGATTTCATGCGACTTGATAAGTTTATCGCTCAGCAACTCGGCGTAAGCCGCGCTATTGCCGGGCGCGAGATCCGCGCCAGCCGCGTTACCGTGGATGGCGACATTGTGAGAGACAGCGCGTTCAAACTGCAACCTGACCACCAGGTGGAGTATGACGGCAATCCGCTGACCCAGCAGCACGGTCCGCGCTATTTCATGCTCAATAAGCCGGAAGGCTACGTCTGTTCTACGGACGATCCGGATCACCCGACGGTGCTCTATTTCCTCGACGAACCGGTTGCCCACAAGCTGCATGCGGCTGGCCGCCTCGATATCGACACCACGGGACTGGTGCTGATGACCGATGACGGTCAGTGGTCCCACCGCATTACCTCTCCGCGTCATCACTGTGAAAAAACCTATCTGGTGACGCTGGAATCGCCGGTGGCAGATGACACGGCAGAACACTTTGCCAAAGGCGTTCAGCTGCATAATGAAAAAGACCTCACCAAACCGGCGGTGCTGGAAGTCATTACCCCGACCGAAGTCCGTCTGACCATCAGCGAAGGGCGTTACCATCAGGTGAAACGTATGTTCGCTGCGGTGGGTAACCACGTTGTGGGTCTGCATCGCGAACGCATTGGGGCAATTGAACTCGATCCCGACCTGGCGCCCGGCGAATATCGCCCGCTGACGGAAGAAGAGATCGCCAGCGTGGGGCTGCCCGCGCATTAATTTCAGGAGAACCCTGTGACCACCAGGCCACACTCGTCTTTCAAAATCGTGTTCATTCTTGGCCTGCTGGCCATGTTGATGCCGCTGTCGATTGATATGTATTTGCCTGCGCTGCCGGTGATTTCGGCGCAGTTTGGCGTACCGGCAGGCAGCGCGCAGATGACGCTCAGCACCTATATTCTCGGTTTTGCCCTCGGCCAGCTGTTTTATGGCCCGATGGCTGACAGCCTCGGGCGTAAGCCGGTTATTCTGGGCGGAACGTTGATCTTTGCAGCCGCAGCTGTGGCCTGTGCGCTGGCACAGAGTATCGATCAGCTGATCGTGATGCGTTTCTTCCACGGTCTTGCGGCGGCCGCGGCAAGCGTGGTGATTAACGCCCTGATGCGTGACATCTACCCGAAAGAAGAGTTCTCCCGCATGATGTCATTCGTCATGCTGGTCACCACCATTGCGCCGCTGGTGGCACCGATGGCCGGTGGTGCGGTGCTGGTATGGTTCAGCTGGCATGCCATTTTCTGGATACTGGCGCTTGCCGCACTGCTGGCCTCGGCGATGATTTTCTTCTTTATTGATGAAACGCTGGCCGTCGAGCGCCGCCAGAAATTCCACATCCGTACCACGATGGGGAATTTTGCCTCGCTGTTTCGCCACAAACGGGTGCTGAGCTACATGCTGGCAAGCGGCTTCAGCTTTGCCGGGATGTTCTCCTTCCTGAGTGCCGGGCCGTTTGTCTATATTGAGCTGAACCACGTTTCACCGCAGCACTTTGGGTATTACTTTGCGCTGAACATTGTGTTCCTGTTCATCATGACCATCATTAACAGCCGCTTTGTTCGCCGGATTGGGGCATTGAACATGTTCCGTGCCGGGCTGTGGATCCAGTTTGTGATAGCTATCTGGCTGGTGGTCAGCGCGTTTCTCGGCGTGGGCTTCTGGGCGCTGGTGGTGGGGGTTGCTGTCTTTGTTGGCTGTGTCTCGATGATCTCCTCCAACGCGATGGCGGTCATCCTCGACGAGTTCCCGCATATGGCAGGCACCGCGTCATCACTGGCGGGGACATTCCGCTTCGGGATAGGTGCGGTGGTGGGGGCGCTACTTTCAATGGCGACCTTTAACACGGCCTGGCCAATGCTGTGGGCGATGGCGTTCTGCGCCACCAGCTCTATTCTCTTCTGTCTTTACGCCAGCCGACCACGCAAAGCCCCGCATTAATCTGCACATCAGGCCCGATACGGGCCTTTTTGTTGACCCATATCAACCAAACCTGCGTTCGTTTACCCCTTGTTTGTTTCTTTTATGTAAAATCTATTTATGTAAAAAGTCACATCATTGTATTTAAAAAGGTTGAGTTAGATCGCAGAAACGGGTACATATAGCGCCGACGCGAGCCTGAATACCTATAAAAAAGCGCTGAATAGTGCAGGTTGGCGATGATGTGTTACTATAAATGTAAATAAATTGTGAAGTAAATTTGCTTCCGGGGATCGAACGTGAATACATTACAACTCTCCATAGTCCATCGCTTGCCCCAGAGCTATCGCTGGTCGGCGGGTTTTGCAGGTTCGAAAGTTGAACCGATTCCGCAAAACGTTGCAGGTTGCGAGAATTGTCTGGTCGCGCTCAAACTGCTTAGCCCGAGCGATGAAAACGCATGGCCGGTCATGGAGCGCTTAAGCCAGGCGCTGACGGATATCGAAGTGGACAGCTCCGTGCTGGAGTGTGAAGGCGAGCCGTGTCTGTTTGTAAAAAGTCAGGATGAATTTGCCGCGACCTGCCGCCTGAAAAACTTTGGCGTTGCCATAGCTGAGCCTTTCTCGGGCCAGTATCCCTTCTGAGCGCTAGTCTGCCGATAACAGCTGGCGCGTGTAGCTCTGCGTCGGTGCAGTAAATACGCGCTGGCACTCACCTTGCTCGACCACCTCTCCCTGCCGCAACACGATCACCTGATGACATAGCGCCCGCACCACCTGTAGATCGTGGCTGATAAAGATATAGGCCAGCCGGTGCTTTTCCTGTAACCCTTTTAACAGGGTCAGGATCTGTGCCTGCACGGTTCTGTCCAGCGAGGATGTCGGTTCATCCAGGATAATCAGCTCCGGTTTAAGGATCAGTGCGCGGGCAATGGCGATGCGCTGGCGCTGTCCGCCAGAAAATTCAGCCGGGTAGCGATGCCGGGTTTCGGGATCTAACCCCACCTCCGCCATCACCCGCGTGACCTCGTTTTCACGTTGCAGAGCCGTCAGGGCAGGCTGATGGACGCGTAACCCTTCCTCGATGATCTGCAAAATACTCAGCCTTGGATTGAGCGAAGAATTGGGATCCTGAAACACCACCTGCATGCGGGGACGTACCGGCAGCATCTGCCGACGGTTCCAGCGGTGCAGCGGCATGCCGTCAAACAGGATCTCGCCCTGCGAGGCGATCAAACGCAGCAGTGCCAGGCCGGTGGTGCTTTTGCCCGAGCCCGACTCGCCCACCAGGCCCAGCGACTCGCCCGGGCGCAGTGCAAAACGGATGTTTTTCAGCACGGCGTTCTGGTCGACCACGCGGCGCAGAATACCTTTGCGGATGGGAAAGGAGACAGACAGCCCCTCGACGTTGAGCAATGGCGCGCTGTCACCCTGAAGAGGCACCGGATCGCCAGAGGGTTCGCTGTCGAGCAGCCGCCGGGTATACGGGTGCTGAGGCGCGTTCAGCAGTGAGGCGGCGGTGTTCTGCTCAACACAGCGTCCGTTTTGCATCACGGCGACGCTGTCGGCCAGCTTTTTCACAATGCTCAGGTTATGGGTGATAAACAGCAGACTCATGTTCAGCTCGCTACGTAGCTCCCGCAGCAGCTGCAGAATCTGTGCCTGCACCGTGACGTCCAGCGCGGTGGTGGGCTCATCGGCAATCAACAGTTCCGGGCGCGTCAGCAGCGCCATGGCAATCATCACCCGTTGGCGCTCACCGCCGGAAAGCTGATGCGGAAAATCGCTCAGCCGTTTTGCCGCGTTGCGGATGCCGGTTCTGTCGAGGCAGTCGAGGATTTCCCCGCGTGCGGCCTCTTTGCGCATGCCACGGTGAAGGGACAGCACTTCGTAAAGCTGTTTTTCCAGGGTATGCAGCGGGTTGAGTGAGACCATCGGCTCCTGAAAAATCATCGCAATTTTATTGCCGCGGACGCCCCGTAGGGTCTGTTCGTCGGCGTGCAGCAGCGAGCTGCCGTGAAACAGAATATCCCCTTGCGGGTAGCTCACCGGCGGAGAGGGGAGCAGGCGCAGAATGGAGAGTGCCGAGACGCTCTTGCCGGAGCCGGATTCCCCCACCAGCGCCAGCGTTTCGCCACGCTGGATCTGCAGCGACAGATCGCTGACCACGGTGCGCGTCTCACCCTGTTTCGAAAAGGCAATCGACAGATTATCGATACTGAGAAGGGGCTGCGTCATGTTACACCGCCTTGTTGGGATCGAAGGCGTCGCGCACGGCTTCGCCAATAAAAATCAGCAGCGAAAGCAGTACCGCCACGGAAAGAAAGGCTGTAATGCCCAGCCACGGCGCCTGCAGGTTGTTTTTGCCCTGTAGCAACAGCTCGCCGAGCGACGGGGAGCCGAGCGGTAGTCCGAAGCCCAGAAAATCGAGCGAGGTGAGGGTGGTGATGGAGCTGCACAAAATAAACGGCAGGAAGGTCAGTGTCGCTACCACGGCGTTCGGCAGCATATGGCGGAAGATGATCCCACGGTCGCTCACACCCAGTGCCTGCGCGGCACGAATATAATCAAAATTACGGGTGCGCAGAAATTCTGCACGCACGACGCCCACCAGCGCCATCCAGCCAAACAACACGGTGATCCCCAGCAGCCACCAGAAGTTTGGCTGCACCACGCTTGAAAGCAGGATGATCAGAAACAGCGTTGGCATACCTGACCACACCTCAATCACGCGCTGACCCCAGAGGTCAATTTTACCGCCATAGTAGCCCTGTACGGCTCCTGCCACCACGCCCATCACGCTGGAGAAGAGCGTCAGCATCAGCCCAAAGAGGATCGAGATTCGGGTACCGTAGAGGATGCGCGCCAGCACGTCGCCACCGTTGGCATCCGTCCCCAGCCAGTTTTGCGTGGACGGGGGAGAAGGGAAGGGGGTCATGGTGGCGAAATTGATACTGTTGGCGCCAAAACGAATCGGGGCCCACAGCGCCCAGCCGTGTTGATCAATCTGCTGGCGCAGCCACGGATCCTGATACTCCGCCGGTGTTGCAAACGGGCCGCCAAAGTCACTTTCACTGTAGTTATTAAGCACGGGCACATACCAGCGGTCGTTAAAATGCACCAGCAGGGGTTTATCGTTGGCAATCAGCTCTGAGCACAGGCTTAACACAAACAGGACGGCAAAGATCCACAGCGACCAGTAGCCACGACGGTTGTGGCGAAAACGGGCCCAGCGGGCCTGATTGACGGGGCTTAAACGCGGCATCATCGGCCCTCAAAATCGATTCGGGGATCGACCAGCGTATAGCTGATATCACTGACGATATTCAGCAGCAGGCCAATCAGAGTGAAAATGTAGAGTGTGCCAAACATCACCGGGTAATCACGCGACACGGTGGCTTCATAGCCCAACAGCCCCAGACCGTTAAGCGAGAACATCACCTCAATGAGCAGCGAGCCGGTAAAAAACATACTGATGAACGTGGCAGGAAATCCGGCAATCACCAGCAGCATGGCGTTGCGGAACACGTGCTTCCACATGATCTGTTTTTCACCCACGCCCTTCGCGCGGGCGGTGACGACATACTGCTTGCGGATCTCATCAAGAAAGGCGTTTTTGGTCAGCATGGTCAGGGCGGCAAATCCGCCAATCACCGTTGCCAGCACCGGCAGCGTGATATGCCAGAGATAGTCGGTGATTTTCTGATACCACGGCAGGGTGCTGAAATCGGCGGATACCAGCCCCCGCAGCGGGAAGAGATCGAAATAGCTGCCGCCGGCAAAAAAGACAATCAGCAGCACAGCGAACAGAAACGCCGGAATGGCATAGCCGATGATAATGAACGTACTGCTCCAGATATCAAAGCGGCTGCCGTTGTAGACCGCTTTACGGATCCCAAGCGGTATAGAGACCAGGTAGATAATCAGCGTTCCCCACAGTCCCAGGGTGATCGACACCGGCAGGCTTTGTTTGATCAGGGTTAAGACCGAGGCACTGCGGAACAGACTATCGCCAAAATCAAACCGGACATAATCCCACAGCATTTTGAAATAGCGCTCGTGAATCGGTTTATCAAAGCCATAGCGATGGGTGATCTCGGCAATCACCTCCGGATCCAGCCCACGGCCGCCGCGATAATGGCTTTCGCTGATATTCCCCACGCCCGTTCTGGCGTGGCTTGCGCCCATTCCTTCTCCGCCACCGCCGGGCATCCCGCCGCTGGTGCCAAATTCAATGGCCGCAATCGCCTGATCGACCGGGCCGCCAGGCGCGATTTGCACAATAAAGAAGTTAATGGTGATGATGGCCCACAGGGTTGGGATGATCAGCAGGAGACGGCGGATTAGATACGCACCCATGATGATTCCTTATCGCCGCTCAGCAGGGAGTCTGGCGGCTTTGTTAACGTCATACCACCAGGTATCAAAGCCCAGCGAATAGATCGGGCGCACGGCAGGCAGCGAAAACTTGTCCCAGCGGGCAAGACGATCTTCACCCATATACCACATGGGCAGCATGTAGTAGTTCCAGGTGAGCACTCTGTCGAGGGCGCGTCCTGATGGCAGGAGCTTCTGTTTATCGCCCTGTGCCGCCACGATCTTTGCAATTAGCGCGTCAACGACCGGGCTTTTTACCCCCGGCGCATTGTACGAGGAGTCGATGTAACTGGACGCCCAGGAGATCTGCAGGTCGGAGCTGGGCCAGGGCTGCGCGGGCCACAGGCTCTGCATCATATCGTAATCCCGGCTGCGTTTGCGGTTGGTGAGCTGGGCAATATCCACCTGGCGTATGTTCATTGTGATCCCCAGTCGGGCCAGGTTGTGCTTAAACGGTAAAACCCATTGATCGTTTGCCCCTGACGCGATCAGGAGCTCGAAGCTCAACGGTTTTCCCGTTTGAGCATTGACCCGTTTTTGATTTTTCAGGACCCAACCGGCCTCATCCAGCAGTTTGCTGGCTTTCAGCAAATTGTCACGATCAAAGCCGTTGCCATCGGAGGTGGGGGGATCAAACACGGAGGTAAAAACTTCCGGCGGCAATTGTGCTTTGAAGGGGGCCAGCAGCGTCAACTCGTCGGCATTGGGGTAAGCGCGCGCCGCGTATTCGGTATTCTGAAAATAGCTTTTAGCGCGGCTGTAGGCACCATAGAACAGCGCCTTGTTCATCCACTCAAAGTCAAAGGCCAGGGTAATGGCCTGACGTACCCGGCGGTCGTTAAACACCGGACGCTGAATATTGAACGCCAGCCAGCGCGTGTCCTGGGCAGAGCTATTTTTGTGCTCGTCCTTGACGATATAGCCGTTGGCGAAGTTTTTGCCAATATAGCGCGTGGCCCAGTTTTTGGCGCTGCTCTCCAGGCGTAAATCGAAAGCTCCGGCCTTAAAGGCCTCAAAAGCCACGTTATCGTCCAGGTAGTAATCATAGCGAAGGGTGTCGAAGTTCCAGCGCCCCCGGTTTACCGGCAGGCTGGCGGCCCAGTAGTCTTTTACACGGGAGTAGACCACATACTGCCCCATGCGCCAGTCGGTGATGCGGTACGGGCCTCCTGCCAGCGGCGGAGTGGAGAGCGGGTCGCTCAATTTATGGGATTTCCAGAACGATTCAGGCATCACGGGCAGGGAGAACAGGCTCAGCATATTCTCTTTATTTGGCTCGCTGAGTTCAATGCGCACCGTGAGCGGTGCGATGGCCCGGACCGACGCGCCTTTGTAGACAATGCGGAACTGGGGAACGCCTTCGGTCATGAATTTATGAAACGTAAAGGCGACATCGCTTGCCCTGACCGGCGTGCCGTCATGAAAACGTGCCCGCGGGTTAAGTGAAATTTCTGCCCAGGCAAAATTATCCGCATACCGCACGTTTTCGGCGATCAGCGGGTAGTAACTGCCGGGCTCATCATCAGAGGTGACAAACAGGGTATCGTAGAGAGATTCGGTGCGCGCCGCGGCCACACCGCGCAGGGCAAAGCGGTTAAAGTTATCGAACGTGCCCGTGGCGGAGAGCGTTACATTCCCGCCTTTCGGCGCAGCAGGGTTAACGTAATCATAATGGGTGAAATTCACCGCGTATTTCGGTTCACCAATCACGGCAAACGCAACGTCTTCTTTGATGGTTTGCGCCTGGCTGGACAGGGGCGTCAGTGCCAACAGCAACAGTATGAAGCGCATAAACATCTCGCGGCGGCTCCCTCTTTAACAGACCGGCTCAGTTAAGCTGAATAATAAGTGACGTCACGGGCAATGTGAAATTATTCGCCAGCGGGCGACAGATCAGGCCGCCACTCACGGAACTGCGCCAGCGGCATCGGACGGCTAATCCAGTACCCCTGCAGGAAGTTAACGCCATGTTCGCGCAACCAGGCTGCCTGTTCCGGTGTCTCCACGCCTTCCGCGACGGTGGACATATTGAGCCGTCTGGCCAGCATCAGCACGGCATCAAGCACCGGGGAGGTGACGGTTTCTGTCCCAATGGCGTTAACGAAACCCCGGTCAATTTTGATGTAGTCCATGGTGAAGTGCTCAAGATAGATCAGCGCGCTGTGGCCGGTACCGAAATCATCAATCGCTATCTCAAACCCTTCGTTGTGCAGCCATTCGAACAGGTTGTTGGCTTCACGGTGATTGAGCATGTCACGCTCGGTAATTTCCAGCACCAGTTGGAAGTGATCCGGCGGGAGTAAATCTTTAAACGTGCGCATATCATCTTTGAAACTGTCTGCATGCAGATGCCCCGGCGCGATGTTGATACCGAGTTTCGCACCAGGCGGTAACTGTGTCTGTAATACCGGCGCATCGTGAATGATAAGGTCAAACAGATGCAGCGTGAGCGGAACAATCAGCTTCTGGGCTTCAGCAAAATTGATAAAGGCATCAGGAGGTATCTCACCCATGGTAGGGTGCTTCCAGCGCATCAGGACCTCAACCCCCCGCATTTTAAGATCTTTTGCATCCACCACGGGCTGATAGACCACATAAAACTGGCCGCGCTTAATGGCGCTGAGGATCTCTTTGCCGGGATTAACGCGGATGGTGAGGATATAGAAATTAAGCGATCCTGCCGCAATACCGCACACCAGCCCGAAGAACAGGGCGAAGAGGATTTCGTCGCTCGTCCACTTTTCGGCGTACAGATTGACGGTCAACGGCACTGCTTTAAGCGTGGCGGTACGCTCGGGCACTTCATGTAAATCTTTCGCCCTGACCAGGGTGCTGGACATTGTAGACAGCGCCATGTCGCCGATGATGATGGCAATCCCTGCGAAGTCATCCTGACGCGCGGTATAAAGCAGATAGGGGGTCAGATTGAGATTAACTGACGTAAATACCCCGCCGTCTTTAACCAGAGGGTTTCGGTACCAGATGGCAATGGCGGGTTTATTCGGCAGCATAGGGGTGCCTGGCAGTAACGCCATATCAATCTGCTTGTTGATGTGCAGCTCGGGTATAAGTTCTTCCATCGGGCTATTCATCGGCCCGGTGGCCGACGAGCAGAAGGCTATTTTGTCCCTGACCAGTAAGAACGCACGCACATTGAGACTGAAGGCCGCGCGCGACGTCAGCTCGGCATTCACGTCATGGCAGCTGTTTAGCGTGAGGGGCTGGAGGACATCGATAGAGGTTTTCAACTCATCGAAATAGCTCTCCATATAGAGACTCACATCGGTAATCAGGGTGTCGAACCGCACTTCCCGCTTGTGGTAACTCCAGAAAAATTGCAGGGATCCGAGAAGCAGGGCAATGACCAGACCCGTAATAACGCTGAGGAGAAGTATTTTGCGATTACTGGAAAAGTAGCGGGTGAACATAGACGTCGTGATTCCTGAATTGCCGCTGGATGTATTCAGTGTAACGGGCAAAAAAAAACACCGCCGAAGCAGTGTCTTTTTTTCATCATATCGCCAGCCAAGGGATAACCCGCGATACAATCATCATATTAACTGCGGGTCAGTACGCGACGCGCTTCGTTGTAGCGCTTCTTCCAGTATGGCTCGTTCATGCTGGAAATGGTCACACCGCTGCTGGTGGAGGCATGCACAAACTGGTCATTACCAATATAGATGCCCACATGTCGACCCGTAGAACCGGCACGGAACAGAACTAAATCACCGGTGCGCAGTTTTGTACGTGAAATCGACTTGCCCATCTCCTGCTGTTCATAGGTTGAACGCGGAAGATCTAACCCAAACTGCTCACGGAAAGTACGCTGTACAAAACCGGAACAATCGATACCTTTTTTGGTGCTGCCGCCCAGACGATAACGCACGCCTTTCCAGTCAGCATACTGGTCCATAATACGGGACTTCACGTCCAGATTACGCACCATATTTTCAAATTCATCCTGAGAGGCTTGCAGTGACGAGGAATCTTCCATTCCCACAACACGCGTCTCAGGATGCATATTCTTTGCGGTGTTCGATGTACTACATGCAGACAGCAGTACCGCGACTGCTATCGCCGGGATCCCCCGTAAGATGTATCTCAAAATCGGTTGAGATTTGACCATTTTGTTTATTTTCCCTTGAAGTCCTTAACGACAAATATCGTTATAAAAATGCCAAACGTGACGAGACTAATTATCTGTTCACAATGAGACAATTCTTTCTGGTCACATTTGTGGCGCAGCGCACAAATTTATTCACCAAGGAAATAATTATCTCTATGGGGCAAAACGAGTTCGAGATTAACCGATTGCCAGGGCTATTGCGAGTAAAAAAAGCCTTTTTTTTATAAGAAATTGTGATACAGAAAGTAAAAATCCGTCATTGCTTAAAATGCAGTCAGATCCGACGCTTAATCACGCAATTGCTTCATTTTTATCATGAAGCTGATGACAGGAATATGACAGGGTGAAACGATCGTGGGCGGGAGATCTATCAGGGATCGCGATGATCCCTGATAGCGAGCGTTAATTTAGGTTAGTTATTTGTTTAATACTTGTTGCGTTTTACCGGGGAGATAGCGATCAAACAACGCTATTATTCGGTCGCTCAGTGGCGTCATCAGACACCAGGGCAACGCAATCAGCGCAACGGAGAGCGAACCCACGGCAATATCGGTGAACCAGTGTGCGCCAATCATTACGCGAGGGAAGGCGAAAACCACAAAAATAATCAGGGCTATTGCGAACGCTTTTCTGCCGAAATAGCGCAACATGACTGCGCAAAAAATAAGCAACATCATGCCGTGATCGCCAGGGAAACTGGCCTTTGAGGCATCTTTCGTCGGAATATGCAGCAATTCGCTGACGCGATAAATATCGGTAAAGAAGAGCGTTGGGCTTGAGCGCTTCACCGGAATAATTGCCGTAGCCAGCTGGTTAATGGCTACAGCAAGCAGCAGCATCATCAGACCAATAATCATAATGCGGCGACGCCCGGTTTTGTCCTCTTTCAGCCAGAAAGAGAGCATCAGGCAGCCCATCGCCACCAGCGAACAGCCGTCAAACGCGCGGTTATTGGTAATCGCCACCAGCCACAGGAAGGCATCACTCTTCACCAGAGCCTGGTTAAAGAAATGGAAGATGGCAGAATCCAGCGGAAACCAGAAACCGTGATCCACCGGGATATACCAGGAGAAAAAGAGCGCCAGTCCGGCGACATTGAGCAGCAAAATCAGGGGAATTCGAGTTGTCATAACATTCAGCATACAGGGAAATCAGGGGCAACGTTAGCCGCCCGAACTTAAACGAAGCTTCAACAGGCTGGACTGCAGGGCATTCCAGTCGGCGTTAACCGCACTAATTAACTCTATTCGGCTATCCGGGGGCGCAACATTCTGCGTTTCAATAAAGAAATCTTCACCCTGACGGTTGATACGCACCAGGCCGTCGGGGGTGCGCATAATCCCCTTAACGCGATCGACCGGCGCCAGTCTTGCCCACTCCAGTACGCCTATGGTGTCGAAAACGGTATCCGCATCGAAGATCCACCCACAGGCCTGATAGCCCTGACCGCTGTTCAGATTACGCCGCCAGCGCTGGTGTTCAGGCAGACTCAACGCTGCCAGACCCTGCTTTGCGGGATGACTATGCGCATGCTCCGCACTGGCTGGCAGCTCAGTGAGGTTCAGACGAGGAAGGTCGAGCAGGGCGACATCCATCTTCCCCTGAGTGGTTTGCACCCGCTGACGGTTGCCCCCGAAATGTTGCCACCAGGCATCGAATGCCGCCTGGCTTTCAGCCGTAGCCCGATCTTCTTTATTTGCGACGATAATATCTGCGCAGGCGAGCTGATCGCGGAAGTTGTCGTTGGCCACCGCTTTTTCATCCAGCAGCTGTCGCGGGTCGAGCAGGCAAAGCGTGGCGCGTAAGTCTATCCACGGCTCGTAAACCGGTGCGGTGAGTAAATCAAGAATTTGCTTCGGGTGGCCAAGCCCTGTCGGTTCAATCAGCAGGCGGTCGGGTTTACCCTGACGCAGCAGCGTGTTCAGCCCCACCTGCATGGGCAGGCCATTCACACAGCACATGCATCCGCCCGGGATCTCTTTGATCATGGCACCGCTGTCAGACAGTAACGCGCCGTCAATACCGACTTCGCCGAATTCATTGACCAGCACGGCCCATTTTTCTGCCGGATCTTTATTGGCCAGCAAGTGGAGAATCGAGGTGGTTTTCCCGCTACCGAGAAAACCGGTAATAAGGTTGGTCCTGGTCACGTGCGCTCCGGTAGATAATTGTGATGATGTAACAATTATCTCTCATCCTGACGAAAAAAGGGCGCAATGAGAAGAGGAAGGGCAAACGGAGCGCATGTCCGTTCGCCTTAAGCGCAATAAACGTTAAAGATTTAACGTTTCGATAACAGCCTGGCGCGCCCCGAGGCGGGCAATACGTTGGTATGCCTGGCGCACCGCCTCGACAAAAACGGGGTTTTGCGCGAGGTCATGACCAAAAACTTCGCTCAGCGTCAGCAGAGCGGTAACGCGGTTTGCGTCATTGCTGGCTTCAACCTTCGCACGGATTTTGTCGCTGAGCGGATCGCGGACATCAATCGTATTGCCTTGTTCATCTGTACCGCTGACGTAGCGGATCCAGCCCGCCACGCCCAGCGCCAGCAATGGCCATGCACTTTTGCGCTCCAGATGAATACGGATCCCATCCAGCATGCGCTGAGGCAGCTTCTGGCTGCCGTCCATCGCGATTTGCCAGGTGCGATGCTGCAGTGCCGGGTTAGCAAAACGATCGAGCAGGCTGTCGGCGTAAGCTGTCAGGTCAACGCCGGTGATACGCAGCGTGGGGGCCTGTTCATCCAGCATTAAGCGTCGCGCGGCCTGACGAAACGCCTCATCTTCCATACATTCATTAATATGCGCATACCCGGCGAGATAGCCCAGATACGCCAGGAAAGAGTGGCTACCGTTGAGCATGCGTAGCTTCATCTGTTCCCACGGAAGAACGTCCTGCACCATCTGCACGCCTGCCACTTCCCACTCCGGGCGTCCGGCGACAAAGTTATCTTCCACGACCCACTGAATAAAGGGCTCGCAGCTGATGGCGCACGGATCGTCTACACCGAGTTCCTGCGCGATCTCCGCCAGTGAGGCGTCGGTGGCGGCGGGCACAATCCTGTCAACCATCGTTCCCGGAAAACTAACATGGTCATCAATCCACCCGGCCAGTTCAGGAGCGCGTTTCTGAGCCATGCCGAGAACGGCATTTTTCACCACATGGCCGTTATCAGGGATGTTATCGCAGGAAAGCACCGTAAAGGCGGGTAAGCCGCGTTCACGGCGGCGATGGAGCGCTTCGACAATGATCCCTGGGGCGGAATGCGGCTCGGTGGGATTTTCCAGGTCGTGAACGATGCGGGCGTTTTGCAAATCCAGTTTCCCGGTGGCGGGGTCGATGCAGTAGCCTTTCTCAGTGATGGTGAGCGAAACGATAGCCACCTGCGGCTCGCAAAATTTCTCAATGATGGCGGCCAGCGAATCCAGTTTCGCGTTCAGGCATTCATGCACGGCCCCAATGATAATGGGTTGGTTGCCCTCCGCGCCTTTCTCCAGCACGGTGAAGAGATGATCCTGGGCCCGGAGCTGGCGCATCAACACATCGCCGCTGAAGAGGCTGATCTCACAGATGCCCCAGTCGCCTCCTTTGGCATTCAGCACGCGATCGGTCAACAACGCCTGATGTGCGCGGTGAAAGGCACCAAAGCCGAAATGGACGATGCGCGAGCGCAGATGCGTGCGATCGTAGCGCGGTTGCTGAACATGGGCAGGAAGCGAGGTGGAGGCAATTGTCTTCATGAAATACACACCTGATTAACTATTAATTAACAATGGCAGTGTAAAGTTATATGACAACAAAAAGAATTGGTAAGCCGTAATTATCGCGGTTATGTGAGTTCGATCAATCAATGTGTGGCGCTGTATTGACCCTTCTCGTTAAACATGTATGGTAGTCGTCATCGCAGTAACATATATTGGTATAACAACTTGAGGGGGTGGGGCAATGGAACAAACCTGGCGTTGGTACGGGCCGAACGATCCGGTTTCTCTTGATGATGTGCGTCAGGCTGGCGCAACGGGTGTCGTCACGGCGCTGCATCATATTCCTAATGGTCAGGTGTGGCCGGTAGAGGAAATTCAAAAGCGTCAGGCACTGCTGGCGGAAAAGGGATTAACCTGGTCTGTTGTAGAAAGTATTCCCGTTCACGAAGATATCAAAACTCATTCCGGCGAGTATCAGACCTGGATTGCCAACTATCAGCAGAGCATCCGCAACCTGGCGGCCTGTGGTATTGATACCGTTTGCTACAACTTCATGCCGATTCTGGACTGGACGCGCACTGACCTTGAGTATCAGATGCCTGACGGTTCAAAAGCGCTGCGTTTTGATCAGATCGCCTTTGCGGCATTTGAGTTGCACATTCTGAAGCGCCCTGGCGCGGAAGCCGATTACACGCCGGAAGAGCAGCAGCAGGCGCGCGCATGGTTTAGCGCAGCAAGTGAAGCAGACATTGAAAAGCTGACCCGCAATATCATCGCCGGCCTGCCGGGCGCTGAAGAGGGCTACACGCTGGATCAGTTCCGCGCTCGTCTGGCAGAGTACGGTGATATCGATAAAAATCAGCTGCGCGAAAACATGGCCTACTTCCTGCGCGCGATTGTACCGGTGGCGGAAGAGGCGGGCGTTCGTCTGGCCGTGCACCCGGACGATCCTCCGCGCCCGATCCTCGGTCTGCCGCGTATCGTTTCTACCCTCGAAGATATGCAGTGGCTGAAAGAGACGGTCGATAGCATTTATAACGGCTTTACCATGTGCACGGGCTCGTACGGCGTGCGTGCGGATAACGACCTGGTGCGGATGATTGAAACCTTCGGCGATCGCATTCACTTCACGCATCTGCGTGCAACCTGCCGCGAAGAGAACCCGAAAACCTTCCACGAAGCGGCACACCTGGGCGGTGATGTGAATATGGTGGCGGTGGTGGATGCCATTCTGGCGGAAGAGTCTCGGCGTAAGCAGGCGGGTGATTTACGTCCAATCCCGTTCCGTCCGGATCACGGGCATCAGATGCTGGACGATCTGCGCAAGAAAACCAACCCGGGCTATTCGGCAATTGGCCGTCTGAAAGGGATGGCAGAAGTGCGCGGCGTAGAGCTGGCGCTGAAGATGACGAAGTATCCTGAGCTTCTGTAAGTTATGTTGCCCGGTGGCGCTACGCTTACCGCGCCTACAAAATCAAAAAAACCGGCTCTCAGGCCGGTTTTTTCGTAGGCCGGATAAGGCGAAGCCGCCACCCGGCAGATACACCACTTAGTCAGCACGACCCATATAGCGTTTTTCTTCGATATGAATGCGGATTTTCTCGCCGGCGGACAGGTACTCAGGCACCTGTACCACCAGACCGGTGGTCAGAGTCGCTGGTTTGTTACGTGCACTGGCTGACGCGCCTTTAATGCCCGGTGCCGTTTCAACGATTTCCAGATCAACCGTCTGCGGCAGTTCCAGCGCCAGCAGCACGCCGTCCCAGGTCAGAACCTGCATATCCGGCATACCGCCTTCAGGAATGAACAGCAGCTCTTCTTCAATCTGATCTTTGGTGAAGATGTACGGGGTGTAATCTTCTTTATCCATGAATACATACTCGTTGCCGTCGATATAGGAGAAATCAACATAGCGACGGGTCAGAGTGACGGTATCAACGATATCATCACCTTTGAAACGTTCTTCCACTTTAAGGCCGGTACGCACATCGGCGAAACGCATTTTGTACAGCGTTGCTGCACCACGGGCGCTCGGGGCCTGAATATCGATATCTTTCACAATCAGCAGTTTGCCGTTGTAATTCAGTACCATACCTTTCTTAATTTCGTTCGCTCTTGGCATTGCAGTAATCCTGTCTACGGGAGGTAAAAAATATCGCGCCAAATTACTCGTGCGCGGCCTTTCAGGCAAGCGGAATTCGTGGCTTTTGCTATCAATACGCAAAAGGTGTTACTGTGCGCGCGATACCCGACTGCGCGGGTATTCGTCACCGATAGAGAGCATTTATGGATTGTCGTCCCGATTGCGGCGCGTGCTGTACCGCACCGTCCATTTCAAGCCCCATTCCAGGAATGCCGGAGGGCAAGCCTGCCAATACCCGCTGCGTTCAGCTCTCTGAAACCAACCTGTGCAAGATCTTTGGTTCGCCTCTGCGCCCGAAGGTGTGCTCCGGGCTGCAGCCCTCCGCTGAGATGTGCGGCAGCACGCGCGCGCAGGCGATGACGTACCTGCTTGATCTGGAAGCGCTCACCGCACCTTAAACGTCTTTAATTTTTGTCAGGCAGCCTATCGTCAGGGTGCACATCACCAGCGCAATCCAGAACACCGTGTGATAGTTCCAGATCTCGGCCACCACACCGGCCATTGAGCCTGCGATAATCCAGCCCACGCGGGTGGTATTAGTATAAAGGGTGGTGGCGGAGCCTGCCTGGCCCGGCATCAGATCCTGGAAGTAGAGCATGCCAATCCCGGCGAGTATGCCGATATAGATGGCGTTCAGCAGCTGTAAAGCCAGCAACAGCCCCGGCGTATGTACCGTCAGCATGCCGATATAAAACAGGAGCCCGGCGACGGCGGCGATACGCATCAGAAAACGTTTCCCGAAACGCTTCGCATAATAGCCTGCAATCAGCATGGTGGGGATTTCAAGCCCGGCCGCGGTACCCATCATGATGCCAGCGAGCTTCTCGGGCAGATGCAGTTCGTCAATAATAAACAGCGGCATATTAATGATATACAGGCTGTTGGTGCCCCACATCAGCGTACAGATAATAAAGAGGAGAAGGGCGTCACGACGGTTACGCCGCGGTGCCTCCAGCACACCCGTCGCCACTTTTGGCTCTTTACGCATCGACGGCAGAAAGAACCACACCATGGTGCCACACACCACAAAGGCGACAGCCGCACTCAGGTACATCACCGTAAAACCAAACCCCATCGCCAGGGCGTAAGCCAGCGGCGGGCCTATCACCCACGCCAGCGACACTTGCGCACGCAGAATGGAGCTGAACATCACCGCTTCGCGCCCGGTATGGTCGGCATGCTCACGGGCAAGGGCGAACATCTGCGGATTCGCCGTTGAACCGAAGCTACTCAGAAACACCCCGATAAACAGCAGAACAAAATAGTTGCGGTTCCAGGCAAACAGGACGCAGGCGAACACCCCCAGCAGACAGCAAAAGACGATCAGGCTTTTACGATCGCCTTTTTTATCCGAACGCCCCGCCAGAAACTGGCTCACCAGGATGCCGATAATGGCGCTTCCGGTAAAGAAGAAGCCCACCATCGCCGGGCGCGCATGGACTTCATTGGTCAGGAACAGGCTCAGCGTAGGGGTCTGCAGCGCACCGGCGATGCCGGTCAGGAAGGCAACAATCAAAAATGCCGTTGAGGTGAAATCAAAGGGCTTCGGCGAGACGGCGGCGGGCGTGTTATGCATGTTTCACAATCGGTGAGTTTTAAGGAGACGCGGAGTGTACGTCGCGAGTCAGAAAATAAACAGAGGGTGCGGTCAATTTCGCCACGAATAATCAAAATGGCATTTCAGATTTGCATGCCGCTGACCTTAGCTGAAACTGATTTGCTGACCGTCAGCAAAATTCAGCTCAACGAGGAAGAAATGTGCTGCATCTCTAAATTCTGCAATCAGAAATGTAACTTTCCTTGCAACGTCTTGCAGAAAGCGCAAGACTTTTTGAAACGTTTCAGCGCTATCTTGTTTTAACAAACGGAGCAGGCTAGCGCATTTTTTCTCATTTAAGCTGAAACGATTCAATTTCAGCAGGAGAGGAGAACCATGTTCCAGTTATCTGTACAGGATATCCACCCGGGCGCTCAGGCCGGGAACAAAGAAGAGGCCATTCGCCAGGTTGCCGCTGCCCTTGTGCAGGCCGGAAACGTGGCTGAAGGCTACGTTAATGGCATGCTGGCGCGTGAGCAGCAGACCTCGACCTTCCTTGGCAATGGCATCGCCATTCCGCACGGCACCACTGACACCCGCGACCAGGTGCTGAAAACCGGCGTTAAGGTTTATCAGTTCCCGCAGGGCGTAGTGTGGGGTGACGGGCAGGTGGCATACGTGGCTATCGGCATTGCGGCCAGCAGCGACGAGCACTTAGGTTTGCTGCGTCAGCTGACGCACGTGCTGAGCGATGACTCTGTGGCCGAACAGCTTAAATCTGCCACCACCGCTGAAGAGCTGCGCGCTCTGCTGATGGGCGAGAAACAGAGCGAAGCGCTGAAACTGGATAACGACACGCTGACGCTGGATGTTGCCGCGACGGACCTGGTGACGCTGCAGGCCCTGAACGCAGGACGCCTGAAAGAAGCCGGGGCGGCAGACGCTACCTTTGTCACCCGCGTCATTAACGATAAGCCTCTTAATCTGGGCCAGGGAATCTGGCTGAACGACAGTGCTGAAGGCAACCTGCGGAGCGCCATTGCGGTGAGCCGTGCCGCAAACGCCTTTGACGTAGATGGTGAAAGCGCTGCGCTGCTGGTGACCGTCGCCATGACCGATGACCAGCCGGTTTCCGTGCTGAAGCGTCTGGGCGATCTGCTGCTGAACAACAAAGCTGAAAAACTGCTGAACGCTGATGCCGCCACCGTGCTGGCACTGCTGACCAGTGATGATGCGCTGACTGATGATGTGCTGAGCGCAGAGTTCGTTGTGCGTAACGAGCACGGCCTGCATGCCCGTCCGGGTACCATGCTGGTGAATACCATTAAACAATTCGAAAGTGAGATCACCGTGGCTAACCTTGATGGCACGGGCAAAGCGGCCAATGGTCGTAGTCTGATGAAAGTTGTCGCGCTGGGCGTGAAGAAAGGTCACCGTCTGCGTTTCACCGCGCAGGGTGCGGATGCTGAACAAGCGCTGAAAGCGATTGGCGATGCCATCGCGGCGGGTCTGGGGGAGGGCGCATAATGAGCAGACGTGTTGCGACTATTACGCTGAACCCGGCTTATGACCTGGTAGGGTTTTGCCCGGAGATTGAGCGCGGCGAAGTAAACCTTGTGCGTACCACTGGCCTGCATGCTGCGGGCAAAGGGATTAACGTCGCGAAAGTGCTCAAGGATCTCGGTATCGATGTCACCGTGGGGGGATTCCTCGGTAAAGATAACCAGGATGGTTTCCAGCAGCTGTTTAGCGAGCTGGGTATTGCTAACCGTTTCCAGGTCGTTCAGGGCCGTACCCGTATCAACGTCAAACTGACGGAGAAAGACGGGGAAGTGACCGATCTCAACTTCTCTGGCTTTGAAGTGACGCCGTCTGACTGGGAGCGTTTTGTTAACGATTCCCTGACCTGGCTGGGCCAGTTTGACATGGTGTGCGTCAGCGGCAGTCTGCCCTCCGGCGTAAGCCCGGAAGCCTTCACCGACTGGATGACGCGCCTGCGCAGCCAGTGCCCGTGCATCATTTTTGACAGCAGCCGTGATGCGCTGGTCGCCGGTCTGAAAGCGTCGCCGTGGCTGGTTAAGCCTAATCGCCGTGAACTGGAGATCTGGGCTGGCCGGAAGCTGCCAGAATTAAAAGATGTGATTGACGCTGCCCATGCGCTGCGCGAGCAGGGTATCGCTCACGTGGTGATTTCGCTTGGTGCAGAAGGGGCGTTGTGGGTTAACGCGTCTGGTGAATGGATCGCCAAACCGCCGTCGGTTGACGTTGTCAGCACCGTTGGCGCCGGGGATTCGATGGTTGGCGGTCTGATCTACGGCCTGCTGATGCGCGAATCCAGTGAACATACTTTACGTCTTGCCACCGCCGTTGCTGCCCTGGCCGTGAGTCAGAGCAATGTCGGCATTACCGATCGTACCCAGTTAGCCGCGATGATGGCGCGCGTTGACTTAAAACCTTTTAACTAACAGCAGGAGAGGAATAATGAAAACGCTGCTGATTATTGACTCCGGTCTCGGACAGGCTCGCGCCTATATGGCGAAGACCCTGCTGGGAGCGGCGGCGAACAAAGCACATCTGGAAATGACCGATAACCCGGGCGACGCCGAACTGGCGATTGTGCTGGGTGATAAGGTCCCGGCTGACAGCGCGCTGAACGGCAAAAAAGTGTGGCTGGGCGATATTAATCGCGCGGTGGCACATCCGGAACTGTTCCTGAGCGAAGCGAAAGGTCACGCGTCTGTCTACAGCGCACCGGTTGCAGCGGCGCCGGTTGCTGCCGCGGGCCCGAAACGTATTGTGGCGGTGACGGCCTGCCCGACGGGCGTCGCACATACCTTTATGGCGGCTGAAGCAATTGAAACCGAAGCGAAAAAACGCGGCTGGTGGGTAAAAGTTGAAACCCGTGGTTCGGTGGGGGCGGGCAATGCCATCACCCCGGAAGAAGTGGCGGAAGCCGATCTGGTGATCGTTGCGGCGGATATCGAAGTGGATCTGGCAAAATTTGCCGGGAAACCGATGTACCGCACCTCTACCGGCCTGGCGCTGAAGAAAACTGCGCAGGAGTTTGATAAAGCGCTGGCAGAAGCCACGCCTTATCAGGCTACCGGTGCGGCTAAACCGGCCACCGAAGGGAAAAAAGAATCCGCGGGTGCCTATCGTCACCTGCTGACCGGTGTGTCTTATATGCTGCCGATGGTGGTCGCGGGTGGTCTGTGTATCGCGCTGTCATTCGCGTTTGGTATCACCGCATTTAAAGAAGAAGGGACGCTGGCCGCGGCGTTAATGCAGATTGGTGGCGGTTCCGCGTTCGCGCTGATGGTGCCGGTGCTGGCGGGCTTTATCGCCTTCTCCATCGCTGACCGTCCGGGTCTGACGCCAGGTCTTATCGGCGGTATGCTGGCCGTGAGCACCGGCTCCGGCTTTATTGGCGGTATCATTGCCGGTTTCCTGGCGGGTTACGTCGCGAAGCTTATCAGCTCGAAACTGAAGCTGCCGCAAAGTATGGAAGCCCTGAAACCGATTCTGATCATTCCGCTGATTTCCAGCCTGGTGGTCGGTCTGGCGATGATTTACCTGATTGGTAAGCCGGTGGCGGGTATCCTGGCGGGTCTGACCCACTGGCTGCAAACCATGGGCACGGCGAACGCGGTGCTGTTGGGTGCCATCCTCGGTGGCATGATGTGTACCGACATGGGTGGTCCGGTAAACAAAGCGGCCTACGCTTTCGGTGTTGGCCTGCTGAGTACTCAGACCTACGCGCCGATGGCAGCCATTATGGCGGCCGGTATGGTGCCACCGCTGGCTCTGGGGCTGGCAACGATTATTGCGCGTCGTAAATTCGACAAAGCGCAGCAGGAAGGCGGTAAAGCGGCGCTGGTGCTGGGCCTGTGCTTTATCACCGAAGGGGCGATTCCATTCGCGGCCCGTGACCCAATGCGTGTTCTGCCTTGCTGTATCGCTGGCGGCGCGGTGACCGGGGCTATCTCAATGGCGATTGGCGCGAAGCTGATGGCACCGCACGGTGGTCTGTTCGTTCTGCTGATCCCGGGCGCCATCACCCCGGTACTGGGTTACCTGCTGGCGATTGTTGCCGGTACGCTGGTGGCGGGGCTCTCTTACGCGGTGCTGAAACGCCCTGAAGCGGAAGTGGTAGCGAAAGCAGCCTAAGCGATAAAACCACAAAAAAGCCGGATCGCGTTAAGCGTCCGGCTTTTTTTATGCCGCCTGTTCAGCGGTCTGCTGTGCCTTCAGCCAGGCGATCTCTTCCGCCCAGATATCCGGATTGATGGTTTCCAGCACCATGGGGATACCATCGAAACGGGCGTCCTGCATGATAAAGCGGAACGCATCATGGCCGATATTGCCTTCGCCCAGGCTGTGGTGGCGGTCTACACGGCTGCCAAAGGCGCTTTTGGCATCGTTTAAGTGCATCCCGCGCAGATACTTAAAGCCCACCACGCGTTCGAACTCATCGAAGGTGTTTTTTGTGGCCTCGGTTGTGCGCAGGTCATAACCGGCCGCAAACGCGTGACAGGTATCGATACATACGCCCACGCGGGATTTGTCTTCCACGCCGTCGATAATGGCGGCCAGATGTTCGAACCTAAAACCGAGGTTGCTGCCCTGACCGGCGGTATTCTCAATCACCGCAGTCACACCCCGGGTTTTATCCAGCGTGATGTTGATGGACTCCGCAATGCGCGCCAGGCAGGCTTCTTCGTCTATCTGCATCAGGTGGCTACCGGGATGGAAGTTCAGCAGCGTCAGCCCAAGCTGCTCGCAGCGCTGGACTTCATCAAGAAACGCCTCGCGGGACTTCTCAAGGGCTTCTTCGACCGGATGACCGAGGTTGATCAGGTAACTGTCGTGGGGAAGGATTTGACCCGGCCCGTAGTGGCATTTCTCACAGGCGGCTTTAAAATCATCAATCACTTCAGCGGTAAGTGGTGCGGCGCGCCACTGACGCTGGTTTTTGGTGAACAGGGCGAAAGCGGTCGCCTCAATTTCGGCGGCGCGAATGGCGGCATTCGCAAGGCCACCAGCAGCGCTGACGTGCGCTCCAACGTATTTCATAAAGGACTCCTGTTAACCCGAAATGCGTATCATAGCGGGTTAACAGGAGAAGGATGTAGTGGTTTATGCCATCAGGCTGTGGACCACGAGGTTAATCGCGCCGCCACCCACAATCAGCCAGATGAAGAGCACCAGCGCCATCAGCAGCGGTTTTGCACCGGCTTTTTTCAGTGCGCTGACGTGCGTGGTCACCCCCAGTGCCGCCATCGCCATCGCCAGCAGCACGGTATCCAGCGTCACCAGCATATCGACCACCGCTTTTGGCAGCAGGTGGAAAGAGTTGAAAATCGCCACCACGATAAACAGTATCGCAAACCACGGAATGGTGATTTTACTCTTCTGGTTACTGCCCGCTGGCGCAAGCTGTTTCACGCGGGCGGCCAGGATAATCAGGAACGGTGCCAGCATCATGACGCGCAGCATTTTGGCAATCACCGCGGCGTTTTCGGCTTCCGGGTTAATGGCGTGACCCGCCGCCACAACCTGCGCCACTTCATGCATGGTTGAACCAATATAGATGCCATAGGTCTCCGGGCTAAACCAGTGGGCGACCAGCGGGTACATGGCCGGGTAGAGGAAAATAGCCAGCGTACCGAAGATCACCACGGTCGCGACGGCCACCGTGACTTTGCTGGATTCCGCCTTGACGACAGGTTCGGTTGCCAGCACCGCCGCCGCACCGCAAATACTGCTCCCGGCACCAATCAGCCAGCTGGTCTGTTTATCCAGGCCAAAGATTTTCTGCCCGATAAAGCAGGCCAGTAAAAAGGTACTGGTGAGGGTCAGGACGTCAATGGCGATACCGCTGATGCCGACATCGGCAATCTGCGAAAAAGTGAGGCGAAAGCCGTAAAGAATGATCCCGAGGCGCAGCAGATGCTGCTTGGCAAAAATAACGCCGCCATCACAGGACTTCCAGATATGCGGGTAAACGGTATTACCCACGACCATGCCGAGCAAGATCGCCAGCGTTAAGGCGCTAAAACCAGCACCGGCGACGGCGGGAATGCTGCCGCCCCAGAGTGCCACGCCGGTGACGACCGCGCTGAGGGCAAGACCCGGCACGAAGTGCCACAATGTACGATGATGCTGTAAGGTAATTTCTGACATAACCTTCTCCTTTGTCTGGCTAAAGGTTACGGCGCGCTGGCTTAAAAATAAAATTGATTATATACTTATAATTAATCTATATAAGTGGTAAGCAACCATGCACATTACATTGCGTCAGCTGGAAGTCTTTGCCGAAGTGCTGAAAAGCGGGTCGACGACACAAGCCTCACAGATGCTGGCACTTTCCCAGTCTGCGGTCAGCGCGGCCCTGACCGATCTTGAGGGTCAGTTGGGCGTGCAGCTCTTCGACAGGGTAGGGAAGCGGCTGGTGGTCAACGAGCATGGTCGCCTTCTGTATCCCCGTGCGCTGGCGCTGCTGGAACAGGCGACGGAAATTGAACAACTGTTCCGGGAAGAAAACGGCGCCATCCGCGTATATGCCAGCAGTACCATCGGAAACTACATTCTGCCGGAAGTGATTGCCCGCTATCGCCGGGATTTCCCGACCCTGCCGCTGGAGATGAGCGTCGGTAACAGCCAGGATGTAATCAACGCGGTGATCGATTTCCGCGTGGATATCGGTCTTATCGAAGGGCCGTGCCATAACGTCGATATCATTGCTGAACCCTGGCTGGAAGATGAACTGGTGGTCTTCGCCTCGCCGGCCTCGTCGCTATTGCAGGGGGAGGTGACGCTGGAGCGACTGGCACAGGCGCAGTGGATCCTGCGTGAGCAGGGCTCCGGTACGCGGGAAATTGTCGATTATCTGCTGCTCTCCCATCTGCCCCATTTCCAGCTGGGTATGGAGCTTGGCAACTCAGAAGCGATTAAGCATGCGGTCCGTCATGGTCTGGGGATTAGCTGTCTCTCGCGGCGGGTCATTGCTGAACAGCTGGAGGCCGGAACGCTGGTTGAAATTCCGCTTCCGCTGCCAAAACTGGTGCGCACGTTGTGGTGCATTCACCATCGTCAGAAACACCTCTCCAGTTCGTTACAGCGTTTTCTGCGCTATTGCGCCATGTAAAAGCGCCCCTCACCCTGGCCCTCTCCCCAATGAGGAGAGGGAAAAATTATGCTTTACTTATAATCCTGGCCGAGTCATGAAGGTCTCTTATAACTCAGTATTTCTGCCGGAAGGAACGCGGATCGTCTGCTACAATCGCGCCTCATTTATTAGATGGACAGCATTTTCACATGGTTTCAGAAATTAAAACCACAGAAGCGCCCGCGCTACGTCGCGAACTCAAGGCGCGTCACCTGACGATGATCGCCATCGGCGGCTCAATCGGTACAGGTCTTTTTGTTGCCTCCGGGGCAACCATTTCGGCAGCAGGCCCGGGTGGGGCGCTTTTCTCTTATATCCTGATTGGCCTGATGGTCTACTTCCTGATGACCAGTCTGGGCGAACTGGCCGCGTACATGCCGGTATCAGGTTCGTTTTCGACCTATGGTCAGAAATACGTTGAAGAAGGGTTCGGCTTCGCGCTGGGCTGGAACTACTGGTACAACTGGGCGGTCACCATCGCCGTTGACCTTGTCGCCGCACAGCTGGTGATGACCTGGTGGTTCCCGGACACGCCAGGCTGGATCTGGAGTGCGCTGTTCCTCGCGGTCATCTTCCTGCTGAACTACATCTCCGTTCGCGGCTTTGGCGAAGCGGAATACTGGTTCTCTTTGATCAAAGTGGCAACCGTCATCATCTTTATCGTCGTCGGTGTGGCGATGATCGTTGGTATTTTCAAAGGTGCAGAACCTGCAGGCTGGAGCAACTGGACAATTGGTGATGCGCCGTTTGCCGGTGGTTTCTCGGCGATGATTGGCGTGGCGATGATTGTTGGCTTCTCCTTCCAGGGAACCGAGCTGATTGGTATTGCCGCCGGTGAATCTGAAAATCCGGAGAAGAACATTCCGCGCGCGGTGCGTCAGGTGTTCTGGCGTATTCTGTTGTTCTATGTATTCGCGATCCTGATCATCAGCCTGATCATTCCGTACACCGACCCAAGCCTGCTGCGTAACGATGTCAAAGACATCAGCGTCAGTCCGTTCACGCTGGTCTTCCAGCATGCCGGTCTGCTCTCTGCGGCGGCGGTGATGAACGCCGTGATCCTGACCGCGGTACTGTCTGCGGGTAACTCAGGGATGTATGCCTCAACCCGTATGCTCTATACCCTGGCCTGTGACGGTAAAGCGCCGCGTATTTTCGCAAAATTGTCTCGTGGCGGTGTGCCGCGTAACGCGCTGTATGCCACAACGGTCATTGCTGGTCTGTGCTTCCTGACCTCCATGTTCGGTAACCAGACGGTGTACCTGTGGCTGCTCAACACCTCTGGTATGACGGGCTTTATCGCCTGGCTGGGGATTGCTATCAGCCACTACCGCTTCCGTCGCGGCTATGTGATGCAGGGACACGATCTGAACAACCTGCCATACCGTTCCGGGTTCTTCCCGCTGGGGCCGATTTTCGCCTTCATTCTGTGTCTGATTATCACCCTGGGTCAGAACTATGAAGCGTTCCTGGCGGACACCATTGACTGGGGCGCCGTCACGGCCACCTACATTGGTATTCCGCTGTTCCTGGTGATCTGGTTTGGTTACAAGCTGATGAAAGGAACGCACTTCGTTCGCTACAGTGAAATGGAATTCCCGGAACGATTTAATAAATAAACCGCACTTCCTCTCTTTTAGCCCGCTCATTTGAGCGGGCTTTTTTATGGGGAATTAGAAGCTGTACGTCATGCCGACGGTATAGCGGCGGCCGTCGAGTACGGTGTCGTAGGTATCGTAATCAATCTGCTTATCAAGCACGTTGTAAACGCCGGCGGTGACCAGCAGGTTTTTATTCGCGTTATAGCGCAGACCGACATCAACCTGGGTATAGGACGGTGTGCCCTGAGACATTGAGGTACGGCTCAGGTATTCAGACGTTTTACCGCGCAGGTTCAGACGGCTCCAGAACCCGACATCCGGCGTGGCCTGCCAGTCGAGGGTGGTATTGAACATGTGTTTCGGCATTTTGTTCAGCGGCTTGCCAGAGAATTGGCCACTTTTCTGCTCCGATTCCGTGTAGGTGTAGTTGGCGGTCCAGTTCACATCACGGGTAATTTTCCAGCCGAAGGTGGATTCCACACCGCGCATGTTCGCTTTGTCCACATTGACGCGGTCGCTGACGAAATCATAGGTGTGATTACCAATGGTGCAGGCAGGATCGGCGCTGCTGTTACAGCGGCGCACTTCGGTGATCTTATCCTTGAAGTCGGTATTGAACAGCGTCACTCCGGCATTCAGATTGTCGCTGTTATCCCAGAGCAGGGCGATCTCTTCGCTCAGGCTCTTCTCCGGTTTCAGATCCGGATTGCCGACAATGATGCCATCAAGACGTCCACCGCCCGTTGCCTGGCCCCAGCTGGCTGAAGACTGACGCAGGTCCGGCGCACGGTAGCCAGCGGAGACGCCACCTTTTAGCGTCCACTGATCGGCCAGATGCCACACGCCATAGCCGCGTGGCGTCCAGTTGGTGCCGTAGTTTTGGTCTTTATCCATCCGCAGACCACCGGTCAGCGTAAAGCTGTCGGTCATCGCCCATTCATCTTCGGCAAATAGCGCCCAGCTCCAGCGCGTCAGTTTGTTGAGCCCATCAGCGGCTTGCAGCTGGTTGCCGTTATCGCGCAGTTTCTCATAACGATACTGCCCGCCGAGGGTCAACGTATGGTCACCCAGGAAGATCTGGTTCTGGTTGTTGAACGTCGTGTTCCAGGAGCGCATGTCGCGATCCGGGTTGTTGGTCTCTTCCTGCTGAATGTAGCTGGTGGTATTGAAGTCGCTGTAATAGCCGTTATGGGTTAATGCGTACGTCGTATGCTCGTAGCGCGTCTCACTCTTTGTGTTCGGCTTGCAGGTGTTGCCGCGGCAGGTTTCTGTCGCTTTGGACATGCCTGGCGTGCTGTTTCTGTCCTGAAGTTCACGGGCAAAATCGAGATCGAAATCATTCTGCTCGTCCGGGGTAAAGTTCAGGGTAATGCCGCCGTTACGCATCTTCTGCTCGTTATACCCGTTGACGATTTTATCTTCCGCGCGGCGTGACAGCAGTCCCGTCACTTTTGCCCCCAGCAGGCCGTCAATCAGTGGGCCCGAAGCATAGGCGTTGGTCTGGAAAATATCGCCGGAATCATTGTTTTCCTGGAACGTGGCATCGCCATGTAAAGAGCCGGTCCAGGCTTTGGTATTCGACACTTTTTTGGTGATCACGTTGATCACACCGCCCATGGCGTCCGAGCCATACAGCGATGACATCGGGCCGCGGATCACTTCGATGCGTTCGATGGACTCCAGCGGCGGCAGCCAGCCTTGTTCAATACCCGCGTTATCGCTGTTTGGGCGCGTGCTGCGGGTACTGATACGTTTGCCGTTGACCAGGAACAGCGTGTACTGGGAAGCCATGCCGCGAATGCTGATATCGCTGCTGCTGCCCCCACCAGTGACGACCACGCCCGGTACATCTTTCAGCGCATCGGTGACGTCGCGGTACGCTTTGTCTTCAATTTGCTGTTTCGAAATTACGGATATCGAGGCGGGGGCATTCTGGATCTTTTGTTCAAACCCGGTGGCAGTGACGACAACGGTGTCCTGTTCGGCTGCGTGAACGACGTGGGGAAGTGTGGCGATGCCAACGGCGATAGCCAGTGCCTTAACGCGAGGTATAGTCATTTTGTACATTCCGTATAAATGAAAAAAACTCCATCGGGATAACCCTGATAACGCTATGTCTTTGTCTTGTAAGAACGCTTTGTGATGGAGAAGAGGCTCGAATTGTACAAAAGAATGTAGATTTGTAAACACAAATGATAATCGAAATCATTTGTGTTTGATGTGAAGGGCAGGCTACTGAGGTGATTCACTCCGATGGCAGGGTATGCCCGGCACGCAGAGCGTCACCGGGCGAGAAGGGGATTTACCCGAACAAATGCTCCGCATGGAAACGAAGATGATCCTCAATAAAGGAGGCGATGAAGTAATAGCTGTGGTCATAGCCTGGCTGAATGCGCAGCGTCAGCGGCCAGTCCTTCTGACGTGCGGCTTCAGCCAGCACGGCAGGTTGTAATTGCCCTGCCAGGAACTGATCCGCATCACCTTGATCGACAAGCGTCGGGATCGCACTTCCTGGCTGGCTCGCCAGCATCAGGGCGCAACTGTCCCATTCCTGCCAGCGTTGCGCGTCATCGCCCAGATAATTTGTAAAGGCTTTCTGCCCCCACGGGACCTGGGTGGGGTTCACAATCGGCGCAAACGCGGACACGCTGGTGTATCTGCCCGGGTTTTTTAGCGCCATGATCAACGCGCCGTGTCCACCCATAGAATGCCCGCTGATGGCACACCGGTTGCTTACCGCAAACTCACGCTGGATCAGCGCTGGCAGCTCGTCGGCAATGTAGTCGTACATGCGGTAATGGCTTGCCCACGGCTGCTCGGTGGCGTTCAGATAGAACCCGGCCCCTTTGCCCAGATCATATCCGGCATCGTCCGCCACCTCATCGCCACGCGGGCTGGTGTCTGGCATCACCAGGGCGATACCCAGCTCGGCCGCCACACGCTGCGCGCCCGCTTTAGTGGTGAAGTTCTCATCGTTACAGGTTAACCCCGAGAGCCAGAACAGAACCGGGGGCTTAGCACCCTCATCAGTGGGCGGCAGGAAAATGCTGAACGTCATGGCACAGTTCAGTACGGCGGAGTCGTGGCGCCAGCGCTGCTGTCGACCTTCAAAACAACGATGCTCTTCGAGCAGTTCCATGCAGGGCTCCTTAATGCGAATTGCTATTCATTCAGTCCATAATACAGAGTTTTCATTTACCTGTGAGCAACTTTCACTTTCGCAAGACAGCGAGATACTGCATCATAAATTTACTTTTTGTTAACAACTGGAGCGGTCATGGCGCTGCGAATTGCGCTCAGTGGATTTGTGGTTCTGGTGGTGGCGATGGGGATTGGGCGCTTCGCGTTTACCCCACAGGTGCCGCTGATGATTGCCGCCGGGCAACTCACGCTCACCAGCGCAGGTCTGGTGGCGGCGATGAACTATCTGGGCTATCTGGTGGGCGCATGGGATGCGATGCGCGCCCATCGCTTTGTTGAAACCCGCCTCTGGCTGGGCATTACTGGCGCGGTGGCGCTGACGCTGCTTTCCGCCGCGGCAGATAACCCGCTGGTACATGGTCTTCTGCGCTTTGTGATTGGCTGCATGAGCGGCTGGTCGATGGTGTTGATTGCCGCCTGGACCAACGAGCGGCTGGGGCAACTGGGTAAACCGGGCCTGAGCGCGGCCGTGTTTGCCGGGCCGGGTGCTGGTATCGCCCTGAGCGGATTGCTTGCGGTTTATATCCAGGCGAAAGCGTTATCGGCCGGGGCTGCATGGCAGATCTACGGCGTGCTGGCGCTGGTGCTTATCGCATTGATTGCCCGCTATTTACCGCGTGCCGGGCAACTTCACCGGCCGGGCAGTGCGCCTGAACCATTGATTCTGACGCAAGATTTAAAGCGCCTGGTCTGGAGCTACAGCCTGGCCGGGTTTGGCTACATCCTGCCTGCGACGTTCTTATCGCAAATGGCGGCCGTGCGTTTCCCCGGTAGCCTGTTTGCACAGTTTGTCTGGCCGATCTTTGGCATCGCCGCTGTGGTGGGCATCGTGCTCAGCATCGTTTTGCGTCACACCTCTACCTCGAACCGCAGGCTGGCTATCGTGCTGTGGTTACAGGGGGCGGGCGTGCTGTCGGCCTGGCTACTGCCGGGGATTAGCGGTTTGCTGACGGGCGGTCTGCTGGTGGGGGGCGGATTCCTGTGTGCCGTTCAGCTCTCTTTACTCTACGGGCGCGAGCTGGCACCCGAACATACCCGCTACATGGCGGGGCTGCTGACCACCGGTTACGCCATTGGCCAGTTAGTGGGGCCGATGACCTCAGCGTTATCCACCTGGCTTACCCACAAGCTTGAGCCTGCACTGGGGCTGGCAGGCGTGGCGCTGTTCATTGGCGGCGCGCTGGTGTGGAACCGTCAGGCTGAAAGGCAACAGCAATTGCAATAATTATCGTCGTGAATACTGGATTATGTGCGCCGCCTCACGCACAATGAGCGCACACTTTTGCCACAACGAGGGCAGAAGACGCCACACCTGCAGGAGAAAAGAATGTCATCACTCAGTAAAGAAGCGGCCCTTGTCCACGAAGCCCTGGTTGCGCGCGGTCTTGAAACGCCACTGCGTCCACCCGTTCAGGAAGTGGATAATGAAACCCGTAAACGTCTTATTGCCGGGCACATGACCGAGATCATGCAACTGCTGAATCTCGATCTGAGCGACGACAGTTTGATGGAAACGCCGCATCGCATCGCAAAAATGTATGTCGACGAAATTTTCTCCGGCCTGGATTACGCCAACTTCCCGAAAATCACCGTCATTGAAAACAAAATGAAGGTGGATGAGATGGTCACGGTGCGTGATATCACGCTGACCAGCACCTGTGAACACCACTTTGTGACCATCGACGGTAAAGCGACCGTGGCTTACATTCCCAAAGATACGGTGATTGGTCTGTCCAAAATCAACCGTATCGTGCAGTTCTTTGCCCAACGCCCACAGGTGCAGGAGCGTCTGACGCAGCAGATCCTGACCGCGCTGCAAACGCTGCTGGGCACCAATAATGTCGCGGTCTCCATTGACGCGGTTCACTACTGCGTGAAAGCGCGCGGTGTGCGTGATGCCACCAGTGCGACCACCACCACGTCGCTGGGCGGTCTGTTTAAATCCAGCCAGAACACCCGCCAGGAGTTCCTGCGCGCTGTGCGTCACCACAACTAATCAGACAGGGCAGGGACCATGGAGCGAAACGTCACGCTCGATTTTGTTCGCGGCGTCGCCATTCTCGGTATCCTGCTGCTTAATATCAGCGCCTTCGGCTTGCCGAAGGCCGCCTATCTCAACCCGGCCTGGTATGGCGACATCAGCCGCAGCGATGCCTGGACCTGGGCGATCCTCGATCTCTTTGCACAGGTGAAATTCCTCACCCTGTTTGCGCTGCTGTTTGGTGCTGGCCTGCACCTGCTGCTCAAACGCGGCACCCGCTGGATACAATCACGTCTGACGCTGCTGGTTCTCCTTGGCTTTATTCACGGCCTGTTCTTCTGGGATGGTGATATTCTTCTCGCCTATGGATTGGTCGGGCTGATTTGCTGGCGGCTGATCCGCGACGCGCACAGCGTAAAAAGCCTGTTTAATACCGGCGTCATGCTCTATGTCATGGGGCTTGGCGTACTGCTGTTGCTGGGTATGATTTCCGGCGAGGCGACCAATCGCTCGTGGATACCGGACGCCGCCAACCTGCAGTATGAGCAGTTCTGGAAGCTAAAAGGCGGTGCGGAAGCGATAAGCAACCGTGCGGATATGCTGGGCGATAACCTGCTGGCGCTGGGTGCGCAATACGGCTGGCAACTGGCGGGGATGATGCTGATGGGCGCATCCCTGATGCGTACCGGCTGGCTGAAAGGGGAATTTAGCCTGCGCCACTACCGTCGCACAGGGGCTTTGCTGGTGCTACTGGGGGTGGCGATCAATCTCCCGGCGGTGATCGCGCAGTGGCATCTTCACTGGGATTACCGCTGGTGCGCTTTCCTGCTGCAGGTTCCGCGCGAGCTCAGTGCCCCGTTCCAGACCATCGGCTACGCCGCGCTCATCTATGGCTTCTGGCCGCAGCTCTCCCGTCTCTGGATTGTCAGTGCTGTTGCCTGCGTCGGCCGCATGGCGTTAAGCAATTATCTGCTGCAGACTCTCATCTGCACCACGCTGTTCTACCGATTTGGCCTGTTTATGAAATTCGACCGCCTTACGCTGCTGGCGTTTGTTATTCCGGTCTGGATGGTAAACCTGACGTTTTCGGTTATCTGGCTACGCTATTTCCGCCAGGGGCCGCTGGAGTGGGGGTGGCGTCAGTTAACCGCAAAAGCGTCAGGCGTTTCATTGAGTAATACATCCAGATAACGATCTGGATCACAATCATTAACAAAACGGATGTAACCGTTTTCATCCGTGTGAGCTTCTTCACGTAGTCCCTTTTCTCTCGCTGCCAAAATAGCCACCTTGCTAAACACAGGGGGTGTCTGTGAGTTGCTGCAATCCTTTTAAGGATGGTGAATATGATCACCATTCGTGACGTCGCCCGTCAGGCGGGCGTTTCTGTGGCTACCGTCTCTCGCGTGCTAAACAATAGTGCGCTGGTCAGCCCTGAAACCCGTGAAACCGTGATGAAAGCCGTGACCCAACTGGGTTACCGGCCCAATGCTAACGCGCAGGCGCTGGCTACCCAGGTCAGTGACACCGTGGGCGTGGTGGTGATGGACGTGTCGGATGCGTTTTTTGGGGCGCTGGTTAAAGCGGTGGATGTTGTCGCCCAGCAGCACCAGAAGTATGTGCTGATCGGCAACAGCTATCATGAAGCAGAAAAAGAGCGCTATGCCATCGAAGTGCTGATCCGCCAGCGTTGTAACGCGCTGATTGTCCATTCAAAAGCCCTGAGTGATGAAGAACTTGCCGGATTTATGGAGCAGATCCCCGGCATGGTACTGATCAACCGTATTGTGCCCGGCTATGCCCACCGCTGCGTAGGGCTGGATAACGTGAGTGGCGCGATGATGGCCACGCGTATGCTGATTAATAACGGGCATCAGCGGATCGGATATCTGGCGTCCAGCCACGCGATTGAGGACGATGAACTGCGTCGCGAAGGCTGGCAAAACGCCCTGAAAGAGCACGGCATTGCGCCTTCTGAAAGCTGGGTAGGTACCGGCACACCGGACATGCAGGGAGGGGAGGCGGCGATGGTCGAACTGCTGGGCCGCAACCTGCAGCTCTCTGCGGTGTTTGCGTACAACGACAGCATGGCCGCCGGGGCACTGACCGCGTTAAAAGATAACGGCATTGCGGTGCCACAGCATTTATCGTTGATCGGTTTTGATGATATTCCCATTGCCCGTTACACCGACCCGCAGCTGACAACGGTACGCTATCCCATTGCCTCAATGGCCAAACTGGCGACAGAGCTGGCGTTACAGGGCGCGGCAGGGCAGCTGGATCCGGGGGCAACTCACTGTTTCATGCCGACGTTAGTGCGTCGTCATTCGGTCTCTGCCCGGCAAATTGTGGTTCCGATCACTAACTGATAAAGCGAGCTGATGTAACCGTTTTCAATCTGTGAGTAAATTCACAGTATCTTAACAAGGCGCTGACTATGATGTCAGCGTTTTAGGGGCTGAAACGCTATGTAACAGTGATTATTCACTTTCACTATAGCCAACGTGCCGCAAACAACGAATAAAACGCATTTCTGGAGCGTTACCGAACACGGAAGATAGAAATTTTATAAGTGAACTTCGGCTGTCAGTAACGTTTTATTAACATCTGCCCGCCGATCGTTTTTCACAAGAACTACCCTGCATAAAAAAAACCGGAGATACCATGAATAAGAAGGTGTTGACTCTGTCTGCTGTAATGGCAAGCATGCTTTTTGGTGCTGCAGCGCACGCTGCGGATACCCGTATTGGTGTGACTATCTATAAATACGACGACAACTTCATGTCTGTTGTGCGTAAAGCGATCGAGAAAGATGCTAAAGCAGCGCCAGATGTTCAGCTGCTGATGAATGACTCCCAGAACGACCAGTCCAAACAGAACGACCAGATCGATGTTCTGCTGGCAAAAGGCGTGAAAGCACTGGCAATCAACCTGGTTGACCCGGCTGCTGCAGGCACAGTTATTGAGAAAGCGCGCGGCCAGAATGTGCCAATCGTCTTCTTCAACAAAGAACCTTCCCGTAAAGCGCTGGACAGCTATGACAAAGCGTATTACGTCGGTACTGACTCCAAAGAGTCCGGTATTATTCAGGGCGATCTGATCGCGAAACACTGGGCGGCCAACCCGAACTGGGATCTGAACAAAGACGGCCAGATCCAGTTTGTGCTGCTGAAAGGCGAACCGGGCCACCCGGATGCTGAAGCGCGTACCACTTACGTTGTCAAAGAGCTGAACGACAAGGGCCTGAAAACCCAGCAGCTGGCCTTAGATACCGCAATGTGGGATACCGCTCAGGCGAAAGACAAAATGGACGCGTGGCTGTCTGGTCCTAACGCGAACAAAATTGAAGTGGTTATCGCTAACAACGACGCGATGGCTATGGGGGCGGTAGAAGCCCTGAAAGCACACAACAAATCCTCTATCCCTGTGTTCGGCGTGGATGCGCTGCCAGAAGCCCTGGCGCTGGTGAAATCGGGTGCGATGGCCGGTACCGTGCTGAACGATGCCAATAACCAGGCGAAAGCGACCTTCGATCTGGCGAAAAACCTGGCCGACGGTAAAGGTGCGGCTGATGGCACCAACTGGAAAATCGACAATAAAATCGTTCGCGTACCTTACGTGGGCGTAGACCAGTCCAACCTGGCTGAGTTTATCGGTAAATAAGATAGTTAGTCATGTCTCCACAGGGCGCAACATGTTGCGCCCTTTTATAACGCGATATGCGAGGCCAACAAGGTATAATTATGGTCAGCACAACTACTCAGTCGTCCGGTGAATACTTGTTGGAAATGAACGGCATCAACAAGTCGTTTCCCGGTGTTAAGGCACTCGATAATGTTAATTTAAAAGTTCGTCCTCACTCTATTCATGCGTTAATGGGGGAAAACGGGGCAGGTAAATCAACATTATTAAAATGTCTTTTTGGGATCTATCAAAAAGATTCTGGCAGTATTCTTTTTCAGGGGAAAGAGATCGATTTCCATTCAGCAAAAGAAGCACTGGAAAACGGTATCTCAATGGTTCACCAGGAATTGAACCTGGTACTGCAACGTTCGGTAATGGATAATATGTGGTTGGGTCGTTATCCCACCAAAGGTGTTTTTGTCGATCAGGACAAAATGTACCGTGACACCAAAGCCATTTTCGATGAGCTGGATATTGATATCGATCCGCGCGCCCGCGTGGGAACATTATCCGTCTCACAAATGCAGATGATCGAAATTGCCAAAGCGTTCTCCTATGATGCGAAAATTGTCATCATGGATGAACCGACCTCGTCATTAACGGAAAAAGAGGTTAACCACCTTTTTACCATTATTCGTAAGCTGAAAGAGCGCGGCTGCGGCATTGTTTATATCTCCCATAAAATGGAAGAGATCTTCCAGCTGTGTGATGAGATAACCATCCTGCGCGACGGCCAGTGGATTGCCACCCAGCCTCTGGAAGGGCTGGACATGGACAAGATCATCGCCATGATGGTAGGCCGTTCCCTGAACCAGCGTTTCCCGGATAAAGAGAACAAGCCAGGCGAGGTGATCCTTGAGGTCCGTAACCTGACCTCGTTGCGCCAGCCCTCCATTCGCGATGTCTCCTTCGACCTGCACAAGGGCGAAATTCTGGGTATTGCTGGCCTGGTCGGGGCAAAACGTACTGATATCGTTGAAACCCTGTTTGGTATTCGTGAGAAAGCCGAAGGCACCATCACGCTGCACGGTAAGAAAATCAACAACCACAACGCCAACGAGGCCATTAATAATGGTTTTGCGCTGGTAACGGAAGAGCGCCGTTCAACCGGTATTTATGCCTATCTGGATATTAACTTTAACTCGTTAATTTCTAATATTCGCAACTATAAAAACAAAGTTGGACTGCTGGATAATTCCCGCATGAAGAGCGATACCCAGTGGGTTATTGACTCCATGCGCGTAAAAACGCCAGGTCATCGTACGCAAATTGGTTCGTTGTCGGGCGGTAACCAGCAGAAAGTCATTATCGGTCGTTGGTTATTAACGCAGCCAGAAATTCTGATGCTGGATGAACCGACCCGTGGTATTGACGTCGGCGCGAAGTTTGAAATTTATCAGCTGATTGCCGAGCTGGCGAAAAAGGATAAAGGGATCATTATCATCTCTTCCGAAATGCCGGAATTGTTAGGGATCACGGACCGTATTCTGGTTATGAGCAATGGTCTCGTTGCCGGTATTGTTGACACGAAAACGACAACGCAAAACGAAATTTTGCGTTTAGCGTCTTTGCACCTTTAAGATCAGGGGCTCCTCATGAGTGCGTTAAATAAAAAAAGTTTTCTCACTTATCTGAAAGAAGGCGGTATTTACGTTGTTCTTTTAGTATTGCTGGCCATTATCATTTTCCAGGACCCTACGTTCTTAAGTCTGCTGAACCTGAGTAACATTCTGACTCAGTCTTCCGTGCGTATTATCATCGCGCTGGGTGTGGCGGGGCTTATCGTCACCCAGGGGACTGACCTTTCCGCGGGGCGTCAGGTCGGTCTGGCGGCGGTGATCGCGGCAACCCTGTTGCAGTCGATGGAAAACGCCAACAAGGTGTTCCCGGAAATGGCGACCATGCCCATTTTCGTGGTGATCCTGATTGTCTGTGCCATCGGTGCGGTGATTGGGTTGATTAACGGTATCATCATCGCTTATCTGAACGTGACGCCCTTTATCACCACTCTGGGCACGATGATCATCGTTTACGGCATCAACTCCCTGTACTACGACTTCGTCGGCGCGTCCCCTATCTCGGGCTTCGACAGCGGCTTCTCGACCTTTACGCAAGGCTTTATTGCGCTGGGCAGCTTCCGCCTGTCGTACATCACCTTCTACGCGCTGATTGCGGTGGCTTTCGTCTGGATCCTGTGGAACAAAACCCGCTTCGGTAAGAACATCTTCGCCATCGGGGGTAACCCGGAAGCAGCGAAAGTGTCCGGCGTGAACGTGGCCCTGAACCTGCTGATGATCTATGCGCTGTCCGGTGTGTTCTACGCCTTCGGCGGGATGCTGGAAGCGGGCCGTATCGGCTCTGCCACCAACAACCTCGGCTTTATGTACGAACTGGATGCGATTGCCGCCTGCGTGGTGGGTGGAGTCTCCTTCAGCGGCGGCGTGGGCACTGTGCTCGGCGTGGTCACCGGTGTGATCATCTTTACGGTCATCAACTACGGTCTGACCTATATCGGCGTGAACCCATACTGGCAGTACATTATTAAAGGCGCCATTATCATCTTCGCGGTTGCGCTGGATTCACTGAAATACGCCCGCAAGAAATAATCGCTTCTCGCATTATCTGGCCCGCTCACCGAGCGGGCTTTTTTTATGTCTCACGCCAGCGCCGATTCCTGCCCGGTGACAATACTTTCAAACCAGTCGAGCTCCGCGAGTTTGCACGCGACCCACTGGTGTGAAAACGCCTCGCCCAGGCTGTCGATGAGATACTGGCAGCGGGCAAATTCTTCAATGGCCTGTTGCTGGAACAGCGGCAGTACCGGTTCATCATGCTGCGGTGCGGGTAAATCCTTTTCGTCGAAATTTTCCAGCCCGTACAACATGCCGGTCAGGATGGTCGCCGCCACCAGATACGGGTTGGCATCAGCCCCCGCCAGCCGATACTCAATGCGGCGGTTGCTCTCGTCCGAGCAGGGGATGCGTAGCGCGGCGGAGCGGGTGTTATAGCCCCAGGAATTGAATAACGGCTCAGTGAGGTTTTTTCGCAGGCGGCGAAACGCGTTTACGCCGGGTGCCAGAATGGCGACGGAGGCGGGCATCAGCGCCAGCTGGCCCGCAATGCATAAGCGCATCATGCTGTTCAGTTCATCCACCGGCGAGGCAAACATATTTTCGCCGTGAATGTTGTTCAGGCTGAAATGGAAATGCAGACCGCTGCCGGATTGCTGGCTAAAGGGTTTCGCCATAAAGTTGGCCTGCAGGCCGTGCTTCTCTGCCACAAAGCGGGTTAAGCGTCGCAGGGCCAGCACGTTATCGCACATCTCAACCACGTGATGGCTGTGCTTGAGGTTTAATTCGAACTGACCGGATTCGGCCTCGGCCACGATCCCGGTAAGGGGAATACGCTGCAGGTGTGCCAGTTGTTCCAGTTCGTCAAATAGCGCGGTGTGTGCCGTTGAGGTATCCAGATGAAAGCAGCCCTGATTCTGCGGATCCTGTGGGCCTCTGCCGGTGAGATAGAACTCAATCTCCGGGGCAATCACCGGGTAGAGACCATGCTGGTGAAAGCGGGCCAGGACGTTCTGCAGTATCACGCGTGGCTCAAGTGAACAGGGGGTTCCGTCGCTCTCTTTCATTGTTAGCAGGATCTGTGCGTTGTGCTGCGGATCGTGTGAAGAGGGGCGCAGGGAGCCCGCTACCGGAACACAAAAACGGTCTGGCTCATCATCAAGCGCGGCGGCTATCTTTCCTTTCTGGTCCATCGAATAGACAGAGAGGGGAAAATAACAGCCCTTTTCAAGGCTCAGCATGTTCTCCACCGAGAGTCGCTTGCCGCGCATGATGCCATTGATATCGTTGAGGTAAACGTCAATATGTTTTGTCTGCGGGTAACGCGCCAGATAATCCGCCACTTCCACCGACACGTTATGCTGCAAGGCATCCAGCTTTTCATCAAGCCACAGCCCAGAATTTAGCGCGGTCGGGAGGGATAAACCCGGGAAGTTAAAATATGGACGGATACTTTTCAGGAAAAACGCATTCATTATCGAGTTCATAGTCATTCTTCAATGAAGCCGTAGCGGCAGTGAACTCAGCATAAAAGGGCAGGCGTAAAGGTCGGATAAAAAGTGTGGCGCCTGGCGTAAAGAAACGATAAAAGCGGGCTACTTTTTCTCTTTCTTCTGGATCTCAGGCAGCTGTTCCGGGGTGACGGCCGGGTAGCCCTGTGCATCTTCAGGCACTTCATGCATGGCCGGAATCGGCACCAGAGGACCTAAAAAGCGCGGTTCACGTTTGAAGATATAGAGGTCAGCCAGCGCCCCGAAGCGGGCGCCAAACTCGCGCACGCGTACGCTCAGCATATCTTTTGGCGATGGCACGGCGTAACACTGCGCCTGAATGCCCATGTGCAGCGCGATAAACAGCGCACGTTCGCAATGGAAGCGCTGGGTAATGATGATGAAGTCGTTGGTATCGAACACTTTGCGCGTGCGCACGATGGAGTCGAGTGTGCGGAACCCGGCGTAGTCGAGCACGATATCTGCCGGATCAACGCCGGCGGCAATCAGGTCTTTACGCATGGTGACTGGTTCGTTGTAGCTTTGCAGCGCGTTATCGCCGCTTAACAACAGGTAATTGACCTTACCGCTGTTGTAGGCGTTGAGCGCGCCCTGAATACGGTAGCGGTAATACTGATTGATAACACCGGTGCGGTAATACTTTGCGGTGCCGAGCACCACGCCAACCTGGCGGTAGGGGAGATCCTGCAGATCGTCAAAAATGTAGGGGGCCGTTTTCCAGCTCATCCAGCGGTCGAGACCCAGCACGATCAACAGCAGTATGCCGACCAGGACAGACAGGCTGTAAAAAACGCGCTTTAACATGCAGATGGCTCGTACCGAAGGTGAAATTTAACTCAGGCTACTGTACCCGTCTGGTTAGCGCAAGAAACAGCGCATCAACTGAGGGCTTTTTCAGCAAACTGGCGGGCATTTCTGCCCGCCGGATGGATCACGCCAGTAATACACGCTCGATTGACGAGCAGCCCAGCGCTTTCAGGGTGGCGGCGGTAGCATCCCACTGAATCAGCGGCGCATCGGCAATTTCTGCCAGAATGGCGCGCTGGATATCCGGGTAGTCGTAGCCGTTGAGGCTCAGCAGGTTAAGTGCGCCCTGCAGCGGTGGCAGCGTTGGGTTAAACGCGGCGTTTTCCGCATAGCTGCCGCTAAAGATACGCCCATCGCGGCACTGCAGTGCCACGCCGCTCGGGGAGTTGCTGTATGGCGTGTGGCTCTTGTTGGCAGCGCGAATGGCTGCCTGGTTCAGGTCATCACCGGACAGCGCATAACCGTGGTCCTGCTCGTCCATCAGCAGGGTTTTGATCTCAAGATCTTTCGGGCCGAAGGCGTCAGGCAGGTAATCGCCCAGCGTGTGCGGCGCGCGACCCGGCAGATTGATGCGCAGTTGCAGCCCGCTGTTCAGTTCATTCATAAACTGACGACAGTGGCCGCACGGGGTGTAGTTTACGGTAATGGCGCTCAGGGCATTTTCGCCACGCAGCCAGGCGTGGCTGATGGCGCTCTGTTCCGCATGAACAGTCTGCTGCATGGTTGCGCCCAGGAACTCCATGTTTCCGCCGAAGTACCAGGTGCCGCTGACGCCACGCGCGATGGCACCCACGTTAAAGTGGGACAGATCGGCACGCGCACAGGCGGCAGCCAGGGGGAGCAGTGCGAAAGCCAGCGCGTCTTCGTCTAGATCCGTTGCCTGTTTCAGCGTGGTGATCTGCTCAGCGGTGAGCAGGGCGGGGAAATGCTCATCCGCCAGAATCGGGGCCAGAGCTGATTGCAAATTCTCTGCAAGCCGGGCGAAAGCCGCTTGAAAACGTGGATGCATGGCGTTTGCCTCATAAAGGTTAATGGATCGGTAGTGTACGGAGCCGTCAGGGCTTTATATGTGATCCACTTCTCATTATGTATGCAACTTATGAAAACAAAATGAAATTTGCGCGACGCATCGCAAATTTTAGCCCATCACCGCCAGAATAATGGGGAAAATGAACGGCGCCATCAGCGAGGTCATGATTCCGCAGATCACCAGTGCCAGCGAGCTGAACGCCCCTTCCTGGTAATCCAGCTCCGCACAGCGGGCGGTGCCCAGCGCGTGCGACGCGGTACCCATCGCCAGACCGCGTGCGGCTTTGGTATTAATGCGCATGACATTGAGCAGGGTATGGCCAAACACGGCGCCCAGTATGCCGACGAAGATCACGCACATGGCGCTGATGGCCGGAATACCCCCGAGGCTGCCGCCCACGGCCATGGCGATAGGCGTGGTCACCGATTTCGGCAGAATAGAGGCGGCAATTTGCGCAGAGGCCCCCATCAGCAGTGCGACTGAAGTACCGGTGATCATCGCCACCAGGCTCCCCACAAAACAGATGGTAATAATGGATTTCCAGCGGGCGCGGATCTGGTGTAGCTGTTCATATAAAGGAAAGGCGAGCGCGACCACGGCGGGTTGCAGCAGGTCGTTTAAAATTTTGCTGCCGGCAAAGTAGCGTTCGTAAGGAATACCGGTAAGCAGCAGGAACGGGATAATCACCACCATCGCCACCAGCAACGGGTTAAGCAGCGGCATCTTGAACCGGGCGGCAAGTTTGCGTGCCGCGAAGAACACCGCCAGGGTTAATGGCAGCGACCACCAGATATTAGCCATCATTGTTTTGTTCCTTTCTGTCCAACCACTTTGCGTTCGCCATGCACCAGATGCGAACTCCAGCTCACCACCAGGAAAACCACCAGCGTACTGACCGCGCAGGAGACGACGATCGGGCCGAACTGCGCCTTGAGCAAATCAAAATACTGCATTACACCGACACCAATCGGCACGAACAGCAGCGCCATATAGCGAATGAGGACGAAGCAGCCAGGGTTGACCCATTTCGCCGGCAGAATTTGCAGGGCCAGCAGAACAAAGAGGATCAGCATGCCGATGATGCTGCCTGGAATGGTGATAGGAAGCAGGGAAGCGATGAAAATCCCGGCGTACAGGCAGGCGTAAATCAGGACGAATGCGCGCAGATATTGCCAGATAATGTTTAATGATTTTCTCATGGTTAAAATCCTTGCTGAAACGCATTCATCATACAATTAAACCCGAAAGTGTGCCACGGATCACATCATGAATTTTGAGCATACCAGACATTCCGGAATGGAACGTCTGGTATCACCCTAAAGGGACAGGCTACAGTCTAGAGGAAAGGGAGTGCAGTGGCGAAGTGATGAGCCAGAGAAAAACCTTAGAGTCTAACATTGTGTTGGGCGGTAAGTTTATCGAGAAAAGAAAACAGTGCCTGGTTCATTTCACGATAATCATGCGAGCGGAGTTGTTCAGCCGTTTCGACAAAACGGAATGCCCCTGCACGCCGGAGATCGTGCTGCGAATGCTCAATCAGCAGTTCAACGACCTCCGGCGTCAGCTCCATATGGCACTGAAAACCATAAACCCGTTCGCTGTACTGCACGATCTGCCGGGGACAACCCTCGCTGTAAGCGAGAATCTTTGCCTGCGACGTCAACCCTGGCATGTCGTTATGCCAGTGGCCGACGTTCAGCTCGCGGCCAAAGTCCTCAAACAGCGGGTTCACCTTGCCGGCATCTGTGAGTTTGATGGGAAATTTGCCGATCTCTTTTTCCGGACTGTGGCAAAACGTGGCACCCAGTGCTTCACCGATAAGCTGTGATCCCAGACAAACGCCAATTACCGTTTTACCCGCTTCTATCGCCCGGCGAATGAGTGCAATTTCCGCCTGCGCATCAAACCAGGGACATTCCATAAGCGTGGTGGCGGGTGACTGCGGCCCCCCCATGATGATGAGCAAATCTATGCTTCCCGGATCCTGGGGTAAAGGATCGTCCTGATAAACCCTGGAGTAGCTCAGCGTACAGCCGCGCTTTTTCCCCCAGATTTCATAGGCGCCTGGCGCTTCGAAATGTTCATGAATGATAAAATGGATGTGCATTGCGTCTCTCTCCGGTTACGTGTACAAGCAGCATCATAAGAGAGAGGGAGGAATGTGAAATGCCAACCGTTATCGATAAAACGCCAATACACGACGATGCCATCGGATGGTCCAGAGGGGCAATAAGCTATACCCGCGGGGAAGTCGATCCGCCTCACCAGCATTCACAGGGACAACTTTTATTTGCCATCAAAGGGGTTATGCTCGTTGAAACCGGCAGCAAACGCTGGGTAATACCACCGCAACGCGCGCTGTGGATCCCTCCTTTTCAGGAACACACCTACAGTGTGTTATCCGCAACGGAGCTTCGCGCAGTCTGGTTTAGCCCCGCACTGATTTCGCAATGCGAACCCTTTGAGCGAAAAGAAGAGGTTCACGTAATTATGGCGACAGCGTTGTTCAAGGAGCTGATTGCCGGGCTGTTCAGTGCGGAATACCGGCCGGCAAGTCAGCGTAGCATGGCCGTTTTGCTGCTCGAGATCCTCAGTGAGACGCAGCAGATTTCAGCCGAATTACCGATGCCCGTTGATGAGCGGTTACACCGTGTTGCCTGTGACATCATTGCCAATAATCTCTGGGATGTTTCAATGGTAATGCTGGCGGAACGGGCCGCGATGTCCGAACGCACATTTTCACGCGCGTTTATTAAAGACACTGGCTTTAGCTTCCGCGCCTGGCGACAGCGTGCACGGATTTGTGCCTCGCTGGACCTGCTTGCAAACGGCTACCCGGTTAAGCAGGTGGCCTGGATGCTTGGGTTTTCTGGCCCAGCGGCATTTGCGGCGGCGTTTCGCGCCATTGTCGGGGCAACGCCGGCTGACTTTCTCCCTGAACAGAACCGCTTCCCAGCGATATAGAGAGCGGATACTATAGCGCGTCTTTTTTCACAGGTACTGCTATGCGTGTTTTACTGGCCCCAATGGAAGGCGTGCTCGACTCCCTGGTGCGCGAACTTCTGACCGAGGTGAACGATTACGATCTCTGCGTGACGGAGTTTTTGCGCGTGGTCGATATGTTGTTGCCGGTAAAATCGTTCTACAGACTCTGTCCGGAGCTGCACCGCCAGAGCCGGACCACCTCCGGCACGCTGGTGCGTATTCAACTGCTGGGCCAGTATCCTGAATGGCTGGCGGAGAACGCCGCCCGTGCTGTCGAGCTCGGCTCTTACGGGGTCGATCTCAACTGTGGCTGCCCGTCTAAGCTGGTGAACGGCAGCGGCGGTGGGGCGACGCTGCTGAAAGATCCGGAGCTGATTTACCGTGGCGCGAAAGCGATGCGTGAGGCCGTGCCCTCGCACCTGCCGGTGACGGTCAAAGTGCGCCTGGGCTGGGACAGCGACGCGCGGCAGTTTGAAATTGCCGATGCGGTGCAGCAGGCCGGCGCTACCGAGTTGGTGGTGCATGGCCGCACCAAAGAAGACGGCTACAAAGCCGAGCGCATTAACTGGCAGGCGATAGGCGAGATCCGCCAAAGGCTCACTATTCCGGTTATCGCCAACGGTGAAATCTGGGATTACGAGAGCGCGCAGGCCTGTCTGAAGGCCACTGGCTGCGAGGCGGTGATGATCGGCCGCGGTGCGCTGAATGTGCCTAACCTTAGCCGGGTGATTAAATATAACGAGCCGCGTATGCCGTGGGCTGATGTTGTTACGCTGCTGCAAAAATATAGCCGTCTGGAAAAGCAGGGCGACACCGGTTTATATCATGTGGCGCGCATTAAACAGTGGCTCAGCTATTTACGCAAAGAGTACGATGAAGCGCTGGGATTATTTCAGGAGATTCGGACATTACAGACTTCTGCGGATATTGCGCGGGTGATCCAGTCAAAATAATAAGCGTTAAATTGCTCACACTTTTTTAAAACAAAAAACAATACAGGTTTTCAACGTGGCGCGACGGTGTTAAGGTGCCACTGTTTTCAACGCAGGATTGTTACTGGTTAACAGGCAAAACCTAAGCGTTTCACAGCAGTTATCGCTGTGGAGTGCTTAGGTTTTTTTTTTGCCTGTCGTTTACGCAGGAGAGACATTTGGCTTAGCGCTTTTCACTGATTTTAAAAAATTAAATATCGACAGGAAATAGAAAATTTTCCTGCGGCTGGTTACGCACTAAATACTCAATCACGGGCTGCTATTATGGCAAATAAAAATAAATTCTACGCATTCGCCTTATTGACGTTATCCCCGCTGTCCATGGCGCAAGACTGGAACGGAACGGTATTAGGTTTTGAGGCGCCACCGGCTCCTGTTCTCGGTGAGATGCTCGGCGTGCGGAAGATCCTCAACGATAACGGCTTTACGTACAATCTTGGTTATTTAAACGAAATCGGCTGGAACGGTGGTGGTGGCTATAACCATGACTCCCACGTGGCCTATATCGATCAGTTTGCGCTGACCTTTAATCAGGATCTGGCGCGCTGGACCGGCATTCCCGATGCGCGTATTGAAGGGAATATCGTCAACCGCAACCACAATGACGATCTCACCACCAGACGCGTTCAGGATCCGCGCGTTAATTTTAACGATCTGACGCAGGAAAGCTGGGGCGGGCAGTCGATTACCCGTCTGGGCTGGCTGACCTTTGCCCGCAGCTTTGACGACCGACGTCTGACGTGGCGCATAGGGATGATGAACAAGGTGCAGACCTTCGATCAAATCATCCCCTGTGACTTCCAGCTGCTGTCGCAGTGCGGCGGCAAGTCAGCCAACTCATTAACCTGGAACAACTGGAACGTACACACCTGGGGCACGACGCTTGAGTATAAATTCACGCCGACACTTACCCTAAAAGGCGGCGTGATGGAGCAAAATCAGCAGGCCTCCAGCCGTAGCCACGCCTGGAGCTGGTCGACAAAGGGCAGCAAAGGTGTCTTGCTGCCGGTTGAAATCGAAGCGCGTCCGCTGATTAATGGTCTGCCGGGTGCGTATAACCTGGGGGTGGTGTTTACCAACGCGCCGCAAACCGATCTCTATCGCGGTAAATCCGGAGGGGCAGGCGCGACGGACCCGGCGGGATTTGCGCAACACAACCGGACCTGGTTTATGTACGCCGGCCTCAACCAGCAGCTTACGCAGCATCAGGACGATCCGAATCGCGGCTTAAGCACCTCTTTCAGCATGAGCCTTGCCGATCAGCGTACGAATTACATGCATCAGGTTTACGCCGCCTCGCTGCGCTATCGCGGGTTGTTTGATGCACGCCCGGAAGACTGGATTGGCTTTGGCGTAACCTGGATTGATATGAGCAGCCAGTACGCGCGCAACCAGCGTTACCTGAACAGCCTGAGCGGCGTTTCCGGCTATAACGATCCGGCCTGGCACCCGGTGCCGGGCCATTCCCTGAACGGCGAGTTTTACTACCGTTTTCGTCCAGTGCCATGGCTTGAGCTACAGCCGGGCATTCAGTACTGGCACCATCCCGGCGGGGTCAGCCGCACCCAGGATGCCTGGGTCACGGAGCTGAAAACGGTGGTGACCTTCTGATATCACCGGTGCAAGTTCGATCCGCATCACGTTTCTGACGCGTGACCCATTGAGGCTACGAATGAAACTGTTACAGTGCCAGAACTGGATTGTTACTGCTTAGGCAGGCAAAACCTGATTTTCTGGCATCTGCCGGAGGTCAGGTTTTTTTGTTTCTGGGGTTCCGATGAAAATCGCCAAAATACTTAATAACAATGTGGTGGTTGTTCAGGATGAACGCGGAGGTGAACAGGTGGTGATGGGGCGCGGGCTGGCTTTCCAGAAGCGCGTCGGTGATGACCTGGATACCGCGTTGATTGAAAAGGTGTTTGCGCTGCAAAGTGATGAGTTGGTGCGTCGGCTTGGAGAGTTGCTGAGCCAGATCCCGCTGGAAGTGATGACCACCTGTGACCGGATTATTGGGCTGGCGGCACAGCGGCTGGGAAAACTGCAGGACAGCTTGTATATCACACTCACGGACCACTGCTACTTTGCGATTGAACGCCAGAAAAAAGGGCTGGCCATCAAAAACGTGCTGCTGTGGGATATCAAGCGGTTATATCCGAAGGAGTTCGAATTAGGGCAGGAGGCGCGGGCCATTATCGCCAGACGCCTGAACGTCGAACTGGAGGAGGATGAGGCGGGGTTTATCGCACTGCATCTGGTGACCGCGCAGTTGAACAGCGAAATGCCGGACGTGATGCACGTGACGCGGGTGATGCAGGAGATCCTGCAACTGGTGAAGTATCAGCTGCAGCTTGAGTATGACGAAGAGTCGCTCAGCTATCAGCGTTTTGTCACCCACCTGAAGTTTTTTGCCCAGCGGATGCTTACCCGCACGGTGGTGGAAGATGATGATGTCACGCTGCATTCGGCGGTAAAGGACAACTATGCGAAAGCCTGGAAATGCGCCGAGAAAATCGCGCAGCATCTGAATAAAAGCTACCAGCGCGATCTGACAACCGAAGAAATTATGTTCCTCGCTATTCATATCGAGCGAGTGAGAAAAGAGGGGCGTTAAGCCTCAACACGGGATTGTTACTGCATAACGCAGGCAAAACCTGAGCGCGGACTTCGTAAGGAGGCCGTTCTCGGGTTTTTTTATTTTTTGAACTCAGTCAACAGATGCCTGCGGGCATCGGATGTAAGGAAATCGAGATGGAATACCAGGCTCTGGCGAAGGATATTCTCGGCCACGTTGGCGGAAAAGAGAACATAATCAGTCTTGTCCACTGTGCCACCCGGCTTCGCTTCAGGCTCAAAGAGAATCAACGGGCAGATGCGGAAGGGCTCAAGAAAAACCCGGGCGTGATCATGGTGGTGGAAAGCGGCGGCCAGTTTCAGGTGGTGATTGGTAACCACGTTCATGATGTCTGGCAGGCGGTGCGGAGCGAAGCAGGACTGACTGATGACGCGCCTGTTGTGGAAGACAAGGGGGAAAAGGGGAATCTGCTGGGTCGTCTGATCGACATCGTCTCCGGGATCTTTACCCCGTTTATCGGCATTCTTGCCGCGTCCGGTATTCTGAAAGGGCTGCTGGCGCTGGCGGTGGTGTGCGGCTGGCTTAGCACTGAGAGCGGTACCTATAAAATCTGGTTTGCCGCAAGCGACGCGCTGTTCTTCTTCTTCCCGCTGGTGCTGGGCTATACCGCCGGGAAAAAATTCGGCGGCAATCCGTTTATTACCATGGTGATTGGCGGGGCGCTCACTCATCCGGTGATGATTGCGGCGTTTAACGCCAGCCAGCAGCCTGGTGCGGTAGCGGAAGCCTTTCTCGGCATCCCTGTCACCTGGTTCAACTACAGCGCGTCGGTGATCCCGATCATCCTCGCCTCGTGGGTCAGCTGCTGGCTGGAAAAACAGAGCACCAGGCTGCTGCCTTCCTCGATGAAAAACTTCTTCGCGCCGCTGATCTGTCTGGGCGTGACCGTACCGCTGACTTTCCTCATCATTGGACCGCTGGCGACCTGGCTGAGCCAGATGCTGGCGAACGGCTATCAAAGCATTTACGTTCTGGCGCCGTGGCTGGCGGGGGCGGCGATGGGCGCGCTGTGGCAGGTCTGCGTTATTTTTGGTCTGCACTGGGGGCTGGTACCGCTGATGATTAACAACCTGGCGGTGCTGGGACATGACTCCATGCTGCCGATGCTGCTGCCCGCCGTGTTCGGGCAAGTCGGGGCGGCGCTGGGGATCTTCCTGCGAACCCGCGATGCCCGCCAGAAAATGCTGGCAGGTTCATCGGTGACGGCAGGCATTTTTGGTATCACCGAACCGGCGGTTTATGGCGTGAACCTGCCTCTGCGCCGTCCGTTTATCTTTGGCTGCGTGGCGGGGGCTATCGGCGGCGCGATTGTCGGCTTCAGCGATACCCACGTTTACTCCTTTGGCTTCGCCAATATCTTTACCATTGCACAGATGATCCCGCCTGGGGGCGTAAACGCCACGCTGTGGGGCGGTGTCATCGGTACCGTGGTGGCGCTGGTGATGAGCTGCGGCCTGACCCTGGTGGCCGGAATGCCCGGGCGTGCCACGCCGGAGGTTGCGCTTTCTGCCGGGGAAAACGATGTCTTATCCCCCATGACCGGTACCGTTCTGGCGCTTGACCAGGTGCCGGATACCACGTTTGCCAGCGGCCTGCTGGGCAGCGGTGCCGCCATTATTCCAACTGATAACAAAGTGGTTGCCCCGTTTGCCGGTGTGGTGGCCTCTTTGTTCCAGACCAAACACGCCATCGGCTTGCTCAGCGACAGCGGGATTGAAGTGTTGATCCATGTGGGTATCGACACCGTGAAGCTCGACGGCAGGCCGTTTACTGCCCATGTGAAGGTGGGCGACAGGGTTCAGCCTGGCGACCTGCTGCTGGAGTTTGATCGTCAGGCGATTATTGATGCCGGATATGACCTGGCGACCCCGATTATTATCAGTAACAGCGATGAGTATCGTGACGTGGTGACCGTGGCGGCGACGTCCGTCAATGCGGGTGCGCCGTTACTCAGCGTCAGCAAACAATAACAGGAGAACGTGATGAAAACTTTCCCGGACGATTTTTTATGGGGCGGCGCGGTTGCCGCGAATCAGGTAGAAGGCGCGTATCTGGAGGATGGAAAAGGACTGTCCACCTCAGACGTTCAGCCGCAGGGGGTCTTCGGCCCGGTAGTTGAGCGCGTGGCGGGTGACAGCGGCATCAAGGATATCGCCATCGACTTCTATCATCGCTATCCGGAAGACATCAGGTTGTTCGCGGAGATGGGCTTTAGCTGCCTGCGCGTCTCCATTGCCTGGACGCGTATTTTTCCCAACGGCGACGAACTTCAGCCTAACGAAGCGGGACTGGCGTTTTACGACAGATTGTTTGACGAGCTGGCTGCGCACAACATTACGCCGCTGGTGACGCTCTCACACTACGAAATGCCGTGGGGGCTGGTGAAGCAGTACGGCGGGTGGGGCAGCCGCCAGACTATTGGATTCTTTGAGCGCTATGCCCGTACCGTCTTTGCGCGCTACAAAGAGAAGGTGAAGCTGTGGCTGACCTTCAATGAGATCAATATGTCTCTGCACGCCCCGATGACGGGCGTCGGTCTGCCGGAAACCAGCAGCAAAGGGGAGGTGTATCAGGCGATCCACCATCAGCTGGTGGCCAGCGCGCTGGCGGTAAAAGCCTGTCACGAGATCGTGCCTGACGCCAGAATTGGCAACATGCTGCTGGGCGGACTGATGTATCCGCTGACCTGTAAGCCGGAAGATGTACTGGAAACGCTGCAGGAAAACCGCACCTGGCAGTTCTTTGGCGACGTACAGTGCCGTGGCGCCTACCCGGGGTATATGCAGCGCTTCTTCCGCGACAACGGGATTCAGCTTGAGGTCACGGATGCCGACCGCGAGGCGCTGAAATCCACCGTCGATTTTATCTCCTTCAGCTATTACATGACGGGCTGCGTCACCGCGGATGAAGCCCTCAACCAGCAGGCGCGTGGCAACATCCTGAGCATGGTGCCAAACCCGCATCTGGCAAGTTCCGAATGGGGCTGGCAAATTGACCCTGTCGGTCTGCGCACCCTGTTGAATGTGCTCTGGGACCGTTATCAGAAGCCGTTGTTTATTGTGGAAAATGGTCTGGGAGCAAAGGATAAACCGGACGCTGATGGTGTGGTGCAGGATGATTATCGCATCCGCTACCTTAACGACCATCTGGTACAGGTGCGCGAAGCCATTGAGGATGGGGTTGAGGTAATGGGATATACCAGCTGGGGGCCAATCGACCTGGTGAGTGCGTCTAAAGCTGAACTCTCCAAGCGCTATGGCTTTATTTACGTCGATCGCGATGACAGCGGAAATGGCACGCTGGCCCGCAGTCGTAAGAAAAGCTTCTATTGGTATAAAGAGGTAATTGCGACAAAAGGCGCATCGTTAAAAGCGGAATAAAGGGAATTTGCCCGGCGGTATGCCGGGCAAAGGAATCAGAAAATCATCTTGAATACACCGGTGACGACCAACAGTCCTATCAGAAATATAATTAAAATTACCCACAGTAATATTTTCATTCGCGTCTCCTGCGTCTGTATGTCAACAGTAAGTGTAGCAGGCAATTTATCATTAAGATGAATTCACTGATTTAATTCATTTCTGTGATGTATAATTTTCTGAATATAAAAGTGTATGACAATTTGCACATTGCCACGCATTACTAAAAAAACAAACAGCATCAAGCGTAATTTGCGCCTTTATTTTTTGCGTGAATGGCGTAATGAAACCTTTTCTTATTTTATCTCTGAGTGCTTCTTTTGCATTTTGTCTGGCCGGCTGTGCGCCGCAACATGCCACGGTATCCCCCCTCACTACCCGGCCGATCACGGCGTCGGTTAATACGGTTCTGCGTCATCAGGACTGGCCGAAAAATGAATGGTGGAAGGCGTATAACGATCCCCAGCTAAACAGACTGATTGCCAAAGCACTGGACGATGCACCGGATATGCAGATTGCCCGTCAGCGTATTACCCTTGCTGAAGCCCAGGCTAAAGCCACCCTGGCAGCCGACGGCCCGCAAATGGATTTTTCGGCTGACGCCGAACGTCAGAAAATGTCCGCCGAAGGGCTGATGGGGCCTTTTGCTCTTACCGATCCGGCGGCGGGAACCACCGGCCCCTGGTATACCAACGGTACATTCGGCCTGACTGCGGGCTGGGATCTTGATTTGTGGGGCAAAAATCGCGCCCGGGTGGAGGCCCGGATAGGCAAAGTGAATGCGCAAAAAGCGGAGCTTGAGCAGACCCTTCAACTGCTTGCCAGCAGCGTGGCGCGGCTCTACTGGGACTGGCAAACACAGGCCGCCGCAGGGGATATCCTCATGCAGATAAAATCCGAACAGGACAATATCATTGGTGCCGATCGCGAGCTGTATCAGCACGGCATCACCTCCTCTGTGGAAGGTGTCGAAACCGATATCAACGCCAGCAAAACCGAAGAGCAAATCGCCGAGGTTCACGGCAAAATGAAAGCCGTTGAGGCGCGTCTGAACGCGTTGACTAATACCTCCGCGCTGGTGCTCACACGGCATGCCTTACCGACGGTTGAGGCGTCGTTACCGTCGACGCTGGGGTATGAACTGCTGGCCCGACGGCCGGATCTGCAGGAGGCCCACTGGTATATCGAAGCGTCCATGAGCGAGGTCGATGCCGCCAGAGCGGCGTTTTATCCTGATGTGAATCTGATGGCGTTTTTACAGCAGGATGCCCTGCACCTGAGCGATCTGTTCCGTTCTTCAGCCCAGCAAATGGGCGTGACCGCCGGGCTGACCTTGCCCATTTTTGACAGCGGCAGGCTGAATGCACAGCTGGATATCGCCCAGGCGCAGAACAATCTCTCGGTGGCGAATTACAACAAGGCGGTGGTGGATGCCGTGAATCAGGTGGCACGTACGGCCAGCGAAGTGGAAATGCTGACGGCGAAAAATCAGCATCAGCAGCAGGTGGAAAAAGATGCCGCGCGTGTGGTGGCGCTGGCGCAGGCGCGTTTTAGCGCCGGGATTATTGCCGGATCCCGCGTCAGTGAAGCCAAAATCCCCGCGCTGAAAGAACATCTCGCCGGTCTGCTGCTGCAGGGCGAGTACATTGACGCCACGCTGCAGCTGACGTCCGCGCTCGGCGGTGGTTATCATCATGGCTAAAAAAGGACATTATCTATACTTACCTCTTTGCAGTTTTTCAGGAGGTGAGTATGACCAAAGTAGCGATTGTCACCGCATCGGACTCCGGGATTGGTAAAACCACGGCCCTGATGCTGGCTGAACGTGGGTTTGATATTGGTGTCACCTGGCATTCTGATGAACAAGGGGCGCGGGAGACCTGCCGCGAAGTAGAGGCGCAGGGACGGCGGGCTGAAGCTATCCAGCTTGATTTAAGCACCCTGCCGCAGGGGGCGCAGGCGATTGAAACGTTAATCGCCCGTTTTGGTCGCCTGGACGTGCTGGTTAACAACGCCGGCGCGATGACCAAAGCGCCCTTCCTGGATATGCCGTTTGATGAGTGGCGGAACATCTTTACTGTCGACGTGGACGGCGCGTTTCTCTGTTCGCAAATAGCCGCGCGTACCATGGTAAAGCAAGGGGAAGGGGGGCGAATTGTGAATATCACCTCGGTGCATGAACACACGCCGCTGCCGGAGGCCAGCGCCTATACCGCCGCAAAACACGCCCTGGGGGGATTAACCAAATCCATGGCGCTGGAGCTGGTGCAGCACAACATTCTGGTGAATGCTGTCGCGCCGGGGGCGATTGCCACCCCGATGAATGATATGGACGAGAGTGAAGTGAAGGAAGGCTCGATGCCAGCGATCCCGCTCGCCAGACCGGGGTACACCAAAGAGATCGCCAGTCTGGTGGCGTGGTTATGCGACAGCGACGCCAGCTACACCACCGGCCAGTCGTTTATCGTCGATGGTGGGTTTATGCTGGCGAATCCGCAGTTTAAACCGGCGGGTTAGCTTCCCCCTCACCCCGTGGGAGAGGGTGTTTTAAGTTCCCTCTCCCTGTGGGAGAGGGTGAGGGCAGCAGGCCGCACTCACTCCTCATCCTGCTTCTTCTCTCTGTGCCGCATCCACAGCCTGACCCCAATCACTGCCACAACCACCAGTATCAGCCACGCCCAGTGCTTCAGATGCTGGTCAAGGTTATGCAGCCACGGACCTATCACTTCTCCACCCACGTAACCGAGCGTGGTAAAAATCAGCGCCCAGGCGAATGCACCAATCACGTTCAGCGGCAGGAAAATTTTCGGCGGCAGGCGGCTGGCGCCAATCAATATCGGCCCGATGATCCGAAAGCCATACATAAAACGGGTGCCAATAACAAACAGGTAAGGATGACGCTGAATGAGCCGTTGCGCCCGGTTAATCTTCTTTTTGTGTTTAGCGAAACGCTTAAGCAGCGTCGGCCCAAAGCGCATCCCCAGAAAGTAGAGCAGCTGATCGCCAATCATCCCGCCCAGGGCAACCGCGGCAACGACCAGCGGGAATTTGAGTAATCCCTGATGCGCGGCGACGCCGCCTAACAGCGTGATGGTTTCACCTTCCGCCACGCTCCCGACAACCAGCGCTGCGTATCCGTATTGTTCAATAAGTCCGTTGATATCCATTACGTAAACATCATCTCCCTCAGCATGCCTCGCTTAATCATATACCCCTTGTCTCAACCGCGGGGCAATCAACGGAAATTTCCCACTGTACATAAAATAATCTAAAGCCTGCATTATACTTAAGGTATCGATGACGGGCCGACAACAAGGGGGCGCTATGAACCATGTCTGGGGACTTTTTTCCCATCCCGATCGTGAAATGCATGTCATCAAAAGTGAGAACGAAACGGTCTCGCATCATTACACGCACCACGTGCTGCTGATGGCAGCGGTGCCGGTGATATGCGCGTTTATCGGTACAACACAAATCGGCTGGAACTTTGGTGATGGTACCGTGGTTCAGCTTTCCTGGTTTACCGGGCTTTATCTGGCCATTCTCTTTTATGGTCTGATGCTGGCGGGTGTCGCCATCATGGGACGTGTCATTCACTGGATGGCGCGTAACTATCCGCAACGTCCTTCACTGGCACACTGTATGGTCTTTGCCGGATATGTCGCGACCCCGCTGTTCTTAAGCGGTATTGTTGCGCTCTATCCACTGGTCTGGTTGTGCGCGCTGATCGGTACTATTGCGCTCTTTTACACGGGTTATCTGCTGTATCTGGGCGTACCCACCTTCCTGAATATCAATAAAGAAGAGGGCCTGAGCTTCTCCAGTTCAACGCTCGCCATCGGCGTGCTGGTGCTGGAGGCGTTACTGGCGCTGACGGTGATTCTTTGGGGTTATGGATACCGTCTCTTCTGAGTTCACTGCATTGCTGGCGTAAATGCCAGCAATGCAGCATCTGTTCACGATTATCCGCTGGCGACAATGCACGGTGACCGCTATGATGCCGGAGCCAGCCTGTGTTTCTCCGTCGACACAGGCGGTGTACGTCATAACGTGCGTGAATAATTATCAGAAGTCTCACCATGCTGAAATTCCGAGTTTCTTTACTTAGCCTGGCACTGTTGCTGGGGGCGTCTGCTGGCGTGCCAGCTCTCGCCAAAACGCCCGCGGTGACCACCGCTGCTGCCCAACCGCAAATCGCTTCCGGCAGCGCGATGATTGTTGATCTCAACACCAATAAGGTGATCTACGCCAGCCATCCGGATCTGGTGCGCCCGATTGCCTCGATAACCAAATTAATGACCGCGATGGTGGTGCTGGATGCACATCTGCCGCTGGATGAAAAACTGAAAGTGGACATCAGCCACACGCCGGAGATGAAAGGGGTTTACTCCCGCGTGCGTCTGAACAGTGAAATCAGCCGTAAAAACATGCTGCTGCTGGCGCTGATGTCGTCTGAAAACCGCGCGGCAGCGAGCCTCGCCCACCACTATCCGGGTGGCTATGACGCTTTTGTTCGCGCGATGAATGCCAAAGCCAAAGCGCTGGGTATGAATAATACCCATTATGTTGAGCCGACAGGTCTGTCGATTCACAACGTCTCCACGGCGCGCGATCTGACGAAACTGCTGATTGCCAGTAAACAGTACCCGCTGATTGGGCAACTCAGCACCACGCGTGAAGAGATGGCCACCTTTGCGAATCCGGCCTATACGCTGCCGTTTCGCAACACCAACCACCTGGTGTACCGCGAGAACTGGAATATTCAGTTAACCAAAACCGGCTTTACTAACGCGGCGGGTCACTGTCTGGTGATGCGTACCGTGTTCAACGGTAAACCGGTGGCGCTGGTGGTGATGGATGCCTTCGGCAAATATACTCACTTCGCCGATGCCAGCCGACTGCGCACCTGGATTGAAACAGGGAAAGTGCAGCCGGTTCCGGCTGCGGCGCTGACGTATAAAAAGCAGAAAGCCGAGCAGATGGCGACGGCGCAGAACGATTAGGTAAAAGCAAAACGGTAACTATGTTACCGTTTTTTTCTGTTTTCTCCCTCTCCCTGTGGGAGAGGGCCGGGGTGACGGCACCAGACCGCACTGGGCCTATTCCGGCAGCGTCCAGTCTCCGTCGTTGAGCGGGCGCTGCATAATCACCGTATCCCGCCAGTCGCCTTTTTTGTAACCCACGCTACGCAACTGACCCACGACTTCAAAACCGTGCTTTTTATGCAGTCGCAATGAGCCGGCGTTATTATTGCCATCACCCACAACGGCAATCATCTGCCGCCAGGGGCCTTGCTCGCAGCGTTCAATCAGCGCGCCCATTAATGCGCTGCCAAAACCGCGTCCTGTGGTGCTGGCATCCACGTAAATAGATTCTTCCAGCGTGTAGCGATATGCGTGTCGTGGACGGTAGGGGGTGGCATAGCAATAGCCCACCACAATGCCGCGATACAGCGCCACCAGCCAGGGCAAACCGTTATCGGTGACGTTTTTCAAACGCTTACGCATTTCATCAACGGTGGGGGGAATTTCCTCAAACGACGCGCGTCCGTGAAGTACATGCCATGCGTAAATAGCCGAAATGGCATGCACATCGTCGGGAAGGGCATCGCGCACTTCCACTTCGGTTACGGATAAGATATCAACAGCCGACATGATGTGCCTGCTCCTCGTCAAAGATTGCCGGAGAAACGTTTCTCCGGCGAGTGCAGGTACTCTAGTACGATTGAGCTGTGCTTAACAATCTCTTAAATATGGCTGTATGAATTAATCAGACGCTTGCGTTATGGACTGCTCCGCGTTCACGCTCTCCTTCCAGTATTTATTCCGCGTTGTTTTACCAATGCCGGGATTCATACTGTTTGTAGGGTCATTCTCGCGATAAAACTGCTTAAGTGTATCGGGGGCTTTGTAAAGATGCCCGACGTTGTGTTCCGCAGGATATTGTGCGCCACGTTCGCGAAGAAGGGCGAGCATCTCCTCTTTCAACGCGTGCGCGTCGACCCCTTTTTTAACGATGTAATCCTGGTGGAAGACGTAGCACATAAAGTGGCCGTAATAGAGCTTATGCACCAGCTTGCTGTCGATTTCCGGCGGTAGATGTTCAAACCACTCGGTATCGTTGCGTCGCAGCGCAATATCCAGCGCCAGAATATCCTCTACCTCTTCTGAGTGTACGGCCTGATAACGGATGGCGGCACCCGCAGCGGCAAAACGGTGCAGGAAGGCTTTGCTTCCCTCCTCAGGCGTACAGGCGAAGAAATCCCCCTCGGCGGTTTTAAAGAATTCGCTCAGCCAGGTCTGCGCTTCGGCGATCCCGTCTCCGGCCATTTTCAGCAGCAGGTGATGTTCATACTTATCGCGCCAGGTTTTCATGCGCTCCGGCAGGTGGGCGGGGAAGACATTCCCCAGCTTCTGCATAAAGCGGTCGGTGAAGTGCGGTTTAAACAGCGACACCTTCTCCAGCATCGCGTCGGTGCGGCCTTTCATGGTGAAGAAGAACGGCATTTTATCGGTGCCGAGCTTGTCGATCATCAGGAACGTATCTTTGCCGTAGCGTTCGGCGATGTCGTAGATATCCCGGTGCATATACTCGCCCGCCACCGGCAGGTGCGTGAATTCGCCCAGAATATGACGACGGATTTCGGTCAGCACGTCAGGCTGATTGGTGCCGATGTAAAACACCTGCTGCTTTTTCTCGGCCGGGAAGGTGTCGAGCCGGACCGCGAAAACGGCCAGTTTGCCCGCGCAGCCGGAGGATTCAAACAGGCGGTCCGGGTCGGCGTTATAACGCGCCGGGGTATCCGCGTCGATATCGCGCACGCGGGTGACGTAATCGTGGTCGTGGGCATGACGGCCATCGTGCTGCACGTCTTCATCTTTCACGCGATCGTCGTCGAGCTTGCTCAGGATCTGCTCCGGGGTAACGCCCAGATCGATTCCCAGATGGTTAACCAGCGTCAGCTTGCCGTTTTCATCAATACGGGCATACAGCGACATTTCGGTATAAGCGGGTCCGCGCTGCACCAGCGAGCCGCCGGAGTTATTGCAGATCCCACCAATGACGGAGGCGCCAATACAGGATGAACCAATCACCGAATGCGGTTCGCGCCCCAGAGGTTTAAGCGCTTTTTCCAGCGAGTAGAGCGTGGTGCCGGGGAAGGCCAGCACCTGCTCGCCTTTATCCAGCAGGTGGAGTTTGTCGAGACGCAGGGTGCTGATGATGACGATATCACGGTCGTAATCGTTGCCGTTCGGCGTCGAGCCTTCGGTCAGGCCGGTGTTAGCCGCCTGCATTAAAATAATCTTGTCGGCGGCGACGCAGGCGCTCAGGACGCGCCACAGCTCCAGCAGCGTGCCGGGAAAAACCACCGCCAGCGCATCGCCCTGTCCGGAACGAAAGCCCTTACGGTAGCGGGCAGTTTTGGCCGGGTCGGTAAGCAGGTGAGAGTGACCAACCAGGCGCGACAGTTCGTGAATAAAAGTCGTGTTATCGGCAGTTCGAACAGAAGACATCTTCCACTCCTTGTGGTGGGGCAAATTTCTCGCTGTAAAGCATAGCGCGATTAGCCGTTTAGAGGGCGCGTATTTGCGAGAAAAATCAGAGAATAACCCTGCAACGTTCTGAGGGTTTGTGGCACACTGCGCTTTTCGCACGCCCTGGCCGAGATCTTCCGGCGGAAATTGATGAGAGAGTAAAACGACATGAAATGGCTATGTTCTGTAGGTGTCGCCGTCAGCCTGGCACTGCAACCTGCGCTGGCAGATGAACTGTTTGGCAATCACCCGCTTACGCCTGAAGCACGGGACGCGTTTGTCACGGAATTGCTCAAGAAAATGACGGTCGATGAGAAGATCGGCCAGCTGCGTCTTATCAGCGTCGGCCCGGATAACCCGAAAGAGGCGATCCGCGAGATGATTAAAGAGAGCCAGGTGGGGGCGATTTTTAACACCGTAACCCGTCAGGATATCCGCAAAATGCAGGATCAGGTGATGGAACTTAGCCGCCTGAAAATTCCGCTGTTTTTCGCCTATGACGTGGTACACGGACAGCGTACCGTATTCCCTATCAGCCTCGGTCTGGCCTCCTCCTTTAACCTCGACGCGGTGAAAACCGTCGGGCGTGTCTCGGCATATGAAGCCGCCGACGACGGCCTGAACATGACCTGGGCTCCGATGGTTGATGTCTCCCGCGATCCGCGCTGGGGCCGCGCGTCAGAGGGCTTTGGTGAAGATACTTATTTGACCGCCACGATGGGGAAAACCATGGTGGAAGCGATGCAGGGTAAAAGCCCGGCGGATCGCTATTCGGTCATGACCAGCGTCAAGCACTTCGCGGCCTATGGTGCAGTGGAAGGCGGTAAAGAGTACAACACCGTCGACATGAGCCCGCAGCGCCTGTTTAACGACTATATGCCGCCGTACAAAGCAGGCCTGGATGCCGGTAGCGGCGCGGTGATGGTCGCCCTGAACTCGCTCAACGGCACGCCAGCCACGTCGGATTCCTGGCTGCTGAAAGACGTGCTGCGTGACCAGTGGGGCTTCAAGGGCATCACCGTCTCTGACCACGGCGCCATTAAAGAACTCATCAAACACGGCACGGCGTCGGACCCGGAAGATGCGGTGCGCGTGGCGCTCAAATCCGGCATCAACATGAGCATGAGTGACGAGTATTACAGCAAGTACCTGCCGGGGCTGGTGAAGAGCGGCAAGGTGACGATGGCGGAGCTGGACGATGCCACGCGTCACGTGCTGAACGTGAAATATGACATGGGGCTGTTTAACGATCCTTACAGCCACCTGGGCCCGAAAGAGTCTGACCCGGCAGACACCAACGCCGAAAGCCGTCTGCACCGTAAAGAGGCCCGTGAAGTGGCGCGTGAAAGCCTGGTGCTGCTGAAAAACCGACTCGACACGCTGCCGCTGAAAAAATCCGGCACCATTGCGGTGGTTGGCCCGCTGGCAGACAGCAAGCGCGACGTGATGGGTAGCTGGTCTGCGGCGGGTGTGGCCGATCAGTCCGTGACGGTGCTGACCGGTATTAAGAGTGCGGTCGGTGAAAACGCGAAGGTGATCTATGCCAAAGGGGCGAACGTCACTGATGATAAAGATATCGTGACTTTCCTCAATCAGTATGAAGAGGCGGTGAAGGTCGATCCGCGCACGCCAAAAGAGATGATTGACGAAGCGGTAAACGCCGCGAAACAGTCTGATGTGGTGGTTGCGGTGGTGGGTGAAGCGCAGGGGATGGCACACGAAGCCTCCAGCCGTACCGATATCACGATCCCGCAAAGCCAGCGTGATCTGATCGCCGCCCTGAAAGCCACTGGCAAGCCGCTGGTGCTGGTACTGATGAACGGCCGTCCGCTGGCGCTGGTGAAAGAAGAGCAGCAGGCTGACGCCATTCTGGAAACCTGGTTCGCCGGTACGGAAGGGGGGAACGCCATCGCCGATGTGTTGTTTGGTGATTACAACCCGTCGGGCAAACTGCCGATGTCCTTCCCACGCTCTGTCGGGCAGATCCCGGTGTACTACAGCCACCTGAATACCGGTCGTCCGTATAACGCTGATAAGCCAAACAAGTACACCTCCCGTTACTTCGATGAAGCGAACGGTCCGCTGTATCCGTTTGGGTACGGTCTGAGCTATACCACCTTTAAGGTCTCTGACGTGAAAATGTCAGCCCCGCGCCTGAAGCGTGACGGTAAAGTGACTGCCAGCGTTGAGGTGACGAACACCGGCAAACGTGAAGGTGCGACGGTACTTCAGATGTACGTTCAGGATGTGACTGCCTCCATGAGCCGTCCGGTGAAACAGCTGCGTGGCTTTGAGAAGGTCAATCTCAAACCTGGCGAAACCAAAACCATCAGCTTCCCGATCGACGTGGATGCCCTGAAGTTCTGGAACCAGCAGATGAAATACGATGCGGAACCGGGCAAGTTCAATGTGTTTATTGGTTTGGATTCCGCTCGCGTCAATAAAGGCGAGTTCGAGCTGCTGTAACCTTTCCTTCCTTTGCATCCCCCGTTCATCGGGGGATGCGTCTTACCTTATGCTAAAAAGGCATTTTGCCGGGTAAATCCGCCGTTTTAAGCTACGCTTTTCTCTCAAGCCTCTGAAAAAGGCGACAAAAAAATGAGGATAGTGGAATGACGATTAAAACGGGGATGATGGTTTCTGCGGCGTTGCTCGCGGCGCTAAGCCTGCCGCTACAGGCGGCAGAACCGGTAAAAGTGGGCTCGAAGATCGATACCGAGGGTGCGCTGCTCGGTAATATCATTTTGCAGGTACTGGAAAGCCACGGCGTGAAAACCGTCAATAAAGTCCAGCTGGGCACCACGCCAGTGGTACGCGGCGCCATCACCTCCGGCGAGCTGGATATCTACCCGGAATATACCGGCAACGGGGCATTCTTCTTCAAAGATGAAAACGATCCGGCATGGAAAAACGCCAAAGCCGGGTATGAAAAAGTCAAAAAACTCGATGCAGAACAGAACAAGCTGGTCTGGCTGACCCCGGCTCCGGCCAACAACACCTGGACCATCGCGGTGCGTAAAGACGTGGCGGAGAAAGGCAAAATGACCTCGCTGGCGGATCTCAGCCGCTATCTGAAAGAGAAGGGCGACTTTAAGCTTGCGGCCTCCGCGGAGTTTATCGAGCGTCCGGACGCGCTGCCTGCTTTCGAAAAAGCCTACGACTTCAAGCTCGACCAGGCACAGCTGCTCTCGCTCGCGGGCGGTGACACCGCAGTGACCATCAAGGCGGCGGCGCAGCAGACCTCTGGCGTCAATGCGGCGATGGCCTACGGTACGGACGGCCCGGTCGCGGCGCTTGGCCTGCAAACCTTAACCGATCCGAAAGGCGTTCAGCCTATTTATGCCCCAACGCCCGTGGTGCGTCAGGCGGTGCTGAAAGCCTACCCGGATATCGCTGAATGGCTCAAACCGGTCTTTGAAAAACTGGATGAGAAAACGCTGCAACAGCTCAACGCCAGCATTGCCGTAGAGGGACTGGATGCCAAAAAAGTGGCCGCCGACTTCCTGAAACAACAAGGGCTTGTGAAGTAACAGGACAGGGCTGTGCCAATAAAATGTCATAACCGCGTACTGCTGCTGTTGGCCTGTGTGGCCATGGCGGCGGTCGCGCTACCGTTTGTCAATGTGGCGCCTAACCGCCTGATGTCGGGGGAAGGGCGCGCACTCTGGCAGGTCTGGCCGTTTACGCCGCTGCTGCTGGTTGTAGCGCTGGGTGCACTGGTTGTGCTCTCGCTCAGCCGTGGGCGGGTTGCACAATGGCTGACGCTACTCCTCAGTGAAGGCCTCTTCATCACCTTGTTCTGGAGTGCCGGGCTTGCCGCCACGCACATGACCTCGGCGGAAAGTCCACTGGCGCGAACCACCGTGGGCAGTGGACTGTGGCTGTGGCTGGCGCTGTGTCTGCTGGCCTGCAGCGATGCGATCCGCCGCCTGATCCCGTCGTCTGCCTGGCGCTGGGTGCTCAATGCCCAGATCTGGTGTGTTCCGTTGCTGCTGCTGTTCAGCGGTGAGCTGAATAATCTCTCGCTGTTAAAAGAGTACGCCAACCGTCAGGAGGTGTTTGATGATGCACTGGCGCAACACCTGACGATCCTCTTCGGCACGCTGTTCCCGGCGTTACTGCTGGGGGTACCGCTGGGCATGTGGTGTTACCGTCATCCTTCCCGCCAGGGCGGGGTTTTTGCCGTGCTCAACGTGATCCAGACCATTCCTTCCGTGGCTCTGTTTGGCCTGCTGATTGCGCCGCTTGCGGGACTGGTGAAGTCATTTCCGGCCTTAGCCGCAGTCGGTATCGCCGGAACCGGATTAACCCCCGCGCTGATTGCCCTGGTGCTGTACGCGCTGCTGCCGCTGGTCCGCGGCGTGGTGGCGGGCTTAAGCCAGGTCGCGCCGGATGTGCTGGAGAGCGCCCATGCAATGGGGATGAGCCGGCGCCAGTGCTTCTGGCAGATCCAGCTCCCGCTGGCCTTGCCCCTGCTGCTGCGTAGCCTGCGGGTGGTGGCGGTCCAGACCGTCGGGATGGCGGTGATCGCCGCGCTGATTGGCGCTGGTGGCTTTGGTGCGCTGGTGTTCCAGGGGCTGCTGAGTAGCGCGCTGGATCTGGTGTTACTGGGCGTGGTGCCCACGATTGCACTGGCGGTCGTCATCGATGCGCTGTTTGCCTTATGGCTCGCGTTGCTCGGGAGAAGAGCCAATGATTGAATTTCACGATGTCAGTAAAACGTTTGCCGGCCGTCCGGCGGCAAGCCACCTGAACCTGAATTTTGCCGAGGGGGCGTTTTCGGTACTGATTGGCACCTCGGGTTCGGGGAAATCCACCACCCTGAAGATGATCAACCGCCTGGTGGAGCACGACAGCGGTGTAATACGTTTTGCCGGGGAAGAGATCCGCAGCCTGCCGGTGCTGGAGTTGCGTCGTCGCATGGGCTACGCCATCCAGTCCATCGGCCTGTTTCCCCACTGGTCGGTCGCGCAGAACATTGCCACCGTGCTGCAGCTGGAAAAATGGTCGCGGGCAAAGACTGACGCACGAGTGGACGAGCTTATGTCGCTGCTGGGGTTAGAGCCCGGGCTGCGTGACCGCTACCCGCATCAGCTTTCGGGCGGACAACAGCAGCGTGTGGGGGTGGCGCGCGCGCTGGCGGCCAATCCGCAGGTGCTGCTGATGGATGAGCCTTTTGGCGCGCTGGATCCGGTCACACGCGGGGCGCTGCAGACTGAGATGACCCGCATTCACCGGATCCTTGGCCGAACGATCGTCCTCGTGACGCACGATATTGATGAGGCGCTGAGGCTGGCCGACCATCTGGTGTTGATGGATCACGGCGAAGTGATCCAGCAGGGCACGCCACTTGACCTGTTGACCCATCCGAAGAACGATTTTGTGCGCGAGTTTTTTGGCCGCAGCGAACTGGGCGTCAGGCTGCTCTCCCTGCGAACCGTCAGCGATTATATGCGTCGACAGGATGTGGCGATAAGCGGTGAACCGTTACAGGAACAGATGAGCCTGCGGGACGCGCTATCCGCCTTTGTGGCGCGCCAGTGCGAGGTCTTGCCGGTGACGGATGCCGCAGGCGCACCGTGCGGCACCCTGCATTTTCGCGATCTGCTGGCCGGGGAGGTGACGCGTGAAGGTCATGCGTGATCCGCTCCTCTGGCTGACAGGGCTTTTTGTTGCCTTGCTGTTTCTGATGCCGCACAGCGCGGCGCTGTTCAGCTCACTCTTTCCCGGCCTGCCGCGACCGGTCTATCAGCAGGAGAGTTTTGTCAATCTTGCCCTTGCGCACCTGTGGCTGGTGGCGCTCTCCAGCGCGATTGCCGTGGTGCTGGGCGTGGGCGCCGGGATTGCGGTAACACGGCCCTGGGGGAGAGAGTTTCGCCCGCTGGTGGAGACAATTGCGGCTATCGGGCAGACATTTCCGCCGGTGGCGGTCCTGGCGATTGCGGTGCCGGTGATCGGGTTTGGTCAGCAACCGGCCATCATTGCGCTGATTCTTTACGGCGTGCTGCCTGTTCTTCAGGGGACGCTGGCGGGCATTGCGTCGGTACCGGCATCGGTACTGAGCGTGGCCGAAGGGATGGGCATGAGCAACGGTCAGCGACTGTGCAAGGTTGAACTGCCGCTTGCGGCACCGGTGATTATCGCGGGGATCCGTACGTCGGTGATTATTAACATCGGCACGGCGACCATCGCGTCTACGGTGGGGGCCAATACGCTGGGAACGCCGATCATCATCGGCTTAAGCGGGTTTAATACGGCCTATATAATCCAGGGGGCGGTACTGGTCGCGCTGGCGGCCATCGTCGTCGATCGCCTGTTTGAGCGGCTGGCTCAATTCCTCAGCCGACACCGCCACGAACAATAAATGAGTACCCGGCCAGCATCACGCCGCCGATGCCGCTGACGGCCATCAGTACAAAAAGGGTAATTACGGCCAGTTTGGTTGCCTTCATCATCTGCTCCTGTTGTTAACGGAACAATTATACGGTGAAGCGCAGCTGTTAATGAACCATTAAATGCCGTTACGGCTCGTCGGGACTGAGGGCGTAAACTGGATAACCGTGTTCCCGCCATTCCGTCAGCAACTGTTGCTGCGAGGCGGAGGGCACTTCGCCGCACCAGACCAGCAGGGTCTGGCCGTCGAAAAATTCGGGCCGCAGCTGGGCAAGCGAATGCGCCAGAACATCCACACGCCAGCCCTGTTGGGTGGCGATCCAGGCTTCCAGCCACAGCCGCGTGGTGTCGTGCACGTTCCAGCCGACAACCAGCGCGTCTTTTCCGCCTTTGTTTCTCGCCGAGGCAAGACAAACGGCGATGTAGTTGATAAGAACGCCGTCGAGCATACTCAGCAGCGCCTGCAGGGTGGAGTGCTGACATTGCAGCCGTCGACGAAGCGGGATGAAAAGATGGCTGATTAGCGTTTGCGCCGGATAATCGCGGCCTTGCTCTTTTATCCACGCGCGCAGGCGCTGGAGGTTACCCGCCTGCAGGAGCCGCAGCAGGGTTTCCTGTTGTTCGCGCCAGAGGTGTTGTGTGTCGGGATCGTCATGACTGAGCAGCGACTTAACCTTGCCCACCTGTACACCGTTGTCGATCCAGCTTTTGATTTCGCGGATCCGGTCGATATCGGCATCGTTGAAAAGACGGTGACCACCGTCCGTTCGCTGCGGTTTGAGTAAACCATACCGTCTCTGCCATGCCCGTAGCGTGACGGGATTGATGTCACAAAGGAGTGCCACTTCACCGATCGTGTAAAGCGCCATAATCGCCCCCTGGCTAACGCGTCCCCAGCTTAACTGTAGACCCAGTTTGTCGAACCAGGAAGAATTGCTCTTTTTTTGTACAAATAATGCGAAGCATGCGTTATGTTCGGCAAAAGATGTGATGGCGGACACGATTTACCGCTTTTTTGGACTGCTTCAAAGAAACTTCGGCGCCTTCAGTGTATGTTACGCGTTTTCAGAAGGTGCGGTTCCTGAGTATGTACGAGTTTAATCTGGTGCTGCTGTTGCTTCAGCAGATGTGCGTGTTTCTTGTCATCGCCTGGTTGATGAGTAAAACGCGTCTGTTCATCCCGCTGATGCAAGTGACCGTCCGTCTGCCGCACAAACTCCTCTGCTATGTAACCTTCTCCATTTTCTGCATTATGGGGACCTACTTTGGCCTCCATATTGAAGACTCGATCGCCAACACCCGCGCGATTGGCGCGGTGATGGGGGGGCTGCTCGGTGGCCCCGTGGTCGGCGGACTCGTCGGGCTGACCGGCGGCCTGCACCGTTATTCCATGGGCGGCATGACGGCGCTCAGTTGCATGATCTCCACCATCGTGGAGGGGTTGCTTGGTGGCCTGGTGCACAGCTACATGATTAAACGTGGCCGCCCGGATAAAGTCTTCAGCCCGCTTACTGCGGGCGCGATCACCTTTGTGGCCGAAATGGCGCAGATGGCGATCATCCTCCTTATCGCCCGACCGTTTGAGGATGCGCTGCATCTGGTGAACAGTATTGCCGCCCCGATGATGGTCACCAACACCGTGGGCGCGGCGCTGTTTATGCGCATTCTGCTCGACAAACGCGCCATGTTTGAGAAATACACCTCGGCGTTCTCTGCGACAGCACTGAAGGTCGCCGCCTCAACTGAAGGGATCCTGCGCCAGGGCTTTAACGAAGAAAACAGCATGAAGGTGGCGCAGGTGCTCTATCAGGAGCTGGACATCGGTGCCGTTGCGATTACCGATCGTGAAAAGCTGCTGGCCTTTACCGGTACCGGCGACGATCACCACCTTCCCGGCAGACCGATTTCGTCCGCGTATACGCTTCGTGCGATAGAGACCGGTGAGGTAGTCTATGCCGACGGAAACGAGGTGCCCTACCGCTGTTCGCTGCACCCGCAGTGTAAGCTTGGCTCTACGCTGGTCATCCCGCTGCGGGGTGAAAACCAGCGAGTGATGGGGACCATTAAGCTCTATGAAGCCAGGAACCGCTTGTTCAGTTCAATCAACCGAACGCTGGGGGAGGGGATTGCGCAGCTGCTCTCCGCGCAAATCCTGGCGGGGCAATATGAACGGCAAAAAGCCCTGTTAACGCAGTCGGAAATTAAGCTCCTGCACGCTCAGGTGAACCCGCATTTCCTGTTTAATGCCCTCAACACCCTGAAAGCGGTGATCCGCCGCGACAGCGATCAGGCCGCGCAGCTGGTGCAGTTCCTGTCGACGTTTTTCCGCAAGAACCTGAAACGGCCGTCTGAAATTGTCACCCTGGCCGATGAGATTGAACATGTAAACGCCTATTTGCAGATTGAGCAGGCGCGCTTCCAGTCACGTCTGCAAGTGTCGCTATCCGTGCCGGATGAACTGGCGTATCAGCATCTTCCGGCCTTTACCCTGCAGCCGATTGTGGAAAATGCCATTAAGCACGGGACATCGCAGCTTCTGGGGAATGGGGAGATCACCATTTCTGCCAGCCGGTTTAATCATCATCTGGTGCTGAATATTGAAGACAATGCCGGGCTTTACGTCCCGTCCGCGTCAGGCGGGCTGGGGATGAGCCTGGTGGATAAACGTCTGCGCGCTCACTTTGGTGATGGATGTGGCATTACCGTGGCCTGTGAGCCGGACCGATTTACCCGTATTACGTTACGATTGCCGCTGGAGGAGACCGCATGTTAAGAGTGCTGATAGTCGATGATGAACCGTTGGCACGGGAAAACCTGCGCGTGCTGTTGCAGGAGCAGAGTGACATTGAGATTGTGGGAGAGTGCGCCAACGCCATTGAGGCCATTGGCGCGGTACATAAACTGCGCCCGGACGTGCTGTTCCTCGACATTCAGATGCCCCGTATCAGCGGGCTGGAGATGGTCGGCATGCTTGATCCGGAGCATCGCCCGTATATCGTGTTTCTGACGGCGTTTGACGAATATGCCGTGAAAGCCTTTGAAGAACACGCGTTCGATTACCTGCTGAAGCCGATTGAAGAGAAGCGGCTCGAAAAGACCCTGACGCGTTTACGCCAGGAGCGTACGGTACAGGACGTCACGCTGCTGCCGGAAAACCAGCAGCCGCTGAAGTTTATCCCGTGTACCGGGCATAGCCGGATTTACCTGCTGCAGATGGATGATGTGGCTTTCGTCAGCAGTCGCCTGAGCGGGGTGTTTGTCACCAGCGCCGAGGGCAATGAAGGCTTTACCGAGCTGACGCTGCGCACCCTGGAGAGCCGCACGCCGCTTGTCCGCTGCCATCGGCAGTATCTGGTTAACATGGCGCATCTGAAAGAAATCCGTCTGGAAGATAACGGCCAGGCAGAGCTGGTGCTGCGGGCCGGTCAAACGGTACCCGTCAGTCGTCGCTACCTGAAAAGTTTGAAAGAGGCGATTGGCCTGTAAAACTGGTACACTGCGCGCCATTGCATCATCGACAGTTAAAGGCACTCATGCTTAGTAATGATATTCTTCGTAGCCTGCGCTACACCCTGAAAGCAAACAACAACGACATGGTGCGCATTCTTGCGCTGTCTGCCATGGAATCCACCTCTGCCGGTTTCGACACCTGGATGACCAAAGAGGACGAAGAGGGGTTTGTTCGCTGCCCGGACATTATCTTGTCTGGCTTCCTGAACGGCCTGATCTACGATAAGCGTGGCAAAGATGATTCTGCACCTGAACTGGCGCTGGAGCGTCGGGTGGACAACAACACGGTGCTGAAAAAGCTGCGTATCGCGTTCTCGCTGAAAACGGACGATATTGTGGCGATCATGACCGAGCAAAAATACCGCGTATCCGTGCCGGAAGTGACCGCCATGATGCGTGCGCCGGGCCATAAAAATTACCGCGAGTGCGGCGACCAGTTTATGCGTAATTTCCTGCGCGGGTTGACCCATCGGGTGCATAACACGAAGGCGTGATTGCGGAATGGGGGCGGCCTGATGCCCTCATCCCAGCCCTCTCCCTGTGGGAGAGGGAGAACAAAAAAGCCGGAGATAATCTCCGGCTTTTTTGTTATTTCACCTGCTGACCTGGCTTCGCGCCTTCGTCAGGGCTTAACAGGAAGATATCTTTCCCGCCAGGGCCTGCGGCCATCACCATCCCCTCAGAGATGCCGAAGCGCATTTTACGCGGTGCCAGGTTCGCGACCATGACGGTCTGACGGCCAATCAATACCTGCGGATCAGGATAGGCAGAACGGATGCCGGAGAAGACGTTACGCTTCTCACCGCCCAGATCCAGCGTCAGGCGCAGCAGCTTGTCAGAGCCTTCCACGAATTCTGCGTTCTCAATCAGCGCCACGCGCAGGTCGATTTTGGCAAAATCATCAAAGGTGATGGTCTCCTGAATCGGATCGTCAGCCAGCGGGCCGGTCACCGGTGCTGCGGCCGCTTTCACCTCTTCTTTCGAGGCTTCCACCAGGGCTTCAACCTGTTTCATCTCAATGCGGTTGTAGAGCGCCTTAAAGGTGTTGACCTTGTGGCCGAGCAGTGGTTGCTGAATGGCATCCCAGCTCAGTTCGGTATTGAGGAACGCTTCTGCACGGGCTGCCAGTTGCGGCAGAACTGGCTTCAGATACGTCATCAGCACGCGGAACAGGTTAATGCCCATGGAGCAGATCGCCTGCAGATCGGCATCGCGGCCTTCCTGCTTCGCGACCACCCACGGCGCCTGCTCGTCCACATAACGGTTAGCCAGGTCTGCCAGCGCCATGATTTCACGCACCGCTTTACCGAACTCGCGGGTTTCCCACGCGTCGCCAATGGTAGCCGCCGCATCGGTGAAGGTTTTGTACAGCGCAGGGTCAGCCAGTTCGGCCGCCATCACGCCGTCAAAACGCTTGGCGATAAAGCCCGCGTTACGGGAGGCCAGGTTAACCACCTTGTTAACAATGTCCGCGTTCACGCGCTGCACGAAATCTTCCAGGTTCAGGTCGATGTCGTCGATGCGGGAAGAGAGCTTCGCCGTGTAGTAGTAACGCAGGCTGTCCGCGTCGAAGTGGTTCAGCCAGGTGCTGGCTTTAATGAACGTACCGCGAGATTTGGACATCTTCGCGCCGTTCACCGTCACGTAGCCGTGAACAAACAGGTTGGTCGGCTTGCGGAAGTTGCTGCCTTCCAGCATTGCTGGCCAGAACAGGCTGTGGAAATAGACGATGTCTTTACCGATGAAGTGATACAGCTCGGCGGTGGAATCTTTTTTCCAGTACTCGTCGAAGCTGACGGTGTCGCCACGCTTGTCACACAGGTTCTTGAAGGAGCCCATGTAGCCGATTGGCGCGTCCAGCCAGACGTAGAAATATTTGCCCGGTGCATTCGGGATTTCGAAACCGAAGTAGGGCGCATCACGGGAGATGTCCCACTGCTGCAGGCCGGATTCGAACCACTCCTGCATTTTGTTCGCCACCTGCTCCTGCAGCGCGCCGCTGCGGGTCCACGCCTGCAGCATCTCGCTAAAGGAGGGCAGATCGAAGAAGAAGTGCTCGGAATCACGCATCACAGGCGTGGCGCCGGAGACCACCGATTTCGGGTCGATCAGCTCAGTCGGGCTGTAGGTTGCGCCGCACACTTCGCAGTTATCGCCGTACTGATCCGGTGATTTACATTTCGGGCAGGTGCCTTTGACGAAACGGTCCGGCAGGAACATGCCTTTTTCCGGATCGTACAGCTGAGAGATAGTGCGGTTTTTAATAAAACCATTCTCTTTCAGACGGGTGTAGATGAGCTCAGACAGCTCCCGGTTCTCTTCGCTGTGCGTGGAGTGGTAGTTGTCATAGCTGATGTCAAAGCCAGCAAAATCGGTCTGATGCTCCTGACTCATTTCGGCAATCATCTGCTCAGGGGAAACACCCAGCTGCTGGGCTTTCAGCATGATCGGCGTGCCGTGGGCATCGTCCGCGCAGATGAAGTTAACCTCGTGGCCGCGCATTCGCTGGTAACGGACCCAGACATCAGCCTGGATATGCTCCAGCATGTGGCCGAGGTGGATTGAGCCGTTGGCGTACGGCAGTGCGCACGTTACCAGAATTTTCTTCGCGACTTGAGTCATAGTAGGCATTACTTCTTTTAACTGTGAAAAGGGTTTTTGATATTACCAAAAGGGGCATTATTAAGTAAGCACAAACCACGGCCTTTCAGGTAAACTTGTTCATCTAAGGTCTTATTCACAAGAACAAAGGAGTCGGGATGAGTTCTCAATCCCAGGCCAAATCACCGGAAGCCTTACGAGCAATGGTCGCCGGGACGCTGGCTAACTTTCAGCATCCAACCCTGAAGCACAATCTCACTACGCTGAAAGCGTTGCACCATGTCGCATGGCTGGACGAGACACTGCACGTTGAGCTGCAGATGCCGTTCGTCTGGACCAGCGCCTTTGATGCGCTGAAAGAGCAAACCAGCTCTGAGCTGTTGCGCATTACCGGTGCGAAAGCGATTGACTGGAAACTGACCCACAGCATCGCCACCCTCAAGCGGGTGAAAAACCAGCCTGGCGTGAACGGTGTGAAAAACATCATCGCCGTCAGCTCTGGTAAGGGCGGGGTGGGGAAATCCTCTACTGCTGTCAACCTGGCGCTCGCGCTGGCGGCCGAAGGGGCGAAGGTGGGTATTCTGGATGCGGATATTTACGGGCCGTCAATTCCAAATATGCTGGGTGCAGAAAACCAGCGTCCAACCTCGCCGGATGGAACCCACATGGCACCCATCATGGCGCACGGTCTGGCGACCAACTCCATCGGTTATCTGGTGACTGATGACAATGCGATGGTCTGGCGTGGTCCGATGGCCAGCAAAGCGCTGATGCAGATGCTGCAGGAGACCCTGTGGCCGGATCTGGATTATCTGGTGCTGGATATGCCGCCGGGTACCGGTGATATTCAGCTGACGCTGGCGCAGAACATTCCCGTGACGGGGGCCGTTGTGGTAACCACCCCGCAGGATATCGCGCTGATCGACGCCAAAAAAGGCATCGTGATGTTCGAGAAAGTCGAGGTGCCTGTGCTCGGTATCGTCGAGAACATGAGCATGCACATCTGCAGCAACTGTGGTCATCACGAGCCTATCTTCGGCACCGGTGGCGCAGAAAAACTGGCGGCGCAGTATCACACCCAACTGCTGGGACAGATGCCGCTGCATATCACGCTGCGTGAAGATCTGGATAGCGGGAAACCGACGGTGGTCAACCGTCCGGACAGCGAGTTTGCTGAGATGTATCGTCAGCTGGCGGGACGCGTTGCGGCGCAGCTCTACTGGCAGGGTGAAGTTATTCCTGGCGAAATCGCCTTCCGCGCGGTGTAATCTCCAGCGCCGGATTGCCGGGTGGCGGCTTCGCCTTACCCGGCCTACGAAATACGGTTTTGTAGGTCAGGTAAGCGAAGCGCCACCTGACTTTACCCAAGCCGATAATGCATCAGATAGTACTCTCCGTCCGGAGAATCTCCCGTTGCTTCAATGTGCCAGCCATGACGCTGATAAAACGCGATAGCCCGTTCGTTTCTCACCAGGCACTTTAGCGCCCCGGTACTGGTAAACGTTTTTTGCACCTGTTCCAGCAGCAAATGGCCTACACCCAGGCTCTGATACTGCGGGTCAACGAACAGATTGTGCAGAAAATTATCATTCGTCCAGACTGACGCAAAGCCCACACGATGACCGTTCTGCACGGCGACCCAAATCACTTCGTCGCGGGTGGCCTCGTCAAAGTCTTCGAGCTGCCATTCGGCACCGTTTAGCCACGGCCACGCCTCGCGGCGGGCATGCAGGTAAAGCGTGCGCAGGAAAGGGCGATCGCTCTCCTGCCACGGTCGGATTTGAACGGTATTAGCGATGATAGAAGATATCTCCGTTATACGCTTTGTAGATTTTGCCATCAGCATCACCGATCAGGACGTAATTCTCGCCCATATAGGTCCAGTGTGTGCCCGCATCCGGTGCCGGAAGGTTACGCAGTTGATACTGTTTGATGGTGTATTCAGGGGTTTGATATTGCGCCGGAGCCGTGTCACCAATTTTGAACTTCGTGAAATCAGCGATGAACTCTTGTTCTTCATAAGCTTTGATGCCGCCAGATGCTGACGCCGTTTGCGGGGCCGCATAAGCCGCGCTCGCAAGAGACATTACTACACCCAGAAGCAGCCATGTACGCTTAGCCATTTTTTCTCCAGTTATACCGTTACTGATACTCTCAGTCTGCTGTTGTGATGACGGTGTGGCAGACAGCCTATTTTAAGTATCCCAGCAGAGTCTGTTCGAAAAAAAATGTAACAAAAGTGGACGGTTTTGTGTAGATCAAACGTTTAATACTATTTTGTTTATGAATGATATTTTCTAAGACTAATTCAGTGCAGAAATGTTTTTTTTAATTAATTCTGAAAATATAAATTTGCTCTACATTTGTGACCTGAAATGCATGCATTTTATTTAAAGACGTTTTAAACTTAAAAAAGTGGAGCGGTTTAATTCTCAATTCTACGTGGTTCCGGTCCTTCAGTTAATTCTGCACAACGTTCAATGATGTGGGATTTTTACTTAATTGCTTGAAAAACAGCATATTGTAAAGCCAGGCAATTCTTCCGGAATGGCCTGTTATGCGTTTTTTGCGCTCATGATTGATAAATTAATTTTAATGAAAAACACAACCACACTCTCTGTAATATTCTTAGCGATAAGTCTGTTGACTGGCTGCGTATTTTCTCCTGGGCAAACATTACGCTCATCGGGGAAAAACATCATCACGACGGGTGATGAAAATAATAATATAGATAAGCGCGTGGATCTTTATCCTCTTACCCCTTCCCTGATTGAGAAATTGCGTCCTGCCGCCGCGAAATCTCAGCCAAATCCTAATCTGGATGAGCAGGTCAGACACTGGGAGTACCGTATTGGCGCAGGTGATATTTTGACCGTTACCGTCTGGGATCACCCTGAACTGACAACACCGGCCGGGCAGTATCGTAGTGCCAGCGACACCGGCAACTGGGTGAATGCCGACGGGACGCTCTTTTATCCCTATGTCGGAAAACTCCCCGTGGCGGGAAAAACGGTCTCTGAAGTCAGGGAGGAGATCGCCAAACGGCTGGATAGCGTGATCGAAAGCCCGCAGGTGGATGTCAGCGTGGCCGCTTTCCGCTCGCAAAAAGCCTATGTCACTGGCGAAGTCGCCAAATCTGGCCAGCAGGCGATCACCAATATTCCCCTGACGGTTATGGATGCCGTCAACGCGGCGGGTGGGCTTTCTGCCGACGCGGACTGGCGCAATGTGGTTCTCACTCACGAGGGCAAAGATTCGCGCCTCTCTCTCTACGCGCTGATGCAGCACGGCGACCTGACGCAAAATAAACTGCTCTATCCGGGCGATATTCTTTTTGTACCTCGCAATGACGCCCTGAAAGTCTTTGTGATGGGGGAAGTGATCAAGCAGAGCACGCTGAAGATGGACAGGAGCGGGATGACCCTTGCCGAAGCGCTGAGCAATGCGGGCGGGCTGAATCAGGACATGGCCGATGCGACGGGCATTTTTGTCATTCGCTCCATTGCCAAAGGCAACAATGCGGGAAAAATCGCCAACGTTTATCAGCTTAACGCGCAAGATGCCTCCGCGATGGTGCTGGGCACCGAATTCCAGCTTGAGCCCTACGACATTGTGTATGTCACCACGGCGCCGCTGTCGCGCTGGAACCGCGTCATTACCCAGCTCGTGCCCACCATCACCGGTGTTCATGACCTGACCGAAACGGTCCGTTACATCAGATCGTGGCCGCAGTAATGTTCGATTCCATTTTAGTGGTCTGCACCGGCAATATCTGTCGCTCGCCGATTGGCGAGCGGCTGTTGCGCCAGTTGCTGCCGGGGAAACGGATAACCTCGGCAGGCATATTTGGCCTGGAGGGAAGCCCGGCGGATATCATCGCTCAGGATGTGGCCAGTCGACATGGGATCTCACTTGATGGACATCGCGCGCGCAAACTGACTCCGCAACTCATGCGGGAATCGGAACTTATTCTGGTGATGGAACCTGCCCATCTTCGCTTTATCACTGCCATGGCCCCGGAAATTCGCGGCAAATCGCTGCTCTTTGGGCAATGGCTGGAACCGCAGGACATCCCCGATCCCTATCGTAAAAGTCGTGAAGCGTTCGACTATGTTTTCGGGCTGCTGGGCAAAGCCAGCCAGGAATGGGCTCATCGTTTGAGTCAACAAGGAATGAAGCGTTAATGTCGTCTTACACATCAGAAAGTTACGGTGCGGCCGCACCGGAAAATCATGAAATCGATCTCATTCGTCTCCTTGGCGAGATGATCGATCACCGTGCAGTCATATTATCAATTACGTTCATTTTCACTCTGCTGGCGGGGCTGTATGCCTTTCTGGCCACGCCCGTTTATCGCGCAGATGCTTTAATTCAGGTGGAGGGAAAGCAGGATAATAGCCTGCTCAAAAATTTAAAACAGTTTGGCAGTGAGATGTCTCCCGATGTGCAACCCGAAATTCTCCTGCTTAAATCGCGCATGATCCTGGGCGCTACCGTTGATGAATTAGGATTAGCGCAGCATGTGACGCAGCGTACTTTCCCGGTTGTGGGGGGGCTTTGGGCGCGCTTGCAGGGCCGCAAACCGGCGACGATCGACTTTGGCTGGCTGCAACTGCCACCTGTCAAAGACAAACCACGCACGCTTGTGCTCACTGTGCTGGAAAAAGGCGCATACCGGCTGGAAGACGACAATTTTTATGCTGAGGGCATGGAGGGAAAACCTTTTGAAAAGGAGGGTGTTTCCCTGCTGGTGTCGAAACTGAATGCCCCAACGGGTACGCAATTCACGCTACAAACCCGTCCCCGTCTGGAGGCAATTAATCTGCTGAGTACCCAATTTAGCGTCGTTGAATCGGCAAAGCAGAGCGGGGTGCTAACGCTCACGTTGACCGGCACCGATCCTGACCGTATTGCCCTGGTGCTCAACCGGATTGCCAACAATTATCTGCAGCAAAATATCGCCCGCCAGGAAGCGCAGGATGCCCGCAGTCTTGCGTTTTTGCAGCAGCAGTTGCCCAAAATCAGAAGCGAGCTGGATCTGGCCGAAGAGCGGCTGAATCAGTACCGCAAACAGCGTGACTCGGTCGATCTCTCTCTGGAAGCGAAATCGGTTCTCGAGCAGATTGTGAATATTGAAAACCAGCTCAACGAGCTGACGTTTCGTGAGGCAGAGATTTCTCAGCTTTTCAAGAAAGATCACCCGAACTACCGCGCCCTGCGTGAAAAACGCCAGACGCTGGAGCAGGAGAGGATCCGTCTGAATCAGCGTGTCGCAGCTATGCCGTCGACGCAACAGGACATTTTGCGCCTCAGCCGGGACGTGGAGTCAGGCCGCACTATCTATCTGCAACTGCTTACCCGTCAGCAAGAGCTGAACATTTCCCGTTCCAGCGCCATCGGTAACGTGCGAATTATCGACAGCGCGGTAACCCAGCCCGATCCCATTAAACCGCGAAAGGCGCTGGTCATCGTGTTTGGCATCCTGCTGGGGTTGATATTATCAGTAGGCCTGGTGCTGGTCCGCATGGCGCTCAGACGCGGCATCAACACCGCCGATCAACTGGAAGGGCTGGGCGTCCAGGTGATGGCCACCTTGCCGCGTTCTGCGTGGCTGTGGAAAAAAACCAACCTGCGCAGAAAACGCGCGTTTGGTACGCGCTGGAAACACCGGATCACCGACGTGCCTTTTCTGCCGGTTGATCGGCCAGCGGATATTTTTGTCGAGGCCGTGCGCGGACTGCGTACCAGTCTCCATTTCACGTTGCAGGATGCCGCTAACCGGATCGTCATGATTTCCGGCCCGACGCAGGACTGCGGAAAAACGCTTGTCAGCACGTCGCTGGCGGCGATTGAGGCGCAGGCCGGGCTGAGGGTGCTATTCATTGATGCGGATATGCGCGAGGGCTATGTCCATAACGTATTCGGTTTAACTAACCATACCGGACTGTCCGGCGTGCTTGACGGGAAATGTGAATGTCAGGAGGCGATACAGCGCTATGAAAAAGGCAACATTGATGTGCTGACCTGCGGGCCGGTTCCGTTACGCCCCTCTGAACTGCTGATGAGCGAACGCTTCAGGGCGGTAATGACCTGGGCAAATGAGCAGTACGATCTTGTGATCCTGGATACTCCGCCGGTACTGGCCGTTACCGATGCCTCCGTGGCTGCCCCGGTGGCCGCCACCTCACTGCTGGTGGCCCGCTTTGCGAAAACCAGCCTGAAAGAGATGGAAAACAGCATCAAGCGTCTGCAGCAAACGGGGGCCTATATCAACGGCACCGTGCTGAACGACGTGGTGAAGTCCGCAGCGCTCTATTACCGCGCAGGCTATGGCCATTACGAGTATGGCCAAAGCCCGACACGGCAACCGCGCAAGGATTAATGTTTTACCAGGGTGGCGAAGTAATACACCAGCGGGATGGCGAGGATCCAAAGTCCAACAGGGATGTCTCGCCATTTTCCTGCAATCGCTTTGATCACGATGTAAAACAGCAACCCTCCCGCAATTCCCGTCCCGAAGCTGTTGGCGATGAGCGTAATCATCACCATCATCAGCACCGGCAGTCCGTCGGTGAAGTTCGCCAGATCCACCTTGCGCAGGCCGCTGAACATATTAAGACCGATCAGGATCAGGGCAGGGGCTGTGGCTTCTTTCGGGATCATCAGCGCAACGGGGGTAAACAGCAGCATCAGCAGGAACATAACCGCTGCTGCCAGTGCCGTCATGCCGGTTTTACCGCCCGCTTCTGCGGCCGCCGAGGATTCAATCAGCGCCGTGGCGGCAGGAATACCCACCCACGGTCCAATGGCGGCGGCAATCGAGTCCACCATAAACGGACGATTGATATTGGCCATATTGCCCTCTTCATCCAGCAGTCCGGCTTCGCCCCCCACTGCCAGCGTGGTGCCCATGGTGGAGAAAAATTCCGACGCGAAAAAGACAAACAGGAACGGCAGGAAGGCAATATTCAGCGCACCCACCATGTCGATATGGCCCAGCACCGGTGTCAGTGAGTGAGGCATATCGATAAAGCTGGCGGGAAGCCGGGTCACCCCCATCGGGATACCCACAAGGGTGGCAAATAAAATGGCCCACAAAATGGCGCCCGGTATGCGACGCGCCTGCAGGGCAATGGCGAGGAACAGGCCAGTGAGGGCCACCAGCGCACCGGGTGAGAGAAAATCACCCAGCATCAGCGCGTTTGTTTTCGCGTTGGCCAGCACCAGCCCTGCATTGCGAAAACCCAGTACCGCGACAAAAAGACCGATAGAGGCCGTCAGCCCCAGCTTGATGGACTGCGGTACGGAGCGGGTCACCACTTCACGCAGGCCAAAACGGGTGAGCAGGAAGAACAAAATTCCTGACCAGCAGGCAATGCCCAGACCAATTTGCCAGCCGATGCCTTCACTGCCTGCCAGCGTTACCCCGACCAGCACCGAGCCACCAATGCCGGGCCCGACAATAAACGGCAGGTTGGCGTAAAACGCCATCAGCAGCGTACCGGCCACAAACACCAGAATAGTGCCGGTGGTCGCCGCGCCTTTGTCCATCCCGCCCACGGCGAGAAGCCCCGGGATGACCACCAGCAAATAGGCGGCGGCAAGAAAACCGGTGAGACCGGCCAGACACTCTGTGCGCACGGTACTGCCGCGCGTATGCAGTGCAAAACGACGTTCAAACCAGCTCCCTGGTGCTGGCGAATTAACGGTGTTGTCGGCCATTATCCGGCTCTCCTTCGGTATTATTGTGTAGTGTCCGGGGTTTCCCGGTAAGAAATCAACGGATCGACAATCTGGCGCGTGCTGCCATCGGTCAGTCCAAGATCGGTTAAATGCGGCCCGGCGTTGCAGGCAAGGCACGTCCCTTCAATCGCTTTAAATACTCTGTATGGCGGCTCCCAGTCGGCAATCTGGCTGCTGCGTTCGCGCAGCTCACGGAACTGGCGCGCCAGTTCCGCAGGGGCGAGTTCTGACAACATCCCCGCAATGGGCATCGCCACATGGGCAATCACGTCCCCGTTCTGGACCAGCGCCATCCCGCCGCCGCTTTGGATCAGCGTATTAGCGGCCAGCGCCATGTCATTTGGATCGCGTCCCAGTACCACCAGATTGTGTGAATCGTGGGAGTAGCTGGTGGCAATAGCTCCCCGCAGCTCTCCCCAGCCTTCAAGCAGGGCGATTTGCGGTTTTGCCGCGTGGCGTGCGTGGCGGTGCTGAACCCAGATCAGGCTAAAACCAGCCGGTATTTCAACGCGTCCGTTACGCACCTGAACGTCAATTTCACCCCAGCGGGTAAAGCGTGCGCCGCTGATATGACGCAGGCGCGCCACACCGTGGTTTGCGTTATCGATGCGCATGTAAAAATCACTGGCGGTCAGCGCCGACAGGCGCACGGTATCACGGGGCAGCGTCAGAGGCGTATCGACAAGCGGCTCGATCATCGCTCCGTCACGGGCAATGCATTTTCCAGCGACGTACACCTGGCGAGCCGTCAGTTTATCCAGTGAATCGAACACCACCAGGTCCGCACGACGGCCCGCGGCAATCAGCCCGAGATCGTTACGCTGCAGGCGAAGGGAGGCGTTCAGGGTGGCAAACCGCAGCGCATCCGTCGCCGGAAGACCATGTTCAATCAGCAGGTTGAGCAGGGCGATGATGCCACCTTTTTCCATCAGCATGTCTGGCGGCACATCGTCGGTGCAGACCGTGATTTGCGACGAGAGATGCGGCAGCGTTTTCAGCGCGCTGACAATATCCGGCAGCAGATAAGGATGCGAGCCGCGGATCTCCAGCGTCAGCCCGGCGCGCAATTTTTCCAGCGCGTCCTCGGCGGAGGTGAGTTCATGGTCAGAGGTGATGCCCGCCGCCAGATACGCCTGTAAGTCCGCGCCACTGAGTCCTCGCGCATGGCCTTCAATCAGCTTTCCACTTTCCAGCCCGGCCTGCAGGATCTCCAGCATACGCTGACTGCCATTCAGCACCCCGTGCATGTCCATCACTTCCGCTACGCCGCGCACTTCCGGCCAGCCGAGCAGGGTATTCATCTCTTCGCCCGCAAAGTCTGCGCCTGACATCTCCAGCCCCGGCGTGGAAGGGACGCTCGATGGTGCCGCGACCATCACCTGCAGCGGCAGGTTGCGGCTCGCCTCAATGGCAAAGCGGACGCCCTCAATCCCCAGCACGTTCGCCAGCTCGTGCGGATCCCAGAAAACGGCGGTGGTGCCCTGCGCCAGTACAATCTCCGCGTAGCGTGCGGGCAGCAGGTGCGAGCTTTCAAGGTGAACATGCGTGTCCATCAGCCCCGGAGAGAGGAACTGATTGTTCAGATCGTGCGTCTCATGCGCATCGTTGCGGCTGCCGCGCGGATGGACGCTGGCGATAAGCGAACCGACGATACCCACATCCGCGTCGCGGATCTCACCGGTTGCCATATCAACAATTCGGGTATGTGTGAGCAACAGATCAAACGGCGTGTCGCCTCGTGCAGCCATAACGGCGCGGCGTCGGGTATCGGCAGTCATGCAATTAACAGTTCCAGCATTGAAATATTGACGTTACTCTATGCACCCGGCAAACGTTTGCCCAGTTGATAAAATTTATCGCCCGATAACCCCGGGTTATTCTGTGACGGGTGTAATGGATAATGATGACGGAACCCTGGCAGCGCTTGCCTGCGCTCTCCCTTCGACAGCTACAGTATTTTGTCACTCTGGCGCAGCTGCGTCATTTTACGGATACCGCCAGTAAGCTGGCTATCAGCCAGCCGGCACTCAGTAGCGCCTTGCGGCAAATCGAAACGGTACTCGGCGGCAAACTGGTCAATCGTACCGCGTCGGCGGTCACGCTGACCGAGCTGGGTCACGCCATTCTGCCACACGCCCAGCGGGTGCTCAGCGTGGCGCAGCTGGCGTTTGATGATATGCAGCAGATTGTGCAGGCCGGCGGTGACGGCACGGTGCGTATTGGCCTGGTACCCTCTGTCAGTTCGTTGCTGTTCCCGCTGCTGCCGCAGACGCTGGCGCAGGCTTTTCCGCGCCTGAGAGTGGAGTTTCACGACCAGACCAATGATGCGCTGGTGGCGCAACTGCTGAAAGGGCAGATTGATTTTGGCATCGGGGCGCTGGACAGTTCGGTACCCGAACAGCTGGACGTGTTCCCGCTGCAGGAAGATCCGTTTGTGGCGGTGTTGCATTGCGACGATCCGCTTGCCGCGTCGGCACATGTTCCCTGGAAACAGCTGGTGGGGCGGGATATTGCCGTGTTCTCAAAAGGAAATATTCAGCGGCTGGTCAATGCGCTTGCCGAAAGCCACCGTCTGTCCCTGCAGACCCGTTATCAGGTGGACTATATCGAGACGCTATACGGGCTGGTGCGCTCGAAGCTTGCCGTGGGGATATTGCCGCAACTGTACACCACGCACCTGCAGGACCCGCAGCTTAAGGTGGTCCACCTTCAGCAACCGGCCCTGGCGCGTACGGTGGCGCTGATGCGAGCCCCGCAGGCGCTGCCTGCGCTCATTGAATCCTGCTTTACCCTGATGGTGGATACCTTACGCACCAGGTAGGGCGACACTTCTTTACAGCGAAACGGTGCGTAGCTCGCTAAGATGACCTTCGTTAAATCACGAGGTCACAATGGAAAACCGCAAATTCAGCAAACTGCGCCGCTGGGCGCGGGAAGGGATCATACTCGCTCTGCTGGCGCTGGCCGTGATGTGGGGTGTGGATCAGTACCGCAAGCCGTCCTTACCCGCCACGTTTAGTGCCACTCCGATGCAGGACATTAATGGCACGCTGCACGACATTGCGGCGCTCAGTCAGGACCGGCCGCTGTTGATCTACGTCTGGGCGACATGGTGCAGCATCTGCCGTTATACCACGCCTGCGGTCAATAAACTGGCAGAAGAGGGTGGCAATGTGGTGAGTGTTGCCTTGCGTTCCGGGGATGACGCAAAGCTTGCGCGCTGGGTTGAAAAGAAACAGCTGAAAATGCCGGTGGTCAATGATGAAAACGGTGCGCTGTCGCAGCAATGGCAGGTAAGCGTTACGCCGACGCTGGTGCTGGTATCCAAAGGCAATGTCGTCAGTACAACAACGGGCTGGACAAGCTACTGGGGATTGAAAGTCAGGATGTGGTGGGCAGGGTTATAAAAATAGCCCCTCTCCCGATGGGAGAGGGGCTTTGCATTACTTCGCCAGAACTTCCTGCGCAGTGCGCTCAACCAGAGACAGCAGGATTTTAATATCCTCCAGCGTCACGGTTGGGTTCAGCAGTGTCAGTTTCAAACAGGTCACGCCGTTATGTTCGGTCACGCCGACGTTTGCACGGCCGGACTCCAGCAGCGCATCACCAATTTTCTGGTTCAGCAGGGCGATACCTGCATCATCTGCCTGCACCTCGCCACGGAAGCGGAACAGCACGCTTGCCAGCTGTGGCTGCATAACCAGTTCCAGAGCCGGCTGCTCTTTCACATAAGCCGCAACCTGCTGTGCCAGCGTCACGCCGTGATCGATGATCGCCGCGTATTGCTCCTGACCCAGCGCTTCCAGGCTCATCCACAGCTTCAGCGCGTCGAAACGGCGCGTGGTCTGCAGCGATTTGGATACCAGGTTCGGCACGCCGGCTTCTTCGTCGAACTCAGAGTTCAGGTAAGCCGCCTGATAGCGCATCAGTTCATAGTGGCGCGCTTCTTTCAGCAGGAATGCGCCGCAGCTGATGGTCTGGAAGAACTGCTTGTGGAAGTCCAGGGTAACGGAATCCACCAGTTCAATGCCGTCCAGGTAGTGACGATACTGCTCAGACATCAGCAGCGCGCCGCCCCAGGCCGCATCAACGTGTACCCAGATATTCTGCTTCACCGCCAGTTCAGCAATGGCGCGCAACGGATCGATAGCACCAGCGTCGGTGGTACCTGCTGTCGCCACGATCGCCAGGATCTGCTCGCCGTTGGCATTGCACTGCTCGATTTTCGCCGCCAGATCGGTCAGATCCATGCGGGAGAATTCGTCAGTTTTTACCTGCACGACGGACTGGTAACCCAGACCCATCAGCGCCATGTTTTTCTGCACGGAGAAGTGCGCATTTTCCGAGCACAGCACGCGGATCTTACGCAGATCGCCCGTCAGACCATCCTGCTGAACGGAGTGGCCCTGACGCGCGAAGAACGCATCACGTGCCAGCATCAGACCCATCAGGTTGCTTTGGGTGCCACCGCTGGTGAAGACACCCGCGTCGCCAGCCTGATAACCCACGCGGGTACGCAGCCATTCGATCAGTTTGATCTCGATAATGGTTGCGGACGGGCTTTGATCCCAGGAGTCCATGCTCTGGTTAGTGGCGTTAATCAGCACTTCCGCCGCCTGGCTAACGACCAGGCTCGGGCAGTGCAGGTGCGCCACACACTGCGGGTGATGAACGGACAAACTGTCTTTCAGGAAGAACTCTACGGCGCGTTCAATCGCCACTTCGTTACCCAGCCCTTTCGGGTTGAAATCCAGCTTAATGCGGTCGCGCAGTTCCGCGACCGTTTTGCCCTGATACATCTCAGGCTGCTTCAGCCACTGCATCACAGCCTGAGTGCTTTGTTCAATCGCCTGCTGGTAAGCTTCAATGCTCTGCGCAGAGGAGAACAAAATTGGGTTTGAATCAGACATCGTAATCAACAACTCCGGTTACGCCGGGCGAACGCCCGCAGCAAGCAGTGCCTGCTCGAATTTATCCAGGAAGACTTTCAGCTCATCATCGCTGATCAGCAGAGAAGGCAGCAGACGCAGAACGATACCGTTACGACCACCACGCTCCAGAATCAGACCGGCTTCGAAGCACTTCTTCTGAATCAGAGCAGACAGCTCGCCATCACCCGGGAAGCAACCCATGTGGTCTGCCGCTTCGTGTGGCTTAACGATCTCAATACCGATCATCATGCCCAGACCGCGAACGTGGCCGATAACCGGATAGCGTTTCGCCATCTCGTTCAGCTGGCTTTTCAGCCATTCGCCCTGTGCCGCAACTTTGCCCGCGATGTTCTGATCTTTCAGGATTTTCAGCGTCGTCAGACCGGTTGCCATCGCCAGCTGGTTGCCGCGGAAGGTGCCGGTGTGGTGACCTGGTGCCCAGGCATCGAACTGCTTTTTGATACCCAGCACAGCCAGTGGCAGACCGCCGCCAACCGCTTTAGACATCACGATGATGTCTGGCTCAATGCCAGCGTGTTCGAAGGCGAAGAATTTACCGGTACGGGCAAAGCCAGCCTGAACTTCGTCGAGGATCAGCAGAATGCCGTGTTCCTGAGTCACTTTACGGATGCGCTGCAGCCACTCAACCGGAGCCGGGTTCACGCCGCCTTCACCCTGAACGGCTTCCAGAATGACCGCAGCAGGTTTGCGCACGCCGCTTTCGACGTCGTTGATCAGGTTTTCGAAGTAGTAGGTCAGCGCTTTTACGCCAGCCTCACCGCCGATACCCAGTGGGCAACGGTACTGGTGTGGATAAGGCATGAACTGCACTTCTGGCATCATACCGTCTACCGCTTCTTTCGGAGACAGGTTACCGGTCACGGACAGTGCGCCGTGAGTCATACCGTGGTAACCACCAGAGAAGCTGATAATACCGCTACGGCCGGTGACTTTTTTCGCCAGCTTCAGCGCCGCTTCCACGGCGTCAGCACCGGATGGACCGGTGAACTGCAGGCAGTACTCTTTGCCCTGACCAGGCAGCAGAGAGAGCAGGTATTCGGAAAACGCGTCTTTCAGAGGCGTAGTCAGATCCAGAGTATGTAACGGCAAGCCGCTGGTAATGACATTTTGGATGCTTTTCAGCACATCAGGGTGGTTATGGCCAAGCGCGAGGGTGCCTGCGCCTGCTAAACAGTCAAGGTATTCTTTATTATCTGCATCGGTGATCCACACGCCTTCTGCTTTAGTAATAGCTAAAGGCAGTTTGCGCGGATAACTCCTGACGTTAGATTCAAACTCGGCCTGACGGGCCAGATAGGTTTCGTTGCTTTTGTGGGCATCTACGGTGTCAATACGGACTTTATCCGTCATCATATCACTCCTACAACCGCCGCTTCGTTATGAGCCACGATTGAATAAAAAGTTAAAAAACAGATGGGGGCCTGAAAAAAACGCCGCCAATATAGAGCCTTTTGCCACGGGGCTCAATGGTTAATTTGTTTACTGTTTTGTGACAGAGGGCACAGGGGAGGGGAACTCCCCGTTTTGAGAAAGAAAATTACGCTCTATGTGCAATAAAAACAGCCAGTTACGAGGGCATTGTCAGAACTGTAAAAACAGAGAAAAGAGTGTGACAAATCGTGCCTTTTGTCGAAGAAAAAGGAGGCACATGGCCTCCTTGCGATCGTTATTTCTGCGTAACCTGCAAAATGCCGTGGTCGCGACCCTTCGTTTTATTCCAGGATGCACCGGTAATACCGTTCTCATCAAGGCTTAATGAGATAACGAACCCGCCGCCATGGATTTCATAGAAGTTTGCGTTCACACGCTTAACGGTTGCTTTCTTACCATTAACGGTGGCGCTAAAAAAACCGTTTGAAATCGTGGCATTAAGCGCATCCGATGAGAATGAAGCTTCACGCATCGGATCGTGGATCGCTGCGGATGACGGCTGTGCCGCGTTTTGGGCTTTGCTTTTGTGGATATCGCATGTGCCATCGTTGGCGTTTATTTCAGTACATCCCGAACGCGCTAATTGAGCACGATAGTGTGCGTTTATCGCATGAGCCGGCGTCGCCGCGACAGTGAACAACAGAGCAATTAAAGTTAATCGCGCTTTCATTGTTAAACCTTAGTTGTGGTGAGTGTGTTTATTCGTCTCTGTCGCTCTGGCCGCATTTGCATAAGCCGCAGACAGGGACGCATCATTTATTTAGAGAGTTGCGCGTTCACTACCCTCTCATTTTTAACTACAAGCGTTAACGTGTAATTTTTCTTTTTCCATACACCCTGGTTTGGTTTCCATTCTTTTGACAGCAGGTATTCAGCAGCATCAGAGACAGGCTTGTTCATAACATGCTCTGCTTCATTAGAAAGCTGCTTAAAACTACTATCTTTCTTCGCGGGTGCATTCTCACATTCACCGTTTGCTTCCATTACCTGGCTACATCCTTCAGTAAGGTTTTTATGGGTTGATTGTGCAAGTTGTGCAGCATTCTCTAAAGCTTGTTTCTCAGCAGCAGCGTTAATAGCGGTAGCGCGGTTTTGCTCCGCTATATAACATGCGTCTTTACTAACACCCTTGCTTTCACATTCAGCCATACGTTGAGCTGGTGAAGAACATGCAGCAAGAGACATTACTGCAGCTGCTATCATTAACATTTTCATTATTACCTCAGAAATTACAGTTGTATGTATAAGTGTCTAACATCAAGCCGATCCATATCCCTAACACAATAAGAGCAATGTACAGAACAGCAGAAAGAAAAATGTACTTTGTCATGTTCGCTATCATTAGTATAATCGTACACAGCCAGTTAGCTAAAATTTACGAGGGTGAGTTTGTTGCTTAACGGCGGTTAACTGGCTTCTTTATAAAGCTCTTAATAAAAGCCTCTAGTGAAGAGGCTAAAATTCAAAATTTTAATTACAGATCAATGCTCCGCCTGGTGTTATGTACATGATTCGTTAAGCATACTGCCATCGCTATTAAATCCTTGTGTTTCATAGCTACCTCCGGGTGTTTGTGTAGTAGTGCTTTGAATATATCCACCGTTATTATTAAAGCCTGTACACTGGATATTACCCGCCGGATCTCTCATACATGAAGTTTGAGCAAATAAAGGAGCGAAAATTAAACGCAGCAGCATAGCACATAATGATTTTTTAATTTTTATTATCTCTTTTTTACTTAATTAAAAGCCAATGCCTACACCAACAGAAGCACCCATATTATTAGATGTATCATCAGAGAAGCTCACTTTAGCGATAACATGAGAGTTAAAGTTTACAGACGCCCCAACCGCTAAAGCGCTTTCACCGTTGTAAGTAGCACCGCCAGCAGAGAACATTACACGCTGATTGGTTTGTACTTGAGGTAAGCCAGCCATAGCCATAGCACCAGAAATACCCGCATTAGCTTGTTTCTTGTTGCTATCTACTTCATCACGCAATGATTTGAATTGCTGGTTAGTAGTGTTATTCATCGCTTGCATAGTTTGTTTTGCAGCTTGCAGATCTTGCGCAGTAGAGCTAATAACCTGGCTATTGCTATCTACCTTAGCTTGTGTAGCCGTATCTACCTTCACTTGTGTAACGGTGGTAGTAACTCCATTAGAGCCATCTTTACCATCACGCCCGTTAAGACCTGCTACGCCTTGCGCCCCCGTTGCACCGTCTTTTCCATCAACACCATTTTTAGGCTTAGGCGCATTCTCAAGCTTAGTAATGCGGGTATCGTTAGTGCTAATCAAACCGCTATTGATACGTGTCTGATCTTCTACTACGTGAATTTCTTTAGCGTTGTTATCAGCGGTGATTTGAGCGTTACCAGCAGCAGCTAAAGCAGTATTAGCCGTATCTTGTGCTGTATGAATACCAGCACTAAACAGAGTTTTGTTAGCTTGCAGATCAGCATTTACGTTATCTATTGCATCTTTGTTAATTGAGTTATCAACTTTATTTTGAATCGCCATACTAGCAACGCCATTAACCTGGGTAACGTCTGCTTTTTCAGCATCCAATTTAGATAAATGACCTTCTGTATCTTGCAGATTGTAAGTAACGCCATAGTTACCGCGTACATTGAAGTTTGAAGCGGTACCATTTGAATCTGTACCGTTCAGAGTTGAAAGAACATCGCCAGATTGAGCATGAGCACCAGACATAACGCCAGTAAACACAACACCAAAGACTAAAACAGCAATAGAAGATTTATTCAAAGATTTCATTTTAGAGACTCTCATCATTAAATTATTGATTTATATATTGGCTGTATTAAGCCAAGTTTGTTTGAGCAACGAATTCCCGGTTGTTGGCATGAATCAACATAGGTTTATCTTTGCTCGAATCTTTTTTAGTAACGTGAATAAACTATTATTCATCGTGAACATCAGCTTATTGATGTGGATCAATATTCGCATTAAAAGCTAAAGTGGTCTGCTGTGATAGGAAAGATATTATTTGCAATAAATACAGTTAGATAGGTAATGGAAGGTATTGGGTATTCAAAAAAGCATCAAACACTAACCAATAAGAAATGCTTAAGTATATCAGCCAGAAACTAAGGGAAATGCACAAAATAGTTAATTCAAATTTATAGAATTTACTACATGGTTTGCTATCGAACCTTTCTCATCTTTTGAATGAAATGTTTTTGAAGCTGTGACAATTGTTTTAGATGCAAGATAAAAATATTTATATTGAAAATTTCAAGTGGAAATGTATCTAGCGTTGATTGCTATAACTTAGTAAGAGGATTGTTATAAAAAAAGGGGGTTTAGAAGGTGGGGAGTGATCCCCCTTTTTTACAGACTATGCTACAGTATCAATGGACTGATCCCGCCCCGGTAATCGTGGGGAAGCCAGCGGAATAATCTCCAGGCTCCGGTTTTGAGAGCGAGTTCATTTATACTGTACACATTGGCGCCAAGTGTAACTCCATTATAGAATGCCAGGCCCGTGTTAGGATTAATCAACGGGGAGCAGGTCAGTTGGGTTGGCAACCTGGCACATCTGCAACAGGTCGTTGGTCATGAGAAGAGTGGCTCAGGTGCTACCAGTGCTAAGGAGAGGGCGCTAGAGTGTGCCGAAAAGTTTCGGCTGGATTGCTATAAAATTCATCAGTATGATTATTGGCACAATCAGTGATTGAGAAACATCTTTTGAGAGATAAAGGACGATACAATATGAAAGTTACTGATGAAGCTTTGTTACGTTCTGGTTTTACACCAACAGATTTGCAGAAAATAAAAAATAACGTTGAAAGCTATGGCGGCACGTTGGGAGAGGCAATTCAGGATCTGGCTAATCGATTCAGGATAGTTCTTTGGATCTTTTACGCTTTCATAGCAATGTTTCTTTGGGTAATTGTTTCAAATGAAATAGAATACATCATATCAACTGGAATCGGTTTATCTATAGCAATGCTGATTGCTGTTTTTGTTCAACCGCCAGTCCTTTCTTACAAATCCTGGCGGTTTTGGAGAAAATACAGGGGTTAATGATTCGGTGCTTCGGTGGAAAGCAGGTCAAAAATAACTTTAGCCTTGATACCGTATCCTACTATTTTCATAGTTAACTTGGGGCGACTCATTGTGTTGACTTTGCGGTAGTAATCGTGGGGAAGCCAACGGAACAATCGCCATGCACCTGTTTTTCTCGCTAATCCAAAAATGCTGTAGATGTTTGCGCTTAGTGTGAGAGTGTTATAAAAAGCCAGACCAGATTCAGCCTTAAACCCCATAAACTGTGCAATACTAATCACTTTGTCGGCGACTACACCTTCAGAGTTAGATTTCCCTCCAGATAATAATTTATTCACTTCTCTGGTTACACCGTTAGTGCCATCAGAAACTAAGATTGCACCAGCGAGGACTCCAATAGGGGTCAACGTCGAGATCATAATCATTCCGCCGTAGAAAACCATCCCTGATATAACGATATTCACAGCCGAAATCATATATCCGACGATTTTATTTTTTTCCCTGACAAACTCGACTTTTGCATAAAGTTGTGCGGCTCTGGTTCTTAACAGGCGCTCTTGTTCATGCAGATTATCCGTTTCGGCACGCAGATTTTTGATGCATACAATGCATTCTTCGTCTGTTTTAGCTCGCCGTGCTGCCTCAAACTCCTTTTCTACAACCTGTTTTATCTCTTCGACAAACTTGATACGTGTTATCCCATCTTGCAAATAGAATGCTGATAACCGATTTGCTGTTTCGACGAGTTTCCGGGCTTCCAGATTCACCATGGTATCTGACCATGTTCTGTTCCAGCCTCTGTTGAGCAGCGCAATATCCATTAAAGACTCCTTCCCAAAATGTGTCTGGTCATTTTACGTGCAATAAGGTCGAAGACAACATGAAATACTTTCCCAACGTCTTATTTAGCGGAAAGAACACATGATCAAACTTTGAGACTCCACGCCGTAATTCTCATTTTTTTATGTGTAAGACCCAGAAGTTCAGAGCTTAAGAGGAGTAAGGTCACGACATTCTCGGTTTTATGGGATACAGGGCCATTTGGTCAACGTGTATCAATATTCGAATGTTGCGTAACGCTTCCTTATGTTTACTATGAATTCACCCACCAATTCTCTCCTTTAATATCGGGATTAGTAGTCGATCCCGTTATATACATTCCAGGCATCACGATCCATGATCCCACAGTATGCCTGCGTGACCGCCTGTGATGAATGCCCATACAGTTTCGTGAGCGTTGGCAGGCTTTCCCCACGTTTCAGAGCGTGGTAGCCAAGGTTCTTGCGTGGGGGGAGGCTGCAATGTGAAGTTCGAGCATATCCCCGGCCTCTTCTGCCCTATTGTCGTTTGGATGTGGGACACAACATGAGACGCAAACCGGGACACAGAGCATTTTTTAAGGTTGAGTCTTTGGCTTTCCGCTGGCATGATCCGGAACAGGGATTAACGAGACGTTAATCGTAAACTTTTGATTTATTTGACTCGGGGTGCCCTTCTTTGTGAAGGCTGAGAAATACCCGTATTACCTGATCTGGATAATGCCAGCGTAGGGAAGTCAGATGCCTCCCCTGGTCATCGCTTCTTCACGCAAGGCAGGAGCGAACCTATGCAGCCTGACCTGCTCGATTTACACGTTTTACATCACTTCCGAACCCGTTCCCCGCTCACGCACTGTATGACCAACGATGTCGTGCAAACCTTTACGGCCAACGTTCTGCTGGCGCTTGGCGCTTCTCCGGCAATGGTAATTGAAGCCGAAGAGGCCGAGCAGTTTGCCGGGATGGCCGATGCGCTGCTGATTAACGTCGGTACCCTCACCACGCCCCGCGCCCAGTCGATGCGGCGGGCCATCGAGAGCGCGGTGGCGGCAGGCAAGCCCTGGACGCTTGACCCGGTTGCGGTGGGCGCTCTGGCGTTCCGTACCCGCTTTTGTCATCAAATCCTTGCCCTGAAACCAGCCGCCATTCGCGGCAATGCTTCGGAAATTCTCGCCCTTGCGGGGATGAGCGCAGGGGGACGCGGTGTGGATACCACCGACACCGCCGCCGCCGCGCTACCCGCCGCGCAGGCGCTGGCTCGCCAGACCAATGCCATTGTGGCGGTGACGGGGGAGGTGGATTACGTCACCGACGGCCAGCGCACCCGAACGGTTGCGGGCGGCGATCCGTTAATGACCCGCCTGGTGGGCACCGGGTGTGCGCTCTCGGCGGTGGTGGCGGCGAGTTGTTCCCTGCCGGGGGATCGGCTGGATAATGTTGCCGCTGCCTGCGGATGGATGAAGCGCGCCGGAACGATCGCCGTTGCGCAGTCTTACGGGCCGGGCAGCTTTGCCAGCGCGTTCCTTGATGCGCTGCACAACCTGGAGGGGGAGGCATGAAACGAATTAATGCTCTGACGATTGCCGGTACCGATCCAAGCGGCGGTGCCGGTATCCAGGCCGACCTGAAAACGTTCTCCGCCCTGGGCGCCTATGGCTGCTCGGTGATCACCGCGCTGGTGGCGCAAAACACGCGCGGCGTGCAATCGGTCTACCGTATCGAGCCTGATTTTGTCGGTGCACAGCTGGACTCGGTGTTCAGCGATGTGCGCATCGATACCACCAAAATCGGGATGCTGGCGGAAACGGATATCGTCGAGGCGGTGGCTGAGCGGCTGCAACGTTATCAGGTGCAAAATGTGGTGCTTGATACGGTGATGCTGGCTAAAAGCGGCGACCCGCTGCTCTCTGTATCTGCTGTTGAGACATTGCGCAAGAAACTGCTGCCGCAGGTGGCGCTGATTACGCCAAATCTGCCTGAAGCGGCCGCACTGTTAGACGCGCCGCACGCGCAGAATGAACGTGAAATGAAAGAGCAGGGGAATGCCCTGCTGGCGATGGGGTGCGGCGCGGTGCTGATGAAAGGCGGCCATCTTGATGACGATGAAAGCCCGGACTGGCTCTTTACCCGTGACGGTGAACTGCGTTTCACGGCCCCGCGTGTGCACACCAAAAATACCCACGGTACGGGGTGCACGCTCTCTGCCGCGCTGGCGGCGCTGCGTCCACGGCACAACAGCTGGGGCGATACGGTACGCGAGGCCAAAACGTGGCTCTCCGCCGCGCTGGCAAAAGCCGATACTCTGGAAGTGGGTCACGGTATTGGGCCGGTTCATCATTTTCATGCATGGTGGTAAGCCAGTATACTGGCAGGAAACACCACGCCTGAGAAAACAGAGATGGAACAAGCGCATACCCGGTTAATCGCTCAACTGAATGAACGGATCGCCGCGCCCGACAACATGCCGCTGTATCTGAAATTTGCCGAAACGGTAAAAAACGCGGTACGCAGCGGGATGCTGGAGCACGGCAATATTCTGCCCGGCGAGCGCGATCTGAGCCAGTTAACCGGGGTGTCGCGCATTACCGTGCGCAAAGCGATGCAGGCGCTGGAAGAAGAGGGCGTGGTAACGCGTGCCCGGGGTTACGGGACACAGATCAACAACATCTTTGAATATTCGCTCAAGGAAGCGCGCGGGTTTTCCCAGCAGGTGGTGCTGCGCGGTAAAAAACCTAACACGCTATGGGTGAATAAACGGGTGGTGAAGTGTCCGGAAGAGGTGGCCAGCCAGCTGTCGGTCCCCCCGGACAGCGAGGTATTCTTGCTTAAGCGCATTCGTTACGTTGACGATGACGCGGTGTCGATTGAGGAGTCCTGGGTTCCGGTTGAGTTAATTCACGACCCGGATGCCATTGGCATCTCGCTCTACGACTACTTCCGTAGTCAGAATATCTTTCCGCAACGCACCCGCTCCCGGGTCAGCGCCCGGATGCCGGACAGCGAGTTTCAGGCGCATATCAGTATGGATGACAAAATACCGGTACTGGTGATCAAGCAGGTTGCGCTTGACCAGCAGCACCGGCCGATTGAGTACAGCATCAGCTACTGTCGCAGCGACCTATACGTCTTTGTGTGCGAGGAGTAAGGCCTCGCGCGTCGGCGCGCAATCCCCGCCGCGGTGGCTGACCACCCAGGCCGCCACGGCATTCCCCAGCGTTACGGCATCCGCCAGACGCCATCCTGCCGCCAGACCGGCAAGCGTACCGCCCGCATGGCTGTCGCCTGCGCCAATGGTATCGACGACGGTGGCGGGAAACGCGGGAACATAACCTGATGCGTCGCCTTCATACCAGGCTGCGCCATCTTTGTCGTGACGAATAATCAGCGCGGCATCATAACGGTGCTGCCACTGCACGCCTAAGGTATCAACGTTCATGCCAGTGCGCTCAGCGGCAATCTGCGCCTCCTGACGATTGAGCGACACGATGGGTTTCAGGGCCATGATCCGCGCCATCAGCGCGTCGGGAATATCGGCAATGCGGGGGCCAAAATCGATAAACGCGGTGACATTTTCCAGCGATTCCAGCCAGCGTGTGAGCAGTTCACCCGATGGCGATGCCAGCTGATAGCCGGACAGATACACCAGGCTACCCGGCGGGACATTCAGCCCATCCAGCCAGTGCGGCTGCCACTGGTTCTCCACGCCGCTGAACGACATAAAGGTGCGTTCACCGTCAGGCTCTACCAGCGCCAGACACCAGCCGTTATCGCCTGCTTCGGCCTCCACGGCGCTGTGCAGATCCTGCCTCGCCATGGCGTTACGGATGATCTCCGCCCATACGCCGTGGCCGACGGGCAGGGCGTTTTGCGCCGCAATGCCGAGCCGCTTCAGGGCGATGGCAATATTCAGCGCACAGCCGCCGATATTCACCCCCTGTTGTTTCAGCTCGATGTCGCACCCGCGCCAGGGCAGGGCGTACGCGTCGGCGATCACGTCGATCACCGCCGCGCCCAGCACCGTAACCGGGCGTGTGGCCTGTAATGTTTCAAGACGTTGGGCTAACGTACTCATACGCCCTCCCTTTGCTCCCGGTAGTGCAGCAGTTTTTCGCAGTAGTGGTCAAAATTGAGCCGGTTTACGGTGTCGAGTTCATCCTTCAGCGCCGGGTCAATCGCCTGCACGCCGTGCAGTGCCCCGCAGATGGCCGTTGCCATCGCTCCGATGGTGTCCGTATCACCGCCGAGGTTGGCGCACAAAATTGCGCAGCGGTTCGGATCCGTACCGGCCAGCTCCACCATCGCAATCGCCGCCGGAACGGATTCGATGGTGCTGGTGCCCGCACCAATGAGCTGATAAATCTGCTCGCTGGCGGAGTCGACGCCGTGGGCTTCCCGCACGGTCTTAAGCGCCAGCTCGATACGTGCCGCCAGCGAGGCGCTAAAGGTGGTGGTTTTCGCCTCCTGCGCGTAACGGGCAATGCCGGGCAGGGCATCGACGATGTTCTGCCAGCGCTCACCGTCGATGGCGCGCGAAACTGCCCAGGCAATCACCACGGCCCCGGCGATGGCGAGGTCCGATTTATGCGTCGGGCTGGAGGCCAACGCGACCTGCCCGACAAAATGTTCCAGCCGCGTCGCCGGTAGCAGGCAGCCCAGCGGGGAGGCCCGCATCGCCGCCCCGTTGGTCACGCCGTTGTTGTCCAGTTCGCTGACGGGTTTGCCGTCGCGGATGGCGTTAAGCGCGATTTTTGAGGTGGGCCCCAGCACATTTTTATTAAAGGCATCGAAATCCAGCGCCCAGTTCAGGATATGTTTGCCGATGACATCCGCGTCAATCTCCCCGTCGCATTCGATAATTGCATCGGCCAGGCACAGCGCCATCGAAGTATCATCGGTGAACTCCGCGCGCTTAAAATAGCAGGCCGCGTTATTCTCTGCCGGGCCGGGTAAAAAGCGGTCGATCCAGCCGAAGTGCGCTTTGACGCGCTTTCTCGGCCACAGCTCGGAGGGCATCCCCATCGCATCACCTAACGCCTGCCCGTAAAGAGCACCGAGAATACGTTCTTGTTTCATTTAACTTCCCCTTGTGTCAGCGCAGCATCGCCATCAACCACCTCAATGGCGGTGATCTCTTTGTCCGATTCGCGGAAAAACAGCATAAACAGCACGGCAATCACGGCAATCATGATCGCCCCGAATGTCCACATCCCGGCCCAGTTGAAGGTCAGCCCATTCACCGGCTCTTTGTAAGCGAACATTTTTTCCATCATCACGCCGCCCAGGCGGTAACCCAGCAGGCTACCAAAACCCTGACAGCACAGCGTAATCAGGCCTTGTGCGGCGGTGCGCATATGCACCGGCGCTTTTTTATCCACGTAGATATACGCGGTTACATAGTAGAAGTCGTAGCTCACCCCGTGCAGCAGAATGCCGAGGAACAGCAACGCATAGGTGAAGTACTGTTCCGCGCCGCCGTAAACAAAGAAGCCGTAGCGGATGGCGGCCGTGAGCAGACCCAGCAGTAAGACCTTCTTAATACCAAAGCGTTTAGTGAAGAACGGCAGCGCCAGCATAAAGAAGATTTCCGAGAACTGGCCGAGCGTCATCCAGCCGGTGGCGTTTTTCATCCCCACCTCGGTGAGATAACCGTTGGCGAAGATGTAGTAGAAGGCCAGCGGCATCGCGAACAGGAAAGAGCAGAAGAAGAACACCAGGAAGTTTTTGTCGCGCAGCAGGATCAGCGCGTCCAGACCGAGCATCACCTTGAAATCCAGTTTGCCGGTACTTTTCGGCGGCGTATTCGGCAGGAACAGGGCAAACACGCCCAGCAGGGCGGAACTGGCTGCGGTCATCAGCAGCGGAATATTGGTATCAGAGATATCGCTATAGCCCAGCATCTGCGGCAGGAACCCACATGCCAGACCGGAGGCGATCCAACCGATAGTGCCCATCACGCGAATACGCGGGAAATCGGCTTCCACGTCATCGACGTTGGCGAAGGCAATACTGTTGGTCAGCGCAATGGTGGGCATATAGGTGAGGGAGTAGGCCAGCAGCAGCGGGAAGAAGGTGCTGAACTGGGTTTGCTGTGCGGCGAAGTACATCAGAATGGCACCGGCAAACATCAGCACCGCCAGCACTTTCTGGGCGGCAAAGAAGCGGTCGGTTAGCGAGCCGACGAGAATAGGCGACAGGATCGCCGCAATGGCCGTACAGGCGTAGGACCAGCCAATCTCCCCGGCGGTAAAGCCGCTTTTGCTCAGCCATAGCCACAGCGGCACAAACCACGCTCCCCAGATAAACCATTCAACAAACATCATGAATGACAGTTGGACTTTCGTTTTCATTGTTTAATCCTGCATGTCAGTGAGAGTACGCCTTTAACATACCATTCAATAATACCTTTAAAATACCTTTGTGGTGATTGTTTGATCAATGTAACAGTTTTGTTGTACACGAATCGAGCCAGCAGATTGTGCTGAAAAAAAATGCAAATGCTGGAAAATCTGTTAAGTCGGTACCAGGCTTAGTCTGCCCATAAAAATGTGGGTCTGGATAAACACTCACCGACATGACGTCGGAATTACGGGAGCATCGCTATGACTGATATTGCGCAGTTGCTTGGCAAAGACGCCGACAGCCTTTTACAGCATCGTTGTATGACCATTCCAGCCGACCAGCTTTATCTGCCCGGCCACGACTACGTTGATCGCGTGATGGTGGATAACAACCGTCCACCGGCCGTGCTGCGAAATATGCAGACGCTCTATAACACCGGGCGGCTGGGCGGTACCGGGTATCTCTCGATTCTGCCGGTTGACCAGGGCGTTGAGCACTCGGCAGGCGCCTCCTTTGCAGCCAATCCGCTCTACTTTGATCCGAAGAACATTGTAGAGCTGGCGATTGAAGCGGGCTGTAACTGTGTGGCCTCTACCTATGGCGTGCTGGCGTCTGTTTCACGGCGTTATGCCCACCGCATCCCTTTCCTCGTCAAACTGAACCACAACGAGACTCTCAGCTACCCAACCGAATATGACCAGACGCTCTACGCCAGCGTGGAGCAGGCGTTCAATATGGGCGCAGTAGCGGTTGGGGCGACGATCTACTTCGGCTCTGAGCAATCCCGTCGTCAGATTGAAGAGATTTCCGCCGCCTTTGAACGCGCCCATGAGCTCGGGATGGTGACCGTGCTGTGGGCGTATCTGCGTAACTCCGCGTTCAAAAAAGACGGGGTGGATTACCACGTCTCAGCTGACCTGACCGGCCAGGCGAACCACCTGGCCGCAACCATTGGTGCTGACATCGTGAAGCAGAAAATGGCAGAGAATAACGGCGGCTATAAGGCGGTGAACTTCGGTTATACCGATGACCGTGTCTACAGCAAACTGACCAGCGATAACCCGATCGACCTGGTGCGCTACCAGCTGGCGAACTGCTACATGGGACGCGCCGGGCTGATTAACTCCGGCGGTGCGGCGGGTGGAGATACTGACCTGTCTGACGCGGTACGCACGGCGGTTATCAACAAACGCGCAGGCGGTATGGGGCTGATCCTCGGCCGTAAAGCGTTTAAAAAATCGATGGCGGATGGCGTGAAGCTGATCAATGCGGTTCAGGATGTCTATCTGGACAGCAAAGTGACGATCGCCTGAGTACTCCTTCTCCCGGTGGGCTGAAGGATCCCCATAAATAATGCCTGCACAGACGGCTCCCTCTCCCTTTGGGAGAGGGGATTAGCGCAGAAGCACACAATCCGGCGGCAACCGGCACTGCAGCGCGCCGGGCAATACCTCTATGCGGAAATGCTCCCCGCTCAACGGTTCCCCATCCAGATTAAACGTCATCCCGTGCGGGGCATTCACTTCGAACCACGCGGATTTTCCGGCAATAATGTTTGGGCTCTCTTCGGGCTGCGTCAGCGTGGTAAACAGCGCGGGCAGCAGGCCGTCGCCGGTGAAAATACGCAGCTGAAGCTGACCGTCATTAATTAGCGCCTCCGGGCACAGCTGCTGCCCGCCGCCAGCCTGACGTCCGTTGCCAATGCCAATCACCAGCGCGTCCCCCTGCCACTGGAAATCCTCGCCGCGAATTTCACAGCGGTCCGGCTTGAGGGTGTCCATGCGCATCAGACCGTGGATCAGATAAGAGACACCGCCCAGCGCCGCTTTGAGTTTTTCCGGCGTTTCGCTGGTGATCCGCGTGCCGAACCCGCCCGTCGCCATGTTGATAAAGCAGGTTTTGTCATTCACCTGCGCAATGTCCACGGCGGTAGCTTTGCCGAGGATCGCCAGTTGCAGGGCTTTACTCAACTCCTCCGGAATGCCGGCGCTGGTGGCAAAATCATTGGCGGTACCGAGCGGTAAAATGCCCATCACCAGACGGTCTTCTGTGGGCAGGTCGACAAGCGCAGCGGCGATCTCATTGATGGTGCCGTCGCCGCCGCCGGAGATAATAGTTTCGACGCCCAACGTCAGGCCTTCATGGATATACCGTGCCGCGTCGCCTTTTTCCCACGTGACCCGTACATGGATCCGCGCCCCGTTTTCCCGCAAATCAGTGATTGCCTGACGCAGCAGATCGTTGCCTGCACTTTTACCATTGAGAATCAATAAACTGTCTGGATAGGTTGCCATCCTCGCTGCTCCCTTTTTTAGCGTTAGTAAGAGTGTATAGCAGTGAGGAAAAAAGCGGGTAAGAACAGGATGAAAGGGAAAAATAAGGCCGCCAATTTCATCTGGCGGCCTTGCCAATTTAGACTCATTTATGAGGAGGATAATCGAAACCTCCATTAGGAGGACGACAGCGATAAATGCGTTTTAATCCCAATCTCCACCCTTTCAGAAAACCGAACCGCTTCAGGCTAATTAGCGTGTACTTTGAGCAGGAAGGAGTATGGCGGCAGCGGTTACGCATACTCATTGGGGCATGGTTACGGTATAAGAGTACGAAATGTATGCTAAGCCATTTAAGCATCTGTCACTTCTTTTCTGAAAGTAATGACATAATAGTGGGTCAATGTTGATTTATTTCCGCCAAAGCACCCTGGCCGCTCTTCGATACCGATTGTATCAACGCGCTGGAATTCCCACCCTTCGGCAGCCCAGGAATTAACTTCTTGCTCTAAATACGCTGCTGCAATGCCATCTTTATTATCCTTTGCCTTGATGGAAATGTTTGGTGGTATTTGAACCATCCTATAGGTGTACATATAGAATCCATTACTGTTTGAGTGGTTATTGATGGTAAGGCCTGACATCTTTTGATTCAAATGGATTGTTGCAGAAACAAGGTGTTGCGATCGCCTACAGGCGTCAAAAGCGTAATTTTATTTCCTCAGGAGATGTTCAATACAAGTGCAGCAGAATGGCGAAAAACAGAGCATCAAAAAAATAAGCCCACGTAAGGGAGATTACGCGGGCTAAGGAGGTGGTTCCTGGTACAGCTAGCATTTATGGGTTATGTTTTTCAGCGCTGGGGATAATACCCGTATTGAACGAAGCGGTATGTGATCCGATTCTAAGAATTTTCCCGGCATGAAAAAATTTCCCTTGTTGACTATTTACTATGCGGATTTCGGGTGCTTTCACCGTTGAAATTGCGCATCAGCAGGGCGAACTCCAGCTCCACCTCTTCCGGTACCGGCAGCCAGACGGTATGGCCATTGCCCGGCGCAACCTCAATCGCTTCGCCTTTGCCGTTCTCCAGGTGTTCCAGCGTGAAGTTCATGTTGCCCTGCGGGGTCATCAGCTCCAGACTGTCGCCTTTGGTGAACTTGTTTTTCACCGCCACGGCGGCCAGCGCACCTTTGCGCTCGCCGGTAAAATCGCCGACAAACTGCTGACGTTCGGACACGGAGTAGCCGTGCTCGTAGTTCTGATAGTCGTCATGGGTATGACGACGCAGGAAACCTTCGGTATAGCCGCGGTGCGCCAGGCCTTCCAGGGTTTCCAGCAGGCTGGTGTCGAACGGTTTACCGGCTGCCGCGTCGTCAATCGCTTTGCGGTACACCTGTGCGGTACGCGCGCAGTAGTAATAGGATTTGGTGCGGCCTTCAATTTTCAGGGAGTGCACGCCCATCTGGGTCAGACGTTCAACGTGGGCGACGGCGCGCAGATCTTTTGAGTTCATGATGTACGTGCCATGCTCGTCTTCAAAGGCGGTCATGTACTCGCCCGGACGTTTGGCCTCTTCAATCATAAACACGCTGTCGGTTGGCGCGCCGATGCCCAGCGTAGGCTCTACGTGAGTGACCGGGATCGGCTCATGCTTGTGGACGATATTCCCGATGTCGTCCTCTTTGCCTTCCTGGACGTTATATTCCCAGCGGCAGGCGTTGGTGCAGGTGCCCTGGTTCGGGTCGCGCTTGTTGATGTAACCGGAGAGCAGGCAACGCCCGGAGTAGGCCATGCACAGCGCACCGTGAACAAAAATTTCGATTTCCATATCCGGCACCTGGGTGCGGATCTCTTCAATCTCGTCGAGGGACAGTTCACGCGACAGAATGACGCGGGTCAGCCCCATCTGTTTCCAGAACTTCACCGTCGCCCAGTTCACGGCGTTAGCCTGCACGGAGAGGTGAATATCCATCTCCGGGAAGTTTTCCCGAACCAGCATGATTAAACCCGGGTCCGACATGATCAGCGCATCCGGCCCCATATCCACCACCGGCTTCAGGTCACGGATGAATGTTTTCAGCTTGGCGTTATGCGGCGCGATGTTCACCACCACGTAGAATTTTTTGCCCAGGGCATGCGCTTCGTTGATGCCGAGCTGCAGGTTCTCATGGTTGAATTCGTTGTTGCGCACGCGCAGCGAGTAGCGAGGCTGGCCCGCATAGACGGCGTCGGCACCATAAGCGAAAGCGTAACGCATATTTTGCAGCGTTCCCGCCGGGGAAAGGAGTTCCGGTTTAAACATGTTTGTTCTCGTTCTGATGACAGGTCAGATCCGCGTGCACCAGGTGCAGCGGTAAGGGGAGATCCCCCACTTTAAGGGCGGGCATTGTAGCGCTGCGTGACGGGGAGGTAAAGCGCCGGGTCGCGTCACCGCTCACCCGGCGTGCTTCGGGTTGTCAGGTATTGTCTTTTACCGTCTGGGTAGAACCGTTGGTTTTGACTGAGGCGATGCCCTTATCACGCGATTGTTCGGTCGCATACAGCTGGCTGCTGCCAATCACCTGATGGTTGCCCGCCTTAAGATTGAAATGGAACTTACCGTTAGAGGCCGTTTTCTTTTCGTAACGCTCATCCTGCGGGCTGTTCGTGCGTACGGAAGCAATACCGTTCTCAGCGGCACTTTTACTGGTGTAAAGCTCACTGGTAAGAATAATCTCTCCGTTTCCCGCTTTCAGCACAAACCTGAATTGACCATCACTGCTCTTGTTTAATTCGAACCAACCAGACATAGGCACTCCTTGATCGACAGTTAACTTATCCGTACCAGTTATAAGTAAACGAACCGGTAAAAAGAGTATGGTTGATTCCTGAATTGATTCCAGAAAAGAAAAACCCGCCTGGTGGCGGGTTTAAGAGGTGGGGCGTCACGCAATCCTGCACGCATCCGCTTCCCATCGATACCCCACACCATACACCGCGCGAATAAATGACTGTTCGGCGTCGAGCGCCTCCAGCTTGCGGCGCAGGTTTTTGATGTGGCTGTCGATGGTGCGGTCAGTCACCACGCGGTAATCGTCATACAGGTGGTTCAGCAACTGCTCGCGAGAGAACACTTTCCCCGGTTCGTGGGAAAGGGTCTTCAGCAGGCGGAACTCAGCAGGCGTGAGATCCAGAAGCTTGCTGCGCCAGCTTGCCTGGAAGCGGCTCTCGTCGACAATCAGCGGGCTTTCGGCGTCCAGCATCTGCAGTTCGCGCTGCGGTTTACAGCGGCGAAGAATGGTTTTCACGCGGGCGACGACTTCACGCGGGCTGTAGGGTTTGCAGATGTAATCGTCCGCGCCAATTTCGAGGCCCAGCAGGCGGTCGATTTCTTCGATTTTTGCCGTCACCATGACAATCGGCACGTCGGAGAAGCGACGAATTTCCCGGCACAGGGTCAGGCCGTCGGTGCCGGGGAGCATCAAATCCAGCAGGATCAGATCCGGCGGCGTCTGGCGCACGTACGGCAACACCTGATCGCCATGGCTGATAAGCGACGGGGCGTAGCTGGCTGCTCGTAAATAGTCGATCAGTAACTGCCCAAGCTTAGGCTCGTCTTCCACAATCAGAATGCGTGGCGTGTTTTCGTCAATCGGTAATTCGGTCATGCTTCTCTCGATAAATCCCGTTCCAGCGGTAACTCTACTGTAATGCTAACCCCGCCAAAAGGCGAATGGGCGGCACGGAGGGTGCCATTATGCGCCTCGACGATATTAACGCAAATCGCCAGCCCCAGCCCGGAGCCGCCGCTGGCGCGGTTGCGTGAGCCTTCGGTGCGATAAAAACGTTCAAACAGTTTTTCCAGCTGCGCATCCTGTACGCCAGGAGCGGAGTCGGCAAAGGTGAGGGCGAAGCGGCCGTTTTCCTGTTTGCCGGAGATATGCAGTCCGCCGCCGCTGTCGGTGTAGCGCAGGCTGTTTTCCAGCAGATTGTTGAAGAGCTGCATCAGACGATCTTTATCGCCAAACACCACCGCACTGTCCGGCAGGGAGAGATCAATGGTCAGGTTGCGGCTGGCAAAACGTTCGCGGAAAGCCCCGCTGATCACCTCCAGAATATTGATCACATCCACCGGTGCTTTCTGGTAGGCCAGCGCCCCTTCGTCTGACATGGAGAGCTGGTGCAGATCGTCCACCAGTTTGGTCAGCGTACCCACTTCCGCCTGCAGGGAGGCTACCGATTCGGGCGTAAACTGGCGCACGCCGTCCTGAATGGCCTCCAGTTCGCCGCGCAGCACCGCCAGCGGGGTGCGCAGCTCGTGCGAAATATCGGCCATAAAATCGCGGCGCATCTGCTGGTTTTTCTCCAGCGTACTGGCGAGCTGGTTAAAATCCTGCGCCAGCTTGCCCAGTTCATCCTGGCTGCGGGTGTCCACGCGGGTGGAAAAATCCCCGGCGGCCAGTTTATGCGTGCCCTCTACCAGCCGTTTCACCGGGGCGAGCAGACCCCGCGCCAGCGGGAAGGTGGCAAGCGCGGCCAGCAGGGTGGAGAGGGCGACAATCAGCCAGCTTGTCCGGCGCTGCTGGCGGTCAAAGTTGATATCGGTGTTGCGCGTCAGCCGCTCCACCGGGGAGGCGATAACCCAGCCAACGGTGGCGTTATTGACTTTGATCGCCCGCCGGGTGCCGTCCGGCGGGATGGGTGAACGCGGGCCAACCAGCGTGCGCATATCCTGGTCAATCACCCAGAACTGAGTGCGCCAGCCGTGCGGCGGCATGCCCGGGCCGGGACGATCTTCGCCGCTATCGTGCTCCAGCGAACGCAGGATCTGGAAAATAAAACGGTCGTTGTTGCGTAAAAAACGCCAGTTCCCGTGCAGGGCATACTGTTCGCTTAGCGCATCGCTCAGCCCCTGCAGGCGCTGCTCGTTGCCGTGTTTGATGTAATCAATAAAGCCGCGCTCAAAGCTGATCCGCACCGCCCAGTGCATGGTAACCAGCAGAACGATACAGGTGGCAAATATCGCCACAAAAAGCTTGCCGGTAATACCCGGACGCCAGAATTTCATGAGCCTCTCCTTTTGCCGCGCCTAATCACGACGTTCTTGCTGGTATCATCCGGCACGCGGGCGAAGATGAAAGCGGGCAGGGCGATGATAACCGCCATGCTGAGATACGTGTATAAAAAGACCTGATGCGACACCGGCGTGTCGACGCTGAGATGGTGCTGACCGTACATGCCGAGCAGTAAACCGGCAAGGGTGACCCCCACGCTCATGGAGAGCTGCATGATAATCGACAGTAGACTGTTGCCGCTGCTTGCCAGTTCATCCGGCAGGTCTTTCAGCGTCAGGGTATTCATTGAGGAGAAGCGCATGGAGTTAATAATGCCCTGGCAGAACAGCACCAGCGGCAGGGCGTTGTACCAGCCCATCAGCGCTACAGCCATAAACAGCAGACTGACCAGTGCCAGCCCCAGCGTAGCGGCCACCAGCACGTGGCGATAGCCAAAGCGGTTGACTACCTGCACCACAATGCGCTTCATTCCCATGCTGCCCAGCACCATCGGGATCATCATCAGCCCCGCGTGAAACGGTGAAAAGCCCATACCGATTTGCAGGAAGACGGGCGTCATAAACGGCAGCATGCCACTGCCGACGCGTCCCGCAAAGCTGCCGAGCAGCCCAATACGGTAGGTGGAATTTTTAAACAGTGACAGACTGAACAGCGCGCGCTCATTTCCTCTGGCGTGCCACAGATACCACAGAATGGCGCTCACTCCGATGACGACCAGAACGGCCAGCGTCAGGGACGAAATCCCCAACCCTTTTTGCCCGTCGAGGGCGAGGGTCAACGTCGCCATACCGGTGGCGAGCAACAGAAAACCGAGGACATCAAAGCGCCGCGTCTGCAGGGTGTAGTTAGGCATCAGCGTCAGGGTGGCGATAGCGCCAATAATGCCCACCGGCAGGTTAATGAGAAAAATCCAGTGCCACGAGGCGTACTCCACGAGGATCCCGCCCAGCGCCGGGCCCAGCAGAGGGCCCACCTGGCCTGGTAAGGTCACAAAGGTCATTGCCGCCATATACTGCTCGCGTGGCACTATCTTCATCACCGTCAGCCGTCCGACAGGCACCATCATGGCCCCACCGACGCCCTGCAGAACGCGCGCCATCACCAGCTGATCCAGCGTATTCGCCATTGCGCAAAACAGCGACCCCACGGTAAACAGCACGATGGCGCTGAAGAAGATATTCCGCACTCCCACTTTGTCCGCCAGCCATCCGCTGGCAGGGAGCATCACGGCAACCGTCAGTACGTAGGAGACAATCACCATGTGCATGTGCAGCGGGCTCTCCCCCAGGCTTTTTGCCATTGAGGGGAGGGCGGTGTTGACGATGGTCGTATCCAGCGACTGCATAAAAAAGCCGAAGGCCACTATCCATAATTGCCAGCGAACGTTACTGGGAAGATCAGTCATTTACCCGGTCACCGTGGTTCTGTTTTTACGTGAAAAACGCAGCCGCAGGCGGTCAAAGAACAGATAGACCACCGGCGTGGTGTAGAGTGTCAGCAGCTGGCTCATCACCAGCCCACCGACGATAGTGATCCCCAGCGGCTGGCGCAGCTCTGAACCATCGCCACCGGAGATCACCAGCGGCAGCGCGCCAAACAGCGCCGCCAGCGTGGTCATCATAATCGGGCGAAAACGCAGCAGGCAGGCCTGGAAGATCGCCTCTTCTGGCGTCAGATTGCCGTTACGCTGAGCCTCCAGCGCAAAGTCCACCATCATGATGGCGTTTTTCTTCACAATACCGATTAATAGCATGATCCCGATTAAGGCGATGAGGCTAAACGGCGCGCCAAACAGCTCCAGCGCCAGCAGCGCCCCCACGCCTGCTGACGGTAGCGTCGAGAGAATGGTCAGCGGATGGACGTAGCTCTCATACAGTACGCCAAGCACGATGTAGACCGTGGCAATGGCCGCCAGAATCAAAATCACCTTCGAGTTCATCGTCTCCTGGAAGACCTGCGCGGTCCCGGCAAAGCTGCCGCGCACGGTCGAGGGCACGCCGAGCTGGGTCATGGCACGGTTAATGGCCTCGCTGGCCTCGGAAAGCGACGAGCCGGTGGGCAGGTTAAAGGAGATGGTCGATGCTGCCGACAGCCCCTGATGGTTAACAGAGAGCGGTGCATTGGCAGGTCGCCAGCTGGCGAAGTAAGAGAGCGGGATCGCCTTACCGTCGTTGTTGATCACAAACATTTTATCCAGCGCGCTGATGTCCTGGGTATAGCGCGGGTCCACTTCCATCACCACCTTGTACTGATTCATTGGCTGATAGATGGTGGAAATCTCGCGCTGGCCAAAGGCGTTATTCAGCAGGCTGTTGGCGGCTTCTACGTTAATGCCCAGCCGTGACATGGTTTCACGATCGTAGGTCAACGCCATTTCTGCCCCGTTGTCCTGTTGGTCTGAGTTCACGTCCGCGAGCTGCGGCAGGGCGGCCAGCGCTTTACGGATCTTCGGCTCCCACTCGCGCAGCGCGGCCAGATCGTCAGAAAGCAGGGTGTACTGGTAGCTGGCGTTCGCCTGACGCCCGCCCACGCGGATATCCTGAACGGCCATCAAAAACAGGTTGGCGCCTGGCTCTTTGGCGAGCTTCATTCGCAGCCGGTCTATCACCTGCTGCGCCGTTTCATTGCGCTCGCCGCGCGGCTTAAGGGTGATAAACATCATCCCGCTGTTAACGCGTGACCCGCCGGTAAAGCCGGTGACGTTATCCACTGCCTTGTCTTCGCGGATGATCTTCATAAAATCCTGCAGCTTGCCGCGCATCGCCTGGAAGGAAATACTCTGGTCAGCCTGGATGCCGCCCATCAGTACCCCGGTGTCCTGTTCCGGGAAGAAGGTTTTCGGGATGGAGATATACAGCCAGACGTTGAGCACAATGGTGCTGATAAGCACCAGACCGACAATCCGCGTATGGTTGAGCACCCACTTCAGGGACTTACCGTACCCTTCCTGCATTGCCATCAGGAAACGGCCAAACCCTTTGCGACGCGGCTGCGAATGTGGTTTGCTGCGCTTGAGCATCCAGCCGCACATCATCGGCGTGAGCGTGAGCGAGATAACCAGCGAGATACCTATCGCCACGGAGAGCGTGACGGCAAACTCGCGCAGTAATCTGCCCGGCAGCCCGCCCATCAGCAGCAGCGGCAGGAATACCGCCACCAGCGACAGGCTCATGGAGAGCACGGTAAAACCGACCTCGCGCGTCCCTTGCAGCGCCGCCTGCAGCGGCTTCACGCCCGCTTCCAGGTGGCGGGAAATATTCTCCAGCACCACGATGGCGTCATCCACCACAAAACCGGTGGCGATGGTCAGCGCCATCAGCGACAGGTTGTTGAGGCTAAAGCCGCACAGGTACATGGCGGCAAAAGTACCGATCAGCGATACCGGCACCGCCACCGCCGGGATCAGCGTTGCCCGTCCGGAGCGCAGGAACAGGAATACCACCAGGATCACCAGTGCCACGGAGATCACCAGCGTCTGTTCCACCTCTTCAAGCGAGGCACGAATGGTCGGCGAACGATCCTGAGCAATCTGCAAATCAATGGCGGCCGGGATGGTCTCCTGCAACTCCGGCAGACGCGCGCGAATGCTGTTTACCGTTTCGATAATATTGGCTTCCGGCAGCTTGCGGATCATCAGCAAAATGGCCGGTTTGGCGTTGGTCATCCCGGCGTTGCGCACGTCCTGCACCGAGTCGGTGACGCTGGCCACGTCGCTTAAGCGCACCGCCGCGCCGTTATTATAGTGGATGATGAGCGGCTGATATTCCGCTGCGGTTTTGAGTTCGTCGTTGGTCTGAATCTGCCAGCGGTGGCTGGTGTTCTCTATCGCCCCCTGCGGCCTGCGCACGTTGGCGCTGCTGATGGCGGAGCGCACATCGTCCAGCGACACGCCCTGGTTAAACAGCGCCTCCGGGTTCAGGCCGACGCGCACGGCGGGCAGGGAGCTGCCGCCGACGCTCACATCCCCCACGCCGTCAATCTGGGCAATGGTTTGCGCCAGCTGGGTTGAAGCAAAGTCGTAGAGCTGCCCCTGCGAGTAGGTGTCTGAGGTCAGCGTCAGGATCATGATCGGCGCGTCGGACGGGTTGGCTTTACGGTAGGTCGGGCGGCTCGGCATCCCGCTCGGCAGCAGGCTTTGCGCGGCGTTGATGGCGGCCTGCACGTCACGCGCCGCACCGTTAATATCCCGGTCAAAGCTAAATTCCAGAATGATGCGCGTGCTGCCCAGCGAACTGCTGGAGGTCATCTCGTTGACCCCCGCAATCCGCCCGAGCGAGCGTTCCAGTGGCGTGGCAACCGACGAGGCCATCGTTTCCGGCGACGCGCCCGGCAGCGATGCGCTGACCATGATCACCGGAAAATCCACCTGCGGCAGGGGGGCCACCGGCAGCAGGCGAAAGCCCAGCACGCCGCACAGCGTAATGGCGAGCGAGATTAAAACCGTCGCCACCGGGCGGTAAATGAAGAGGGCGAAAAACTTCACTTACGCCTCCTCTTCACGTTTCGGGAAGCGGCTTTTGGTCCACAGAGCCAGCTGGTCAAACAGCAGATAAATGACCGGCGTGGTGAACAGCGTCAGTACCTGGCTCACCAGCAGACCGCCGACCATGCCGATACCCAGCGGACGACGCAGCTCCGCACCGACACCAGTGCTGAGCATCAGCGGCAACGCACCTAACAGGGCGGCGAGCGTGGTCATCAGGATTGGACGAAAACGCAGCAGGCACGCCTGGAAAATGGCGTCACGCGGCGACATACCCTGCTCGCGCTCGGCGGCAAGGGCGAAGTCGATCATCATGATGGCGTTTTTCTTCACGATCCCGATAAGCAGGATGATGCCGATAATGGCGATGACGTCCAGTTCGCTGCCCGCCAGCATCAGGGCCAGTAGCGCACCCACCCCGGCGGTCGGCAGGGTGGAGAGGATGGTGATCGGGTGAATAAAGCTTTCGTACAGCACCCCGAGGACGATGTACATCGCCACGACGGCAGCCACGATCAGCCAGATGGTATTGCCCAACGCAGCCTGGAACGCCAGGGTGCTGCCCTGGAACTGGGTCTGAATATCGGACGGGAAGTTAAGTTCTTTCTCCGCGCCCAGAATGGCCTCGACTGCTTCGCCCAGCGAATAGTTGTCCGGTACGTTGAACGAGATGGTGGTGGACGGGAACTGATCGAGATGGTTAATCGACAGCGGTGTATAGCGCTCCTCCACGCTGGCAATGGCGCTTAACGGCACAATGCCGCCGTCTTTGCTGGTCAGGCGCACCGAGTCCAGCGCGGCCAGGCCGGGCGTGTTGTCGGTGTTGTGTTCCAGCACCACGCGATACTGATTCGCCTGGGTATAAATGGTGGAGATAAGGCGCTGGCCGAAGGCGTTATAGAGCGCGTTATCCACGTCGGACATGGTGATACCCAGACGGCTGGCGGTATCGCGATTGACGTTCACATACGCCGCCAGCCCTTTGTCCTGCCAGTCGCTGCTGACGTCAGAAAGCTGCGGCAGCGCCTTGAGTTTGTTAACCAGTTGCGGTACCCACGTGCTCAGCGCGTCAAGGCTGGTGGCCTGGAGCGTGAACTGGTATTGCGTGCGGCTGACCTGGGTATCGATGGTCAAATCCTGAATCGGCTGCAGGTAAAGTTCAATGCCCGGCACGCGCGCCACGGCAGTTTGTAGCCGCTCAATGACGGCGTTGACCCGATCGTCGCGGTCGTCCAGCGGCTTGAGGTTGATCTGCAGACGCGCACTGTTGAGTGACGGGTTGGTGCCATCGACCCCCACGTACGCGGTCAGGCTTTCTACCGCCGGATCTTTCATGATGATCTCAGACACCTGCTGCTGACGCTGCGCCATGCTGGCGAAGGAGACCGACTGGGGCGCCTGAAGCGTGCCCTGAATAATGCCGTTGTCCTGGATCGGGAAGAAGCCTTTCGGGATAACGATCCACAGCATGACGCTAAGCGCCAGCGTGCCGAGCGCCACGCCGAGCGTCGCCCACGGGTGGTTGAGGACTTTCGCCAGCATGCGACCGTAGGCGGCAATAATCCGCTCGAACATCCGCTCAGAGGCGCGGGAGAAGCGGTTTTGCTTGCGCAGGGATTCATGGCTCAGCATGCGGGCGCACATCATCGGCGTCAGGGTTAGCGACACCACGGCTGAGATCAGAATGGCGACCGCCAGCGTGACGGCAAACTCTCGGAACAGTCGTCCGACGATATCGCCCATAAACAGCAGCGGGATCAGCACCGCAATCAGCGAGAAGGTCAGCGAGATAATGGTAAATCCAATCTCGCCCGCTCCTTTCAGCGCAGCGGCCAGCGGTTTTTCACCTTTCTCGATATAACGCGAGATGTTCTCGATCACGACGATGGCATCATCCACCACGAAGCCGGTGGCGATGGTGAGCGCCATCAGCGTCAGGTTGTTGATCGAAAAATCGAGGAACACCATCACGGCAAATGTCCCCACCAGCGAGAGCGGCACGGCAACGGCGGGAATAATGGTTGCCGGGACGTTGCGAAGGAACAGATAGATGATCATCACCACCAGCGCAATCGCCAGCATCAGCTCAAACTGGGTGTCGGTGACCGATGCGCGAATGTTGGTGGTTCGGTCGGAAAGCACCTTCACAGTGACCGATTTGGGCAGGCTGTCGATCAGCTGCGGGAGCATGGTGCGAATGCTGTCGGCGGTTTCAATGATGTTGGCGCCCGGCTGGCGCTGCACGTTCATCACAATCGCCTGCTGTTTGTTGGCCCACGCACCCAGCCAGCTGTTTTCCGCGCCTTGTTCAACGGTGGCGACGTCACCCAGACGCACCGGCGCGCCGTTCTGGTAGGCGATAATCAGCTGACGGTACTCATCGGCAGACTGCATCTGATCGTTGGCCGAGAGTGTCACGGCACGGGTGGGGCCGTCCAGCGAGCCTTTTGCCGAATTGACGTTGGCATTGCTGATGGCGGTGCGGATGGTTTCGCTGGTCAGCCCCAGCGCAGCGATGGCCTGCGCATTAAGCTTCACGCGCACCGCCGGGCGTTGCCCGCCCGCCAGCGTCACCAGCCCGACGCCGGAGACCTGGGAAATTTTCTGCGCCACGCGGGTTTCGACCATGTCTTCCACCTGGGTCATCGGCATGGCGGAAGAGGTCACGGCAAGGGTCATGATCGGCGGATCCGCCGGGTTCACTTTGCTGTAAACCGGCGGGTTAGGCAGGTCTGACGGCAGCAGGTTGGTGGCGGCGTTGATCGCAGCCTGCACCTCCTGCTCGGCCACGTCCAGCGACAGCGAGAGCTGGAACTGCAGCGTTACCACCGATGCCCCGCCGGAACTTTGCGAGGACATCTGTTTCAGGCCCGACATCTGACCAAACTGGCGCTCCAGCGGGGCGGTGATGGCGGAGGTCACCACATCCGGGCTGGCGCCAGGATAGAGGGTAACGACCTGAATGGTGGGATAATCCACTTCCGGCAGCGCCGAGACGGGCAGGAAGCGATAGCCAATAATCCCGGCGAGCAGGATCGCCACCATCAGCAGCGTGGTGGCAACAGGGCGCAGAATAAACAGGCGTGATGGCCCACCTGTAGAGCCTGGGGGCATCACCTGCATCAGGAATTCGCTCCCTGTTTCGCAGGTTCAACCACTTCGACTTTGGCCCCTTCGGTCAGACGGTCAATGCCGTCGGTGACCACGCGGTCGCCTGCGGAAAGGCCTGCGCTGATCACCACCGTCTGGCTGTCCTGAATCCCGGTTTTCACCAGGTGCTTGCTGACTTTATTGTCGCTGTTGAGCACCCAGACGAAGTTGCCTTCGTTACCCATCTGCAGCGCAGCGGCAGGGATCACCACCGCGTTTTCTTCGGTCGCCACCAGCATGCGCGCATTCACAAACTGATTCGGGAAGAGGGCGTCATCCTGATTGTTAAAGCGCGCTTTCAGCTTGATGGTGCCGGTGGTGGTGTCGATCTGGTTATCCAGGCTAAGCAAAGAACCTTCGCTCAACTTCTGCTTGTTGGTACGGTCCCAGGCTTCCACCACCAGCCCCTTTCCGGCTTTCTGCGCCTGCACCACCGTCGCAATTTCGCTTTCCGGCAGGGTAAAGACTAAATCAATCGGGTGGGTCTGGGTGATCACCACGATGCCCGTAGTGTCACCGCTAGAGATCTGGTTGCCGATATCGACCTGCTTGAGGCCAACGCGCCCGTCAATCGGCGCGGTGATGCGGCTCCAGTCCAGCTGCAGCTGTGCGCTGGCCACCGCGGCTTCGTCAGCTTTGATGGTGCCCTGCGTTTCGCTGACCAGCGACTGCTGCGTGTCCAGCTCCTGACGAGAGACCAGGTTGGTTTTCACCAGCTGCTGATAGCGCGCCAGATCGCGCCGGGCGTTAGCGAGCGTGGCTTTGTCTTTGGCAAGTTGCCCCTGAGCCTGGGCAAGGGCGACTTTGAACTGGCTTGGGTCGATCTCGGCCAGTAAATCGCCAGCTTTCACCTGCTGACCTTCCTGGAAGTGGATCGCCATGAGCTGACCGTCGACGCGGCTGCGTACCGTGACGGTGTTAGCGGCGGTAATGGTCCCGAGACCGGTGAGATAGCGCGGAACGGCTTTATTTACCGCGGTAGCTGCCTGAACCGGTGCCAGCGCGCCGCCGCGCATACCGTGGCGCCCCCCGCCCGCAGGGCGTTGCGGCTGACTGCTGGCGCCTGCCGGAGCAGAAGACGTTGCAGATTGATTGTGCCAGTACCAGGCGGCGGCAAGGACCACCACAATGATACCTGCGGCGATTGCCCAGCGGGATTTATGACTGCCTTTCATCGTTATACGTTCTCATCCTGAAACACTTCGGGGAATGATACTAGTTTAGTCAGCTAACACAGCGGAAAAATGGAGGAAATATGGAAGACTGTCAGGAATGGTCTGAGAGTAGCGCCGCGGTTTTGACCCTCTCCCCGTGGGAGAGGGCCGGGGTGAGGGCACCAGACCGCACCAACGTTAGCTAAACATCACCTGTGCCCAGCGCGCCAGCCCCGCCGTGACGGAGCCGAAGTCATCGCCGCCGGCAATTGGAATGCCCGGCAGCTGTTCTGCCAGCGCTTTCTTGATCAGCGGCGAACGCGCGCTACCGCCGGTCAGGTAAATCACGTCCGGCTTCTCTTTGCCGTTCTCCAGCGCCAGCTGGACCTGCTCCAGAATACGCTGCAGCGGCTGAGCGAGCGCGGTTTCCAGTCCTTCCTGAGAAATGGCGGTTGCCAGATCTTCACTGATAAACGGCAAGGTAACCGCGTGCTCCGGGCGATCGGAGAGGGCGATTTTGCTCTCTTCGGCAGTACGCACCACGCGATAACTCAGACGCTGACGCCAGACTTTGTAGAGCAGGGCGACCTTGTCAGCCTCCCGGGCATCGCGCACCATATCGTTCAGGAAGCGGCCATTCGCGGTGCTGTAAAAATCACTCTGCGCGGGGACGTCGTTGATGGCGATAGCATTCCACCAGGGCAGGATCGGCAGGGCGATCCCTTTTTCCGTTTGCCCGCCCATGCCCAGCAGTGGCATCAGGCTCTTAAAAGCGAGCGCGATATCCAGATCGTTACCGCCCACGCGGCAGCCGCTGTGCCCCAGCAGGCTGTTTTCGCGGTCACGACGGTTATGCCACTGCGGCCCCATCAGCAGCAGTGAGCAGTCGGTGGTGCCCCCGCCGATGTCGACGACCAGCACGCGCTTCTCTTCTGTCAGCGTGGCTTCAAAATCCAGCCCCGCCGCCACCGGCTCATACTGGAATACCACGTCGCGAAAGCCCGCGCGGTGTGCGGCTCGTTCAAGGATCCCCTGCGCCTGCTGGTTGGCCTCGTCGCCACCCAGCCCCTGGAAGTTGATCGGACGGCCAATGACCGCCTGATCGATCGCCTCCGGTACCTGGGTTTGCGCCTGATTGCGAATGTGCAGCATCATGGCGCAGACCAGATCTTCAAACATCGCCACCTGCTGCGGCTTCAGGCCGCTGGCACCGAGAAACGACTTTGGCGATTTAACGAAGTAAACCTCTTCCGGATCTTCAATGTAATGCCCGAGTGAAGAGAGGCCGAACTGGACGCTCGACGGGGTGACGTCGATATCTTCCTCGCGGTTAAAACTGACTGCCCGGCGCAGCAAAGCCTGTGATTCCGCCGCCGTGGCCGGAACCTGATGATGGCGGAACAGCCATTCGCTGACCGCTTCACGCGTGGGTGCGCAGAGCATTGACGGCAGCAGCGTGCTCTCTTTTTCCATTTTCAGAAGCTGTGGTTGTCCGTTTTGCATAATCGCAACCGAACAGTTTGCCGTACCGTAGTCGAATCCAATAAACACGTTTAATCCCCATGCCAGTGAGAAGGGGCGAGACTTTAGCGGAATGCCCGTCTGGCGACAACAGGAATATGAAAGCAAGGCGAAACAAGGTCTTTCGGTTTATGCTGAGGGGAACAAAAAAGGAGCGACGATGTATACCCTGACCTGGCAACCCCCTTACGACTGGCAATGGATGTTTGGCTTTCTTGGCGCGCGTGCGGTAGAGGGCATTGAGACGGTTACCGACAGCTACTACGAGCGCAGTTACACCTGCCAGCTGCATCAGGGGATCTTTCGCGTCACCCCGGATCTGAACACCCACACGCTCAACGTGACGCTCAGCCCGGGATTAGTCCCGGTTGCGCAGATCTGCCTTGAGCGCATCGGGCGTCTGTTTGATCTCGCCTGCGATCCCCGGCAAATTCAGAATGCGCTGGGCGAACTGGGGGCCGCGCGTCCGGGGCTGCGTTTACCGGGGGCAATGGATGCCTACGAGCAGGGCGTGCGGGCGATCCTGGGGCAACTGGTCAGCGTAGCGATGGCGGCGAAGCTGGCCTCAAGGGTGGTGGCCCTGTGCGGTGAACCGGTAAAGGATGCGCCGGGTTATCTGTGCTTTCCTGCACCTGACGTGCTGGCTGCGGTGGATCCGCTGGCGCTGAAAGCCCTCGGCATGCCGGTTAAACGGGCGGAGTCGTTGATTCACCTGGCCCGGTCCGTGGTCGACGGCACGTTTCCACTGTCTCCGCCTGCGGATATCGAAGCCGGGATGAAGGGGTTACAGCAGCGGCCGGGGATAGGGCGCTGGACGGCTAATTACCTTGCCCTGCGCGGCTGGCAGGCGAAAGACGTGTTCCTGCCGGATGATTATCTGATTAAGCAGCGCTTTGCCGGCATGACACCCGCGCAAATTCGTCGCTATGCCCTGCGCTGGCAGCCGTGGCGCTCTTACGCGCTGCTGCACATCTGGTATACCGACGGCTGGACGCCATCAGTTGATGGCGAAATAGCTGGTATTCAGCAGTAGATCCAGCGGCTGTGGCTCGCCGATAGTGTCACCAAAAATAAAATCAATGCCGATGCCGGAGAGCGTATCCATCATGATGGGCTGGTTACACGGGCCAGCGATGGTACGCATCCCCAGACGCTGCGCATGACCCTGAATGATGGTCACCATCATCTCATCCATCAGATTGCCATGAACGTTGGTCACCACTTCCGCGTCCAGCATCAGATAATCCGCCATGTTGGCGCTCAGGTGGCTGAAGAGTGCCATGTCGCGCCCCGCCTGGCTCAACACCACGCGGCAGCCGGCGTGGCGGAGCTTTTGCAGCCCCGTCTGAATGTTCTGATCCGGGTCGGCCACCACGTCGATCGCGATAACCAGATGCAGCAGACGACCCGGTAATGGCCCTTTATCCAGAAGGTCGAGCAATTCATCAACCAGCGTGGCGCTGGCTAAACCGGCGGCAGAGAGGGGAAGCGCGACCCCCAGGCCTTTTCTGGCAACAGGAGCGGCATACGCGCGGAAGAACTCGCTAAAAATACGGCGGTCAAGCGCATGCAAAAGCTCAGGCTCCGCCAGACCGGAACGAAAGGCGTGCTCTTCCTGAACTTCACCCTGGCTGGTCCACAGGCGTAACGAAATCAGCCAGAAGTTGCAGCTCTCGGGAATACGCGGGGAGGCAACGCTGCGGGCAATCATCATCAGATGATTGTCTTTAATCATGTGCCACTGTTCATCGAGCGACATCATGCTGCGCGCGCTGTGGGTTCGCTCCTGCTGCGGTTCGTACACCGTTACCACGCCGCGACCGTTGTTTTTCGAGGCATAGCAGGCAATGTCGGCCTGGGACATCACTTCCGACGCCTGATGATTATTTTCATCAATCAGCGTGATCCCCGCGCTGGCGCCGATCCGGTGCAGACGGCCTTCCCACATAAAGTGATAGTCGTTGATCGTGTGGATCAGCCGACCCGCAATATAGCGTGCGCTCTCAATATTGCAATCCGGCAGCAGCAATCCGAATTCGTCTCCGCCCAGACGTGCAAGCACGTCGCTGGAACGCAGCATGGTCAGCATCAATGACGACAGCTCCCGCAGCAGGGCATCGCCCGCCGCATGGCCCGCCGTATCGTTAACGGCTTTAAAGCGATCGAGATCGATAAACACCAGCGCATGACGCTGGCGCGTCTCCTGGACGGTCTGCAGCAGCCGTTTGAGATGATTTTCGAAGCTGACCCGGTTTGCCAGGTGGGTGAGGGCATCGTGAGAGGCACTGTAGCTGAGCTGACGCAGCATTTTGCGCGACTCGGTGACGTCCTGAATAACCAGTACCGAGCCGATATTCTGCCCGTCCAGCGTACTGAGCGGAGTGATGCTGTAATGGATATCAAAGAAGCCACCGGTACGGCAGTTAAGCACCACATCCTGTTCGATATCGGCGCGGGACATATCGCCGCTGTGAATATTCTCCATCAGCGGCCCTTTTTCACCGAAGGTGATATGCAGGACCTTCAGCACCGGCTGGCCAATGGCCTCGGTTTGCAGCCAGCCGCTCATCTTCTCGGCGACCGGGTTCATAAAGGTGACATTCATGTCGACATCGGTACACAACACCGCTTCGCCGATGGAGTCGAGAGTAATGTGCAAACGCTCTTTTTCCTGGAACAGGGCCTCGTTGAGCTGCTTAACCTCGGTCATGTCCATATTGATGCCGAGCAAACGTTCGACTTCGCCCTGTTTATTGAGTACCCGGTTCGCCAGAGAGCGAATATGACGCACACCTTCTTTAACGCGAATCCGGAACTCCAGCTTAAACGGCAAGCGCGCGATCAAGGAATCCCGGAGCACTTTTTCCGCATGGGCGCGATCTTCAGGCAGCATCTTCTCGTGCCAGAGCTGCCATGTCGGCTTGATGTGCGGCGGGATTTCATACAGCTCAAACATCCGCTTATCCCAGCTGATGATGTCCGGCTCCAGATCCCACTCCCAGATGCCGATCCCCCCCGCTTCATTGGCGAGGGTGATGCGTTCCATCAGCCGTTTGTTGACCCATTCGGTCTGTTTCAGATCGTTAATATCTTCAATCTGGGCAATGAAATAGAGCGGCGAGCCGTCGGCATGGCGCACCACCGAGACAGCAAGCAGCGCCCAGACCACTTCTCCGCTGCGGGTGTAGTAACGCTTCTCCAGGGTATAGGTGTTGATATCCCCGTTGATCAGTTGTTCAAGCTGTTCGAGGTCGGTGTGCAGATCTTCCGGCCAGGTTAACTGCTGGAAAGTGAGCGACTGTAGCTCTGTCTGGCTGTAACCGAGAAAGTTACACAGCGCCTTGTTGGCCTGCAGCCACTGGCCTTCAATGCTGACCAGCGCCATCCCGATGGCGGAATACTCCATCGCGTTACGAAAGCGCTCTTCACTTTCAGTGATATGTTTCCGCTCCGCCCGGAAGGCGTACATCACCATGGTCATGACGTTGGCCGGGAGAAGCAGCATCAAAAACGGCAGCCACGGCGCATTCAGCATGGCGTTGGTGTGCTGGGTGGTAAGTGCCGTAGGGTTGCGGGCAATCATCAGGGAAACCACCATTACGGTGACCAGAAACACCATAAAGGCTTCCATACGCGGCAAGCGCACGGCGCTCCACATCAGCAGAACAATAACGCAGGTAAAGGGCCACGGCAGCCAGGTGATCGACGCCCAACTGAGCATCAGCGTAACGGCCATGGTGACCAGCGTTTCCAGCAGCAGCTTCGGGTCACGATGGCGCAGGAGATAGTGCGGTTTAAACAGTAATCCTAATGGCACCAGTGCCAGCGCGCCGATGGCTTCAGACAATACCCAGACGAGGAAATTACGCAGTGGCTCTGAAGCTGGTACCAGAAAATGCACCAGAACGCCGCCGACCAGCGGGGGGATCAGCGCGCTGCCAATCGCCAGGCGGATCCAGTCGTTCAGGTTCTGTAATGGGTTATACCAGGGAAGCAGTTTGCGCAGTAATAGCGCACCAATAACCGCTTCCACCACGTTGATGGCGGTATAGGTCGGATTGATCGACGACCAGGAAAAAAGCATCCACGAGGCCAGAATATTGCCGAACGAACAGGCAAGGGCAATGCCGGGCCACATTTTTCCGGCGTGGCGATAAAACGCCACCATCATTATGGCGGTAGGAAACCAGAGCGGTGCTAACAGCGTGCCGAAGCGGGTCAGTTCCAGTGAAAAAAGGGTAAAGATAAAGGTGACCAGGCCCAGACAGACAAGTCGCATGAGAGGATGTGGGGTGGTAACCAAAACCCGTTGGTGTTGTTTATTCATTACCGCTTTATCCAGAGACGCCATGCCGCCAGGAGTGAAGTCCGGACGAGTGAATATGCTAATTTGGTTTATGCTAGTACAAACAATTTACAATTCATATGGCGACTGCTCATAATTTGACATCATAGAATTATTAAATAGTTAGTGTGTAAAAAAATCATGTTAAACGCTGAAAAAACACGCGTAAAAATTTCACTCAGGGAACGTTAAGCCACTTTTCAGCCTGTCTCGCATAACCTGCGCTTTCGACTGGTATCACGTCCGTGAAATCCCTATAATTGCCGCGTTTGACGCTCCGGCGTCGTCCTTCCTTAACATCCAGGTTAATCAGGTCGCTAAATTTATGACTGATAAGTCTCATCAGTGCGTCATTATAGGCATCGCCGGCGCATCGGCTTCAGGTAAAAGTCTTATTGCCAGTACGCTTTACCGCGAACTGCGTGAACAAGTTGGTGATGAGCACATCGGCGTCATTCCCGAAGACAGCTACTACAAAGATCAATCCCATCTGTCGATGGAAGAACGCGTAAAAACGAACTATGACCATCCTAATGCCATGGATCACAGCTTGCTGTTCCAGCATTTAGAAGCGCTGAAGAGCGGCCAGGCGATTGAACTGCCTGTTTATAGTTACGTAGAACATACCCGCACGCAGGAAACGATTCGTATTGAGCCGAAGAAGGTCATTATCCTCGAAGGCATCCTGCTTCTGACCGATGCGCGTCTGCGCGAGTCAATGAACTTCTCCATTTTTGTTGACACCCCGCTGGATATTTGCCTGATGCGCCGCATCAAGCGCGACGTGAACGAACGTGGCCGTTCAATGGACTCCGTCATGGCGCAGTACCAGAAAACCGTTCGCCCGATGTTCCTGCAATTTATTGAGCCATCCAAACAATACGCCGATATTATTGTGCCGCGCGGGGGTAAAAACCGCATTGCCATTGATATCTTAAAAGCGAAAATCAGCCAGTTTTTTGAATAAGCCGCGCGAATTGTGTACCGTTCAGAGATAACCTGCTTCGCCCTGAGTCGTTATCCTCAGGGCACGATGCACGAAAGGAGAGAGTGCCATGCGTCTTTGTGATCGCGATATAGAAGCCTGGCTGGATGAAGGCCGCCTGTCTATTACCCCACGTCCACCCGTGGAGCGTATCAATGGTGTTACCGTTGATGTGCGGCTGGGGAATAAATTCCGCACCTTCAGCGGCCATACCGCACCGTTCATCGACCTTAGCGGGCCGAAGGATGAAGTCAGTGCCGCGCTTGACCGCGTGATGAGTGACGAAATCGTTATTGACGAAGGCGAGGCCTTTTATCTGCATCCGGGCGAACTGGCGCTGGCGGTGACCTTTGAATCGGTGACGCTGCCTGCGGACCTGGTGGGCTGGCTTGATGGCCGCTCTTCTCTGGCGCGTCTGGGGCTGATGGTACACGTGACCGCGCACCGTATCGATCCAGGCTGGTCCGGCCGTATCGTTCTGGAATTTTTCAACGCCGGTAAACTGCCGCTGGCGCTGCGTCCGGGCATGATGATTGGTGCACTGAGCTTCGAACCGCTGACCGGCCCGGCCGATCGTCCTTATAACCGCCGTCAGGACGCAAAATATCGCGACCAGCAGGGTGCGGTTGCCAGCCGTATTGATAAAGACTGATCAGTTAGTCCACTGAGGATGCCATGAGAAGAGTTCTGACAACGCTGATGATTTTGCTGGTGGTGCTGGTGGCTGGCCTTTCAGCGTTGGTTCTGCTGGTTAACCCGAATGATTTCCGCGCCTATATGGTGCGGCAGGTCGAGGCCCGCAGTGGATACCAACTGAAGCTGGATGGGCCGCTGCGCTGGCACGTCTGGCCCCAGCTCAGCATTCTCTCTGGCCGCATGTCGTTAACTGCACCGGGGGCTGCCCAGCCGCTGGTGTCTGCCGATAACATGCGCCTTGATGTGGCGCTGATTCCGCTCTTTTCGCACCAGTTGCAGGTCAACCAGGTGATGTTAAAAGGCGCGGTGATTCAGCTTACCCAGCAAACTGAAGCCGTGCGTAACGCAGATGCGCCGGTTGCGCCGCGGGAAAATACCTTACCTGATGAACCGTCGGATACGGGCTGGTCATTCGATATCGGCAAACTGAAGGTGGCCGATAGCGTGCTGGTTTTCCAGCATGAGGATGATGAGCAGGTCACCGTACGCAATATCAACCTCAATATGGAGCAGGATGAGCACCATCTTGCTTCGCTGGAGTTTAGTGGCCGGGTGAACCGCGATCAGCGCGATTTGACCCTGTCGCTGAATGCCAGCGTTAACGCGTCTGATTATCCGCATCAGCTCACGGCAGACATCCAGCAGCTGAACTGGCAACTGACGGGGGCCGATCTCCCTGCCCAGGGGATCACCGGCCAGGGCACGATGCAGGCCGTCTGGCGTGAAGAGCAAAAACAGCTGGAGATGAATAATCTCAACCTGCAGGCCAATGACAGCAGCCTGAAAGGGCAGGCGAGCGTTATCCTTGCGGCGAAACCGAAATGGGTTCTCGATCTGCAGTTTGACAAGCTCAACCTGGAAAACCTGCTGCCACCGCCGCCGGCGAGCGCCACGGACAGTAGTGCCGCGCAGACCGGGCAAAGCCAGGGGAAACAGGCGCGTCCGGTGATTTCGTCTAATCTCGATCAGCCTGACTATAACGGTCTGCGGGGCTTCACGGCGGACATTCTGCTGAAGGCCAACAGCCTGCGCTGGCGCGGGATCGATTTCACCGACGTGAGCAGTCAGATGTTCAACCAGAACGGTTTGCTGGTGATTTCGGAATTGAGCGGCAAAATGGGCGCCGGGCACCTTTCCCTGCCGGGCACGCTGGACGTGCGTAATGAGAACTCGACCGCAGCGTTTCAGCCCCGTCTCGACAACGTTGAGATTGGCACCATCCTGAAAGCCTTTGACTACCCGATCTCCATGACCGGTCAACTGACGCTGGCGGGAGATTTCTCGGGCACGAAGATCGATGCTGATGCTTTCCGTCGTGACTGGCAGGGGCAGGCTCATCTTGAACTGAAAGATGCACGTATGGAGGGGCTCAACTTCCAGCAGCTGGTGCAGCAGGCGGTAGAGCGCAGCAGCGATGTGAAAGCACAGGAAAACTACGACAGCGCCACGCGTCTCGACAGCTTTACCAGTGACCTGACCCTCGACGACGGACAGCTCTCTCTTGACGGCATGCAGGGGGCTTCTTCCATGTTGTCATTAACCGGGGAAGGCAAGCTGGATCTGGTGAAAGAGACGGCGGATACCCGCTTCAATGTACGGGTTCTGTCCGGCTGGCAGGGCGAAAGCAAGCTGATCGACTTCCTGAAAGAGACGCCGGTGCCGCTGAGCGTATATGGCAAATGGCAGTCGCTGAACTACAGCCTTCAGGTGGATCAACTCCTGCGCAAACATCTGCAGGATGAAGCCAAACGTCGCCTGAACGACTGGGCGGATCGCAATAAAGATTCCCAGACCGGGAAGGATGTGAAGAAGCTGCTGGATAAGCTTTGATGTTTGTTGTGCCGGGTGGCGGCTGCCAGTGTGGCCTGATGCCCTCACCCCCTCCCTCTCCCACGGGAGAGGGAGCTATCGGGTTGCCGTTTTTTTTACCTACACCTCAAAATCCATCTCTTCTTCATCGCGCAGCGGAATCAGCTGCACCTTCTGCACGCGATGGTTCTCAATCTGCAGTGTTTTCAGCAGATAGTTGCCAACCTGAACTTCTTCTCCCGGTTGAGGAATACGCTGCAGATACTCCATCAGCAGACCCGCAATGGTGTGGTACTCACGTTTTTCATCCAGCGGCAGGGGAACATACTGAACCAGGTCTTCAAGCGGCATATGGCCGTTGGCCGTCCATGAACCGTCCGCGTTTTTCTGAATATCATGGCGTGCATCGATTTCATCCACTTCGTTGGGCAAATTACCGGCGATAGTTTCCATCACGTCGCTGAGCGTCACCAGCCCTTCAACCGAACCAAATTCATCCACAACAAAGGCAAAGTGCGTGCGCGCGTTACGGAATTGTTCAAGGGCAGAGAGCAGCTGCAGCCCCTCCGGGAACACCAGCGGCTGGCGCACCAGGGCGCGCAGATTGAGTGCCTCACCGTGCAACTGCTGTTGCAGCAGGTCGATGACATGCACCACGCCCAGCAGCTCCTCTTCCTCTTCACCCCCTGTCACCACCACGCGGGTATGCTGGTTTTTATCCAGCAGGGCGCGGATCTGCTCTTCCGGCGCGGTGAGGTCGATATGCTCAATGTCATGGCGCGACGTCATGATACTGCTGACCGTGCGCTGATTAAGATTGAGCACCCGCTCAATCATCAGCCGCTCCTGCGGATTAAAGATCTGCCCGTCACTGTGATCGGCCAGCATCGCGGAGGATTCTGCATCCAGCTCCGCATCTTCTTTCTTCCCGCTGAGCAGGCGCATCACCGTGTCGGCGGTGCGTTGACGTAATGTCTGATTTGCCGAGAGGAAGCGACGGCGGTTGAAAATCGCCAGCTGGTTAAGCGCCTCAATCATGACGGAGAAGCCAATGGCGGCGTAGAGGTAACCTTTCGGAATGTGGAACCCAAAGCCGTCCGCCACCAGGCTAAAGCCAATCATTAACAGGAAACTCAGGCAGAGGATCACGATGGTCGGGTGGCTGTTCACAAACCGGGTCAGCGCTTTACTCGCCATCACCATCAGCGTGATGGCAATGATCACCGCAGCCATCATCACCGCCAGATGGTCGACCATCCCGACGGCGGTGATCACCGAGTCCAGAGAGAAGACTGCATCCAGCACCACAATTTGCGCGACCACCGGCCAGAATTTAGCCCCGCGCCGCTGGGTGGGGTTTTCACTGTCTTTACCTTCGAGCCTCTCATTCAGTTCTACCGTGGCTTTGAACAGCAGGAACAACCCGCCGAAGAGCATGATCAGGTCACGCGCGCTAAAGCTCAGGCCGTGAACGGAGAACAGGGGCTTTGTCAGGGTCACCAGCCAGGAGATTGAGGCCAGCAGCAGCAGTCGCATCACCATCGCCAGCAGCAGGCCCGTTACGCGCGCACGGTCGCGCTGCGCCGGGGGGAGTTTTTCGGCGAGGATGGCGATAAAGACCAGATTATCAATACCGAGCACTAATTCGATGACGACCAGCGTAACCAGCCCGGCCCAGATTGATGGATCGGCAATCCATTCCATAGTAATCGCAATACCTTCTGTTATTTGAGCAATGTCACACTTCGATCATGGATAAAGCTGGGGAAAATTGCAATGCCGGGCTGAGATTTCTCTTAATACGATCCGCTTAAAAGGACGAGCTTTGCTGAAACTGTAAATAAGCTAAATACGTAGATTTAATTACAAAGAAACCATTTTAGGATATATCGCAATAAATGGTTTTTATTTTAATTTTGTCAATATAAAGAAAATCCTAAAACGTCAAAACTTTGCTCTTAATATTAATCTTAAAAACCGTTATTAGGACAGTTGTCTCCTTGCCTGCTATTAGGTTAGCTGCAACAATTCTCCCAGCATCAAATGTTAAAACTCCTTGTTGCTATTATTGTTCTGGTCTTCAGTGATGGTTATTCATTATCCGCCTTGTGTCGCAAGCGGCTGATATATTTCCAGAAGACCTTATTCAAGAGGGTGTCTATCCATAACGCATTGTTTAGTCAGTGGATTGGTAACTGAAAGCCAAGGGCGGTAGCGTGCCTGAAAGCGTGTGAATCAGCCTCGATTATTCTGTCAATAGCCAATGGATGAATAAGCTTTTTTTAGGACTGATGCCAGTTATATTTCTATTTGAACAACTGCATGCTGAAAGCCAAATCGACCCGGCTTATTTAATTGCACAGGATAATTACTCTGCCAAAGTGATAAATAATCAATGATGAAATCCAAAATGAAATTGATGCCATTATTGGTGTCTGTGACCTTGATGAGTGGTTGTACAGTCTTTCCCGGCAGCAATATGTCAACAATGGGTAAGGATGTGATCAAACAACAGGATGCTGATTTTGATCTCGACAAGATGGTGAATGTTTATCCACTGACACCACGTCTGGTCGAACAATTACGTCCACGTCCCAATGTTGCGCAGCCGAATATGTCGCTGGACCAGGAAATTGCCTCCTACCAGTATCGCGTGGGGCCTGGTGATGTCATCAACGTCACCGTCTGGGATCACCCGGAACTGACCACTCCTGCGGGCCAGTATCGCAGCTCTAGCGACACCGGTAACTGGGTCCAGTCTGATGGCACCATGTTCTATCCCTATATTGGCAAAGTTCATGTCGCGGGGAAAACCCTTGCCGAAATCCGTAGTGATATTACCGGCCGCTTAGCGCAGTACATTGCCGATCCGCAGGTGGACGTTAATATCGCCGCATTCCGCTCGCAAAAAGCCTATATCTCCGGTCAGGTGAACAAATCTGGCCAGCAGGCTATCACCAACGTGCCGCTGACCGTGCTGGATGCCATTAACGCCGCGGGCGGTTTAACCGACGGTGCCGACTGGCGCAACGTCGTTCTGACCCACAACGGTAAAGAACAACGCATTTCTCTGCAGGCGCTGATGCAAAACGGCGACCTGACCCAGAACCGTCTGCTCTATCCGGGCGACATTCTGTACGTGCCACGTAATGACGATCTGAAAGTCTTCGTGATGGGTGAAGTGAAGAAACAGAGCACCCTCAAAATGGACTTCAGCGGCATGACACTGACCGAAGCACTGGGTAATGCAGAGGGCATCGATCTCACTACCTCTAACGCCACCGGTATCTTCGTGATCCGTCCGCTGAAAGGCGAGGGCAGTGCGAAAGGCAAGATTGCCAATATCTACCAGCTGGATATGTCTGATGCGACCTCTCTGGTGATGGCAACGGAGTTCCGCCTCCAGCCATATGATGTGGTGTATGTCACCACCGCGCCGGTTGCCCGCTGGAACCGTCTGATCAACCAGTTGCTGCCAACCATCAGTGGCGTTCGCTACATGACGGATACGGCGCGCGACATTCATACCTGGTAATCCGCGATGTTTAATAAAATTCTGGTGGTATGCGTGGGGAACATTTGCCGTTCCCCAACGGCTGAGCGGTTGCTGAAACACTACCAGCCCGAACTCACCGTCGATTCTGCAGGGCTGGGTGCGCTGGTCGGTAAAGGTGCCGATGAAAGCGCCGCGAGCGTGGCCCGCGATCATAACCTTTCTCTCGACGGGCACTGCGCCCGTCAGGTCACCGGCCGCATGTGCCGGGAGTATGACCTGATCCTGACGATGGAAAAACGCCATATTCACTCGCTATGCGACATCGCACCGGAGATGCGCGGCAAAGTGATGCTGTTTGGTCACTGGGATAATGAACGCGAAATCCCCGATCCGTATCGCAAAAGCCGTGAGGCCTTTGAGGCGGTGTATACCTTACTTGACCAGTCTGCCCGTCAGTGGGCGCAGGCACTGAAAGCTCAGCAGGGATAACAATGACAGAAAAAACAAAACCTTCTGCCGCCCCGATTTCGGGCAGTGATGAAATCGATATTGGTCGCCTGGTCGGCACCGTAATAGAGGCGAAGTGGTGGGTACTTGGGATCACCGCCGTGTTTGCCGCCGCGGCGATCGTCTATACGCTGTTTGCGACACCTATCTACAGTGCCGATGCGCTGGTACAGATTGAGCAGAACACCGGCAACTCGCTGGTGCAGGATATTGGTTCTGCCCTGGCGAACAAACCGCCTGCCTCCGAGGCTGAAATTCAGCTGATCCAGTCGCGTCTGGTGCTGGGCAAAACGGTTCACGATCTGGGGCTTGATATCTCCGTCACCAAAAATACCTTCCCGATATTTGGTGCCGGCTGGGATCGCCTGACAGGGCGCAGTAACGACACGGTAAAAGTCACTGACTTTGTGCTGCCGAAAGGCAGTGCGGATCAAACCTTTACCCTGACCGTTCTGGGGCCGAAGCAGTACCAGTTGACCAGTGACGCCGGCTTCAGTGCGCGCGGTGAAGTGGGGCAGATGTTGACGAAAGATGGCGTCAGCATGATGGTGAGCGCTATTCATGCGCAGGAAGGCGGCGAGTTTACCGTCACCAAATTCTCTACCCTGGGGATGATCAACAATCTGCAAAACAACCTGACGGTCACCGAAAATGGCAAGGACACCGGTGTCCTGAGCATGACCTTTACCGGTGAAGATAAGGATCAAATCCGCGATATCCTCAACAGCATCACCCGCAACTACCTTGAGCAGAACGTCGAGCGTAAGTCGGCTGAAGCGGCGAAGAGCCTGGCCTTCCTCGCGAAACAGCTCCCGGAAGTGCGCGCACGTCTGGATGATGCTGAGAACAAACTGAACGCGTTTCGTCAGGACAAAGACTCCGTCGATCTGCCACTGGAAGCGAAATCGGTGCTGGACTCGATGGTCAACATCGATGCGCAGCTCAACGAGTTGACCTTCAAAGAGGCGGAAATTTCTAAGCTCTACACCAAACGTCATCCGGCCTATCGCACGCTGCTGGAAAAACGCCGTACCCTCGAAGAGGAGAAGGCGAAGCTCAATGACCGCGTCACCGCGATGCCAAAAACGCAGCAGGAAATTGTCCGTCTGACCCGCGACGTGGAATCCGGCCAGCAGGTCTATATGCAGCTGCTGAACAAACAGCAGGAGCTGAAAATCACCGAAGCCAGCACCGTCGGCGACGTACGTATTGTTGACCCGGCCATTACCCAGCCTGGCGTGCTGAAGCCGAAGAAAGCGCTGATTATCCTCGGCAGCATTATCCTTGGACTGATGCTCTCCATTGTTGGTGTGCTGCTGCGTTCGCTGTTCAACCGCGGTATCGAAAGCCCGCAGGTGCTGGAAGAGAACGGTATCAACGTCTACGCCAGTATTCCGCTGTCCGAATGGCAGAAATCGCATGACCGCGTCAAAAGCGTCAAAGGCGTCAAGCGTTACAAACAGAGCCAGCTGCTGGCAGTGGGTAACCCGACTGACCTGGCAATTGAAGCGGTGCGCAGTCTGCGTACCAGTCTCCACTTCGCCATGATGCAGGCCAAAAACAACGTACTGATGTTAACCGGTGTCAGCCCGTCGATAGGTAAGACCTTTGTCTGCGCCAACCTGGCGGCGGTGGTCAGTCAGACCAATAAACGGGTGCTGCTGATCGACTGCGATATGCGTAAGGGCTACACCCACGAGCTGCTGGGGACCAATAACGTCAACGGTCTGTCGGAAATCCTGCTTGGCAAGGGTGAGATTAGCCAGAGCGCGAAACCGACCAGCATCCCGAAATTTGACCTCATCCCACGTGGTCAGGTGCCGCCAAACCCATCCGAACTGTTGATGAGTGACCGCTTTGCCGAGCTGGTGGAGTGGGCGAGCAAAAACTACGACCTGGTGCTGATCGATACACCACCAATTCTGGCCGTGACCGATGCGGCTGTGGTCGGCCGCCTGGCGGGAACCACGCTGATGGTGGCGCGCTATGCGGTGAACACCCTGAAGGAAGTGGAAACCAGCCTGAGCCGCTTCGAGCAGAACGGCATTGAGGTGAAAGGGGTGATCCTGAACTCCATCTTCCGTCGCGCAACCGGTTATCAGGATTACGGGTATTACGAGTACGAATATAAGTCTGACAGCAAATAACAATCCCCCTCACCCTAACCCTCTCCCGAGGGGAGAGGGAACTGCCCGGTGCAGCTATTCTCCCTCTCCCTTTGGGAGAGGGGCGGGGTGAGGGATCAGGGGAAGACCATGACCACACAACGCCCTTTAGTTTCTATTTATATGCCGACATGGAATCGTCAGCAGCTGGCGATCCGTGCAATCAAATCTGTGCTGCGCCAGGATTACGATAACTGGGAGCTGATCATTGTTGATGACTGTTCCTCTTCGTATGAGCAGCTGCAAAAGTTTGTCACCGACCTTAATGACCCGCGCGTCAGCTACACCCATAACGCGATCAACTCCGGGGCGTGTGCGGTGCGTAATCAGGCGATTATGCAGGCCAAAGGGCAGTATCTGACCGGCATCGATGACGATGACGAATGGACGCCAAACCGCTTGTCGATTTTCCTGTCGCACAAGGAACAACTGGTCACGCACGCTTTCCTGTATGCCAACGACTATGTCTGTCAGGGCGAGGTTTACTCGCAGCCTGCCAGCCTGCCGCTATACCCGAAATCACCGTACTCTCGCCGCCTGTTCTACAAGCGCAACATCATTGGCAATCAGGTGTTCACCTGGGCGTGGCGCTTTAAAGAGTGCCTGTTCGATACCGAACTGAAGGCCGCGCAGGATTACGACATCTTCCTGCGGATGGTGGTGGAGTATGGCGAGCCGTGGAAAGTGGAAGAGGCCACGCAGATCCTGCACATCAACCACGGGGAGATGCAAATCACCTCCTCGCCAAAAAAATTCTCGGGTTACTTCCATTTTTACCGTAAGCACAAGGATAAGTTTGACCGTGGTAGCCGGAAGTACCAGCTCTTTACCCTCTATCAGATCCGCAATAAGCGGATGACCTGGCGTACCTTGCTGACGCTGTTTTCCGTGCGCAACGGCAAGCGACTGGCTGATGGACTGCGGGGGAAATAATGTTTCTGGAAGATTGCCGCGCTAACAGCTGGAGCCTGCGCCCGTGCTGCATGGTTCTGGCGTACCGCATCGCGCATTTCTGCTCGGTGTGGCGTAAGAAAAATGTTCTGAACAACCTCTGGGCGGCACCGGTTCTGGTGCTGTACCGGATTATCACCGAATGCATTTTTGGTTATGAAATTCAGGCTGCGGCCACCATCGGCCGCCGCTTTACCATTCACCATGGCTATGCGGTGGTCATCAATAAGTTCGTGGTCGCCGGGGATGATTTCACTATTCGCCATGCGGTCACCATCGGCAACCGGGGGCCGGAGAGCCTGGCCTGTCCGGTTATCGGCAACAACGTCGAGCTGGGGGCGAACGTGGTGATCATTGGCGACATTACCATTGGTAACAACGTCACGATTGGTGCAGGCAGCGTGGTGCTGGACAGCATTCCGGATAACGCGCTGGTAGTGGGCGAAAAAGCCCGCGTGAAGGTGATCAAATGAACATTCTGCAATTTAACGTCCGTCTCGCCGAAGGCGGAGCAGCCGGTGTGGCGCTGGATCTGCACCAGCGTGCGCTGCAAAAAGGACTTCAGTCTCGTTTTATCTACGGCTACGGCAAAGGCGGTAAGAAAAGCGTCAGCCACGATATCTATCCGCAGGTGCACAAGCAGACGCCACGTCTGACCTCTGTCGCCAATATCGCGCTGTTCCGTCTGTTTAACCGCGATCTGTTTGGCAATCTGAATAACCTCTATCGCACGGTCACGCGCACCACCGGCCCGGTTGTGCTCCATTTTCACGTGCTGCACAGCTACTGGCTGAATCTGCAAGAGGTGGTGACGTTTTGCCAGAAGGTACAGGCTCACAAGCCGGATACCCGTTTCATCTGGACGTTGCACGACCACTGGAGCGTGACCGGGCGCTGCGCGTTCACCGACGGCTGCGAAGGCTGGAAAAACGCCTGCCAGAAGTGTCCGACATTAACCAATTACCCGCCGGTGAAAGTGGATCGCGCTCACCAGCTGGTGGACGGAAAACGTCAGCTGTTCCGCGATATGCTGTCGCTCGGCTGCACGTTTATCTCCCCAAGCCAGCATGTGGCCGATGCCTTCAACAGTCTGTATGGGGCTGGGCGGTGTCAGATCATCAACAACGGGATCGACGTGGCGACGGAAGCGATTCTGGCCGAGTTGACCCCGGTTGCGGAAACCGCAGGTAAACCGAAAATCGCAATCGTCGCGCATGACCTGCGTTACGACGGCAAAACCAACCAGCAGCTGGTGCGCGACATGATGGCGCTGGGTGACAAAATCGAACTGCATACCTTCGGCAAATTCTCGCCGTTCGATGGCGCTAACGTGGTGAATCACGGGTTTGAAACGGACAAGCGCAAGCTGATGAGCGCCCTCAACGGGATGGATGCGCTGGTGTTCAGCTCGCGCGTGGATAACTACCCGCTGATCCTCTGTGAAGCGCTCTCGATTGGCGTGCCGGTGATCGCCACCCACAGCGACGCGGCGCGTGAAGTGCTGGAAAAATCGGGCGGGAAAACGTTCGCGGAACAGGAGGTGCTGCCGCTGGTGCAACTGCCGAAGCCGCAGATTGCGCAGGCCGTTTTTGGCACTGACCTGGAATCGTTCCGCAACCGCAGCCGCAAGGCCTACAGTGGACAACAGATGCTGGAGGAGTATGTCTCGTTCTATCAGAGTCTGTAGTTATCTGCTGCTGCCGCTGATCTATCTGCTGGTCAACGTCAAGATTGCCCAGCTCGGCGAAAGCTTCCCGATAACCATTGTGACCTTCTTGCCCGCTCTGCTTCTGTTGTACGTCGATAAAATCAACCTCAAGAAGCTGATGATTGCCTTAGGGATGGGTTTTGGCCTGACGCTGTTTAACTACATCTTTGGCCAGTCGCTGGATCCCAGCAAGTACGTCACCTCTACCATGCTGTTTGTTTATATTGTCATTATTATTGGCATGGTCTGGAGTATTCGTTTTAAAACTATTTCTCCGCACAATTATCGGAAAATCCTCAGGCTCTTTTATATTGCCGTTGCGTTAATTGTTATGCTTGCTGCACTGGAAATGGCGCAAATTATTCTCACCGGTGGTAGCAGCCTGATGGAGATGATTTCGAAATATCTCATTTACAGTAACAGCTATGTACTGAACTTCATTAAGTTTGGCGGTAAGCGTACGACAGCCCTCTATTTTGAACCGGCGTTTTTCGCTCTGGCGTTAATCTCAATTTGGCTCAGCATCAAACAGTTTGGTATCAAAACCCCTAAGACCGATGCTATGATTCTTGCAGGAATCGTTCTGTCTGGTTCGTTCTCAGGGGTCATGACATTTATCCTGTTTTACCTCCTGGAGTGGGCATTCCAGTACCTGAACAAAGATGCGATTAAGAAAAAACTGCCGCTGGCGATCATCTCCCTGACGGTATTTTTAGTAGGCGTGATATTTGCATTCCCGTATATCTCAGAGCGTCTGGGGGATTTGGGAACGGAAGGTTCATCGTCCTATTATCGCATTATCGGGCCGCTGGTGATGGTGGGTTATTCCTTAACCCATATCGACGGTGTAGTAAGATTCGGCTCACTTTACGAATATGTTGCATCATTCGGAATCTTTAACGGTGCGGATGTCGGTAAAACCATAGACAATGGCCTGTATCTGTTAATTATTTATTTTTCGTGGTTCGCCGTACTGTTGACGCTCTGGTATCTGTTTAAAGTTTTCAAAATGATGATTCACGCGTTTGGGGATAACCAGAACTTTCGCGTGCAGCTTTATCTGTTTACGCCCGTGTCGCTGTTTTTTACGGGGTCAATATTTAGCCCGGAATATGCGTTCTTAATTGTTTGTCCGTTTATTTTGCGTAAAGCGCTTAATATTACGAATTCATGACGAGGTGGTCTTATGTTTCTTAGCGTCATTACTGTCGCTTTTCGTAATTACGAAGGGGTGGTAAAAACCTGGCGCTCGCTGCGCAACCTGGCGCGCGATCCAAGTCTCAGCTTTGAGTGGATCGTGGTCGATGGCGGCTCGAACGATGGCACGGCGGAGTTTCTGGAAAAACTCAACGGTGAGTTCAACTTACGCTTCGTTAGCGAGAAAGATAAAGGCATCTACGATGCGATGAACAAAGGCATTAACATGGCGCAAGGCCGTTATGCCATCTTCCTTAACTCGGGCGATGTGTTCCATGACGATGTGGCGCAGTTTGCCCGTCAGCTGGCGCGCCAGAAAGATGACGCGATGTATATTGGCGATGCGCTGCTCGATTTTGGCGACGGGCATAAAATTTGCCGCAGCGCGAAACCCGGCTGGTATATCTATCACAGTTTACCGGCCAGCCATCAGGCCATTTTCTTCCCGGTAAAAGGTCTGAAAAAACAGCCTTACGATCTGCAGTATAAAGTTTCATCAGATTATGCACTGGCCGCCAGTCTGTATAAATCAGGCTACCCGTTCCGTCGAATTAAAGGGCTGGTGTCTGAATTTTCAATGGGCGGGGTATCCACCTCGAATAATCTGGAATTGTGCCAGGATGCAAAAAACGTACAGCGTAAGATATTACGCGTGCCCGCATTCTGGGCGGAATTGTCTTATTTATTCCGCCTGCGCACCACGGGTAAAACGAAAACCTTATATAACAAAGCCTGAATATAAGGAAATGTAATGCAGGATCTTAACGGGTTCACCGTGCCGAAAGGTTTTCGGGGCGGGAACGGTATTAAAGTGCAGTTATGGTGGGCCGTTCAGGCCACCTTATTTGCCTGGTCACCGCAAATACTGTATCGCTGGCGTGCCTTTTTATTGCGTTTGTTTGGCGCAAAAATCGGAAAAAACGTAGTCATTCGTCCATCGGTAAAAATTACTTACCCCTGGAAATTAACGCTTGGCGATTACGCCTGGGTAGGGGATGACGCCGTGTTATATACCCTTGGCGATATCACGATTGGTGCAAACGCGGTGGTGTCACAGAAGTGTTATTTGTGTACCGGCAGCCACGATTTTATGAGTCAGCATTTTGATATTACCGCTTCGCCAATTGTGATTGGCGAAAAATGCTGGCTGGCAACAGATGTATTTGTTGCACCTGGTGTTTCTGTTGGCGATGGCACGGTAGTCGGTGCCCGCAGCAGCGTTTTTAAATCGCTACCGGCAAATAAAATTTGCCGTGGCAACCCCGCAGTGGTGATACGCGAACGCGTTGAAACTGATTAAATTCATAAGTAGAGGAATATAAACATGTCTAAAGTCGCTCTCATCACCGGCGTTACCGGGCAGGATGGTTCTTACCTGGCAGAGTTACTGCTGGAAAAAGGTTATGAAGTTCACGGTATTAAGCGTCGTGCTTCTTCTTTCAACACGGAACGTGTGGATCATATTTACCAGGATCCGCATGCGGCCAACCCGAAATTCCATCTGCACTACGGCGACCTGACCGATACCTCCAACCTGACCCGCATCCTGCAGGAAGTACAGCCGGATGAAGTTTACAACCTGGGCGCGATGAGCCACGTTGCGGTTTCTTTCGAATCCCCGGAATACACCGCTGACGTTGACGCCATGGGTACGCTGCGTCTGCTGGAAGCGATTCGTTTCCTCGGCCTTGAGAAGAAAACCCGTTTCTACCAGGCATCGACCTCTGAACTGTATGGTCTGGTGCAGGAAATCCCGCAGAAAGAGACCACCCCGTTCTACCCACGTTCTCCTTACGCGGTAGCCAAACTGTATGCCTACTGGATCACCGTAAACTACCGTGAATCTTACGGCATGTACGCCTGTAACGGCATTCTGTTCAACCACGAATCCCCACGTCGTGGCGAAACCTTCGTGACCCGTAAAATTACCCGCGCTATCGCCAACATCGCTCAGGGTCTGGAGTCCTGCCTGCACCTCGGCAACATGGACTCCCTGCGTGACTGGGGCCATGCCAAAGACTACGTGAAGATGCAGTGGATGATGCTGCAGCAGGAGCAGCCAGAAGACTTCGTGATTGCGACCGGCGTGCAGTACTCCGTCCGTCAGTTCGTGGAAATGGCTGCCGCGCAGCTGGGTATCAAACTGCGCTTCGAAGGCACCGGCGTGGAAGAGAAGGGTATCGTTGTCTCTGTGACCGGCCATGACGCACCGGGCGTGAAACCAGGTGATGTGATTGTGCAGGTTGACCCGCGTTACTTCCGTCCTGCGGAAGTGGAAACCCTGCTGGGCGACCCAACCAAAGCGCACGAGAAACTGGGCTGGAAACCAGAAACCACTCTGCAGGAGATGGTCTCTGAGATGGTAGCCAAAGATCTTGAAGCAGCGAAAAAACACTCCCTGCTCAAGTCTCATGGCTATGAGGTTGCCATCGCGCTGGAGTCCTGAGAATGACAAAACAACGTATTTTTGTCGCCGGTCATCGCGGAATGGTGGGTTCCGCGATTGTTCGCCAGCTGGAGCAGCGCGGTGACGTGGAAGTGGTTGTCCGTACTCGCGACGAGCTGAATCTGCTCGATAGCCGTGCGGTACAGGACTTTTTTGCCAATGAACGTATCGATCAGGTGTATCTGGCGGCGGCAAAAGTGGGCGGCATTGTTGCCAACAACACCTACCCGGCAGATTTCATCTACGAGAACATGATGATTGAGAGCAACATCATTCACGCGGCGCATCTGCACAACGTGAACAAGCTGTTGTTCCTTGGCTCATCCTGTATCTACCCGAAAATGGCGAAACAGCCGATCGCCGAGAGCGAACTGCTGCAGGGGACGCTGGAAGCAACCAACGAGCCGTACGCGATTGCCAAAATTGCCGGGATCAAGCTGTGCGAGTCCTACAACCGTCAGTACAACCGTGACTATCGCTCGGTGATGCCGACCAACCTGTACGGGCCGCACGATAACTTCCACCCGAGCAACTCGCACGTGATCCCGGCGCTGCTGCGTCGTTTCCACGAGGCGACCGCCGAGAACGCACCGGATGTGGTGGTGTGGGGCAGCGGCACGCCGATGCGCGAATTCCTGCACGTGGATGACATGGCCGCGGCCAGCATTCACGTGATGGAGCTGGATCGCGAGGTGTGGCAGGAGAACACCGAGCCGATGCTGTCGCACATCAACGTTGGCACCGGCGTGGATTGCACCATTCGCGAGCTGGCGCAGACCATCGCTCAGGTGGTGGGCTACAAGGGCCGCGTGGTGTTTGACGCCACCAAACCGGACGGCACGCCGCGCAAACTGCTGGACGTCACCCGTCTGCATCAGTTGGGCTGGTATCACGAGGTGTCGCTGGAACAAGGGCTGGCAAGTACCTACCAGTGGTTCCTGGAAAACCAGCACCGCTTCCGGGGGTAACAATGTTTTTAAGTCAGGAAGATTTTGCCACGGTAGTGCGCTCCACTCCGCTCATCTCAATTGATTTGATCGTGGAGAACGAACGCGGCGAGTTCTTGCTGGGGAAACGAACCAATCGTCCTGCTCAGGGCTTCTGGTTCGTGCCCGGCGGGCGCGTGCAGAAGGATGAGACGCTGGCCAACGCGTTTGAGCGTCTCACTCTGGCGGAACTGGGTCTGCAACTGCCGATGGCAGCAGGCCAGTTTTACGGGGTCTGGCAGCACTTCTATGACGATAACTTTTCAGGCACCGGCTTCACCACGCACTACATCGTGCTGGGGTTCCGCCTGAAGGTGAGTGAGGCAGACCTGCGTCTGCCTGATTCTCAGCATGACGACTATCGCTGGCAGACGCCAGAGGCGCTGCTGGCCAGCGACAATGTGCATGACAACAGTCGTGCCTATTTCCTGGCCGATCGTCAGTCTGAGGTGCCGGGACTATGAAGATCCTCGTATATGGAATCAACTACTCGCCGGAATTAACCGGTATCGGGAAATACACCGGCGAGATGGTCGAGTGGATGGCGAGCCAGGGACATGACGTGCGGGTCATTACCGCGCCGCCGTACTACCCGGAATGGAAAGTGGGCGAGCGCTACTCCAGCTGGCGCTATCGCCGCGAAGAGGGGGCGGCGACCGTCTGGCGTTGCCCGCTGTACGTGCCGAAGCAGCCCTCGACGCTGAAACGTTTAATTCATCTGGGCAGCTTTGCCCTGAGCAGTTTCTTCCCATTGATGGCGCAGCGTCGCTGGAAGCCGGATCGCATCATCGGCGTGGTGCCGACGCTGTTCTGCACGCCGGGCATGCGCCTGCTGGGTAAGCTCTCCGGTGCGCGCACGTTGCTGCACATTCAGGATTATGAAGTCGACGCCATGCTGGGCCTGGGGATGGCAGGTAAAGGCAAGGGCGGCAAAGTGGCGAAACTCGCCAGCGCTTTTGAGCGCAGCGGTCTGCATAACGTGGATTATGTCTCCACCATCTCGCGCTCGATGATGAACAAAGCGCAGGAGAAGGGCGTCGCGCCGGAAAAGGTGATCTTTTTCCCGAACTGGTCCGAAGTGGCCCGTTTCCGCGACGTGACAGACAGCGACGCGCAGGCGCTTCGCGCAGAGCTCGGTTTGCCTGATGACCAAAAAATCATTCTTTATTCAGGCAACATCGGCGAAAAGCAGGGGCTGGAGAACGTTATCGAGGCGGCTCAACAGCTTAGCGAACATCCGTGGATGTTTGTGATTGTTGGTCAGGGCGGCGGAAAAGCGCGGCTGGAGAAGATGGCAAGCGAACGCGGCCTGACTAACGTGAAATTCTTCCCGCTTCAGTCTTACGAGGCGCTGCCTGCGCTGCTGAAGATGGGTGACTGCCATCTGGTGGTGCAAAAGCGCGGCGCGGCGGATGCGGTGCTGCCGTCCAAGCTGACCAACATTCTGGCCGTGGGCGGGAACGCCGTGATCACGGCAGAAGCCGAAACCGAATTAGGCCAGCTGTGTGACAGCTACCCGGGGATCGCCGTTTGCGTGGAGCCGGAATCGGTACCGGCGCTGGTGACCGGAATTGAACAGGCACTCGCCATGCCAAAAGTGAACACGGTGGCACGTGAATATGCCGAACGCACGCTCGAGAAAGAGAACGTGCTGAGCCAATTTATTGCAGATATACGGGGATAAATCATGAGTCAAACCACGTTGTATCCGGTTGTGATGGCAGGTGGCTCTGGTAGCCGGTTGTGGCCGCTGTCCCGCGTGCTCTATCCAAAACAGTTCCTCTGCCTGAAAGGGGATCTCACCATGCTGCAAACGACGGTTAACCGTCTGCAGGGTGTGGAGTGTGAAAGCCCGGTGGTGATTTGTAACGAACAGCACCGCTTTATTGTTGCCGAGCAGCTGCGCCAGCTGAACAAACTCACAGAAAACATCATTCTGGAGCCTGCCGGACGAAATACCGCCCCAGCGATTGCCCTGGCGGCGCTGGCGGCAAAACGCAGCAGCCCGGATTGCGATCCGCTGATGCTGGTGCTGGCGGCAGACCACGTCATTCAGCAGGAAGAGGCGTTCCGCGACGCAGTGCGGGCGGCCATTCCTTACGCAGAAAGCGGCAAGCTGGTGACCTTCGGCATCGTGCCGGATCTGCCAGAAACCGGCTATGGCTATATCCGCCGCGGCAGCGTGACGCCGGGCGAAGGCGACAGCGTGGCGTTTGACGTGGCGCAGTTCGTTGAGAAACCGAATCTGGAAACCGCGCAGGCCTACGTTGCCAGCGGTGAATACTACTGGAACAGCGGTATGTTCCTGTTCCGCGCCGGTCGCTATCTGGAAGAACTGCAAAAGTATCGTCCGGATATCCTGAGCGCCTGCGAGAAAGCCATGAACGTGGTGGATCCGGATCTCGACTTTATCCGTGTCGATGAAGCCGCGTTCCTCGCCTGCCCGGAAGAGTCCATTGACTATGCGGTGATGGAGCGCACGGCGGATGCCGTCGTGGTGCCGATGGATGCAGGCTGGAGCGATGTTGGCTCCTGGTCATCCCTGTGGGAGATCAGCGCCCATACCCCGGAGGGTAACGTCCATCACGGTGATGTGATTAGCCACAAAACCGAGAACAGCTACGTCTACGCCGAATCCGGCCTCGTGACCACGGTGGGGGTGAAGGATCTGGTGGTCGTCCAGACCAAAGACGCCGTGCTGATTGCCGACCGTAACGCCGTGCAGGACGTTAAAAAGGTGGTAGAGAAGATCAAAGCCGATGGTCGCCACGAGCACCATATTCACCGCGAAGTGTACCGCCCGTGGGGCAAATACGACTCCATCGATGCAGGCGAACGTTATCAGGTGAAGCGCATTACCGTGAAGCCGGGCGAAGGCCTGTCGGTACAGATGCATCACCATCGCGCTGAGCACTGGGTGGTGGTGGCGGGTACCGCCAAAGTGACCATCGACGGTGAAGTCAAACTGCTGGGCGAAAACGAGTCAATTTATATTCCGCTGGGGGCGACACACTGTCTGGAAAACCCAGGGAAGATACCTCTCGATTTAATTGAAGTGCGCTCCGGCTCATATCTGGAAGAGGACGATATTGTCCGTTTCCAGGACCGCTACGGTCGGGTGTAACCGCTTCGCATCATGCCCGGTGGCGCTGTGCTTACCGGGCCTACGAATGAATAAAAAATATTTTGCCTGTTAATTGGGCGGGCCAACTGTTGCCTGAAAAAGGGGTCATGATGGAAAAGTTAACCTGTTTTAAAGCCTACGATATTCGCGGCAAGCTGGGCGAAGAGCTGAATGAAGACATTGCGTGGCGCATCGGCCGCGCGTACGGCGAATACCTGAAACCGAAAACTATCGTGCTGGGCGGTGACGTGCGTCTGACCAGCGAATCCCTGAAGCTGGCGCTGGCGAAAGGGCTGCAGGACGCGGGCGTGGACGTGCTGGATATCGGCCTTTCCGGTACCGAAGAGATCTATTTTGCCACCTTCCACCTGGGCGTGGACGGCGGGATTGAAGTCACGGCCAGCCATAACCCGATGGATTACAACGGCATGAAGCTGGTGCGCAAGGGCGCGCGCCCTATCAGCGGCGACACCGGCCTGCGTGACGTGCAGCGTCTGGCGGAAGCCAACGACTTCCCGCCGGTGAACGAGTCTGCACGCGGCAGCTACAAGCAGATCGATCTGCGTAAAGAGTACATTGACCACCTGCTGGGCTACATCAACGTGGCGAACCTTAAGCCGTTGAAGCTGGTCATCAACTCCGGTAACGGCGCGGCGGGCCCGGTGGTAGATGCCCTGGAAGCACGCTTCAAGGCGCTGAACGTGCCGGTGACCTTCGTCAAGGTACACAACACCCCGGACGGCAACTTCCCGAACGGTATCCCGAACCCGCTGCTGCCAGAGTGTCGCGACGACACCCGCAATGCGGTGATTGAACACGGTGCGGATATGGGTATCGCCTTTGACGGCGATTTCGACCGCTGCTTCCTGTTCGATGAGAAAGGGCAGTTCATCGAAGGCTATTACATTGTCGGCCTGCTGGCAGAAGCGTTCCTCGAGAAAAATCCGGGGGCGAAGATCATTCATGACCCACGCCTTTCCTGGAACACCGTTGACGTGGTATCTGCCGCAGGCGGCACGCCGGTGATGTCCAAAACCGGTCATGCGTTTATTAAAGAGCGTATGCGCGAAGAAGACGCCATCTATGGCGGCGAGATGAGCGCCCACCACTACTTCCGTGATTTTGCCTACTGCGATAGCGGGATGATCCCGTGGCTGCTGGTGACCGAGCTGCTGTGCCTGAAAGGGCAGACGCTGGGCGAGCTGGTGCGTGATCGTATGGCAGCCTTCCCGGCAAGTGGAGAGATCAACAGCAAACTGGCGCAGCCTGCTGAGGCCATTGCCCGCGTGGAGCAGCACTTTGCTATCCACGCGCTGGAAATTGACCGTACCGACGGTATCAGCATGTCGTTCCCGCAGTGGCGCTTTAACCTGCGCTCGTCCAATACCGAGCCGGTAGTGCGCCTGAACGTGGAATCACGCGCCGACACCGCGCTGATGGAAGCCCGAACGAAGGACATTCTGGCGCTGTTGAATCAGTAATATTTGCCCCTCCCGGTGGGAGGGGAAACCGAATACAGGAACAACGATGACGAATCTAAAAAAGCGCGAACGAGCGAGAACGAATGCATCGTTAATCTCTATGGTGCAGCGTTTTTCTGATATCACCATCATGGTCGGCGGATTGTGGGCGGTGTGTTGGATCAGCGGGCAATCGTTCTTATACATGCATCTGCTGATGGCACTGATTGCGCTGGTCGTGTTTCAGATGATCGGCGGGATGACGGATTTCTATCGTTCGTGGCGTGGCGTCAAGATGACCACCGAACTGATGCTGTTGCTGCAGAACTGGACCTTAAGCCTGATCTTCAGCGCGGGCCTGGTGGCGTTCAGCCATGATTTTGATAATCGTCTGGTGACGTATCTGTGCTGGTATCTGTTGACCAGTGTCGGCATGGTGGTTTGCCGCTCCCTGATCCGCTTTGGCGCAGGCTGGCTGCGTAACCGTGGTTATAACCGCCGCTACGTCGCCGTGGCCGGCGATCTGCCGGTAGGGCAGGTGCTGCTTGATAGCTTCCGCAAAGAGCCGTGGTTAGGTTTTGAAGTGGTGGGCATCTATCACGACGCGAAACCGGGTGGCGTGCCGTCGGACTGGGCGGGGAACTACGACCAGCTTATTGACGATGCGAAAGCGGGCAAAATTCACAACGTCTACATTGCCATGCAGATGAAAGAGGAATCCCGCATTAAGAAACTGATGCGCGACCTGGCGGATACCACCTGTTCCGTGATCCTCATTCCGGACGTCTTTACCTTCAATATCCTTCATTCCCGTATTGAAGAGGTGAACGGTGTGCCGGTGGTGCCGCTGTACGACACGCCGCTGTCGGGGATCAACCGTGTTCTCAAACGCCTGGAAGATATTGTGCTCTCTTCGCTGATCCTTCTGCTGATCTCCCCGGTGCTGTGCTGCATTGCCCTGGCGGTGAAGCTGAGCTCTCCCGGGCCGGTTATCTTCCGTCAGACGCGCTACGGCATGGACGGTAAGCCGATCATGGTGTGGAAATTCCGCTCCATGAAGGTGATGGAGAACGACAAAGTGGTGACGCAGGCAACGCAGAACGATCCGCGCGTGACCCGCGTGGGGAATTTCCTGCGCCGCACCTCGCTGGACGAGCTGCCGCAGTTTATCAACGTCTTTACTGGCGGTATGTCGATTGTCGGGCCACGTCCGCATGCGGTCGCCCATAACGAGCAGTACCGTTCGCTGATTGAAGGCTACATGCTGCGCCATAAAGTGAAGCCAGGGATTACCGGCTGGGCGCAAATTAACGGCTGGCGCGGTGAAACCGACACGCTGGAAAAAATGGAAAAACGCATTGAGTTCGACCTTGAGTACATCCGTGAGTGGAGCCTCTGGTTCGATATCAAAATCGTCTTTCTGACCATCTTCAAAGGTTTCGTGAACAAAGCGGCGTACTAAGATGAGCTTACGTGAAAAAACCATCAGCGGCGCCAAGTGGTCAGCGATGGCGACTATCGTCATCATTGGTCTGGGTCTGGTGCAGATGACCGTGCTGGCGCGCATTATCGATAACCACCAGTTCGGTCTGCTGACCGTCTCGCTGGTGATTATCGCGCTGGCCGACACGCTGTCTGACTTCGGTATCGCCAACTCGATTATCCAGCGCAAAGAGATTAGCCAGCTGGAGCTGACCACGCTCTACTGGCTGAACGTCGGGCTGGGGATTTTTGTTTTTGTGCTGGTGTTCCTGCTGAGCGATGTGATCGCCAGCGTGCTGCACAACCCGGATCTGGCCCCGCTGATGCGCACGCTGTCGTTTGCCTTTGTGGTGATCCCACACGGGCAGCAGTTCCGCGCGCTGATGCAAAAAGAGCTGGAATTCAACAAGATCGGCATGATTGAAACCAGCGCCGTGCTGGCGGGCTTTACCTTCACGGTGGTGAGCGCCCATTTCTGGCCGCTGGCCATGACCGCCATTCTGGGGTATCTGGTGAACTCTGCCGTGCGCACGCTGCTGTTCGGCTACTTTGGCCGCAAGAACTACCGCCCGGGGCTGCATTTCTCCCTGGCGTCCGTCTCCTCAAACCTGCGCTTTGGCGCCTGGCTGACGGCCGACAGCATCATCAACTACGTCAACACCAACCTTTCCACGCTGGTGCTGGCGCGCATTCTGGGGGCGAGCGTCGCGGGGGGCTATAACCTGGCCTACAACGTTGCGGTCGTCCCGCCGATGAAGCTCAACCCGATTATCACCCGCGTGCTGTTTCCGGCGTTCGCCAAGATTCAGGACGACACTGAAAAGCTGCGCGTCAACTTCTACAAGCTGCTTTCGGTAGTGGGGATTATCAACTTCCCGGTGCTGCTGGGGCTGATGGTGGTGTCGAGTAACTTTGTGCCGCTGGTGTTTGGCGAGAAATGGAACAGCATCATCCCGATCCTGCAGTTGCTCTGCGTGGTGGGGCTGCTGCGCTCCGTGGGGAACCCGATTGGCTCCCTGCTGATGGCGAAAGCGCGCGTGGATATCAGCTTTAAGTTCAATGTGTTTAAAACCTTCCTGTTTATTCCGGCAATTATCGTCGGCGGACACATGGCGGGCGCCATTGGCGTCACGCTGGGCTTTCTGCTGGTGCAAATCATCAACACCGTGTTGAGCTACTTCATCATGATCAAGCCGGTGCTGGGCTCCAGCTACCGTCAGTACATCCTGAGCCTGTGGCTGCCGTTTTATCTCTCCCTGCCGACCCTGGTGGTGAGCTACGGTCTGGGCATGCTCCTGAAGGGCCATTTGCCCCTGGCCGCGCTGCTGGCAGTGCAGGTTGCCGCGGGCGCGCTGGCGTTTGGGGTGATGATTGTGCTGTCACGCAATGCGCTGGTGGTGGAGATGAAGCGCCAGTTTTGCCGTAACGAAAAAATGAAAACGCTGCTTCGCGCAGGCTAGTTATTTAAGAGGCCATTATGAAATTATTAATTCTTGGCAACCATACCTGCGGCAACCGTGGCGACAGCGCCATCCTGCGCGGTTTACTGGATGCAATTAACACCCTTAAGCCTGAGACAGAAGTGGACGTGATGAGCCGTTACCCGGTCAGCTCATCCTGGTTACTGAACCGCCCGGTGATGGGCGACCCGCTCTACAGCCAGATGAAACAGCATAATAACGCTGCGGGCGTGATGGGGCGCGTGAAGAAAGTGTTGCGTCGCCGCTACCAGCATCAGGTGCTGCTTTCTCGCGTAACCGACACCGGCAAGCTGCGCAACATCGCTATCGCGCAGGGCTTTACCGATTTTGTGCGTTTGCTTTCCGGCTATGACGCCATCATTCAGGTGGGCGGTTCGTTCTTTGTCGATCTCTACGGCGTGCCGCAGTTTGAGCACGCCCTCTGCACCTTTATGGCGAAGAAGCCGCTGTTTATGATTGGTCACAGCGTCGGGCCATTCCAGGAACCTCAGTTCAACCAGCTGGCAAACTATGTGTTTGGCCACTGCGATGCCCTGATTTTGCGTGAGTCAGTCAGCCTCGACATGATGAAGCGCAGCGAGATCGACACCTCGAAAGTCGAGCACGGGGTGGATACTGCGTGGCTGGTGGATCACCAGGACGACAGCTTCCAGCCGAGCTACGCGGTGCAACACTGGCTGGACGTGGCGGCGAAACAGAAAACTGTCGCCATTACCCTGCGTGAGCTGGCGCCTTTTGATAAGCGTTTAGGTACGACTCAGGCCGCCTACGAGAAGGCCTTTGCCGAGGTCGTAAACCGCGTGCTGGACAGCGGTTATCAGGTGCTGGCGCTCTCCACCTGTACCGGTATCGATAGCTACAACAAGGACGATCGCATGGTGGCACTGAACCTGCGTCATCTGGTGAACGATCCGTCACGGTATCACGTGGTGATGGACGAACTGAACGATCTGGAGATGGGCAAACTGCTCTCTGCTTGTGACCTGACCGTGGGCACCCGTCTGCACTCTGCCATCATCTCGATGAACTTCGGCACGCCGGCCATTGCCATTAACTATGAGCACAAATCTGCCGGGATTATGCAGCAACTGGGGATGCCGGAAATGGCCGTGGATATCCGTCATCTGCTGGATGGCTCGCTCGGCGCAATGGTGGGCGACACCCTTGGGCAACTGCCCGCCGTCAATGAGCGCCTGGCCGTGGCGGTAAAAGCCGAGCGCGAAAAGGGGATGGGGATGGTGAAATCGGTGCTTGACCGCGTGCGGGAGGGGAAATGAAGGTTGGTTTCTTCTTACTGAAATTTCCACTGTCGTCTGAAACCTTTGTACTCAATCAAATCACCGCGTTTATCGATATGGGATATGACGTGGAAATTATCGCCCTGCAAAAGGGCGATACACAAAACACCCATGCGGCGTATACCCAGTATGGGCTGGAGGCGAAAACCCGCTGGCTGCAGGATGAGCCCTCCGGAAAAGTGAACAAACTGCGCTACCGCGCCAGCCAGACCTTACGCGGGCTCCATCGCGCGTCAACCTGGCGTGCGCTGAACATCTCCCGCTATGGCGCGGAGTCGCGCAATCTGATCCTGTCGGCCATCTGCGGGCAAACGGCGCAGCCGTACCGTGCTGATGTGTTTATCGCCCACTTTGGCCCTGCGGGAGTGACCGCAGCCAAACTGCGCGAGCTGGGGGTCATTGACGGGAAGATCGCCACGATCTTCCACGGTATCGATATCTCCAGCCGTGAGGTGCTGAACCATTACACCCCGGAGTATCAGCAGCTGTTCCAGCGCGGCGACATGATGCTGCCCATCAGCGATCTGTGGGCCGGACGCCTCAAAAACATGGGCTGCCCGGGCGAGAAAATCACCGTTTCGCGGATGGGCGTGGATTTGGCGCGCTTTACCCGCCGTCCGGTCAAGGTGCCGGGTAAACCGCTGCAGATTATCTCCGTTGCCCGACTGACCGAGAAGAAAGGGCTGCATGTGGCGATTGAAGCCTGCCGTCAGTTAAAGGCGCGCGGCGTGGATTTCCACTATCGCATTCTGGGTATCGGCCCGTGGGAGCGACGTCTGCGTACGCTTATTGAACAATATCAGCTGGAAGCGCACGTGGAGATGCCGGGCTTTAAGCCGAGCCACGAGGTGAAGGCCATGCTCGATGAAGCCGACGTGTTTCTGCTGCCGTCTGTTACCGGTGCCGATGGCGACATGGAAGGCATTCCGGTGGCGCTGATGGAAGCGATGGCCGTGGGGATCCCGGTGGTATCGACCCTGCATAGCGGGATCCCGGAGCTGATCAAGTCTGACCATTCCGGCTGGCTGGTCCCCGAAAATAACGCCATGGCCCTGGCAGATCGGCTGGCCGCGTTTAGCGATATCGACCAGCAGACGCTGGAGCCCGTGCTGCACAATGCCCGACAAAAAGTCGAGGCAGATTTTAACCAGCAGGTGATCAATCGCCAGTTAGCGAGCCTGCTGCAAACGTTGTAACGCCGAGGTTGTATGCTGAAAAAGATTACCCGACGCAGCTTTGTCTCTTCTCTGTCCGTCCTGGCGGCAATGCCGCTGCTGTCGTCCCGCGTTGCGCGGGCGGCAACCGGCAAGACGGTCTCTGTTAATCAGTACAATAACAACGACTGGATCGCCGCCTTTAAGCAGGCGTTTAGCGAAGGCGACACCGTCGTTGTCCCTGCAGGGCTCACCTGCAAAAACATCAACACGGGCATTTTCATTCCTGACGGCAAAACGCTGCTGATTCGTGGGGCATTAACCGGCAATGGCCGGGGGCGCTTTGTCCTGCAGGAGGGCAGCAAAGTCATCGGTGAGGGCGAAGGCCGTACCGAAAACATAACCCTTGACGTTCGCGGCTCAGACTGTGTGATCAAAGGGCTGGCGATGAGCGGATTTGGCCCGGTAACGCAAATCTACATTGGCGGCAAAAAGCCCAGCGTGATGCGTAATCTGGTTATTGATAACATCCGCGTGAGCCAGGCCAATTACGCCATCCTGCGCCAGGGGTTTCATAACCAGGTGGACGGCGCCCGCATCACCAACAGCAAATTCAGCCACCTGCAGGGCGATGCGATCGAGTGGAACGTGGCCATCAATGATCGAAATATCCTGATCTCCGACCATGTGATCGACAACATCAACTGTACCAACGGGAAGATTAACTGGGGGATTGGTATTGGCCTTGCGGGCAGTACCTACGACAACGACTACCCGGAAAAGCAGACCGTGAAGAACTTTGTGGTGGCCAATATCACCGGCAGCAACTGCCGCCAGTTGGTCCACGTCGAGAACGGTAAGCACTTTATTATTCGCAATATTAAAGCCAAAAATATTACGCCTGATTTCAGTAAAAAGGCGGGAATAGACAATGCCACCGTAGCAATTTATGGCTGTGATAATTTCGTTATTGATAATGTCGATATGGTCAATAGTGCCGGAATGTTAATCGGTTACGGTGTGATTAAAGGCGACTACCTGTCGATTCCGCAGAACTTCAAGCTTAACGATATTCGTCTGAATAATAGCCAGCTTGCCTATAAGTTGCGCGGCATACAAATTTCATCCGGTAATGCGACCTCGTTTGTGGCCATCACCAACGTCGAGATGCAGCGCGCGACGCTAGAGCTGCATAACAAACCTCAGCACCTTTTCTTACGCAATATCAATGTGATGCAGGAAGCGGCAATCGGGCCGGCCCTCAAGCTGAACTTCGACCTGCGTAAGGATGTACGGGGTAAATTCATGGCGAAAGACGAGACGTTGCTGTCGCTGGCAAACATCAAAGCAGTGAATGAGAAGGGGCAGAGCTCGGTGGATATTGACCGGGTGGATCAGCATGTGGTGAATACGGAACGGCTGAACTTCGCACTTCCGCACAGATAATCGTCAGCAGGCTTTTTTGCGACTATTCCTGGCATGGAATCGCATTCTATTCAGATTACAACTACTGTAATTTGTGATGCTAAGGCGTAATATCCCTTCAGGATTACGGCAAATCATGCTGGCGAAAACAGGTTTAAGAGCTATAATTCGTCAACCATTTTAAGGTGGAAGAAATAATGATTAATTTGAAAGCAGTCATTCCGGTAGCCGGACTGGGCATGCATATGCTGCCAGCCACAAAAGCCATTCCAAAAGAGATGCTACCGATCGTCGACAAGCCGATGATTCAATACATCGTCGACGAGATTGTTGCTGCAGGGATCAAAGAAATCGTTCTGGTTACGCACTCGTCCAAGAATGCGGTAGAAAACCACTTCGACACCTCTTACGAACTCGAAGCGCTGCTGGAGCAGCGTGTTAAACGTCAACTGCTGGCCGAAGTGCAGTCTATTTGTCCTCCTGGCGTGACCATCATGAACGTCCGTCAGGCGCAACCGCTGGGCCTGGGTCACTCCATCCTGTGTGCTCGTCCGGTCGTGGGCGACAACCCGTTCATCGTGGTCCTGCCGGATATCATCATCGATACCGCTTCTGCGGATCCGCTGCGCTACAACCTGGCGGCGATGGTGGCGCGTTTCAACGAAACAGGCCGCAGCCAGGTGCTGGCGAAACGCATGAAAGGCGATCTCTCTGAGTACTCTGTAATCCAGACTAAAGAAGCGCTGGAGACAGAAGGGCAGGTGAGCCGCATCGTTGAGTTTATCGAAAAGCCGGATCAGCCGCAGACGCTGGATTCTGACCTGATGGCGGTTGGCCGTTATGTCCTGAACGCGGATATCTGGGCCGAGCTGGAAAAAACCGAGCCAGGCGCCTGGGACCGTATCCAGTTGACCGATGCGATTGCCGAGCTGGCGAAAAAGCAGTCTGTTGACGCGATGCTGATGACCGGTGAGAGCTACGACTGCGGTAAAAAGCTGGGCTATATGCAGGCATTTGTGAACTATGGACTGCGTAACCTGAAGGAAGGGGCGAAGTTCAGAAGCCGGATTGAGAAGTTGTTAGCTAACGACTGATTTTATCTTACTTGATTTACGCAAGCGGCAGTCATCATTGGGTATGTTGCAACATAACCAAAATGATGACTGCCGTTTTTCGTTATTAATTCTAATGATAACATGGATTTATCTGATTTAAATCTGGTCAGATTTGTGACGATTTGTGCTTGTTTCTGAGGTCATTTAGGACGACAATTAACGCCAGTTTTTGTCTGAATCCAGACCAGAAAAATCATTTATTCAAACTTCGCTCAGTGCACTGGTAGCTGTTAAGCCAGGGGCGGTAGCGTGCAAAATTTCTGAAGCCGATATTAATTATCCGGTATCAGAACGCCAATATCTCGACAAATTCAATAGACGGAACAGATCACGTGAAAATTCTTGTGACGGGCGGGGCCGGCTTTATCGGCTCAGCAGTGGTACGACATATTATTAAAAATACCCAGGATGAAGTCGTCAATGTGGACAAACTGACGTATGCCGGCAACCTGGAGTCACTTACCGAAGTGAGTGATAGCGCCAGATATGTCTTTGAGCATGCGGACATTTGCGACAAGAGTGCCATGGATCGTATCTTTGCTGAGCATAAGCCGGATGCCGTTATGCACCTGGCGGCTGAGAGTCATGTCGATCGTTCCATCACCGGCCCGGCCGCGTTTATTGAAACCAATATTGTCGGTACCTATATATTGCTGGAAGCGGCTCGTGCTTACTGGTCCACTTTAGATGATGCGGCGAAGAAGGCGTTTCGTTTCCATCATATCTCTACCGATGAAGTGTATGGCGATTTGCCGCACCCGGACGAGTACCCGGTTTCTACTGATCTGCCGCTCTTTACCGAAACCACAGCTTATGCGCCGAGCAGCCCGTATTCTGCGTCTAAAGCGTCCAGCGATCACCTGGTTCGCGCATGGCTGCGTACCTATGGGTTCCCGACCATCGTCACTAACTGCTCCAATAACTACGGCCCGTATCATTTCCCTGAGAAACTGATCCCGCTGGTGATTTTGAATGCCCTGGACGGTAAACCGCTGCCAATTTATGGCAAAGGCGACCAGATCCGCGACTGGCTGTACGTTGAAGACCATGCGCGTGCGCTGTACATTGTCGTAACTCAGGGTAAACCGGGTGAGACTTACAACATCGGCGGGCATAACGAAAAGCAAAATCTGGACGTGGTGCACACCATTTGTGATCTGCTGGATGAAATTGTTCCGAAAGAGGGGTCGTATCGCGACCAGATCACTTATGTTGCTGACCGCCCAGGGCATGACCGCCGCTACGCGATTGACGCACATAAAATTGGTGTTGAGCTGGCATGGAAGCCGGAAGAGACGTTTGAAAGTGGGATTCGTAAAACTGTGGAATGGTATTTGAATAATCAAGTTTGGGTAAAAAATGTTGTGAATGGCTCATATCAAAATTGGGTAAAAAAGAACTACGATAATAGATAAACGAGCATTTTAACGTTTTTAAAGATAAATCTAACGAATTAAGTGAAAATGAAAATGGAAAGACGCAAAGGTATTATTCTCGCTGGCGGATCAGGCACTCGTTTATATCCCGTAACAATGGCCGTGAGCAAACAATTGCTACCAGTATACGACAAGCCAATGATCTATTATCCTTTGTCTACATTAATGCTTGCAGGTATCCGTGATATATTAATCATAAGCACTCCTCTTGAAACACCTCGATTTCAGCATTTATTAGGTGACGGAAGTAAATGGGGAATTAATCTTCAGTATAAAGTACAGGAAAGTCCAGACGGTCTTGCTCAGGCTTTTATCATTGGGGAAGAATTTATCGGCGACGATTGCTGTGCCCTGATTCTTGGCGATAATATTTTTTATGGGCATGATTTGCCGAAAGAACTTGAAATAGCTATGCAGCGTCAGTCGGGGGCAACAGTCTTTGCATATCATGTAACTGATCCAGAACGGTATGGCGTAATCGAATTTGATAAGCAAGGCAAAGTGATTTCTCTTGAAGAGAAACCAACTCAACCAAAGAGTAACTATGCTGCAACAGGTCTTTATTTCTACGATCGTCAGGTGATTGAGATGGCAAAAAAATTAAAGCCTTCAGCACGCGGTGAATTAGAAATTACAGATATCAATAATATCTATATGCAGCAGGATGAACTATCTGTTGCACTGATGGGGCGTGGTTATGCCTGGCTTGATACCGGAACACATGAAAGTTTAATCGAAGCAAGTAACTTCATCAGAACGCTCGAGACTCGTCAGGGGCTGAAAGTATCTTGCCCTGAAGAAATCGCTTATCGTAAAGGGTTCATTACTGCCGAACAAGTACGTGATCTTGCTAAACCGTTAGGTAAAAATGATTACGGAGCTTATCTTTTACGAATGGTTGAACATGATTTATAGTTATGAAGTCTTAATAAAACGCAATGCAAAGTTTATAAGCATTTAAGGTCAATCAAATGAGTAACAATAAAATCACTGTTTTTGGGGCCGGCGGTTTTATCGGTTCGGCAGTGTATGACAAATTCGAAAAAGCAGGATTTGTCGTCGCAAAGGGTAATTGGCAATGTTCAGATTTTTCAGGTCAATCACTGGGCACAGTAATTTACTGTTGCGGTGTTGGTGATTGCAGGCGAACCGATGATGTTATTTACTCTCATGTTGATGCGTTGCGTAATATTGTAAAAACTGCAGATTATGATTCATTAGTTTATGTTTCTTCTACACGAGTTTATCTTGATAATGCTGAATCATCTGAGACAGCAACATTGCATCTTTCGTTCGACGATAAACGCTGCTTATTCAATCAGGTAAAATTACTGGGCGAAAGTGTTGCCCTCGCACAAAACAAACCTTGTTTGATTGTTCGACCCTCAAATGTTTATGGAAAGGCGTTCAACAGTCCACTTTTCCTGCCCTCATTAGTTCGCGATGCAGTTACAAAAGGGGAAATTAACCTTTTCGTTTCTCAAGATTATGAGAAGGATTATATTTATATAGATGATTTAGTCGATTTTATATTCAAAGGCATTCAGAACAACGTTACTGGTACGTATAACATCGCTTCAGGTGAAAATGTTTGTGCAAAGAAATTAGTAGACATCATTGAAGCATACACGAAATGCAAATCTGTGTGGCACCCGATTAATAGCGAAGATCGTTTTCCCGTGATTAATATAACCAAATATAAATCGTTAAATTTCTCTCCGCGAAAAGTAGAAAGCCTTTTAATTGAGATGATCCATGAGTTTAGGAAACAGTTTGCTTGCTAAAATCGAAAAGGTTAATAATGTTGTTGTTGGTTTAGGAACTAACCTTGCGGGTAATATAATTATGTTCCTAACAACAATATATATAACGAATAATGTTACAGAGCAAGTTTATGGAGAGTTTAGATTAACCTTTGCTTTGATCTCGATACTCGTATTAGCCTTAATGTTAGGTAGAGACAGTTCTGTACTCTATTTTTACCAAAAAGAGCAAAAGGACAGTGTTATTTTCGAAGAGGCGATGAGTGGCTTGCTGCTTATTGCTATCGGTTGCATCATCTTATACATCTTCGATGGTTTTTTTATTAGAACTCTATTGAGTAATCAAGTTAGTAAAGACAGTTATCATTTATCATTATTGATGATCCCTTTATGGGCCGCCTATAATCTATTGACGCCAGTAGTCAGATTAAAGGGCTTTGTTAACTCCAGTTTTATATTGTCAAATTTATTACAGCGATTTCTGCGTTTTCCGTTTTTAGTAATATTTATTGTATTAGGCTACAACGGTTTTGCAGGGTTAGCCTGGAGTATGATATTGTCACAGATTCTTCTTCTAGGAATCTTGATATATTATTTATCTTCTGTGGTTGAGTGGACTGCTCCATCTATCAAAAGTTTTGTCAAACGATTTGGGTATGCATTAAGTCTGGGCGTTAACTCGATTATGCTTGCCATTGCAGGCAAGATAGATGTTTTAATCCTTGGTAAACTGTCCTCAGTTGTAGATGTGGCTGTATATGACATTGTGACCTCCTTGGCCATCGTCTGTCTGTTCCCCTATATTGCCTTATCAAAATCCTTTGAGCCAAAATTATACCAATACTTCAACCATCAAGAGAAACATGATTCCTATCGTTTGAATTTATCACTGGCAATGACGCTGACCACGTTAGGTGGCCTTTTCTTCATTATTTTCAGCCGAGAAATCCTTGCACTATTTGGTAAAGAATACGTTCGGGGCGATTATGCCTTTTTATTGGTATCCGTATCTTATATACTTATCAGCTGTTGGGGAGCGGTAAGCGAATGGATGACAATGAATGGCTATGCGAAATATAATCTCGCATTCCTTCTTCTAAGCGCAATGATAAATATTACGTTATGTTATATGTTAATTCCTTTATATGGTTTAACAGGAGCAGCTCTTGCTCTTGGCATTGGACTTTTTATTTCTAAGATGATGGCGTTTATTTTTATCATGTTTAAGGGGCCAGTTTTAAAACTTGTGGCAGGTCCCTTTGAACTTATACGTATTGTGTTTTGTATCGCAATTGCTATTTATTTTCGTGATCAAGCTTTTTTAATTAAAAGCGGAATATACTGCATCACCGGGTTAGCGTTTATATTAAGCGATCCAAAGATAAGAAATTACATTCTTAAGAAAATAAAAAATAAAAAGGTTGCTGCATGATTATATATATTGCAGTTAGTGTATTTATTGTTTTACTCCTGTTGACTGCAACAATTCCTGTTTTTCAGAAATTCGAAAAGCTGCTTGTCTTTTTTTCATTCATAGCAATCTGGCTCATAGTTTCTTTCAGCGCTAATGTTGGTCCTGATTATGAATCATATAAATTTATGTATGATTCACTTAATGAGAATTTTTTTCTTCAAGAGTTTTTGTTTCGTCAGTTTGGATATTTCTTTAGAGCAAATGATTTTCCATTCTCTGTATTTTATTTTTCACTGACTTCGATCTATATATTTTTTATCTATCGCATATTTATTCGCTATAAAAATGTGGCGGTGTTGAATCTGCTAATTTTCATAATTATGCCTTACGGTCTAATCGAAGGGGGATTCAATTATTTACGTCAAAATATTGCAGTAGCATTATTTTATTTGTCAGTGGTGTTTATCGTTCAGAAAAAATTCATTCGATATTCTTGCTATAATGCTGTTGGCATATTGTTTCATAAGTCCGCGTGCATTCTGATTCCATTGTACTTTGTCATACAACTGAAACTCAGTACAAGAAAATATTTCCTCATTTATATCATTGTACTGGTTGCGACATTAAGTCTTGAAGTCCCATTTATCAAGAACAGTTTACTTATTCTTTTAGGCAGTATACCAGGGTATGGCGGCATTTATGTAAACTTTAGAGATGGTGAGTTCCTAAATGCTTTAAGTACCAAAGGTATTTTTAGTTATATATATCAATGCATACCTATTTTATTACTTATACTGTATAAAAATAGAGTCGTTATTACACGTAATGAGCAGATCCTTTTTAATATAACTTATTTATCTCTCATAACTTTGACCATGGCCTTAGAATTAAGAATCATGCTTCGCGTAGAGTATTATTTCATCCTCGCGAAGGTATTCACATTGCCATTATTGGTTAGGTTGTGTAGTAATAACAAATCACGAACAGTGTTCGTGTTGTCATTGATTATGTATTTTTCCTTGTATTTTGTTGCTGTTTATATGACAGGGTTAGAGAAAAACTTACTACCGTATAAATCTGTGTTAGGGTTCGAGGTTGAGTAATGGATGAAGTTGTGCGCAAAAAAATACTTTTAATATCTCCCGTATTCTTCGGCTATGAAAAAAAAATACAAAGAGAACTGGAAGTTCAGGGATGGGATGTTACTTTCAGTGACACAAGGCCTTCTAACACTTTTCTTACAAAATTATTAATCCGTTTAGGATTTACTTTTTTAATACGTAATCAACTGAAGAATCATCATTCAACTATTCTTGAATTGATAAAGAATAACAACTTCTCGAAAATACTTTTCGTTAACCCTGAGGGCTTTGGCGAACGGTTTTTCCAGACTTTACGTTGTATTTCACCAGATGTCGATATTAGATTATATTTGTGGGATTCTATTGATAACAAACCACTCATAAAGACAACTTTAAAATATTATAATAAATGCTTCACTTTCGATCGTTCAGATGCAGCACAACTCAAGAATTTTAAATTTCTGCCCCTCTTTTATTCAAATGAGTATGAAAACATTAATCTAAAATTAAAACGTGATTATGATTTTGTTTTTATTGGCACAGTTCATAGTCAACGAATGAAGGTAGTAGAATATTTCAGAACTTGGTCAGAACAGGAAAAAAAGAATTTTTTTTATTATCTATTCATCCAAAGTCGAATTATTTATTGGGTCCGTCGTTTAACGGATGTGAATTTTGCCCAATACAAAGATTATACATTTAGTTTTAAGTCACTTTCAGTTGAAGAAATTCTTGATATTTTTTCCTCGACAAAAGCAGTTATAGATATAGAGCATGATAAACAAAATGGTTTAACAATGAGAACATTCGAAGTGCTTGCTTCTGGGATTAAGCTCATTACAACTAATAAAGATATTATTAATTATGATTTATATCATCCAGATAATGTGTATATCATCAATCGCTATAATATTGACTTTGAGTCTGCTTTTTTGGCTACTCCTTTTAAACCGTATTCTCCTGAGGTTATAGGAAAGTACAAATTAAGTTCATGGATAGAATCGCTAGTCGAATAAATGTGAAAGCTTAAAAATTATGAAGAAAATATTAACAATTGGATATTATGCCGATTTCTCACGTTTCTTTAAAGAAATCAAAGAGGAGACTTTGAAAATATCTGCAGATTATTCTTTTCTGCATATTAATTTGCATTTGAGCGGATATATATACTCATTAACTCATGGGCAAAAATCGATTTATCTGCCTTGGGTTGCTTCGCAGGAGTTTTCTCATACTGGTCAAAATGAAATTAAACCAGAAATGTTGGAGCAGTTTATCCAATATCATGTAAAATTGAATCCAGGTATTGATAAAACAAAATTATTGAAACAGGCATGTAAGTACTATATTTATCTCGAAAGTTTAATAAACAATTACGAGCCAGATTTAATTATTGCCAGTGGCGATTCTCGTATGCCTGTCGAGATCCTGCAATTTATAGCTAAGCAGCGAACTCTACAGATATTGCATTTCGAACAGGCACCACTAGGTCGGACTATCCTGGATAAAAATGGTGTTAATGCGAACTGTTCATGCAGAGACATTGATACTATTAATATTGATAGCATAGATGCAAATGAAGAAATTATTCCATTTAGAGAAGAGAAATGGACTGGTTATAAAAAATACCGCATTGTAGATATTTTTATAGAGAAATTTTTACCATTTCTTCAACCCATCGAACATATAAGGCCGAAACGTAAACTTGTTGCGAAACAATTTTATGAAAGTCTGACGTCAAGCCGATTTCCAGGTAAGGCGGGAAATATGCAGAACATATATCTCCTCGTCCTCCAGGTTCCTGATGATGTCAATATGATTTATCATAGTCCCTATTTTAATAATCATTTTGAAATTGTAAAAGCCGTGCACCGCGCGATGCCGGAAGGCAGTATCTTGGTTGTCCGGGAACATCCTTTATATAAGCAACTCTACGAATCTGAATTGTATGCTTATATTAATGAGCACAGCAATATCTATTTTGATTACTCGGCTCGTTTGGCTGACGCGATGAATGTTGCAGATGTTGTCGTTGTCAATAATTCTACAGTAGGATTAGAATCTATAGAGATAGGAAAGCCTGTTGTAGTGCTGGGTAATGCTTATTATGATCAGTTTCCCTTATGCTATAAATTTAATGGTGAAAACCTTATGCAGCTTCTTGCAAATGCTGCGTCTGAACCAACTGAAGAAGCTTTTACTCTTAGGAAATTATATTTAATTTATCTTTTTAATCATTATTTTGTACCCGGTCATTTTAGAGATATAAAAGGTCCTGCACCGCGTAATATTGCCAAGTGGATAAGTGAAAATGTACATTAAAATATTGTGGTTTTTCAGGAGTTTCCTCTATAAATTTTTTCTTTTCAAAAATGCAGGTGTATACGGATATATTGGGAAGCCAATCTATTTTACGGGCTTGAATAAAGTTAGTGTGGGCCATAAATTTCGACTTTATCCAATGTGGCGATTCGAAATATTAGACACAGGCACAGTAACTATTGAAGATGATGTCTCAATAGGACAGTTTTTTCATCTGGTTTCATTAGGAAGCGAATTGGTTATAAAGAAAGGGACTGTGATTTCTGCAAATGTTCTTATAACTAACTCTGACCATAATTTTACTGATATTAATGTTCCTATTTATCAACAGCCAATGAATAACAAAAGAACAACTATCGGAGAAAATTGTTTTATTGGGGCTGGAGCTAAAATACTCGCAGGAACAACGTTGGGTAAACAATGTATAGTTGGTGCAAATTCAGTTGTGAAAGGTGATTTTCCTGATTATTGTGTGATTTCCGGTATTCCCGCGAAAATAATTAAAAAATACGACGTTGAATCTAAACGATGGTTAACTGTTTAATCTGGAGATTGTATGTTAGTGCATGATACTTCCGTGGCTGGTTGTAAGATCATTGAGCCTAAAGTTTTCGGTGATGAGCGTGGTTTTTTTTTAGAGGTTTTTGAGAAAAAACGCTACGCTGAAATTCTTGGGGAGGATGTCTCCTTTGTGCAAGACAATTATTCTCGCTCCAGACAAAACGTATTACGTGGGATGCATTTCCAAAAGACTTTTCCACAAGGTAAGCTTGTCCGTGTCGTTCGCGGGGAAGTATTTGACGTCGCGGTTGATATCCGCCCAGATTCACCAACCTTTGGCCAATGGGAAGGGGTACTTCTTTCTGAGAGTAATAAAAAACAATTCTGGATCCCGCCTGGTTTAGCCCATGGCTTCCTGGTGTTATCCGAAATCGCTGATTTTGAATATAAATGCACCGACTATTATCATCCAGAAGACGAAGGTTGCTTACTCTGGAATGATCCCGATGTAGGCATTAACTGGCCCGAAGTAGAACCGCTGCTGTCGGAGAAGGATGCGAAGGGACTTTTACTAAAAGAGCTTTTATCAAAGATATAAAACTAAATAGTCTGTTTCGTATTTTCCAGCCATGATAAGTTATGATATTGCTTTGTGTTGAACTATTTTATTAATGTGCAGTAAAAAACACCTGACAGGAGTATGTAATGTCTAAGCAACAGATCGGCGTTGTCGGTATGGCAGTGATGGGGCGCAACCTGGCGCTCAACATCGAAAGCCGTGGTTATACCGTCTCCGTTTTCAACCGCTCCCGTGATAAGACCGAAGAAGTCATCGCTGAGAATCCGGGTAAGAAACTGGTTCCTTTCTATACGGTTAAAGAGTTTGTTGAATCTCTGGAAACGCCTCGTCGTATCCTGTTAATGGTGAAAGCGGGCGCAGGTACCGATGCAGCCATAGATTCCCTGAAACCTTATCTGGAAAAAGGAGACATCATCATTGATGGTGGTAACACCTTCTTCCAGGACACCATTCGTCGTAACCGTGAACTCTCTGCTGAAGGCTTCAACTTCATCGGTACCGGTGTCTCCGGTGGTGAAGAGGGCGCGCTGAAAGGCCCATCTATCATGCCTGGCGGCCAGAAAGAAGCGTATGAACTGGTTGCGCCAATCCTGACCAAAATCGCTGCGGTTGCGGAAGACGGTGAGCCGTGTGTGACCTATATCGGTCCGGATGGTGCAGGCCATTATGTTAAGATGGTTCACAACGGCATCGAATACGGCGATATGCAGCTGATTGCTGAAGCCTACTCTCTGCTGAAGGGTGGCCTGAACCTCTCCAACGAAGAACTCGCAGAGACCTTCACCGAGTGGAACAAAGGTGAACTGAACAGCTATCTGATCGACATCACCAAAGATATCTTCACGAAGAAAGATGAAGAGGGTAAATACCTGGTCGATGTGATTCTTGACGAAGCGGCGAACAAAGGTACCGGCAAATGGACCAGCCAGAGCTCTCTGGACCTGGGCGAACCGCTGTCTCTGATCACCGAATCCGTATTCGCTCGCTACATCTCTTCTCTGAAAGATCAGCGCGTTGCGGCTTCCAAAGTGCTGTCTGGTCCGCAGGCTAAACCAGCTGGTGACAAAGCGGAATTCGTTGAGAAGGTTCGTCGTGCTCTGTACCTGGGTAAAATCGTCTCTTACGCGCAAGGTTTCTCTCAGTTGCGCGCGGCTTCTGACGAAAACAACTGGGATCTGAACTACGGTGAAATCGCGAAGATCTTCCGTGCAGGTTGCATCATCCGCGCCCAGTTCCTGCAGAAAATTACTGATGCCTATGCGGAAAATGCAGGCATCGCGAACTTGCTGCTGGCACCGTACTTCAAGAAGATTGCTGACGAATACCAGCAGGCGCTGCGTGATGTGGTTGCTTACGCTGTACAGAACGGTATTCCGGTGCCGACCTTCTCTGCTGCAGTAGCGTACTACGACAGCTATCGCGCTGCCGTACTGCCTGCCAACCTGATCCAGGCGCAGCGTGACTACTTCGGTGCTCATACGTATAAACGTACAGATAAAGAAGGTGTGTTCCATACCGAATGGATGGAATAAAATAACGCTTTGTAATCTCAACCCGGAGCCTGTCTCCGGGTTTTTTTTACGTGAAATCTCGCTCCTGATATTCGAAGTAGTCTGAATGTCATCCCGAGTACAGGGATTACTCCTGGTTTGCCTTGACAGTTCTGTGGGCCAGGAGGTACAAAGCCCAACAGTCAGGTTTATCGCGATGGTCTGGCGGCCATCACAACAGTTAACTCACAGAAGTCATTAGCGAATGAAAATAACAATCTCCGGAACAGGCTATGTTGGACTCTCGAACGGTATTCTGATTGCCCAGAACCATGAAGTGGTTGCGCTGGATATCGTGCAGTCCAAAGTGGATATGCTTAACCAGAAGAAATCGCCAATTGTTGACAAAGAAATCCAGGATTATCTCACTCACAAAGAACTGAATTTCCGCGCCACTACGGACAAAGAAGATGCATACCGTAATGCGGATTACGTCATCATTGCCACTCCTACCGACTACGATCCGAAAACTAACTACTTCAACACATCCACTGTAGAAGCGGTCATTAAAGACGTTATCGCAATCAACCCGAAAGCGGTGATGGTGATTAAGTCAACCATTCCGGTAGGTTTCACTAAATCCATCAAAGAAGAGTTGGGCATCGATAACGTCTTCTTCTCGCCAGAGTTCCTGCGCGAGGGCAGGGCGTTATACGATAACCTGCATCCTTCCCGTATCGTGATTGGTGAGCGTTCTGAGCGCGCGGAACGTTTTGCCGCGCTGCTGCAGGAAGGCGCCATCAAGAAAGATATTCCGGTACTGTTTACCGACTCCACAGAAGCGGAGGCGATTAAGCTTTTCGCCAATACCTACCTGGCAATGCGTGTCGCTTACTTCAACGAGCTGGATAGCTACGCAGAGAGCCTGGGGTTGAACACCCGCCAGATCATCGAAGGTGTTTGTCTCGATCCGCGCATTGGTAACCACTATAACAACCCGTCATTTGGCTACGGTGGTTACTGCCTGCCAAAAGATACCAAGCAGCTGCTGGCCAACTATCAGGCTGTGCCAAACAACCTGATTTCAGCCATTGTGGATGCCAACCGCACGCGTAAGGATTTCATTTCTGATTCCATCCTCGCACGTCAGCCGAAAGTTGTGGGTGTGTATCGTCTGATCATGAAGAGCGGTTCCGATAACTTCCGCGCCTCTTCCATTCAGGGGATCATGAAGCGTATTAAAGCCAAGGGTGTGCAGGTCATTATTTATGAACCTGCAATGCAGGAAGATGAGTTCTTCCATTCACGCGTGATTCGCGATCTGGATGCATTCAAGCAAGAAGCGGATGTGATTATCTCTAACCGCATGGCAGCAGAACTGGCAGACGTGGCGGATAAAGTGTATACCCGCGATCTGTTCGGTAGCGATTGATTATTTTAACGCGCGTAAAAAACCCGGCCATGTTGCCGGGTTTTTTTATTTTCAGACCTTGTAGAACGCGCGATACCAGTCGACAAAGTTTTTCACCCCGTCTTTGACTGAAGTCTGCGGTTTAAAACCAATAACGTCATACAACGCTTTCGTGTCCGCGCTGGTTTCCAGCACGTCACCCGGTTGAATCGGCATCATGTTTTTCTCTGCTTCTTTGCCGAGAGCTTCTTCCAGCGCCGTAATGTAATCCATAAGCTCGACCGGAGAGCTGTTACCAATGTTGTAAACCCGATAAGGCGCGGAGCTGGTCGCCGGGGAACCGGTTTCGACGGTCCAGCCTGCATCGGCCTGAGGAATGACATCCTGCAAACGCATAATGGCTTCAGCGATGTCATCAATGTAAGTGAAGTCACGCTTCATCTTGCCGTAGTTGTAAACATCGATGCTTTTGCCTTCGATCATCGCCTTTGTAAACTTAAACAGCGCCATATCCGGACGGCCCCACGGGCCATATACGGTAAAGAAACGCAGGCCGGTGGTCGGCAGGTTGTACAGATGAGAGTAGGTATGCGACATCAGCTCGTTGGCTTTTTTGGTCGCCGCGTACAGTGACACGGGGTGGTCTACGGAGTCGTCAGTGGAGAACGGCATCTTGCGGTTCAGACCATAAACTGAACTTGATGAGGCATACAGCAGGTGCTGTACCTTGTTATGACGACACCCTTCCAGCACGTTAAGGTGACCGACCAGGTTAGCATCCGCATACGCGTGCGGGTTTTCCAGCGAGTAGCGCACGCCTGCCTGCGCGGCCAGATGAATCACGCGATCAAACTTCTCAGTGGCAAACAGCGCTGCCATGGCTTCACGATCGGCTAACTCTATCTTGTGGAAGATGAAATTCCCGGATTTCAATAAATCCAGACGTGCCAGCTTGAGATTGACGTCGTAGTAGTCATTCAGATTATCAATACCGACAACCTCATGCCCGTCATCCAGCAAGCGTTTGCTGACATGGGATCCGATAAAACCTGCCGCGCCCGTAACCAAAAATTTCATATCTTCCTCGTTAACTCTTCGTTCTTGTCGATGCCTGAGACATCAGAATTCCTATATGATAGCGCGTTGGCCACGAGTTATATAACCCATCTTTCCGATATAACTCATCGGATTCTGATAGAAAAATCGCTGGCAACAGATACACTATGTAGACATCACTATTTTTGCCCTTTTTCATCTGTTAGGGATTGTATGACGCAGAACAACAATACTCCGGTTAATAGCAGTAATGGTCCGGAGCAAATTGATTTACTTGATTTAGTGCTACAGCTGTGGCGTGGAAAGTGGGTAATTGGCGCTTTTATGGCTGTTTTTATCGTCATTGCGGGTATTTACATCACCGTTGCAAAAGAAAAATGGACCTCGTCGGCGATTATTTCCCAGCCTGATGCGGCACAGATTGCCACTTATGCGAATGCACTGAATATCCTTTACGGTAGTGCTGCTCCTTCAATGCAGGATATCCAAAACCGTGCCATTGGCCGTTTCAATTCCTCGTTTTCTGCTTTAGCTCAGGCGCTCGAAAACCAGGAGATTCCAGAAAAGTTGACCATCGATGCTACCGTCAAGGGGCAACCGCTGCCGTTAAGCGTCTCCTATACCGGGGAGTCGGCTGAAGCGGCGCAAAAGCAGTTGGCGCAGTACATCCAACATGTAGACGAGCAAACGGCGAAGGAACTTGCTCTCGACCTCAAAGACAACATTAAGCAGCAGATCACCAGCCTGAACGACTCCCTTGAAAACCAGGAGAAAGTTGCTCAGGAGCAGAAAGAACTGCGTATTAAACAGATTTCTGAGGCGCTTAAGAACGCGGAAGCGGCGAAAATTACCACTCCGCAGATCCAGCAAACCCAGGATGTGACTCAGGAAACCATGTTCCTGCTGGGGAGCGAAGCGCTGAAATCAATGATTGATAACGAAGCGTCTCGTCCGCTGGTCTTCTCTGGCGCTTACTACCAGACTAAGCAAAACTTACTGGATATCGAGAAGTTGAACGTGAACCCGGATACCATCCATGTCTATCGTTACGTCATGAAGCCGGATCTTCCCGTCTATCGTGATAGCCCGAAAAAGGCCATCACGTTAATACTGGCAGTCTTGCTCGGTGGGATTATCGGTTCTGGTGTGGTTCTCGGTCACAACGCGTTGCGTAACTACAAACCAAAAGCCTGACTTGCAGATAAAAAAACCGGGGAAATTCCCCGGTTTTTTATTTATGCCGCTTACGAAGATTCTCAATCACCGCCGTTAAATCCAGCTCCTGATCCTGCAGCAGCACCAGCAGGTGATACATCAAATCAGACGCTTCGTTGGTCAGCTCTTCGCGGTCATGTACCGTCGCGGCCAGCGCGGTCTCAACGCCTTCTTCACCCACTTTCTGCGCAATACGCTTGGTGCCGCTTGCATACAGCTTCGCCGTATACGAGCTGGAAGGATCTGCCGTTTTACGCTCAGCCAGTAACTGCTCCAGTTGATACAGGAATAACCATTGGTGGCTAGCCTCTCCGAAGCAGCTGCTGGTACCTTTATGGCAGGTCGGGCCGATGGGGTTAGCCAGAACCAGCAGAGTATCGTTATCGCAATCCGGCGTAATGCTAACCACATTCAGGAAGTGGCCTGAGGTCTCCCCTTTGGTCCACAGGCGCTGTTTCGTGCGCGAGTAAAAGGTCACTTTGCCGCTGTCGACCGTTTTTGCCAGCGCCTCCTGGTTCATGTATCCCAGCATCAGCACTTCACCGGAAACGGCATGCTGGACAACCACGGGCAGTAATCCGTCAGTTTTTTCCCAGTCCAGCTGCGCCTGTTGTTGCTCTGTTAACATACCCTGATCTCCACGCCCTGGTCGGCCAGGTACGTTTTTAACTCACCAATATTGATAATCTGTTTGTGGAACACGGACGCCGCCAGCGCACCGTCAACGTTCGCATCGCGGAAGGCTTCCAGGAAGTGTTTCATAGTGCCCGCGCCGCCGGAGGCGATCAGCGGTACGTGACAAACCGCACGCACTTTTTTCAGCTGTTCCAGATCGTAACCGTTACGCACGCCGTCCTGGTTCATCATGTTCAGTACGATTTCGCCCGCGCCACGTTTCTGGACTTCCTGCACCCAGTCCAGCGTCTCCCATTGGGTCACGCGGGTACGGCTCTCATCGCCAGTATACTGGTTGACGTGATACTTGCCGGTGGCTGCGTCATACCAGGTGTCGATACCGACAACAATACACTGCACGCCAAAGCGATCGGCCAGACGGGTAATCAGCTCCGGGTCAGCCAGCGCAGGGGAGTTGATTGAAATTTTGTCGGCACCGAAGGAGAGGATTTTCGCCGCATCTTCTGCAGACTTAATCCCGCCCGCCACGCAGAAGGGGATATCAATCACTTCTGCGACACGCGCGACCCAGCTTTTGTCTACCACGCGGCCATCGCTGGAGGCGGTGATATCGTAAAATACCAGTTCGTCTGCGCCTTCATCGGCATACCGTTTCGCCAGCGGGACGATGTCGCCGATGATCTCGTGGTTGCGGAACTGCACGCCTTTTACGACCTGGCCGTCACGTACGTCCAGGCAAGGGATTATCCGTTTTGCCAGCATTGAATCGCCTCCGTCACAGTAAATTTTCCTTCCAGCAGGGCCCGGCCAACAATTACACCCTTCACACCGGTACCGCGCAGCGCGGCGATGTCGTTAATATCACCTATGCCGCCAGAGGACTGAAACGCCACCTGCGGATAGCGGGTGCAAACTTCTTGATATAAAGAAACGTTAGAGCCTGCCAGCGTGCCGTCGCGGGAGATATCCGTGCACAGCACGTGCTTCAGGCCAACGGGCAGATACATATCGACCAGTTCTTCCAGCGTCACGCCGGAGTTTTCCTGCCAGCCGCTGACCGCAACCTGCTTATTGCCCTGTTCGTCGATGCGGACATCCAGGGCCAGCACCAGCGCGTCAGAACCAAAGCGGCGGAACCAGCTTTTCACCGTGTCGGGGTCTTTGACCGCCGTCGAGCCGACCACCACGCGCGCCACGCCGGCGTCCAGCAGTGCCGCAACGTCATCTTCCGTGCGCACACCGCCACCAACCTGTACGGGGACATCCACGCCCGCCACCAGTTTTTTTAACAGTGGGATCTGGCGTTTTGCCGGATCTTTCGCGCCCGTTAAATCCACCAGGTGCAACACCTGCGCACCCTGAGCGGCATAATCCTGCAGGCGGGGCAGCGGATCGTTACCGTAGTCGCGCTGCTGGCCGTAATCACCCTGATGAAGACGAACAACCGTGCCGTCAATTAAGTCTAAAGCGGGAATAATCATCACATCTCCAGGAAGTTTTTCAGCAGCTGAGCGCCTGCGGCACCCGAACGTTCCGGGTGAAACTGCACGCCGAAGAAGTTATCTTTCTGCACTGCCGCGGTAAACGCCTCGCCATAATTGCACTGGGCGATGGTGTAGGGATTCACCGGCATGGCGTAGCTGTGCACAAAGTAGAAGTAAGCGCCATCCTCAATGCCGCGAAACAGTCTGTCACCCGCTTTCGCATAAACGCGGTTCCAGCCCATGTGCGGCAGTGGTAAACCATGATCGGCCATTTTTGGCACGTCTTCTTCAATAATACCCAGCAGATCGACGCCGTTGCTCTCTTCACTACGACGGCCGAGCAGCTGCATCCCCAGGCAAATCCCGAGCACTGGCTGGGTACAGGCTTTGATGAGATCGACCAGTTCACGCTCGTGGATCTGATCCATCGCCGCCTGCGCGGTGCCTACACCAGGCAGGAAGAGTTTGTCGGCGCGCAGCACTACGTCCGGGTCACGGCTCACCACCGGCTCGTAGCCGTGGCGCGCAATGGCCGATTTCACGGAGTTCAGGTTGGCGCATCCGGTATCCAGAATCACCACATTCATTACAGCACTCCTTTTGATGAGGGCAGGGCGTCACCTTCCACACGAATTGCCTGGCGCAGGGTACGGCCAAAGGCCTTGAACAGGCTCTCCACTCGGTGGTGGTCGTTCTTGCCTTTGGTCTTCAGATGCAGCGTCAGGCCCATGGTGTAGGACAATGAACGGAAGAAGTGCTCCACCATTTCGGTGCTGAGATCGCCCACGCGCTGGTAGGTGAAATCGGCTTTATATTCCAGATGCGGACGACCGGAGATGTCCATCGCACAACGCGCCAGGCACTCATCCATGGGCAGAACAAACCCAAAACGGTTGATGCCACGTTTGTCGCCCAGGGCCAGCTTCAGCGCTTCGCCCAGCGCCAGACCGGTGTCTTCAACGGTGTGGTGATCGTCAATGTAGAGATCGCCTTTTACCGTAATCTCCATGCGGAAGCCGCCGTGGGTGGCAATCTGATCCAGCATATGGTCGAAGAAACCCACCCCAGTGTGGATCTTGCTGCCGCCTTCGCGATCCAGCCACACCTTCACGTCAATCTGTGTCTCTTTGGTGTTGCGTTCTACATGCGAGTAGCGGTCACGTTTGGTGAGCTGCTCACCAATCTTCGCCCAGTTGAGATCGTCGCGGTTGTAGCGCAGCCCGGCTAGCCCCATGTTTTCGGCAAGCGTAATATCGGTGGCGCGATCGCCAATGACATAGCTGTTGGCTTTATCCAGGACATCTTCCTGCATATAGCGTTCTACCAGTTTCACCTTCGGCTTGCGGCAGTCGCACGCATCGGCAGGCAGGTGTGGGCAAATCAGCACCTCATCAAATACCACGCCCTGAGAGGTGAGTACCTGCATCATCAGATTATGCGGGCCGTCAAAGTCGGCCTGCGGGAAGCTGTCGGTACCCAGTCCGTCCTGGTTGGTGATCATCACCAGCTTGTATCCGGCTTTCTGCAGTTTCAGCAGCACCGGGATCACGTCTGGTTCAAAAGCCAGTTTGTCGAAACGATCGACCTGAAAATCGGTGGGTGGCTCCGAAATCAGGGTGCCGTCTCGGTCGATAAAGAGGATCTTCTGGCTCATACTTTCTCCGCTTTCAGTGCGTCAATCACGCGCTGGCTCTCTGCACGGGTGCCGACGGTAATACGCAGGCAGCCGCTCAGAGAAGGTTGTTTATTTTGATCACGTAAGATAATGCCCTGATCCCATAAAGATTTAAATACGGCACTGGAGGCGGTAAAGCGAACCAGGAGGTAGTTGGTTTCAGAGTCGAACACCTGCTCTACACAAGGGATCGCTTTCAGGGCGGTCACCAGGTACTGTCGCTCTTCCAGGATTTGTGCCACACGCTCACGCATTGCATTGATCCCTTGCGGGGTCAGGGCCTGAGCGGCAATGTCAGCCACGGGAGTAGAAAGCGGGTACGGGGCGATCACTTTCAGCAGCAGGTCGATCACCTCTTTATTGGCCAGCGTAAACCCGCAGCGCAGACCTGCGAGCGCAAAGGCTTTCGACAGCGTACGCAGCACCACCAGGTGTGGGTACTCTTCCAGCCAGCCAGCCAGCGTCGCCTGAGGGCAGAACTCAATATAGGCTTCGTCGGCGACCACCAGTGCTTTGCCGCGGGTCATCTCCAGCAGGGTACGGATATCCTGAGGGTTGATAATCTGCCCGGTCGGGTTGTTGGGGCTACAGACAAAGACCACCTTCACGCCGTCCAGATTGTCGGCAATTCCCTGCAGGTCCAGCTGCCAGTTCTCCAGGGAGAGCACGTTACGGCACGCCACGCCAAAGGTTTCCGCGCTGACGCTGTACATGCCGTAGGTGGGCTGGCAGTACATCACCGCATCTTTACCCGGCTCGCAGAACGCGCGGATCAACAGCTCAATACCTTCATCCGCACCGCGGCTGACCAGCACCTGCTCCGGCTTCACGCCTGCATATTGCGCATAGTTTTCAATGACTGCTTTTGGCTGGCACTCCGGATAACGGTTCAGCGTCTGCTGTGACAGCTCAAACTGTACCGCTGTCGGGAATTCGTTGGCGTTCAGCCAGACATCACCGTTGCCGCCCAGGCGACGAGCAGACTGATAAGGCGTCAGTCGACGGACATTTTCCCGCGCTAATTCTTCAATGTTCATGCTTGCTCCTTCAGGGCTGCAACACGCAGCGTAACGGCGTTTTTGTGAGCGGTCAGGCGTTCGGCGGCGGCCAGCGTCTCGATGGTGGACGCCAGCGAGGCAAATCCTTCGCGGGACAACTCCTGCACGGTCATGCGTTTCTGGAAATCGGCCAGGCCCAGGCTGGAACAGGTCGAGGTGTAACCATATGTCGGCAGAACGTGGTTGGTGCCGGAGGCGTAGTCGCCAGCGGACTCCGGGGACCAGTCGCCGAGGAAAACAGACCCTGCGCTGGTGATACTGTCGACCAGGTCGCGCGCGTTGCGGGTCTGAATAATCAGGTGCTCCGGGCCGTACTGGTTGGAGATAGCGATGCACTGGTCCAGATCGCGCGCCACAATCAGGCGGCTGGCGGATAGCGCCTGGCGTGCCGTGTCGGCGCGCGGCAGGTCGGCAAGCTGACGCTCTACGGCTTCACCCACGCGTTTAGCCATATCGGCATCTGGCGTCAATAAAATCACCTGCGAATCCGGGCCGTGTTCCGCCTGGGATAACAGATCCGACGCCACAAAATCCGGCGTGGCGCCGCTGTCGGCAATCACCAGCACTTCAGACGGACCCGCGGGCATATCAATGGCCGCGCCATCAATACGCTGGCTGACCTGGCGCTTGGCTTCGGTGACAAAGGCGTTGCCCGGGCCAAAAATTTTGTCGACCTTCGGAACAGATTCAGTGCCAAACGCGAGGGCAGAAATCGCCTGCGCACCACCGACTTTAAACACGTCCTGCACACCGCAGAGTTTTGCAGCATACAGAATTTCATCGGCAATCGGCGGTGGGGAGCAGAGCACCACTTTCTGGCAACCGGCGATACGCGCCGGGGTGGCCAGCATTAATACGGTAGAGAACAGCGGGGCGGAGCCGCCAGGGATATAGAGGCCCACCGAGGCGACCGGGCGGGTCACCTGCTGGCATCGCACACCCGGCAGCGTTTCCACATCGACGGTCTGTAATTTCTGCGCGACGTGGAAGGTCTCGATGTTTTTCACCGCGACGGCCATTGCCTGTTTGATGTCATCACCCAGACGATTGCTGGCATCAATGATTTCCTGTTCGGTAACCTTTAAGGCGTTAACTTCCGTTTTATCAAACTTTGCGCTGTATTCCCGCAGCGCGTCGTCGCCGCGGGTTTTGACGTTATTGAGGATCTCCGTCACGGTACGGGTGATGCTTTCGGAGGCGCTGATGGCCGGGCGCATTAACAACTCGCGCTGCTGTTCGTCAGTACACTCATTCCAGGTGATGATCGTGTTAAAGCTCATGGCCGTTACTCCATCATCTTCTCAATTGGCAGCACCAGAATGGAGCTGGCGCCCAGTGCCTTCAGTTTTTCCATGGTTTCCCAGAACAGCGTTTCGCTACTGACCATGTGCATCGCCACACGCTGCTGATCGCCCGCCAGTGGCAGGATGGTAGGGCGCTCAGCGCCTGGCAGCAGGGCAATCACTTCGTCCAGACGTTCGGTTGGTGCATGCATCATGATGTACTTGGATTCACGCGCCTGAATCACCCCCTGAATACGGGTCAGCAGTTTGTCGATCAGCTGCTGTTTGGCATCGGCCATCTCGCCGTCACGCTGGATCAGGCACGCTTTGGAGCGGTAAATGACTTCCACTTCGCGCAGGCCGTTCGCTTCCAGGGTAGCACCGGTGGAGACGAGGTCGCAGATGGCGTCTGCCAGACCCGCACGCGGCGCGACTTCGACAGAACCGTTCAGCAGACAGGATTTAAACTGCACGCCTTTCTGATCCAGATAGCGTTTTAACAGGTGAGGATAGGAGGTCGCGATACGTTTGCCGTTCAGCGCGGCCGGGCCGTCCCAGGCTTCATCAACCGGTGTCGCCAGCGACAGGCGGCAGCCACCGAAGTCCAGGCGACGCAGGGTAAAATAGCGCGGATCTTCACCCTGAGCGCGACGGGTCAGGAGCTCTTCTTCCAGCACGTTTTCACCGATGATGCCAAGGTCAACGACACCGTCCATTACCAGTCCCGGGATATCGTCATCACGCACGCGCAGAATGTCGATGGGCATGTTTTCAGCCAGAGCAATCAGGCGCTGGGTGTGCAGGTTGATTTTAATCCCGCAGCGGGCCAGCAGTTCGCGTGAATCATCACTCAAACGGCCTGATTTTTGAATAGCTATGCGTAAACGTGAGTTATCTAACATTCTGTGTTCCTCGTTAACCTGTCTGAATTTGGTCCAAAAAAAAGCCCCCGGAAGAAGATCTTCCGGGGGCTTTCTCATGCGTTCATGCACCACTGGAAGATCCAAACGTCTTCCAGCACACATCGCCTGAAAGACTAGTCAGGATGATGGTGATGATGGTGGTGTTTAAATTGAACGCGTGTCATATAAATATTCTCGATGAATGCTTATTCATTTGATGTCTTTTAACCTAAACCAGTTGTATGACAGATTGCAAGGGCTTTTTTTGATCATTAATTCATTTCATATTGACGCTATGAATTGTGTGTTCTGCCGGGCTGGCGTAGCCTTAAGACAGACGAGTGAGAGTCAGGAGAATTCGCATGAAAAAGGTCGCGATTGTCGGTTTAGGGTGGCTGGGAATGCCGCTGGCGATGTCATTAGCCGCGAAAGGCTGGCAAGTGACCGGGAGCAAAACCACGGCGGACGGGGTAGAGGCGGCGCGCATGTGCGGTATTGATGGCGTCGAACTGCGTCTTGAACCTGAGCTGGTGTGTGATGCTGACGATCTGGACACGCTGATGAATGTTGATGCGCTGGTCATTACGCTTCCCGCACGACGCAGCGGTCCGGGCGAATCATTTTATCTGCAGGCGATGCAGGAGATTGTCGACAGCGCGCTGGCGCACCATGTACCGCGTATAATCTTTACCAGCTCAACATCGGTCTATGGCGATGTGGAAGGGGTAGTGAAAGAGGGCACCGAGCGCCATCCTGTCACCGCGAGCGGCAAGGTGTTGAAAGAGCTGGAAGACTGGCTGCACAACCTGCCGGGTACGCAGGTCGATATCGTGCGTCTGGCGGGGCTGGTTGGCCCAGGCCGGCATCCGGGACGCTTTTTTGCCGGCAAGTCAGCCCCTGATGGGCAACATGTTGTCAATCTGGTGCATTTAGAGGACGTTATTGGCGCAATTGAGCTTCTCTTACAGGCTCCAAAGGGTGGGCACATCTATAATATATGTGCGCCCTCTCATCCTGCGCGTAGTACATTTTACCCGCTAATGGCGCGTCAGCTGGGCCTGGCGCCACCCGTTTTTGGTGACGCGAAGGACGGAAGTAAAGGCAAAATTGTTGATGGCAATCGCATTTGTCATGAGCTGGGGTTTGAGTATCAATATCCCGATCCGCTGGTGATGCCCATGGCATAAGTCCCGCAGCGGAGACGATCGCACACCGGAAGGGGGCGAACATGAAACCGCTGCTGGATGTTCTTATTATTCTGGATGCACTGGAAAAAGAAGGCAGCTTTGCGGCTGCCTCGGCGAAGCTCTACAAAACCCCCTCAGCGCTGAGCTATACCGTTCATAAACTGGAAAGCGATCTGAATATCCAGATCCTCGATCGCTCCGGCCACCGGGCTCGCTTTACCCGCACCGGACAGATGCTGCTGGAAAAAGGGCGTGAAGTTCTGCACACCGTCCGCGAACTGGAAAAACAGGCCATCAAACTTCATCAGGGCTGGGAAAATGAACTGGTGATTGGTGTTGACGATACCTTTCCGTTTTCTCTCCTGACGCCGCTGATTGAGGCGTTTTATCAGCGCCACAGCGTAACCCGGCTGATTTTCATTAATGGTGTGCTGGGCGGCTCCTGGGAGGCCCTGGTTCAGGGCAGGGCGGATATCATCGTCGGCGCATTACATGAACCACCTCAGCTGAGCGATTTTGGATTTGCCCGCCTCGGGATACTGGAGCAAGTTTTCGCGGTCGCTCCACATCATCCGCTGGCCCGGGAGCCGGAGCCCATTAATCGGCGCATTATTAAAAGTTACCGCGCCATCGTGGTGGGCGACAGCTCACGCCCGGAATGCGCCGTCTCGTCGCAGTTGCTTGATGAGCAAGAGGCCATCACCGTTTTTGATTTTAAAACCAAGCTGGAATTGCAAATCAGTGGGCTGGGGTGTGGCTATTTGCCCCGCTACCTGGCACAGCGGTTCCTTGATAGCGGGGCGCTGGTTGAAAAACAGGTGCTGGCTCAAAGCAGTAACGAATCGGTGTGGGTTGGCTGGAATGAACAAACAGCGGGGTTAGCCAGCGCCTGGTGGCGGGACGAAATTTTAGCAAATAGTGCTATCGCTGCCGTCTACACGCAGAGTGGTGTCGAGAAATCAGCCAGTTAGCGCAGGAAAATTTACAATGCCTTTGTAAAGTATTGCGTTTTGTATCTGATGTGGGGCAAAATGCGCCGCAGCAACCAAATGAATAATCGACGATATAAAAGGCGTCGGTTATTTTTTTTTGCATGTATGAAACGAAACTAAAAACCAAGAGGCCGGGCTTCGTACCGGATAGATATTTACTAAAATCCGACAGTTGTTGTCGCTGAGGAAGAAAGAAATGGGGCAATTTTTCGCTTACGTGGCGGTTATCACCGTAAAGGAGAATAACTATGTCGCATAACGCAACTCCAAACACCTCTCGCGTGGAATTACGTAAAACACTTACGTTGATTCCGGTTGTTATGATGGGCCTTGCCTATATGCAACCAATGACGCTGTTCGATACATTCGGTATCGTATCAGGCCTCACAGACGGTCATGTGCCGACCGCGTACGCCTTCGCGCTGGTCGCGATCCTCTTTACCGCACTGAGCTACGGTAAACTGGTTCGTCGTTATCCGTCTGCCGGTTCTGCCTACACCTATGCCCAGAAATCCATCAGTCCTACCGTTGGCTTTATGGTGGGCTGGTCGTCGCTGCTCGACTATCTGTTCGCGCCGATGATCAACATTCTGCTGGCGAAAATTTACTTTGAAGCACTGGTGCCGTCGATCCCATCCTGGATGTTCGTCGTGGCGCTGGTGGCCTTTATGACGGCCTTTAACCTGCGCAGCATCAAATCTGTTGCCAACTTTAACTCCGTTATCGTTGTGCTTCAGGTTGTCCTGATTGCCGTGATCCTCGGTATGGTCATTTATGGCGTATTCAATGGCGAAGGCGCAGGCACCCTGGCGAGCAGCAAGCCGTTCTGGTCTGGTGATGCGCATGTGATCCCGATGATTACCGGGGCAACCATTCTGTGCTTCTCCTTTACCGGTTTTGACGGTATCAGCAACCTGTCTGAAGAAACCAAAGATGCAGAGCGTGTTATTCCGCGTGCTATCTTCCTGACGGCGCTGATTGGCGGTCTGATCTTTATCTTCTCGACCTATTTCCTGCAGCTGTACTTCCCGGATATCTCCCGCTTCAAGGATCCGGATGCCTCTCAGCCGGAAATTATGCTCTACGTGGCGGGTAAAGCATTCCAGGTTGGCGCGCTGATTTTCTCCACCATCACCGTACTGGCATCGGGTATGGCCGCGCACGCAGGCGTTGCGCGTCTGATGTACGTAATGGGTCGTGATGGCGTATTCCCGAAAAGCTTCTTCGGCTACGTGCATCCAACCTGGCGTACGCCGGCGATGAACATCATCCTGGTAGGTGCGATTGCGCTGCTGGCAATCAACTTTGACCTGGTGATGGCAACTGCGCTGATTAACTTCGGTGCGCTGGTGGCGTTCACCTTTGTTAACCTGTCGGTTATCTCTCAGTTCTGGATCCGTGAAAAGCGTAACAAAACGCTGAAAGATCACTTCCAGTATCTGTTCCTGCCGATGTGCGGTGCGCTGACTGTGGGTGCACTGTGGGTTAACCTGGAAGAGAGCTCAATGGTGCTTGGCCTGATTTGGGCGGGTATCGGTCTCGTTTATCTGGCCTGCGTCACGAAGAGCTTCCGTAACCCGGTACCTCAGTACGAAGACGTTGCGTAATACCGTGTCGGGTGGCGGCTACGCTTACCCGACCGACAAAACCCGTAGGCCCGCGTAAGCGCAGCGCCACCGGGCAAAAAAAACCGGAGACCATCGGCTCCGGTTTTTTTATCGCTGAATTTCAGACGATCTCTTGTACGTACTTGAACAGTGCTTTCAGTAGCGCTTGCTTCTCTTCATTCCCTTCGTATTGGCCGTAAAGCATCTCCAGCTCCTGCGCATACCCGTGCAGATATTCCGGCGTAAACACATTACGCCGATGCTGCAGCCAGCGTTCCTGCTCAGCTTCATCCAGCGTGCCGGGATAGTTACGCGCGCGGTAGTTAAACATCAGCTTCTCAATGCGTTTATCCGCAAAGGTGATGTCCAGCGCGGGCAGGTTACGCGGTTCGGTCTGCAGCACGATGTTCATGGCAGCCCGGTCGGCATCGCTGAAGAAGCCGTTATACAGCTGCGCATCCACGTTTTCGGACGGCACGAATGGCTCGGCTTCGGCAAATATGGCGACGACTTTCTCGCGCACCTGCGGATTTTCGCGCAGTACTTTAAGGTTATCCAGGCAGTGCTGACGGTTGATCCCGAGCCTGTCGGCATCCTCCGGGCGCAGCGTATTGGCCTGCGCCAATACCGGACATTTATTGATATGCACCAGTTTGACCGGCACCGCGGGCAGATCTCCCAGCGCATCTTTCGGGGTATAGAGGCGCTCACGCAAGGTATCGCTGTCGAGCTCCAGCAGCGGGGAGATATCCCCGGCTAAATCCACCATGATGACCGCGTTACGGTTATCCGGGTGCCAGGCCAGCGGTGCCACCCAGCTTGTGTTGCCGCGCCAGGCACCAAACATGCCGGAGATATGCACCAGCGGTTTCATCTGCGGCACATCAATCAGCGTCATCAGTTTCTGCTTGCTGCGATGACTCAACAGATACTCAAACAGACGAGGTTGTGCGGTTTTGACCAGCTTCGCCATGGCAATGGTGGCGTAGACGTCGGCCATCGCGTCGTGGGCATTACTGTGCTCAATGCCGTTGGCGCGCGTCAGGTGCTCCAGCCGGAAGCTTGGCAATCCGTCTTCGTTCTCCGGCCAGTTAATCCCCTCCGGACGCAGCGCATAGCAAGCGCGCATAATGTCGAGTAAATCCCAGCGCGAATTGCGGTTCTGCCAGCTCCAGGCGTAGGGATCGTAGAAGTTGCGGTAGAAAATGTTGCGCGTCACTTCATCATCGAAACGGATATTGTTGTACCCAACCACGCAGGTATGGGGAACGGTAAACAGATCGTGGATACGGCGGGCGAACTCTGCCTCGTTAACGCCTTTTTCCCGCGCTTCCTGGGGGGTTATCCCGGTGACCATGACCGCGCCGGGCTGCGGCAGGTAGTCATCGGCAGGTTTGCAGTAAAAAACCTCTGGCTCGCCAATGATATTGAATTCGTCGTCGGTACGGATGGCGGCAAACTGCGCCGGCCGATCCAGCGCCGGGTGGGTGCCGAAGGTTTCATAGTCGTGGAACAAAAAAGTCGGGCGTGCGGCAGAGTCAGACACCAGTAATACCATCCTGTTAAAAAGTGACACCACTATGGTAAACGATCGTGAGGAGCAGACCGAATAAAAAGCACCGTCATGCTGCAAATTTGCGAGCGTACTTCAGGGCAAAACATGCTTCCTGTCACATTTTTTTGCAATTAAGCCAGGTAACGACAACAGAACTCCCGTAAAAAGGTCATCGATTTTTAATGACCTGAGGATATACCGTTGAAACGCCGTCTGTTTATTGCTGTTTCTTTACTCGCTTCGAGTGTCTCATCTGCTTTTGCGGCCGATCCACTGGATTTTTCGCCGCAGCCCCCGGCCATTCAGGCCGGTTCCTGGGTACTGATGGATTACACTACGGGTCAAATCTTAACGGCGGGCAACGAACATCAACAACGCAATCCGGCGAGCCTTACCAAGCTGATGACCGGCTACGTTGTTGACCGCGCTATTGATAGCCACCGCATTTCCCCGGATGACATTGTCACCGTCGGGCGCGACGCGTGGGCAAAAGGTAACCCGGTATTTGATGGTTCGTCACTGATGTTCCTGAAAGAGGGTGACCGCGTTTCTGTGCGCGATCTCAGCCGCGGCCTGATTGTGGATTCCGGCAACGATGCCTGTGTGGCGCTGGCGGATCACGTGGCCGGTGGTCAGCCGCAGTTCGTAAAGATGATGAACGACTATGTGCAAAAGCTGAATCTGCGCGATACGCACTTTGAAACCGTTCATGGTCTGGATGCCCCGGGCCAGCACAGTTCTGCGTATGACCTGGCCGTGCTGTCCAGGGCCATCATCCACGGCGAGCCTGAGTTTTACCATATGTACAGCGAAAAGAGCCTGACCTGGAACGGGATCACGCAGCAAAACCGTAACGGCCTGCTGTGGGATAAGACCATGAACGTAGATGGTCTGAAAACGGGGCACACGTCAGGGGCCGGATTTAACCTGATTGCTTCCGCCGTGGACGGTCAGCGTCGCTTGATCGCCGTGGTGATGGGGGCAGACAGTCCGAAAGGACGTGAGGATCAGGCCCGTAAACTGCTGCACTGGGGGCAACAGAATTTTGATACCGTGCAGATCCTGCATAACGGTAAAAAAGTGGGCACCGAGCGGATCTGGTACGGCGATAAAGAACAGGTGAACCTGGGCACCGACCAGGATTTCTGGCTGGCATTACCGAAAGCTGAAGTACCGAACATCAAGGCAAAATACGTGCTGGATAAAAAAGAGCTGGAAGCGCCGATTGCCGCGCATCAGCGGGTCGGCGAAATCCAGTTATACGACCGTGACAAGGTGGTCGCTCACTGGCCGCTGGTGACGCTTGAGCGTGTTGATAAAGGTGGCCTTTTCTCCCGTCTAAGTGATTATCTGCACCACAAAATCTAACCTTTTTGAGCAGACTGGCAGGGTTGCGAGTCTGCTCACATAATAAACACTCCCCGTTTGCCGATAATATAAATTCTGCTTTATAGTGTATAAATATACAGTAATAAATGGAGGCAGTATGGATTACAGCATCAGGCAGGAAAAGAAACGTAAGATTGCCGGTTTTCACCTGGTCGGGCCATGGGAACACACGGTAAAACAGGGCTTCGAACAGCTGGTCATGTGGGTCGATGGCCGTCACATTCAGCCACTGGAGTGGGTTGCGGTGTACTACGATAATCCGGACGAAGTCCCGGCAGAAAAACTGCGCTGCGATACGGCCGTTACGGTGCCGGACGATTTCGTGATCCCGGAAAACAGCGAAGGCGTCATGATGACGGAAATTGCTGCCGGAGATTACGCCGTCGCGAAAGCACGTGTTGAAAACTACGACTTCGCCACCCCGTGGTATCAGTTCTTTAATTCCCTCCTGCAGGACAATAAATACCAGATGGCGCTTAAACCGTGCTTCGAGCGCTATCTCAATGATGGCAACGCTGACGGATACTGGGACATCGAAATGTTTATCGCCGTAGAGCATAAAGCGAGATAGTCCTGTCGACTGTAGGGTTTTTCAGCCGGATGTGATCCGTCCGGCTGAAAACGCAGTACAATTGTGATTTGCCGTGTAGCTGGAGAGCGGGTGTGCGTCCCGACAAATCATTAACATCTTTCGAAATTCGGCTGTATAAACACTATCGCGTGGTCCACGGGTGCCGTATTGCGCTGGCATTCCTTCTGACGTTTGTGCTGGTCCGTTTGCTGGATGTTCCTGAAGGAACGTGGCCGCTGATCACGCTGGTGGTCGTCATGGGGCCAATCTCGTTTTGGGGGAACGTTGTCCCCCGCGCCTTCGAGCGCATTGGCGGTACGGTTTTAGGCTCAGTCCTTGGGCTGATTGCCCTGAAGCTGGAGCTGATTTCATTTCCGGTGATGCTGGCCTGGTGCGGTGTCGCCATGTTCCTCTGCGGCTGGCTGGCGCTGGGTAAAAAGCCCTATCAGGCACTGCTGATTGGTATCACCCTCGCCGTGGTGGTCGGCGCGCCAGCGGGTGATATGACCACGGCACTGTGGCGAAGCGGGGATGTCATCCTTGGTTCACTGCTGGCGATGCTGTTCACCGGTATCTGGCCGCAGCGCGCTTTCCTGCACTGGCGCATCCAGATGGCAAACTACGTCACCGCCTTTAACCGCGTCTACCAGGCCGGTTTTTCACCGAATCTGGTAGAACGTCCCCGGCTGGAGAAGCACCTCCAGCAGATCCTTAATGATGTGGTCAGAATGCGCGGTCTGATTACCCCGGCCAGCAAAGAGACCCATATCCAGAAATCGATTTTCGAAGCTATCCAGACCGTGAGCCGCAATCTGGTCTGCATGCTTGAGCTGCAAATCAACGCACACTGGGCCTCACGCCCCAGCCATCTGTTGATGCTGAACGCACAGACGCTGAAGGAGACGCAGCAGATGACGCAACAAACCCTGCTGACCATCGCTCATGCCCTTTATGAAGGTAACCCGCAACCTATCCTCGCGAACAGCGAGCGTCTGAATGAGATCGTTGCCGAACTGAAACAGCTGATCAACGAGCGTCAGAGCGACAACGTGGCGGAAACCCCAATTCATGGCTACGTCTGGCTGAGCATGGAACTGGCGCGTCAGCTTGAGTTGCTGTCGCATCTCATTTGCCGGGCATTGCGCAAATAAAGAGCAGCTATCGCCATATGTGACGGCTGCTGCTTCGATTCAGCATCAATTGGGGTTATGATAGTTTTAAACGATATACTCATTGTCATTCGCAACCGCTGTCAGTAAGGTTACTGTTACAACGGTTGCTTTAACGAATCCGAATCTCACATTATCAGGGGTGTAAAAATGGAAACTACCAAGCCTTCGTTCCAGGATGTTCTGGAATTCGTCCGCCTGTTCCGCCGCAAAAACAAACTGCAGCGTGAAATCCAGGACGTTGAGAAGAAGATCCGTGACAACCAGAAACGTGTTCTGCTGCTGGATAACCTGAGCGACTACATCAAGCCAGGTATGAGCGTTGAAGCCATCCAGGGTATCATCGCCAGCATGAAGAGCGACTACGAAGACCGCGTTGATGATTACATCATCAAAAACGCTGAGCTGTCTAAAGAGCGTCGTGACATCTCCAAGAAGCTGAAAGTGATGGGCGAAATCAAAAACGCTGAAGCCAAAAGCGAATAATCGCAGCTGATTGCAAAAAAAGGCTCTCTGGTGACAGAGAGCCTTTTTTATTACACAGAGCGCGGCTGTAGCTGGTAGATCCAGGCCTTAACCTGGTCACCTTCGGCGGTGGTCACCATGACCTCGACCCGATCGTAACCGTCTTCAAATTCATCCAGCATCGGCCAGTGTGCCTGGAGGTTGCTGGAGGTAAAGAGATAGCCTTCTACGCACGGACCATCGGCGTGCAGCACGATACCCGGAAAATCCGCCGCAGCACCCCAGCCACGCGCATAAAACGTCCCGGTGACAAAACCGGCCTGCCATTCGCCGCCGATGTTTTCGAGAATATGTGCATTTGAGTGACCCGGGCGTAACGTACCGTAGACAAACAAAGAGTCCATGTTTTCCTCACCAGAAAAGCAAAAAGCCCGCTTTAAAAGCGGGCTTTTCAGAATGTGGCTCCTCTGACTGGACTCGAACCAGTGACATACGGATTAACAGTCCGCCGTTCTACCGACTGAACTACAGAGGAATCGTTGTGGAGGCTTATCTTAGCGGCGAAAAAACTTTTGTCAAACCTGATCTTAGTGATTAGCGATCGATTGCCGATTCTGTCATCAGTTTGTTGCAAATCCAGACATCTTTTTATGGAAAATACTTTGCAGGATGAGCTTTTCTCCCCCATCATTTGAAATGGAGTTTCAACTTTTCTCGCTAAGGTCCATTTTGAACGTTACTGCCACTCTCCGCCAGGCGATTATGCGCACGCCATGGTATGCAAAACGTAAAAGTTATCGTGTTCTGTTCTGGCGTGAAATCACCCCGCTTGCCGTACCTATTTTTCTGGAGAATACCTGCGTTCTGCTGATGGGGGTGTTGAGCACCTTCCTGGTGAGCTGGCTGGGTAAAGAGGCGATGGCCGGGGTTGGGCTGGCGGACAGTTTTAACATGGTGGTGATGTCTTTCTTTGCCGCTATCGATCTTGGCACCACGGTGGTGGTGGCCTTTAGCCTGGGCAAGCTGGATCCGAAGCGTGCGCGCGAAGCCGCCCGGCAGTCGCTGATGATCATGACCATTTTTTCAATCATCCTGGCGGCGGTGATCCACTATTTCGGCAAAGAGATAATCGATTTTGTCGCGGGTGAAGCGACGAATGAAGTTAAGGATCTGGCGCTGACCTATCTGGAAATGACGGTCTTAAGCTATCCGGCCGCGGCCATCGCGCTGATCGGTAGCGGCGCGCTGCGCGGGGCAGGCAACACCAAAATTCCTTTGCTGATCAACGGCGGAATGAACATCCTGAATATCATGATCAGTAGTGTCCTGATCTACGGTGTTTTCTCCTGGGAGGGAATGGGATTTGTTGGCGCAGGCCTGGGGCTCACCATCTCCCGCTACATTGGTGCGGCAGCCATCCTCGGGGTGTTGATGGCGGGGATTACGCCGTCGCTGCGCCTCACGTTAAAAAGCTACTTCCGACCCTTTAACTTCGCCATTATCTGGGAAGTGATGGGGATTGGTATTCCTGCCAGTATCGAGTCGGTACTGTTCAACGGCGGTAAACTGCTTACCCAGATGTTTGTTGCCGGTATGGGGACAGATGTGATTGCCGGTAACTTTATAGCCTTTTCCATCGCCTCCCTGATTAACCTGCCGGGCAACGCCCTCGGGTCGGCCTCCACCATTATCACCGGTAAACGACTCGGTAAAGGGCAGATAGGGCAGGCGGAGCGGCAGCTGCGCCATGTCTTCTGGCTGTCGACCATCGGTCTGACGCTCATTGCCTGGGGGAGTGCCCCCTTTGCCGGGCTGATGGCCTCGTTCTATACCCACGAAGACGATGTCAAAGAGGTCGTTAAGATCCTCATTTGGCTCAACGCGGCCTTTATGCCCATCTGGGCGGCCTCCTGGGTACTCCCTGCCGGGTTAAAAGGGGCCCGCGATGCCCGCTTTGCGATGTGGGTATCCATGCTCGGTATGTGGGGTTGCCGCGTGGTGGCGGGTTATACGCTGGGGGTCATGCTCGGTATGGGGGTTGTCGGTGTCTGGCTGGGGATGTTCCTTGACTGGGCCGTGCGTGGGGCATTGTTCTACTGGCGGATGGTAAGTGGGCGCTGGCTCTGGAAATATCCGCGACACAATGCCTGACAAATGTGCGAAATGTTGAATAAATCGGCAAACGATCGGAAATCTGCATTCTGCCTTTGACAACCTCGGGTAGCATCGATAATATGCGCCCCGTTCACACGATTCCTCTGTAGTTCAGTCGGTAGAACGGCGGACTGTTAATCCGTATGTCACTGGTTCGAGTCCAGTCAGAGGAGCCAAATTTGAAAAGCCTGCTTTTAAAGCAGGCTTTTTGCTTTTGTGCGTTCTGGAAGCCGCCACCCGGCAATAAACCGCACTACCGGTTAACACGAATCGGTGCTGTCGCTTCCACCAGCCACGGACGCGCGTCGCTCTCCACCAACGGTGACAGTGCCTCGCGCACCTGCTGGTGATACTCATCCAGCCACTGCTTTTCCTGCTCGTTCAACAGATTGAGTTCGACCTGGCTGAGATCGATTGGGATCAGCGTCAGCGAGGCAAACTTGCAGAATCCAGGACGGCTCTCCACAATCTCGACCTGGTTTTCAATGCGGATCCCATGGCTGTCCGCCAGATAGTATCCCGGCTCGATGGTCATAATATTGCCTGCCACCAGCGGCCATGGGTTGACCTTTTTGGCAATACGATGTGGGTTCTCATGGATGAGCAATTGATGACCCACGCCATGACCCGTTCCGTGATCGAAATCCAGCCCCAACTCCCAGAGCGGTCGACGTGCAAAGGCATCCAGCTGATGCCCCTGAGTGCCGGACGGGAACTGCAGGGTAATCAGCGACAGAAAGCCTTTCAGCACGGCGGTGTAGTGTAATCGCTGCTGCGGGCTGACCTTGCCCCATGCCAGGGTACGCGTGGCGTCAGTGGTACCGTTATGGTACTGACCACCGGAATCATTCAGATAGAAGTGGTCATGGCCGATGGGCTTGTTGCTGGCTTCGCTTGAGTGGTAGTGGCACATTGCCGCATTGCTGGACGAGGCCGAAATGGTCGCAAAACTTTGCTCAATGAAACCGGGCTGCCGCTCGCGAAACGCGAGTTGCTGTGCCTGGGCCTCCAGCTCTGTCACCGGCTGACCTGCTGCCGCACGTGCGGGCACTTCACGGCTCAGCCAGGCCAGGAAATTGACCCACGCGGCACCGTCCTGATGATGACACTCCCGGTAACCCGTCAGTTCTACCGGATTTTTATTGGCCTTCATCAGGGTGATAGGGTCGGTTTGCCAGAGAATGTCACCGTCTGGCTCAATGGCAAAACGCAGGGCCACTGGCGCTGAACCGGCATCTAGCATGACCCGTTTACCGTGAGAAAGGTGCTGGCAGCGTTCAATAAAGGCATCCTGCGGCGCAATGGTGAACGCGTTTCGCACGCTATCAGGCAGGTCACTGAGTTTATTGTCGTTAACAAACCACTCGACGCTACCGTCCCGACTCAGCAGGGCAAAGGAGAGCGGAACCGGGCTGGTGGGAATATCTGAACCGCGCACGTTAAGCAGCCAGGCAATGTTATCCGGCAGGGTCACGGCCAGATAATCGGCATTGTTCGCGGCCAGCACGGCGGCGACGCGCTGACGTTTATCGGCGCTGCTTTCGCCACTGATTTCAACCGGCATCTCGCGGATAAGCCCCGCCGGAGCGGCAGGGCGATCGGTCCATAACGTATCAAACGGTGACTGGTTAAGCGGCACCATCTCACACGGTGTCGCAGACAGCGTCTCATAGTCGGCATTGGTCATCAGCAGCGCTTCAAAACCAATACGCGTGCCAGCTTCAACATTTGCCGTCAGCCATTGTGCCAGCGGCTCGTTGTGCAGATGGTGGATCTCTACTTCATCCATGTTGACCTGCACGCGGGCCTGAACCTGATAGCGGCCATCGACAAAAAGCAGGGCTTTGTCTTTTAGCACCAGCGCCAGCCCCGCCGAGCCGTCGAAGCCGGTGAGCCAGGCCAGTTTTTCATCATACGGTGCGCAGTATTCGCTCTGCCAGGCATCCGCGCGCGGGACGATCATCCCGTCGAGTTGATTTTCCTGTAGCCACTGACGCAGGGCCGATAACGGTGATGTGTTGTGCATTATTTTTCCTTATTGTTATCAGCGGAATGGCGGTTCGTTAAAGGTACGCAGCTTGCGCGAGTGCAGCCGGTCACCTTCCGCCCGCAGTAAATCAATGGCACGAATGCCGATTTGCAGGTGTTCGGATATCGCCCCTTCGTAGAACCGGTTTGCCTGTCCCGGAAGCTTGATTTCACCGTGCAGCGGTTTATCGGAAACGCACAGCAGCGTGCCGTAAGGCACACGGAAGCGATAACCTTGTGCGGCAATGGTGGCACTTTCCATATCAATCGCCACCGCGCGGCTCAGGTTAAAGCGCAGGGCAGAGGCGGAGTAACGCAGCTCCCAGTTACGGTCATCTGTCGTGACGACCGTGCCGGTACGCAGACGCTGTTTGACCTCTTCACCCGGCATGCCGCTCACCTCTTTGGTGGCGTCGTACAGCGCGCGCTGCACTTCGGCGATGCTCGGGATCGGGATGTCCGGCGGGAGCACGGCGTCAAGCACGTGGTCATCACGCAGGTAGGCGTGGGCCAGCACGTAGTCGCCAATCAGCTGGCTTTCACGCAGCCCGCCGCAATGACCAATCATCAGCCAGACGTCCGGGCGCAGCACCGCCAGATGGTCGCAGATGGTTTTGGCGTTTGACGGACCCACACCGATGTTGATAAGCGTGATGCCCTGGCCGTCGGCGGTGATCAGGTGCCAGGCTGGCATCTGGTGCTTCTTCCACGCCAGATCGGAGATAGCCTGCTCAGGCGCTTCGGTTTCCGCGGTGATCCAGATCCCGCCCGCGCAGGAGAGGGCGATATAAGGGCTCTCCGGATCCAGGATCTGGCTACAGCCCCAGCGGACAAACTCGTCGACATAGCGGGTGTAGTTGGTAAACAGCACAAACGGCTGGAAATGTTCGGCTGGCGTCCCGGTGTAGTGGCGCAGGCGCGCCAGGGAGAAATCCACCCGGCGGGCGTCGAAATGCGACAAGGGAGAAAATTCCGCCGGATGATAAATGCCGTCGGCGGTCTCATCGCCAATCTGCGACAGCTCGGTTGTTGGGAAATGGCGCGTCAGCCCTGCGCTCATGGAGCGATCGAGCGTTAACGCCGAACCGTCAATCACGTACGGATACGGGATTTCATGCTGTGATGGCTCAACGGCAATGTGTGCGCCGTAGTCCTGATAGAGCAGAGTGAGTTGTTCCTCAAGGTAAGGACGGAACAACGCAGGGCGGGTCACGGTGGTGCTGTAGCAGCCGGAGTGGGTAAAACGCGCGTAGGCACGGGTCTTTGGCGTGGTGCTGGCGCTGCCGTCCCAGGTGACAGAGAGCGATGGATAAACAAAAAGGCCCTGGGTTCTGGCCTTTTCATCGGGAAGTTTCCCTGTTTCGATGTACTCACTGATGGCGCTGCGCAGCGCATTGACGGACTGTTCGTACAGCGCGTCGAGTTTTTCCAGTGCCTGAGCCGGGGTCAGGCTGGAGCCCTTATTATTCATGTCTGTCTCCTTGTTCCACAGGTGTGCTGCTATACCCGATAGTATGTCACACGCCTGTGAAACAAAAGGGAGATCAGGGATGGTGTGTCTCTTTCATCACCAGCGCTGTGGCGGCCGACAGCAGGCAGCCTGCCAGCAGGTAGATCGCCACGCTGTGCCAGTTTCCGCCGGAGAACGTTACCAGTGCGGCGGCAATAAACGGCGTAAATCCGCCGCCCACGACGCTCGCCACCTGGTATCCCACACCCGCCCCACTGTAGCGGTAGCTGGCGCCGAACAGTTCGGTAAACATCGGTTGCTGCACGCAGACCACCATGTCGTGGGCAATGTTGGCGAGCATAATGGCAAAGAAGACTATCCAGAAGACCGACTGCGCCTCCAGTGCCATAAAGAACGGCCAGGCGCTGAGGGATCCAATCAGCGCACCGGTAATATAGACGCGGCGACGGCCAAACCGGTCCGCGAGCCAGGCGAAGCAGGGGATTGTCAGACAGCTGATCCCGCCCACCAGCAGACCGATATTCAGGAACAGCTCACGGGGAAGGCCAAGGTTCTGCGTGGAATAGTTGAGGGCAAATGCGGTAACGATATACATCGTCAGCAGTTCACACAGGCGCAGGGCGATAATTTTCAGAAAAGCGCCAGGATGGCGGATGAGCGCCTCCATCACCGGCAGCCGTTTTCTGGCAACGGGGTTTTCCCGCTGCTGTTCAAACTCGGCGGACTCTTCCATTCCGTTACGGATCCACAGCGCGGCGATAACCAGCACGATGCTGAAGATGAACGGAATGCGCCAGCCCCAGCTCAGAAACTGCGCATCGGTAGTGAAGTGACTGATAAGCGACACCAGCCCGGTGGAGAGCAACAGACCCACGCCGTAGCCGACCTGCACGCCGCTGCTGTAGAACGCTTTCTTGTTTTTCGGTGCACTTTCGACCGATAACAGCGCCGCGCCGCCCCATTCGCCGCCCACGGCAAAGCCCTGAATGGCGCGCAGGGTGACCAGCAGTACCGGAGCCCACCAGCCAATCGTGGCAAACGACGGCAAAATACCGATCAGCGCAGTGGCGATCCCCATCATCCAGACGGTGAGCATCAGCATACGTTTGCGGCCAAGGCGGTCGCCGAAGTGGCCGAAGATCACCCCGCCCAGCGGGCGGAACAGAAACCCGACGCCAAAGGTGGCAAACGCGGCGAGCGTGCCCATAGCCGGGCTAATTTGCGGAAAGAATTCGCGGTTAAACACCAGAGCGGCGGTGATGCCGTAGAGCAAAAAATCATACCAGTCCACGACGGCCCCGGCGAAGCTGCCAAAGGCAGCGCGGCGGGCACGGTTAAGGCAAGGTGTCCCCTCGCCGGGACGTGTGGAGATGAGGGTGGAGTCCATAGTTGTCCTGTCTGCACTGATTTTTTATTTATTGGTATAAGAAAAGGTTACTCACATAGCCGCCGCGTTATTGGCGGAAGATATGAGACTACCGCGACAGGGGACATGAGAAAACGTTTTTATCCTTCCTGAGGGTGCTGAATAAAAAAATTTCATCTGCACGGGCCGCAATATAAATCGGTCTGTTTGGCACCGGTTCGTGCTGAATGGTTTAAAGTATTAGAGATACTGTGTGACTTAAGCTGAGGAAATATCTATGCAACGCCTCTTTCCAGCACTTTGGATGGCACTGTTTGTATTTATTTTCCCGCTTCATGCGGAACCCGGCGTTTATGGTGAGCAGCGTATCAGCCGCTGGTGGAATGCGCTGACGGAGGATATTTCCCAGACCTGGCATCAACCAGAGCGATACGATCTTTACCTTCCGTTTCTGAGCTGGCACGCCCGTTTTATGTACGACAAAGAAAAAACCGACAATTATAACGAAATGCCGTGGGGCGGGGGACTGGGCGTGTCCCGCTATAACGAAGAGGGCAACTGGAGCGCGCTCTTCGCCATGATGTTCAAAGATTCGCACAATGAATGGCAACCCGCGATGGGCTACGGCTGGGAGAAGGGCTGGTACCTGGATAATGCCCAGGACTTCCGGCTTGGGCTCGGTGCCGCAGCGGGCATCACGGCGCGCGATGATTTTGCTAACTATGTGCCCCTGCCGTTTATCTTCCCGCTGTTCTCTGCCGGGTATAAGCGCGTTACCGTCCAGTTCACTTATATTCCTGGAACCTATAACAACGGTAACGTGCTCTTTGCCTGGCTGCGTCTCGGCTTTTAAAGGGTGATCACCTTTTTTGCCACCGCGTTAGACAGTATCAGCATGGAAAACAGAACTGAGGTGATGAAGGTGAGGACGATTAGCGTCAGCTTCATGCCGAGAGACGTCACCGGTATCAGCGCTGTCAGCAGGTGAAACACCGAGTAGTGGACAATGTACACGCCGGTCATCGTTTTGCTGATGGCGGCCAGGACCGACTCTTTAAACTCAGCATTGCGGCGAAAGCGCACACCATTCGCCGCAATCACCAGCGCAATAATCAGAATGTAGATTTGCGAACCTGTAAGAATAAAGGCGTTTCTGTCGGCCTTGAACAGGGCAAAAAAGAAGTGGCGCTCGTAAAACCAGGTGAAGAGATAAATAAACGGGATGGCGATTACCGCCGTCCTGACCACATTCTTGCGGCTAATCCACCCGGAGATGTTGGGATCGCAGAAAAGCTGCCCCGTCAGGTAAAACAGTAACCACGTCCACAGGCGGTACTGTGGCGAAAGGGAAAGGAGGTGGACGTCGGGATAGAGCGCTGAAAGTAAATCATACCCGTAGGAGAAGAGCAGCAGACAGGCAATTACGCCGCAGAACAACGCGCGCCGCTGGCTAAGCCACTCCACCACCGGGTGGAAGCTGTAAATAACCACAAACGCAAACACGAACCACGGCTGAATTAAATACCCGCGTTGATACGGCTCCCACAGGTAATAGATCGTTATCCAGAACAGAAAGACAATCACCAGGCTTTTAATTTTGCCCAGTTGCCAGCGGGTGCCGTGCCGGGACTGGCCGTCGAGGTAGCCCGCGACCACAAAAAACAGCGGCGTGGCGATGGTCGAGATAAAGGTTAAAAACCCCAGGATCCAGTGATAGTCATAATCATAATGATCCCACGTATTGTAGATGGTGAAAAAGGTTACCGCCGTCATACAGCCCAGCGTCTTGATAATGTTCAGGCCTGTCGCATTCATTGTTGTTCCGCTTTGTCCTTACGATGGAAGCACGCGTAAATTACGGGAAGTACCAGCAGCGTCAGGATTGTAGCAAACCCCAGTCCAAACATAATCACAACGGCCATGCTCTGGAAGAAAACGTCCAGCAGCAGCGGAGCCAGGCCCAGTACGGTGGTAAATGCGGTGAGCAGAATGGGGCGCAGGCGCGAGGTGGCAGCATAAACAATCGCCTCGTGCTGACCTTTATGCGCTTTCTGCTGCTCGATCTCTTCCACCAGCACAATGCCGTTGCGGATCAGCATCCCGCTCAGGCTCAGCAGGCCAATCAGCGCCATAAAGCCGAACGGAATACCAGTGATTAAGAATCCCGGCGTGACGCCAATCAGCGCCAGCGGCACGGTCAGCCAGATGGCAACGGCGTTTTTCACCGAGCTGAACATCAAAACGGTGATGACAAACATCACCAGGAACCCGATCGGCAGCGTGGTAAAGATCCCCTGTTGTGCTTCGCTGGAGTTTTCCGCATCGCCTCCCCACTCAATGCTGTAGCCGTGGGGCAGGGCGAGGGCGTCAATGCGCGGCTTCACCCGGGCGAGAATATCGCCTGACGTTTGCTGGCTAAGCGGATCGGGGTCGGTCTGAACGGTCAGCACCCGCGAGCGGTCGCGTCGCAAAATAAGCGGATCTTCCCATTCCAGCGAGAAGCGGCTGACGACATTACTCAGCGGGATATACTGCTGCCGGGTCTGACTCCATACCAGCACGTTGTTCAGGTGATTCGCGTCCAGCCGTTCGCGTTCCGGCGGGCGTACCACGACCGGAAGCAGGTCACTGCCTTCCCGATATAATCCCGCCCGGCTGCCGGAGAAATTCATCTCCAGCGCGTTGTCGACGTCCTGCTTATCCACGCCAAGCTCGCGTCCCAGTGCGGCGACGTACTGCGGACGGAGCACCTTGCTGCGGTTTTGCCAGTCGTTTCTCACGCTTGCCGTGGCCGGGTCGCGCGCCAGGATCTCGTCCACCTGGCTGGCAATCAGACGCAACCTGTCAGGATCGGGGCCCTTGATGCGCACCTCAATGGCGCTGTCGCCAGAGGGACCAAACATCACGCGTTTGGTGCTGGCGTTTACCTGCGGATAGTTTCGCGCAATGTACTCATCGACGTGGCGCGTCAATGCGGAGATGTTGCGCTGGTCATCCATTCTTACCATGATTTGGGCATAGTTGCTGTACTGCCGCTGTCCGCTGTAGGTCAGAATAAACCGCATGCTGCCCTGACCGATGGTTGAGACGGTGGTTTCCACGCCGGGCTGGCCGTTGATGGTTTTCTCGATATCGCCGGTCATCTTCTCGGTCCATTTAATATCGGTGCCGTAGGGTAGCCAGAGGTCGACAAAGAAAATGGGCGTATTTGACGACGGGAAGAAGTTTTGCCGCACGGCACCAAAACCCCAGACTGACGCTGCCAGCAGCGCAGCCATCACGATGAGCGTCGGCGCTTTCCGGTGCAGCAGCGCGTTAAGCAGGCGCCGGTAAAGTCGATAGAGGCGTTTGTCGTAAGGGTCTGCCTCGTCACTTTTTTCCGGCGCGCTGTCGTTTTTAAACAACCACCATGTGATCAGCACCGGCGTGATGGTGAGCGCCGAGAACCAGCTCAGCATCAGGGAAATCAGCAGTACCTGGAACAGGGATTTACAGTATTCCCCGGTAGAGTCCTGGGACAGCCCGATAGGCGCAAACGCGAGGATGGCGATCACCGTCGCCCCCAGCAGCGGCAGGGCGGAACGACGGATGATGTAGTTAATGGCGGTTAACAGCGGGGAACCTTGCTGACGCGCAATCAGCACCCCTTCAACGATCACGATGGCATTATCCACCAGCATACTGAGGGCGATAATCAGCGCGCCGAGCGAGATGCGCTGCAGCTCAATACCCCACAGATACATGATGAGCAGCGTGCCCAGCACGTTAAGTGCGAGGGAAAACGCGATGATGATCCCGCTGCGGACACCCATAAAGATCAGCAGCACGCCGATAACAATCGCCAGCGCCATCAGGAAGTTAATGATAAAACCATTTACAGAGTGCCCCACTTCGGCGGCCTGATCGTAGAACAGGTCGATGTGTATCCCTGCCGGTTTTTCCGCTGACATCTGGTTGAGCTTTGCCTCCAGCGCGTGTCCCACGTCGATCACGTTCACGCCGGGAATAAACGAGACGCCCATGGTAACGGCTTTCCTGCCGTTGGCATGATAGATACTGGCGGGCGATTCGTTCAGCCCGCGCGACAGCGTGGCGATATCCCGCAGACGCGTCGCCGCCCCGGTGCCGGAAGGGGTAATGATGAGATCCGCCAGTTCATCAAGATTTTCGAACTCACCGGTTGGATGCAGACGAATGGATTCCGTTCCCGAGGTGATTTCTCCGGCGCTGGAAACGACGTTAAGCCTGCTGAGCAGGGCGGAAAGCTGGTTCAGCGTGATGCCGCGGGCCGCCATTTTGGTCAGGGATATATCGATATTGACCTGCTGGCTGATGGCCCCGCCGATGGCAACCTTACCGACGCCGGGGACCAGAATCAGTTCGCGCCGCAGCTGCTCGGCATATCTCACCAGTTCAGGATTGCTGAATTCATCCCCGGAAATCGCGAAGAAAAAGCCGAACACATCGCCAAAATCATCATTCACGAAGGGCGTCACGACGCCGGGCGGGAACTGGCGCGAAGCATCGCCCACGCGACGGCGCAGTTCGTCCCAGATCTGCGGCAGTTCGTTCGAATGATAACGTGAGGCGATGTTCACGGTGATTTGCGACAGGCCGTTGGAAGAGATGGAGCTCACGTTGTCCAGATAGGGCAGCTGCTGAAGGGCATTCTCTAGCGGTAGCGTGACCTCCTCTTCAACCTGCTGAGCGGAGGCGCCGGGATAGTGGGTGATCACCACCGCGGTTTTTATGGTAAAGGCGGGATCTTCCAGCCTGCCAATGTTCAGCAGGGCGAAAATGCCGCCCACGCCCAGCAGCAGGATCGTCAGCCAGACGCGAATGGGGTTATTGATAAACTGGCGAGAGATATCCATTACAGTCCCCGTTCACGCGTCCAGATACGTACCGGCTGATTAGCATGAAGTTCACCCACGCCAGCTGCCACGACACGCTCGCCTGCTTTAAGCCCTCGGGTGATTATCACGCCCTCAGTGGTTACTTGCCCCACGCTGACCTTGCGGTCTTCAAGATGGAGCGCATCGCCTTCTCCCGCCACGACCCAGACGTGCGGCTCATTGCGCGGGCTGTTATTCGGGTTAAAGACCGCCTCAACCGGTACAACCAGCGCCTGAGGGCCCGCACCGGCCGGGAGGTTGGTTAAATTGATGGTAACCGTACCGCTTACGCCTCCCACCACGGGAAAATCATCCGGGCGCGGCATGGTGAGTATCACCTGCCAGGTCAGGGTGTTACTGTCGCTACTGCCTGAGTGCTCTTTGTAGACAGCGGTAAACTCCCGATCCGGGAAGGCGTTAATTCTTACCACGGGACGATATTGCGCGTTACGGATATCAAAGGTCTTAAACAGGTTCTCAGGAAGACTAAACACCACGTCCAGCAGGTCGGTGCGGGTCAGGGTCGCAATGGGCTGACCGGCCGATACCACCTGATGCTTTCGCACATGCACGCTGGCCACTGTTCCACTAAAGGGGGCGACGAGCGTCATCTGATTCAGCTCTTCACGGGCAATCTGCAGCGCCGCATTCGCCGAATCGCGGTTCGCGCGCTGTATGTCCATTTCTGCTTTAGAGATAGCCTGGCGGCCCGCCAGCGTCTGGAAGCGATCGAACTGCCGCTGGGCCAGCGTCGCCGCCGTTTGTCTGTCGTTAACCCGCTGCTGCGCTTCACGGGCGTTTAATCTGGCTAGCTGTTGCCCCTGCTTGATGGTTGCGCCCTGACGTATATCCAGTGCTTCGATTTGACCCGCGCGCTTGAAGGAGAGGTCGGTCGCATCACCTGATTCAATACGGGCGGGAAAGACGCGCTGCCGGGCATGACCGGGAACAGCCACCTCCGCCACTTTTACCATGCGCGGCAGGGGAGCATCTTGCCTGGGTTTCGGGTCGCACGCCGTGAGCGTTAACATAACGAACGGTAAAAGAGAGAGGTAGCGGTTCACTGTATTCCCCTAATAAATAACTGTTTTATTTATTCCGTAAGAAGGGCAGGGGGTGACACTATTCTGCCAGAACAGTGACGACCATATAGGTAAATAGGCCAATTGCCGTGCTGGCAATAATGGCAAGCGCGATAAACAAACCTAGACGAAAAAGGCTTAAACCGTACATTCATTCCTCCATGAGCCGTAAGCAGCGTCTTTCAATGAGCATAGTTGGAGAAAAGATAAATGTTAAATAACCATTATCAGTGGGGGCACGTTAATCCTGATATTCCTGTGCTACGTTTAATATCATTCATCTCTTTTCCCTGTAACGGGCATTAAGAGCAAGTCCCTGCATTTAATGCTTTTTTTGCTCCAGCCACAATCATATTAGTTACAAAAAGGATGCACGATATGTATAAAAACATTCTGGTTCCGGTGGATGTCTACGAGACAAGTCTGGCAGACAAAGCGCTAGAGCACGCTCATTTTCTGGCGCAAAGCGCATCGGGTGACATTCATTTGCTGCACGTCATGCCCAAATTTTCAGCCGAACTGACGCGTGGTTTTATTTCAGATGCGCGCAAAATGGATGAATATATGATTAATAATTCGAAAGAAAAGCTGTCTGCCCTGGTCAAAAAACTGAATCTGCCTGAGGAACACGTTCATCTTCATGTTCGGAGTGGGAATGTACGTGATGAAGTTATTAAGCTGGCAGATGAACTTGCCGCTGGGGCAATTATTGTCGGCTCCCGCAACCCCAATATTCAAACCCATTTGTTAGGGTCAGAGGCGGCAAGTATTGTTCGTTATGCACATGTTCCTGTTTTCGTTATTCGTTAATAGCATGAAAGCAAGGTGATTTCTGAAAAGAACCTGAGGAAGGAACGATGAAAACAGGAAAATCTGATCGTCCGTATTATCAACAAACTGTTGACGACACCCTGGCTAATGTCGACTCCACTGCGGAGGGACTGAGCAGCACTGAGGCATCCGCCCGACTCCAGCAGTATGGTGAGAATGCGTTACCGCAGAAAAAGGGTAAGCCCGCGTGGCTGAATTTCCTGGCCCATTTTAACGATGTCCTGATTTACGTGCTGCTGGTAGCAGCGTTACTCAAGCTCATTATGGGGCATTGGGTCGATATGTTTGTGATCCTCGGCGTGGCTGTTATTAACGCGTTGATTGGCCATATTCAGGAGAGCAATGCTGAAAAATCGCTGCAAAGTATTCGCAATATGCTCTCCAGCGAAGCCGTGGTGGTGCGTCAGGGCAATCATGAAACGATCCCTACTACAGCGCTAGTGCCGGGCGACATTGTGGTGATCCGCGCCGGGGATCGTATCCCCGCGGATCTGCGCGTGATCGAAGCGCATAACCTTCGCGTGGAGGAGGCCATCCTGACCGGTGAATCCACCGTAGTTGAGAAAAACAGCGATGCGTTAACCGGAGAACTCCCTTTAGGTGACCGGTATAACCTGCTCTATTCAGGCACCACCGTCAGTTCCGGCGGTGGCAAAGGGGTAGTCGTGGCGACCGGTGGCGAGACAGAGCTTGGCCATATTAATCAGATGATGTCCGACATTGAAAAGCATCGTACGCCGCTGATGGTACAAATGGATAAGCTCGGAAAGACCATCTTCATCACCATCCTGGTGATGATGGTGGCGCTTTTTGTCTTTAGTTTGCTTTTCCGTGATATGGCGGTTTCCGAGTTGGTGCTGTCGCTTATCAGCCTTGCTGTTGCGGCGGTACCGGAAGGCCTGCCGGCCATCATTTCCATCATTCTCTCGCTTGGCGTACAGGCTATGGCGCGTCGCAAGGCCATTATTCGTAAGCTGCCGACGGTGGAAACGCTGGGCGCGATGACGGTTATCTGCTCGGATAAAACCGGTACCCTGACCATGAATGAAATGACGGTCAAAGCATTGATTACCGCTGACACCACCTATCGCGTGGAGGGGGACAGTTACGAGCCGGTGGGTAATATTCATCCCGTTGACGACCCAACACCCGTCAGCGTTACGCAGGGCTCCCTGCTGGAACGCTATCTGCGTACCATTGACCTCTGCAATGACAGTCAATTGATCAAAGACGAGCAGGGACTGTGGAAAATCACCGGTGGACCGACAGAGGGCGCGCTGAAGGTGCTGGCGGCGAAAATCCCGCTCCCGCCGCTTAACACCGAAATGCGCAGTAAAATCCCCTTTGATTCGCAATATAAATACATGTCTACACTCTATCGCCTGGGCGATGAGGAGGTGATCCTCATCACCGGTGCGCCGGACGTCCTTTTCCGCCTGTGCCAGTTCCAGCAGACCAACACCGGGTTGCAGCCTTTTGATCAGTCTTACTGGGAAGGCAAAATTGAAGAGTATGCCCGGGAGGGGTTGCGTATGGTGGCCGCTGCCTGGAAGCCTGCCGTCAGCGGGCAACGCGAACTGGATCACTCAGACTTGCAGGAGGGCGTCATTCTGCTCGGAATTGCCGGTATGATGGATCCACCGCGTCCCGAGGCGATAACCGCCATTGCCGACTGCCTGCAGGCCGGTATTCGCGTGAAGATGATCACCGGGGATCACCCGCAAACGGCGATGAGCATTGGCCAAATGCTGGGTATAGGTAATGCGGCAAGCGCCATTACGGGTCGTGAGCTTGAGGCTATGGATGACCGGCAGCTGAGCGAGGCGGCTCAACAATACGATATCTTTGCCCGAACCAGCCCGGAAGATAAATTCCGTCTGGTACAAGCCCTGCAAAGCAAGCAGGAGGTGGTGGGGATGACCGGAGACGGCGTGAACGATGCCCCTGCGCTCAAGCGCGCGGATGTGGGTATTGCGATGGGGATTAAGGGCACGGAAGTCACCAAGGAGGCCGCTGACATGGTGCTCACGGATGACAACTTTGCCACCATTGCCAGGGCCGTAAACGAAGGGCGTCGCGTTTATGATAATCTGAAAAAGACCATTCTGTTCATTATTCCCAGCAACATCGCCCAGGCATTGCTCATCATCATCGCTCTGTTGGCAGGGAATCTGATCCCATTAACGCCCGTGCTGATCCTGTGGATGAACATGGCGACATCGGCAACGCTCTCCTTTGGGCTGGCGTTTGAGGCAGGTGAAAAGGACATTATGAACCGTCCGCCGCGTAAACCAAATTTGCATGTGATGGACGGCTTTGCCATCTGGCGAGTGGTCTTCGTTGGCCTGATGATTGCCATCAGTGCCTTTGTGCTGGAAGCCTGGTTACAGCCGCGTGGTTATTCACCGGAGTTTATCCGTACAGTGTTGCTGCAAATGCTGGTGACGGCGCAGTGGTTCTATATGCTTAACTGCCGCGTGTCGGACGGTTTTTCCCTGAGCAAAGGCTTACTGGCAAATAAAGGTATTTGGGTGGTGAGCGGTGTATTACTGGTGCTACAGTTGCTTATTATCTACGCGCCTTTCATGCAGACGCTGTTCGGTACCGAAGCACTGCCGTTCCGCTACTGGGTCATCACGTTCCTGATTGGCTTTGCGATGTTCCTGATTGTCGAAGTGGAAAAACCGCTAACGCGCAGGTGGCGTAAAACGGTGGCGTAATCGCATTAACTCAAACAGCCTGCCTGACGGCAGGCTTGAACACAGGACATTATGATTCGATTCGCCTCGTTCGTTCTTACGCTTTGCGCCGTTGTTCCGGAGGCGTTTGCCGTAACCTATCCATTACCCTCTGATGGTGGCCGTCTGGTGGGGGAACCCATAACTGTTACCGTTCCACAGGGGAACACCTTGCCGCTCGAAGCGTTTGCCGCGCAGCACGGGCAGGGGCTGAGTAACATGCTGGAGGCGAACCCGGGTGTTGACCCGTTTTTACCGCAATCCGGGACCCGACTGGTGGTACCTCAGCAGCTCATTCTTCCCGATACGGTGCGCAAAGGCATCGTGGTAAACGTGGCGGAAATGCGCCTTTACTATTACCCGCCAGGCAGCAATACCGTTGAAGTGTTTCCCATCGGTATTGGCCAGGCCGGGCGCGAAACGCCACGCAACTGGGTGACAGCCGTCGAGCGCAAGCAGGAAGGGCCAACCTGGTCGCCCACGCCAAACACCCGGCGTGAATATGCGAAAGAGGGGAAAACGCTGCCCGCATTCGTACCCGCCGGGCCGGATAACCCGATGGGGTTGTACGCGATCTATATTGGCAGGCTTTATGCCATTCACGGTACCAACTCGAATTTCGGCATCGGTCTGCGCGTCAGTCAGGGCTGCATTCGCCTGCGTAATCACGATATCAAATACCTTTTCGACAATGTGCCGACAGGCACGCGCGTGCAGCTTATCGATCAGCCCGTAAAAGTGACAACGGAGCCGGACGGCAGCCGCTGGGTGGAAGTGCACGAGCCGCTCTCGCGTAACCGTGCCGAATTTGAATCAACCAATAAGGTGCCGCTGCCGATGACTCCCGCGTTGCGGGCGCAGCTAATCAATGAGGGGGCCGGAGCCGAACTGGAGCGGCGATCGGGGATGCCGGTTAAGCTTGGCATGTGACGCTACTTTTGCCGGGTAAGCGTAGCGCCACCGGGCAGTTTTTATCATCTGCACAAAAGCAAAAAGCCTGCTTTAAAAGCAGGCTTTTCAAATTTGGCTCCTCTGACTGGACTCGAACCAGTGACATACGGATTAACAGTCCGCCGTTCTACCGACTGAACTACAGAGGAATCGTGTGAACGGGGCGCATAGTAGCGACCTGCGTACGCCTTGTCAAAGGGTGAAACCACGCTTTGCATCTGTTTGCTGACAATTTCAGCAAAGTGGCGATTTTGCCAACGTAATGCACCGTTGTGGTGCGGATATACCTCTTATGGGGCAGATCATAAACCGCTGTTTCAGTAATAAAACCAGCGTCTATGATTAGGTTTCCTTATTTTCAGGCGCTTAGCGAACAAATCTGACCTGCTGGTAAAACTGGCATTCATATTGCAAAACCTGTTTAACAACAACAGCCAGTACCGGCACAGCATTTCGAACAGGGGGCAAAATGAACTTAAGACGACTGAAATACTTCGTAAAAATCGTCGATATCGGCAGCCTGACTCAAGCGGCGGAAGTGCTGCATATCGCGCAGCCTGCGCTGAGCCAGCAGGTGGCTACTCTGGAAGGCGAAATGGATCAGCAGCTGTTGATCCGTACCAAACGTGGCGTGACCCCAACGGAAGCAGGCAAGATCCTGTATACCCACGCGCGCACCATTCTTCGCCAGTGCGAACAGGCGCAGCTGGCGGTGCATAATGTTGGCCAGACGCTGAGCGGACACGTTTCCATCGGGCTGGCGCCGGGGACCGCAGCGTCCTCAATTACGATGCCACTGCTGCAGGCAGTACGCGCGGAACTGCCGGAAGTGCTGGTTTATCTGCACGAGAACAGCGGCTCTGTCCTGAATGACAAACTGCTCAATGGCCAGCTGGATATGGCGGTTCTTTACGATCGTTCTCCGGTTGCCGGGATCACCAGCCAGCCGCTGCTGAAAGAAGATCTGTATCTCGTGGGTACCCGCGACTGTCCGGGGCAGAGCGTTGATCTCACCGCCGTTGCCGAGATGAATCTTTTCCTGCCGCGTGATTACAGCGCCGTGCGCGTACGCGTGGACGAAGCGTTTTCCCTGCGCCGCCTGACGGCAAAAATCATCGGTGAAATTGACTCCATCTCCACGCTGACCGCGGCGATTGCCAGCGGGATGGGCGTCACGGTGCTGCCGGAATCCGCCGCGCGCTCGCTCTGCAGCGCCGCAAATGGCTGGATGGCACGCATCACCACGCCTTCGATGAGCCTGCCGCTGTCGCTGAACATGTCCGCCCGCGGCTCGCTGTCGCCACAGGCGCAGGCGGTGAAAGAAATTTTGATGTCGCTGGTCAGTAAGCCATCGCTGGAGAATCGTGAACTGCAGCTCGTGAGTTAATATTCCATAAAAGCATAAGATGCTGGTTTTTATTATTTGTTCTGCAGCTCAGCTGACTCTAACAATAGAGCTATGTCAGATGCGCCGGAGTGAATCGTGAATTTCCAGCAACTTAAAATTATCCGTGAGGCGGCCAGGCGGGACTACAACCTGACCGAAGTCGCCAATATGCTATATACCTCCCAGTCGGGCGTCAGCCGCCATATTCGCGAGCTGGAAGAGGAGCTTGGCATTGAGATTTTTATCCGTCGCGGCAAGCGTCTGCTTGGCATGACGGAGCCAGGTAAAGCATTGCTGACCATCGCTGAGCGGATCCTCAACGAGGCCAGCAATGTCCGCCGCCTGGCGGATCTCTTTACCAATGACGCCTCCGGCGTGCTCACCATCGCCACCACCCACACCCAGGCCCGCTACAGCCTGCCGCCAGTGATTAAAGCCTTCCGCGAACTCTTCCCTGAGGTGCGTCTGGAGCTTATTCAGGGCACGCCACAGGAAATTGAAGTTCTGCTGCAAAACGGTGGGGCAGATATCGGTATCGCCAGTGAGCGCCTGAGCAACGACCCGCTGCTGGTGGCTTTCCCCTGGTTCCGCTGGCACCACAGCTTACTCCTCCCTGTCGATCACCCCCTGAATCAGGCCTCTCCCCTGACGCTGGAAGAGATTGCAAAATGGCCGCTGATTACCTACCGCCAGGGCATTACCGGGCGATCGCGTATCGATGAGGCGTTCAACCGCAAAGGCTTAACGCCAGATGTGGTGCTCAGCGCGCAGGATTCCGATGTGATCAAAACCTACGTCGAGCTGGGGCTGGGAATTGGCCTGGTGGCGGAACAGTCCGGCGGCGAGCGCGAAGTCGGGAACCTGGTGCGCCTGGATACGCGTCATCTGTTTGATGCGAATACCGTATGGCTCGGCCTCAAGCGTGGACAGCTCCAGCGCAACTATGTGTGGCGCTTTATCGAACTCTGCAACGCCGGGCTGTCCGTTGACGAAATCAAACGCCAGGTGATGGAGCCAGAAGAAGTGGCGATTGATTATCAGATTTAGGTGCGATAAGGCCCGGTGATCTGTGCTTACCGGGCCTGCCAGTTAATTGAAAGGATATTTTTTAAAAGCCGCCTGCGTTTCGAATGTGTCGGCAATCGCCTGAATATTCCTGAAATCCGCTGCGTTGACAACGCGTGGGATCATCGACTGAATAAACGTCCAGACCACCGTACTGGTGACGGCAACCTGATCGGGAACCGCACTTATCGGTCGCGCCTCCAGCAGCGTATTCCATTCCCTGCAGGCTGCCAGCAACTGGATGGTAATGCGTTCAATCCATGAGCCGTGCTGCTTTTCCGCCGGGCGCTGATGGTATTCATACACATGTTGCACGGCTTTGTCTGAGGCGGAGAGGATGAAGCCCAGCGTCTGGAGAACGCTTGCCAGCGCGTCCGGCTTCACGGGCAGGAGTCTTCGCTCGGGGGAAGCCTGAGCCTCAAAATAATGGAGTATCAGCGACGAGTCCATCAGGCGAATTTCATTCTCCAGAATCAACGTTGGCGCTTTGACCACCGGGTTGATCCGGGAAAATGCCTCAAACGTGCTAAAGACTGACAGCGGCTGACTTTCAAACTCAACGCCATACAGTTCAAGGGAAATCGCCACGCGACGTACGTAAGGTGAATCCATCATGCCAATAAGCTTAATCATAATTCCCGTTTTCCTGTCTCTTTGAAATGACATGCTTTTGAAGCTTCTGAACAGACATTACGATACATTCGTCATGACGAATATCTTCAATATCTTACTGCCAGGGTTAGTATTACTGACATATCGCCAGGCCGCCGTTTTGAGATTGTGTTCGGTTCAGGGAGTTTTTCATGTCGGATTTTCCACCTATCGCCAGTCTGCGTAGTTTTGAAGCGGTGGCTCGCCTGGGTAGCGTAACGCTTGCGGCGAAAGAGCTACATGTGACCCATTCCGCCATCAGCCAGCAGATTAAAGTGCTGGAGGAAATGGTGGGTGTGAAGCTGTTTATCCGTCATGGCCGAGGGGTACAGATCAACGAAGAGGGGCGGCTTTACGCGTTACAGGTACGCGAGGCGCTGAACCATATCGCAGATGCTACCCGGCCCGTGCAGGTGAAGCCGAGAAAGCAGGAGCTGACGCTGGCGATGGTGCCCTCTTTTGGATGCCACTGGTTATTGCCGCGGCTGGAGCGTTTTCGGGCGAAATATCCTCTTATCACGCTGCGGATCCAGGCGAGCCTGAACATCACCAGTCTGCAGCAGGAAGGAATAGATATCGCGATACGGATGGGGAGGGGAAACTGGGAAGAGAGTAAAAGCCATTATCTTTTTTCCGATGAGCTGATCGTGGTGGCTGCCCCCTCCTATAACGGCGGTGAATTACCCGCCACCCCGGCCGAGATCGCGAAGAGTCATATTATTTTTTCGATGGAGTCGTGGAAAACGTGGTGTGTGAATGCAGGGCTTGAGAGAGAAATCGTCCCTGGCGGGTTATGTATTAACGACTCCAATATCATCCTTGAGGCGGTTCGGCTCGGGAAAGGTATCGCGCTGGAGCGTCGTTCTCTGGTTCAGGATGCCATCACCCGGGGCGAGTTGGTCCAGTTAACCTCCATCACCGCGCCATACCCCTGGCCTTACTGGCTGGTGACATCGCAATTAACGGAGACGAAACCGGAGGTGGCTCTCTTCGCCGAATGGCTCGATGAGGAAGTGGCGGCCTGGCGTCAGCTCACGGAGTCCTGAATTTTTTTCGATACTGCCCGCAATACGGTGAATGCCTGACGGGGGATTCACCGAAATATTCCTGCACGTCGTCAGCTTTCACATAACAACACATGGAACATACACGTTCTCTCAGGATAATCGCTGCTATAGCTTTACGGCTATGTTGACGTTGGGGACATGCTGCTGCATCAATTCAACGATCCAATCAATAAATACGCGCAGTCTGGCGTTGACATGGCGGTTCGGCGGAAATGCCAGGTACAGGGGCATTGGAGCAAGACGCCAGTGTTCAAATAGCGGAATCAAGGCACCACGAGCCTGATGCGCTGCCGCCATATAGACTGGCAGCGCAATCACGCCTAACCCGGCTAACCCGGCTTCGAGGTAAGCATTGCCATCATCCACGGCGAGTACATAGCTGCCCGTGATTTCAATACGTTCACTCTCACTGCGCAGTACCAGAGGATCAATCTTACCGGTGCGTGAGGACAAGAATCCCACGATGCGATGGTCGGTGTTTTCCAGCTCTCGCGGATGCGCAGGGGTACCAAGGCGTTCCACATAACCGGGGGCGGCGTAGACGCCGATTTGCAAATCACCGACATGGCGAGCAATCAGGGACTGGTCATGGATTGCACCGCCGCGCAGCACGCAATCCACGTTGTCGCCAATCAGGTCCACCACCCGGTCGCTCACTCCCATGTCGAACTGAATGTCAGGGTAGCGTGCGTGGAACGCCGGTAGCGCCGGCACCAGGATGAGGCGGGCCAGCGGACTGGGCACATCCACCCGTAGCCGTCCCCTGGGCGTAATTGCCGCACTGGACAGACTGTTTTCAGCATCTTCCATGTCCGCCAGCAGGCGGATGACGCGTTCGTAGTAGACCGCGCCATCGGGAGTGACGCTGAGCTTGCGGGTGGTGCGATGGAGCAATCTGACGCGCAGGCGCGCTTCCAGCTGCTGAATAAGCTGCGTCACCGTGGTTTTGCTCATATGAAGCGTTTGGGCAGCCTTTGTGAAGCTACCTGCCTCTACCACGCGAGCAAAGGCGCGCATCGCATCGAAACGATCCATTCCTTATCCTCTCTTTTCACCGATTGTTTGGATATTACAAACAATGATGGACAAAGTCGCTTGTTTATCCGCCCGATCCTGCACCTGTAAAGTGTCTTTAAGTTCATTGGGCAGATTTCGCCCCATTGCAAAGGTGTAAATATGACAGCACGCGAAGCCGTTTTTCCCTCAGGACGCCAGGCGCTCTATGAGCGCAATCGCTATTCACCGGCCATCAAATCTAACGGTTCCTTGTTTGTCTCGGGGCAGGTTGGTAGCCGTGAGGATGGTTCGCCTGAGCCCGATCTAAAAGCGCAGGTCAGGCTGGCATTCAATAATCTTAATGCTGTCCTCGCCGCTGCGGGCTGCACGTTCGATGACGTGGTTGACGTTACCCTTTTTGTCGTCGATCCCGAGTCAAACCTCGACGCTATCTGGAGTATCCTGCCAGAATATTGGGGGGAAGCGCCTTACCCAACGTTGACCGGGATCGGCGTAACGTGGCTGTACGGATTCCAGTTCGAGATTAAGGTGGTTGCCAGGCTGCCGTGAGCGTCAGGGGTCTTTGCGCCAGTCGAAAGATAAGACAGCGCTTACCGGGCCTACAGTCCCGTAGGACGGGTAAGGCGAAGCCGCCACCCGGCAGTTTTTCCGAACGCACAAAAGCAAAAAGCCTGCTTTAAAAGCAGGCTTTTCAACTTTGGCTCTCTTCATTCGCTCGATCGCTGTCACTTCGCCGACACGGCTTCAATTCTGAAACCGCCTCGCATTTCGTTTAACCGATCCGCCATATTCCTTTGAAGCACATAAACAATTTTCTATCATCGGCCTTCCTGCCACGAGCTACGTTCCCGCCCGCTTTCTCCACATTTAATTACGCAAAGGAAATCACCATGAATTTGATGAATAATTGTGCACATTCTGCCGTGGATGTTATATTAAAATATAATATCCGGAGGTGCTCTATGTATACAACTCGCCTGAAAAAGGTTGGCGGTTCCATCATGCTGGCGGTTCCTCCCGCCGTGCTGAAAACGCTGGAGCTGTCGATAGACAGCGAAGTGGGAATGACGATTGATAATGGCTGCCTGATAATTGAACCCCAGAAACGGCCACATTATTCGCTGGAGGAACTGCTGGCGCAGTGCGATCCCCATGCTGAAATGAGCGAAGAGGATCGGGAATGGATTGATGCGCCTGCAACAGGAAAGGAGATCCTGTAAATGGACCGAGGGGAAATCTGGCTTGTTTCACTGGATCCGATTGCTGGCCACGAGCAAAGTGGAAAACGTCCGGTACTCATCGTATCGAAGGCATCGTTTAACAAGGTGACCCGGCTACCGGTAGTGGTGCCCGTCACCAGCGGCGGTAACTTTGCTCGTACAGCAGGTTTCACCGTTTCACTGGATGGGGCAGGGACAAAAACAATGGGCATTATTCGCTGCGACCAGCCCAGAACCATCGATATGGCGGCCCGGAACGGCAAAAGGCTGGAACGCGTGCCCGACGCCGTCGTAAATGAGGTGCTTGCCAGACTGGATGCGATTTTGAGTTAATCGCCAGAGACGCACAAAAGCAAAAAGCCTGCTTTAAAAGCAGGCTTTTCAAATTTGGCTCCCTGGACTGGGATCGCCTTTGTCAGTAACTGGCTAATAAATGAGCTAAACCTTAATCAGCTACCAGTCAAGACCACCAGAATGACCAATACTTTTCAACAACTTCTTTATGCCAGTGGTAAACGCCTGATCTTACACCTGTGGTGATATCGGATATTTATGTTCGATGTAACTTATGTTAATGCTTACGGGGCCGTGAAACATCTAAAACGAAAACATCAATTAAACTACGAAGTTCAGCCGGTAATACTGCTTCAATACTGATTTTAAGCTCCTGCGCGGTTTTAATTCCGTGAGTTTTGCGGCCAGCGACGGTTTCGCTTTCTCCAAACCATATGACAAGAAAGATACCCTGCTGCTCGGCATCAGGATGAATGGCATAACGGTCATAGAGTTGGGCTGAAGCGGCAGAATATAACTCTCTGTGCCACTGGCCTTTGACTTCCGTAACGAGCAGTCGTCTTCTTCCGCCAATCAATTTAGATGCCGTGAAATCACTCCTGTTTTTCCCTTTCAACTGATGCTCAGGAGTTATAGAAATGCCCTGAGGCTGAAGTCTTAAATTCAGGCGTTCCGCAATAATCTCTGTGGACTTTACCTCATCAAGGCGTTCATTTTTCTCATAGAAGCGATCTGCTGAGTTAAACTCCCCGCCAGCAATCGCTTTCTGGAAATCATTAAGCTCCTGAAGAACTAATTGACGCAGGCTTTCAACAGTAACCACTGAATCACAATCCAGATGTTGAACTATTTCATCTGGCGTCGGCGGTTCAAAATCCCTGAGCGCTTTTTTCCTGAGCTGACCGGCATATATACTTTGCAGTCCTTTATGCTGGCTCGTGAAACGTGGATCGGCAAGAAGGCGACCCAGTACGGGTATTGCATTGTCAGGAATATCTGATTCAATTGACCACATTAAATCAGTCAAAAAGCGGTAGGCTTTTTCCTCTTCTGGACTATCACTGTCCCAATGATCCGGTAGGTCAACGCGCGACCATTGTTCAATGAAAGCATCTAAAATGGCTTCAATTTTGATTGAGGTCAGTTCCGGCCAGGCACGGTGCTCACTTCGGCTCAGGCGCCCAGAACGTTCATAAAAATGTAGTAAATTATCTTTGTCTGATTTTAGCCATGCCCAATATGTATCCGTAATATTCTCCAGAAAGTAGAACCCACGTACCATCCAGAATAGTCGCTTGCGTTCAATATCCTCATTTTCTGTCGGATTAGGCCAGCCTGACATCACATCTGAGCAACGCTCTGCAATAATCTCTTTTAAATCCTCACGATCGCCGTATTGAGCAGCAATTTCAAAAAGTTCATCTACTGAATTAAGGGATAAATCAGTAAAACGACGAAGCCATTCAATCGAAAGTTTAGCGCGTGAATGACGAAAGACCTCTTCCCCACTTAACATCCAGATTTCAGGGTGAGGGCATGATTGAGCTAGTTGGGGTTCAACGTATTGCTGGAGATATTTTTCAGCACTTTCACTATCAGGAAAAATGAGGCGGTCTATTTCAGTCTGTAGAGCGTTACGTTCTTCCGTCGAAACTGAGTCATATCCCATATGAATGTTGGTTCTTAATGCTATAAGTAATTCGGTATTGACGCATTCAAGATCGCCTTCTGCACGTAAAATCTCCAGACAGGCTGCATATAAAACTGTCTCAGAATACCTGTGCTTAGATTCACATTGTAGAGCCGCTAGTTCGGGTAGGGTGGGAACCACGGGAGTAATAAAATCCAGACAATTTCTTAAAGCAGTCCGAACCAGTTTCTCGTCACCAAATTCTAATTCAATTCTTTCTGGATGCATGAGCACAAGTTCTGCAAAACGCACCAGACAACTCCAGTGACGACCACGTTCTACAAGATCTCTGTTTTCATTAACAAATTGTATGTTTTTAGCGTGAATCTCTTGTTGTTTCTTGTCATGACGTTTCCTGCTTCGGCTATGTCTGAATCTCCATAACTGGTGCTCCTGTTCGGATAATTTCATTGCATTGTTGTATCGGGCCCATTCGCGCATAAATGCGGGTTTGGAAAGGGCGTGCTGACGCATTTGTGTCCGCAAATCATCAGGGCCATATTCTTCCTTGTTTTTGTAACGTTGATGGTTGACAAGAAAACTCGCCCACAGGTCAACGTTATCTGTTTCAAACGCCAGATTGAGGATGAATTTATAGTCATTCCTCCATAAATGAAGGCCTGAATGTGAATGCAGGTGTCCGTCGAATTTTTCTACTCTTATATTGAATATCTCTTTACGATCCGTTAATGGCCTGAATACATAAGCAATGATCTCCTGACGAAGTGTGTCATTTTCCCGAAGCACCTGTACCGATTTGCTTTGATCGGGTTGGCATTGGCGATGGAAATTGAGATTACCTATCCATTGCCAGATCCTGACAGGGTCAAACGGTGCTTGAGTCAGTTCAAAATAGCGATCGACCATTGAACCGACGATCTTGCTTATCCCATTGCGACAATCACATTCATAGGGTTTTTTTCCACAGTGGCAATGAAGGTTATGGGTCAGCTCATCCAGAAGAGATTCGAGAGTATGTTGTGAAAAACATGAAATGAGCTTTTTAATAAAATAACGAGAGCCGACAACTCTTTCAAATTGTTCTTTTTGAGCAGGGTAGAGGTTCGCACAGACGCGTAAGAATCCAGAGAGATATGTGTGCTTAAATTTTTCTGGCCCTGTGACTTCGATGGCTTTAGCGGCAATATTGAGTGAAATGTTACTTGCCTCAAAAATCAAAACGGCTAAAGCGCCAATGAAATCGTATTGTTTGACATTGAGTAAGCATCTACTTGCCAAGGTACGAATGTGTTCAGACTCGTTGGGGTTTAAGGTAAGCAGACTTAATTCAGGCGTCAACTGACTGTTTACCTGTGAGTCTGTCAGAAGTTCTAAAATTAAATCACGTAAATGACCATCATTACCCATCATTAAAAGAGGCTTTATTTCTTCAATAACGTCTTGAGTGAAAAAACCAGCCGCGCTGAACCGACGCCAGAAATCGCTCCGACGAAAGTAAGGGTCTGCGGCTTCAATCTCTTTGAGTCGATGAAGAAGTTGTCGTTTCGATGAGCGTTCAAGCTGTGATGGATCGCCGTTTGCGAGAACCGCATAGGCGTCAAGCTCAATAATGGATTCCTGTACTGATTTGTTGCCTAATGCTGCCATCCATCCGAGCAGACCTCTCAACTCATCCCTGGCAGTTCCGTTCGGTGCAATAACAGGCAAGCACTTTGTTAAAGTGAGAACATCCCCAGGGTCGGTTATGCGTTTAATAAGATAATCCGCTGCGCAGTACTCAGCGACGATCTTATGAACCGGGCGGTGCTGGTCTTCCTTATCTCCGGGTTTGAAAAGCTGAGTTGACAATATGTCGTAACAGGCAGTACTGCCGCTAAATAATGCTGGCAGCATGGGATACATCCGGCTTGCCGTCGCGTCTATGGTGCTGACTCCCTCTGCGCCTGACAACAGAAGTTTGACATAAACCTCGGAAGAAAATGAAATCTTCTGTGCAACTGAAAGAGATATAGAGGCTTTAGGGATATCTGGGTTGACTTCCTTAGCCAGTCGTTCGACCGCTAAAGCAAAGATTGAACGTTTGTTAGCAAATCGCCTGCCACTTTCTAGATAAGCATCGGTGAACATTTTCAGAAACTGAGGGTTTGGTAACAACATTTCTAAATTAAACTGTGCTACTTCGTTCTGGAATGTAAAGAAGTCTTCTTCTGGCGCATGGTGCTTAAAGATGGCGTGTTGTTCGTTTTGATCGAATTCTCTCAGCCTCACAATCATAGGGGAGAAACCAAGAAATTTCTCAAAAATACCGGTAGAAGCCAGCCCCCATTCGCTTGACCTGCTGGACATGATTACGCGAGTTGGTTTTGATGTTCTGGCTAGCGCGAGGAGTTTATGAATACCCGATTGATCGATCCTGGCGACCTCATCAACGGCATCAATTACCAGTGGGCTATTTTCTTTATCTGCTCCCACGTATGCAAATACGCTGGCATTTAAGACAGAAGTGTTCAGTTTACGAGCGATGCTTTTCATCAGCTCCGTTTTCCCGCCACCGGGTTCTGCTAACACAACAATGTGCGTTGATGCCGCCAGCAACTCTGTCTCTGTGTACGTCTTATCACCGTACGTAAAATTACGTTCAAGATAGAAGGTTGAGTTCATAGTTACAAAATGCTTCGTGTTGAATAGCCCAAATATTCCAGCAAAAAGGAAAGCTGCACCTGAATTTTCTAACTTCTGTCAGAGATAGTACGGCATTTTTTCTTTATTGGGTGGCTGTTTTATTAACTGCTGGACACATTATACAACTTATTGACATTCATCACATTTCACAATAACGCTGTACAAGCGAGCAGAGTATTAAACCTTTTCTGTTATGAAGGGCTCATATGGGGAATTTTTATCTAATGTGATCTGCTTCTAGCCCCTTCATTTACTGCTACTCACTAATTGCAATACTGTTTAATCAGTTCACCCGACTGCCCTTTGTCGTTCCCATCACCAGCGGAGAAAGCTTTGCTCGAGTAGCGGATTTTGCCCTTTCGCTGGATGATGCAAGAATAAAAAACGGACGTTATTCGCTGTTAGTAAATCAGAAGTGTTGATATGTAAGCCTTGATTAGCAAGTGTGTGGGACGTATACCTGAGCCTAGCGTGAATGAAGTGATGGCAATATAGCAAGCCATTCTGAGCTGATATTTTTGATATGATAGGATAAATTCACAAAACAAGAAGCCCGCTTAACTTTACTTAAGCGGGCTTCTTAAATTTGGCTCCTCTGACTGGACTCGAACCAGTGACATACGGATTAACAGTCCGCCGTTCTACCGACTGAACTACAGAGGAATCGTGTGAACGAGGCGCATAGTAGCGACCTCGGTACGCCTTGTCAAAGGGTGAAAACACCCTTTTTGATCGTTTGCCGACAATTTCAGCAAATCGCTGATTTAATAGTAAATTTGCGGTGAAATTACACAGCAGGATGCGCCGCCTGCGGGCAGGCGGCGCAGCTGTTTAGAACAGCACGGAGTAGTTCAGACCAAACGTACGTCCACGGCCTTTATAGGTATACAGACCCGGAGCGCCATACGTTGGGCTATACAGCCCTGGTGCGCGCTGTCCCCAGGCGGTGGTGTAGTCTTTGTCCAGCACGTTTTCCACGCTGAAGCTCACTTTACCCACCGGCAGGGCGTAGCTGCCCAGGAAGTCGACCGTGTTATAGCCATCGATCTTCTTACCGTCGGCATCAGAGACGTCAAAGGTCTGGGTACTCTGCACGCGCAGGGTCCAGTCGCCCGGCGCCCAGTTGACCCAGGCGCTGGCTTTCGACGGGCTGGCGCTGTCTACCGTCAGCTTCTCCCATTTACCGTTTTCACGGGTTTCAGACTTAATGGCGTTAAAGTTCGCGCCGGTGCTCCAGTCGCTGTCGGTGAAGAAATAGTCCACCTGACCTTCCACCCCGTAGATACGACGTTTGTCATCTTCCAGGTTGATGGTCATATCGGTTTTGTTGATGGTGATGGTTTTATCCGAGAGCGAGTAGTACGCCGCAACCTGCGTGCGCAGGTTATCGCCGGTGTAGCGCCAGCCCAGCTCGTAAGCGTTAACCTTAATGCCGTCCAGCGTCGAGTCGTTAACGTTCACGCTGTTCAGCAGGCGATAGTGCCCGTCAACCAGCTGATAGGTGCCGGAGCCGTAGTACTTCGCCAGGTCCGGGATTTCGAAGCCCTGGGAGAAGTTAAACCACAGCTGCTGCTGTTCGGTCAGGCGGCCAAGGATCCCGGCGTTAAACAGGAAGTTGTTGTAATTGGTCTTCCCGCCCGGTACCGCGTCTGCGGAGGTAGCCTTACCGGTGGCGATAGCCTGCTGCTGGGCGTAACCAACAAAGTCATCCACCTTGTTTTCGGTATACTGGTAACGCACGCCGCCGCTCAGGGTGATGGCGTCAATGTCATAGCTCGCCTGCAGGAACGGGGCGAGGTTGGTAATGCTGTAACCCGGATAACGCCCAACGTTGTACGCATTGTCCAGCTTCATGCCGCCGCTCGCCGCCGCTTTACTCAGGTCGAAGAACTGCTGGTTGGCATCGAAGGTTTCATGGTCGGCATCCACGCCCCAGGTCAGGGTTAAATCATCCACCGGCTTGCTGTTCAGCGTCAGCTTACCGCCGTAGAAATCGGTCTTCTGCTGAGAGGCTCCGATGCTGGTGACCGTCCCTTTGCTCAGGGTCGGGAACGGGTAGTAGGTCAGACTCTCGTCACGGTAGTAGATCTGCGCGACCAGATCCTGTCCCCAGAAATCGGTATTAGAGTACTGCAGGTTAATCAGATGGCGCTCGGTTCCGGGAATACGGTCAGAGTCCAGGTTGTTTTTGTTATACGCAGTGGCATCACCCGTTACTGCCGAGAAGTTCTTCCCGAGGTACAGGCCATGCTTGCCATCGGATTCGCTCTTGTAGTACTGGGTGGTTAACTGCAGCTGCTGGTGATCGTCAATGTTGATGGTGCCGGTGCCCATCACATCAATACGGTCGGAATACTGTAAGCCGGTCTGGGTGTTATCGATAATCACCTCGTCGCCGTTGCCGTCATACCAGCCGCCGTAACGCTGATAAGAAACGGACAGGCGACCAGACGCATTATCATTACCGCCACTGACCGCCGCCGACACGTTCTCATCGTGGTCGTTGTGGCTGTTAAACCCGCTTTTTGCCCCGGTCTGGAATTCGACTTCCGTCTCCGGCTGACCTTTTTTGGTGACGATGTTCACCAGGCCGCCGGTACTGCCGCCGCCGTACAGCGAGGTGGCGCCGGAAATCACTTCGATACGGTCGATGTTGAACGGATCGATAGAGTCAAGCTGACGGCTGTCGCTGCGGGAGGAGTTCAGACGCACGCCGTCCACCATCACCATCATTGAACGGCCGCGCAGGTTCATACCGTAGTTGGTGCGCCCCTGGCTGCTGACGTCCATGCCCGGGATCAGCTGCGCCAGCACGTCTTTAATCTCTTTCCCGCCCTGAACCTGCTGCTCAATTTCAGAACGCTCAATAACCCAGGTGGTCTGCGCCATCTCCGCCACGCTGCGGTGCGCGCGGCTGGCGGAGACAACGATATTTTCTTCCTTTTGTTCTTCTGCCCACGCAGAGGTCGAAAGCATGGCAAGCAAGCACGGATTTAAAACCCAAAGATGAGAACGTTTCATTGTTATGTTGATCCTGATTGTGTGCGTCAGTACTCGGTGGTCTGTGCTAATGATTTAAAAACCTGGCTGTTATCCACGCTGGTGGTGCTACGCCAGTGGATCACGCCGGGGGTGGTGGCCAGCTCAAACGGCTCGTCGTCGTGCGCGCGATTGAGAATTCGCGCGGCGCGCCAGGCCATCAGGCTAAGCTGGGGTTCGGCAATGCCGAGACGGTGCATCCCGGCATTCACGGCAAACAGGCGGTTGCTCTGCGGGCCGTCCCATTCAAGGGTGAAATCGTTGTTGATATGGAAGGCTTCATCGGCATCCAGGTGCAGACGATGGGAGAGCGGCGCCAGAAACGCAGGCGGCGCGGCGCGGTAGCCGGTGGCAAAGATCACCACGTCGCTCTCCAGCTGTTCGCGGCCGCCGTCGAGGTGATGCTGTAGCGTCAGGCGCTGCCCGTTTGGCAGTCGCGTGAGGGCGGTCACCGAGCGGGACGGCATCAGGTGCGCCCAGGGTTTTTCTCGCAGCACTTCGAAGCGGTGGTACATGGCGCGGTAAATCGCCAGCAGGGACTCGGTGGTGATACCGTCAGAGGTCATCTTCTGCTCGTGCAGCATCTGACGACGGGCCTCTTCACCAAGCGTGGAGAAGCTGTCCACGTACTCCGGCGTGAAATACTCGTTGGCAAACGCGGCCTCATCCAGGGCGTTGTAGTTGTTGCGGCGTGACACCCAGTTCAGGCTCAGCGGCTGACCCCACTCCCCGCGGAAGATATTCAAAAACAGATCGGCACCGCTCTGGCCGCCGCCAACGACGGTCACCCGTTTGCCCGCCAAATCTGGCGTGCGCAGCATCATCTCGCTGGCGTGGAAGCAGCTGTCATCCTGCGCGGTCACGCAGTCGGGGAGGTTGATCTGTTTGCCAATCCCCACGCAGACATGGCGCGCCAGGAAGCGATCGCGCTGGGTTACTACTTCAAACAGGCCCTTTTTCTCATCAAAACTCACCTGCTGCACCTGCTGGCTGAAGGCGAGGTTGGTGAGGTTTTCCGCCGCCCAGCTCAGGTAATCAGCAAACTCTTCGCGGGAGACGGTGCGCTGCTCGGTGGTCAGAAAACGGTAGAACTTTTTACGCTGCACCAGGTAGTTGAGAAAGCTGTGACGGTTGGTCGGCTCCACGGCGCTGACCAGATCCTTCAGGAAGCTGGTTTGCATGTGGCAGTCCGGGACCATCATCCCCGGGTGCCAGGAGAAATGCGGCTTGCGTTCAAGGAACAGTGAGCTAAATCCGTCCAGCCCCTCTGCAAGGGCTGCGATGCTGAGGTTAAACGGGCCAATACCAATGCCGATGAAATCATACGTTTTCATTGCGCTGACTCCTGGGAGACCAGAAAAAGGGGGTTATCGAGATCGCAGACGTAGTTCGGCAGCATGCGGCTGCCACCGTCGTGTTCGGAGAAGGTGAGTTTTACCGGGTTGAGGATCACGCGAATGATCTGCGGCTTAAACAGGTCGAATTTCGCGAAACGTTCTGCAAGATCCGGATGCGCGGCCATATAACGGCGCAAAACCTGCGCCAGGATCTGGTAGAAGCGGGTTTCGCTGACACCGCTTTGCTGCGTGAGACGCGAGATAAAACGCAGCACCGTCACGAAGTTGCCGGTTTGCAGGTCGTGAATGATGTACTCCGCGCTCAGACGCGCCGTAACGGCTTTCACCTGTTGCGGCAGGCTTTCCGCCTGCGGGAAATCTTCATCCACCAGCCGCATATCACCCTGGAAATCCTTCAGCAGAATGCGCTGCGGTACGTAGTCTTTCATCACCAGCGTCACGTTCTGGCCGTGGGCGATGAGCGCCACGCCGTAGCGGCAGAGCAGGTGATAGAACGGGATCACCGTGGCATCGAACAGTTTTTCCAGCCAGGCTTCGGCGGTTAATCCCGAATGCGCAATCCACGCGTCAATCAGCGGGCGTCCGGCGTTGTCGGTCTCCATCAGCGCCGCCATCAGCACCGCCTGCTCGCCGTCCTGCAGATAGCAGGACGGGTTTTCGCGCCAGATCACGCCCAGCATCTCCTGATAGCGATAGGGCGCTTTCGGTAATGCGGCGTAACCGGTATGCGACAGATATCCGGCGGCGGGTTCGCCAAGCACCTGCGCGCCAGAGCGGGTGAGGGTGGCGTCGCTGGTGAACTGCTGCTGTAACCAACGCGACGCCAGCGGCCCGGCGGCAATGTACTTGCCCGGAATGCCGCGATAGCAGGAGGTGTTGTAGATGGTCAGCGGCAGCTTGATGTCATACGGCGCGCGACGGCTGGCGTTGGTCAGCGTGCGCAGGGACTGTTGGGCCAGATACTCATCACCAAATTCCCCCAGCTCCACCATCTCACCGCGCGCGAGCTGCCCCAGGAAATGGACGGCAATTTTTTGCTGCCATTGCCACGGGTGCAGCGGCACCGGCAGCCAGCTGTCGTCAAGCTTAAGCGTCTGCCAGCGGGCGTCAAAGCGTGCGCGCTCGGCACTGTCCATGGTGCTGGCCAGCAGGGTGTTGATATCGCAATCGACATCGCTGCTCCAGACCAGATGCTCGCGCTGCACGGCAACCCAGTGCAGGCGAAAACGGCCACGGTATTCTGGCGCGTACTGGCGCAGCGCATCCAGCCCCCAGCCGCGGCGTCCCTTGTTAAAAATGAACTTGGGATGGCCGCTCATCAGACACTGCAGTTCGTCCGGGTCGAGATGAATGAGCGCGTCGGCATCAAGCGTCTCTCGCGCCTGCAGCAGCTGCATGTCGCCCCGCAGCGTGGCGTAAAGATCTTCCAGATGCTCTGCCGTTTGCGCGTCGCTCATCTCCAGCACCGTCGCCAGCTGCAGAAACGCGCTTTCCGCTTCCACGGCGGCTCCGCTGTTGGTGGTCAGACTGGCGGGATCGATATGTAACCAGCCCCAGATGCCGCGTGTGGCGCGAAACTGCCATGTTTCGCTGCCCATGGTGATTTGCCAGCGATCAGCGGCCAGCGGTTCGGCGCTCAGGGTGCGTTCGTATTCCAGCTCGGCGAGGATCTTCGCCACCATCTCGCGGTTCACTTTTTGCCAGAGTGCGTTCACAGTCCCACCTCGCTGAAGAAGCGGTGACGCTCGCTCATGATGAGGCGCGAACGTTTATGCGGGAAGTCGAACTCTTTGACAGTCTCGAAACCAGCGGAAGCCAGATGGCGGAACAGGCGCTGGTTGTCGAATCGCGGCTCGGCGACAATGCGCGTCGTGCGCGGTTCATCCAGCCACAGATAGTGGCTCAGACCGCGCAGCCAGCTACGGATATACTGCGCGCCGCGCCAGTTCTCTTCGCCGACCAGCATATGCAGCCCACGGTCAAACGGCTGCCAGCGATAGTGGCGTCCGATACGGTCTTCTGCGGCCCAGTAGAGCTCAAAATAGCCGAACGGCTGATCGTCAAAGCAGCCGATAACCGGGTAGCAGTACGTCGAGTCGAGCTGACGGCGCAGGTAGTTTTCCTGCTCTTCCTGTGGGCCGGCCATCTCCCAGAACGCGTTGACGCGCGGGTTGTTCATCCACTGGGTAAAACGCTCACCGTCCAGCGCCACGTCGGCCACGCGGAAGCTCAGGGTGCGTTTAATTTGTGCATCGTAACGGCGATAAACTTCCCCTTGCGGACGGTGAGGGCGCAGCGGGAAGTAAAGCTGACGGCTCTCATCGAACTGCATGCCACCGCTGGCCTGCGGACGCTCCCCCTGCAGCCACAGCGGCAGCTGCCAGAAGGTCTCACGGGCCAGATAATCGCCGCTGGCAAGCGCGAATAACGTCTGCGCCTGCGGTTCATCCTGCCAGGCTGCCCACGGCAGCGTGATGCCGGTCAGCGCCGGGGCGGCGACAAACAGCTGATCCAGCGCCTCGACCAGCCAGCCGTCCGGGATATCGCGCAGGCGCTCCAGCACCGCGCTGCCGTCGAGGCCGAAGGTCAGCGGCAGGGACCTGTCTGTTGCGGTGCAACGAAAGCCATAGCCGGAATGGACGATATTCGCGTTAGCCATCACGCCTTCTCCTTGTAAAACGGGTTGCTAAAGTCGAAATAAATCACTGCCGGATCGACAATCGTGTTTTCGTTGCGATCGTGCAGGTAGCAGAAAAAGTTGCCTTTGCAGTTCCACGTCGGGCTGTCGAGCACATAGTCGAGACAGCGGGTCTGCTTCGCGGTCTGGCGCAGGTCTGCCAGCGCGTCACGCACCCGTGACATCAGGCTCTCTTCGCTGTCGAAACCTGCGGCGGCGAGGGCGGCGGTGACGGCAAGGGTGGAGTTCAGCAGCAGGTAATACGGGAAGTAGCGCAGCAGCTGGCTCTCGCCGAAGCGGTTTTCCACCTCGCTTTCCCCTGCCTCCTTCAGCCACGCGTCGGCCCCTTCGGTCCAGGCGCTGCCCTGGCAGTCACGGTAGATAAGCCCGACCGGGAAGTCCTGCTGCATCTCCACGAGAATGTTTTGCTGATGTGCCAGCAGAACCAGACCGTAATCGGCTTCGGCGCTGAACAGCGGAAGGAGAACGCGGTCGCAATAGGCGTCCAGCCAGCAGCGCGCGGCCTGGGCGAGGGGGAGATCCAGACGCTGGCTCAGACGGCGGACCGCAGCCGCCAGCAGGCTGTCACCGCCGTCCGGCGCGGCCTGCGTCAGGCTCACCAGCACGTTGGTTTGCGTATCCGGCGTATCAAACAGCAGGTTCACGCGCAGGGCCATCAGGCTCTCTTCCTGAATGGTGCCGCTTTCGTCGCGCAGACCGGCCCAGCCGTCTTCCTGCATCACGCGCATGGTCGGGTAGCGCGCCTGGAGTTCCTGCCAGCGCGCCGTTTTCGCCAGACGCGCCAGACGCATCCCGCGCTTAACCTCTTTCACCGACAGCGTGCGCACCGAGTTGGTCAGGCGCACGCTCAGGGAAAACTTAATCATGTCGCTGTTGGTTTCGCTGTACAGCGAGCGGGAGGAGCTGGTGGGCAGCCACTGCGCGCCCGCTTCGCCCAGATCCTGCAGCGCTCCCTTCGCCACCAGTCGCTGGCACCAGTCCTGACCGAGCAGGTACTCCGCCTGCCACGGATGCATCGGCAGCAGCCAGCGGGTGTCGGTGAAATGACCGAGCAGTTCAGGGGCGCTCTGGGCTGCGAAGCGCAGCAGACGTTCACGCAGGGAGACGTTCAGGCTCTCGCCGGCGATCAGTTCGCTCTCAACAGCAAACCAGCGCAGCGGGAAACGGGAGGCAAAATCGGGCAAATAGCGGCGTGCTTCGGCTTCGTTAAACGGCTCGTGTGACTTCGGGGCCGGATGGAATGCATGGCCGACCAGCAGCGCCTGTTCCGCCTTGGCGAACGTCAGCGGTGTGTCGCGCAGGTTTGCCCAGTTGTGACGCAAGTCGATCGCCTGCCAGGTATGGGCATGGCTTTCGAGGGCGCGCTGCTTAAAGCGCGCCAGCGTATCGGCATCCAGCGAGCCTTTTACAGAGGGTTTTTCAAGAATTAAATCAACCAGTTGAGGGAAAGTGACGGCGTCACTACGGTCGCTGTCGGTCTGGATGAGCGTTGCCGGGAAGCGGTACTGATGATGCTGGGTTGGGGAGAAATAGTGTACTGAAACCCGGATGGCCTGGGTTTGCGAGAGCGGGATATGGATCTGCGATACCTCATCCGCAGCGGTAGCGGGGAGATAGCGCCAGTCCTTCGTTTCGCGCAACAGGGCGTTTAAAAAACACTGGGCCGCAACGTCTGTACCGGCAGAGCGGGGCAGAGTACGCATAGATGTACCTCATTCCATGACTGATAATAATTCTCGTTATGATATTCATTCTGTTTACAGTCGCAACTATTTTTGCAATATTTGTTTGCATAAACTTCATGATTTCCACACATTTATTGACACTATGTTCACAATTCTATGCGCTCACTTTCCGACACCCTGACCGACAATCTCACCCCGAAAGCGAACTGGCCTCTGGCGTTGTGTGCCGGTTTACTGGGGATCGGGCAAAACGGTTTGCTGGTCATGCTGCCGCAGCTGGTTACGATGACCGGGCTATCGCTCTCCGTTTGGGCAGGGCTGTTGATGTTCGGTTCGATGCTCTTTTTACCGGCTTCGCCCTGGTGGGGACGCCAGAGCGAGCGGCACGGCTGTAAAAGCGTGATGCTGGCCTCGCTGAGCGGCTATCTGGCAAGTTTCTTCGTCATGGCGCTGGTGGTCTGGGCAATGGCGAACGGGATGCTCAATGCCGCCTGGGGGCTGGCAGGGCTTATCCTCTCGCGCACCCTGTACGGCCTGACGGTCTCCGGTCTGGTGCCGGCGGCCCAGACATGGGCCATTCAGCGTGCGGGTCTGGAGAAAAGAATGGCCGCGCTGGCGACGATAAGCTCGGGCCTCAGCTGCGGGCGTCTGCTGGGGCCGCCGCTGGCTGCACTGATGCTCAGCGTTAATCCGGTGGCACCGCTGTGGCTGATGGCGATAGCGCCCTTGATTGCCCTGCTGATGGTGCTACGTGAAGTGGCCGATCCGCCTTTACCGCCAGTGGCGCAGCAGGCGACGCGGCTGCAGGTATCAATGCTGCCTTATCTTATGCTGGCGCTGCTGCTTGCCGCGCTGGTGAGCCTGATGCAGCTTGGTCTGTCACCCCATCTCAGTCCGTTGCTGGACGGCAATGCGGCGCAAATCAGCCATCACGTTGCGCTGCTGCTGAGCCTGGCCGCGCTGGCAACGCTCGCTGCCCAGTTTCTGGTGGTGCGTCCGCAGCACTTTCGCCCGATGACGTTACTTTGCTTGGCCGCGGTGTTGATGGTGGTCGGGCTTGGGGTGATGTGTCTCGCGGATGTGGTGCTGTTCTATGTGGGGATCGTCATCACCTCGCTGGGAGCGGCGATGGCAACGCCCGGATATCAGCTGCTGCTGAACGACAGGTTAACGACAGGCAAAGGGGCGGGGGTGATCGCCACCAGCCATACCCTGGGCTACGGCCTCAGCGCGTTGCTGGTGCCGCTGGTGACGCGCATGTTCGGTGAAACGTTTTTAATCGTGGCCGCCTGGGCGATGGCGCTGCTGTTTCTAGCCCTGAGCTTAGGGGTACGGTCGGTTGAGCGTCCCCCTGTCGGAAGGCCTTAGTGGACCTGGCGGGAGGCGTGGCTGCCGGACTCCTCACTTTGCCGCAAACGCTGCAAGGGATCCTGCTGATAAAAATGACAAAAACGTTGCCACAGGGCCGGGAAACGCGGGGCGAACAGCTCCGGGGCGCTGAAGAAATACTCTGACAGCACCGCAAAACACTCGGCCGGATCGGTTGCCGCGTAGGCATCAATGCTGGCCGCGCTTTCCCCGACAAGGTCAATCTCATCCTGGATGTTTTCCATCGCCGCATGCAGGTCGTGCTCCCAACCGGCGACTTCACGCAACGGGATCAGCGGCACACCGCTGGCGCGATCGCCGTTGCGGGTATCAAGCTTATGCGCCACTTCGTGAACGATCAGGTTAAAGCCAGAGGCATCGAATGAGTCCTGAATATCCAGCCAGTTGAGGATAATGGGTCCTTGCTGCCAGCTTTGCCCGGACTGCACCACGCGCTGGTTATGCACCAGACCAATATCATCTTCCCACTCGTCATCAACGATAAACGGCGCGGGGTAGATCAGCACTTCGTGGAAACCATCCAGCCACTCGATACCCAGTTCGAGCACCGGCAGGCAGAACAGCAGGGCGATACGTGCACTTTTATGTGCATCCAGCTCAAACCCCTGCAGCGGGACCAGCCGCTTTTGCTGCAAAAAGCGATCTGCCAGTTGAATCAGCTTTGACTGTTCATCCGGCTGGAGGTTGGCCAGCACGGGGATCGCCAGCGCGTCATCCCACGGCAGCGCCACATGTTGACCAGCGTCATTTGATTTCCAGGGCCACTTAATCATCGCTGTGCTCGCAAACTCGTCACGTGAACAAAATGGAAAGGTCAGGTTAGGTTAACATGCCAAAGAACCCGGCATGAAGGCAACTACAAAACGTAGAGATGTCGGAATGGCAGAAGAGGCCAGCCTCTCTGCCATTATTCAAACACTTATCCCGTTTCCTTTCAGTGACAAGAATCCCATTGAGAACATCCCTGGCAGAAAACATGGCCGAACGGGGCCCCAGGACAGCTATCGACGCTTAATCTTCCCGAGCGCGTCAATCAGCTGTGCTTTCTCCAGCGCTGAGATCTGCTTATCGCTCAGCAACCCGGACAGCGTGCGGTCCTGCTCTTCACCAAATCCGCCACCGGTCAGGATTTGACGGCTAATCAGGTTCAGAATGGTGCTATCGAGTTCAAGAATTTGTGCTCTCACTTCTGTCAGGGGACGGGGTTGCCAGGCTTTTTCAGGCTGCAAACGCCAGCGATCAAGATAGCGATACTGGATATTTTTACTGACAGCCATCTGTGTCTGGATAAACGCATCAATACTCTGCGGATCCAGCATGACGTCACGGGCAGCGTCCTGTGCTTTCAGGAGAACATTTTTTTCCCGAGGGAGATCCTCAATGGGAAGGTGGTTCGCCGCCTTATAACCTGCCACATCCTTCATCACCTCGAATCGCGTGTTTAATGCCTCTGCCAGCTCAGGAAGGGTTGCGGCGTTCACGGAGGTGGCCAGCGATGAACCACACATTAAAATTGATGAAACCACAACGGCGAAATAGCGCACGGTTATTCTCCCGCAAAGATAAGTTGAGAAACTATTATCGCAGTCTGTTTATTACAGGCAATCGTTTATAACGTTAATAAACGATCATAATTGTAAGCATTTCAGGGAATGGGGCGGGAAATAAAAAATCCTGATGAATAAAGTCATCAATAGCGGAAATGTCTTTGAGGTTATCGCCAAATAAACAGAATGAACTTTTTGCTAGCATGATAAAGAGCAATTTATATCACACGCAATGAGCACCCTGACACACCGCTCAATATTACTCTGGGAATAAAATGAAAAAAAATATTATTTTGCGCAGCCTGTTACTGGCAGGTTTTAGCGTTGCAACCCCTTTTGCCTCGGCGTCTTATAACGGCTTTGATGCGCGCAGCACTGCAATGGGTGGCACCGGCGTGGCGTCAGCACATTTTGGTGCGGCACCGTTAGTGAACCCGGCACTACTTGCAACCTCGCGCTCACAGGACACTATCACCCTGATTGCCCCCTCCATCGGTGTGCAGGTCAGCGATTCGGCAAACCTGATTGATGGTTTTGATGACGTCAAATCAGCCTGGGATACGCTGGAAAGCGCCCTGGGCACCGGTACAGAAGCTGAAGCCGCAGGCAAGCTGGGCGATATTGTGTCAGGCCTCTACGGGGAAAATGCCTACGCAAATGTCGGGCTGGCGATGGTGCTTGCTGTGCCTGATGATTCACTTCCCATTGCGTTATCCATAAACACCTGGGCCAAAGGCAATGCGCGCGCGTTAGTGAGCCAGAGCGATCTGGACTATCTGGAAGGGGTTGCCAACGGGTCAATTATTCCCGTGAAAGACGATCTGGATAAATTAACCTCTCGCGCCGAAGGCATGGCCGCACTGGTGACGGAATACGGCGTGTCGATTGCGCATCCGTTTACCGTGGGCGATATGTCGATGGGCGTGGGGATCACGCCGAAGATCCAGCGTATCGAAACGTGGAATTACAACGTCGCCATTAACAACTATGACTCCTCCGATCTGCGCGATGGTAACTGGCAACATCAAACCATGAGTGCCAATATCGACGCCGGTTTCTTTGCCTCACCGACACCGGGCTGGATGGTGGCGCTGTCGGCGCAAAACCTGTTTGAAAACCGCGTGAAAACCCGTGAGGTGAACGGCTATCAGCCTGCTTTTGTTATTCGTCCGCAGGTTACCGCCGGTACCGCATGGCAAACGGGGCCAGTGACGTTAGGTGCCGATATTGATCTGACGCCGGTCAGCCATTTCCAGTATGTCGACAAAAATCAGTACGCGGCGTTTGGTGCTGAATGGCGCACGGCAGACTGGATCCAGTTGCGGGCGGGTTATCGCCTTGATATGCGTGGTAACGACCGCCGCGTCGTCACGGGCGGGGTGGGGCTTTCAGCCGGTGACGCCATGCAGTTTGACTTAACCGCTATTACCGGTCGTGACCGCACGATAGGCGGTGTCGCGCAATTTACTTTCTTCTTCTAAATAAAAGGCCACATAATGTGGCCTTTTTACTGCACCGCTCGCGCAGGAGAGCTTATGAGTACAAAAACACGTGACGGAATAAAAGCCTATAACCCACTTTCCCTGAAACTCTATGACTGGTGGGTACTGCGCGTTTCCAATCGCTATGCCTGGAAATGCGCTACCGAGCGACATCTGATTCCTCATTTCAGAAATAACATGAAAAATAACCACCTCGATGTGGGAGTCGGCACCGGATATTATCTGACGTTTACGCCAGGTTTCTGCACTATCTCGCTTATGGATTTGAATATTTCAAGTCTGGAGGCGGCGAATGCACGTGTGGGCAGAGGAAGAGTAAAGGAGTCCATATTGCATGACGTATTCAATCCTTATCCACCGCATTTGCGAGAGCAATTTGACTCCGTGTCGATGTTTTATCTGCTCCATTGCCTGCCCGGCGAAATGCACGATAAAGCTGAGGTGATTGCCCATGCCAGTGCAGCATTAACAAAAGAAGGGCGTTTATTTGGCGCGACTATTCTGGGTGACGATGCGGGTCACAATATGTTCGGGCGAAAACTGATGGACATTTATAATAAAAAAGGCATCTTTTGTAACCGAACCGACAGCGCAGAGGCGTTAGCCTCTCTCCTCTCCCGTTATTTTCATGATGTGGAGATCACCGTTGAAGGGAAAGTTGCACTCTTTAAAGCTGAACGTAAAAAATGAGTCAGGCGCATCACCGACGGTAACGTGGGTGATACGCTTAACCCCGGTTGCGATAACTCACCGTGACCTGATTTTTCAGCACGGTCAGCGGTGTGTCGAGGCGACCTCCCGCCACGGAATAATACTCAAAACGAAACGGCCCGCCTGCCGGCATCCCGGCAGGCAGGGGCAGCTCCCCGGCAAAGCCGGGCAGCGTCAGGCAGCGGGTGGCGCTGCACAGGCGAATGCGAAACCCGGCTGGGGTCAGGCCGTTCGTCTGAATCTTCCAGTGTACGCGAGAAGCGACGGCGCCTGCGGGCAGGGGAGAGGGGCTTTGCACCGGTTTGCTTTTCAGTACCACCTGTCCCCGGGTCATCGTGCCGCCGAAGCTGCTGGCGCTCCATGAACCGTCCGCCGCCATCGCCAGTGGTGAAACCAGCAGCAGCGCAAGTCCTGCTCTCCTCATCCTTTACCTCCAATCAGATACGTCATCCGCACGTTGCGCTGGGTGTTGATCTCCTGGCTGGAAAGGACCGCCAGCTGCGGGAAGATGCGGCGCAGGTAGCGCGACAGCATCAGACGCAGGGCCGGGTTCACCAGCAGCACCGGCGGCGCGCCTAAACCTTCCTGGTGCTGCAGCGCCTGTTCGGTCTGCTTCATCAGGTTTTCAGCTATCCCCGGCTCAATCGCGCTGCCGCTCTGGGTCGCCTGAATCAACAGCTGCTCCAGGGAGAGATCCAGCCCAATCAGTTGAATATCGTCCTCGCCCGGGAACCACTGCTGGGTGATTGCCCGGGAAAGACGCGCCCGCACGCGGGTGGTCAGCTCATCGGCATCGCTCTGGGCGGTGGCAAACTCCGCCAGCGTATCGATGATGGTGCGCATATCACGGATCGGCACGCGCTCGGCCAGCAGATTCTGCAGCACCTTATGCAGCGTGGTCAGGCTGATGACCGCTGGGATCAAATCTTCCACCAGTTTCGGTGAATGTTTGGTGATCTGGTCGAGCAACTGCTGCGCCTCCTGGCGACCAAACAGCTCCTCGGTATGGGTGGTGATCAGATGGTTGAGGTGCGTTGCCACCACCGAACTCGGATCCACCACCGTGTAGCCCAGCGTCTGCGCCAGTTCGCGGTGGACTTCATCGATCCACAGGGCTGGCAGACCAAAGGTGGGTTCGGTGCACGGCGTGCCGGGAACTTCGCCCTCGGCGCAGCCGGGGTTGATTGCCATCCAGCGATCCGGCTGCACTTCACCCGAACCAATGTTGACCCCTTTAAGCAGAATACGATAGTGCGTCGGCGCCAGATCCAGGTTGTCACGAATATGCACGGCAGGCGGGAGGAAGCCCATCTGCTGGGCAAACTTCTTGCGGATGCCGCGCACGCGGGTCAGCAACTGGCCCTGTTGCTCGTGATCCACCATCGGGATCAGGCGATAGCCCACTTCCAGACCCAGGGTATCTTCCATTTGTACGTCAGACCAGGTGGCTTCGTGCACCTGCGCCACCTCGGCTTCCGCCGCGTCGGCGTCAGCCTGCGCTCCACCCGTTTTTTTCGCTTCACCTTCGCGGCCGCGCAGCCACCAGGCGACGCCCAGCAGCGTGGCGGTAAACAGCAGGAAGACGAAGTTCGGCATGCCGGGGATCAGCCCCAGCAGACCAATCACGCCCGCCGCCAGCACAATCACGCGCGGAGAGGTAAACAGCTGGCCCACCATCTGCTCGCCCACATCCTGATCGTTCGCCACGCGGGTCACGACCACACCGGCCGCAGTGGAGATCACCAGACCCGGGATCTGCGCCACCAGACCATCACCGATGGTCAGCAGGGTATAGGTTTCACCGGCCACTCCCACGGACATGTCGTGCTGCATCACGCCAATCACCAGACCACCAATAATGTTGATCGCCATAATCAGCAGCCCGGCGATGGCATCGCCACGCACAAACTTACTCGCACCGTCCATCGAACCGTAGAAGTCGGCCTCCTGCGTCACCTCTTTACGGCGGCGCTTGGCTTCTTCTTCGCCGATCAGTCCGGCATTGAGATCGGCGTCAATCGCCATCTGCTTGCCCGGCATCCCGTCGAGAGAAAAACGCGCGCCCACTTCCGCAATTCGTCCCGCACCCTTGGTGATCACCATAAAGTTAATGATGATCAGAATGATGAACACGATGATACCAATGGCGAAATTACCGCCCACCAGAAAGTGGCCGAAGGCTTCTACCACCTGGCCCGCCGCTTCCGAGCCGGTATGGCCGTTCATCAGGATCACGCGCGTTGAGGCGACGTTCAGCGCCAGACGAAGCAGGGTGGAGAACAGCAGCACCGTCGGGAACGCCGAAAACTCCAGCGTATTCTGGGTAAACATGGCGACCAGCAGGATCATGATCGACAGCACGATATTGAAGGTAAACAGCAGGTCCAGCACAAAGGTCGGCAGCGGCAGGATCATCATCGCGAGGATGGTCATGATCAGTACCGGCCCGGCCAGCACCTGCCACTGGGTCTCCTTCATGTTGGGTAATCGTAATTTGGTGGCGATATTGGCCATCACTCTCTACTCTCTTGTGCAAAATCCATCCCCGCCGGAACGGGAAGATCTTTAGGTGTCAGCGGACGTAAGCCATAGCCCTTACGCCAGCGCTTAAGGCCATAAACCCAGGCCAGCACCTCCGCCACCGCGCTATACAGCTCGGCGGGAACCGGTGTGCCGGGGTCACAATGGCGATACAGGGCGCGCGCCAGCGGCGGCGCCTCAAGCATAGGGACCCGGTTCTCTTCGGCCAGTTCACGGATGCGCAGGGCAATCAGCCCGCTACCGCTGGCAACCACCATCGGCGCGCCCATGGCACCTTCCTGGTACTTCAGGGCGACCGAATAGTGGGTCGGGTTATTCACCACCACGTCAGCGGTGGGGACGTCGGTCATCATTCGCTGCTGCGCCATCTGACGCTGCAACTGGCGAACCTTGCTTTTAATCAGCGGGTCGCCTTCCTGATTTTTGAATTCGTCTTTGATTTCCTTCAGGCTCATGCGCAGCTTCTTGAAGTTGCTCCAGAGCTGGTAAACCACGTCGAACGCCACCATCGGGATCAGCGATAAAATAATGACCAGCATGCAGCCCATCAGCAGGGCGCTGATATCCCCCAGTGCCAGGCGCAGCGGTTCATACATCAGGCTGATAAATTTCCCTTTGTTGAACCACAAAAACAGCCCGCCGCCGATGCCCGCCAGCATCACCTTCAGAATGCTCTTCACCATCTCCGATACCATCTGCCCGGAAAACAGGCGTTTGATGCCGCTGATCGGATTGAGCTTTTTGACGTTAAATTTGAGGGCTTTGGCGCTCATATTCAGGCCGCCAATCAGCGACGGCGTGGCGACGGCAGTCAAAAACAGCCCGCCCACAAACGGCAGCAGGGCCAGAAAGGCGATACCCAGCAGCGCTCCGGCGTGATGCAGCATCTGCTGCGGGTCGCTGACTAACAGCCGGTCAAACGTTAAGCCGTTATGCAGCAGATGCTGCAGCTGTTTCGCCAGCCAGCCGCCCGCCACCAGCAGCAATCCCCAGCCTGCCAGCAGCATCAGGACGCTCGTCAGCTCGCGCGAGCGGGGAACCTGTCCCTCTTCGCGCGCTTTTTGCTTTCGGTGGGGTGTGGGGTCTTCTGTTTTTTCGCTGTCGTTTTGTTCTGACATGACATTCGCCCGGCGGGATTAGAAGCCGAGTGACTCCAGCAGATCGTCCACCTGCTCCTGAGACGCCACAATGCCTTCGGCGCGGGTATCGATCTGCGGACCGTTCTTCAGATGCGCGTCACCGGCGGCGGCGCTGGCGTCGCGTTCGTTCATGTTTTCCACCAGCACGCTGATAAGCTCTTTCTCGACGGTCTCAATCACGTGCATCAGGCTTTGCAGCACCTGACCGGTGAGATCCTGGAAATCCTGCGCCATCATGATTTCGGTCAGCTGGCGGTTGGTCTGCTGGGTCTTCTCCGGCACGTCGTGCAGGAAGGCGCGGGTGGCTTTGACCAGCTCGCGGGCATCCTCCAGCGGCTGCGGGTTTTCAAACCAGGCGTCCCAGCGCGCGCTCAGTGCGCTGGCGTTATCGCTCAGCCCTTCCTGCAGCGGGCGCGCCACCTCGACGCTGGTCAGCGCCCGGTCGGCGGCCTGGGAGGTCTTACCCACCACGTAGTTCAGGCGGTCACGGGTGTTCGGAAACGCGTCCGCGACTTCCATAATCGCCTGTTCCAGACCGAGGTTAGCCATGCTGTCGCGCAGCAGACGGGTCAGCTGTCCAATGCGAACAAAAATCTCTGTGGCGTTATCCGCCTGCATGTTTAACGGGGAGTTCATAAGGGTTACCCGAGTTTTTCAAAGATTTTGCCGAGCTTTTCTTCCAGCGTGGCAGCGGTAAACGGCTTAACGATGTAACCATTGGCCCCCGCCTGAGCGGCCGCGATGATGTTCTCTTTCTTCGCTTCTGCAGTCACCATCAGGACCGGCAGTTTTGCCATCGCCGCATCGCTGCGGATGGTTTTCAGCAGCTCCAGACCGTCGATATTGGGCATATTCCAGTCGCTGACGACGAAATCGAAGTCGCTGGTGCGCAGCTTGTTGAGCGCGTCCTGGCCGTCTTCGGCCTCGTCAATGTGCTTGTAGCCCAGATCCTGCAGCAGGTTTCGTACGATGCGTCGCATGGTGGCGAAGTCATCTACCACCAGAAAACGCAAATTTTTATCCGACATGGGGGAGATCTCCTGAACGTGAGTCGGTTTTGGATAATTTATGTTTATGAAAACTGTCCAGTAAGCACTGGCTGATATCGTCGAGATCGACGACCTTTTTCGCCGCGCCCAGCGCAATCGCCTCACGCGGCATGCCGAACACCACGCAGGTGGCTTCGCTCTGCGCGAGGGTAAAGGCGCCGGTCTGGCGCAGGTGCAGCAGACCGCGCGCGCCGTCCGCGCCCATGCCGGTCAGCAGGGCGGCGGTGGCGTGTTTGCTGGCCTGACGCGCCACGGAGTCAAACAGCACATCCACCGACGGGCGATGGCGGTTCACCGGCGGGGCATCGCTGAGCCTGACCCGGTAGCCATTGTCCTGGCAGAGGATCTCCATGTGGCGATCGCCCGGGGCAATCAGGGCGGTTCCCGGGCGCACCGGTTCGCCATCCTGCGCCTCCCGCACGGCAATCTGGCACAGCGAGTCAAGCCGCTGGGCGAAGGAGTAGGTGAAACCGGCAGGCATGTGCTGGGCGATCACAATCCCCGGTGTGCTGACCGGCAGCGGCATCAGCACCCGGCGCAGCGCCTCCGTGCCGCCCGTAGACGCGCCGATGGCGATGATGCTTTGCTGGCGCACGGGAATACCGGCGAGGATCGGTCTGACGTCGGGGTTATGCTGTGCCAGCCTCGCGCGAGCCGCGACGCGGATCTTCTCCACCACCAGCTGGCTCCAGCTGTCGATGTTCTCGGCGCCGCGGTGCTCCGGCTTGGGCAAAAAATCCACCGCACCGTGCTCCAGCGCGGTCATAGTGGCTTTCGACCCCCGGGTGGTCAGGGAGGAGACCATAATCACCGGCATCGGGCGCAGGCGCATCAGGCGGGAGAGAAACTCCAGCCCGTCCATTCGCGGCATGTCGATATCCAGCGTCAGCACGTCCGGGTTAAGCTGTTTAATCAGCTCGCGCGCAATAAACGCGTCCGGCGCCGTGCCGACCATTTCCATATCCGGCTGCTGATTGACCACCGCGCTGAGCATGTTGCGCATCAGGGCGGAATCATCGACCGCCAGCACACGAATCGCCTTCACCGTGTGGCCTCCGTCAGTTCATACACCGACTGCCCCCGCAGGCGCAGCGGAATATGTGTGTGGTTAAAATGTTCCGAATGGCCGACAAACAGCAGGCCACCCGGCTTAAGCAGACGCGCAAAACGCTGCAACAGACGCTGCTGCGTCGGCGCGTCGAAATAAATCATCACGTTACGGCAGAAAATGGCGTCGAACGGCCCGGGAACGGACCACTTTTCATCGAGTAAATTCAGCTGCTGGTAGTGAATGGCCGACAGCAGTTCCCGTCGGGCTTTCACCCACTCGCTGTTGTCGCCCGCCCCGCGCAGAAAATAGTGACGCTTTTGCGCCAGCGTCAGCGAGTCCAGATCGCTCAACCGGTAGACGCCCGCTTCGGCCTTAGCCAGCACCTCGGTGTCGATATCCGACGCCCAGATGCGCGGTCCGGCCACCGACGCGCCCAACTGCTCATTGAGCGTCATGGCGATAGAGCAGGGCTCTTCCCCTGTTGAGGCGGCAGTACACCAGACGCGGTAGCCGTTAGCGCGCTGGCGCGCATGTTCCGCGAGGATCGGGAAGTGATACGCTTCGCGGAAAAAGGAGGTCAGGTTGGTGGTCAGCGCGTTGATAAAGTTCTGCCATTCCGGATGCTCAGAGTGCGACTCAAGCAGGGCGATATACTCGCTGAACGAGGCCAGCCCCAGCGTGCGCACGCGACGGGAGAGACGATTAAAAATCATCTCTCGCTTTTGCGCGTTAACGACAATGCCGGCGCGCTTATAGATTAATTTCCCGACACGCTGTAATTCGCTGTCAGTCAGTGAAAGCGTATTCAGGGATAAGCGTGCAGGCGTGCTGTTAATTTCACTCATAGAAGGGGATCAGACCTTAAACCGGCGTATTCATTATTTCCTGATAGGCGCTAATCATCTTATTTCGTGCCTGCATACCAAAGCTGAATGAAATAGACGATTTCTGCATCGCCAGCATCACGTCATTCAGGGCAATATCGCTACTTCCAGACATCCATTGCTGTGTTTTGCTCTTTGCCTCAACCTGGGTTTTATTTATTTCGTTAATGCTGTTAAATAAAACGTCAGAAAAGGCAGGGGCCTCGCCGCGCGAAGTGTGCAGTCGGTGAGACGGGCCGCTGACCTGCTGCGCCTGGGTTTGAATTTGATCGAGTACGCCACGCATTAATGTCGCTGACATTCTTTTTATTCCTGGTAATTAAGATAAAAACGGCGGTTTGTTGCACATCTTTTAAACGTCGACAGCTTAACACGCGTTTAAAAACCTCAGAAAATCCAATAAGCCGACAGAACTTTGAGCTTATTTATCCTTAAAAAAAATGCCTTTCAGACGATAATGCCCGCCTGAAAAATTCTTATATTTTTGAAATCGTCGACATCACTCTCGCGAATTTCGTGAGCTGACGCGCATCGCGGATGCGTGCTATTTCATACAGGAATACGGCATGAGTGCCACACTAAATGAGTTAACCAACAATCCGGCAGAGCGAATTAAATCGATGCTGTCCTCACTTCGCGGCAGCCCGAAGCTTTTGCTGGTGATTTGCGGCGCTGCGGCGCTTTCCGTCATCATCGCGTTAATGTTCTGGGCAAAGGAGCCGGATTACCGGGTGCTGTTCAGTAATATCAGTGATGAAGAAGGCGGCGCCATCGTGGCGCAGCTGTCGCAGCTCAATGTCCCTTACCGCATCGACACGCCGGGTGGCGTGATCATGGTCCCGGCATCGCAGGTGCATGAGGTGCGCATGAAGCTGGCCCAGCAGGGGCTGCCGAAAGGCGGCGGCGTGGGCTTTGAACTGCTCGATCAGGAGAAATTTGGCGTCAGCCAGTTCACCGAGCAGGTGAACTACCAGCGCGCCCTGGAAGGCGAGCTGGCGCGTACCATTGAAAATCTCGGCCCGATCCAGAGCGCGCGCGTGCATCTGGCCACGCCAAAACCGTCGATGTTTGTCCGCGAACAGAAAAAACCGACTGCGTCCGTCACCGTTAACCTGCTGCAGGGCCGCACCCTGGACGACAGCCAGGTGGTGGCGATCACCCATCTTATCTCCAGCGCGGTGACCGGGCTGGCCGCAGAGAGCGTGACCATTGTCGATCAGCGCGGCAACCTCCTGACCCAAAGCGGCCTGCGCGGCCTGCAGACCGCGCACCTGAAATACACCAATGAAATCGAGAGCGACTACCAGCAGCGCATCCAGCGCATTCTGGCCCCGCTGGTGGGGGATGAAAACATCCGCGCCCAGGTGACCGCGCAGATTGATTTCACCGAGCAGGAGCAGACGCAGGAGCAGTATCAGCCGAACAGCGACCCTGAAAAAATGGCGATCCGCAGTCGTCAGGCCAGCCTGGCCGAGCAGGGTAACCGTCGTGGTGCCAGCGGCGTACCGGGCGCGCTGAGCAACACGCCTCCCGCACCGGCGACCGCGCCCATCACCCAGCCGCTGAACACGCCAGTGGATGATAAGAAAGAGAAAACCACCGGCAACAACGCCAGCCGTGAGACGGCGCAGCCGTACAACAACCGCAGTGACGAGACCACCAACTTTGAGGTGGATCGCACCCTTACGCACACCAAATCCAGCGTGGGGCGCATTCAGCGTTTGTCCGTGGCGGTGGTGATAAACCATCTGCCGCAGGGGGAAGAGGGCAAACCGGGGCCGATTAGCGAGGCCGAACTGACCCGCATTAACGCGCTGGTCAAAGAGGCGATTGGCTATAACGCCAGCCGTGGCGACAGCGTCAACATCCTCAACTCCGCCTTTAACGGCGTGGTGGAAGAGCCGGTTCCGCCGTTCTGGGAGCAGGATCGCTTCTACGCGTTGCTGATGGCTATCGCCCGCTATCTGGTCATCGCCATTATCGCCTGGGTCATGTGGCGCAAGCTGGTTCAGCCTGCCTGGGTTCGCCACCAGGAGACCACCCTGCGCCGTCTGGAGATGGAAAAAGAGGCGCGGGAAGAAGAGATTGCCGCGAAAAAACGTGCCGCGGAGAAAAGCAACCGCGACCGCGCCCAGCAGCGGGTGGATACGGAACTCAATGGTCAACAGCTGCGTGAGCTGGCAGAGCAGGAGCCGCGCGTTATTGCCCTCGTGATCCGCCAGTGGATGAGTAAGGAGCCGAAATAATGAATGCCTCAGAAAAAAGCGCCATCGTCATGCTGACGCTGGGAGATGTCCTGGCGGCGGAGGTGTTCAAGCACCTCAACGCCCACGAGGTGAAGCAGATCAGTGGCTCCATGGTCAACATGGCGGGCTTCACCCACGACCAGATGGCCATGGTGCTGGAGGAGTTTAAGAAAGACTCCAGCGAATATGCGGCGCTGAGCCTCAACACCAACGATTATCTGCGCAGCGTGCTGGTCAAGGCGCTGGGCGAAGAGCGCGCTTCCTCGCTGCTGGAAGATCTGCTGGATACCCACCAGGGCACCAACGGCATCGAAACGCTCAACTTTATGGATCCGCAGGCGGTGTTCGACCTTATCCGCGAAGAGCATCCGCAGATCATCGCCACCATCCTGGTCCACCTTAAGCGTAACCAGGCGGCGGACGTGCTGGGTAAATTCGACGATCGTGAGCGTAACGACATCATGCTGCGTATTGCCACCTTCGGCGGGGTACAGCCTGCCGCGCTGCAGGAGCTGACGGAAGTGCTCAACAACCTGCTGCACGGTCAGAACCTCAAGCGCAGCAAAATGGGCGGCGTCCGTCCGGCGGCCGAGATCCTCAATCTGATGAAATCTCAGCAGGAAGAGGCGGCCATCGAGGCGGTACGCGAGTTCGACGGCGAGCTGGCGCAGAAGATCATCGACGAGATGTTCCTGTTCGAAAATCTGGTGGATGTGGAAGACCGCAGCATCCAGCGCCTGTTGCAGGAGATCGAGAGCGAAACGCTGATCATCGCACTGAAAGGGGCCGACGAGCCACTGCGCATGAAGTTCTTCCGCAATATGTCGCGCCGTCAGGCCGAGCTGATGACCGACGATCTGGCCTCCCGTGGCCCGGTGCGTCTGTCGCAGGTGGAAGCCGAACAGAAGACCATCCTCAACGTGGTGCGTCGTCTGGCCGAGTCCGGCGAGATCCTGATTGGAGGCAGCGACGATGCCTACGTTTGATGAACATAACGCCACAGGATGGCGCGCCTGGCAGCCTGAAAACCTGCTGGGTGAGCCGCAGGACACCCCGCTACCCACGCTGGATAACACCCAGTCTGAGGCGCAGCTGAAAGCCGAGCTGGCACGTCTGCGCAAGCAGGCGGAACAGCAGGGGTTTGCCCAGGGGCAGCAGCAGGGCCAGGAAGAGGGCCGCAAACAGGGTTATGAGGCCGGGCTGAAAGAGGGCCGCGACGCCGGGTATGCCCAGGGCGTGGAGCAGGCGCGTGTGGAGCAGCAGGCGAAGCTGCGCGAGGCAGAAACGTGGGTCAGCAACTTTAAGCTGGCGCTGGAAAACCTCGAAGGGCTGATCCCCGCGCGTCTGGTGCAGCTGTCCCTGACAGCGGTGCAGCAACTCTACGGTTCGTCTCGTGTGGCAGATAACCATGCTCTGGTCACGCAGATCCGCAGCCTGATGCAGCAGGACGCGCTGCTGCACGGCACCATCCAGCTGTATGTCAGCCCGGACGCATTTGCGGCGGTGCAGGCGGCGCTGGGTGAAACGCTCACCGCGATGGGCTGGGAGCTTCACCGCGACGCGAGCCTGGCCGCCGGGGGCTGCCGGATAGTTTCCCCGGATGTGGAGGTGGATGCCAGCATGGAAACCCGCTGGCAGGCACTCTGTCAGCTGGCGCGCGAGGAGCTCTCGCAATGAGCCAGCAGTTAAAAACATGGCTATCGGCCCTCGACCGGGTGGAGGAGAAACTCACCCAGGTGCCCGATTTTCGCCAGTACGGCAAGCTGACGCGCGCCACCGGGCTGGTGATGGAAGCTGTGGGGCTGAAGCTGCCAATCGGTGCCCTGTGCATCGTTGAGCGCCAGACGGAACAGGGGATTATCCCGGTTGAGAGCGAAGTGGTGGGCTTTAACGGCCAGACGCTGTTCCTGATGCCGCTGGAGCATGTCGACGGCATTCTGCCGGGGGCGCGCATTTACGCCCTGCAAAGTGACAACCACGCGGGTAAGCAACTGCCCGTTGGCCCGCACCTGCTGGGTCGCGTGCTGGATGCCCAGGGCCGTCCGCTGGATGGCCGACCTGCGCCGGGGAAACCGGCGGCGGGGCTGTTTACCCCGACGCTTAACCCGCTGCACCGCGATCCGATTAAAAACGTGCTCGACGTCGGTGTGCGGGCCATCAACGGCCTGCTGACGGTAGGGCGCGGGCAGCGTATGGGCCTGTTCGCCGGTTCCGGCGTCGGCAAAAGCGTGCTGCTCGGCATGATGGCCCGCTTCACTACCGCTGATGTCATCGTGGTGGGGCTGATTGGCGAGCGTGGCCGCGAGGTAAAAGATTTTATCGAGAATATCCTCGGCGAGCAGGGGCTGGCGCGTGCAGTGGTTGTCGCCGCCCCGGCCGACGTCTCGCCGATTTTACGTATGCAGGGGGCCGTTTACGCGACGCGCATCGCGGAAGATTTTCGCGAGCGCGGCCTCAACGTGCTGCTGATCATGGACTCCCTGACCCGTTACGCCATGGCGCAGCGTGAAGTGGCCCTGGCGATTGGCGAACCGCCCGCGACCAAAGGCTATCCGCCGTCGGTCTTTGCCCGTCTGCCTGCGCTGGTCGAGCGCACCGGTAACGGCGTGAAGGGGGGCGGCTCAATCACCGCGTTTTATACCGTACTGACCGAAGGGGACGATCAGCAGGATCCGATTGCCGATTCCGCGCGGGCGATCCTCGACGGCCATATCGTGCTGTCGCGTCGTCTTGCTGAGGCGGGGCACTATCCGGCGATCGATATTGAAGCTTCGATCAGCCGCGCCATGACCGAGCTTATCCCGCATGCCCAGTACCGCAAGGTGCAGCGTTTTAAACAGCTGCTTTCCGCGTATCAGCGCAACCGCGATCTGGTCAGCGTGGGGGCGTACGTCAAAGGGAGCGACGCGATGCTGGATCAGGCTATCGACAAATACCCGTCGCTGGAGGCGTTCCTCCATCAGGCAATCCACGAGCGCAGCGGCTATGACGACGCCGTTCGCGCTCTGACCGGGCTCTTCCCGGACATCAAGGACTAATCCGGAGGCGCGATGAACGTGAAAAACCCCATGACGCTGCTGCGCGATATGGCGCAGGAGACGCTGACCGAGACCACCCGCGCGCTGGGTGGGGCGCAGCAGCAGCTCCAGCAGGCGATGACCCAGCACGAACAGCTGCAGCACTATGAGCAGGAGTACCAGCAGTCCCTGCGTCAGGGAATGATGGGCGGCGGTATGTCAGTGGCAGATCTGGTGAATCACCAGTCGTTTATTTTGTCGCTGAAACAGGTGGTGAAGCAGCAGGAAGGCCACGTTAACGCCTGCGAAAAGGCGGTAGACGAGGTGAAGCAGAATTGGGTGCAGAACAAGCAGCGCCTGAACGCGTTTGAAACCCTGATTGAACGCCGGGCGACGGCGCAGGCCGTGGTTCAGAGCCGACATGAACAAAAGCTGATGGATGAATTTGCTCAGCGTGCCGGACAAAAGAGAGAAAGGCTATGAACATTGATATTGCCGCCCTGCTACTGGGCGGCGGAGTGCAGGGCAAACCGAAGACCGGGTTGCTCGCAGACGAAGGCTTCAGCCTGGCGCTGGATGACAAGCTGGCGGAACTGGCGCAGCTTTTCCCGGAGCTTGACCCCCAGGCGCTGGTAGCACTGCCGCAATCCGCACTGGCGGGGTTGTCCGCAGATTTACTGCCGCAACAGCTTGCCGACGACGCACCGGTAACGGATGCCGACGGTATGCTGCTCGCCGCGCCGCCGGGGCTGGCAGAGGCCCTGAACGGGGTTTCACTCACCGACGGTGAGGGTAAAGAGAGCCCGCAGTGGCAACTGCAACAGCTGGTGACCCGCAGCGTCACCGGAGCAGAGCCGGTTAAACCTGCAGAGGGCATAGTGAGTGGCCAAACCCCGGCGCGAGAAGGCAAAACGGTGTCTCCCCTGATGGCCGCCGCCGGGAACACGCCAGCGGCAAATGCCGCACCGCTGACGGCGCAGCCCGCAGCGGTGAGCAGTGAGGCGATAATCACGGCAGACGTGCCTGCGAGCTCATCGGTGAGCGCCGTGGCGCTGCCGGCCGCCGTACGCACCAGTGTGGCGCATGCACCGCAGCAGGTTGTCACCGTCAACCATCCGCCGGAAACGCCGGAGTGGAAGCAGTCAGTCAGCCAGCATATCGCTATCTTTAGCCGTAACGGGCTGCACAGCGCGGAGATCCGCCTGCACCCGGAAGAGCTGGGGTCGCTGCAGATCTCCCTGCGTATGCAGCAGGATCAGGCGCAGATCCATATCGTCAGCGAACATGCGCATATTCGTCACGTCATGGAGCAGGCCATGCCGCAGCTGCGTGCCGCGATGGCGGAATCCGGTATTCAGCTCGGCCAGGCAAACGTGAGCGCGGAAGGGCAGCAGTTTGCCGCCGGTGAGCAGGGCCAGAACGCATCGGGTGACGAGCACGGCGCGCAGGAAGGGGAAGAGCCGTTGATGGAAGAGGAGATCGTGCCGACCTTATTAACCACCACCCCCGGAAATATATACGGAATAAATACCTTTGCCTGAAGTGGCGAATTAGCTTCAGGAATGAAATTTTATCACCTGATTATCAGGATGATGATATGGACTACAATGTCCGCCATATTGACCCGAGGGTAGTCCGCTGCCCTCTCTTATTTATCAGGTGTACGTTCAATGAGTAATAAAAATAAAAAGGTCGCCAGCGGCGGAGGGTCTCGCTCGCTTCTGATGACGTTCATGTTTTTGACTGCCGTTGCGGCGTGCGGATTTTCCGGCTACCTGTTCTGGGAAATGAAATTTGCGAAACCGGCAGCAGAGGTTGCGCAAGGGGAAGTGCAGGCAACACCGGCGCCGGTACAGGTTGAGCCGCTGTACGCTTCAATGAATACCTTTACCGTGAGCCTGAAGCCGACGGCGAACGAATCGGATCGGGTATTGTATCTGGGCTTGTCCATTCGCGTGGCAGAACAGAAATCACTGGCGGTGCTGGAAAAATATTTGCCGGAATATCGCAGCCGCTTATTTATGTTGCTTACTCACCAGACCTATGACGAGTTATCGACGGATGAAGGAAAGCGTCGCCTGATTACCAATATTCAGAGTGAGCTCGATAAACCGCTGGCATTTAACCAGTCCATTCGCGTCACTGACGTGCTTATTAACGAATTTATTCTGCGGTAATTATTATGGCTGACAGCTTTTTATCTCAGGATGAGATCGACCGTTTGCTCAATGCCGATGTGGAGAGCAACAGCGATCGTCAAAACAATGGGGCAGACCCGGGGATCAAACCCTACGATCCGCATACCCAGCGCCGGGTCATTCGCGAACGTCTGCATTCGCTGGAAATTATTAACGAGCGTTTTGCCCGTCAGTTCCGTATGGGGCTGTTTAACCTGCTGCGCCGTAGCCCGGACATTACCGCTGGGAACATTAAGATCCAGCCGTATCACGAGTTTGCCCGCAACCTGCCGGTGCCGACAAACCTGAACCTGCTGCACCTTAACCCGCTGCGCGGCACCTCGCTGATGGCGTTCTCGCCGGGGCTGGTGTTTATGGCCGTGGATAACCTGTTTGGCGGCGACGGTCGTTTCCCGACCAAGGCCGACGGCCGTGAGTTTACGCCCACTGAACAGCGCGTGATCCACCGCATGCTGTCGATGGCGCGCGAGGCGTACGAATTTGCCTGGAGTTCGATCTATAAAATCAAAACGGAGTACATCCGCTCTGAAATCCAGGTGAAGTTCACCAATATCACCTCATCGCCGAATGACGTGGTGGTCACCACGCCGTTTTCGGTGGAGATCGGCTCGCATCGCGGGGAGTTTAATATCTGTATTCCCTTCAGCACCATCGAGCCGCTGCGCGAGTTGCTGAGTAACCCGCCGATGGACAACTCACGCCATGAGGACTCCCACTGGCGCGGCCTGCTGGCAAGCCAGATGCGGGAAACCGAGCTGGAGCTCACGGCACGGTTCGCCGATATCGGCACCCGGCTTTCCAGCGTCATGCAGATGAAAAAAGGCGACATCATCGCGCTTGATAAGCAGGAGTTTATCGAGGCCAGCGTCGGTGGCGTACCGGTCTTCACGGCCAAATACGGTGCCGTGAACAATCAATATGCCCTGAAGGTCGAGCAGATGATTCAGCCTTCATTACTTTCATTAAACAAGGAGTAATTTCCCCATGAGCGATATGAACACCTCATCGGGTTCTGACGATCAGTCCATTGATAATCTGTGGGGTGAGGCGATGACCGAACAGCACGCGGCGGGAATTACCGACACCATGGCTGCACCGCAATTTTCTGACGAGATGAACCTGATCCTGGATATTCCGGTAAAAATGACCGTGGAGCTGGGACGCACCAAAATGACCATCAAGGAGCTGCTGCGTTTAAGCCAGGGCTCGGTGGTATCGCTGGACGGGCTGGCGGGGGAACCGCTGGATATTCTGATCAATGGTTACCTGATTGCGCAGGGTGAAGTGGTGGTGGTCTCCGATAAGTTCGGCATCCGTATTACGGATATCATCACCCCGTCTGAGCGTATGCACCGTCTGAGCCGCTGATGAACGCCACTGACTCCCTTCCTGCCACTGGCTCGGTGCTGATGACGGTCAGCGGCGCGCTGGCGTTGATTATCCTGCTGATGGTGGTGATGGCCTGGGCCGCCCGCCGCAGCGGGCTGGCGCGTCGGCTGAACGACGCTCAGGGCAACATGACCCTGGTGGCGACCCAGTCGCTGGGGCCGCGCGAGCGCCTGGTGCTGGTTGACGTGGGCGAACAGCGTCTGGTGCTGGGCGTTACCGCCTCGCAGATTACCTGCCTCGCCACCCAGCCGCGCCCGGAAAACGCCCCGCAGACCACCGCGCCGGCGGCGACCTTTCCGCTGATGCTGGAAAAGCTGCGCCAGAAATACCGTCCGGGAGGTGAGCAGTGAGCCTTCGTCTGCTGCTGGCGATCGCCCTGATGCTGCCTGCCGCCGGTGCGCTGGCGGCCAACGCTGACATCACCCTCGGCCAGCCTTCCGGGGAAGGGGGCTGGACGCTGCCGGTACAAACCCTGCTGCTGCTGAGCGGCTTTACCTTTATCCCTGCCGTACTGCTGATGATGACCGGGTTTACCCGCATCATCATTGTGCTGGGGTTAATGCGTAACGCGCTCGGCACACCCACCGCGCCACCCAACCAGGTGCTGGTGGGGCTGTCGCTGTTTTTGACCTTCTTTGTGATGTCGCCGGTGTTCAGCCAGATCTACGAAAAAGCCTGGCAGCCGCTGCAGGAAAATAAAATCACCATGGAGGTGGCGCTCACCGAAGGGGTGAAACCGCTGCGTGCGTTCATGCTCGACCAGACACGCGAAAGCGATCTGGCGATGTTCGCCCGTATCGCGAAGACGCCGGATATCGCCTCGCCGGAAGAAGTGCCGCTCAGCATTCTGGTGCCGGCGTTTATCACCAGCGAGCTGAAAACCGCCTTCCAGATTGGCTTCACCATCTTTATTCCGTTCCTGATTATCGACCTGGTGGTCGCCAGTATCCTGATGGCGCTGGGGATGATGATGGTCCCGCCGACCACCATTGCGCTGCCGTTCAAGCTGATGCTGTTTGTGCTGGTCGACGGCTGGCAGCTGCTGGTGGGTTCGCTGGCCCAGAGCTTTTACAGTTAGGAGAGACCCATGACCCCGGAAAGCGTAATGGTGATTGGCATGCAGGCGATCAAGGTGGGACTGATGGTATCAGGCCCGCTGCTGGTGGCCGCGCTGGTCACCGGTCTTATCATCAGCATTTTGCAGGCCGCCACCCAGGTCAACGAAATGACCATGACCTTCATCCCAAAAATCCTGATGATTGTCGGCGTCGCGGTGGCGCTTGGCCCGTGGATGATGAAAATCTTTATTGAATACACCCGTGCGGTGTTCGCCAGCATTCCCTACGTGATCGGCTGATGGCCTTCGGACTTCCTCTCGACCAGCTTTACGGGCTGGTCAGTCACTATTTTTTCATTATGGTGCGCATTGCCGCGCTGCTGCACGTTGCCCCTGTGTTTGGCGAGAAGGCGATCAACGCCCGGCTGCGCGCGTGCCTGGCGCTGCTGACGGCGATCCTGCTCGGCGGCACGCTGTCCGACGCGCAGGTGGGGCTTTACTCCTGGGAAGGCGTCTGGGTGCTGGCCAAACAGGTGATTATCGGCGCGGCGATGGGGCTGACGCTGCAATTGCTGTTTGCCGCTGTGCGCATGGCCGGTGAGATCATCGGTATGCAGATGGGGCTGTCGTTCGCCACCTTCTTCGACCCCGGGGCTGGCAACAGCCCGGTGATCTCGCGTTTTCTCAACCTGCTGGTGACGCTGCTGTTCCTCGCCTTTAACGGCCATCTCTGGCTGCTGGCGCTGCTGGCGGAGACCTTCCAGACGCTGCCGGTTGACGCCACGCCGCTGCATGCGGGCGGGTTTATGTACCTGGTCACCCACGCGGGGCTCATCTTCAGCCAGGGGTTGATGCTGGGACTGCCGATTATCGCCCTGCTGCTGTGCATCAACTTTATCCTCGGACTGTTAAACCGCCTGACGCCACAGCTCTCCATCTTCGTGATTGGTTTCCCGCTGACGCTCACCTTCGGCATGCTGGCGCTGTTCCTGATTGCCGAAACGCTGGCCCCGTTCTATGAGCGCCTGATGGCCACCGGGTTTGATACCCTTGCCGGCCTGATTCAGGCGCTGGTGTAACCCTCAGTTCATGCAGGCGATACGGGCGACGGTTTCCGTGCCGGAGGCCAGCACTTTATCGTCCAGCAGATACACGGTGCTGGTGGCCACTTCACCCGGTTTAATCTGCGGGAAGATATAGTCGGTCACGTCTTTATCCGCGGTCTGGCCACCGAGCTTGCGGTGCTGGCTGGTGACGGTCAGATGGATCCGTTTGCCCGACACGTCTACGTCGTAACGCACTTCACGGTTCACCGCTTTGGGAAGTCCGTCGCGCTTGCCGTCCCTGAAGTGGCTGATAGTGCCGATATAGGTGGTATGCCCGCTGAACAGACCGTCGCGATAGGAGCGGTAGATACCCCGTGCCAGCGTCGCGTTGTTGTCGTCCTCTATCACGTAGTAGGAGGTGGGGGCAATACACTGCGAGGCGTACGCGGTGGTTTTAAACCCGTACAGCGCCATACCGCCCAGCCCGGCGACCATCCCGCCCACAAACAGCAGGGTAAGCGGGGATTTAATAAAGGCGAAAATAGAACGATTCGCAGTCATTCCCTGAATCCTTAAAGGGTTGTTGGCAGGCAATAAGCCCCTGGAACTGGCTCATTTTTTCAGAGCCGGTGGTGACGTACAGCACGGCGGCCGGTTTTTCGTTGGGACGGCGGTCCAGCACGTGACGGGTATAGGTTTGCAGCGTGGATTCAATCAGCGCTTGCTGCGACTGTTTATCCTGCTGAACCATCACCTGTGTGCCGGGCGGCACGCCGGGCCCGTTCCAGCGCACAAAGTGAACCGGCTGCGGGGTAAAGTCGAACATCCCGCGCAGGAGCAGCGCAATCGCCAGCCCAACGAGTACGCCCGCCAGAGTGACACCGATCTTTTGCCTGAGCGCATTGCGGGCGCGGGCAGGAAGGTGCGTAACAGCCGGTGGTGCTTCTGGTGTATCGGCCTGTATCGGTTCATCCTCCAGGGGCAGGGGTTCCGCTTGTGGCAGTTCGCTGCTCGCCTCCCGCACCAGCAGGCGATAGCCGCTGCGCGTCACGGCGATGAGCGTGATGGCTTCCTGCAGGTTCAGTTGAGTAAACGCGCGGCGCAGTTTGGTGATCATCACCCGTACGCTGTTGTCCGTGACTTCTACCCCGGCGCTACGCCAGCCGATCTCCATGAGTTGTTCCTGGGAAAGGACCTCACCCTGCGCCTCGGCCAGTGCGGCGAGACACAGGCACGCGCTCTGGGGGAGGGTAACGGTCTCTTGCGTATCCGTCCGGGTAAGTTCTCGGGTCTGTACATCCAGCGTTAGTGACGTTCCAATCGCGATAGGGTTTAGCATAGTTATTTGATTCTTCTGGTGTAATGGACATCGCTTCTGGCTAGTGTAATTAATAGTAATGAATGCACGGTATTGCTAGCCGAAGGCCAGAGCGACATGCTTTTTATGTCTTACGTCATATTTTTGCAACCACTACCTAATAACAGCCTTAACAGGATTAAGGTTATTAATCGGGCTTTTATTAACCCTGTAAAAAGTAATGCTTAGGAGTGTTTTACTTTAATTATATTAAAACCAATCACTTGCAGTTGTGATGGCGGAGGTGGGGCATCCGTAGCGTTGATAATGAGACGCCGTTATTATTTCAAATTAATAATTTTTAATCTGTATATATTTATTAATTGTGTTGGGAATGGGGCCGGGGCGGTTGCGAATGAGGTCAGCAAATTTATACTGAGTAAAGACAGGATATTGAATTTATTACACAGTATTTTATTTTCTTTACAAGGATGACCGATGGTATCTGTTAAGCGTTTTATGCAAACGTCCGATCTGCCCGCCATGTTTCCCGTATTTATCTGTCGTCTGGTCGTCGGAATATTTTTCTTTACCGCCGGGTTTAATAAATTATTCGTAACGGAAAACCAGCTGCTGATGGTGGATACCCTGCACGACGCGGGGATCCCTTTCCCGGACGTAATGGCGGTCATCGTCTCTTTTCTGGAATGCAGCATGGGGCTGCTGTTGACGCTCGGGTTATTCAGCCGCGTTAGCGCGCTGGTACTGATGATGATCAGCACCGTGGCGTTGGCAACTATTGGTATTTATACCATTCCGCACGGGCTTAATTTGATTGCCTGGTTGAGCTGGCTCTTTTATCTGCCCGAGACGCTGTATATCGTGCTCTGTCTGCTTCCCCTGACCTGGGGCGGCACGCTGTGTAGTCTTGACGGCTGGCTGGTGAAACGCTGGGATAATGTGCGCAAAATTGTTTTTGTGGAGGAGTAACACAAGTGTGCGGTTATCAACGGTTTGAAGAGCATATTTACTGACGCCTGCATAATAAAATAGCCCTGTAGAGGTAGCGTTGTGCTGCCGTTAAAAGAACAGGGCTGTTGTCATGGTTTTTATCGTTATTTTAGTCGTTATTTTTATTACCCTGGTGATTCTGGTGCAGGCTGGGGTCATGCCCTGGTTTATTCGTACCGAGGGGCAGCGTCTGCGTACGCAGGTTGATGCTCTGGCAACCCAGTTACGTGAACAGCTCGACAGGGTTGAAGCGCAGCAGCGCTCAGTGACCGAAAGTGTGGTCACCCTGAAAAGCTTTGCGCTGGATAAAAGTGCGCCGGGCGATACCGATCCCGGCGAAGAGACGGGCTCCAGCCGTCAGTTCTTCAATTCACTGGTCAAAGAGATCGGCGAGCGCCTTGGCGGCCGCGCCTGGATGGTGGATAACACCGGGCGCATCATCGGTGATGCCGCTGGTGCGCCGACGGTGCAATCTCTTAACGATGCCAGCCTGCCGATGGCGGTTCCACTGCGTGGGCTGCTGGCCCAGCCGGGCGGAGGGTTACGGCATACCCGTTTTCGCAGCGCCAGCGGCGAGCACACGCTGGTGGTGACGCCTGTCGCTGAGACATCGTGGCTTGTGGCCATTGATGTTCCCACCCGTCGGATGGGCGAACGCCCTGGCATACTCCTGCATAAGCCGTGGCCGCTGGCGGCCTTGCTGCTGGTCTCCACCTTGACGCTGCTGCGCAGTCTGAACCTCCACCTTTCCCGACTCAACGAAGAGCTGCCGTCACAGCTGAAAACCGAGCAGGGTGCGCCGTTGCCGCCGCTGATGCAGGAGATTGGCGAGCAGGTAAGCATGATTGCGCGGGCAGCCAGCGCGATTGCTGAGGAAAATGAGCGTCTGCTGCGGGTACCTGAAGCGAACGGTAATCTCCTCGCCATGCTGAGTGAAAGCACCACCGGCGTGGTTCAGGCGATGAACGCCCTGCATGATGCCGCGCTGCAGATCGCCGACTGTAGCGGCGCGCTGGTGCAGCTGGCGAGCCGTGCCTATAGCTACTCGCTGCACAACGAAGAGGGTGTTTTTGCCGTCGAGTCACGCAATCTGGCGAGCCGTTGCGCCCGCTCTTCAAAAGAGCTTCGGGCGCTGATTGACGACGCGATGATGCAGGCGCAAAGCGGGGCGCCCTCGGTCACGCAGAATAACAGCGTGCTGATTGAAGAGGTTTATACGGTCGCGAATACTTTACTTCAGCGCACAGGCAGCTAGCCGGGTGGCGCTGCGCTTACCCGGCCCACTTTCGGGGATTTTATCGGCCGGGTAAGGCGTAGCCGACACCCGGCACAAATCTGGAAGCCGCCTCGCAATCCCACAAGTCACCCTCTGTAATACGTGATTTATCCTGTTATTCGTTTCTATCCCAACGTAAAGTGCCCGCGTTGCGGCAATATCCGCAGCCGGGCGTGAGAACCTGAAAATACAAGGCGGTACCGAAGCGACCTGCAGGTTTGCTCCTTGTGATTCATTTCTCATCTCTCCGAAGGCTTTCATATGACGATTCTGTCCGCACTTTCTTCTTTCTCTCGCGACGATTTCTCCAGCAACGCATTGCTCGTGACGCCGCGCCGTCGTGCATGCCGGACGGCTGGCAGGACACGCTTATGCCGGTTCACTATGCGCAGGCGCTGCCACAGGCAATATTGGGAAACACCCTGCCGCAGGAGATGAACATCGCGTTGAGGGGATTACTGCACGATAGGGTGTACCTGCTGGCGGATTATGTGAAGGAGCCTTACCTCCCGTCTTAAAACCCTTGCCGGGTGGCGGCGGCTGCGCCTGACCCGACCTACGTTTGCGTTGATCCTTGTAGGCCCATGCAAGCGCAGCGCCGCCGGGCAATGCGCACAGAGCACAAAAACAAAAAAGCCCTCCACCAGGGAGGGCAACCGCGCGTGAGTCACGCGCGTAATAATAGTGAGGTGGTAACGCAGATTAACGCAGCAGGGACAGCACGTTCTGCGGAACCTGGTTGGCCTGGGCGAGAACGGACACACCGGCAGACTGCAGGATGTTCGCGCGGCTCATGGCAGAAACTTCAACGGAGAAGTCCGCATCCAGCACGCGGGAGCGCGCTTCAGAGGTGTTGATGACCGTGGTGTTCAGGTTAGCGATGATCGAGCCGAAGCGGTTCTGAATCGCACCCAGGTCAGCAGTGAAGTTGGTTACCTGGGTCATGGCATCGTCTAGCTTCTTAAGCAGACCGTCGGCCACGTCTGGATAATCTGGGGCTGTAGTGGTTGACCAGCTTTGCAGGATCTTGTTTTGATCAATCGCGCTGATTGCCGTGGTGTCTTCAACGACTTTATTGCTGTCTGCATTATCAAGGGAGAACTTCTTGATGTTGCCATCCTTATCTACAGCGTAATGATCATTACCGTCAGAGAAGATTTCCATCTGCAGGCCTGCTGCAGTTGCATCTGCGCCAAACAGGGCAGCGATTTCGTTCATCTGATCTTCGGTGAGGTCAACATTATCGCCATTGTCGTTGGTGATGCTGGTCAGGCCATCTTTGATGGTGGCTGCGGTGACGTTTAGCGTGCTTCCACCATTATCGAAGATATCTTTTTCGAGAGTGGTGAGTTTACCTGCGGTGGTATCGAGAGTCACTGTATCCAGGACCGATTTGGTTGGTGGCGCAGTATCGTCTTTGAACGTCAGGTCTGCGACATAAATTTCATCATCATTCACATCTTTGATATAAAATTTTTGGTCGGCCCCTGTACCTTCGCTATATACTTCAATATCGTTCTGGTCATAACCTGCATTGATCTTTTGGGCAATTGTTGTCAGGTCGGCATCCTCAAACGCCCAGTCCTCGGCCAGGCCTACGTCGATGGGACCAGTAATCTCGCTTGGCGTATCGCCAATACGCGGCACTTCCACTTCACCTTTGCCCATAGAAACGGTAATTTTCGAGAACTCAAGGTCAAAGTCTTCCAGGCCCAGCGTTTTGATATCCATCTGGGTGAGGTCGATGTCGATAGTCTGACCATCTTTATCGCCGATCTGAATGGTCAGCTTTTCACGTGAACCATCAAGAACGTTAACGCCGTTGAAATTGGTGGTGTCAGAGATACGCTGGATCTCACTCAGACGCGCGGTGATCTCTTTTTTGATGGAGTCACGGTCATCTTTGGAGTTGGTATCGCTTTTCGCCTGCACGGTCAGCTCACGGATACGCTGTAAGTTCTCGGTTACTTCCTGCAGCGCGCCTTCGGTGGTCTGCGCGAGGGAGATACCGTCGTTGGCGTTACGCGCTGCCTGGGTCAGGCCACGCACGGTAGAGGTGAAGCGGTTAGAGATTGCCAGGCCTGCTGCATCGTCTTTTGCGCTGTTAATACGCAGACCAGAGGAGAGGCGCTGAATGGCGGTACCCAGAGAAGACTGGGATTTATTCAGGTTGTTCTGAGCCATTAAACTCAGGGCGTTGGTGTTAATGACCTGGGCCATATCAATATCCTTTTAGTTGTTAAAGCTGTCTGGCATTTGCCAATAAAAATACGCGTGAATGTGTGCGCATATTTTTTTCATCGGAGATAAACGGAATCACTGAAATATTTTGTGGGTAACCTTTTGCGTATTACCTCAATGACAAGATAGGGATATAAAAAAGCCCCCCGCAAGGGAGGGCAACATAATGATATAAAGGCAATACAGATTAACGTAGCAGGGACAGGACGTTCTGCGGAACCTGGTTTGCCTGGGCGAGAACGGACACACCGGCAGACTGCAGGATGTTCGCGCGGCTCATGGCTGATACTTCCACGGAGAAGTCCGCGTCCAGCACGCGGGAGCGCGCTTCAGAGGTGTTGATGACCGTGGTGTTCAGGTTAGCGATGATAGAGCCAAAGCGGTTCTGGATCGCACCCAGATCGGCGGTGAAGTTGGTCACCTGTGTCATCGCTTTATCCAGTTTATCCAGCAGCTGGCTAGAATCTTTCAGGATGGCGTGCTTTTCCTGCTCTGTTGCGGCTACCGCTGTAGCGGTACCACCCGCTGTCGCAGGATCCCAGGTAAAGCTTGTGATGGTACCGTCTTTATCCATCGCAAACAGCTTAGTATTTCCGCCATCATCTTTGGCACTGAATATTTGCATTCCAGACGTTGCTGCGTCTTTGCCTGCAAAAAGGTCCTGTGAAATTTTGTCAAGAGCAGCCTGATCCAGCTCTACGTCGCCGCCAACAGCCGGAATTGTGCTACCAACGCCTGCAGATTCAATATCGGTTAGCGTTTTAACGCCATTTTTCAGGATATCTTTATCGAGCTCGGTGATTGCATCTTTTTTGGTAATCGCACCATCCAGTTCTGCTGCCGTACCGGCGGCATTGGCCTTAAATGAAACATCTAACTCGACAGATTTATCTTTATTGTTATTATCGATAGCAAAGAAACGCAGATTACCTTTGCCGTCATCCACCGTTCTGACTTCCAGATCGGCTACAGCAATACCAGCAGCGGTAGCAAATTTAGCCTTTTCTGTTGCATCTAAAGTATATTGCGCTGCTGTTCCGAGGCCGACATCAAAGGCGGCTGGCGTGGTGGAACGATCGGTACCCGCAACTGTAAACTCAGAATCCTTCGGCGAACCATCGATAATCTTTTCGAAGTCTTTACCAAAAGCTTCCAGACCCAGGGAAGAGAGGTCCATCTTCGGCAGGTTGATATCAATAGTTTGGCCATCTTTATCGCCAATCTGAATGGTCAGCGATTCGCGGGAGCCGTCCAGAACGTTGACGCCGTTAAAGTTAGTTGTTTTGGAGATACGGCCAATCTCTTCCAGACGGGCAGTGATCTCTTTTTTGATAGACGCACGGTCATCTGCGGAGTTGGTGTCGCTTTTCGCCTGAACGGTCAGCTCACGGATACGCTGTAAGTTCTCGGTTACTTCCTGCAGTGCGCCCTCGGTGGTCTGCGCCAGGGAGATGCCGTCGTTGGCGTTACGCGCTGCCTGGGTTAGGCCACGCACGGTAGAGGTGAAGCGGTTAGAGATTGCCAGACCTGCCGCATCGTCTTTTGCGCTGTTAATACGCAGACCAGAGGAGAGGCGCTGAATAGCGGTACCCAGAGAAGACTGGGATTTATTCAGGTTGTTCTGAGCCATCAAACTCAGGGCGTTGGTATTAATGACCTGGGCCATATTGATATCCTTTTAAATTGATAACTAACGTATGAGATATGCGTTCGTTGCCTCGCATAACTCATTCATCGGAGGAATTAAAAATTGGCTAAATTATTTTTCTGTCTTTTTTGTTATTAAAGGAAATAGCATCAGTATTGTGGTCTTTTCTTCGAATCGTAAAATCAATCTATTAATAAGCGCAAAGGTATGTGTTTTTTACCTGATGAGATTGTTCGCGATTATGCAAAAAATTAAACTGATCGATGAAATTACCGATGACAATGAATATCGGATAATCATTTATTACGGAGTAGATTTATGGCTGTTAATTTCATGGGTGTTGGGTCCGGCTTACCTTTTGACGAATGGCTGTCGAAAGAGCGTGAAGGCCAGATGCAGAAACTGAACCCCTATCTGCAAAAGCAGAGCAGCTATCAGGGGAAGATTTCTGCCTGGGGCAGTATTAGCAATTCGCTGGATGCCCTAAAAAAGAATATGGAAAAACTGGAGGAAGAAGGTTTTAACGGTGTCAGCGTTGGTGATAATAAGTCCTTCAAGGCAACGGCAGGTAAAGGGGCGATCCCCAACAGCTATTCTGTCATTGTTGAACGACTGGCAAGGGCGCATCAGCTTTCCTCTTCGGTACAGGATAGCCAAAGTAAACAGCTTGGCGATACCTCGGTGAGTCAGCGTACGCTGAAAATTACGACCGGTGGAAAGACAATGGAGGTCGTGCTGAAAGATGATGAAACCTCTCTTGCTCAGATAGCCAAAAAAGTGAACGACAAAAACGGCGATGTCACAGCGCAGGTGATGCCCGCCGAAGGCGATAAATTTAAACTGGTGTTCACCTCGAAAAAAACAGGTGAAGACGGAGAGATGCAGATTGAGGTTGTAGGTGATGACACACTTAACGATGTGCTGAAATCTGCCGGGGCAGAATCTAATCAGCCAGGCGAACCCGGCTATGATCCTACTAAACCTGCGCAGGTGACGCCTGCAGATAACGCTCTCATTCGTATCAATGGTGAGAAGGTTGAACGCAGCGCAAATACCATCACCGATGCCATTACCGGGATCACGCTTGAACTCCGTGAAGTCTCTGAAAAAGACAGTAAAGATGAGTTCAAACCAGAAACTCTCGCGATCACCGCCGACACGTCGAAAGTGAAGAGTCTGATTGAAGAATTTGTTAAAAATTATAATGCCTATCTCAACACGGCAGCGTCTGTAACCAAATATAAAGCCCCTGATAATAACACCAACTCGGATTCACTGCCGATTCAGGATCCCAATAATGGCGCACTGTTCAGTGACGGTACGCTACGTCGTTTGAGCAGCCAGCTCAAATCAACCGTATCCGGCAACTACGGTGAGGCCAGCGAAGTTATCCAGTCACTGGGGATGCTGGGGATCGCGGTAAAGTTTGAAGAGGTGAAGCCGGGGGAGGAGCGTAGCGGCACCCTCGGGGTTTTAAGCATCGATAATAAAAAGCTGGATGAAGCCCTGAAAAATAACCCCGAAGAGGTGGAGGCGCTGTTTCTTGGTAAGGGAGAGGCGCAGGGGCTTAAGGAACGTTTAGAGGATGTGTTTAAAACCTACCTCGGCGACAGCGATTCTATTCCGCGTGATGAAGGGGCGATTAACGTCAACCTCAAGTCGCTGCGTGAGCAGGATACCCGTGTCGGTAAACAGATTGCTGCGGTTGAAAAACGTATCGAAGAGGCCATGCTGCGCAGAGAAAAAGAGTATATGCGTCTGGATAAAGCCATGAGTGATATGAATAGCATGAATTCCCGATTACAGAGTTCTCTGGCGGGCTTGATTTAACTTTCAAACAACACCGGGCAGTTCGCTGCCCGGCAGGATTTGACGATGTACACCAAAACGGGCAACAGTGCCTACACCGCTGTCTCACTGGACAGCCAGATCACCGGTGCCACGCCGCACCAGCTGATCGTCCTGCTCTACGACGGGGCGATCAACGCCATGAAGCGGGCGGAGATTTATTTCCAGTCCGGCAATATCGCCCGACGCGGTGAGATGATTTCCCGCGCCATCAATATTATCGACAACGGCCTGCGCGCCGGGCTGGACCACGAGAAGGGCGGGAAAATCGCCGAAGAGCTGGAGAGTCTGTACGAGTATATTTCGCGCACGTTGCTGGAGGCAAATCTCAACAAATCCGGCGAAAAGCTGCCGCACCTCATCGCCCTGATGACCGGCATGGCGGAAACCTGGCAGGCCATTGCGCCACAGCAAAAGCAGGTGAAACATGGATAAGGACATCATCGCGCTGATTGAAGAACTGCTTATCAGCAACACGAAGCTGCGTCAGCAGGCTGAGGTTGGCGAATGGGATCTGTTTCTTGACGAGTCTGTGGCGTACACCATGGGAATGAGAACGCTGTGTGATATCGATTTAACCCTGCTGGCACAGCACAACAAAGCGCCCGTCAGCGCTCAACTGGCGACGCTGCTGGAGCACGACGCCCTGTTAACGCAGGCTATTCAGGGCCGTCTGACCACCATCAGCACCGAACTCTCCGCCATGCGTAAATCCCGCACGATGAATAAAGCCTACACGGCTGTTTAAATTCTCCCCCCTCACCCTAACCCTCTCCCTCAAGGGAGAGGGGATTGTTCTGTGCGGTTTTTACCTCTGGTGCAGGTCTGCCTTTTTTCCAAAAAAAAGCCCACCAGAGGTGGGCAAAAGAGGACAACGCAGACAGGAACGATCAGATACTGATGTTGTACTTGCGGCCAGAAGGCAGTTGGCTGGATTCTCCTGCCGGGCCATAGAGCGCGTTTGCATGACCCACATGGTCGATAGCCTTGCGGATATGCTGATTTTTCTTCATATGACTTTGCAGCAGTGATTCCACCTTTTGATTCAGCGCCTTGGTGCTGCGCACCTTCTCATGCACCTGCTGCCAGCTGGCAAACAGCTTACCGAGCCCCGGGTAGGGGGCTTCTGTGCCACAGCTCTGCTCCTGCTGGCGGCGCATGTCGTCGTAATACTGGAGCGTCGTCAGCAGCTGGTTTTTGTTGTCGGCCAGCACCTGCAGCGACACCGGGTTGATCTGCGTGCGGTTGAGCTGATTGACCTCTTCAATCATGATCGCCTCCAGTTCATCCAGAGACGTTTTCATCTGCGTGAGTATCGGATAAAGCTTGTCCATAAGGGGCCTGTTAACAATTAAAACTGAAACATGTCCTGCACCATCGCCTGAGCAATTTTCTCAGGTTCAATGCGCAGAGTACCTGTCGACAGCGCGGCGCGAAGTTCATTGACGCGCGCGTAATCCACATCGCGGCTGTCGTCGGTCTGGATCTTTTTGGTTAATTCGCTCAGGGTGACGTTCGTATTGTCGCGCTTGTCTGAACGTGTTGCGGCAGCGTCACGTTCCTGAGGCTGCGTACGGGCGCGCAGATCCTGAGTCGGGGCGATTTTCGCAATCGGCGCGGTGGTCTGGCTGCTGTTGATGCTCATGGTTGTCCTCGCAAATCAATTTATATACTCAATACTTCTTTCATCGGTGATTCACAGAAAACCTAAAATTTATTGTTGAGAAATGATCATCACCTGTCCGTCAGCACCGACTTTGCCGCTCACGGTGCGTCCGCCCGAGGTTTTTACCTTCAATACGTCGTCCACCGACGCGTTATTCAGCGCCTTGCCCTGGCTGCGAATACGAAAGCCGGAACCGGTGGTGACCAGGTCCACCGTCTGCCCGGCACGCAGCCGCCACTGCTGGCGCAGCTGGTTTTCTAACAACGGTTTACCGGCGTCGATGGCGCGCGTGAGGCGCTGACCAATAATCGCGTCGGCGTTAAAGATTAAGCCGCCGGGCTGGTTGTCCAGAATGCCGGTAACGGGCTCAATGTCGCTGCGCTGCACAATCGCGCCACCGGGCAGGCTCTGGCTGGCAATCCACCAGGTGCCCTGGGCGCTAATGCGCACCGGCAAAAAGTGCCGACGTGCGCCGCACTGGGCCAGCACCGTGCGTTTGCCGGTCAGACGACTATCGCGCCCCACCAGGCTCAGATCCGGGTTCTCACACACGGCAGCCAGTTGTGCCGGGGTAGCGAGCAGGGTCGCGGTGCGCACAATCTCGCTGCCGCTCTCGGGCTGTTTGATCAGGGCGTCCAGCTTAAGCATCAGGCGCTGCTTCGCCGTCTGGTCAGATGGCACGCTGGCTGCAGCGGAGGCAGAACAGAGCAAGACGGCTACCGCCGTGCTGAATAATCGGAGCGTCATCTTATTGCCTTAATAAAAAATTTACTCTATAAAAGGTGGCTAAATTATATACGCAGAGTCGGGTCTTTTATTGCCTTAAATAATGACACTTTTGTCGCCATTTAAATTCATCGACGTTTTAACGCACTCTTCATTATTTCTATTTCCCTAAATAGGCTTATTTCTGTCGGGTCTTCGCAGTGTGATATTTCACCCGTGCTGACTACACTATCGCAGTTTAAATAACGCGAGACAGGAGTCCTGTTGTCATGAATAAACTTGATGACGCCTTTCGCTTTCAACAGCAGGCGTTAGGTTTGCTGTCGCGCCGTCAGGATATATTGGCTTCAAATATTGCGAATGCCGACACCCCTGGCTACCAGGCGCGAGATATTGATTTTACTCAGCAGTTAAAAAACGCCATGGAAAATAACACCATGGCGAAATCACCCGTATCACTGGCCTTAACGTCAAATAAGCATATTGAAGGTAAAGCGATGCCGTTTGACGACAGTCAACTGCTTTATCGCATACCGGACCAACCGAGTGCCGACGGCAATACCGTGGATATGGATCGTGAGCGCGTCAATTTTGCGGATAACGCCGTGAAATATCAGTCGGGACTGACGTTCCTGGGCGCGGATATTAAGAAAATGATGACTGTGCTCAGTCAGGGGTAATAAACGATGTCGCTTTTTAGCGTATTTGATATTTCAGGCTCGGCGATGGCGGCTCAATCCCGCCGCCTCAACGTCAGCGCCAGCAATATGGCCAACGCCGACAGCGTGGCGGGGCCGGACGGTCAGCCGTACCGCGCCCGTCAGGTGGTGTTTCAGGTCGACAACCAGGTCGGTCAGGAGATTGGCGGCGTACAGGTCAGCGACGTGGTGGAGAGTAGCGCCCCGGATCGCCTGGTGTATGAGCCAGGTAATCCGATGGCGGATGAACAGGGCTATGTACGCATGCCCAACGTCAATGTGATGAACGAGATGGTGAACACCATTTCAGCCTCACGCAGCTACCAGGCCAACGTGGAAGTGATGAACTCCGCCAAAAGCCTGATGCTGAAAACACTCACGCTTGGTCAGTAAGGACGAATATGGCGGTCTCTTCGATTAACAACAACAGCGGCGCAGGTGACACCGGTACCGGCAACAGCGCGGCGGATCTGTCGAACCAGTTTATGACGCTGCTGGTGGCGCAGATGAAAAACCAGGATCCCACCAACCCGATGGACAACAACCAGCTCACTTCACAACTGGCGCAGTTCAACATGGCGGCGGGTGTCGAGAAACTCAACAGCTCCGTGGCCGGCGTGCAGGCGATGATGGTCCAGCTTGGCAGCATGAGCGCCTCCTCCTGGATAGGGCGCAGCGTGCTGATCGAAGGGGAGGCGAAAGTCTCCTTTGGCGAATCAGGTATTGGCATCACCCAGGAAGGGGTGGAACAGCCGGGCGGTTCGGACGATTTCCACTTCGCCCTGTCGGGAGATGCCGAAACGGTGACCGTCACGCTGGAGGACAGCGAAGGGAATGCCTACACCGCCGAGCTGAAAAACGTCAAGCAGGGGATGAACACCTACAACCTCGACGATCTGGAAAACTTCAAGCCTGAGCCGGGGCCGCCGCGCGATCGCGAATATACCCTCTCCTTTACGGCCAGTAACGCAGAAGGCGATAAGCCGGAAGTCTACGGCCTGATTCAGGAGCAGGTGAAGGGGGTCACCATGAGTCCGAGCGGACCGATTCTGCACCTGCTGGACCACGATCCGATTTCGATGGGCGATGTTTACGTCATTCAAAAATAATCTTTTTTACTTTCTGGAAATTAATTATGGGTTTTTCACAAGGTCTTAGCGGCCTGAGTGCCGCAGCAAAAGCGCTGGACGTGGTGGGCAACAACATTGCCAACTCACAGACCGTGGGGTTTAAAGCAGGCTCCGTGTCATTTGCCGATATCTTCGCGGGTGCGACGGGGATGGGGGTACAGGTTGCGGGTGTGGACCAGAATTTTGGCCAGGGCGGACCCGCGACGGGCGGTTCGGCGCTGGATATGATGATCAATGGCAACGGTTTTTTCCGCATGGTCGACGAGGCGGGCAGCGTGTTCTACGGGCGCAACGGCCAGTTTAAGGAGAATGAGAGCGGGTTTATTATCAACAAAACAAACGGCATGCTTTTAACCGGCTACCAGGCGACAAACGGCGTGATTAACCCGGGTGCCCAGGTGGGACCGATTCAAATTCCTAAAGACGATATGCCTGCGGCGGCGTCTGAGAACGGAACGCTGAAGGGTAACCTGAAGTCAGATGAAAAGATCATCACCGACGCCTTCAACAAGGATGACGATAAAACCTACAACTACACCAGCGAAATTCAGGCGACCGATAGCCTGGGGAATAAGCACGCGGTTAAAGTCTATTTTGTCCATACGGCAGAAGGACAATGGAAAGCGTATGCCGAGGACTCCACCTCTTCTGATGGTATGGTCAACATTGATCTGAGTTTTGACACCAGCGGCAATATCGTGGGTGCGGCGGAAATGACCGTCCAAGGCAAACCCTATAATGGCTCGGCAGCACTGGAGCTTAAGCTGGATCTGACGGGACTCACCCAAAATGCCGGGGATATGCAGGTCCTGGTGGGAGAGATCGACGGTCAGGCGCCGGGTAAATTCAACGCTTATGAAGTGAGCGACACCGGCGAAGTGATCGCCATCTACAGCAATGGCAAACGTCAGACCGTGGCGCAGGTAGTGCTGGCCGATTTTGCCAACGTGGGCGGTCTGGCGCAGCAGGGGAACAACCTGTGGGCTGAGACGGCGCAGTCCGGCCAGCCGTTCCTCGGTACCTCCGGTACTGGCAGCTTTGGCGATATCACAGGCGGCATGCTGGAATCTTCCAACGTGAACCTGGGCGACGAGATGGTCAACATGATCGTCTACCAGCGCAACTACCAGTCCAACTCACAAACCATCAAAACCCAGTCTGAAGTGCTGCAGACGCTGGTTAACCTGCGTTAAGGCTGAACGATGGATCGCGCTATCTATACCGCCATGAGTGCCGCCAATGCGGCGCTCAACCGCCAGGCGGTCACCTCAAACAATCTGGCAAACAGCTCCACCGCAGGCTTTCGCGCCCAGCTGGCGGCGTTTCGTTCCGTACCCATCGAAGGGGAAAGCCTGCGCACCCGCGCATTGGTGGCGGAGTCAACGCCGTTTCACGACACCACCATGGGGCCGATTACCCATACCGGCCGCAGCCTCGACGTGGCATTGCCGCAGAACGGCTGGCTGGCGGTAGCGATGGACGACGGCAGCGAAGGCTACACCCGCAACGGCGCTATCGAGGTGGATCAGGATGGGGCGCTCAGCGTCAACGGCCGTCCGCTGATGGGCGACGGCGGGCCGCTGGAAGTACCGCCGCAGTCGCACGTCACCATCGGCAGCGACGGTACCGTCTCGGCGCTCGGCATGGGCGATGACCCGACGATGCTGGTGCCGGTGGGTCGCCTCAAGCTGGTCAACGCGGAGATGAACAGCATGGTTCACGGCGATGACGGACTGTTCCGCACCGCGGGCGGCGAGATGCTGGCGCAGGACGAAACCCTGCGCCTGACGCCGGAGGCCATCGAAGGCAGCAACGTCAGCCCGGTACAGGCCATGACGCAGATGATCGCCAACTCCCGCGGCTTCGACATGAACATGAAGGTGATCCGCACCGCCGACGAAAACGCCCAGAAGGCCAACCAGCTATTAAGCGTGAGCTAAGGCCGCGCAAGGAGTCACTATGATTCGTTCTTTATGGATCGCAAAAACCGGGCTGGAAGCACAGCAGCTCAATATGGACGTTATCTCCAACAACCTGGCGAACGTCAACACCAACGGCTTTAAGCGTCAGCGCGCCGTGTTTCAGGATCTGCTCTATCAGAACATGCGTCAGCCTGGCGCGCAGGCGACCGAGCAGAACACTCTGCCAAGCGGTCTGCAGCTGGGCACCGGCGTGCGTCCGGTTTCCACCCAGCGTATTCACACCCAGGGCAACATGAACCCAACCGGGGATGAGTACGATGTCGCCATCGAAGGTGAAGGCTTCTTCCAGGTGCAGATGCCGGACGGCAGCACCGCCTACACCCGTGACGGCCACTTCTCGAAAAGCCCGGACGGGCAGCTGGTGAATGCCGAAGGCTACCCGATCCAGCCAGGGATCGTGATCCCACAGGATGCCACCAAACTGAATATCGGCAGTGACGGTATTGTCAGCGTGAAGGTGCCGGGTCAGGCGGAAGAACAGCAGATTGGCCAGCTGACGCTGACCACCTTCGTCAACAATGCGGGTCTCGAAAGCATCGGTGGCAATCTCTACAAAGAGACCCAGTCCTCCGGCGCGCCGAACGAGCTGAACCCGGGCATGGAGAGTGCGGGCACCCTGAAGCAGAGCTACGTGGAAATCTCCAACGTCAACGTGGCGGAAGAGCTGGTGACCATGATTCAGGTGCAGCGCGCTTACGAAATCAACAGTAAGGCGGTGTCGGCATCGGATCAGATGCTGCAGCGCCTTTCCCAGCTGTAATCCTCTCTCTGGCCGCTCGCGCGGCCAGACATTTTATCGACACTGAAATGAAAATATTGTCTATGCACATTCCGGCGGCCGCGCTGCTGGCAAGCACGCTGCTGCTCGGCGGCTGCGCGCACATTATGCAAAAGCCCCTTGTTGAAGGTCCGACAACGGCAACACCATTACCGATGGCACCGGCAGCGACCGGCGGCTCACTGTTTCAGGCCGGGCAGGGGATGAACTACGGCTATCAGCCGATGTTTGAAGACCGCCGCCCGCGTAACGTGGGCGACACGCTGACCATCCTGCTGCAGGAGAACGTGAGCGCCAGCAAAAGTTCCTCCGCCAGTGCCAACCGTAATGGATCGGCCGGTATGGGGCTGATTGCGGTACCCTCAAAACTCAACAGCTGGCTGGGCGATGGCAAAGCGGATTTTGAAGCCGAAGGCAAAAATGATTTCGCAGGCAAGGGCGGCGCGGCGGCGCGCAACACCTTTACCGGCACCATCACTGTGACCGTGAAAGAGCTGCTGCCCAACGGCAACCTCGGCGTGGTGGGTGAGAAGCAGATCGCCATCAACCAGGGCACCGAATTCATCCGCTTCTCCGGGGTGGTGAACCCGCGCACCATCAGCGGCAGCAATACCGTGCCGTCCACCCAGGTGGCGGACGCTCGCATTGAGTATGTCGGCAACGGCTACATCAACGAAGCGCAGAACATGGGCTGGCTGCAACGCCTGTTCCTGAACCTTTCTCCTTTCTGATATGACCATGAAAAAAGAATCTATCCTGTTTTTTCTCAGCATCCTGCTCTACGGCATGACGCTGGCGGTACCTAAAGTGGTACACGCGGAACGTATCCGCGATCTGGCGACGGTGCAGGGCGTGCGTTCCAACTCCCTGATGGGCTACGGCCTGATTGTCGGTCTTGACGGGACCGGCGACCAGACCATGCAGGCGCCGTTCACCGGCCAGAGCCTGAACAACATGCTCTCGCAGTTGGGGATCACCGTTCCGGCGGGCACCAATATGCAGCTGAAAAATATCGCGGCGGTGATGGTCACCGCCGAGCTGCCGCCGTTTGCCCGTCCGGGCGACAAGCTGGACATTGTGGTCTCCTCGGTGGGCAACGCCAAAAGCCTGCGCGGCGGTACGCTGCTGATGACCCCCCTGAAAGGGGCGGATAACCAGATCTACGCCATTGCCCAGGGCAACATTCTGATCTCCGGTGCGGGCGCGCAATCGGGCGGCAGCCGTGTGCAGGTGAACCAGCTTAACGGCGGACGTATCAGCGGCGGAGCGACCGTGGAGCGGGAAGTGCCGAACGATTTCGCCACCCAGAGCATTGTGCGCCTGCAGCTCAACGAGACTGACTTCTCGCTGGCGCAGCAGGTCAGCGATGCCATTAACCAGCGCTACAGCGGCGGGGCGGCGATACCGGAAGATGCCCGCACCGTGCGCCTGTTCGCGCCGCCGGACGGTCCGTCCCGCGTGCGTTTCCTGGCCGACATTCAGGACATTCCGCTACGGGTGAACGTGCAGGACGCGAAGGTGATTGTGAACTCGCGTACCGGCTCGGTGGTGATGAACCGCCACGTCTCGCTCGACTCCTGCGCGGTGGCGCACGGCTCGCTGACGGTAGAGGTCATGCAGAACAACATTATCAGCCAGCCCGATACGCCATTTGGCGGCGGGGAGACGGTGGTGGTACCGCAGACCGATATCTCGGTGCGCGACAGCGGCGGTTCGCTGCAGCACGTGCGCAGCAGTACCGATCTGAACGCGGTGATCCGTGCACTGAACAGCCTGGGTGCCACGCCAAACGAGCTGATGTCGGTTTTACAGGCAATGAAAAACGCCGGCTGTCTGCGGGCGAAGCTGGAGGTGAACTGATGAACGCCTTCGACAAGCTCGATCAGCCCGCCTTTGATGTCCGTTCGCTGGATACCTTAAAACGGGAGGCCGGGCGGCAAGCGCCCGGCGCACTGAAAGCGGCGGCAAAGCAGATGGAGGGCATCTTCGTGCAGATGATGATGAAGAGCATGCGCGATGCCACCTTTAAGGACGATCTGCTGAGCAGCCAGTCTTCCGAGATGTACACCGCCATGCACGATCAGCAGGTTGCACAGAATATTGCCGGGAGTGGTCAGCTCGGCTTTGCCGATCTTATCGTCCGCCAGCTGGGCGGCGAGCGTGAGGCACCTGCCGCAACGGTGAGCACGCCGGGACGCGACTTTATACGACCGGATCTTGCTTCGGCGCCGGCCACCGGGCCACTTCGCCTGCCTGCGCCGGTGTCGTTCGCTAAACCGGCGGAAGGGGCGCATCCGTTTATTGCCCGTCTGCTGCGCCCGGCCCAGGCGGCCGCGCAGCAAAGCGGGCTGCATCCGCACCTGATCCTCGCCCAGGCAGCGCTGGAGTCCGGCTGGGGCAAGCGCGAAATCCCGGCGGCGGATGGCCGACCGAGCCACAACCTGTTCGGCATCAAAGCGACCGGCGACTGGCGCGGCAAAACTACCGAGATCACCACCACCGAATACCTCAACGGTGTGAAGCAGAAGGTGAAAGCCGCGTTCCGCGTCTACGACTCGTACGAGCATGCACTGGCGGACTACGCGAAGCTGCTGACAAAAAATCCGCGCTATCGCGGCGTGGTGCAGTCCGGCTCGCCAGAGCAGGGGGCGAAGGCGCTGCAGGCGGGCGGCTATGCGACCGACCCGGCGTACGCCAAAAAGCTCATCACCATTATTCAGAAGGTGAAAGGCGATATTCAGCAGGGTGTGAATGCCTATAAACACGATCTCGATAAAATTTTTTAGAGAATTTTCTAATCACCGATGAAATAAGCAGAGACATGAACTTTCTGGCCCGGACGCGAACCCGGGCCTGCAAACAGGGAATATCCGGATCTTATGAATAACTTATTTAACCTGGCGAGAGGCGGCCTGAGCGTTGCACAGGCGGCACTGCGCGTGACGGGCGATAACCTGACCAATGGCCTGTCCGGCACCTACAGCCGCCGCAGCCTGATCATCGGCGAACTGGGCGGCATGACTACCGGGCAGGGCTTTTTCGGTTACGGGGCACGCGCCGGTGGTGTCGAGCGTGCGTACGACGCGTTTGCCAACAATCAGTTGCGCGGATCACTTTCTCACTTCGCCGCACTCGCGGGGCGAAATGAACAGCTGGCGGACATCGATAATATGCTGGCCGACGAGTCCGATAACGTTTCGGTCTCAATGAACGATATGTTTACGGCCATGGCAAATCTGAGCAGTGATCCGTCTGATCCTCCGGGGCGAGTCGCGGTCTACACCTCCCTGGGTACGCTGGCGAATCGTTTTAACGCCAGCGCCAGGCGCCTGACCGCGCTGGAAAAGAGCACTAACACCCAGATCGAACAGAGCACCAAAGATATTAACAGCTACACCCAGCAGCTGGCGGAGCTGAACAAACAGCTGGAACGTGCCCAGGGGAATGGCGCTCCGCCTGCCGACCTGCTCGACCAGCGCGATGCGCTGCTGGAAAAGATGAGCGAACACATTGGGATCACGGTGACCGAAGACAAAACCTCGGGTCGGGTTGACGTGCTCCTGTCTGACGGTCGTCCGCTGGTTTCCGGGGACAGAGCGTATAAGCTGCAAACCTCGCTCTCGGATAGCGATCCCAATAAAACCATCGTCTCCTACGTGGATGCGAACGGTAAAGCCTCGCCGCTGGATGAAAGCAGCATCACCAAAGGTCGCCTGGGCGGGTTGTTTAAATTCCGTAACGAAGACCTGACCGTTGCCCGTCAGGAGCTGGATCAGATCGCCTTTAAAATGGCGAACCGCATGAACGAGCAGCATGCGCAGGGCTATACGCCAGACGGAAAACCGGGTGGGGATCTCTTCTCCCTGGCAGATATCAAAGCCTATGCCAACGCGAAAAACACCGGGACCGGCAAGCTTGAGGGGATAACCGTCACCGATTACAAAAAGGTGACATCGGAAAATTATACCCTCATCAGTGATGGTGCGGGTGGATGGACCGTCAAAGGCGCTGATGGACGTGATGTCTCGGCTACTGTCGTTGGGGGTACGCTTAGCTTTAACGGAATTGAGATCGATGTATCAGGGGGAGGGTTTGCCAATGGCGACACCTTCACCCTTAACCCGATGGCAGGTGCTGCGGAAGGGATAACCCGCAACATCGCCAGCGCACAGGAGTTTGCGACAGCGGGGGATAAAGATGGCGGTCCGAGTGATAATAAGAACCTCGATGCGCTGCGCAAAATTCAGGATGAAAAGCTGATTGGTGAAAACACGTTAACTGAAGCCTATGCCAGCCTGGTGGGAACCATTGGTGACCATGCGCGCGGCGTGAAATCTGAGCTTGCCAGCGCCGAAACGGATTTCCAGACCAAGTACGACACCAAGCAGGCCCTCTCTGGCGTCAATATGGACGAAGAGTACATCAACCTGGATATGTTTAAGCAGTATTACAACGCCAACGCGCAACTGCTGAAAACCGCTACCGATATGTTTGATGCCCTGCTGTCTATCCGATAAGGAACCGATGATGCGATTAAGTACGCTGTATATGTATAAAAATAGCGCGGAGGCCATGACGAAGCGCATGAGCCAAAGCAATGATGTTTATTTGCGCATGTCGGCAGGCAAAATGCTGCTGAAAGCGTCGGACGATCCGGCTGCCGCAACCGACGCGGTGAAGCAGCAGGACGCGCTGGCAAAGCTGGAGATGTACAGCAGCGTGCGCTCCCTGGCACGCGGTGCGCTGGAGCATCAGGATAATATTCTTAATGGGGTGGGGAATTTATTAACCACGACGCTGAAGGAAAAAATTATTGCGGCGAAAAGCGGTACCTACTCAGCGGAGGATCGTAAGGCGTTGGGAGAGGAGATCAAAGGCATCCGTGCCAATTTGCTCGACTTAGCGAATAACCGCGACGCCAGTGGAAACTATATTTTCTCTGGTTTTAAGACCGATACCCCCGCGTTTGATGACGTGGGTAATTACCGTGGTGGAGACGAAGCGCGCAGGCAAACCGTGGCTGACGGAACTGAAATGCAGGTCAGCCATCTGGGTAAGGAGGTCTTCGGCGACATTTTCATGGTGCTGAATGATGCCGTGGCCGCGCTGACCGCTGACCCTGACGGTGCTGATTACGACAAGAACCTCGAAGCCGCTCTCAGCGCTGCAAGCCTGGCAGTGGATGAGGGTATTAACCGTCTGGGTAAGGCCCAGGCCGAAATCGGGACCAACCTGCAGCAGCTTGATGCTCTGGATCTCTCCGGTGCGGTGCTGATCAACGACACCATTGTGAAAGTGCAGAACGCCATCGGTTCTGATACCAGCAAGCTGGTAACGCTGGTGTCGGAATCGCAGATGTCAGAGCTGGCCTTTAATGCGTCGATGTTCGTCTACAAAAAAATGCAGTCGATGAACCTCTTTACTATGTCCTCCAGTTAACCGTTTAATTGACTCCCACAGGCACCGGCCATATACGGCCGGTGAAAATCTATGTTAACGAAACTCAAAATTTATAGCGCAATCAGCCTGATTATTGGTTTGTTTGCGATGATGCTGTTTGGCGTAACGGCCTATTCTGTTTATGACGCCGTCTCCAATAACAATAATTTTAAACGCATTGTGGTGGCTTCAGATAATAACGATCAGATGCGCGATGCGGCTTATAACATCAGTGCGGTCATGGCCAATACCAACGGGCTGATGCTGCAGGCAGCGTTGGGTAATCCGGTTTCTGAAAATGTCGCCAGACATACGGTGAATGTGCTGAAACTTGCGCGCCAAAATATGGATGCGTTTATGGCCTCGCCGTTTAATACCGAAGAAGAGAGCCGTCTGGCGGCTGAAGTGAACGCGGCGTTTAACGAGGTGTATAAAGTTGCCAACGTTAAGCTGGGTTACCTGCAAAACCCGGCTGGCTATACCGGCTCGCTGGAAAACGATATGGAGCTGCGCACCGCGCTGCGTAATAAGGTCGATCAGTATACGGATGCCAGCGCTCGCATGAGTGAAAGCTATATTCATGCCTCCGAGCGTGGCTACCAGATTATGTTGGGTGTCGGGATTGCTGTGCTGATTCTGGCCGTCGGGCTGCTGCTCGCCGTGCGTTACTGGCTGCGCCATACCCTGGTGCGTCGTATGGAGACCACGGTTGAGATGCTGCGTCGTGTGGCCGCGGGCGATCTCAGTCAGCCTATTGAGGCTGGCAGCCAGAATGAAATCGGCCATATGTTGACTGAGCTGGAGACGATGCGTACCTCCCTGACCAGTACTATTCTTGGGATCCGCGACAGCGTGCAGCGTATTCACACCAACGCCCAGGAGATTGCCCACGGCAACAACGATCTCTCCTCCCGCACCGAAGAGCAGGCGGCAGCGCTGCAGGAGACGGCGGCCAGCATGGAGCAGATTAAAACCACCGTGCGTCAGAATGCCGATAACGCCCATGCGGCGCGTGAACTGGCGGAAAGTGCCAGCGCCAATGCCCATAACGGCGGAGAGGTGATGCAGAGCCTTGAGCAGATCATGGCGCAAATAACGACCAGCTCGCGCCAGATTGCCGATATCAACGGCGTGATCGATAGCATTGCCAACCAGACGAACATTCTGGCCCTGAACGCGGCGGTGGAAGCGGCGCGAGCAGGTGAGCAGGGGCGTGGTTTTGCGGTGGTGGCAGAAGAAGTGCGCAACCTGGCAAAACGCAGCGCCGATGCGGCCAAAGAGATCAACCAGCTGATCAACACTAGCGTGAGTAATATTGATACCGGTTCACGTCAGGTCGGACAGGCCAGCACGGTGATGCAGGAAATTGTGACCTCTGTTGCACAGGTGACGCAGATCATGGGCGAAATCACCTCCGCGTCTGACGAGCAGAGCGCGGGTATCAACCAGATTTCGCAGGCGGTCAATGAAATGGATCTGGTGACCCAGCAGAATGCGGCGATGGTGGAAGAAGCGGCGATGGCGGCGGGGGAACTGGAAGCACAGTCCGATGCGCTGGAGAAACTGGTGGCGCAATTCCGGCTGAATCACGAGAGCACCGTGACGAACGTGACCGTGCAGGCGAATAAGCCGCAGCGTCAAAAAGAACCTGACCTGGCCCAGTGGGAAACCTTTTAATCTTGTTAATTACCGCTATTAATTACGCGGTTTTGTTAAATTGCGGGTGAATAAAAGCGAATTAACAGTATGCGCATTTTTCTAAAGTCTTATTGCCCTATTTGAATGCGCCATTTCACCGGATAATTCTCGAAGAGATGATTGGGTGGAATGTAATCGTGGATGGTATTTATACGGCCGAAGGGCTGGAAGATAAATCGGTAGTCTGGTCTAAGTATCATTATCTGGTGCGGCAGGAAGCATTGCGTTTACATAAGCGACTTCCTGCCAGTGTAGAACTGGATGATTTAATTCAGGCTGGCTCAATAGGTTTTTTAAGTGCAGTAGAGAGCTTCGATCCCAAAAAAGGGGTCACTCTGAGCGCATGGATCACCCAGCGGGTGAAATGGGCACTGTTAGATGAGCTGAGAGAAAGTGACTGGGTTCCGCGTCGGGTACGAACCCATACGCGGGAAATTGTCGCACTTATTCAGCAAATCGAGCAAGAAAAGGGGGGGGAAGCCACCGAGTCTGAAATTGCTGAGCGCATGGGTGTCTCATTGCAGGAATTCCAGCAGATGCTGGCAGATAATAATTCCAGCCAGATGTATTCGGTTGATGAGTTGCAGGAGAATTACGCCGACAGCTGGGAGATGAGCGATGAGGAGAATGAAAAGCTTAATCCGTTACATGATGCTATCAAGCAGAACCTGACAGAACAGATCATCGAACATATTCAGTATATCCCGGAAAGAGAACAGCTGTTATTGCAGTTCTATTATGTTCAGGACATGAACATGAAAGAAATTGGGCTGGTATTGGGTATTACTGAAACACGGGTAAGTCAGTTGCATAGTCTGGCGATAAAAAGGTTAAGAGGTCGTATTGAATCAGCATCACAATAATTACATTGTATTAACATTTTTTGCGAGCAATAATTTTTGAAAACGTGTTTAATCATTAAAGTAAGGGTTTAACAACGTTTAATGATGCTTTTTTAACTTTTTAAATCAGTTGGTTAACATCAAATTATGGATTTGGGGGAATTTCTGTCGCTTGTTCGGAAAATGCTTAGTGTTTATGATTTTGCCAGTTTTGAGATGCAGCCTCCTTTGGCATTGACTCATTTACTCAGGAAGAGTGACTTACCTTAGTGAATATCAATACCAAAAGACTCTCTGCATCAGTTCGGAAACGTTAATTATCTAAACTGACAAGCCAGTTGTTGGCTGAATAACATTGGGGGTTTTCGCCTGTGTCCAATTTTGATGAGTATCTGCAAAATATCCATGACATTAATTTATCCTATTTACTACTGGCTCAGCAGTTGATTCGTCAGGATAAGTTTGCGGCGGGTTTTCGCCTTGGATTGTCTGAAGGGACAATTGATAATCTGAAAGAACTTTCGCTACCACAATTGATGAAACTGGCCACCACTAATCAGCTTATTTGTCGTCTGCGCGTTGATGATGAAGTGGTAATTGAAAATCTGACCAAAGATTCGCGTATTGAAGCGCTGCAGCAGATTCACACCGGCATTATTTTGTCGACCAATCTTCTTAACGCCTTAAGTGAAGAAGATGCCATTACCGCGGAGGAGGCATAATCATGTGTGGTGAAAAAAGTCTGCTGCAGGAAATTGATGAAGTAAATATCGCCATGGGATTAATTTCTCTGGGCGCGAGAATGCAGGTGCTGGAGTCGGAAACGTCGCTGAGTCGCCGTCGGCTGCTTCGCTTATATAAAGAATTACGCGGCTGTCCTCCGCCAAAAGGCATGCTGCCATTTTCAGAAGACTGGTTTATGTCATGGGAGCAGAATATTCACTCTTCCATGTTTTATAACATTTATCTGTATTTGAAAAAAACCGAGCAGGGGCGTCCTATTGAAACGCTGATGAAGACCTATCGTCTTTATCTGGAGCAGTGCAGCACCTGTTCCGATGAGAAGCCGGTGCTGGGTCTGACGCGTGCCTGGACATTATTACGCTTTATCGACTGCGGTATTATTTCGCGTAAGGCCTGTAGCGTCTGCGGCGGCGGTTTTGTCGTCACCACGGAATTTATTAAAAACCCATTTACCTGCAGCTTGTGCAGTCCGCCGTCGCGCGCGCTTAAAAAATCCCAGGTGAGCAATACCGGACTTCTGGGTAAGTTCGCCGCGCCGGAAATTATGACGGCGTAACCGCTGACGGGGGCTGTGCGCAAGATGGCGTTTACCTGATGCCGGGGCTCCCGGCATCGGTCAAAGTACCGAAAAGGAGAAATTGTGTTAGTTATTGTTGGCTATCTTGTTGTCATATCGACCGTTTTTGGTGGTTTTCTTTTGTCCGGCGGTAACCTGATGGCGCTGTTTCAGCCGCTGGAATTGCTGATTATCGGCGGTGCCGGGGTGGGGGCGTTTATTGTCGGCAACAACGTCAAATCCCTGAAAGCAACGGGGAAAGCGCTGGTTAAGGTCTTTGTCGGAAAGCGTTATAACAAAGCGGTGTATATGGATCTGATGGCCCTGATGTTCCTGCTGCTCTCCCAGAGCCGCGTTCATGGGCTGATGTCGCTGGAAAAGGACATCGAAGATCCGCAGAACAGCGATATTTTCAGCGCCTATCCCCGCCTCATGAGCGACCCAATGCTCGCCAACTTTATCCTCGACTACTTCCGCCTGATGATTGGCGGCAGCATGAACTCCCATGAAATCGAAGCCCTGATGGACGAAGAGATCGAAACTTGCGAGGAAGAGCTGGAAGTGCCCGCCCACAGCCTGAATACCGTAGGCGACGCGTTTCCGGCATTCGGCATTGTGGCGGCGGTGATGGGGGTGGTGAACGCCCTGGGGGCGGCGGATCGTCCGGCGGCGGAGCTGGGAATGCTGATTGGCCACGCGCTGGTGGGCACCTTCCTCGGGATCCTGATTGCCTATGGCTTTGTCTTACCGCTGGCGACGTTGCTGCGCCAGAAGAGTTCTGACCAGGTCAAAGTCCTCCAGTGTATTAAAGTCACGCTGCTCTCCAGCCTTAATGGCTATGCGCCGCAGATTGCCGTGGAGTTCGGTCGTAAAACCATCTTTACCAGCGAACGCCCGTCGTTTGAAGAGCTGGAAGAGCACGTGCGCGATGTGAAATCCAACGCCACGCTGAAAACCAAATCGACGGACAACGCAGCATGAAGAACGTCACCCCTGTCATCATTTCACGTAAGCGTAAGAAGAAAAAACATGCCCATCACGGTGGGACATGGAAGATTGCCTATGCCGATTTTATGACGGCCATGATGGCGTTCTTTCTGGTGATGTGGCTGCTGGCGCAGTCCACGGATATGGAAAGGGAACTGATTGCCGATTACTTCCGCATGCCGCTGAAACCCTCGATGGCCAACGGCGATAAAACCAGCCTGAGCGACAGTGTCATTCCAGGGGGAGGGGATGACATTCTGAAGCGGCAGGGTGAGGTGTTTAAAGGACAAATTGCCAGTATCGATAAACACAAGCGTTTTGAAAGCCTGAAGCAGGCGAAAGAGAAGCTGCAGAAGATGATCGAAACCGATCCGCGGCTGAATAACTTTAAATCCAACATTCTGCTCAACCTCACCAACGACGGTCTGCTGATCCAGATCACCGACTCGCAGGACCGCCCGATGTTCCGCGTCGGCAGCGAACTGCCGGAATCCTACATGAACGGCATTCTGCAGGCGCTGGTGCCGCTGCTGCAGGAGCTGCCGAACGCGCTGAGCCTGACAGGGCACACCGACTCGCTGCCGTATGCCGGTGGCGACGGCGGCTACAGCAACTGGGAACTCTCTGCCGGGCGCGCGAATGCCGCCCGCCGGGTATTAGTCCGGGGCGGCCTTAACGATGAGCGCTTCTTACGCGTGATCGGCACCGCCAGCCGGATGCCGCTGGAGAACACGCCGCCGGAAAGCGCGGTGAACCGCCGCATCAGCATTCTGGTCCTCAGCCGCTCGAAAGAGCAGGAGATCCGTCTGGAAGATACGCAGGCTCAGCGTGCAGACAGCGTGCTGAGCGATATCAATCTGCAAAACGTGCAGGGCTATACCGATGGACATGAATGATTTTTCGCAGATCTTCTTTACCGAAGCGGAAGAGCTGCTGGCCGAAATGGAACAGCAGTTGCTGCAGCTTGACGTGGCGGCGCCGGATCAGGAGCAACTGAACGCCATCTTTCGTGCCGCCCACTCGCTGAAAGGGGGCGCGGCCACCTTTGGCTTTACCGCATTACAGGAGACGACCCACCTGCTGGAGAACCTCCTTGACCAGGCGCGGGCAGGGGAGAGAACGCTCAGTCGCTCAATCATCAACCTTTTTCTGGAATGTAAGGACATTATGCAAGCGCAGCTGGAAGCCTATCAGTCTTCGCAGGAGCCTGATGAAGCCCGTTATCGCTATATCTGTGAAGCCCTGAGGGAGATTGCCCTTGAAGGTCAGCAGCCAACGACGCCAGCGGTGACACCGGCCCCCGCGCCCGCGCCAGCCAGCACGGCGCAGGAAACGGAAACCTCGCTGGTGGTGACCCTGCGTAACGTCGGGGCGCGCGAGCAGACGACGCTGCGCGACGAGCTGAGCAATATGGGCGAGATTAACGACGTTGAGGCAACGTCAGACAGCATGACCGTCACGCTGCGGACCACCGCCTCGGCGGATGACATCACCGCCGTGCTCTGCTTTGTGCTCGACAGCAAGCAGATCGACGTCCGCCCTGCACAAGCCACACCGCCGGTACAGACGCCAGTTGCGGTGCCAGAGACTGTTGTCAAAAAAGCGCCGCCTGCACCGCGTCCGGCCAGTCAGGAGTCGGGCAGTATTCGCGTGGCGGTGAGTAAAGTCGACCAGATCATCAACCAGGTCGGTGAGCTGATTATCACCCAGGCAATGCTTTCACAGCTGTCGAAAACCCTTGATCCGGCCAGTTACGATCTGCTTTCCGGCTGCGTGGCGCAGATGGAGCGCAACACCCGCGAGCTGCAGGAGTCGGTGATGTCCATCCGTATGATGCCGATGGATTACGTCTTTAGCCGCTTCCCGCGTCTGGTGCATGACCTGGGCGCTCGCCTGAATAAAGAGGTCGAACTGACCCTGAAAGGCGGTTCCGCCGAGCTGGATAAGAGCCTGATCGAGCGCATTATTGACCCGCTGACCCACCTGGTGCGTAACAGCCTTGACCACGGTATTGAAGAGAAAGAGGTGCGTGCCGCAAAAGGCAAACCGGTGACCGGGAACCTGACGCTCTCTGCCGAACACCACGGCGGCAATATCGTGATTGAGGTCAGCGACGATGGGGCGGGGCTGAACCGGGAGAAGATCCTCGCCAAAGCCCGCTCTCAGGGGATGACCATCAGCGACACCATGAGTGATGACGACGTGTGGATGCTGATCTTCGCCGCCGGTTTCTCTACTGCCGAGAGCGTGACGGATGTCTCCGGGCGTGGCGTCGGCATGGACGTAGTGCGACGCAACATTCTGGCGATGGGCGGCCACGTGGACGTGCTCTCGACGCCAGGGGCCGGGACCACCATCCGCATTATTCTGCCGCTGACGCTGGCGATCCTCGACGGCATGCTGGTGAAGGTGGGGGACGAGATTTACGTTCTGCCGCTGGGCGCGGTGATGGAGTCGCTGCGACCGACCGACGACATGCTGTGCCGCTTTGTCGGCGAAGAGCGCCTGCTGCAGGTGCGCGGCGAATATCTGCCGCTGGTGCTGCTGCGCCAGCGTCTCTCGGTGGCGGGTGAAGCCCCTGCCGACGACGGCATTGTGGTTATCGTGCAAAGCGCGGGCTGCCGCTATGCGCTGTGGGTCGATCAGCTTATCGGCCAGCAGCAGGTGGTGGTGAAGAACCTTGAACATAACTATCGCAAAGTGCCTGGCGTCTCCGCTGCCACCATCCTCGGGGATGGCAGCGTGGCGCTGATCCTTGATGTGGTTGAGCTTTCAACGCTCAACGCGCCACAACCCCAGAGGGAGGGGGTAAACGCATGACTGTAGCAACCGCCAGTAAACCCGCCGCAACCGACGCCATCGCTCAGGAGTACCTCGTATTCCGCCTGGGCGATGAAGAGTACGGCATTGATATTCTCAAAGTGCAGGAGATCCGCGGCTGCGATCGCCTGACGCGGATCCCGAACGCGCCGAATTTTATTACCGGCGTGACCAACCTGCGCGGCGTGATTGTGCCAATTGTCGATCTGCGCGTGCGCTTCGATCTGCCCGACCCGTCACAGGACGATAAAACGGTGGTTATCGTGCTCAATCTGAACGATCGCGTGGTGGGTATCGTGGTTGACGGTGTGGCGGACGTGCTGTCGATTGACGTGGATAACATCAAGCCGACCCCGGACGTGGCCTCGGTGCTCTCTGGCCGCTACCTGCTTGGGCTGGGGGTGCTCGACAGTCGAATGATTATTCTGGTGAATATTGAGATGCTGCTGAGCCGTGAGGAACTGGCGCTGGTGGATGCCGTGGCGGCGTCGCACAGCGACTCCCACGGAGCAGTGTAGCGCTTTCCGGACATACATCAGCGGCAGAGGTTGCCGCTGATTCATAAGTCGTTATTATGAATGTCCGAGTTTCCAGAAAGCGCTAAGGATTGCCAGAATCTATGCCCGTCAATTTCGACCTCAACGATCTTTATGCCTTCAGAGCGCTGGTGGAGTACGGTAACTTCCGTATCGCCGCAGAATCTATCTGTATCTCTCAGTCCGCCTTAAGCCGCCGTATTGAAAAGCTGGAAACCGCCGTCGGCGCGAAACTGTTCGACAGAACCACCCGGCGCGTGACGCTGACGCTCTTCGGGCAAACCTTTGCCGACCGCTGCGGGCAGCTTCTGGAAAACGTGGAATCGATGCTGGCGGATATCGACAAGGTGAGCGAGGAGCGCACCGGGCTGATTACCGTCGCCACCGTGCCGTCGGCGGCCTGCCATTTTATGCCGGAGGTGATCCGCCAGTTTCACCGCCGCTATCCGCGCGTGCGCATTAAGCTTATCGACAGCAGTGCGGGCAACGTCATTGACGCGGTGGCCAGCGGGCAGGCGGATTTTGGCATCTGTTTTGCCAGAAGCCTTCAGCCAGATCTCACCTTTATTCCGCTGGTGGAGGATGTATATGTCGCCGCGTGTCGTCGCGATCACCCGCTGGCGGGGCGCAAAAGTTTGACCTGGCAGACCTTTTATCAGCAGGATTACATCAGCCTGGACATTACGTCGGGGAACCGGAATCTGCTCGATCAGATGCTCGGCCACATTAAGCCGGAGCGTCCGGGGATCTGCGAGACGCGCCACGTCACCACGATGCTGGGAATGGTCGAGGCGGGGATAGGCATTGCTGCCGTCCCCGCCATGTCAATGCCGCACTCTGAGCACTCCTTCCTGACGCATATTCCGCTGACCGAGCCCGAGGTCAAACGCACTGTCGGGCTGATCCGGCGCAGCGGGCGTATTCAGTCGTGGATTGCCGCTGAGCTGGAAACCCTCATTACTGCGCGTTATCGCGCCGCGGAGTGACGGGGATCATCCCGGTGGCGGTGATGGTCTCCTGCGCGTTTGCTGAAGCGAGATAATCCAGCAGGGCTTTCCCCTCGGCAGGGTGCTCCGCATGAGCGGTGACCGCGCCGGCAAAACGGGTGATGTATTGCAGGTTATCCGGCAGTTTGCCGACAAAGGTTACGCCGGGCACGGGTAACAGCTCGCTGACCTGCTGGAAACCCACGGCGTATTTCCCTTTCGCCACCTCAGAGGCGACCGGGATCCGCTCCACCTTGTGCGCTTTCCCCTTGACCTGGGCTTCAATCCCCAGCTTTTTGAAGAGCTCCGTTTGCACATACCGGCCGCTGGCGCTGTCGGAGTAGGCGATGGTGCTCGCCTTAAGCAGGGTCTGTTTTAGCGCGCTATCCGTGGCGATATCCGGCACCGGCGAGCCGGCTTTCACCACCACGCCGATGGGGGAATCCGCCAGCTCAACGCGCGAACCTTCTTTGACCATCCGGTCCTTCGCCAGGTGCGCCAGCGCATCACCGACCATAATCACTACGTCTGCTTTTTCACCGCGCGCCAGCCGGTTGGGGATCGCCTGCGGCGTCTGTCCCATCGACGGCCCCGGGATCAGCACGATATGGTCGCCCGTCCGGGCTTCATACTCGGGGGCGAGTTTTTCCAGCGCGGCCTTAAAACCGCCTGAAATCATGACCGTCACCTCCTGGGCCAGCGCGCCTGCACTGGTGGCCATCAACACCAGCCCGGTCAGTCCTGAACGTACAAATGTGTGCATATTATCCTCTCTGTACCTGCAGATTCATCGCGCTGCGACGATAGAGATAAAGCGTTGCCAGCAGTGCGCAGACCGCCGCGAAGCTCATCCAGTAACCCGGCGAGGCTTTATCGCCGGTGTACTCAATCAGGGCCGTTGAAATGACCGGCGTAAACCCGCCGAAGATCGCGGTGGCAAGGCTATACGCCAGTGAGAAACCGGCGACACGCACCTCAACCGGCATGATCTCCGTCAGGGCCGGGATCATCGCGCCGTTGTAGAGGCCATAGAGGAATGAGAGCCACAGCAGTACGCTCAGCATCATGGAGAAGCTGGGGGCGTTAGCCAGCAGCGTCAGGGCCGGATAGCTGGTCGCCAGCGCCAGCAGGGTCATGGCAATCAGCACCGGTTTACGACCGAAGCGGTCCGACAGGGCACCGCCCACCGGTAGCCAGATAAAGTTAGAGATGGCCACCAGCAGCGTCACCAGCAGGCTGTCGGAGGCGCTGAGCATTAACACTTTTTTGCCGAAGGTAGGCGCGTAGACGGTGATCAGGTAGAACGCGGTGGTGGTCATGGCCACCATCAGCATGCCCGCGACCACAACCGGCCAGTTCGCCAGCAGGGTGGTAAAGACCTGACGCATCGCCAGCGTGTGACGGCGGGTGCGGAACTCCTCGGTCTCTTCCAGCTTGCGGCGCAGGAAGAAGATAAACGGCACAATCAGACAGCCGAACAGGAACGGGATCCGCCAGCCCCATTCACGAATGGCGCTCTCTTCCAGCATCGCGTTCAGCGCAAAGCCCATTGCGGCGGCCACCATAATCGCCACCTGCTGACTGCCGGATTGCCAGCTGGTAAAGAAGCCTTTGCGGCCCGGCGTGGCAATTTCAGCCAGATAGACCGACACGCCGCCAAGCTCCGCCCCGGCGGAAAAGCCCTGCAGCAAGCGTCCCGCCAGCACCAGCAGCGGTGCCCACAGGCCGATGCTCTCATAAGAGGGGATCAGCACAATCAGGAAGGTGCCGGCCGCCATAATCGACAGGGTGGTGATCAACCCTTTACGGCGACCCACCTTGTCGATGTAAGCCCCGAGGACAATCGCGCCGATGGGGCGCATTAAGAAGCCTGCGCCAAAGACGGCGAAGGTCATCATCAGCGACGCAAATTCACTGCTCGCCGGGAAGAAGGTATGCGCGATGTAGGTGGCATAGAACCCGAACAGGAAGAAGTCGAATTGCTCAAGGAAATTGCCCGAGGTGACGCGAAGTATCGCGCCCGCTCTTGCGCGAACGGTTGCAGGTGGGGTTGAGGAAATCATGGTCGTCTCCAGTTTATTATTGACGTGTTGTCCGTCTGTTTTTGAAAACTGGCGCATTAAACGGAAATTAATAAGCGCAAATCACGCATGAACTGATGCGTGCTGCGCATCAATGACAGGACGTTGACCAGGATTTACCTATCCAACAATAACTTAACAATTCATTGATTTTTTATTCACCATCTAATGCTAAGTGGCTGATATCGCTATTTTGTGATATCGCGCAGAAGGGCAGAATAGCTGCTGCTCTTGTCGGGTGGCGCTTCGCTTACCCGACCTACGAATTTTGTAGGCCGTGCAAGCGTAGCGCCGCCGGGCGAAACTGGCAGAGTACTGTATTCAGCGCAGCGCCTGCGCAATCGCGCTAAACATCAGCGACGCTTCCAGCGGCTGGGCGCTGAATGACGGCTCCGCCTGCGGCCAGGTGGACCACTGGACAATCACCAGGTTTTCCTTTTGATTCACCATAATCATCTGGCCAAAAATCCCCAGCGCCCAGAGTGAATCTGTCAGGGAATCCTCTACCGCGGGCTTGACGTCTGTGGCCGTGGCGGGCATCTCGTTATTCCACCACTGATAGCCGTACAACCCTTTCGGATGCGCGTCAGACACGGATCCTTTCGCCTGCGTCCACTCTGACGACGCCTTCACCCAGCCGTCAGGCAGGATCTGTTTGCCCGAAGGAAGCGTACCGTTATGCAGGATAAACTCGCCGAAGCGGCCCCAGTCTTCCAGCGTGGCGTTAAAGCCGTGCGCCCCGACATCGTGCTGGCCTTTACGGTAGGCATGCCATACGCCATCGCTCGCCATCCCGTACGGTTGCCAGATGCTTTTCTCCAGGTATGCCGCCAGCGTCATGCCGGTGGCGCGCTCCAGCACGTCACCCAGTAGCCACGCGCCACCCGATGAATAAGACCAGTTTTCTCCGGCCGGGTGTTCCCGGTGTAACCCCTTCACCAGCTTTCGCACGCAGTCGTAGGTGCCCGGCTTCGCTTCGCATTCGGTAAGCTGCGCGAAATCAGACTGTGGGTTGGTGTAGTCTTCGTTCCACGCCACGCCAGAGGTGTGAGTGATCAGCTGTCTCAGCGTCACGCCATCCCACGCCGTGCCTTTTAAATCGGGTTCGTAACGGGTGATTAGGTCGTCGAGGGAGTGAATTTTACCCTCTTTAAGGGCAACTCCGACCAGCGCAGAGACCACGGATTTCCCCACCGAACGGGATGTCCAGAGCGTGGAATCGGTATTGCCTTCACCCAGATACTTCCACGCAATTTTGCCGTCCTTCAGCACCAGCATGCCGCTGACGTTCTGGCGTTTCAGGTAGTCCTGCAGGTTATACGTCTTGCCATCGACCTGATAGCGGGCGTCGGTAAGCGGTTTCTCTGCTGCCAGCAGCGGCGTGGCGTTACCGTGGCGGAAAACATCGCCCGCGTAGTTGCGATAGTCGTTACGAAAACCCACCACGCGATCCGCCTGACTCCAGGTCAGCATGCTGTGCGTGTCGGGAAGGGTTGCGTCAAACGGCGCAGGGCAGGGGTTGAGATCGGTGCCGTGACAGGCAGCCATAACGGCAGGGGATAAAAGACTGCTGACCACCAGCGCGGCGAGCAGGGTGCGGTTTAACGTTTTGTTTTTCATGTTTATCTCGTTTGGTTCAGGAAGGGCTTCAGTTTAAGAAGCCGCGACCTATAATAAAAAACGGGTTATGGGGGAAAATCCCCCGGAAATGGCACGGGAGGGAGAGGTGGCGATAGTCTATTCATTTGCCCAGCTGGAGGCGTTTACCGCGGTGGCAGAGCACGGCAGCCTGATGAAGGCGGCCATTAAGCTCGGTAAAGACCGTACGACCCTGCGCGATCTGATCGATTTTCTTGAGGACGGGCTGGGGTATGCCCTGTTCCTGCGCGAGGGACGCAGCGTGCGCTTAACGCCTGAAGGGGAACAGCTCCAGCGACAGGCGCACCTGCTGATGCGCCAGGTGAAAGCCTTTGAGGCCTTTGCCAGAGCGGTGCCGGCAAGCGCGACGCAGGACATTGCCCTTGTTTACGATCCGTTCACTCCCCGGGCTTTTCTGCAGGCGCTGATTGCAGAGATGGCGGCACAAAAAATACGCCTGAGCCTGACCAGCGCGTCGCGTGATGAGGCGGAAGCCCTGCTGGCGAGCGGAGAGGCGGATTTAGGTATCTGCCAGGCGCGCAACCGCAGCGTGGGTAATGAGATGGAGTGGCGGGCTCTGGGAGCCATCGACATGGATTTTTACGCCGCAGACGTGCTTTTTGCGAAGGTTGCCACGCCGGTTTCGCTGCTCGATCTCTCTCTGGTTCCGCAGGTGGTTATGCATGCCGCGTCAGATGAACCGGTTGCCCGTCGTCTGCAAATTGCCGGGCATACCCTTTTTACTAATGAAATTGAGATGCTGCGCGGCCTGCTGGAGCAGGGCTGTGGCTGGGGTTTTTTGCCGACCCATCTTCATGCGACGCAGTGGAAGAACGTAAAAAGGCTGCCCACCGAAGTGGGCAGCCAGGGGATTAGTCAGACGATGGTCACTATCTGGAAGCCGGGGAGCGACAAGCGTGAGCGGATCAATCACATGTTGTCGCGGCTACCGGCACTCTGGAAACACTCAGCGCTGTGAACACCCCTGGCACTGTTTGTTCTGGATCTGCTGGAAGAAGTCGTTACCTTTGTCATCCACCAGGATAAACGCCGGGAAGTTCTCCACTTCGATTTTCCAGATGGCTTCCATTCCCAGTTCCGGGTACGCCACGCACTCCAGGCTCTTGATGCTGTTTTGCGCCAGCACCGCCGCCGGGCCACCGATGCTGCCCAGGTAGAAACCGCCGTGTTTGTGGCAGGCATCCGTCACCTGCTGGCTGCGGTTGCCTTTGGCCAGCATGATCATGCTCGCGCCGTGGGACTGCAGTAAATCCACATACGAGTCCATGCGGCCTGCAGTGGTTGGGCCGAGGGAGCCGGAGGCATAACCTTCCGGCGTTTTGGCCGGGCCCGCGTAGTAAATCGGATGGTCTTTAACGTACTGCGGCAGTTCCTCGCCGTTGTCGAGCAGCTCTTTCAGCTTCGCGTGGGCGATATCACGCGCCACGATGATGGTGCCGTTCAGCGACAGGCGGGTAGAGACCGGGTGCGCGGAAAGCTGCGCAAGGATCTCGTTCATCGGCTTGTTGAGGTTGATGCTGACCACGTCGCCTTCGCCCTGCTGGCGCAGCGATTCAGGAATGTACTGACCTGGGTTGTGTTCAAGTTTTTCAATCCAGATCCCGTCGCGGTTGATTTTCGCCTTGATGTTACGGTCGGCGGAGCAGGAGACACCCATGCCGATTGGGCAGGAGGCACCGTGGCGCGGCAGGCGGATCACGCGGATATCGTGAGCGAAGTATTTACCGCCAAACTGCGCACCCAGACCCAGATTCTGCGCTTCCTGGAGCAGTTCCTGTTCGAGCTGAACATCGCGGAACGCCTGGCCGTGTTCGTTCCCCTCGGTGGGCAAGGCGTCGTAGTAGCGGGTGGAGGCCAGCTTCACCGTTTTCAGCGTCGCTTCTGCAGAGGTTCCGCCAATCACGAAGGCAATATGGTAAGGCGGACAGGCCGCGGTACCCAGGGTACGCATTTTCTCCACCAGATAGTTTTTCAGCTTCGCCGGGGTGATCAGCGCTTTGGTTTCCTGATAGAGGTAGGTTTTGTTGGCTGAACCGCCGCCTTTCGCCATGCAGAGGAATTTGTACTCGTCGCCGTCGACGCTGTAGAGGTCGATCTGCGCAGGCAGGTTGGTGCCGGTGTTCACCTCTTTATACATATCCAGCGCAGCGTTCTGGGAGTAGCGCAGGTTGTCTTCGATGTAAGTGTTGTACACCCCCTGACTCAGCGCTGCTTCATCGCCACCGCCGGTCCAGACGCGCTGGCCTTTTTTACCCATGATGATCGCTGTACCGGTATCCTGGCAGGTTGGCAGCACGCCTTTAGCGGCGATTTCAGAGTTACGCAGGAACTGCAGGGCAACGTACTTATCGTTCTGGCTCGCTTCCGGATCGTTAAGAATGGCGGCGACCTGTTTCTGATGGGAAGGACGCAGCATAAACGCAGCATCGTGGAACGCCTGCTGCGCCAGCAGCGTCAGCGCCTCTGGCTCGACTTTCAGGACTTCCTGACCGTCGAACTCAGCAACGGAGACGTGCTCTTTGGTCAGCAGATAGTATTCGGTGTCGTCATGGGAAAGCGGGAAGGGGTTCTGGTAGTAAAACGGTTTGTTTGACATAGCGTATTGCTCCACAAAAATAAAACCGCCGGAGGAGAAGTCCGGCGGTCAGGAATCAGAACATCATGGACATCCACGGATAACCAATCAGCAGCAGGGCCGCCAGGAAGATGGCACCGAAGATAGTGCCCAGGCGCCAGTAGTCTTTGGTTGGCAGGTAGCCACTACCGTAGTAAATCGGGCTTGGGCCGGTACCGTACGGGGTGATGATCCCCATCACACCCAGCGAGGTCACCATCAGCAGGACGAACACTTCCATATTCATGCCCGGAATAGTGGAGGCGATGGTCAGCATCGCCGGCAGCAGCGCGGTGGTGTGCGCGGTGGTGCTGGCAAACAGGTAGTGCAGCAGATAGAACGCCAGCAGCAGTACGATGGTGGCGACGCCCGGAGAAATACCGCTCATTAACAGGCCGCCTTCTTTACCCAGCCAGCTGATAAAGCCGGTAGAGGAGAGGCCATCCGCCAGCGCAACCAGGGTGGCGAACCAGACGAAGGTGTTCCACGCGGCTTTATTGCCGGTGATATCGTTCCACTCCAGCACGCCTGTCCACAGCATCAGACCCACAATCAGCAGGGCTGCCATCGCCGGTTCAATCCACGCGGCGGCGAAGATCCACATCAGCAGCGCACAGCACACGAACACCAGCAGCAGAATTTCATTGCGGGACAGTTTGCCCAGTTTTTCCAGCTCACGGGTTGCCCACAGCGGTACTTCATTATTCACTTTGACTTCTGGCGGGTAGAACCAGTAGGCCAGCAGCGGCATGGTCAGAATCAGCAGGATGCCCAGCGGCAGGAAGGCAAGGAACCAGGTACCCCAGGAGATATCAATCCCTACCGTGCTTTTCACCAGCGCCAGTGCCAGCAGGTTCGGCGCAAGGGCGGAGAGGAACATCGAACTGGTGATACAGGCCGCGGTGATCGCCACCCACATCAGGTACGAACCAATTTTACGCGCGCTGGGGTCGTTTGGTTTTGAACCATACAGCGGCGGCAGGTTAGCGATAATCGGGTAGATGGTCCCGCCGCTACGTGCGGTGTTGGACGGCGTAAACGGTGCCAGCAGCAGGTCCGCGAAGGTGATGGCGTAACCGAGCGTCAGGCTGCGACGGCCGAGATATTTCACCAGAATCAGCGCCAGACGGCGGCCGAAGCGGGTTTTGTCATAGCCAGCCGCGAACATGAAGGCACCGAAGATCAGCCACACGGTCGAGTTACCAAACCCGCTGACCGCCCATTTAAAAGAGGCACCCGCCAGCTTGAATTTCGGGTCGGCCAGCTGTTCAGGGCTGAACAGCACCCACTGACTGCACAGCGCAATCGCCACCACGCCGGTCAAACCGATCACCGCACCCGGCAGCGGTTCAAAGATTAAGCCGACGATCACGCCGACAAAGATAGCGAAGTAGTGCCACGCATAAGGCGGCAGTCCTTCCGGTACCGGAACAAACAGCAGCAGGACGGCGACGATGACGGGCAATGCCATCATCAGCAGTCGTTTTGCTTTCCCATTTGATGCCTGGGTCGCCACAGGGGGCCTTACAGCAGTTTTTGTATTCATAGTTTCACGTCTTAAGTTGTCAAAAATTCGGTCGCACTGAAAAACAAAATTGCTTTCTTAAGTTTCTTTGCTTTTTTTAGTTATTTAAGGTGCTGTTTTGTATTTTCAGTAATAGCGATTTAACGCATTTTTGTTTGCGCTAAATTAAAAATTGATGATGTTTTTATATTGCGCTTTTGGATGCCATAACTATTGATCGGGATCAAAAAAAGAGAATTGCAGTGTTATTTTTGTGCTTTTATTAATAACCACTCTGGCGTATGTGGGTATTACGTATATTATGGATTGAATTTATCAATTTTTTAACAATTCAGTATTTTTCTGTTTTTTATGTTGTTGATTTATAATGATTACACCTCCTTGTGGTGAAGTGGTTTTACCATTGTTAATTTAACGAAGTTTAAATTATTGTGAATAGCTGAATTACAATCACTAACACCAATGTGTTATTTGTGTTATCGCAGGGATTAAATAGTTTTTTAACTAACGTAATAACTTTAGAAACTAAAAAAATCATTATATTAATATCATGACATCGGCAAATAACGACGAAATAAAAAATCAATCCGATACCGAATTCTTAATTTTTAAAGTTTGGAGTTTCAATTATGAGCACTAACGAACGTATTCTGAGCCCCTTCACATTACCGAATGGCACTGAACTGAAAAACCGTTTGTTAATGGCCCCCATGACCACCTGTACCGGCTATTACGACGGCACGGTCACCAGCGAGCTGGTGGAGTACTACCGGGCCCGTTCCGGCAGCATTGGTACCATTATCGTTGAATGCTGCTTTATCGATGACCTCGGTCTTGCGTTCCCCGGCGCGATTGGTATCGACAACGACGAGAAAATCGCCGGACTGGCGAAAATCGCGGACGCCATTAAATCCAAAGGCTCGAAAGCCCTGCTGCAGATCTACCACGGCGGCCGTATGGTCGATCCGAAACTGATCGGTGGCCGCACGCCGGTTGGCCCAAGCGCCGTTGCCGCGCCGCGCGACGGGGCTGCTACGCCGGTTGCCCTGACCGGCGAAGAAGTGGAAGGCATGATCGGCAAGTTTGGTGAAGCCGTTCGCCGTGCCATCCAGGCCGGTTTCGACGGGGTTGAAATTCACGGGGCCAACACTTACCTGATTCAGCAGTTCTACTCCCCGAACTCAAACCAGCGCGACGACGAGTGGGGCGGCAGCCGCGATAACCGGGCTAAATTCCCGCTGGCGGTGCTGGATATCACGCACAAAATGGTGCGTCAGTACGCGGACGACGCGTTCATTATTGGCTACCGTTTCTCCCCTGAAGAGCTGGAAGTCCCGGGCATCCGCTTTGAAGACACCATGTACCTGCTGGAAAAACTGGCGGCGCGCGGTGTGGATTATCTGCACTTCTCCGTGGGGGCGACCCTGCGTCCTTCGATTGTTGATACGCAGGACCCAACCCCGCTCATCGAAAAATATTGCGCCATGCGTTCTGATACCCTGGCTCAGGTTCCGGTGATGGGGGTCGGCGGCGTGGTGAATGCCGCGGACGTCAATGAGGCGCTGGATCATGGTTATGACCTGATCGCCGTGGGTCGCGCGACTATCGCTTACCCGGACTGGACCGACCGGATCGCGGCAGGTGAAAACCTGGAGCTGTTTATGGACAGCACCAAACGCGAAGAACTGAGCATTCCTGAACCGCTGTGGCGCTTCTCGCTGGTGGAAGCGATGATCCGCGACATGAGCATGGGCGAATCAAAATTCAAACCGGGCATGTTCACTGAAAAGGTGCAGGACGATGTTAACGAGCTGGTGATCAACGTCAGCCTGGAAACCGATCGCATCGCCGATATTGCGCTGGCGTCTGGCCCGAGCGAAGACGTTGAGTTTGTCACCAGCTTTGAAGAGATCCGTACCCGCATTCTGGATGCCAACACCCCGCACGTGGATGCCATCACGGGTGCAACCAGCCAGAGTGAAGCGGTGAAAAAAGCGGTCTCTAAAGCGATGCTGAAATCCAGCAAAGCGTTGGCGGCAGAAGAGGGCGCTGACCCGAACGCGACCCGCAGTGTGGATGTGGTGGTCGTTGGTAGCGGCGGTGCCGGTCTGGCCGCAGCCATTCAGGCCCACGATGAAGGCGCGAGCGTGCTGATCGTTGAGAAGATGCCAACCATCGGCGGTAACACCATCAAAGCTTCTGCCGGGATGAATGCCGCCGAGACGCGCTTCCAGCGGGTGAAAGGGATCCAGGACAGCAAAGAGCTGTTCTACCAGGAGAGCCTGAAAGGGGGCGGTAACAAGAACAACCCGGAACTGCTGCGCCGCTTCGTGGAGAATGCGCCACAGGCGATTGAATGGCTGGCAACTCGCGGCATTATGCTGAATGACATCACCACCACCGGTGGGATGAGCATTGACCGTACGCACCGTCCAAAAGACGGTTCCGCGGTAGGCGGCTATCTGATCAGCGGCCTGGTGCGTAACGTCAACAAACGCAACATTGAGGTGATGCTCGATACGTCCGTCAGCGACATCCTGTTCGAAAACGGCGAAGTGACCGGCGTGCGTCTGACCACAGAAGAGAACGAAACCCTCACCGTGACCACCAAAAGCGTGATTGTCGCCACCGGTGGTTTCAGCGCCAACAGCCAGATGGTGGTGAAATACCGCCCCGACCTGGAAGGTTTTGTCACCACCAACCACAAAGGGGCAACAGGCGGAGGTATCGCGCTGCTGGAACGCATCGGTGCCGGTACGGTTGATATGGGTGAGATCCAGATCCACCCAACCGTTGAGCAGAAAACCTCGTACCTGATTTCTGAATCCATTCGTGGGGGCGGGGCGATTCTGGTCAACCAGCAGGGGAACCGTTTCTTCAATGAGATGGAAACCCGCGATAAAGTCTCGGCGTCAATCATCGCGCTGCCGGAGAAATACGCGTATATCGTCTTTGACGAGCACGTTCGTGCCAAAAACAAAGCCGCGGATGAGTATATCGCCAAAGGCTTTGTGACCAGCGCCAGCTCGCCAAAAGCCCTGGCCGAAGCGCTGGGCATGGATTACCACGCTTTCCTGGCGACCCTGGAACGCTACAACGGTTTCGTTGAAAAACAGCACGATGACGATTTTGGCCGTACCACCGCGCTGCGTGCGCCTATCAACGAAGGGCCGTTCTACGCCATTCAGATTGCGCCGGGCGTGCACCACACCATGGGCGGCGTGACCATCAACACCGAAACCTGCGTGCTGGACAGCAACCATAACGTGCTGCCAGGGGCGTTCGCGGCCGGTGAAGTGGTCGGTGGGATCCACGGCGGTAACCGTATCGGCGCGGTAACGCGGTGGCAGATATCATTATTTTTGGTACGCTTGCAGGACATCAGGCGGCTATGCGTTCGAAAAAGCAGTAAGACCCCTGTGTTGTATGCCGGAGACGCGCAGCGTTATCCGGCATTTTCCCCGGCGGCGCGGTGCTTGCCGGGGCTACATCTGAGGACTCATGCTATGCCTGATGACCATCGCGTTTACAGTTATTCCGCCGTCCTGATGGGATCGCCCATCCTCCTCAAACTCTTTTCCCATGACGAAGCCCTCGCGTCCCGCGTATTTCGCCTGATCAAACAGTACGAAGACCTGCTTACTGTTAACCGTGCGCATTCGCAGGTGATGGATATCAACCATGCGGCCGGTCAGCATCCGGTTGCCGTCAGCCGTCCGGTGTTTGAGCTGATTCGCTGCGCGAAAGCGGCAAGCGTGCTTAAAGACAGCGCGTTTAACCTGGCCATCGGCCCGCTGGTGAAACGCTGGAAAATTGGCTTTCGCGGCGACAGCGTGCCGCCAGCCGATGATATTGCCGCGTTGCTGGCGATTACCCGTCCTGAGGATGTGGTGCTGGACGAGGCCAGCAGTAGCGTGTTTTTAACCCGAAAAGGGATGGAGATTGATCTGGGGGCCATCGCCAAAGGCTATATCGCCGACAGGGTGCGGGATTACCTGCGTAAAGAGGGCGCTGAACTCGGGCTGATCAACCTCGGCGGCAATATCCAGACGCTGGGCTCACCGGAAGGGGGCTGGAGCGTGGGGCTGAAAAAGCCGTTTGCCGGTGATGCGCTGATCGGCGCGATGACGGTAGAGAATCGCTCCGTGGTGACGTCGGGAACCTATGAGCGCTACTTTGAACAAAACGGCAAACGCTATCACCATATCCTGGACCCGCGCACCGGGTATCCTCTGGATAACGAACTGGACAGCGTGACCATCATTTCAAACGATTCCATTGACGGGGATATCTGGACCACGCTGATGTACGGTATGGGCGTGGAGAAGGGCTGCGCGGTGCTGCGCTCGCGCCCTGATATTGAAGCGATCTTCGTGACCAAAACAAAAGAAGTGGTGCTCTCTTCAGCGCACCACTTCCGCTTTACCTTGTTGGATAACAGCTATCGCGTTACTGACAGTACTGTTTGAGCAGGCCTGTCTGCTCGGGCTGGAGACGGTAACGATACACCGGACGCCCGGTGGCACCGTAATGAATGCTGGTGAACAGGATATTGATTTGCGCCAGCCAGATCAGATACTTGCGGCAGGAGACGCGCGAGATATTGACTGCACTGGCGAGGTCATCGGTGGAAAACTCGGTCTCCGGGTGGGCGTCAATCCACTGGCAGATGGTGCGCAGCGTCTGCGGCGTTAACCCCTTTGGTAGCTTTTTGCTGTCTGCCAGCTCCGGCGCCCCGCCGTGGATCAGCCTGTCGACGTCCGCCTGCTCATAATACTGGTGCGACCCCATCAGGTTGTGCTTTGCCTTCCAGCCGTTCAGGGCCTCTTCAAAGCGCGGGAACTGGAACGGTTTAATCAGATAATCCACCACGCCGTAATGGATAGAGGTCTGGATGGTTGCGGCGTCGGCGGCCGAAGAGATCATGATGACATCGATTGGGCGACCAGAGGCGCGGATCACCGGCAGCAGATCCAGCCCGTTATCCTGCTGCATGTAGACATCCAGCAGCACCAGATCGACCGGCTGGGCAGGGTTGTTAATAATGGCCTCGGCCTGGTTCAGCGTGGAGGCGACGCCGCAGCAGCTAAAGCCATCAACACGGTTGACGTACAGACGGTTGAGGTCGGCTACCATGGCGTCATCATCGACAATTAATACATTTATCACGCGATATTCCTCTCGCTATCCCAGGGGATGTGAACAAAAAATTGGGTAAATACGCCAGGTTCAGATTCGACGGTGATGTCACCGCCCAGGTTCTGAATTTGCTGGCGGGCAAGGAACAGCCCAACGCCCCGGTTTTCACCTTTTGTTGAGAAGCCTTTAGTAAAAATAGTCTCCAGCTGCGCGGGATCAATTCCCGGGCCGTCATCGCTGACTTCACAGCTGAGCCAGCCATTCTGATAGTGCAGCAGCAGGCTGATTTCGCCTTCCGGCTGGCCTTCCATCGCGTCCAGTGCGTTTTCAATTAAGTTACCGAGTACGGTGACCAGCACCGCGACCTGCTCTTCGTTGGCGGTATCCGGTATCTGGCACTCATCCGCCAGGGTGAGGGTGATCCCCGCTTCTTTCGCCCGGTTGATTTTACCCAGCAGGAACCCGGCAATCACCGGGGATTTCACCTTACTCTGGATAGCGCCGATGTCCGTCTGATAATTATGTGCCGTCTGCAGAATGTACTCTTCCAGCTTGTCGTAGCGCTTGATATGCAGCAGGCCCAGGATCACGTGCAGTTTGTTCATAAACTCGTGCGTGTGGGCGCGCAGGGCGTCGACGTAATTCACCATGCCGTCGATACGCTGCATCAGCTGGCTGATTTCGGTTTTGTCGCGGAAGGTGGTGATAGCCCCGATCACCCGCTCCTGGCTTTTCACCGGCACCATGTTACACAGCAGCAGCCGCCCGTTGCAGCTGATCTCCTGATCCTGGCGTGCGATGCCCGTCTTCGACACCTCGCGCAGGCTGGCCAGCAGGGGCGCACTGGCGTTTTCGGTCTGCTTGCCGGAGGGCAGGAGCAGTATCTCTCTGGCGGTGTGGTTAATCATCGTCACGCGGCCATGAATATCGACCGCTAACACCCCTTCACGCAGCGACTGCAGCATCGCCTGACGCTGTTCGAACAGGGCGGAGATTTCGTACGGCTCCAGCCCGAACAGGATGCGTTTCAGAACGCGAACCAGCCCCCAGATCGCCATAGAGCTCATAAAGATACTGAACAAAATGGTCCAGACGGCGTTCAGTCGCCCGCGGGCGATCTGGTCTTCCACTTTTTTAAGCGAAATGCCGACCACCACCACGCCGATCTGCTCGTGCTGGCTGTCATACACGGGCGTAAATACGCGAAGGGCTTCCGCGAGCGCGCCCCGGTTAACGGAGACGTTCTCCTTACCTTCCAGCGCCGGGTTCAGATCGTCGCCGATAAAATGCAGCCCCAGCAGCGCCTCGTTCGGGTGAGAATAGCGGATCCCGCGCATATCGGTCACCACGGTGAACAGCAGATCGTTTCGTTTCGTCACCGCCTGGGCGATAGGCTGAATAATATTTTCCTGCGGTGCCTGCATCAGGCCGCGCTGTATCTCGGGGCTATCGGCGAGGGTGCGGGCAATGCCGAGTGCGGTGTCTTTGACATCATCGCGGGTTGCCCGGGTGATCTGCACCGAATAGAGCGCAAAGACCACCAGTAGCACTGAACCGATGATCGCGCACACCATCAACGTGACCAGCGTGTTCAGTTTCATGGGGCGCTTGCGCGTCTGGGGGAAAGGCTGCAAATCGCTCATCAACACTCCGCGATGAAGAAGAAAGGGTAATTATCGCCGATGACGCGCTTTTCTTAAAGCTATGTAAAAGCATGCATTTGGTCCGCTTTTCGTGACCCTCCTCGCATGTCATCCATATAAAACACTTTATAGTGTGTGGGTACTCATAATAAGGAGGCTGTTTATGAGCATTATGCTTACCGGTTCGGTCAAGGAAAGACGGCACGCCAGCACGATGAATATCGATAGATTGTCCACGCTGGACATGCTGAAAGTCATTCACCAGGATGATGCACTTATCTCCGCTGCAATCACCCCTTTTTTACCCATTATTGCCCGTGTGGTGGATAACGCCGCCGCGACCCTGAGCCACGGGGGGCGTCTGGTTATGGTTGGCGCGGGGCCGTCCGGCTGTGTGGCAAAACAGGCGGCGGATGAGTATGCCCCGGGTAAAACCCCGGTGATTGCCATCACGGCGGGCGACGAGGCGACAAGCTACGAGCGCGGCGTTGCCGACCTGCAGGCGATTAACTTTGGCGAGCACGATATGATGCTGGCGGTCACCGTAAGCGGAAAAACGCCGTGGGTCTGGGGCGCCATGCGGCATGCGTGGTCGCTCGGTTCACCGGTGGCGGTGATTACCGATAATGCGCAAAGCGAAGCGGCGCAGCTGGCGAGTATGGTAATTGCGCCAGAGCTGGGACCGGATGTGGTGGCCGGCTATCTGAATACCAAAGCGGCAATCGCGCAAAAGATGATCCTCTCTATGGTCACCACCGGGCTGGCCGTCCGCACCGGGCGGGTTTACAGCAATCTGCGCGTGGATCTGGAGGCGAGCAGCACCCAGTGGGCCGAACGGCAAATCGCGATTGTGATGGAAGCGGGGGGATGCACCCGCGCGGTAGCAAAAGCCGCGCTGGAGAGCTGTAACCATAACTGTAAAACGGCGGTGCTGATGGTGCTGACCGGGCTGGATGCCTGGAAAGCGCATGAATTGCTTGCGCAGAATAACGGGTTTATTCGGGTGGCGTTGCAGGAAGCGCCGTAATAGAGAGCGCAGGAATAAAAAAAGGCCGCGATAGCGGCCTTTGGTGTTTTGAGGGATTAGAACTGGTAAACAATACCCATCGCGAACTGATCGTCAGTTGCGTTGCCAGTGATGGCACCGTCTTCTTCGTCCAGCAGGTTAAATTTATAGGCAGTATAAACGTTCATGTTTTTATTGAAGTAGTACCAGGTACCCACTTCAATATAATTTACGCGGTCAGCGTCAACGCCTTTATAGCCATTACGGGCATACAGATCTTTACCCTGTGAATATACGTAGCCCAGGGATGGACGCAGACCAAAGTCGAATTGATACTGAACAACGGCTTCAACGTTTTGGGTCTTATTGGCGAAGGCGTTATATCCAACTTTAGTCATATTACGGGTTTCACCGTACATCACCGCAGCATAAACGCTATTTGCATCATATTTTGCAGACAGTGCCCATACTTCAGCATTGTCGCCATAATGATCAGCTGTTTGTTCATCGGTACGATCGGATTTACCGTAGACACCCACGAAACCAAAGCCATCAAGGTTATAATTTACAGACATGCTGTAACCATCGCCGTTTGCTTTGAAAAGATCACGGTCGTCATTTTTACCCTGATACTGAACAGCAAAGTTAAGACCTTCAACCATACCGAAGAAATCGGTGTTACGGTAGGTCGCAACGCCATTGGTACGCTGAGTCATAAAGTTGTCCGTGGCAGCCCAGGAATCACCACCCCATTCAACCAGCATATCGGTGTACGCCGCGCCGTCATAAGCTACGCCATAGTTTCGGCCATAATCGAATGAACCGTAATCCGCATATTTCAGACCAGAGAAAGCCAGACGCGTGCTCTCATCCTGTTTACCTTCGGGCTGGCTTGCATCAATATTGTATTCAAACTGGCCATAACCGGTCAGTTGGCTATTAATTTGCGTTTCGCCTTTTACGCCAAAACGGGCATATGACGTATCTTCATTTTCACTGTTGCTTTCATCAGTGTTGGACCAGATGCGTTCGCCAACCATCTTTCCGTAGAAATCGACTTTATTACCGCCTTTATTGTAAATCTCAGCGGCATTTGCTACGCCAGCCATTAATAACGCGGGTACAAGAATAGCCAATGCTTTTCTTTTCATTATATATTCCCTTTAGAGATAATTTATATGAATATATGTAATCACGCTCCGTAACTACAGCGTCGATACTATTCCAGGAGAGGGGGTTTAAGTTCAATAATAAATGTAATTAAATAGGTAAAAATATTACCAAATATTTCTAAGTGTCGCTTTATTTTTCTCGTGAATTATAATTTGAAATATATTTTGGTTAATTATTGTTAAGTATTTTTCGTGGTTATTTTATAAATTCTATTATTAACCTTAATTATATTTCTGCGTACTAAACACTCGCCAGGTATCCTCTTCTGCAAACTTGCACAAGATCAACTTAACGCAAACTGCGTGTCAGAAACCTTCACACAGCACAGGGTTTAATGCCAAAATGTGACAATTATCACAAAATCAATGTAAGCATGTGCAAACGGTACTGCGGTGACCGTGGAGTCAAAGATGGAACGAAAAATCGAACGCAGCCTGGGAGGCAAACTGGCCCTGTGGGTGTTCTACGCTTTTTGCGGTTACTTTGTCTGGGCGATGGCGCGGTACGTTTGGGTTATCAGTAAGATACCGTCGCTGCCGAATACGGCAGTGGAAGGGGATTTGGGGTCAACCAGCGGCAAATGGCTTGGGGCATTGCTGGGGTTTCTGGTGCTGGGCACGGTCGGCCTGATCCTGGGCGCGATTGCGTGGTACACCCGTCCCCGTCAGGACAACCCGTGATAGCGGCGGGGAAAGTTGCTATCGTAGCCATTTTGACGACAGGATGTGATGATGGAACTTACGCAGTGGCAGCATCGATTTGAGCGCTGGCTCGGGGAAAACCACACAACCGACGACACCGCGCATGATATTTCGCACTTTCGTCGTGTCTGGATGACGGCACAAAAAATCATGGCCAACCAGGCGGTGGAGCCACTGGTGATCCTGGCCGCATGCTATTTCCACGATATTGTCAGCCTGCCGAAAAACCATCCTGAGCGCAGCCAGTCATCGCAGCTGGCGGCGCGTAAAACGCGTGACATTTTGCACCGCGATTTCCCGGACTTCCCCGCAGCGCATTATGCCGCCGTGGCGCATGCCATTGAGGCGCACAGCTTCAGCGCCAGTATTGCGCCGCAGAGTCTGGAAGCCAAAATTGTGCAGGATGCTGACCGGCTGGAAGCGTTAGGGGCGATTGGCCTGGCGCGGGTGTTTGCCGTTTCGGGGGCGCTGGGCGTGCCGCTTTTTGACGCAGTTGATCCCTTTGCCGACGCGCGAACCCTTGATGACCGGGCGTTTGCCCTCGACCATTTTCAGACCAAGCTGCTGCGCTTGCCTGATACAATGCAAACAGAAATGGGGCGCGAGCTGGCACGCCACAACGCCGATTTTCTCATCCAGTTTATGGCAAAACTGAGTGCCGAACTACAGGGTGACTGCCTGGGGCTGGATAGCCAGGTACTGAGCCGCTTCCGTCGCAGTTTGCACGAATGAACTGTGGTAATCTGTTTTCAGTCTTTATTGTCCGGTTAAAAGAATGCAGGAAAATCGATCTGTGAGTGAACCCGCGCCAGAGCAGGCTGTGAAATCAACGGCTTCGGTGCAGGCGCTGCTGCGCCAGTTGCTGGATATCTACGATGCTAAAACCCTGGCAAACCAGCTGGTGGCACACGGTGAGGGCCACTGGAGTCCGGCAATCATTAAGAGACTTATCACCAGCGAGCGGGCAGGACATCGCCTGAGCGACGGCGAGTTTCGTTATCTGCAAACGTTGCTTCCGCGTCCTTCCGCCGCGCATCCCCATTATGCCTTCCGCTTTATCGATCTGTTTGCCGGTATCGGAGGGATTCGACACGGGTTTGAAGCCATCGGCGGTCAGTGCGTGTTTACCAGCGAGTGGAACAAACATGCGGTCCGCACCTATAAAGCCAACTGGTATTGTGACCCCGATGCGCATCGGTTCAACGCCGATATCCGCGATGTTACGCTGAGCCACAAAAGCGGCGTGAGCGATGAAGAGGCCGCAGAACATATTCGCCAGAACATCCCGGCACATGACGTGCTGCTGGCGGGCTTTCCGTGCCAGCCATTTTCCCTCGCTGGCGTATCGAAGAAAAATGCCCTCGGACGCGCGCACGGTTTTGCCTGCGATACCCAGGGAACGCTGTTTTTTGATGTGGTCCGCATTATCGATGCCCGCCGTCCGGCCATTTTTGTGCTGGAAAACGTCAAGAATTTAAAGAGCCATGACGGCGGCAAAACCTTCCGCATTATCATGCAGACGCTGGATGAGCTGGGCTACGACGTGGCGGATTCAGAGGACACGGGCGCCGATGATCCGAAAATCATTGATGGTAAACACTTCCTGCCCCAGCACCGGGAACGTATTGTGCTGGTCGGGTTCCGCCGCGATCTCAATCTGAAAGGCGATTTTACCCTGCGCGATATTCCGTCGTTGTATCCGGCGCGCCGTCCGTCCGTGGCCGATCTTCTTGAGCCCGCGGTGGACGCGAAATTTATCCTGACGCCAGTGCTCTGGAAGTACCTCTATCGCTATGCCAAAAAACATCAGGCAAAAGGCAACGGTTTTGGTTTTGGCATGGTCAACCCGAACGATCCGCACTGTGTGACCCGCACCCTGTCCGCGCGCTATTACAAAGACGGTGCAGAGATCCTGATCGACCGGGGCTGGGATAAGGCGTTAGGTGAGAAAGATTTCGACAACCCTGAAAACCAGCGCCATCGTCCACGTCGCTTAACCCCACGCGAATGCGCGCGGTTAATGGGGTTTGAGACGCCGCAGGGTTACAGCTTCCGCATTCCGGTCTCAGATACCCAGGCGTACCGACAGTTTGGCAACTCCGTGGTGGTTCCCGCCTTTGCGGCAGTGGCAAAACTGTTGGCTTCACGCATTCAACAGGCGGTTGCCCTGCGCCAGAGTGAGGCCGTCAATGACGGATGTGCACAATAAGGCGACGCGCAGTAAAAACATGCGTGCCATTGGCACGCGTGATACGGCGATTGAGAAACGCCTGGCCGCGTTACTGACCGAAGCGGGTTTTGACTTTCGGGTGCAGGATGCCTCACTTGCCGGGCGTCCTGATTTCGTTATCGACGCCTATGGGTGCATTATCTTTACCCACGGCTGCTTCTGGCACCGGCACAATTGTTACCTGTTCAAAGTCCCGGCCACGCGCACCGATTTCTGGCTGGAGAAGATTGGCAAGAACGTCCTGCGTGACCAGCGCGATATCACCACGCTGGTCGAACAGGGATGGCGGGTGTTGGTGGTGTGGGAATGTGCGCTACGCGGCAGACTGAAACTGAACGATCGGGATCTGAGCGACCGGCTGGAAGAGTGGATCTGCGGCGGCGGTCAGACCGCGCAGATCGACACTCAGGGCATTCATCCGTTTACGGTTTCTCCACCTGACACGGCACCCCCTCAGGCTTAGCGGGCAGCAGGTATTTCCCCAGCGTTACCAGCACCACGGCAAACACAATCACGCCCAACGCCAGCCATTCAACCGGCGAAAGCACTTCACCGCCCAGACCCGTGCCAAGCAGTACCGCCACGACCGGGTTAACGTAGGCATAGCTGGTGGCGACCGCCGGAGAGACGTTGCGGATCAGGAACATGTACGCATTAATCGCGATGATGGAGCCAAACAGCGCCAGGTAACCCACGGCCAGGAAGCCGGACAGATCCGGCATGGCCGTCAGTGTTTCCCCCGTCAGCGTGGAGGCAATCAGCAGCACAATGCCTGCGGCAAGCATCTCAATGGCGCCCGCCATCATGCCGGACGGCAGCTCAATACGTGACCCGTACACCGAGCCAAACGCCCAACTGATGGAGCCGATGAGAATAATCACGGCGCCCCACGGGTTACCGCTCAGGTTGCCGCCGCTGTTGAGCAGAATGATGCCGGCAAGTCCAATCCCAATCCCCAGCCATTCCAGCTTGCGGGTGCGGATGCCAAAAAGTCGACTAAAGCAGAGCGTAAACAGTGGGACGGTGGCAACCACCACTGCGGCGATCCCGGAGGGCACGTTCTGGTGCTCTGCGACGGTGACAAAGCCGTTGCCGACGGCCAGCAGCAGCAGGCCAATCAGGGCGGCATTAAGCAGCGGGCGCAGCGGAGGGAGCTTATGCCCGCGTAACAGCAGGAAGGCCATCAGCAGGATGCCTGCCGAGAGAAAACGAACCCCCGCCATCATCAGCGGGGGCCAGCTTTCCACCCCGATGCGAATGACGAAGTAAGTTGATCCCCAGATGATATACAGCGAAAAGAGCGCTCCGATGAGCGGTAGTAGTTGCCGAAAACGCATAGTCCCTCACGACGAAATAAAAAGTTCGCTCATAGTAAACGCCAAAACTACCAGGCTGGCGAGCCCTTTAATTGTGTAGTTGCTGTGAAATTTTTGTTGACGTGATGTACCTGTTTCCGGGTGTTCGGTTTTGTTCCATACTATTCACTTAATTAGCAAAAAAAGAAGGATAGTGATTTTGGCGGGAAGTAGCTTATTAACATTGCTGGATGATATTGCCACGTTGCTGGACGACATTTCCGTAATGGGAAAACTGGCGGCGAAGAAAACTGCAGGGGTTCTGGGGGATGATTTATCGCTGAATGCCCAGCAGGTGAGTGGCGTACGGGCTAACCGCGAGTTACCGGTGGTATGGGGCGTGGCGAAAGGCTCATTCCTCAACAAGGTGATTCTGGTACCGCTGGCGCTGTTGATCAGCGCCTTTATTCCCTGGGCGATTACGCCGTTGCTGATGATTGGTGGCGCATTTTTATGCTTCGAAGGGGTAGAGAAAGTGCTGCACTCCTTCGCGGCGAGTAAGAAGAATGACACGCCAGAAGTGCGTCAGCAGCGTCTGGAAGCGCTGGCTGCACAGGATCCAAAAACCTTCGAACGCGATAAAATCAAGGGCGCCATTCGTACCGACTTTATTCTGTCGGCGGAGATCGTGGCCATTACCCTGGGGATCGTGTCTGACTCGCCGCTGCTGAATCAGGTGCTGATCCTCTCCGGGATCGCCATTCTGGTGACGGTAGGGGTTTACGGTCTGGTAGGGCTTATCGTCAAACTGGATGATATCGGCTTCTGGCTGGAGGCGAAATCGAGCGCGATAGCTAAAGGTATCGGCAAAAGCCTGCTGGTGCTTGCGCCATGGTTGATGAAGAGTCTGTCTGTCGTGGGGACGCTGGCGATGTTCCTTGTCGGCGGTGGGATTGTGGTACACGGTATTGCGCCGCTGCACCATGCGATAGAACATTTTGCGGCAGAGCAGGGTGCCGTGGTGGCGGCCATTCTGCCCACGCTGCTTAATCTGGTGCTGGGCTTTATTGTGGGGGCTATTGTGGTAGCTGCCGTGAAGCTGGTTGAAAAAATGCGCGGAACGGCGCACTAATTGTTACCTGCGCCAGGATGCAAAAAGGTCATTCCTCGTCTAAATTGAAACAGTTTCACCCTGATACAGGAGGCAGGTATGGTCTTTTTGGTCAGTGATGAAGTTAAGCCTAAGAAGGGCGGCCCACGTATGATTGTCACCGGGTATTCCAGCGGAATGGTGGAATGTCGGTGGCATGACGGTTACAGCATCAAGCGGGAAGCGTTTCGTGAAGATGAGCTTCAGCCAGGTGACGGGCGGCAACAGCGTGATAAGGCTTAATCACTTAACGCCCGGCCTTGCCGGGCGTTTTTATATCAAGTATCAGGTGTAAGGAAGCGATCAGGGAGTATGTGTGCAGCGTGATACCTTTGTTGTAAGACGGTCTTTTCTGCAATGGCTGCATAAGCGTAGCAATCCGGGTGCGATTGTTAATCTCTGTTTTCTGGTGGTACTGGTTTTTTCGACTCTCCTTACCTGGCGAGAAGTGGTGGTGCTGGAAGATGCCTATATCTCAAGCCAGCGCAACCACCTGGAGACGGTGGCCACGTCGCTGGACAGACAGCTCCAGTTCAGCGTGGATAAGCTGCTGTTTTTCCGCCAGAGCATGCGCGATGCGCTCCAGACACCGCTGGCGTTTGATGTCCTGCGTGCTGCGGTGACACGCTTCAATGCAGACCGGACGCGTCCTTTCTGGCAGCTTGCCGTGGATACAAAACGCACGCTGCCCATCAACGGCGTTTCGGATGCTTTTGTTGAAAAAACCACGCTCCTCAATCGCGACAATGAACTTCTCGATAATGAAGTGTCTGCTGCGCTTGAAGTGGGGTATTTGCTCAGGCTGGCCTCACCGGTCATGCGAAGCGAAGAGCGGGTAGTCTATGTCTCCCGGGCCGGGTTTTACCTCTCCACGGATACGCCTGCACAGAGCGCCGATATCATCCCGCGCTATTACCATCTGGTGACCCAGCCCTGGTTTACGCAGCAAACGGAACGTAACAACCGTGCGCGCGCGGTGCTGTGGTTTATCTCCACGCCGTCAACCTGGACCGGCAACGAACGCATGATCACCGCCAGCGTACCCATCTATTTTGACCATTACTGGTACGGCGTGGTGGCGATGGATTTTTCTCTCAATACCATGAAACGTCTGCTGGCCGATGCGACGGATGACCACGCGGAAGGGGAGTATCAGCTGTACGATACCCGGCTCAATATGATCGCCTCTTCTGAAGCATCCACGAGCGAGGCCAACCATTTTGATGAGCGTGAAACGGCGCAGATTGCCCATGCCATTGAGAGCGATACCGGCGGCGGGATCCGGCTTGGCAGCCGTTTTGTCAGCTGGGAGCGGCTCGATCATTTTGACGGGGTTATCCTGCGGGTCCATACCCTGCATGAAGGCGTAAAAGGCGACTTCGGCAGCATCAGTATCGTGCTGGCGCTCCTGTGGGCGCTCTTCACCGCCATGCTGCTGATCTCCTGGCTGGTGATTCGCCGGATGGTCAGCAACATGTACACGCTCCAGCACTCATTGCAGTGGCAGGCCTGGCACGATCCGCTCACCCGTCTGAATAACCGTGGGGCGCTGTTTGAGCGGGCAAAAGTGCTGGCGAAGCAATGTCAGGCACAGTCGCTGCCGTTATCGGTTATCCAGCTCGATCTTGATCATTTTAAAAACATCAACGACCGTTTCGGCCATCAGGCCGGAGATAAGGTGCTGTCCCATGCGGCGGGGCTGATTGCCAGCGCCCTGCGTAAGAACGACGTTGCCGGGCGCGTGGGCGGGGAAGAGTTTTGCGTGGTCCTGCCGGGTATCGGGCTGGAGGAGGCGAGAGCGGTGGCGGAACGCATTCGCTCACGCATCGACAGCAAAGAGATCCTGGTGAAAAAGAGCACGACGTTGCGTATCAGCGCGTCGATGGGGGTCAGCTGCGCGCAGGAGAAGGGGAATTACGACTTCGAACAACTGCAGTCGATTGCGGATGCCCGGCTGTATCTGGCCAAACAGCGCGGCCGCAACCAGGTGGTGTGGGACGATCAGGACAGGAAGTGATCCAGCCCTTCATGCCAGCCCGCAGGTCCTGCTTGCTGCGTGTGATACACCCGGGCAGGGTTATCGTCGCGCAGCGTGATGCCCTGGCGGTTAATGCCTTTGATCACCACCGCGAAGTCGACGCTGTCGAGCAGGGGCGCATCATTTGGGCCATCGCCCAGCCCAAGCGTTGTGGGCATCATGCCTTCCTGTTCGCGATACTGCGCAATCAGCCAGTTCACCGCCACGTCCTTACCGCAGCGGGCGTCCAGAATGTGCCAGAAGCGGGCACCCTGCAGGCATTTCAGACCGCGCTGCGCCAGCTCCTCTTCAAACTGCGCCATTTTCTCATCGGTGTCGCGCCAGATGAGCGTGACCGAGGCTTCATGTTTACGCGCAAGCGTCGAACGATAGCGGCTCAGCCCCGTCCACTCGCTGATAACCCGGTCATCCACATCGTCAAAAGTAGTGAATTTATACCCTGCCTGCAGGCGGATTTGTTCGATGAACGGGCGAATGTCACGGTGGGTCATTCCCCTGATCTGGCGCTGAGTCTTTTCCCATCGCACATCGGGCTGGATAACTGCGCCGTTCTCGGCAATGAAAGGTAAACCTTCCAGCCCCAGCTCCTGCTGGAGATCCAGCATCTCCGCCGCGGTTTTGCTGCTGCACAGGATGAGCGGTACCTGAAAATCCACCAGTTTATCCAGCCAGGGCATCGCCGGTTGCCACGCGTAGGTATGAATATCCAGCAACGAGCCATCAAGGTCGGAAAAAACCAGCAGTGTCTCCTGCAGTGAAGGCATAACGGCTCCTTATCGCAGATAAGTCATTTTCTAAGAATATTCCTAAAAATTAGGATTCCCGGAAGGGACGAAGTCGGAACCGATCCCGCCAAACCCGCATTCAGCGCACCTCGCTGCTCATAACAAAAATTCAGGTTTAAAAAACAGTATATTCGCCATGAGAATATATGCTTGTCAGCGAAAATCGTTGGGGATAGTGTGTTGAATACATCAGATTTCCTGGTGTAACGAATTTTCAAGTGCTTCTTGCATAAGCAAGTTTCATCCCGGCCATCCCCATGACCGGGATTTTTTTCGCCCTAACGATTCGCTTCAGACACGCTAAAGTCATGGATATCAAGCTCGAAGGCCTCGGCCAGTTCACGGTAGGTGTGATAATCCCTGCCGTTAACAATGACCCGGTCAGAATTATCATCCGTACGACGAACTTCTGACTCACTGATCTCATTGATGGCGGCCAGCAGGGCATCGACATCCACCTCGACCTCGCGTTTGATGGTGTCGCTGTACTCTTTGTCGGTCTTCATTACGGGGTCCTCATTCAACCGTGTCCAACGGTAAGTATAGACTGTACATACACGTCATCCTTCAAGCTGCTTCTGCGTTGGCTGCGTCTGCTCACCCCAGTCACTTACTTGAGTAAGCTCCTGGGGATTCTCAGACTTGCCGCCTTGATGCAACTTGAATGATTTAGTGTATAAAAACGCCATTCGCATCCGGTGGCGATGTGTGTTTTTACGTTTTGTTCTACACTGGCTCAAAACCACAGGAGGAACGTATGAAGGTCAACGATCGGGTCACTGTCAAAACGGATGGTGGGCCACGCCGCCCGGGGGTGGTGCTGGCAATTGAAGAGTTTAGTGAAGGCACAATGTACCTGGTATCACTGGAAGACTACCCGCTCGGTATTTGGTTCTTTAATGAACTGGGACATCCGGATGGCATCTTTGTGGAAAAAGCAGAGTAACAAGGCGTCGGGTGGCCGCTTGCGTGCCCGACAGCGCCCGTAAAAGCAAAAATCTCTGGCCAGGCCAGAGATCGTGTAGGGTACTCAAGGTCTCATGCAACTAACGCATATTGACGAAAATCCCGTTCGTCACATTATCGGTCAGGCGAACAACGTGGTAGATCACTTGCTTATTATGGGTTTTAATTTTCCTTTTAATATTTCCTTTATGTGACGAAACGGTTTTAGCTTTAATATTCATCTGGTCTGAGATTTGAATAGTTCCTTGCCCTGCCATCCACATTCGCAGCATACTTGATTCAGTTCTGCTTAATGATAGGGTGGGTAAGTTAACCGCGCCTACATTCTTAACTTCCTTATTCAAATAATCCCCCAGGATGTCATCCAGCGACTCTGGTTTTATCGATTTAGAACTGATCAATAAATTTTTACGAACCAACAAATACTCATCGAAATGGATATTTGCGATCGCCATAAAGACAATAAACAGGGTCTTAGGATGCTGATTAATGATTTGCTTAATGTGCTGACTGTTGGCTGGATCGTGTATGAAACAGTCCTCATTAATAAACACCACGCCTGGTTTGAGTTCATCACAAGCGGCTGCGAGCTCCTCAACGGTGTGTGCGTCGTTGATGTCTCTCTTTCTTACCCCTCTGCTTGCCAGGTACCCGGTTAACCCTAGCCGGGTGTAGCTGCATAAATCCATAATGATCGTTGACATGGCATACCCTCACTCAATGCGTAACGATAATTCACCATCTGCCTGAGAGCTCATAAACAGCCATACGGGATGGAAAAAATTAATAAACCTGTGAGCATGACAAAGACTTTCAGGCGGACTCACTATCCCGTAAAGTTACGTATAATTTGCCAGGAATCATCTTAAAGTAAAGTAAATATTAAGTATTGTGAGGTGGTTAGAAACAATTAAACCGCGTCAGATATATCCTGGAAGATGTTTTTCATGTTTTATTTTAGGAATATCCTCAGAAAGACAATATCAACTGTGGGGGCTATTATTTACGCGGTAGCTCGCTGACAATATCCGCTAACAGGTTGAATATCTCGCCGAATAAATGTTCACAGAAGGGAGCGATAAGGGGCATCAGCAATGACATTAATAAAATTCCGACCGTTAGCGTCAGCGGAAAACCAATGACGAACACCGACAGCTGCGGTGCCATACGGTTGAGTAACCCCAACGCCAGGTTAACGGTCAGGAGCAGGGTGATGATCGGCAGCGCCAGCATCAGCCCGTTAAGGAACACCAGCCCGGCGGCACGGGTCAGCGCCAGAAACGCGTTGCTGTTTACCGGATTTTCGCCAATCGGCAGCGTGTGGAAGGTATCCACCAGCAGGGAGATAAGCCACAGATGGCCGTTGAACGACAGGAAAAGCAGCATCGCCAGCATATCGATAATGCGCGCCAGCACCGGCATGTTGAGGTGGCTACCGGGGTCGACAAACGTGGCGAACGATAACCCCATCTGCAGGCCGATCAGTTCCCCGGCGGTACGCACGGCGGCGAAGGCCAACTGCATGGTAAAGCCAACCGCGACGCCAATCATCACCTGTTGCAACGCCACCCACACCGCATTGGCTGAGAAGATTGGAATATTCACCGGCGGCAGGGAAGGCGCAACGATGATGGTGATAATGATGCCCAGCCCCACCTTGACCCGCTTGGGAATCGCTTTTTCGCTGAGAATCGGGGCGGTGGTGATCAGCGCCAGAATGCGCAGCATGGGCCAAAAATAGACCCCAAGCCACTGAACCCACTGGTCGCTGGTAAAATGGAGCATCGTCGCGTCAGCCGATGATGTACGGCAGATTGGTAAACAGGTTACGCATGTAGTCCAGCAGCAGATTCAGCATCCACGGCCCGGCAACAATGATTGCCACGAACACGGCGATGATTTTCGGGATGAACGAGAGCGTCATTTCGTTAATCTGCGTGGCGGCCTGCAGGATACTGATAATCAGACCGGTCACCAGGGCAACAAGCAGCAGCGGCGCGGCAACGGCAATCGCGATTTTCATCGCTTCCGTGCCCATCATCATGACCGATTCTGGCGTCATTGCGCGCTCCTCAACTGTAGAAACTCTGCGCCAGCGAACTGACCAGCAGCTGCCAGCCATCGACCAGCACAAAGAGCATGATCTTAAAGGGCAGGGCAATGGTGGCCGGCGGTACCATCATCATACCGAGCGCCATCAGCACGCTGGCGATCACCAGGTCGATAATCAGGAACGGGATAAAGATGGTAAAGCCAATCTGAAACGCGGTTTTCAGCTCGCTGGTGACGTACGCAGGCAGCAGTATGCGCATAGGAACGGCCTCCGGACCCTGCAATTCCCCGGTGTTGGAAAGGCGGGCAAAGAGAGCCAGATCCGCTTCGCGCGTCTGGCGCAGCATGAATTCACGCAGCGGCTGCGCGCCTTTCTCCAGCGCCTCCTGCATGGAGATTTTATCTTCACTGAACGGCTGGTAGGCGTCGGTATAAATCTTATCGATGACCGGCGACATGATAAAAAAGGTCAAAAACAGGGCCAGGCCCAGCAGCACCTGGTTCGGCGGGGCGGAAGGGGTACCCAGCGCGTTTCGCAGCAGGCCAAAGACAATGATGATGCGGGTAAAGCTGGTCATCATCAGCAGGATCGCCGGAATGAAGGTCAGCGAGGTGATGAAGACCAGCGTCTGAACCGGGAGCGACCAGCTTTGTCCGCCGCCCGCCAGAGGGGTTGAAACCAGACCGGGCAGTTGCGCATAAACCGCAGGAGCAAACAGGCCAACGCCCGCGAGCGTCAGGGATAACAAACGGCGCATCAGGATCTCCCGGAACGCTTAAGCAAACTCTTCATGACGGACTGGAAATCCGCAGGGGCTTCTGCGCGCTCGTCACTGATAGCAGGGGCGGGCGGCAGTTTATGTAAAACGTTGACGTTAGACGCGGTGACGCCCAGCACCAGCCGCGCGTCCTCAACATCTACGATGACCACGCGCTCGCGTGGCCCCAGTGTTGTACTGGCGCTGACCTTCAGACCGCGCGTCCCGGCGGTTTTACCCGCCAGGCCAAAACGCTTCGCCAGCCAGGCGGCGATAAGAATAAAGGCAATAATACCGAGCAACGCGCCGCTCACCTGGAGCAGCGGTGAGCCGGGAACGGCAGAAGGTTGTGATACTGTTGCCTGGGTTTTCATTCTTAACGGCTCAGACGACGCATGCGCTCAGACGGGGTAATGATGTCGGTGATACGCACACCATATTTATCGGCCACGACCACCACTTCACCCTGAGCAATCAGATACCCGTTGATCAGGATATCCAGCGGCTCACCGGCCAGACCGTCGAGGGCCACGACGGAACCCTGCGTCAGACGCAGCAGCTCTTTAATGGTCATGCGGGTGCGGCCCAGTTCAACGGTCAATTTAACCGGGATATCCATAATCAGGTCGATATCCTGCAGCGTACCGCTGACATCGCCGCCGCCTAACTGCTGGAAGACGGCATCCGCTGCACTTTTGGCCGGGGTCGCTTTTTGCTCGTTTAACGCGTCAGCCCACAGATCGTCCAGTGCTCCGCTGTTTTCATCGGACGGATTGTTCATGTCACTCATTTGGGCTGTTCCTCATTCAGCGAATTCAAAATCGGGTTGATCAAGTGCTCAACGCGTAACGCATACTGGCCGTTAATTGTGCCGTACTGACTTGTCAGCACGGGGACACCATCCACATGGGCAATAATGCGGTCAGGTTTTTCTATCGGCAAAACGTCGCCGGGTTGTAATTTCAGGATCTGGGATAACCGCAGCGGGATATCGGCAAAGCTCGCCACCAGCTCAAGCTGAGAGTGCTGAACCTGGCGCACCAGGTTTTCACGCCAGTTCTGATCTTCATGACGTGAGTTCTCCAGCGGCGGGTTGACCAGCAGCTCGCGCAGCGGTTCGATCATGCTGAACGGCAGGCAAATATTAAACTCGCCGGTCAGGTTACCGATCTCCACGTGGAACGGGGTGTTGACGACAATATCGTTCGGAGAGGTGGTGATATTGGTAAATTTCACCTGCATCTCAGAACGTACGTACTCCACTTCCAGCGGGTTAATCGCCTTCCACGCGTCGCTGTAAGACTCCAGCGCCAGTTTCAGCATGCGGTTAATGACGCGTTGTTCGGTGTGGGTGAATTCACGACCTTCTACTTTGGTCGGGAAGCGCCCGTCGCCGCCGAACAGGTTATCCACCGCAATGAACACCAGGCTTGGGGAAAAGACCACCAGACCTGTGCCGCGCAGCGGTTTCAGATGAATCAGGTTAAGGTTGGTTGGCACCGGCAGGTTGCGGGCAAACTCATGATACGGCTGAATGCGGATCGCACCCACGGTGATATCCGGGCTACGACGCAGCAGGTTAAACAGCCCCATACGGAACTGACGTGCAAAACGTTCGTTAATGATCTCCAGCGCCTGCAGACGTTCACGTACCACGCGACGCTGGGTATTCGGGTCATAGGGACGAATATCGTTATCGCCGCCAATACCCGGTTGTGGATCATCACTCTTATCGCTGTCGCCGTTGAGCAGCGCATCGATTTCTGCCTGAGAAAGAATACTGTCGCCCATGTCGTTACCGCAGAATAAAGGCTGTATACAGAACGTCAGTGACTTCCTGCTTAGGTTGGCCGTTCACCAGCGGGGTTGCCAGCGTTTGCTTAATAGCGTCGACCAGCTTTTGCTTACCTTCATCGGTGGCAAGCGTCGAAGCGTCCTGACGAGAGAACAGCAGCAGCAGACGGCTGCGCACTTCCGGAAGGTAATCGTTCAGTCGGGAACGGGTGGCTTCGTCTTTCAGGCGCAGCGTGATGCCGACATACAGCACACGATCCGCATCACCGAGGTTGACGGTGAAGGTATCCAGCGGGAAGAACACCGGTGCCGGCGGAGGTGGCAGTTCGGCTTTGGCCGCAGCAGTAGAAGGTTTCTGCTGCATGCGCCAGTAACTATAGCCCGCGGTAGCGCAGGCGGCGAGCGTGATTAACACCAGCAGCGGGATCCAGATGGAACGCTTACTTTTTTTGGTGATCGCGGAGTCAGTCATCTGATACGAGCTTCCTGTTTCGGTACAGCTTAATATGGTGATTATCCCGTGTCCGGCTGACGTCAAAGCGTGGAAAAGACGGGGATAATCACGCTACCTCTGGCGTTTAGGCGAAGATGTCTACGGCGCGGTTGCCGCTCGCAGCGGATTGCAGGGCTGCCGGGGTCGGCAGTAACTCCTCGCTCTCTTCAGTAAATCCGCCATGTTGGCCGGAACGCGACGCCTGCTGTTGCTGCTGGGACGAAGACTGCTGCTGCCCGGCAAAGCTCTCGCTGCTGACGCTACTCTGCGTAAGCTGAATGCCGTTCTCCGCCAGTGACGTACGCAGTACCGGCAGGGCGGCTTCCAGTGCGGCACGCACGTGGCCGTGCGCAGACACCATCTGCAGCTGCGCCTGATCATTATCCAGCTTCAGCGAAATGTGCACCTGGCCCAGATCTTCCGGGTTCAGGCGCAACTCTGCGGTTTGCTGTCCTTGCTTCGCAAACAGCGTGATGTGCTGGCTCAGGTTCTGTTGCCATTCGTGGGTGCCGAGCGGCTGACTCAGCACCGGAGCGGTGGCAACGGTTGCGGCAGGCTGCGCGGACGCATGGCTGGTAACGATCGGGGCCAGGGTGGCGGTCGGCGTTGAGGATGACGACACGCTGGCGAGATCCTGTTTCTCGGCCGCGACGGCGAGGGCTGGCGTGGCCGGTGCGCTGGCTGGCAGGGAAGGATCGACGTTTGCCGCCTGAGCCTGATACGCGGAAGCGGGCTGTGCTTTTTCCTGGCCCGTCAGCGCGCTGCTCAACGCGTGCGCACCATTTTGCGAAAGCGTTGCGGAGGTCAGGGCAGATTTCGCCGTGATCCCCTCACTGCCGGTCGCCGGTGCGGTCACTGCCGTTGGCGTTTGCTGATGTGGCAGCATGGCCATCAGCGCACTTAAGCCCGCCAGCTCTTCTTCGCTCAGCTCGGTTTTGCTGTCATCCCCGCTATTTGCTGTGGTCAACGTCTTCAGGGCATCGCCCTTTGAGGCAGGCATCAGCCCGGAGACCAGCGTCTGTAGCGGCGTCGTCTGCGCTGTTTCATCGCCCGTCAGCGTGGATTGACGCGCAAGCAGATCGGCAATTTTCGCCTGCAGGGTAGACTCTTCCCCGGCGTCCTTCGCGACCTTTGACAGCTTGCTGCCCGCCGCCTTCAGGTCGGCCAATGTCAGCGGCGCATCTTTGCCCTGACCGCTGGCGTCCGTTAAGGCGCCCGCCAGCAGAGAAAGAAAGTCTTGCGCACCGTCGGTGCCTTTCCCCGTTTGCATGCCGCCTGACAGGTCGCTGTCGGTCATCAGCAGTTGTTGCAGTGTGATCATTCCGGTTTCCTCATTGATGCGCGCTGGGCAAACTCATCCATTTTTTTCTGATCCTGGCGGTTTTCCGCCAGCGTCGCTGCGGCAATCTGCCGGTCCTGTAAGGTCTGCCAGGCCTGCAGCCGCTGCTTCTTCTCGCGCCAGAAATTCAGCGCGGTGTCGACTTTTTGGGTCCATTGCTGAAGCTGCTGGCGATGCTGTTCTATCGCCTTCTCCAGCGTCTGAATAAACTGCTGATAGTTAATCCAGCGCTGGCTTCCAATGCCCTGTGTCATGTCAGTATTGAGGTTGGTGCGATACTCATGCTGATAGTCGATTAACATCTTCAACTGTTCTTCAGCCTGCTGGCACCCGCGTCGCATTGCGCCAAGCTGCAATGCGGCATCATCAACTTCTTTTTCAGCCAGATCTTTCAGCGTTGATAACGCGCTGTTTTGCGCCATGACCTTCGCCCTCCACCTGTGTTACACCTGCGGGAAAATCAGCTCCAGAGCCTGAATTGAATCTTCCCAGTCGGCGCGTTCAAAAATGCCTTGTTGCAAAAATGCCTCCAGCTGCGGCCACAAGGTAATCGCTTTGTCGAGCATGGGATCGCTGCCTTTGGCATACGCCCCCACGCTCACCAGATCGCGGTTGCGCTGGAAGCTGGAGAGCAGTTGTTTGAAGTTACGCACGCGGGCGTAGTGCTTCTCGGTTATCAGCGCCGTCATTGCGCGGCTGATGGATGCTTCAATATCAATCGCCGGATAGTGTCCGGCTTCCGCCAGCCGGCGGGATAACACGATATGACCGTCGAGGATCGCACGCGCGGAGTCGGCAATTGGGTCCTGCTGGTCGTCGCCTTCGGTCAGCACCGTATAAAACGCGGTGATGGAGCCACCGCCGCTGATGCCGTTTCCTGCGCGTTCAACCAGCGCCGGGAGTTTGGCAAAGACCGACGGCGGATAGCCTTTGGTGGCCGGTGGCTCACCGATGGCGAGGGCAATTTCACGCTGCGCCATCGCGTAACGGGTCAGGGAGTCCATGATCAGCAGCACGTGCTGACCACGGTCACGGAAATCTTCGGCGATACGGGTGGCATAGGCTGCCCCCTGCATACGCAGCAACGGCGAGACATCCGCCGGGGCGGCGATGACCACCGAGCGGGCGCGGCCTTCCGCACCCAGAATGTTTTCAATGAAGTCTTTAACTTCACGACCACGTTCACCGATCAGCCCCACGACGATCACATCGGCCTGGGTGTAACGGGCCATCATGCCGAGCAGGACCGATTTACCGACCCCTGAGCCGGCGAACAGCCCCATACGCTGGCCGCGACCGACGGTCAGCAGGGCGTTGATCGGGCGCACGCCGGTATCAAGAACATGCTCGATCGGGGTACGCTGCAGGGGGTTAAACGGCTGAGTGATCAGCGCGCCGGTTTCGGTGGTGTCCGGAGCGGGCAGGCCGTCGAGCGGTTTACCGCTGCCGTCCAGCACGCGGCCCAGCAGGGCGGGGCCGAGCGGGAGCTGCTTACCGCTTTGCAGACCATCGCCGATGATGTTTTTCGCATAGACGCGCGCGCCGGGCAGAATGCCTTCCACCTCTTCAAGCGGCATCAGGAAAAGACGCTGGCCGTTAAAGCCCACCACTTCGCTTTCCACTTCCCGCGTTTCCTGCCCATCCTGGCGCTCGATTACGCAGGTGGCCCCCAGAGGCAGCTGCAGGCCGGTGGCTTCCAGCACCAGACCGGTGGCACGGGTCAGGCGCCCATAACGACGAACAGATGGCAGTTGCGCCATCTTCGTTTCAAAGTTATCGAGCGTGTTGAGCCAGCGAGTGAGGCGTGCGGTCATCAGACGACTCCCGGTGCCGCCAGGCGGCACAGTTCCTGCCAGCGGGTGGCGACGCTGGCATCCAGATCGCCTTCATCGGCGGAGACTTTGCATCCACCGTGATGTAATGACGGGTCACCGCGCAGACGCCAGCCGTGCAGGCTCAGGGTGGCGCCCAGGCTCTCTTCCACGCGCTGAAGATCGTCCGGGTGAACCCGCAGCTGCGGTTTCCCGCTGAACAACGGCTCTTGCTGCAACAGGCCCTGAATTTGTTTGATCAGCGCCGAATTATCAACCGCCGGGGTCTGGCCAATCACCTGACGGGCTGCTTCCAGCGCCATCTGCATCAACCGGGAAGCAATCACGCTGTCCAGCGCATCCAGGGTGTGCTGGAACTCGCTGACCAGCTGCTGCATACGGGCATGGAGAGGCGCCTGTTGCTGGCGCGCCTGCTCAATACCCTGTTCTAACCCTTTCGCCAGACCTTCCTGATAACCCTGGTCATGGCCTTTCTGTCGGCCTTCGTTCAGACCTGCATTAAAACCCTGCTCATGCGCCTGCATTTGTAACTGCGCCAGCATCTGCGTGCGCTGTTCTTCTTCGCTCAGTTCAGGCACCTCGACGTCGGTGTCGCCCTCCTCGGGCGACACGACGACAGCCGGGGTGAATTCAGAGAGGGCAGGGGCCAGATCGTCAGGCGTCCAGCGCTTCCACGGCAGCTCATTAGACATAGGTGTCGTCTCCGCTGCCAATTACCATCTCGCCGGTTTCTGCCAGACGACGAACGATGAGCAGGATCGCTTTCTGTTCGTTTTCCACCTGAGACAGACGCACCGGGCCACGGTTGGCAAGGTCGTCGCGCAGGATATCTGCCGCACGCTGCGACATGTTGCGCAGGAACTTCTCGCGCAGCGGCTGTTCGGCACCCTTGAGGGCGATAAGCAGCGACTCGGAGTCCACTTCCTGGAGCAGGCGCTGGATGCTGCGATCGTCCACTTCGACCAGGTTTTCGAACAGGAACATCTCGTCGATAATTTTCTGCGCCAGTTCGCCGTCGAATTCGCGAACCGCCGAAATGACCGCCTCTTCCTGCTGGGTTTTCATCAGGTTGATGATTTCCGCCGCCGTTCTCACGCCGCCCATTTTGCTGCGCTTGAGGTTCTGACCGTCGAGCAGATTGTTCAGCACTTCGGTCAGCTCCGCCAGCGCCGCTGGCTGGACACCGCCGAAGGTGGCGATACGCAGCATCACATCGTGACGCAGGCGCTCTTCGAACAGCGCCAGAATATCGGCCGCCTGACCCCGTTTGAGGTGGACAAGAATGGTGGCGATAATCTGCGGGTGCTCGTCGCGAATAAGGTCGGCGGCACTCTGCGGCTCCATAAAGTTGAGCGTTTCGATCCCGCTGGCGGTATCGCGCGTTTCCAGAATATCTTCCAGCAGGCTGGCGGCACGCTCTTCGCCCAGTGCCTTGACCAGCACGGAGCGCAGGTAGTCGTTGGCGTTGACGTTGAGCGCTGCAAACTGTTCGGCTTCCTGCTCAAACTCCGACAACACTTCGGTCAGCTGTTTGTTGGAGATCTGACGCACGTTGGCCATGGCCGCACTCAGAATTTGTACTTCTCGCTGGGAGAGGTGTTTAAACACCTCTGCCGCACGATCTTCGCCAATGGTCATCAGCAGGATGACGCTTTTATCGGTGCCCGTAAGCGTATTACTCATGTTCGTTACCCATCCACTGGCGGATGACCAGCGCCACGACGCGCGGATCGTTATCTGACATTTCGCGAATGCGCTGGCTCATGACCTCAGCGCCCATGCGCTGGTTAGCACGACGCTGCTGCATCTGTTCGTCTTTACTGAGGCGAACTTCAACCGCTTCTTCCACTTCCTGACGCGCGTTCATCTGTTCGCGAGCCGCTTTCTCGGCTTCTGCACGACGCTGCAGCTGAGGACGGACGCCCTTACGCCACAGCAGCCAGGCGACAATCAGCACCAGCAGCCAGCGACCTGCGGACATCAGCTGATCGATAAACGCCTGCTGTTGCCAGAACGGCAGCTCACCGCCGGTCTCATCCACCGCGTTGAACGGTGAGTTCACCACGTTGAGGCTATCGCCACGCTTCTCGGAGTAACCCATGGCTTCACGGGTCAGGTCTTCGATCTGCTTCATCTGCTCAGCTGTCAGCGGCAGCGGTTTGCCATTGGGCAGCGTTTTGTAGTTCACCACCACGGCCACCGACAGACGCTGAATATCACCCACGTTCAGTTTCGTGTGGCGGATAGTCCGATCAACTTCGTAGTTGGTGGTTTCGTTACGGCTGCTGGTACGTGGACCGGCATTGCTGGCCGTCGAGGTTGTGGTCTGCTGATTTTGCTGACCGTTCTGCTGATTAGCAGGCGGCGTAGAAATAGGCGCCGCGTTAGCCGGGGCAGGCTGGTTAGAGAGTGCGCCCGGCACGCCGCCTGGGTATGCACCGCCAACCTGTTCGTTTTCGTTAACCTGACGTGAACGCATCACCGCCTGAGCCGGATCGCCGTTCGGGCTGTACTGCTCTTCGGTCTGTTCTTTATTAGAGAAGTCGATCTGCGCGGTGACCTGCGCATGCACGTTGCTGTTACCCACGACCGGGCCGAGGATCGCTTCGATACGGCGCTGGAGGCGCGCTTCCACATCGGCGGCGTATTTCAGCTGCGCGTCATTCAGATCGCGACCGGCGGTATTGCTTTGGGTCAGCAGATGACCACTCTGATCCACCAGCGTCACATTACCCGGCGGTAAACCGGCGACGGCGCTGGAGACTAAATGGGTGACCGCGCTGATCTGCCCTTCGTCCAGCGCACGGCCTGGCTCAAGGTTGACGGTGACGGAAGCCGACGGGGATTTCTGTTCGCGCACAAACAGCGACGGCTTAGGCATGGCCAGATGCACGCGGGCGCTCTTCACCGGACCTAATGTTTCAATGGTACGGGCCAGTTCACCTTCCAGCGCACGCTGGTAGTTCACCTGCTCGCTGAACTGGCTGATACCGAATTTTTCCTGATCCAGCAGTTCAAAACCCACCGCGCCGCCTTTCGGCAGACCCTGCTGCGCCAGGCGCAGACGGAGTTCATGGACCTTATCCGCCGGAACCTCAAGCGCCCCCCCGTTATCGGCAAAGCGATAAGGGATGTTCATCTGGGTAAGCTGGGTGACGATGGCACCGCCATCCTGATCGGAAAGATTACTGTAAAGCGTGCGGTAATCAGGGCTTTTCGCCCACAAGACCATCGCTACAAGGATCGCAATTGCGGCAGCGCCTGCCACGATCAACGGGATTTTAGGATTCGCGCGAAGGCGGTTCATCCACTCGAGTGATTTATTTTGTGGCGCTGTCGATGCTGTTGCAGTCATTGCGCACCTCTTAAATCCTGGTGGTTTACGTTATTCGTGTAGAGAAACAAAACTGACTCCCGGGTCGGCAAACACGACAAAAGTTCCATATTGATGGCCCAGCCATTATTTGATGATTCGTGATTTTCTATGGGTCAAATAACCTGGTTTTTTATCGCTATTTACCGCCATTATCTTATTGACAAGCTGTTAGTCTTGACCGCGTAAAAAACCATCCAGGGGAGAGTCATGGCTATACAGGGCATTGAAGGGGTTATCAGTCAGTTGCAGGCAACGGCAATGACGGCCCGTAATCAGAACGTGGCAGATCAACAGCCGACCATCAGTTTTGCCGGGCAGTTGCATGCCGCGCTTGACCGTATCAGCGATACCCAGACCGCCGCGCGTACCCAGGCCGAGAAGTTCACCCTTGGTGAACCGGGTGTGGCGCTGAACGATGTGATGACCGATTTGCAAAAAGCTTCAGTGTCTCTGCAGATGGGGATCCAGGTGCGTAATAAGCTGGTGTCTGCGTATCAGGAAGTGATGGGGATGCAGGTCTAAGACCTGGACGATCTTCGCTGGCAGCCTTAGCGCTTTAATGCCACAATATTTTTTTCTTCGAATGCAGGAAAGATGATGAAAAAAATAGCAATTGCTGGCGCGCTGCTGGCACTCACCGGGTGCGTACAGGTGGATAATTATCAGGATGTGATTAAGCATCCCGTTCCGGCGCATCTGGCGGGATACTGGCAGTCAAAAGGGCCGCAGAGCAAAATGGTCAGCCCGGAGGCGATTGCCACGCTGGTGGTGACGGAGGAGGGCGATACGCTGGACTGCCGTCAATGGCAGCGCGTGATTGCCGTGCCGGGTAAAATCATGCTGCGTTCAGACAGCTATTACAACGTAACCAGCAAGCTGGATATCTACCCGCTGGAGCGCGATGGCTCGGTGCTGGAGTATGATGGCATGGAGCTGCAGAAGGTCGATCGCCCAACGGTGGAGTGTGCCGATTACCTGAGCAAAAATCCGCTGGAAAGTAAGCTACCGTAGCCGTTTTTGGTGTTTGCACCCTCTCCCTGTGGGCTGAGGGTTCCCCAGTAATTCATAACCATAAGCGATAACGCTGCTCTCAGAATGACTGAGAGCATTCAGCGATGCCCTGGTCCGGCTGTAAATCGCTGAGGCGTTTCCTGCAGGCCGGGGCGAGGCGCATGGATGCGCCGAGAGGGCGGCGGCGATTGAGCCGCCCTGGCACGTTCACGGGTCATGTTGTTACAGAGTAGCAAGGAACATAAAGTGAACGGAATGACCTCCACAGCCGTATGTTCCCCCTCACCCCAGCCCTCTCCCAAAGGGAGAGGGGGCCGTCTGTGCAGGAATTATTTATGGGGATCCCTCAGCCCTGTGGGTGAGGGTATCAGGCCGCACTCTTCAAAAACTACAACGCATCCTCAATCACCCACACACTCACGCTTCCACCTTTGCAGGTAAAAGTCCCTTCGCCATCCGCCGCGGTGGTGACCGTTTCTTCACGATTGCCAAGAAAATCACGCCAGGTTTTGTTGCCGTAGTTTTCCCCAAGGCAGATCACCTTCTCGCCATCATCCCCATTGGACATCACCACCACACAGCCGGGATCCTCATCGGTGCCACTGCGGCTGAACGCGATACAGTTAGGGTGGTCAAAAAACAGCGTCTGCACGCCGTGGGCAAAGCGCTGACGGGCGAGGATCAGCTCATGAAGCTGCTCAATCACCGGCATATCGATGTGGTACGTTTCGCCGTCTCCCCCGGTATCGTCATAGCTGGCGCCAAAGAGATCGGGATAAAACACGCTCGGCACGCCATTTTCCCGCAGCAGGATCAAGGCGTAGGCCAGCGGTTTAAACCAGGCTTCCACCGGCGCTTCAAGCGCCTGCAACGGCTGGGTATCATGGTTGGCAACCAGCGTCACCGCGTGGAACGGATCGGCCTCCACCAGCGTGCCGGTGAAAATCTGGCTCATGTCGTAGTCCCGTCCCTGGCGCGAGGCCTCGTGGAATTTCATCTGCAGGGGGGCATCAAACAGCATCGTTTTCCCCTCGACCTGATTGATATAACCCTGCAGTTTATCCACCTCGTGGGACCAGTATTCCGCGACAATAAACAGCGGCTGCGTCGCCACTTCCTGAACGTGTTCAATCCACTCCTTATAGAACCAGGCGGGGATGTGTTTGACCGCATCCAGGCGGAATCCGTCGCAGCCGGTTTGTTCCATGACCCAGCGCGCCCAGTACTTGATCTCCTCCGTCACGGCATGGTTACGAAAATCGATATTTTCGCCCATCAGATAGTCGAAATTACCCATTTCATCATCAACCTGATCGTTCCAGCCTTCGCCGGTGTAATCATTGACGATTTTGAAGATGCCATCCTCATTGGGGTTTTCGATGTGGTCGATGCCGCTGAAGCATTTGTAATCCCAGACGAACTGCGAATACTGTCCGGCGCGGGCAGGGAAGGTGTAACGGGTCCAGGCTTCGCACTCGATGATCTCATCATCGATTTGCGTGCGGTCCTGTTCGTTCACGCGCTGAACGCGAACCTGCTCTTTCTCATCGGCGCCCATTTTGTGGTTGACCACCACATCCAGCAGCACCGCGATGTCATTACTTTTGAGCGCATCAATGGCTTCCAGCAGTTGGGCTTTATCACCGTATTTGGTGGCCACGCTCCCTTTCTGGTCAAACTCGCCGAGATCGAACAGGTCGTATGAATCATACCCGACCGAATACCCGCCGGATGCGCCTTTATAGGCCGGGGGCAGCCAGATCATATTGATGCCGATTTCGTTAAGATTGGGGGCTAATGCCGCGACCTCTCGCCACAATTCACCGCCTGCAGGGTAATACCAGTGAAAACATTGTAACAGGGTGGGGTTTTTCATCGTCCGTGCTCCAGAAGCCGTTTGGCTGACTTCTGGAGTATGGATGAAGAAATCATAATTGTGTGTCGCGGGTCAAACTTTCTGGATAAAGAATATTCCCTGACAGCTTTCCATAGGTTGATGTGATGGATTGCTGTTTACCGGTTTGATCAATGAGGCTGCGCAGTTCGTCCATGCGTGCGGCAAGCAACATTTTTAACTCGGTCTCGTTTTGCAGAACCTTCTCGAGTAAAAAACGTGCCTGCTCAATCTGCGATGGATGTGCCTCGGATATAGGGTTTTTGGAGATGTTCTCTACCAGCTGAACATAAGAAATCTCCAGCGTAATGAGCTCGTCCCAGAGACCGGAACGAGCATGTTTTAGCATGGTAAGGCTGAGGTTATAGAGGGCCTGCCAGTTATCAAGAGCGGACGCTGGATTATTCATCAATAGATATCCTGAGAAGAAGGACCATTGGGACCAATTTGTTTCCACGCATCCGCAATGTTATTGAGCAGCGCTTCGACCTCTACAATCGCCTCCACGTCGTTACGCAGATTGGCATGCAACAAACGTCTGACCATGTACTCGTACAGCGCGGCAAGGTTGCCTGGTAATTCACTGTCGATGTCCATATTCAGACCGGCTTTTAAACCATTATCGATAATATTGATTGCCTTCGATAAGGCTTCACCCTTTTCGGTTATTTTACCTTCGTCCAGGAAAAGCCGGGCGCGGACAAGGGCACTCAGTGCCCCGTCAAACAGCATTACGACAAGTTGATGCGGACTGGCACTTAGCACCGCGCTTTCCAGCCCGACCTGCTGATAAGCTCGGGCGCCATTTTGTGCATACATATACGTTCCTTACGACTAAGAACTAAATTGCTGTTTCAGGTAGGTGGCCGTGTTATTCAGTTTACTCATCATGGTATCAAGACTGTTGAACTGGGATTTATAACGGGCCATCGTGGCTTCGATGCTCGCTTCCATTGCGTCGTAGCGCTTATCCAGGGTTTTCAACGTGCTGTTGATACCGTCAGTGGCGCTTTTGATGATCCCTTCTTTACCGGTGGTCGTACTCAGCATGGTGGTCAGGGTTGCGCCCATCTGCGTGGCCAGACCGGTTGTTTTACCATCGCCAACAAAGTAGGCCTGTACCGCTTCCGGGCTGTCGGTCAGTGCTTTTGTCAGTTTTGCATCGTCGATTTTCAGGTTACCCATTGAGCCGTCAGCACCCACGGTAGGATCCTGGGTAATACCGAGCTGGGCCATGATCGCGTAAGAGCCAGACTGGACGACGGTCAACATATCGCGCAGCTGTGACTGCACAGAACGCACGGTGTTGTCACCCAGCAGTGCACCGTTGCTGGCAGACTGATCGGCACCGGCTTCCACCTTCACATATTTGGTGATGCTGGCGATGGTCGACTGCAGGGAGTTGTAGGCGGTGACCCAATCCGTCACGGCTTTTTTGGTGGCATCGGTAGAGCGGGTGACATCTAAATTTTCGCTCTTGGTGCTTTCTGCCTTCAGCGTGAGGGTCACGCCCGGCAGCGCGTCATTAATCGTGTTTGTAGAACGTTCAATGTCGATGTCATTGATGGTGACCACGGCGTTCTGAGACGCGGTTTGTTGCTTCATCGCGCCGGTATTCGTCGCTGAATCGTAGCTGATAATGCCTTTTAACGTGTCGTCACCGGTCACCGTCACCGTCATGTCATTGGCCGTGCCGGTGGTTTTAGAGGACAGCATCAGCGTGTACTCGTTGTCCTTCGACTTCACTACCGTCGCCGTGACGTTGCCGTTAGCCTTGTTAATCGCGCTGGCAATGCCGTTCAGGCTGGTGTCGCCGTCAGCAAGATCAACCGTCAGCGGTTTGGTGGTGCCTGGCTGGCTGATGGTGATGGTACGCGTCGTGCCGGTGGTCGCCCCCAGCTGTGCGGTGGCACTGGTCTGGACGGCGGAGGTTAATACCTGGGCTTTCGCCAGCGATTTAACCTGCACGCTATAGGAACCTACCGCTGCACCGGCCGTGGTCGTGGCGCTGAAGGCGGTGTTGGTCGAGCCAATAGACGCCGCGTTCCAGGTATCCGTTTTGCCCAGGGCTGCAGTGGCGGTATTCAGTGACGTCATTGCACTTTGCAACTTACTGAACGCGCTCAGCTGGGCATTATAGGAGGTCTGCTGATTGGTGATGGTGTTCAGCTTGGTTTTTTCAGCCGTTTCGAGATTGTTATACAGTGTTGCCAGATCCAGACCCGAACCTACGCCCAGACTCGTAATTGTCGCGCCTGAAGAGAGAGTGATTGAGCTACTCGCCATTTTTTTATTTCCTTTAGCCAATGGTAGTTTCAGGTAGTTATCGGCGACTTATGCAGATAGTTTACGTTTCAGGTAAAAAAATTATCGACTGAATAGCGCTCAACCTTACGGCCATATAGCACTATTGGCGCGTGAGAGGCATATATAAAAGAAAAACGCGTGAACAATAAAATGCGAAAACATTTCCTCAAAAATAGGGTTTCTGATGGCGCTCTGGGTAGAGTTTAATAACTATAAATTTATTAAAATCATTGGGTTAATAATTTTTTGACGAAATTTCTAAAGTCTTATTCAGACCCGTCGATAACTTTCATGACGGTGAGAGACGCCGTGAGTGTTAAGGCACCGACCCTAGAAACCATTTTTGAAGGAATTAAATTATGGCAGTTATCAATACTAACCTGTTGTCCCTGACCACTCAGAACAACCTGAACAAATCTCAGTCTTCTCTGGGCACTGCTATCGAGCGTCTGTCCTCTGGTCTGCGTATCAACAGCGCGAAAGATGACGCTGCTGGCCAGGCGATTGCTAACCGCATGACCTCCCAGGTTAAAGGTATGACCCAGGCGGCGCGTAACGCCAACGACGGTATCTCCCTGGTTCAGACTGCTGAAGGTAACCTGAACGAAATCAACACCAACTTACAGCGTATTCGTGAGCTGTCTGTTCAGGCTGCTACCGACACTAACGGTTCTTCTGACCTGACTTCCATCAACACTGAAATCACCCAGCGTCTGGCTGAAATCGACCGTATCGCGGGCGCAGCTAACTTCAACGGTAAGAAACTGCTGGACGGTTCCGTATCTACCGCGCTGAAAATTCAGGTTGGTGCAGGTACTTCTTCTAACGACACCATCTCCATCGACAGCAACGCGCTGATCAACGCCACCTCTGGTACCCTGAGCGCTGGCCTGAGCACTGCAATCTCCGATAACGCCTCTGCACAGGCTGTTATCTCTGCTGCTGACGCTGCAATCGCGAAAATCGATACCGCGCGTTCTAACATGGGTGCGATTCAGAACCGTTTCGAATCTACCATCAACAACCTGAACAACTCTATCAACAACCTGTCTGCTGCTCAGTCCCGTATCCAGGACGCTGACTACGCTACTGAAGTTTCCAACATGTCTCGCGCGCAGATCCTGCAGCAGGCTGGTACTTCTGTACTGTCTCAGGCAAACCAGGTTCCACAGGCAATGCTGTCTCTGCTGCGTTAATCGCCGCGCCTGTTTCACAAAAGGTTGCTGGAAACAGCAACTTTTTTTTTGCCCGTCAGACAATCTCCGAAATAAGCCATTATTCCCGGGGGTGTTCCTTCCATTATCCCGAATATTCCCTTGTACGATGGGTAAGAATCGCAATCTTACTAAGAGAATCGGGATGAACAAGTTCGAGCGTACACGATCGCTGCATCAGTTTTACCGCGACGAATTTTCACGGTTAATTTTCCTGCCGGAAACGGATGCATTGCCTGCGCATATCGTTACCGAAATCCTGCATTATAAAAATTCCGATATTGCCACGCTCGAACCCCAGATCATGGAAGCCATGACCGATCTGGATGCAGACAAAGAGCTCGCCGTTAAGCGCATGCTGTGCGCGATTGCTGCCGCAAACGCCGCGTTTGATTTTAAAAATCAGGGTAGGCCCACGCCATTTTCAAAAGAGATGAGCGACACCATTACCGGCTGGGTGGTAGAGGCGCTTCAGCACGACGACAGCATTAATCTTCTGGTGGCGGGTATTCAGGTCTTCTTCCGTATTAACGAAATTGAAGCCGCACTCTTCCTGATTTCTAATTACTACGCGGTGGTGAATCCATCCCCAACCGTGATGAAAATATTGTTGTTAGTGTGTCTGATGGAAGATGATTTTAATCAGATGCAGACGCTTATCCAGCAGCTGACCGCCAATCCTGAACATATTGGTGAAGACGCGTTAACGATGCTGATGATCGTCACGGGGATTCATAAGCTGGGTGGCTGTCCTGAATCGTTCATCGATTTTTCCGCCCTGAAAATGCCTGACTATGAGCCTGATTTTTCGCACTACGCGTGGCTTCTTCCTGCCGAAGAAAACGGAAAAACCACGGTTCTGGTGGCGTGCGACAAACGCTATTACTTCGATCATGCCCTCACGCTGTTAGGGTCTGTCTACCACACCAACGGCGATCGGCTTAACGTTCACCTGCATCTTTATAACCCGGATGATGAGACAAAGGCGCACGTTAATTCGCTGCACCAGCGTTTTCCGGGCATGGTGATATCCGCGACGGCCGAAACCATTACGCCTGTTTTTGGTATCAACGTCTGGTACGCCTCAAGACGTTTTGTTTTCCTCAGCTATGCGCTGAGCGTATTCACGTCCCCGATCATGGTGCTTGATGCGGACTGTCTGGTGCGTAAGAACTGGTCAGATATTGCGCCACATCTTCCGAAGAGCGAGATCGTCCTCTCTTACAGCAACGGCGCGCCGCCGTGGGAGCAGGTTCCCGCGGGCTTTGTCTATACGGTCCCGGGCGCGCTTTCGCGGAAATACCTTTCGCTTGTCGCCACCTTTATTGACTGGAATTTACGCCGCGGTAATGCGGAGTGGTTCCTTGATCAGGTCGCACTCTCGGTTTCTCTGGATGCACTACCGGCGGTTGACCAGATGGCCATTCATCGCGAGCCGCTGGAGAAACTGATCGACATTCGCTACACCGACGACACGTTCAGCTGGACAGTGACCACGCAAAAATCAGGCGGCGAAGCGTATCAGAACTACAAAGCTGCGATGCAACAAACCTATTTTGCCTAACCACTGAACTCATGGAACTTTCTCTGTATGTTGTATCCAGATAATCGATTCACGCTATCGGGCCTGCAGGCGGCCGCTGCTCTGTATCAGTTTCCTGCCGGGGCGCCTGAGCGCGCGCGCGTCCTGGATTTAGGCTGCGGGCAGGGGGATGTGTTGTTATCCGCTGCGCTGGCCTGGCCTGATTGTGTCGGGATAGGGATTGAGAGTAACGAAGAGGCTGTTTCAGCGGGGCAGAGGCAGGCGCAGCGTCTGGGTATCGCCAATATCGAACTGGTTGCGGCAGGTCTTCACGATGTGCTGAACGTGTCGCCGGGAGAATTCGATTACATTCTTATTCGCGGGGACTTTATTCCTGCAGGTATGCCAGAGCGTGACGCGCTGTTGCAGTGGTGTCGCCGCCATCTGTCGGCGCACGGCATGATTGCCATCCACCAGACCTTTAACCCTCCAGGATCCGCGGCGCAGTATGTCCAGGATGCGCTGGCCTTCCACGCACGTCTTGCGGGCCGGTCAGAAGAGAAGGTGGCATTTGCTCGCGGTATGCTCAGCTATCTGGCACTGACCCAGCCGGAAGGCGAGATTAAACAACATGTGCTCGCGATGGAGCGCGTTGACGACGCCACCCTTATTGAGATCCTGGCAGGCGCCACGCATACCTGTGCACAGTTCATTCACTTCAACGATAGCCTTTCATCCTGCGGGTTACGCTACGTGGGAGATGCGCTGCCGCAGTACGAAACGGGTGAGAGCTTTAGCGAGCAAATCCATCAGCTGCACGCTCTGGTCTCATCCGGCCAGGCGTCGATTGCCGCGCAGCAATATCTCGATTTTGCCGTCAACCGTCGCGAGCGCGTCAGTCTGCTTTCCCGTGATGATGCCCTTGACGCGGCGGCGCTGGATTTTACCCGCTTAAACGCGCTGCACTGGGCCGGCGATTTCAGACGTTACCGCAACGATCGGGGTGAAGTCGTTAATGCGCATACCAACGCGGAAGGGAAGTTTTTCTCAACGCTAAATACCACGACCCTGCAGATCCTCGATCTGCTTGGCGGCGCATGGCCGCTGAGCCTGTCGTTTGAACAACTGGTGTTCAACACCCGTCTTCCTGAAAAGGAGGAGGATGTCGCTCAGCAGGTGCTTGAGTCACTGAAAGATCTGTTTCTCAATCAAATTCCGGGGCTGTACTGGGCCGGTTCAGCGGGGCCATACAATGTTCAACCGGAACGTGAGCTGGCCTTCATTGCCCCCCTTCAGGCCGGCGATGACGCTGACGTCACGCTTAATCTGTGGGGCGCGCGCGTCACCCTCAGTCAGGAAGAGCGAGAATTTGCGGTGGCAGGCATGAATGTCAATCAGGCCAGAAGCAGCGCGCTTTTTTCTGCGCTAAAAGCGAAAGGCCTGTTGAAAGGCTCCCCTGAAGCATGGCGCAGAGCACAGCAGCATTATTTACGCCCGGGCGATGTCGACTATCTCAAACGCAGCATCGATACGCTGTTGCTGCTTAATGTCGGATCGCAGCAGGGCGGTTTACTTGCTGAGGGGCAGATAATGGCAGGGGAGAAGGATGAACAGGATCCCGCCATCGATCTCATTTACAAAAACGTCAATGCCCTGATTGCCGCGGGGCTGGCAAAAGATGCGCGCGATTACATCCGGGGACAGATTGAAAACGATCCCCATAATCTGCATATGCTTCGCTGCTATTCCCGCGCCAGCCTGCTGATGGGCGACTGGGATGAGGCCTTATCGGCACTCAGTCAACTGATGAGCCGCTACTCTGCTGGACAGGATATCTGGTTCGACCTGGCCACCGTGCTGCAGAAAAAAGGTGAGTTGCATTATTCAGCCCGTATTCTCCAGGCGCTGCTGCGATTGAATAAAAACAACGCGTCATTCTGGAATACGCTGGCGGTGGTCTATCACTCGCGCCGCAACATGGCCATGGCTGAACGCTGTGCCAGGGAGTCTTTGCGTTATAACGCCACGAACCCGCTGCATCTCGCAATGATGGGCATCATTCTGAGTGATAACCAGAAACTAACGGAAGCACGTTATTTCCTCGAAAAATCGCTTGAGTTTGCGCCGGGAGATTTTGACTGCTTCACCAGCCTGCTGTTTGTTCTGACCCACGATTTTTCCATCTCGCCGGAGGTGCTCTTTGAGCGCCATCTTGCCTATGGCGAGCTGGTAAGCGCTTGGGCGGAAAAATTCGACCTGGCGCTGCCGTGGCAGGGCAGCAAGGATCCTGAACGGCCGCTGCGCGTCGGCTTTGTCTCCGGCGATTTCCGCAACCATCCCGTCAGCCGCTTCCTGCGGCCATTCTGGGATGGCATGGACCGGAAACAGTTTTCCCTCTACGGCTATAGCACGCTCGATAAAGATGACGCCGTCACGGAGCACTTCCGTAGCACCTCGACGAAGTGGTTATCCGTTACCGATCTCAATAACGTTGAGCTGGCAAAACAGATCCACAGTGACGGGATCGATATTCTGTTTGACCTCTCGGGCCATACCACCGGGACGCGACTCCCTGCGTTTGCCTTTAAGCCTGCGCCGGTGCAAATCACCTGGCTGGGCTACCCGGGCACGACCGGGATGACGCAGATGGATTACCGCATTATCAGTACCGGGTTTGTCAGAAATGCGGCGATAGACGCGCAGTTCACGGAGAAGCTGATTGCGATCCCACTCGATAACTTCTTCGAGCCGGATGCGTCCAGTCCTGACGTCAATACGCTGCCAGCCCTGACGAACGGCTGGTTTACCTACGGTAGCTTTAACCGTCCTAAAAAATTGAACGATCGGGTGTTCGCGCTGTGGGCGCGCATTCTGCAGCATAACGCCACGTCACGGCTGCTGATTGGTTTTATGGATGATGACGCGATGATCGCGCGCTACCGCAAAAAGCTGAATGCACTGGGCGTGCCGGATGAACAGCTGATCTTCCGTAAAACCACGGGAATGGAGGCCTATCTTCATATGCATCATGAAGTGGACATGCTGCTTGACTCCTTCCCGTACAACGGCGGCACCACCACCAGCCATGGCATCTGGATGGGCGTCCCAACGCTGACTCTGGCTGGGGCAACGTATCCCGCACGCCAGGGGCTGGAGATTATGCATATCTACGGGCTGGATGAATTTGTTGCAGACAGTCAGCAGGACTATTTCGACAAAGCCGTGCACTGGCAAACCCAACTGGAAACCCTCGATGCCCTGCGCCAGAACATGCGGAGCACGATCCCGCCTCAGGGGCAGAGCAATGTGGCGATTCCTTTCCAGCAGGCCCTTCGTGAGGCCTGGCGAAAATGGTGTGCTGATGAAGCACCTCACAGTTTCCGGGTAACAGGTACAGAGGATTAACTTATGAAAAATGTCTACGTTACCAGTCCACTTCTTCCGCCACTTGAGGAGTTCATCCCTTACCTGGAGACCTTGTGGGAAAGTAAAATTTTGACCAACAGCGGGCAATTCCATCAGCAACTGGAAGAGGCGCTGGCGGCCTATCTTGGCGTAAAGCATGTCTGCCTGTTCTCCAACGGCACGCTCGCACTGCTGACGGCGCTCCAGACATTACGTATTACCGGCGAAGTGATCACCACGCCGTACTCCTTTGTCGCCACCTCTCACAGCCTGCTGTGGAATGATTTGACGCCGGTGTTTGCCGATATTGACCCTGTCACCTTTAATATCGATCCGGACCGCATTGAAGAACTGATTACGCCTAAAACGACGGCCATCATGCCGGTCCACTGCTACGGTATTCCGTGCGATATGGAACGCATCCAGAAGATTGCCGATACCTATGGGCTGAAAGTGATTTACGATGCGGCCCACTGTTTCGGCGTCAAACAGGATAACGCCAGCATTCTCAATTATGGCGATCTCTCCGTACTGAGCTTCCACGCCACCAAGGTATTTAATACCTTCGAAGGGGGCGCCATTATTTGCCACGACGCCAAAACCAAACAGCGGATCGATTATCTGAAAAACTTTGGTTTTGCTGATGAAACCATTGTAATGGCGCCGGGTATTAACGCCAAGATGAATGAAGTGCAGGCGGCCATGGGGCTGCTGCAGTTAAAGTATATCGACAGTGCACTGCAGGAGCGCGCGGTGATTTATCAGCGTTACGTTGAACTGCTCGATGCCGCGCTTCCGGCGCTGGAGTACATTAAACCGGCCAGCAATATTGAATGGAATTACTCCTATTTCCCGGTACTTATTCGCGCAGATTCGGCGGTCAGCCGGGATGCGATTTATGCGGAATTACGCAAGCATAATATCTATGCCCGGCGTTATTTCTACCCGCTTATCAGCGCCTTCCCGATGTATCGCCACTTCCCGACGGCGAATGCACAACATCTCCCGGTTGCCGATGAAATTTCTCATGCGGTGCTTTGCCTGCCGATCTATCCCGGACTACCGGTGGCCGATCAGCGTCGCATTATAGAGATTATTCAGGGCTTGTTTGTCGATGCCGTTCGCGCGGCAGAGCCTGCGCTGGTGGTCAATGGATAGGAAAGGAAATCGATGAAGCTGGCGATTATGCAACCCTATTTTTTCCCGTACTGCGGCTATTTTCAGCTTATGGCGGCCGTTGATGCTTTCGTGGTGTATGACAACATCAAGTACACGAAAAAAGGGTGGATTAACCGTAACCGTATCCAGGTTCGCGGTACGGAGTCGTTAATCTCACTGCCGCTAAAAAAGGACTCGGACTTTCTGGATATCAGGGAGCGGCAGCTTTCGGCAGCGTTTGACCGCAACAAGCTGTGCAATCAGATTGTCGGCGCGTATCGCCACGCACCGTCATTTTCTGCGGTAATGCCGGTGGTTGAGGAGATTATTCAGAACCCGGACGATAACCTGTTTAATTATCTGTGGCAGGGCCTGACCAGGCTACGGGATTATTTCGGCTTCTCCTGCGAGCTGATTGTCTCGTCTGCGTTACCGGCGAATCACGCGTTAAAGTCTCAGGATCGCGTCATCGATATTTGTCAGGTGATGAACGCCCGTACGTATATTAATCCGCCGGGGGGCATGGCGCTCTATTCCCGGCAGGATTTTGTCGATCGTGGGCTTGCGCTGCAATTTATCCAGCCGCAGCCGTGGCACTACCCGCATTCTGACGCGGCGTTTATTCCCTGGCTGTCGATTATTGACGTCATGATGTTTAACCCTCGCGATGAGGTGGTTCGTCGCCTCCAGCATGGTTATGAGTTAATTTAATATGTTTACATGGAAAAAATTGGGTAAGGTCTTTACCCCGCAGGAGGTGACTCATCGCCCCTGGCTTAAAGAGTTTGCGCAGGCTCCGGCGACGCTGATCTTTGATGATTTCGTGCGTGTCTATTTCTCCTGCCGCCCACCTGCCGATGAGCAGGGAAAATATGTCAGCTACTCCGCCTGGGTGGATTTGGCACGTGACGATCTCTTCCACGTGTTGCGCGTCGCCCGCGAACCGATCCTCCCGTTGGGGGGATACGGAGAGTTCGACGAATTTGGAACCTATCCCGTCTCCGTGATGCGCGATAACGACGTGGTAAAAGCCTGGTATGCGGGCTGGACCCGTTGCGAATCGGTGCCGTTCAACGTGGCGATTGGCATGGCAGTAAGCCATGACCAGGGGGAGACCTTCGTAAAAGCGGGCCCGGGTCCGGCAATCGGTTACTCTCCGGATGAGCCGTTTGTGATGAGTGGGCCAAAAATTCGCAGGTTCAATAACCAGTGGCAGCTTTTTTATATCGCGGGTCGCAAATGGAAGCAGGTGGATGGCCGTGCAGAGCCGGTCTACAAGATCCGCATGGCGACGTCTGACGATGGCATCAACTGGACAAAACTGAATAAAGATCTGATCCCCAGCCGTATCGAAGAGGACGAGGCGCAGGCCAGTCCGGATGTCTTTTACGCCAACGGCAAATACCATATGTTTTTTTGCTACCGCTACAGCGCCCATTATCGCGGGAAACAGAACGGTTACCGGATCGGCTACGCGTGGAGTCTGGATATGATCACGTGGCATCGGGATGACAGTAAAGCCGGCATTGATGTGTCTGCTTCCGGATGGGATGCCGAGATGATCAGCTACCCACACGTATTCGAACTGGATGGCACTGTTTATATGGCTTATCTGGGGGATCAGGTGGGGCGCTATGGCTTTGGACTGGCACAACTTGAGGGCAAATTATGCTAACCCTGAACTGGCGTAAGCACGGGCTTATCTATTCGCCGTCACAGTTTCCTCCTCTGGCAAATGGGGTGGGTTTTGCCCAGTCCCCGCAAGCGCTGGTTTTTGATGACTTTGTCCGTATCTACTTCTCCACCCGCGAGCGGGAGGAGCACTCAGCAAAGTTTATTAGCCGTGTCTGCTATGTGGATATGGATAAATCGCTGCGGGAGGTGCTGCGCATCAGTCCCGAGCCGGTGCTTGCTCCTGCAGAACTGGGCACATTCGACGAGCACGGTATTTTCCCCTGCAACGTTCTGCGTCACGACGGCAAAATCATGGCCTGGACAACCGGGTGGAACCGTCGCGTTTCGGTCTCGGTTGATACGGCTATTGGTCTTGCGGTAAGTACGGACAATGGCGAACACTTCACCCGCATCGGTACCGGGCCGGTGATGGGCCCCTCATTGCACGAGCCACACTTAGTGGGTGATGCCTTTGTTATCCATACCCGTGAACGTTTCCATATGTGGTACATCTTTGGCACGGGCTGGAAAAAGCGCACGCCGGATTCGGTGCCGGATCGCATCTATAAAATTGCCCATGCGGAATCAGACGATGGCATCCACTGGCAGCGTGACAGCCAGCAAATCATTCCTTCGGTGCTGGGGGAAGACGAATGTCAGGCGCTGCCGACGGTGATTGAAATCAATGGCCGGTATCATATGGTCTTTTGCTTCCGGGAGTGTTTCGATTTCCGCACAGGGCAGGGGCGCGGTTATCGTCTGGGCTATGCCTGGTCTGATGATTTACACCACTGGCATCGTGATGATAGCCAGATGGCGTCGCTCGCGTCCGTGGATGACTGGGACAGCGAAATGCAGTGCTATCCCCATCTTTTCCGCTGCGATGAAAAAGTCTATTTGCTTTATAACGGTAATGCGTTTGGCAAAGCAGGGTTTGGCCTGGCGGAACTGGTGTTATGAATTGCTGGGCGTTTTGCCAGAACCGCGCCTCACCGGAGGAGATCGTCGAACACTTTAATCAGTGTGACCCGCTATTTGTCGCGTCTATTACCGAAATAATCGCGTTGCAGGACTATGCCAAAAAAATAGCGGAGCGGGCATGGCGAACCGAAGCCTGGCATAACACCACGCTCACCGGACTGGTTGCAGCCTATTACAACGCGCAGCGTCAGCAGGGATTTATTACGAATGTTTCCGTTTTGCCTGACGCTCAGCATTGCGGTGTGGGTAGTCAGCTATTAATTCAAAGCATTGCACATTTACAGTCCCTGGGTGTGACTGAAATTAATCTTGAAGTCGATAAGAATAACGTGTCGGCGCAACGTTTATATCTAAAGCATGGATTTATCTTCGGACGATCAAACGCTTCAAAGATAACCATGACTTTGCAGAGTGAGATAACAACATGACCCTTCGTGATTACAATCTGGAAATCAAAGACACTGCCGATCATCAGTATGCCTATAACTTTGATTTTGATGTGATGCACCCTTTTATGATCCGTGCGTTCACACCGTTCTTTAAGCCGGGTAATTTACTTGAGCTGGGTAGTTTTAAAGGTGATTTTACCGCACGCCTGGCTGAAAAATTCAACGCCATCACCTGCGTGGAAGCTTCCGAAGAGGCGATGACCATCGCCCGTGAGCGCCTGGGAAAAAACGTCTCGTTTGTCCATTCCCGCTTTGAGGATGTTCAACTTCCTGCGCGTTATGACAATATTGTTCTCACCCATGTGCTGGAGCATATTGACGATCCCGTTAACCTCTTAAAACGCATTAATGATGAATGGCTAACGGATGATGGACACTTTTTTCTGGTCTGTCCTAATGCGCATGCCGCGTCCCGACAGATTGCCGTTAAAATGGGATTAATTTCGCATAATAGTGCGGTGACGGAGGCTGAGTATCAGCATGGCCATCGTTGTACTTATTCTCTGGATACGCTTGAGAGAGATGCCCGTCTTGCGGGACTCAACGTTGTGTATCGCACGGGTATTTTTTTCAAGGCGCTTGCTAATTTCCAGTGGGACAAACTTTTACAGACAGATATCATCTCGAAGGAATATCTTGAGGGCTGCTACGAGTTAGGCCATCAATACCCTGATTTATGTTCCAGCATATTCTTGCTGTGTAAAAAAGGCTGACGTTATTCTTACTGCAGGATGCATGTTATCCCGACATGCATCGGTAACCCCCCAAATAACCCCTTATTTTACCCACTATTCACCCAATTGAACGCCCTGCAGAATCGGATAATCATGCCGATAACTCAACTAACGCAGGGCTGTTTATCGTGAATTCACTCTATACCGCTGAAGGTGTAATGGATAAACACTCGCTGTGGCAGCGTTATGTCCCGCTGGTGCGTCACGAAGCATTGCGCCTCCAGGTGCGTTTGCCGGCGAGTGTGGAACTGGACGATCTGCTACAGGCGGGCGGTATCGGGTTATTGAATGCAGTTGACCGATACGACGCTCTGCAAGGAACGGCATTTACCACTTACGCAGTTCAGCGTATTCGTGGCGCGATGCTGGACGAGCTGCGCAGCCGGGACTGGGTGCCGCGCAGTGTTCGCCGCAACGCACGCGAAGTGGCGCATGCGATGGGGCAGCTGGAACAGGAACTGGGACGCAACGCGACGGAAACGGAAGTGGCGGAACGGCTTGGAATTCCTGTTGAAGAGTATCGTCAGATGTTGCTCGATACCAATAATAGCCAACTCTTCTCTTATGACGAGTGGCGCGAAGAGCATGGCGATAGCATCGAGCTGGTGACGGATGAGCACCAGCAAGAAAACCCGTTACACCATTTAATGGAAGGTAATTTACGCCAGCGCGTCATGGAAGCCATTGAAGCTTTACCAGAGCGCGAACAACTGGTGTTGACCCTCTATTATCAGGAAGAGCTCAATCTCAAAGAGATTGGTGCTGTTCTTGAAGTGGGGGAGTCGCGGGTGAGCCAGCTGCACAGCCAGGCCATTAAACGCTTACGAACCAAACTGGGTAAGTTATAGGTGATTGATTCACCTGAAAAATGCCGCACAACGTATTGACAACCAGGAGTTATCATGACGGTGCAGCAATCTAAAAGACGGCCTTTAAGCCGCTACCTGAAAGACTTTAAACACAGCCAGACGCATTGCGCCCACTGTAACAAGTTACTCGATCGTATCACGCTGGTTCGTCGTGGCGAAATCGTCAATAAAATTGCGATTTCTCGTCTCGACACGTTGATGGATGAAGCCGCGTGGCGCGAAGAGCAGAAAGAGTGGGTGGCGCTTTGCCGTTTCTGTGGCGATCTCCACTGCAAAGAGCAAAGCGACTTCTTCGATATTATCGGGTTCAAACAGTTCCTGTTTGAACAAACGGAGATGAGCCACGGTACCGTGCGCGAATACGTGGTTCGCCTGCGTCGCCTGGGGCAGCATCTGACCGTGAACAATATTTCTCGCGATCTGCTCAAGACCGGTTATCTGGATGAAAACCTGGAGCCGTGGCTGCCTGCAACCAGCACCAACAACTACCGTATTGCGCTGCGCAAGTACGCACAATATAAGGTACAAATGCCCGGTGCGGTAAAGCAGAAAGCCCACGCCGGGACAACTTCTGATATATATTAAAAAAGAATAAGATGTAGCGCAGTCGCCTTTGACCTTGCACGCGATTTCTCTACACTACTCAAAAATTCCACTATATCGGGGTACTTATGAAATTAGCTCTTCTGGGTCGTCAAGCACTGATGGGCGTCATGGCCGTTGCGCTGGTCGCAGGCATGAGCGTGAAAACGTTCGCCGCAGAGAACCTGCTTAATAAAGTGAAAGAGCGCGGTACGCTGCTGGTCGGGCTGGAAGGAACCTATCCTCCGTTCAGCTTCCAGGGCGATGACGGTAAATTGACCGGTTTCGAAGTGGAATTTGCGGAAGAACTGGCGAAACACCTTGGCGTGAAAGCGTCCCTGAAACCGACCAAATGGGACGGTATGCTGGCGTCGCTGGACTCCAAACGTATTGATGTGGTGATTAACCAGGTGACCATTTCTGACGAGCGTAAGAAGAAGTACGACTTCTCCACGCCGTACACCGTGTCCGGTATCCAGGCGCTGGTGAAGAAAGGTAACGAAGGCTCAATCAAAACTGCCGCGGACCTGAAAGGTAAGAAAGTCGGTGTCGGTCTGGGCACCAACTACGAAGAGTGGCTGCGCCAGAACGTTCAGGGTGTGGATATCCGCACTTATGATGATGACCCGACAAAATACCAGGATCTCCGCGTTGGCCGTATCGATGCCATCCTGGTTGACCGTCTGGCGGCGCTGGATCTGGTGAAGAAAACCAACAACACCCTGGCAGTCGCCGGTGATGCGTTCTCTCGTCAGGAGTCCGGTATTGCTATCCGTAAAGGAAACGAAGACCTGGTCAAGGCGATCGACGCCGCGATTGCTGATATGCAAAAAGACGGCAGCCTGAAAGCCCTTTCTGAGAAGTGGTTTGGGGCAGACGTCACCAAATAAGTCTGTGACGTTAAAAAAAGGCGCTTTTAAAAGCGCCTTTTTTATTTCTTACGCGTCTGCGTGCATAATGAAAAATATCACATTTTGTCTGAGTTACCGGAGAACCCATGTCACTACAGAATTTAACGCGTTTTCCCCGCCTGGAATTTATCGGCGCGCCGACGCCGCTGGAGTATCTGCCGCGATTTTCTGACTATTTAGGGCGCGATATTTTTATTAAACGCGATGACGTGACGCCCATGGCAATGGGGGGCAATAAGCTGCGTAAACTGGAGTTTCTGGCGGCTGACGCACTGCGCGAAGGGGCTGATACCCTCATCACCGCAGGCGCGATTCAGTCCAACCACGTTCGTCAGACGGCGGCGGTGGCGGCAAAACTCGGGCTGCACTGTGTGGCATTGCTGGAAAACCCAATCGGTACGCGGGCAGAAAACTACCTGACCAACGGAAACCGTCTGCTGTTGGATCTGTTTAATGTCCAGGTTGAAATGGTCGACGCGTTAACCGACCCGACCGCACAACTCGATGAGCTGGCCACACGTCTGGAAGCACAGGGTTTCCGTCCCTATGTCATTCCAGTGGGCGGGTCGAATGCGCTGGGTGCGCTGGGGTATGTGGAAAGCGCGCTGGAAATTGCTCAGCAGTGTGAGGGGGCGGTAAGCCTCTCCTCAGTGGTGGTTGCTTCCGGCAGTGCGGGGACGCACGCGGGGCTGGCCGTCGGTCTGGAGCAACTGCTGCCGGAGGTGGAGCTGATTGGTGTAACGGTATCGCGCAGCGTTGCAGATCAGAAACCCAAAGTGGTGAGCTTGCAGCAGGCGGTGGCCGGGCAGCTGGAGCTGAAGGCAAAGGCCGATATTCTGCTCTGGGACGACTATTTTGCGCCGGGTTACGGCACGCCGAACGAAGAGGGGATGGAAGCGGTTAAACTGCTGGCGCGCCTCGAGGGGATATTGCTTGATCCGGTCTATACGGGCAAAGCGATGGCCGGGCTTATTGATGGCATTGCGCAGAAACGCTTTAAGGATGAAGGGCCGATTTTATTTGTGCATACCGGCGGGGCGCCCGCGCTGTTTGCCTATCATCCTCATGTCTAAAAATCAGGTCGAAAAATAATAATGCAAGAAAGTATTCAACTGGTTATCGATTCGCTGCCGTTCCTGCTGAAAGGCGCGGTGTTTACATTACAGCTCAGTATTGGTGGCATGTTCTTCGGCCTGGTACTCGGGTTTGTGCTGGCCTTAATGCGTATGTCACCCGTCTGGCCGGTGCGCTGGCTGGCTCGTTTTTATATCTCGGTGTTTCGCGGTACCCCGCTTATCGCGCAGCTCTTTATGATCTACTACGGCTTACCGCAGTTCGGGATTGAGCTGGATCCGATCCCGGCAGCGATGATTGGCCTGTCGCTCAATACGGCAGCGTATACCTCGGAAACCCTGCGCGCGGCTATTTCGTCGATTGATAAAGGGCAGTGGGAAGCCGCGGCCAGTATCGGTATGACACCGTGGCAGACTTTGCGCCGGGCCATTCTGCCGCAGGCGGCGCGGGTGGCGCTGCCGCCACTCAGCAACAGCTTTATCAGCCTGGTGAAAGACACCTCGCTGGCGGCGACGATTCAGGTGCCGGAGCTGTTCCGTCAGGCGCAGCTTATCACCTCGCGCACGCTTGAAGTGTTTACCATGTACCTCGCGGCCTCGCTGATCTACTGGGTGATGGCGACGGTGCTGTCTGCCCTGCAAAACTACTTTGAAAACCAGCTTAACCGCCAGGAGCGTGATCCAAAATGAGTGCTATCGACGTTAAAAACCTGGTGAAGAAATTCCACGGGCAAACGGTGCTCCACGGAATCGATCTGGAGGTTGAAAAGGGTGAGGTGGTGGCGATTATCGGCCCGAGCGGCTCAGGGAAAACCACGCTGCTGCGCAGCATTAACCTGCTTGAACAGCCGGAGGGCGGCACCATCCGGGTCGGGGAGATCACCATTGATACCGGTAAATCCATCAGCCAGCAAAAAGGTCTGATCCGCCAGTTGCGCCAGCACGTAGGGTTTGTTTTCCAGAACTTCAATCTGTTCCCGCACCGGACGGTACTGGAGAATATTATTGAAGGACCGGTGATCGTCAAAGGTGAACCGAAAGAGGAAGCCACGGCGCGCGCACGTGAGTTGCTTGCAAAAGTCGGGCTCGCCGGGAAAGAGACCAGCTATCCGCGTCGTTTGTCGGGGGGACAACAGCAGCGTGTGGCGATAGCCCGCGCGCTGGCGATGCGCCCGGATGTTATCCTCTTTGACGAGCCCACCTCGGCGCTCGATCCTGAACTGGTGGGCGAGGTACTGAACACCATTCGTCAGCTGGCACAGGAAAAACGCACCATGGTGATTGTGACCCATGAAATGAGCTTTGCCCGCGACGTGGCAGACCGGGCCATTTTTATGGATCAGGGGCGGATTGTGGAGCAGGGACCGGCAAAAAGTTTATTTGCCAACCCTCAGCAGCCGCGAACCCGTCAATTCCTTGAAAAATTCCTTATGCAGTAGCATTTTTGCGCGCATTTGCTCCAGATTTGTCCTCTGGAGCAAATTATTCTCTCGCGGCGTCGTCTCTCATGTTTTTTTATTCCGCTTAGTTCAGATAAACCTTATCAAAACTAAAGTTAATTGTGTTATTGCCGATATTTTGTGGTTAGAAATAAGTTTTATGTGTTAGGTTATATTCACCTTAATAATGAATATCATTTCAGAGGCTTCATTTAGTAAGTATGAAGGATTCAGACTTTTTCACCTGGCGACGGGAATGCTTCCTCCGGTTTCAGGCGCTGTCCTGTGTCAGTGAGGTATATCAGGAACTACAGCGACAAACTCAGGCGCTCGAATTTGATTATTACGCACTCTGTGTGCGCCATCCTGTGCCATTTACGCGGCCAAAGATATCTGTTCACGCTACGTATCCACAACGGTGGATGGCGCATTATCAGTCAGAGAATTATTTCGCCATTGATCCGGTACTGAAACCGGAGAATTTCATTCAGGGCCATTTACCCTGGACGGATGAATTATTCGCGGATGCCCAGGCATTATGGAATGGCGCACGTGACCACGGCTTGCGTAAGGGAATAACCCAGTGTCTGATGCTGCCAAATCACGCGCTCGGTTTCCTCTCCGTTTCTCGTACTAGCATACTGGAGGGGGGAATAGGGAGCGAAGAAATAGAGTTGCGGTTGCAAATGCTGCTGCAAATGGCGTTAACCACCCTGTTGCGTTTCGAAGATGAGATGGTGATGCCACCTGAAATGAAATTCAGCAAACGTGAGCGTGAAATTCTGAAATGGACCGCGGAAGGGAAGACGTCGGCGGAAATAGCGATCATTCTCTCTATCTCGGAGAATACCGTTAACTTCCATCAGAAGAATATGCAGAAGAAATTCAATGCGCCAAACAAGACGCAGATTGCATGTTATGCGGCGGCGACAGGGTTAATCTGAACGGATAGAATGTTCTGCGTGCCAGACGAGATAACGGCTGAATGCAATGCATCCAGCCGTTTGTTTTACTGGCGGTAAGCTTGTTTGATTTGCTTAACGGTATTGGCAAATACCGCTGACTCAGCCTGGTCTTCCATCTGCGCGATTTGCTTTTCCATTTTAATGATCACACGTCCGGCGTCAGCCTGGCCCATTGCCTGTAACATCAGCGTCAGCAGCGCTTTCAGACAGTTGACTTCCTGGGCCAGTTCCTGGTTATTCTCCGCAGTTGCAAATTCAGGTGTGCTCATTTATTTTCCTCGTTATAAAACAGCGCTCGCGCGCGATGATGCAAGTCAAGGCGGCGGAGTATACCACAAGCTGATCCAAAAAATGCAGCGGTTGTTTTTCATACTTTTACGCAGGTTGTTTATTTGCATAAACACCGCCTGCCAGTAAACTGCCCATCAGTCGAACATTATTAATTGTTTATGGACGGTTCGCTTGCCGTTAATTATTGTTACAAAAATTTGAGAACTGTTTTTTTACCCGTGAGGGGTGTCCGCTTTTTGTAACTTTTTGAATACAGATGCTTAAAAAAAGCCGTACAAGCGCTTGCTGAGCGGGCTTTCTTTCCAGCTGCTGTACAGGCTAATTTCCAAAAACGAGAGCGAAATCGAATAGCCGGTTTTTTAACGTTTTAATCTTGTGAGGAAAAACGGTAATATAAACCTCATTATCACTCAGTAGCGTTATCCCTATTCTGGAGACATTCCCTTTGATCAACGTCCTTCTTGTTGATGACCACGAACTGGTGCGCGCAGGGATACGACGCATTCTTGAAGATATAAAAGGTATAAAAGTTGCCGGTGAAGCCTGCTGCGGCGAAGATGCGGTAAAATGGTGCCGCACCAATTCAGCCGATGTGGTGTTGATGGATATGAACATGCCCGGTATCGGTGGACTTGAAGCAACACGCAAAATCGCGCGTACCTTTGTTGACACTAAAGTCATCATGCTGACCGTGCATACCGAAAACCCGCTTCCTGCGAAGGTGATGCAGGCGGGCGCGGCGGGTTACCTCAGTAAAGGTGCCGCGCCGCAGGAAGTGGTGAACGCGATTCGCTCCGTCTTTGCCGGCCAGCGTTATATTGCTTCCGACATTGCGCAACAAATGGCGCTGAGCCAGATTGAGCCGGAGAAAACCGAATCTCCGTTTGCCAGTTTGTCTGAGCGTGAATTGCAGATTATGCTGATGATCACCAAAGGCCAGAAGGTGAATGAGATTTCGGAGCAACTGAATCTCAGCCCGAAAACGGTGAACAGCTATCGTTATCGGATGTTCAGTAAACTGAACATCCACGGTGATGTTGAACTGACTCATCTTGCCATCCGTCATGGTCTGTGTAATGCGGAGACGTTATTAAGTCAGTGAGTGATGTATTTGATTCAAAAGCATTTCTGAAAACCGTGACCAGCCAGCCTGGCGTTTATCGCATGTATGACGCTGGCGGTACGGTTATCTACGTGGGGAAGGCGAAAGATCTCAAGAAACGCCTCTCCAGCTATTTTCGCAGCAACCTTGCCTCCCGTAAGACTGAAGCGCTGGTCGCGCTCATCCAGAATATTGATGTCACCGTCACCCATACGGAGACTGAAGCACTCCTGCTCGAGCACAACTATATTAAGCTCTATCAGCCGCGCTATAACGTGCTGTTGCGGGATGATAAATCCTACCCGTTTATTTTTCTGAGCGGCGATACCCATCCCCGGCTCGCGATGCACCGTGGTGCGAAACATGCGAAGGGTGAATACTTCGGGCCGTTTCCTAACGGCTATGCCGTGCGTGAGACGCTGGCGCTGCTGCAAAAAATCTTTCCTGTTCGTCAGTGCGAAAACAGTGTCTACCGTAACCGCTCGCGCCCGTGCCTGCAGTACCAGATTGGCCGCTGCCTGGGGCCCTGCGTCGCCGGGCTGGTGAGTGAAGAGGAGTATGCGCAGCAGGTTGAGTACGTGCGCCTGTTTTTAGCCGGTAAAGACGATCAGGTGCTGACCCAGCTGATTGCCCGTATGGAGAAGGCCAGCGCCGCACTGGAATTTGAAGAGGCTGCGCGGATACGCGACCAGATCCAGGCGGTGCGCCGGGTGACGGAGAAACAGTTTGTTTCGAACACCGGTGACGATCTCGACGTGATTGGTGTTGCCTTTGATGCCGGTCTGGCCTGCGTGCATGTGCTGTTTATCCGTCAGGGAAAAGTGCTCGGCAGCCGCAGCTATTTCCCGAAAGTGCCTGGCGGTACGGAGCTGGGTGAAGTGGTTGAAACCTTTGTCGGCCAGTTTTATCTGCAGGGGAGCCAGATGCGCACGCTGCCCTCGGAGATCCTGCTTGATTTTAATCTTGCCGATAAAACCCTGCTGGCGGATTCCTTATCCGAACTGGCGGGACGCCGGGTGAATGTCCAGACCAAACCGCGCGGCGACCGTGCGCGTTATCTGAAGCTGGCGCGTACCAATGCCGCGACAGCGCTGAGCACAAAACTTTCCCAGCAGTCGACGGTCAGCCAGCGTTTAACGGCGCTGGCGACGCTCCTGAAGTTGCCGGAAGTGAAACGCATGGAGTGTTTCGACATCAGCCATACTATGGGGGAGCAGACCGTTGCCTCCTGCGTGGTGTTTGATGCGAATGGTCCGCTGCGTGCAGAGTATCGTCGCTACAATATCACCGGCATCACCCCGGGGGATGACTATGCGGCAATGAATCAGGTGCTGCGCCGTCGCTATGGTAAAGCCATTGAAGAGAGCAAGATCCCGGATGTGATCCTGATCGACGGTGGGAAAGGGCAGCTTGGCCAGGCGAAGGCGGTCTTTGAATCCCTTGATGTCAGCTGGGATAAAAACCATCCCTTACTGTTAGGGGTGGCAAAAGGGGCCGATCGTAAAGCCGGGCTGGAGACGCTGTTCTTCGAGCCGGAAGGTGAGGGCTTTAGCCTGCCGCCGGATTCCCCGGCACTGCATGTTATTCAACATATTCGCGATGAGTCACACGATCACGCCATCAGCGGCCACCGTAAAAAACGGGCGAAGGTGAAAAATACCAGTACCCTGGAGACCATTGAAGGCGTTGGGCCAAAACGTCGCCAGATGCTGCTGAAGTATATGGGCGGATTGCAAGGACTACTCAACGCCAGCATGGAAGAAATTGCAAAAGTGCCGGGTATTTCGCAAGGGCTGGCAGAAAAGATCTACTACTCGTTGAAACATTGAGGGCTCTGTAGCAACATAGAGCTAAATTTTACTGACAACAAATAGTTACCGTCATTATGCAATATAACATCCCTACGTTGCTCACTCTCTTTCGCGTCGTGCTTATCCCGTTCTTTGTACTCGCGTTTTATTTGCCGGTTGTCTGGGCACCGTTCGCCTGTGCGCTGATTTTCCTGGTTGCCGCGGTCACCGACTGGTTTGATGGCTATCTGGCGCGCCGCTGGAACCAAAGCACCCGTTTTGGTGCTTTCCTTGATCCGGTGGCCGATAAAGTGATGGTGGCTATTGCCATGGTGCTGGTGGCTGAACATTACCACACCTGGTGGGTGACTCTGCCAGCCGCCACCATGATCGGACGTGAGATCATCATCTCTGCACTGCGTGAATGGATGGCTGAGCTGGGTAAACGCAGCAGCGTGGCGGTATCCTGGATCGGGAAAGTGAAAACCACCGCGCAGATGGCGGCGCTGGTCTGGATGCTGTGGCGTCCGAACGCCTGGGTAGAATGGGCGGGAATCGGCCTGCTGTGGGTTGCCGCGGTGCTGACACTGTGGTCAATGCTGCAGTATTTGAACGCGGCACGCGGAGATTTGCTTGAACAGTGATCGTTTCGCCGTAATTTTCAGCAAACGATCCGGGGATGCAAAAAATAACGTTGACTCATCACGTCATATCAGTAGAATGCAACGCATCGAACGGCGGCACAGTTAGCCGGACGATAATGAAATCAAGTGGTTAGCAGTTAACTTGATGACATGCGGGAATAGCTCAGTTGGTAGAGCACGACCTTGCCAAGGTCGGGGTCGCGAGTTCGAGTCTCGTTTCCCGCTCCAGATTAAAGACATGCGCAATCGCGGGTGTCAGTTTAAAAAGTTTTACGGCGCGTTAGCAAAGCGGTTATGTAGCGGATTGCAAATCCGTCTAGTCCGGTTCGACTCCGGAACGCGCCTCCACTTTCTTCCCTGGCCGGATGGTGGAATCGGTAGACACAAGGGATTTAAAATCCCTCGGCGTTCGCGCTGTGTGGGTTCAAGTCCCACTCCGGCTACCATGGGAAACAAAGAATAATCAAAGCAATAAGCAGTGTCGTGAAACCACCGAAAGGTGGTTTTTTTGTGTCTGCAAATCCGATATCACACCCCGCCCAAATACGCCTTCCTCACCTCCTGATTTCCCAGCAATTCCTCACCGCTGCCGCTCAGGCGGATCTGCCCGTTAACCATCACGTAGCCGCGGTCAGAAAGCTTCAGCGCGTGGTGCGCATTCTGCTCCACCAGAAAAATGGTCATCCCGTTGCGGGCCAGTTCGCGCAGCGTCTGGAAGATCTGTTTCACCACAATCGGGGCCAGGCCGAGGCTGGGTTCATCCAGTAACAGGAGTTTAGGGCGGCTCATCAGCGCCCGGGCGATGGCCAGCATCTGCTGTTCCCCGCCGGACATGGTCATCGCGCGCTGTTTACGCCGCTCTTTGAGGCGAGGGAAGAGGTCAAACATCGTTTGCATATCTTCTGTCGCAAACTGACTGCCAATGGGGATGGTCCCCATCAGCAGGTTCTCTTCCACGGTCATATCGGGAAAAATGCGTCGTCCTTCCGGCGCCTGGGCAATGCCTTCGGAGGCGACATAGTGGGTCGATTTATGACTGATGTCCTCTCCGCAAAACACGATCTGCCCGCTGCGAATACGCGGCTGGCCGAAGATAGACATCAGTAATGTCGATTTACCCGCGCCGTTAGCACCAATCAGCGCCACGGTTTCCCCTTTGTTTACTTCAAGAGTTACCTGTTTCAGCGCCTGGATCACGCCGTAGAATACGTCCACTTCGCGGAAGGCCAGCATCGGAGTGCTCATAGATTGACCTCGCTTTCATCGGTGCCCAGATACGCGGCAATCACTTTTTCATCATGCTGGATCTGCTCGGGTTTCCCTCTGGCGATGACGTCTCCATGGTCGAGCACAAAAATGTCGTCCGAAATCTCCATCACCATCCCCATATCGTGTTCAATCAACAGTACCGTGATGCCGTGGTGGTCGCGCAGAAAGCGGATAATGTTGCTCAGCTTGTGCGTTTCAACCGGGTTGAGCCCGGCGGCGGGTTCATCCAGACAGATCATTTCTGGTCCGGTGCACATGGCTCGCGCGATTTCCAGACGCCGCTGCTGGCCGTAGGATATCTCGCCCGCCAGGCGATTGGCACACTCCACAAGATCCACCACCTCAAGCCAGTAGAAGGCCCTGTCCAGGGCGTCGCTCTCTGCCCGTCGGTAAGCGGGAGTATTGAGAATTCCGGCGAGCAAATTACGGTTAACGCGCATATGCTGTGCGACCAGCAGGTTTTCAACGACCGACATCTCACGGAACAGGCGGATGTTCTGGAAAGTACGTGCCAGCCCGGCGCGGTTAACCAGATGCGTCCCGCCAAACATCTTATAGAAAAGGCGCTGCCCCAACTGTGCTGGATTTATCCAGTCACCCGGCTGGAATTTTTGCCCGAGCACCTGAATGACGTTGGTCGTTTTGTTGCGTGCAGTAAACTGGATGCTCCCGCCGGACGCTTTATAGAAGCCGGTGAGGCAGTTAAAGACGGTGGTTTTGCCAGCACCGTTTGGGCCGATAAGGGCGGTAATCGAGCCGCGCTGCACGTCGAGATTGACGTCATTAAGCGCCCTGATCCCACCAAAATGCATCATCAGGTGCTCTACGCTTAAAATCGTTCCGTTCATGGCGCCACGCCCTTACGCACGGCAAACCCGCTGCGGTTAATGCGGATCAACCCGCGCGGACGCCAGATCATCATCACCACCATCAGCATGCCAAACAGCAGGACGCGATACTCAGCAAAGCTGCGCAACAGTTCGGGTGTCACGGTGAGCACAAAGGCTGCCAGCACGACACCAAGCGTTGAGCCCATGCCGCCCAGCACCACGATGGCGAGGATCAGCGCAGATTCAAAAAAGGTGAACGAGGTTGGATTCACAAACCCCTGATAGGTGGCAAAGAACACGCCCGCAATCCCGGCCGTTGACGCGCCCAGCGTAAAGGCCGAAAGTTTAACCAGCACATGGTTGAGGCCCATGGAGCGGCAGGCGATTTCATCTTCCCGCAGGGCTTCCCATGCCCGGCCAATCGGCATTCGCGTCAGGCGATGCTTGATATAAAGCACCAGCACCACCACCAGAAACAGCACCGCGTAAATAAAGATAAACTTCATATTCGGGTTGTACGTCAGATGGAAAAACTCATGAAATGGCACGCCACCTTCTTTGGCGCGTCGACCAAACTCCAGACCGAAAAACGTGGGCGGCGGGGCTGACACGCCATTAGGCCCGCCGGTAAAGGTTAGCCAGTTGTTCAGCACCAGACGGATAATTTCCCCGAACCCGAGCGTCACAATCGCCAGGTAGTCGCCATGCATGCGCAGCACCGGGAAGCCGAGCAGGGCACCGGCGGCAGCGGCCATGATTGCCGCCAGCGGCAGCATGCTCCAGAATCCGAGTCCCAGATATTGATACCCCAACGCCAGTCCGTAAGCGCCGATGGCGTAGAAGGCGACATACCCCAGATCCAGCAGTCCGGCCAGACCCACGACGATATTCAGGCCGAGGCCGAGCAGGACGTAAATCAGCCCGAGGATAGCAACCGTCAACAGGTATTTGGTGGCGACAAAGGGGAAGCAGATCGCAAGGGCGATCGCCAGAGGAATAACCCAGCGCAGGCGGCTTTTGTATTCCGGCGGGCGAACATATACCCCCGCGCTGTCGGCCTCGAACCGCGCCTGAAAACGGGCCCCCGCAGCGGTACTTAAAAAAGCGCTCAGCAGAAAACGCCCAACCATCACTGTGCCGACCATCCAGGCCAGTCGCTGTCCGGCAAAGTTAAAGCTATACCCGTCCAGCACCACGCCTGCAATCGGGCCAAAAATAATCAATGCGATCAGCCCGGAAAACATCGCGTCCAGCAGGCAGCGCTTGAGGGAGAAACCGTGTGATGTCATCGTTTTCTCCTTCACACTTTGGCCACAACAGGGCGGCCGAGCAGCCCCTGAGGACGAAAAATCAGGATCATGACCAGCAGCCCAAACGAGAACACATCTTTGTAGTCCGAGTTCACCATGCCGGAGAACTGGGCTTCCGCCACCCCCAGAATCAGCCCGCCGAGCATCGCGCCGGGCAAAGAGCCGATCCCCCCGAGCACCGCGGCCGTGAAGGCCTTGATACCAATGACAAACCCGACGTAGAAATCAAAAGTGCCGTAATTCATGGTAATGAGCACACCCGCCAGACCGGCCATTGCCGCGCCGATGACAAATACCAGTGAAATAATCCTGTCGGTATTTATCCCCAGAATGGAGGCCATTTTTCGATCCTGTTGTACCGCGCGGCACATTCGTCCCAGCCGGGTATGGCTGATTATCCAGGTGAGTAACAGCATCCCGGCAAAGGAGGCGAGCAGAATGAATACTTTGGTATAGGTGATCTGCACGAACCCCTCTCCCAGATGCAGACGAATCACGCCATCCAGCATGGTGGGAACCCCTTGCTGACGCGGCCCCTGGCTCAGTTGCGCGTAGTTTTGCAGGATAAGCGACATGCCGATGGCGGAGATCAGCGGCGCCAGACGGGTGGAGTTGCGTAGCGGTTTATAGGCAATGCGTTCGATGGTCCAGCCATAGACCCCGGTGACCACCATGGTGAATACCAGCGTGCCGAGGATCAGCAGAGGGAATGACTGCAGGCCGAAGAAGGAGAGCAGCGCCAGGCCAATCGCGCAGAGATAGGCAGAGATCATATACACTTCGCCGTGGGCGAAGTTAATCATCCCGATGATGCCGTACACCATCGTATACCCGATGGCGATCAGTCCGTAGACGGAGCCCAGCGTTAAGCCATTAATTAACTGTTGCAGGAAGAATGTACTCATCTTAGCGCGCTCTTTATAACGGCCGCGCAACCCGCGCAGCCAGATGTGTTGTTTGCGTCGGCAGGCGGCCCTGCCGACGTTGAGCGTGACTCCGTCCCGTTACGGCACTTCCTTATACTTACCTTTGTCGTCCCACTGATACACCACGTAGTCAGAGACTTTCAGATCGCCTTTGCTGTCCCAGGCTTTTTTACCCATCACCGTATCGACCGAATTCGCCTTCAGCCATTCGCTGGCTTTGGCTGAATCCTTGCCACCCGTGGCCTTGAATGCCGCGGCGATAGCCTGCACGGAGGCATAGGAGTAGAGGGTGTAACCTTCCGGTTCGAATTTACCCGCACGGAATTTCTCAATGACCGCTTTACCGTCCGGGATCAGGCGCGGATCTTTACCGAAGGTCATATAGATGCCGTTGGTATATTGAGGGCCACCCGCCGCGGTCACCATCTCTTCATTGACAATACAGTCGCCGGAGAAGAATTTTGCCTGCACCCCCTGTTCGCGCATCTGACGAACCAGCGGACCGGCTTCAGGGTGGCAGCCCCCGAAGAACACCACGTCCGGTTTTTGCGCCCCAATTTTGGTGACCAGGGCGTTAAAGTCTTTTTCCCCGCGGGATAACCCTTCGTACATCACATCCTGCACGCCGCGTTTTGCCAGTGCGGCTTTGGTGGCGTCCGCCAGGCCCTGGCCGTAGGTGTCTTTATCATGAATGATCACTACCCGTTTGGCTTTCAGCTTGTCGATAATGAAATCGCTGGCGACCTGGCCCTGCTGGTCATCGCGGCCGCACATGCGGAACATATCGCTCATGCCGCGTTCGGTAATCAGCGGGTTGGTGGAGCCAGGTGTGATGGCGATGATCCCCGCGTCGCTGTATACCTCGGAGGCGGGCATGGTGGACGAGGAGCAGAAATGGCCGACTACCGCGTTGACTTTATCCTGGTCGACTAAACGGTTGGCGACGGCAACGGCCTGCTTGGGCTCGCAGGCATCATCTCCCTGAACCAGCTTAATTTTTTCACCGTTGATCCCGCCAGCGGCGTTAATGTCCTCTGCAGCTTGTGTTGCGCCGTGCCAGTACTGATCGCCGTAGGTGGCATTGGGGCCTGTGAATGGCCCGGCCACGCCAATGACAATATCTGCCCGGGCGGAAAATGCCGTCACCAGACAACCGGCCAACACAAGAGAAAGAGGAGTTCTGATTAATTTCAGCGACATTATTGTGTTCCTTAGCAAAGAGGTTTTTGCACCACGGTGTAAACCCGAACGCCCGACGGCGCAGCCAATCAAAAACACCAGCGAGAAAAAAATGATTCAACGAACAAGATACAGTCAGCATCCTGCTTAATACGGCGAGGTTTCCATGCGCAGTGTCGCGTGCAGAACATTAAGCAAAATCGTTGCCAGAATGGTTAACCCATTGACGGCGTTGCGACATGTTGAGTATAGAGCGCCGTTTTACGCAGCCTTGCGGGACACGCTGAAATTACAGCGGAGATCACATCTCATTAACAATAAAGCCCATAAGTTGTGCAAGGGTCACGATTTGCACGTTTTTGCAGCAATAATTCGCGTAACTTCCGCCGGGAAAGGCGTACGATATGTGTTAGGATCCTTTCCTTTTTGATCAGGAGTGTCAGCAATGACTGAAGGCCCATTAAATGAAAGCGAAATGGAGTGGCTGGAAGAGACGTTAATGTCTTACGGTCATGACGATGCGTCCGTGATTGACGTGTCCGAACTGGACGGCATGCTTACGGCAGTGCTTTCCGGCCCCGTGGTTGTCGAGCCAGACACCTGGCTGGTGGCGGTATGGGGCGGCGAGAAATATATCCCGCGCTGGAAAAACGATCGTGAAATGAACCGTTTTATCGATCTCTGCTTTAAGCATATGAACGATATTGCTGAGCGCCTGAGCGAATTCCCGGAACAGTTTGAGCCAATGTTTGGTTATAACGACGTGGACGGCCAGAGCTACACCGTTGTGGAAGAGTGGTGCTATGGCTATATGCGCGGCGTGTCGCTGACCGACTGGTCTGCACTGCCTGAAGAGCTGAAAGCGGATCTGGATGCCATTGCGCTTCACGGCTCAGAAGAGCACAGCGAGAAACTGGATGCCCTGAGCGAAGAGGAGTACATCGCCAGCATCGAGCGTATTCAGCCAGCGGCGCTGCGTTTGTACGACTACTGGTCAGCTAACCCTCAGCAGCCGGAAGCGCAGAAACCGATTGTGAACGGCACAAAGGTCGGGCGTAACGATCCGTGTCCGTGCGGCAGCGGGAAGAAGTTTAAGAGCTGTTGCCTGCACTGATAAAAAAAGGGGCTGTTGATAGCCCCCTTTTTTTTACCCCACTTCCGGCAGCATTCCCGCCGCAATTAAGAATTGCACCAGAATAATGACCACCCCGCAGGCAAACACAATGCACAGCAGCGGTTTTCCGCCCGCCACCCGGTACCCTTGCCGGGGATGCTGTTGACGGCTTTTCCACGCCAGCAGAGAAGGGAGCAACAGGGCAAGGACGGATAGCGCCACCCCCGCATACCCCAGCGCCATGACAAACCCGCGCGGATAGAACAGGGCAAAGGCCAGCGGAGGCAGAAAGGTGATCGCCCCCGTCTGTAAGCGACCGGAGACGGAATTGCGACGCTGGAACAGATCCGCCAGATAATCAAACAGACCGAGCGCCACGCCCAGGAATGACGTGGCCAGCGCCAGATCGGCAAACAGGTGTACCGCCAGTTCCACGTGTGGCGACGTGACCACTTCACGCAGCGCCAGCAGAAAACCGTTCAGACCGGCGTGTTCCGCCATCAAGCCAATAAAAGTGGAAGAATCGATACTGCCCAGCGTTACCAGTTGCCAGAAAATGTAGGCGATCAGCGGGATGGCGCTACCGATGACAAACACGCGGCGAAGCTTGCGAATATCGCCGTTCATATAGCTGACAATGCTTGGCACACTGCCATGGAAGCCAAATGAGGTAAAAATGACCGGGATCGCGGAAAGCGCCAGCCCTTTTTCCAGCGGCAGCGTCAGCAGGTTGACTTTGTGAACATGCGGTGCCAGCAGAACCAGCATTACGATCAGAAAGAGAATTTTGGCGCTGAACAAGAAACGGTTAAACAGATCGACCAGCGAGGTGCCCACACAGACCACGCCGCCGCCGATGAGCGTAAAGAAGATGGCCCCCGTCGCCGGGGTGATACCCGAACCGAACCCGTCGTTCACGCTGGAGGCGATCAATTCCCCGGCACCGCTAATATAGGCGGCAGTGAGGGCATACATCAGGAACATCATGCTAAAGCCGGTAGTCCACTGGCCGTAACGGCCCAGATAGCGTGCCGCAAGCGAACCCAGCCCGGTATCGGCAGGCACGTGCTGATACACCTCAAGCAGCAACAGCGCGGTGTAACACATTAATGCCCAGAGTGTGCCCAGCAGCAACAAGGTCATACCAAATCCGACGCCCGCGGCGGCCAGCGGCATCGCCAGCATTCCTGCGCCAATCGTCGTTCCTGCGACGATAAAAATACTTCCCAGGGTTCTGTTTTTCACGCTTTCCTCTACAACGCTTCACGATCGCGACAAAATCTGCGGCGCAGAGTAAGGGAAAAGCCGTATTTCGTCAAATCACCGTTACAAGCTATGTAATATAAAATTTACACTTTTGGCGGGCATAAGCTGCCCGGTAAGTCACTGATCCTTCTGATACGAGGGCCTACTTCATAAGGACAATAGGATTGCGCGAAAATCAGGCGTAATTTAAACAGAAATTGCAAAATATAAAATAAAGTGAGGTTCTGATGGTGGGAGAGAATCCATTTACGGCGGCCTGGAGTCGGGGGGGGAATTTGTTATGCCACGGCCACTGGATCATCAGCTGGCAGAATACGGCGCTGGTACTGCCGGAATCCCGACGCGAGAAAGATATGGGAACCTGGGCTATTTATTCGATAATCGATCCGGAGGATGAGACCTTCGCACAGGGGTTAAAAGAAGATGAGTGGATTATCGAAAACGTGGACTGGCTGACGGATGTTTTCTTTGATGCGGGTATTCCCCTTGAGACGGCCAACTATCGATACTTTTTCCAGGCCATAAATCCGCATGACTGGCGCTGTACGAGCTGTGCTGGCTGCATGTAAAAAAATAGGGCGCTGAAAGTCAGCGCCCTATCGATATTAATTCTGGGTATCCAGCGTTGAGAGTTCTTTATCAATAAAGTAAAGACCTTCACCGGTTTTACCGACCAGCGACAATTTATCCAGCACAGATTTAAACAGCTTCTCTTCTTCGTGTTGTTCAGCGACATACCACTGCAGGAAATTAAAGGTTGGATAATCCTGGCTGGTCATTGCCGCATGCACCAGTTCGTTAATTTTCTGGGTTATTAGCTGCTCGTGCTCGTAAGTGGCACGGAACAGTTCATCAAGCGAGCCATACTCCGCAAACGGCGATGCCACGTTATCAATGCGCGGCAGGCTGCCGGTATCTGTCAGATAATCAAAGAGACGCTGCATGTGGGTCATCTCTTCCTGCGCGTGACGACGCAGGAACGCGGCGGCACCTTCAAAGCTGTGATAGCTGCACCAGGCGCTCATCTGCTGGTAGAGCAGGGATGAAAAAAGCTCAAGGTTCATCTGAGCATTGAGCTTGTCGATCATTTCAGTTTTCAGCATGGTGACGCTCCGGTTTATTATTTCTGGTTCACAATGAGCGACACTATAATTTGTTATTTAATTATATGCAAAAAGTAAAATAAATATCTGCTTATTTAAAAATACGAATGGGAATAAAACGCATTGGCAATTTTTTATATTTATAAATGAGAATTATTTTATTTACTGGCTGCCAGCCAGGACTGGCAGCGCAGATTAATACCACGGGTTATTAGAGGCCGGTTTAACAGCATAACCCATGCATTTGTACTGGATAGTGACGCTCTCGTTCAGACACAGTGAGCCGCTAATCAGGGTGCAGGTTTTAATGGGCTGACCATAGGCAGACGCGGTGGCATATCCCATGCCCTGACACGCTTTAGTTGCGGTGCCGTTATTAACATATTCATCAGACCAGGCGTTTTGCAGCGCGGCCTGACCATAGTCGAGGCGGACTATCCCGTTCGGCGCATCCAGGCTACTCACCTGTGCCTCGCGGTTGATGCTACATCCCGCGAGCAGCAGGATCGTACCGACAACGTAGACTCTTTTCATGGTTCGCTCTAAGTAGATGGAAATACGTTATCGTACCTGTCGCTGTCCGGTGCAATGCCTGGAATAGCCAGATAATCTACCCTTTCTCTTTGCAACGGGCGGGTTAAGCCATTGTCATGGTGAAAATTGTGAGTCCCACTTCATTTTTTTAAAACAATCTTTCATTTAATTTGAAAGTGCGTTTGTCAGATAGTAGGGTGATGATGACAACGTATCCATAGCGGGCACTCCCGTAACGCATTCAGGAGAGAGACAATGAAAATCGCACTGATGATGGAAAACAGCCAGGCCGCTAAAAATCCATTGATACTGAAAGAGTTAAAAACGGTCGCCGACGAAAAAGGGTTCCCGGTGTTTAACGTTGGGATGAGCGACGAGAACGACCATCATCTGACCTATATCCATCTGGGCATTATGGCGAGCATTTTGCTGAACGCGAAGGCCGTTGATTTTGTTGTGACGGGATGTGGAACGGGCCAGGGGGCGCTGATGTCGCTGAACATCCACCCGGGCGTGATCTGCGGCTACTGCATCGATCCTGCGGATGCGTTTCTCTTCGCTCAGATCAACAACGGTAACGCGCTTTCACTGCCGTTTGCCAAAGGCTTTGGCTGGGGCGCTGAGCTGAACGTACGCTTTATTTTCGAAAAAGCGTTCACCGGGCGCAAGGGAGAAGGTTACCCGCCAGAGCGTAAGGAGCCACAGGTCCGTAACGCGGGGATCCTGAATCAGGTGAAAGCGGCTGTGGTGAAAGAGAACTATCTGGACACGTTACGGGCTATCGATCCTGAGCTGGTGAAAACTGCCGTATCCGGCCAGCGCTTCCAGCAGTGCTTCTTTGAAAATTGTCAGGACAAAGAGATCGAGGCTTTTGTGCGCGAGATTGTCGGCTAAAATGCGTGGCTGTATGCAGAGAAAATTGTGATGTGAGTCACAAAAATATTGATTTTTGTGAAGGTGGTCATATTATAGGCACATTGACGATAAAGTTGTATAACAAGTTAATGGAGCATCACAATGAAACTGCGCAAAATCCTGAAAAGCATGTGGGCTAACTACTGCAACACATTTAAAGACGTGCCGCCAGGCGCAATGTTCTGATAAAAAAACCTGCTTCGGCAGGTTTTTTTATGTCTGCGATCGCCAGAAGGGAGATGAAAGGCGGCGTGTTTTGTTACTATGGCGGCCTTTAAATAAGGAGAAACCCCATGTCTCAAAACCTGAGCGCCGATCAGGAGCTGGTGTCTGATGTCGTCGCATGCCAGCTGGTCATCAAACAAATCCTTGATGTATTAGATGTTATTGCGCCGGTCGAAGTGCGCGAGAAGATGTCCACCCAGCTGAAAAACATCGATTTTACCAGCCATCCCGCGGCGGCAGATCCGGTCACGCTTCGGGCGATCCAGAAAGCTATCGCGCTGATTGAACTGCGATTCACGCCGCAGGGCGAGTCTCACTAACGTTAAGCAATGTGAGAAGGGCGACAGCGTCTGTCGCCCGGAAAGCGTTTAAAAGAAAGTTTGCACCAGCAAATAACTTGCCGCGCATGCACAGCTCACCCCGATTAACCCCGGCAGAATAAAGCTGTGGTTGATGATAAATTTGCCGATACGGGTTGTCCCTGAACGGTCAAAACCGATGCAGGCCAAATCGCTTGGGTAGGTGGGTAGCACAAAGTAGCCATACGACGCCGGGAAGAAAGCGATCAGCATTTTCGGATCGATACCCAGCATCAGGCCCATCGGGGCAACGGCCGTCAGCGCTGCCGCCTGGCTGTTCACCAGTTTAGAGACCAGGAAAAGCACGATGGCATAGGTCCACGGATGGCTTTTCACGACCCCTTCCAGCGCCAGCTTGAGCTCGTCGAGATGCGCCTGGAAAAAGGTATCACTCATCCATGCCACCCCGAACACTGAGAAAATCGCCACCATCCCGGCTTTGAATACCGCGCCGTTAGAAATGGTTGCCGCATTGACCTTACAGGCGACCAGCATCACCGCACCCGCAATGAGCATCATCATCTGGATGACAAGGTTCATCGACAGCGCCGTCATTTTGCCTTTCACCTCAAACGCCGGGCGCAGTTCAGGCAATGCGCCAAGCAGGACAACCACCGCGATCCCGGCGAAGAAAATCCACGTGGACCAGTAGGCCTGTTTCGGAAAACGTTGATTCATTAACGTCTCGGTTCCGCCGTAGATAAACTCACGCTGTTTCGGATCCTTCAGCTTTTCCTGAAATTCCACGTCATCGGCTAAATCTTTCCCGCGGCGTAAACTCCACAGGGCCGCAATGGTCACGCCGAACAGCGAGGCGGGAACCGACACGGCGAGAATTTCGAGGATCCCCCACGCGTGACCGATGCCGTGCTGGGCACCCAGGATCGATATCAGCGACACCACGGCAACGGAGACCGGAGACGCGGTAATCGCCATTTGCGATGCCACCGATGCGACGGCCATCGGGCGTTCCGGGCGGATCCCTTTTTTCAGGGCAATATCGGCAATAATCGGGAACATGGTGTATACCACATGCCCGGTACCACACAGAAAGGTCAGCATCCAGGTGGTAAAGGGGGCGAGGAGGGTGATGTGCTGAGGATGTTTGCGCAGCAGGCGCTCGGCAAATTGCATCATCACATTCAGGCCGCCTGCCGTCTGCAGGGTAGCCGCACAACCGATCACGGCGAGGATGGTCAGCATCACATCAACCGGGGGTTTACCGGGCTGCAGACCAAAGATAAACGTCAAAATAAAAAGGCCGATACCGCTTATTAACCCGAGTCCCATCCCGCCAAAACGGGTGCCTGTCAGCAGGCACAGGAGGATGACAATAAACTCAATGGTGATCATGATGCTCCCTCGTCATTAATTATGTAATTAAATAAATCATTACATTTTGTATGGATAATCAATGAGAGCGAGATCTGATTTGTTAAATCTCAGGAAAAGCAGAAGGTTGGCTGTGAGAAAAGAGGCCCACTCCCGAACGGGAGCAGGCGAAAATGCTTAGTGGTGCTGTACGGTCACCAGATCAAGCAGGTGGCGGTCGGTCTGTTCCGGGCATAAACCGGCCAGCTGTGCATTGCGGAGCTCATCCGCCAGCGCATTGAGCAGTATGCCGTCCTGCTGCTGCTCTTTGTCCATATCGCGCAAGAACTGCAGGGTAGTACTGTCATGCTGTGCCCTGGCTTCATCAGCCAGTTTATTCAGCGTGACACAGCGTTGCTCATACTCTTCAAGCGTTTTCTGGAATAACTCCTCCAGCGAGGAGTAGTGACCATTAATCGCATCAGGGGCTTTGACGATAGGGTTTGCCCCTGCGCCTTTCATAAAGTCAAAGACGCGCATCATATGGGTGACGTTACTCTGCGCCTGGGTACGAAAAAAAGTGGCGGTACCGTTGAGACGGTTTTCAGAACACCACTCGCTCAAATGGAGGTGCAGATTCGACGCATAGAACTCCAGGTTCATCTGCGCATTGAGTTTTTGCATCATCGTTTGGGTAGTCATACCAATATCCTTATAGACTGTTGGGTGTGATGTCCGTAACAAAACCTGAACGGGCAGGTTAAGACGAGTGAGTGGCAGAAAAACATTTCTGCAGCGACAAAAGTCGACCGAATATTCACTTCCTGTGTTCGATATAAATAAGCATACCCCTGCGAGAGGATTAAGAAAACTCTTAATTGGCTTGCTTTTACCATACATTACAAAATTTAATATAGTACAAAAATAACAATATGTTGTTATAAATCATAATTTAATTAACTGATTGATATTTATGCTTTATTTGTATTTGTCTATAGATATTTGCCGGGCGGAAATAGTGAGTCGAAATAATACTCGGTCAAATGGATAATTCAGGATTAACTCTTTCAACTATATGATGCATTGATTAAATTGCGCTAAATCAATTTTATTCAATAGCGCCTGATGCCATTTTTCCCGCAACACGGGTTCAGAACACATTTGGATGAGGAGATCTTCCTGCCACCATCGCGGCCGCAGCCCGCGTGTCTGGTTATCAGGGATTTCTTAGCTGATCTTATGGATAATTCTGCTTATCTCTGTTTCATTTGTCCGACAATTCCAGCCATTTTTATGTCATTTTTCGCTGAATTTATGTACGCAATTACTGTAATTCTGCGGTGTGATGGCGCTCTCTTATGGATGATTAATTTCCCGCTAAAACTATCACCAGCACTAACGCTTATGACGAGGTAAGCGCTAATGCCTTGTTTTAAGTCCGATTAAATAAGAAGCACGCAAATATTCCCTACAGAAAAGAACGCTAATGCTGGAGTTTACCATGCACAAATTTACTAAAGCGCTGGCGGCCATCGGTCTGGCTGCCGTTATGTCACAATCCGCTATCGCTGAGAATTTAAAACTCGGTTTTTTGGTAAAACAGCCGGAAGAACCCTGGTTCCAGACCGAATGGAAATTCGCCGATAAAGCCGGGAAAGATTTAGGTTTTGAAGTCATTAAAATCGCCGTGCCTGACGGTGAAAAAACGCTGAACGCCATCGATAGCCTGGCGGCCAGTGGTGCAAAAGGTTTCGTTATCTGTACACCGGATCCAAAACTGGGCTCAGCGATTGCAGCCAAAGCGCGCGGCTACGACATGAAAGTCATTGCGGTTGACGATCAGTTCGTCAATGCCAAGGGCAAACCGATGGACAGCGTGCCGTTGGTCATGATGGCGGCAACCAAAATTGGCGAACGTCAGGGCCAGGAACTCTATAAAGAGATGCAAAAACGCGGCTGGGATGTGAAAGAGACCGCCGTGATGGCCATTACCGCCGACGAGCTGGATACCGCCCGCCGTCGCACCACCGGTTCCATGGACGCGCTGAAAGCGGCCGGCTTCCCGGAAAAACAGATTTATAAAGTCCCAACCAAATCCAACGATATCCCGGGGGCCTTCGACGCTGCCAACTCCATGCTGGTTCAGCATCCGGAGGTCAAACACTGGCTGGTGGTTGGCATGAACGATAACACCGTGCTGGGCGGCGTGCGCGCCACGGAAGGTCAGGGCTTTAAAGCGCCTGATGTGATCGGCATCGGCATCAACGGCGTCGACGCGGTGAGTGAACTCTCTAAAGCGCAGGCGACCGGGTTCTACGGCTCTCTGCTGCCAAGCCCGGACGTACACGGCTATAAATCCAGCGAAATGCTGTACAACTGGGTCACCAAAGGGGTTGAACCGCCGAAATTTACTGAAGTGACCGACGTGGTGCTGATCACCCGCGACAACTTCAAAGAGGAGCTGGCGAAAAAAGGACTGGGCGGTAAGTAATTCGCGGTGATTGTGCCCCTCGCGAACCACGAGGGGCCAGACGTACACACTACAGGAATCACGGAGACGTTATGCGACAGTCTGATCCGTATCTCTCTTTTCGCGGTATCGGGAAAACTTTTCCCGGTGTCAACGCGCTGACCGATATCAGCTTCGACTGCTATGCCGGTCAGGTGCACGCCCTGATGGGCGAAAATGGCGCCGGAAAATCCACGCTGTTGAAAATCCTCAGCGGCAACTACACGCCAACCACCGGCACGCTGGCCATTCGTGGCGAAGAGGTGGCATTTGCTGATACCACCGCCGCGCTCAACGCCGGGGTGGCCATCATCTATCAGGAGCTGCACCTGATCCCTGAGATGACGGTGGCGGAAAACATCTATTTAGGCCAGCTTCCGCACAAAAGCGGCGTGGTGAATCGTTCGCTACTTAATTATGAAGCGGGGCTGCAGTTGAAGCACCTTGGCCTGGACGTCGATCCCCAGACGCCACTGAAATATCTCTCCATCGGCCAATGGCAGATGGTTGAAATTGCCAAGGCGCTGGCGCGTAACGCCAAAATCATTGCCTTTGACGAACCGACCAGTTCGCTGTCCGCACGTGAAATCGAGAATTTGTTCCGGGTGATCCGCGAGCTGCGTAAAGAAGGCCGCATTATTTTGTATGTTTCGCACCGTATGGAAGAGATTTTTGCCTTAAGCGATGCCATCACCGTGTTTAAAGATGGTCGCTACGTGCGCACGTTTACCGACATGGAGCAGGTCAACCACGACCAGCTCGTCCAGGCGATGGTCGGCCGCGAGCTGGGGGATATCTATCACTGGCAGCCTCGCGAATACGGTCCTGAGCGCCTGAAGCTGGAGAATGTTAAAGCACCGGGCGTGCGGACGCCGATCTCGCTCTCGGTGCGCAGCGGTGAAATCGTCGGGCTGTTTGGTCTGGTGGGGGCGGGACGCAGCGAGTTAATGAAAGGCCTGTTTGGCGGTACACGCATCACCGAAGGTCAGGTTTCCATTGACGGGCAGCGGGTCGATATCCAGAAGCCTGCGCATGCCATTCAGGCCGGCATGATGCTCTGCCCGGAAGACCGCAAAGCCGAAGGCATTATTCCGGTGCACTCGGTCCGCGACAACATCAATATTTCCGCCCGGCGGAAGTTTATTCGCGCCGGTTGCCTGATCAACGACGGCTGGGAGGAGAGCAACGCCGACCACCATATCCGTTCGCTGAACATCAAAACGCCGGGCCCGGAACAGCTGATCATGAATCTTTCCGGCGGTAACCAGCAGAAGGCGATTTTAGGTCGCTGGCTGTCGGAGGATATGAAGGTCATTTTGCTGGATGAGCCAACGCGCGGCATCGATGTGGGGGCGAAACACGAAATTTATAACGTGATTTATGAGCTGGCAAAACGCGGTGTGGCGGTGCTGTTCGCCTCCAGCGATCTGCCTGAGGTGCTGGGCGTCGCCGATCGCATTGTTGTGATGCGTGAAGGGGAAATCGCCGGTGAATTGCTTCATGAACAGGCGAATGAACAACAGGCGTTGAGCCTCGCCATGCCGAAAGTTAGCCAGGCTGTCGCCTGAGTAAGGAGTTAATGATGTCCTCTGTTACTACATCCGGAGCGCCGAAGTCGGCTTTCAGTTTTGGCCGCATCTGGGATCAGTACGGCATGCTGGTGGTCTTTGCCGCACTCTTTGTTGCCTGCGCAATCTTTGTGCCCAACTTTGCCACCTTCATTAATATGAAAGGGCTGGGGCTGGCTATCTCCATGTCCGGCATGGTGGCCTGCGGGATGCTCTTCTGTCTGGCCTCGGGCGATTTTGACCTGTCAGTGGCCTCTGTGATTGCCTGTGCTGGTGTCACCACCGCCGTGGTGATCAACATGACCGAAAGCCTGTGGATTGGCGTGCTGGCGGGTCTGCTGCTGGGCGTCATCAGCGGTCTGGTCAATGGGTTTGTGATTGCCCGCCTGAAGATTAACGCCCTGATCACCACGCTTGCAACGATGCAAATAGTGCGCGGTCTGGCCTATATCATCTCCGACGGTAAAGCGGTGGGGATTGAAGACGAGCGCTTCTTCACCCTGGGCTATGCGAACTGGCTGGGATTACCTGCGCCAATCTGGCTGACGGTGGCCTGCCTGATCCTGTTCGGCTTCCTGCTTAATCGCACCACGTTTGGCCGTAATACGCTGGCGATTGGCGGTAATGAGGAAGCGGCGCGGCTGGCGGGTGTCCCGGTGGTGCGTACCAAGATCATTATCTTTGTGCTTTCCGGCCTGGTCTCGGCGGCGGCGGGGATTATTCTGGCGTCACGCATGACCAGCGGTCAGCCTATGACCTCCATCGGGTACGAGCTGATCGTCATCTCAGCCTGCGTTTTAGGGGGTGTTTCCCTGAAAGGTGGCATCGGAAAAATCTCATATGTGGTGGCCGGTATCCTGATTTTGGGGACCGTGGAGAACGCCATGAACCTGCTGAATATTTCGCCATTCTCGCAGTATGTGGTTCGTGGCCTGATCCTGCTCGCAGCCGTGATTTTCGACCGTTACAAGCAAAAAGCGAAGCGTACCGTATAACGTTTTTCCTGCCTTTAAATTGCTCAACTAATAACCTTAGTTGACATCTGAATCGCCTCGCCAGTTCTGCTGGCGGGGCGGTTGTCAAATGGCGAGCGACGTCACACTGTCTATACTTACATGGCTATGAAAGAGGTAAAGGCGTTTACCTCTCGTAAACCGTAAGGAGGACCAGGGTGGCTGACATGTTAACCGCACCGCCTGTACTGCCCGGACACTATGCTTTCTTTTTTGATCTCGACGGCACGCTCGCCGGGATAAAACCGCACCCCGACCAGGTGGTTATCCCGGAGGCGGTATTACAGGATTTGCATCAGCTCTCGCAACTGAATGAGGGAGCACTGGCATTGATATCAGGGCGCTCAATGGCCGAGCTGGATCTGCTCGCCAGTCCTTACCACTTTCCGCTGGCCGGTGTACACGGAGCGGAGCGCCGCGACATCCATGATCATACGCACATCGTTACACTCCCCGACGCATTAATTAACAAACTGCAGGTACAGCTTTCTGCTGCGCTGGCGGAGCTGCCTGGCACAGAGCTGGAAGCCAAAGGTATGGCCTTTGCCTTGCACTACCGTCAGGCACCCCAGCATGAAGAGGCTGTGCTTGCGCTCGCCGACAGGGTCGCGCATGCGCATCCTGAGCTGGCGCTGCAGCCGGGTAAATGCGTCGTGGAGCTAAAACCGAAGGGGATCAATAAAGGCGCTGCGATTGCTGCGTTTATGGCAACGCCGCCTTTCAAGGGCCGGACGCCCGTTTTTCTGGGGGATGACCTGACCGATGAGGCCGGGTTTCGCGTAGTGAATCAGGCTGGAGGGATCTCCGTGAAGGTTGGGCCTGGTGACACTGAAGCCGAATGGCGTCTGGCAAATGTGGCCAGCGTCTGGCAGTGGATATCTGACATCGCTAACCAGCAACAACAACAAATAGCGCAAAACAAGGGGGGAAACCATTATGGGTCGCTTAGTCGTCGTCTCTAACCGTATCGCACCGCCTGACGATAAAAAAGCCAGTGCAGGTGGCCTGGCGGTGGGGGTATTAGGTGCCTTAAAAGCCGCTGGGGGGCTGTGGTTTGGCTGGAGTGGAGACATCAGTGAGGAAGAAAAACCACTCAAAAAAGTGACGCGCGGCAACATCACGTGGGCGTCATTCGCATTGAAAGAGAAAGATTATGACGAGTACTACTCCGAGTTCTCGAATGCGGTGCTCTGGCCTGCGTTTCATTACCGTCTTGACCTGGTAAAATTCCAGCGAGAATCGTTTGAAGGCTACAGCCGCGTCAATGCGCTGCTGGCGGATAAACTGCTGCCTTTAATCGAGGAAGACGATATTTTATGGATCCACGATTATCATCTGCTTCCCTTCGCCCGTGAGTTGCGTAAAAGGGGAGTTAACAACCGTATCGGCTTCTTCCTCCATATTCCGTTCCCGACGCCGGAAATTTTTACCGCGCTGCCACCGCACGAAGAGCTGCTGGAAGCGCTGTGCGACTATGATCTTCTGGGCTTCCAGACTGAGAATGATCGAATTGCATTCCTGGATTCGGTATCAGGCAAAACGCGTCTGATGACGAAAGGGGGGAAAACGCATACGGCGTGGGGTAAAACGTTCCACACCGAAGTCTATCCGATTGGGATAGAGCCGGATGAGATTGCTGAGCAGGCGTCTGGTCCGTTGCCACCGAAGCTGGCGCAGCTTAAAAACGAGCTGAAACACGTGAAGAATATCTTCTCGGTGGAGCGTCTCGACTACTCCAAAGGGCTGCCGGAGCGCTTCCTGGCGTATGAAACGCTGCTGGATAAATACCCGCAGCACCACGGTAAAATCCGCTATACACAGATCGCGCCAACCTCGCGTGGGGAAGTGCAGGCCTACCAGGATATCCGTCATCAACTGGAGACGGAAGCGGGGCGGATCAATGGCCGCTATGGCCAGCTGGGCTGGACGCCGCTGTTTTATCTGAACCAACATTTTGACCGTAAGATCCTGATGAAGGTGTTCCGCTATGCCGACGTCGGCCTCGTTACGCCGCTGCGCGACGGGATGAACCTGGTGGCAAAGGAGTATGTGGCGGCACAGGATCCGGCCGATCCGGGGGTGCTGGTGCTTTCTCAGTTTGCGGGCGCCGCCAATGAGCTCACCTCAGCGCTTATCGTTAACCCTTATGACCGGGATGATGTGGCGAACGCGCTCAACCGTGCCCTGACGATGCCGCTGACGGAACGTATTTCCCGTCATGCGGAAATGATGGAGACGATTCGCAAGAACGATATTAATCACTGGCAGGCACGTTTTATTCGCGATTTGCGTAATATCGAACCGCAAAGTCACGAAGGCGTTCTACAAAAAAAGATCGCGACATTCCCTAAACTCGCGTGATATTCCTCTGGGGGTTTAACGACCCCCAAGAGGCACTAACAACACGTCAACCTGGCTTGAGGCGACAATCGATTTCGCCGCACAGGCCGCGCGTGAAAAAAAGCTCTTGTTATGATTTCCGCAGATCACTAAATCAATATTCTCTTTTCGACACATGCTGAGAATATGCTCATTTAATTCACCTGTCGCAATGACGGTCTGATAAACAGGATAGTGCGCTTTCTCAACCAGTTCCCGCAGAAATTGCTGCGTTTCTTCCTGCAAAACCCCACGAATATCCTCCAGCATCGGCGCAGCCAGTTGATTATACATCTCGGGTTCGGCCGCAAGGGTGATCAGGCTGATGCGTGCATTGTGCGGGCGGGCGATGGAAACCGCCCTGGCAACGAGTTGATGACTTTCCGGTGAAACTGCAACAGAAACAAGAAGATGGGCGTAACTCATCACGCACTCCTTAGCTGTCTGAAAAACCGTGTCTACGTCAGCATTACCGCGAAATCACCACTTCTGCAAGAGGTGAATACGACAATAGTGTGAAGCTTCTCATAATTATTCATTAATTATTCTTATAAGAAGAATAACTGGAAACCGCGTCCAAATGAAAAAAATTAACAACTTAACGTAAATCACACAAATTCACTCGCGTGCTGTTAAATCGTTTTAACGAGTTATAAACACAATTCGAATGATCACGCATTGAAACAATTTTATAACCCCTCAGGCATAACTGTATGTTTTTCATAGGTAATGAAAATGTGCTCCTGAGATGTGCAGTATGTGAATTGTTGCGGTAGTCGTTAATGAGCATAAAAGCAATCGCACTGACCCCTCGGTTCAGACTTCTGCATGAGTATTCGTCCATTAAGAATATAAAATGGTCTCGATTGTTCAAATAATGAACAAATTACAAGTCATACTGATGGATTTATGGATGATATTCACTTAAATTATGTGACGTGGATCACATTTTTTTTAAATTTGGGGTAGGCTGCATTGTATGTGTCAAAACTGACGAGTAGAGTTTGCGTCGAATTAGGAAAAATCTTAGTTATTTGTAAGAAATGATAAAACCTGTAAGAAACGCTGCCGCGTTTCGTTGTTGCACGTTTTGCTGAATACAAACCTAAATTCAACTATGCATTTAGCCTTTTTTTTTTAAATACCGGGTGATTTCCCGGCGACATCACGGGGTGCGGTCTTTCCGCATAAAAACAATAGTTGGTTATTCGGGATGGGAAAAATGCATACATCCGAGTTGCTAAAACATATCTATGACATCAACTTGTCATATTTACTGCTCGCGCAGCGTTTGATTAGTCAGGACAAAGCGTCCGCGATGTTTCGTCTGGGTATTAACGAAGAGATGGCGACCATGCTGGGCGGATTAACCCTGCCTCAAATGGTTAAACTGGCTGAAACGAATCAACTGGTTTGCCAGTTCCGCTTCGATAATCCGCAGACCATCACGCGGCTGACACAGGAATCTCGTGTGGACGATCTGCAACAGATCCATACCGGTATTCTCCTCTCCACCCGCTTGCTCAACGAAATCAGCCAGCCTGATGACGCAGCCCGTAAGAAAAGAGCGTAGAAATGAGCGAGAAAAGCATTGTTCAGGAAGCGCGTGACATACAGTTGGCCATGGAGCTGATTACACTGGGTGCTCGTTTACAAATGCTGGAAAGCGAGACTCAGTTGAGCCGTGGTCGTCTCATCAAACTGTACAAAGAGTTACGCGGTAGTCCTCCACCGAAAGGAATGTTGCCGTTTTCAACGGACTGGTTTATGACCTGGGAGCAGAACATTCACGCCTCCATGTTCTGTAATGCCTGGCAGTACCTTCTCAAAACCGGTTTGTGTAGCGGCGTTGATGCCGTGATCAAAGCGTATAAACTTTACCTTGAACAATGCCCACAGCAGGAAGAAGGTCCCCTGCTGGCGCTGACCCGCGCATGGACGCTGGTGCGTTTTGTTGAGAGCGGAATGCTTGAATTGTCGCGCTGCAACTGCTGCGATGGCAATTTTATTACCCATGCTCATCAGCCTGCAGGCAGCTTCGCCTGTAGTTTATGTCAGCCTCCATCCCGCGCAGTAAAAAGACGTAAACTTTCCCGGGATGCTGCCGATATTATTCCACAACTGCTGGATGAACAGATCGAACAAGCTGTTTAACCCGAACGTGTGGGCAAGATTCCAGCAGCGGTAAGCCATTACCGCTGCTTTTTTTTACCCTGAATTCGGTAAACGCTGCGAGCTGAACGTCCTTGCCATAGTCACTAGCGGAAGGATGATGTCGTGCTTATCTTATTAGGTTACCTGGTAGTTCTCGGTACAGTTTTCGGCGGTTACATGATGACCGGCGGGCACCTTGGAGCACTCTATCAACCGGCTGAACTTATTATCATCGGCGGCGCAGGGGTAGGGGCTTTTATCGTTGGCAACAACGGGAAATCGATCAAGGGGACGCTGAAAGCTATTCCATTGCTGTTCCGTCGCTCGAAATATACCAAAAGCATGTATATGGATCTGCTGGCACTGCTCTATCGCCTGATGGCGAAGTCGCGTCAGCAGGGGATGTTCTCGCTGGAGCGGGATATCGAAAACCCGAAAGAGAGCGAAATTTTTGCCAGCTATCCGCGCATTCTTGCGGATGCCATGATGCTGGATTTCATTGTCGATTATCTGCGCCTGATCATCAGCGGCAACATGAATACCTTCGAAATTGAAGCGCTGATGGACGAAGAGATCGAAACCCACGAGAGCGAATCCGAAGTACCGGCCAACAGCCTGGCGCTGGTGGGGGACTCCCTGCCGGCCTTCGGTATCGTGGCGGCGGTCATGGGGGTTGTCCACGCGCTGGCCTCGGCAGATCGCCCGGCGGCAGAGCTGGGGGCGCTGATAGCCCACGCGATGGTGGGGACCTTCCTCGGTATTTTGCTGGCGTATGGTTTTATCTCGCCACTGGCCAGCGTTCTGCGCCAGAAGAGCGCGGAAACCACCAAAATGATGCAGTGCGTGAAGATCACGCTGCTCTCTAACCTCAACGGTTATGCGCCACCGATCGCGGTTGAGTTTGGCCGTAAAACGCTTTACTCCAGCGAGCGTCCGTCGTTTATCGAGCTTGAAGAACACGTGCGTGCGGTGAAAAACCCAAACCAACAGACGACAACTGAGGACGCATGAAAAACCAGTCCCATCCGATCGTCATCGTAAAAAAGCGCAAGCATAAGGGGCATGGGCACGGTGCGCATGGCTCCTGGAAAATTGCCTACGCCGATTTTATGACTGCAATGATGGCCTTCTTTCTGGTGATGTGGCTGATCTCCATCTCCAGCCCGAAAGAGTTGATCCAGATTGCGGAGTATTTCCGTACGCCACTGGCGACTGCGGTCTCCGGTGGGCCGCGTATCTCTAACAGCGACAGCCCGATCCCCGGTGGCGGCGATGATTACACCCAGCAGCAGGGTGAAGTGAAAAAAGAGCCGAACATCGACGAGTTGAAGAGAAAGATGGAGCAGGCGCGTCTGAAGAAACTGCGTGGCGATCTCGACCAGCTGATTGAAGCGGACCCGAAACTGCGTGCGCTGAGACCGCACCTGAAGATCGATCTGGTACAGGAAGGGCTGCGTATCCAGATTATTGATAGCCAGAATCGCCCGATGTTCAAGACCGGCAGCGCGGAGGTTGAGCCTTATATGCGCGACATTTTGCGCGCCATTGCGCCAGTGCTGAACGGTATTCCAAACCGCGTCAGCCTGTCAGGCCATACGGATGACTTCCCGTATGCCACGGGCGAAAAGGGATACAGCAACTGGGAGCTTTCTGCCGATCGTGCCAACGCCTCGCGTCGCGAGCTGGTGGCGGGTGGGCTTGATGATGGCAAGGTACTGCGCGTGGTCGGCATGGCAGCAACCATGCGTGTCTCCGACCGCGGGCCGGATGACGCCATCAACCGTCGTATCAGTCTTTTAGTGCTGAACCAGCAGGCGGAGCAGGCCATCCTGCATGAAAACGCCGAAAGTCAGAATGAGTCACTGGACGATTTAAAACAGCCTGGGGCCGTTCCTTCGGCTGCCGTTCCAACATCGCCACCAGCCAATCCGAGGTGATAGCGTGAGCATGGATATTAGCGATTTTTACCAGACATTCTTTGATGAAGCCGACGAATTGTTGGCCGATATGGAGCAACATTTGCTGGATTTGGTGCCTGAAGCGCCAGACTCCGAGCAGCTTAATGCCATCTTCCGCGCCGCGCACTCCATTAAAGGCGGAGCCGGAACGTTTGGATTTACCATTTTGCAGGAAACCACCCATTTAATGGAAAACCTGCTTGATGAAGCACGACGCGGTGAGATGCAGCTCAATACCGACATTATCAACCTGTTTTTGGAAACCAAAGATATTATGCAGGAACAGCTCGACGCCTATAAAAGTTCGGCAGAGCCTGATGCCGCCAGCTTTGAATACATCTGCAATGCGCTGCGCCAGCTTGCGCTGGAAGCAAAAGGTGAGGTCGCCGCAGCCGTTGTCCCTGCCGCCAAACTGAGCGTGGTCGATGCGGTTGCCGCTGAGGCGTCAGCGCCTGCCGCTGCTAAAGCGGAAAAATTGCGCGTTGTGCTGTCGCGCCTGAAAGAGAATGAGGTCAACCTGCTGGAAGAGGAGCTGGGTAACCTGGCGACACTGAGCAACGTGGTGAAAGGCAAAGACAGCCTTGCCGCGACGCTTGAAGACGGTATCAGCCAGGATGACATCGTGGCGGTGCTGTGCTTTGTTATCGAAGCCGATCAAATTGCCTTTGAAACGGAAGCGGTTGCCGTTGAAGCCCCGGCTACAGTGGAGGAGGTTGCTGTTGTGGCTCAGGCTGCTGCACCTGCGGTCGCCCCTGCTGCCCCGGCGTTGAAAGCCGTACCGAAAGAGGCCGCCGCCCCGGGCCGCGGTGAAAAACCGGCGGCGCGCTCCAGCGAATCGACCAGTATCCGCGTTGCCGTGGAGAAGGTTGACCAGCTGATCAACCTGGTCGGCGAACTGGTGATCACCCAGTCAATGCTGGCCCAGCGTTCTAACGAACTGGACCCGGTCACGCACGGCGATCTGATTACCAGTATGGGCCAGTTACAGCGTAACGCCCGCGATCTGCAGGAATCGGTGATGTCCATCCGTATGATGCCGATGGAATATGTCTTCAGCCGCTTCCCGCGTCTGGTGCGCGACCTGGCCGGTAAGCTCAATAAGCAGATTGAACTGACGCTGATGGGCAGCTCCACCGAGCTTGATAAAAGCCTGATTGAACGCATTATCGACCCGTTAACGCACCTGGTGCGTAACAGCCTCGACCACGGTATCGAACTGCCGGAAAACCGCATTGCAGCCGGCAAATCCCCGGTGGGTAACCTGATCCTCTCCGCAGAGCACCAGGGCGGGAACATTTGTATCGAAGTGACCGATGACGGTGCGGGCCTTAATCGTGAGCGCATTCTGGCGAAGGCGATTTCGCAGGGGATGGCGGTCAGCGAAAACATGACCGATGAAGAAGTGGGCATGCTGATCTTCGCCCCAGGGTTCTCTACCGCTGAGCAGGTGACCGACGTCTCCGGACGCGGCGTGGGAATGGACGTGGTGAAGCGTAACATCCAGGAAATGGGCGGCCACGTCGAAATTCAGTCTAAGCAAGGTTCGGGTACCACCATTCGTATTCTGCTGCCGCTGACGCTGGCGATCCTCGACGGCATGTCGGTAAAAGTGGCGGACGAAGTCTTCATTCTGCCGCTGAATGCGGTGATGGAATCACTGCAGCCACGTGAAGAAGATCTGCATCCGCTGGCGGGTGGCGAGCGTGTGCTCGAAGTGCGTGGCGAATACCTGCCGCTGGTGGAATTGTGGAAAGTCTTCGAAGTGGATGGCGCGAAAACAGAGGCCACGCAGGGTATCGTGGTGATCCTGCAAAGTGCGGGTCGCCGCTACGCGCTGCTGGTTGACCAGCTGATCGGTCAGCACCAGGTGGTGGTGAAGAACCTCGAAAGCAACTACCGCAAAGTGCCGGGTATTTCTGCCGCCACCATTCTGGGTGATGGTAGCGTGGCGCTGATCGTCGACGTGTCGGCGCTTCAGGGATTAAATCGTGAACAACGTGTGGCGTACACAGCCGCCTGATTAAGTAAAGGGTAAGAACATGACCGGTATGAGTAATGTAACGAAACTGGCGGGCGAGCCATCAGGACAGGAGTTCCTGGTATTCACTTTAGGCGATGAGGAGTACGGCATCGATATCCTGAAAGTGCAGGAAATTCGTGGTTACGATCAGGTTACCCGCATCGCGAACACGCCAGCGTTTATTAAAGGTGTCACCAACCTGCGTGGGGTGATTGTGCCTATCGTTGACCTGCGCGTGAAGTTCAGCCAGGGCGATGTGGAGTACAACGATAACACCGTGGTGATTGTCCTCAATCTGGGGCAGCGCGTGGTCGGTATCGTGGTAGATGGCGTGTCTGACGTGCTCTCACTGACGTCTGACCAAATTCGTCCGGCGCCGGAGTTTGCGGTCACGCTGTCTACCGAGTACCTGACGGGGCTGGGTGCGCTGGGTGAGCGTATGTTGATTCTGGTGAACATCGAGAAGCTGTTGAACAGCGAAGAGATGGCGTTGCTGGATATCGCGGCGAACCATGTAGCGTAGGTAAATGCAAAACGGCAATCCAGGTTGCCGTTTTTTGTGTTTGCTCCCTCTCCCTGTGGGAGAGGGTTGGGATGAGGGCATCAGGCCACACCCCGTTTGTACTCTTACACTTCCTGCTCTACCAGCTCCGCTTCGGCTTCCCGCGCTCCTTCATTCTGCGACAGCATCGCGGTTGCAATCCCGTTACCCAGCACGTTAATGGCAGAACGCCCCATATCCAGGAAGTGGTCGATTCCCATCAGCAGCAGAATACCCGCTACCGGAATATTGAAGCTTGGGATCGTCGCCGCCAGTACCACCAGCGAAGAGCGCGGTACGCCCGCAATGCCTTTTGACGCCAGCATCAGCGTCAGCATCAGGACGGTGACTTCCGAGAAGCTCAGATGAATGTTGTACGCCTGAGCGATAAACATTGAGGCAAAAGAGCAGTACACCATCGAGCCCACCAGGTTAAAGGAATACCCAATTGGCAGGACGAAAGAGGCGATGCTGCGTGAGCAGCCAAAACGTTCCAGTTGCTCAAGGGTCTTCGGATAAGCCGCCTCGGAGCTGCTGGTGGTAAACGCGACCAGCACCGGATCTTTCAGCATGCTGAGCAGGCGGAACACCTCTTTTTTCAGCACCATATAACCCACCGCCAGCAACACCATGCAGGTGAGGAGGATAGCCACATAGTAGCCGCCAATAAAGGACGCATAGTTCAGCAGAATGCCGAGACCCTGGGTGGCAATCACCGATGAGATGGCGGCGAAAATCGCCAGTGGGGCAACATACATCACGTAGCCCGTGACCTTCAGCATGATATGGGACACCACATCCAGCGCCGCGACCAGCGGGGCGTTGAATTTCTGGCCCAGCGACGCGCCGCCAATGCCAAAGAACATGGAGAACACGACGATCTGCAGAATTTCATTGTCCGCCATCGCCCCGGCGATACTGGTCGGAATGGTATGAGAGAGGAAGGCTTTGAGCGTCATGCCGCCGACGGCCAGACCCGTATCCACCGCTTCTGTGGGGATCGTCAGGTTCAGACCGCTACCAGGATGCTCCAGGGTGACAATAAACAGCCCCACCAGGATAGACAGCACCGATGAGCTGATAAACCATACCATCGCTTTACCGCCTACGCGGCCAATGGTGGAGGTTTCGCCCATTTTCATAATCCCGACCGTCAGCGTACTGAAGACTAATGGCGCAATCACCATTTTGATCAGTCGCAGGAAAATATCGGTGAGAAGCGTAATGTTATCCGACCACGCTTTGATGGCATCCGCTGATGCATATTCATGAATGGCCGCCCCTGAAAGAATACCCGCCAGCATGAATATCACGATGAAGAGTGTAAGTTTGTTTGCACTTGCCACGAAAAAAGACCCTCTATGCGCTTTAGGTGTAGCCCGCGCCGATGTATATGGATTTTTTATTACAGCGCGGGAAATTATTTGGCACATAAATTGAAGTAAAGCGGGGGTAGATACAACTCCTTTTTAAGTTTTATTAATTTTGTTGCTAATGCGCCGACGATATATTGTGACGCTTATCACACTTTAATGGATATATCCTCAAGCGAAAGCTGAGAAATTCATTTTTAAAATCTCTAAGCCCCTGTTTTTTAGATGCTTAATGCGTCAATCAGACAAAGGGATGACGTCAATGGACGTGGGTGGTCGAAGCGATAACCATAAACTAAATTCTCAATAACCCCCTCGGAGGCGCATTTAGCGGGGCTAACATCTTGAACGTTAAAACTAAATTGTTGTACGTGAACGGAGACGTCTTCTGGAGGGTGGTAAATGAAAAGAAAACGCCTTTTGACCTGCGCTGGCATCCTGTTAACCGCGACTACCGCCCAGCAGGCGCTGGCGGTCACCAGTAGTGGCACCATCGGCGCGACACTGACATTGACAAACGGGTGTCTGATTAATGGATCACCCACCCAAAACGGCATTAACTTCGGGACACTGGATTTCGGGACCCATCCTGCCACCTTTTCCACCCTGACGACGCAGTTGACCGGCGCCAGCGGGGGAAATACCTTCACGATTCAATGTACGACCGCCAGCTACACGGTGGCGATAACCGGAAATACCAACTCCACTGCGCCGGGCACCGTCGTTGGCACGACGGGGACACCCGCGCGCTATCTGATCAACACCACCAACACGGCGCAGGGTGTGGCTTATAGCCTGTACAGCGACAGCGGGTTTAATAACGTTGTGGCGAATAACGCGGCGTTGCCGATCGCGTCCACGGCAGGCGGGGTGGACAGTTACACCCTCTACGGGCGTATCACCGGCGGTGGGAACAGCGTGACGGTGGTACCGGGAACCTACACCGACACCATAAATGTCAGCGTAACCTACTAAACCCATTCAGCCATGAAAACCGCTTGTTTGCGTCTGCGCCAACGCGCAGAAGGACTCGTGCGCCCTTTTTTCACCCTGCTCGTTGGGCTGGCGCTGGCGCCCACGGTTGAGGCTGTCACGTCACAGTCCTTTAAGGTCAGCGCAACCATTGTTCCAGGCTGTGCGGTGAGTACCGGCAGCGGAGGCGTACTAGGCACGCTGAACTTCGGTACCCATACCGGCGTGGAGAGTGCCCCGGTGAGCACCAGCTTCGTACCAAACGGGGCACTCTCGATCGCCTGTACGCCAGGCGTGGCACTGAGTATGAGCATTAACGGCGGGCAGAATTACGCCTCCGTGCGGCGAATGACGCGCAACGGCGGGAACGACGTGGTGGGATACCGGCTTTACAGCAGCAGTTCACTTGCGGCGAACAGCGAAATAGGGGTCAACCAGGCGATTCCGGTGACCTATACCAACAGCAACAACATCGCGCTGCCGTTGTTTGGCGTGGCGCTATTGACCGGGTTCAGCCCGGCGGGAACCTATTCTGATCAGCTTACCGTGACCTTGTCATGGTGATAAAGGGAGAGAGACGATGACGGCATATTTCAGGCGCATGTGTCTGGGAAGTCTGCTGGGGGTGATGGCCGTGACGGCAGGCCACGTACAGGCGGCCGCCACCATTCTGTTATGGCCTATCGATCCCTGGCTGGCGGCAGACGCCAAAGCCACGGAGCTGTGGATCCAGAATCAAGGGAACAGCCCAACCACCATGCAGGTACGCATTGTGCGCTGGAAGCAGGAGGGCGGGTTCGAACGTTACAGCACCCAGCAGGATGTGGTCGCCAGCCCGCCCATCGTCACCATCGCAGCGGGCAGCAAACAGCTTATTCGTCTTATCAAACAGGGGACGGTTCCGGTGGGGGTCGAACAGGCCTACCGCATTATTGTCGATGAAATCCCTCAGCCGGATAACAAAGCCGAACCGGCTATCGGCCTCAAACTGCAGATGCGTTATTCCATTCCCCTTTTTGTCTATGGGCAGGGGATCCCGACACGCAAAGAGGGGGCACACCATGCGCTGGTGGATACCCGCACGTTGAGCTGGCGGGTAACGCATGAGGGCGGACAGCCTCACCTGGAGGTGAACAACCGGGGCGATGTCCATGTCAGACTCAGCCAGGTTTCGCTGGTACAGGACGGGCAGAAACGTCCTGTTGCCGAGGGATTGCTGGGCTACGTGCTGGCGGGCAGTACCCGCAGCTGGGCCATTCCGGCCGGCATTCGGCAGCCAGACCAGATGCGCGCGCAGATTAATGCCAGGGATGAGCAATGGCAGTCGACGCCCGTCAACTGAAACCGGCGATGATGATCCTGCTTTGCGTCACGACCAGCACCTGGGCTGAACCCGGCGATGACAGTTTACCGCCGCCTCCCGAGGCCCGGGCGGTGAACGATGAGGCGGTTTTTCAGCTTGCCCTCGTGCTGAACCACTACGATACCGGTCTGGTGGTGCCCGTGACGCAGCGCAAAGGGGCTTACTTCATCTCCAGTGCCGACCTGTTGCGCGCCGGGCTGCCGCCGGAGCATGTCCCGACAGGCGAGGTGGATCTCGCGTCACTTTCACAGGTTCGTGTGGCGTATGACAGCGCCGGACAGCGTCTGCTCCTGACCGTTCCTCGCGACTGGGTAGCCTCCCGGGTGACCTCCTTTGGCGGGCAAACCGCGCAAAGTAAACCTCACTTTGGACGTGGGGCGCTGCTGAATTACGATCTGTATACCAACCACACGGAACATGTTGGCGGTCAGGCCTCACTCTGGCATGAGTTCCGCTACTTCAATGAGGGCGGTTCGCTCTCTTCAACCGGTTATGTGCGGAAAAATTTCGCGGGCGATAATGGCCAGCAGGCGGGTTACGTTCGCTATGACACCACCCTGCTAATCACTAACGAAGACGACGCCACCACCTGGACAGCCGGGGATGTGATCAGCGATGCCCTGAGCTGGAGCACCAGCGTGCGCATGGGCGGGATCAGCTACGGGCGCGATTTCTCCCTGCGCCCGGATCTGGTGACCTGGCCACTGCCGGAATTCTCCGGAGAAGCCGCGGTTCCCACCTCGGTCGATCTCTTTATTAATGGCTATCGGTCTGGCTCCACGCAGCTTCAGCCGGGCCCCTTCACCTTAACGAATCTGCCCTATATCAACGGGGCCGGCGATGCGGTACTGATCACCACCGATGCGCTGGGACGCCAGGTGAGCACCACGCTGCCCTTTTATGTCACCAGCGAACTCCTCAAACAAGGGCTGAGTGATGGGGCGGTCACGCTGGGTAGCCTGCGGCGTAATTACGGGATTGATAACTTCGACTACGGTCCGGCGGCGGGCAGTGGTTCGTATCGCTACGGGGTAACGGACTGGCTGACCCTGGAGGGACACGCAGAGGGTGCAGAGACGCTGGCGCTGGGCGGGGCGGGGACGGTGGTGAAGCTGGGGCGCTTTGGCGTTGTGAATACCGCGTATACCCAAAGCCGCATGCGCGGTGATGAGGGCGGGCAGATCGCCTGGGGCTATCAGTACAGCACCAGCGAATTTAGTCTGGCGACCCAACATACACGACGCGATCGCGGCTTTGGCAACCTGGCCCTCTATGACCAGCCGACGGTGTATGACGAAAACGACAGGCCAATCGCCAGCTTCAGCCGCAATACCGATCAATATTCCCTGACCTTTAATCTTGGGCAGTACGGCAACATCGGGGCCGCCTGGATCGGTGTGGAGAGTTTTGACAGCCAGAAAACGGAACTGCTTAACCTCTCCTGGAGCCGCAACCTGTGGGGCGCGAGCAGTCTCTATCTTGCCGCAAGCCGTGATCAGCAGCGGGGGGACTGGACGGTTGCACTCTCGTTACAGGTCCCCTTTGGGGAACGGGACAGCGCCGCGGTCACCTTCGAAAACACGCCGGAGGCAGGCAGCACGCAACGTATCAACTACAACCACTCCATGCCTTCCGATGGCGGTTTGAGCTGGAACATGGCATGGGCACATCAGTCACGGGCGAATAATTATCAGCAGGGAACGTTGGGCTGGCGTAATAACAATATCGAACTGCAGGGCGGGGCCTACGGGGAAAAGGACATGATGACCTGGTGGAGCGAGGCGCTGGGCTCCATTGTGCTGATGGACGGGGAACTGTTCGCGGCGAATAAAATCAACGACGCCTTTGTAGTGATCAGCACCGATGGTCACCCGGATGTGCCCGTCAGCTACGAGAACCAGCCGGTCGGTAAAACGAATCGCAACGGCTACCTGCTGGTGAGCGGTGTATCAGCCTATTACCCGGCCAGTTACCGCATTGACACCCTGAATCTGCCTGCCGATACGCGTCTGAAAGAGACCGAGCGCCGGATCGCGATCCGCCGCCACAGTGGCTATCTGGTGGACTTCCCGATGGAGCAGGAGCGGGTGGCCAGCGTCATACTGCAGGATGCGCAGGGGCAGGCTATTCCGGTGGGCAGCCAGGTCAGACGCGCCTCGCGCAGCAACGCAGTGGTGGGGTATGACGGGATTGCGTGGCTGGAAAATCTCAGCGACGTCAATTCGCTGGAGGTGATCACCCCGACGGGGAAACGGTGCCAGGCGACGCTGACCGTTGGCGCGAACCCGGAACACAGGCTGCAAACCTACGGGCCGCTGGTATGTCGGGAGGCACGGTGACGCGTTTTCTGCTGGTGATTTTGCTGCTCTTCTCCGGTGCCAGCGGCGCGGCCTGCACCGTCAGTACGGTGAATGCGTCGTTTGGCAGCGTGACCTCGTTCGCGCTGAGCGGAACCGGGGAAGTGGAAACCACCGGCACGCTGGTGGTTGCCTGCGATACGGTCCTCAACCTGCTTACCAACGACTCGGTGGCGCTGACTTACACCTCGGCATCGATCTTCGCCAACAGCCGCGCCACCCTGAAGCGCACGGACAATGCGGCTATTACCGATGTCATACCCGCGCGCCTGTGCGCGGCCTCCGGCTGTGGCGGTAGCAGCGAAGTGCAGATCGGTAATGCCTATACCTGGAGCGGGAACACGCTGCTCGGGCTGCTGGGGTCGAAGCGCTACAACATTCCGCTCTATTTCCGCACGGTGCCGGGGCAGAATGTCTCGGCCGGGCCGTATCAGGTGCTGCTGACATTCAGCATTAATTACAACGTTTGTGCCGTTGGCGCTGCCGGACTTTGCCTGACACCGCAAACCGGCACGGCCACCACCACGATCCTTCTCAACATGACCGTCACTAACGATTGCAGCACCATGAGCACCCCGGACGTGAATTTCAACAGCGCACCGCTGGTACAAAGTTTTCCCACCGTCTCGCAGGCGATTGCCGTCACCTGCACCAAAGGCAGTACCTATACCATAGGGATTAACAATGGTGCCAACGCGCTTAACAACGTTCGTAGCATGGTGAGCGGCAGTAATTACATGAGTTACGACATCTATAAAGAAGCCACCACCAACCGCTGGGGCAGCAGCGGCACCGAGCGCTGGACCAGCGCGACGTCGTCGCAGATCAGTACCGACGGTTTACTGCGTACCTACAACTACACCGCCAAAGTCCTGACCACACAAGCCACACCCCCCGCCGGAACCTACACCGACACGCTGATCGTAGACGTGGCGTTTTAAGGCCCGCGCTTTTCCCTTTCGCAAATGTAAAGTTCCTGTGGCCTGTGCCGATAACACCGTTAATAAATCTATGAGAAGGTGTTGTATGTTGAACCGTATCCGCGTTGTCACAATGCTCATGATGGTGCTGGTCATTTTCGCACTACTTCAGCTTATCTCCGGTGGGCTTTTTTTCTCGTCGTTAAAGCAGAATCAGGACAGTTTCGCCGCCTCAAACGACCTGCGCCTGCAGCAGAGTGAACTCACCTCAACGTGGGATCTGATGCTGCAAACGCGTATCAACCTGAGCCGCTCCTCCGCACGCATGATGATGGATCCCAACAATCAGCAGAGCAGTGCGAAAACCGATCTGCTGAAAAATGCCCGCGCAACCCTTGCGGATGCCGCAAAGCATTACGATACCTTCAAGAAGATCACCCCGCAGCCTGCCATGGAGCAGGTGAGCCAGAATATCGATGAAAAATACAACGCCTACTATGCCGGTCTGACGGAGCTTATCCAGTTCCTGGAAAGCGGCAACATGGACGCCTATTTCGCCCAGCCGACCCAGGGGATGCAAAACGCGCTCGGCGCGGCGCTGGGTGAATACGCCAAAGCCAGCGCAGATCTCTACCACTCGGCCTTTACGGAAAGCCAGAATGACTACCGCTTTGCCAAATGGCAGATGGCGGTGATGGCGCTGGCGCTGGTGATCGTGCTGATCGCGGTTTGGTACGGCATTCGCCATAGCCTGTTGAACCCACTGGGCCGCGTCATTGCCCATATCCGCGAGATTGCCGGCGGCGATCTGACCAAAACGCTCACCGTCTCCGGGCGTAACGAAATCACCGAACTGGCCAACAGCGTAGACCACATGCAGCGTTCGCTTATCGATACCGTTGCCAACGTGCGTAGCGGCACGGATGCCATCTACACCGGCACCAGCGAAATTGCGATGGGCAATAACGATCTCTCTTCCCGTACCGAACAACAGGCCTCCGCGCTGGAAGAGACCGCGGCCAGCATGGAACAACTCACCGCCACCGTGAAGCAGAACGCGGATAACGCGCGTCAGGCTTCTCAGCTGGCAGAGAGCGCGTCCGAGACGGCGCAGCGCGGCGGTCGGGTGGTGGATGGGGTGGTGAAAACCATGCACGAAATCGCCGACAGCTCGAAGAAAATCGCTGACATCATCAGCGTCATCGACGGCATTGCCTTCCAGACCAACATCCTGGCGCTGAACGCCGCCGTTGAGGCCGCGCGTGCGGGTGAGCAGGGGCGTGGGTTTGCGGTGGTGGCCGGCGAAGTGCGTAACCTCGCCAGCCGCAGCGCTAACGCGGCGAAAGAGATTAAGGCCCTGATTGAAGACTCCGTTTCCCGTGTGGATACCGGCTCCGTGCTGGTGGAAAGCGCAGGGGAGACCATGAATGACATCGTGAATGCCGTTACCCGCGTAACGGACATCATGGGTGAAATCGCCTCTGCCTCTGATGAGCAGAGTCGTGGTATTGACCAGGTTGCCCTGGCGGTATCGGAAATGGATCGCGTGACACAACAAAACGCCGCCCTGGTGCAGGAGTCCGCCGCGGCGGCCGCTGCGCTGGAAGACCAGGCGAGCCGTCTGAAGATGGCCGTCTCGGCGTTTCGTCTCGCTTCACACGCTGGAAATACGGTCACCCCGCAAGCCACGTATCGTGCGCCAGCCGCTGAGCCGGCGGTCACGCGTACCCGCACTGCGACGACCGGACAAGATGAAAACTGGGAAACATTTTGACTGACATTTAAACCGCGGCTGCTTGCCGCTTGATGGGAGCGTGGATGTTAAATCGTATTCGTATCTCGACCACACTGTTTTTGATTCTGATCCTTTGCGGTGTGTTGCAGGTTGGCAGTAACGGGTTGTCGTTTTGGGCGTTTCGCGATGGTTATCAGAATTTGCAGGAAGTTGAGGCGAGTAATCAGCAGCGCTCCGCACTGGCACAAACGCGTGCCGTGCTGTTGCAGGCAAGCACTGCGCTGAACAAGGCAGGAACCTTAACCGCGCTGAGTTATCCGCCGGATGATATCAAGGCGCTGATGGCGACGGCGCGCAACAGCCTTAAGCAGGCCGACGCGCAGTTCAAAACGTTCATCGCGCATGACGATGTCAGCGAAAAAGGGAAGGCGCTGAAGGCTGCTATGAAAAAGAACTTTGAGCAGTGGCACAGCGATCTGGATCACCAGGCGACCTGGCTTGAGAACAACCAGCTCTCGGACTTTATGACCGCGCCGGTGCAGGCCTCACAGGCGGCGTTTGATGACAGCTTTAACGCCTGGCAGCAGGACATTAACCAGTTTGTGCAGCGCGCAGGGGAGAGCAGCCGTACGAGCTACCACATGTCCGGCGTGATTTTTACCGTGGTGGTGATTCTGGCGGCGCTGCTGACCGGTGCCGCGCTGCTCTGGTCGCGCAGGATGATTGTTCAGCCGCTGGCCATTATCAGTAGCCACTTCGACAGTATCGCGAAGGGGGATCTGGCGCGTCCGGTGGCGGTGTACGGTAAGAACGAAATCTCAGCGATCTTTGCCAGCCTGAAGGCCATGCAGGGATCGCTGCGGGAAACGGTCTCCGATGTGCGTCAGGGCAGCTATGCCATGCACACCGGGATCTCAGAGATTGCGGCAGGCAATAACGATCTCTCTTCCCGCACTGAGCAGCAGGCGGCTTCGCTGGCACAGACGGCGGCCAGCATGGAACAGCTGACCGCGACGGTAAGCCAGAACGCCGATAACGCCCGTCAGGCGTCTGACCTGTCGAAACAGGCGGCAATGACGGCGAAGAAGGGGGGCGACCAGGCGTCTCATGTGGCCAGCACCATGCAGGATATTGCCGCCAGTTCGCAGAAAATTGGCGACATCATCAGCGTGATTGACGGTATTGCCTTCCAGACCAACATCCTGGCGCTGAACGCGGCTGTGGAAGCGGCGCGTGCCGGTGAGCAGGGGCGTGGGTTTGCGGTGGTGGCGGGTGAAGTCCGTAACCTGGCGAGCCGCAGCGCCAACGCGGCGAAAGAGATCAAGGGGCTGATTGAAGAGTCCGTCTCCCGCGTTCAGCAAGGCTCCGCCCTGGTGGATACGGCGGCGAAAACCATGCACGAGATTGTCACCTCCGTGACGCGGGTGAACGACATCATGGGTGAAATTGCCTCGGCGTCTGATGAGCAGCGTCGCGGGATTGAGCAGGTGGCCCAGGCGGTAAGCCAGATGGACCAGGTCACGCAGCAGAACGCCTCGTTAGTGGAGGAAGCGGCAGCGGCAACCGATCAGCTGGCCAGTCAGGCCGATCATCTGACCGGGCTGGTCGCGGTATTTAATGTCAAAGAGCACGTTGAAGCAGTAACAGAAGTCGGGCGGTCGCAGGCCGTGCCAGTTGTATCCTGAATGTAATTAAGAAGGCGCTATGACATCACCAATGCCCCCAGGGCAAACGTCATTATTGTTGCAGATGACACAGCGCCTCGCGCTGTCCGACGCGCATTTTCGTCGGATATGTCAGTTAATTTACCAGCGTGCAGGGATCGTGCTTGCTGACCATAAGCGAGACATGGTCTACAACCGTCTGGTACGGCGCTTGCGTACGCTGGGGCTGGATGATTTTGGTCGCTACCTGAGCATGCTCGAAGCGAATCAGAACAGCGCCGAGTGGCAGGCTTTTATCAACTCGTTAACCACCAACCTGACGGCCTTTTTCCGTGAAGCTCATCACTTCCCGGTGCTGGCAGAGCACGCCCGTCGCCGCAGTGGGGAGTATCGCGTCTGGAGTGCGGCGGCCTCGACCGGTGAAGAGCCGTACTCGCTGGCGATCACCCTTGCCGATACCCTGGGAATGGCGCCGGGACGCTGGAAAGTGTACGCCAGCGATATTGATACCGAAGTGCTGGAGAAGGCGCGTAACGGCGTGTATCGCCAGGATGAACTGAAGACGCTGTCGCCTCAGCAGTTACAGCGTTATTTCATGCGCGGTACCGGCCCGCATGAAGGGCTGGTGCGCGTGCGTCAGGAGCTGGCGAACTGTGTTGAATTCGCGCCGGTTAACCTGCTGGATAAGCAGTACAACGTGCCGGGGCCGTTCGACGCCATTTTCTGCCGTAACGTCATGATCTATTTTGATAAAACGACGCAACAGGACATTCTGCGTCGGTTTGTTCCGTTGCTCAAGCCTGACGGTTTACTGTTTGCCGGGCACTCGGAAAACTTCAGCAACCTCGTGCGTGAGTTTAGCCTGCGTGGGCAAACGGTATATGCGCTGAGTAAGGAAAAAGCATGAGTAAAATCAGGGTATTGTCTGTCGATGATTCGGCGCTGATGCGCCAGATCATGACTGAAATCATCAATAGCCACAGCGACATGGAGATGGTCGCTACCGCGCCGGATCCGCTGGTAGCGCGGGATTTAATTAAAAAATATAACCCCGACGTGCTGACGCTGGATGTCGAGATGCCGCGCATGGATGGCATAGATTTCCTTGAGAAGTTGATGCGTTTGCGTCCGATGCCGGTGGTGATGGTTTCATCCCTGACCGGGAAAGGTTCGGAAATCACCCTGCGTGCGCTGGAGCTGGGGGCGGTGGATTTCGTCACCAAACCCCAGCTTGGCATTCGTGAAGGCATGCTGGCGTACAGCGAAATGATCGCCGAGAAGATCCGCACCGCGTCGCGCGCCAAACTCGCCGCTCACACGCCAACGGCTGTTCCGGCAACGTTGAAGGCGGGGCCGTTACTCAGCTCGGAAAAACTACTGGTGATTGGCGCATCAACCGGAGGAACAGAGGCAATTCGCCATGTACTCCAGCCATTGCCGCTTTCCAGTCCGGGTATTCTGATCACTCAGCATATGCCGCCAGGTTTTACCCGCTCGTTCGCGGAGCGTCTGAACAAGCTGTGCCAGATCAGCGTGAAAGAGGCGGAAGATGGCGAGCGTGTACTCCCGGGGCATGCCTATATCGCACCGGGCGATAAGCATATGGAGCTGGCGCGCAGCGGCGCTAACTATCAAATCAAAATTCATGACGGGCCGCCGGTTAACCGGCACCGTCCGTCGGTGGATGTGCTGTTTCATTCGGTGGCGAAACATGCGGGGCGCAACGCCGTTGGGGTGATCCTGACGGGGATGGGCAACGATGGTGCCGCCGGAATGCTTGCAATGCACCAGGCTGGCGCCTGGACGATTGCGCAGAATGAAGCAAGTTGTGTGGTGTTCGGCATGCCGCGCGAAGCCATCAATATGGGTGGCGTGAGCGAAGTGGTCGATCTTAGCCAGGTGAGCCAGCAGATGCTGGCGAAAATCAGTGCCGGACAGGCAATACGTATTTGACTCAGGAGTATTATTTTATGGCGGATAAAGAGCTTAAGTTTTTGGTTGTGGATGACTTTTCCACCATGCGTCGCATCGTGCGCAACCTGCTGAAAGAGTTGGGCTTCAACAACGTTGAAGAAGCAGAAGACGGCGTGGATGCGCTGAACAAACTGCAGGCGGGCGGGTTTGGTTTTGTTATCTCTGACTGGAACATGCCGAACATGGATGGTCTGGAACTGCTGAAAACCATCCGCGCGGACGCGGGCATGGCTTCAATGCCGGTGCTGATGGTGACCGCAGAAGCGAAAAAAGAGAACATCATTGCCGCGGCACAGGCGGGCGCAAGCGGCTATGTGGTGAAACCTTTCACCGCGGCGACCCTGGAAGAGAAGCTCGGTAAGATCTTCGAGAAACTCGGCATGTGAGGTGTTGGTTATGATGCAACCTGCTATGAAACCCGTTGAAGAACATTCGCCCAGCGATATCATTGCCCGCATCGGCAGCCTGACACGCATGCTGCGTGACAGCCTGCGTGAACTGGGGCTGGACCAGGCTATCGCAGAAGCGGCGGAAGCAATTCCTGACGCGCGTGACCGTCTGGACTATGTTGTGCAGATGACCGCGCAAGCGGCTGAACGTGCGCTGAACAGCGTTGAAGCGTCACAACCGCACCAGGATGCGATGGAAAAGGGCGCGAAGGCGCTGACCAAACGCTGGGATGAGTGGTTTGAGAACCCTATCGAGCTGGCGGATGCCCGCGAGCTGGTGACGGATACCCGTCAGTTCCTGGGTGATGTACCGGGCCACACCAGCTTTACCAACGCTCAGCTGCTGGACATCATGATGGCGCAGGATTTCCAGGACCTGACCGGTCAGGTTATCAAGCGCATGATGGATGTCATTCAGGAGATTGAACGTCAGCTGCTGATGGTGCTGCTCGAGAACATCCCGGAACCGGCTGCACGTCCGAAACGCGAGAACGAAAGCCTGCTCAATGGCCCACAACTCGACGCCACCAAAGCGGGCGTGGTGGCAAGCCAGGATCAGGTAGACGACCTGCTGGACAGCCTCGGCTTCTGATACGCCTTTCCGCCTCAGGGGCTCATGCACCTGAGGCGGTTAACGCAGAATCACCGAAAAGAGCCCGAATAAACGGGCTTTTCCCGCCATTGGATTTCCGCTGCGCTGGCATGATACCCGTGACTTAACAGGCCGGGCATGCACTGTGGCAGAAGAGAACGACGACAAAACAGAAGCCCCCACACCCCACCGACTTGAAAAAGCGCGTGAGGAAGGGCAGATCCCCCGATCCCGAGAGCTGACATCCCTGCTGATCCTTATTGTGGGTGTGTGCATCATCTGGTGGGGTGGGGAGTCGCTCGCCCGAAAACTGGCGGGGATGCTCTCTGCCGGCTTACGTTTCGACCACAGTATGGTCAACGACCCAAACCTTATCCTCAGCCAGATTATTCAGCTTATTAAAGGGGCCATGGTCGCGCTGCTGCCCCTCATTACCGGGGTTGTGCTGGTTGCGCTGATCTCGCCGGTGATGCTCGGCGGCCTGGTCTTCAGCACCAAATCGCTGCAACCGAAATTTTCCAAACTGAACCCGCTGTCGGGCATCGCGAAAATGTTCTCCGCCCAGACCGGGGCAGAACTGCTTAAAGCCATTCTCAAAGCGGCGCTGATGGGCAGTGCTGCGGGATTTTACCTCTGGCATAACTGGCCGGAAATGATGCGGCTTATCAGCGAATCTCCTCTTACCGCGATGAGCAATGCGCTGAATCTGGTCGGACTCTGTGCGCTGCTGGTGGTCCTCAGCATCATCCCGATGGTGGGATTCGACGTTATCTTCCAGCTGTATAGCCACTTCAAAAAACTGCGCATGTCGCGCCAGGATATCCGCGACGAATATAAGCAGATGGAGGGTGACCCGCACGTGAAAGGGCGTATCCGCCAGATGCAGCGCGCCGCCGCCCGTCGACGGATGATGGAAGATGTGCCGAAAGCCGACGTTATCGTCACCAACCCGACCCACTATTCCGTTGCGCTGCAGTATGACGAGAACAAAATGAGCGCGCCGAAAGTGGTGGCGAAGGGGGCGGGCTTAATCGCCCTGCGCATCCGCGAGATTGGCACGGAAAACCGGGTGCCAATACTGGAAGCACCGCCGCTGGCGCGAGCGTTGTACCGCCACGCTGAAATTGGACAACAGATCCCAGGACAACTCTACGCCGCCGTGGCGGAAGTACTGGCCTGGGTATGGCAGTTGAAACGCTGGCGTCTGGCCGGCGGTCAACGACCTGTGAAACCTGAGAACCTTCCGGTGCCTGCTGCGCTGGATTTTATGAACGAGAAGGACACTGATGGCTAATCTGGTGGCAATGTTGCGCCTGCCCGGCAACCTGAAATCGACCCAATGGCAGATCCTTGCCGGGCCGATCCTCATCCTGCTAATCCTGTCGATGATGGTATTGCCGCTGCCGGCATTCATCCTCGATCTGCTTTTCACTTTCAACATTGCGTTGTCCATTATGGTGCTGCTGGTGGCGATGTTCACCCAGCGTACCCTTGAGTTCGCGGCGTTCCCGACCATTCTGCTGTTTACCACCTTGCTGCGACTGGCGCTGAACGTGGCGTCCACGCGTATCATCCTGATGGAAGGGCATACCGGTGCGGCAGCGGCCGGTAAAGTGGTCGAGGCGTTCGGCCACTTCCTCGTGGGCGGTAACTTTGCCATCGGCATCGTGGTGTTCGTCATCCTCGTTATCATCAACTTTATGGTTATCACTAAAGGTGCGGGGCGTATCGCGGAAGTTGGCGCGCGCTTTGTGCTGGACGGGATGCCAGGTAAGCAGATGGCGATCGACGCCGACCTCAACGCCGGACTCATCGCGGAAGATGAAGCGAAAAAACGCCGTGCGGAAGTGACCCAGGAAGCGGACTTCTACGGCTCGATGGACGGTGCGAGTAAGTTTGTGCGTGGTGATGCCATCGCGGGCATTCTCATCATGGTGATTAACGTGGTGGGCGGCCTGCTGGTGGGTGTTCTGCAGCATGGCATGGACATGGGACACGCGGCGGAAAGCTATACGCTGCTGACCATCGGTGACGGTCTGGTGGCCCAGATCCCGGCGCTGGTGATTTCGACCGCCGCGGGCGTGATCGTCACCCGCGTCAGTACCGATCAGGACGTTGGTGAGCAGATGGTCGGGCAGCTGTTCAGCAACCCGCGCGTCATGCTGCTGGCGGCGGCGGTGCTGGGTCTGCTCGGTCTGGTGCCGGGCATGCCGAACCTGGTGTTCCTGCTGTTCACGGCGGCGCTGCTGGGCCTGGCCTGGTGGATGCGTGGCCGCGAAATGAAACCGGCGGCAGAACCTGTGCCGGTTAAAATGCCGGAGAACACGCAGGCCGTGGAAGCCACCTGGAACGACGTTCAACTGGAAGATTCCCTGGGGATGGAAGTGGGTTACCGTCTGATCCCGATGGTCGATTTCCAGCAGGATGGCGAGCTGCTTGGCCGCATTCGCAGTATCCGTAAAAAATTCGCTCAGGATATGGGCTTCCTGCCGCCGGTTGTGCACATCCGCGACAACATGGATCTTCCGCCAGCACGCTACCGTATTCTGATGAAAGGGGTAGAGATTGGCAGCGGTGATGCGTATCCGGGGCGCTGGCTGGCGATTAACCCGGGCACAGCCGCCGGTACGCTGCCGGGTGAACAGACTATCGATCCCGCGTTTGGTCTGGCCGCTATCTGGATTGAAAGCGCGCTGAAAGAGCAGGCACAAATTCAGGGGTATACCGTGGTGGAAGCCAGTACCGTGGTGGCCACCCATCTTAACCACCTGATTGGGCAGTTCTCAGCAGAACTGTTTGGCCGCCAGGAAGCTCAGCAGTTGCTTGACCGCGTGAGCCAGGAGATGCCGAAGCTGACGGAAGATCTGGTGCCGGGCGTGCTGACGTTGACCACGCTGCATAAGGTGCTGCAAAACCTGCTTGATGAAAAAGTGCCGATCCGCGATATGCGCACCATTCTGGAAACCCTCGCCGAGCATGCGCCGCTGCAAAGCGATCCGCACGAACTGACGGCGGTGGTGCGTGTGGCGCTGGGCCGCGCAATCACGCAGCAGTGGTTCCCGGGCACCGGTGAAGTGCAGGTGATTGGCCTTGATACACCGCTGGAACGCCTGCTGCTGCAGGCCCTGCAGGGCGGTGGCGGGCTGGAGCCAGGTCTTGCGGACCGTCTGCTGGCGCAAACTCAGGAGGCGCTGGCGCGCCAGGAGATGCTGGGGGCGCCACCGGTGCTGCTGGTTAACCATGCGCTACGTCCGCTGCTGTCACGCTTCCTGCGTCGTAGCCTGAACCAGCTGGTTGTGCTGTCGAATCTGGAGCTGTCTGATAATCGCCATATTCGTATGACGGCGACGATTGGAGGTAAATAATGCGTAAGTGGTTAATGCTCTTACTCTTCCCGCTGGTGGCGCAGGCCGCCGGAGAAGGTACCTGGCAGGCCAGCAGCATTGGCGTGACCCTCAGCAACCGTGGCGTGGCGATGTCGTCGCGCCCGCTGGCACCCTCTGAACCGGTGTCCGGTCAGATGAGCCTGGTGGTGTGGAACTACACGCTGATTGGCCCGACGCCCGCCGGGCTGCAGGTGCGTCTGTGCTCCCAGAGCCGCTGCACGGAAATCGACGGAGAGAATGGCACCACCCAGGCGTTCAACGGCGTACCTGCTGTAGAGCCTTTACGCTTTATCTGGGAGGTGCCAGGCGGCGGACGCTTGATCCCGGCGCTCAAGGTGCAGAGTAATTCCGTTATCGTTAACTACCGCTAGTTGCCCGCCTCAACGCCCGTTATCAAGGATAATGATAGCGGGCTCGCAAAAATGACCTCGCCTTTTGAAGTAAAAGAAACGCTGTTTTATAAATCAGTGACGCGCGTAATGACACTCTTTGCGTTTTTGCCAACCCCTGCGGTGTGATGGCAGAAACAGAAAGGTTTCCACAGGGCGTTAATTCTACTGTAGCCGTGTAAAAACTCCCGGATGAGGTTTGCTTACAGGGGGCTCCTAAAACTGATTAGGGTTGACGGCAATGAAAACACGAAAAATTGGACTCGCAAACTATCTTGCATACGGGGCAGGGGATTTCCTCGGCGCGGGAACCACCGCGCTGACGGCGGCCTGGCTTTTGTATTTTTATACAACCTTCTGTGGACTCACTCCGATTGAAGCAACCTTTATTTTTGCGGCGGCAAGGGTGCTGGATGCGGTGGTCAGCCCGTTAATGGGCTTTTTGACCGATAACTTTGGCACGACCTGGCTGGGCAAACGCTTTGGCCGCCGCAAGTTCTTTATTCTGCTCGGTATTCCCTGCGTCTTCAGCTACTCCCTGATGTGGGTTGGGGAGATGAGTTTCTGGTACTACCTGCTGACCTATCTGGTCTTCGATATCGTCTACACCATGATTCTGGTGCCGTATGAAACGCTGGTACCGGAAATGACCGATGACTTTAAACAGAAAACCAAATTCTCCGGTGCGCGTATTTCGATGGCGCAGATGTCCGCGATCCTGGCTTCGTTCCTGCCGGGGATCCTGCTGACCCACTTTGGGAAAGACAACGCGATTTCTTTCTTCTACGCAAGCCTGGTCTTCTCGGTGCTGTGCGCGCTGATGCTGACCTTTGTCTGGTTCTTCACCTGGGAGCGCCCGCGCGAGGAGTGGTCCGAAGCGGCCCTGCGCGCGGAAGAAGAGAAGAAAAAACTGACCCTCGGCCAGAGCCTGAACCGCCTGTTTGTGGAGTTAAGCTCGACGCTGCGCATCAAGATTTTCCGTCAGCACCTGGGCATGTACCTTGGGGGATATATCGCCCAGGACGTCTTCAACGCCGTGTTTACCTATTACGTGGTGTTTGTGTTGATGCAGGAGGCCTCAATGGCGTCAAACCTGCTGGGCACGATGGCCATCTTCCAGTTCCTCGCCGTGATTGGGATGATCCCGCTGTGCATTCGCTTTGGACCTGCCCCGTCTTACCGCATGGTGGTGGTGCTGTTTGGCCTGGCCTCTCTCTCTTACGCCGTGCTGTATTACGCCGGACTGAGCGACGTTTACGCGCTGCTGTTGCTTATCTCCGCGGTTGCCGGTCTCGGTCGCGGCGGTATCAACTATGTGCCGTGGAACACCTATACCTACATTGCTGACGTGGACGAAGTGATCACCGGCCAGCGTCGCGAGGGCATCTTTGCCGGCATCATGACGCTGACCCGAAAAGCGTCTCAGGCCGGTGCGGTAATGCTGGTGGGCATCGTGATGCAGATGTCCGGGTTTGTCAGCGGTCAGAAAACCCAGCCTGCCGAGGTAAGCCACACCATTCTGCTGATTTTAAGCGTGGGAACCCTTCTGGTGCTGTTCTGCGGCTTCCTGGTCTCCCTGCGTTTCAGGCTCAATCTGCAAACCCACAGCACGCTGCGCGAAGAGACCGCGAAAATGCGCGCGTCCGGCCATGCGATGCCTGAAGCGGCCACCCCGCACGCCCGCGCCACCGTGGAAATGCTGGCCGGTATGCCGTTCGAATCCCTGTGGGGCAATAACAACATTGGTTATCTCAATCGCAATAAACCAGCGGCGCCTTCGCTGAAGGGACGTGCGGTACTGAATTCGACATACAACAGAGGTTAAGATGATGAAAGTTTGGCCTGTCAAACATAGCCCCTTACTGCGTCAGCCAGAGCGTTTTATCGCCAGGGACGAGCTGAAATCGCTGATTCAGAAGGTGACGCATAACCTGGTCAATATCCATGACAAAACGGGTGAATTTTTGCTGCGGCTGGACGACGGGCGCGTCATAGATACCAAAGGCTGGTCAGGGTGGGAGTGGACGCATGGCGTCGGTCTGTACGGTATCTGGCAGTACTACTGCCAGACCGGCGATGAAGGGATGCGTGATATTATTGACGCCTGGTTTGCCGACCGTTTTGCGGAAGGGGCAACCACCAAAAACGTCAATACCATGTCGCCGTTCCTGACGCTGGCGTACCGCTATGAAGAGACCAAAAACCCGGCCTGGCTGCCGTGGCTGGAGAGCTGGGCGGAATGGGCGATGCACGAGATGCCCCGTACCGAACACGGCGGCATGCAGCACATTACCCTGGCGGAAGAGAACGCGCAGCAGATGTGGGATGATACGCTGATGATGACGGTCCTGCCGCTGGCCAAAATTGGCAAGCTGCTGAACAAACCGGAATACGTTGAGGAGGCAGTGTACCAGTTCCTGCTGCACGTGCAGAACCTGATGGACCGGGAGACCGGGCTGTGGTTCCACGGCTGGAACTATGACGGCAACCATAACTTTGCCCATGCCCGCTGGGCGCGTGGCAACAGCTGGCTCACCATCGTGATCCCGGACTTCCTCGAACTGGTCGAGCTGCCGGAAAACAACGCCGTGCGCCGCTATCTGACGCAGGTGCTCAATGCGCAAATTGCGGCGCTGGCGACATGTCAGGATGACAGCGGCCTGTGGCATACGCTGCTCGACGACCCTGACTCCTACCTGGAGGCGTCGGCCACGGCAGGCTTTGCCTACGGTATTCTCAAAGCCGTGCGTAAGCGCTATGTGGCGGCGGAGTATGCTGATGTCGCGGAGAAAGCCATTCGAGGGATAGTGAAAAATATCTCGCCGGAAGGGGAGCTGCTACAAACGTCGTTCGGAACCGGGATGGGAAGCGATCTGGCGTTTTACCGCCAGATCCCGCTGACGTCGATGCCGTATGGTCAGGCAATGGCGATCCTCTGTTTGACGGAGTATTTGCGGAAGTACTTCTGATCATAAAAAAACCCGGCGATGTTGGCCGGGTTTTTTGTATTACATACGTTCTACGGTTTCGATACCCAGGGTATCCAGACCCAGCTTCAGGGTCTTCGCCGTCAGCTGTGCCAGCTTCAGGCGGCTGTTGCGGACCGATTCATTTTCCGCCGACAGAATAGGGCAGTGCTCGTAGAAGCCGGAGAACAGACCGGCCAGATCGTAGAGGTAAGCACACATCACGTGCGGGGTACCGTCGCGCGCGACCACAGACAGTGTCTCTTCAAACTGCAGCAGACGCGCCGCCAGCTGGGCTTCGCGATCTTCGGTAATGGTCACTGTCGCATTCGCCAGCACGTTTTCATCGATATTCGCTTTACGGAACACGGAGAGCACGCGGGTGTAGGCATACTGCATGTACGGCGCGGTGTTACCTTCAAACGCCAGCATGTTGTCCCAGTCGAAGATATAGTCGGTGGTACGGTTCTTGGAGAGATCCGCGTATTTCACCGCACCGATACCTACCGCGTTCGCCAGTTTTTCCAGCTCATCGGCTGGCATATCCGGATTCTTCTCCGCCACCAGGCGACGGGCGCGTTCCAGCGCTTCATCCAGCAGGTCGGACAGCTTCACCGTACCGCCCGCACGGGTTTTGAACGGCTTGCCGTCTTTACCCAGCATCATGCCGAACATGTGGTGTTCCAGCGGTACGCAATCGGGAACATAACCGGCTTTACGCACGATAGTCCACGCCTGCATCAGGTGCTGGTGCTGACGGGAGTCGATGTAGTACAGCACGCGGTCAGCATGCAGCGTTTCGTAACGGTACTTCGCGCAGGCGATATCGGTGGTGGTGTAGAGGTAGCCGCCATCCTTTTTCTGGATGATTACGCCCATCGGTTCGCCTTCCTTGTTTTTGTACTCATCAAGGAATACCACCGTTGCGCCTTCGCTCTCAACCGCCAGCTGTTTGGCCTTCAGGTCAGCCACAATGCCAGGCAGCATTGGGTTATAGAGGCTTTCACCCATCACGTCATCGCGGGTCAGGGTCACGTTCAGACGGTTGTAGGTGATTTGGTTCTGGGACATGGTGATGTCAACCAGCTTGCGCCACATCTCAAGGAAGTACTGATCGCCGCCCTGCAGTTTTACCACATAGCTGCGCGCGCGCTCGGCGAAGGCTTCATCTTCGTCGTAATGTTTTTTGGCTTCACGGTAGAACCCTTCCAGGTCCGCCAGCGCCATCTCACCCGCGTTTTCCTGCTGTTGTTTTTCCAGGTAAGCAATCAACATACCGAACTGGGTGCCCCAGTCGCCCACGTGGTTCGCCCGGATCACCTTGTGACCGAGGAACTCAAGGGTGCGCACTGCCGCGTCACCGATGATGGTGGAACGCAGGTGGCCAACGTGCATCTCTTTTGCAACGTTTGGCGCGGAGTAGTCAATCACCACGGTCTGCGCTTCTGGTTGGGTTACACCCAGACGGTCAGATTTCAGCGCGGCGTCAACGTGGCTTGCCAGGAAGGCCGGCTCAAGGAAAATGTTGATAAAGCCTGGGCCAGCGATTTCGGTTTTGCTGGCAATGCCGGTGAGATCCAGATGAGTCAGCACCTGCTCAGCCAGTTGTCGCGGCGGCATGCCCAGTTTTTTAGCCACTGCCATCACGCCATTAGCCTGATAGTCGCCAAACTGTACTTTCGCTGACTGACGAACCTGCGGTTCGCAATCCGCAGGCGCGCCTGCGGCAATCAGTGCCTGACTGACTTTTTCTGAGAGAAGAGCCTGAATATTCACCTGGATACCTTACGTTTTTGATGCGGGCTTACCACCGCCCGCGCCAGTTAAAGAATTTAGGGCGGGAGTATACTGCAAATGCCTTCTGGCGTCAGCATTGCGGGGGGCGAAGATCGCGCAGAATCCAGGCTAAGAAGGCGTGCATAATCATGCAGTCACAAAAACCGTTATTCCACTGTTGGTCAAAAGGGGGCAACAGAGTAAATTAGCGGCTTTGCGACACAATAAGAGACTGACTTATGGCGAACTGGCAATCCATTGACGAACTGCATGATATTTCCGCAGATTTACCGCGCTTCACCCAGGCGTTCACAGAACTTGCCACCCGTCTTGGTCTGGATATTGCGCCGCTTGAGGCCGATCACATCTCCTTGCGCTGTCATCAGAACGCCACCGCCGAGCGCTGGCGCCGTGGGTTTGAACAGTGCGGGGAACTGCTCTCTGAGAACATCATCAACGGCCGTCCTATCTGCCTGTTTAAACTGCATGAGCCGGTCTGCGTAGCGCACTGGCAATTTAGCGTTGTTGAGCTGCCGTGGCCGGGAGAGAAGCGTTACCCGCATGAAGGCTGGGAGCATATCGAAATTGTGCTGCCTGGCGAGCCCGAAACGCTGAATGCCCGCGCGCTGGCGCTGCTGTCTGATGAGGGGCTGAGCAAGCCGGGCATCTTTGTGAAAACGAGTTCACCGAAAGGCGAGCGCGAGCGTTTACCAAACCCGACGCTGGCGGTGACTGACGGGCAGGTGACGGTGAAGTTTCACCCCTGGACGATTGAACAGATCGTTGCCAGTGAAGGGTAAGCGGTGTGACAACACGCGAAGACCGTCCGGGTGCGGCGTGTCATGATGGTACATTAAGCGGAATTTAAGGAGGTGTTGATGGCGCTGCTGGAGATTTGTTGTTACAGCGTGGAGTGTGCCGTGACGGCGCAACAGCGGGGAGCTGACCGCATTGAACTGTGCGCGGCACCGAAAGAAGGGGGGTTAACGCCCTCGTACGGCGTGTTGAAGTCTGCCCGTCAGGCTGTCACCGTTCCGGTACACCCCATTATTCGTCCTCGTGGCGGTGATTTTTGTTACACGGCGGGCGAGTTCAGTGCCATGCTTGAAGATATCGCCCTTGTTCGCGATCTGGGATTCCCGGGGCTGGTGACGGGGCTGCTTGATGAAGCAGGCAACGTCGATGTACCGCGTATGCGCCAGGTGATGGATGCCGCAAAGGGGATGGCAGTGACTTTTCACCGGGCCTTTGATATGTGTAAAAACCCGTTGCAAGCGTTTGATACGCTTGCAGAACTTGGCGTAGCGCGCATTTTAACATCGGGCCAGCAGTCGTCTGCTGAAAAAGGACTGCAATTAATTACGGAACTAAAAGCACATTCCGGTGTTCCAATAATAATGGCGGGCGCGGGAGTTCGTGCCAGCAATCTGGAACTGTTTTTAAACGCCGGGGTGGAAGAGCTTCATAGCTCTGCCGGGAAATGGATACCGTCGCCCATGCGTTATCGCAACACAGGGTTGTCTATGTCGACGGATGCTGAAGCGGATGAGTACTCACGCTACGGTGTAGAGGGAGAGTCGGTTGCGGAAATGAAATCGCTGATTGAACGTCATCACGTGTAGCAACGTACCGATTTTTACCGCGCATCATGTCGCCCAATATGATGCTTGCTTGTACCAGGCCCCTGCCAATTACACAGGGGCCTTTTTTTCTCCTTCATATTTCAAGCCGCAGCTGCGTTGCCGCCTTGCTGCAACTTGAAATATTTTGGAGAAAACCTGCGATGAGAAGGCCGGGTAAGGCGCAGCCGCCACCCGGCTAAAAGGTTACGGCTTGGTGGCAATCAATACCGCACGCATCGGTGCCGGATAGCCTTCGATGGTTTTGCTGTGGTCGGTTGGGTCGAGGAACTGCTCCAGCGACTCGGTCACCATCCAGTCTGTACGGCGTTGCTCCTCGATGGAGGTTACGCAGACGTCGGCGATACGCACATCCACAAACCCACACTTCTCCAGCCAGTTCTTCAGCGCCAGCGCGGAAGGGATGAAGTAGACGTTACGCATTTGCGCGTAGCGGTCACCCGGCACCAGCACGGTGTTTTCATCGCCTTCCACCACCAGCGTTTCCAGCACCAGCTCGCCGCCGCTGACCAGCTGATCTTTCAGCTGCCACAGATGCTCCAGCGGGGAGCGGCGGTGGTACAGCACGCCCATGGAGAAGACGGTATCAAACGCTTTCAGGGCTGGCAGTTGCTCAATGCCCAGTGGGAGCAGGTGCGCACGCTGGTCGTTACCCAGCAACTTACGCACGGCTTCGAACTGGCACAGGAACAGCTGCATCGGATCGATGCCCACGGCTAAATGCGCACCCGCGCCAATCATGCGCCACATGTGGTAACCGCTACCGCAGCCGACGTCCAGAATGGTACGGCCGGTCAGGTCGGAGAGATGCGGCAGAACGCGATCCCATTTCCAGTCTGAGCGCCATTCGGTATTAATATTCACCCCGTAGAGCGAAAAGGGACCTTTGCGCCATGGCATCAGGTTACGCATCAACGTTTCGATGCGATTAATCTGCCCGGCGGGAAGCGGCTCTGCGCTTTCTGCCGTTACGCTGTGCAACAGATCCAGACGATGAGGCGTCAGCTCCGGCAGAAACTCCACCGCATTTGACCACTGCTTTAACAGCCCATGCTGTTGATCGCGCTGCCAGGCGGCAATCTGCGCAGGCAGGGTCTCCAGCCAGTGGGAGAGATGATTTTTTGCAATCAGCTGATAGAAGTTACCAAACTCAATCATGCGGCATCCTCAGCTTTCAGCGCCACCAGGGAGCCAAAGTTAAAGCACTGGAACCACAGTTCGCTGTGCTCGAAGCCTGCCTGGCGCAGGCGGGCTTTATGGGTTTCCACGGAGTCTGTCAGCATCACGTTTTCCAGCATGCTGCGTTTCTGGCTAATCTCCAGTTCGCTGTAGCCGTTTGCCCGTTTGAAATCGTGGTGCATGTTGAACAGCAACTCGCCGACGGTCGCGTCCTCAAAGCTGAATTTCTCGGACAACACCAGCGCACCACCGGGGTTAAGGCCCTGATAAATTTTGTCCAGCAGCCGCTGGCGGTCATCAGGCACCAGAAACTGCAGGGTAAAATTCAGTACGACCATCGAGGCGTTGTGGATTTCGATATCACGAATATCGCCTTCAACCACCTCGACCGGGGTTGCCGCTTTCCAGGCATCAATATGGCGACGGCAGCGTTCAACCATCGCCGGGGAGTTATCGACGGCGATAATCTTACAGCCTTCGTGATGAACGTTACGACGTACCGACAGCGTTGCCGCGCCGAGCGAGCAGCCCAGGTCATACACCTGCGTGCCGGGTTGAACGAAGCGTTCAGCCAGCATGCCGATCATAGAGATAATATTGGAATAACCGGGAACAGAGCGCTGGATCATATCCGGGAAGACTTCGGCTACCCGTTCATCAAAGGTCCAGTCGCCCAGGCTGGCGATAGGCGCGGAAAAAAGCGTGTCGCGATCTGACATAACGTAAAAATCCGGGAAAAATAAAGTGGCGTATTGTGCGCTAACGGAAGGAGAAAACCAACTCCCACGGCATATACCAAAGGTTAGCCAGCACCATCAGCAAAAGCGAACACCATGTCGCGCTCATGCCGGAACGACGCCAGCGGAATAAGCGGTGGTGAAAGCCGTAATAATGCATCAACCGACCCGCAATCAGCAGCAGGCCACAAATGTGTACCATCCAGGTTTCGGCGCCATTCATCTCCATAAACAGCAGCAAAATGAGTGCCACCGGAATGTACTCAACCGCGTTGCCGTGGATACGGATAGCGCTTTGCAGTTCGGAAAACCCCCCGTCGCCGTATGAGACGCGGTACTGCATTCTAAGTCGCACAACATCAAATGAAAATTTAATCAGCAGTAATGCACCTAGCACCGCATACAACGCGCTGACCATACAAACTCCCTGTGTTTTGGCAGATGGCGTCTCTATGATATGGCGTGATCTCAGAAAAGAGAAGATTGTTGTGGGATGGACGGCGCGCTGCCTACCGACGGAACCGCGGTTTGCAAGGCCTGCCAGAGTGTATCGACCAGTTCGGGGGCCTGGGCGATATCCGGCGTATGTAAGAAGAGATACGGCGTGGTGGAGTGTTCCCATTTCGCTAACGTTTGCAGCCAGACGGCGAACATCTCCTGATTTTGCTGCATATTGTCGCTGCCGATAAACCGGACCATCGGATTCTGCGCGGTTACGATGGCGTGGACCGGTACTTTGGGCTTCTTGCGCTGGGCATCAATAATGGCTTCGTTATGCGCAATGGCGCTGTGAACAGGACGACTGTCAAGGATGACGCGGTTGACTGAGCGCTCATGCAAACCCCGGTTGAGTGCTTTCTCCACCTCACCTTTGGCAAAAAATTCAGGATGTCTCACTTCAACGCCGTAGGTAAAGTCCCGGGACAGGCCATCAAGAAATTGCCAGAGCGCGGGCAGATCGCGCGGACCAAAGGTGGCGGGAAGCTGCAGCCAGTACTGACCGATACGATTTGCCAGCGGCGACATCCGGCCAAAGAACTCTTCGGTTAAATCACCGCAATTTCGCAACGCGGCAGTATGGGAGATGGTGGCCGGAAATTTAAAGCAGAAGCGGAAATCGTCCGTGGTCTGCTCGCGCCAGCGCTCGACAATCTCTGCCCGGGGAAGGGCATACAGCGTGGTGTTGCCCTCCACGCAGTTAAAGTGCCGGGCGTACTCTTCAAGGCTGGTTATGCCAAGGCGCACCCACTTCGGGTGCGACCATTGGGGCAGGCCCACGTACATCATAACGCGCTTAAAATCTCATCCGTGCTGCGCACGCGACCGATACGCGGGAAAATGTGGGTCATGCTGCCCTGGTGCTGTTCTGCGGAAGCCGCGCTGCATGCGTCTTCGACAATCACCAGGTTAAAGCCCAACTCCCAGGCATTACGGGCGGTGGATTCCACGCCGATGTTGGTGGAGATCCCGCACAGGATAATGGTGTCGATACCGCGGCGACGCAGCTGCAGCTCCAGGTCGGTGCCGTAGAAGGCGCCCCACTGGCGTTTGGTCACTTCGATATCGCTGTCGCGTTTGCCGAGCGAGACCGGATACGTCCACCAGTTGTCCGGCAGGGCGTGCGCGGGTGCCTGGGCGTCAACCGGCTGTTTTAACGCTTCGGCAAAATCGCCCGACCACCCCACGCGCACCATGATCACCGGTGCGCCACTGGCGCGGCATTTTTCTGCCAGACGGGCGGCACGGCTGACGACTTCATCAGCGGTGTGCGGGCCACCGGCAAAGGGAAGGATCCCTTCCTGCAAATCAATCACCACCAGCGCGGTTTTGCGGGCATCAAGTGTCAGCATGGTAACTCCAGTTAAATGAATCGCTTCCGTTACACCTTACGACGTTATGGCCTGTTATCGGTCGGATAATTTTGTTAATTTTTGTGAGAATGCGCAATAAGAGCACAGCAAACGTGCGTCTGGCCGTGCTTCGCTCTTATCGTCCGGCGGAATTTCCAGTATAATAGCCGCCTTTTTTCATCCAGTTGTGACATACAGAAAGCTGCGACATAGTAGCCTGATACCAGGCGACATTTAGCCTGCGGCTAATTAAGGGATATCTCATGCGTACAGAATATTGCGGGCAGCTGCGTCAGTCCCACGTCGGACAGCAGGTGACCCTGTGTGGTTGGGTCAACCGTCGTCGTGATCTTGGTAGCCTTATCTTTATCGATATGCGCGACCGCGAAGGTATCGTTCAGGTGTTCTTCGATCCGGATCGCGCGGACGCGTTGAAGCTGGCTTCTGAGCTGCGTAATGAGTTCTGCATTCAGGTCACCGGCACCGTACGTGCGCGTGACGAGAAAAACGTCAACGCAGATATGGCGACCGGTGCCATTGAGGTGCTGGCCTCCGATCTGACGATCATCAACCGTGCTGAAGCGCTGCCGCTGGACTCCAACCACGTCAACACTGAAGAAGCGCGTCTGAAATACCGCTACCTGGATCTGCGTCGCCCGGAAATGGCACAGCGCCTGAAAACCCGTGCGAAAATCACCAGCCTGGTGCGTCGCTTTATGGATGACCACGGTTTCCTCGATATCGAAACCCCGATGCTGACCAAAGCCACGCCGGAAGGCGCGCGCGATTACCTGGTGCCATCCCGCGTTCATAAAGGCAAATTCTACGCGCTGCCGCAGTCTCCACAGCTGTTCAAACAGCTGCTGATGATGTCCGGCTTCGATCGCTACTATCAGATCGTTAAATGTTTCCGTGACGAAGACCTGCGCGCTGACCGTCAGCCAGAATTTACCCAGATCGATGTGGAAACCTCCTTCATGACCGCTGAGCAGGTGCGTGAAGTGATGGAAGCGCTGGTGCGTAGCCTGTGGAATGACGTAAAAGGCGTGGAGCTGGGCGACTTCCCCATCATGACCTTCGCCGAAGCCGAGCGTCGTTACGGCTCCGACAAACCAGACCTGCGTAACCCAATGGAGCTGGTGGACGTTGCTGACCTGGTGAAATCCGTTGAGTTTGCGGTGTTTGCCGGCCCGGCTAACGATCCGAAAGGCCGCGTAGCAGCCCTGCGTGTTCCGGGCGGTGCCGCGCTTAGCCGTAAGCAGATTGACGACTACGGCAACTTCATCAAGATCTACGGCGCGAAAGGTCTGGCCTATATTAAAGTTACCGAGCGGGCGAAAGGTCTGGAAGGTATCACCAGCCCGGTAGCGAAGTTCCTGAATGCGGAAATCGTCGAAGCGATCCTTGAGCGCACCGGCGCGCAGGATGGCGACATGATCTTCTTCGGCGCTGACAACAAGAAAATTGTTGCCGATGCCATGGGTGCGCTGCGTCTGAAACTGGGCAAAGATCTGAACCTGACCGACGAGAGCAAATGGGCGCCGTTGTGGGTTATCGACTTCCCGATGTTTGAAGACGACGGTGAAGGTGGTCTGACGGCCATGCACCACCCGTTCACCTCGCCTAAAGACATGACGGCGGCAGAGCTGAAAGCGGCACCGGAAGAGGCGGTCGCGAACGCCTACGATATGGTTATCAACGGCTACGAAGTGGGCGGTGGTTCCGTGCGTATTCACAGCGGTGACATGCAGCAGACGGTCTTTGGCATTCTGGGCATTAACGAGCAGGAGCAGCGCGAGAAATTCGGCTTCCTGCTGGATGCGCTGAAGTACGGTACGCCGCCTCACGCAGGCCTGGCATTCGGTCTCGACCGTCTGACCATGCTGCTGACCGGTACCGACAACATCCGTGACGTTATCGCCTTCCCGAAAACCACCGCAGCGGCGTGTCTGATGACTGAAGCGCCAAGCTTCGCTAACCCGGCCGCGCTGGCTGAGCTGGGTATCGACGTGGTGAAAAAGGAAGAGAAAAACTGATATGGCATATAAGCGTCCCGTTTCTGTTCTGGTAGTGATTTATGCAGAAGATACGAAGCGGGTGCTGATGTTGCAGCGGCGCGACGACCCTGAATTCTGGCAGTCGGTTACCGGCAGTCTGGAAGAGGGGGAAACCGCGCCGCAGGCCGCCGCGCGTGAAGTAAAGGAAGAGGTCACCATTGACGTTGCTTGTGAGCAACTGACCCTGAAGGACTGTCAGCGCACGGTGGAGTTTGAAATTTTTAGCCATTTACGTCATCGCTATGCGCCGGGGATCGAGCGCAACACGGAATCGTGGTTCTGTCTCGCGCTTCCCCACGAACGGGAGATCGTGTTCACCGAACATCTGACCTACCGCTGGGTGGATGCGGCGGATGCCGCCGCACTGACCAAGTCGTGGAGCAACCGGCAGGCGATTGAAGAATTTGTAATTAACGCAGCCTGAAAAGGCGCGATTTTTGGAGAACTTTTTATGGCAGGTCATAGTAAGTGGGCCAACACCAAACACCGCAAAGCGGCACAGGATGCCAAGCGCGGTAAGATCTTTACCAAAATCATTCGCGAGCTGGTGACAGCAGCGCGTCTGGGCGGCGGCGATCCGGCGTCTAACCCACGTCTGCGTGCGGCGGTAGATAAAGCGCTGTCCAACAACATGACGCGTGACACCCTGAACCGTGCTATCGCACGTGGCGTGGGCGGTGACGAAGACGCGAACATGGAAACCATCATTTATGAAGGTTACGGCCCTGGCGGTACCGCGGTAATGGTTGAATGCCTGTCCGACAACCGTAACCGTACGGTTGCAGAAGTGCGCCATGCGTTCACCAAAACCGGGGGTAACCTGGGGACTGACGGTTCCGTTGCGTACCTGTTCAGCAAAAAAGGCGTCATCTCCTTCGAGAAAGGCGACGAAGATGCCATCATGGAAGCGGCGCTGGAAGCGGGTGCGGAAGACGTAGTCACTTTCGACGATGGTGCTATCGATGTCTACACCGCGTGGGAAGAGATGGGCGCAGTACGTGATGCGCTGGAAGCGGCGGGCCTGAAAGCCGACAACGCTGAAGTCTCCATGATCCCGTCCACCAAAGCGGATATGGATGCTGAAACGGCACCAAAACTGCTGCGTCTGATCGACATGCTTGAAGACTGCGACGACGTGCAGGAAGTGTATCACAACGGTGAGATCTCTGATGAGGTTGCAGCGACTCTCTGATGAGAGCGTGTAAACCGTTTACGGGAGACGCGTGATGTCGATTATCCTTGGGATTGACCCCGGCTCACGCGTCACCGGTTACGGCGTTATCCGTCAGGTTGGACGCCAGTTAACCTACCTTGGCAGTGGCTGTATTCGCACCAAAGTTGACGATTTGCCGTCGCGACTGAAGCTCATTTATGCGGGCGTGACGGAGATTATCACCCAGTTTCAGCCTGACTATTTCGCCATCGAGCAGGTCTTTATGGCGAAAAATGCCGATTCGGCGTTAAAGCTCGGTCAGGCGCGGGGCGTGGCAATTGTTGCTGCCGTGAACCAGGATCTTCCGGTATTTGAATACGCGGCAAGACAGGTGAAGCAGACGGTGGTGGGGATTGGTAGCGCGGAGAAAAGCCAGGTGCAGCACATGGTGCGCACGCTGCTGAAACTTCCGGCGAATCCGCAGGCCGATGCCGCCGATGCGCTGGCGATTGCGATCACCCACTGTCATGTCAGCCAGAATGCGATGCAAATGAGCGAGTCGCGACTTAATCTGGCGCGAGGCAGGTTACGATAATGAGAAATCAGGCTGGATGTTTATCCAGCCTTTTTTTATTATGTCGCAAATCAATAAATTTCCAGAACGCAGGAGCGTCACGTGATAGGCAGACTCAGAGGCATCATCATTGAAAAACAACCCCCGTTAGTGCTGCTGGAAGTGGGTGGCGTGGGCTATGAAGTCCATATGCCGATGACCTGCTTCTACGAGCTGCCGGACGCGGGTAAAGAGGCGATTGTCTTTACCCAGTTTGTGGTGCGTGAAGATGCTCAGCTGCTCTACGGCTTCAACAACAAACAGGAACGCACCCTGTTCCGCGAGCTGATTAAAACCAACGGTGTCGGGCCGAAGCTGGCGCTGGCCATTCTCTCCGGTATGTCCGCCCAGCAGTTCGTGAATGCCGTTGAGCGCGAAGATCCTGCCGCGCTGATTAAGCTTCCGGGCATTGGTAAGAAAACCGCAGAGCGCCTGATTGTTGAGATGAAAGACCGCTTTAAAGGTCTGCATGGCGATCTGTTCACCCCGGCGGCCGATCTGGTTCTGACGTCTCCGGGCGCGCCTGCGTCAGATGATGATGCCGAGCAGGAAGCGGTTGCCGCGCTGGTGGCGCTGGGCTATAAACCTCAGGAGGCCAGCCGAATGGTGAGTAAAATTGCCAAACCGGATGCCAGCAGTGAAACTCTGATTCGTGAAGCGCTGCGCGCTGCATTGTGAGGTAAAGGATGATTGAAGCAGATCGCCTGGTATCGGCAGGCACTATTCAGGCTGACGACGTGGTGGATCGCGCGATCCGCCCTAAGTTGCTTGATGAGTATATTGGCCAGCCGCAGGTGCGTTCCCAGATGGAGATCTTCATCCAGGCGGCAAAGCTGCGCGGTGATGCGCTCGATCACCTGCTGATTTTTGGTCCTCCGGGTTTGGGGAAAACCACGCTGGCGAATATCGTTGCCAATGAAATGGGCGTGAATCTGCGTACCACGTCTGGCCCGGTACTGGAAAAAGCAGGCGATCTGGCGGCGATGCTGACCAACCTTGAACCTCACGATGTGCTGTTTATCGATGAGATCCATCGCCTGTCTCCGGTGGTGGAAGAGGTACTCTATCCGGCAATGGAAGACTACCAGCTGGATATCATGATCGGTGAAGGTCCGGCTGCGCGTTCAATCAAAATCGATCTGCCACCGTTTACCCTGATTGGCGCCACCACCCGTGCCGGGTCGTTAACCTCTCCACTGCGCGACCGCTTTGGGATTGTTCAGCGTCTTGAGTTTTATCAGGTCGCCGATCTCCAGCATATCGTCGGCCGCAGTGCCCGCTATATGGGGCTGGATATGAGTGAAGAGGGGGCGTTTGAAGTGGCGAAGCGCTCGCGCGGGACACCGCGTATCGCTAACCGCCTGCTGCGCCGCGTCCGTGACTTTGCAGAAGTGAAGCACGATGGTTCCATCTCCGCCGAGATTGCTGCTCAGGCGCTGGATATGCTGAATGTCGATGCTGAAGGTTTTGACTACATGGACCGCAAGCTGCTGCTGGCGGTGCTGGACAAATTCTTTGGCGGGCCGGTCGGGCTGGATAACCTGGCGGCGGCAATCGGGGAAGAGCGCGAGACCATTGAAGATGTACTCGAACCGTATCTGATCCAGCAGGGCTTCCTGCAACGTACCCCGCGTGGGCGTATGGCCACGGTGCGGGCGTGGAATCATTTCGGTATCACGCCACCGGCAATGCCGTAATGCTTAATTCCCTCTCCCTGTGGAGAGGGTTAGGGTGAGGGCATCAGCGCCCTCGATGTCAACTTGCGGTCTTCTTCATCATACTGAAAATAAACAGCACCGCGGCACACAGCACCACTGACGGCCCCGCAGGCGTGTCATAGAGCGCCGAGAAGGTTAATCCGCCCGTGACCGCAATCATCCCGATAATCACCGCCACGCCTGCCATCTGCTCCGGCGTACGGGCAAAACGACGCGCGGTGGCCGCAGGAATAATCAGCAGCGATGTAATAATCAGCGCACCGACGAATTTCATCGCCACACCGATGGTTAATGCCGTCACCAGCATCAGCAGCAACTTCACGCGCTGCAATTTCACCCCGTCAACAAACGCCAGATCCGGGCTGACGGTCATTGCGAGCAAATTACGCCACTGCCAGAGCAGAATTCCCAGCACCACGAGCACGCCGATGGCGATAGCGATCAGATCGTCCGGCGTCACGGCCAGCAGGTCGCCAAACAGGTAGGCCATCAGGTCAACGCGGATATTGGACATCAGGCTCACTACCACCAGACCCAGCGACAGGGCGCTGTGCGCCATGATGCCTAGTAGGGTATCAATGGCGAGGTGAGGGCGTTTTTCCAGCCAGACCAGACCGGCGGCGAGGAGCAGCGTAACGACAATCACCGCATAGAACGGATTGACGTCCAGCAGCAAACCAAAGGCCACGCCCAGCAGAGAAGCATGGGCCAGGGTATCGCCGAAATAGGACATTCTGCGCCATACCACAAACGAACCCAGCGGACCCGCGGCGCAGGCGAGCATAATCCCGGCCAGCCAGCCGGGCAGTAACAGTTCAATCATGAGTGTCCATTTCCCCGGCGCAGGACAATTCGTCCCTGTAAATCATGGCGGTGGTTATGATGATGGCGATAAATACCCAGTTGTTCAGCCCCGCGAGGGCCAAACATAGAGATAAATTCGGGGTGCATTGACACCACTTCAGGCGTGCCGGAACAGCAGATATGATGGTTCAGACAGAGCACTTCGTCGGTTTTCGCCATCACCAGATGCAGGTCGTGGGAGACCATCAGCACTGCGCAGTTCAGTTCGTGGCGCAGCTGGTCAATTAAATCGTAAAGCGCGACCTGACCATTGACGTCCACACCCTGCGTTGGCTCATCCAGTACCAGCAGCTGAGGGCTGCTGAGCAGCGCCCGGGCAAGTAACACGCGCTGGGTTTCCCCGCCGGACAGTTTTTGCAGTGGCGCGTCCACCAGGTGGCCCGCCTGGACACGTTTCAGCGCCGGAAGAATATCGGCTTTACGCGTTCCGGGGCGCAGACGCAGGAAGCGGCTGACGGTCAGCGGCAGCGTGGCATCGAGGTGTAATTTTTGCGGGACGTAGCCGATACGCAATTTTTCTTCACGCTTGATGACACCTTCATCAGGGGCTACCAGACCCAGCACCACGCGCACAAGGGTGGATTTACCTGCGCCGTTCGGACCGAGCAGCGTCAGAATTTTACCGGGCTTCAGATCCAGCGACACGTCAGAAAGAACGCGGCGCTGACCGAATGAGACCGAAACATTTTCAAGAGAAACCAAAGTTGTCATGTCAATTTAAGCTTGCAGAAGTCAACGAATGTTATAATATCACATTCCACGCATTCATTACGATGATTAGTCGCATTATGTTACATAAAAATACGCTTCTTTTCGCAGCATTATCCGCCGCCCTTTGGGGTACAACAGCACAAGATGTCAACGCGGCCGTTGTCGCTTCGCTTAAACCGCTGGGATTCATTGCTTCGGCCATTGCTGATGGAGTGACCGATACCCAGGTTCTGCTGCCTGATGGGGCTTCAGAGCATGATTATTCCTTGCGTCCGTCTGATGTAAAACGCTTACAAAACGCAGACTTAGTTGTCTGGATTGGGCCAGAAATGGAAGCCTTCATGCAGAAGTCTGCGAAACAGCTTCCTGAGGCTAAACAGGTCACCATTGCCGAACTCGCCGGTGTGAAACCGTTACTCATGAAGGGGAGTGACGACGACGGTGACGAACACGAAGGTCATCATGCTCATGATGAAAAAGGTGACGGGGATCACCATCACGGCGAGTACAATATGCATCTTTGGCTCTCCCCAGAGATAGCGCGGCTGTCGGCGGTTGCAATCCATGACAAATTAGTGGAACTTATGCCGCAAAGTCGAGCCAAACTAGACGCCAACCTGAAAGATTTTGAGGCACAATTAGCCGCAACCGATAAGCAGGTGGGTAACGAGCTGGCACCGCTGAAAGGAAAAGGGTACTTCGTTTTTCATGACGCCTATGGCTATTACGAAAAACACTACGGCCTGACCCCGCGTGGGCATTTTACCGTCAACCCTGAAATTCAGCCTGGTGCGCAGCGTTTACATGAGATCAGAACACAGTTGGTTGAGCAAAAAGCGTCCTGCGTTTTTGCTGAGCCACAGTTCAGGCCAGCGGTCGTAGAAGCCGTGGCCAGGGGGACATCCGTGCGCATGGGAACCCTTGACCCGCTAGGAACGAACATCCAGTTGAGTAAAGCGAGCTATTCACAGTTCCTCACTCAACTGGCGAACCAGTATGCGAGCTGCCTGAAAGGAGATTAACGAGGAATTGAATACGTGCAACAGATAGCCCGCTCTGTCGCCCTGGCATTTAACAATCTGCCCCGACCCCATCGTGTTATGCTGGGGTCGCTTACAGTTCTCACCTTAGCGGTCGCCGTCTGGCGGCCCTATGTTTACCACCCGAGTTCTGCCCCGATCATCAAAACCATCGAGCTTGAGAAGAACGAAATCCGTTCTCTGCTGCCGGAGGCCAGTGAGCCTATCGATCAGGCGGCTCAGGAAGATGAAGCCATTCCGCAGGATGAGCTGGACGATAAAACCGAGAATGAAGCGGGGATCCATGAATATGTGGTCTCCACGGGTGATACGCTGAGCAGCGTTCTTAACCAGTACGGCATCGACATGGGGAATATCAGCCAGCTGGCCGCCGCGGATAAAGACCTGCGTAACCTGAAAATCGGCCAACAGCTCTCCTGGACGTTAACGCCGGATGGCGATCTGCAGCGTTTGACCTGGGAAATGTCCCGTCGCGAAACGCGCACCTACGACCGCACTGCAAACGGTTTCAAGATGACCAGCGAATTGCAGAAGGGCGACTGGGTTAACAGCGTGATGAAAGGGACCGTAGGCGCAAGCTTTGTCTCCAGCGCGCGCGATGCGGGCCTGACCAGCGCTGAAATCAGCTCGGTTATCAAAGCCATGCAGTGGCAGATGGATTTCCGTAAGCTGAAAAAAGGCGATGAGTTCTCCGTACTGATGTCCCGCGAGATGCTGGATGGCAAGCGTGAGCAGAGCCAGCTGGTGGGTGTGCGTCTGCGCTCTGATGGCAAAGATTACTACGCCATTCGTGCTGAAGACGGTAAATTCTATGACCGCAGCGGTAGCGGGCTTGCGAAGGGCTTCCTGCGCTTCCCGACGGCGAAGCAGTTCCGTATTTCATCCAACTTCAACCCGCGTCGTCTGAACCCGGTTACCGGGCGCGTTGCGCCGCATCGTGGCGTTGACTTCGCCATGCCGCAGGGCACACCGGTGCTGGCAGTAGGGGATGGTGAAGTGGTTGTCGCCAAACGCAGTGGTGCTGCCGGGTACTATGTCGCGGTCCGTCATGGTCGCACTTATACCACCCGCTATATGCACCTGCGTAAGCTGCTGGTGAAACCCGGTCAGAAAGTGAAACGTGGCGACCGTATTGCCCTCTCCGGGAATACCGGACGTTCTACGGGGCCGCACCTGCATTATGAAGTGTGGATCAACCAGCAGGCGGTGAACCCGCTGACGGCGAAACTGCCGCGTACCGAAGGGCTGACCGGTAAAGATCGTACCGATTACCTGGCGCAGGTGAAAGAGGTTATACCGCAGCTGCGTTTCGACTAAAACCTTCTGTTTTGTTTAAAAGCCGGCGTCAGTAAGCGCCGGCTTTTTCTTTTGTGCGTGGGCCGCTGCCTCGCTACACTATCGTCATTATATTTTGCGTCACCAGACCCTGGAACCAGCATGGAAACCAAAAAAAACAATATTGAGTTCATTCCTGAGTTTGAAAAATCCTTTCGCCACCCGCGTAACTGGGGCGCCTGGCTGGGCGTTTACGCGTTTGCTGGCATTGCCATGTTACCTGCCTCTGTGCGCGATCCCGTTCTGGGGAAAATTGGCCGTCTGGCAGGGCGAATGGGTAAAAGTGCCCGTCGCCGCGCGCAAATTAACCTCTACTATTGCTTCCCGGAAAAGAGCGATGCCGAGCGCGAAGCCATCATTGACGAAATGTATACCACCGCGCCACAGGCCATGGCGATGATGGCTGAGCTGGCGCTGAAAGGGCCGGAGAACGTCCTTAAGCGCGTTGACTGGAAAGGGCTGGAGATCATCGATGAGATGCGCCGTAACGACGAGAAAGTGATTTTCCTCGTTCCGCACGGCTGGGGGGTGGATATACCGGCTATGCTGATGGCATCTCAGGGCCAGAAGATGGCGGCCATGTTCCATAACCAGGGAAATAAGGTATTTGATTTTGTCTGGAACACCGTGCGTCGTCGTTTTGGTGGACGCCTGCACGCCCGCAACGATGGTATCAAGCCGTTTATTCAGTCCGTGCGCCAGGGGTACTGGGGCTACTATCTGCCGGATCAGGATCACGGTCCTGAACACAGTGAGTTTGTCGATTTCTTCTCGACCTACAAAGCGACGCTTCCGGCGATTGGCCGTCTGATGAAAGTTTGCCGCGCCCGCGTGATCCCGCTGTTCCCGGTGTACGATGGCAACACGCACCGTCTGAGCATTGAGGTTCGCCCGCCGATGGACGACTTACTGACTGCGGACGATCACACCATTGCGCGCCGCATGAATGAAGAGGTAGAGGTGCTGGTGGGACCCCATCTGGAGCAATACACATGGATCCTGAAGCTGCTCAAAACGCGTAAGCCCGGCGAGAAAGAGCCGTATCAGCGCAAAGAACTCTATCCCAGGAAATAAAAGTCCCTCTCCCCGGAGGGGAGAGGGAAACTGAAGCAGATTATTCGACGGTTAAAACGCGGGTGGTGTTGGTTGAGCCAATGGTGCTCATCACATCACCCTGCGTCACGATGACGATATCGCCGGATACCAGGTAGCCTTTGTCGCGCAGCAGATTGACGGCATCGTGCGCCGCAGCCACACCGTCATTGGTGCTGTCGAAGTAAACCGGGGTCACACCGCGATACAGCGCCGTCAGGTTTAGCGTGCGTTCGTGACGGGACATCGCGAAGATCGGCAGACCGGAGCTGATGCGTGAAGTCATCAGCGCGGTACGGCCCGATTCGGTCATGGTGATGATCGCCGTGACGCCCTTCAGGTGGTTGGCCGCATACATCGCGGACATGGCAATCGCTTCTTCCACATTGTCGAACTGCACGTCCAGACGGTGTTTAGAGACGTTGATGCTTGGGATCTTCTCTGCGCCCAGACAGACACGCGCCATCGCGGCCACGGTCTCCGCCGGGTACTGGCCGGCTGCGGTTTCAGCGGAAAGCATGACCGCATCAGTTCCGTCCAGCACGGCGTTAGCCACGTCCATTACCTCTGCACGGGTCGGCATTGGGTTGGTGATCATGGATTCCATCATCTGGGTTGCGGTGATCACCGCGCGGTTCAGCTGACGCGCGCGACGGATCAGCGCTTTCTGGATGCCGACCAGTTCCGGGTCGCCAATTTCCACACCCAGATCGCCACGGGCAACCATGACCACGTCAGACGCCAGAATCACATCATCCATCGCATCCTGATCGCAAACGGCTTCCGCGCGTTCAACTTTTGCCACGATTTTCGCGTCACAGCCTGCGTCACGTGCCAGACGGCGCGCATAGTTCAGGTCTTCGCCGCAGCGCGGGAAGGAGACGGCCAGGTAGTCCACGCCGATCAGCGCCGCGGTAACGATATCCGCTTTATCTTTATCCGTCAGCGCTTCGGCAGAGAGGCCTCCGCCGAGCTTGTTGATGCCTTTGTTGTTGGAGAGTGGGCCGCCGACGGTGACTTCGGTGAACACTTTCATCCCCTGAACTTCCAGCACTTTCAGCTGAACACGACCGTCGTCGAGCAGCAGGATATCGCCAGGCACAACGTCAGCCGGCAGACCTTTATAGTCGATACCCACTTTCTCTTTATCGCCTTCACCTTTACCCAGGTTGGCATCCAGCAGGAATTTATCGCCGATATTGAGGAATACTTTGCCTTCTTTGAAGGTCGAGACACGAATTTTTGGACCCTGCAGGTCACCGAGGATGGCAACATGGCGGCCCAGTTTAGCCGCGATCTCACGTACTTTGTCGGCACGTAATTTATGGTCTTCTGGCGTGCCGTGAGAGAAGTTCATACGCACCACGTTGGCACCCGCGGCGATAATCTTTTCAAGGTTATTATCGCGATCGGTGGCCGGGCCTAAGGTGGTGACGATCTTGGTTCTGCGAAGCCTTCTGGACATGTAATACTCCGTTGACTGAAACAACTTTGGTGTTGCGTGAAGATTGAATCGGCCTTCATCTGCTGCAAGGCAACCGCGAGGGGACCGAATGCCGTAAATCGTTACATCGTAATTATTTGTTACGTCTTCGTTATCTACTATCAGGGAACATCGCTCTTTATAAGCAATTCTTTATCAAAACGCGATTCCTTGAGCGCTTCCTTGACACGCTTCAAGTTATCTCGGAATTTTGCGCCCCGGCGTAAGGTAAATCCGGTCGCCAGTACGTCAATGACCGTCAACTGCGCCAGGCGGGAGACCATCGGCATATACATATCCGTGTCTTCCGGGACGTCCAGGGTGATGGCAAGCGTGGCTTCTCTTGCCAGCGGCGTGCCTGCGGTCGTGAGGGCGATGACCATGGCATCGTTTTCACGCGCCAGCTGCGCGAGTTCAACCTGGCTTTTGGTGCGCCCGGTATGCGAAATCAGGACCACCACGTCATCCTCGCTACAATTCATACAGCTCATGCGTTGCAACACGATGTCATCGGAATAGATGACCGGGACGTTGAAGCGGAAGAATTTATTCATGGCGTCATGCGCCACGGCCGCCGATGAGCCGAGGCCGAAGAACGCAATCCGCTTGGCCTGCGTCAGTAAATCGACTGCCCGATTGACCGAACTCATATCCAGCGACTGACGGACGTGGTCAAGCGTGGCCATCGCCGATTCAAATATTTTCGCCGTGTATGCATCAACGCTGTCGTCTTCATCCACATTGCGATTAACATAGGGCGTACCATTTGCCAGACTTTGCGCCAGATGCAGTTTAAAATCAGGGAAGCCGCGCGTTTCCAGGCTGCGGCAGAACCGATTCACCGTCGGTTCGCTGACGCCTGCATCCTGCGCCAGAGCGGCGATGCTTGAATGAATCGCCTGAGCAGGCGAGGCGAGAATAACTTCAGCCACTTTTCGCTCGGATTTGCTAAGGTGTTCCAGTTGAAACTGGATTTTTTCCAGCATGTTCATTGTTAACAAGGCGCTCATGGGGTGGAAACGATTTCATTGATTGATGAAATCAGGATTCGATTTAGCCGATATTACCCCTGCGGCTTCTTTATAGGGTAACAGCCGACAAGAAATGTTGTTGTTTTTTTTCATTACTTGATCGGTGTCGGATTTTGCCGGGCCCGTTTAGTACAAAGAATCGACGCTTTTTGCGTGAGTACCCTGCCACAGGCGCGGGAAAGGTGAAAAAACGCCGTATCGCACGCGACGTTAAGCGCTAGTGGTTTCGGGAATGACGTAAAAGCAGTACAGTGCATTGTAATAAAATTACAACGATACCTGGCAGAAGCACCAGGTGATCCAACTGAGGAGAATGACATGGCGGTAACGCAAACAGCCCAGGCATGTGACCTGGTCATTTTCGGCGCGAAAGGCGATCTTGCACGCCGAAAATTGCTGCCTTCCCTGTATCAACTGGAGAAAGCGGGCCAACTTCATCCGGATACCCGTATCCTGGGTGTAGGGCGCGCCGACTGGGACAAGGACGCATACACCAAAGTCGTGCGTGAAGCGCTCGAAACGTTCATGAAAGAGAAAATTGATGAAAGTTTGTGGGATACCCTGAGCGGACGTCTCGATTTCTGCAATCTGGATGTGAACGACGTGAGCGCGTTTACCCGTCTGGGTGAGATGCTGGATCAGAAAAACCGGGTCACCATTAACTATTTCGCCATGCCACCAAGCACCTTTGGCGCCATCTGTAAAGGTCTGGGCGAAGCGAATCTGAACGCCAAACCGGCGCGTGTGGTAATGGAAAAACCGCTGGGTACCTCGCTGTCTACCTCCCGCGAAATCAACGACCAGGTCGGCGAATACTTCGAAGAGTGCCAGGTCTATCGCATCGACCACTACCTGGGCAAAGAGACGGTACTGAACCTGCTGGCGCTGCGTTTTGCCAACTCCCTGTTTGTTAACAACTGGGACAACCGCACCATCGACCACGTGGAAATCACCGTGGCCGAAGAGGTGGGCATTGAAGGCCGTTGGGGTTACTTTGACCAGGCCGGCCAAATGCGTGACATGATCCAGAACCACCTGCTGCAGGTACTCTGCATGATCGCTATGTCTCCGCCATCAGACCTGACCGCAGACAGCATCCGCGACGCGAAAGTGAAAGTCCTGAAATCACTGCGCCGTATCGACCGTTCTAACGTGCGTGAGAAGACGGTGCGTGGCCAGTACACCTCCGGGTTTGCGCAGGGCAAAAAAGTCCCTGGCTATCTCGAAGAAGAGGGCGCGAACAAGTCCAGCAACACCGAGACGTTTGTGGCGATCCGCGTGGATATCGATGACTGGCGTTGGGCGGGTGTGCCTTTCTACCTGCGTACTGGTAAACGTCTGCCAGCCAAATGCTCTGAAGTTGTCGTTTACTTCAAAAACCCTGAGCTGAACCTGTTTAAAGAGTCCTGGCAGGAGCTGCCGCAGAACAAACTGACTATCCGTCTGCAGCCGGATGAAGGTGTGGATATCCAGATCCTGAACAAAGTACCGGGGCTGGATCACAAGCACAACCTGCAGACCACCAAACTGGATCTGAGCTACTCCGAGACCTTCAATCAAACGCACCTGGCGGATGCTTACGAGCGCCTGCTGCTGGAAACCATGCGCGGTATCCAGGCGCTGTTTGTACGTCGCGACGAAGTGGAAGAGGCGTGGAAATGGGTCGACTCCATCACCGAAGCCTGGGCTGCCGATCAGGATCCGCCAAAACCGTATCAGGCGGGCACCTGGGGACCTGTCGCCTCCGTGGCGATGATCACCCGTGATGGCCGCTCCTGGAACGAGTTTGAGTAAGATAATCCTCTAGCCCGAAGGTGTTATTTTACCGGTAACATGATCTAACACAGCTAGTGGCACAATTTTTATACTTTTAAGCTCCGCGTGGATTCACCCGCGGGGCTTTTTTTATTACACTGCCGGAAGCGATTTTGCCCCTGAGCTCCGGACAGCAAGCGTTTCAGCGTTGTTAACAACTGCCAGCGACTTTGTAAACTCCCGAGCCCGGACAGATAAATTAGAGGAGCTTTTATGAATCCGACATTGTTACGCGTAACACAACGCATTATCGAGCGCTCGAAAGAGACGCGTTCTGCCTACCTCGCCCGCATTGAACAAGCAAAGAGTGACACCGTCCACCGCTCGCAACTGGCCTGCGGCAACCTGGCACACGGTTTCGCCGCCTGCCAGCCTGCCGATAAAGCATCGCTGAAAAGCATGCTGCGTAACAATATCGCTATCATTACCTCCTATAACGACATGCTCTCCGCGCATCAGCCGTACGAAGTGTACCCGGACATCATCCGTAAAGCGCTGCACAGCGTGAATGCGGTGGGCCAGGTCGCGGGAGGTGTGCCGGCCATGTGTGACGGAGTGACCCAGGGCCAGGACGGGATGGAACTGTCGCTGTTGAGTCGCGAAGTGATCGCCATGTCTGCAGCGGTAGGCCTGTCGCATAACATGTTCGATGGCGCACTGTACCTTGGCGTGTGCGACAAGATTGTCCCGGGGCTCGCCATGGCGGCGCTGTCGTTTGGTCATCTTCCGGCGATTTTTGTGCCGTCAGGTCCGATGGCCAGCGGTTTGCCAAACAAAGAAAAAGTGCGTATCCGTCAGCTCTATGCCGAAGGTAAAGCAGACCGTCAGGCGCTGCTGGAAGCGGAAGCTGCCTCTTACCATGCGCCGGGCACTTGTACCTTCTATGGCACGGCCAACACCAACCAGATGGTGGTGGAATTTATGGGGATGCAGCTTCCGGGCTCCTCCTTCATTCAACCCGATGCCCCGCTGCGCAAGGCCCTGACCGAAGCCGCCGCTCGTCAGGTGACGCGTCTGACCGGGAACGGCAATGAGTGGATGCCGCTGGGTAAAATGGTCGATGAGAAAGTGATCGTCAATGGCATCGTGGCCCTGCTGGCAACGGGTGGCTCAACCAACCACACCATGCACCTGGTGGCGATGGCCCGTGCGGCGGGCATCCTGATTAACTGGGATGATTTCTCCGACATCTCTTCCGTGGTGCCGCTGATGGCGCGCCTGTATCCGAATGGTCCGGCAGACATTAACCACTTCCAGGCCGCCGGAGGCGTACCGGTGTTGATGCGTGAGCTGCTGAAGGGCGGTCTGCTGCATGAAGATGTGAACACCGTCGCGGGCTTTGGCCTGCAGCGTTATACCCTGGAGCCATGGCTGAACAACGGTGAGCTGGACTGGCGTGACGGGGCGAGCGCCTCTCTCGATCCGCAGGTTATTGCTACCTTCGAACAACCGTTCTCACGCCACGGCGGCACCAAAGTGCTGAGCGGCAACCTGGGACGCGCGGTGATGAAAACTTCCGCCGTACCGGAAGAGAACCAGGTGATTGAAGCCCCGGCAGTGGTCTTTGAGAGCCAGCATGATGTTTTACCTGCCTTTGATGCGGGCCTCCTTGATAAGGATTGCGTGGTGGTCGTACGTCATCAGGGACCCAAAGCGAACGGGATGCCAGAATTACATAAACTTATGCCACCACTTGGTGTATTATTGGACCGCCGTTTCAAAATTGCACTGGTCACCGATGGACGCCTCTCGGGTGCCTCAGGTAAAGTGCCTTCAGCCATCCATGTAACGCCTGAAGCGTATGACGGTGGTTTGCTGGCTAAGGTGCGTGACGGCGACATCATCCGCGTCAATGGTCAGACAGGTGAGTTAACCCTGCTGGTGGACGAAGCCGAGCTGGCGGCCCGTCAGCCCCATATTCCCGACCTGAGCGCATCGCGCGTGGGAACCGGACGCGAAATGTTTGGCGCGCTGCGTGAGAAACTCTCCGGCGCGGAGCAGGGCGCAACCTGTATTACGTTTTAAGACGACTTGATTTTATCGATCTGGCGAGAGAAAACTCTGATGAAAAACTGGAAAACAAGTGCAGAAGCAATCCTGACCACTGGCCCCGTTGTGCCGGTTATCGTGGTGAACAAACTGGAGCACGCGGTACCGATGGCGAAAGCGCTGGTTGCGGGTGGCGTTCGCGTTCTGGAAGTGACCCTGCGTACCGCCTGCGCGATGGACGCGATTCGCGCCATCGCTAAAGACGTGCCGGATGCCATCATTGGTGCGGGTACCGTTACGAACGCAAAACAGCTGGCTGAAGTGACTGAAGCGGGCGCGCAGTTTGCCATCAGCCCGGGTCTGACCGATTCGCTACTGAAAGCGGCAACCGAGGGCACCATCCCGCTGATCCCGGGCATCAGCACTGTCTCTGAACTGATGCTGGGCATGGACTACGGCCTGAAAGAGTTCAAATTCTTCCCGGCTGAAGCCAACGGCGGCACCAAAGCGCTGCAGGCGATTGCAGGTCCATTCTCTCAGGTGCGCTTCTGCCCGACGGGCGGCATCTCTCCGGCCAACTACCGTGATTACCTGGCGCTGAAAAGCGTGCTGTGCATCGGCGGCTCCTGGCTGGTGCCGGCGGATGCGCTGGAAGCGGGCGACTGGGACCGCATCACCAGACTGGCTCGCGAAGCGGTTGAAGGCGCGAAGCAGTAAGAATCTCCCATCATGAAAAACGGGCCATCTGGCCCGTTTTTTTATCCGTTAACGCGAATCGCGGCAGCGGCGGCTTTAGCGCTTGCGACGGCATCATCCACGTTATCGCCGGTGGCTAATGCCACACCCAGACGACGCGTACCGTCAATCTCCGGTTTCCCGAACAGGCGAACCTGCAGACCTGCCCCAACCGCGCCTTCAACGTTATCAAAGGTGACGTTCTGGCTGGTCAGCTGCGGGAGGATCACCGCCGAGGCGGCCGGGCCGTAATGTCGGATACCGCCAACTGGCAGGCCGAGGAAAGCACGCACGTGCAGGGCGAACTCGGAGAGATCCTGCGAAATCAGGGTCACCATCCCGGTATCGTGCGGGCGAGGAGAGACTTCGCTGAAAATCACCTCATCACCGCAGACAAACAGCTCCACACCAAACAGGCCGTAACCGCCCAGCGCCAGCACCGTTTTACGGGCGATCTCCTGCGCGCGCGCCAGCGCCAGGGCGCTCATCTGCTGCGGCTGCCAGGATTCACGGTAATCGCCATCCTCCTGACGGTGCCCAATCGGATCGCAGAAATGGACGCCATCAACGGCGCTGACGGTCAGGAGGGTAATTTCGAAATCAAACTTCACCACGCCTTCAACAATCACGCGACCGGCTCCGGCGCGACCGCCCTGTTGGGCATAATCCCACGCCTTGTCCAGTGTGCCGCTGTCACGGATAAAGCTTTGACCTTTACCGGAGGAGCTCATGACGGGTTTAATGATGCATGGGAAACCGATCTCGTCGACGGATTGCAGGAACTCGGCTTTATCGCCAGCAAAACGATAGGGTGAGGTGGGCAATCCCAGCTCTTCCGCCGCCAGGCGACGAATGCCTTCGCGGTTCATGGTCAGCTTTGCGGCCTTCGCGCAGGGCACGACACGCTGGCCCTCCTGCTCAAGGGTAATTAGCGTGTCGGTGGCGATGGCTTCAATTTCCGGTACGACAAAATCCGGTTTCTCACGCGTAATCAGCTCGCGCAGGGCAGCGCCATCCAGCATGTTAATCACATAAGAACGGTGGGCGACGTGCATGGCGGGTGCATCCGCGTAGCGGTCTACCGCAACGACTTCCACGCCTAAACGCTGGCACTCAATGGCGACCTCTTTACCCAGTTCACCCGATCCCAACAGCATCACACGCGTCGCCGCAGGTCGCAGCGCGGTTCCTAAACGAGTCATAACAATCCCCCTGAAAAAGTTGCGCGCAGTATAAACGAAAACGTTTGCGTCTGTCTTGATCGGGGCCAGTGCACAGGCAAGAAATTTGCGCTTCTTTAGTCCCTCCAGACATTTCCTGACGCCTGCTCGCTTAGGCTGTGGAATATGTACACCGTTAAGTGAGGGACACCATGTCAGGCTGGTTAAATCAATTGCAATCACTGTTAGGGCAGAAAACATCGCCATCCGGCGATCAGGGGCTGAGCAAACTGCTGGTCCCCGGGGCGATCGGCGGGCTGGCGGGCCTGCTGGTGGCGAATAAATCCTCGCGCAAATTGCTGGCAAAATATGGCACCGGCGCGTTACTGGCCGGTGGCGGAGCCATCGCGGGTACTGTTCTGTGGAACAAATACAAGGACAGAGTACGAACCGCACATAGCGATGAACCCGATTATGGTCAACACACGTCACCGTTGGACCTGCGCACTGAACGGCTGATCCTTGCACTGGTTTTTGCGGCGAAAAGTGACGGGCATATCGACGAGAAAGAACGGTCGGCGATTGAGCAGCAGCTGCGGGAGGCCGGTGTGGAAGAGCAGGGCAGAGCGCTGGTGTCTCAGGCCATCGAACAGCCGCTGGATCCGCAGCGCCTTGCGCAAAGCGTAAAGAATGAGGAGGAGGCGCTTGAACTCTATTTCTTAAGCTGTGCCGCCATTGATATTGACCACTTTATGGAGCGCAGCTACCTCAACGCCCTCGGCGACGCGTTGAAGATCCCTCAGGACGTGCGCGAGGGCATTGAGAAGGATATCAGGGAGCAAAAACAGGCGTTAGCGGGTTAACTGTCACCGTCGCGGTCATGTTTCGCTTGCATCATGCGCGTGTTTTGCCAACCTTATAGGGTGTAAAACTCAAAAGAAGCATGACATGCCACCAAAAGCCCGACGTACTCCTTATGCGATCACCACGCATGGCGATACGCGTATAGATAACTATTACTGGCTGCGGGACGATTCGCGTTCCCGGCCAGAGGTGCTCGACTATTTGCACGCGGAAAATGACTATGGCCGCAAGGTCATGGCCAGCCAGCAGGCGCTGCAGGATCAGTTGCTGAATGAAATGGTGCAGCGCATTCCCCAGCGCGATGTCTCCGCACCCTGGACCAAAAACGGCTATCGTTATCGCCATATCTACGAGCCAGGTAATGAATATCCCATCTATCAGCGTCAGTCGGTGTTAAGCGCCGAGTGGGATGAATGGGATATTTTGCTGGATGCCAACCAGCGTGCTGCCCACAGCGAGTTTTATACGCTGGGGGGCATGTCGGTTTCACCCGACAACGCCATTATGGCGCTGGCGGAAGATTACCTCTCCCGTCGTCAATACGGCCTGCGTTTTCGCAATCTGGAAACCGGGAACTGGTACCCGGAGATGATTGCGAACGTTTCGCCGGATTTTGTCTGGGCGAATGATTCCGAAACCGTCTACTACGTGAAGAAACATGCCTCCACGCTGCTGCCTTATCAGGTATGGCGTCATACCGTCGGCACCAGTGCGGATGATGACGAGCTGGTCTACGAAGAGAAAGATGAAACGTTCTATGTCAGTCTGCATAAAACGTCGTCACGCCACTATGTGATCATCTTCCTCGCCAGCGCGACCACTTCTGAAGTTCTGCTCCTGGATGCCGAACTGCCTGATGCACAGCCGCTCTGTTTTCTGCCCCGTCGCAAAGATCATGAGTACAGCCTGGATCACTTCCAGCACAGCTTTTACCTGCGCTCTAACCGTGAGGGCAAAAACTTTGGCCTTTATAAAACCAAAGTGCGTGATGAACGGAAGTGGGAAGTGCTCATTCCTGCACGGGATCAGGTAATGCTCGAAGGGTTTACTCTCTTCACCGACTGGCTGGTGGTAGAAGAGCGCCAGCGGGGGCTGACCAGCCTGCGGCAAATTAACCGCAAAACGCGGGAAGTCATCGGGATCGCGTTCGACGATCCGGCCTATGTCACGTGGATTGGGTTTAATCCCGAGCCGGAATCGTCCCGCTTGCGCTATGGCTACTCGTCAATGACCACGCCGGATACGCTGTTTGAGCTGGACATGGAGACCGGACAACGTCAGGTCCTTAAGCAGTCTGAGGTTAAGGGGTTTGATTCTGATAACTACCGAAGCGAACACCTGTGGGTCACTGCCCGGGATGGCGTTGAGGTGCCCGTCTCGCTCGTCTATCACAAGACGCATTTCCAGAAAGGGAAAAACCCGATCCTGGTCTACGGGTATGGATCCTACGGCTCAAGCATGGATGCCGATTTCAGCAGTAGCCGATTGAGCCTGCTCGATCGCGGCTTTGTTTTCGCTATCGCCCATGTGCGCGGCGGCGGTGAACTGGGGCAACACTGGTATGAAGACGGGAAATTCCTGAAAAAGAAAAACACCTTCAATGACTACCTCGACGTCTGCGATGCGCTAATAGAGCAGGGCTATGGCGATCCGCAGCTCTGCTTTGGCATGGGCGGCAGTGCGGGTGGCATGCTGATGGGAGCCGTCATCAATCAGCGTCCCGATCGCTTTAAGGGAATTGTCGCGCAGGTTCCGTTTGTCGACGTGGTCACCACGATGCTGGACGAGTCCATTCCGCTGACCACCGGTGAGTTTGAAGAGTGGGGGAATCCACAGGACGAGATCTATTACCGCTACATGAAAGAGTACAGTCCGTACGATAATGTGGAAGCTAAAGCCTATCCGCACATGCTGGTGACTACCGGCCTGCACGATTCGCAGGTGCAATACTGGGAGCCCGCGAAATGGGTGGCAAAACTGCGTGAGCTGAAAACCGATAACAACCTGTTGCTTCTCTGTACTGACATGGACTCCGGACACGGCGGGAAATCGGGGCGATTTAAATCGTATGAAGGGGTCGCGCTGGAGTATGCCTTTTTGATTGGCCTGGCGCAGGAAACGCTACCAGGCCGTGCCGGGAATTAAGCTTCACCCAGATAGTGCTTGAGCGTTAAGCGCAGCTCCGGGCTCATTTTGTCGAGGTTGTTGTACAGCCAGCGCAGATAGCCCGGATCTTTATCGGCGATATCGGACACCGCTTTGCCGCGGTATTTGCCAAAGGTGAAGGTGGTCAGCAGCGCCGGTCGCCCAGTAATGGTCGCCATATCATCCGGCGTCCAGCCAGAGGTATTCATAATATCTATGAGTAGCGCCGCGGTGATATAGCAGTCGTACAGGGCGCGGTGATGGTGCAGCCCCTCGGGCGTTCTGACACTGAGCTTACGGGACTTATACAGCGCCATATTGCTGTATTTGATCCCCGGCCACAGACGACGCGCCAGCTTCATGGTGCAAATCCATTCGCCGGGCATCTCGGGCAGTACCCGGCGGTCAAAGCTGGCGTTGTGCGCGACATACCACGGGCTACCGTAATAGTGCGGAATGACCTCTTCAATCCAGGGTTTATCCGCCACCATCGATTCGGTAATGCGATGAATGGCCATCGCCTGCGGGCTAATCGGGCGGTCGGGACGCACCAGATGGCTCATTGGGTTGACGATTTTTCCGTCAATGACGTCAACAGACGCCACCTCCACTATTCCGCCCTGAAGATCGCAAGTTTCGGTATCGATGACGCGCAGCATTGAACGCTCCTGAGCTAAAACGCTTAGCCTAAAGGAATGATATCGCCTTGCCAACCCTGTCGGCCCAGAGATCCGGTCAATAATAGCTCGCCCTTATCCGCACGGACGATCAGCTGGCCTTTTTCATCCCACAACGCGCTACCCCCACGGGCGTTCGCCATTAACACCGCAATGGCATACTTATGTGCGAAGCGCTGTAACGTGCTGATGGACTGACGCCAGCGGTTATCCCCCACCGACTGACAGCTGGTAAACAGCGTCGCCTGCGGATCCAGATTGGGGGAATCGGCATGTGTATCAATAATCGTCAGCTGTTTATCACCCGGAACCAGGCTGGCACCGCTCCCCTGAGGGTAGCGCAGGATGCCATGCCGGGACGGTGAAAACAGGGCGAGGCCTTTTACGCGCTGACCATTCAGATCCAGGGGCAGACCGGCAATGATGGTAATCCGGTAAAGCGATGCGGCGGTCAGCAAGGGGGCAAGCTGTCCGTCATTGGGTGGGGGAGGTAAGTCCGTCGTTCCCGGTCCTGTTAACGAGAGTTCAGGAAAGACCAGGAGGTCGCACTGCTGTTGTACCGCTTCTGCAACGAAACGGAGATGGTGTGCTACGTGGTCATCTACACTGTGATGCTGCCCGGCATACTGGGCGGCGGCAATATTCCATTGTGACATCGTGACTTCCTTATACACAGAGTCGCAGGATTTAAGAGTACACCTAATTTAATCAGGGTTTTCTTATCCTGGCATATTCCGCGTAAGGAAGTGTAACGAGTCGTTAAGCTTATTTCACTTTTGGTTCGTACGGTAAACGAGAGAGATTAACCGACGCGAGTCGGTGGGCAATCAAGCGTTCGCGAAACCAGTCGCGCAGATGGGCGGGTTGTTCGCGTTCCACCACTTCTGCCACGATTGGCATGTTGTAACGCTCTTTAAACGCGACACCTGCGGCAGCGAGATCGACATTCACTTTATCCATCTCGTCCTGAGGAAGGGCAGCCAGATTGATCTTCATTACCTTCTCCTTTTTATGCGGCGGCAACGTTACCGCGATTGCGCGACGATGACAAGCGGAGGTGGGATGATCCTCGACTCGATTATTATACAGCGTTATTCTTTATCATACAGACATAACAAAAAGGAATGATTGCGATGGGTTTATCCGCTTCCCGCGCGGTATGCGCGCTGGCTTTTCTCTTCTCTTCCGTCACCGCGAGCCCGGCGCTGGCGCACGCGCACCTTCAACAGCAAATCCCGGCAGCCGATAGTCAGGTGGTAGCCCCTCAGACGCTTACCCTGACATTTTCCGAAGGCATTGAACCGGCATTCAGCGGTGTGGTGGTGAAGGATGCTCAAGGAAACGTGGTTAAAACCGGCCATATTCAGCGTGACGTGCAGAATAAGGCCCAGCTCAATGTTCCGCTGGCGCAGACGCTGGTGACCGGCACGTACCAGGTTGACTGGCATGTGGTCTCGGTTGATGGTCACAAAACCAAAGGCAGCTATCACTTCAGCGTGAAATAACATGCTGGCCTTCATCTACGTGGGGTTGCGCTTTATCCATTTCGGCGCGCTGATGCTAATTTTTGGTAATGCGCTCTATAGCGTCTGGTTTGCCCCTTCTTCCCTGCACCGTCTGATGACCCGGCGTTTTCAGGCGCAGCAGCAGATTGCGTCTCTGGTCAGTCTGTTGTCGGCGTTCCTGATGTTCATGATCCAGGCGGGGCTAATGGGCAACGGCTGGGGGGATGTGTTTAATCCGGACGTCTGGCAGAGCGTGCTGGCAACGCAGTTTGGTGGCGTCTGGCTGTGGCAAATTATCCTGGCCGTAATCACCGCCTGTGCCGCGTGGCTTGCGCCACAAAAAGGATCGCGATTATTGCTGCTCGCAATGGGGCAATTTGTCCTGCTGGCAGGCGTGGGGCATGCGGCGATGAACGATGGCGCCGTGGGGGCGATGCAGCGCATTAATCACGCACTGCATCTGCTGTGTGCCGCCACCTGGGTTGGCGGTCTCCTGCCACTGCTGTTTTGCATGCATCTGGCGAAAGGACGCTGGCAGACTGCGGCAATCTATACCATGATGCGCTTCTCTCGCGTGGGGCATTATGCCGTAGCGGGGGTAGTGCTTACCGGCGCGATCAATGGGCTCTTTATTCTGGGCATCACGGTGCCCTGGCAGACGGGTTACGTACAACTTTTGTTGTTCAAATGTGCGCTGGTGGCATTGATGGTGGTAATTGCGCTGGCGAATCGGTATTTTCTGGTGCCACGGTTTAGTGCCCACATCGGGCGCGAGCAACAGATTTTTATCAGGATGACACAGGCAGAGGTGGTGCTGGGAGCGTTGGTGCTGGCAACGGTCAGCCTGTTCGCGACCTGGGAACCCTTTTGACAAGGTTAAATAGCATATGAAAAAGACAGTACTCTCTCTCTTATTGATGGCCTGTACGGGGAGCGCTCTGGCGGCACCACAGGTTATCACCGTCAGCCGTTTTGAAGTGGGTAAGGATAAATGGGCGTTCAATCGCGAAGAGGTGATGCTGACCTGTCGTCCGGGTCATGCGCTGTATGCCATCAACCCAAGCACGCTGGTACAGTACCCGTTAAACGACGTGGCCGAGCAGCAGGTTGCCAGCGGTAAGAGCAGCGGGCAGCCCATCAGCGTTATCCAGATTGACGATCCGTCCAGCCCCGGGCAGAAGATGAGCCTTGCTCCGTTTATCGAACGCGCCGACAAGCTCTGCTAGTTTCCGGTTCCCAGTAAAAAAAACCGCAGCTGCTTGCGAAAGCACTGCGGTTTTTCATTTTTATTGATGTTTTGACGCTTTTTTTCCGACCGCTTTTACTGTGGACTGGAAAACCTGGCGTCGTCATCTATTCTTAAAAGGCAAGGCGACTTAGCCTGCATTAATGCCAACTTTTAGCGCACGGCTCTCTCCCAAGAGCCATTTCCCTGGACCGAATACAGGAATCGTATTCGGTCTCTTTTTATCTATATGTTTCTCAAAGGTTTTTTCGGTCTCAACACGAAATCCCCCGAAAATTACTCGAATATTCCATATCCTGTCTAAACCATAACATACTCTGCACCGCGTGCGTCCAGGTATTTTTTGGTCATTGTTAAATTTTTGTGGCCGAGTAAACGTTGAGCAAATTCCTCTCCGCGCTCCGTTTCGTAGAGCCTCCTCACCTGTCTTCGGAGCACAGCGAAAAACGTAAACTGATCGATCCCCTACTCACTGCGGATACGCAGGTAAGATTTCTAAAGATTAACAACAGGTTTCTTCCCTGGCATCATGATCCAGATGTAAATTTATCTGAATGAGCATTTGATGCGGCATCGCGAGAGAGATGGGGGAGGGGTGCAGAAGGCAAGTGGTTGTTGACTCAGTGTAAGGTTGTTATAACTATAATGAGCTTATAATACTCTCAGAGATTATAAAGGGAGGAGTATTCTCCCTTGACTAAATTCGGATTAATATTATGATGATTAGAATTTTGAAAAATTAATAATGACCAGCTTTTGCATGCCTTTTCCAATAATATCTGTACTTATTTTCAATATAATGATAACTAAATTCTGTCAAGGCGAAGGTCAAAGCAAAGAAAAAAGACAATCGAATGATGGTGCCCATATTAGTATAGTCAATACTGCCATTCATAAATAATCCCCTTGTGACAGATAATGCAATGACATGTGTTAGATAAAGTGAATATGAACGTGAACCAATATAATCAGTTATCATCATAAAATGTTTATTTTTGCAAAAATAATTTTTATTAAAGCTGGCTATGAAAACTAAACAGCCAGACGCTAGTGCCGTAAGGCCAGTTTGAAAAAATATTACCGGCTCAGGCTTGGTAAATATAGCGAGAAAAAAACACATTAATATTAGGAATGATGACGAAATTATAGGATTGGAAAACAAACGTAAATCTACAGATGCAATTCTATTTTTTAAGCTTAATACAGCTATAATTACTCCTAGTGCCATAGCATCTGTCCTTAATGGCCAGCCAATAGGTGTATGGTTATTTAGTGTTCTGGGTATAAAAAACTGAACGGCAAACACTACAGCCATTAATAAACACAGTTTTTTATTGTTAAAGGTGAAAAGAAGTATAGGAAGGAGGAGATAAAATTGATTTTCTAATGATAGACTCCAGTAAATACCAAGATTACCACATGTACCGTTATCTCTGCATGATAAAAAGTAAAAATTTTGTGTTTGTGTTACTGAAAATAGAGCCGATGTTAGCAGTTTTTCAATTGGAAGAAATGCGTGGGTCTTTTCCATCGCAACCGCAAGGATGAGCGATGCAATAATCCAAAAAAACGCAGCTGGCAATAGTCGCCACATCCTCTTAATATAAAATTCCTTTGTTTCTTTAATAAAAGTAATACCACTCATTGAATGTATTCCCTTTACTAACAGACTTCTTGTTACAATAAAACCTGAAACACAAAAAAACAGGTCAACACCACTTCCAAATCTACTAATGTTAAATATTTGGAAATAAAATGAATCTGGTGAGAGCAAAGAAGGGATGTGAGCAAGAAATACATATGCAATAGCGATCGCACGTAAAAATTCAATGTCGTGATTCTTATTATTTACCACCAAGTGAGCCCTCGCAAAAATATTTGCATATTCTTTTTTGTGTTTTTGTTAGCAACTAACTATGCTATTATAACATGGATTTTCTTGGGTGCAAAAAGTAAATTAATAAAACTGTTTTGAGATGACTGTAATGATAGTTTTGAAAGAAAATGCATACTGGATAATCTACTCCTGTTTATGTGCAATACCTACGCAAATAAGATAAAAAATAGATGGCAATCTAATGGATAGATTAGGTAGAAATAGTTATGCAAGTAAAATTATAATTTGGGGGATTAAGTATGGATTTATAAGGGTAGGATTCGGTAAAATGAAATATAATAAATAGAAGAAGATGCTCGCATTTGCGTTAAGTATACTGAACTGATGATGATATTTGTTTCACTCATTCCAAAGACCGAAATTTAAAACAATAAAGAAGAATGAGTAAGGCATTTATCTCATGTTTTCGATTTCGAAAATTCAGGAAACTGAAACATCGAAGAAAAAGGCTGAGATGGATACAGAAATTGTACTCGATTTCATTTTGGTCAAAGTGAGATTAAATAATGATATTATATAACCATTTAGTCAGAAGAGACGCTGTATCCATGCCTGTTTCAGCCATATTAAAACAGGCAAAGAATACAGTCCTGGTTGACCAATGTTGTATGCAGCAGGAAGAAGAGACACATTTAAAAGCGTTATTGCATTGAAGCCTGGATCTGATCCAACAGCTCAAAGCGGCGGCGGTATTCGGCCCGTTTCTTACTGGCAATCTCGTCCAGGGATTTACGTGCCATCTCTGGCGGCAGCTGCCAGCAGAAAGTTGAGCGTTTTTTGCCGTCCAGCGTTTCCCAAAACTCATCGTAGCTGGCGTGGAAATGGCGACCTTTGCTCAGGCGATAACGCAACGCGCGGAAAACATGCCCTTCATCACTGACGGCATAAATAGCGCGGATATTGGACTGCGCGACCAGCTGGAAAATGACTTCCATAAGAACGCGTTTTGGGAACAGGCCGTGGCAGGCGCGGGTGGCCTGTTTTATCACATCGCGACTGACGCCGCGGCGTGGCCCCTGAAGCCCACCGATCACCAGTACCCGTTGCCCCGCGCTGCGTGCAACGCTAAAAGTCAGGCTTGCGAGCAAGGTATTTTTGTCATCGCGCAGCCACAACGTGCTTTCACCTTCGCGCTCGGCTTTATGGGCAGAGGAGGCACTGACAGTATAGAGCACCTCATTTTTAGCCCTGAACTGCACCACAGGCTGCTCCAGAGGGCTGGTCAGCGCATGGGCGAGGGAAGAGTCTTTCAGACCATCGATCCAGTGGTAGTGGCTGACGATCGCGTCAGCACGGTCGCCGGCATTCAGACCGCGCATTAAATACTGGCGGTGGGTTTTACTGGGTAACGTAATTTGCGAGGCCAACAGTCGGTCGAAATCATCCCGGCCAGAGAGTGCCTCCAGCATGCGTCGGGTAGAAGACCAGAACAAAAGCGAGCGTAACAGGAACTTCAGTCGATACTCACGCTTTTTCCAGATAGGGCCCGGAACGCATTTTCCGTTGACCAGGTCGGAAATAATATGTGTGCGATGTGGAAAAAGCACATCGTTATGCAGGTGAGTATTGGACACGTTGAAACCTCTCTTTTTATTTAGTGCTTATTCTAAAGGGCCAATAAAAAAGGATTAATAGTGCAAGGATCTTTATTTCCGTTTGGTTTACTGTTTGTTTGGCTTTGTGATATCCGGCGCTGACATTGGCAATTTCTGATGCAGCTATACTTATTCAGGGAGGCCTTATGTATCAGCGAATCGATGGTAGTAAGTGGCGTCACGTCTGGGTTGTGAGCGATATACACGGTTGCTATCAGTGGCTGTTGGACGAACTGAAACGCCGTCACTTTAATCCTTATGAGGATTTGCTTATCTCCGTGGGGGATTTGATTGATCGTGGCCCAGATAGCGTTAAGTGCTTACAGCTCATCAATGAAAAATGGTTTCGTGCAGTACGGGGTAATCATGAACAAATGGCAGTCGACAGCCTGGATAATAATGATTTCGCCCTATGGACGCTCAATGGGGGGATCTGGTTTACGCGTCTTGATGACCTCCAGCAACAGCAGGCAATGACATTATTCGAAGCATGCCGACAGTTGCCGCATATCATTGAGATCTCCTGCGCAAACGGTCTGAATGTGATCGCCCATGCCGATTATCCGGCAGCGGAATATGTCTGGCAAAAACCGGTCGATGCCCGGCGGGTGCTATGGGATCGGGATCGGTTAATGGGATTTATGGCAGGCAGAGGGCAGGGGATTTGCGGTGCGGATCATTTCTGGTTCGGTCATACGCCCGTGGATAAGCGATATGATTTTCACAACCTGCACTACATTGATACCGGCGCGGTGTTTGACGGTTATTTCACGCTGGCGCAGCTGCAGTAATAAATAACCCGCCTTCGGGCGGGTTCTCTCTGGTCAGGCAAGACGCATGACCCAGGCATCGGTTTTGCTATCGTAATGCTCGCGGTACAGGACTGAGTGTTCTCCATCAAGAATCGCCGGAACGCTGGTGTCGGCATCCCAGGCATCCAGTTGCATGCACAAATCCGGATCGGATTTGCAGGGAATACTTAACGTTCGCTCGCCCTGGGCTTCGCCGCGCAACTCTGCATCGTCGATTTCAAAAGCGCCAATACGCACGCTGGTTTTCGTCATAATGCTCTCCGGGTGTGTTGTCAAAATCTGGTATGACCAGTTTGGCCATCCATTTTTGATAGTAGACAAGGAGAGCAAATTCGCCAGTAAAAAAGTGCGCTTTTTTTAGTCAGCGCGATCGTTACCGGTAAACAGGCGACCATCGCGCACCAGCTCGCGCGGATAGCTGTTTTTCAGGCGCGAACCCACTTTCTTTGCCAGTCCCAGCGGGTATCCCTGGTACGTCACCACGACATCATCCTGAGAAGGGGGGGCTTCTGGGTACACATCGCGGCCCCGGTACCACTCTTCAGCTTCCTGATGCGTCAGCGCGAACGTATTTTCACTGCTGGCAAGCGCAATGACCGCCTCGTGCTGCCAGCGATACCCTTTGTTATGTACTTCCGCCAGGCGGATCCCGATTCGGGAAAAACGGACTTTGCCGATAAGCGGCTCAATGTTCGCCGGGAAAAGCCAAATCTCTTTATCACGCTGCCAGAGGTGGAGATCGTCGTTCCAGATCAGTCCGGCTTTGCGGGCCGCGGTGGTGACCTGTTCTGTTTCACGGCGTTTCAGCGGTGTGAAGGGGAAATTACCGACCTTAAATTTTGGTGCAGGCAGCGGGGTGATGGCGGCAGTTTTACGCAGACGGGCGACAAAAAAACCTTCGCAGTCATAAATCTGCGGGAAGACGTGGAGGAAACCTTCCGGGGTGATGGCGTCTTTGGCCGAGGCAAACAAATCATCCAGTGGCAGAAACTCAACCGCATTGGGGTATTGCGCTTGCAGCCACAGGCAGACGTCTTCGTTTTCATCACGGTTTAATGTGCAGGTGGAGTAAACCAGCGTGCCGCCCGGACGCAGGGCATGAAACGCGCTGTCAATCAGTTCGCGCTGCGTCGCGGCGATATCGAGATTGCTTTCGACTGACCAGTTTTTTAAGGCATCGGGATCTTTGCGTACCACACCTTCACCGGAGCAGGGTGCATCCAGCAGAATGGCGTCAAATGTTTCCGGCAAGGCGGCGCCAAACACGCGACCGTCGAAATGTGTCAGAGCGACGTTCTGAATGCCGCAGCGGCTGATGTTGGCATGCAGTACCTTGACGCGGCTGGCTGAAAACTCATTGGCAAGAATGGCCCCGCGGTTAGCCATGCGGGCGGCAATCTGCGTGGTTTTTGAGCCGGGGGCGGCAGCGACATCCATGACCCGTTCAGGGGCGTTGCCATCGGCAAACAGCGCAGCAACCGGCAGCATTGAGCTGGCTTCCTGAATATAAAACAGGCCGCTCAAATGCTCGGCGGTACTGCCCAGCGGCAGTGATGCTTCGTCCTCCCGTTCGATCCAGAAACCCTCTTCACACCACGGCACCGGCATAAGCTGCCAGTTGTAGGGGGATACCAGCGTAAGGAAATCGGCGACGCTGATTTTCAGCGTGTTGACGCGAATACTTCGGCGTAACGGTCGCTGACAGGCGGCGATAAAATCATCTAACGAGAGGTGAGAAGGAAGCGCCTCGCGCATCTGCGCCAGGAATTGTTCAGGAAGATATACGGAGTTTTGAGCCACGGGCACACCACAGGGAAAAGTTCAGGTGCGCAGTGTAACATAAAGGCTCCGGCGCGTTGACACCGGAGCCCTGAGATTAACGCGGCAGGGCGGTTCCCCACTCGCGCCATTCTTTAGGTTCGCTTTCGAGCAGCAGGAAGTGTTTACCCGGCTGTGCTTTTGGCGCCAGCGGTGTACCCGGCGGCGTGGCAAAAGCAATACCACCGCGAATAAACTGGTTGAAGGTGCCGGTTTTCACCACGCCACCCGTCAGGCCGAAGTCCAGCGAATAGCCGGAGGCCAGCCAGAACACCGAGTTATTCCGCACCAGATGCTGGTAACGATCGCTGATGCGTAACGCCACCATCACGCGGTCGGAGAGGGTCCCGAGCGTCAGGCCGGTCACCGTTCCCACTTCAATACCTCGGAACAGGACTGGCGTGCCGATGCTAAGCGAGCCAGCTTCCGGTACCTCCACCACTATGCTCAGACCATCAAGATAGCGCGAGTCGGTGATGGTAGCTTCCTGCAACTCAAAATCACGACGCGCGTTGCCACGACCGGGTTCGACGTTGATATACGGCTGCAGGATGGTGTCGAGATGCTCAACGCCTGCGGCCGAGATCTGCGGCGTTACAACCGAGAAACGCGAGCCTGTCCGGGCGAACGTCTGAACGTATTCGGGATAAAGCACCGCGGTGGCCTGCACTTCGTTACGTGCGGTGATCAGCGTCAGCTTCTGGATCTGTCCGATATCAATGCCCAGGTAGCGGATGGGCATTCCTTCCGCCAGCTTCCCGGCGTCGAAGGCATGCAGAGTAATTTGCCCGCCAACCGCACGTGCAGCGGTTTCTGACGGGAAGAGGATGCGCTTGTCACCCTTGCGCATATTGCCGCCTGCGCCGGGCAGATTATCGAAGCTAATCGCCCCGCGCAGCGCGCGGGAGAGCGGGGAGGCCTGCACGGTCAACCCGCTGCCGTTAAGCTGAACCTTTGCTCCACCTTCGGCCCAGAAGACGCTGTTTGGCGTAAGCAACTTGCGATATTCCGGCTTGATGTGCAGTTCGATATCAAAGGCGTCTGCATGTGGGCGAACGGTGATCACTTCACCAACCTCAAACTTGCGATACAGCACGACCGAGCCTGCCTGTACGTCCGGCAGCGTCTCCGCACTCAACGTCAGCGTGGTGGTCGGCAGATCGCTCAGGCTGTTTTCAATGGCTTTATCCAGATTGGCATACAGCGGATAACTGTCACGAACAGGGCCTTTATTGCCAGGCAGGATGCGGATCCCGCCGTTCACCCACTCGCTGGCACTGGCGCCGAGAAATTCTACGCCGTCCAGCCCGACCTTGACGTCAACGCGGCTGTTAACCACGAATTTGCTGTCGCCATGCACCAGGTTGCTGTATTGCGGATCGATTGCGACGGAGAAGCTCACCCCGTTTTCCGACAGCGTACGCTCCAGCACCTGACCGACCTGCACGCCGTGTAAGATCAGCGGCTGACCGGCTTCAATACCGTAGCTTTCCGGCGCATTCAGCGTAATGGTCACCACGCCGGGTTTTTGCAGCAGGGCTTTATCCGCCGGGGCAACCACAAAGGTGTTGCTGGGCTGGCCTTCGCCGGGGATCAACTCGAAGGTACTGCCTGTCAGGAGGCTGCTGATGCTGGCATCACTCAGAGACAGTTTCGGGCTGCGCATTTCAATACGCGTTTTCTCGCGCAGAAGATCCACTACGCTTGGGTCAACCGTCATCTCCCCGGTTACGGAACCGCCCGGATTGAGCGTCATTTTGGTGAGCTGACCGACCTCCAGCCCCTGATACATCAGCGGCGTAGAACCGGCTTTTAACCCTTTGGCATCAGGCAGAGCAAGTTTGACGATCACCCCACGCTGGCTATGCGCCAGGTCGGCATACAATCCGAACGTGTCATCTGCGGTGGCAGGGCTGGAATTTTCCGGGGAGTCAAAGGCAATCGCGCCATTGACCAGCGCCGCCAGGCTTTCAAGCTTCACTTTCGCACCGCTGAGGCTTACGTCAGCATCCACGCCCGACACATTCCAGAAACGGCTGCCTTTTTTCACCAGATTGGTAAAGCGACGCTCGATTAACACATCGATGGTCACGCCCTGCTTGTTGGGGTTGATGGCGTAATCATAAACCCGGCCCACCGGGATTTTACGGAAGTACACCAGCGAGCCGCTGTTCAGTGACCCTAAATCGGGTGCCTGCAGGTGGATCATCAGATCCCCGTTATTGAGGCGGTATTTCGGCTGTGTATCAAGCGCAACAAAGTGATCCTGCGGTTCACCTTTACCCGGCATCATGCCGATATAGTTCCCGCCAACCAGCGCATCCAGCCCGGACACCCCGGCCAGAGAGGCCTTCGGCGTGACCAGCCAGAACTGCGTTTCGCTGCGCAGCGCGTCCTGCATATCGGATTTGATGCTGGCCCGTACCTGAATTTTATTCAGCCCTTTTCCAAGGGAGATATCCTGCACGGTACCCACTTCCACCCCCTGGAAACGCACGGGGGTACGTCCGGCCACAATGCCGTCGGCGGACTGGAAATCAATGGTGATGGTGCTTCCGCGATCTTCATAGCTCGTCCAGATAAGCCAGCCTGCAATCATCAGGGCGATGACAGGCAGCAACCAGAATGGCGAAATGCGGCGTTTTGTTTTAATTCTCGCTTCAGTCGGCGAAGCGGGGGTTTCCTGACTCATGTGCATCCCAAAGTAAGCGGCTATCCAGCCATTCCACAGCAAGAATAGTCAATATCACCGCAGAGCCGAAATAAAAAGCTGCGGGTCCCATTGTAAAAGCAAGTAGCTGGTCGCGGTTAATCAGCGACATCATCAACGAAATCACGAACAGATCCAACATCGACCAGCGGCCAATCCAGGTGACAAAGCGCAGGAGCAGGATACGGGTACGTAACCCTTGCTCACATTTAAAGTGAATGCTGATAAGCAGGGTAAACATCACCACCACTTTGGTAAACGGCACCAGAATACTGGCGATAAACACAATTGCCGCCACCCCTACATTGCTGTGCGCAAGAGAGATAATGCCGGAGAGGATGGTATCTTCCTGGCGTGCACCATTCACGTAAATAATGGAAATCGGCAACATATTGGCAGGGATCAGGAATACCAAAGAGGCAATCAGTGCGGCCCAGCACTTTTGCAGGCTGTTGTTGCGCCGCAGCCTCAAAGGAATATGGCAACGTGGACAGCGGCCGCGCGCGTCAGGCAGCCCGGTGTAGTGGCAACCCAGACAGACCCGGAGGTTTTCATCCGGGCGTGTGGCAGGGCGCTGAGGGTAAAAACGTTCCCAGAGTTGCTCAACGTTCAGATGGATTAACGTCAGGATACTGAGCAACACCAGACAGATAAATGCAAAGAGTCCGACGCCTGGCTGCAGAAACGCGTAGTCCTGTACTTTGATTGACGCCACGCCGACACCCACAAGATAGATATCCAGCATGACCCACTCTTTGAGTTTATCCAGCATCAGCAACACCGGTCGCAGGTTCATCCCCAGAATATTGCCGAGCCACAGATAGGCAATCGCCGCGACCAGGACCAGCGGCGCGCCAACGGTGCAAAAAAGCACCATGGCTGCGGTCACCGGATCGCCCTGGCGCGTCATTTGCCAGATCCCCTGCAGCACGTTGGCATCAATACGCACGCCGAGCAGGTAGAGCTTCAATAGCGGCTCGCTCCAGGCAAAGGGCATCAACAGCAGCATGGTGACTGCCATGGCGGCGAGGCGGGTTAATGACCAGTCGCGCCCGTCACGAATTTTGGCATCGCAGCGGGGACAAAAGGCGCTTTGATGCGATTTCATCTTCGGCAACATAAAAAGCGTATCGCACTGGGGGCAACGCTGATAATGTGCACGAGGCAAAGCTTCGCTTACCGTATGGACAGTTATCTTTTTTGTCGGCGTGATTTTGGTTGTTTTTAAGGCCATCGGTTGCGCACAAATAAGTATTGTTGAACGTTATATTAACTCATGAACGGATTCATCTTGAGCATGAGCGCATTTAATGCTTATTTTAATAGGCTATGCGGTAATTTTGTAAGACAACTAAGTGATTGAAGAATGAACAAAACAGAATTCTACGCGGATCTGAACCGCGATTTTAAGGCATTGATGGCGGGTGAGACCAGCTTCTTAGCCACTCTGGCAAATACAAGTGCATTACTCTTTGAACGTCTGACCGAGGTAAACTGGGCCGGTTTTTACCTTCTTGAAGGCGAAACGCTGGTGCTGGGGCCTTTCCAGGGGAAACTCGCCTGCGTGCGTATCCCTGTGGGACGCGGCGTATGCGGAACGGCTGTCGCCAAAAATGCGGTGCAGCGTGTAGAGGACGTTCACGCGTTTGACGGTCACATCGCCTGCGATGCCGCCAGTAATTCTGAAATCGTGCTGCCGCTGGTGGTAAAAAATCAGATTATTGGCGTTCTGGACATCGACAGTACGGCCTTCAGTCGCTTTACAATCGAGGACGAACAGGGGCTGCGCGAGCTGGTGGCGAATCTGGAAAACGTTCTTGCAGCAACCGATTATCAAAAATTCTTTGCGAGCGTCGCAGGATAATCAACGGATAACGTAGCATTTACTGATAGCGTCATTATAATGACGCCTGTTCATGCCTGCGCTTGTTGGCAACGTCCGTTGTAATCAGGAAATTTCATGGAAAATCAACCTAAGTTGAATAGCAGTAAAGAAGTTATCGCATTTCTGGCCGAGCGTTTCCCACAGTGCTTCAGCGCTGAAGGCGAAGCTCGTCCCCTGAAAGTCGGTATTTTTCAGGATCTGGTGGCACGCGTTGAGGGGGAAATGAACCTCAGCAAAACTCAGCTGCGCTCCGCCTTACGTCTTTATACTTCGAGCTGGCGTTACCTGTACGGTATCAAACCGGGCGCGACCCGTGTGGATCTTGACGGCAACCCATGTGGTGAGCTGGACGAGCAGCACGTAGAGCACGCGCGTAAGCAGCTAGAAGAAGCCAAAGCACGCGTTCAGGCACAACGTGCAGAACAGCAGGCGAAAAAACGCGAAGCCGCTGCGGCAAACGGCCAGGAAGAAGCGCCTCGTCGTGAACGTAAGCCGCGTCCTGCACCGCGTCGCAACGAAAATAACGATCGCAAACCGCGTGCTGACAAACCAGCAGCTAAAGCCCCTCGCGCACCTCGTGAAGAGCAGCGCCACACTCCGGTTTCAGACATCAACGCCCTGAGCGTGGGTCAGGCACTGAAGGTAAAAGCGGGTAACAATGCAATGGACGCCACCGTACTGGAAATCACCAAAGATGGCGTTCGTGTACAGCTGACTTCTGGTATGTCAATGATTGTACGCGCAGAACACTTGTTGTTCTGAAACGGAGGCCAAGCCTGGCATGAACACTTTTTTTAAGCTCACCGCGCTGGCGGGCCTGTTTGCCATAACAGGTCATGCTTTCGCAGTGGACGATATTACGCGTGTTGATCAAATTCCGGTTCTCAAGGAAGAGACGCAGCACGCGACGGTGAGCGAGCGTGTGACGTCACGTTTCACCCGTTCGCACTATCGTCAGTTCGATCTCGATCAGGCCTTTTCGGCCAAAATCTTCGACCGCTATCTGAACTTGCTGGATTACAGCCATAACGTACTGCTCGCCAGCGATGTCGAGCAGTTCGCAAAACGTAAATCCGACGTTGGTGATGAGCTGCGTTCCGGCAAGCTGGATCTGTTCTACGATCTGTATAACCTGGCACAAAAGCGCCGCTTTGAACGTTATCAGTATGCGCTGAAAGTGCTGGAACGTCCTATGGACTTTACCGGCAACGACACCTTTAATCTGGACCGCAGTAAGGCGCCCTGGCCGAAAGACGAAGCCGAGCTGAACACCCTGTGGGACAGCAAAGTGAAGTACGACGAACTGAGTCTCAAGCTCACTGGCAAAGATGAGAAAGAGATCCGTGACACGCTGACGCGCCGTTACAAGTTTGCCATTCGTCGCCTGGCGCAAACCAACAGCGAAGATGTTTTCTCGCTGGCAATGACCGCCTTTGCCCACGAAATCGACCCGCATACCAACTATCTCTCCCCGCGTAACACCGAACAGTTCAATACCGAAATGAGCCTGTCTCTGGAAGGTATCGGCGCGGTGCTGCAGATGGACGACGATTACACGGTGATCAACTCCATGGTTGCGGGTGGCCCGGCATCAAAAAGCAAAGCGATAAGCGTAGGCGATCGTATTGTCGGTGTAGGCCAAACCGGGCAGAACATGGTGGATGTCATCGGCTGGCGTCTGGACGATGTGGTTGCGCTGATCAAAGGTCCGAAAGGCAGCAAAGTTCGTCTTGAAATTCTGCCTGCCGGGAAAGGCACCAAAACCCGTATCGTTACCCTGACCCGTGAGCGTATTCGCCTTGAAGACCGCGCGGTGAAAATGTCGGTGAAAACCGTCGGTAAAGAGAAGGTGGGTGTACTTGATATCCCTGGCTTCTACGTAGGGCTGACCGATGATGTGAAAGTGCAGCTGCAGAAGCTTGAGAAGCAGAATGTCAGCAGCGTGATCATCGATCTGCGCAGCAACGGAGGTGGTGCGCTGACAGAAGCCGTTTCTCTGTCTGGCCTGTTTATCCCGTCTGGTCCGGTGGTGCAGGTACGCGATAACAACGGTAAAGTCCGTGAAGATGCCGACAATGATGGCGTGGTCTACTACAAAGGCCCGCTGGTGGTGCTGGTCGATCGCTTCAGTGCGTCAGCGTCTGAAATCTTTGCCGCGGCAATGCAGGATTATGGCCGCGCGCTGATTGTTGGCGAGCCGACCTTTGGTAAAGGTACCGTTCAACAGTATCGTTCCCTGAATCGTATCTACGATCAGATGCTGCGTCCGGAATGGCCTGCGCTGGGCTCTGTCCAGTACACCATTCAGAAGTTCTACCGTGTGAATGGCGGCAGTACGCAGCGTAAAGGCGTGACGCCAGATATCATGATGCCGACAGGCACGGAAGAGACGGAAACGGGCGAGAAGTTTGAAGATAACGCGTTGCCGTGGGACAGCATCAATGCCGCGACATACGTGAAAGCCGGTGATATGACGCAGTTTGGTCCGCAATTGCTGAAAGACCATAACGAGCGCATCGCGAAAGATCCTGAATTCCAGTACATCATGAAGGACATTGCGCGTTTCAATGCTCTGAAAGAAAAAAGGAATATTGTTTCTCTGAACTACGCTCAGCGTGAGAAAGAGAACAATGAGGATGACGCAACGCGTCTGGCGCGTATCAACGATCGCTTCAAACGTGAAGGCAAGCCTCTGCTCAAAAAACTGGACGATCTGCCTAAAGATTACCAGGAGCCGGATCCGTACCTGGACGAGACGGTCCATATCGCGCTTGACCTGGCGAATCTGGAAAAAGAGAAGCCCGCCGAGCAACCCGCTCCGGCTAAATAATCTCCCAACAGGCACAAGAAATTGTGCCTGTTTCTTTTTGTTCTGCATCCTTCCGTCAGGCAGATTTCCAATTGTGTAAAGTTGTGTCTTTCTGGTGACTTACGCCCGCCGTATGCTTGAAAATAGCCACAATACCCATACGATGTGGGTAATCGCATAGTGCGTTTTGTTAAACTGAGGTTAAAAGAAAATTATGATGCGAATCGCGCTCTTCCTGCTCACCAACCTTGCGGTGATGGTGGTTTTCGGGCTCGTGCTAAGCCTGACAGGAATTCAGTCGAGTAGCGTTCAGGGTCTGTTGATTATGGCGCTGCTGTTTGGTTTTGGTGGCTCATTTATTTCACTGCTGATGTCGAAGTGGATGGCGCTGAAGTCGGTAGGTGGTGAGGTTATTGAACAGCCGCGTAACGATATGGAGCAGTGGCTGATGAATACGGTGGCTCAGCAATCTAAGCAAGCCGGGATCGCCATGCCGCAGGTTGCCATTTACCATGCGCCGGATATTAATGCCTTCGCCACGGGTGCCCGTCGCGATGCGTCACTGGTTGCGGTAAGTACCGGGCTGCTGCAAAACATGAGCCGTGACGAAGCCGAAGCGGTTATCGCGCACGAAATCAGCCATATCGCGAACGGTGACATGGTGACCATGACGCTGATTCAGGGCGTGGTGAACACCTTTGTTATCTTTATTTCCCGTATTCTGGCACAGATTGCGGCTGGCTTTATGGGGGGTAACCGCGATGAAGGTGAAGAGAGCAACGGTAACCCGCTGATCTACTTCGCGGTATCGATGGTTCTGGAGCTGGTGTTCGGCATTCTGGCCAGCATCATCACCATGTGGTTCTCCCGTCACCGTGAATTCCACGCGGATGCCGGCTCTGCGAAACTGGTAGGTCGTGAGAAGATGATTGCTGCCCTGCAGCGTCTGAAAACCAGCTACGAGCCGCAGGAAGCGAACAGCATGATGGCATTCTGCATCAACGGTAAATCAAAATCGTTGAGCGAGCTGTTTATGTCTCACCCGCCGCTGGATAAACGTATTGAAGCGCTGCGTAGCGGGGAATACCTGAAGTAACACTGAAGGTTGAACATGAGCCGGGCTGGAGGCAACTCCACCCGGCTTTTTTTATGCCTGCACGCTGGGCTGAGTGACGCGCAGGCCGCTGACGATCGCGGCAAGGGTGGCCAGTGTGCCTGCGGTAATGAGCGCAAGGTGATTACCGTTTTGCCCGGCGAGGTTAAACATCAGGGCGACCAGTGCCGCACCGGTGCTTTGTCCCAGCAGGCGAGCGGTACCCAACATGCCACTGGCTCCTCCGCTGCGATGGCGCGGTGCGGAGGTGATAATGGTGTGATTATTCGGCGACTGGAACAGGCCAAAACCGGCTCCGCAGAGGATCATGCGCCAGATAATATCCAGATCTGTGGGTGACGATGGAAGCAGTGCCAGCGCAAACAGGCCTGCCGCCATCACCGCCAGCCCCAGCGCGCCCAGTAATCCTGCATGTACGCGCTCTATGAGATAACCTGCCAGCGGTGCCATCACCATCGTCGCCAGCGGCCACGGGGTGAGCAGGAGTCCGGTCTCCACTTCAGAACGTCCTATTACGCTCTGCAGGAAAAAAGGCAGAGAGACAAGGGCCAGCATCTGGGCGCAGAACGAACAAATTGACGTGCATATTGAGAGTGAAAACAGGGGAATGCGTAACAGATCGACGGGCAGTAACGGCACCGGTAACGAGAGCTGGCGGCGAACGAAGAAGACGCCAATCACCAGCAGGGCTGCGATTTCTGTGGCGGTCAGCCAAATGGACTGACCCTGCGCAAAGCCGCTCAGGGCTGTAATCAGCAGGCCAAAGGTCAGCGCATTCATCACCGCACTGGCGATGTCAAAACGGGGCATGATGCTTCTGGGGCCGTTCCCCGGCAGATAGCGCAGGGCAAAGAAGAGGGCAATAATACCCAGCGGTACATTGATGGCGAACAGCCATTGCCATGAGGCGACAGACAGTATGGCCGCCGCAATTGTCGGCCCGGCCGCCGAAGATACTGCCACAATGAAGGAGTTAATCCCCATTCCCCGTCCCAGATGACGTTGGGGATAAATTAAGCGGATCAATGCGGTATTGACACTCATCAGTGCCGCACCACCAAAACCCTGCGCAATGCGTGCCAGCGTCAGAGTATGCAGCGAATCAGAGAGGGCACAGAACAGCGAGGTCAGGGTAAACACCGCCAGCCCGCACTGATAGACCCGTCGGTAGCCGAACATATCCCCCAGAAAAGAGAAAGAGAGCAATGACACCACGATCGCTATCTGATAGGCGTTAACGATCCAGATAGAGCTGGCGGGTGAGGCATGCAGATCGCTGGCAATGGTGGGCAGGGCAACATTGGCAATTGCGCCGTCGAGTACGGCCATCGAAATACCGATGATAATCGTAGCGATAGCGCCATACCGCTGGGGTAAAGGCAGACCATCGGGCAGTTTTTTTTCCATGGTGAATAAATAGCTCAGTGTGAAATTATTCTCAAGGTAACTATTTTAGCACCGTTAACAGCGCTTTATGTCGCAGATTTGTAACGAAGTAAACGCGGATTGATTGCAGGTAGCATGACGGGAATTTATAATAAAAACCGGTTCTGATTTTTATAAAACACTCTCTATGAGGTGATGAATGGCAATTGCAGATTTGGATAAACAACCCGATTCTGTTTCTTCCGTGCTGAAGGTGTTTGGCATCCTGCAGGCGCTCGGAGAAGAGCGTGAAATTGGTATTACAGAATTGTCGCAGCGTGTGATGATGTCGAAAAGCACCGTTTATCGCTTTTTGCAAACCATGAAGTCACTGGGTTATGTCGCACAGGAAGGCGAGTCTGAAAAGTATTCTCTGACGCTAAAACTGTTCGAATTAGGCGCCCGTGCGCTGCAAAACGTTGACCTGGTTCGTAGTGCAGATATCCAGATGCGTGAGCTCTCTCGCCTGACTAAAGAGACCATTCACCTGGGGGCGCTGGATGAAGACAGCATCGTTTACATCCATAAAATTGACTCAATGTATAACCTGCGCATGTATTCCCGCATTGGTCGCCGCAATCCGCTGTACAGTACCGCTATCGGTAAAGTGCTGCTGGCATGGCGCGATCGTGAAGAAGTGAAGCAGATCCTCGATGGTGTGGAGTATAAACGTAGCACTCAGCGTACTATCACCAGCACGGATGAACTGTTAACGGTGCTCGATAAGGTACGTGAGCAGGGCTACGGCGAAGATAACGAAGAGCAGGAAGAAGGGCTGCGCTGTATTGGTGTGCCGGTATTCGACCGCTTCGGTGTGGTGATTGCGGGCCTGAGTATCTCCTTCCCGACGCTGCGCTTTTCAGAAGAGCGTCTGCATGAGTATGTTGCTATTCTCCATACCGCCGCGCGTAAGATTTCTGAGCAGATGGGCTATAACGAATATCCGTTTTAATTGCCCTTAGCATGAAAAACGCCGCAGACATTGCGGCGTTTTTTTATCAGTTGTAAAAAAGGGTCATTAACCATTATCAATGACGACGGAGGTTTTACGCAGGACCGGACAGTTGGTTAAACCGATGATCCCACTATCAGAATGCAGGTACTGTGCTGTGCTCATTCCCTGTGCGGTCAGGTATTTACACTGGATGCCTAATCCAGCAGCGTTTTCGGTGCTTCCCACAAGCACACCATATCCGGTTAACAAAAGGCCAATCCAGACTACGGCCAGTGCAATAATTGTTCGAATGATTAAATGCATCATTGCCTCTTTATCTTTGTTGTCATGCCTCAAGACTAAACGGTTTACTCTATGAAACAAGTGCATGATTCTGAAAAGGGCTTACAGGCGTTACAGTTAGTCCTTGTTTAAGATAACCGTGATAACCTGTATGCAACAGATGTTAAGACGGAGTGTGGAGTGAAAAAAATACGCTGGGTAATTCTGGTTATCGTGCTGATTGCATGCGTGGTGTTGTGGACGCAGACGATCAATGTGATGTGCGATCAGGATGTACAGTTTTTTAGCGGCGTTTGCGCAATCAATAAGTTTATTCCGTGGTAACAGGCATTTTTTCTTAAGGTGATTTCCTTCCTTCGCGCCAGTGGTAAAATGCGTTTTTTTATTGAGGTGGTGAAATGGGTGAGTTACTGAATTCAGGGCTGATGAATATGGCATCCCTGATGGTCTCTGTCATTGTTCTGGTGGTGGGGCTCGTCATCTGGTTTTTCGTGAACCGCGCGAGCTCACGGACTAACGAGCAGATCGAACTGCTGGAAGCGCTGCTCGATCAGCAAAAGCGTCAGAATGCGCTGTTACGCCGACTGTGCGAGGCTAACGAACCGGAAGAGAAAGACGCGGCAAAAGAAACCGTCGCCGAAGAGAGCGACGACAAAGACGATTTTATCCGTCTGGTGGCTGAGCGTTAATCTTTCTGTCCTGGGAGGCGGTTGTGGTCTGGAAAAATCCCTGGTATGACCCCTCCCTGAAACACCACACCCCGAACGGTTTTCAGAATACCCAACCTGGTGGGCATCAGCCCGGTGACCTTGATCGCTGGCGTAAAGCGCGTAAAGAGGCCGGTTTGCCTAAACCTCCGGCACTCGGTTATGAGGCGTTTATCCACCAGTGGTGGCAACCTGTCGCGCTAAATCAACCCCTTGAAGATGGGGTATGGTGGCTGGGGCATGCGAGTATGCTGCTGCAAATGGGCGGCAATACTCTTCTCACCGACCCGGTGTTTTCCCGGCGCGCCTCTCCCGTACCGTTCCTGGGCCCCTTGCGCAGAACGCCTCCCGCTCTCTCTGTGGAACAACTCACGCAGCTTGATGCAGTGGTTATCTCCCACAATCATTACGATCACCTTGATCACGCGACCATTCGCCGTATCCTGAAGCGCTTTCCGGACGTCAGTTTCTTCGTGCCGTTAGGTCTTGCACAGTGGTTTCGCCGCCGGGGAGCAAGGCGCATTGTTGAGCTCGACTGGTGGCAGAGTATCACCTGGCAGGGGATAACCCTGACCGCCGTGCCGGCACAGCACTGGAGTATGCGAACATTCTGGAACCGCAATCGCTCCCTGTGGTGTGGCTGGGTCTTTGAAGGTCGTCAACGACGTTTCTGGTTTAGCGGCGATACGGGTTATACCCCGGAGCTGCTTTTGATCCCGGAACGGCTGGGAAAAATTGACGCCGCCGCGTTGCCGGTTGGCGCCTATGCACCAAGATGGTTCATGGCGGTACACCACATGGATCCGCAGTCTGCTGTCGCTTTGTGGCAGCAACTGGGTAGCCCGTTAGCGTTTCCCATCCACTGGGGCGTGTTTGAACTGGCGGATGAATCCCTTGATGAACCCGTCAGAGAGTTAACTGACGCGCTTGTTAATTTAGCACCGGTTAATAATTCCTTCAGGATACTGAAAATTGGTGAATATTTATCCTTGTAAGCGAAGCGACGATTTGTTGCATATATTCTGCTATTAAAGCCACTCACGCATTTTTTATTTTTATCGAAACGTTTTGCTTGCCTTCTTTTGAGGCAGAGTCATAAAAATTTCATTATTTTGGTGCATAACGTTTTTATTATCTGGTGATTTTTAACCCAGTTGAGCCGGGTTTATTAGCAGTGTATTTTGTTTGTAACAATACAGCCGCGTTACAATGATTTGAGCATAACTTTTCACAAAATGTTCTAAATCAATCACTGTTTCCGGCTTTCTTTCGTAGGTTGCTGGACGCATTGTAATGATTGAGCTATGTTAAAAAAGTCTTAGATTACAGCGGGTGTGAAAGCAACGTTGAGTCTGTATAAGGACGTGAGCCTGCCTGGAAGTGGTGCGCATAATTGTGCAAATCCTTACAGTCAGTGTTCGAATTTGTGCGGCGGATCGAGACATGTTTAAAAATGGCTTGCCATATTAAACATAGTGTGTGATAACACGTTTTGGGTCAAACGAGGTACAGTTCTGTTTATGTGTGGCATTTTCAGTAAAGAAGTCCTGAGTAAACACGTTGTCGTTGAATACCGCTTCTCTGCCGAACCTTATATTAGTGCCTCAAGCAGTAATGTCTCAGTTTTATCTCAGTCAATGCCTGCGGGCTAAGAAAACACTCTAAGGAATTTTGCAAATGGCAAAGATTAAAGGTCAAGTTAAGTGGTTCAACGAGTCTAAAGGTTTTGGTTTCATTACTCCTGCTGACGGCAGCAAAGACGTGTTCGTACACTTCTCTGCAATCCAGGGTAACGGCTTCAAAACTCTGGCTGAAGGCCAGAACGTTGAGTTCGAAATTCAGGACGGCCAGAAAGGCCCAGCTGCAGTTAACGTAACGGCTATCTGATCGAACCGCTGCTGACTGAAGCGCGTAGCACTTCACTCTCAGACATAAAGCCTCGCTTATCGCGGGGCTTTTTTATATGCCTTATCTTTCAAAATATTACTATCTCTTTCCCCTGTTAGTAACTTGTTGCAAAGCTACGACATTATTAGCACTGTTTTCCCCCCATCACAGCGGCTTTTCCCGTTAAATCAGGGCGTTGTTTAACAGTCCTGGGGTTCAGGTGAAGAAGAAAATAATAATGAGTGCCGGGAGTTTCACCCCGGCGCGGTTTGCGCTGCTCTGTTTTGCTATTTTTTGTAGTCTTGCATTTTTGCTCGGGCGCGTTGCCTGGCTGCAAATTATTAAACCTGACAATCTGGTGAAGCAGGAAGATATGCGATCGCTGCGTGAGGTGGCGATTGATGCCCCGCGCGGGATGATCATGGATCGTGAAGGCCGACCACTGGCGGTGAGTGTGCCTGTCAGAGCCGTGTGGGCAGACCCCAAAACAGTGCTGGCGAAAGGTGGTGTTGGGTTTGATGACCGCTGGCAGGCGCTGGCCAGTGCGCTGCATCTCTCCCTCAGCACGCTGGCATCGCGCATTAACAGTAATCCGCAGGGGCGATTCATCTATCTTGCCCGGCAAGTCGATCCTGCTCAGGCGCAGTGGATCGATAAACTGAATTTGCCGGGTATCAATTTGCGTGATGAGTCCCGCCGTTTCTATCCGGCAGGTCATGTGGCCGCAAACCTTATTGGTTTCACCAATATTGATGGTCAGGGCATTGAAGGCGTAGAGAAGAGTTTCAACGCGCAACTTATGGGTAAGGCCGGAGTCAGGCAGGTGAGGGAAGACCGCTATGGGCACGTGGTGGAAAACCTGACGGAAGTGGCGCCGGTACCCGCACATAATATCCAGTTGAGCATTGACGAGCGGCTACAAACCATTACCGAGGATGCGCTTGATAATGCGGTGGCCTGGAATAAAGCCGAGTCGGGTGCATCGGTACTGATCAATATCCCCACCGGGGAAATACTCGCCATGGCGAGCTACCCCGATTTCAACCCTAACAACCGTGAAGGTGCAACGTTAAACGATTTCCGTAATCGTGCGATTAGCGATACCTTCGAACCCGGCTCTACCGTCAAACCGCTGGTCCTGATGACGGCATTACAGCAGGGCCTGGTCCAGCCAGACAGCGTCATTGATACCCATCCGTATATCCTTGACGGTCACCGTATCCGCGATGTGGGTTACTACCCGGAACTGACGATGACCGGGATCCTGCAAAAATCGAGCGACACCGGCGTATCCCGTCTCTCTCTGGCAATGCCCATCCAGCATCTTATCGACACCTACCGGAATTTTGGCTTTGGCACAAATACCGGACTTGGTTTAACGGGAGAAAGCTCAGGGCTACTGCCGCAGCGTAAATTCTGGAGTCAACTTGACAGGGCAACGTTTGCTTTCGGCTACGGCCTGATGGTGACACCACTTCAGCTGGCGCACGTCTACGCCACCATCGGAGGGTATGGGCTGGAGCGTCCGCTCTCAATCACCCGTATCGACCCGCCGGTGATAGGCCACAGAGTCATGCCAGAAGAGATCGCGCATGAAGTGGAACACATGATGGAAAGCGTGGCGCTTCCGGGCGGCGGAGGGGTTAAAGCCGCGGTACGGGATTACCGTGTGGCGGTCAAAACCGGTACAGCGAAGAAGATTGATGACAGTGGCAAGTACGTCGATAAATATGTCGCCTATACCGCAGGCGTTGCCCCTGCCAGCGACCCGCGTTTTGCACTGGTGGTGGTCATAAACGATCCGCAGAACGGAGCCTATTATGGGGGGGCCGTTTCAGCGCCCGTTTTCAGTGAGATCATGGGGAATGTGCTGCGCCTGGAGAACGTGAAACCGGATGGCCTGCCGGCGGATTCCGGCCACCTTATCGTCATGCGATAACCCTGACGTTTTATAACGGGGCGAATAGCGGTACACTTCGCCCTTTGGTTTATGCCCCGGAGTTGTCATGCCCTTCAGTTGCCCCCTTTGTCACGCGCGCCTGACGCGTTCTGAGAAAAGTTATGCGTGTCCGCAGGGACATCAGTTTGATATGGCGAAAGAAGGGTATGTGAATCTTCTGCCGGTGCAGCATAAACGCTCCCGCGATCCGGGCGACAGCGCTGAGATGATGCAGGCGCGCCGCGCATTTCTGGATGCCGGGCACTATCAGCCACTCCGGGAAACCGTCGCGCAGCTGCTCGGTGAAAATCTCGCGGATAATGCGTCGGCTTTGCTGGATATCGGCTGCGGGGAAGGGTATTACACCGCAAGGTTTGCGGAGATTGCGCGCGAGAAGGGCGCTCAAACGATGGGGCTGGATGTGTCGAAAGTGGCGATTCGCGCCGCGGCTAAACGCTATGCGGCGGTGATGTTCTGTGTGGCGTCGAGCCACCGGCTGCCGTTTGATGATGCCAGCATGGATGCCGTCGTGCGTATTTATGCTCCCTGCAAGGCAGAGGAACTGGCGCGGGTGGTGAAACCCGGTGGATGGGTGATAACCGTCACGCCTGGCCCACGTCACCTGATGGAGCTGAAAGGGCTGATTTATGACGATGTTCGCCTGCATGCCCCCCATTCAGAACAATTGGCTGGTTTTGTGCTCAGGCAGGAACATACCGTCGCGTATGAGATGGACCTGAAAGGGAATGAGGCCGTGGCGTTGCTGCAAATGACGCCGTTTGCATGGCGGGCAAAACCGGCTGTGTGGGAGACGTTGGCGGCGCACTCAACATTTCGCTGCCAGACGGATTTCAGCATCCACTGCTGGCAGCGCGAAGACTAAGCGGCGAAGTGTGCCCAGAGAATTTGGGCACCAATGCCGATTAACACGATCCCGCCCAGGATCTCGGCTCGCTTACCCAGCAGCGGGCCGATAAAGCGGCCAACCATCATTCCCAGGGTGGACATGATCAGTGTGGCGCAACCGATGGCCAGCGCGGTGGCAATAATATTCACCTGCAGGAAGGCCAGGCCAACACCGACGGCCATGGCATCAAGGCTGGTGGCAATCGCGGTGGTGACCAGCAGCCAGAAACCGTGGCGGTGCAGAGGCTCTTCATCTTCCTCGCTGCTACCACGAAACCCTTCAATCACCATTCGTCCGCCGAGGAACACCAGCAGGACAAATGCTATCCAGTGGTTCCACTCCAGCACCAGCTGGCTGGCCAGCATACCCAGGCCCCAGCCGATAAGCGGCGTTAGCGTTTCGATAGCACCGAATATCAGACCTGTGCGCAGCGCTTCAGAAAATTTGGGTTTGTGCAGAGTGGCGCCTTTACCGATGGAAGCCGCGAAAGCATCCATGGACATGCCGAAAGCGAGAAGAAGTGTGGCGGAGATATTCATACAAGCGTCCAGACCGGGAGGATATCCATATGACACATCACTGCCCCCAGTAAACAGCAGTTGATGTATCTATGGTCTCGCCTGACCGTCTCGCCCACACTGTGCGGAAAACGATCCGTACGCGCCACGTTTTTCAACGAGTATGTTGACACGTACATTTCCTGCGAACAGGAAATTAGCTACTCCCCAACGACGGGCGCAACCTTAACATATTTTGAGAATATAAAACAACAACGGTGGGCTATTATTTTATTGGGTTGTTGATAACGATTTTCATTTAGATTTAAGCGTGAATATATCGTTAATAAATAGAGGTAAATTAAAGAACGGAATATAGCTCTGGCTATATTGTGTACGCGAAAAGAAACACAAAATATAGCCAATGCTATAATTTTAACTTATTGAGTTTTAAGGAGTAATTTGTATATCTTTTCCAGGTCATCAATATTTTTAACCCGGATAAGCAGGCGGCGCTGTTCTAATTGCATGACCAGCACGCCATCTTCGGATAAATTCATCTCTTTAATGCGGTTATATTCTATCCATACATTGGCAAAGAAAAATCCGCGGCTTTTAAAAATGATTTTGGGCACGCGGATCCAGAACAGGTAGATCGCCATTAATGCCAGCGCACATAATAACCATGTGGTTAATATTGCACCATGACTGGTCACGTTATTGTAAATAAGAATGGCAACGAGGCCCGCGAAGATAAACGCATCAACGCGCCCGCGTCGCAAAAGGGGAAGGGTGAGCAGCGTCTCGCCGTGGCGGCGGGGCATGATGAACTCGTCATAGATGGCGTAAGCAAGAAGGGCAACAATAAACAAAACCAGTACGATATCCGTGACAGTCATTCATCCTCCAGATAAAAAAACCGGGGGCAAGCCCCCGGCAGTTAATGCACGTTCTTACAGACCCAGCAGGCCGACAGCGTAGCCCGCGATACCGATGACGAAGAAGCCAACGATGATCCACAGTGGGTTGACTTTCTTACGCAGCAGCCACATACAGGCGAAGGTCAGCAGCAGCGGCACCAGGCCTGGCATCAGCTGGTCGAGGATGGTCTGCACGGTAGTGACACGGGTTTGCCCATCCTGTCCGGTGATGGTCGAAACCACCAGTGGGATGTTCACGTGCGTCCACTTGTTAACCAGTGCCCCCATCACAAACAGGCCGAGGATTGACGCCCCCTCAGTCAGTTTTTGCAGGAAGCCACCGCCCATATCTTTAACGATATCCACCCCTTTACGGTAACCGTACGCCACGCCGTAGTAACGGGTCAGCAGGCGCACCGCATTGAACAGGATGAAAAACAGCAGTGGACCGAGCAGGCTGCCGCTCATCGCGATACCCGCCCCCAGCGCGGCAAAGACCGGGCGAACCGTACCCCAGAAGATCGGGTCACCTACACCTGCCAGCGGCCCCATCAGACCGACTTTGATACCGTTGATGGCACCATCGTCAATCTCTGCGCCGTTTGCACGCTGCTCTTCCATCGCCAGGGTAACGCCCAGAACCGGAGCTGCTACGTAAGGATGGGTGTTAAAGAATTCCAGGTGACGCTTAATCGCCTGACGACGTGCTTCGTTGTTCTCCGGATAGAGGCGTTTGATCGCCGGTACCATGGAGAAGCAGAAGCCCAGGGCCTGCATACGTTCGAAGTTCCATGAACCCTGAAACAGGTTAGAACGGATGAACACGCCACGAATATCACCCGGAGTGAGTTTCTTCTCAGGGGTAGTTTTAGTCATATCAACCATTTCGCTCACCTGTTAGTCCAGTTCGTTATCGAGATCGTTATTGCCAGCAGCCTGCGCTGGGGCACCCGCAACGCGGTTATATTTCGGGCTGAGCTGGATGTAGAGAATCGCCATCACCGCACCAATCACACCGAGAGCAACCAGGTTGAAGTTGGTGAAGGCGGCGGTCACGAAGCCCAGGTAGAAGAATGGCATCAGGTAGCCTGCGCGCATCATGTTGATGACCATCGCATAACCGACCACCACGATCATACCACCGGCGATGTTCAGACCGCTGGTAACCACTTCAGGGATCGCGTTGAGCATGCCCTGAACTTCGCTGGTCCCCACGGAGATAGCGACGATAACGGCCGGAATAGCGATACGCATCGCCTGCAGGAACAGGGACGAGACGTGGATCCAGGAGAGCGCCGTAAGATTGCCGTTTTCGGCCGCCTTATCCGCCGCATGCTGGAAAGCCACGGTGATAGTACGAACGATAATGGTCAGTACCTGGCCTGCTGCGGCCAGCGGAATAGCCAGTGCGATACCGGCACCAATGCTTTGATGACCGGCAATAACCAGCACGGTCGAAATAATGGACGCCAGCGCGGCATCGGGCGCAACTGCCGCACCGATGTTCATCCAGCCGAGGGCGATCATTTCCAGGGTACCACCGATGATGATACCGGTTTTCATATCACCGAGAACGGCACCAATCAGCGTACAGGCCACCAGAGGACGGTGGAACTGAAATTCATCAAGTACGGATTCCATACCCGCAATACACGCGACGATGAACACCAGCACAATCTGAAGAGTGGTAATCTCCATTGTACTTCTCCTATTGCATAAGCTTTATGTGAAAAACCGGCGCGGGCTTATTTCCCAACTTTGCCGATCAAATCCATCATTTTCAGTTTCGGGTCCGTGGAAACCTTACGGGCTTCCAGTTCAATACCGCGAGCATTCAGCTTGTTGAATGCCTCGATATCCTTCGCATCGACTGAAATCGCGTTGTTGACCTGCGTTTTGCCCTGACGGAAAGCCATACCACCAATGTTAACGGAGGTGATTTTCACGCCGCCTTCAACAATGCGCTCGACGTCTGTCGGGTTAGTGAACAGAAGCATGACGCGTTCACCGGCATATTTCGGGTTGTTGTAAACGCGGATCATCTTGGCGACATCCACCACGTGCGCGGTAACGCCCGGAGGAGCAACCTGGGTGAGGAGAGTTTTACGCACTGTGTCGGCGGCTACTTCGTCGCTGACCACGATAATGCGTCGAACGTTGGTCTCTTTTGTCCAGCGCGTGGCCACCTGACCATGGATCAAACGGTCATCGATACGCGCAAGGCCGATAACCATGTAATCGTTCGGGCCCATGGGTTTTGCGGGTGTTGCGGCTTTTGGCGCTGCGGCAGCTACCGGCGCGGGTTTCTCAACCGGCTGCGCCTTCAGTGCTTTCACGCCTTCGCGGCCGGTTTCGACAGCCAGGGCGACCAGCTCATCAAAACCCGGATTGTCGTCGCGTGCCATGAAGGTTTCCACCAGCATCGGGATATTGACCCCTGCGACAACTTCATAGTGCTCTTTATCGACGACAATGCGGCTGGCAGCGTTGAACGGACTGCCTCCCCATGTATCAACGAGAAACAGCACGCCTTTGCTGGTATCCAGCTTCGACAGTTGAGCCGTGTATTTCTCAATCAGCGTCTCGGCGTTTTCACCGGGAACGAAATCGATCCAGCCGACGTTTTCCTGCCCGCCCAACAGCATCTCTGCTGTTTTGAGTAGCTGCTCTGCAGCCCAACCATGTGTGCCTATGACAATAGCAATGGTCACTTGCTACCTCCTTTTATTATCATTAATACGTCTGCCAGACAGACGTACTGAGAATCGTATTGGCGAACCGAATCGATTCAGATAAGGGTTAGAGTTAAAAAGCTAAGACTTCCGCGAATTATTTTAGATAGTGAAAAAATAATTTATGTGATGAAGATCCGTAATTTAGGTTTCGAAAATCAGAAATTACTCAACACATATTTCGCCTTTTCGCGTTTTTGCAAAGGAACGTAAATCTTTGCTAAAAACCTATTGTCTCTGATATGTTTAGCCTCCGTTTAAATGATCAGGAGTATAGGGCTACAGCCCACTATATGGACCGTCACCGACGTCAGTCATCTACCAGGCCACTTCGCGCCTTTTTCACCGGCGATCCTCGTCACGTATCGACTCTGTTTGCCTCTGTTTTGCCCACGTTGAGTGGGGCACCGTTTTGTCATTCCTTTAGCAGGAGCTTGTCATGGAATTCTTAATGGACCCGTCAATCTGGGTGGGATTACTCACGCTGGTGGTGCTGGAGATCGTACTCGGCATTGATAATCTGGTGTTTATCGCCATCCTTGCAGATAAACTGCCGCCAAAACAGCGTGATAAAGCGCGTCTGATCGGCCTCTCGTTGGCCCTGGTCATGCGACTGGCGCTGCTGTCCGTCATTTCGTGGATGGTCACCCTGACGAAACCGCTGTTTACCGTCATGGATTTCACCTTCTCCGGCCGCGATTTGATCATGCTGCTCGGGGGGATATTCCTGCTGTTTAAAGCCACGACAGAGCTGCACGAGCGGCTGGAGAACCGGCAGCACGATGATGGTCACGGAAAGGGGTATGCCAGCTTCTGGGTAGTGGTGCTGCAGATCGTGGTGCTGGATGCCGTCTTCTCGCTCGATGCGGTGATCACGGCGGTGGGTATGGTGAACCATCTCCCGGTGATGATGGCGGCTGTGGTTATCGCCATGGCGGTTATGCTGCTGGCGTCTAAACCGCTGACCCGCTTTGTGAACCAACATCCGACGGTCGTGGTGCTGTGTCTGAGTTTCCTGCTGATGATTGGTCTGAGCCTGGTTGCGGAAGGCTTCGGTTTCCATATTCCGAAAGGCTACCTGTACGCCGCGATTGGTTTCTCGATCCTGATCGAACTCTTCAATCAGATTGCACGCCGTAACTTCATCAAGCAGCAGTCTAATCAACCGCTGCGTGCCCGTACGGCGGATGCCATCCTGCGTCTGATGGGCGGTCGCCGTCAGGTGAATGTGCAGAGTGACACCGAGAACCGTAACCCGGTTCCGGTGCCGGAAGGGGCGTTTGTGGAAGAAGAGCGTTATATGATTAACGGCGTTCTTTCCCTGGCCTCCCGTTCACTGCGTGGCATCATGACCCCGCGCGGCGAGATAAGCTGGGTGGATTCCCGATTGAGCGTTGATGAAATTCGTCAGCAGCTGCTCTCTTCGCCGCACAGCCTGTTCCCTGTGTGTCGCGGTGAGCTGGATGAGATCATCGGTGTCGTGCGCGCCAAAGAGATGCTGGTGGCGCTGGAAGAGGGCGTTGACGTTGAAGCCATCGCCGCCGCATCGCCGGCTATCGTGGTACCGGAAACGCTGGACCCGATCAACCTGCTTGGCGTATTGCGTCGTGCCCGCGGTAGCTTCGTGATTGTCACCAACGAATTTGGTGTGGTGCAGGGGCTGGTCACGCCGCTGGACGTGCTGGAAGCCATTGCCGGTGAATTCCCGGATGAGGACGAAACACCGGAAATCGTGGCTGATGGTGAAGGCTGGCTGGTGAAAGGTACCACTGACCTGCACGCGCTTTCGCATACGCTGGGGCTGGAAAACGTGGTCAACGATGAAGAAGACATTGCCACTGTTGCCGGTCTGGTCATCGCCGTGAACGGGCAGATCCCGCGCGTGGGCGATGTGATCGAACTGCCACCGTTGCACATCACCATTGTTGAAGCCAACGACTACCGCGTTGATATGGTGCGTATTGTTAAAGAGCAATCCGTGCACGACGAAGACGAGTAAGTCTTCTTAACGCAACGGCATTAAGGGCACGACGTGCCCGTTATGATGTGCTGGCGGGGGAGTGCTCTCCGCCAGCCATTGTGGAAAATCCCGCAGCGGCATGGGCCGCGCATAGAAATACCCCTGCAGAGTATGGACACCGTGCCGGCGTAAGTACCTGGCCTGCTCCTCCGTTTCGACCCCTTCCGCAACCAGCTCAATATTCAGCCGCTGACCCAGCGCAATAATGATATCCGTCACCGTTGAGTTCACGGCATCGGTTCCGATGGCGGTGGTGAATGACTGGTCGATTTTCAGTACGTCAGGATGGAGCTTTTCAAGCCAGGAGAACGAACTGTTCCCGGTGCCAAAATCGTCGATGGCAAGTTTGACCCCTTTGCGGTGCAACTCGCGCACGATGCGATAATCCGCATCGACCAGGGCGTCGCGCTCCGTGAGTTCAATGACCAGCCGCTGGCTCGGGTTGGCGCTGAACCAGTAGCGGTTCAGATCCTGTAACAGCGCGGCGTGACGGAAGTGGCTGGCAGCCACATTAATGCCGATGTGAAAGCCCGGGCCGGACGGGAAGTAGCCTATCTGGCGTACCGTTTCGGCAATCACGTAGCGGGTCAGGGGAACAATCAGGTTATGCTCTTCTGCCAGGGGAATAAAAACTTCCGGGGAGATCCAACCCTGACGCGGGTTATTCCAGCGCAGAAGAATTTCCACGCCGATGCACTCCTGGGTACGGGCATTGACCAGCGGCTGGCAGAAAAGCTCAAATTCCCGCCCCGCAATCCCCATATCGATCTCCCACGTGAAGCTCATCCGGTTTGCTGTGGCCAGCCAGGCCAGATAACCCAGCAGCAGGCTTAGCATTAACCCCAGCGGCAGTTGTGCTGGCAGGCTTTTTAGTGCCAGTTCTCCTGGACCCGGGCCGCTGACCGTAATGGAGAACGGATAGCGCGACGACATTTCCTGTATCAGCGCGTCAGTCTCATTAAACTTCAGCGCGTCGGTAACACGTTGACCATAGCGAAGAGAGTGATCCCCGACGGTCAGCGCCACATCGGTGATGAGGGGACGTTGGGGCTCAAGGATCATTCTGGTGATCAGATCGATGTTAATGATCTCCATAACACCATCTTCACCGCTCTGAGACGTGGGGTGCCACTGAATAAGAATTGGGCTGCCTTTAAGCAGCAACTGGTCGGTCGATAAAATGAGCTTTGACATACTTGCCGGCAGAGCGGGCTGAAGTTCACGCACAGGAACGGCACGACTGCCGAAAATACTGGAGCAGTAAAGGATGCCCTCTTTAATCAGGGCGATCGAGCGGACGGTCTGTAAAATGGCAGCCTGCTTTCGCAGAGTCAGATGTGCCTCTGGACAAGGCTGGCCGACCAGACCCAACAACTCCGGCCGACGGTTATCCAAAGAAAGCAGAACGTTATCAAGCGAGCGAACGGTATGGCTGGCGAAGTCGACAATGCGTTGTTGATTTACATTACGCTGTGAAATAAATCGAATGCCTAACGTCAGGATGAGCGTAAGGAGCGCAACCGTCACACAGACGATCACGCGTTTTCGGCGATAGTTTTTAATGATCGTTTGTGCGGTTTGCATGAACGGTCGCCTGATAAGCCTCCAGCCCCAAAAGCCAGACGCAACAGTGAAAGTGTAGTGGGGAAAGTGAAAGGAGACGAGAATCAGAAGGAAATTTCGCCCATCCGTTGCAGATGGGCGAATGAAGGTATTAGTCGCACTGCACCTTAATGGCCAGACCACCACGGGAAGTCTCACGGTACTTCGCGTTCATGTCTTTACCGGTTTCGTACATGGTCTCAATAACCTTATCCAGCGACACGCGAGGCTCGCTGGTACGGCGCATTGCCATACGGGAGGCGTTAATCGCTTTCACCGACGCAATGGCGTTACGCTCAATGCACGGTACCTGCACCTGCCCGGCAACCGGGTCACAGGTCAGGCCCAGGTTATGTTCCATGCCGATTTCCGCTGCCACGCAGACCTGCTCAGGGCTTGCACCCAACAGCTCTGCCAGACCTGCCGCTGCCATCGAGCAGGCTACACCCACTTCCCCCTGGCATCCCACTTCTGCACCAGAGATAGAGGCGTTCATTTTATACAGCGCACCAATGGCACCTGCCGCCAGGAAGTAACGGATATAAATATCTGGCGTAACAGGTTCAATAAAGTGATCGTAATAAGCCAGCACCGCCGGAACAATCCCGCACGCACCGTTGGTGGGCGCCGTCACTACGCGGCCACCGGCGGCGTTTTCTTCGTTCACCGCCAGGGCGAACATGTTCACCCAGTCGACCACGTTCATCGGGTCGTTGGAGAATTTATCGGTGGTCACCAGCATACGGCGCAGCGCAGAGGCACGACGCGGTACGCGCAGCGGACCCGGCAGCACGCCTTCGGTGTTCATCCCGCGATCGATACAGGCGCGCATGGTCTGCCATACGTTCGCAAAATAGTCTTCAATCTCTTTTTTGCTGTGCAGTGCCAGTTCGTTCTGCATCACCATGCCGGACAGCGACAGGCCGGTCTCTTTGCAATATCCCAGCATCTCGGTGGCAGATTTGAACGGATACGGCACGTTGACGTCGCCGGTGCTCTCTTTGCCGAAATGCTCTTCATCCACGATGAAGCCACCGCCGATGGAGTAGTAGGTTTTGCTGTAAATCTCTTTCTCGCCGCTCCAGGCGTGGATGGTCATGCCGTTTTCATGCAGCGGCAGGTTGTCGCTACGAAAACGCATCCCGTCATCCTGCGGGAAATCCACTTCGTGCTGGCCATTAGCCAGCAGCAGGCGACCGCGCGTTTCCACGTCACGGATAAATGCCGGGATGGCATCAATATCTACTGTGTCCGGCATATTGCCTGCCAGACCCATAATAATGGCGATATCGGTGTGGTGGCCTTTACCCGTCAATGACAGAGAGCCGTAGACATCCACGGCGACACGGGTAACGCTTTCCAGTAATCCTTTTTCGACCAGATCATCGACGAACTGTTTACCGGCCTTCATCGGCCCAACAGTATGGGAAGACGAAGGGCCAATTCCCACTTTGAACATGTCGAATATACTAATCACTTTCACACTCCTGACAGGGTTACCGGGGTTCCAGTAACGATGTTATAACTGCGCATAGTGTAAGAGGGAACATCGACCTCGGCTTAACTATTCACATGAATTAAACTAATGGTTGACGATGGGTTTTGCTAATAGCGCGACGCCGATCGCAAACCTGAAAAAAAGGCGGAATGTAAAGTATAGTCAAGGCTTCAGGCCGATTTGCAGCGCCAGTTCACGAATGATGCCCGCCGTCATGCCCCAGACAAAATAATGCTGATACCAGGACAACCAGACCCGATGGTGATGTCCACGGCGCTGAATATCCAGCGGGTGATAACGGCTCAGGCGAAGGGCTTCTTCCAGCGGCATTTCAAACACCGCGGACACCTCATCAACGCTGGCGTGATACTGCAAACCGGGCGGGATAATGCCCACCACCGGTGTCACCTGGAAACCGGTCACGCTGTCGACTGGCGGGAGGACGCCAACGATCTCGACGGCCTCGGGCGGGATGGCCACCTCTTCCTGCGCTTCACGCAACGCGGCGGCAATCAGCGAGGCATCGCTGCTGTCTACCGCGCCGCCGGGGAAAGCGACCTGACCGGCGTGTTTGCGTAAATGGGGGGAACGCTGGGTCAGCAGCAAACCCGGCTGTTCACGACGCACCACGGGGATCAGCACCGCCGCCTGACGTTGATTGAGCGCTTCACGGCTCACCTGTGGCCGCAACAGCTGAAAGCGCGACAGAAAATCATCCAGCGTCAGGTTCTCTCTCTCCACCCGTCAGTTCTCCAGTTGTTTCAGGATACGGTTAACTTTATCAAAGGTTTCCTGATATTCCGCATCCACCTGGCTATCGGCCACAATCCCGCCGCCTGCGGAGCAGTAGAGCTGGCCGTCGCAGGCCGTCAGGGTGCGAATAGTGATGCTGGTATCCAGCGTCCCGCAGACGCTCACGTAGCCAATGCTGCCGCACCAGGCGTTGCGACGGTGCGGCTCCAGCTCATCAATAATTTCCATTGCCCGCACTTTTGGTGCGCCAGTGATGGATCCCCCCGGAAACGCGGCGCGCAGAAGATCGCAGGGGGTACGCGAAGCCGGTAGCTGTGCGGTAATGGTGCTGACCAGATGGTGCACCGCCGGGAAAGGTTCGACGACGAACAGTTCCGGCACGCGAACGCTGCCCGGTACCGCCACCCGGCCAATGTCGTTGCGCATCAGGTCGACAATCATTAAATTTTCGGCGCGGTCCTTCGGTGACGCGGCGAGCTTTTCCGCCTGCTGGCGATCGGCTGCCGGATCGCTCAGGCGCGGCAAGGTCCCTTTAATCGGGCGCGTCTGGATCTTGCCTTCCGCCAGATGAATAAACCGCTCAGGCGAAAGACTCAGGATCGCGCCCTGATCGAGACGGATAAACGCACTGAACGGTGCCCGGTTACTGGCATTAAGGCGGGTAAAGGCCTGCCATTCATCGCCCTGATACGTCGCCTGGAAGCGCTGGGCAAGGTTCACCTGATAACAATCGCCGCTTTGCAGATACGCCTGCACGCGTGCGAATTTTTCCGCATAGGTCTGCGGGGTCATGTTTGAACGCCACGCAGAGGTCAGACGGAAATCCGGCGCGGCTGCGGGCTGCTGCGCGTTCAGCCAGGCCAGACGCGCATTCACATCCGAATGGCTGAGCAGGGAGACCACCTGTTTATGGTGATCGACAATCAGCGCCCAGTCATAAAGTCCCACCGCCATATCCGGCAGCGGAATATCCGCTTTCGCAACGGAAGGCAGCGTTTCAAAGCGGCGACCAAGATCGTAGCCAAACACGCCCAGCGCACCGCCCTGGAAGGGAAGATCCGGGTTCGGCGTGGCAGACAAACCCAGTTCGTCGATCGCCTCCTGCAGCCGCATCAGCGGATCGTCCGTTGAAGGCAGGTTGTCAGACGTTACCGTATGCAGCGGATCGGCAACCAGAATGTCAAAGCGGCTATAAGGGTGGTCCGCATGGCCGGAATGCAGCAGCATCGCCCAGGGAAGATGGCTCAGACGAGCAAACCAGAATTCAGCGGCGTCAGTACGCCATGGCAGGGTAATAACAGTGGGGAAGCGCATGTTCATGTGTGGCATACTACCGGGCAGCGTGAAATAATTAGCGCGAATAATTTAGCAGGAGTTGACGATGTTTGCAGGTTTACCTTCTCTGAGCCACGAGCAGCAGCAGAAAGCGGTTGAGCGCATCCAGGAGCTGATGTCCCAGGGGATGAGCAGCGGGCAGGCCATTTCACATGTGGCGGAAGAACTTCGCGCCACCCATACCGGCGAGCGGATCGTGGCGCGTTTCGAGGATGAGGATGAAGAGTAACCGGCTTACACTGCCGCGATAATCTTAATCTCTACCTTGTATTCCGGCTTCATCAGCGTGGCCTGTACGGTGCAACGTACAGGCGCGTGCCCCGCTACAACCCATGCATCCCAGGCTTTGTTCATGGCCGCAAAATCGTCTTTATTTGCCAGGAAAATGGTGGCGTCCAGAATGCGCGATTTGTCACTGCCTTGCTTTTCCAGCACCGCATCGATCTGCGCCAGGGTGTCAGCCGTTTGTTCAAAGGCATCCGCATCCAGATTGGACGGCACGCCAGTGTAATAGAGCGTCTGGTTATGAATGACGACATCAGACCAGCGGGCTTCGGCATCAATGCGCACAATTGTCATAAACGTTTCCTCGTTATTTTCATCATCAGGCGGCAAGACTGCCATATTGTTTCGCCGTCGTCACTATTTGGGGTGGCACAGGAGAGGATGGGCTGACATAATCCCTGTGCAAAAATACAGTGAGAGAACACCGTGGCAGACGATTTTTCCCCTGAAGGGCAGTTAGCACAGGCTATTCCCGGTTTTAAACCGCGTGAACCGCAGCGTCAGATGGCGCATGCTGTCGCTCGCGCCATCGATAAGGCACAGCCGCTGGTGGTGGAAGCTGGCACCGGCACGGGAAAAACCTACGCTTACCTTGCACCGGCGCTGCGTGCCAAAAAGAAGGTGATAATCTCTACCGGCTCGAAGGCGTTGCAGGATCAGCTCTACAGCCGAGATTTGCCGACAGTGGCAAAAGCGCTGAAATACAAAGGGCGGCTGGCGTTGCTGAAAGGGCGCTCCAACTATCTCTGCCTTGAGCGTCTTGAACAACAGGCACTGGCCGGCGGCGACCTGCCGGTGCAGACCCTGAGTGATGTCATCATTCTTCGCGCCTGGGCCAACCAGACGGAGGAGGGCGATATCAGCACCTGCGCGAGTGTGGCGGAAGACTCTCCCGCCTGGCCGCTGGTAACCAGCACCAATGACAACTGCCTTGGCAGCGACTGCCCGCTGTATAAAGACTGTTTTGTGGTGAAAGCGCGTAAAACCGCGATGGATGCGGATGTGGTGGTGGTGAACCATCATCTGTTTCTCGCGGATATGGTGGTGAAAGACAGCGGTTTTGGTGAACTGATCCCTGAAGCAGAAGTGATGATCTTCGACGAGGCCCATCAGCTTCCGGATATCGCCAGCCAGTATTTCGGCCAGTCGCTCTCCAGCCGCCAGCTGCTGGACCTGGCGAAAGATTTCACCATTGCTTATCGCACCGAATTAAAAGATACCCAGCAGCTGCAAAAATGTGCCGATCGCCTGGCGCAAAGCGCGCAGGATTTCCGCCTGCAGCTCGGCGAGCCTGGCTACCGCGGCAATTTGCGCGAGCTGCTGGCGGACAACAATATCCAGCGCGCACTGCTGCTATTGGATGATGCGCTGGAACTCTGTTACGACGTGGCGAAACTGTCGCTTGGCCGTTCTGCGCTGCTGGACGCTGCCTTCGAGCGCGCCACGCTCTATCGCGGGCGGCTGAAACGGCTGAAAGAGATCAACCAGCCGGGGTACAGCTACTGGTACGAATGCACCTCACGTCATTTCACCCTGGCGCTTACGCCGCTGACGGTGGCAGACAAATTCAAAGAGGTGATGGCGCAAAAACCGGGGAGCTGGATATTTACGTCCGCGACCCTGTCGGTCAATGACGACCTGCACCACTTCACCGAGCGTCTCGGGATTGAACAGGCGGAGTCACTGCTGCTGCCGAGCCCATTTGACTATCAAAAACAGGCGCTGCTCTGCGTGCCGCGTAATCTGCCGCTGCCGAATCAGCCCGGCGCCGCGCGACTGCTGGCAGCCATGCTGAAACCGATGATTGAGGCCAACAATGGCCGCTGCTTTATGCTCTGTACCTCCCACGCCATGATGCGCGATCTGGCTGAACAGTTCCGCGCCACCATGACCTTGCCGGTGCTGCTACAGGGCGAAACCAGCAAAGGGCAACTGTTACAGCAGTTTGTCAGCGCCGGGAATGCGCTTCTGGTGGCAACCAGCAGCTTCTGGGAAGGGGTGGACGTGCGGGGCGATACCCTGTCACTGGTGATTATCGATAAACTGCCCTTTACCTCGCCGGACGATCCGCTGCTCAAAGCGCGGATGGAAGACTGCCGTCTGCGCGGGGGGGATCCTTTCGATGAGGTACAACTGCCGGACGCGGTGATCACCCTTAAGCAGGGGGTAGGGCGTCTGATCCGCGACGTGGACGATCGCGGCGTGCTGGTCATCTGTGATAACCGGCTGGTGATGCGTCCTTACGGTGCGACCTTCCTCGCCAGCCTGCCGCCCGCGCCGCGTACGCGGGACATTAAACGCGCGGTTCGCTTCCTGGCCAACCCAACGGCGGAGTAATTTGCCCGGGAGTGTGCTAAGATGCGCGCCATTTTGTGACTGACCATTGCGAGAGCGCGACGACTGATGCGAATTCTGGCTATTGATACCGCTACAGAGGCGTGTTCCGTTGCTCTGTGGAACGACGGTGCTATTTCTGCTCATTTCGAAGAGTGTCCACGAGAACACACCCAACGTATTCTGCCCCTGGTGAAAGCGATTTTGACCCAGGGCAACACCACCTTAACCGACCTCGATGCGCTGGCCTTTGGCCGTGGCCCCGGCAGCTTTACGGGTGTACGCATTGGGATTGGTATTGCGCAGGGGCTGGCACTGGGTGCTGACCTGCCGATGATCGGTGTTTCCACCCTGGCGACGATGGCGCAGGGCGCGTGGCGTATGACAGGCGCCACCCGTGTGCTGGCAGCGATTGATGCCCGCATGGGCGAAGTCTACTGGGCTGAATACACCCGCGACGAGCAGGGCGTGTGGCACGGCGAAGAGACGGAAGCGGTGCTCAAGCCGGAAGCGGTAACCGAACGGTTGCAGAACCTCTCCGGTGAGTGGGCGACGGTAGGGACCGGTTGGGCGGCATGGCCTGACATGGCAAACGGTACCGGCGTGACACTGGTGGACGGCAACATGCTTCTGCCTGTCGCAGAGGATATGCTTCCTCTCGCCTGCCAGTTGCTCGCAGCAGGAAAAACCGTGGCCGTTGAACATGCCGAGCCGGTTTATTTGCGAAACACCGTCGCGTGGAAGAAACTTCCAGGCCGCGAGTGAATCTCAGTAACAGGAACTGAGAAAAAGGAGTCGCATCATGGCGGTTCAGACTAAAGTAGTACGCCTCATTATGGCAGGCGCTGTGGCCATAGCACTGAGCGGATGCGTTTCCGTTCCTGATGCGATTAAGGGCAGCAGCCCTACGCCACAGCAGGATCTGGTTCGCGTGATGAATGCCCCTGAGCTTTACGTCGGTCAGGAAGCGCGCTTTGGCGGGAAGGTGATTGAGGTGCAAAACCAGCAGGGGAAAACCCGGCTGGAGATCGCCACCGTGCCGCTGGATAGCGGCGCTCGGCCGATCCTCGGCGAAACCTCGCGCGGGCGCATTTTTGCCGATGTTAGCGGCTTCCTCGACCCGGTTGATTTCCGTGGACAGCTGGTGACCGTCGTCGGGCCGATTACCGGCACGACACAGGGCAAAATCGGCACGACACCGTACAAATTCATGACCATGCAGGTCAACGGGTACAAACGCTGGCGCCTGACACAGCAGGTGATCATGCCGCCTCAGCCTGTCGATCCGTGGATGTGGGGCCCACATCCGTATCGTTACGGCTACCCTGGCTGGGGCTGGTATAACCCGGGCCCGGCGCAGGTACAGACGATCGTTACTGAGTAACTTACTGTTATTGTTAGAAAAGAGACAGCGGCTCAGCCGCTGTCTCTGTTTTTTTACGGCTAAAACGAAAAAAAAGAGTGACGCGCTTCGCAACCTTAAATCTGGGCAATTAATAAACTGGTACGCTGAGTTAATATAATGTTAACAAACTGTTTATTATCGGGGTTGTGATGACGACGAACACTCAATTCAGAGGTGATGCATTGAACAAGGTTTGGCTTAACCGTTATCCCGCAGATGTGCCTGCGGAGATCAATCCTGACCGTTATCAATCCCTGGTTGAATTATTTGAACACTCGGTAAGGCGTTACGCCGATCAGCCCGCGTTTATCAATATGGGTGAGGTGATGACGTTCCGTAAGCTTGAGGAGCGGAGTCGGGCGTTCGCGGCCTATTTGCAGGAAGGGCTGGGGCTGCAAAAAGGGGATCGCGTCGCGCTGATGATGCCGAACCTGCTGCAATACCCGGTCGCATTGTTTGGTATCCTGCGGGCCGGGATGATTGTCGTCAACGTCAACCCGCTCTACACACCACGTGAACTGGAACATCAGCTGAACGACAGCGGCGCGGTCGCGATTGTGATCGTCTCGAACTTTGCCCACACGCTGGAGAAAGTGGTCGACAAAACCCAGGTGAAACACGTCATCCTGACGCGCATGGGGGATCAGCTCTCCACCGCCAAGGGCACGCTGGTTAACTTTGTCGTCAAATACATTAAACGTCTGGTACCGAAATACCATCTGCCAGATGCCATCTCCTTCCGCCGCGCGCTGCATGCCGGGTATCGTATGCAATACGTCAAACCGGAAGTGGTTTCAGAGGATCTTGCGTTCCTGCAGTACACCGGGGGGACTACCGGGGTGGCCAAAGGCGCCATGCTGACTCACCGCAATATGCTGGCAAACCTTGAGCAGGTGAATGCGACCTACGGGCCGCTGCTGCATCCGGGCAAGGAGGTGGTCATCACCGCGCTTCCGCTTTATCACATTTTTGCGCTGACTATGAACTGCCTGCTGTTTATTGAGCTGGGCGGTCAGAACGTGTTGATCACCAACCCACGCGACATTCCGGGGCTGGTTAAAGAGCTGGCGAAATACCCGTTCACCGCCATGACCGGGGTAAACACCCTGTTTAACGCGCTGCTCAACAACAAAGAGTTCCAGCAGCTTGATTTCTCTACGCTACACCTCTCTGCGGGCGGCGGAATGCCGGTTCAGCAGGCGGTGGCCGAGCGCTGGGTGAAACTTACCGGCCAGTATTTACTTGAAGGCTATGGCCTGACCGAATGTGCCCCGCTGGTCAGCGTCAATCCGCACGATATCGACTACCACAGCGGCAGCATCGGCCTGCCGGTACCGTCGACGGAAGCCAAACTGGTGGATGATAACGACAACGAAGTCGCGCCGGGCGAGCCGGGTGAGCTGTGCGTCAGAGGGCCGCAGGTAATGCTGGGCTACTGGCAGCGTCCTGATGCCACTGACGAAATCATCAAAGACGGCTGGCTGCACACCGGTGATATCGCCGTGATGGATGAAGAGGGCTTCCTGCGCATTGTCGATCGTAAGAAAGACATGATCCTTGTCTCCGGATTTAACGTCTATCCGAATGAGATCGAAGATGTGGTGATGCAGCATAGCGGCGTGCTTGAAGTTGCCGCGGTTGGCGTACCTTCCGGCAGCAGCGGCGAGGCAGTGAAGATTTTTGTGGTGAAGAAAAACGCCTCTCTTACCGAGGAGGAGCTCATCACGTTCTGCCGCCGTCAGCTCACCGGCTATAAAGTGCCGAAGCTGGTGGAGTTCCGCGATGAGCTGCCGAAATCAAACGTCGGGAAGATATTACGACGAGAATTACGTGACGAAGCCCGTGCCAAAGTGGACAATAAGGCCTGAGCTTCACGCTAATCGCCCAGACGCCGGTTTAGCCGGCGTTTTTTATGGGCGCAAACAAAAGAGAAACCGTTTTGAATTACCAGATGATCACGACCAACGACGAGCTGGCTTCGCTGTGCGAAGTGACGCGCGATTTTCCTGCCATCGCCCTGGATACCGAGTTTGTCCGTACCCGGACGTATTATCCGCAGTTGGGTTTGATTCAGATGTACGACGGCAAACACGTGTCGCTGATTGACCCGCTCGGCATTACCGACTGGACGCCGATGCGTGACCTGCTGCTTGATACTGCGGTCACCAAATACCTGCACGCAGGCAGTGAAGATCTGGAAGTCTTTCTGAATACGTTTGGCATCATGCCGCAGCCGCTGATTGATACGCAGATCCTCGCCGCGTTCAGCAATCGTCCGCTTTCATGGGGCTTTGCCGCCATGGTTGAGGAGTACACCGGCCTGACACTGGATAAAAGTGAATCCCGTACCGACTGGCTGGCGCGCCCGCTCACAGAGCGTCAGCTGGACTACGCTGCGGCAGACGTATTTTACCTCCTGCCTATCGCCGGACAGCTCATGAAAGAGGCAGAAGCCTCCGGCTGGCTGCCCGCGGCACTGGATGAGTGCCGGATGACGCAGCAGCGTCGCCAGGAAATCGCTGACCCGAAAGAGGCCTGGCGCGATATCAGCAATGCGTGGCAGCTGCGTACGCGTCAGCTGGCCTGCCTGCAACTGTTAGCCGACTGGCGCCTGCGTAAAGCGCGCGAACGCGATTTGGCCGTTAACTTTGTGGTACGCGAGGAACACCTCTGGGCGGTCGCACGCTATATGCCAGGCAGCATGGGCGAGCTGGACAGCATTGGGCTGTCAGGCAGCGAAATTCGTTTTCACGGAAAAACGCTGCTCGCGCTGGTGGCCAAAGCGCAGCAGATACCGGAGGACGAACTGCCAGAGCCGCTGCTGAATCTGATGGATATGCCAGGCTATCGCAAGGCGTTTAAGGATATCAAAGCGCTGGTGCAGGCTGTGGCGACAGAGAGCAAACTGAGTGCCGAACTGCTGGCATCGCGGCGTCAAATTAACCAGTTGCTGAACTGGCACTGGAAGCTGAAACCACAGAATGGCCTACCGGAAATGATGGCGGGCTGGCGCGGGGAATTGATGGCCGATCGCCTGAATACGCTGCTGGAAGGGTATCCACGATAATAAATATGCCGGGAATATACCCGGCATATTTCCCCGGTGGCGCTGCGCTTACCGGGGCTACAAAATCAAAAAACTACGGACGCGACTCTTCCGCTTCCGGGAGCGTCACGTTCAGCTCCAGAATCGAAATATCCCCGTCTTTTTGCTCCAGCTGCACGGTGACCATCTCCGGGTCAATCTGCACATACTTACAGATCACTTCCAGGATGTCCTTACGCAGCTGCGGCAGGTAGTGAGGCTCGGCGTCGCTACGACGACGCTCCGCAACGATGATTTGCAGACGTTCTTTTGCGATGTTGGCGGTGTTCTTTTTCCGCGAGAGAAAAAAGTCCAGTAATGCCATAACTTATCCTCCGAACAGGCGTTTGAGGAAACCTTTCTTCTCTTCTTCAATGAAGCGGAAAGGACGTTCTTCTCCCAGCAGACGGTCAACGGTATCCGCGTAGGCTTTACCGGCATCTGCCATCGTATCCAGAATCACTGGCTCGCCCTGGTTAGAGGCGCGCAGCACGGACTGGTCTTCCGGGATCACGCCCACCAGTTTGATGCGCAGGATCTCCAGCACGTCTTCCATGCTCAGCATGTCACCTTTGTTCACGCGGCCCGGGTTATAGCGGGTCAGCAGCAGGTGCTCTTTAATCGGATCTTCGCCATTTTCCGCACGACGGGATTTGGAGGCGAGGATCCCGAGAATTCGGTCAGAGTCACGGACGGATGACACTTCAGGGTTGGTGGTGATGATCGCTTCATCAGCGAAGTAGAGCGCCATCAGGGCACCGGTTTCGATACCGGCAGGGGAGTCGCAGACGATGAAGTCGAACTCCATTTTTTTCAGCTCATCGAGCACCTTTTCTACACCTTCACGGGTCAGGGCGTCTTTGTCACGCGTCTGCGAGGCCGGAAGGATGTAAAGGTTCTCGGTGCGCTTATCTTTAATCAGCGCCTGGTTAAGGGTGGCATCGCCCTGAATCACGTTTACGAAGTCATACACGACGCGACGTTCACAACCCATGATCAGGTCGAGGTTACGCAGACCGATATCGAAATCGATAACGACGGTTTTCTTTCCCTTCTGGGCCAAACCAGTAGCGATGGCCGCGCTGGAGGTGGTCTTGCCAACGCCTCCTTTACCCGAAGTAACAACAATAATGCGTGCCATAGAAATTCCTTGTTAAAAAGGGATCAATTCAACGGTTGAACGGTCAACGCGTCGTCTGCCAGTCGCAGACGAGCCGCTTTGCCATAAAATTCGGCTGGGATCTTGTCGCTCAGCCAATATTCACCTGCGATGGACACCAGTTCCGCTGTCAGGTGAGTACAAAATATTTGTGCGTCCCGATCGCCACTCGCTCCGGCAAGTGCACGCCCACGCATCATACCGTATACGTGAATATTGCCATCTGCAATCAGCTCTGCGCCAGCGCTGACGTGGCTTGTAACAATTAGATCACAGTTTGGTGCATAAATGCGCTGACCGGAACGAACCGGCACATCAATCATTCGCGTTTTTGTGACGGAGGTAACGTTTTGTACCGCAGGGGGGGGCGTCTCGACGGCAACGGGGGCTGCACGTGGGGCTTTTTCCTTGCCCTCGTTCAGAAGAGGCAGCCCTGCACGGTCGATTTCCGCTTTCAGCTCAGTATCTTTGCAGCCGCTGATGCCCACAATGCGCAAACCGGTAGAGGAGACGGCCTGCTGGAGATGTTTCCAGTTAACCGGCGATTCCAGACCGCTGACATTGATAACAACAGGGGCGTGCTTCAGAAAGGCGGGAGCCTGAGCGATTTTGTCTTCTAACGCCTGACGAATAACCTCGGGTTTTGCATCATGCAAATGTACCACTGATAAGGTGAAGCTACTGCCTTTAAGCTCGATGGGCGTGTTTGACATCCTGGCCTTACTCAATTTGCTATTAACCGCAACCACTCGCTGCGATATTCCGAAGAGTATCAGGCATGTTATAGTCAGGAGTATATTGAGGCAAGCAACCACCCATGAATTCAGAGTAAAAACATGTTTTGTGTGATCTACAGAAGTACAAGCCGCGACCAGACCTATCTTTATGTCGAAAAGAAAGACGATTTTTCCCGCGTGCCTGAAGAATTAATGAAGAGCTTTGGCCGACCTCAGCTGGCGATGCTACTGCCGCTCGATGGTCGTAAAAAACTGGTTAACGCCGATCTGGAAAAAGTAAAAACGGCATTAACGGAGCAAGGCTATTATTTACAGCTACCGCCACCACCCGAGAATTTATTAAAACAGCATCTTGAGGTGAACGGAAAAAAATAGTCCCGGTTGCTTAAGGACACAACACACCAACCGTTTAGGGGTCGATCATGTATCAACATCATAACTGGCAGGGTGCATTACTGGATTATCCCGTCAGCAAAGTGGTTTGCGTGGGCAGCAACTATGCGAAACATATTCAGGAGATGGGCAGCGCGACGCCAGAAGAGCCCGTGTTGTTCATTAAGCCAGAAACCGCGCTTTGCGATATCCGCCAGCCGCTGGCGCTGCCGCAGGGGCTGGGTTCGGTGCATCATGAAGTGGAGCTGGCGGTGCTGATTGGCGCGACGCTGCGCCAGGCCTCCGAAGAGCATGTGCAAAAAGCCATCGCCGGTTACGGCGTGGCGCTGGATCTGACGCTGCGTGAGGTACAGGGCAAGCTGAAGAAAGCAGGTCAGCCGTGGGAAAAAGCCAAAGGCTTTGATAATGCCTGCCCGATCTCGGGCTTTATTCCGGTCGGTGAGTTTACTGGCGATCCACAGAACACGCCTCTCAGCCTGAAAGTGAACGGTGAGATCCGCCAGCAGGGCACCACGGCAGACATGATCCACAAGATCGTGCCGCTGATTGCCTATATGAGCCGCTTCTTTACCCTGAAACCGGGTGATGTGATCCTGACCGGTACGCCAGAAGGTGTCGGTCCCCTCAACGGTGGTGATGAGCTGGAGGTGAGTTTTAACGGCCTCTCGCTGAAAACCCGCGTGCTGTAAACGCATTTTGCCGCCTTCAGGGCGGCAAAACTTGCATCAACGTGCCAGACTCGTTATAAGGTGCGCTTTCTTTTGACGTGTGGACATCCTGATGAACGACATCCCTTTCTGGCAACGCAAAACTCTCGACGAAATGACAGACGTGGAGTGGGAGTCGTTATGTGACGGCTGCGGGCAGTGCTGCCTGCATAAGCTGATGGATGAAGACACTGACGAAATCTATTTCACCAACGTTGCCTGTAAGCAGTTAAACATTAAAACCTGCCAGTGCCGCAACTACGAGCGCCGCTTCGAGTTTGAGCCGGACTGCATTAAGTTAACCCGTGAGAACCTGCCGACGTTTGAATGGCTGCCGCATACCTGCGCGTATCGCCTGCTGGCGGAAGGGAAAGATCTGCCGACATGGCACCCCTTGCTGACCGGCTCTAAAGCGGCCATGCACGGCGAGCGTATCTCGGTACGCCACATCGCGGTGAAAGAGTCTGAGGTGCGGGATTGGGAAGACCAGATTATGAATCACCCGACCCGATGATAGAGAAAAACCCGCCGAGGCGGGTTTTTATTGTTGTGCGGCCTGATGCCCTCACCCCAACTCTCTCCAACGGGAGAGGGCGCAAAAACTAAAAACGGCAACTCTCGTTGCCGTTTTGCTTTTATCTTCCGAACAGATCGCGTTTCTTCGGCTTAAACGGCTGAGCAATCAGCACCAGCAGTGCCACAACGAAGTAGGCAACAAAAATACCCACCAGCCACTGCGGCATCTCCAGCGTCAGGAATTCCCACTGACGCACAGAGCAGTCACCGGATGCGACAAACACCTGCGGCAGCCATTTGTCCAGCGGCAACCAGCTCGGGAAGCGGGCGGCGAAATCACAGGTCATAAACGGTGATGGATGTAGCTGCATCATAGTGTGCTGCCAGGAAAGCTCAATCCCTTTCCAGGCGCTGTACAGCCAGACAGCGATAGCGGCATACCGGAGCGGTGTTTTAGGTGCAATCGCACCCAACAGACCGGCGCCCATGATGCCGAACAGCGCACAGCGCTCATAGATACAGAGTACGCAGGGTTTTAGCCCCATCACATGCTGGAACCACAGCGCGACCATTTCCAGCGCAAAGGCGGTCAGGGCCATTAACAACCACGCTCCGCGACCGCGGGAGCACTGGTTTAAAAATCTCAACATAATCATTTCCCTGGAACATGCTTAGAAAGCGCAGTGTAAACGAATTTTAATGCGCCGCAAGTATACCCGCTTGTATCAGCCATTGCGTACAGGGAATGAGGGTAATTTTGACGCAAAGCAATCCCACAAGCGTAAGCACCAGCGTATAGGGCAGCGCCATCCACACCATTCTTCCATAAGAAAGACGTATGAGTGGCGCGAGGGCAGAGGTCAGCAGGAACAGGAAAGCGGCCTGTCCGTTTGGCGTCGCCACTGACGGCAGGTTGGTGCCGGTATTAATGGCCACCGCCAGCAGCTCGAACTGGCCGGCGTTGATAATGCCTTCTTCCATCGCGGCTTTGGCTTCGTTGATGTAGACCGTGCCGACAAAGACGTTGTCGGAGATGGACGACAGCAGGCCGTTGAACAGATAGAAGAGCGTCAGCTGGGCGTCGGGCGCCGCCTGGAGTACAAAAGTAATAATCGGGGCGAACAGGTGTTGGTCGATAATCACCGCCACCACCGCAAAGAAGACCGCCAGCAATGCGGTAAACGGCAGGGCTTCGGTAAAGGCTTTACCGATCGCATGCTCGTCCGTTACCCCGCTAAAGGTCGTCGCAAGAATAATGACTGAGAGACCAATCAATCCGACTTCAGCAAGATGCAATGCCAGCGCGGCGATAAGCCAGATACCGATGATGCCCTGCGCAATCAGACGTAGCGTCTCCTGACGCGTGCGCTGCGTACGGTTCTGCTCGTCAAATTTATGCAGCTCCTGGCGAACCGGCTCAGGCAACTGCGCACCGTAGCCGAAGACGTTGAATTTCTCGACCAGAATGCAGGTTGCTAGCCCGCAGACGAACACGGGCACGCTGACCGGGGCCATGCGCAGGAAAAACTCGCCGAAATGCCACTCAGCGGCTTTGGCGATGATCAGGTTTTGCGGCTCACCTACCATGGTCATCACGCCACCTAATGCGGTACCGACGCCCGCATGCATCATCAGGCTGCGCAGAAACGCGCGGAACTGTTCCAGCACCTCACGGTTATGCGCTTCGACGTGACTGTCGTCCTGCAAGTCTTCGCCCGGACGGGACGAGGCCACGCGGTGATAAATGCCATAAAACCCGACCGCGACACTGATGACCACCGCCACGACGGTCAGCGCATCCAGGAAGGCCGAAAGAAATGCGGCAGCAAGGCAGAACGCCAGCGACAGCACCGTTTTAGACGGAATGCTGAGCAACAGGCGGGTGAAGATAAACAGCAGCAGCTGTTTCATAAAGTAGATACCGGCCACCATGAAGATCAGCAGCAGCAGCACTTCAAGATTGGAAGCCAGCTCTGCTTTGACATGCTCTGCGCTCGTCATGCCGATAACCACGGCTTCAAAAGCCAGCAAACCGCCTGGTAGCAGGGGATAGCATTTCAGCGCCATGGCCAGGGTGAAGATAAACTCCGCCACCAGCAGCCAGCCGGCGACGAACGGAGAGACACTAAAAATAATAGGGTTAACAATCAGGAAAACCAGAAGTATCAGTTTGTACCAGTCAGGAGACTGGCCTAAAAAATTGCGCCACAGCGCGCGTCCAAAAGAAATTTCCACAACAGACGTCCTTCCCCGTCAGGTAAAACAAAACATCAGTATACGCAAAAATCGTGGCCGGGAGGCGGATAAGACTGCAGTGTAAATTTCACAAAAATAAAACAGCGATCCCTCTTTTCTCTCTTTCACGCGCTACCTGCCTCTGCGTGCCTCTGGTATGATGAGTGCAATTTGCAAAAGCTGTGTAATGGAAATCTCACTATGGTCATTAAGGCGCAGAGCCCGGCGGGTTTCGCGGAAGAGTACATCATTGAAAGCATCTGGAATAATCGCTTCCCTGCGGGATCCATTCTTCCGGCTGAACGCGAACTCTCTGAACTGATTGGCGTCACTCGCACCACGCTGCGTGAAGTGCTTCAGCGACTGGCGCGCGATGGCTGGTTGACGATCCAGCACGGTAAGCCAACGAAAGTAAACAACTTCTGGGAAACCTCCGGGTTGAACATTCTTGAAACGCTGGCGCGCCTCGATCATGAAAGCGTGCCGCAGTTGATTGATAATCTGCTCTCGGTGCGTACCAACATTGCGACAATCTTTATTCGTACCGCTTTTCGTCAGCATCCGGAAGATGCGCTGCAGGTGCTCGCCAGCGCAAACGAAGTGGAAGATCACGCGGATGCCTTTGCCACGCTCGATTACAACGTCTTCCGCGGACTGGCGTTTGCCTCCGGTAACCCGGTGTACGGTCTGATCCTGAACGGCATGAAAGGGCTGTATACCCGTATTGGTCGCCACTACTTTGCCAACCCTGAAGCGCGCAGTCTGGCGCTGGGCTTCTACCATAAGCTCAGCAAACTCTGTACCGAAGGCCTGCACGATCAGGTGTATGAAACGGTTCGCCGCTACGGCCATGATTCCGGTGAAATCTGGCACCGGATGCAGAAAACACTGCCGGGCGATTTAGCGATTCAGAGTCGCTGAAATAAAAAACCTCTCAGGTGAGAGGTTTTTTTTCGCCCGGTGGTGCTTCGCTTACCGGGCCTACAAAACCCGTAGGCCGGGTAAGGCGTAGCCGCCACCCGGCAAACAACATTACAGCGTATTCAACCGCGCCGGGCAACGTTCCAGCAGCTCCACGCTGCCATCTTCATTCTGCTGCTCCAGCAGCACATCAAAGCCCCACAGGCGATGCACATGCTTCAGCACCTCTTTGCGGCCTTTGTCCAGCGGCGCCCGGTTATGCGGAATATAGCGCAGCGTCAGGGAACGATCGCCGCGTAAATCCACATTCCAGACCTGAATATTGGGTTCAAGGTTGCTCAGGTTGTACTGGGAGGAGAGGCGAGAGCGGATCTCACGGTAGCCTTCCTCGTTATGGATCGCCGAAATCTCCAGGTAGTTATTGCGGTCATCGTCCAGCACGGTGAAGAAGCGGAAATCACGCATAATCTTCGGCGACATAAACTGGCTGATGAAGCTCTCATCCTTAAAGTCACGCATCGCGAAATGCAGCGTTTCCAGCCAGTCAGAGCCGGCGATGTCCGGGAACCAGTACTTATCTTCTTCCGTTGGCGACTGGCAGATGCGTTTAATGTCCTGGAACATTGCAAAGCCAAGCGCATACGGGTTTATGCCGCTATACCATGGGCTGTTGTAAGGCGGCTGGAACACCACGTTCGTATGGCTGTGCAGGAACTCCATCATGAACCGCTCGGTGACTTTCCCTTCGTCATACAGATGGTTAAGAATGGTGTAATGCCAGAAAGTCGCCCAGCCTTCGTTCATCACCTGGGTCTGTTTCTGCGGATAGAAATACTGGCTGACCTTACGCACGATGCGCAGGATCTCACGCTGCCATGGCTCCAGCAGCGGCGCGTTTTTCTCCATAAAATAGAGCAGATTTTCCTGCGGCTCAGACGGGTAGCGACGCGCTTCAGCAACCGCTTTCTCTTCTTCACGTTTCGGCAGGGTGCGCCACAGCATATTTACCTGGCTTTGCAGATACTCTTCGCGGCTTTTCTGCCGCGCTTTCTCCTCCTGCAGGGAGATTTTCTGCGGACGTTTGTAACGATCAACGCCGTAGTTCATCAGCGCGTGACAGGAGTCGAGCAGTTTCTCCACTTCGTCCACGCCGTAGCGCTCTTCGCAGTCGGTAATGTACTTACGCGCGAAGATCAGGTAATCGACAATCGAGCTGGCATCGGTCCAGCTGCGGAACAGGTAATTATTCTTGAAGAACGAGTTATGCCCGTAGCAGGCATGCGCCATCACCAGCGCCTGCATGGTTATGGTGTTCTCTTCCATCAGGTAGGCGATACACGGGTTGGAGTTGATCACTATCTCATACGCAAGACCCTGCTGGCCGTGCTTATATAAACGCTCCGTTTCAATGAATTTTTTACCAAACGACCAGTGCGGATAGTTAATCGGCATCCCGACGCTGGAGTAGGCGTCCATCATCTGCTCGGACGTAATGACTTCAATCTGATGGGGATAGGTATCCAGACGATACAGTTTTGCCACCCGATCGATTTCGGCGAGATAGACATCCAGCAACTCGAAGGTCCAGTCGGGTCCATCGCTCAGACGTGTGTTGTCCTTGTTCAGGGAATCAATAGTAGCCATTAGCGCGCCCTCGTTGTGGGAGCTCTCTCTGTCTGGAGAGCCTCCTGATAAGCATAGATCACCGTGTTAAAAAGCGTGCTGGAGCAGAAATTTTTTCTTTGCGATTTCCCGTTTTTGATGCGGCAAAAAAAGCGGTCTTCACAGAATTTTATACTGGTTAAAAATAACGCGCAGCAGGAGATCCCAAATTCACCTCATCCCCTGATGCTGGGGGATGTGTGAGACAAGTCACCATAAAAAAGTCGTATGTTGAATAATATTTTCAACTAGGTTATCAATCTGTAATTAGAAGATTGTTCTTTTGCACATATGGAGTGGCTATGCGTGTTGTCATACTGGGAAGTGGTGTCGTTGGCGTAACCAGCGCCTGGTATTTAAGTCAGGCGGGACATGACGTGACCGTTATCGATCGTGAGTCAGGGCCTGCGCTGGAAACCAGTGCGGCGAACGCCGGACAGATCTCGCCGGGTTATGCAGCGCCGTGGGCGGCCCCCGGCGTTCCGCTGAAGGCGATTAAGTGGATGTTCCAGCGCCATGCGCCGCTGGCGATCAGCCTCGACGGCACCCAGTTCCAGCTGAAGTGGATGTGGCAGATGCTGCGCAACTGCGACACCCGTCACTACATGGAAAACAAAGGTCGGATGGTGCGTCTGGCGGAATACAGCCGTGACTGCCTGAAAGCCTTGCGCGCCTCCACCGGTATTGAGTACGAAGGTCGCCAGGGCGGCACGCTGCAGTTGTTCCGTACGGCGCAACAGTATGAAAACGCCACCCGTGATATTGCCGTACTGGAAGATGCGGGCGTACCGTATCAACTGCTTGAAGCCAGCCAGCTTGGGCAGGTTGAACCGGCGCTGGCGGAAGTGTCGCACAAGCTGACGGGCGGCCTGCGTCTACCGAATGATGAAACCGGTGACTGCCAGCTCTTTACCCAGCGTCTCGCGCAGATGTGCGAGCAGGCGGGGGTGAAATTCCGCTTTAATACTGCGGTCGATAAACTGCTCTCTGAAGGCGGCAGTATCTACGGTGTGAAGTGTGGCGATGAGGTCATTAAAGCGGATGCCTACGTTATGGCGTTTGGCTCATACTCCACCGCGATGCTGAAGGGCATTCTCGACATTCCGGTTTACCCGCTGAAGGGCTACTCCCTGACCATTCCGGTAAAAGAGGACAGCGGGGCACCAGTTTCCACCATTCTGGATGAAACCTACAAAATCGCCATTACCCGCTTTGATAACCGCATCCGCGTTGGCGGGATGGCGGAGATTGTCGGCTTTAACACCGAGCTGCTGAAGCCGCGCCGTGAAACGCTGGAGATGGTGGTGGGCGACCTGTTCCCGCGCGGCGGTTTTGTCGAGCAGGCAACCTTCTGGACCGGACTGCGGCCAATGACGCCAGACGGCACGCCAATTGTGGGTCGTACGCCGTTCAAAAACCTGTGGACCAATACCGGTCACGGTACGCTGGGCTGGACAATGGCCTGCGGCTCTGGCCAGCTGCTTAGCGATTTGATTTCCGGGCGCACGCCGGCAATTCCGTTTGACGATTTAAGTGCCGCACGCTATCAATCGGGGTTTACCCCTTCGCGTCCACAGCACCTGCACGGCGCGCATAACTAAGGAGTTGTCATGTCCCGTCCTGTTCTGGCTCAGCTCGATTTGCAGGCCCTGAAGGATAACCTGCAAATTGTTCGCCGGGCGGCGCCAGGTTCACGCGTCTGGTCGGTAGTGAAAGCCAATGCCTACGGCCACGGTATCGATCGTATCTGGAGTGCGCTCAGCGCCACCGACGGTTTTGCGTTACTGAATCTGGAAGAGGCCATTCTGCTGCGCGAGCGCGGCTGGAAAGGGCCTATTCTGTTGCTTGAGGGATTCTTCCACGCCGACGATCTGCCGCTGCTGGATAAGTACCGGCTGACCACCAGCGTGCACAGCAACTGGCAAATTAAAGCGATTCAGGATGCAAAACTGCATGCGCCGCTGGATATTTATCTCAAGGTGAACAGCGGTATGAACCGCCTGGGCTTCCAGCCCGAGCGGGTCCATACGGTATGGCAACAGCTGCGCGCCCTGAAGAACGTGGGCGAAATGACCTTGATGGCGCATTTTGCCGATGCGGAGAAACCGGACGGCATTGCCGATGCGATGGTGCGCATTGAGCAGGCGGCAGAAGGGCTGGATTGCCCCCGTTCGCTCTCCAACTCAGCGGCCACGCTGTGGCATCCTGAGGCGCATTATAACTGGGTGCGTCCGGGCATTGTCCTTTATGGCGCCTCTCCCTCAGGCCAGTGGCAGGATATCGCCAACAGCGGCCTGAAGCCGGTGATGACCCTGCGCAGCGAAATCATCGGTGTGCAGACGCTGAAGGCCGGCGACACGGTGGGCTACGGCAGCCGTTACCGGGCGACGGGCGAGCAACGGATTGGTATTGTGGCGGGCGGTTATGCTGACGGCTACCCGCGCATTGCGCCGAGCGGCACGCCAGTCTGGGTAGACGGGGTGCGTACGGGAACGGTGGGTACTGTCTCCATGGATATGCTGGCCGTTGATCTCACGCCATGTCCGCAGGCAGGCATTGGTTCCCCGGTCGAGCTGTGGGGTAACGAAGTCAAAATTGATGACGTGGCTGCTGCGGCGGGGACGGTAGGGTATGAACTGATGTGCGCGCTGGCACCAAGAGTGCCGGTTGTGACGGTGTAACGTACGTATCTGCCGGGTGGCGCTAACGCTTACCCGGCAAAACCACTACTCCACGTCCTCTTCCATCGGCCGCAAACCGACTTTCCGCACCGCGTTATCTTCTTTCTCTGCTACGGTCCAGATCATCCCGGCAAACTCCACCTGGTCACCCACAACCGGGGCCGCACCAAGGCGCTGCTGGATGATTTCGCCCAGCGTTTGCTGGTTATCGTCGCCTTCAGCACCTTCGTCCAGCCCATAAATCAGGGCCACATCCGCAAACCTGGCGCTGGCTTCCAGAATAAAATCGCCGAAGAAACGCTGATCCAGCGCCACTGGAGGCGACTGGCTGAACAGTTTACCCAGGGCGGGCAGGTCGCGCTCGCGGCCAATCACACACAGAATATCGCCTTCGCGTAGCCGGGTGCTGCCGGTAGGGTGCAGCAGGACATTATCGCGGAACAGGGCGGCAATACGCGTATCGGCTGGCATATGCAAATCACGCAGCGACGCCCCCACACACCATTTATCGGCGCTGAGCTGGTAGACAAACTGTTCCCACGGGTTTTCCGGGTGAATATCCAGCCCCACGCGAGACACCGGCCAGCCCACGGGAGGAACCACCACTTTGGCTTTTTTCGCCGCCCACCCGAGCGAGGTTCCCTGGAACAGCAGCGAGATCAGCACCACGAAGAAGGCGACATTAAAGAACAGCCGCGCGTTGTCCAGACCGGCCATCATCGGGAAGACGGCCAGGATAATGGGCACCGCGCCGCGCAGCCCCACCCAACTGATAAAGACGCGTTCGCGCAGGTTGAAGCCGCGAAACGGCAGCAGACCGGCAAACACCGACAGGGGACGGGCGAAGAAGATCATCCATGCCGATAAAATCAGTGCCGGAACGGCAATCGGCAGCAGGTCTGACGGCGTCACCAGCAGACCCAGCACCAGGAACATCCCGATTTGCGCCAGCCAGGCCAGTCCGTCGAAGTTCTGCAAAATGGCGTGACGGTTACGAATAGGGCGATTGCCCAGCAGGAAGCCGCAGAGATAAACCGCGAGGATCCCGCTGCCGTTCAGCGCAGTGGTGACGGCAAAAATCAGAATGCCGCCGCTCAGGGCAAGCAGCGGATACAGCCCCGAAGGCAGCGATATCCGGTTGATCGTCTGCTGAAGCAGGTAACCCCCTGCAAGGCCGAGCGCAATCCCCAGGCCGAACTGCTGCAGGATATGCAGGGCAAACATCCAGCTTAAGCCCGTTTCATGCTGCTGGATCATCTCTATCAGCGTGATGGTGAGAAATACCGCCATCGGATCGTTACTGCCGGATTCAATCTCAAGCGTGGAGCCGACGCGTTCGTTCAACCCTTTGCCTCCCAGCAGGGAAAACACCGCCGCCGCGTCGGTTGAGCCGACAATCGCGCCAATCAGTAAACCTTCCATCAGATCGAGATGGAACAGCCACGCCGCCATCATACCGGTCAGACCGGAGGTAATTAACACCCCGACCGTCGCCAGCGACAGGGCGGGCCCCAGCGCAACGCGAAATGAGCTCGCCTGGGTGCGCATCCCGCCGTCGAGCAGGATCACCGCCAGCGCAAGGTTACTGATCATGTAAGCGAAAGGGTAGTTATCGAAAGGGATACCGCCGATACCATCGACACCCGCCAGCATGCCGATGGCAAGGAAAATAACAAGAATAGGTATGCCGAGACGCGATGAAAATGAACTTAATAAAATACTACAGGTTACGAGCACAGAACCCAGAATGAAAAGACTGATTATCGCTGTGGCATCCAATGTTGTCTTACTCCCACCTCAATGTTAATGCTGTTACTAAAACCCTAACATATTAACGACGCAAACAGCGGTTTATTGAGGGGGATTAACGGCTTTTTTATGCCTTTAAGACCGGATGACCCCCAATCGTTAACCGACTGCCCGTTTCATCATGCTTCAGGGTGGCCTGCGCGCCTAACGCCAGGGTGACGGTTTGCTGCTCGTGGCCGAAGTCCAGCCCGGTAATAACAGGAATATCAAGGCGTGAGCGGATGAAATCGACCATCGTTTCCAGCGAGTATCCTGCGTCATAGTCATTCGGCGCGGCACCGGTAAAACTGCCAAGAATAACCGCGGACTGACGTTCCAGAATACCGGCGTAATACAGCTGCAATAACATGCGCTCGACGCGGAACGGATGTTCATTGATATCTTCCAGCACCAGAATGCCGTCGTCAATTTGCGGCAGCCATGGCGTTCCGATGAGCGACACCAGCATTGCCAGATTTCCGCCCCAGAGTTGTCCTTCACACGACCAGTGCGGCCCGTTGCCCTGCCACTCAACGCTGTAGGTCGGGTTTTTCAGGGCGCGCCAGAAGTGTTCCACCGAAAATGGGTCAAGCTCGGGTGCCCCGAAATTACCGGCCAGCATCGGGCCGCTGAAGGTCACCACGTTATGCAGCGCGAGCAGCCCGAGCTGGATTACGGTAAAGTCGCTGTGGCCGCAGATAAGCAAGGGATCCTGCTGCTGACGCTTTGCCAGCCCTTGCCAGTCAATACTCTCCAGCAACCGGCTCGCACCATAGCCGCCGCGCACCGCCAGCACGATGTTGTTCTCACCCTGCAGGTTTACCAGGCTGTTGATATCATTCAGCCTTTGCGCTTCCGTACCGGCAAAACGTTGCTGGCGGCGGGGGATAATTGTCTGATTTTCTACCGTGTAACCGAGTTCCAGTAAGCGCTCAACGCCCCGCTGTGCCGCCTCCTGGTTGATGCAGTACCCGGACGGCGCGATAAGATGAAACTGAGACATGGCAATTCCTTGCTGAATGAGAATCTAATTGTCTATATCATGCCGCTTATACGTTGCCTGCTTCAAGGGCGATGACCGGCTATAAGGATAGATGACGTGAAATTGAGATGGTTTGCTTTTTTGATTGTGTTGCTGGCTGGCTGTAGTTCAAAACATGACTATCAAAACCCGGCATGGAACCCGGAAGTACCTGTGAAACGGGCCATGCAGTGGATGCCGATCAGCGAACAGGCGGGCAAAGCCTGGGGTGTCAGCCCGCGGCTGATCACGGCGATCATTGCCGTGGAATCCGGCGGTAACCCAACGCTTGTCAGCAAATCCAATGCCGTGGGGTTAATGCAGCTTAAGGCCTCAACTGCCGGCAGAGAGGTCTATCGCTATATGGGCTGGAGCGGTCAGCCGTCAACCAGCGAGCTGAAAAACCCGGAACGTAACATCTCCATGGGCACGGCTTATTTGAGTATTCTGGAACACGGCGTGCTGAAGGGAATCGAGGATCCTGAAGTGATGCAGTATGCGCTGGTGGTCTCTTACGTGAACGGCGCGGGTGCGCTGCTCAGGACGTTCTCATCGGACCGTAAAGAGGCGATAGAAGAGATTAACGGCATGGACAAAGACGAGTTCTTTGAACACGTAGCGAAAAATCATCCGGCACCACAGGCTCCGCGTTATATCTGGAAAGTACAGAAAGCGATGGATGCCATGTAATGCCGTTGTCGGGCGGCCAGCGTGCTGCCCGGCGTCTGTCACAACACTTTATTCGCCCGCTCCCGCGCTTCTCGCTCAAGAGAATAGATAATCCGTTGCAGTTCGCGCTCTGCGCCCGGCCCGACGTTCAGGAAGCGGAAGCTCAGACGTGGCGTGACGATCGTTTCATTTTTGCTGTCGACCACCTTACGCTCGCTGATGGCAATCAGCTGCGCATCAAAGTAAAAACGCCCCCAGCCTCCCATATCCAGTTCGATTTGGGTAAATCGCATGCCTTCTACCAGTCCGTCAGGCTTTGGCGTATCCATCAGCGCACCCATGCCGCCCAGGGAGAGGTCAAACAGGCGAAAGCGGATCTCTTTTTTGTCCGGCATTTTGGCCTTACCAAAATAGGCAGGGTGCAGCGGGGCACTGATACGAAAATATTCACGGCGCTGAACAAACCAGAGGTTGGCCGGCAGCGGGGTGACAAACGCCGGAAGACCGCCGAATTCGCTCAGCTCCAGGCGCGGCAGGACAAATTCCACTTTTGCGCCGTGCGTTTCTGCCATCACCGAGATTTTCTCCGCCCGCAGCGCGGCGCGGTTTTCATGCTCCTGACTGCCCAGGTCGATGACCAGCCTCTCTGCAGACGCATCCAGGATCTTGCTGATGAACTGATTGTTTGACCAGCTGATGCGCAGCGGCACCTCGCCTTTTTGCAGGTCACGCAATACCCCTAATACAGCCAGCGGATTTTGCTTCAGGAACTGCTCACTGTAATTACTCACGCCGGATGGCTCCTTGATAAATGACAGACTGTCTCTGCGTTATCGGCAGCGTGAAACGAAACTTAATACAAACCGGTGAGTTTTTTTCGCAGTACAGAGAAGTTAAGTCGGTGAGATGAAATCGGTTTTACCGTGATGACCTATACTTAAGTTACCTGCGCGGAAGGTTTTCTGCGCATGCGTTAAACCTGCAAGAGGGCATCGCTATGGGTATTATCGCGTGGATCATCTTTGGTCTTATTGCCGGGGCTATCGCTAAACTCATCATGCCGGGAAATGATGGCGGCGGCTTTATATTGACCTGTGTGCTCGGTGTTGTTGGTGCGGTTGTTGGCGGCTGGCTGGCGACGATGTTTGGCTTTGGCGGCAGCATCAGTGGTTTTGACCTGCACAGTTTCCTGGTGGCTGTGGTGGGCGCCATTGTTGTTCTGGGCATATTCAGGTTACTCAGACGGGCATAGATAACCCAAAACGGCTCTCGCAAAAGGGCCGTTTTTTTTGTCGTGATATTGATTTGCTAATCGAAATGATAATAATTGTCGTTCCTAGTTACATATAACCACAAGACGACACTATGAACACCTCACGTTTTGCAGTATGCGCGTTGGCAGGAGCCGTGACGCTGGCATTACAGGCACAGGCATTTGCGGAAGAATCCACCATTCTTGTCACCGGCTCTGAGCAGGGCAGCGTTCTCCCCGCATGGACGAACAGCGCAACCAAATCGGCGGTGGCCGAAAGTAAAACGCCGCAGGTGATCGATACCGTCTCTGCGCAGCAAATTGAGCAACGCCATGCCAGTTCCGTGAACGAAATCCTGCGCTATGTTCCGGGCGTTTCGACAGAGCTGCGTGGAAACACCACGTACATGAGCGAGTATAAAATTCGTGGCTTTACGGTCGACCAGGAGTTCTACAACGGCCTGCAGCTGCCGTATAACGTCACCGGAAACACCAAAGCGCGCATCGATCCGCTGCTGATTGAGAGCGTCGATATCCTTAAAGGGCCATCTTCTGTGCTCTACGGCGGCGGCTCCCCGGGTGGGCTGGTGAACATTCAAAGCAAAAAGCCGCAAAAAGCTGCCCGCACCGAGTTTGGCTTCAACACCGGTAACCGCAATCTGAAAGAGGGCTATCTCGACTCGACCGGACAAATCGCCGACAGCGACTGGAACTACCGTCTGCTGGGTAAAGCCACTGAAAATGACGATCAACCCCATACCACGCGGTATGAAAACTACCTGGTCGCACCGTCGGTTACGTGGCAGCCGGACAACAAAACGCGTCTCACCATTGATGCGCTGGCGCAAAACTCCCCGAGCCTGTCACCATCCAACCCGTTGCCGCTTGCTTACCTGCGCTCGAAGTATGCCGATCGCCGTGATTACGCCGGGGATGAATGGAGCGGTTTTAAACAGCGTCAGTGGATGCTGGGTTACAGCTTTGAACATGAGTTTGACAGCGGCTGGGGCTTTAACCAGAAGGCACGGTACTTTGATGTCGACACCCATCAGCGCAGCGTTTACGCCACGGGGACGGGGAGTGAGGTCTACCAGCTTAACCGTTTTGCTTACACCACGGATGAGGATCTGAAGAGTTTCAACATTGATAACCAGGTAACCAAAACCGTGGCGCTGGGGGAATGGAAACATCACCTGTTGGCCGGGTTTGACTATCAAAAGCTGAACTCTCACTTCTACTACCGTTATGCCTCGACAACGCCCGGCATTGATATGCGAAATCCTGACTATTCGCAAATCAATGAACGCGATCTCGGGTTGTATACGGGGCAGAAAAATCGTCTGAGCTACCAACAAAACGGCTATTACCTGCAGGATCAGGTGGAATTTGGCGGCTTAAATCTGCTGGCCAGCCTGCGCTATGACGATTACCGCTCGGTGACCAGCAATTATCTGCAGAACGGCGACAAAGCCTGGGTCTCGCAGGACCGCGTGACCAAACGCCTGGGCGCGCTTTACGCGTTTGAGAATGGGCTGTCACCGTTCATCAGCTACTCCGAAGGGTTTGCCCCGGTGTCGCCGCAGGGCACGCTCACGGCCAAAGACGTTAAACCAACAACCAGCAAACAGGTTGAAGGCGGGGTGAAATACCTGCTGGCAGAGTACGCCACAACCTTTACCGCCTCGGTGTTTAATATCCGTCAGAAAAATGTCGTCACCTCCGATCCGGGCTTCCTGAATTACAGCCAGACCGGCGAAGTGGAATCCAAAGGTGCCGAGCTCTCGGTCGTCAGCCGTCCGACGGATAACGTGACCCTGATTGCCAACTATGCCTATACCCATCTGATCAATACCGAAGATGATAAATACCAGGGCAAACGACCAACGCAGGTGCCGGAAAATGCGTTCAACCTGTGGGGAGATTACACCTTTGACAATACGCCGCTGAGGGGGCTGATGCTGGGGGCGGGGGCACGCTACACCGGTCCAATGGAAATTTCACCGAACAACGATGCGGGCAAACTGGGTGGCACCATGCAGTACGATCTGGCTGCTTCCTATCGTATGGGTGAAATCCTGCCGTCGCTGGAGGGGTTAACCCTCAAAGCCAGCGCGCAAAACATCACCAATAAAGAGACGCTGACCTGCTACGACGCCACGAACTGCTGGATTGGGCGTGACCGCACGTATCAGTTGGGGGCGAGTTACAGCTTCTGATTATCGTTTCCCTCTCCCGCAGGGAATGCAGGCCGGGCAGGCGTTAGCGCCACCCGGCATTGCTCACCTACTGCGCCGTACTTTTCACCGGCGCAGCCTCTTCATTCGCCGCAGGTTGATTCTCCGGCACGCTGTCACACGGTTTCTCTTTCGGACAGACCAGGTCCAGCATCTTCAGCGTCACGCCGTTGCTCCAGCCGAATCCATCCTGCAGCGGATACTCGCCACCGCCGCCGCCCGTACCGGTGGAGGAGACGTCATATTTTTCCACCAGTTTCTGCTCGCGATCGTAGGTGTGCTGAACATTTTTCAGGAAACGCCAGGTGACATCCATCGCCACCTTATTCTGGCCATAATTCTGCAACCCTTCTGTCGCGACCCACTGCAGCGGCGCCCAGCCATTGGGGGCATCCCACTGCTGGCCGCTGTTGACGGTGGTGGTCGTTATGCCACCCGGTTTCAGCAGGCGTGAGGACGTCGCAGCAGCCACTTTATCGGCGCGATCCTGTGCCGCCGCCTTCAAATACAGCGGGAAGAGGGCCGCAGCCGTAAGCTGATTACGCACCTTCTTGCTCTTCAGATCGTAATCCGCATACCACCCCTCTTTTTCGTTCCACAGATACTTCTCCATCGCCTGCTGGCGTGCCGTGGCCAGCGCCTCATATTTGCTCGCGCTGGCGGCATCGCCGCTCTCCTGGCTTGCCCGGGCGAGCAGTTTTTCCATCTTGAACATCAGGGCGTTCAGATCCACCGGCACAATGCTGGTGGTGCGGATGGTGCCCAGCTTTTGCGGATCGTCCATCCAGCGGGAGCTAAAGTCCCAGCCTGAGGCCGCCGCAGAGCGTAAATCGCGGTAGATCTCCGTCGCCGGACGGTTAGGGTTGCTTTTGGCCGTGGTGATATCGTCAAGCCATGACTCCGGACGTGGCGTATCGCGATCATCCCAGTAGCGGTTGAGCAGTGAGCCATCCTCCAGCTTCACCACCCGTTTGTTGGCTTGTCCGGCCTGCAGCGCATCGGCGCCCTCCATCCAGTAGGCGTACTCCTTTTCCATTTGTGGACGGTATTTCTTCAGCGCCTCGCTGTCGTGCGTCGCCAGCAGTTCAACCATCAGCGAGAAAAACGGCGGCTGGGAGCGGCTCAGGTAGTAACTGCGGTTGCCGTTCGGAATGTGTCCCCACGTATCCAGCTCGTAGGCGAAGTTGTCCACCATATCGCTGATTTTGTCCCAGTGGTCACTTTCCGCCAGCCCCAACATGGTGAAATAGCTGTCCCAGTAGTAGACCTCGCGGAAACGTCCGCCCGGCACGACGTAGGGTTTAGGTAACGGCAGGAGCGAATCCCACTTGTTACTGGCTTTATCGGTGGTGCGGGTAAGCACGGGCCACAGCCCGTCAATATGCTCACGCAGGCTCTGCCCGGCAGGAGGAACATATTTTTCCCCTTCCGCGGGAAGCGTGAAGTTCATATCCACAAAATGGCGTAAATCAAACCCGGACTGACGACGCTGCATGCGGTAGTCGGCCAGAATCGTCAGGGGATCGCTTTTCGGTACCGCATCGGCAAAGGTTTTTTGATCGGGGAAAAGTTTGGCGCTCTGGACATCGTTAAAGAGAGGGCCGAGCAAGATATCCGGTGAATTCGTCTGGTCAGAGTGCATTTCTTCTGCGTTGCCTGTCGCGGCAACCGCGAGCAACGCACTGCCCAGAACCAGAGGTAAGAGGCGAGGGCGCAGCTTTTGAGGGGTTATCATCGGTGCTTCTCCTTATTTCGCTGAGCAGCGGTCACGCTGTAATCAATCACCAGAAAACCTTAGTCGAATATTCCGCGCTTCGCGTGTCGAACATCGCACTTTGCACAAATCCAGATAATTTACCGTTGCGTTTAATGCCCCGGTGGCGCTGCTGAAATATTGATATTGTGAATGGCTGTAGGCGAGAAAATAAATTGCGATCCGTTACGCATAATTTTCCGGATAAAGGCTTTCTTTTAATTATCCCGATCACATAAAGCAAAAAACATAACTTCATGGTGAAAAAACATAATGGATCGCGTCGTTGCGCTCAGGCGAAATTATTGTCAAAGCAGAAACCGGTTTCATCAATAAGGAGTAACGTGATGTCAGTGAGTGAAAAAATTCCGGTCCGGGAAAAAATAGGCTACAGCCTGGGAGATGCCGCGAGCCATATTGTATTTGACTCATCGGTTGCCATTCTGGCGTATTACTATACCGATATTTATGGCTTACCCCCGGCCGTAATGGGAACCATGTTTCTTTTGGTCCGTTTATTAGATGCCATTACCGACCCCGTTATGGGAGCGATTGCCGATGCAACTTCCACGCGCTGGGGACGTTTTCGTCCCTGGCTGCTGGCGATATGCGTTCCTTTCGCGGTGAGTTGCGTATTGGTTTATTCCATTCCGGATTTTACCGAAACAGGCAAAATTTATTATGCCGTCGGGGCGTATATATTTATGACTCTGATGTATACCGCCATTAATATCCCCTATTGCTCCCTGGGCGCTGCGCTTACGTCCGATCCACGGGAAAACCTCTCGTTGCAGTCCTGGCGCTTTGCCATCACCCCGATTGGTGGCGCGCTTGGTACCGCGCTTATTCTTCCCCTCGCGGACTATCTCTACCCCGGCGACAGGGCGACCGGCATTCAGGTGGCGATGGCGCTGTTTGGTGCAATCGGCTGCGTGATGTTTATCATTTGTTTTGTGACCACCAAAGAGCGTGTCCAGCCGATCAAAGAGGAGAATCTGAACATCGCCCGGGACGTTAAAATCCTCTTTCGTAACGATCAGTGGCGCATTCTCTCGATCTACAACTTTATGATGCTGGTGGCGGTGGTGATCCGCGGTGGCGCGGTGGTCTATTACGTCAATACCGTGCTCAACAAGGGGGCCGACATTATCTCGTACTTTATGCTGGGCGGGATGCTGGCCTCGATGTTTGGTTCGGTTCTGGCGCAACCGTTCGGTACCCGTTTTTGTAAGGTTAAACTCTCGTTCTGGATCAATATTCTCAATGCGGTGTTAGGCGTGGCCTGCTTCTGGCTACCGCTGGAGTTCTGGGTCATTCCACTGATTGCCCATGTGCTCATTCAGATTGTTCAGGGCGGTAACGGCGCGTTGCAGTGGTCAATGATTACTGATGCAAATAATTACGGTGAATGGAAAACTCAGCGTCGTATTACAGGTATGAATGTTGCGGCCAATATTTTCGTGATCAAATTAGGTGTCGCCGTCGGGGGGGCGATTCTGGGCTGGGTGCTGGCCTGGTTTAATTACCAGTCGAACAGTACGGTACAGTCGGAATCCGCCGTTCAGGGTGTCATTCTGCTGTTTACGTTAATCCCTTCACTCTTTTATTTACTCACCGCTTTTTCAATCAAGTTTTATAAATTAACCGAAAACGTCATGAATGGCGTGGTGAGTGATTTAAATAAAGGCGAATTCGCTAACTCTTAATAGTTGAAGCAGTAAGCCGATAATTCATTTGAATTATCGGTGAGGTTCTCTGTGTCCGTCAGGAAATAATGATTAACTCACGAGGATGGAGTCGATGAAAGTGAAATACCTTGCACTGCTCGTCAGTGCGTTTTGTTCTACCGCAGCAATGGCAGCAAATGATACGCAACGTCTGGAAGATAAACTGGCGCAACTGGAGGCGCGCCTCGAAAAGGCTGAAACAAGGGCGGCAAAGGCAGAAGCACAAATTCAGGTTCTGGAACAACAGCAGCAAACCGTGGTGGCCGCAAATCCTGTTGTGGTTGGATCCACAGAGCCTGCGACAGCGCAAACGGCACCGAAGCTCACGTTATCCGGCTACGGTGATATTAAATTTTATGGTGACGTCGAATTTAATATGGATGCGGCCAGCAAGACCGGCAGTTTAACCTCCATGAAAACGACAGCCAATAAAGACTGGGCACCCGGTAACCATGAACGCTGGGATATTAACGGGCGTCTGCTGCTGGGGTTTGACGGCTATAAGCGAATGGAAAACGGCAATTTTGCCGGTTTCTCCGTACAGCCGCTGGCGGACTTAACGGGCAAAATGAACCTGGATGACGCGGTCTTCTTCTTTGGCACGGAAAACGACTGGAAGGTAAAAGTTGGCCGTTTTGAAGCCTATGATATGTTCCCGCTGAACCAGGATACCTTCGTAGAATATTCCGGCAACACCGCCAACGATCTCTACAGCGATGGTTACGGCTATATCTATATGATGAAAGAGGGGCGCGGTCGTAGCGACAGCGGAGGTAACTTCCTGCTGAGTAAAACCCTGGGCAACTGGTATCTCGAGGTTAACACGCTGCTGGAAGACGGCAGCTCGCTGTTTGTTGACCAGCAGTATCATGGCGTGGACCTGGATAACGATAAAAACGTCGCCTACGTCCGCCCGGTGATTGCCTGGCAGGAAGGAAACTTCTCGACCGCTATCGCGATGGAGAGCAACCTCGTCAACAACGCCTACGGCTACCACGATGCGTCCGGAAGATGGGTCGACCAGTCTGACCGCACCGGCTATGGCTTTACCATGACCTGGAACGGGCAAAAAACCGATCCGGATGACGGTATCGTTGCCAACCTGAATACCGCCTACATGGATGCCACCGACGAGACGGATTTCACCGCGGGCGTGAATGCCTTATGGCGCAATGTAGAGCTGGGCTATATCTATGCGCATAACCAGATCGATAATTTCAACACCGCCAACTTTAATGCGGACTGTGATGGCGACTGCTGGGTGACCGATCCCGGCGATTATGATATTCACACTATTCATGCGTCGTACCTGATCCCGAACGTCATGAAGATGAAGAATTTCAATATCTATCTTGGCGTGTACGCCTCCTGGGTTGAAGCACATCCGAATGACGGCGATGACCGCAACGACGATCGCTACGGCGGGCGCGTGCGCTTCAAATACTACTTCTGATGTCCTGCGCCAGTCAGGCCTCTTCCGGGGTCTGGCTGGTCTCCCGCAGCGTGCCCGGCGCATGGCCGATAATTCGCTTGAACGCCCGGCTAAACGCCGCAAGGGATCCGTAACCCAGGCGCAGCGCGACCGTTTCAATAGGCTGATTTTCATGGCGAATGTACTGAATGGCCAGGCGCATCCTCAACTCGCTGAGGTATTTCGCCGGGGTGGTGCCCGTCGCGGCGAGAAAACGTTCCGCAAACACCGAGCGGGAGGTGCCAGCCTCTTTTGCCAGATCCGCCACGCTCCAGTTCAGACCCGGCTGCTGGTGCATGGCGTAAATGGCCCGGCTCAGACGCGGGTCGCGCAGTACCTGCACCCAGCCGGTGGCTTTTCCGCAGCCTCCTTCAACCCAGCCCCGCACGATTAGCGCCGCCACCACGTCTGCCAGCCGCGCGAGGATCCCGGCGAATCCGGCCTGACGCGTCATGGATTCGCGCTCCATCGCCGCCAGCAGCGGGTGGATCTCCGGCCAGGTGGACATCAACCGGCTCACCATCATCACCTCCGGCATCGCTTTGATGAGCGGTTGCATCCCGCCCAGCTCAAAATCCATGCATCCGCTGAAAATGACGGTGTTCTCGCTGTCCGGACACGGCTCGCAGGTGATGGCGCAGACCGAGCTGCAGATAGGTTCACTGGGAAACGCGCTGACCGGGGTGATGGTGGCCTGTTCGTCCGAGAGCAGGGCGTGCGCATTACCGTTTGGTATAAACAGGGCATCACCGCCGTTTAAGGTGAATGTTGCGCCACTCTCCATACGCAGCAGGGCATTGCCGCGGCTGACAAAATGAAACTGTGCTTTGCCAGGCGCCTGGTGGAACGCCACGCCAAAGGGTGCGCTGGCTTCAATGCGGCGGTATTTCACGCCCGACAGGCGCATTCCGCGTAACAGCTCGCTGATCAGATCGGGGGACTGAGCGGTCATGGCAAAACTCCGGACGAATAATCAATAAGTGGAGATTATATGTCATAGATCGTCCACGGTGAACCCTCTATCCTTTTGCGACAGTTGTCACATTTTCATAACGGGAGATCAACAGATGAGTTCATGTGTCGCGGCGAGAGAGGCTGTTACGCCTGCAAAACCCGCCTGGCGGGCCGTCTATTCACTGGGGCTGGGGGTGTTTGGTTTGATCACGGCGGAGTTCCTGCCCGCCAGTTTGTTAACGCCCATGGCCGCAAGCCTGGGCGTAACAGAGGGGATGGCCGGACAGGCGGTAACCGCCACCGCGCTGGTCGCGCTGGTCACCGGATTGCTGATCACCCCGGCGACCAAAAGTATCGACCGTCGCTGGGTACTCATGTTTTTCTCGGTGCTGCAAATCATCTCCAGCCTGCTGGTGGCTTTTGCGCCGACGTTGCACGTTCTGCTGATGGGACGCCTGCTGTTAGGGATTGCCATCGGGGGATTCTGGGCGATGTCGACCGCCACGGCGATGCGTCTGGTGCCTGCTGATAAAGTGCCGAAAGCGCTGGCGGTGATCTTCTCCAGCGTGTCGATCGCCACGGTGGTTGCGGCTCCGTTGGGCAGCTATCTTGGCAGCCTGATCGGCTGGCGTAATGTCTTTATCCTCTGCATTCTGCCGAGCATGCTGGCGCTGCTGTGGCAGCTCTGGGTACTGCCGTCAATGAAGCCGGAGAGCAGCGGCAGCCTGGGCACCCTGTTCCGCGTGCTGCGTCGTCCGGGAATGATCGGCGGAATGCTGGCGACCATTCTGATCTTCAGCGGCCATTTTGCCTTCTTCACTTACCTGCGTCCGTTCCTTGAAACGGTGGGTCAGGCAAGCGTGGAGAGCATCTCGCTGATCCTGCTGGGCTTCGGGATTGCCAACTTTATCGGCACCTCCGTTGCCGGACATCTGCTTGCGCGCAACCTGCGCCTGACGCTGGCCCTGGTTCCGTTCGCCATGGGCGTGCTGGCACTCACCATGGTGGCGTTTGGTCATCTGGCGATGCTGGATGGATTACTGGTGGCGATGTGGGGCTTTGCGTTTGGTCTGGTTCCGGTGGGCTGGTCAACCTGGCTTGCCACGACGGTGCCGGATGAAGCCGAAAGCGCGGGTGGTTTGCTGGTGGCCTCTATCCAGCTGGCAATCAGCGCCGGTGCGGCCGTGGGCGGGGCGGTATTTGACCTCAACGGCGCCAGCGGCGTCTTTGCCGGAAGCGGTTTCCTGCTGGTAACGGCGATGGTGATTGTGTTTATGGGCGTGAAGGTTAAGGCGGAGTGAGTTATCAGCCGGGTAAGCGCAAGCGCCACCCGGCTTACACCTTACAACCCTTTCTTATCCATCAGCACCGCCAGATCCACCAGGCGGTTAGAGAATCCCCACTCGTTGTCATACCACGCCAGGATCTTCACCATCCGACCACCAATTACCAGGGTGGAGAGACCGTCAATAATCGAAGAGCGCGGGTCGCCCTGATAATCGCTGGAGACCAGCGGTTCATCGCTATATCCCAGAATGCCTTTCAATGGCCCGCTGGCGGCGGCTTTGCGGAACGCATCGTTCACCTCTTGTACCGTAACGTCACGGCTCAGCGTCACCGTCAAGTCCACAATCGAGACCACCGGAACCGGTACGCGCAGGGAATAGCCGGTCAGCTTGCCGTCCAGAGACGGGATGACTTTCCCCAGCGCCTTCGCGGCACCGCTGGAGTACGGCACAATTGACAGGGCGGCCGCTCGTGCGCCGCGCAGATCTTTTTCCGGCTGGTCATGCAGCGCCTGGCTGTTAGTATAAGCGTGCGTGGTGTTCATCAGGCCATGCTCAATACCAAATTGCTGATGCAAAACCTGAGCGGCCGGCGCCAGGCCGTTCGTGGTGCAACTCCCGTTGCTCACTACCACGTGCTTAGCCGGATCGTACTGCTCGTGGTTAACGCCCATCACCACCGTCAGATCGTCATTCTTACCTGGCGCGGAGATGATGACGCGCTTCGCCCCACCGTGGGTGATATGCACCAGCGCTTTCTCGCGTTCGGTGAAGAAACCGGTGGCTTCAATCACCACGTCAACGCCGACATCGCGCCAGGGGATATTCGCCGGATCGCGCTCGCTAAAGACGGTGATGCGCTGGCCGTCAACCTGCAGCGCACCGTCCGCCGCTTCAACGGGGGCCGGCAGCGTGCCGAGCAGGGAATCATGCTTAAGCAAATGGGCGAGGGTTTTGCTGTCCGTCAGATCGTTAATCGCCAGAATCTGCAGGTCCGGATTGCCCAGCGCCGCGCGCAGGAAATTACGTCCGATACGGCCGAAACCGTTAATGCCGACCTTAACCATAATGCACTCCTTATTTCTGTTGTCTGGAGTCACTGTAGGCTTCAGGCCGGATGGCGTAAATGACAAAAAAGGATCACATTACGCCATTTTGCGGCAGTGAAAACGCTGACGGTATTCACCGGGTGTGAGGTGGAGCTGTTTTTCAAATACGCGGCGCAGGTTGATGCTGGTGCCAAATCCACTTTTCTCGGCGATAACGGATAGCGGAGCGTCGGTCTGTTCAAGCAACTGTCGGGCTGCGGCAAGGCGCGCTTCGGTCACATAGCGTGCCGGAGACGCCCCCGTGTCGCGGGTGAATACCCGGGTGAAATTGCGCGGGCTCATGGCTACTGTTTCCGCCAGCTTTTCGACGCACAGATCGGCCGTCAGGTTTTGCAGGATCCAGGTTTGCAGCTCGCTGATGGGTCCGGAGGAGCCGGACTGCGACAGGTTATAGCGGCTGAACTGCAGTTGTCCTCCCGGGCGGCGCAGATACATCACCATATCCTGCGCCACGTCGCGCGCGAGGCTGAAGCCATAATCGTCTTCCACCAGCGCCAGGGTCAGATCAAAGCCGGAACTCACGCCACCGGAGGTCCAGATGGGGCCATCCTGAATATAGAGCGGCCCTCCCTCAACACGGATGGTGGGGTACTGCGCTTGCATGGTTTCCAGCAGTCGCCAGTGGGTGGTCGCCCTACGCCCGTCAAGCAAACCGGTCTGGGCCAGCAGCATCGCACCACCGCATATGGAGGCGATCCGCCGCGAATGCGGTGCGGCAAGATGCAGCCAGTCCACCACGGCGGTGCTCTCCTGCTCGTTCATGCCGCGCCCGGTAATGATGATGGTATCAAGCGGCTCACGGGGATCCAGCTCCGGCAGGCGATAATCTGCCAGCAGATTTAGACCAGACTGGCCGTGGATCACCTGGTGGGGTTGGGTCGTGGCGATGATGATGCGATAGCAAGGCTGCGCAAGGCCTCCCGGGTGCAGGCGGTTGGCCTGCATCAGAATGTCGGCGATGCCGGCGGCTTCAAACAACATGCCGCCGTCAGGAACAATAATCAGGATCTTCTTCATGTCCTGAAAAGTACCTTTATTACAAAATAAGTCAAGCGGAGGGCAAGGGCGTTAACAGGCACAACGCACCTTTCTGGCAAAGCAAAGTGATTTAAGTTCTTTGTTATTTCAGACGTTATCCCGGATCGTCAGCACATTATCTCTGGCGAAACGGCGTCTGAAGGAATGGGTAAACGAAGCTCCCTCTATTTACACCCGCAACAACGCGACCATATTCACCACCTCGCCTCGGGGTTTCTCTGGCGAACTGAGTTGCCCACATGGCTGTTGATAGTCACTATTTATGGCGGCTGGTTCTCGACACTGGTGTTCTGGCAGGCCCTCGGTCTGCTGCCGGCCACGCTGCTGCTGATTGGGTTTACCGCGTGGTATATGTCTCTTCAGCATGAGCTGATCCACGGCCATCCCACGCGTTTCGCCTGGCTGAACCAGCTCTTTGGCACGCTGCCGCTGGCTGTCTGGTATCCGTATGGCCTGTACCGGGATTCTCATCTGGCCCACCATCGCCACGACCATCTGACCATTCCGGTGGATGATCCGGAGTCATACTACTTTACGCAGGCGAGCTGGGCGCGATTGTCGCCCTGGCAGAAGCGGGTGATCCACGCCCGTAACACCTTTACTGGGCGACTGTTGCTGGCGCCGCTGCTGGATATTCTCCAGACGCTGGGCAGCGCGGTGGCGGCGTTTCGCCATCTTCAACTGCGGGCGATGGTGATGTGGCTTGTGCATATAGCGTTATTGGCGCTGCTTTTTACCTGGATGATGCACAACGGTTTCTCTCCGCTCTGGTTTGTGCTGGCGGTAAGCTACCCGGCGCTGGCGCTGACAAAAGTACGCTCTTTTCTGGAACATCGCGCGGCGGACGACCCGCTGGCGCGTTCGGTGATTAACGAAGCAGGCTTGTTCTGGCGCGTGCTGTTTTTAAATCTTAACTACCATTCAGTACATCACGATTTACCCGGCGTGCCCTGGTATGGGCTTAAGACGATCTACCTGCAAAACAAGCAGGCGTACCGGGAGCGTAACCACGGGTTTCTGGTCAGAGGGTATGGCGAATGGATGCGACGGTTCTGGAAAACGTCGGTGGACGTCACCGTACATCCCTGGCGTCAACAGGAGGAAGGAGATGAGTAACCGGCTGGCGTTTCCGATGTATGCGGTGGATAGTACCGATACTCTTGCCCTGTGGCGGGCCGTCCAGCGTCTGCTGGTGGCGCGTGGTCTGCCTGTGGAGGATCTTATCCCCGGCTGGCCGGAGTCTGACCTGCCGGCACACTGGCAACAGCCTAATCTTATCCTGAGCCAGACCTGTGGCTACCCGCTGATGACACAGTTGCCGGCGGTGCAGGTCGTCGGCTGTTTTCACTACCGGGTACCGGGCTGCGAAGGCATCCACTACCGTAGTTTTCTGGTGGTACGTGATGAGGATAAACACCGCTCACTGACTGATTTTCGCGGACGGCGGGTGGTATGTAACGCGCCCGATTCCCAGTCTGGCTACAATGCGCTGCGCAACCGCGTGCCGTCACGTGCGTTAAACGCCTGGTTCTCTGAGGTTATCTTCAGTGGCAGCCATCGCCAGTCGCTGATCGAGGTAAAACGTGGAGGAGGGGATATCGCGGCGATCGACTGCGTGACCTATGCGCTGTTGCAGCGGCATGACCCGAACCTGCTGGCGGGACTGGCTGTGATTGACCAGACGCCCCTCACGCCAGGACTGCCGCTAATCACCGCGCCCGGTACCACACCCGAAACGCTTCATGCCATCCGCGATGCGCTAACCACGCTGGTAAGCGCCCCGGAATACCAGGGCGTGTGTGATGCGCTGTTTATCGGCGGGTTTAGCGTCGTGGCGCGCGAGGCCTGGTCTGTGTTAACCGGGGTTACAGCGGACGGATCTCTTTCGAGCGCAGGGTGAGGCGGACGGGCACCGATTTATACGATGGCGTGCCGCTCTCTTTATCCAGATAGTCGAGCGGAACCAGCACGTTGGCCTCAGGATAGTAGGCCCCGACCGAGCCCGGGGCGATGGCGTATGCCACCACCGTGATATCCTCCAGACGCTGAGTGCTGCCCGGCAGGGCGGTTTCGATATCCACCCGGTCGCCGTGCTCCAGTCCTGACTGTTCCATATCGCCTTCATTCATAAACAACACGTCGCGACGGCCAAAGACGCCCCGATAACGGTCGTCGAGGGCATAAATCGTGGTGTTATACTGGTCGTGGCTGCGCAGCGTGATCAGACGCAGGACGTTATCGCCTTCACCGCTGGCATTCTCATTGACCCCTTCAAATACCGAGAACATCGCTTTGCCCGTTGCCGTTGGCCAGATACGTTTCGTGGGCGGCAGCGGCATACGGAAGCCACCGGGTACCCGGATCCGCGCGTTATAGTCCTCAAAGCCCGGAATGGTCTGCTCAATCAAATCGCGAATACGATCGTAATCCGCCACCAGGTGCATCCAGTCCACCCGGGTGGCCTTGAGGGTCGCTTTCGCCATGCCGGCTACAATGGCCGGTTCGGCGCGAAGCAGGGGAGAGGCGGGTTTCAGCTTGCCTGAGGAGGCATGAACCATCGACATGGAATCTTCCACGGTAATGGACTGACGCCCGCTGGCCTGCACATCAAGCTCCGTGCGGCCAAGGCAGGGGAATATGAAGGTCTCTTTCCCCACCAGCAGGTGTGTACGGTTCAGCTTGGTACCGACGTGCACGCTCAGATCCAGCTGACTCATCGCCGGGAAGCCGTTCTCGTGATCGGGCATTGCCACCGCGAAGTTACCCCCGAGGCAGATAAGCGCTCTGGCGCGGCCGTCGATCATGGCCTGGGTGGCCTGCACCGCGTCATGCCCGTGGTGAGAAGGGGGTTCAAAACCGAAGACCTCCTTCAGACGGCTCAAAAATGCCGGTGACGGTTTCTCGCTAATGCCGACGGTACGGTTCCCCTGAACGTTAGAGTGTCCGCGCAGCGGGCAGATCCCGGCACCGGGCTTACCTATATTGCCGCGCAGCAACAGCACATCGGCGATCAGACGGACGTTGGAGGTCCCTTTATTATGCTGCGTAATGCCCATGCCGTAAGTAATGATAGTGGCGTTCGATTTCGCGTAGGCATCGGCAACATTTTTCAGCGCCGCCTGGCTCAGCCCGGATTCGCGCTCAATGGCGTCCCAGCTTGTTTGCGCAATATCTGCCGCAAAGTCTTCAAAGCCCTGCGTGTGTTCGGCGATAAACGCCCGGTCGAGCACATTACCGCGCTCGGTTTCCATCTGCAGCAGGTGTTTGGCGATGCCTTTTAGCGCGGCGGCATCGCCACCGGCTTTAACCTGGAAGTAGGTTGAGGCGATGTCGGTGGATCCGTAGGTCGCCATCTCAATGACGCTCTGCGGATCGGCAAACCGTTCCAGCGCGCGCTCGCGCAGCGGGTTTAACACGATAATCGGCACGCCGCGACGGGCCAGTTCGTGCAGGGTGCCCATCATACGCGGATGGTTGGTGCCGGGATTATGCCCGATGGAGATCACCAGCTCCGTCTTGTCAAAATCCTCCAGCGAGACGGTACCTTTCCCGATACCAATGGAGCGCGGTAAACCGACGCTGGTGGCTTCGTGACACATGTTGGAGCAGTCAGGGAAATTATTGGTCCCGTACTCGCGGGCAAACAGCTGGAACAACCAGGCCGCTTCGTTGGAGGCGCGCCCGGAGGTATAGAACTCCACCTGGTCTGGTTCGAGCCCACGCAGAACCTCGCCGATGCGTTCAAAGGCCTCCTCCCAATCGACGGGGCGAAAAGTGTCACTTGCCCGGTCATAGCGCAGGGGATGGGTCAGGCGCCCGTATCCTTCCAGCTCAAAGTCAGATTTTGCCAGTAACGACGTAACGGTGTTATGAGCGAGGAACTCAGGGGTCACCCGTTTGCTGGTGGCTTCCCAGGTGACCGCTTTTGCCCCGTTCTCGCAGAACTGAAATGTGGATTTATGCTCTTTGTCTGGCCACGCGCAGCCCGGGCAGTCGAAGCCGTCCGGCTGGTTGGTGCGCAACAGCGTGGCGGGAGCCTCCAGGGCATCCATCTGTGTTCGCACGGCAATTGCCGTCGCTTTTAATGCTCCCCAGCCGCCTGCAGGGCCGTCGTAAGGTCTGATGCCGGGAACGGCACGTCGTTTGTTATTCATTCCAGATTACCCTGTTAGACCGCCAGTCGTGCATGATGCGGCTGAGAAAAATTAAAGAAATCATAACAAATTTTTATCATGTCGATAATGTGTCCTGACAAGGGTGGCGTGAAGGCGACAATGTTAGTGACGGTAAAATTTCAAACGAAAGGCGGGCAAGGGAACCTGCAATATATTTACCCGACGATGCTGAAGGCGATAAAGTGAACAATGCGACGGGGAATAAAGATGTAGTCCTGCTTAACTGTTAATTCACTGCGGGTGGTGTAAATCGTGCCTCTAAGGGATTGAAGACACCAGGTTATTTTGCGCCGTAAAATTAATTTTTTTCATCGTCTATGAATTGTCTTAATTCAGGGCGGAAAAGTCATCGCTATTAAAGATACGCTATCAATGCAACAAATAATTCATGGAAGATATATTCATACTCCCCCTGAAAAAATCCCCATTCTACTAATTATGGTAGTGGCGATAATAGCAGTATTGCGTTAATGACAATGGTTCTCTTTTGATTTTTTAATTTCTGAATCAATAGTTTGTGTTAGAGGAACGCGTAATAATAAGACAAATTCAGCAAAGTAAGCTTTTTTTCTCAGATTAATCCTATAATGAGTCGGGTGCTTCATTAAGCAGCAGTTGTGAGGAAGGAAATATTGAATTGGTGACAAGCTCATGTAAACTTGTTTACCGTTTGTCAAAATATGTCAGGAAGACGCTGGGCCTTATTCTGAAGGGCTCGTGCGGTAGCTATGCCCGAATAATAGTAACGCCCCGAAAATATCCTGGCTATTTTAACGATAGCACCTAAGTCAAACTTCATCCCCTTTATCTCATCATCGAAATATCGCTACGGAAAAGCATATGAAAATGCGCGTATTGTTTTCACTTCTGTTTGTAATGGCGGTGGCGGGCTGTAAAGCGCCGCAGAAACCTGTGATCACTGACGATACGATCGTGACCAGCCAGGTCAACGGCGTCACCTTAACCCACCGTCATGCCATCACGCCTCCTGCTGAGTTTACTCAGGTTAACGAGCCATACCGTGCTATGTATCCGGCATCCCTGATGAGCCGCCCTGATTTTGGTGGCAAGGTTGTCAGTACGCTGGTAACCGGAAAAACCTACGTGGTGCTGGGGCAGGTTGAACACTACTGGATGGCGCTTGCCGATGAAGGACAAGACCAGCTGATTGGTTACGTTCCGATGCGTGCGGTGATCAAAGCCGATCAGTATGAAGCAGCCGTACGTAAACAGGCCATTCGTCCTAAGACGCGCAAAAAAGCGACCTGTGTCGACGTGGACGGGAACAGCAAAGCCTGCAAAGACAGCGCTAACGGTACCTGGATCCTGAACTAAACGGCTTTTCTGAGCGTATTTTTATGAATAATAAAAATTTTCATAAGCTGTGGTTCGTCTTTTACGCGGTGATTTTCGCCCTGGTCAGTGGTTGTACGTCGTCTTCACACAGCGACCCCTCCCGCTACAATCTGCAGTTTCAGGCTCATCCACAAATTAATGATTCTGCGCCGCTTAAAGTCAGAGTGCTGCTGTTGAAGTCCGATGCGGATTTCATGTCCAGTGACTTCTATTCCCTGCAGAACAACGCGTCAGCCACGCTTGGCGCGAATCTGCTGAACAGCGATGTTTTCTTCCTGATGCCGGGCCAGCTTTCGAAAACCCTCAGCGGCCAAAGCTCACCCGACGCGCGCTATATCGGTGTTATGGCCGAGTATCAGATGCTGGATGGAAAGAAATGGCGTGTTTCACTCCCACTGCCTGTACCAGGCGAAAACCATCTCTACCAGTTCTGGAAATGGTCATCTGATGAACTTCAGGCCAACGTCTTTCTCGACATAAATGGCATCCGGGTCATCAGCCAGTAACGCGCTTAAAAACAGGAAACCTATCATGAGCAAAGCAGAGAAGGTCGTCTGGACCGAAGGCATGTTCCTGCGTCCACACCATTTTCAACGGACAGAAAGTTATCTGCTCAACCACGTTCGGGAATGGGGTGCGCTGCAGCGATCGTATCTCTGGGGCTTCCTCGATGTTGAACTGGACGAAGCGATGCTTCGCCAGGGCTGCATTGCCCTGAGCTACTGCAGCGGTGTGCTGCCAGACGGCACCTTTTTCCAGGTTCGCAACGGGCGTAATGGCCCGGCCCCGCTGAAAATTCCTGACAATCTCACCAATGAAAAGGTGGTGCTCGCGCTGCCGGTACGTCGGGGAGAGCGTGAAGAGGTTATTTTCAGCGAGGAGCCCGCGTCACTGGCGCGTTTCATCGCCTTCGAGCAGGAGGTGGAAGACGATAACGCCATGTCGGTGGGGGATGCCACGGTGCAGTTTGGCCGTTTACGTCTGACCCTGATGCTGGAAAAAGATCTGACGGCCGAATGGACGGCGATTGGCATCGCGTTTGTCGCGGAAAAGCGCAACGACAACCATGTGCGTCTGGATAGCAGCTACATTCCGCCGATGCTGAACGCCTGCAACAGCCCGCAACTCTACAGCATGGTAAACGATCTGCACGGCTTGCTGGTGCAACGTAGCCAGCAGATTGGTGGTCGTCTGCGCCAGCCTGGCCGCTTTAACACCTCCGAGCTGATCGAATTTACGCTGCTGTCGCTGGTTAACCGTCACCTGGGCGAAGTCTCCCATTTAAAAACGCTCCCGCTGCTGCACCCGGAAACACTCTGGCGCAGCTGGCTGCCGTTTGCCACGGAGCTTGCCACCTGGACCTCGCAACGCACCGCCGAAAGCGTGCTGCCGATTTACGATCACGACGACCTTGCGGGATGCTTCAGCAAGCTGATGCTGATGCTGCGTCAGGGGCTGTCGCTGGTGATGGAAGATCAGGCCATTCAGCTGCCGCTGAACGAGCGCTCCCATGGCCTGAACATCGCCACGGTACCGGAGACCAGCATGGTGCGCGAGTTCGGCTTCGTCCTGGCGGTCAAAGCCAACGTGCCGGGCGAACACCTGCAAACCCATTTCCCTGCCCAGATGAAAGTCGCGCCGGTGTCGAAAATCCGCGATCTGGTTCAGTTACAGCTGCCGGGCATTATGCTGCGCGCCATGCCGGTTGCGCCGCCGCAGATCCCATGGCATGCGGGCTACAGCTACTTTGAGCTGGAGAAGGGCAGTGAGCTGTGGCACGAGATGGATAAGTCCGGTGCATTCGCCCTGCATCTCGCAGGGGAGTTCCCGGGTCTTGATATGGAGTTTTGGGCCATCCGTAGCCCGACTGAATAATAAAGCGAGCGCTTAATATGCAGGAACGACAGGATACCGGCAGTGATGCCGCGTTTACCGGAGCCAGTAGCAACAATCAGCTGGTGGCGGCCGCCAATCCGCTGCTCAACGCGATTCCGCAAATCCGTCATTCGGTGTCTCATGACGATCAGGTGGCGCTGCGCCAGCGTCTGATCGACGAGATTCGCCGTTTCGAAGTCCGCTGCCAGCAGGCAGGACTGGCGTATGAGGTGATCGTCGGGGCGCGCTATTGCCTCTGTACGGCGCTGGATGAAGCCGCGGCGCTGACCCCCTGGGGCAGCAGCGGTGTCTGGTCAAGCAATGGTCTGCTGGTCACGTTTCATAACGAAACCTGGGGGGGTGAAAAGTTCTTCCAGCTGCTGGCGCGTCTGTCGCAGAATCCGCGTGAACATATCCTCCTGCTGGAGATGATCAACTACTGCCTGCTGCTCGGTTTCGAAGGCCGCTATCGGGTTCTGGATAATGGTCGCACCCAGCTTGAAACCATCAAGCAGCGGCTGTGGCAGATGATCCGCGGCGTGCGCGGCAGCTATCCGGCACCGCTCTCTCCACACCCGGAAGATCGTCCGGTGCTGCGCAAGCTGTGGCGGCCGATGGTGCCACTGTGGGCCTGTGTCGCGCTGGCCGGGTTTATCGCCTGCCTGTTCTACATCATTCTCAACTGGCGTCTTGGCGACAACACCAACCCGGTGCTGGCGAAGATTTACCAGTCTCAGCTGCCTGAAACCACCATTCAGCAACCTGCGCGTCAGCTGCCTGCGGTTCTCAACCTGCGTGGCTTCCTGAAGCCGGAAATCGATGCCGGTCTGGTGGCGGTGAAGGATGAAGCGGATCGCAGCGTGGTGATCCTGAAAGGAGACGGGCTGTTTGCTTCCGCCTCTACCGTGGTGCGTGACCGCTATGAGCCGGTCATCAACCGGATTGCCCAGGCGATGAACAACGTCAGCGGCAAAATTCTGGTGGTGGGCTACAGCGATAACGTGCCAATTCGCAGCGCGCGCTTCGCCTCCAACTATGAACTCTCTTTGGATCGTGCCCGGTCCGTGCAAAAAATGCTGCAGGGAAGCCTCTCGCAGCCTGACCGCGTGAAAGCGGAAGGGCGAGGAGAGATCAATCCTGTTGCGCCAAACAATACGCCTGAAAACCGCGCCCGTAACCGCCGTGTGGAAATAACTCTGCTGGTGTCGCCTGAAAATACGCAGGCTGAGCTGAACGGATTGCCGCAAGGAAACTAAGGATGCTGACGACTCTTCTTTCCATACTGACCAATCGCATTCTGTGGAGCTTCCTGGGCGTTACCGCGCTGTCGGCGGTGATCTGGATGATTGGTCCGCTGTTATCCATCGTGGATACCCGCCCGCTCGAATCTGAACAAAACCGCATCATCAGTATTGCGGTGGTTTATCTGCTCTGGGCGCAGGGGCATATTCTGCCGCGGCTGTACAACGCCTGGCTGAACCGCAAGCTGATGGACAAGCTCAATGAAAATACCACCAAACCGGACGCGGCCGATCCCCAGAAGCGGCTGAACAGCGAGGAGCAGATCCTCGCCGGACGTTTTGATGAAGCGGCGCAGATGCTGAAAAAAGCCCACTTCAGCAAAGCGGGACACGGTGCCCAGTGGACGCAGCGCTTCAGTACGCAATATCTCTACCAACTGCCCTGGTACGTCATTATCGGCGCACCGGGCGCCGGTAAAACCACGGCGCTGGTCAATTCCGGCCTGCAATTCCCGCTGGCGGATCGCTTCGGTAAAACCGCTCTGCGCGGCATTGGCGGCACGCGCAACTGCGACTGGTGGTTCACGAACGAAGCTGTCCTGCTGGACACCGCGGGGCGCTACACCACCCAGGAGAGCGAGCAGGTTCAGGATGCCGGAGAGTGGCTGGAATTTATCGGCCTGCTGCGTAAGTATCGCCGCCGCCAGCCTATCAACGGCGTCATTATCACCATCAGCATTTCCGATCTGCTGACGCTCTCCCCGGAGGCGGCGCGCCAGCAGGCGGTCAACCTGCGCCAGCGGCTGTCTGAGCTGCATGAACAGCTGGGTATCCGCTTCCCGGTTTACGTGATGGTGACCAAGGCGGACCTGCTTAAAGGCTTCCGCGCCTGGTTTGCTGACTACGACAAAGCGCAGCGCGACCAGATTTGGGGCTTCACCCTGCCGTGGGAACAGACCAAACACGCCGATTTCGACCTGATGGGTAACTTCCATCAGGAGTTCTCGCTGTTGCAGCAGCGACTGGACGCCGGGCTGCCGGAGACCATGCTGAAAGAGCATGACGCCAAAACCCGTGCCGAAGCGTATCTCTTCCCGCAGGAGTTCGCGGCGCTGCGCCCGCTGCTGGCAGACTACCTGAGCACGGTCTTTGCCCGCTCTAACTTTGAGACCGAGTTCTCCCCACGCGGAATATACTTCGCCAGCGGCACCCAGGAAGGCATGCCGTTCGATCGCGTCATGGGTGAACTGAACCGCGCCCTGTCACTGCCGGAAGGGGCAGAGGCAGAGAAGTGGGATTCGGTCAGTAAAGAGGCGCCGATCCCGGGAGCGAAAGGGCAGAGTTTCTTTATCAAGAACCTGCTGCAGAACGTCATTTTCCAGGAAGCGGGCATCGCCGGCGAAAACCGCTGGTGGGAACTGCGCAACCGCGCGGTGATCTGGTCCGGTTATGCGGCACTGCTGGCGCTGCTGGTGATCCTCGGCGGACTGTGGCTGACCAGCTATGCGAAGAATAAGGCCTATCTGGAAGAGGTGGACGCTAAAGTCCCGCAACTGGAGCAGCAGAGTAAAGCGTTACAGAATCAGCCTCAGCGCGATCTGTTCGCGCTCCTGCCGCTGCTGAACAGCCTGGTCGATTTGCCGAAAAGCGAGGCCTTCGATGTCAACGACCCGCCGGTCTCCCGCCGTATGGGGCTGTATCGCGGGGATGACGTCAGCGATGCTTCTCAGTCGCTGTACCAAAAAGCGCTGGACCAGATGCTGCTGCCCGCCGTGGCGATGCATATCACCACCTGGCTGCGCAACGACAACGGCAGCGATGTGGAATACAGCTACGAGGCGCTGAAAGCCTATCAGATGCTGTATCAGCCGAAACACTACGACGGCAAATTCCTGCACTCCTGGGTGATGCTCAATTTGCAGCGTAATCTGCCGCAGAACGTGACGCAGGCGCAGCTGCAACAGCTGGAGTGGCACCTGACGCAACTGCTGGAACCAAAAATTCAGGCCTCACCGTATGCGCAGGATGAAGGGCTGGTGGCCCGCGAGAGGGCGCTCATCAACCAGCAGCCGCTCTCCACCCGCGTGTATGGGCGTCTGAAACGTCTGCTGGAGCATGACGAGAACCTGAAGCCGGTCTCCCTGTCCGACCTGGGCGGCCCGCAGAGCGAACTGGTGTTCTCCCGCAAAAGCGGCAAACCGGTGAGCGAAGGCGTGCCGGGGCTCTATACCCCGGACGGCTACTGGAAGAGCTTTAACAGCCAGATTGACAGCGTGACCACGGCGCTGCACGAAGACGATGCCTGGGTGCTGGGCGCCACCACCTCCGGGGAAGACAAACAGCAGATCGATAACGCCGTGCGTCAGCTCTACATGCGCGACTTTATCGCAAACTGGGATCGTTTCCTCGCCGACATTCAGCTTAACAACAGCGCCGATCTCTCGCAGCGCATCAACACGGCGCGCCTGCTCTCCGGCGCAAACTCGCCGCTGCGTCGTCTGGTGCAGAACCTGAGCCAGGTGCTGACGCTGTCGCGCAACGCGCCAGCGCCGGAGGATGCGGGGAAAGCGCAAGACCAGAGTAACCGCGCCACCCGTACCCTCGAAGCGCTGTTCAGCAATAACGACAATGCCCCGACGCAGGGGGCGGTGGTGACGCAGGCACCTGAACAGCTGGTGACCGACCACTACGCGCCGATGATCGAGCTGGCTCAACCGCTGGAGAAGGGCGGCAAGACCATCGTCTTTGATGATTTCCTCAAGCAGGTGGATGAGCTGTATCGTTACCTGACCGCGGTGCAGGACGCTGCCAACAGCGGCATGCCAGCCCCGGGCGGTGAAGCAATCAGCCGTCTGCAGGCCAGCGCCGGGCGTCTGCCGGGCGGGCTGCAAACCATGTTCAGCAACATGGCGGTGGGGGCCAGCAGTGATACCCAGCGTCGCGATCTGGAAAACGTCCGTAAGCGCATTAACGTCGAAGTGGGCGGTTTCTGCCGTCAGGCAATTGCCGGTCGCTACCCGCTGGTGCGCAGCGCCAGCACCGAGGTGACGCCGGACGATCTGGCACGCATGTTTGCGCCGGGTACCGGGCTGATGGACACCTTCTTTCGCGACAACCTGACCAACAAAGTGGATACCACTCAGGCGAACTGGCGCTTTATGCCGGGGATCGACGGGAAAACGTTACCGGGAAGTGAAGGACTGCTGCGCCCGTTCCAGCAGGCGCAGTCCATTCGCGATGCCTTCTTTGCTAACGGTGCAACGACGCCGTCTTTCAAGGTGACGGTGCGTACCGTGCGCATGGATAACACCATTCTTAACCTGACGCTGGACGTTGACGGTCAGCTGTTGCGTTACAGCCACGGCCCACAGGCGGTGCAGATCATGAACTGGCCAGGGCCGGGCGGCACCAACCAGGTGCGTATGCAGCTGGGGCTGGCCAACGGCAGCACCGCGACGCTGGTGACCAACGGCGCCTGGGCGCTGAACCGCTTCTTCGATAAAGCGCGCACCAGCCCTGGGGCAGGTAGTCTGAGCCGTCAGGCCACGTTCAACGTCGATGGCCATCAGGTCACGCTGGAGTTTGCGCCGAACAGCATTCGCAATCCGTTCCAGCTTCCTCGTTTCTCATGCCCATAACCGCAAGGACAGCCGTATGACGAATACCCCTGCGATGAACCGCTACAGCTGGTATGGCAAATTACCCAGCGCCGGAGATTTTTTGCAGCGTCGCTTTCCTGACACCCTTCAGCGTCAGTGGTCGCACTGGTTTCAGGTCGGCCTACTGGCCTGGCAACAGGAAGAGCAGCGCAGCGGCGAACGCCAGTTTAACAAGGCGCCGGTGTGGAACTTTGTTGTCCCGCCGATGCTGGGCAGCCAGATGATCCAGATGGGTTGCCTGCTGCCGGGCCGCGACAGCGTGGGCCGACAGTACCCGATCTGCATTCAGCTCAGTTTCGCCCCGTCAGAGTGGTCGACCAACCTGCTCAGCCAGGCTGAAAGCTGGTATCAGCAGATTGGCCGTCTCGGGCTGCATGCGGTGCGCAATAGTTTTTCCGCCTCGCAGCTGGATGAGATGCTGATGTCCATTCCGGCGCCGCAGCCCGTCGAGCCGCAAAAGCGTTCCGACATCCTCGATGTGATTGGTTATGACGAAGACGGCCAGAGCACGCTGGGCTGGCCTCAGGCGGCGGAGTGTTTTGACCCGCTTCGTCAGACCAGCTACTGGTGGACCAACCGCTGCGACGGCTACCCGCTCTACACCCACGTCCACAGCGGAAACTTCACCGGGCAGCTCTTTACGCTGCTGTTCGATCCGGCCGGCGGCGCCCGACCGGGCCGTCACGGTCTTTATCCGCCTATGTTTGAATAAGCAGGGATCACATGAATATCGAAGAATTTCTCGCGCCGATAAGCCCCGAAAAACCCTGCGGCGACAACCTTGAGTACGACGCCGATTTTCAGGCTATGGGACAGGCAAGCCAGGGTAAAGCGGAACAGCAGTTCGGCGACACGATCATTCCCGCCGAACCCGCTGACTGGAATACGGTAGAAAAGCTCGCCACCAGCCTGCTGGGGCGCACCAAAGATCTTCGCGTCATGCTGGCGTTAACCCACGCCTGGACCCGACGTCGTGGGCTGCCGGGCTACGCGGACGGCCTGCTGCTGGTGCAGGAGGCGATCACCCGCTACTGGGAGCCGCTCTATCCACTGCTGGAGGAGTATGGCGAAACGGACCCGTTCTATCGCATTAACGCCCTTGCCGCGCTGAGCGATAAATCTGACCTGACTGTCGCGCTGCGTAACGCCTCGTTGCTGCGCTCAAACGGCGATGAAATTTCGCTGCGTGACGCGCAGGCATTGCTGGATGGCAGCAAAACCGAATGCCCGGATTATCCCGGCGGCCGCCCAAGACTGATTGACGAACTGGCGCGCGGCGACCAGCCAGGTACAGAGGCCGTCATCCTGATTAATGAAAGGCTGCTGGCCATTCGCGATCTGCTCAGCGGCTACCTTGGTGAAAGCGGCGTACCAGAAATGGAGCAGTTGCTGAAAACCGTGGGGCTGGTCGCCAGCGCCTGTCAGGTGACTGACATCAGCAAGCTGCTGCCCAATCGGGATGCACAGGCCGAACAGCACGCTGAGCCGCAGACGGTGGCAACACAACCCGTGCAGCAGGTCACCGACTGGCGCAGCGTGCAGGTCACCAGTCGCGCCGACGCCCAGCTGATGCTGGAGAAAGCGAAACAGTATTTTGCGCAGTACGAACCGAGCCACCCTGCACCGCTGATGATTGAACGGGTGCAGCGGCTGTCAGAACTTAACTTTATGGACATTATTCGCGACCTGGCGCCAGACGGCGTTAACCAACTGGAAAACATCTTTGGACGCCGCGAATAACGCGTCCAGGCATTATGACGACAGGCACGGAGCTTGTCGTTTCACCTTCACCGCGCATCTTTGATGGAGAACATCATGGCAATGAGTAACAGTGGGCAGAAATTTATCGCACGTAACCGTGCCCCCCGCGTGCAGATCGAGTACGACGTAGAGATCTACGGTGCAGAACGTAAAATTCAGCTGCCGTTCGTGATGGGCGTTATGGCCGATCTGGTCGGCAAACCGGTGGAAAATCTGCCGGCCGTCGATGAGCGTAAATTCCTCGAAATCGACATCGATAACTTTGACGAACGCATGAAGGCGCTTAAGCCGCGCGTGGCGTTCCAGGTGGACAACACCCTGACCGGCGAAGGCAAGCTCAACGTCGATCTGACCTTCGACAGCATGGACGACTTCCTGCCGGATGCGGTGGCCCGCAAGGTTGAACCGCTGAACAAGCTGCTGGAAGCGCGTACTCAGCTTTCCAATCTGCTGACCTACATGGACGGTAAAAACGGCGCGGAAGAGCTGATCGCTAAAATTCTGCAGGATCCGACGCTGCTCAAATCCCTGAGCCAGTTGCCGAAAAATGACGAAAGTGCGAAAGGTAGCGAGGAGTAATCGATGAGCAACCAGACTCAACAACACGAGCAGCAGGCAGGTCAGGCGTTCAGCCAGGACGAGTTCAGCGCGCTACTGAACAAAGAATTCCGCCCTAAAACTGACCAGGCGCGTTCCGCCGTTGAGAGCGCGGTAAAAACTCTGGCGCAGCAGGCGCTGGAAAATACCGTTACTTTCTCCAGCGACACCTATCGCACCATCCAGAACCTGATCGCCGGTATCGACGAACAGCTGTCACAGCAGGTGAATCAGATCATTCACCACGACGAGTTTCAGAAGCTGGAGAGCGCCTGGCGCGGTCTGAGCTACCTGGTGAACAACACTGAAACCGACGAGATGCTGAAGATCCGCTTTATGAGCATCTCCAAGCAGGAGCTGGGCCGTACCCTGAAACGCTATAAGGGTGTGGGCTGGGATCAGAGCCCGATCTTCAAGAAAATCTACGAGCAGGAGTACGGTCAGTTTGGTGGTGAGCCGTTTGGCTGCATCGTTGGCGACTATTACTTTGACCACAGCCCGCAGGACGTTGAACTGCTGGGTGAAATGGCGCGCATCGGCTCTGCGGCCCACTGTCCGTTCATCACCGGTACCGCACCGGGCGTGATGCAGATGGAGTCCTGGCAGGAACTGGCTAACCCGCGCGATCTGACCAAAATCTTCCAGAACACCGAATACGCCGCCTGGCGTTCACTGCGTGAATCGGAAGATGCCCGCTATCTGGGCCTGGTGATGCCGCGCTTCCTGTCGCGCCTGCCTTACGGCATTCGTACTAACCCGGTCGACAGCTTTGACTTTGAAGAGCAGACCGACGGCGCGAACCACAACAGCTACGCCTGGGCGAACGCCGCTTACGCGATGGCGGCCAACATCAACCGCTCCTTCAAAGAGTACGGCTGGTGCACCTCAATTCGCGGCGTGGAGTCCGGCGGGGCGGTTGAAAACCTGCCGTGCCATACCTTCCCGAGCGATGACGGCGGCGTGGACATGAAATGTCCGACCGAGATCGCCATCAGCGACCGTCGCGAAGCCGAGCTGGCGAAAAACGGCTTTATGCCGCTGGTTCACCGCAAAAACTCCGACTTTGCTGCCTTCATTGGCGCGCAGTCGCTGCAAAAACCGGCCGAGTACCACGACCCGGATGCCACCGCCAACGCGCGTCTGGCCTCCCGTCTGCCGTACCTGTTCGCCTGCTGCCGCTTTGCGCATTACCTGAAGTGCATCGTGCGTGACAAAATCGGCTCATTCCGCGAGCGCGAAGAGATGGAACGCTGGCTGAACGACTGGGTCATGAACTACGTGGACGGTGACCCGGCCAACTCCTCTCAGGAAACCAAGTCCCGCAAGCCACTGGCCGCTGCAGAAGTCCAGGTGCAGGAGATTGAAGACAACCCGGGCTACTACGCCGCGAAGTTCTTCCTGCGTCCGCACTACCAGCTGGAAGGTCTGACCGTTTCTCTGCGTCTGGTATCTAAACTACCGTCGCTGAAAACGAAAGACGCGTAATTTTTGTGAGTTTCGCCCGGCGGCGCTACGCTTGCACGGGCCTACAATGCAACGTGAAATATAGTGATATCGCTGCACCATGTAGGCCGGGTAAGCAAAGCGCCGCCCGGCAAGAAAGACTGGTCCTGAGAGGTTCCGGAATAACGTTCGGTAGTAAAAGACTTCTCATTCTTTCCTTTTATTCGGGAGGGAATGTAAGACTGTCAAATGACACGGGTCATTTGATGTGAGGCAGAGGTAAAATATGGACGGTTTTATTCAGCCCCATGCTTTCCTGTTTGCCATATAAGTGCTTTTTCGAAAGCAATATTGTTCATCCACGAAGAGTAGATATTATGGCTATTGATATGTTTCTGAAGGTCGAGGGTGTTACGGGCGAATCTAAAGATTCTAACCACACCGGCTGGACTGATATTACCTCCTTCTCCTGGGGCGCTTCCCAGCCAGGTAATATGAGCGTTGGCGGTGGCGGCGGTGCCGGTAAAGTTAACTTTAACGATCTGCACGTTAACGCTCTGATCGACAAATCCACCACAGCAATTCTGAAACACTGCGCCAGCGGTAAACACCTGACCAAAGTTGAGCTGTCCGTCTGTAAAGCCGGTGGCCAGCAGGTGGAATACTCTCGCATTACCCTGGAAGACGTTCTGGTAACGTCTGTTCAGTACACCGGTGCAGACAACGGCGATACCGTTGGTGTGACCTATGCATTCCAGGCTGCGAAAGTGAAACAGCAGTACTGGGAGCAGACCACCTCTGGTGGTAAAGGTGCTGAAAGCAGCGCTGGCTGGAACATCAAAGAAAACAAAGAAGCATAATAGTAGTGGGTCCGAAAGGGCCCACTTTTTCCTGAGCTTCTTTTCAAGGAGAAACAAGATGTCTCATATGCGTCCTGCTTTTGGTGCCGCCTGGAACCGATTTAAAGAAGTGAACGTCAACGTAGAACAGGTTGGCAAGTTATTGGGGGGGAAAGTTCAGCATAATATAGATGCTGGTATTTTTAAAAATGCCTGCCCCATTCGTATGAGCTATGTTTTAAATTATTGTGGCATTCCAGTTCCTTCTAATAGTAAATATGCAACTGTGACCGGGAGCGACAAGAAGCGATATATGTTCCGTGTTAAAGATATGATTGCTTTTTTACCCACGGTATTGGGAAAAGCTGACATATCTGTTTCTTCTCCAACCCCAGCACAATTTGCGGGCAAGCAAGGTATTATTATTTTTACCGGGCATGGCTGGCTTGATGCAACCGGGCATGTAACACTCTGGAACGGAAATATTTGTTCGGATGATTGTCATTTCCTTGGCTCACCGGGTAATGGTTCATTTATCCCTACTAACGCAACCTTCTGGAGCCTGAAATGAAAAAGCCATTGCTCTTTGTCTTAGCCTTCGTTGCCTCCGCCGCAAATGCCCAGACGTTGCCTGATATCAGTACTTTTTCTCAACAACAAATCTTCGAAAACTGGGTGCAGAATCGATGCATCGGTAAGATTGCGGACAGTAAAAGCCTGAAAGAAGATGCTGACGCCAGCGCCGCGGCATGGCTGGAAGCAAGCAATCTGCCTGCTGAGAATTTTGAAAAAGCTGATGAGGTGATTGTTTCTTTACTGAAACAGAAGGTAGGTGGTACCGAGCCTGGTCATTATCAGATATTGAAGTGCACCTTGATCGCTAATAGTGACGCTATTCGACCACTCAAATCCTCAAAGTAGTAAAGATGAAATCGGCCCCAAACGCCGCCGTTCTCACCCCTGAGAGCGGCAGCGTTTGAGCGCTAATCATACCAGCAGGAATACGCCATGCGATTCACGATTATTTCTACGAAACCCGGTCATCAGCCGCCGCAGAGCAGTTGTGATTTTTATGCCCCCGGGGGCACTATTGGGCGCGGTACGGATAACAATCTGGTACTGCCGGACAATGACCGCACCATCTCGCGCCTGCAGGCTATTGTTCACGTTGACGCCCAGGGCGAATGCCGCGTGACCAACCGTGGCAGCGTCACCCGCGTGGTTTTGAACGACATCCCGCTGGAGCGGGGGCGTCAGGTAGAGCTGCAGGACGGGGATATTCTCGGTATTGATGACTACCGCATCGAAGTGACGGAACTTATCCACGACACGCAGCCGGTGAGCCGCATGGCCGCCAGTATGCAGCAGCAGGCTCGCCCGACAGTGGCGCCGACACCTGCTCCACAGCCAAAGCCAGCCAGTGCCGCACCGCGCGGCAAGGCGGAACCAACGGCCGTGCCGTCGGAAATCTGGGATAGCCTGATGCAGGAGTTCTCTATCTCTGACAGCATCTCCAGCAACCGCGCGAAACCGCAGCCTGCGGCGTCTCACGATCCCTTCTCGCAACCCGCGGCACCCGAGCGTAACGCTGAAGATCCGCTGGCAATGTTCAACGACAGCGAGCCGAAGCTTGAGCGTAAGAATGTCGATCCCGACACGCTGTTCAGCGATGAAGCGTTGTTCAAAAAAGAGAGCATTTTTGACGATGTCACCCCTTCAACGCTGGTGCCGCCGGTAGAGAGCAAACCTGCGCCTGCAGAAGAGGCGACGGATGAACTCGACCCGCTGGCCCTGTTTGGTGGTTCGGCCAGCGCGCCAGCCGCACGTAACGATGATCCGCTCGGGCTGATGGGCGGGGCGCCGTTAACCCATCCGGATGAGATCGTGCCTGAGCCATCTGCACCCGCGCCAGAGCCAGAGGCCGTACCGCAGGACGATCCGCTGGCGGATTCTCCGCTGTTTGCCCCTGAGCCACAGGATCCACCGCGTGTGGAAGAGGAAGAGCCGGTACGTACCGATTACGCAGGCTTTACCATGCCTACGCCGCAGGCCGTCGCACGCAGCAGCGCACAGACGCCGAAGGGACGTCTGCGTATCGACCCGGTCAAAAACGCGGCAGCGCCAAGCGCTACGGCGCAAAACGGTGAGAAAGGCGAGGTGCTGCAGGGCGAGCTGCTGGAGGCGCTGCTGGAAGGGATGGGCCTGAGCGAAATGCAGCCGGTGCCGCAGTTTGACCGTGAAAATATGCGTCAGCTGGGCCAGATCCTCGGCATGTTCTCGCAGGGCACCGTGGCGTTGCTCTCTTCGCGCTCTATCCTCAAGCGCGGCGTAAAAGCCGATATGACCATGGTGCTGGACGATGCCAACAACCCGTTCAAGCTGCTGCCGACCGGGAAAACGGTCCTGATTCAGATGTTCGGTACGCCGATGCCGGGCTTTATGCCACCCACCAAATCAGTGCGTGACGCGCTGATCGATCTGCAGGCGCATCAGCTGGGGATGATCTCCGGTATCCGCGCCATCATCGCCGCGATGCTGCAGTCCTTTAATCCGGAGCAACTGGAAGAGCAGGCGAAGCAGAACGGCATGACCTCTCGTCTGGCGCTGCCGGGCAGCCGCAAAGCCGCGCTGTGGGACTACTTTGTTCGCAGCTATGGCGAGACGGCCGGTGAGATTGAGGATGACTTCCACACCCTGTTTGGCGAAGCGTTCCTTCATGCTTATGACATGGAGGTCAATCAGTACAAAGACTCACAGAGCGGATCGGAAGAAAAATGAATATCGCAACGGCTTCTCTCTCCCGCCAGGGAACGCGCGCCAGCAATCAGGACCAGACGGGAGAAACCATAGGGGAACGTTCAGCCTGCTTTGTCGTCTGTGACGGCATCGCTGGTCTGCCGGGCGGTGAGGTGGCCGCTGAACTGGCCCGCAACAGCATCATCTCCCGTTTTGATGGCGACAAACACCTTAATGCGCAGCATATTCGTGACTATGTGCAAACCGCGAATCGCACCATTCTCAGCGAACAGCAGGCGGTGCAGGACTATCGCCGGATGGGTACCACCCTGGTCAGCCTGTTTATCGACCGGGATTACCGTCTGGCCTACTGGGCACACGCCGGGGACAGCCGTCTGTACCTGTTTCGTCGCGGCTGGCTGTGGCATGTCACCACCGACCACAGCCTGGTTCAGCAGATGAAAGATGCCGGTCACCAGACCGATAACCTCAACAGCAACCTGCTGTATCTGGCGCTGGGCATTGAAAACGGTGGTCCGGAAGCGAGCTACAGCGACGTGGTGCAGGTTGAAGACGGCGATGCCTTTTTACTCTGCACCGACGGTTTCTGGCACGGCGTCAGCGAAGAGCAGATGAAACAGTCGCTGCATATGGTCAACACCCCACAGGAGTGGCTGACCTTAATGAACCAAATCATTCAAAAGAATGCTGAACAGGAGGGGAATGCTCAGGATAACTATACGGCGCTGGCGGTATGGATGGGCAACCCTCAGGACACCACTTTGCTGCATACGCTCTCTGACGCAGCACAATTTCTTCCCTGCGGAACTGACTAGACACACAAGGAACGATATGAAACTTTGGCTATCGGGTTTGGCACTTCTGGCGGTGGCCTCCACCGCCCAGGCTGAAAATTTCCGCATCGTGCAGTCACCTGCGCAGAAGCTGGATATCTGGATCGACAACATCAAAGACAACACCCCGCAGAGCTGGTGTAAGTCAGAGATTGCGCTGCGCATTGTGGCGAACGGCAATAAAGACGTTTCCGTGCTGGAAAACTTTGTCCCGCGTCTCGGCTCACTGCTTGAGCACCAGTGCAGCAAAGTGAATAAACTCAGCTGGACCCTTAACGATCCGGCGGGCGCGACGCTGGCGCAGGGGACGGCAGGCAAAGCTCAGGAGTGGAAGCTGGTAGTGAAACAGCAGCAGACAGAGCCCGTCGCGACCCCTGCCAGCGGTGCGTTACTGCCACCTGACCAGAACGCTGAAACCAATACAGTTGCCGCTGACCGCACACCGTGGCAGGAATTTACCCTTCAGGACGGCTGCCATCTGCGCACCTTCTGGGAAGGGGGGGCTTCCGCACCGGCGCTCTTTATCCCGGATTCAGACACGACCCGCTGCGGCAACGGCAGCTGGCTGAGCGGCCACACGGTTATCTCGCAAACCCGTAACGGTGGACAAAAAGAGATAGCGGTGACCTACATTCACGGCTTCCCGGTGATGGGGCTGAATCAAAGCGCCGATCCGGAACACGCCCTGATCACCTCCGTCAACAAAGAGCGTATGGTCTTCAGCACCCCGAACAGCGACCAGAGCTGGATGATCCTGCCTTATGACAGCGCCCTGAACGGCTGGAAAAGCAACGGCACGGTGGCCGTGGAGATCTCGCGTGAGACCGCCAGCGACGATGTAAAACTGCAGGCGCGTATTGCCGCAGTGAAAAAGATCTGGAGCGCCTGGGTTACCCCTGGCACCACGCTGAATATTGTCCTGATTGACACCCTGCGTCCTCAGCTGCGTGACCCGGCAGTGGGCGCCTGGCGCGCGGCAAACTAAGGAATGGCTATGAATACGCTCTATCAACATCTGGCGGGGGAGTCGCTCAGCGACGCGCTGGTGCGTCTTGAAAACGAGATTAAAGCCCGTCCGGCGGATGCCGATCTCCGTGCCGCGTTTGTGCAGTTTCTCACCCTCAGCGGTAACTGGACGCGCGCACTGACCCAGCTGAAAAGCTGGCTGGCGCTTAAGCCGCAGGCGAAACCCACCGTTACCCTGCTGGAACAGTGCCTGCAGGGAGAACTGCAGCGTGCGCAGGTGATGGCGGGAGAACGTCGTCCGGCCATGCCGGAAGCCCAGTGGCCATGGCTGACCACCCTTGCCGCCGCGCTGAGCGAGAGCGATGAACGCGCTCACGCGCTGCGTCTGGAAGCCCTTGAACAAGCGCAGGCGAGCGCGGGTCAGTTGACGCTTGAGAATGATGAGACGCAGGCCTTTGAATGGCTGATGGACGGCGATGCCCGTCTGGGGCCGGTGTGCGAAACCCTTGTTAACGGCCGTTACTTCTGGCTGCCGTTTAGCGCTATCGCGGAGATCCGTTTCCAGGCTCCGGCCAGCGTCACCGATCTGGTCTGGCGTCATGCGCTGGTGCGTTTGACCGATGGGACGGAGCAGGTGTGTCAGATCCCGGCGCGTTATCCTTTTGCCGCCGATGCCGCTGACGCCGTTAAACTCGCACGCACCACCGAGTGGCTGCCGCTCGATGATGACGGCACTCTGTATGAAGGGTTGGGGCAGAAAGCCTGGCTCAGCGAGCAAAGCGAAAGCCCGCTGCTGTCGCTGAGTCTCGTCACTTTTGCAACGGATGGAGCCCATGAGTAATCCTGCTGGCGAAGGCGATCTGCTGCGCAGCGGCTGGCAAGCCCGCAGTAAGCAGGAGAAGGTGGGGGCGCGCGATAAAATGCAGCCCTCGCTGCTCGATCGCCTCACCGATAACGACCCGGAGAAAAAGCGCGAGTCGGCCAACAGCAACCTGATCACCCATGCCGCGCTACGTCGCAATGTGCTGCGGGATCTGCAGTGGCTGTTTAACACCATCAATCACGACGCTTCCGGCGATTTGAGCCTGCTGCCGCACGTGAGCCGCTCGGTGGTGAATTTTGGCGTTGCGCCGCTGGCCGGGAAGCGCATGTCGGACATCGAATGGCACGACATTCAGCGCAAACTCACCGAGGCGATTGTCAACTTTGAACCCCGCATTTTGCCCCAGGGGCTGCAGGTCCGCTGCGTGTCGGACACCTCCTCGCTGGATCTGCACAACGTACTCTCCATCGAGATAAAAGGGCGTTTGTGGTGTGTGCCGTACCCGCTGGAGTTTCTGTTTCGTACCGATGTTGATCTGGAAAACGGCCACTTTGAACTGAAAGATGCGGGGTGATCGTGGAAAGTAAACTGCTCGAATATTACAACCGTGAGTTGGCCTATCTGCGTGAGATGGGCGCCGAATTTGCCGAGCGCTATCCCAAAGTGGCCGGACGGCTGGGCATGCGCGGCATCGAAGTGGCGGATCCGTACACCGAACGACTGATGGAGGGCTTTGCCTTTCTGACCTCGCGCGTGCAGATGAAAATGGACGCGGAGTTTCCGCGCTTCTCCCAGCGTTTGCTGGAGATGATTGCGCCGAACTATCTCGCGCCCACTCCGTCCATGGCGATTGCTGAAATTCAGCCTGACAGCAGTCGTGGCGATTTGAGCAACGGTTTTATCGTGCCGCGCGGCACAATGATGGACAGCCTGGCGCTGAAAAAAACCGGCGTGACCTGCAGCTACACCACGGCGCATGAGGTGAACCTGCTGCCGCTGGAAATCGACAAGGTTGAGCTGGGCGGTGTACCTGCCGACCTGCCCCTGACGCAGCTGGGTCTGGGCCAGCAGGGGATCAGCAGCGCCTTACGGATCCGCATTGCCTGCGACGGTCCGCAAAACCTCGGCCACCTTGATTTTGACCGCCTGGAGTTTTTCCTCAGCGGCCCGGATATCGAGGCGTTAAAGCTGCTGGAGCTGGTGATGGAGCACCATGTCGGGCTGGTCTGCCAGACCGTCAGCAAACATCCGCAGCGTGATGTGCTGGCGTCTGATGCCCTGCGTCAGGAAGGGTTTGATGCGGATCAGTCGCTACTCCCGGACGACCTGCGCAACTTTGACGGCTACCGTCTCCTACAGGAGTACTTTGCTTTTCCGGCCCGTTTCCGCTTCATCAGCCTGAGCGGGCTGAGCAAACTGCTCCAGCGCTGCGAAAACGAAAAATCCTTCGATATCTTTATTCTGCTGGATAAAACCGATGAACAGCTGGAGCGCGTTGTCGATGCCAGCCATCTGGCCCTGCACTGCACGCCGGTGATCAACCTGTTCCCGAAAGTGGCGGCGCGTCAGAAGCTGAGCGAAGGCCAGCATGAATACCATCTGGTGGTGGATAACATCCGTCCGCTGGATTACGAAATTTACGCGGTGAACAAGATATACGGCAGCGCGGATGGTCAGCGCGACGACCAGACGTTTCGTCCGTTCTGGAGCACCTGGAGCGGGGATGCGGGCAACTATGGTGCCTATTTCTCCCTGCGTCGGGAGCAACGCGTGCTTTCAGAACATGCCCTGCGTTACGGCACCCGCACCGGCTACATCGGCTCGGAGGTGTTTGTCTCGCTGGTGGATGAGCAGCATGCGCCCTGGCAGGAGAACCTGCGCTATATCTCGGCCGAGGTGCTGTGCACCAGCCGGGATCTGCCGCTGATGCTGCAGCAGGAGCTGGGACAGTTCATTATGGCCGACTCCATGCCGGTGAAGTCTCTGACCTTGCGCAAGGGGCCGACGCCGCCGCGTCCGGCGCTGGCAGAAGGGTTCAGCACCTGGCGGTTGATCAGCCAGCTACAGATGAACTACCTCAGCCTGATGGACAGCGAAAATGAAGACGGTGCCGCCGCGCTGCGTCAGCTGTTAGGGCTGTACGCCAATCTCGCGGAGACGCCGGTTGCGCGTCAGGTAGAAGGGGTTCGTCACTGCGTGCTGGAGCCGGTTCACCGCCGCGTGCCCGAGCCGGGACCGGTGGTCTTCGCCCGCGGCATCGGCATTACCCTGACGGTGGATGAACGTGCGTTTTCCGGTGCCAGCCCCTGGCTTTTCGGTAGCGTGCTGGAGCGGCTGTTTGCCCGGCTGGTGTCGATCAACAGCTTCACGGAGTTCACCCTGAAAAGTCAGCAGCGCGGCGAGATCGGTTACTGGGCGCCGCGCATGGGTAAAAGGGCACTGGTATGAGCGACGTTGTCACCGCGCCACTGAAGGTCCATCGTCTGACGCCGCTGCCGGACAGTTTCTGGCGCGGGGTTCGCGAGACGCCATGGCGCTACGATCTGTTCCAGCTGTTAAGGCGCATTGATGCTCAGGGCGGGGAACGCTACCCGTTGGGGCGTGCGCCGCTGCCAAAATTCGAGCCGCTACGCCTGGGCCAGCAGCCGTCGATGAGTTTTGCGCCGTCGACGGTGGCGCAGGTACGCCAGCGCGAAGGCAACGGGCTGCACGAGGTCTCCATTCTGAGCTTCGGCCTGTTTGGTCCTAACGGGCCGCTGCCGGTTCACATGACCGAGTACGCCCGCGAGCGGATCCATCATCATCAGGACACCAGCCTGAGCGCGTTTGCCGATCTGTTCCATCATCGTCTGACGCTGCTGTTTTATCGCGCCTGGGCCGATGCGCAGCCTGCCGTCTCCCTCGACCGCGCCGACAATAAACGTTTTGAGGGATATCTGGCGTCGTTGATTGGGATGGGACAGCCCGGCCAGATGGACAAAGGCAGCCTGAGCGCCCACGCCCGCTTTACCCACGCCGGACACCTGACCCGCCACGGACGGGATCCTGAAGGTCTGGAAAAAATCCTGCGTAACTATTTTAAAGCCCCGGTCAAACTGATCGCCAACGTACCGCAGTGGATGCCGCTTTCACCGCGCGAGCAGGCGCAGCTGGGAGCAGGACGCCGCGTGCCGCGGATGGGCGAATCTGCGTTTCTGGGCGTGGCGGTCCGCGACGTGCAGCATAAATTTCGCATCGAGATTGGCCCGCTCAGCGCGGAAGCGTACAACCGGTTTTTGCCCGGAGAAGCATGGGTAACCGAACTGCGGGACTGGGTACGCCAGTACGCAGGGGTGGAATTTGAATGGGAAACACGGGTGATCCTGCGCGCTGACGCCGTGCAGGGCGCCACGCTCGGCAGCACCGGGCGATTGGGGTACAACACCTGGCTGGGCCTTCAGCCGCAGCCTGTCCCGCGTGGCGATCTGGTGTATCGCGCAGAGCGGTAATCCTTCCGTATACCGAATCATTGTTAATGGAAACTAACATGTCAGAAATTAGCCGTGCCGTGCTTTTCGGCAAACTGGATACGCTGTTATTTACCTCTCTGGAAAGCGCCACCGCGTTCTGCAAGCTGCGCGGCAACCCCTACGTCGAGCTGGTGCACTGGCTGCATCAGTTGATGCAGCAGCAGGATGGCGATCTGCAACAGGTGATCCGTCATTTTGCCCTCGACGAACAGCAGCTGACGCGCGATATCGTGGCGGCGCTCGATGCCCTGCCGCGCGGAGCCAGTTCCGTTTCCGATCTCTCCGAACATATCGACAGCGCCGTCGAGCGCGCCTGGGTCTATGGATCGCTGAAGTTTGGCGTCAGCCGTATCCGCGGCGGCCATCTGCTGATCGGCATTCTGAAAACCTGGAATCTGGCGAACGTGCTGAAGAGCATCTCGGCGCAGTTTACCCGTCTTAACGTCGAGGTGCTGATTGAGCAGTTCGATACTATCTGTGCCAACAGCAAAGAGACGCAGCAGGCCGCTGCCGCAGTGGATGCGCCAGCCGGTTCGGTGCCTGCTGCCCAGGGAACGCTGGCCCAGTATGGTCAGGACCTGACCGCCCGTGCCCGTGAAGGCAAAATTGACCCGGTGGTTGGGCGCGATGAAGAGATCCGCCAGATGGTCGATATCCTGATGCGTCGCCGACAGAACAACCCGCTGCTGACCGGGGAAGCCGGCGTCGGAAAAACGGCGGTGGTGGAAGGGCTGGCACTGCGCATCGCCGACGGCGATGTGCCGGAGCCGCTGCAAAACATTCAGCTGTGGCTGCTGGATATCGGCATGCTGCAGGCCGGTGCCGGGATGAAAGGCGAGTTCGAAGCCCGTCTGCAGGCATTAATCAATGAAGTACAGTCCAGCGCCACGCCAATCATTCTGTTTATCGATGAGATCCACACCCTGATCGGTGCGGGCGGTCAGCAGGGCACCGGCGACGCCGCTAACCTGCTGAAGCCGGCGCTGGCGCGTGGACAACTGCGTACCATTGGCGCCACCACCTGGGCGGAATACAAAAAATACATCGAGAAGGATCCGGCGCTGACCCGTCGCTTCCAGACGGTACAGGTACATGAACCCGATGAGGCCAAAGCGGTTCTGATGCTGCGCAGCACCGTGTCGCCGCTGGAGACCCATCATCAGGTCTTACTGCTCGACGAAGCGGTTAGCGCAGCCGTGAAGCTTTCGCATCGCTACATTCCCGCCCGTCAACTGCCGGATAAAGCCGTTGCGCTGCTGGATACGGCCTGCGCCCGCGTGGCGGTGAGCCAGAGTGCACCTCCGGCGCAGCTGGAAGATTGCCTGCGCCATCTTGCGGCGCTGGACGTAGAAATTGAGATAGCGGAGCGCGAAGCGCGCGTCGGTGCAGGGGAATCTGAGCGCGTTACGGCACTGACCGCAGAGCGTGACGCGTATGAAGCCAAACGTGAGGCCCTGGCCCGGCGCTGGGAAGACGAGCGCAGCCTGGTGCAGGAGATCATCCGCCTGCGTGCCGCACTGTTTGCGGCGGGCGATGACGATACCGCAGCGCTGCGCAGCCAACTGGCAGAGCAGCAGCAGGCGCTGAACGCCTTACAGGGTGATGAACCGCTGCTGTTTGCCGCTGTGGATGAAAACGTGGTGGCGGCAGTGGTCTCTGACTGGACCGGCATCCCGCTGGGCCGGATGGTGAAAAACGAGATTGACGCGGTGTTGAACCTCGCCGACACGCTGAACCAGCGGGTGATTGGCCAGCGTCACGGTCTGGAACTGATTGCCCGCCGGGTGAAAACCTCCCGGGCGAAACTCGACGATCCGAACAAGCCGGTCGGCGTGTTTATGCTCTGCGGTCCGTCGGGGGTGGGGAAAACCGAAACCGCGCTGGCGCTGGCGGAGTCGCTGTACGGTGGCGAACAGAACGTCATCACCATTAATATGAGTGAATTCCAGGAAGCGCATACGGTTTCAACCTTAAAAGGTGCACCGCCGGGATACGTCGGTTATGGTGAAGGCGGGGTGTTAACCGAGGCCGTCCGTCGCCGTCCTTACAGCGTGGTGCTGCTGGACGAAATCGAAAAAGCGCACCCGGACGTACATGAGATCTTCTTCCAGGTCTTTGACAAAGGCTGGATGGAGGACGGCGAAGGTCGTCACATTGATTTCCGTAATACGATTATTATTCTGACGTCTAACGTCGGGACCGAGCTTATCAGCGCCATGTGTGCCGATCCGGAACTGATGCCGGAGCCGGAGGCGTTAAGCGGGGCGCTGCGCCAGCCGCTGCTGGAGGTGTTCCCACCGGCGCTGCTGGGCCGGTTGCTGGTGGTGCCGTACTATCCGCTGAGCGACGCGATGCTGGGGCAGATTGTTCGCCTGCAGCTCAAACGCATTCAGCGTCGCCTGGAAGAGAATCACAATATTATTTCCGAGTTTGATGACAGCGTTGTAGAACAGATTGTTCAACGCTGTACCGAGGTGGAATCAGGTGGACGTATGGTGGATGCGATCCTGACCAACACCTTGCTGCCTCAGATGAGTCAGATATTACTTACCGCCAGCCGCAGCGACGAGCAGTACCGACGTCTGCATGTCACCTGCGAGCAGGGCGAGTTTCACTGTCAGTTTGCCGCGTAATAATCATCAAGAGAACTGTAAAAGATGACGGATAATGATAACAATCGGACTGTCCCAAACGCGCTCCCGGTCGGGTATCGCTTCAACGAGTTTGAAATTAAAGAGGTGATTGGCGGCGGCGGATTCGGCATCGTCTATCGCGCCTGGGATCACCAGCTCGAACGCACTATCGCTATCAAAGAATTTATGCCTTCCTCGCTCGCCGTGCGCGGCGACGACATGACGCTGGTACTGCGCAGCGAACGCTTTGGCAAAGCGTTTTCGGCGGGGCTGAACAGCTTCATTCAGGAAGCCCGCCTGCTGGCGCGCTTCAACCACCCGAACCTGCTGCACGTGTTGCGCTTCTGGGTGCAAAACGATACGGCCTACATGGGGACGCTGTTTTACAGCGGCACCACGCTTTCTCGCCTGCGCGAGGAGAAGCCGGAGCTGATTAACGAGGCATGGATCCGACGTACGCTGCCGATGCTGTTTGGCGCAATCAAGACCATCCATGACGAGGGCTATCTGCACCGCGATATCTCACTGGATAACATCCAGATTCAGGATAACGGCCTGCCGGTGCTGCTGGACTTCGGCTCCGCGCGTCGCACCATCGGTAACCTCTCTGACGAAACCGAAACCATGCTGCGTCCGGGCTTTGCGCCTATCGAGCAGTACACCGACGACAACGAAAGCGAGCAGGGACCCTGGACGGATATTTACGCCCTCGGCGCGGTGCTGCGCACCCTGATCGTGGGTTCACCGCCGCCGGTTAGCGTGGTGCGTTCTATTCAGGACACCTGCAAACCGCTGGTGGAAATCCAGCCGCAGGGGTACTCCCTGTCGCTGCTGCAGGCCATCGACCGTGCCCTGGCGTTGCATATGGAAGACCGTCCGCAGTCTATTGATGAGTTCGCGGCATTGATCGAGATGCCGGTCGCCGGTATCGATGACGTGCTGACTGCTAAAAAACCGGGCACCATGCTGGTGCCGGTGGAAGAAGAGGCACCGGCTTCGGCGTTTGACTGGCGTCGTTACAAGATCCCCGGGATGGTTGCCGCGGGTGTGCTGGTCGGGGTGGTAGCTGGCGCGATGCTGTTCAGCGGCGGCCACGATGCGCCAGAGCAGGCTGCGCAAGCGCCGGAAACATCCCGCACGACAGAAACCGCATCGAACGCGCCAGAAGTCAAACCGGAGACCGCGAAGGTGAGCGAACAAGCGGCAACGCCTGCGACAGCGCAACCGACGCCGCCACCGGTTGAAGCCAGCCCGATTGCTCTGGTCTACATTCGCATTCTTGACGGAGAGACGTTGAAAGTGAACGGCGAGCCGAAAGCGCTGCGTCCGGCGAACAACGGCTATGCATCGCTCAAGCTGCCAGCGGGTGAGGTGAGCATTGAACTGCAGGGCAACGGCAGAACCCGTAGCCAGACGCTGGATATCGTGAAGCCTGGCACCTGGCTGGTGAATCCGTAAACAAGGCGAACAGGGACTGGTAACAGGACGGAGCGAATGTACAACATAAAATTTGTCTATCTTTTCAGCGAGAACGTCTCGCCCGCGCTTTTTGCGAAAATTATCCGCCCGTCCGTTGCCGGGCAGTGGATTATGTCGGTGCCCGACAATTCGCTGCGCTCGCTGTTTACACGTTACGACTTGCTGCACTCCATCACTGGCGCGAATCCTTATCAGTCCGGGCGCGATACCCGTAAGCTGATTGTGCAGGATCTCGACATGGGCAGAGTGGTGGCGATCGACGAGAGCTATCGTAACTGGTCGTCAGTGACGGAGATATTTTATATCAATGCTGATGGCCGCCTGCAGGCTGCCTCGCAGGACGGTCTGGGCTGGTACCCGGTGAGTACAATTGTCGACCGCTACGAAACCATGGTGCGAACCTATGGCTCCCGCCCTGCGCCAACGGTGCTGCCGAAGCAGGTAGTCAAATCCAAAGCGGCACAGATGCCGGATGAGCCGACGCCGGGCAAAGACGGTAAAACCTATGCGGCACAGCTGGAGAATATGACCAAAGCCGAACGCTGGCAGGCGCGTAAGGATCTGATTGCGAAGGGGAGTAATAGCCTCTATCCGGATGCGCAAATCGCGGCTAAGCGGCTGGCGGCGAATAATATCGCGGTTGAGAAAGCGAAGCTGGCAGAGAATGTGTATAAGACCGTGAACCCGCTTGAGGCCACGCCGGGAGTACCGGAGGGATGGAAGGATATCAGTAATGATGCGGGTGCTTTGCAAAAGTTTGGCCTTAAAAGCAAAGATCTTTTCGATAGAGCTGACTCACCTGATTTTCTGTCACGCGTATATCAGCCTGATCCGGGTGTATTCGGTAAAGACATGAATTCGACGCTGGTTTTTAGAGGATCGAGGGAACCGGGGTTGCCATCGCTTTCAGAGCATCTGGACTCGCTGCGAAATAAAAATGGATTCGCCTCAATAAAAAATGGTGCCGACTGGGCGAATAACTTTAAGCAAGGAATAGGGTTTGAAGCACCTTATTACCGCAGTGCAGTGCAACTGGGTGAAAAAATAGCAATGTCTTCCCAGCCGATTGATATTGCTGGTCATTCTTTAGGGGGCGGCTTGGCCTCGGCAACGTCTATAGCGAGTGGAAAAGCGGCCTGGACATTTAATGCGTCAGGGTTAAATAGCGGGACAGTAGAAAAATATGGCGGACGTTTGTTGGGAAGCGCTGAAAACATACAGGCCTACCGCGTCAAAGGAGAGCTGCTGACTAAAATTCAGGAAGTCGATCTTGTTGAGGACTTTAAAATGGTGAGAGGACATGTCCCGTCCTTAATCGCTAAAGAAGAGTTGTCAGCACTGGCACCTGATGCCGCAGGTATTCCTCATGATCTGCCTGGTGGGGTTGGTGGAGCACTCGACAGGCACGGGATTGGACAAGCCATTAATTGTATAGAACAGCAAAAAGACGAAGATATTTCGATAATCAGGAGTCGTTTGTGAATAAGCTTTTTGTATCCTTTTTCGTGATTCTATTTTCATTGCTGATTCAGGGGTGTAAACAAGATATGGATCTAAATCCACAAGATTATTTCAGCGGTCAGCAACTGGTTCTGGCTGAAGATATTCAGCATGGCGATATTGACGGTGTTGAAAAACTTGCGCCGCAAACTGATCTTAACAAACCAGGTAAGCAAGACATGACGCTTCTGTTTTGGGCGCTTGGAAACAGTATCAATGACAATAAAACTCCTTCTCGATTAAAAATCGTCACTTTATTGGTTAAGTCTGGGGCTGATCCCCTGCAACCGAGGCCGCAGGGTAAAAGCAGTCCCGCTGAGTTTGTATTGAATGCGGACAGTGCAGACTGGATCAATGCTTTACTCGACGGGGGATTATCGCCTGACGCTAAAGATAAAACGTTTCATGAGCCTATAATTTTTGAAACCATCAAAGCAAAAAATACGGACACGCTTGAGGCTCTGCTGGATCGAGGGGCAAACATTAATATCACTGATTCACTAAACAGTACATTATTGTTTGAAGCCTTAAACTATCATGCTTACGATCACGTAATGCTACTGCTGAAACGGGGTGCTGATACAGAAATTAGAGCCAAAAATGGCTGGACGATGGGTAACCAACTCCAACGCTATCTTGAAAGAGCTAAAGAAGGTAGTGATGAGTATAAAAAACTTAACGAAATAAAAGAACTCCTTATTCAACATGGCGGTAAATGGCCACCTGCGCCAGTAAAACAATGATAAGCAGTAGGATATACGTTCAATATATTATATGGAATTGACGTGAAAATACGGTTAATTGCTAGCCTCACAGTGGTTTTCATTTTTCTGATACAGGGATGTAGACAAAATTCGGATTTGAATCCCGAAGATTACTTTAGCGGCCAGCAGCTTATTCTGGCGCGGGCGATTGAAAGCGGCAATATGGATGAAGTCAAAAAATTTCTTCCGAAAACCGATCTCAATAAACCCGGTCAACATGATATGACGCTACTTTTTTGGGCGTTGACGAATACACTTTATGATAAGAAAACGCAACCGCGCTTACATATCATGACCGAACTAATAAAGGCCGGTGCCGACCCGCTTCAGCCAAGACCCAATGGAAAAAGTAGCCCGGCAGAGTTTGTACTTATGGCCGACAGTGGAGACTGGATAAAGGCGATGCTGGATGGGGGATTATCTCCGAATGCGAAAGATTACGTTTTTAATAAACCAATTATTTTTCAAACTCTGGAAGCGAAAAACACCGAGACACTAAAAGCAATGCTTGACTGGGGCAGCAATATCGACATAACGGATTCCCTGGGTGAGACTCTGCTGATAAATGCTTTCGATTTTCATTCCTACGATCATGTTTTCCTTTTACTTGAGCGTGGGGCTGATCCTGACATTCGTGCTGATAACGGGTGGGCCTTAGGAAATCAGTTGCAGCGTTTTCTTGAAAGAGCGAAAAAAGACAGTGACGAGTATAAAAACCTTATCGCTATTAAAGAATCACTTATCCGACATGGTGGTAAGTGGCCACCCGAGCCGGTCAAAAGAGGGATTGAGTGAACATAAACGCAAAAAATAAAATACTCTATTTCTGGGGCATTATGGATGTCATCGGCATTGTGTTTTATTTTGTCGGCCCATACCACTTGCTTCAGTCATGGTGGGATTCTACCGGTGGGAATTTTGGTGTTATCATCTTCATGCTGATAGCAGGAGGGGTAAACGGTTTATTGACGGGTCTTTTTTACCTCGTATACCTTCTGTGGCCGGTTTCATTACTCTTTTCTGCCTGGTTTTTTTTCACAACTCACCGATATGCCGTCCGGTTTGCTCTGGCGCAGGAAGTGCTACGCCTGCTCACCATGAGTTGTTCGGTGACCTTGTTCCCGATGATTATTGTCGGTCTCGGAATGAGTGTTATATCTCTTAATATCACGCTGTTCATTTTGTCCGAAATAGTAAAAATTGGCTCGCTCATATTTGTCATGAAAAAATGGGATGCGGGTGATGGGGTAAACAAATTTTTACCGTTAACTGAACGGGACTATATCGAAAGGGCCCTCAGACTGGCGCAAAAAAGATATGCGGAAATTAATGGCAAGTACCCCAGGGAGCCAATTTTACATATGTATGATGAGATCGTGCAGCAGTTACGCATTCTGAAAAAGATTGTGATCAAAAACAAAGCTGACAAATCCGTATTAAAGAGAATGACTTTTGGCATTTATGCGGTCAGAGAGTTTGAAAACTCAGATGAGCTCTTTTTCGAGAGACTGACGGAAGCATGGTATATCGCAGATCAACGTCTCCGTGGCGTTAAAGTGAAATTACCGCATGAAGTGGATCCTGACTATGTTCAGAAACAATGCGTACTGGCGGAAAAATACCCTGACGAGTTTTGAGAGTTATGGATGTCATTTTGTCAATCTGGTACGGAAGTTAAAGGATATGCATGAATAAACAAAGTTATACAGCGATGGATTATATTGAAAATGCCCTCGGCGTTATTCAGGAGCGAAAGTCAATTCATCCTTCTTTTTCTTTGTATAACATGGCTGAAAAACAAGTGGCGTATGTCAGGGATATCCTGACAGGAAAGAATAAAGATAAAAGTAAACTCCATACGTTAAATCTTGGCGCTATGGCTGCAAAAGAGTTTGAAACTACCGATGAAGAGCTTGCCCGGCATCTGTCAAATGTAAACTACATCGCTTCGCAGATGGCGCAAGGGTTAAAAGTTATTCTTCCTCATGAGCAGGATAATGAATATCTAAAAAGGCAAAAGCGGTATCGAAATTAAGCAGACGGTGACTTGTGCATATCACCAAACGTCTTGTCAGAAATCTCGTCTTTGTTAATACATTTATTTAGCATAAAACATTACGGAATACAGATTATGCTCAACCGAATTACCGTCCAGCTCCCCGTCGAGGGGCTGCTCTTCTGGAAACTCTCCGGCCGCGAGGCGATGTCCGAGTCGTTCGCCCTGACGCTGACCCTGCTCGGCACGGATGCGCGTATCGACCGCAGCAAACTGCTGGGCCAGCCGGTCACGGTGACCATCCCGACCCAGAACCTGCTTACCCCGCGCTACATCAACGGTAAAGTCACGCGTGTGGCGGTGAGCGCCGTTGAGCTGACGGGAACGCGCTATGCGGTGTATCAGCTGACGGTGGAGCCGGACCTGTGGCCGATGAAGCGCGACCGTAACCTGCGTATCTTCCAGGGGCAGACGGTGCCGCAGATTGTGAAAACCCTGCTGGGCGAGCATCAGGTCAACGTGGAAGATAAGCTCACCGGCAGCTACCGGGTGTGGGACTACTGCGTCCAGTATCAGGAGTCGAGTCTCGACTTTATCAGCCGCCTGATGGAGCTGGAGGGAATAGCGTATTACTTCAGCCACGAGGCCGACAAACACACCCTGGTGCTCACCGACGCCGCCACGCAGCATCAGCCGTTCAGCGGTTACGAGGTCATCCCCTATCACCAGACGCCGTCCGGCGGTAGCACGGACGAAGAGGGCATCAGCCAGTGGGCGCTGGAGGACAGCGTCACGCCGGGCATTTACAGCCTCGACGACTACGACTTCCGCAAGCCGAACGCGTGGCTGTTCCAGGCGCAGCAGAACCCGGCGTCGCCGAAGCCGGGCAGCATTGACGTGTACGACTGGCCTGGGCGCTTTGTGGAGACCGGGCATGCGGAGTTCTACGCCCGCATTCGCCAGGAGCGCTGGCAGGTGGAGCATCAGCAGATTCAGGCCACGGCCACGGCGGCGGGTATTGCGCCGGGCCACACCTTCACCCTGACCAACGCACCGTTCTTCAGCGATAACGGTGACTATCTGGTGACGGCGGCCGGGTATCATCTGGAAGAGAACCGCTATGCCAGCGGCGAAGGGGAGACCATTCACCGTATCGATTTCACGGTTATCCCGGCGTCGGTGTCGTTCCGTCCGGCGCAGTCCACGGCGTGGCCGCGCACCTACGGCCCGCAGACGGCGAAGGTTGTCGGGCCGCAGGGAGAAAGCATCTGGACGGACAAATACGGCCGCGTGAAGGTGAAATTCCACTGGGACCGTCTGGCAAAAGGGGACGACACCAGCTCCTGCTGGGTGCGTGTGTCGAGCGCCTGGGCGGGCCAGGGTTACGGCGGGGTGCAGATCCCGCGCGTGGGCGATGAGGTGGTGGTGGACTTTATCAACGGTGACCCGGACCGTCCGATTATCACCGGGCGCGTGTACAACGATGCCAGCATGCCACCGTGGGCGCTGCCGGCGGCGGCGACGCAGATGGGCTTTATGAGCCGCACGAAAGATGGCTCCGTGGATAATGCCAACGCCCTGCGGTTTGAGGACAAGGCGGGTGCGGAACAGGTGTGGCTCCAGGCCGAGCGCAATCTCGATATCAACGTCAAAAATGATGAATCGCATGCCACGGAAAAAAATCGAACCCAATATGTGGGAGAGGATGAAACCTTACGGGTGGCAAAAAATCAGAAGGCAGGGGTTAAAGGGGATGTGGTCTGCCTGACGGGCAACAGCCGCAGCGATAAAGTTGTTAATAACTTTATTATTTCAGCGGGCAATACGTTGAGGCTGGAGTGTGGTGAAAGCGCCATTGAATTATCAAAAGACGGGAGCGTGAATATCATTGGCAATAACTTTAACTTTACCGCAAAACAGAGTGCACAAATAAACACGCTTTCCGGGGAACTGCATCTTAACCCTGCTGATGGCAGCAATGCCATCGATGCGCCAGGGGCATCCCACCAGACGGCAATCCAGCAGGAAGTGGATGGTTTTTTTGTTATTAATGCCAACAAATAAGAGTAACTCAAATGGCTGAATATATTCTCCAGGAAGCTACCCTGGCGTTACCAGATGTATATAAAGACAGAACCATGAATTTATTTACCCTGAGCGAAAATGGTGCCAGTGAGTTTACCTTCGTTGTTTCTCGTGCCAGTGTAAAAAAAGATGAGAGTGTGCATGATGTGGCAACTCGTCTGGTGCGTGAGTTAGAAATTACCGTACCAGATTTTAACCTGACGTCCTCGCATATGACCACTGTTGATAATCACGCGGCTGCGGAGCTTTTTTATCATTTTAAAAATGATGGTACGACCGTTTTTCAGAAGCAGACCATTATTTTAATGGACGAGCATCCCGCTGGGCGAAAAATGGTGTGTTACATCGGTACCTGTCCTGGTGAGTTTAGCGATTATTATCACGATCAATATCAAGCAATTATCCGCAGTATCAAGTTCCATAAGCCAGCTCCGACCGAAACCAGAGATATGCTTGAGGCCAACACAGAGGGGCCATTTTTTGCACTCGATAGCGAGAGTAAGATACTCAGCGTGTTTAAAAACATTCAGGAGCTTTACGGGCATCTTTCGCTTCAGCGGGCGAAAGAGGGACACTATTTACTTTTTGATAAGCAGGGGGCACCTTTAAGTATTGCGCCTGTCCCGGGCAGTCAGCCTCTTCGTTACGCGCTGTGGACCCTTTCTGCAGAAAAATCCCACCACTTAGTTTCACAGCTTTCTGTTTGCCGCCAGGTCTCAGGTTCTGACGACCTTAACTCAACAGATCAGATCCGCAAGTATCTGATGGCGCAGAGAGCCAAATAGTCATGTCCGAATGTCTGGCCGCACGTGTAGATGACGAGATTGCTCATACAGCCTCAAAAGGATGGATGATCGCTGGGCTTGTAGGTGGGGCAATTCTGGGAGCAGCTGCCGTTGTTGTTACCGGTGGGACCGCTCTGGTAGCCGTTTCTGCTGTCGCCGCAGGGGCGTGTGCTGCCGGTGGTTTGGGTGAGGTCCTGGGAAGTATGTCATGGGCACCGCGTCACACTACGGGTACGTTGAAAGAAGGTTCGCCCAATGTTTTTATCAACAGCCGAAAGGCTATCCGCGCTCATCTATCGGCCGGAGAGTGTGACGAACACAGCGGCAGCCTGCAACGGGTTGCCGAAGGTTCGATAAAGGTTTACATCAACAACTTTCCTGCTTCTCGCACTGGCGATAAGCTGACATGCAGCGCTGAGATTAGCCAGGGTTCGCGTAATGTTATCATTGGTGGAGGCAAGGTCCAGACCGATGAAATAAGTCCTGAAATTCCTGAATGGGTAAACTGGACGATGCTCGCCGTTGGTGCCGGAGCGGTGGCGGTGCTGGCCAGTCCGGCAATTGCACTTCTGAGCACTCTCGGTGCAATGGGCGGTGGAACTATTGGTAGTTACGCGGGTGGGATGCTTTTTGGCGAAGGTAGCGACGGTCAGAAATGGGGGATGCTAATCGGCTCCGTTATCGGCGGCGGGGCTGGCATGAAGGGCGGGGCACGGTTTGATGCGTGGCGTGCTGGTAAAATACCGGCAGTTAAACCTGTTGAAGCAAATCCATTAGGCGCTACAGTTTTAAATAAACCGAAAATGAGTTTATCCGAGGCTGTAGGTAAAGACCTTGCAAATACTTGGGTAACAAGGGGAAGACAACTTGCTGAACAAGGGGATAAACGACTCTCCTCCCTGCTAACCGATGATGAAGTAGGGGCTCTTTACGGTTATACTACGAATGAAGGCTATCCGATGGTTAACAATGCGCTAAGAGGCCAGACTGAACTGACACCAGAAATTCAGGCTTTTGCGGATCATGCCACCAACGCTCTTGATAAGCTTCCTTCCTATGAGGGGATAACATACCGAGGGGCAACGTTACCTGAAAACGTACTAATGGAAAACCAGGTTGGTCGTGTTGTTTCTGATCCCGCATTTATGAGTACCGATCAGAAAGTTCCTTTTTCCGGCGATACCACAATCAAGATTAATGGTAAAACGGGCAAGCCTATTGATTTTCTCTCCGAATATAAAGGAACTGAAACGGAAGTACTTTTTAAACCTGGCACCAAATTTGAAGTTATTGAGCGCGTTGATTCTGGTGGTAAAACCGAGCTCACGTATAAGGAATTATAATGATCGATCTGCACTCTGATTTAAATACGTTATTAAAGTACGTGGATAAATATCGACAATACTTACCCGTTAGCAGTGCTTCAGTACAGCGGAGGATGCAGTATACATATGATGATAAACCCCTAGAATCATCCTCAAATAGTGATGCTCAAAAACAATGGGATGTAACACCATCATGTAACATCTCACTAGCGGAATCACGGGATCGTGCTGTCGGTGCGCTTATTGGTCTTGCGGTTGGAGATGCTGTAGGTACCACACTTGAATTTCTACCACGTGACAGAGCACACGTTAAGGATATGATAGGTGGTGGGCCATTTAGACTCCGCGCAGGCGAATGGACGGATGATACATCCATGGCATTATGTCTTGCGGAAACTCTACTTGAGAAAGGTGATGCTGATACTATATGCTTCAGGAATAAGCTTCTGGAATGGTATCAGCATGGTTATAACAGTTCAAATGGCATCTGTTTTGATATAGGTAATACAACTCGATTTGCTTTAGAGCAATATTTAACTGTTGGTCCTGGGTGGAGCGGTAATACTGCGCCAGAAACTGCAGGTAATGCTTCCATTATCAGACAAGCACCTGTCTCTATTTTTTTTAGAAAATCATTAAGCAAAGCGTTTTATGAAGCTAAAAAACAAAGTATCGCAACACACGGTGCCGCGGAAGCAATAAATAGCACACAGTATTTAAGTTATTTACTTGTGCATATGATTAACGGTAGCAACAAAAATTTTGTTTTTTCTCCGCACGTTATGCCGCTTCAACCACGTGTAATGATTATCAACGCGGGTGAGTATAAGCAAAAAAAACGCGATCAGATTCGTTCAAGTGGTTATGTAATCGATACGCTTGAGGCCGCGATGTGGTCCGTATGGAATACTAATAATTTCCGGGATGCGATTCTGCTGGCTGCCAATCTTGCCGATGACGCTGACAGCGTTGCGGCGACGGCGGGACAAATAGCAGGTGCGTTGTATGGTTATTCCGGTATTCCGCTGGAGTGGAAAAACAAGCTGGTCCAGCACGATAGAATTTTCCAAATGGCAGGTGAATTGTTCGATAGGGCACCCGAGGATACTTTTTTATAAATACAACATAGTACGGTTATTCTCCCGTGCCGTGTATTTAGGCGCTAAAGCCATAATATAAAGATAATTCCGCCGATTACTTCTAATAATAAAAAAATCCACGCCAAAGCGTGGATTTTTTTCATTCATAACGACTCAGACGTTAAACAGGAAGTTCATCACATCGCCATCTTTAACGATGTAGTCTTTCCCTTCAGCACGCATCTTGCCAGCTTCTTTCGCGCCTTGCTCACCCTTGTAGGTAATGAAGTCTTCGAACGCGATAGTCTGCGCACGGATGAAGCCTTTCTCGAAATCGGTGTGGATCTTGCCCGCAGCCTGTGGAGCCGTTGCGCCAACAGGGATAGTCCATGCACGCACTTCTTTCACGCCAGCGGTGAAGTAGGTCTGCAGGTTGAGCAGGGCATAACCTGCACGGATAACGCGGTTCAGACCCGGCTCTTCCAGACCCAGCTCGGCCATGAACTCGTCACGCTCTTCGTCATCCAGCTCGGCGATATCGGCTTCTACAGCGGCACAAACCGGAACAACGACAGAACCTTCTTTCTCGGCGATAGCACGAACCTGATCGAGGTACGGGTTATTTTCAAAACCGTCTTCGTTCACGTTGGCAATGTACATGGTTGGCTTCAGCGTCAGGAAGCTCAGGTAGCGGATAAGCTCTTTCTCGTCTTTGCTCAGGTCCAGTGAGCGCAGCATGCCTGCGTTTTCCAGCTGTGGCAGACATTTTTCCAGCACCGCTAATTCGGCTTTGGCGTCTTTATCGCCACCTTTGGCTTTCTTGGAGATACGGTGGATCGCACGTTCGCAGGTATCCAGATCCGACAGCGCCAGCTCGGTATTGATTACATCAATATCTTCCGCCGGGTTTACTTTGCCCGCTACGTGGATAATGTTGTCGTTCTCGAAGCAACGCACCACGTGACCGATCGCTTCGGTTTCACGGATGTTGGTCAGGAACTGGTTACCCAGACCTTCACCTTTGGATGCACCTTTCACCAGGCCCGCGATGTCCACGAACTCCATGGTGGTTGGCAGAATGCGCTGCGGCTTCACGATTTCCGCGAGCTGGTCCAGACGCGGGTCGGGCATTGGCACAATGCCGGTGTTAGGTTCGATGGTACAGAACGGGAAGTTCGCCGCTTCGATACCCGCTTTGGTAAGCGCGTTAAACAGGGTGGATTTGCCCACGTTTGGCAGACCGACGATACCGCATTTGAATCCCATTTCTAAATCACCTTAATATCTTGATAATCAATCCGTTAACGATAACCGACTGATGAAAAGTAAATAACTACGCCTATTATACACGTAACCCGCCTACCGCGCGGTAAAAATGCCGTATCGGGCAGATTATTGCGCTTTGAAAGCATGTAAGCGGTTTGTCGCTTTGGTTAACCCATCTTTGAGCCAGATTTCAGTGCAGCGCGCCGCTTCGTCTACCGCCTCATCAATCAGTTTCTGCTCAGAAACCGGGGGCTTACCCAGCACAAAACCAACAACTTTGTTTTTATCGCCCGGATGGCCGATTCCTACGCGCAAACGGTGAAAATTCGGGTTATTACCCAGCTTACTGATGATATCTTTCAAACCGTTGTGTCCGCCATGGCCGCCGCCCAGTTTAAACTTTGCCACGCCTGGCGGCAGGTCCAGCTCATCGTGAGCAACCAGAATCTCATCCGGATTGATGCGATAAAACGTTGCCATTGCCGCCACGGCCTTGCCGCTCAGGTTCATAAAGGTGGTAGGCACCAGCAGGCGCACATCCGCACCGGCGAGATTGATACGTGAGGTATACCCGTAGAATTTTGGTTCTTCACGCAGGGGAGCACGTAACCGTTCGGCCAGCAGATCAACGTACCAGGCCCCGGCATTGTGGCGGGTTGCAGCGTACTCTGCGCCTGGGTTGGCGAGGCCGACAATCAGTTTAATCGTCACGATTCAATTCCTAATGGGTTCCAGATCTGGCGCGTAGTTTACTGTCTGGCGCGCCGCTTGACAAAATTCTGCGACCTTAACAGCGAAATACGAATAATTACTTATTTGAACAATTAGAATTTCAAGCTGTTCAATGCGTTATTTGTAAATTTTTGTTTGGGAGTAATCTGTAATTGTGATCATTGACGCAACTCATAAAAGGGGCGTTGTCTATACTTTACACACAAGGAATAGGGACTTATTCCCTACAACCCAAAGTTCCGGAGGTGACATATGAAACGCAAAAACGCTTCGTTACTCGGTAACGTGCTGATGGGGTTGGGGCTGTTCGTGATGGTAGCCGGTGTGGGTTATTCAATTTTAAACCAATTGCCGCAGCTTGATCTCCCACAATACTTTGCGCATGGTGCGGTATTGAGCATCTTCCTGGGGGCGGTACTGTGGCTCGCCGGGGCGCGTGTGAGCGGTCATGAGGAAGTGTGTGATAAATACTGGTGGGTGCGCCATTACGACAAACGCTGCCGCCGCGACCAGCATAAGCACAGCTAGTGCGCATAGAATAAAGAACACTGAAACGACTCCAGATGGAGTCGTTTTTTTTTGCCTGAGGGGTTGACCCTCACGTAACGTAAGGCACCAGAGTGGCGTCACTGGCAAAATAAAAGGAGCAGTTATGTTGATTCAGGTGGGTGAACTGGCAAAACGCGCTGGGATCACCGTGCGCACATTGCATCACTATGAGCAAACAGGGTTATTGCTGCCTTCTGCCAGAAGCGCGGCAGGTTACCGGCTTTATAATCTGGCGGATGTACAGCGCTTGCATATGATTCAGGCACTGGCAAAAGCGGGGCTGGAGCTTGCTGAAATCAGGGATTTTCTGGAGCAGGAGTCGCTTTCGTTAACGGAACTCCTCGATGCGCAAATCAGTTTGCTGGATAAACAGCTGCGCAGCATTAACACGCTGCGTGACAGGCTGGTGGACTTGCGCACCGGGCTTACCGGCGATGAAACGCCCGATCTGGAATCCTGGCTACAGACTCTGGAGTTAATGAATATGTACGATCGCTGGTTTAGCAAAGAAGAGTTACAGCAACTGCCGTTTGCGGTGCAGAAAGATGCGCTGGCGGCTGTCTGGTCAGGGCTGGTTACCGAGGCCAACACGCTGCTGGAACAGCACATACCCGTTTCTGACCCGCGGGCGATGGATCTCGCGACGCGCTGGATGGAGCGCCTGGAGCAGGACACTGCCGGCAAGCCGGAGTTTCTCACCCGGCTGAACGAGATGCACAGCGTCGAACCGCAAATGCGTGAGCAAACGGGCATCACCGCAGATATGACCGACTACATTACGCGGGCGTTTGCCGAATCGAAGCTGGCCATCTGGGAAAAGTATCTCTCTGCCGAAGAGATGGCTTTTACCCGGAAACACTACTTTGACCGCATGATGGAGTGGCCGCCGCTGGTGGCGAAGCTGCACCAGGCGCAGCGGGAAAATCTCGATCCCGCCTCTGACGAGGCGCAAAAGCTGGCTGAAACCTGGCTGGCGTTGTTCCAGTCATACGCAGGAACAAACCCTGAGACGCAGCAAAAGTTTCGCGCTGCTATGCAGCAGGAGCCGCATCTGATGAAAGGGACGTGGATGACGCCTGCTGTGCTTGAATGGCTCCAGCAGGCGATAGGGATAATGATGCAGAGACGTTTCTCCGCATCAGATGAATCACAGATCCGCTAACGCGGCATCGCGGTTGGGATAGAAGGCAAGGCGGCCAGGGATCGGCTGCACGCCAGCGCGCGCCATAGTGCGCAGCGGCTGAAATTCCAGATTACTCACCCGCAGCTCGCAGCCTTCCGGCAGACGTTTTACAAAGCGCTGGAAGGCGTCCAGCCCACCGGCGTCCAGCACCGGTACGGCATCCCATTTCAGCACCACAATCCGTTTGCCCGCAATGCGGGATTCCAGATCGCTGAACAGGCCTTCCGCCGCAGCGAAGAACAGCGGACCGATCACCCGCAGCACCAGCACATCATCAGGCACCTCCACGTTTACCGGGGAAAGGCGCGTCATCTGCGCGATCCGGCGCATAAACAGCAGGGAGGCCAGCACGATGCCGACGCTGATGGCGATCACCATATCGAAGAGCACGGTCAGCGACATACAGATCAGCATGACGATGATGTCGTCTTTCGGTGCGCGACGCAGCAGGTTCACCACCTTATGCGCTTCGCTCATGTTCCAGGCCACCATCAGCAGCAGGGCGGCCATGGCGGAGAGCGGCAGCCAGGAGAGCAGCGGCGCGAGGATCAGCAACGCGAGGATCACCAGCAGGGAGTGGATAACCGCTGAAACCGGTGAGGTTGCACCCGCGCGCACGTTGGCCGCAGAACGGGCGATAGCCGCGGTGGCTGTAATACCGCCGAAGAACGGAGCAATGAGGTTACCTAAGCCCTGGCCGACCAGCTCGCTGTTGGCTTTGTGCTTGGTACCGGTCATGCCATCAAGCACCACGGCGCAGAGCAGAGATTCAATCGCCCCCAGCATCGCCATTGAAAAGGCGGCGGGCAGCAGTGCGCGCAGCGAATCCCAGCTTAAGGTAAAGCTGGAGCCGGGCATGTCCCAGGGAAGAACCAGTTGTGGTAACAGTTGAGGAATACCGCTGCCCTGAGAACCGTCCGCCAGAATATAGTGGAACTGTGAGCCGATGGTGGCGACATGACCACCAAACATGTTGACGATGGCCATAACCGCACAGCCCAGCAGCAACGCGGGCAGGTGTCCAGGCAGACGAATGCCTAAGCGCGGCCAGACGATGAGCGTACCCAGCGTAACGATCCCGATGGCGGCATCGCCCAGGTTGGCCGTGGGCAGAGCCATAAGCAGCGCTCCCACTTTCTGCAGATAGTGCTCAGGAACGTGAGGCATCTGCAGCCCCAGGAAATCTTTAATTTGCATCGTTCCGATGGTGATGCCGATCCCGGAGGTGAATCCCAGCGTTACGGAAAGGGGAATATATTCAATCAGCCGGCCAAAGCGGGCCAGGCCAAAGAGAATCAAAAAGAGGCCAGACATGAGCGTGGCAACCAGCAGGCCTGCCAGACCAAACTGCTGTGATACCGGATAGAGGATCACCACAAAAGCAGCGGTAGGGCCGGACACGCTGAAACGCGAACCACCCGTGAGGGCAATCACGATCCCGGCGACGGCCGAGGTATACAGGCCATACTGTGGAGCCACGCCGCTGCCAATTGCCAGCGCCATGGCCAACGGAATGGCGATAATACCAACGGTGATCCCGGCAATCAGGTCACGGATAAAGCGTGACGAGGTGTATTTCTCTTTCCAGCATGCGTCGATGAGGGCGCGAAAGGGCAGAACATGTGAGGAAGTGATGTTTTTCACAATTATCTATCATCCGTATGCGCATCATCTGTCATATGAATGGCAGGTGAAGGAGGCATTAATCATACAAATAAAACCCAGAGACAAAAAAACCCGCCGCAGCGGGTTTTTCGGCCGTGTTCGATTAGTGTTCGAACATTGCAGAGATGGATTCTTCGTTGCTGATACGACGAATCGCTTCGGCCAGCATCCCGGACAGGGTCAGGGTACGCACGTTTGGCAGCGCCTTGATCTCGTCACTCAGTGGGATGGTATCGCATACCACAACTTCGTCAATGACGGAGTTACGGAGGTTGTTTACCGCGTTACCGGAGAAGATCGGGTGAGTCGCGTACGCGAACACGCGCTTGGCACCACGCTCTTTCAGCGCTTCAGCGGCTTTACACAGCGTACCGCCGGTATCGATCATGTCGTCAACCAGCACGCAGTCACGGCCAGCAACGTCACCGATGATGTGCATCACCTGAGAAACGTTAGCGCGCGGACGGCGTTTGTCGATGATTGCCATGTCGGTATCGTTCAGCAGCTTAGCGATAGCACGGGCACGTACCACGCCGCCGATGTCCGGAGACACCACAATCGGGTTGTCCAGGTTCAGCTGCAGCATATCTTCCAGCAGGATTGGGCTGCCGAATACGTTATCAACCGGGACGTCGAAGAAGCCCTGGATCTGCTCTGCGTGCAGGTCAACGGTCAGTACGCGGTCAACGCCAACGCTGGACAGGAAGTCCGCGACAACTTTAGCGGTGATTGGCACACGCGCGGAACGGACGCGACGGTCCTGGCGGGCATAGCCAAAGTAAGGGATTACAGCAGTGATACGGCCTGCAGAAGCGCGGCGCAGGGCATCGACCATAACAACCAATTCCATCAGGTTGTCGTTCGTTGGAGCACAGGTGGACTGGATGATGAAAATATCACCACCGCGTACATTTTCGTTAATTTGTACGCTGACTTCGCCGTCGCTAAAGCGACCTACAGCGGCGTCGCCGAGGGAAGTGTACAGGCGGTTGGCAATACGTTGTGCTAGTTCCGGGGTGGCGTTACCAGCAAAAAGCTTCATATCAGGCACGAGAAGAACCTCAGGCATGCGTCCAGTGGTGGATAGCACTCGCCGCAAACTGTGCGGGGCCAGGCGAAATGCTATCCAGGCGGTGTATTAAAGAGCGCGATGCAACGTCTGGAACAGGGTGACGTTGTCACCGAAACTCAGTCTGCGCCAGAATGGTCTGCTGTAGAGGGGAGATGTTCATCCCGCGGGCTACAAAACCATGCAGCCAAACCGGCGCTTGCTCAAGCACCTGACGAGCGGCGGATTCGGTGTCAAATTCAGCAAAGACACAGGCCCCTGTACCAGTCAGGCGCGACGGCGCGTATTCTAACAGCCAGGAAAGCGCCGCATCAACCTCGCGAAAACGTTTTCTTGCGATAACCTCGCAATCGTTGCTGAATTCACAATTTAATAACGTTTCTATTGACCGCACCGGGGTATTGCGTGGCAGGTCAGGATCCTTAAAGATAACCGGGGTCGGAATGCTGACGCCCGGATGGGCAACGAGGTACCATTTTTCCGGCGGTTCAACCGGGGAGAGGATTTCACCCACCCCCTCAGCAAATGCAGCATGACCGCGTACAAACACCGGGACATCCGCCCCGAGCGTTAACCCTAACGCGGCCAGTTCATCCGTCGACAACCCGCAGCCCCAGAGATGATTCAGGGCGACTAGGACGGTCGCGGCATTGGATGAACCGCCACCCAGCCCACCGCCCATCGGCAGACGCTTCTCAACGCGAATATCCGCACCGCTCCCGGCGGGCAAGCGCCCGGCGTCAGCCGCTGCGCTCATCAGCAGACGCGCGGCGCGCACGATCAGGTTATCCTCATGCTCCACGCCTTCCACCGGCGTCAACAGACAAATCTGCCCGTCCTGACGCAGCTCAATAGAGAGCGTGTCGCCATAATCGATAAACTGAAACAGCGTCTGCAGGGTGTGATACCCGTCAGCACGTTGTCCGGTGATATATAAAAACAGGTTAAGTTTTGCCGGAGAGGGCCAGTGGGTCATCATTTAACGATCCAGTTGTCCATTTTCAGCTTGATGCGCTGGCTACCCTGTGTCAGCTCCATATTCGATGGCAGCGATGGTTTACTGTTGCTGTCATAGGCGCTGTACACCACTTTCCAGGTTTTACCGTTCTGCGTGTAGTTCACCTGGCTCAGACGATACTGATCGTCCAGGGTGTAGTCGGTGGCGTCACCCGGCAGGCCCAGGATCCACTGGCGCAGGCTGTTCAGCGGGATAGGCATTCCGGTCAGTTTGCCAATCATCTCTTCCGCGTCGGTGGCGGTGTAGTGCTGGCCTTTGTTATCGGTGATCTGCGCTTCACCCGGCTTAGCGTTGAGTTCCAGCTCGGTGCTGCCCAACGGGTTCAGCAGCAGCAGGCGGTAGTTATCCTGCCCCGTTTGTTGCCAGAAGAAGCGGGCATAAACCTTTTGTTCGTCAGAGAGATAAGCAAACGCGCCGCGGGTCTGGTACTGGCTTAAATTACGTACGTCCTGCTGGTGCTGACGCCACTGTGGTGAGTCAGGGCTTTTGCCCGGGCCTTTTGGTTGAGTGACGGAACATGCGGTCAGAACCAGTGCTGCCAGCGGCAGCAGGCGAATCAGTCGGGTCATAATGAGGACAAATCCTTGAGATACGTTGCAGTTATAACTGTTAATGCTAGCGTCGAAGGGTGTCACCGTCTACGTTCAAATTATCTCAAAGCGTTGAGTAACCTATTACTCCGAAAGGGGGCAGTCTCTTTTATTGATCTCGCGCATCCTGTATGATGCGTCTGGCTAACCTTATTAACGCTGGTACTACTCCCGCTCAACATGACCCTATTAGCACTCGGCATTAACCACAAAACCGCCCCGGTTTCGCTGCGAGAACGCGTCACGTTTTCGCCTGATACGCTCGACCTGGCGCTGGATAGTCTGCTTGCACAACCGATGGTGCAGGGCGGCGTGGTGCTCTCGACGTGCAACCGTACCGAGCTTTACTTAAGCGTGGAAGAGCAGGATAACCTGCATGAAGCGCTGATCCGTTGGTTATGCGACTACCACAATCTCAACGAAGACGAGCTGCGTAAGAGTCTTTACTGGCATCAGGATAACGATGCGGTGAGCCATCTTATGCGTGTCGCGAGCGGTCTGGATTCGCTGGTACTGGGAGAGCCGCAAATTCTCGGCCAGGTTAAAAAAGCGTTTGCCGATTCGCAAAAAGGGCATCTGAAAGCCAGCGAGCTGGAGCGTATGTTCCAGAAGTCTTTCTCCGTGGCGAAGCGTGTGCGAACAGAAACCGACATTGGTGCCAGTGCGGTTTCTGTTGCGTTCGCGGCCTGTACCCTTGCACGTCAAATCTTCGAATCCCTGTCGACCGTCACCGTCATGCTGGTCGGCGCGGGCGAAACCATTGAGCTTGTGGCGCGCCATCTGCGCGAGCATAAAGTGAAAAAGATGGTTATCGCCAACCGTACCCGCGAACGTGCGCAGGTACTGGCAGACGGAGTCGGGGCCGAGGTGATTGCGCTGAGCGAGATCGACGAACGCCTGAAAGAGGCGGACATCATCATTAGCTCGACGGCCAGCCCGCTGCCGATTATCGGTAAAGGGATGGTAGAGCGCGCGCTGAAATCCCGTCGTAATCAGCCAATGCTGCTGGTGGATATCGCCGTTCCGCGTGATGTCGAGCCGGAGGTTGGCAAACTGGCTAACGCCTATCTCTACAGCGTGGATGACCTGCAAAGCATCATTTCGCACAACCTTGCCCAGCGTAAAGCGGCAGCGGTGCAGGCGGAAACCATCGTCGAGCAGGAAACCAGTGAGTTTATGGCCTGGCTGCGCGCGCAAAGCGTCAGCGAGACCATCCGCGAATATCGCGGTCAGGCGGAGCAGGTGCGTGATGACCTGACTGCCAAAGCGTTAGCGGCTCTGGAGCAGGGCGGCGACGCGCACGCTATTATGCAGGATCTGGCCTGGAAACTGACGAATCGCCTGATCCATGCACCAACCAAATCACTTCAGCAGGCTGCCCGTGACGGGGACGATGAACGCCTGACTATTCTGCGCAACAGCCTCGGGCTGGAATAGCGCCCTATACCCATTTTCTATTACAAGGGGCACTTACGCCTATGAAGCCTTCTATCGTCGCTAAACTGGAAGCTCTGCACGAGCGCCATGAAGAAGTTCAGGCGCTGCTCGGCGATGCCGGGACAATTGCGGACCAGGAACGTTTTCGCGCACTGTCGCGTGAATATGCGCAGTTAAGTGATGTTTCAAAATGCTTTACCGACTGGCAACAGGTTCAGGAAGATATCGAAACCGCGCAGATGATGCTCGACGACCCTGAAATGCGTGAAATGGCGCAGGAAGAGCTGCAGGATGCCAAAGCGCGTTCAGAAGAGATGGAGCAACAGCTGCAGGTACTCCTGCTGCCGAAAGATCCGGATGATGAGCGTAACGCATTTGTGGAAGTCCGCGCCGGAACGGGCGGTGATGAGGCGGCACTGTTCGCCGGAGACCTGTTCCGCATGTACAGCCGTTACGCCGAATCGCGTCGCTGGCGCGTGGAGATCATGAGCGCCAACGAAGGCGAGCATGGCGGCTACAAAGAGGTTATCGCCAAGATCAGCGGCGACGGCGTGTACGGCCGTCTTAAGTTTGAATCCGGCGGCCATCGCGTGCAGCGCGTGCCGGCTACTGAATCCCAGGGTCGCATTCACACTTCAGCCTGTACGGTGGCGGTGATGCCGGAGCTGCCGGAAGCGGAACTGCCGGACATCAACCCGGCCGATCTGCGCATCGATACCTTCCGTTCCTCCGGGGCGGGCGGTCAGCACGTTAACACCACCGACTCCGCCATCCGTATTACCCACCTGCCAACCGGCATTGTGGTGGAGTGTCAGGACGAACGTTCTCAGCACAAAAACAAAGCCAAAGCGCTGTCCGTGCTGGGCGCGCGTATCCACGCGGCGGAAATGGCCAAACGCCAGCAGGCAGAAGCGTCAACCCGTCGTAACCTGCTGGGCAGCGGCGATCGTAGCGATCGTAACCGCACCTACAACTTCCCGCAGGGCCGCGTGACCGACCACCGCATCAACCTGACGTTATACCGTCTGGATGAAGTGATGGAAGGCAAGCTCGATATGCTGATTGAGCCTATCGTGCAGGAATACCAGGCCGACCAGCTGGCGGCGCTGTCCGAGCAGGAATAATGGATTTTCAGAGCTGGTTACGCCAGGCCACCGGCGCGCTCTCTGACAGTGAAAGCCCGAAGCGCGACGCCGAAATTTTGCTGGAATATGTGACGGGTAAAGCCCGCACGTATCTGCTGGCCTTCGGTGAAACCGAACTGACCGCAGGGCAGGAGGCGCAACTGGCCGCGCTGCTTGCCCGACGTCAAGCCGGCGAGCCGGTGGCGCATCTGGTCGGGGAGCGTGAATTCTGGTCATTACCGCTTTACGTCTCCGCGGCCACTCTGATCCCGCGTCCGGACACCGAATGCCTGGTCGAACAGGCGCTGGAACGGTTACCGGCGGAACCCTGCCAAATCCTCGATCTTGGTACCGGCACTGGCGCGATTGCGCTGGCGCTGGCCAGCGAACGTCCGGACTGTGACGTCACGGCCGTTGATGTGATGCCCGATGCCGTGGCGCTGGCGAAGCGTAACGTGGCACGTCTCGAACGTCATAACGTGACGGTGCTGCAGAGCAGCTGGTTTAGCGCGCTGGCAGGCCACTCCTTCGGGATGATTGTCAGTAATCCTCCTTATATCGACGAACACGACCCGCACCTGGCGCAGGGCGATGTTCGCTTTGAACCGTTGACGGCGCTGGTCGCGGGCAATGCTGGACTGGCCGATCTGGAACACATTGTGACAACGTCACGACAACACCTCCTGCCCGGCGGATGGCTGCTGGTGGAGCATGGCTGGACGCAAGGGGAAGCCGTGCGTGCGTTATTCACTGACGCGGGTTTCCACGCCGTCGAAACCTGTCGCGACTACGGCGGCAACGACCGTCTGACGCTGGGACAGTGGTCATGAATTCGGGCTATCTGCCATTTACGGATAAAGGCACATGGCTGACTGAGAGGCCGTTTGGCGTTATCATCTACATCGTTTTGGGTTTTATCGCGTCTGGACGTCGTTGTACGCGCAGTCGTTACTGGGGTAAGTCATGAGGTCCTTAGCCGATTTCGAATTTAATAAAGTGCCGCTCTGCGATGGCATGATCCTGATTTCGGAGATGATTCGCGACGATTTCACGTCGCAGTATGTCTACGATGAGCTGGAGAGTCTGGTCAGCCTGGCGCGCGAAGAGATCAATCAGGCGCGTCCGCAGGACTGGCAACTGGAAAAGCTGCTGGAGCTTTTCTACGGCGAGTGGGGTTTCTGCGACACGCGTGGCGTGTATCGCCTGTCTGACGCATTATGGCTGGACCAGGTCTTAAAAAATCGTCAGGGCAGCGCCGTTGCGCTGGGCTCTATTTTGCTGTGGATCGCGCACCGTCTGGATATTCCACTGGTGCCGGTCATTTTCCCGACGCAGATGATCCTGCGTGCCGAGTGGCTGGACGGGGAGATGTGGTTAATCAATCCGTTTAACGGCGATACGCTGGATGAACATACGCTGGATGTCTGGCTGAAAGGTAATATCAGCCCGGTGGCCGAGCTCTTTAACGAAGATCTCGACGAGGCCGATAACGCCGAGGTTATTCGCAAGCTGCTGGATACGCTGAAATCTGCGCTGATGGAAGAGCGGCAGATGGAGCTGGCCTTGCGCGCCAGCGAAGTGCTGCTGCAGTTTAATCCGGAAGATCCGTACGAAATTCGCGACCGCGGGCTGATTTATGCCCAGCTCGACTGTGAGCATGTGGCGCTGAACGATTTAAGCTATTTCGTCGAGCAATGCCCGGAAGATCCGATCAGCGAAATGATCCGCGCGCAGATCAACGCGATCTCGCACAAACAAATTACACTGCATTAATCTTAATTCCGATTCACACTTAAATAAGGCGATCAAATGAAACAAAAAGTGGTTAGTGTTGGCGATATCAAGGTGGCAAACGACCTGCCGTTCGTGCTGTTTGGCGGTATGAACGTGCTGGAATCCCGCGATCTCGCCATGCGTATCTGCGAGCACTACGTGACCGTGACCCAGAAGCTGGGCATCCCGTACGTGTTTAAAGCCTCTTTTGACAAAGCCAACCGCTCTTCCATTCACTCCTACCGTGGCCCGGGCCTGGAAGAGGGGATGAAAATTTTCCAGGAGCTGAAGCAGACCTTTGGCGTGAAAGTGATCACCGACGTTCACGAGGCGTCTCAGGCGCAGCCTGTGGCTGACGTGGTTGACGTTATTCAGCTGCCAGCGTTCCTGGCTCGTCAGACTGACCTGGTGGAAGCGATGGCGAAAACGGGTGCCGTCATTAACGTGAAGAAGCCGCAGTTCGTGAGCCCAGGCCAGATGGGGAACATCGTCGATAAGTTTATCGAAGGCGGCAACGACAAGGTTATCCTGTGCGACCGTGGTTCCAACTTCGGTTACGACAACCTGGTTGTCGATATGCTGGGCTTCACCGTGATGAAAAACGTCTCTAACCAGTCTCCGGTGATCTTCGACGTGACCCACTCTCTGCAGTGCCGCGACCCGTTTGGCGCCGCGTCTGGCGGCCGTCGTGCGCAGGTGACCGAACTGGCGCGCGCCGGTATGGCGACCGGCCTGGCGGGTCTGTTCATTGAAGCACATCCGGATCCGGCGAATGCGAAATGCGACGGTCCATCCGCGCTGCCGCTGGACAAACTGGAGCCGTTCCTGAAACAGATCAAAGCGATTGACGATCTGGTGAAGAGCTTCGACGAGCTGGATACCAGCAACTAATAAAAAACCCGCTTCGGCGGGTTTTTTGTTTCTCCCTCTCCCCGTGGGAGAGGGTTGGGGTGAGGGCATCTGCCCGCACCAGATAAAACTAGGCAAATATCGTCATCAGATACGCCACAAACAGCGCCATATGCGCCGCGCCGTTGAGTACATTGGTGCGCCCGGTTGAGAACGAAATCTGACACAGCAGCAGTGATGCAACCATCACAATCATCTCCGGCGCGCCCAGCGCAAACTGCAGTTCGTTACCGGTCATAAAGGCAATCAGCGTCACCACCGGAACGGTAAGCGAAATGGTCGCCAGTACCGAGCCGAAGAACAGGTTCATGGCACGCTGTACCTGATTGTTCAGCACCGCTTTCAACGCGCCCAGCCCTTCAGGCGACAGGATCAGCAGCGCTACCAGGAAGCCGGTAAATGCCACCGGGGCATTCAGCTCGGTTAACAGCGTCTCCAGCGGATTGGCGTTCATCTTGGTGACGGCGATAACCGCAATCAGATGTACGATCAGCCAAACCGTGTGCCAGGCGCTGCTGTGGGCGGACGGTTTGCCGTGGTGCGGGTCATCGTCGTCGCTGTCATCTTCATGCTCGTACACAAACAGGCTTTGGTGCGTTTTGGTCTGAATCAACAGGAACACGCCGTACATGGCGGCGGAAATCAATGCGACCAGCAGCGCCTGACCGGTGGAGAAGTTCGCGCCCGGCAGTGCCATCGGGAAGACCAGCACAATAATCGCCAGCGGGAACAGGGCGATCAGATACTGTTTGATGCCAAACAGATTCATATACTGTGTGGCGAATTTACGGCCGCCCAGCAACAGTGAGAAGCCCACCAGACCGCCCGTCACAATCATAATGATGGAATAGAGCGTATCGCGCATCAGCGTGGGTGCGGCATCCCCGGTCGCCATGAGCGCGGAAATGAGGCTGACCTCAAGAATCACAACGGAAAGGCTGAGAATTAATGAGCCGTATGGCTCGCCCAGGCGGTGGGCTAAAACGTCTGCATGGCGAACCACACTAAAGGCGCTGGTTAAAATCCCCACCAGCGCAAGAATATTGATACCAACCACCACTGGCAGTGACTGACTGCTTCCCCAGAAGAGCAGCACAGCCAGTGCCAGAACCGGGAAAATGAGTGACGTCTCCTTGTGGCGGGTCTTTACCGCCTCGTGTGCTGCTGTCATGTGCTTCTCCATCAATGCAGGTGCTTGTAATTATAGATAGAATTTTGAGGTCATTACATTAACAGATCTCTGTTAAATACCCCTTATCTTTTACTTAATTTTACCCTAATCATGTTTTTATTCTCCTGATACTCATAATGTCACGTTTGTGGTAATTATATATTAAATAACATGCAATTAACTTTTGTCGCTATTCAGAATTTATCATTGACTGGCAGCCTGCAGCATCGTCGTCCACACTTATCTCTTTAAGCAAAAGAGAGGTTAGAGATGCCATATAAAACGAAACGCGAATTACCCGATAACGTGCAAAACGTACTGCCTGCGCATGCGCAGGATATCTATAAAGAGGCGTTTAACAGCGCCTGGGATCAATACAAAGATAAAGACGATCGCCGGGACGATGCCAGCCGGGAAGAGACGGCGCATAAAGTGGCCTGGGCGGCAGTAAAACATGACTACGAGAAAGGAGACGATGATAAATGGCATAAAAAGAAATAGCCGTAAAATAATAAGCTGCCTTCATTTTGACTTTTCAGGCGGTTGAACTTCCGTTGTATTGCAACTGGCCCGCGAATTGCTTATCGTTATTCAACTGCTGGCAAAATGACCAGTAGATAATGCCGGGAAGGTGAATTACAGATGTCGCAAGGAAGCATGCAGTGGCGGAGGTGTAAAGTGTTAACGCGTGATTTCTTAATGAAGGCAGATTGTAAGACGGCATTTGGTGCTATTGAGGAATCGCTTCTCTGGTCAGCTGAACAACGTGCGGCGTCGCTCGCTGCCACGCTTGCCTGCCGCCCGGATGATGGCCCGGTATGGATTTTTGGCTACGGTTCGCTGATGTGGAACCCGGCTCTGGAATTTGTCGAATCGGCGACAGGTACGCTCCCGGGGTGGCATCGCGCGTTTTGCCTGCGATTAACCGCCGGACGCGGAAGTGCCTGTCAGCCGGGACGTATGCTTGCACTGAAAGAGGGCGGACGCACCACGGGGGTGGCGTATCGCCTGCCGGATGCCACGCTCGAAGAGGAGCTGACGCTGCTCTGGAAGCGCGAGATGATCACCGGCTGCTATATGCCAAGCTGGTGCAAGCTGGAACTTGATGACGGACGCACCGTCAACGCGCTGGTGTTTATTATGGATCCGCGCCATCCGCTGTATGAAGCGGATACCCGTACGCAGGTGATCGCGCCGTTGATTGCGGCAGCCAGCGGACCGCTCGGCACAAATGCGCAGTATCTGTTTTCTCTCGATCAGGAACTGACGCGCCTCGGCATGCAGGACGAGTGTCTGAATGAGCTGGTGGCGAAGGTGAAAGCGTTGCTGGAAGGAAATCCGCTGAATAACCCGCTGCGTCCGGGTTTTGCCTGATAATACGCCCGGCAGCGAGAGTGCAGACCGGGCGTTTGTTTTTAAGCGGCCACGTAGCTGACAGAGTGTTCGAGTGACTGACTATGGCTGTCAATCAGGACATCCCAGGTGCCGGTATAAGGGACGGTAAGCCATGCTTTGTCGTCCTGCACGGTCAGGATATCCGCCTGCGATTGTTTTTGTGCTTTCGCACTCATCAGATGAATACGGCATTGCTCTGAGCAACGCACCACTACCGTATCCCCGCCAAACAGTTTCAAACTTGTTTTTACCAGTGCCATTTATTTACCCCGTAGTCTTAAACAACGCTCTCCCTGCTGCCATTTCCGAGCGTGATGTTGTTCACAATTCACTCATTGCATAACACCAAAGGGGGAGAGTCGGGATGCTGATTTTGATCAAAAAATGGCATAACGTTTAAACAAAAATGACAAAATCCCTGAAAGCATTCAGCTGGCGCGCATTTACACGGTGAAGGCGCGCCAGAATAACATTAAATGCGGAAATGTCCGGCTGTTTCAGCAAGGTCGCCCGCCTGGCTCTGCAGGGCACTGGCGGCTGCGGCGGATTGCACCACCAGTTCGGCATTCTGCTGCACCATTCTGTCCAGGTGCGTGACAGCATGGTTGATCTCGTGGATGCCTTTCATCTGCTCGCTGGTGGCGATGGAGATTTCACGCATGATACCCGAGACGCTGCCGATGCTGGCGCGGATCTCATCCATGCTTTCCCCGGCCAGATGTACATAGCGGGAGCCGGTTGCCACGCTGTCGGTGGTGGAGTCGATAAGTGATTTGATCTCCTTCGCCGCCTGGGCGCTGCGGCTCGCCAGGTTACGCACTTCGCCTGCCACCACGGCAAATCCGCGGCCCTGCTCACCGGCGCGCGCCGCTTCCACCGAGGCGTTCAGCGCCAGGATATTGGTCTGGAAGGCGATGCCATCAATCACGCTGGTGATATCGCCAATTTTTGCCGAAGCCACTTCAATGGACTGCATGGTGCTGATGGCCTGAGAGACGACCTCACCGCCGCGTGAGGCCGCAGCGGAGGCTTTACTGGCCTGTTCATTCGCTTCTGCCGCGGACTCATTTGACTGGGTCACCGACGCGGTGATCTCCTCTACGGCACTGGCGGTTTCACGCAGGCTGGAGGCCGCCTGCTCGGTACGCCCGGAGAGATCCTGGTTGCCAGCCGCAATCTCCTGAGCCGCATTTTTCACCGAGGCACTGGCATCGCGCAGCTGGACCATCACCACCGAGAGCTTATCGCTGAAGGCGTTAAACGCCTGGGCGATTTGCGCCACTTCATCGTTACCGCTGTCCGGCAGGCGCTGGGAGAGATCGTTGGTGCCGTTGGCAATGTTATGCATCGCGTCGCGGATATCGGATAACCGCTTGAGCAAACGGGCAATCAGGATATGGACAATCGCACCGCTCAGCAGGGCGAGGATCACCAGCGATAACGCCGAGGCTTTCAGCAGAGAGCGCATGCCGGAGGTGGCGTCGTTATTGTCGAGCGCGACCACCAGCATCCAGTTTGTTCCCGGAACGGCCGTGGCGACGAGGGTTTTATCACCGCCGTCAAATGTGCCATCAACCGGTTCACCGCTTTTCAGGGTCGCTAAATCGGTGCCGGTAATGGTCTCAGCAAACGGTTTTAACGTCAGGGCCGGATCGTTGGCGGCGATAACGCTGCCGTCGCTGTTCAGAAGTAACCCGCTGCTGGCCGGGGTCGGGTGAATGCCGCGCACGTTAGCCACCACGCTATCCATGGCCACATCGCCCGCCACCACCGCTTTCAGGGTCCCGTTTTCTTTTACCGGTACCGCAAAAGTTACCACCAGTTTTCCGGTTCCGGCATCCACGTAAGGCGCGGTCACCACCGGTCCGTCCTGGCTGACCACCTGCTGATACCAGGGGCGAATGGTCGGGTCATAATCCGCAGGCACGCCCGCAGGCTCAGAGAATTTCGCCGTTTTCGTGGCATAGCCCACATAGACGTTGGTGAAGCCTCCCGCCTGGGCGAGTTGTTTAAAGACCGGTACCGGGTCGTCACTCAGCGCCACGCTCTGGGCGGAGGTAATGACCGTCATTTTGCTTTTCACCCAGTCGGCAATCGCCATGTTATGGCTGGCGCTGGTGCTGGTCAGAATGTCACGCTGCGACTGCTGATTATCCTGGCGCGTGACCTGGAAATTAATGACGGTATTGAGAAGAAGGGCGACGACCAGGCAGCCTGTCGTCGCGACAATGATGCGAGCACGAATCGATCTGAACATAAGTGAAATACCTGCTGTGTTGTTTCCATGCCTATCGGCAACCCCGCAGGTAAACTTGATGCTGAAACCGCGTCCATAAGAAAATAATATTTTTACGGGTTTATTATTAAAAAGTTAATACTTTATCGGCGGCTAACGTCCACTCAGCCAGCTCGACAAGTGTGCCAATTTCCACGCCGTCAATCAGCGGCAGCCCGGTGATACCGCGCCCGTCAGTGCAGGTTTTGCAGAGCTTAACCGGCACGTTTTGCGCCGTCAGGATCTCCAGCATCTGCTGAATGTTGTAGCCTTCTGCCGGTTTTTGGCCTTTCAGACCTGCGGTGACCGCGTCGGACATCAAAAAGATCCGCAGCTCCAGCTCACTCGCATTATCGCGCAGCGCTATGGCCATACGCAGGCTGTTAAAAAGGGATTCGCTGCCGTAGGCCGCCCCGTTGGCGACGATCACAATCTTCTGCATGTTAACTCCTGTTTATATTAAGGCACGAATATTGCTTCATTCTCCCAGGTAGGGTTATCCGGGAGAGTAAGCATGACATTAATGGCTGGCAATTCGTCGGGTGCAACCGAATGGCTACAGCGCGCAAAAGCGTTGCGCCAGGAGCAGCTCAGCAAGCTGGCACAGCTGGGCGTACTGGTGAATGGCATTAGCCAACTGGTGCATATGCTACAGTGCGAGCGCGGTGCATCAAACGTCTGGCTCTGCTCACAGGGTAAGCTCTATGCCCCCGAATGCAAAGCCAGCCGGGCGCTGGTGGATGAAAATCTCACCATACTGTATGGCATTCTGGATAGACACTCCCCAGTGCCGGGCAGCGCCGTATGTGAGCGCATCGCCGCTGCGTTGCAGAGCCTTGAATCACTCCCCGCCCTGCGAGAAGGGGTGAACCAACAAACCGTTACCGCCCCGCAGGCGATGGAACATTACTGTCGCATGCTTCGCCATCTGCTCAGTATCGTGCCGCAGCTCAACGACAGTATTGACGATCCGCAACTGGCGGGGCGTTTTGTTGCCCTGTACAGCCTGATGCAGGGCAAAGAGCTGGCGGGACAAGAGCGGGCGCTGGGGGCTATCGGCTTCACGCAGGGTTTTTTTGATGATGTCACCCGCCAGAGGCTGGTGGATCGCATTGACGGGCAGCAGGCCTGTTTTGAGATCTTTTTAAGCCACAGCCCGGCGGATGTGCAGAGCACCTTTTCCCGGGACTGCCAGCCCGACCGCGAGACGGAGCAACTCCGGCGTGTGGCCTGTACCCGCCAGCCTGCTGCGGATAATGGCGATACGGCGTTGAACTGGTTCGCCCTGCAAACGTCGCGTCTTGAGCACCTGCGCACCCTGGAGGAGATGGTTATCGCCGACCTGATGCTGGCGGTTGATGAGCGTATCCATCATGACCCTCAACATCCGGTAAGTGCCGATGAGAATGACGATCCGCTCGCGCTTTATCCGGACAAACCTTTGCTGCCGCTGGTTCGCCAGCAGGCTCGTGAAATAGAACAGCTTTCCCGCCAGCTCGCGACGCTGCGCGATACGCTGGAAGAGCGCAAGACCATTGATAAAGCCAAAAGCGTGCTGATGACCCACCACAATATGAGTGAGGAACAGGCGTGGACGGCGCTGCGCAAAATGGCGATGGATAAGAACCAGCGCATGGTGGATATCGCCCGCGCGCTGCTTAGCGTGAAGCGATTATGGCAGCTAACCCCTAAGGAGTAGCTGCACAATCAGTGGGCACGTTGTGCCTGATTGAGGTGCGTTTTTGCAGAGCCAGTGGGGCAAAAGCCACAAAAACAAGGCATTAAAACCTGGCATTCGCTTTGCATTAATTCAGTAACCAATTTTGACGGTGCGCCAACGGCGGTGCATCAGTCTTCGGGATAAAGGCGTCCAGCGGTGCTTCGGCACCGTCGGGCGCTTTTTTTTGTCTTTTTTTCAGGAGTGGTCATGGCGGATTTGTCGAGACGGCGGTTTTTGCAGGCCAGCGTGCTGGCGAGCAGTGCAATGTTGTTACCGGGTGTCATGCAGGCCGCGTGGGCGGCAGGCTCGGATAAACCCGAGCAGGAGACGGTGCGCATCGGGTTTATCCCGCTGACCGACTGCGCTCCGGTGGTCATCGCGGCGCTGAAAGGGTTCGATAAAAAGCATGGCATTACCATCGTGCCCACCAAAGAGGCGAGCTGGGCGGCCGTGCGCGACAAGTTAGTCGCGGGGGAGCTGGACGCGGCGCACATTCTTTACGGTCTGCTGTACGGACTGGAACTGGGGATCGCCGGTAAGCCACAGCAGATGGCGAATCTGATGACCCTCAACCAGAACGGCCAGGCGATTACGCTCTCTGCCGATCTGGCAGAGAAGGGCGTTCGCGATCTCGACGGGCTGAAGAAACTGATTGGTCAGCAGGCACCGGGCACGTACACCTTCGCGCATACCTTCCCGACGGGCACGCACGCCATGTGGCTCTACTACTGGCTGGCCAGTGCGGGCATTAACCCGTTCGACGATGTTCGCACCGTGGTGGTACCGCCGCCGCAGATGGTGATGAACATGCGTATTGGCAATATGGTCGGCTTTTGCGTCGGCGAGCCGTGGAATGCCCGGGCCATTAACGATCGCATCGGTTTTACCGCTGCAACGTCGCAGTCTATCTGGGCTGACCACCCGGAAAAAATCCTCGGTACCCGTCGCGACTGGGTGGAGAAAAATCCGCACACCGCGCGGGCGCTGGTGAGCGCAGTACTGGAAGCCGCGCGCTGGATCGACGCTTCACCGGAAAACAAACGTGAAACGGCGCAGATCCTCTCGCGTCGCGCATGGCTGAACACCAAAGAGCAGTACCTCACCGGACGGATGCTGGGTGAGTACGACAACGGGGTGGGCACGCGCTGGCAGGACGCGCATCCGATTCGTTTCTTCAACGAGGGGGCTGTGAGCTACCCGTATCTCTCCGACGGCATGTGGTTCTTAACCCAGTTCCGCCGCTGGGGTTTGCTCAAAGCCGCGCCGGACTACGCGGGCATCGCGCAGCGCATTAACCAGACCGCGGTCTGGCAGGATGCCGCCACCGCGGTGGGGGGCATTACCACACCGACTTCACCACTACGCAGTAGCACCCTGATGGACGGCACCGTCTGGAACGGTACCGATCCTGAAGGCTATGCCAACCGCTTCGCTATTCACCGTAAAGGGGCCTGATTATGCAGCATCTGCACAGCACGAAAGCAAAACACGAGACGCCGGTGAGTGGCGAGGTGATTACCCTGCCACCGGTTCAGGTTCGCCGTCATCCTCCGGCGATTGCCCGCCGGATTAACGACGTGCTCCAGCGTATCATTCCGGCGCTGCTGGGGCTGGGGCTGCTGGTGGTGCTCTGGCAACTGGCGGCAATCAACAGCAAAGGCTTCCCGACGCCGCTGAGCACGCTGGATTCTGCCATCACCCTGTTTGCCGATCCGTTTTATCGCGACGGGCCAAACGACATGGGGATCGGCTGGAACGTGCTTGCCTCCCTGCAGCGCGTGGCGGTGGGCTTTGGCCTGGCCGCGTTAGTCGGTATCCCGCTCGGTTTTCTGATTGGCCGTTTCACCTTTTTCTCACGCATGTTCAGCCCGCTGATTGCGCTGCTGCGCCCGGTCAGCCCATTGGCCTGGCTGCCTATCGGCCTGCTGCTGTTCCAGAAAGCAGAGCCGGCTTCCAGCTGGACCATTTTTATCTGTTCGATCTGGCCAATGGTGATTAACACCGCCGAAGGGGTACGCCGTATTCCGCAGGATTACCTCAACGTCGCCCGTGTGCTGCAGCTTTCTGAGTGGACCATTCTGCGTCGGATCCTCTTCCCGGCGGTGCTGCCGGCGGTGTTGACCGGGGTACGTCTTTCCATCGGTATCGCCTGGCTGGTGATTGTCGCCGCCGAAATGCTGACAGGCGGCTTAGGGATCGGTTTCTGGATCTGGAATGAGTGGAACAACCTCAACGTAGAAAACATTCTCATCGCCATCGTCATCATTGGCGTGGTCGGGTTACTGCTGGAGCAGGGGCTGATGCTGATCGCCCGTCGCTTTAGCTGGCAGGAAAAATAAGGAGCGAACATGAAACCGATCATTCAGGTCCAGGCCGTAAGCCAGCGTTTTTCTACCGCCAGCGGTGAATTTCTGGCGCTGCAGAACGTCTCGTTTGATATCCACGAAGGGGAAACCGTGAGCCTGATTGGCCACTCCGGTTGCGGCAAATCAACACTGCTGAACCTAATCGCCGGGATCACGCTGCCGACGGAAGGGGGATTGATTTGCGACAACCGTGAAATTGCGGGTCCGGGACCGGAGCGTGCGGTGGTCTTTCAGAACCACTCCCTGCTGCCGTGGCTGACCTGTTTCGACAACGTTGCGCTGGCGGTCGATCAGGTGTTCCGCCACACCATGAGCAAGGCGGAGCGTCGGGAGTGGATTGAACACAACCTCGATCGCGTGCAGATGGGGCACGCCCTGCATAAACGCCCGGGGGAGATCTCAGGCGGCATGAAGCAGCGCGTGGGCATTGCCCGTGCGCTGGCGATGAAGCCGAAAGTGTTGCTGATGGATGAACCGTTTGGCGCGCTGGATGCGCTGACGCGCGCCCATCTTCAGGACTCGGTGATGCAAATTCAGCAGGCGCTCAACACCACCATTGTGCTCATCACCCACGACGTGGACGAAGCGGTGCTGCTCTCTGACCGCGTGCTGATGATGACCAACGGCCCGGCGGCGACTGTCGGCGAAATTCTGGAGGTTGACCTGCCGCGTCCGCGTAACCGGGTGCAGCTGGCGGACGACAGCCGCTACCACCACATGCGCCAGCAGATCCTCCATTTCCTCTATGAAAAACAGCCCAAAGCGGCGTAGTGGGGGCACCACGATGCGACTGGTCATTATCGGCAATGGAATGGCAGCGACACGGCTGATTGCCTCGCTGACCGGGCGTGTGCCTGGCCGCTTCGCGATCACCGTGTTGGGTGAGGAGCCTGAGCATGCGTACAACCGCATCCAGCTTTCGCCGGTGCTGGGTGGGGAAAAACGCCCGGAACAGATCCGCCTGCAGGACGATGCCTGGTACCGCGAGCGCGGCGTCACGGTTCTCAGGGGGCAAAAGGTGCTCGCCGTGGACGTGGTGAAACGGGAAATCCGTACCGCGCGGACCACGCTGGCGTGGGATGAACTGGTCTTCGCCACCGGGTCGATACCGTTCGTGCCACCGATCCCCGGGTGCGATGCGCCACACGTCTTTACCTTCCGCCGCCTTGAGGATACGCGAGCCATTGCGCAGATCCCGGGGCCAGCGGTGGTGTTGGGTGGTGGCGTGCTGGGTGTTGAGACGGCAGCGGCGCTGGCACAGACTTGTGACAACGTCACGCTGGTGCATCGCGGACCGTGGTTGATGGAACAACAGCTGGATCGGCAGGCGGGGCTGTTGCTGGAGGCGGCGCTGGCGGAGCGCGGTGTGCGCTGCGAACTGTCGTCCGGGATCGCGGCAATCGCGCCAGATTCAGTAACGCTGCTCAACGGACGCCAGGTTAGCGCCGCGCGCGTGGTGCTGGCTACCGGCGTACAGCCCAACATCGCCCTGGCAAGCGCCAGCGGTATTCACTGCGCCCGCGGCATTGTGGTCAACCCGCAGATGCAGACCTCCGTTCCGGCTATCAGCGCCATCGGGGAGTGCTGCGAAATCGACGGTCAGACGTTTGGCCTGGTTGCCCCCTGTCTGGCACAGGCGGACATTCTCGCCGCCCGACTGGCAGGGGACGCCCCCGCGCCATTTGCCCTTACCGACGGTGGGATGCGCCTTAAGGTCACCGGCGTGGAGCTCTTCAGCGTCGGGCGCGTAACGGCGCAACCGGAGGATACGGTCTGGGACGCGTGGGATCCGCTGACCCGTCACTACCGTCGCTTACTGATCCATCGCGGTGCGCTGGCGGGCGTACTGCTGATGGGCGATTGCCGCAGCGCGGCAACATTTACCGATTTACTGGCAACGGCTGCGCCCGCACACGTGGACTGGCTGTTCGATCGATTCTCTACGACGCAACCGCAGGTTGCAGGACAGAACGCTATGACAAAACCTACTCTGGTGGTGGTTGGGCACGGTATGGTCGGCCACCATTTTCTTGAAGACTGCGTAAACCGCAATCTGCATCAGCAATACCAGATTGTCGTCTTTGGCGAAGAGCCTTATGCCGCTTACGACCGCGTACATCTCTCAGAGTATTTTGGCGGCCGCAGCGCGGAGTCCCTCTCGCTGGTGGAGGGCGATTTCTTTGCCAGACACGGCATAGAGTTGCGTCTGTCGCAGCAGATCGTCGCCATCGATCGCGATACGCACGTGGTGCGTACCGCCAGCGGCCACGAAACCCACTGGGACAAACTGGTGCTGGCGACCGGCTCGTATCCGTTTGTTCCGCCAGTGCCGGGTAACACGCTGCCGGGCTGCTTTGTCTACCGCACGCTGGACGATCTCGATAACATTGCCGCGCATGCGAAGGGATCCCGACGCGGGGTGGTCATTGGCGGTGGCCTGCTCGGGCTGGAGGCGGCCAATGCCCTCAAACAGCTGGGGCTTGAAACCCACGTGGTGGAATTCGCACCCAATCTGATGGCGGTACAGCTCGACAACGACGGCGCGGCAATGCTGCGTAAAAAAATTGAAGCGCTCGGCGTCGGGGTTCACACCAGCAAGGCCACCACCGAAATCGCGGCCACCGACGACGGTCTGGTCCTGCGCTTTGCCGACGGTGAACAGCTGGACACCGATATGGTGGTCTTCTCTGCCGGGATCCGCCCGCAGGATGCGCTGGCACGCAGCAGCGGTCTGGTGACGGGCGAGCGCGGCGGGATCTGCATTGATACCGCCTGCCAGACCTCAGATAAGGACATCTTCGCCATCGGAGAATGTGCGCTGTGGGAAGGCAAAATCTTCGGTCTGGTGGCGCCGGGTTACCAGATGGCACGCGTGGTGGCGGCCACGCTGGCGGGTGAGGAGAAATCCTTCACCGGCGCGGATATGAGCACCAAGCTTAAGCTGCTGGGCGTGGACGTGGCTTCGTTTGGGGATGCCCATGGCCGTACGCCGGGGGCATTGAGCTACCAGTGGACCCACGGCCCGCAGCAAATCTATAAAAAAATTGTCGTCAGCCATGACAACAAAACGCTGCTCGGCGGCGTGCTGGTGGGGGATGCCAGCGAATACGCCACGCTGGTGCAGATGATGCTTAACGGAATCAACCTGCCGAAAGAGCCTGAAACGCTCATCTTGCCAGCCTTCTCCGGTAGCGCGCCAAAAGCGCTGGGGGTGGCGGCGTTGCCGGAAAGCGCGCAGATCTGCTCCTGTCATAACGTCAGCAAAGGCGATATCTGCCAGGCAGTGAGCGCCGGTGCGACGGACATCGGCGCCATCAAGCAGTGCACCAAAGCGGCGACCGGCTGCGGTGGGTGCAGTGCGCTGGTGAAACAGGTGATGGAGTTCCAGCTGGCTGAGCAGGGCGTGGAGGTGAAAAAAGATATCTGTGAGCACTTCCCGTACTCACGTCAGGAGATATATCACCTGGTGCGGGTCAACCATATTCGTACCTTCGACCAGCTGATTAGCCGCTACGGCCAGGGGCACGGCTGTGAGATCTGTAAACCGCTGGTGGGGTCAGTGCTGGCCTCCTGCTGGAACGAATACCTGCTGAAACCGGCGCATTTGCCGCTGCAGGACACCAACGACCGCTACTTTGCCAATATTCAGAAGGACGGCACGTACTCCATCGTGCCGCGTATGCCCGCCGGGGAAGTAACGGCCGACGGGCTGATTGCTATCGGGCAGATCGCAAAGCGCTACGGGCTGTACAGCAAGATCACCGGCGGGCAGCGTATTGACCTGTTTGGAGCCACGCTCGACCAGTTGCCGGAGATCTGGCAGGCGCTGGTGGAGGCCGGGTTTGAAACCGGGCATGCGTACGGTAAATCCCTGCGTACCGTGAAATCCTGCGTCGGGTCAACCTGGTGTCGCTATGGCGTGCAGGACTCCACCGGCCTTGCGGTCAAACTGGAGCACCGTTACAAGGGGCTGCGCGCGCCGCACAAAATCAAAATGGCGGTGTCCGGCTGTACCCGCGAGTGTGCCGAGGCGCAAAGCAAAGATGTCGGCGTGATCGCCACGGACAAGGGCTGGAATCTCTATCTGTGCGGCAACGGCGGCATGAAGCCGCGACATGCGGATCTCTTCGCCAGCGATCTGGATGAAGAGACGCTGATCCGTACCGTCGACCGTTTTCTGATGTTCTACATTCGCACGGCGGATCGCCTGCAGCGGACCAGCACCTGGATGGACAACCTTGAAGGCGGTCTCGACTATCTGCGGGAGGTGATCCTCGATGACAGTCTCGGCATTGCGCAGGAGCTGGAGCAGGAGATGGCCCGTGTGGTGGAAACGTATCAGTGTGAATGGCAGACCACGCTTAACGATCCGAACCGTCTGGCGCTGTTCCGCACGGCGGTGAACGGTCCGGCGACGGAAGAGAGCAAACGCTGGCAGGAAATTTGCGGTCTGGATGAGATCCCGGAGCAGGCGGGGATCGGCGCCCGGCTGGGGCGTAAGCCGATCGCGCTGTTCCGCTTTGGCAAAGCGGTCTATGCCCTTGACGATCGGGAGCCAGGCAGCGATGCGAACGTGCTGTCACGCGGTATTCTTGGCGATGCGGCGGGTGAGCCGGTGGTTATCTCGCCGCTCTATAAACAGCGTATTCGCCTGCGCGACGGCTGCCAGGTGGATAACGGTGAGCCTGCGGTGCGCGCCTGGCCGGTGAAAATTGAAAACGGCAAGGTGTGGGTGGGGAACGACGCGTTGCTGGTCCGTGCGGAGGCATCATGAATGAAACCCGAACAACCTGCCCGTACTGCGGCGTCGGTTGCGGCGTGGTGGCCCGGGTTGAGGGCGACAAGGTCACGGTGCGCGGCGATGAACGCCATCCCGCCAGTTTTGGACGGCTGTGTGTCAAAGGCGCGGCGTTAGGTGAAACCACGGGCCTGCAGGGGCGGCTATTGCACCCGGTGGTGGACGGGCTGGAGGTGGAGTGGTCGCAGGCGTTAAGCGCGGCCGGCGAGCGGTTACGGGCGATTATCGACACCTGGGGGCCGCAGGCGGTGGCGTTTTACGCCTCCGGCCAGCTACTCACCGAGGATTACTACGCTGCCAATAAGCTGATGAAAGGGTTTATCGGCGCGGCGAACATCGATACCAACTCGCGGCTCTGCATGTCGTCGGCAGTAGCAGGCTATAAGCGCGCATTTGGCGAAGATGTGGTGCCGTGCAGCTATGAGGACGTGGAGAACAGCGATCTGGTGGTGCTGGTGGGTTCAAACGCGGCATGGACGCATCCGGTGCTTTATCAGCGGCTGGTTCAGGCGCGGCAAAACAATCCGCAAATGAAAGTGGTGGTGATCGATCCGCGTAAAACCGCCACCTGTGATATCGCCGACCTGCATCTGGCGCTCGCGCCCGGCAGTGACGCCGGGCTGTTTGTCGGTTTGCTCAACCTGATTCAGGGAACTGACGACTGGCCGATTGCCCGCGTGGCCGGGTTTTGTGGTCTCGATGCACAGGAAATTGCCACATTTTACGACTGGTTCCTTACGGCGCCGCGTGCCATTACGCTCTACACCATGGGGATCAACCAGTCTTCCAGCGGCAGCGACAAGTGCAATGCCATCATTAACGTTCATCTTGCCAGCGGGAAATTTGCCCGTCAGGGCTGCGGGCCGTTTTCGCTGACCGGCCAGCCAAACGCGATGGGGGGACGGGAAGTAGGGGGCCTCGCGAATCAGCTGGCGGCGCACATGAACTTCGAGCCGGACGATCTCTCGCGGGTGGCGCGCTTCTGGGGGACAGAACGGCTGGCGCAAACCCCAGGCCTGATGGCAGTAGAGCTGTTTGACGCCATTGCCCGTGGTGAGGTAAAGGCGGTATGGATCATGGGCACCAATCCGGCTGTCTCGCTGCCGGACAGTCATGCGGTATGCCAGGCGCTGGCGAATTGCCCGCTGGTCATTGTTTCTGAGGTAATGCAGGAGACCGACACCAGCCGCTACGCCCATATCCGTTTTCCGGCGCTGGGCTGGGGAGAGAAAAACGGTACGGTCACCAACTCCGAACGGCGGATCTCGCGCCAGCGCGCCTTTCTGGCTGCCCCGGGCCAGGCAAAACCGGACTGGTGGATAGTTGCGCAGGTGGCGAAACAGCTGGGCTATGGTGAGGCCTTTGCCTGGGAACATCCGCAGGAGATTTTTTGTGAACATGCGGCGCTGTCGGCGTTTGAGAATGACGGGGCACGGGCGTTTAATCTGCATGCGCTGGCGGGACTTACCCGTGAGGCGTGGGATCAGCTTGAGCCTTATCAGTGGGCGGCGGGCGATTTTCCCCACCGGAATATGGTGCCCGTTGACCCGCGTCTGCACGGCGCGGCGCCAGATGCGCTATACCCGTTGCTGCTGAATACCGGACGCATCCGCGATCAATGGCATACCATGACCCGTACGGGATATGTTCCCGGGCTGATGCAGCATATCTCTGAGCCCTGCGTTGAGATCTGCGCCGCAGATGCCGCGCGTTTCGCCCTTTGCGACGGGCAACTGGCGCGGATCAGCTCTCCGCGTGGAGTGATGGTGGCCAGAGTACGTATCAACGATGGACAAAGGGAGGGGGAAGTATTCGCGCCCATGCACTGGAATGCGCAGTTTGCCCGTCAGGGAAAGGTCAATACGCTGGTGGAAGGGCGCTGCGATCCGCAGTCCGGCCAGCCGGAAAGTAAACAGACCGCCGTCAGGATCATGCCATGGCAGCCTGAATGGCAGGGAGAGCTGTATGCCCGTGTGCTGCCGGAACTGCCGCCTTCGGTACACTGGTGGCGCAAAGCCTCGCGCCTGACGGTGGCGGGTGACGAACCGTTGATGCCGTGGGTGAAGACGTATGCTGAACAGCAGGGCTGGCAGCTGCAACTTGCCCGAACGGATGCGCGCAGCAGCGTGCTGGCGTGGCATCACGGCGAACTGATGCTCGGCTTCTGGGAGGGCACTACGTTGCCAGCGCTGGCGCATGCGACTATTGAAGAGGCTTTTCGTCGGGCTCCTGAGACGCATGCGGAGCGACATGCGCTCCTGAACGGCGCGAGTGCGGGGGAGAGGGTCGATCCGGGACGCATAATCTGCAGCTGTTACTGCGTCGGGGAAAATGCGATACGGGAGGCGATTGTCGGCGGGTGCGGCTCCGTCGCAGAGTTGGGGGCGAAACTACGGTGTGGCACCAACTGCGGCTCCTGCGTGCCGGAACTGAAAGGGCTGTTTGGATAATGGTCTAAGAGTGTCTGGTGGCGGTTTCGCCTGACCCGACCTGCCGGTCGGAACGAATTTTTAGGTCGGGTAAGGCGACAATCATGTTCAGGATAATCCTGAAATTTGCGCTAAGACTGCATTTCACAGCTTATCGCGTTAACATTAAAAGCGTTGCCTCATAAACACAGGTTCTTATTTACGACGTTGATGGCTGTATCGTCCCGCATTCGCTTTCTGTTATTACTCCCACTTCTTACGGCGGGTGCCGTTCACGGTGCCCCGAATTCCTTTATGCATCAGGCAGAAAACCCCTTTGATAACAACGGGGACAGTTTGCCCGATCTCGGCATGGCGACGCCAACAGACGAGGGGGAAAAGCACCTGGCCGAAATGGCAAAAGCCTTTGGCGAAGCCAGTATGACCGATAACGGCCTCACCACCGGTGAGCAGGCGCGTCAGTTCGCGTTTGGTCAGGTGCGTGACGCAGTGAGCGGCGAGGTGAATCAGCAGATTGAGTCCTTGCTCTCGCCGTGGGGCAACGCCAGCGTCAATTTACTGGTGGATGACGACGGGAACTTTAACGGCAGCAGCGGGAGCTGGTTCATCCCCTGGAATGATAACAACCGTTACCTGAGCTGGAGCCAGCTGGGGCTGACGCAGCAGAGTGACGGCCTGGTGAGCAATGCCGGCATCGGTCAGCGCTGGGTCGCCGGAAAATGGCTGCTCGGCTATAACACCTTTTACGACAACCTGCTGGATGAAAACCTGCAGCGTGCCGGGCTTGGCGCAGAAGCGTGGGGCGAGAATCTGCGTCTGTCGGCCAATTACTACCAGCCTTTTGCCAGCTGGCGCGACAGTTCCGACGTGCAGGAGCAGCGCATGGCGCGCGGCTATGACGTGACCGCGAAAGCCTGGCTTCCCTGGTTTCACCACTTCAACACCAGCGTTAGCTTCGAGCAATATTTTGGTGACAACGTCGACCTGTTCAACAGCGGAACCGGCTATCACAACCCGGTCGCGGTCAACCTGGGACTCAACTATACCCCGGTGCCACTGGTCACCCTGACCGCGGCGCATAAGCAAGGCGAGAGTGGGGTGAGTCAGAACAACCTTGGGCTTAAGCTCAACTATCGCTTTGGCGTGCCGCTTTCAAAGCAACTTTCCGCCAGCGAAGTCGCCGCCACCCGTTCTCTGCGCGGCAGTCGCTATGACTCGCCGGAGCGGGATAATCTACCGGTGATGGAGTTCCGCCAGCGCAAAACGCTCTCTGTCTGGCTGGCGACCCCGCCGTGGGATCTGAAAGGGGGCGAGACCGTGATGCTCAAGCTTCAGGTGCGCAGCACGCACGGTATCCGCCAGATCCACTGGCAGGGCGATACCCAGGCACTGAGCCTGACCTCGCCGGCCAACAGTCACAGCAGCGAGGGCTGGAGCGTGATTATGCCTGCCTGGGATGACAGTGAAGGGGCGAAAAACCGCTGGCACCTGTCGGCGGTGGTTGAAGATGAAAAAGGGCAGCGCGTCTCATCCAATGAGATCACGCTGACGGTGGTGCAGCCGCTTGTCGCGTTGCCTGACGATGACCCGCGGTGGAAGTTGCTGCCGGATGAGTAATCCTCAGAAAATACGCTCCTGATGCACCCATACGGCGGCTTCAACACGGGATTTTAACTTCATCTTCTTCAGCATATGTTTCACATGCACCTTGACCGTGCTTTCGGTGATATCCAGACGACGGGCGATCATTTTGTTCGGCAGACCCTGGGCAATCAGCTTCAGAATATCGCGCTCGCGCGGGGTTAACTGGCTGACATCGCGATCGGAGGTGGCGCGGTTTGCCCGCAGGCTGGCGGCCAGCACCGGGGTTAACGCCTCGCTGAGTACCATTTCGCCTGCGGCAGCCTGTTGCAGGGCCTTGAGCAGATCTTCCGGCTCCATGTCTTTCAGCAGGTAGCCGTCTGCACCGCGTTTTAGCGCTGTGACCACGTCCTCTTCATGGTTTGAGACGCTGAACACCACCACGCGTCCGGACAGCGATTTTTCGCGAAGCTTATCGAGCGTCTCCAGACCGTTCATGCCTGGCATGTTCAGATCGAGCAGGATCAAATCAGGATCAAGCGATTCGGCAAGCTCAATGCCCTGTTCACCGTTGCTGGCTTCACCAACGACGGTGATATCAGGTGCCATGCTGACCAGCTGTTTTACGCCAGTACGCAGCATCGGATGGTCGTCAATCAACAGGATGGATGCCGGTTCCTGATTAGTCATGGGTTTCTCCGTGGATAGTTGTGAGCGGTTTTTCGGGGATAAAGGTGACGACCACTTCTGTGCCACCTGTCTCTCGCCGGCGAACCTGGCAGTCACCGCGCAGGCTTTGGGCGCGGTCTCGCATGATAATTAAACCGTAATGGTTTGTCCGTTCGGCATTTTCCGGCACGCCGCGGCCGTTGTCATGAACCGTAAGCTTCACCTGATTATCGTGCTGGCTAACGGTCACCGTCACCGCCGTCGCGTCAGCGTGTTTCAGCACGTTGCTCAGCGCTTCGCGGGCGATCTGCAGTAAATGAATGGCCTGATGCGATGGCACAAAGCGGGGCGGTAACTGGTAATCGAGCTTCACCGGGAAGCCCAGTCTTGCGCTAAATTCGTGGCAGCTTGCTTCCAGCGCCGGGCGCAGACCCGGCTCGGTGAGCTGCAGGCGGAAGGTGGTCAACAGCTCGCGAAGCTGTACCCAGGAAGTATTCAGCTCGTTGCGGATCTGGCTCAGCAGCTGTTTGTTGCTTTCCGGCATTTCTGCGGCCTGCATTTGCAGACAGCTTACCTGCATTTTCATACAGGAGAGCGACTGGGCAATGGAGTCATGGAGTTCGCGGGCGATGGTGGCGCGCTCTTCCATCACGATCAGCTGCTGCTGCTTCTCCTGATGGCGGTCGAGGGCCAGCGTGGCCGTCAGCTGTTCAACCAGCGTATCCACCAGTTGCTGCTGGTCGTGGCTCAGATGACGCCCGGCGGGCAGGGTCGCCAGCAGAATACCGTACTGGGTATGACTGTCCGTCAGCCGCCATTTTAGCGTCGTGCCGCTGGTGGTCAGCGGCGGTAAACCGCGTGGGCACAGGTGACACCCTTTGTCATCGCAGGTGACGTCAGACTGACAGGTAAACTCCTGGTGATTTTCTTCATCTTCCATGTCGTACACCCGTAGCTCCAGGTCGTGCAACAGGGTGAGCTTTTGCAGACCATTCAGAACCGGTGAAAGGCGTTCACACAGCGGCACCTGCATATGCAGACGGCGGTTAGCCTGCCAGAGGAAGGAGAGGATCTCGTTTTTCTGCTCAAGCCCGGCGGTCTTCTCCTGCACGCGTTTTTCCAGCACCGCGTAACTCTCGGAAAGCTCGGCCGACATGGTGTTCAGCGCCTGGCCCAGCATCGCCATTTCGTTACGTCCGCTGATGTGGGTACGCTGGGTAAAATCTCGTGCGGTCACCGCGCGGGCCATCGCCAGCAATTGCTTCCAGGGGTTCAGCAGCCGCGCGCGCAGCCAGACAATGGTGAAAATCAGCAGCAGGCCCATAAACAGCGCCATCGCACGGTGGATCATGACCACCCGGTCGATACGTAATTCGGTGGTTTGATCGAAAGAGGAGACCAGGGTATCAATGCGTGAAACGAACCCGGCGACGTCACGGGCAACGGTATCAGGGGTTTTCGCCTGTTTTAAACCCGGCTCCAGCTGGGTATGCCAGTAGCCCTGAAGGGCTTTAAGCTGGGGTTCCTGACCGGCACGTATCGCAGCGCTTTCCAGTTCAGGACTGAACGCCGTATGCTCCATATCGTCGATCAGCTTCTGATCGTCCTGGGTTAATGGCACCGAGGCCAGCAGACGATAACTCTGCATGCGTAGGGAGCCTGCCTCGTTGATGGCATGCGCGTTACCCTGTACGCCCTGTACCAGCCAGCCGGAAATCGCCATGCCGGTCACACCGATGGCGGTGGACAGCAAAACGATCAGTGCCAACTGGTTAACGAGTGTCAGCGGAGATAAACATCTTTTTAACATAGAGTTGCCGGGCTCCTGACGTGGCCTGCTTGCAGGAATGGCGCTATTCTGGTGCATACCCTGGAGTATACCCATACCAATAAAGGATTACCTCTAAATTGCCAGAGGGGTAAGGCTCAGGGGGAGGGAATGACCGGGAGTCGTCAGTCCTGTGAAAAACCACGTCTTTTTTACCACATTGTCCTACTCACTAAGGATGATGGCTTTTTTTTCGCCGCAAATCCTCCCACTTTTCCTTTGATTTATATCAACTTACCGCCGCCCTAAAACCCTAATGTTTGCAGCATCATTCGAGAATCAGAGGTGTCTATGAGTCACACATCCGCTCCCGAAAGGGAAAATGGTGCCGTTATAACTGACTGGCGTCCGGAAGATCCGGCGTTCTGGCAGCAGCGCGGCCACCGTGTCGCAAGCCGAAATCTGTGGATTTCCGTTCCATGTTTATTGTTAGCGTTTTGCGTATGGATGTTATTCAGCGCAGTAGCGGTGAACCTGCCTAAGGTCGGTTTTACCTTTACCACCGATCAGCTGTTTATGCTGACCGCGCTGCCGTCGCTGTCGGGAGCCTTGCTGCGCGTGCCTTACGCGTTCATGGTGCCGGTTTTTGGCGGCCGTCGCTGGACGGCGTTCAGTACCGGTATCATGATCGTGCCTTGCGTGTGGCTCGGTTTTGCCGTGCAGGACACCTCTACGCCGTTTAGCGTGTTCGTGATCATCTCTCTGCTCTGTGGCTTTGCGGGCGCAAACTTCGCCTCCAGCATGGCAAACATCAGCTTCTTCTTCCCGAAAGCGAAGCAGGGTGGTGCGCTGGGGATCAACGGCGGCCTGGGTAACATGGGCGTCAGCGTAATGCAGCTGATTGCACCGCTGGCAATCTCCGTCTCTATCTTCGCGGCGTTTGGCGGCGGTGGTGTGACGCAGGCAGATGGCTCTTCCCTGTATCTGCAAAACGCGGCCTGGATCTGGGTACCGTTCCTGGTGATCTTTACCCTCGCGGCCTGGTTCTTTATGAATGACCTGTCTGCGTCGAAGGCATCCCTGAGCGAGCAGTTGCCGGTGCTGAAGCGTGGACACCTGTGGGTGATGGCGCTGCTGTATCTTGCGACCTTCGGCTCGTTCATTGGTTTCTCCGCGGGCTTTGCCATGCTGTCGAAAACCCAGTTCCCGGAAGTACAGATCCTGCAGTTCGCCTTCTTTGGGCCGTTTATTGGTGCGCTGGCGCGTTCGCTGGGCGGTATGATCTCTGACCGTCTGGGCGGGACCCGCGTGACGCTGATTAACTTCGTTGTGATGGCGGTATTCTGTGCGCTGCTGTTCCTGACGCTGCCAGCCGACGGCCAGGGGGGGAACTTCATCGCCTTCTTCGGCGTGTTTATGGTGCTGTTCCTGACGGCCGGGCTGGGCAGTGCCTCCACCTTCCAGATGATTTCCGTGATTTTCCGTAAGCTGACCATGGACCGCGTGAAAGCGCAGGGCGGTAGCGAAGAACAGGCCATGCGCGAAGCGGCAACGGATACGGCGGCAGCGCTGGGCTTTATCTCCGCGATTGGTGCAATCGGTGGCTTCTTTATTCCAAAAGCGTTCGGGATCTCGCTGGACCTGACCGGCTCCCCGGCTGGCGCCATGAAAGTTTTCCTCGTGTTCTATATTGCCTGCGTCGCGATCACGTGGCTGGTATATGGCCGTAATTCCAATAAAAATAAGTAAGTTTGATTATCCGTTTACGCGACCTTCGGGTCGCGTTTTTTTTATCCTCTCAATAGTTACAACATACTCATTGCTTTTAAACATTCCGCCTGCAGGTAACGCTGTGATCGCCATCGCTTTTCAGCCGAGCCTACCCCTTAATACCCGAGATGTTAAAAACAGGCGGGCTTATTGTACGATAAATAAAAAATACCTCTAAAAATCATCATGATATAAAAATAAAAATGCTACCGCTTTGGTGGTATTCGTTATAACACCTCACTTCATAGTCCCCCTCCGTCTTGATCGTTATCAATTCTCCCTTTCTTACAGGACGTTACTTTCGCTGCAAATCAGCAATGTCGATTTAGAGAGCCACAGGCTCCACACAGGAGATACCCGATGAGCAAATTTTTGGACCGGTTTCGCTACTTCAAACAGAAGGGTGAAACTTTTGCCGATGGGCACGGCCAGGTTCTGGATACCAACCGGGACTGGGAAGACGGTTACCGCCAGCGCTGGCAGCATGACAAAGTCGTCCGTTCGACCCACGGCGTGAACTGCACTGGCTCGTGTAGCTGGAAGATTTTCGTTAAAAACGGTCTGGTGACCTGGGAAATGCAGCAGACCGACTATCCGCGCACCCGCCCGGATATGCCGAACCATGAACCGCGTGGCTGCCCGCGTGGTGCCAGCTACTCCTGGTATCTCTACAGTGCGAACCGTCTTAAATATCCTCTGATGCGCAAGCGCCTGATGAAAATGTGGCGTGAAGCGAAGGTGCAGCACAGCGATCCGGTAGAGGCGTGGGCATCCATCATCGAAGACGCCGACAAAGCGAAAAGCTTCAAGCAGGCGCGTGGCCGCGGTGGTTTTGTTCGCTCCTCCTGGAAAGAGGTGAATGAGCTGATTGCCGCCTCTAACGTCTATACCGTCAAAACTTACGGTCCTGATCGCGTGGCAGGCTTCTCGCCGATCCCGGCGATGTCGATGGTCTCTTACGCTTCCGGTGCGCGCTATCTTTCCCTGATTGGGGGAACCTGTCTGAGCTTCTACGACTGGTACTGCGACCTGCCGCCAGCGTCTCCACAGACCTGGGGTGAGCAGACCGACGTGCCGGAGTCTGCCGACTGGTATAACTCCAGCTACATTATCGCCTGGGGCTCAAACGTACCGCAGACCCGAACCCCGGACGCGCACTTCTTTACTGAAGTCCGTTACAAAGGCACCAAAACCGTTGCGGTGACCCCGGACTACGCCGAAATTGCCAAGCTGTGTGATCTGTGGCTGGCGCCTAAACAGGGTACTGACTCGGCGATGGCGCTGGCGATGGGCCACGTCATGCTGCGTGAATTCCACCTCGATAAACCAAGCCAGTACTTCACCGATTACGTGCGTCGTTATACCGACATGCCAATGCTGGTGATGCTGGAAGAGCGCGACGGTTACTATGCCGCGGGCCGTACGCTGCGTGCTGCCGATCTGGTGGACGCGCTGGGCCAGGAAAACAACCCTGAGTGGAAAACCGTCGCGTATAACAGCAACGGCGAACTGGTGGTGCCAAACGGTTCAATCGGCTTCCGCTGGGGTGAGAAGGGCAAATGGAACCTTGAACAACGTAACGGTACAACCGGCGAAGAGACCGAGCTGCGTCTGAGCATGCTGGGCAGCCAGGATGAGATCGCCGAAGTGGGCTTCCCGTACTTCGGCGGCGAAGGTTCTGAACATTTCAACAAGGTTGAGCTACAGAACGTCCTGATGCACAAACTGCCGGTGAAACGCCTGCAGCTGGCCGACGGCTCCAGCGCCCTGGTGACCACCGTGTATGACCTGACCCTGGCTAACTATGGCCTGGAGCGTGGTCTGAACGATGAAAACTGCGCGACCAGCTATGACGATGTGAAAGCGTATACGCCAGCCTGGGCGGAGCAGATCACCGGCGTACCGCGTGCGCAGATCACCCGTATCGCCCGTGAATTCGCAGAAAACGCCGATAAGACTCATGGTCGCTCGATGATTATCGTCGGTGCCGGTCTGAACCACTGGTATCACCTCGATATGAACTATCGCGGCCTGATCAATATGCTGATCTTCTGCGGCTGTGTCGGTCAGAGCGGTGGCGGCTGGGCGCACTACGTGGGCCAGGAAAAACTGCGTCCGCAGACCGGCTGGCAGCCGCTGGCGTTTGCCCTCGACTGGCAGCGTCCAGCGCGTCATATGAACAGCACCTCTTATTTCTATAACCACTCCAGCCAGTGGCGCTACGAGACGGTTACCGCGCAGGAGCTGCTGTCGCCGATGGCGGATAAATCCCGCTACAGCGGCCACCTGATCGACTTCAATGTCCGCGCTGAACGCATGGGCTGGCTGCCGTCCGCGCCTCAGTTGGGTACAAACCCGCTGCGCATTGCAGAAGAGGCGAAGAAAGCGGGGATGTCGCCGGTGGATTACACCGTTAAATCCCTGAAAGACGGTTCAATCCGTTTTGCGGCAGAGCAGCCGGAAAACGGTAAAAATCATCCGCGTAACCTGTTTATCTGGCGCTCCAACCTGCTGGGCTCGTCCGGTAAAGGCCACGAGTACATGCTGAAATACCTGCTCGGTACCGAAAACGGTATTCAGGGCAAAGATCTTGGCAAGCAGGGTGGCGTGAAGCCGGAAGAAGTAGAGTGGAAAGACAACGGTCTCGACGGCAAGCTGGATCTGGTGGTGACCCTCGACTTCCGTCTCTCCAGTACCTGCCTGTACTCCGATATCGTGCTGCCTACCGCCACCTGGTATGAAAAAGACGACATGAATACCTCGGATATGCATCCGTTTATTCATCCGCTGTCCGCGGCCGTTGACCCGGCGTGGGAATCAAAAAGCGACTGGGATATCTACAAGGACATCGCGAAGAAATTCTCTGAAGTCTGCGTAGGGCACCTGGGCAAAGAGACCGACGTGGTGACGCTGCCTATCCAGCACGACTCCGCCGCCGAACTGGCGCAGCCGCTGGATGTGAAGGACTGGAAAAAAGGCGAGTGTGACCTGATCCCGGGCGTAACGGCGCCGCACATTATTCCGGTGGAACGTGACTACCCGGCGACCTATGAGCGCTTTACCTCTATCGGCCCGCTGATGGAAAAAATCGGTAACGGTGGGAAAGGGATTGCCTGGAACACCCAGAGCGAAATGGATCTGCTGCGCAAGCTCAATTACACCAAAGCGGACGGCCCGGCCAAAGGCCAGCCAATGCTGAACACGGCGATTGATGCGGCAGAGATGATCCTGACCCTGGCGCCGGAAACCAACGGCCAGGTTGCCGTGAAGGCCTGGAAAGCGCTGAGTGAATTCACCGGCCGCGACCACACGCATCTGGCGCTCAACAAAGAAGACGAAAAAATCCGCTTCCGCGATATTCAGGCGCAGCCGCGCAAAATTATCTCCAGCCCGACCTGGTCTGGCCTGGAAGATGAACATGTCTCTTATAACGCCGGGTATACCAACGTTCACGAGCTGATCCCATGGCGTACTCTGTCCGGTCGTCAGTCGCTGTATCAGGATCACCAGTGGATGCGTGACTTCGGTGAAAGCCTGCTGGTTTACCGTCCGCCAATCGACACCCGCTCCGTGAAAGCGGTAATGGGCGCGAAATCGAACGGTAACCCGGAGAAGGCGCTGAACTTCCTGACGCCGCACCAGAAGTGGGGGATCCACTCTACTTATAGCGACAACCTGCTGATGCTGACCTTGTCGCGCGGTGGTCCGATTGTCTGGATGAGTGAAGCGGATGCCAAAGATCTGGGTATTGAAGATAACGACTGGATCGAAGTGTTCAACAGCAACGGTGCCCTGACGGCGCGTGCGGTGGTGAGCCAGCGCGTACCGGCCGGGATGACCATGATGTACCACGCGCAGGAACGTATCGTGAACCTGCCGGGTTCAGAGATCACCGAGCAGCGCGGCGGTATTCACAACTCCGTGACCCGTATTACGCCGAAGCCGACGCACATGATCGGTGGCTATGCACAGCTGGCCTACGGCTTTAACTACTACGGCACGGTAGGGTCTAACCGCGATGAGTTCGTGGTGGTACGTAAGATGAAAAATATTAACTGGTTAGACGGCGAAGGTAATGACCAGGTACAGGAGAGCGTAAAATGAAAATTCGTTCACAAGTCGGCATGGTGCTGAATCTGGATAAATGCATCGGCTGTCATACCTGCTCAGTCACCTGTAAGAACGTCTGGACCAGCCGCGAAGGGATGGAATACGCCTGGTTCAACAACGTGGAAAGCAAGCCGGGTACCGGCTTCCCGACCGACTGGGAAAACCAGGAGAAGTGGAAGGGTGGCTGGATCCGTAAAATCAATGGTAAGCTGCAGCCGCGCATGGGTAACCGTGCGATGCTGCTGGGTAAAATCTTCGCCAACCCGCATCTGCCGGGTATCGAAGATTATTACGAGCCGTTTGACTACGACTACCAGAACCTGCATAACGCGCCGGAAAGTAAGCACCAGCCAATTGCCCGTCCTCGCTCGCTGATCACCGGTCAGCGCATGGACAAAATTACCAGCGGTCCAAACTGGGAAGAAATTCTGGGCGGCGAGTTCGAAAAACGCGCCAAAGACCAGAACTTCGAAAACATGCAGAAGGCGATGTATGGCCAGTTCGAAAACACCTTCATGATGTACCTGCCGCGCCTGTGCGAGCACTGCCTCAACCCGGCGTGCGTGGCGACCTGCCCGAGCGGTGCCATCTACAAACGTGAAGAGGATGGCATCGTCCTGATCGACCAGGACAAGTGCCGCGGCTGGCGTATGTGCATCACCGGCTGCCCGTACAAAAAAATCTATTTCAACTGGAAGAGCGGTAAGTCTGAGAAGTGCATCTTCTGCTACCCGCGTATCGAAGCCGGGATGCCGACCGTCTGCTCCGAGAGCTGCGTAGGCCGTATTCGTTACCTCGGCGTGCTGCTGTATGACGCGGACGCGATTGAAAATGCCGCGAGCACCGAGAACGAGAAAGATCTGTATCAGCGTCAGCTGGACGTATTCCTTGACCCGAACGATCCGAAAGTGATTGAACAGGCGCTGAAAGACGGTATTCCGCAAAGCGTCATCGATGCCGCGCAGCAGTCTCCGGTCTACAAAATGGCGATGGACTGGAAGCTGGCGTTGCCGCTGCATCCGGAATACCGCACGCTGCCGATGGTCTGGTACGTGCCGCCTCTGTCGCCGATTCAGTCAGCCGCGGATGCAGGCGAGCTGGGCAGCAACGGCATTCTGCCGGACGTGGAGAGCCTGCGTATCCCGGTTCAGTACCTGGCAAACCTGCTGACCGCAGGCGATACCCAGCCGGTGCTGCTGGCGCTGAAACGTATGCTGGCGATGCGCCACTTCAAACGTGCGGAAACCGTGGACGGCGTGACCGACACCCGTGCGCTGGAAGAGGTCGGCCTGACCGAAGCGCAGGCGCAGGAGATGTACCGCTACCTGGCCATTGCCAACTACGAAGACCGTTTCGTGGTACCGAGCAGCCATCGTGAGCTGGCGCGTGAAGCCTTCCCGGAGAAAAACGGTTGTGGCTTTAGCTTTGGCGACGGTTGCCACGGGTCTGACAGCAAATTCAACCTGTTCAACAGCCGCCGCATCGATGCCATGGATGTGACCAGCAAAACGGAGCCGCACCCATGATTGAACTCGTGATTGTTTCGCGTCTGCTGGAGTACCCGGATGCTGCGCTGGCGCAGCATCAGCAGGAACTCTTTGATGCACTCGCGTCCTCTGAAAACCTGGATAAAGAAGATGCCCAGACACTGGGCGTTTTCCTCCGCGACCTGTTAGCGCGCGATCTTCTTGATGCGCAGGCGGATTACAGTCAGCTGTTTGATCGCGGTCGCGCAACCTCGCTGCTGCTGTTTGAACACGTTCACGGTGAATCCCGCGATCGGGGGCAGGCAATGGTGGATCTGATGGCCCAGTACGAGCAGCACGGCCTGCAGCTTGACAGTCGCGAGCTGCCGGATCATCTGCCGCTGTACCTGGAGTATCTGGCGCAGTTGCCAAAAGAAGAGGCGCTGGGTGGTCTGCAGGACATCGCGCCGATTCTGGCGTTGCTCAGCGCCCGTCTTCAGCAGCGCGAGAGCCGCTATGCGGCGCTGTTCGGGGTGCTGGTGAAGCTGGCGAATGCCTCGGTCGACAGTGAAAAAGTGGCGGAGAAAATTGCGGACGAAGCCCGCGATGACACGCCACAGGCGCTGGATGCGGTCTGGGAAGAAGAGCAGGTGAAATTCTTTGCTGACCAGAGTTGCGGCGAATCTGAAATTTCGGCTCACCAGCGCCGTTTTGCCGGCGCGGTTGCCCCGCAATATTTGAATATCTCTAACGGAGGACGGCACTAATGCACTTCCTGAATATGTTCTTCTTTGACATTTACCCGTATATCGCGGGCACCGTGTTCCTGGTGGGAAGCTGGCTGCGTTATGACTATGGCCAGTACACCTGGCGTGCTGCCTCCAGCCAGATGCTGGATCGCAAAGGGATGCACGTTGCGTCTAACCTGTTCCACATCGGTATTCTGGGGATTTTTGCCGGTCACTTCCTGGGGATGCTGACGCCACACTGGATGTATGAAGCGTGGCTGCCCATCGAAGTGAAGCAGAAGATGGCGATGATCGCCGGTGGCGCTTGCGGCGTGATGACCCTGGTGGGTGGTCTGCTGCTGCTCAAACGCCGTCTGTTCAGCCCGCGCGTGCGGGCTACTACGACCACGGCGGATATCCTGATCCTCTCTCTGCTGATGGTTCAGTGCGCACTGGGTCTGCTGACCATTCCATTCTCGGCGCAGCATATGGACGGCAGCGAGATGATGAAGCTGGTGGGATGGGCGCAGTCCGTAGTGACCTTCCACGGTGGTGCATCTGAACATCTGGACGGGGTGGCGTTTATCTTCCGCCTGCACCTGGTGCTGGGTATGACCCTGTTTGTGCTGTTCCCGTTCTCTCGTCTGGTGCACATCTGGAGCGCGCCGGTGGAGTACCTGACGCGCAAATACCAGATTGTGCGTGCCCGTCGCTAATTTGTCGTTTTGATACTAACCCCGCATTCGCGGGGTTTTTTTTCGCCCCAGCCCAGGTTATTGCCCGCCGCAGCAAACAGGATCAACGCGCCGCCCGCCAGTTGGGTAATATCCAGCGAATGCCCGAAGACCACATTATCGACAACGATCGCCACTACCGGATAGATAAAGGACAGTGAACCGGTAATGGGCGTCGGAAGTTTTTGGATGGCGCTATACAGCAGCTGATACATGATACCGGTATGGACAATGCCCAGCGTCAGTAAAATTGGCCACGGAAAATCAGCGGACAAGGCGGGCATATGGGCAAACGGCAGTAGCATTACCACGCCTGTCAGCACCTGAATAAAGGCTATATGCTGTGGCGCGATGGATTTCAGTTTGCGGGCAATTATCGCCGTCAACGCGTAGAAGAAGGCCGCACCCAGTGCCAGACCAATCCCCGCGAGCCAGCCAGAGCCATGCGTTCCGGAGAGTTCGCTGGAGAGTAAAATCACCACCCCACCGAAGGCGAGAAGCAGCCAGCCCCATTTGACCAGACTGACGCGTTCGCCTAAAAACATACCCATCATCACCAGCATAAAGGGCTGAGTGTTATAGACCACAGTGGAAAGGCCAATCGAAATACGTTCATAGGCCGCGAACAGCAGCAGCCAGTTCACCACTAATGCTACCCCACCCAGAATAGCCAACAGCAGAGAAGTGCGGGTGAGGGGACTAAAGGGCTTTTGGCTCATTCGAATGAAAATGAACAGTGCGATCGCGCCTATCAGACAGCGCCAGAAAACCACTTCTGACACTGGTAGTCCGGAGAGTAAAACAAACGCGCCAATCGAGCCGGAAATTAACATCGCCAGGCTCATTTGCCAGACGCCTTTATGTAAATCACGCATCATTCACCTCCTGGTTGGTGACGCTATTGTCGAAAATTGCTGTCGGGTTTTACAGGGTTGAGATAAGGTTAAATACGCGAATGGCTTTTTAAAATTAGGTGAAAACGATGGAATACCTTCTCGATGATATCGATCGACAAATTTTGGCTTGTCTGGTGGAAGATGCGCGTATGTCGCTCAAGGTACTCAGCGGCCGTATCGGTCTGACCTCGCCCAGCACGGCAGAACGCCTGAAAAGGCTGGAAGAGCGTGGTGTGATTCAGGGGTATGGTGCACGGGTGAATCTGGCGGCGTTAGGCTATACGCTGCAGGCACTGGTGCGGGTTCGCCCGTTGCCAGGATTGTTACATAAAGTGGATAAGTACATTCAGGCGATGCCGGAGTGCATAGAGAGCGACAAAGTGACTGGTGAAGACTGTTTTGTTATCCGGTTAGCGGTGCGGTCAATTGAGCAACTGGATGTGTTGCTGGATGGTCTGTCGGAGCATGCCCAGTGTAATACGTCGATCGTGAAGAGCTCGCCGGTGAAGCGACGCTTGCCGCCGATGTAGTCGTCTGTCGCCGGATGGCGACTGCGCTTTACCCGGCCTACGAAAGTGTGCTCAGTTTGGTTTTGTTATGATTTTTTTGAATTGATGGTGGTGGGGGAAGGATTCGAACCTTCGAAGTCGATGACGGCAGATTTACAGTCTGCTCCCTTTGGCCGCTCGGGAACCCCACCAGGGGTAATTCAAATTTTGAGGTCTTGCTGAGAAATGGTGGTGGGGGAAGGATTCGAACCTTCGAAGTCGATGACGGCAGATTTACAGTCTGCTCCCTTTGGCCGCTCGGGAACCCCACCACGGGGTAATGCTTTTACTGGCCTGCTTCCTGCTGGAAGCGGGGCGCATCATATCAAATGACACGCCCCTGTAAAGCGTTAGCACAAGAAAAATAAACTGGTTGCCTGATTTTTACGCGCAAAGCTGTAAAGCTAACCAATTCATTTCTCAGTCGATTAAAGAATGATCGTTCTGTTACCGTAAACGAATACGCGCTGCGCCAGCACCTGATACAGTGCACGGCTCAGAACGTTCTTCTCGACATCACGTCCGGCACGCATCATATCTTCCGCCGTGTAGGTGTGATCCACATGAATCACGTCCTGCATAATGATCGGGCCTTCATCCAGATTGTCATTCACATAGTGCGCCGTTGCGCCGATGATCTTCACGCCACGTTCATAGGCCTGATGGTAGGGACGCGCACCAATAAAGGCGGGCAGGAAGGAGTGGTGAATGTTGATTATCTTGTTCGGAAAACGTGCCACGAAGGAGGGCGTTAACACGCGCATGTATTTCGCCAGGACAACGTAGTCAGGGCTATGTGCTTCAATAGCCTCAGCCATCAGGTTGTCGTGCTCTTCACGCGTATGGCCTTCATGGCTCACCAGTTCGAACGGAATATCAAAACGTTCAACCAGCGTACGCAGCGTCTCGTGGTTACCGATAACGGCGGCGATTTCGACATCCAGACCGCCGTAGTTTGCTTTCATCAGCAGATCGCCCAGGCAGTGCGCTTCTTTGGTCACCAGAATCACGATGCGACGACGTCCCGCAGGCGTCAACTCGCGCACGGAGCCCTCTGGCAGCGCGCTGTCCAGATCGGCAAGCAGAGTGGTGTCGTTGAAAATACCTTCCAGTTCGGTACGCATAAAGAAACGACCGGTACGGTGGTCAACGAATTCGTTGTTCTGCACGATATTCAGTTCATGTTTGTAACAGATGTTGGTAATTCGTGCGATCAGCCCTTTTTGATCGGGACAGATGGTGCGCAGAACTTTACGTTGTAGTGATTGCATCGCCGGGAAATCCTGTTTGAGTATTTGCGAAGTCTCGGTTGTCGGGCGTTACTGCCCGCAACACTTTTTAAATTTTTTACCTGAACCACAAGGGCAGGGATCGTTACGACCAAACTGTGGGCGCGTTCCGTCAATATAATACCATTGCCCGCTTTCCTTTAAGAATCGGGAACGCTCGATAATCGCGCCAGATTTATTGTGTTCAGTAAACCGGGCGACAAAGCTGACGTAACCTTCGTTGTCGTGACTGCCGGGTGCGGATTCATAAACCGTAAGACCGAGCCACTGGGTATTGGCGAACCCGGCTTCGATCTCCTGTCTGAAACCGGCGGCCTGGCAGGTGGGGTGCCAGGTTTTAATCAGGTAGTCTGCGTCTTTGATCACAAAAGCGGTATAACGTGAACGCATAAGGTGTGATGGGTCTGGTGCAACCTGATCGCCAGAAAGATATCGCTGGCAACATAGGCTATACTCCAGAGCGCTACCACAGGGGCAGAGTTGAGACACGATTCTCTTCCTGGAACAAAAAATTAAGGGCGTAAAACGCTTCGGGTAGCACCATGTTAACTGAGCTGTTGCGTCGACGCTATGTCGGGAATCCAGGGGAAGTAAAACAGGGCTAATGAGAAAGGTTAAAATTGGACTGGCGCTGGGCTCAGGTGCAGCCCGCGGATGGTCACATATCGGCGTGATAAATGCCTTAAACCAGATGGGCGTCGATGTCGATATTGTTGCAGGGTGCTCGATTGGATCGCTGGTGGGGTCCGCCTATGCGTGTGGAAAACTGCCGGAACTCGAAACCTGGGTGCGATCCTTCAGCTATTGGGACGTGCTGCGCCTGATGGACCTTTCGTGGCAGCGCGGCGGGTTGCTTCGCGGTGAACGCGTCTTTAACCAGTTCCGTCAGATTATGCCTCTCCAGGATTTCAACGACTGTCAGATGCCTTTCGGCGCCGTGGCGACGAATCTCAGCACGGGGCGTGAGCTTTGGCTGACCGAAGGGGATATCCACCTTGCCGTTCGTGCCTCCTGCAGCATGCCGGGGCTAATGGCACCTGTCCCGCATAACGGCTATTGGCTTGTTGATGGCGGGGTCGTTAACCCAGTGCCAATCTCTCTGACTCGTGCGATGGGGGCTGATATTGTGATTGCCGTCGATTTACAGCACGACGCTCACCTGATGCAACAAGACCTCATGCCTGTCAATCTGCAAAGTGAAGATGCTGAGGGCGAGAAACTGGCCTGGCATGAACGCTTACGCGGTCGCATTGGTCGTATGGCTGCACGCCGCTCGGTAACCGCGCCGACGGCAATTGAGATCATGACGACGTCCATCCAGGTGCTTGAAAACCGCCTGAAACGTAACCGTATGGCGGGCGACCCACCGGATATTCTGATTCAACCCTATTGTCCACAAATCTCTACCCTTGATTTCCATCGGGCTGAGGCCGCCATCGCAGCGGGATCTTTAGCCGTCGAAAAGAAAATGGACGAATTATTGCCATTTGTGCGAACAGCACGTTAAGTACCTTTTTTTGACTACTTCAGCAAAATCTGACAGGCGATAGTGCCGATAGCATGCCACTATTTAGTAACTGTCAGCCAGGGGAGGAACCATGACGCAGCCATTGGCCGGAAAACACATTTTGATTGTTGAAGACGAGCCCGTTTTCCGATCGCTACTGGATTCGTGGTTATCCTCGCTGGGGGCAACCACTGCCCTGGCTGAAGATGGTGTCGACGCGCTGGAAAAAATGGTCAGTATCACGCCCGATCTGATGATCTGTGATATCGCAATGCCGCGGATGAATGGCCTGAAGCTGGTTGAACATCTGCGTAATGAGGGTAACCAGACCCCCATTCTGGTGATCTCCGCGACGGAAAATATGGCGGATATTGCCAAAGCATTGCGTCTGGGGGTGCAGGATATTCTGCTGAAACCAGTAAAAGATCTGAACCGGTTGCGTGAAACGGTGCTGGCATGCCTTTATCCGAATATGTTTAATTCCCGCGTTGAGGAAGAGGAGCGCCTTTTCCAGGACTGGGATGCACTGGTCAGTGATCCGCCTGCCGCGGCGAAGCTGTTGCAGGAACTTCAGCCACCGGTACAACAAACTTTTTCACATTGTCGAATAAATTATCGTCAGCTGGTGGCTGCTGACCAGCCCGGACTGGTGTTGGATATTGCGCCACTGTCGGATTCGGATCTTGCGTTTTATTCCCTGGATGTCACCCGTGCAGGCGATAATGGTGTATTAGCGGCGTTATTACTTCGTGCGCTATTTAACGGTCTGTTGCAGGAGCAGTTATCGCATCAGGGGCAACGGCTTCCTGAGTTAGGCAGTTTGCTGAAACAAGTTAACCAGCTTTTTCGCCAGGCCAATTTACCAGGACAATTTCCCCTGTTGGTAGGTTATTACCACAGTGGATTGAAAAATCTTATCCTCGTGTCAGCAGGTCTGAACGCCTCACTGAATACCGGGGAACATCATATTCAGGTTAGCAACGGTGTGCCGCTGGGGACATTGGGTACGGCTTATCTTAATCAAATTAGCCATCGCTGTTCCTCCTGGCAGTGCCAAATTTGGGGCGCCGGGGGACGGTTGCGGTTAATGTTGTCCACGGAATAAGCAGTTGGATTTTAATTTTAAGATTGCTTTACCTGTGTTTTGCGGGGAGTGCTACTATCGCTGCCCAGATTCATGCGTATTTATCCTAATTGATCGGCAACGCGTTCTTTTCAGACCCGGACTGTGGGATGAGGCTGATATACTCAACGCGTTATTTAATGCATAAAAGTTCAAAACTTGAACAGCTCAGGAGAATTTGAATGGCTGCCCTAAATTCGAAAGTCAGAAAGGCCGTCATCCCGGTAGCGGGATTGGGGACCAGGATGTTACCAGCAACTAAGGCAATTCCTAAAGAAATGCTGCCACTGGTTGATAAGCCATTAATTCAGTATGTCGTAAACGAATGTATCGCAGCCGGCATCACTGAAATTGTGCTGGTTACGCATTCATCTAAAAACTCTATCGAAAACCATTTTGATACCAGTTTCGAACTTGAAGCCATGCTGGAAAAACGTGTTAAGCGTCAGCTGTTAGAAGAAGTTCAGTCTATTTGCCCTCCACACGTCACCATTATGCAGGTACGTCAGGGGCTGGCTAAAGGTCTGGGCCACGCAGTACTGTGTGCACATCCTGTTGTGGGTAATGAGCCTGTCGCGGTCATTCTGCCAGACGTTATTCTGGACGAATACGAATCCGACCTCTCTCAGGATAACCTGGCCGAGATGATCAAACGCTTCGACGAAACGGGTAGCAGCCAGATTATGGTTGAGCCTGTCGACGACGTCACCGCTTACGGTGTGGTTGACTGCAAAGGCGTTAATCTGGAACCGGGTGAAAGCGTACCAATGGTGGGCGTCGTAGAGAAGCCTAAAGCCGATGTCGCGCCGTCTAATCTGGCGGTAGTTGGTCGCTATGTCCTGAGCGCAGAAATCTGGCCACTGCTGGCGAAGACGCCTCCAGGAGCAGGGGATGAGATCCAGCTGACTGATGCCATCGATATGCTGATCGAGAAAGAGACAGTTGAAGCTTACCATATGAAAGGTAAGAGCCATGACTGCGGTAATAAACTCGGTTATATGCAGGCCTTTGTTGAATATGGCATCCGCCACAATTCACTGGGTGAAGAATTTAAAGCCTGGTTGAAAGAAAGCGTGGGTATTAAAAAATAACCCCGTCTGCGAATGATCAAGACCGGTGAGGCGATGCCCACCGGTTTTTTTATGCCCAAAACTCACGGCTGTAACCCTGGTCTGTAAGGAACATTAAATAGCGCTATGTCCCAATATGACGGCATGTAAGGGGATGTTTGTGGAAATTGCGGGTAAAAAAAATCCCGCATTAAGCGGGATTTTTCTGAATACGTTAGGATTAATCCTTGATCAGGAAGTCGTCCAGCTGTTTACCTTGCTCATCCATGGCTTTTTTGATAACAGCAGGAGTACGACCCTGGCCAGTCCAGGTTTTCGTTTCGCCGTTCTCGTCTACATAGCTATATTTAGCCGGACGAGCAGCGCGTTTTGCTTTAGTACCGGTCTTAGCTGCAGCCATGCTGTTCAGCAATTCATTTGGATCGATACCATCAGCAATCAGCATTTCACGATATTGCTGCAGTTTACGCGTACGCTCTTCGATTTCAGCAGCAGCAGCGCTTTCTTCTTCGCGACGTTCATTAACTACAACTTCTAATTTTTCCAGCATTTCTTCAAGCGTTTCCAGGGTGCATTCTCTTGCCTGCGCACGAAGAGTACGGATGTTGTTCAGAATTTTAAGTGCTTCGCTCATTGTAGTAATCTCAAACTTATAATGGGGGGTGGTTTGTTGTCCTAATAATAGAGCGATAAATTCAGTTGTGCAATAGGTGGGAATGTAAGGAATTCAAAAAATATGGAATTATGGCCGCTATTATTAATTACGCTAACTTAAATTTCATCACCTGACAGGCTCGCTTGTTATCACGCTTAGCTGCTTAACCCGTTCGGTTGCATCTTTTTTTTGTGACATTTACCGCAGGAATTATAGTTGCAGCGGATAAATATCAGCCTTTTGTATTAGTTTCTGCCCGCGTTGCAAAGGCAAAAATAGTTAATAAATAGTGAATTTTAATGAACGGTGATTCCAGTATAAAAAGAAGTGTTATCTTTAGCGGGATCGAGACATATTGCGCGTGCTGAATCAGTTTACCTGCTGTTTTATCGCATTATTTTCGTAAATTTCCGGCGGTTAACACCGTAGAGAACCCCATAGACTGTGTGGTGTATCGCTGATGACCAGACAAAATATGGTACAATGATTCATCGGGAATATTACACATTGATTAGGGTTTGACGGCCAATGGCACAACTTTATTTCTACTATTCGGCAATGAATGCCGGTAAATCCACGGCGTTACTGCAATCCTCCTACAATTATCAGGAACGAGGGATGCGTACCGTTGTTTACACTGCTGAAATCGACGATCGCTTTGGCGCCGGTAAGGTGAGTTCCAGAATCGGTCTTTCGTCACCGGCCAGACTGTTTAACCCGCAAACGGACCTGTTGCAGGATATTCGTGCAGAGCATACTACCCAGCCCATTCATTGCGTTCTGGTAGATGAGAGCCAGTTCCTGACGCGTGAACAGGTTCATGCGCTTTCTGAGGTTGTTGATGAACTTGATATTCCCGTTCTCTGCTACGGATTGCGCACGGACTTCCGCGGTGAGCTATTTGCCGGTAGCCAGTATTTGCTTGCCTGGTCCGATAAACTGGTCGAATTGAAAACCATCTGTTTTTGCGGTCGCAAAGCCAGTATGGTGCTTCGGCTCGATCAAGCCGGAAAACCCTATGCAGATGGTGAGCAGGTGGTGATAGGAGGCAATGAACGTTATGTGTCGGTCTGCCGTAAGCATTATAAAGAAGCGTTGTCTGTAGGCTCACTGACGGCGATACAGCACGACAACCGGAAGTAGTGTTTCGGGTCAGGTAAAATGCCTGATATCCGGACATAAAAAAACCCGCCAATGGCGGGTTTTTTATCACGTTGTCAATCAGGCGCTTTTCTTCGCTTTTTTGTCAACTTTAATGGCTGGTGCTTCTGTTTTCACAGCTGCAACGTCACCTTCTTTGAACTCACGTCCGTAGAACGTATCCAGCAGGATCTGTTTCAGCTCGGAGATCAGTGGGTAGCGCGGGTTCGCACCAGTACACTGGTCATCGAATGCATCTTCAGACAGCTTATCAACGTGTGCGAGGAAGTCAGCTTCCTGAACACCCGCTTCGCGGATAGATTTTGGAATACCCAGTTCAGCCTTCAGGCTTTCCAGCCATGCCAGAAGTTTCTCGATCTTCGCGGCAGTACGGTCGCCCGGTGCACTCAGACCCAGGTGGTCTGCGATTTCAGCGTAACGACGACGTGCTTGCGGACGGTCGTACTGGCTGAAAGCAGTCTGCTTGGTTGGGTTGTCATTCGCGTTATAACGGATAACGTTGCTGATCAACAGGGCGTTCGCCAGACCGTGAGGAATGTGGAACTGTGAACCCAGTTTGTGAGCCATTGAGTGGCAAACCCCGAGGAAGGCGTTCGCAAACGCGATACCGGCGATGGTTGCCGCACTGTGGACACGTTCACGGGCGACCGGGTTTTTAGACCCTTCGTTGTAAGACGCTGGCAGGTTTTCTTTCAGCAGTTTCAGCGCTTGCAGAGCCTGACCGTCAGAGAACTCAGAAGCCAGTACGGAAACATACGCTTCCAGGGCGTGGGTGACGGCGTCCAGACCACCGAATGCACACAGTGATTTCGGCATATCCATCACCAGGTTGGCATCAACGATGGCCATATCTGGAGTCAGTGCATAGTCAGCCAGTGGGTATTTCTGACCCGTTGCGTCATCTGTTACTACTGCGAACGGTGTAACTTCTGAACCTGTACCGGAAGTGGTGGTTACCGCGATCATTTTCGCTTTTACACCCATTTTCGGGAACTTGTAGATACGTTTACGGATGTCCATAAAGCGCAGTGCCAGTTCTTCGAAGTGGGTTTCTGGATGCTCGTACATCACCCACATGATTTTCGCGGCGTCCATTGGGGAACCACCACCCAGTGCGATAATCACATCTGGTTTGAAGGAGTTAGCCAGTTCGGCACCTTTGCGAACAACGCTCAGGGTTGGGTCAGCTTCAACTTCAAAGAACACTTCAGTTTCCACACCAGCGGCTTTCAGAACAGAAGTGATCTGGTCAGCGTAACCGTTGTTGAACAGGAAACGGTCAGTCACGATGAGCGCACGTTTGTGGCCATCAGTAATCACTTCATCCAGCGCGATTGGCAGAGAACCACGGCGGAAGTAGATAGATTTCGGAAGTTTGTGCCACAACATGTTTTCAGCTCGCTTAGCAACGGTTTTCTTGTTGATCAGGTGTTTTGGACCAACGTTTTCAGAGATGGAGTTACCACCCCAGGAACCACAACCCAGAGTCAGGGAAGGTGCGAGTTTAAAGTTGTACAGGTCGCCGATACCACCCTGAGATGCAGGGGTGTTAATCAGGATACGTGCGGTTTTCATCTTCTGACCGAAGTGAGCAACACGCTCTGGCTGGTTGTCCTGGTCAGTGTACAGGCAAGAAGTGTGGCCGATACCGCCCATCGCAACCAGTTTCTCTGCTTTCTCTACCGCGTCTTCGAAATCTTTCGCGCGATACATGGCCAGAGTAGGGGACAGTTTTTCGTGAGCGAATGGTTCGCTTTCGTCGACAACTTTAACTTCACCGATCAGAATTTTGGTGGTCGCTGGAACAGTGAAGCCCGCAAGTTCAGCGATTTTATACGCTGGCTGGCCAACGATAGCCGCGTTCAGTGCGCCATTTTTCAGGATGATATCCTGAACCGCTTTCAGCTCTTTGCCCTGCAGCAGGTAGCCGCCGTGGCTGGCAAAACGTTCGCGAACAGCTTCGTAAACGGAGTCAACGACAACAACAGACTGTTCAGAAGCACAGATAACGCCGTTGTCGAAGGTCTTGGACATCAGTACAGACGCAACAGCACGTTTGATATCGGCTGTTTCATCAATAACCACTGGGGTATTACCCGCGCCTACACCGATAGCAGGTTTACCGGAACTGTATGCAGCTTTAACCATGCCAGGACCACCGGTCGCCAGGATCAGGTTAATGTCCGGGTGGTGCATCAGTGCGTTGGACAGTTCAACAGACGGTTGGTCAATCCAGCCGATCAGATCTTTTGGTGCGCCAGCAGCAATTGCAGCCTGCAGAACAATGTCTGCTGCTTTGTTGGTCGCGTCTTTCGCACGTGGGTGCGGAGAGAAGATAATTGCGTTACGGGTCTTCAGGCTGATCAGAGATTTGAAGATAGCGGTAGACGTTGGGTTAGTGGTTGGAACGATACCGCAAATAATGCCGATAGGTTCTGCAATGGTGATAGTACCGAAAGTGTCGTCTTCAGACAGTACGCCACAGGTTTTCTCATCTTTATAGGCGTTATAGATATACTCTGAAGCGAAGTGGTTTTTGATCACTTTATCTTCAACGATACCCATGCCGGATTCGGCTACGGCCATTTTAGCGAGAGGGATTCGAGCATCTGCAGCAGCCAGAGCGGCCGCGCGGAAGATTTTATCAACCTGTTCTTGGGTGAAATTGGCATATTCACGCTGGGCTTTTTTAACGCGCTCGACGAGGGCGTTCAGTTCAGCGATATTGGTAACAGCCATAATGCTCTCCTGATAATGTTTAAACTCTTTTAGTAAACCAGCGCTCGATACGTCACACAGTATAGACAGAGCCGATACGACTTGCGTAACACACAGTAAAACAATGGGTTACTTCCTGCTCCAGTACACTAATTTACTAAAAGAGCCTTACCTTAGCATCATCCCTTTTTGACAGGTGATCTCCCTGGGGGCGTAAGCAAGATTACTCACTTCTGAGTACGGAAATCATGATCTGCGTCAATTTTCCCCCAAGCTGATACCTTTCAGCAGGGTTATTTCTTTGAGATTATTCCAGTGTTAAATAATTAAGTAACTATTGGAAGTGGCGCTATCATTGCTTATACAAATATTTAACATCATGAAATGATAACGTTTTGGCGCAGATTTCTGGTGAAGTATGCGCATAAAAAGCGTATCTTCAGCGCGATTTTGACTGACTCCTGTCAGCCCCGGGGCATACGCAAAAGCGGAGCAAAATGTGATCTTATCGCTCTTTGATTTTCCTACATATTTTAAGTTTTTTATTGGTTTGTTTGCATTGGTTAACCCGGTGGGGATCATACCTGTCTTCATTAGTATGACCAGTTACCAGACGGCGGCGGCAAGGAACAAAACCAATCTCACCGCAAACCTGTCGGTCGCGATTATTCTGTTGACCTCCCTTTATCTTGGGGATGCCATCCTTCAGGTGTTCGGTATCTCAATTGATTCTTTCCGGATTGCGGGTGGGATCCTGGTGGTGACTATCGCCATGTCGATGATCAGCGGTAAGCTGGGGGAAGATAAGCAGAACAAACAGGAGAAGTCAGAAACCGCCATCCGCGAGAGCATTGGGGTGGTCCCGCTGGCGTTGCCTCTGATGGCCGGTCCCGGCGCGATCAGTTCGACGATTGTCTGGGGAACGCGCTACCACAACTGGATGCACCTGGTTGGCTTTTCTGTCGCCATCGCTGTTTTTGCTCTCTGCTGTTGGGGAGTGTTCCGCATGGCGCCCTGGCTGGTGCGCTTGCTGGGGCAGACGGGTATCAACGTCATTACCCGTATCATGGGTCTGCTATTGATGGCGCTGGGCATAGAATTCATCGTCACCGGTATTAAGAGCATTTTTCCGGGACTTTTGCACTGACATTTCATATGAAAGAACGGAGCCAACGGCTCCGTTTTTTTACGTGAATATCAGCAAATCATATAAATAAAGTTGAAATGCTTACATGTCATAATAAATTCTACTAATAATGTTCATTCCTTGCATTTCAAGAAGTTATATATTTTACCGTTACCCGCCTGCACAGAAATTCTTCAATCACTCTGTTATTTTACTCACATGATACTCTTGGGCTTGCTGAGAGATAACCGAAATGATATTAGTAATTTCAACGCTCCCTTAGAGGAATGTGCTAAATAATAACCAATTGTTAAGTTTTTGTACAAAACCACTCGATGATAGCGCAGCGACGCGCTCGCAGAGAACGTTTTCTCTATCATATTGAATAATTGAGCCTTTTTCGTTATTCAATGTCAGGCAAGGCTGCCCTCAAAGATTTGGGACTCGTCGTAAAAGAGAATTGCTTAACAAATTTGCAAAATGTATTGGCGTGCGTTTACGCCTTTTGATACTTTCCGGCCTAATATTTTGCAGCATAAAACAAGAAGATGAGAATTATTTTCATAAAGTCATCTTCGCGAATATCCAGTACATGTCTCAGACAGGGGAGACGTGTCAAGAATCGACGCAAGACGGCCATACGAGCGGTCAGTAATAAAGAAGTCGGTGATAGCAAGAAGTAAAAAAAAGAACCTGACAGCAGCAAAAAAAACTCCTGCGCTGTACAGGCCCCAACAGGGGATTACACAGCTGGCGAAGGCCAGTAATTATAATGAGTGGAGTACCAACACAATGTCCATCATCACAAAAAAAAATCTGGTAGCGGCGGGGATTTTAACTGCGCTAATCGCGGGCAACGCTGCAATGGCTGCGGACGTCCCTGCAGGGGTACAGCTGGCTGAGAAGCAGACGCTGGTACGTAACAACGGGGCGGAAGTTCAGTCTCTTGACCCGCATAAAATTGAGGGCGTTCCTGAGTCAAACGTCAACCGCGACCTGTTTGAAGGGCTGCTGGTGACTGACGTAGAAGGCCACCCGGCACCGGGCGTCGCCGAAAAGTGGGAAAACAAAGATTTCAAAGTCTGGACCTTCCATCTGCGTAAAGATGCGAAATGGTCCGACGGTACGCCGGTTACCGCCGAAGATTTCGTCTATAGCTGGCAGCGTCTGGCGAATCCAAATACCGCCTCTCCGTATGCGAGCTACCTGCAGTATGGCCATATCGCCAATATCGATGACATCATCGCTGGTAAAAAACCGGTCACCGATCTGGGTGTAAAAGCGATCGATGCGAATACGTTTGAAGTGACGTTGAGCGAACCTGTTCCGTACTTCTATAAGCTGCTTGTCCACCCGTCCGTCTCCCCGGTACCAAAATCCGCAGTGGAAAAATTCGGTGAAAAATGGACCCAGCCTGCCAATATCGTGACCAACGGTGCTTATAAACTGAAAGACTGGGTGGTCAACGAACGTATGGTTCTGGAGCGTAACCCGCAATACTGGGATAACGCGAAAACCGTGATTAATCAGGTAACCTACCTGCCAATCTCTTCAGAAGTGACTGACGTTAACCGCTACCGCAGCGGCGAGATCGACATGACCTATAACAACATGCCGATTGAACTGTTCCAGAAACTGAAAAAAGAGATCCCGAAAGAAGTACATGTCGATCCGTATCTGTGCACCTACTACTACGAAATTAACAACCAGAAAGCACCGTTCACCGACGTACGTGTCCGAACTGCGCTGAAGCTGGCACTGGATCGCGATATTATCGTTAACAAAGTGAAAAACCAGGGCGATCTGCCAGCGTACAGCTACACCCCGCCGTATACCGATGGCATGAAACTGGTTGAGCCTGAGTGGTTCAAGTGGTCACAGGAAAAACGTAACGAAGAAGCGAAAAAGCTGCTGGCCGAAGCGGGATATACCGCAGATAAGCCACTGACGTTTAACCTGCTGTACAACACGTCCGATCTGCACAAAAAACTGGCTATTGCCGTTGCCTCTATCTGGAAGAAAAACCTGGGTGCCAACGTTAAGCTGGAAAACCAGGAGTGGAAAACCTTCCTGGATACCCGCCATCAGGGCACCTTTGATGTTGCGCGTGCAGGCTGGTGTGCGGACTATAATGAACCGACATCCTTCCTGAATACCATGCTCAGCGACAGCTCGAACAACACCGCGCACTATAAGAGCCCGGCATTCGATAAGCTGATCGCTGAAACGCTGCAGGTTACTGACGATGCAAAACGTGCAGACCTGTACGCTAAATCAGAACAACAGCTCGATAAAGACTCGGCAATTGTACCGGTTTACTACTACGTGAACGCCCGTCTGGTGAAACCGTGGGTTGGGGGTTATACCGGTAAAGACCCGTTGGATAATATTTCCGTTAAGAATCTTTATATTATCAAGCATTAATGGCAATACGTGGGGCGGGCGTGGCTTGCCCCACTGTGTCTACTTTGTAACATTCATCAGGCACACGCCAGAAGGTACGGGCAATGTTGAAATTTATCCTGCGTCGCTGTTTAGAAGCGATACCAACGTTATTTATTCTAATTACAATTTCCTTCTTTATGATGCGTCTCGCGCCGGGAAGTCCATTCACGGGTGAACGTACGCTGCCACCTGAAGTGATGGCGAACATCGAAGCGAAATATCATTTAAACGATCCTATCTCCACGCAATACTTCAACTATCTGAAGCAACTGGCGCATGGCGATTTCGGGCCGTCATTCAAATATAAAGACTATTCCGTTAACGACCTGGTGGCGTCCAGCTTCCCGGTATCGGCAAAACTGGGTGCTGCAGCATTCTTATTGGCCGTTGTTCTCGGGGTCACCGCAGGCGTTATCGCCGCGCTCAGACAAAATACCAAATGGGATTATACGGTAATGGGGGGCGCAATGACCGGGGTGGTCATCCCCAGCTTCGTTGTCGCGCCATTACTGGTGATGATATTTGCCATCACGCTGAAATGGCTGCCCGGCGGCGGCTGGAACGGCGGGGCACTGAAGTTCATGATTTTACCGATGGTGGCACTTTCTCTGGCGTACATCGCCAGTATCGCGCGTATCACCCGTGGTTCGATGATTGAAGTATTACATTCTAACTTCATCCGTACCGCGCGTGCGAAAGGGTTGCCGATGCGCCGGATTATTTTCCGTCATGCGCTCAAGCCAGCCCTGTTGCCGGTGCTTTCTTACATGGGACCTGCGTTCGTCGGTATCATTACGGGTTCAATGGTTATTGAAACCATCTACGGCCTGCCGGGTATTGGTCAGCTGTTCGTTAACGGCGCACTCAACCGCGACTATTCGCTGGTACTGAGCCTGACGATCCTCGTGGGAGCGTTGACCATTCTCTTTAACGCTGTTGTCGATGTGCTGTATGCCGTTATCGACCCGAAAATCCGTTACTAACTGGAGCACGCCATGATGTTGAGTAAGAAAAACAGCGAGGCGCTGGAAAACTTCAGTGAAAAACTGGAAGTAGAAGGTCGTAGCCTCTGGCAGGACGCCCGCCGTCGCTTTATGCATAACCGCGCGGCGGTCGCCAGTCTGATTGTTCTGGTGCTTATCGCGCTGTTTGTGACCCTGGCACCGATGCTGTCGCAATTCACCTATTTCGATACTGACTGGGGCATGATGTCCAGTGCCCCTGATATGGAGTCCGGCCACTACTTTGGTACGGATTCATCCGGCCGCGACCTGCTGGTGCGCGTCGCCATCGGTGGCCGTATCTCACTGATGGTGGGGATCGCTGCGGCGCTGGTGGCCGTGATTGTCGGCACGCTCTATGGCTCGCTCTCCGGTTATCTCGGCGGGAAAGTGGACTCGGTCATGATGCGTCTGCTGGAAATTTTAAACTCCTTCCCGTTCATGTTCTTCGTGATCCTGCTGGTGACCTTCTTCGGTCAGAACATCCTGTTGATCTTCGTGGCCATCGGGATGGTCTCCTGGCTGGACATGGCGCGTATTGTTCGTGGCCAGACGCTGAGCCTTAAACGCAAAGAGTTTATCGAAGCGGCGCAGGTGGGTGGCGTCTCGACAGGGAATATCGTTGTCCGCCACATCGTTCCGAACGTGCTGGGCGTGGTGGTGGTGTATGCCTCGCTGCTGGTGCCAAGTATGATCCTGTTTGAATCATTCCTGAGCTTCCTGGGTCTGGGTACGCAAGAGCCTCTGAGTAGCTGGGGTGCGCTGCTGAGTGATGGTGCAAACTCAATGGAAGTTTCACCGTGGCTGCTGTTATACCCGGCGGGCTTCCTGGTCGTCACTCTGTTCTGTTTCAACTTTATCGGCGATGGCCTGCGTGATGCCCTCGACCCGAAAGACCGTTAAGGAGCGCCGTCATGACAATTATTGAAACGGCAACTGCGCCACAGGCGCAACAGCGAAGCGACCTTCTGCTGGATGTAAACGATCTCCGCGTTACCTTCAAGACGCCGGACGGGGATGTCACCGCCGTAAACGATCTCAACTTCAACCTGCGCGCGGGTGAAACGCTGGGTATCGTGGGCGAATCCGGTTCCGGTAAATCTCAGACGGCGTTCGCGCTGATGGGGCTGCTGGCGGCTAACGGTGTGATTGGCGGTTCCGCCAAATTTAACGGGCGTGAGATCCTCAATCTGCCTGAGCATGAGCTGAACAAGCTCCGTGCCGAGCAGATTTCGATGATTTTCCAGGATCCGATGACCTCGTTGAACCCGTACATGCGCGTCGGTGAGCAACTGATGGAAGTCCTGATGCTGCACAAAGGGTTGAGCAAAGCCGAAGCCTTTGAAGAGTCCGTTAAAATGCTTGATGCGGTCAAAATGCCGGAAGCACGAAAGCGCATGCGCATGTTCCCGCATGAGTTCTCTGGCGGTATGCGCCAGCGTGTGATGATTGCCATGGCGCTGCTGTGTCGTCCAAAACTGCTGATTGCCGATGAACCCACCACCGCGCTGGATGTGACCGTTCAGGCGCAAATCATGACCCTGCTGAACGAGCTTAAGCGTGAGTTCAACACGGCGATTATCATGATCACTCACGACTTAGGCGTGGTTGCGGGCATCTGTGACAAAGTGCTGGTGATGTATGCCGGTCGGACCATGGAATATGGCAAAGCGCGCGATGTGTTCTATCAGCCTGCGCATCCGTACTCGATTGGTCTGTTGAATGCGGTGCCACGTCTTGATGCCGAAGGGGAATCCCTGTTGACCATTCCGGGCAACCCACCAAACCTGCTGCGTCTGCCGAAAGGCTGTCCGTTCCAGCCGCGCTGCCCGCATGCGATGGAAATCTGTAACAGCGCTCCGCCGCTGGAAGAGTTTGCACCAGGCCGTCTGCGCGCCTGCTTTAAGCCGCAGGAGGAGCTGGTATGAACGCATTAGATGAAAAAAGAAATGTGCTGCTTGAAATCGCCGACCTGAAGGTGCATTTCGACATCAAGGACGGTAAACAGTGGTTCTGGCAACCGCCGAAGACCCTGAAAGCGGTGGATGGCGTAACGCTTCGTCTGTATGAAGGGGAAACCCTGGGCGTGGTGGGAGAGTCCGGCTGCGGCAAATCGACCTTTGCGCGTGCCATTATCGGCCTGGTGAAAGCAACCGGCGGTAAAGTAGCGTGGCTGGGTAAAGATCTGCTGGGGATGAAACCCGATGAGTGGCGCGACGTACGCAGCGATATCCAGATGATATTCCAGGACCCGCTGGCGTCCTTAAACCCGCGTATGACCATTGGCGAAATCATTGCCGAGCCGCTGCGGACCTACCATCCGAAGATGCCGCGTCAGGAAGTACGCGATCGCGTTAAGGCGATGATGATGAAAGTGGGGCTGCTGCCAAACCTCATCAACCGCTATCCGCATGAGTTTTCCGGCGGTCAGTGTCAGCGTATTGGTATTGCCCGTGCGTTAATCCTTGAGCCTAAGCTGATCATCTGTGATGAGCCCGTTTCCGCGCTGGACGTCTCCATTCAGGCACAGGTGGTAAACCTGCTGCAGAAGCTGCAGCGCGAGATGGGGCTGTCGTTGATCTTCATTGCGCACGACCTGGCGGTGGTGAAACACATTTCTGACCGCGTACTGGTCATGTACCTGGGTCATGCCGTGGAGCTGGGCACCTATGATGAGGTGTACCACAACCCACTGCACCCTTACACCAAAGCGCTGATGTCCGCGGTGCCAATTCCCGATCCCGATCTGGAAAAAAATAAAACCATCCAACTGCTGGAAGGCGAGTTGCCGTCGCCGATTAACCCGCCATCAGGTTGCGTATTCCGTACGCGATGTCCACTGGCCGGGCCGGAATGTGCGAAAACACGTCCGGTTCTGGAGGGCAGTTTCCGACATGCGGTTTCCTGCCTCAAAGTAGACCCGTTATAATCGCAAGGGCTGACATGATGTCAGCCCTTATTTTTTGCGAGGTTACCGTGTCGAGTATATTCACCTCAGCCCGTCGGCGGCTTTATCATTTTTTATTCGATCCGAAAACGGTATCCGGACGCCGCTTCGAAGGGCTATGTGGGCTGTTTGCGCTGCTCAGCGTGGTGGTTATCTTCTATGAATCGGGGGCCGGGACGCAGTATCACCTGACCTATGATGAATGGCATGTTTTTGTCTGGATCGAACTGATCATTACCCTGGTCTTTACAGCTGAATATCTGCTGCGTGTTGTCTGCTGGCCCAACCCGGCCAGATATGTCTTCAGTTTCTGGGGATTTATTGATTTAGCCACCGTCCTGCCGCTTTATGTAATGTGGTTGTGGCCGGAGATTAGCCTGAGCTATGTATTTGCCTGGCGAGCGATGCGCGTTATTCGGGTATTACGTATTCTGAAACTGCTGCGTTTTATGCCGTCATTACGGGTGTTCTGGAGCGCAATTATGAGCGCGCGGCATCAGCTCATTCTGTTTTATTCGTTTATTGCCATTGTCATGATTGTTTTCGGCGCGCTGATGTATCTGATCGAAGGGCCAAAATATGGCTTCACGACGCTGAACGCCTCCGTCTACTGGGCAATTGTCACCGTCACAACCGTTGGTTATGGAGACATCACGCCGCATACGCCGCTTGGGCGTATTGTCGCTTCGGTGCTGATTCTGATTGGGTATTCGGTGATTGCCATTCCGACAGGGCTTATTACCACGCATATGAGTAGTGCATTTCAGAGCCGCAAACTGCAGCGAAAATGTCCGCGCTGTCACCAGGCTGAACATGAGCTTAGCGCCCGGTACTGTAACCGTTGCGGGAGCGAGTTACCGGAGTAAATAAAAAAGCTGCATTCGCAGCCTTTTATTATTCGCGCCAGATGATGTGGCACAGCTTATGGTCTTTCTCGCGGCACAGCAGCACGCGGGCGAAAATGTCATTAATTTCGCCACCATCTTCATCTGCCAGCCCAATCACCACTTCGGCAAAGAAGTCAGGATTCAGATCGAAATCCACGTGCTCAGCCCAGTCTTCAGCAGGATCGAATAACTCGGCGCCGCCGCGCTCTTCGAACTGCAGATTGAAGAGGATCACGTCTGCGGGATCGAGGTTATCAACCGCCAGTTCGAGAAAAATGTCATAAGCCTGCTCGAGCGTTTCGTCTTCGGTCAGGCGATTGTTCAGATCCATTTCCATGATGACTACCTGTTTAACATCGTTGGGCACGTTTTACAGCAACGGACTAAAGAAGTAAAACAGTCGTTCGGCAATTCTCTGCCACAGCGGACGTTTTACCCACAGCCGGGCATCCAGCAGGCGCGAACGGGAGATATAATCGTCCTGCACCGCGGCCAGGTCACCGCCGAATCCGGCATCATCAATGACCAGCGTGATTTCAAAGTTTAACCACAGGCTGCGCATATCCAGGTTTACCGTGCCCACCAGACTTAACTCACCGTCCACGAGGACGCTTTTGGTATGCAGGAGCCCGCCTTCAAACTGGTAGATTTTTACCCCGGCGGCAAGCAGTTCGCTAAAGAACGCGCGGCTGGCCCAGCCCACCAGAAGCGAGTCATTTTTGCGCGGCAGAATAATGCTGACATCAACACCGCGCTGTGCCGCAGTGCAGATTGCGTGCAGCAGGTCATCGCTGGGTACGAAGTAGGGCGTGGTCATGATCAGATACTCACGCGCTGCGTAAGTGGCCGTTAGCAGAGCCTGATGGATGAGATCCTCCGGGAAACCCGGCCCGGAGGCAATGGTATGGATGGTATGACCGCTGGCCTCTTCAAACGGCATGATATTGCCATCCGGTGGCGGCGGGAGAATACGCTTGCCGGTTTCTATCTCCCAGTCACAGGAATAGACAATCCCCATGGAGGTGGCGATAGGCCCTTCCATCCTCGCCATCAGATCAACCCATTGGCCGACTCCCGAGTCCTGCTTGAAGAAGCGGGGGTCAACCATGTTCATGCTGCCGGTATAGGCAATATAGTTATCGATCATGATCATCTTGCGGTGCTGGCGAAGATCCATCCTGCGAAGAAACACACGTAGCAGATTAACCTTCAGCGCCTCAACCACTTCGATGCCGGCATTACGCATCATCCCGGCCCAGGGGCTGCGGAAGAAGGCGACACTGCCTGCGGAGTCCAGCATCAGGCGGCAGTGAATGCCCCGACGTGCGGCAGCCATCAGCGATTCCGCCACCTGGTCGGCCATCCCACCGGGTTGCCAGATATAGAACACCATCTCGATATTGTGACGGGCCAGCTGAATATCGCGGATCAACGCCTGCATGACATCATCGGAAGAGGTTAGCAGCTGTAGCTGATTGCCTTTCACGCCTCCAATACCTTGCCGCCGTTCGCACAGCTTAAATAACGAGGAAGCGACACTGCTGTTCTCCTCGGCAAAGATATGTTTACAGGCTTTAAGATCGTTGAGCCATTTGGCGGTCGAAGGCCACATGGCGCGGGCTCGCTCGGCACGGCGCTTACCCAGATGAAGCTCACCGAAAGAGAGATAGGCAATAATTCCCACCAGCGGCAGGATATAGATTATCAGAAGCCAGGCCATGGCAGAGGGTACGGCTCTGCGCTTCATCAGGATGCGTAATGTCACACCCGCGATTAACAGCCAGTATCCCAGAATGACCAGCCAACTCACCACGGTGTAGAAGGTTGTCATAGGTAAAAAAATCCTTTTGAAAGCGTATTGTTATGAGTGTACGCATCAGGAATCATCTGGCAAATAAAAACGCCAGGTAAAAGCGCTGGTTTGCCGCGGGGTTGGGTTTATAATGGCCTTTCTTTTAGAGAAAAAGTGTTAGAGAAAGAGTTGTAGACATGAAGCGCAGTAGAACTGAAGTAGGGCGCTGGCGCATGTTGCGACAGGTGAGTCGTCGTAAGGCTCGTTGGCTGGAAGCTCAATCCCGCCGCAATATGCGTATACACGCCATCAGAAAGTGTGGACTGACCCGGCACCGCAATGCGTTGCTGTTCGCAGTCCAGGATATCTGAGATCCATCAGGGCACCGAAAGGTGCCCAATGATTTTATGGCGTCTGATTTTTTGGGAATCGCGTTTTTGCCGCGCTATTCCTGTTGTGTTGAGCAAAAGGAGGGAGAAGTGTTTGCGGAGTTTGGTGTACTGAATTTCTGGACGTACGTTGTCGGCGCATTTTTTATCGTACTGGTGCCAGGGCCGAATACCTTGTTTGTGCTGAAAACAGGGATTGGTCATGGCGTTAAAAAAGGGTATCTCGCCGCCACCGGCGTGTTTATTGGCGATGCCGTCTTGATGTTCCTTGCCTGGGCGGGCGTTGCCGCGTTAATCCAGACCACCCCGGTGCTGTTTAATATCGTACGCTATCTCGGGGCGTTTTATCTGCTCTGGCTGGGGGCCAAAATGCTCTGGTCGGTGGTGAACCGTCAAAATAATACGCAGGAAAGCGGTACCGAGCCTGCCAGTATGATCATGAAACGCTCGCTGGTACTGAGCCTCACAAATCCAAAAGCGATTCTTTTCTACGTCTCGTTCTTTGTTCAGTTCATTGACGTGAATGCGAAAAACACCGGAACCTCTTTCCTGATCCTCGCGACCACGCTTGAGTTAATCAGCTTTATGTATATGAGCTTCCTGATCTTCTCAGGCGCTTTTGTCACGCGTTATCTGAAAACGAAAAAGAAACTGGCAAAACTAGGGAACGGCCTGATAGGACTGTTGTTTGTCGGGTTTGCGGCCAGATTAGCGTCGCTGCATTGATTGAATGAAAGGCTCCTGAGGGAGCCTTTTTTATTCTGTTTGACAGCCCCTCACCATTTAGTTGTATAGTACAACTAAATGGTGAGGAAATACTATGCACAGCGAACCCCCCGTAGTCAGCGTCATCCGTCGTTCCTCGCGTCTTATGGTGCGAGAGTTAGGTTTTATGGCTTCAACCCTGGCCTCAACAAATTACTCACCCTCGGCAGTCCACACTCTCGTCGAAATCGCATTACGCAAAGAGATGACGGCGGGTCAACTGGTGCAGTTACTGGGGCTGGAGAAATCGAGCGTCAGCCGTATGCTGGCTCGCCTGATTGCTGCAGGCGAACTTGAAGAGGTGGTGTCAACGGAAGATGCCAGAACGAAGAGCCTCAGGCTAACCGGGAAGGGCCGTGATACGGTCAATAAAATCAATGCCTATAGCAACGAGCGAGTTGTCTCAGCAATACAGTCCCTGCAGCCTGCCCAGCAGCAGATCATATCTCAGGGGCTATCTCTGTATGCCAATGCGCTGCTGGCGTGTCGCGAGACGGGGGTCGACACTCGCCCGGATGAGCTGAAAATTGTGCAGGGTTATCTTCCCGGCATGATTGGCCGCATCGCAGAGATGCACGGGAGTTACTACGCGCGCGAGCATAATTTTGGTCGCTTCTTTGAGGCCAAAGTGGCCTCCGGGCTGGCTGAGTTTAGTGGCCGACTGGACAAACCCTGTAATCAGATATGGCTGGCGGTGTTGAACGACAGGATCGTGGGGTCGGTAGCCATTGATGGCGAGGATTTAGAGCAGGGTGAAGCCCATCTGCGCTGGTTTATTATCGACGACGGCTGTCGGGGGCATGGTGCGGGGAAAAAATTACTGAACGAAGCCATACTTTTTTGCGACAGTGTCGGATTTTCTGCTGTGCATCTATGGACGTTCAATAAGCTGACTACTGCCCGACGTCTGTATGAGTCATTTGGTTTCACGCTGGCAAAAGAGTGGGAAGGCGACCAGTGGGGAAGCCTTATCACGGAACAGCAATTTACCCGGCGCAGAGATGCATAACCACCGCCATAAAAAGGCTCCGTTTCGGAGCCGCTTTTGTATCAGAACACTTTCTTGTACGGCCGAACAGTCACTTTCGCGTACACACCTGCTGCCACATACGGATCGGCGTCAGCCCAGGCCTGAGCGGCCTCCTGGGATTCAAACTCGGCAATCACCGTAGATCCAGAAAAACCGGCAGCGCCAGGATCGTTGCTGTCGACAGCTGGCATTGGGCCAGCGGTCAGTAAACGGCCTTCATCCTGCAGCAACTGTAAGCGTGCCAGATGGGCAGGGCGTACAGACAGGCGTTTTTCCAGGGAATCTGCGACATCTTCAGAGTAAATCACGTAAAACACGGTGAAGCTCCTTAACCATTAAAAGTGTCAGTAACGTTATGTGAAAGGACAACTGCGTGCAATGTAAAATAAAAACATTGTTAATACCCTGATCTGAGTGCCTCTTTTTTGGCCTCTTCAGCGCTTAAATTGCGCCAGAACAAAGTGTCTTATTGAATATGATTGCTATTTGCATTTAAAATCACAGTTCGGTTTTTTAACGTTGATGATTATGACTTCGATGACCCTTGATTTACCTCGCCGCTTTCCCTGGCCGACGTTGCTTTCTGTCGTGATTCACGGTGCTGTTGTGGCGGGTTTGCTCTATACCTCGGTTCATCAGGTTATTGAAATGCCAGCTCCCTCGCAGCCAATTTCAGTGACGATGGTTTCGCCTGCGGATCTTGAGCCGCCGCAGGTTGCACCTCCTCCGCCACAGCCGGTTGCTGAGCCGGAGCCAGAACCCGAGCCTGTTCCGGAACCGCCAAAAGAAGCGCCGGTGGTGATCCACAAACCTGAACCTAAACCAAAACCGAAGCCGAAGCCAAAACCGGTGAAAAAGGTGGAGGAACGTCCTAAACGCGAAGAACGTCCGATTGAACCGCGCGCCACGCAGACGGTAGAAAACACAGCGCCTTCACGGCCGGTGATGAATAACACGCCAGCCACCGCAAAACCGACGACAACCGCGCCAGCGGGCCCGCGTGCCGTAAGCCGTAATCAGCCTCAATATCCGGCTCGCGCTCAGGCGTTGCGCATTGAAGGTCGTGTGCGGGTTAAATTTGACGTGACCCCGGATGGCCGGGTTGATAACGTTGAAATCTTGTCTGCTCAACCTTCTAATATGTTTGAGCGCGAAGTGAAATCGGCGATGCGCAGATGGCGTTATGAGCCAGGTAAGCCGGGCAGTGGGTTGATCGTTAATATTGTTTTCCGCCTGAACGGCGGGGCACAGATGGAATAAGAAAAGCCTCCGAAAGGAGGCTTTTTTTTGCCTGTCAATCAGGCCTGAGGCAGCTGTCGGGGTTTACCCTCGCTGTCGACTGCCACATAAATAAACAGCGCTTCTGTCGCTTTATAACGCTGTCCAATCGGTTCAGAAGAGACTTTTTTCACCCAGACTTCGATATTGATGGAAATCGACGTGTTGCCGCGCTTAACACAGCGCGCGTAGCAGCAAACCACATCACCCACTGCGACCGGGCGCAGGAAGGTCATGCCGTCCACTCTCACGGTGACCACACGCCCATGGGCGATCTCCTTTGCCAGAATTGCGCCGCCCATATCCATCTGCGACATCAGCCAGCCGCCAAAAATATCGCCATTGGCATTGGTGTCCGCGGGCATTGCCAGTGTGCGTAAAACCAGTTCGCCCTGAGGGGCGTCATTTGTTGTCATTGTTTTAAACTCGTAACGGAAGACTTCAGGCGGGATGCTACTATGATTTTCGGCTGGAGAGAATAGACCAGAACGCATGCCGCGTACGTTCTGGTCGGTCATTCATCAGTGCTTATCATCCTGCGGCATATGCCGGTAGATATAAACGCCGCTTAACAGGGTAAAGATAAGCGTCAGCGCCGTCAGGCCAAAGACCTTGAAGTTGACCCAGATATTCTGCGGCAGCCAGAAAGCGATGTAGATATTTGCCAGACCGCAGAGAATAAAGAACAGCGCCCAGGCAATATTCAGACGAGACCACACTTCCTGCGGCAGCGTCAGCTCTTTACCCAGCATGCGCTGGATCAGCGGCTTTTTCATTACCCACTGGCTGATCAGTAATGCACCCGCAAACAGCGCGTAAATCACCGTGACCTTCCATTTGATAAATTCATCATTGTGGAAGAACAGGGTCAGCCCACCGAACACGGCCACCAGCGCGAACGTAATCAGGGCCATTTTTTCGACTTTACGATAGCGAACCCAGCTGTAGATCAGCACGATAGCGGTAGCCACGATCAGCGCCATCGTGGCCGCATAAATGTCATACAGCTTATAAAACGCGAAAAACACGACCAGCGGTAAAAAATCAAGAAACTGCTTCATTCTGTGATTCCATCTTCTGTGTAGGACCTGGTACAGCGATGTACCCGGCCTCAGGATTACTGACGAATTAACATATACAGGCGGAACAGATAGACCAGCAGTACCGCTGATATCAGGTTGCTCAGCGTATTTGCCACCACCGCACCTACATTTGGCGTGAGTACGGCAAAGTTAGGTGCAAACAGCAGCAGGAGCGTTTTGGCCAGAAGCCAGCCAATCACGGCCGGTGCAACCAGACGCATATTCGCCCATGCCAGTCTGACGCTGCTGCGCATCGCGGTAAAGATCCCCATTTTGTCCTGTACCACCATCACCGGAGCAAACGCGAGGACGATAGCCAGCAACACACCCGGAACCACAACGAGCATAATGCCCATTTGCACCAGCAGGGTGGTTAAAAAGATAAGAATAAACAGCTTAGGCAATACCGGCGCACTGGCACCGATCGCCCGTAAGGCGCTGACACGATGACCGGCGGAAACCAGTTGAATCATCAGCAGGACGCCGCCCGCCAGAATGGCATTGCCGATCAGACCCGAGAAGGTTGATGCTGCAGACGCTCGCAGCAAAATTTGTTGCTGCTCCGGCGTCATGTTTTGCACCAGCTCAAACAACCCCACGCTACCTGCAAGGTGGTCGCCCTGGCTGAGGCTGGCTATCTGTTCTTCACTCGGAGAGAACGCGTGACCCAGCACCACCGTAATAAAGGCACATAACAACGCGATCAGCAAAAAGGTTACGAACTGATTGCGGAAAAAGTTTCCCGTGTCACGGTAGACAGACTTCGCCGTGATAGACATGCACTCTCCTTGAGTATTGCAGGTGTTAATTAGCCAGCGATTGTACACCGGATAACGCGGTCGTGGCAGCATCAAGGCTTGTATGGAAAAGCATATCTTTGTAAAGCGGCGGTAATCCGAAGCGCGCGCGGGCACGATTACAGGCGTCGTTGACCTGTCCATCTTCACCAGACATCGCAAACTCCCGGCACGGGCTGGGGCGATCCGCATAGATGGAACAGCGGGTCGACACGCCTGGCTCACCGTGTAGCGCCACACAGCGGGCCTGCTTTTGATTCGTACCGCTCATGCATCGCAGAAAGGGGGATAACGGTTCAGTGAGATGAACCGGAACAGTACCGCCGCCATCGCTGGCTTCGGCCCAGTAGAAAGAGACTCGAAAATACGCACAACAGGCTCCGCACGTCATGCACGGGTTCATATCACTCATGGCACACCTGCAAAAAAGAACGCATCAAATCACATTGTGAGAGCGCTAAATTATCCAGCCGCCATCAGAAGAGCAAGAGGGGAAAAAGAGAAAATTTTGTAACCGGGAAATGCCAAAAATTGACGTAGGAACAACTTATCGCTTTATGGTGTGTCACCAAAAATTAACCCAGATCAATGAATGTTAACTTACTGGTTTTAATGTGATCTGTGACAGATCACTTATTACCCTTTTGTGAGTATATTCTCATCCGCAATTAAAACCACAACGATGGAGCGGATATGAAAAAATTAGCGGTGGCAGCCCTTATCTTAAGCAGTCTCTCTGGCGGCGCGTATGCGCATGAAGCAGGTGAATTCTTTATTCGTGCCGGTTCGGCGACGGTACGTCCGACAGAAGGTTCTGATAACGTACTGGGCATGGGCGGCTTTAACGTCAGCAACAATACCCAGTTAGGTTTAACGTTCACGTATATGGCGACGGATAACATCGGCGTTGAACTTCTTGCGGCGACGCCATTCCGTCATCGCGTCGGTTTAGGCCCAACCGGTGATATCGCCACGGTGCACCATCTGCCGCCAACGCTGATGGCGCAGTGGTACTTTGGTGACTCAAGCAGCAAACTGCGTCCTTATATTGGCGCGGGCGTGAACTACACCACCTTCTTCGATGAGAAATTCAACGATACCGGTAAAGAGGCCGGACTGACCGATCTCAGCCTGAAAGATTCGTGGGGCGTGGCAGGACAGGTGGGGATGGACTATCTCATTAACCGCGACTGGTTAATTAACGCCTCGGTCTGGTATATGGATATTGATACCGATGTGCGCTTCAAGGCGGGCGGACAGCAACAAAGCATCAGCACCCGTCTGGATCCGTGGGTGTTTATGTTCTCTGCGGGCTACCGTTTCTGATTCTAGCTTCCGGGACTGGCCAGAACATGGCCAGTCTTTCTGTCGGCTTACCTCTACGGTTGCCCCTCCATGTTCCAGCGGGCAGAACCCATATCCTGAAATACACGCTCGTCTGTGAAGGGCGGGAAGGTGGCTCGTTTTGCCGCGTCGGCTAAAGCCTGGCAATACGCTTTGTCTCCGCCTTTTATCTCCAGGTTCTGCAGTAGCCCGTCGACGGTAAAGTCGAGATGCATGTTGCATCGCTTACCATTCCAGGCGTGTGGATCGGCCAGCGCCGAGTCCAGCGCTTGCTTTATCGCGGCAGCCTGTTGACCATAGATATCCTTATCGGAGACTTTACCGGACTGCTTATAGGAGCACGAGTCGAGAGCGGTTTTCTTCTGACAACCTTCAGGCGCGAGAGGAGCACAGCCCGTTATTGCTGTGGCAAGGCATACCAGCATCACTACTTTTTTCATTGTTAAGTCCGTTTATCGAAATTATTTTATTGTACAACGTTTTAAATAAGCCCCGGAATCCGGGGCTTAAGTTTCTCACCAGACTCTCTAGCGTACAACCAGCACCGGGCATTTTGCGTGGCGTACCACAACCGCCGCGTTTGAACCTAAAAGGTAGGTTGTGATGTCCGGTCGATGGGACGCAATGATAATGAGGTCAGCGTTGATACTGTCAGCCAGCTTCAGGATCTGATCTTTAGGCGCACCTGAAATGGCGTGTGTCTCCACACGATCGGTAGGTAAATTGAACTGCTTAACCATCTCTTTGAGCTTCGTAAGGGCTTCCTCCTGAATCTCCGCCAGCTTTGGCATTTCAACCGAATACGCCAGCCCAAGCGATGAATAGTAAGGGAAAGAAGGCACTACCGTCAGAAAATGGATTTTACCGTTACCGATTGCTGCGTTTGCCTGAACATAGGGAATCACCTGTTCGGTCAGACGACTTTCAGAGATATCGACAGGGACTAAAATTGAATTAAACATACCTCACCTCCTGTTTGTTTTTTATCCACTTTAAGTGTAGTGCTGCCATTATTAATGGCGCTGTGCTTGCCATTAAAATGGGAGGTGAGGCAGCTTTTTTGACGGGGGGAAGCCCCCCGTCACCTGGCGGTTTACTTCTGGATAAGATAGCGAATGGTCGGGCCATCCTGCTGAATATCCAGTACGGTGTAGCCGTGGTTTTTGGCATCCAGAGGAATGTTGTTGATGGACTGCGGGCAGTCGCTCACCACTTCCAGAATTTCCCCTTTTTGAAGCTGCGGGAGCGCTTCAAGCGTGGCGACAGCCGGGTAAGGACACGGTTCACCGACCATATCAAGGCGGTAGTCAGGCACAATCTCTTTCATGCTGCATTCTCCTGGGGTTCAGGTTTAACCGTGGCACGGCGGAAGAAACGTTTCTCTTGCGCGACAACCAGTAAAAAAGCGACCAGCAGCAGGATGTAGGTCACCAGCAGCCCGCCGAGCGGGCCAAACGTGCTGAGCAGATTCACCTTGTCCCAGTTCGTGGCCAGCACCGGGGACAAATCGTCCCAGTACCAGGCCAGCAGGGTTGAGCCGATAACGTTCCCCAGACCTACCCACCAGTAATGCACCTGACCTTCAACTGCGCGGTACATCCAGCCGGTTTCACACCCGCCAGCCAGTACAATTCCGAAGCCAAACAGCAGGCCGCCAATCACCGCGTTCGGACCAGCCCACATGATTTTCGGCTCAACACCCAGCTGCACATAGCTGAAGATGCCAATGGCGCTTACCGCCATACCCGCAATAATCGCTTTGGCCATCATCGTACGGCCGGTGATCCACATATCGCGAAACGCCGAGGTGAAGCAGATCTGCGCACGTTCTATCAGCAGGCCGAAACCGACACCGAACAGCATGGCCAGGCCCAGCTTAGGCTGGTTGAGCGCCGTACAGAGCGCCCAGGCGACCATGGCGAAAAAGACCAGCATGCCGAGACGAAAACGACGACGCGCCTGCGAAGGCTTTTGCGTCAGCGGCGAGGCAGCGCTGACCTTCACCATTTTGACCGGAATGCGGAACAGCGGCAGAAGGGTAAACTTAGCGCCAAAGTACGAGCCAATCGCCGTGGCGACAGCAAAAAACCAGGCGTGCAGCGAAAACTGTGGAATGCCGGTAAAGAAAGCGGCCAGGTTACACCCCATCGCCAGACGGGCGCCGAACCCGGCAATCATGCCGCCGACAATCGCCTGCATAACGCGTATCCGGCTTTTAGGCATTCGCAACTTAACGTTGTTAGCCCACAGCGCGGCGGCAAAACAGCCCCCGAACATGCCGATAATCATCATACCGTCGATGCGGGTCAGCGGTGTGCCATCCAGGTGAATGAGCTTAAAGTAACCCCACTCTTCGGTATGCACGCCAGCGAGTTGCAGCAGTTGTCCACCCCAGCGGGTGAACTCGCCGGTCACGGCCCAGAAGGTGCCGGTAATGCCGAAATAGTAGGTGGAAAGGATCCCCGCCGCGATGACGGCCGGTACAGGTGACCAGAACTTAACCAGGTAAGTCTGTTTGAAGTATTGCCATGACATGAGTAAGCCTCTGAACTCAGAAGGTTTAAAGCCGAAAAGAGACCAAATCATACGCTTACGGCAAGGTTTGAAAAGCCATTCACGCCGAAAATATCGATGGGATCAATTTTGGCATAACGCTTAAGTGATAGCGGGAATATAAGAGGAAGGCCGTCTGGCTGAGTCGCCAGACGGTGGAAGGGTCATGCTTTACGCGTTGCGGCTTTCATCGCCGTAACAAATGCTTTGAGTTCAGTCAGCATCTGCTCGGGCTTGTCCACGTTCTTCTCAATGATTTTGACGATAGCAGAGCCGGAGATCGCGCCTGCCGCTTTTGCGTCAATTGCCGCCGTAACCTGATCCGGGGATGAAATCCCGAATCCCTGCAGCGGAGGTGCTGCGTGGTATTCAGCCAGTTTTTCTACCAGATGGTGCAGCGGCAGCGCGGCTTTGTTCTCTGCACCCGTCACGCCCGCGCGGGAGAGCAGGTAGGTGTAACCCCGGCCGTAAGAGGCAATCTGGCGCAGCAGTTCGTCATCCGCGTTTGGCGGGCAGATGAAAATCGGCGCTACGTTGTGACGCATAGCCGCCTGGCGGAATGGTGCAGACTCTTCAACCGGGACGTCGGCCACCAGCACGGAGTCAACGCCGACCCGCGCGCACTCGGCATAAAATTCGTCGATTCCGCGGTTAAAGACCAGGTTGGCATACATCAGCAGGCCAATCGGAATGGTCGGGTGCTTCTGACGGATCGCGGCCAGCATCTCAAAACACTGCGTTGGAGTCACACCCGCGGCAAAGGCACGCAGGGTGGCGTTTTGAATGGTCGGGCCATCCGCCAGAGGATCAGAGAAAGGGATCCCCAGCTCCAGCGCATCGGCACCGGCTTCTATCAGGGCGTCGATAATTTTTAGCGACTGCTCCGGGCCCGGATCGCCCAGGGTGACGAAGGGAACGAACGCGCCTTCCTGGCGGGATTTCAGTTGTGCAAATGCGTTATCATAGCGTTCCATCAGATTTCCCCTCGTGCTTTCAGAATATCGTGAACGGTGAAGATATCTTTGTCACCGCGACCGGAAAGGTTAACGACCAGCAGTTGCTCTTTTTCCGGATTTGCTTTCATCATTTTCAGCGCGTGCGCCAGGGCATGCGAGGACTCCAGCGCCGGGATGATCCCTTCGTTACGACACAGCGTCTTAAACGCGTCCAGCGCTTCGTCATCGGTAATGGAGACGTAGTCCGCGCGTCCGGTGCTATTCAGGAACGCATGCTGTGGCCCGACGGACGGGAAGTCCAGACCGGCAGAGATAGAGTACGACTCTTCAATCTGGCCCTCATCGGTCTGCATCATCGGCGCTTTCATGCCGAAGTAGATTCCCACGCGGCCATGTTTCAGCGGTGCGCCGTGCTCACCGGTTTCAATCCCGTGACCAGCAGGCTCCACGCCAATCAGACCAACACGGGTTTCGTCGATAAAATCAGCGAACATCCCGATAGCGTTTGATCCCCCGCCCACGCAGGCGATCACCGCATCCGGCAGACGACCTTCTTTTTCAAGGATCTGGGCTTTGGTCTCTTCACCAATCATGCGCTGGAATTCACGCACGATAGTCGGGAACGGGTGTGGGCCAGCGGCCGTGCCAAGCATGTAGTGCGCGGTTTCATAGCTGCCAGACCAGTCGCGCAGCGCTTCGTTACAGGCATCTTTCAGCGTGGCTGAACCACTGTGCACCGGGATCACTTCTGCACCCATCAGACGCATACGGAACACGTTTGGAGACTGACGCTCAACGTCTTTCGCTCCCATATAGATGCGGCATTTCAGGCCGAGCAGGGCGCTGGCCAGTGCCGATGCCACACCGTGTTGACCCGCACCGGTTTCGGCGATGATCTCGGTTTTGCCCATCCGTTTTGCCAGCAGCGCCTGTCCTAACACCTGGTTGGTTTTATGCGCGCCACCGTGCAGCAGGTCTTCACGCTTGAGGTACAGCGTGGTTTTGGTGCCAGCGGTCAGGTTACGGCATTTGGTCAACGCCGTTGGACGTCCCGCGTAGTTTTTCAGCAGGTCAGTAAATTCAGCCTGAAACGCTGGGTCTTTCTGTGCGCTCACAAACGCTTCTTCCAGCTGGCGCAGCGCGGGCATCAGGATCTGCGGAACGTACATTCCACCGAACTCACCAAAATACGGGTTTAGTAATGTCGTCATTTTTTCTTCCTTAATATGCACGCAGAGTTTTGAATACCGAGGCCAGCTTACTGGCATCTTTGATGCCCGGTTGCGACTCTACGCCTGAATTGAAATCGAGGCCTGCGCAGCCGGTTTTGGCTGCTTCCACACAGTTATCCGGGCTAAGTCCACCCGCCAGCAGGACATTGTCCAGCACTTCACCGTTCAGCAGTGACCAGTCAAAACGCTGGCCTGTACCGCCCTGGCCGTTATCGAGCACGTATTTATCAACATGATTCAGGTTACGCGCGGGGAGGACACTGCCGACGCTCTGCGCTTTCCAGATCTGAACCTGAGGAGCCAGCACGTCACGCAGGGCATCGATGTACGCCTGATCTTCATCACCGTGCAACTGTACTGCGCTCAGGGATAACGCTTCGGCTTTTGCCGCCACGTCAGCAATATCAGCGTTACGGAAGACGCCCACATAGCTGAGTGGGGCGGCCGCGATCACCTTGCGTGCCTGCTCATCGCTCACAACACGAGGAGAGGAGTCCACAAAGATCAGCCCGCCGTAAATAGCCCCCGCCTCATAAGCGGCCTGGGCATCCTGTTCGCGGGTTAAGCCGCACACTTTGTTTTCACCCAACAGCACGCGACGCACAGCGGCATTGAGATCGTCATGTGCCATCATCGCGGAGCCAATCAGGAAACCGTTGGCGAAGTGGCTCAGTTCGCGCACCTGGGCGTAGCTGTTTATCCCGGATTCACTGATAACGGTCACGCCAGAACCCAGACGCGGTGCCAGCTGGCGCGTACGGTTCAGGTCAATTGACAGATCGCGCAGATCGCGGTTATTGATCCCAACCACTTTGGCCTGCAGTGCAATAGCGCGCTCCAGCTCCTCTTCGTTGCTCACCTCGGTCAGCACGCCCATGTTGAGGCTGTGTGCTACCGCAGCCAGCTGGCGATACTGCTCATCGTCGAGCACTGAGAGCATCAGCAGGCAGGCGTCAGCCTGGTAAAAACGCGCCAGCCAGATCTGATACGGGTCGATAATAAAGTCTTTGCACAGAATCGGTTGCGGCGCGATGCCGCTGACCACAGGCAGAAAATCAAAGCTGCCCTGGAAATATTTCTCATCCGTCAGCACGGAGATCGCGGACGCATGATGCTTATAAATGCCGGCAATACGCGCCGGATCGAAATCCTCGCGGATAACGCCTTTCGATGGGGACGCTTTTTTGCACTCAAGAATAAATGCGGTGCGCGCGCCCTGCAGGGCATCATAGAAACGACGGCTGCTTGGGACGACGTCGTTCTGAAAACTGGCAAGCGGTTGCTGCGCTTTGCGGGCTTCCACCCAGATGGCCTTATCGGCAACGATTTTCGCTAAAACGGTCTGCATTCTTTACCCTCTTGCCGCAAGTGCGGTAACGCGATCGTAAGCTGCACCAGAGCGCAGTACGTCCAGAACTTTTTGTGCGTTGGCTTTGAGGTCCTCCTCGCCGTGCAATCGCATCAGCATGGCGACGTTGGCTGCCACGGCAGCCTCATGGGCGACCTCTCCCTTACCTTGTAATAAGCGCGTGAGAATGTCACGGTTTTCTTCTGGCGTGCCGCCTGCCAGTGCCTCCTGGTGATATGGCGTTAAACCAAAGTCAGCGGCTTCAAGCTGGTAGCTCAGGATCTCGCCGTCGCGCAGTTCCGCGACCAGGGTTGGCGCGTGAAGCGACACTTCATCCATCCCCCCGCTGTGAACCACTGCCGCGCGCTGATAACCGAGCACGCGCAGGGTTTCTGCAATCGGCAGGACCAGCTCCGGGCTGTAAACGCCGATCAGTGCCAGCGGCGGATGAGCCGGGTTGATCAGTGGCCCCAGCACGTTAAACAGCGTGCGCGTTTTAAGCTGCTGGCGAACCGGCATCGCGTGGCGGAAACCAGTGTGATACTTCGGCGCAAACAGGAAGCAGACGCCCAAATCGTCCAGCGCTTCACGGGAGCGTTCGGCGTTCATATCCAGGTTAATACCGAAGGCAGCCAGCAAATCGGATGACCCCGAGCGGCTGGAGACGCTGCGGTTACCGTGTTTCGCCACTTTCAGGCCACACGCTGCTGCCACGAAGGCGCTGGCGGTGGAGATATTGATGCTGTTGCTGCCATCTCCCCCGGTGCCGACGATATCCGCGAACTGATAATCCGGGCGTGGGAAGGGGGCGGCATTTTCGAGCAGGGCCGTGGCGGCACCGGCAATTTCTTGCGGGCTTTCGCCACGCACTTTCATGCTTACCAGCGCGGCCGCCAGCTGTTCAGGTTTCAGCTCACCGCGAACCACGGCGGAGAAGAGCTGGTGGCTCTCCTGCTGGCTCAGGGTCTGCGCCTGATACAGTTTTTCAAGAATCGGTTGCAGCGTGTTGGTCTGCTCCAGTTTCTGCAACGCCCAGTCCAGCGTCTGCTCCAGCAGACGCGCGCCGTGGGTCGTGAGAATCGACTCCGGATGGAACTGCATGCCGCAGACGCGATCCGCATCGTGGCGCACGGCCATCACCATCCCTTCAAACGAGGCGTTAATGGTCAGGCCGGCAGGGATGTTACTGCCTACCAGCGAGTGGTAACGCGCAACCGGCAGTGGATTAGGCAGCCCAGCAAACATCGCCTGGCCGTCATGTTCAATGCTGGAGGCTTTGCCATGCAGAATTTCGCCTGCCTGACCCACGTAGCCGCCATAGGCTTCCACTATCGCCTGGTGACCCAGGCAGATGCCGATAATCGGCAGTTTACCGCGCATACGGGTCAGCAGCTCCGGCATACAGCCTGCTTCGCTGGGGGCGCCGGGGCCAGGGGAGAGCATCAGCACCGGGTTTTGCATGGTTGCCAGACGGTCTATCAGCGTCTGTGCCGGAACATGGTTACGATAGATAACGACGTTATGACCATTCGCACGCAGCTGATCTGCCAGGTTATAGGTAAAAGAGTCGATGTTATCGAGCAGCAGAATGTCAGCCATCAGAAAATCTCCTGTGCGTGATGTGCGGTAGCAATGGCGCGCAATACCGCGCGGGCTTTACTGCGGGTTTCGTCAGCTTCAGACTGCGGAACAGAATCAAGAACAATGCCTGCGCCCGCCTGCACGGTGGCGATACCGTCTTCGACGTAGGCGGAGCGGATCACAATGCAGGTATCCAGATCGCCGTGGGCGGTGAAATATCCCACTGCACCGCCGTAGCTTCCGCGACGGCGTCCTTCAGCTGCAGCAATCAGTTGCATAGCACGGACTTTCGGCGCGCCGCTCAGCGTACCCATGTTCATACAGGCGCGGTAGGCGTGGAGCACGTCGAGGTCGCTGCGCAGTTCGCCCACCACGCGGGACACCAGATGCATGACAAACGAGTAACGATCAACTTTGGTTAAATCCGCCACGTAGCGGCTCCCTGGGGTACAAATGCGTGCCAGGTCGTTACGGGCCAGGTCTACCAGCATCAGATGCTCGGAGAGCTCTTTATGGTCGGTACGCATCTCCAGCTCGATACGGCTGTCGAGATCGCGATCCAGTGTTCCATCGGCGCGACGGCCGCGTGGACGGGTTCCGGCAATCGGGTAGATCTCAATCTGGCGGCTGGTAGCGTCATATTTCAGTGAGCTTTCTGGCGACGCACCAAACAGGGTGAAATCGTTGTCCTGCATAAAGAACATGTACGGGCTTGGGTTGCTCTTTTTCAACACCTCATAGGCCGCCAGCGGCGACGGGCAGGGCAGAGAGAAACGACGGGACGGAACCACCTGGAAAATTTCTCCGGCGCGAATCGCTTTTTGCATCTGGCGAACCACGGCACCGTACTGATCGTCGCTCTGATTAACATCGCAGGTCATCTTCTCGACGCGCTGTACAGGCAACTCAGGCGGCGCTTCAGTCATTTGCAGCTGTAACTGCGCAATACGCTGCTCAAGACGTTTTTTCTCCGTTGCTGATGGCGTGAAGAGGCTTGCCTGAATACGGGTGTATTTTTTCTGGTGGTCGATCACCAGTAAGGTTTCGGCCAGATAGAAGCAGTAGTCCGGGCAGCGGTTACCCTGTTCGATCTCCGGTAAATCTTCGAAGCCGGCTACCAGGTCGTAGGCAAACAGCCCGCCGAAGAACATTGCTTCGCGCTCGTCTTCCGGCACGGTGACCAGATTTTGCAGCAGGCGGAAGGCATCAAAAACGGAAAGAGAGCAAAGGCGCGCGTCTTCGTCCAGCAACTGGCTCACCGGCGGGAAGTGCAGAACCCGCATTTCCGGATGGTGTTCATTCTGGATACCAGCAGGCAGGCTCGCATCCAGCAATGGCAGCAGGGCCGCACCGTTGTCTGACAACGCCCTGATAGTGACAGTGTCACCTAGCGCGGTAATGCGCAGTGCGCTGTCGACCAACAGCAGGCTCTTGAGATCGTCTTTGCTGTCGATATCAGCGGACTCCAGCAACAACGTGGCTGGACGCGCACCGCAGACCTGATGAAACAGCGCGGTTGGGTTGTGGCAATAGGCCGCCTCGCTGGTCAGCAATTCGAGGTGTGGTTTGGCTGTTTGCATTATGTTGTTCTCATTTATTCTGTTCAAAAAAAAGCCCGCTGGTGAGCGGGCGGGTATCTGTTTGCTGTACGCAGACGTGTGACACTGCCCGAAAGTCAGGAAGTGCGCCACCAACCGTGCAGAGTGAAATGTGCAGTCATTTTCAGATACCTTTCTCGTGTGAACTTGCGTACTAGTTAACTAGTTCGATGGCGTGTTGTCAACCCTTGATTTCAGAATTTCGTGGCAAGTCGGTATCATGGGCTTTTAAGATGTCTTTAACCTGTGACGGGAAGTGCTTTGAGCGATACCACCTACGCCGTAATTTATGATTTACACAGCCATACCCAGGCTTCTGATGGTCTGCTGACGCCCGAAGCGTTGGTTCATCGTGCCGTTGAGATGCGTGTCGGCACGCTGGCCATAACCGATCACGATACAACCGATGCGATTCCGGCTGCGCGCGCTGAGATTGCCCGCAGCGGTCTGGCGCTCAATCTGGTTCCCGGCGTCGAGATATCGACCGTCTGGGAGAATCACGAAATTCATATTGTTGGCCTGAATATCGATATAGACCATCCGGTAATGTGTGCGTTTTTGCAAGAACAAAAAACGCGCCGCAACCAGCGTGCAGCAATGATCGGTGAGCGTCTTGAAAAGGCGCATATTCCGGGCGCACTTGAAGGTGCGCAAAAGCTGGCGAACGGTGGTGCGGTGACGCGCGGCCATTTTGCCCGTTTTCTGGTGGACGCGGGCAAGGCGACGACGATAGCGGATGTCTTTAAACGCTATCTGGCTCGCGGGAAAACCGGATACGTTCCGCCACAGTGGTGTACAATAAAACAAGCTATTGATGTGATTCATCATTCTGGCGGTAAGGCCGTGCTGGCCCATCCGGGGCGGTATAATCTTTCTGCTAAATGGCTGAAAAGACTGCTGGCGCATTTTGCCGAATGCGGTGGCGAGGCGATGGAAGTCGCCCAGTGTCAGCAGGCGCCCAACGAGCGTTCGCAGCTTGCGACCTACGCGCGTCAGTTCGGTTTGCTGGCGTCACAAGGCTCAGATTTTCATCAGCCCTGTGCGTGGATCGAACTGGGACGTAAGCTCTGGCTACCCGCAGGCGTCGATCCTGTCTGGCAGCTCTGGGAACAGCCACAGCAACTTGAAGAGAGGGAAGTATGAGTCAGTTTTTCTATATTCATCCGGATAACCCGCAGCCGCGTCTGATTAATCAGGCCGTGGAGATCGTGCGAAAAGGTGGCGTTATCGTCTACCCGACCGATTCGGGTTACGCTCTGGGCTGCAAGATTGAAGATAAAGGGGCGATGGAGCGTATTTGCCGCATTCGCCAGTTGCCGGACGGCCACAACTTTACCCTGATGTGTCGCGACCTGTCCGAATTGTCGACCTATGCTTATGTTGATAACGTGGCATTTCGTCTGATTAAAAATAACACGCCGGGCAACTACACCTTCATCCTGAAAGGGACTAAGGAAGTTCCACGCCGTCTGTTGCAGGAAAAGCGCAAAACCATCGGGATGCGCGTACCCTCTAACCCGATTGCCCAGGCCTTGCTGGAAACCCTTGGCGAGCCGATGCTCTCGACCTCGCTGATGCTGCCCGGCAGTGAATTCACCGAGTCCGATCCGGAAGAGATTAAAGATCGTCTGGAGAAGGTGGTTGAACTGATTATTCACGGTGGCTATCTTGGCCAACAGCCGACCACAGTGGTCGACTTAACTGAAGATGCACCGGAAGTGATTCGTGAAGGTGTGGGTGATGTTAAGCCTTTCTTGTAAGGGTGTAAGCAGCTATACTACGCGGCCATCAAATCGGGGCATGGCCCTGGTTTGACCTGATTCGACGCCTGTGAAGGCGACACCTGAGGAAGCTCAATGAGCGAGAAGTTACAGAAAGTGCTGGCGCGTGCCGGCCACGGCTCACGCCGTGAAATCGAAGCCATTATTGAAGCCGGCCGCGTGAGTGTGGACGGTAAAATCGCCACGCTGGGTGACCGCGTAGAAATCGTTCCGGGGCTTAAGATCCGTATCGACGGTCATCTTATCTCGGTCAAAGAATCTGCTGAACAGATCTGCCGCGTGCTCGCGTACTACAAGCCGGAAGGTGAGCTGTGTACGCGTAACGACCCTGAAGGGCGTCCGACGGTATTTGACCGTCTGCCTAAACTGCGTGGCGCACGCTGGATTGCCGTTGGCCGTCTGGATGTGAACACCTGCGGTCTGCTGTTGTTCACGACGGATGGTGAGCTGGCAAACCGTCTGATGCACCCAAGCCGTGAAGTGGAACGCGAATACGCCGTGCGCGTGTTTGGCCAGGTTGATGAGAACAAACTGCGCGACCTGTCGCGTGGCGTCCAACTGGAAGACGGCCCTGCGGCGTTCAAAACGATCAAATTTACCGGCGGCGAAGGCATCAACCAGTGGTACAACGTCACCCTGACCGAAGGCCGTAACCGTGAGGTACGTCGTCTGTGGGAAGCGGTGGGGGTGCAGGTTAGCCGTCTGATCCGTGTTCGCTATGGCGACATTCTGCTGCCAAAAGGTTTACCACGCGGTGGGTATACCGAACTGGACCTGACCCAGACCAACTACTTGCGTGAGCTGGTTGGCCTGACGCCAGAAACCACCTCAAAAGTGGCGGTAGAGAAAGATCGTCGTCGCATGAAGGCGAACCAGATCCGCCGTGCGGTGAAACGTCACAGCCAGGTGAGCAACAATCGCCGCGCTGGCAGCCGTAATAACAACGGTTAAAAAGTAAAAGCCCGGCTAACATCGCCGGGCTTTTTTCTTAGTAATCAATACCGATTTGCGCTTTGATACCGGCATCAAAAGCATGTTTCACCGGGCGCAATTCGCTGACGGTATCTGCCAGCTCCAGAATCTCCCGATGACAACCTCGCCCCGTGACGATCACCGTCTGATGCGCCGGGCGGTTCTTCAACGCCTCCAGCACGGCGTCCAGCGGCAGATAGTCGTAGGCGACCATGTAGGTGAGCTCATCCAGCAGCACCATGTTTAGCGTGGGATCCGCCAGCATTCGTTTGGCATGCTCCCAGACCGCGAGACAGGCGGCTGTGTCAGTCTCCCGGTTCTGTGTATCCCACGTAAATCCTGTAGCCATCACCTGGAATTCAACCCCGAGCGGTTCGAGTAAATTACGTTCACCGTTGGGCCATTCGCCTTTAATGAACTGAATCACGCCCACTTTCTGCCCGTGTCCTACGGCGCGCGTGGCCGTGCCAAACGCGGCGGTGGTTTTGCCTTTGCCGTTGCCGGTAAACACGATGATAATCCCGCGCTCGTCCTGCGCAGCGGCAACACGGGCATCAACCTGTTCTTTCAGGCGCTGCTGGCGCTGCTGATGACGTTCTTCACTCATTGCGAAATCCCGGGTTTACGGCCTGGCTGGGCATCAAAGGTCATCCCGGTTTTGCGGCGGCTGTCATCGCCCATCAGCCAGAGATAGAGTGGCATGATATCTGCCGGGGTTTTAAGCTTCTGTGGATCTTCCGTCGGGAAGGCGCTGGCGCGCATTTTGGTTCGCGTTCCGCCTGGGTTAATGCAGTTCACACGCAGATGACGGCTTTGATACTCTTCCGCCAGCACCTGCATCATCCCTTCGGTCGCGAATTTTGAGACGGCATACGCCCCCCAGTTTGCGCGACCTTCGCGTCCTACGCTCGAGGAGGTGAACACCAGTGAGCCGGAATGAGAGTTAAGTAATAAAGGAAGCAGTGCCTGGGTCAGGAAAAACGTTCCGTTGATATTGACCTGCATGACCTGCTGCCAGATCTCAGGATCCTGTTCATCCATTGGGCGAACTTCCCCAAGCAAGCCGGCATTGTGCAGTACGCCATCCAGCCGTGGGTAGTGGGTGCTGATACGTTGGGCAAGTTCCTGACATGTTGCGGGTGTGCAGGTGAGCAGATCGAGCGTATACCAGCGGGCGGAAGTGCCGCCTGCGGCTTCAATCTCCTGAGCCACACCTTTCAGTTTTTCTTCGTTACGGCCAATAAGGATGACGCTTGCGCCATATTCAGCGTACGTGAGTGCCGCTTCGCGGCCAATTCCATCGCTGGCACCGGTGACAAGAATGATGCGGTTCTGCAGCAGATTTTTTTGCGGTTGATAATGCACGGTGACTCCCTGGCGCACAGTAACTTAAAGACGCCTTCATTTATGACTTTTCGGCTTTATGCCCGAATTAGCATGAGAATTCAATCAGTCTACAGGACGCATTGCTGTGAAATTAACAATTTGCAAATATTTAAACCAGAATCGGGGGATTCCTGAAGACGGCTCGCAGAGGTAATGTCACGAGCGAGACGCATGGGCAGGGCTGTTGTACACTGCCGTGAAAGATTCGTGGTTAAATCAAGGTGGAACGCGTGGAATTACTTTCTCAATATGGGTTGTTTTTGGCAAAAATCGCGACGGTGGTGATTGCCATTGCGGTGGTTGCCGTTCTGGTTGTCAACCTGACGCAGCGCAAACGTCAGCGTGGTGAGTTACGCATTACCCGCCTGAGCGAACAGTATCAAGAGATGCAGGAAGAGATGTCGCTGGCTCTGCTTGATAGTCATCAACAGAAACTGTGGCACAAAGCGCAGAAGAAAAAGCATAAACAGGACGCCAAAGCGGCAAAAGCGAAAGCGAAGCTTAATGCAGCGCAGGAAAAGGCTAAACCACGCGTCTACGTGCTCGATTTTAAAGGCAGTATGGATGCCCATGAAGTTGCCTCCCTGCGTGAAGAAGTCACCGCTGTGCTTGCCGTGGCTAAACCGCAGGATCAGGTGGTTGTCCGTCTCGAGAGTCCGGGTGGGGTCGTTCATGGTTATGGGCTGGCGGCTTCGCAGCTACAGCGTCTGCGTGAAAAACAGATCCCGCTGACGGTTGCGGTGGATAAAGTCGCAGCGAGCGGCGGTTATATGATGGCCTGCGTGGCGGATAAAATTGTCGCGGCGCCGTTTTCTATTATTGGCTCCATCGGCGTGGTGGCGCAAATCCCGAACTTTAACCGCTTCCTGAAAAGCAAAGAGATCGACATTGAATTACATACGGCGGGTCAGTACAAACGAACCCTGACGCTGCTGGGGGAGAACACGGAAGAAGGACGTCAGAAATTCCGTGAAGATCTCAATGAAACCCATCACCTCTTTAAAGACTTTGTGCACCGTATGCGCCCGGCGCTTGATATTGAGCAGGTGGCAACAGGTGAGCACTGGTACGGTACGCAGGCGCAGGAAAAAGGACTGGTGGATGAAGTGGGCACCAGTGACGACCTGCTGTTGAATCTGATGGAAGGGCGTGAACTGGTTGGCGTGCGCTTTACCCAGCGTAAGCGACTGCTTGAACGCTTTACGAATAGCGCGGCGGAAAGCGCGGATCGCCTGCTGCTCCGCTGGTTGCAACGCGGACAAAAACCGTTGCTGTAAACAAAAACGCGAGGCCAGTGCCTCGCGTTTTACGTTAATCGACCAGGTGATATTTCTCTGAAAGCGTGTGCGCCAGGTATTTAAACATATTGAATACGGCGGTGCTTTTCGGGGTAGGTAACCCTTGTTCGTCAAGGAAGTATTCGCCGCTGAATACCAGCACGCCGTTACGTTGTTCCACGCCGGTCGCTTCAATGCCCGCCAGGGTGTCTTCATGGTCACGAATCAGCTTATTTGCTTCGATAAGCAGTGAGGCTCGATCAATCGGTTGGGTTGTATTCTGCATAATCCACTCCTTAAACAGTGACAATAGTCTACGCCCGGGGCGCTTTGGGGGCAAATTTTCCCTGTAATGTGAGGGGGTAAGGCGCGGTGACCTGGCTGGCGGGATTTGCTTTTGCATGCTAATAAAGTTGCGTAACGAATTTTATCAGGTAGAGTGTGCGCTTTCGTCATTCTGGCAACAGAATTGCTTGACATTCAAGCGGGAATTCGTCACGAATTACATCCGATGTGAGAAAAATACCCGATAACTCAATCACCTGGGCGTTAACGCTTTGACGTTCAGTAAGACAAAGGGGTTGATATCCCCTGACGCAGTCGCAATATCAATGGCTCGTCGTCAGCGGAAGGGAAATCAACATGCGGCGTATTCCTGGAAGAATTAAATTAGGTAAAGGTGAATATGGGTAAAGCTCTCGTCATCGTTGAGTCCCCGGCAAAAGCCAAAACGATCAATAAGTATCTGGGTAATGACTACGTGGTTAAGTCCAGCGTCGGTCACATCCGCGATTTGCCGACCAGTGGCTCAGCCAGCAAAAAGAGCGCAGACTCTACCTCCACCAAAGGGGCTAAAAAGCCTAAAAAGGATGAACGTAGCGCGCTTGTCAACCGCATGGGTGTTAACCCATGGCATAACTGGGATGCACACTATGAAGTGCTGCCCGGCAAAGAAAAAGTCGTTAACGAGCTGAAGCAGCTTGCTGAAAAAGCAGACCACATCTATCTCGCAACCGACCTTGACCGCGAAGGGGAAGCCATTGCCTGGCACCTGCGGGAAGTGATCGGGGGTGATGACAAACGCTACAGCCGTGTAGTGTTTAACGAAATTACGAAGAATGCGATTCGTCAGGCGTTTGAGAAGCCGGGTGAACTGAACATTGACCGTGTTAACGCGCAGCAGGCACGCCGTTTCATGGACCGCGTTGTGGGCTACATGGTTTCTCCACTGCTGTGGAAAAAGATTGCCCGCGGCCTGTCCGCAGGGCGTGTGCAGTCCGTTGCCGTGCGTCTTGTTGTTGAGCGTGAGCGTGAAATTAAAGCCTTCGTCCCGGAAGAGTTCTGGGAAGTGGATGCCAATGTCACCACGCCAGGCGGAGATGCACTGCCGCTGCAGGTGAGTCATCAGAATGACAAACCGTTCCGTCCAGAAAACCGTGACCAGACCATGGCTGCCGTGGCGCTGCTGGAAAAAGCACGCTATCAGGTTCTTGAGCGTGAAGACAAACCGACCAGCAGCAAACCTGGCGCGCCGTTTATTACGTCTACGCTGCAACAGGCGGCGAGCACGCGCCTGGGTTATGGCGTGAAGAAAACCATGATGATGGCCCAGCGTCTCTATGAGGCTGGTTATATCACCTACATGCGTACTGACTCGACTAACCTGAGTCAGGATGCCGTCAACATGGTGCGCGGCTACATCAGTGACAACTTCGGCAAGAAATACCTGCCAGCGAGTGAAAACCAGTACGCCAGCAAGGAGAACTCACAGGAAGCGCACGAAGCGATTCGTCCTTCTGACGTCTCCGTGTTAGCCGAATCGCTGAAAGATATGGAAGCGGATGCCCAGAAGCTGTATCAGCTCATCTGGCGTCAGTTCGTGGCCTGTCAGATGACGCCTGCACAGTATGACTCCACCACGCTGACTGTAGGCGCGGGTGATTTCCGCCTGAAAGCGCGTGGCCGTATCCTGCGCTTCGATGGCTGGACGAAAGTGATGCCCGCCCTGCGTAAAGGCGACGAAGACAGAACGCTGCCTGCGGTAAACAAAGGGGATGAGCTCTCTCTGGTCGACCTCGTGCCTGCCCAGCACTTCACCAAGCCGCCTGCGCGTTTCAGCGAAGCGTCTCTGGTTAAAGAGCTGGAAAAACGCGGTATTGGCCGTCCGTCCACCTATGCGTCGATTATTTCGACCATTCAGGACCGCGGTTACGTTCGTGTTGAAAACCGTCGTTTCTATGCGGAAAAAATGGGCGAGATCGTCACTGACCGCCTGGAAGCCAACTTCCGCGAACTGATGAACTACGACTTCACCGCGCAAATGGAGGACAGCCTCGATCAGGTTGCCAGCCACCAGGCTGAGTGGAAAAAGGTTCTCGACAGCTTCTTCAGCGACTTTACCAACCAGCTTGAAAAAGCCGAAAAAGACCCTGAAGAGGGCGGCATGCTGCCGAATCAGATGGTCCTGACCAGCATCGACTGCCCAACCTGCGGCCGTAAAATGGGGATCCGTACTGCGACCACGGGCGTTTTCCTGGGTTGTTCTGGTTACGCGCTGCCGCCGAAAGAACGCTGCAAAACCACCATTAACCTGGTACCTGAGAACGAAGTGCTCAACGTGCTGGAAGGTGATGATGCGGAAACCAACGCCCTGCGTGCCAAACGTCGCTGTAAGAAATGCGGCACCGCGATGGACAGCTACCTCATCGATCCAAAACGTAAATTGCACGTCTGCGGTAATAACCCGACCTGTGATGGATATGAGATCGAAGAGGGTGAGTTCCGCATTAAAGGCTACGATGGCCCGATCGTTGAGTGTGAGAAGTGCGGCTCTGAAATGCACCTGAAAATGGGGCGCTTCGGTAAGTACATGGCCTGTACCAACGACGAGTGTAAGAATACGCGTAAAATCCTGCGTAACGGTGAAGTCGCGCCGCCGAAGGAAGATCCGGTTCCGCTGCCAGAGTTGCCGTGCGAGAAGTCCGACGCTTACTTCGTGCTGCGTGATGGTGCTGCCGGCGTGTTCCTGGCGGCAAACACCTTCCCGAAATCGCGCGAAACCCGTGCGCCACTGGTGGAAGAGTTGTACCGTTTCCGCGACCGCCTGCCTGAGAAACTGCGCTATCTGGCCGATGCGCCACAGCAGGATCCGGAAGGCAATAAAACCGTTGTGCGTTTTAGCCGTAAAACGAAGCAGCAGTATGTTGCGGCGGAGAAAGAGGGTAAGGCAACCGGCTGGTCAGCATTCTTTGTTGATGGCAAATGGGTTGAAGGCAAGAAATAATCTTTCCTTACCGTAACTTACCTGTTAAAGGGCCGGGCTTCCGGCCCTTTTTTATTACCTTGTTATTATTTTTTGTTCCGTACTATACAGTCAGGCTATAAATGATATAGTGGTTATAGTTAACCCTTTTCTTATTATCAAATCGTCTTAAGCGATTGACCGCGTGCGCTAAATCGGATGGTCTGGCATGAAATTACAGCAGCTTCGTTATATCGTTGAGGTGGTAAATCACAACCTTAACGTCTCTTCTACCGCTGAGGGGCTATATACCTCCCAGCCGGGCATCAGCAAGCAGGTCCGCATGCTGGAAGATGAGTTAGGTATTCAGATTTTTGCTCGTAGCGGTAAACACCTCACCCAGGTGACGCCCGCGGGACAGGAGATTATCCGCATCGCGCGGGAAGTCCTTTCTAAAGTCGATGCCATAAAATCCGTGGCGGGGGAGCATACCTGGCCGGATAAAGGCTCGCTGTATATTGCCACCACCCATACCCAGGCGCGTTATGCACTACCGGGCGTCATCAAGGGCTTTATTGAACGTTATCCGCGAGTTTCTCTCCATATGCATCAGGGCTCGCCAACGCAAATCGCTGAGGCGGTATCGAAGGGCAATGCGGACTTTGCTATCGCGACGGAAGCCCTTCACCTGTATGACGATCTGGTGATGCTCCCGTGCTACCACTGGAACCGCTCAATTGTTGTGACGCCCGATCACCCGCTGGCGGGCAAGGGGTCGGTGACGATTGAAGAGCTGGCACAGTATCCTTTAGTGACCTATACCTTTGGCTTCACCGGGCGGTCTGAGCTTGATACGGCTTTTAACCGGGCAGGACTAACGCCGCGTATCGTCTTTACCGCAACGGATGCTGACGTTATTAAGACCTATGTTCGGCTTGGACTGGGGGTGGGCGTGATTGCCAGCATGGCAGTCGATCCGGTGTCAGACCCTGACCTCGTCCGTCTTGATGCGCATGATATTTTCAGCCATAGCACCACCAAGATTGGCTTCCGCCGTAGCACCTTCCTGCGTAGCTATATGTATGATTTTATTCAGCGCTTTGCCCCACATTTAACGCGTGATGTCGTCGACACGGCCGTGGCATTACGTTCAAATGAAGATATCGAAGAGATGTTTAAAGACATCAAACTTCCGGCAAAATAATCACTCCCGGTATCTTTCCCTCCAGGAAAGATACCGAAATAACCTCTCAAAGCTAAATTAGAATTATCATCATCTGCAGTTTCCTGCCATATAATGTCATTAACCATTTAATCAGTAAGGTTATAATGTCGTGAATTGGCGACAAAAGTAGAACTAATTTTTAGCTTCGCAAATATTTCCTTTCAAATATTTATTTCTGGTCAAAAGAATGAATATTTCCCATCAATAGATACGTAAATTCACTGGCTTTTCGGCTAAAGTTTCTTTAGGATTTATCTCAACAGATGATTAATTGTACCAATTGTTTGGTCTCTAAATGATAAGCGATATCGATTGTATGAGGTTAGCAATGCCTTCAGGAAGTGAAGAACCGCAAAGGGATCCAGCGCTCAAGCGTAAAGCCTGGCTGGCGGTCTTTCTCGTCTCCGCCCTGTTTTGGGTGGTGGTTGCTCTCCTGGCCTGGAACTATTGGGGTTGAATATGGCAGTGACGGTACGTACAGAAACAGTTAAACAGATGTGTCAGCTTCGTGACAGCGGCCACAAAGTGCGCAAAGCACCTGCCACTGCCGTACCCGCGTCCTGGAAACTGACGCCGCAGCAGCAAGCGTTTATTGATGTGTTCGCAGAAGACGAACCCAAAAAACAATAATTTAGTAAATTGCGTAATGATGCAAATAGTCTGAATAACGGCTCAATGCTTTTGTACTCTTTAATAAATACACATCAGCAATATTGAACTGAGGACAGACCTCGGAACCTTTAATAATAATGCCTGGTGTCCCTATGATGAATAACATGATGTCTATGAAATACTGGTCATGGCTCGGCGTTTTTTCCGCGTCGATTCTGTTCTGGTCTCAGCTTATCTGGCTGGCCTTCCACTAAATCGTAAAACCTCGCTTCGGCGGGGTTTTTTGTTTTACCCCCTGAACGGGAACATTCCTGGATTTATCATTTCGGGTTGTTATCAAAACGTTACGACATCTTTGTGTTATCTTTAATTACAGCCCTGATGATTGTCAGGACATCTCTGTAATTAAGGAGGAGCTTATGTCGGTAACCCTACGCGAAGCCAGTAAGGACACATTACAGGCAGAAAATAAAACCTGGCACTACTACAGCCTGCCGCTGGCAGCCAGGACGCTTGGGGACATTTCGCGTTTACCCAAGTCCTTGAAAGTTTTACTGGAAAATCTTTTACGCTGGCAGGATGGTGATTCTGTCACCCTTGAGGATATCCAGGCGCTGGCAGGATGGCTTAAGCATGCCCATGCTGACAGAGAAATTGCCTATCGACCAGCAAGGGTCCTGATGCAGGACTTTACCGGGGTACCTGCCGTGGTTGACTTAGCGGCAATGCGTGAAGCGGTGAAGCGCCTTGGTGGCGATACGGCAAAAGTGAATCCGCTTTCTCCCGTTGATCTCGTTATCGACCACTCTGTCACCGTGGACCACTTCGGTGACGACGATGCCTTTGGCGAAAACGTGCGTCTGGAGATGGAGCGTAACCACGAACGCTACGTCTTCCTCAAATGGGGGCAGCAGGCCTTTAGCCGCTTTAGCGTCGTTCCACCCGGTACGGGGATCTGCCATCAGGTGAATCTTGAATACCTGGGCAAAGCGGTCTGGAGTGAATTGCAGGATAAAGAGTGGGTGGCCTATCCGGATACCCTGGTGGGCACCGATTCGCACACCACCATGATTAACGGCCTGGGCGTTCTGGGCTGGGGCGTTGGCGGGATCGAAGCCGAAGCCGCCATGCTCGGCCAGCCGGTATCGATGCTGATCCCTGATGTGGTGGGCTTTAAGCTTACCGGCAAACTGTCGGAAGGCATTACCGCCACCGACCTGGTACTGACCGTTACGCAGATGCTGCGTAAGCATGGCGTGGTAGGGAAATTTGTCGAATTCTACGGTGACGGGCTGGATTCATTGCCGCTTGCTGACCGTGCCACCATCGCCAATATGGCGCCGGAGTATGGTGCTACCTGCGGCTTTTTCCCTATCGATAATGTCACGCTCGAATACATGCGCCTGAGTGGCCGCAGCGAAGAGCAGGTGGCACTGGTTGAGGCGTATACCAAAGCGCAGGGGATGTGGCGCAATCCCGGCGATGAACCGGTATTTACCAGCACACTTGAACTGGATATGGGCTCCGTCGAGGCAAGCCTGGCAGGGCCAAAACGTCCACAGGATCGGGTTGCGTTGACGGACGTACCGAAAGCCTTTGCCGCCAGTAATGAACTGGAGGTCAACACGGCGAAAAAAGATCACCGCCCAATCGATTATGTCATGAACGGACATCAGTATCAGCTTCCGGATGGTGCGGTTGTCATTGCAGCCATCACCTCCTGTACAAACACGTCGAACCCCAGCGTACTGATGGCGGCCGGTCTCCTGGCGAAGAAAGCGGTAGAGCTGGGGCTGAAACCGCAGCCGTGGGTAAAAGCCTCTCTGGCGCCGGGCTCCAAAGTGGTTTCAGATTACCTGGCTCAGGCCAAATTAACACCGTATCTGGATGAACTGGGCTTTAACCTGGTAGGGTACGGCTGTACCACCTGCATAGGTAACTCTGGCCCGCTACCTGAACCGATTGAAATGGCCATCAAGCAGGGCGATCTCACCGTCGGGGCCGTCCTTTCCGGTAACCGTAACTTTGAAGGTCGAATTCATCCGCTGGTCAAGACCAACTGGCTGGCGTCTCCACCGCTGGTTGTGGCATACGCTCTGGCCGGGAATATGAATATCAACCTGGTCACCGATCCGATTGGCCACGATCGCAAGAATGATCCAGTCTATCTGAAGGATATCTGGCCGTCTGCCCGGGAAATTGCATTGGCCGTAGAGAAAGTTTCTACCGAAATGTTCCGCAAAGAGTATGCGGAGGTGTTTGAAGGTACGCCGGAATGGAAGGCCATCGACGTCGTGGGTTCAGACACCTACGACTGGCAGGATGATTCGACCTATATCCGCCTGTCGCCGTTCTTCGATGAGATGCTCGCTGAACCTGCGCCGCTGAAAGATATTCACGGCGCGCGCATTCTGGCGATGCTGGGAGACTCCGTCACCACGGACCACATCTCGCCTGCAGGAAGCATCAAAGCCGACAGTCCCGCTGGCCGTTATCTGCAGAGCCGGGGCGTGGAGCGCCGGGATTTCAACTCCTACGGCTCACGTCGTGGTAACCATGAAGTGATGATGCGCGGCACGTTTGCCAATATCCGTATCCGCAATGAAATGGTGCCGGGAGTGGAAGGGGGCATGACGCGTCATTTGCCGGGCAGTGAAGTGATCTCAATTTATGACGCGGCCGTCAAATACCAGCATGAAGGCACGCCGCTGGCGGTGATTGCCGGTAAAGAATACGGTTCCGGCTCCAGCCGTGACTGGGCGGCGAAAGGCCCGCGTCTGCTTGGCGTTCGCGTTGTCATTGCCGAATCGTTTGAACGTATTCACCGTTCAAACCTGATTGGGATGGGGATCCTGCCGCTTGAGTTCCCGCAGGGCGTCACCCGCAAAACGTTGGGCCTCACCGGGGAAGAGCAGATTGACATCAGCGGCCTGCAAACCTTGCAACCGGGTAAAACGGTGCCAGTAAAATTAACGCGTGCAGACGGTAAAACAGAGGTGCTCGAATGCGGGTGCCGCATTGATACGGCAACAGAGCTTACCTATTACCAGAACGACGGCATTTTACATTACGTGATTCGTAAGATGCTGGATTGATGAAACCAGCCCGGTACGCGAGCGCGTGGCCGGGCATTTCGCGATCACTCGCTCAGCAGATGCCCCATTTTGGCGGCTTTGGTATCGAGGTAGTGCGCGTTTTTCGGGTTACGTCCCACGATAAGCGGTACACGCTCAACGATATTGATCCCCGCCTCGGTCAGAATTTCGACCTTTTTCGGGTTATTGGTCAGCAGTCGCACTTCATCCACGCCCAGCAGCTTGAACATATCCGCACACAGCGTGAAATCACGCTCATCGGCGGCAAAGCCAAGCTGGTGATTCGCTTCCACCGTATCGTAACCCTGATCCTGCAGTGCGTAGGCGCGGATTTTATTCAGCAGGCCAATATTACGCCCTTCCTGGCGGTGATAAAGCAGCACGCCACGGCCTTCTTCGGCAATATGAGAGAGTGCTGCTTCCAGCTGGAAACCGCAATCACAGCGCAGGCTGAACAACGCATCGCCGGTCAAACATTCCGAATGAACGCGAGACAGTACCGGGGTCTGCCCTGAAATGTCGCCATACACCAGGGCGACGTGATCTTGTCCGGTAGCCAGTTCTTCAAATCCCACCATCAGGAAATCGCCCCATGGGGTTGGCAGTTTGGCTTCTGCCACACGTTTAAGCTGCATGTGATTCTCCAGAGTAGGCTGACACCTTTCGTGTCTTTCGCCTGTTTTTGCTTTCTGTATCCGTTCATTTTGCCACAAGCTCAGCGAGTTCGCCTAATGGCTGCCATGCTATACGAACGTTAAACGCACGATCCGACATATCCACCCATCGGATGAATTTCAGTTATGATTGTGATGCTTAGCGAAAAAGGAGAAGACATGCTTTCAATCGCCAGACGAACGGCAGCAGGTGCAGCCCTATTACTGATTATGCCACTGGCCGTATGGGTATCAGGCTGGATGTGGCAGCCCGGGCAAAACGCCATGTGGCTGAAAATCTTATACTGGACAACAGAGACCGTTACCCAACCCTGGGGCATCATTACTCATGTATTGCTTTGCGCCTGGTTTTTGTGGTGCCTGCGCTTTCGTCTACGCGCAGCGCTGGTGCTCTTTGCTATCCTCGGTGGGGCGATTCTGGTAGGCCAGGGGGTGAAATCCTGGGTGAAAGATCATGTCCAGGAACCGCGTCCTTTTGTGGTCTGGCTGGAAAAAACGCATCATGTTCCGGTGAATGAGTTCTACAATTTAAAACGTAAAGATCGTGGTGCGCTGGTGAAAGAACAGCTTGCGGAACAGCAGGATATCCCGAAATTCTTACGTAAGCACTGGCAAAAAGAGACCGGCTTTGCGTTTCCATCCGGACACACCATGTTTGCCGCCAGTTGGGCACTTCTGGGTGTCGGGCTGCTGTGGCCGCGGCGTCGTACGGTGACTATCGCCATTTTGCTGGTCTGGGCGACGGGAGTGATGGGCAGCCGTTTACTGCTGGGCATGCACTGGCCACGTGATTTAGTGGTGGCGACGCTCATTTCATGGCTGCTGGTGACCCTGGCAACCTGGCTTGCTGAACGGCTCTGCGGTCCGTTAACGCCGCCGCCGGAAGAGAGAGAAGAGATCGCCGAAAGGGAGCACAGCGGCGTCTGATGGTTGATTTTGCGCATTTTGCTCATAAATCCATGACTGGCGCGTCACTTTTTCCGTTTCGCGCCCGTCGCTAAAATGGTAGTTTATAAGGCTGATTGCGGTGAGTTGAACACACTTTATTCGCTTGAACCACATAACGGGAAGTAATGTGAAATATTTACTCATTTTCTTACTGGTATTGGCGATTTTTGTCATTTCAGTCACATTGGGTGCACAAAACGATCAACAGGTAACGTTTAACTATCTGCTGGCGCAGGGCGAGTATCGTGTTTCAAGCCTGCTGGCGGTCTTGTTCGCAGCCGGCTTCGCCATTGGCTGGCTGGTATGTGGCCTGTTCTGGTTAAAAGTGCGTGTTTCACTTGCGCGTGCGGAACGTAAAATTAAACGCCTCGAACATCAAATTGCGCCTGCGTCCGACATTCCGGAAAGCTCTGGTGTGCCGGTCGTCAAGGAATAATCGAATATGCTGGAGTTGTTGTTTCTGCTTTTGCCTGTAGCCGCTGCCTATGGCTGGTATATGGGCCGCAGAAGTGCGCAACAAACAAAACAGGATGAGGCGAACCGACTCTCCCGCGACTACGTTGCGGGGGTGAACTTCCTCCTGAGCAATCAGCAGGACAAAGCGGTTGATCTGTTCCTCGACATGTTAAAAGAGGACACCGGGACCGTTGAAGCACACCTGACCCTGGGCAACCTGTTCCGCTCGCGCGGCGAAGTTGACCGCGCCATTCGCATTCACCAAACCCTCATGGAAAGCGCCTCGTTGACCTACGATCAGCGTCTGCTGGCAGTACAACAGCTGGGACGTGATTACATGGCGGCAGGGTTGTATGACCGTGCCGAAGACATGTTCTCGCAGCTGGTGGACGAAACAGATTTCCGCATTGGCGCGCTACAGCAGTTATTGCAGATTTACCAGGCCACCAGCGACTGGCAGAAAGCCATTGATACCGCTGAACGTCTGGTGAAGCTGGGTAAAGACAAACAGCGCGTTGAGATAGCCCATTTTTACTGCGAACTGGCTCTGCAGCAGATGGGGAACGACGACATGGATAAAGCCATGACGTTGTTGAAAAAAGGGGCCGCCGCAGATCGCAACAGCGCGCGTATTTCCATCATGATGGGGCGCGTCTTTATGGCGAGTGGCGACTATGCCAAAGCCGTTGAAAGCCTGCTGCGCGTCATTGATCAGGACAAAGAGCTGGTCAGTGAAACCCTTGAAATGCTGCAGACCTGTTATCAGCAACTGGATAAACAGGATGAATGGGTTGCGTTCCTGCGTCGCTGTGTGGAAGAGAACACCGGGGCCACCGCAGAGTTGATGCTTTCCGACGTGGTTGAGCAACATGAGGGCAGCGACACGGCACAGGTTTATATAACGCGTCAGCTACAGCGTCACCCTACAATGCGGGTTTTCCACAAGCTGATGGATTACCACCTGAACGACGCAGAAGAAGGGCGCGCCAAAGAGAGCCTGATGGTGCTGCGTGACATGGTTGGCGAACAGGTGCGCAGCAAACCGCGCTACCGCTGTCAGAAGTGTGGTTTCACCGCCTATACGCTTTACTGGCACTGTCCTTCATGCCGGGCCTGGTCAACCATCAAGCCCATTCGCGGTCTCGATGGGCAGTGATTTTTTAAAACCCCTCACTTTAGTTACAACATACTTATCGCTTTTACAAACCTGCTCAGCACCGTGCGGTTTGCCAGCCGGGCAGGAAGTAAAACGGTCCTGTCAATTTGTGGCGCTGACAGGTAGAATGCACGCCGTTTATCTGTTCCGCGCCACTGCGCGCCCATAGACGAAAAGGGCTGGTCATGACGTCTGTTACTTCCTCCACTTCCCGCGTAGTTACTGATTCTCCTGTTGTTGTTGCTCTCGATTATAATAAGCGTGACGCCGCTCTGGCTTTTGTCGACGGTATCGATCCTCGCGACTGCCGTCTGAAAGTGGGCAAAGAGATGTTCACGTTATTTGGACCGCAAATCGTGCGCGATCTGCAACAACGCGGTTTTGACGTTTTTCTCGACCTCAAATTCCATGATATCCCTAACACCACGGCACACGCCGTTGCCGCCGCCGCCGAGTTGGGTGTATGGATGGTCAACGTGCATGCATCGGGTGGGGCGAGAATGATGACAGCCGCGCGTGAAGCGCTTCTGCCGTTTGGTAAGGATGCACCATTGCTGATTGCGGTAACGGTACTGACGAGCATGGACGAAAACGACTTACGCGACCTGGGTGTGACGTTGTCACCTGCCGATCACGCAGAACGCCTTGCCCGTCTGACCCAGAATTGCGGTCTGGATGGTGTCGTCTGTTCTGCGCAGGAAGCGGTGCGTTTCAAAACGGAACTGGGCCAGAATTTCAAACTGGTCACGCCGGGTATCCGTCCTGCGGGCAGTGAGGCTGGCGATCAGCGCCGTATTATGACCCCTGAGCAGGCGCTGGCGGCAGGCGTGGATTACATGGTCATTGGCCGTCCGGTGACCCAATCTGCCAATCCGGCAGAGACGCTTAAGGCTATCAATGCATCACTGAAAAAGGGGGCGTAATGACGGACTCCAACAGTCGTCTGGTCTATTCAACCGAAACCGGACGTATTGACGAACCGAAAGCGAAAGCGGAGCGCCCGAAAGGCGATGGGATTGTTCGCATCCAGCGCCAGACCAGCGGTCGTAAAGGAAAGGGCGTATGTCTTATCTCGGGTATTGATCTGGATGACGCAGAGCTGGCAAAGCTGGCGGCTGAACTGAAAAAGAAATGTGGCTGCGGCGGTGCCGTAAAAGACGGCATAATCGAAATCCAGGGTGATAAACGCGATGTCATTAAATCGCATCTTGAAGCCAAAGGGATGAAAGTGAAACTGGCGGGCGGTTAAAATAAATGAGCCACGGTAATTACCGTGGCTCTTGTTTTATACGTGCGTAAGTCAGACCTGAAATGCGTTAAATAACGCTAAGCCCGTCAGGGCGTATAATAATTATTTGCCTACCTGGTGACCGATAATACCACCAACAGCAGCACCACCTAATGTACCCAGCGTACTACCATCTGTTAATACTGCACCACCGATTGCACCAGCACCGGCGCCAATGGCGGTGTTACGGTCACGTTTAGACCAGTTAGAGCATGCGCTCAGGGACATCGCTACAGTGATTGCCAGAACAGCGGCGGCTAATTTTTTGCTGGTTAAGGTCATAATACTTTCTCCTGAATTATCGATTCACGGAAAGATCTACGTTTTAAGTATAGACTAGCTGAATACTTAAATTCTGTTCTCCGTGAAAGCTGGTCGCGCAGGTGTTACGTAATCACGCAAGTGATAGTCACTTCCTGTTATATCGCTAACATTAATTTTACGACTTTAGGGCAGGTTAAACAGGTAAAAACTCTTAAAGGGAGGTTAGGAATCATCTCAGAGAGCGTTTCAGGTGCGCCTGAATTTCAGGCGCACCTGGCATCATGCGGGTTTTTTAATAATATCGACGATAAGGCCGTCTTCTTCGAGTTTATTCCGGTGTGCGTCGCTCAGCCGGTCATCGGTAATTACGCGACTGAATCGGGAAATTGGTCCCATCGTATAGGGATGGACCGCGCCAAATTTTGAGCTGTCGGTCAGCACGATAGCTTCACACTCTTTTTCCAGCACCGCATTCACTACGTCTGAACGCATCATATCCCGCCCGGTAAAGCCGGTTTCTGGCTGCCAGCCGTCAATACCGATGAAGGCCTTACTAAAATGCACCTGCTGAACATACTGACGCGTCAGTGGGCCTACCATGCTCTCACTTTTTTTCTGGTAGATGCCGCCCAGCAGGATGACCTCACAGCGTGTCTCCTTCAGCAAGTGAGCGATATAGCTACTCACGGTTATGATGGTGATGTCTTTTTGATCGGCCAGGGTGCGGGCCAGCAGGGCGTTACTACTGCCGTTCTCAATAAAGACCGTTTCGCCATTGTTCACTAAGGACGCGGCAAACTCAGCCAGTTCACGTTTGAGGGCATAGTTGTTCATCATGCGGGTTTCAACGTCCTCGCTGTCCAGCGGGACCGCATACCCATGCGCACGACGCAGGTAGCTCTGTTTTTCCAGCAGATTCAGATCCTGACGGATGGTGACTTCAGAAACGCCTGTCGTTTTAGCGAGATCGACGACGCTTACGCGTCCCTGATCGATGACCATCTGCAGAATGATTTGTTGTCGGGAATTCATAGCATCCATTTAATAAAGCGAAACGAGGGCGGAAAGGGTGGGGTTAAACTTCCCACGGGGCTTTTGGCTGTCTGTTTTCTGGTGCAGTTTCGGCGCCATTCTGAGCAAGAAGTTCAGACTTCAGGATCTCAAGGTTACGGATCGCAGAGTGATAATCGCCCGCCACCAGTATATCCAGCACGGTATCAATTCGTTGGGCTACGGCCTGCGCATCAATGTTAGACATAATCTCATCCCGGGTACGAAAAGTTAATATTTTCAATGATGCAGAAAATGGATTCAAAAGAGAAGGGAAAAAATGCAATAACTAAATTACATAAATGAAAGTAATAAATTTATTCCCCCGCATGCAGCGTGATGAATGAGTGGATTAGTCTAAAACTGCGCGCAAGGCGCTTTTTTATATGAGGAATTAGACTATGACAGTTATCAATCAGACTACCTGCACACTGTTTACCGATACTGAACGTTTCACTCAGTTGTCAGGGTATTACGAAGAGGAGCGCCGCACAGTCTGGATGATGTTGCGGGCGCAGCCACGACCCTGTTTCAACCATGCGTTAATTGAGGAGATCATGAACCTCTCATGGCTGGTTCGCCAGTCCGGGTTTGCGGTCGATTTTTGGGTAACCGGTTCGCTGGTGCCCGAGATGTACAATACGGGAGGTGATTTACAGTTCTTCGTAGAATGCATCCAGAATGGACGTCGCGAAGCGTTACGGGCCTATGCTCGTGCCTGCGTTGATTGTGTCCATGCGGCGTCACGGGGTTTTGATACGGGGGCTATCACGCTGGCGATGGTTGAAGGCAGTGCGTTAGGGGGCGGATTTGAGGCCGCGCTGGCGCACCACTTCGTGCTGTCCCAGCGCGATGCCCGTTTAGGCTTCCCTGAGATCGCCTTCAATCTTTTCCCCGGCATGGGGGGATACTCGCTGGTCGCACGCCGTTCAGGCATGAAACTGGCAGAGGAACTCATCTATAAAGGGGAGTCTCATACGGCAGAGTGGTATGAACAGCACGGTTTAGTGGATGTGCTGTTCGAACCTGGACAAAGCTACGTCTCTGTCAGAACGTTCATCGACACGCTGCGGCCGAAGTTGAACGGCGTAAGGGCGATGTTACGCGCCCGTACACGCGTGCTGCAGTTGCCCCGCAGTGAGCTGATGGACATCACGGAAGATTGGGTCGATGCGGCATTCTGCCTTGAGCCAAAAGATATCGCCTATATGGAGCGTCTGGTGATGCTGCAAAACCGCCACCATGCGGCGGGATTACGCAAAGCCAGTTAACGCTGTTTACGCGACTGATATCGCTTTAGCCATCGCTCGAATGCGGCAGCGGGCATGGGCTTAGCAAAGAGAAAACCCTGCCGTTCGTTGACGCCGTTCTTAGTCAGAAAGGCGTCTTCTTTTGCGCTCTCCACACCTTCAGCAATGACCTGTAAGTTCAGTGCCTGCGCCACCGCGACAATGGCCCGCACCAGCGACTGGGAAATGGACTGTTTATGAATATCCCGGACAAATGACTGATCAAGCTTGATTGCATCGATTGGGAATCGTGCCAGTTGGGACAACGACGAGTAACCGGTCCCAAAATCGTCCAGATGAATTTGTGCGCCAAGCTGGCTGAACTGTTTGATCACTGACAACGCCAGCTCTTCGTTTTCAATGAGACAGCTTTCTGTCAACTCCACGTCGATAGGGCAGTATTCAAAATCCAGATCCTTCAGGGCCTGTTTTAAATCACTAAAAATGGTTTGGTCGGCCAGTTGACGAGCCGAGACGTTCACTGCCACACGCAGATTAATGCCCTTATCGCGCCATTTGGCCACCTGACGAACCACGTCAAGCATGACCCAGCGGCCAAGCGGCACAATCAGCCCTGACTCCTCAGCATACGAGATAAATTCCAGCGGAGGAATTAATCCGCGTTCTGGGGATTGCCAGCGCACCAGCGCTTCCAGGCTTCTGACTTCGCCGCGCCAGGTGACTTTGGGCTGATAGTGGATCAGCAGTTGATCGTTATCCAGTGCTTTACGCAGGTTGGTATCCAGCCAGAGATATTCAAACACGCGCTGGTTCATTTCCGGTGAGAAGACGCAGAACTTGCCCCGGCCGTTCTCTTTGGCGGTGTACATAGCGGTATCGGCATTGCGGATGACGCTTTCCCGATCGTTGCCGTGCTGCGGGGCGAGGGCGATCCCTAATGAGCAGCCCGTGTAAATTTCAATCAGACCAATTCTGAACGGCTGGCGCAGACGGGTCAGAATGCGTGATGCCATCGCTTCCAGAGAACCCTGAGAGGTATGGGTGGCCATGACAATAAATTCATCGCCGCCGAGTCGCGCCAGTACCTGGCCTTCATCCAGACAGCTCAGAATGGCCAGCGCAACCGCCTGCAGGAGCTGATCGCCAAACATATGCCCGTAGGCATCGTTCACTTTTTTGAAGTTATCGAGATCGAGATATACCACGCCAACCTGCGTCTCACCACGGTTGTCGATGGCGTCTGAAATCAGTTCGTGGATCGCATTACGGTTCGGCAAGCCGGTGATGGTATCGGTGTTGGCCAGCACCCGCAGGCGCTCCTGGGCGCGGCGCTCTTCCGTAATATCGGTGCCGGAACAGATAAGAAAAATTTCATTTTTACCGCTGCCACTGTGGACAAATTTGTTTCTGAACAGAAACAAGCGTTGTCCTTTTCGCGTTTTGATCCAGCGTTCGACTTCGTAAGAACTGCCGTTGCGAAAGAAACCGGTAATGTTGCGCTTTGAGGCTGCGGCTTCACTGCGGCTCATAAACAACTTAAACACATTCTGGCCGATAACTTCTTGTTCTTTGAGACCGGTGTACTCTTCGCTCAGGCGGTTAAATCGCTGAATGTTGCCATTCTGATCGAGAATGACGATAACGGAGTTGGCTTCGGAGACGACCTGCTCAGCAAAGGACAGGCCCTGAGCCAGGTCGCGGGCCACGGAAGGCGTATCGTTCCACGCAGAGGCGGTACCGGCCCATTCATTACGGGTTATTTTGCGTCCGACAAGGTGAACAGGCACATCTTCGCCATACAACGAGAGCGTCATTGAGATGCTGGACGTAATGACGGTTAACTGGCGGATAAGTTCGGCCTGTTCATCATCCAGCGCCACCACCTGAGTCACATCGGCATTTTCGCTGGTGGCAAGGTGCAGAGCATTGCTGTCCGCTGTCAGTCGCCACCAGGGGCTGTGAGTTCCCATGTAACGAAACAGCAAATTCTGCTCCAAATCGTCCATCATGTTTTCTCCTGAAGCTGCCTGTTAGCGCACAATTTATTCATTTGCGATCGGCTTTTCCGAAGTGAGACCACGGCTGAACCGATGTGAACTTATTGTTTTTTCCCGGTTTTCTTATAATAAAACGAGTCAGGTAAAAAAGGATACTCAGCCAATAAAAATTCACGTAACCGGATATAACGGCACTCTTTTACTGTAGATAATTATGGCGAAATTGGGCGGAAGAAGACTGAAAATAGTAAGAAAAAATGATGATTTTGCAGAGCGGCGTGGGAGAAAAAAATGTCGGCCCGCCCTGTAAGGAAAGGGCCGACAATTGAATAGCTTATCAGGCGGCAGGGCGCGCGATAATACTGCGGGTTTCCATGCGGACTTCGGCGATAGTGACGTCAATCACGTCCGTGACCTTGTAAACCGTTTCACCTTTGATTTGCACAGTACCATTTTCCTGGCTACAGACCAGTTCGTCGCGAACGGCATGCAGGAACGGTGCAGGGATAAAGGCAACCGCCCCGTTATCCACCAGACGCACACGCATACCCCCACGGCTGATATCAATGATTTCTGCGGCGAAGCGAGTCTCTGTACCGGCTTTATCCTGCAGGAAGCGGGCATACAACCAGTCACCCACGTCACGTTCCGCCATGCGGTTCAGGCGTCGACGATCTGCCATCTGCAGGGTCGTGTCATCCTGAGGACGTGCAATGGATTCGCCCTTGATGATCGCTTTGAGCAGGCGGTGGTTAACCATATCGCCGTACTTACGAATTGGAGATGTCCAGGTCGCGTAGGCATCCAGACCGAGGCCGAAGTGCGGGCCAGGCTCTGTGCTGATTTCAGCAAAGGACTGGAACCGACGAATACGGCTGTCGAGGAAACCAGAAGGCTGTGCGTCCAGCTCGCGACGCAGCTTGCAGAAGCCCTGCAAGGTCAGCACCTCTTCCGGGTCAACATGCACGTCATGATTCTTCAGCAGGGCGGCCAGCGCTTCGGTATTGGCCGGATCAAAGCCGGTATGGACGTTATAAATACCGAAGCCCAGCTTGTCGCGCAGCACGCGTGCGGCACAAATGTTGGCGGAGATCATCGCCTCTTCGACGATGCGATTTGCAATACGGCGCGGCTCGGCCACGATATCCAGCACTTCGCCTTTTTCACCCAGAACAAAGCGATAGTCCGGACGATCTTTGAATACCAGCGCATGGGTTTGACGCCATTCACTGCGGTTCAGACAGATGCGGTGCAGCAGACGAATCTGTGCAGCAATGGCGTCTGACTCCGGTTTCCAGGTGCCGGTATTTTCCAGCCAGTCAGAAACGTCGTCATAAGCCAGCTTGGCTTTTGATTCAATGGTGGCAGCGAAGAATTCGATATCGTCTTCAATCGTGCCGTCCGCAGCAATGGTCATGCGGCAGGCGAGAACCGGACGCACTTCATTCGGACGCAGCGAGCAGAGATCGTCGGAGAGTTCACGCGGTAACATCGGGATGTTAAAGCCAGGCAGGTAGTTAGTGAACGCACGGACTTTCGCGATATCGTCCAGCTTACTGCCTTCGGCAATCCAGGCGGTAGGATCGGCAATGGCGACGGTTAACAGCAGTTTGCCATCGCCGCGCTCTTCAGCATACAGCGCATCATCCATATCTTGCGTACTGGCGCTGTCGATAGTGACAAACTCCAGTGCGGTCAGATCCCTACGCTCCAGCCCTTCATCCTGCATCTCGGTGGCTACGCCGTTCGGGGCTTCTTTTTCAAGATTATGGCGCGCAAGCGTAACCCACCACGGCACGAAATGGTCGTCGCCGAAGGTAATGAACTGGGTCAGTTCCGCATAGAACCCACGATCGCCTTTCAGAGGATGACGGCGCATTTCCGCCACGGCCCAGTCACCTTCTTTGAAATCATGCTCAACGCCGCGAGCGGCACGGCATGGAATGGCGTCTTTCAGCAGGGGATGATCTGGCACGATAGAGAGACGGTCGTCTTTTCTCTGCACCTTGCCCACAAAACGGGTCAGGAACGGCTCGATCAGTTCTTCCGGCTCGGCAGATTCACGTTCTTTTTCAGCATGAATGACAGCCATGACGCGGTCACCGTGCATCACTTTCTTCATCTGCGGTGGCGGAATGAAGTAGCTTTTCTGCGCGTCGACTTCAAGGAAACCAAAGCCTTTTTCCGTGGCTTTTACGACCCCTTCTGCACGCGGCGTCTGGGAATGCAGTTGCTGTTTAAGCTGCGCTAGCAGCGGGTTGTCCTGAAACATAATGTTCTATTTTCGTAGCCATTGAGCGGCTGACAGTTTTACGCGATTCTCACTGCCACAGCAAGCGGTCTTTGGGTAAATAGTATGGTTATTCCGCTTTGCCAAGCGCGACTTTCAGGCGCTCAAGCCAGCCATCAAACGCGCTTCGCGTAAGCAGCGCAATCGCCCGGTCAGCGGGAAGTCCTTCCTCCGTGAGCGGGTTAAACTGTGCTGCACTGAAACGGTCCGGAGAACGTGTTAACAACTCCACGGCCGCCGAGAGCGCCGGCGAGGTTACCCAGGCTTCTTCACGGCAATGATTCAGGATTTCCCCCATCAGATCGAGCAGCATGGGTTCATGGCACAGCACAGGCGTTAGCGCCTGAAGGGCAGGCTCGGCTTGCCAGCGTGAAAGGGACTCGAGTTGATGCGCACTGGCATAGCGCAGTTCCACCACAGGCAGGAGAGCGATCCAGGCGCCGGGCCTGACGGGCAGTGTGTGCGGTTGAATATGATGTCCTGGCAGCCAGCGTACGGGGTGCCCCAGTAGCGCCTGAAACACCGCGACTACGCGGGCCTGAAAACCGATGAAGCCAATAATCTGGCTGATGAGCACGATGTCATACGTTGTCAGGCCCACCTCATCGAGCTGGTTCTGCGCTTTATCATCAATAACATCCGGTGAGCTGGCAAGCTGGCGGGCATATTGCGTGATTTGTGCCAGACGGCGGTTACTTTCACGTGACGAGTCCGGGCCGGGAAGTGGGGCGAGAAGGGCGGCGTAATGATTACAGAGCCTCTGAACCCCACAGGCCTGCGCGACCGTCAGCGCGGTGCTCAGCCTGTCATAAGCACTTAATGTGTGCAGGCGGTTGACGGGGATATCGAGAGGGAACAGCAGATGACATAAGGCTCTGGCAGGGGTTAGCCAGCCAGAACTGGCGGCGACAATCTCATCAGGTAAGGCTAAATCGAGCAAAAAACGATCGTCGACGTTAGCGGCTTCGGGCACCAGGGGCAGGACATCCGTCTGCGCGTGGTTTGACTGGGTTTCGTGGTACCAGTGGCCTTTGCCGGAAAAACGGCGTTGTTCCATGGGCGTTCCTTGATCTCAAAATGGCGATCAATATCCTGGCGTAAGGCGGATGAGGGGAAAAATATTGTTAGGTGATAACAAATAGCAGAACGGAATAACGAGAGGCGGCGGGGAGAGAAAAACTCTCTTCCCGGGCGGGAAGAGAGTCACAAACTTATTTAATTTCCAGCTCGTTCATTGCAGCGATGTTGAAGCCGCCATCAACGTGAACCACTTCGCCGGAGATACCCGCGGAAAGATCAGAGCACAGGAATGCTGCAGAGTTACCCACATCTTCAATGGTAACGGTGCGACGAATCGGCGTAACCGCTTCGCAGTGTGCAAGCATTTTACGGAAATCTTTGATGCCAGAAGCGGCCAGGGTGCGGATTGGACCTGCAGAGATGGCGTTAACGCGCACACCTTCAGGGCCCATTGCGTTCGCCATGTAGCGGACGTTTGCTTCCAGAGACGCTTTAGCCAGACCCATAACGTTGTAGTTAGGGATAGCACGCTCTGCGCCCAGGTAGGACAGCGTCAGCAGGGCGGAGCCCGGGTTCAGCATGGCGCGGCAAGATTTCGCCATCGCAACGAAGCTGTAGGAGCTGATGTCATGCGCGATTTTGAAGCCATCACGGGTAACCGCGTTAACGTAGTCGCCGTCCAGCTGGTCGCCAGGTGCGAAGCCGATGGAGTGAACGAAACCGTCGAATTTGTCCCACGTTTTTGCCAGTTCAGCAAACATGCCATCGATGCTTTCATCTTGTGCAACGTCACATTCCAGAACGATGCTGGAACCCAGCTGCGCGGCAAACTCTTCAACACGGCCTTTCAGCTTGTCGTTCTGGTAGGTGAACGCCAGCTCAGCGCCTTCGCGATGCATAGCCTGTGCGATGCCGTATGCGATGGACAGTTTGCTGGCAACGCCGGTTACCAGAATGCGCTTACCGGAAAGAAAACCCATAGCTTTAATCCTTATATTCATTGCTTGTTTTTTGCCTTGTAAATCATAGCGTTACAGGCAGTATTTCAAAATTATTCGAAATCAGCTCGAAATTATAGCCCACTCACTGCCCCTTGTGTCACGCTATTTCTCGCGCATTGCCCATGAACGGGGTCCCGAAAGGGGCAGACACGGGTGACGCAGGTCTTAAAATTTCGCCATTCGTCCAGTATATCACCCGGGTTAAGCTTCGCCTCATCCAACCAGCGTGGAAGCGTGATCCTGCAAAGCGTTTCACCTTTTCCTGGCGCGCTCAATGAAACGCGCGACGACAATAAAGAAAACCGGTACGAAGAAGATGGCGAGAAGCGTACCGCTAATCATGCCGCCGAATACGCCGGTGCCGATGGCATGCTGCGTGCTGTCACTCGCCCCGGTGGCCAGCATTAGCGGGACAACGCCTAGCGTAAAGGCTAACGAGGTCATTAAAATGGGGCGCAAGCGCCGACTGGCGGCCTGGAGTGTTGCCGCGACGGTTGTTTGCCCCTCCCGCTGAAGCTGTCTTGCAAACTCGACAATCAGAATGGCGTTCTTGGCGGAAAGCCCAATCAGGGTGATCAGACCGACCTTGAAGAAAACATCATTAGTCATACCTGCAATGGATACGGCTGCAACCGCGCCAATAAGACCCAGTGGAACGACCAGCATGACCGCGAAGGGAATCGACCAGCTCTCGTAAAGGGCGGCGAGAACCATAAATACCACGAGGATTGACAGCACAATCAGGCCAGGAAGCTGTGACTCAGACGCTTTCTCCTGCAGTGAACTCCCGGCCCAGTCGCCTGCGATACCCGCAGGCAGCTCCTTTGCCAGCGTTTCCACGATTTTCATTGCCGTACCGCTGGACTCACCCGAGGCAGCACTTCCCGTAATCCGTATCGCAGGATATCCCTGGTATCGGTTCAACTGCTGAGGCGCAACGTTCCATGACAGTGTTGCAAACGTAGATACCGGCACCATCTGACCTGTCCGGTTTTTTACCGATAAGGTTAACAATTGTTCAGGTTGCATACGGTATGGCGCATCGGCCTGTACAATGACCTGTCGAACGCGACCGTTATGGGTGTAGTCATTAACGTAACTGGAGCCCATGGTGACAGACAGAGTTTGATTAATTTCATCAAACGAGACGCCCATGGCCTCTGCTTTTTCCCGGTCAATCTGCAGTGCAAGGCTGGTTCCCTCAGGCAGGCCATCAATGTAGACATCATTCAGTTCAGGGCGCTGATTTGCATGCTGAACAAACTCATCGGCGGCATTTTTTAAGGCCTGATATCCCAGACCCGCTCTGTCCTGCAAGTAGTAAGTGAATCCGGATGAGGTCCCCATATCCGAAATAGCCGGAGGAAGTAAGCTCATTGTGACGGCATCAGAAACGCCAGCCATGCGGGACTGGATAGCGTCTGCTTCCCCCTGGGCGGTGATCCCTTGTCGATTTTTCCAGTCCTTAAGCGTGGTAAAGGCCATGGCCGAGTTAGGGCCGGAACCCGAAAAGCCAAAGCCCAGGATCATGATGTTGCTTTCAATCGCCTGTCGCGATGCAATTTCCTCTTCAAATTTTTCAACCACTTTAAGGGTACGCTGCATGGTCGCGTCAGAAGGCAGTTGCAGGGATGACATGAAGTAGCCCTGATCTTCATCCGGCAAAAATGAGGATGGCAAAGAAGACAACCCCATAAACAGGGCAGCGCAAAGGGCAACATACAGCAGCAGCATGCGCCCCGTTTTTTTTAGCACCGCGCCCAGGCTGGACGCATACACTGCCGTGAGGGCATGGAAATGGGTGTTAAACCAGGTTGCAAATCTTCCGGCACCTCTCTTGTTCGCCGCGTGGGGCTTGAGTAACGTGGCACAAAGCGCGGGGGTCAGCGTCAGCGCGAGGAATGCCGATAATAAAATGGAAATGGCCATTGAAATACAGAATTGTCGATAGATGATCCCCACCGAACCCTGCGCAAAGCCCATCGGGATAAACACCGCCGTAAGCACCAGCGTGATACCCGCTATGGCAGGAGTGATTTCATGCATGGCCTGCCGCGTTGCTTCGCGTGGGGAAAGCTTTTTTTCTTCCATCAGCCTTTCGACGTTTTCGACAACGACGATGGCATCATCAACGATAATACCGATAGCCAGCACCATCCCGAACATGGTCAGAATATTGATGGAATAGCCGCTGAGCAGCATTATTGTAAAGGTGCCCAGCAGCGCCACGGGGGCGACAATTGCCGGAATAAGCGTGCAGCGTATCTTGTGCAGAAAAAGCAGCATGACCAGGAACACCAGTACCATCGCTTCAACAAATGTCTGAACCACTTTCATAATTGAAAGCTTTACGAAGGGCGCCGTATCAAAAGGCACCGTGAAGGTCATTCCCTCCGGAAGCACGTGAGACAGTTCATCAATGCGTGCCCGCACCCCTGAGGCGGTACTGATGGCATTCGCGCCCGGCGACAGTTGGATTGCGGCTGCCGTCGCCGGAACGCCGTTTTCGCGAATACCGTACGCATAGCTTTGTAGGCCGGACTCAATGCGGGCAACGTCCGACAACTGCAGGCGGGCCCCTGAGGTATCGGATTTAAGGGTAATATGGCGAAATGCCTCGACCGAAGAAAGTTGTCCTTTAACCGTAATCGGATAAGTCACTCCCTGGCCTTCTGTTGCCGGTTCATCGCCCGTTCTGCCGGGGGAAACAATGGTGTTCTGCTGGCTGACCGCGGTAAGCACATCGCTTACCGACAGCCCATAGCTATGAAGCTTCATCGGATCGAGCCAGATACGTAGCGCTTTCTCACCACCAAAAAGCTGGACTTTGCCAACCCCCGGCACGCGGCGAAGTTCATCGCTGATATTTCTGGCAAAATAATCGCTCAAATCCGCTTCCTGAAATGTCCCGGAGGTGGACTTTAACCCCACCATCATCAGAAAACCGGCGTTTGCCGCCTCGACGTTAATGCCGTTTTGCCGGACCGACTGAGGTAGGCGCGGCTCGACAATCTTTATCTGATTCTGGAGATCCATCTGCGCCAGTTTGATATCGGTGCCTGGTTTAAAGGTCACCGTAATCGAGGCTGAGCCGGTGGTGTCACTCGATGATTCAAAATAGAGCAAATTATCCACGCCGGATATTTCACGCTCGATAAGGGAAACGACCGACGTATTCATCACATCAGGACTGGCGCCGGGATACGAGACAGTAATAATAATGCCTGGCGGCGCAACAGCCGGATACTGCGCCACCGGTAGCCGGGGAATCGACAATACCCCTGTCAACACAATAAAAAGCGCCACGACCCAGGCGAAAACAGGACGATCAATAAAAAATTGCGGCATAAAGATTACTTCCAGTCAACTCACAGTAAAACGCATCAGGTGTGCGATGTCTCATCACTGGTCGATACCCGCTTGCCGATGTCTCTGAGTTGTGAAAATTTCTCCAGCAGTTGCGGGGCGTCATCCAGGCTTGTCGCGAACATCCACATGTACGTCATCACGGAATAAATGTGACCGGCGGTAATCCCCGTTGTGTGGGTCATCAGGATGATGGTCAGCGTAAAAAGCAGGGCGATCAGCGAGCCAATCAGTAAATATCCCCACGCTTCGCGGTCAGAGAGCGCAATACGCAAGTGTGCAAGCGTAGAATAATGACGTTTGAGGGTCGCAGAGCCCGCTTTATGTACATAATCGACCTCTTTCTCAAGGCGGTTATTGAGGCGTCTGAACAGCAATTCATTCTTATGGGTGAAACCGGAAACAAATCCCATCAGGATCAAGACGACGATGGCGCAGACGATGCCAGCCCAGAATTCAATGATCAGCAGCATAATGGCTGCACCAAAAAGCGAACTCATCGAGGTAATGAGCATGGGCAGATGCATTTCAAAGAAATCCACGAACTCACGCGACAAGGTAACTCTCGCCGCGATTGTCGAATGATTAAGCTGGTATTTTCGCTGAGCCAGCACAACAGAGACCGCAAGCCCGGCGTAAATTCGTGCAAAGGTGCGCGTGTCCACGCTGCGCCTTGCGGCACCAATGCACCAGATAAACAGGACCATTAGCCCATACAGTGCAGCGCTCACGGTATCCCCGGCGAGAATGGCATTTATCGCAATCCCCGCAAGTACGGGATAGAGTAAAAAGGTCACATTTTCGGCAATAACCAGAAAGAAGGTAATAAACAGCTTCTTGCGGTGCCGCACGGCAAGTGCCTTGAGCGAGCCAACAACCCCGGAGACGACCGGAGGACGATGAGTATTTTTAAGGATCATATTTTTCGAGTTATTAATGCCAGAGAGCAGGGGAATTCCGTCAGGAATTTATCCATTAACCGTTACTTTATACAGCGCATGTTTAGTACTGATGTGCAATTTGTGGAGGTTATATGGAGACAGTAAACTTAAATCATCCTTAACATGAGATAAATGGGTGAGCCAACAAAAAATATAATGAGAAAACATTCGCAGTAAAACACCAGATCGGCGATATCAGGTGCGATGTTTAACAAAATACTGAAAATGAAGATCAGGTAGATAAAAATCAATGCCAGGCACAGGGCCATGACAAGGAGTTCCGACAATCCGCCTCCTTTATGTTGAATCGCAAGAAAAAACGATGTTGCTGCGATACAACCATAAATAACAGGTGAGGAGATAAAGGTTGCCGCCACTTTTTCATCGACTTCATGTATCAGGATCATCCAAAGATGCAATAATCCCCACGATACAATAAGAAACAAACATGACGTGCCAACGTTAGCAGGTGAGACATATCTATTAATATTCATTTTGAGTGTCTTTGGGTATTAATGAAAGCAATTGATAGACCGAGCCACATACGAGAAGTTCAATGGTTTATTCTCTTTGGTCGCTTTTTTTCTGAATAAAAAGATTCAACTGTTTATATGGAGTGTTTATATCCGAAATGTGGAGAAAGTGTGGAGGTAATAACATCAAGGGTTTTGTTTTTTGCAGGAATGCTTATAAAAAAGTCACAACACAACGGCACTTTTTTGTCATGCGTGGGTCTGAGCTTTTTATAAAATGGCGCTTAGCATGATTTCGCAACATAAAAGAGACGCCTTCCCGTACCTGTGGAGAGAAAATGTACCAAAATAATTTAATTCTTGTCGCCGAAGATGAAGATGAAATCGCCGATATACTGATGAGCTACCTGCAGCGGGCAGGAATGAAAACCTTAAGGGCAACAGATGGTGCGCAGGCGATTAACATGACGCGTCTGCATAAACCGGATCTCATTTTGCTGGACATCCAGTTGCCGGTATTTGATGGCTGGAGCGTCCTTACCACGCTGCGCCGGGAGAGTACGGTGCCCGTCATTATGGTCACCGCCCTCGATCAGGATGTGGATAAGCTGATGGGGTTGCGGCTGGGCGCTGACGATTACGTCATAAAGCCATTCAATCCCTCTGAAGTTGTCGCGAGAGTGGAAGCCGTACTGCGCAGAACGAAGGCCTACGTTCAACAGGTTGCAGCAATGCCGCTCCGGACATCCTTTATTACGGTCTACCCGGATGATTTCTATATTGAAGTCACGGTTGGGGAGGAGGTGGTATGTCCTGTATTGACCACCACAGAATTTAAACTGCTGACCTATCTGGTCAGGAACCCGAGAAAGGTATGCTCCCGCGAAGAGTTACTTAACGCCTGTCTGCCGGAGGGCGATACCTTAGACAGAACGGTGGACAGCCACATGAGTAAGCTGCGCAAAAAACTGGAACTTGCTGGTCTTCATGGTGTGCCTGAAAGCATAAGAGGGATGGGTTACCGGCTGGGTGACAAGAAATGAGTAAAGAATCTGTTCTGAGCCGCCAAATCTTAACCTATATGGTTACGCTGGCATTGATTATTATTGCCATCGCTATTCTGGGCTCCTGGCTGTTTTACAGCTTCGTGCTGGATTACCTCCCGGGAGGTACCGCCGCTGGCAGCGAAGAGAATATGACGATGTGGGACTGGTTGTGGCTCGTAACGGTCTCGACAATCAGTTTGATGATCTCTCTCTTTTTGACCGTAAAACTGTCATCACGAATTCTGACGCCTTTGAACGCGGTAGCCTCCAGCCTGAAACGCATTTCTCAGGGCGATTTGGATGCCCGGGCCTGGTGCGCGAGTTCACAGCTTGGCGAGATAAATCATCTCGTCAACGACTTCAACGAAATGGCTGAAAAATTGCAAACGCTGGATATTCAGCGCAAATCCTGGAATGCAGCGATTGCGCATGAGCTGAGAACACCCGTCACGATTTTACGTGGGCGGCTTCAGGGTCTCGTCGACGGAGTGTTTGCGCCAGATCCGGCTTTATTCAATAACCTGCTAAAGCAAACCGAAGGTCTGGCTCGCCTGATAGAGGATCTCCGTGTTGTCAGCTCGGACGGCGGTGCGGGTTATACGTTATGCAAGAGCGAAATCGATCTTAAGGACACCCTGGAAACAGCACTTGAGACCTTCAGGCCTGAGTTTAAGCGTAAGCAATATGATATTCATACCGAACTTAAAACACAGCGGTGTATCTGCGATCCGCTACGTATTAATCAATGTTTGACCGTGTTATTTGACAATGCGCTGCATTACTCGACATCACGTAAACTCATCATAAAAAACGGGGTGTATTGTAAAGAAAATTACATCCTGATTCAGGATGAGGGGCCAGGCATACCCCGGGAATTTCATGATTTTCTCTTCCAGCCCTTTCAGCGCGACAAAGGGGCCAGACAACTGAATCCTGAAGGCTGTGGTTTAGGGTTGTCGGTGGTAAAAGCCATCATGCTTGCGCACGGTGGCGATGTTACCTATGTTCTGACGAAGCGAAACCACTCGCTATTCAAATTAACCTGGCCGGTTGCGGCATGACTCAAATGAGCCTGTTTGTGACAGGCGTCATTTGCCACATTTCGCCCAACCTGGCGTCCCATTCGGGGGGCGTGATGGTAAGTTTGCCTCGTTTCGGGCTTAACGTTATTTCACTAAAATAGATTTCATCCTGCGTGAGCATGAGATCGACACGGCAATAATCAATCCCCTGGGCCAGGTCTTGCGCCGCCAGCACTGCCTCCTGATAAGACGCAGGTCTGGGGATGACCTGCGGGGTGTTAGGATATTCCATCTGGAAAGGCTGCAATTGCCAGTGCCGATCGTAAACGTTGATAAATCCATTGCCGCTTTCATCGGTAAAATCCGCTTCCACGAACTGCGCGATGCCATGAAAACAATGGATCCTTAACATCTCTGAGGTTGTGCTTTTGTCGGTGTTATTAAACAGGTCGATGTACTGCTCGCACAGAATAACAGGAAGGATGTTTTTATATTGCCATTCCCTTGTGGTGTAATATAAATTTCTCTTTAATGCCAGCCGGAGTTTGTTTTGCGTTTTTTTGAGGTCAAACTCTGCTTTGTTTGTGCATATGACCGCACTTCCACTGTCATGGTTGCATTTTAATACAAATTTATTCGGCAGTTTCGTCAGGTCAATGTGCTCAACGCGACGGTATACGCCAATCAATGGCACTACGTTTAGTCGTTGCGTTCTCGATAGCACATATTCCCTCACCGCCAGTTTATCAGCCAGCAGCGTATAGTGTGAATTATGGTCATAGACCAGTCGATGACAAATTTTTTCGTTCAGGGTAGCAGGGGATTTTATATCAAATGTGTCGCCGTGAATTTCTTTGAGACGGGACAGATGAAAGTTAATGTCTGATATTAAATAAGACCGACACTTCCTGAGCAGATACTCCAGGTTTTTTAAATAATATGTGATTTTGTTCATTCTTTCCTCCGAAATATCTTCATATTCTGAAGGGGAAGGATTGATTTTTATTGCCTGGAGTATGGAGGAGAAATGGAGAGCCGCTTATAAAGCGGATGGCGATGTGCAACGCAAAATAAAAGGATTAAACGTCCTGTTTAATCCTTTGAAGTTCTGAGTCGAAATATTCGCTGTCGCGGGAGACACCTGACGGGCGGTTACCGATCCTTTCTCCATGCATCAGCAGTTAGCGCTTCACCAAAATGTCCGGCAATCAGGCGTTTTGTTAAATCGTGGAGTGGGGAAGCCAGCACATCCGCCGTGCTGCCGCGCTCGACGACCTCACCCTGGTGCATGACCATCACCTGGTCGCTGATATGTTTCATCATGCCAAGATGTTGCGTGACGTAGATATAAGCGATCCCCTGTTTTTCCTGCAACTCCAGCATCAGGTTAATTAACTGCGAACGCATCGACATATCCAGAGAGGCGAGGGCTTCGTCAGCAATAATCACTTTCGGGCGCAAAATCAGGGCACGCGCCAGGCCAAGACGCTGCTTCTGACCCGGGGCCAGCATATGCGGATAGTAACTCTCGTGATCGGGCAGCAGCCCAACCATACGCAGGGTTTCAAAAATACGTTTACGGCGAGCGTCAGGCTCCAGATCGGTATTCAGCCGCAGCGGGAAATCCAGGATCTGCGAAATGCGCTGGCGCGGATTAAGCGAGGTGGAGGGATCCTGGAAGATCATGCGGATGCGCTGGCTGCGGAAGGAGTAATCGCCGAATGCCAGCGGATGATCGTCAATCAGCACTTCACCGCCGCTTGGCTCGACCATGCCCGCCAGCATTTTTGCCAGCGTGGATTTGCCGGAACCATTCTCGCCAATGATCGCCAGGGTCTGTTTTTCGCGCAGCGTAAAGCTCAGCGGCTTCACGGCCTCCACGGTCTGGCGGTGGAACAGCCCGGTGCGATAGCGAAAGGTCTTACTCAGGTTGCGCACTTCCAGTAAGGTTTCGACCATTTCACTCTCTCTCCATGTTCAGCGGGAAATGACAGGCGTAAAGGTGGTTTTTCGCCCCCGTCAGACGCGGCGTTTCAATACACTTACGCTGTGCATACGGGCAGCGTGGCCCAAGACGACAGCCTATCGGCAATGACTCCAGCAGCGGGATCGCACCGGGCAGCGTGTTCAGACGGCTCTTGTGCGGCATGGCGCTGCCAAAATCCGGGATTGCACGAATCAGCGCCTGCGTATAAGGGTGGTGCGGCGTGGTGACCAGATCTTCACTGGGGGCGGTTTCCACCGTTTGCCCACAGTACATCACATCAATTTTGTCCGCCCATTTGCTGAGCATTTGCAGGTCATGGCTGATCAGCAAAATGGTGGTGTTGTTATTCTGATTCAGCCGCGTCAGCAGGCGGAATATCTGTGCCTGCGTGGTGGGCTCCATTGCATTTGTAGGCTCATCCGCAATCAACAGACGTGGCTGATTGGCCAGCGCGATGGCAATCATCACTTTCTGGCATTCACCGTCGGTGAGTTCGTAGGGGAAACTGCGCATCGCGTCTTTGTGATCTTTGATCCCGACGCGATGAAGCAGCTCAATGGCGCGGCGTTTTCGCCAGCCGAAACGCTGCCACCAGCGGCCTTTATAGGTCCAGCCGGGAATGTTCTGCATCAGCTGCTTGCCGACACGCTCGGATGGATCAAGACAGGATTGTGGCTCCTGGAAAATCATTGAGACGTTATGACCCACCAGCTTACGACGCTCGCGTGGGGAGAGGCGCAGCAGGTCAATATCATCAAAACGCATTCGGTCGGCGGTGACGCGCCAGTTGTCCTTCGCCACGCCGCAAATGGCTTTGGCGATGAGGCTTTTCCCTGAGCCGGATTCACCGACCAGCCCGCGTATTTCGCCTTCTGCAAGGGTAATACTGATACGGTCGACGGCCTTAACCCAGCCTTCACCGGTTTTAAACTCGATGGTGAGGTTGCGGATATCAAGAAGCGGCATTATTGCACCCCCGCATTAATTGCGCGGCGAATACCGTCGCCCAGCAGGTTAATCAGCAACACGCTGACCATGATGGCCGCACCCGGTAACATGACCGTCCAGGGGGCAACGTAGATAAGCTCCAGCGCATCGCCCAGCATCGCGCCCCATTCCGGTGACGGCAGTTGCGCACCCAAATCGAGGAAACCCAGCGCGGCGATATCCAGAATCGCCATCGACAGGGCGCGGGTGATCTCGGTGACCAGGCCGGCCGCGATATTTGGCAGGACGGCAAACCACAGAATATTGAGCGTGGTAGCGCCGTCCAGACGGGCGGCAACGACATACTCTTTTTCCAGCTCGTCATGCACCATGCTGTAAACAGAACGAACAATACGCGGCAGAATAGCCAGCCAGACGGCGAACATGGCATGCGAAAGGTGCGGCCCGGCAAAGGCCACCACGATAATTGCCAGCAGCAACGACGGGATAGAGAGCAGGGTGTCCAGAATGTGGTTCAGCACCGCCGAGCGCAGACCGTGTGTCGAGCCGGCAAAAATGCCCAGCGCAAGGCCGCAGACTGTGGCGGCAAGCGTCACCACAAACGCACCACCCACCGTCGGGGCGGCGCCGCTCAGCAAGCGGCTCAGCACATCACGACCCAGATCGTCGGTGCCCAGGAAGAAGGAAACCTCCCCATAGCGCGACCACGAGGGAGGTAACAACTGATAGCCGAGGAACTGCTGGTCGATACCATAGGGGGCAAACCACGATCCAAACACGCAAAGCAATACCAGCCCGGCACAGCCGTACAGGCCAATCATTGCCGTGGTGTCACCATAGAATTTACGCCACACGGTACGTAGCGCACCGGGCGTGCGCTTTTCACTGTATACGCTATCGTAGGGCATATGAATCCGTTTTAAGTTTGTTTGTCATGCTTTATGTCTTTTGAAAAATTCCGCCATTATCAACATCTTGCCTACTCTAAGTGCTTTATTTTTGTATATCGCGCATTAATTTGAAGGTTATCAATTTACGCAAAATGTGTACACTATTGTGTATATCTTTTCCCGGAGTGTACACATTGCTAACCGATACAAAACTGAGAAAAGCTCTTGGCAAAAAGAGAGACAAAATCGAGGTCATTTCAGACGCTCACGGCTTGAATGTCAGATTGTCTACATCCGGCAGTATAACATTCTTTTACCGCTACAGATGGAACGGAAAAGCGGCTCAATTGACGATCGGCGATTATCCGACCATATCATTAGCTCAGGCGCGAGAGCGTAGACAGCAGTTCAGAATCTGGCTTAAAGAGGGGTTCGATCCGAGACGACAGACCGTACTGGAGAAACAGAAAAGAACTGATGCGATTACCGTAAAAGAAGCCTTTGATTACTGGGAAAAGCATTACTGCGTTCCTGAAGGCCTGGTAAAAATCCACGTGAACCGCCGGGACTTCAACAACCATATCAATCCTGTGCTGGGGAATATGATCGTAGATCAGACCACAAAGGCGCATTGGCTTAGCCTGTTCGACGGTATGGGAAGAAGGGTGGTTACAGGGCAAATGTTAGGGTTGATGCAGCGTGTTTTTCGTTTCTGCTCTAACAGAGGAATAATCAACCTAAACCCAATTGAGAGTCTCAGGCGATCTGATGTGGGGCTCACCGCGGCAGTTAAAGACCGAAGATTGAGCGACGAGGAGATCAAAACTGTCTGGAATGCTTTGCCTGAGATGAAAGAACGACAACAGCTGATCATGAAATTTCTCATTCTGACCGGTTGTAGGAGTACGGAAATAAGAACGGCAAAGTGGGAATGGTTCGATTTTATGGACCAAACATGGACCATTCCAGCAAGTGATTATAAAACAGGTAAATCCGTCAGGAGAGCGTTGCCGGATGCTGTTATAAAGCTAATGAAATCGCATAAAGTAACATCAATGTCAAAGCATGTAGTTACGTTGTCACGCTATAAGGGGCCAGAGGATGACAGGCCGCCTCTTCAGCCTAACGTTGCGTTATTTTCTGCCCAAATAATCTCCAAGACAGGAATGAAGCCGTGGTCCCTCCATGACCTTCGACGAACCGTGGCGACGCGACTTTCTGAATTAGGTGCGCCGCCACATGTTGTTGAGAAACTGCTTGGCCATCATATGGCAGGTGTCATGGCGAGGTATAACCTGCATGACTACATTGATGATCAGCGCCATTGGCTTGCGGTATGGCAGAACCATTTGGAGAAACTGGTTGGTCATCCTCTGGTTTGATGCCCACTTTTTCTTCCCACTCCAGGAGGTCTGAAAGTCTCCAGCGCTTCGGGCTTCCATTTATCTTCGGCTTCGGAAATGGTTGTGAAAAATATGCCGGCATTCTGGAAGGGGTGCTCCAAAAGTACAGCGTGCTCCGCGAAATTTTGTATCTTGATAAAACTTCACTGGTGATCAAGATATCAACATTCGTATAAGTTGTTTCATTCATATTGCACCTCTCAGTTGCATTGTCCCGGCAGATTGCGCAGCCTGCGGGCACCATTCATGGCTGTCGCAACGTAGCTGGCCCGGCGGTTAACGACTTCCACTGTTACCTTTATTCCATCAACCACTACGGTGTATGTGGTCTTGGTTTTCTGTCTGGAGAATTCACCGTAAGTTTCGACGTGCTTCGCGAGAGCGGCATCACATGCCTGGCGAGCCAAAGGGGATTGCTTACTGCGATTAATCAGTCGCATTTCTTCTCCTTGAGGGAGGGTTTCCCCTCCCAATCTCGTTAGTTCACGTATTCCGGTTTCATATCCGCCAGGGTGATGCTGAACTGCTCATGCAGTTCATCGCCCAGGTGACGCTTTGAAGATGCCAGCACGCGTTCAGCTTCGCCAAAGCGTTCTGCCGCGTCGGGTTCATCCGGAGATGGCAGGGAGTTGATCGCCGCTTCCACCTTATTGCGAGCATCAACCAGGTAGTAGCGCTTCACTGCTTTGTTCTTAAGCTCGGTAAACAGGGCGGAACCTAGCGTTGCTTTGACGGTTTCGATATCTGCGCGTAGAGCTTTTGCACTATCGACATCCTGGGCCGCCTCGATGCGGTCGCGGAAATCATCAGCAAGTGCATCGATGTTTTGAGCTGATTCCTGAGCTGTTTGAGTCGGGGTGACGTTATCACCTGAAATATCTGCAAGGCTTACGTGCTGCGCCGGTGCCGGATTTACCTCTCGTTCTTCACGGCGATCATCGAGTTCATCCGGGGTATATACACCCAGAATCACATCCGGGCAGAACAGTCTCGCCCAGCGTTTGACGGCCAGGTACGCAAGTTGCTGACGTGGGTCGTCAGCCCAGAGAGTAGAATTTCGGGTACGGGCCTGAGCCAGCAGCAAATCAAGTTCTCTCGGCTGATCTTCACCTTTAAGCGTTGCGCGGATGATGATGCCGATTCCGGCTTCGTCAGCCAGGGTCCAGCCCGGGACGCGGTACTCGCCTTTGTCGCCTTTGCGGATATGGAATTTTCCAACGACCTTTTCCCATGGCCCATACCATTCATATTCAAACCGGCTGGCCAGCACGCCGCTGCGTGAAATGACGGCATTAACGAGTTGCGCTTCATACCCGAGCACACCGTTAATCAGGTGCGTCTTCTGCGCCACGGCAAAGGGATTCATCTGCCACTGTGCCGCTTGCATCGCTACAGCCATGCAGTCGGCCTGATTGCCCTGCAGGTGTTTAGGAACGGTGGCGGTGCCCTGCGCCATAATTTGCGCGAACGTGCTGATGGCGTTCAGATACTGGGAATCGAACAGAGCCACGTTGGAGTTAATAACGGTGTTCTGGTCAGCAACGGTAACGTTAGTGTTATTCATAAATCCCCCTTAAGCCTGAGTGCGCAGCGCTTCAAGGCGGCGCATGTCAAAGTCGTTCAGTTCATCGGTGTAATCATCGATGATCGGCGCTGGCCATTCTCCGGTGTCGAAGCCGGTTGCGATGGCGCGCATCATTTTGCGGTACTCGAGCATGCCCAGTTCCAGCAGGTCTGCGGATGCCTCGATGATGGCGATCCAGTGGTAGTTCTCGTCTTTGTTGACGAAAATCCAGAAGAACTGGTCCAGAGCCGCGGTCTCGCAATACATAGCCGCGCTGAGGTGGTAGTCCCGGTCAATGATTTCCCGGTGCAGCCGGGCGCGCAGGCTTTCCTGCTTGACGTTCCACATGCTGATAGTTTTCAGGTCAGCACCGATGCGCACGCCGTCCAGGTCGATCTCAAGGTCAGGACGTACACGAACTTCTAGGCCCGTTTCCTCGTCAAAGCCGAAGTAGCTCACTTCAACGGCACGGCTTGGATGTGTCAGCAGCATGCCAGCGGTCGGGTGCGCCAGGAGCGCAGACTGAATTGCCCGCGCTGTGGCCAGTTGCTGGCGGGTAACCAGTATTTTTTCGCCAGGGTTGTCGCGCCAGGCATCCAGCAGTTCGTCGGCGAATATGGCATCGGGCTTAACCGACTTAACTGCCTGGATCATGTCTGCTTTGGTGCCGGACACTTTCAACGGCGTCGGTTTCTGCGCTTCCTGTGCCACCAAATCAGGATTGATGATCGCTAATTGTTCGAGCAGCGCGTCGCGGCTACCGCTGGTTTTCACCTGCGGCGGCAGGGTAGCGTTGTACTCTTTAATGCACGCCTTCATTGCCGTTGCTGTCTGCTTCTGGCCTTCTTCAATACGCTGGTATTCAGCTGGGAGAACCATATAGCTTTGAGCCGTTTCTTCCAGGCTCGCGCCAAGCGGCACTTGAGTGGGAAGGGATGCGTTATGTTGTTCAAGCAACGCTTTAATCTCGTCAGCGCTTAGCAGCGCCGGTAGGCTGGCGTTGAACGCATCGATGAACTCGCGCAGAGTTGCGGTGGTTGTGAAAGCACCCTCCGGGATCTCAGGTTCTACGCTGAACTCTGCTTCGAGGTTTTCCGGCTGCAATGCAAGGGCGTGCACTAGGTTTCCCATGTCCAGCACTTTGGATGCTGTGCGCGGGATAGTTTTAGCTACATGGCGTGCGTTGAAATACATCAGGCTGACACGGGCATCTTTCACCTGGGTTGAGCTAATACCATTTGCAGCGTGATAAACGTCATTCGGTAGGCCTTCGTATCGGCCAGGCTCGAAGTAAGCCGGGAATTCAATTACCGGTTCTGCTTTCTGTTCTTCCTGCTCTACGGTAACTGCTTGCGTATCAGCTGCATCAGTGCCTTCGCCTGGTTGTACCGGATCAGTATTTTCGACTTTCTCTGGCTGAGTCTTTTCCATCTGCACATCGCTGGTGGTCTCCGCTGTGTTTTCCGTTTTTTCGACTTCATTTGAGGGGATATCGATGACCGGGGCGGTATTTCCAACCATCAGACCATCGATGGAGAACACGCCGCTGCCGAGATTTTCAACCTGCGGTTGTTCAGCTGGGGCTTCAGTCTCAACTACAGGAGTAGGCAGCGGCAGTAGCTCCACAGCAGAGTTAAATTCAGCCGTCATGGTTTTATTCACAAACTCAAGATGAGCCGCTGGCGTGTGGTGGATGTTTTCTGGCGCGATGCGGATAAGATTGAAGATTGCCGCACGGTTCACCGCCAGTACGCCTGGTTGATTGCGTAAGATTGTGCTCCATGACTTCCATGGCTCTTCTTTCTTGGCCACAATTTCTTTGGCGCGTCGTAACACGCTCGAAGGAATTTCGAAGTGGTGGAAGTCCATAGGCAGTAGGGCGCATGCGATCTCAAGATCGAGGGTATCCAGAGTGTGATGCGCACCTTCGCCGCGATCCGTTACATAGCCACCGTCGGAATTGGTTCCAGAATCGGTGCGCTGAACATTACTAATGCGATTACCGGCTGCCCACTCGCGAACGAGAATGCCGCGGTCAATATAATCAGTCGCCGCCCAGATCCTGGTGAATCGGAGAACCAAAGCGAGTTCGTGACGCTTCTCCTGGCTGAACACTTTGCGAATGGCGTCGGTATAGCGCCACAGATCTTTGGTATCGTAACCCTTCACCTCTTCGCAGTTTTCTGCCGCCAGCAGCAGGTTCTGGACATAGCTGTTGTCAGTGTCCATCTCCAGCGCGCTGATACCTTCGTATTCTTCGCGGGTTAAGTGGTGGCGCAGTTCTTCACCGGTGAACTGGGCGAGTAGCTGCTTGCGGAAGGGCATACGTACGACTGGATAACGTGTGGTTTCGTCATCATTCTCATCAATCTGGATTCCGTTATCAGGTTCTGGGTCCTGAACAGTTGCAACGTCTTCGATGCTGGTGCTTTCTGATTTGAGAAGAGTAAGCTTTCCGCTTCTCCACTCTCTCACTAACTCATTGCGGTCGCCGGCATCTACTCTCAACCAGTCAGCGATGAAAGCAGTAAGCAGCTTTATTTCGTGCTCTTCATCTGGCGCGAATACCTGCTTAATTGCCTGAACCAATTTCCACTCAGCGTTCAGGCTGAGTTCTGCAACTTCAGGGGTGTCGTTCTTCGCCAGCAGCAGGTTCTGGAGATAGGTGTTGCCTTCATCCAGTGACATTTCGCTGGCAGCCAGCTGCTGTTCTTTGCTGATGTGCGTCTGATATTTGTCGCTGGTCAGGTGGAAGGCAAAACGTACCGCTGGAGTGCGGTTTTCAAGAGGGATACTTTCGACGGTAGTTTCGACATTAACGGTCGTTTCCGGTTCGGCAGTGTTGTCCATGGCACCAGTCGACTCAGTACCAGCCTTTGGCAGCCACGTGCGTCCATCGTCCTGCAGTTCGTAGCGTTTGCACCAGGTGTAATCCACTGTGCTTTCTTCAGGCAGATCGTTGTAAACAGGGAAATCGGTGCGAACCGGTTTGGCGTAATCCTTACCGCGTCCGGTTTCAATACCAGCATCTTCCAGCTCAACATCGAGCTGTAGGTTGGCACGGGCTTCTGATTTCGCAGTGAACCAAATCACTGCGTCTTCTTTGCCAGATTTCTGCGTAGCCTTAACTACATAGAAAAATTCCATGTGAGATCCTCTTTTTTGGATGTAAGATCCCCGGGCCAGAGATAGCGCCCATTGGGTGAACTTTGGTTTTTTAAGTAGTTTTCCGGTGTAACTTTGGTCGGGAGCACCGGACGTACGGGCCGCCTTGCGCGGCTTTTACGTTAGCTTTCGTGGGCCATCTGGTCGTACGAAGCACAACGTTCAGAGCAGTATTCTTTTTCTTTGCGCGTCATCTGCGCGCCGTTGCGAAAGAGAAGGGTACTTTTGACTACTTCCTCCAGTTCAACCGGCTTGCCGCAGTACCCGCATTTCGTTGAGTTACACATCTGGATTCCCCTTTTGCGCCAGTAGGTAGCACAGGCGGCGAAGAATCACCTCGAAGAAGTTCAGCTTTACTGCCTGTTGCCGTGATGGCTTACGTGCGTAATCAGTCACTTTGATCTCCTTGTAATGCCTGTCTTTTGACCACATCAGGCTCGGTGGATCCTGCTATTCCCCAACAACAAGGATTCGTTTAATCTGGATATCCCCAGCAACAAGAAGAGTATTCGTAGTGATTGCCGAACTATCAGCTGCCATGGCCGCCATAAAAGAGACCGCAGGTTTAGCCAAAGTCATCAACGACGCAAAAACTGATGCGGAAGTTAAAGCTGCCACGATTGAACTTCAGAACAGGTTAATTACACTTCAGGCGGAGTGCTTCTCTCTCGGTGATGTGATCCGTCAACGTGAAGAAGAAGCAATGCTTCTCAAAGCAAAAATTGCAGAGTACGAAGATTTTCAATCCCAGACTGAAGGTTATGTTTTCAATCAACTTGAATCTGGTACGTTTGTGTATTCGAAGGAGCAGATTGTGGGTGAAAAGAAGGTAACAGTGCATCTTTGCCCACAGTGTTTTACAAAGAGAATAGTATCGATACTTCAGCCTACTGGAGAGCCGTACTATAACGCTCATGCCAGATGCTATTTTCACCAATCTATTTGCCATAATTGTAATGCCTCTTACTCGATGAATACCTCTAACTACACTCTTGATGCCAGCTGGATTAGCTAACATTCAGGGATACCCAGATTTTTAAAGAGCGAAGCGTCCTGCTGGGCGCTTTTCTTATGCCTTATCGCCGGCCAGCGGAACGTTTACACCTGATGCGCGTTAATCTCTCCACCTCATCCGACTATTCGTATGCCGTCGGCGGCTACTTCGTGGGCGTCCTGCCTTGGTGGTTCGTAGTGCGTCCTGGTGATAGTTATTAAATCACTGGTTTATATTTATGTCAATTATGAGTTGATGTTGAATGTACATCGATAGTTTATATGGCTGGGTTTTGTGAGGTTACTGCCGGAATGCAGACTAAAAAATCCCTGCTAAAATGCCGGGATCGGAGTGAAGAGCAGGCATAAAGCATGTACCACAGTCGGTGCAGATCTTTTTGAGGGCACAATGGAGCAGAACGATGAAGAACAATGACTAGCAAACTGGGTTGAATGGATTGGTGATCGGCGTGGTGGTGATTAGCCTGGTATCAGCACCAAAACCTATCAACCGGGCGGGCATTATCGATGAACAGGTGAGGTTAGGGAGGCAGAAGTAAGATGGCGTACAGGAAGAGGTGTTTGAGAAGGCGGCGGAGCTGGTGAGTATAGGGGTATAAAAAACCGGCTCGGTGGCCGGGTCATTTCAGTTTATCAAGAAAGGATTCTCTTTCTTTCTTATTCGAGTCTCTTCTATTAAGAATTGCCTTGAAACTCTGAAGCTCAATCATAATGTTATGAACAAAAATACTCGTATAGAACGAGACGAAGAGTAAGCCCCCTGATACTTTAAGCACCTGGTATAATAACTCTTGATTTCCTGCGCTAACCATCAGGCCTAACACCACAAATAGTGTCGAGAAAACATAGAATGCCAAAAGGAAGACCATTAGTCGCCTTTTGGATTTAACCAGAGGTGAAAGCCTTCGCAACTCCGAGGGGGTTAACGAAGAGTGATCATTAACTTCGTTTGTTTTAAAGATTGCCTGTATGCAATACGATAAGGGCAACTGCATCAAACCCACTACAGCCCATGGTGCCGCAATAATAACACCTTCAGCAATAAAGCTGAGTGACTTTTTGATTATAAAATAGCCAATAAAAAAGGAAGCAAACACAAGAACAAGGTGGATGGTTTTAGATTTCATTATTATCCTCCTTATTCATCTTTTTACTTTATATTAAGCTCTCCCGCCTCAAGCTTGGAGAACAGCCATTTGTGCATCTTTAAGAATAAATCATTCTCATCGATAATGCCATTATTATATTCGACACTAATATTGCCTGAAAGTTTAATCTCTTTACCAGTAATTTCCCCGCCACCTTGAAGTTTTATGCTGTAATCATCCTCATCTACATGCCTTAGTGATGTAGCGATACTGTCAATAACAGCTTGACCGCCATCGTTGGTTTTTCTGAAATATGTAATTTCAAGACTTACTTGAAGATTTGCATCATCTAAGGAATCCTTCAAATTGATATCGTCCGCCCAGTTATCGCCCAAAAAGGCTTTAAGCAACGAACCGCCCTTACCAGAAGGTCTGTACTTGATCGTTTTAACCGAGCCTGTGGCTTTTGGTTTGTAAAATGCGTCATCTTTTTTTGCTTCAGAAGTTATCGGTAAGCCTCCGATTCTAATGCTTTTAGCAGGTGACTTTTCCATCTTTTGCATAGTTGCTTCTGATGGCTTATCTTGCAGGAGTAAGACAAAGTCATTTATATCAGTAAAGCTGTTTATAAGCCAGTTAAGATGAGACTCAAATTCTCGGGCGCGAAGGGATGTTGACTGAACAATTATCACATGGTTACCTAAAACGCCAAAATATAAAATAGAGTCGACAAACTCTCTTTTTTTATCTTGTGCATTATCCCCATCAATAATAATGTCATTCGAAGTTATTGAGTTTATGTCATAAAATCTAACATTGTCATTTATTTCTAATAGAGATTGACTTTTATCTTTCTCGAAAAGAACTAGCTGACCAAATAGAATAGTCTTATATGTGTTGCTTTTATTTAAGAATCTTATTCCAGAATTATCATCTGCGGGAGAGATTTTTTCTTGGCGAAGCATAACATTTTCAGCGGAACCACCATCTCCTATGATTTCAAGTAAAATACTTTGCAATGAGGATGCCCCGTTTGGGATGACTGCCTTTTTATAATGAACTATTTTCTGTCTGCTATCTTTCATTACAATTACCCAGTTATATTTAACTTGACCTAAATAGGAACAATGATTATGGAATCTTTGAAGCTACCAACTATGCGCTGACCAGAAAACTTTAATCCTCTTGCGACCGAATCCGACCTTTCATGTACTTCTCATACAGCTCGTCTAATTCTTTAAGACGAATCGCAAATACGCGGAGCATGTTCTGTTGCTCTTCTACTGGCAGCTGGCGGTAAAGCTCCAGCAGACGTTGTTCGTCCGGCTTAAGCCCGTTTTTCTCGCCGACATCCTCACCGAGCAGCCAGGCGACAGAAATTCCAACAGCATCTGCTATGGCCAGTGCTGATTTCTTACTAATCACCCCCTTTTTGAACCAGCCGTTTACGGCCTGAGGGGTGACTCCAGCTATTCGTGCCATGTCTGCTTTGGTAACGCCGCGATCAGTGATCTCAGTAAGGCGTTCTACCAGAACTAGGTTGGGTTCTACTTTTCTCATAGGGTCATTGTAAATATTTGGTTTACACACGCAATAAATCAGGGATTTGCAAGGTGCATAAATCTGTGGTTTACTTTCGCTGTCAATAAGCAGGAGAAGCACATGTCCGCACTCAATAAAGCAATAAAAGCCGCTGGCTCTGCCAGAAAGCTCAGCCTGGCACTGGGTGTGACGAGTATGTCCGTTAGTCATTGGAAAAATCGTGACCATGGAATCGTCCCACCAAATTACATTTTTTCAATCTTCAACCTGACCGGCGTAACTCCGCACGAGCTGCGCCCAGATCTCTACCCAAACCCCACTGATGGTTTACCTAAAGAGGAGCCTTAACAATGCAGACTGTTTCTTATCAACAGAGTAGCAGAGCTTCTTCTAACCCACTGATATTCGCATGTCATCAAAGCGAATCGGCGTATCAGGATATTGATCATCGAGATATTTGCTCTGCGGTCCGAGCTTGGGCGGCAGCAGAAGGGCGCGTAGCTGTTGCGCTTCAAATCCAAGAGGCGGCAGAAGAATTTCAGCTTAATGGCGTGGACTTCTCAGGACAGGCCGATGTCTGGAACGTGAAGTTGTTCCGCTGGCTCGACAACAAAGAAGACTCCGCATCTTACCGAAAGAACGTCGAACAGCTGGTGCCCGTGATCATGTCTGTCTTACCGCTTCGATACCGCGACCGCGTCGTTAAAAACGACTCGTTTGCCTACCGGATGGCCAGGCTGGAGAAAGAGGTGAGTGAGGCGAAACAAGCTCTGATGCTCGATGCACCGAAGAAGGAAAAGCTGAAGGAGTTAGGCGAGGGGATTTTCGAAATGTTCCGTATTGATCCGGACCTTACTGCGCCGCTGCTGGCGATGGTCACAACCATGCTGGGGGCGATATGAAGACTTCAGAAAAGGCGAAAGCCGCGGTGCTCGAACACCAACGGCTTTCAGGTGCAAAAACGGAGTGTAATTGCGGAGCTAAGTATGTCAAACACAGCTGAAATTATCAATTTCCCCCACAGAACCGAACAACCGGGAGGTCGTATGGCCGACCTGTCGAACGGGTATACCAAGGTCGCTAACGAGATCCAACAGCTCAAGCCTCGTCTGAGAATGTCAGGCCGGGAGTGGCAGTGTTTTGAGGCGGTGATCTGGCTTACCTACGGCTGGAACAAGAAACAGGACCGCGTTACGAACACGGTGATCGCTGAGCTTACAGGGCTAAGTGATTCCCACGTTTCGGATGCGCTCAAATCGCTCGCAGAACGCAAAATTATCTTCAGTCAGAAACAGGGCGTGATGAAAACGGTCGGTATAAATACTGACCTTTCCGACTGGATTTTAGACAAACCGAAAACGGGAAAAGTCTTCCCGAAATCGGGAAAAGTGTTACCGAAAACGGGAAAAACCTTCCCGGAAACGGTAGACACCCAAGACTATAACAAGAACAATATTAAAATATCCTCGTCTCGGAATTCTGACGAATCCCGAAACCAGAAAACTCAAAAGTTTCTCTCACGCCATCCAGAAGCTGCCGCCGGGATATACACCCCGGCAGGTAAATCATGGGGATCCGCTGACGACCTCAAGGCCGCACGCTGGATTTACGACAGGCTTCTCACCGTCAACGCATCGCTATCCGAACCAAACTGGGCTGAATGGGCAAACACCATCAGGCTGATGCGTATCCAAGACAAGCGTACTCACTACGAAATCTGTGACCTGTTCCAGTGGGCCAACCGGGACGAGTTCTGGAAAGACAACATCTTGAGCCCCTCGAGTCTGCGAAAGCAGTGGGATCAGCTCACCACCAAGCGGCTGCGTGCAACCGGAACGGCAAAGCCATCCCGGGGCGGCATTGACCTGCATAACACCGACTGGATTGACGGGGTGCTGGAATGAAAAACCTCGCAGAGAGCATTCGCGATTTTGACCGGGAACAGGCTCGCCGGGTAGCGCACAACATGCCTGAGCAGTACACCGAACGCGAACAAACGCAGCAGGTGGCTCAGATTATCAACGGGCTGTTCGTACAGCTGGCGGCCGCGTTCCCGGCAAGCCTGGTTAATCGAAGCCAGGAAGAAGTAAACGAGATCCGCCGGCAGTGGGTGCTGGCCTTCAAAGAAAACGGGATCACAACCATGGAGCAGGTCGAAGCCGGCATGCGTGTGGTGCGTCGCCAGGAGCGTCCATTCTTGCCATCGCCTGGCCAATTCATCAAGTGGTGCAGGGAAGGGCGCAGCGTGCTGGGGATCACCGCCGCTGACGTAATGGCTGAATACTGGAAGTGGCGCAAACTGGTGTTTCGGTACCCGAGCAGTGAGCAGTATCCGTGGCCTGAGCCGGTTTATTACCACATCTGTCTGGAACTGCGGCGCCGGGGAACTGATGGCCAGTTGAGCCACAAAGAACTAGAGCGTGAAGCCAGCGACATTCTTGATATGTGGGAAAAGCGGGTGCTGGCCGGGCAGCCGATTCCGCCTGTACGTAGAGCGCTGGCGGCGCCAGTATCGCCAAAGGGGCCGACACCTGCTGAGCTTTTGAAAGCTAAATATGAGCGGATGAAGGCGGAAGGGAGGGCATAGAAATGAAATGGTCTGCTATGAGCTAATAGCGGAAGTACACAGTTAGCCTCGCAGTCAAGGCATAGCTGGTACTGCTTATTTAAATCACGTTGGGCTGTATTAAGCAAGAATGACAGGGATATTTATAGATCCAGTGACGTGCTACCCCTTGATTAACCCTGCCGTGGCAGTGTAAGCATCCCTGCAAAACGAACCATTCACCTTATGAGATCCCGGCAAATACTGCATCAGTCGGTATTTTTCCGGTGTCAGATAACAGGTAAATCGCTCGTATTCCCTAAAAGAGATCTTATATTGATAAACTTGTTATTCTTCAGTTGAGAACACAGTTAGTATTGGCGTAGATTATTCTTAAGTCGCGTTTTGGCGTGACCTGCGCCCTTCAACTTATCACACTACGCTTTTAGCAACGTCTGCCACTGGCATGGAAAGGCAGAAATCAAGGTCACTAGTTCCGCTGCAAGCGAAGAGTGAGCATTGCTAACTGCATTTTGTGTGAATCAAAGGGGAGCAGTTCACCGATATCAATTGGCAATATAAGGACTTTTGAAACCTAATGATATTTTTTGAACTTGAACCTTCTGATATTTCCAATCTCAATGATGCTGATCTAAGAGAGTTGGTCGCTAGGTTGTGTGAAGCGGAATTGATTCGTCAAGAACTACAGCCATCTTGTGTTCTATGGGGGGGAGCTCAGGAAGCTGCTGACGGCGGTCTCGATGTTCGAGTTGTCGATGCTATTCCTTTACTAAAGCCGGGCTTTATAAGTCGTGAAAATACTGGCTTTCAAGTGAAGAAAAACAGTATGAGTAAGGCGGCTTGCAAAAATGAAATGCTTGATAAAGGGAAGCTAAAAACTGTTATAGCTGATCTCTTAGAAAAAAAAGGGGCTTATATAATTGTTAGTGGCAAAGATGATTGTTCTGACAAAATGCTATCAGAACGCCTTCTAGGAATGAAATCTGCGCTCGAAGGTTTACCAGATAGCGAAGAGCTTCTCCTTGACTTTTATGGTAGGGATCGGCTAAGCGCATGGTTGAGACAATTTCCCGAGGTTGCCTTGTGGGTCCGCTCTAGACTAGGCAAGCCATTATCCGGATGGCGACCGTTTGGGAGATGGGCTTCCACCCCAGTCGATAAAGATGATGAGTTTTTGCTTGACGAACACCCATGTGTCATTGATATGAACTCAAACCACAAAGAGCCTTCAACGATTTCGGATGGAATCAGGCTTGTGCGTGAAAGATTAAAAAGATCTGGCTCGGCTGTAAGAATAACTGGTCTATCAGGAGTTGGAAAAACACGCTTTGCTCAGGCTCTCTTTGAAAGTGATGTATGCGATAACTCGCTACCGAAAACGAATGTAATATATGCGGATCTTGGTGATGAATTAACTCCAACAGCATCAGAGCTTGTCTCATACTTGATAGCTAATGATTTTTCAAGCTATTTGGTATTGGATAACTGCCCACCAGATGTTCATAGAAAACTTCAAAAACAGGTTTCGTCAAATCAAGCAAAGTTGAGTCTTCTCACTATCGAATATGATATTTCGGATGACCGCCCAGAAGAAACAGAAGTAATACATATTGAACCATCAAGTGAACAGACCGTATCTAAACTTATCCAAAAGAGGTTTCAGTCTCTAGGGCGTGTTAATTCCGATAAAGTTGCAGAGTTTTCCGGAGGGAATGCACGTGTTGCGATTGCATTGGCGAGTCGAGTGGGTCCAGATGAAACCTTGACAAATTTTTCTGATGAGGACTTGTTCCAGAGGCTCTTCAATCAAAGAAAAGGTACAACCGAAAGCTTGCTTGAAAGCGCAGAGATCCTATCCTTGGTTTATTCGTTCAATATTTCCCCGAAAGAGTACAATGATGAATTGAGCGCTCTTTCTAGAATTGGCGGATTTGAACGTGACAGGTTGAATCGCAATCATGCAGAGCTATTGCGAAGGCAGCTATCGCAAAAGCGGGGAAACTGGCGAGCAGTGCTTCCGCATGCAATAGCTAACCGTCTCGCACGACGAGCACTTCAGAATATCGATCCTGATAAAATTAATGCTGAGTTATTAAAGGCTGATAATTTTCGTTTATTCAAGTCATGTGCCCATCGACTAGGATATCTGCATGACTTTGAACCTGCTAGATATCTCGCCCATACATGGATGAACATTGATGGGCCATTTCATAACATTGCACAATGCGATGCTGAGATGCTTACGGCACTAACTCACATCGCACCAGTGTTTCCAGAAGTAGTGTTAACCGCTATAGAGAATGCTTCGGAAGCTCGAGATTTCTGCTCACGAGATAATCAGAATTTTTCTACGCTCGTTAGATTGCTTAGAAAAATAGCATATGATGATCAGTACTTCGACCGTTCTGCCGGGTTAATTCTTCGCTTTGCGGAAACTGAACAATCTGGGGAGAACAATAATAGTATCGCTCGTCAATTGGCGAGCCTTTTTTCATTATACCTTTCTGGAACCCAGGCTACACCAGCGCGAAGACATTGCTTTGTCAATAGGATGTTAAATTCCGGCAGCTTGAGACAGCTTGAAATTGCGCAGGATATTCTTCGGTCTGCATTTCAGGTTTCTCACTGGAGCTCATTTGGAGGATTTGATTTTGGCGCTCGTAGCAGGGACTTTGGGTGGGAACCGACAACGAATGAAGATATATTAAACTGGTACGTAGGCTATATTGAGCTGTTAGTACCGTTTTTAGATTCTGGCAATGCTCCACTATGCAATTGGGCAAAGGCGATACTAGCTAACCACTTTGTTGCATTATGGAGCTATGCAGGCTGCTTTGAAATTCTCGAAAACATAGTGCTGAAATATGGTGCTGGCGGTAAATGGCCAGATATATGGATGGCCGTTAAGCGGACAATCCATTACAACGGGAAGAAACACGTTCCCGAAATATTAAAAAGGATTGAAGCACTCGAACATTTAACCGCACCGGCTGATCTCTATTTCGAAATCGAGGCATATGCCCTGACTAACACCTGGGATCACATAGAAGTATTAGGTGGGGATTACACAGAAAATTCTGAAAAAATTCATCAGAAGATCGAAGAACTAGGTGAGCTTGCGTCATCTGAACCTGACTACCTTGAAAGATTGGCACCAAGGTTATGGGAAAAACGTATTGATGCGCTTTGGTCATTCGGCAAAGGATTGGCCAAAGGATCATCAAACCAAGGTTTAACCTTTGAGATGCTTGTCCGTCTAATGCAAAAGCAAGAGTTAGAAGTCGTACAACCTATTCTCTTTTGCGGTTTTATTGTTGGCGTTCATGCCGGTGACCCTGGCTTGTCTCGGAAGCTCCAAGAGTCTGTATTAGATGTGCCGGAGCTTAAACAGTATTTTGTTGATATTTTGTCTGCAACGCCGATAGCCCCATGGGGAACAAAAAAGCTTATTGAGCTGGCGAAGACAGGTGAACTGGAAGCACGGAGGTTTCAACAGATAAGTTACGGTCGAGTTCATGAATCCATTTCTGATGATAATTTATCAGAATTACTTGCCGCACTTAATGATTTGGCCGATGGGATATTTTCAACTATTGAAATTTTGAGCATGCGATTCTTTACTGAAAAGGGTGGCAACAGTCCTAGCGATAACCTACGATCTGTTGGAAGGCAGGCCATTTTGAAACTGTTATCAATGCACAGGGATGAGATTAGTAGGCGACATCTCCATGGAATGGACCGTGTTGTTGCAGAGTGTTTATCAGAGCCAGCAGCGGAGAATGAAGTTCGCGATATTATTAACTTGCTTTGCAATGGCGTAGAGACGTATCGCTTATATAGCTTTGAATTAGAGACTATCATATCCTATCTAGTGAAAACTTATCCAGAATTTGTATTGGATAGAGTGTTAATAAATAGTGAGAATAGTGAACAACTTATTTATTTGCTTTTCCAAGATAGGATTAATCGTAGTAGCTCGCCATTAAACTTAGCGCCGATAGAGCGCTTGCTTAAATGGTGTAATGGATATCAAGATAGGATTTATAAAGTTGCAGGTGCCGTTTCGGCATACACATCCTTAGACAAGGAATCACAGCCACTAGACAATCCAAAGAAAGTAATTCTCAGTCATCATATTACATCACTTTTGGATGCCGCAGATAACAAAGCCGCGATAGTTGAAACTATTTACTCAAAGACTTTTCCTAGTGGGTGGTCAGGATCACTTGCCGATATTCTTGAAGTTCGTTTGGAGGCATTCGAAGTCCTATTAAATCATATCTCTCCTGAGGTGCGAGAGATGGCTAAGACCAAGCTTTCTCTTCTAAATAGGTCTATTAGAGAGAGTAGAGCGAGTGAGGCCGAAGAGTACAACCGGCGGGAGCAAAGATTTGAGTGACCATTTTCTTTTGATCGGGATTCGTATACTAAAGCGCTGCTGTCAGGCAATTTTTCAGCTTTGGTCCAAAATTGCCGCATAGCGCGGCGTCCACCGTCCGCTTCTGGCACAAAGCTGACATCCCAGCCTGTGTATGACCGTAAAAACTACCTTCACGTGATAAGCCGCTTCGGGTAATGACGAGGCGCTTGTGTGACATGCTGGAAAACCAACTTAGATGTTTACTGAAAGTCTGATTGTCCTCAAGCGAAACGACCCTTAGAAATTTCTATGGCGTAATAATCACATAAGTTTTTTCTACGTGTGTTATAAGCGAGTTTGAAATCGCCACCACTGGCGGTTAAGAGGCATCTCATGAAACTACGTATCACAAGAGCAATCGGCCTCAGCAAGTTCTCGCCACGTTGGGTTAAGGTTATCTGTTTACGGTTGACTAAAAACGATATTGAGCGCTCCCTCAACGCTCTTCTGGCCACAATCGATGAATCTGAACTTACCCCTGAGCAAGTCAAAGCATTAAGGGAATGCATTGACAGAATTAACATCGCAAGGGGGAAGGGTATGCAGGCGTGAGCACGTTTGATAAAAGGTAAGCCAGCACTGTATATGCGCGGCACGTTTGCTGCGCAAGTATCGCTGACTGCTCGATACCAGCTGAGCTTTAAAAGCCAAATATGATTGGATGAAAGCTGGTAGGAGGGTATGGGGATGTGCGAGCGAAAATGAGACCAACTATTTAAGCCTGCTCCGTTTACCGCATCTCAACTGAGTTCTTTCTTCTTTGCGTAGCAGGCTAAATCTTCATTTAGCTGGAGTTAGCATACGCCGCAACCCTGAACGGCATTGAACAATACGTGTAAGAAATCCAGCAAAAGCATAGATTGAAAGGCTCTTGACCTCAAGTTAACTTGAGTTTTTAAGATGGCGACTCTGGAGATAGTCAAAGGATTAGCCTAATGAAAGATATTGATGTAGGTTTTACGCACGTTGCGTTTGTTGTTAGAAATTTGGAAAAAAGTATTGATTTCTATAGCCGTTATGCTGGCATGGAAATCGTACACAGGCGAGAGCCTGATCTTCCGGAGGTACGTAAAGTCGCGTGGTTAAGTGACCGAACTCGCCCTTTTGCACTTGTCCTTGTCCAGGTTGATGCTGTGACTGACACCCCTCTAGGTAATTTCGGTCACTTGGGAGTAGCTTGTTCAAGCATTGAAGAAATCGACAATAAGGTAGCGATGGCTAGAATGGAAGGCATCTTGCGAAAAGAACCGGTTCAGGCAGGCGAACCGGTAGGTTATTATGTCTTCTTCGCTGATCCTGATGGTAACACACTTGAACTTTCTTATGGTCAGAAAGTCGGGATCGAGGCTTTCCATCAGGATGATAAAGTGCCTGCATCTCAGTAAATTTCGATAACCGGTTGGATTACGTTACGCATTGGTAATGTTTCATGTCGTTTTAGAGCTTGCTGACAAATTTGTTGCTTAGTAACAGCAAGCTCCATAATAGCCTTTACGAATTTTCATTTTATAAATCTCATATCGAAACCACAATTTAGTAGTGAAACTGCACTAAACTCCTCTGAAATCTATTCAACATAACTATTGTGTAGACCACCAAATCTGAGATCTGTCCCAAATCGTTCTTAAAACCGATACCTGCAAGCTTGGAAGCGCTCCATCCTTCTAACACTCTTTAATCGTTGCAAAATCCGTAAGATACGTTTATAAATATACTGTATATGCATACAGGTGTTCATTGCGGAGGGAAAAATGAAAATCGAGTTAGCCATTGATCGCATGAAGAAACTTCCTAATGGAGCTATACCTGCACTAGAGTCAGAACTGCTCAAAAGGCTCAGCAAGCAGTTTGATAATTGTCAGCTAACGATCAAGCGTGCCAGCAATGATGGTCTGAGTGTTTTCGGGGGCGACAAGAAAGAGGTTGAGCAAATCGTGCAGGAGACCTGGGAAAGCGCCGACGAGTGGTTTTATTAATCGCGTGAATTTCACTGGAGCAGTTTCAAAGAGTATCGCTGTTTGCGTTCCCCTGGCTGTTCCCGATTACTGTTTACCGCGTCAATAAGTCGCTCTGGGGGAAGAAATAGTGTGTAGTGCAGATGCCTTTAATGCAGATGATCAATGGTACGACGTGGTCAGAAGGGCCGATAAAGCAGTTATCTATAGTTTCCCGGCGGAAGGGAGATATCTGGTTTATCGAGTAAATGGAATAGTTTCATTACGACCGTTACTCGACGAGGAAGAAATCTTCACTCTCAACGAGTTTATGCAATTTGCAAAACGGCTTGGGTACCGGATTACACCACCGTCTGATATTATTCTTTCATAGGCCTGAACAACCTATACCTGATGCGCCACGGAGAGAACCATGGCGCTAGAATTACAACTTATCAAACACCATTCAGGAATACTGATCCCGGCTACGCCCGAGACCAGCGATATCCTGCAATCCAAAACCCGGCTCGGCGATGTTCTTGTTGCCGAGTTCAAGCGTGTACGTAACCCGGCATTCCACCGACGCTTTTTCGCGCTTCTCAATCTCGGTTTTGAATACTGGGAACCAACCGGCGGGGCTATCTCGAGTAACGAGAGGAAGCTGATTACTGGCTACGCCAAGTTCCTGGCTTCTTATGCCGGCAATGAGGGCGCGCTGATCGATGCTGCTGAGCATTATCTTGAGCAGGTTGCATACCGCCGGGTCACAAATGGCATTAGCCTGTGCAAATCCTTTGACGCTTACCGCTCTTGGGTGATCGTCGAAGCAGGGCACTTTGATGCCATTCAGCTGCCTGACGGCACACTCAAAAAGCATCCTCGTAGCATCTCGTTTGCCAACATGGACGAACTCGAGTTTCAGCAGCTCTATAAAGCTGCGCTCGATGTCCTCTGGCGCTGGGTCCTGTCCCGTTCATTCCGCAGCCGTGATGAGGCCGAAAGTGTCGCCGCGCAGCTGCTTGGCTTCGCGGGGTGATGGGGATGAAGAAGACCTGGTTCCATCATACCGACTGCAGCACCGAACAGGCCGACGAACTGGTTAAGCGTTACAAAGCGCGCGGCGTGCGAGTTGAACGCAGCCTAAACCAGGATTACGTGACATGGACTGTCAGTGCATTCCTTCCAACATCAAATACACCAGCGCGCCCGGATAGCCGCTGGCGAAACCGGATGTGGGGGTGAACGTGAAGACATATCAAATCACTTTGCCCTGGCCGCCGAGCAATAACCGGTATTACCGGCACAACCGCGGGCGCACTCACATCAGCGCTGATGGCGTCGCTTACCGTTATGCGGTCGCAAGTGTCATTCGAAGCGCCCGCCTTAATATCCGGACGGCCGCACCACTCAAAATCCGAATTGAATGTCACATGCCCGACCGCCGGCGCCGCGATCTGGATAACCTGCAGAAAGCTGCATTCGACGCTTTAACCAAGGCGGGATTCTGGCTGGATGACTGCCAGGTTGTCGACTATCGCGTTGTGAAAATGCCTGTCGTTAAGGGCGGGAAATTAGAACTCACCATTACCGAGCTGGAGACCGCATGAATCTTGAAAATACCCTCAAATATCACTTCGCCAAATCGACAATGATTAGCGACTCTCCGCGCGCTACGGCGTCAGACTCATTAAGCGGAACGGATATCATGGCCGCTATGGGCATGACGCAGGAGCGGGCAGCCTTGGGTTACAGCGCTTTTCTCGGAAAGATGGGTATCAGCAATAACGATCGGGAGAGGGCGATTGAGTTACTGGCCCAGTACGCGCTGACCAAGTGCGATAGGGTTGCTGCGCTGCGCAAACTGGATGCCGGGGTTAAGCCACTGGTGATGCATCAGTTGGCCACCTTCGCGTTCGAGGACTATTCCCGCAGCGCCGCCAGCGCGAAGCAATGCGATGGCTGCAATGGGGAAGGGTTTATTGATGCTGAGGTCTACAGCATGAAGTCTCACACTCCTGCAAAAGAGAAGAAATTCGTGAAGATGTCCCTGAATATGGGCGTCGAAAATATACGTCCTTCTGAGTATGAGGTGCGAAGAGAGATCAGGGAGGTAGCGCGCGTTCTCTGCCCTCAGTGTAAGGGCAAGAAGGTTGTAAGTTGTGCCTGTAAAGATTGCCATGGACGCGGGAAAGCCATTAATCAGGCTCTTACAGAGCAGCAGGGCGTTCCGGTTCTGGCTGATTGCAAGCGCTGCAGTGGCCGAGGTTATGAGCGAATCCCATCGACAGAGGCATATGCAGCGGTGTGTCAGATAACTGATGCAATCAGCCTCGATACCTGGAAGAAGTCTGTTAAGCCTTTCTACAATCAGCTCATCACCAAGTTTGATATCGAAGAGGCGTGGGCTGATGCGCAGCTCAAGCAAATAACAAAATAGGGCGTTATTTTATCGTGAGCTATTTACATTTCCCGAATCTGTGGTAATTTTTCTCTAACGATGGGTTATTGCCTTCGTTTAAAGCCCTGCGGTTAACCCCGTGGGGCTTTTTGCTTAATAGCGATTTAAGAATTTCTAAAACCATCACTATTCATTGCCTCTTATACTTTCTATATCGGAGAGGGGGGAATGATGAGAGAAGGCTATTACTGGATTCAGTACAATGGTAGCAGGCAGATCGCTTACTACGTGCACGAAAAAATCGACGATTTAGAGTCGGGTGAAACTATCTACGGCGCATGGTATGTGACTCGTGGAGATGATCTCGCCAACAATGGAGAGGTCGAAGTGCTAAGCGAACGTATTGAAGAGCCAAAGCTGTAACAGGATAAAAATTAAGTGAAGCCTCGTTACTGTGCGAGGCTTTTAGTATCCATGGAAGAAGTAGCGAATCTTTAAGCCTATAAACTTCAACACTGGCCAGACATAATGCTGGATTAAATATAGGACTGGTGGAACAACCAATGTCGCACCAGTTGCGCAGAGTGCGTATACCGCCGAGTCCTTTGCGATTAATGAGTAATTTAGGTTAAGTGTTTCAAGATTAATTGCATTGGCTGTACTCGAACCTACAAATCCAGAGCCAAAAACAACCAGAAACACATAAAGTGATACTGTTATGAGCCTTAAAATTAACCGAATGTATTTCACGATGAACACCTGCTGATTGATGTCATCGTTTTACACAAATGCCATCTGTTTAGCTAGCTTCTAGGTCGCTTGGTTCTAATAATATCCTGTTCATTGCCTTACCCTCACATTGCCAGCCTGTCGCTGGCTTTTTAATTTCAGGCTCAAGGAACCATCATCGACACGCCTTCTTGTCAAATCGTCCCGACGGACTGACCCCTTTCAAACACACAGCACCCGCTAACTACGCGAGGTGAGAGTATGTATCGCATGGACAAACTAACCACCGGTGCAGCCTATGGCGCTTCAGCCGGTAGCATCCTAAACGGCATGCTGAATGCCTACAGTCCCGAGCAGTGGAACGCTATCGGCGTGCTGGTGGGCATCATCATCGCTGTACTGACGTATCTGACGAATCTCTATTTCAAAATCCGCGAAGACAACCGCCGCAGCAGGAGCCGAGATGAACCCGACACTCAGAAATAAGCTGGTGGGCGCCATTGTTGGAGGATCCGGTGCAATCACTATTGCAGCTGTCATGCTGGGTAATGCGGATGGGCTGGAAGGGCGGCGCTATTACGCCTATCAAGATGTTGTCGGCGTCTGGACTGTATGCGATGGGCACACCGGCGCCGACGTTCGCCGTGGACATCGCTACACCGATCGGGAGTGTGATGCGCTGCTGCAGTCCGACCTGAGTAAGGTGGCAGCTGCCATCGACCCACTGATAAAGGTTTTCATCCCCGAAACCACCCGCGCTGCGCTCTATTCATTCACCTACAACGTTGGTTATGGCGCATTCAGCAAATCCACTCTTCTGCGAAAGCTGAATACCGGTGACGTTGCTGGTGCCTGCAAAGAGCTGCAGCGCTGGACCTATGCTGGTGGTCAGCAGTGGAAAGGCTTGGTTACCCGACGTGAGATTGAGCGCGCGGTCTGTGAGTGGCAGCAAAAGCCACTGAGGCTTAACGATGAAGTAGGACCGCTTAACCCCGGAATTCATTCATCAACGCCGGGAGTGTTCTGATGAGACTTCGTTACCTCATTGCGATCGCAGTATTCATCTTTTGCCTGTTTGGTGGAGCGTGCTGGTCAGCCTGGTATTACAGCGACGAAGCCAGCCGCGAAAAGGCGCGTGCAGATACCGCAGAGCAGCAGGCTGAATCAGCAAATATCGTCACCGCCAATATTATACAGACTGTGAACATCATCAACGCCATTTCAGAGGCCAACCAGAATGCTAAAAACGAGATCGCACTGGAGTCACAGAGAGCCCAAGCAGATATCAAAGTGGCTGTTGCGGATGATGATTGCGCTCGTCTGCCTGTGCCTGTTGCAGCTGCTAACCGGCTGCGGGAATACGCGGACAGTTTACGTGCAGGTGCCGGCGATGCCGCTGCCAGCAAACCTGACTACTGAGACGCAACAGCCAGCTATTCCCGAACCGCTGACCTACGGGGCCAGTCTGGATCTGAATGTCAGTCTGCTGTCGGCGCTGGGCCAATGCAACATCGATAAGGCCAGTATCAGGAAGATAGAGGAATTCCGAGGCTCACAATAGCTATTACAAAGCTCATCTGCTGGTGGGCTTGATAATGGCATTAATATACCCGCCAAACCTCTCAGCGATGCTCAAATTGGCGGATTTGATTGTTTTGGTCGCAATAAGGTACCTGAAGAATGGGTATCAGAAGGATAATAGTTGTCGGCAGGGGAGCGCGAGAGTTGTTCACTAGCCTACTCTCGCGCACATGCAGATTACGATTCTCAAAAATTTAGATGGTTGTAAGATGCGTCGATATCATTAATAAGTTGAGCCTTTACTTTTTCGTATCGTTCCCCATTTGCTGCGCCTTGATTGTTTTGGATAACCTCACCATGAGGACCATGGAAAAGAACTACGAAAGTGTGTTTTGCTTGGTTTTCACTATCGGCAATAGAACCCCAAAGTAGCGGATTTCTGTTGATTTCTGTCATAACATCAAAGGCTACTGCAACAAGGTCAGGAAGGTAAGACGCTCTAAATTCCCCAGACGCTGATAATTCCATATCAAGCAGTTGCCCTATCTTTGGAAGTCCTTGAGGATTCTTAACTCCTGATGTGAGTGACCTGTAAATAGTATTCAGCATGGTAACAATACTTTGTCGTTTACAAGAAAATCCATTGTTGAGCCAGCGCTCGTCGTTCTCATAAGTGCTAAAGCAGAAATCATATAGTTTCACATTCACTCCTTGGAAAACATGGTACTCACCGACAAACAAGAAATGTTCTGTCGCGAGTGCCTCATCTATTTAAATGCCACGCAAGCGGCTATTCGGGCGGGGTACAGCGTAAAGACACCAAACCGCACCGCGTCCGAAAACCTGTCAAAACCTGACATCCGATTCAGAATTGCCGAACTTAAAGCGCAACGCAATGATCTGGTTGGTGTAAATGCGACATACGTCCTGAATCGTCTCGTTGAGATAGACCAGATGGACGTGCTCGACACCCTGACTTCGAACGGAGAGCTGAAACTGGTATCTCAGTGGCCGACGTGCTGAAGGACGACGTTATCAGGTATGGATTTCGTTGAGATGCCCTCAGAAGGATGGTAGTGCCTGATGGTGTGCAACTGCTTTGACATGAAACATTACTCGGAGTTGTCGCACAGTCATCTGGTGACAGTCTGGTAACAATTCCTCTGAACCATAACGTGTTTAAAACGATGGCATCGACAGATGTCACGTCTGGTGGAAATGCAAAACGAAAATGATGTAAGTATCTTTATGAAAAAAAAGCATGCATTACAGTTCAAGCAACTCGGTAAAACAAAACCACGGCCCAATAAAAAACAAGGTTCGGACCGTGGGAGATTAACTGTTGTCTACAGTATAAAAATCAATCAGGAGAATGCAGATTTCTAAATTGATTTAAGAGAGTAGCCAAATCTTTAGTTTTCGGGTCGGGGATATTAATCAAATTTTGAATTACATCTGATTGGGCGTCAGATGGGAGTTTTGCGAGGATGAAGCCTAGAGCGCTTTTGATAGCCATCAATTCCTGTGCTGTTACATTAGGCGTAGAGGCATCTGCTTTCATTTCGAATTTAAAATCTTTTTGCATAGTTTCACCTTAATCAGAGGTAAGTCAGCCATTCCCCCTATTTCTTAGCGCCAGTGTCCCACCGCTGACGGGCTGAATGATTACCTTAACTAAGGTTATCCTGAAGAAATACCCTGATATTCAGACAGTAGCTGCCATCGTGCGGCTTTTCATGGGGTTAATAATGGCAAAACCGGACTGGGGCGAGCTCCAGCAACGGTTCCTGTCCGAACATGCCGCAACCGGCGTATCACCAAAGGAATGGTGTGAAGCGCAGGGACTGAACTACGCTACCGCCCGTCGATATATCAAAAAACCTTCTGCGCAAACTGCGCAAAAACCTGCGCAGAAAAAAATGCGCACTGCGCAGAAAGACAAAAGCGCAAATGAACTGGTGGATGATGATGGACTTACTGCTCAGCAGCGCTTATTTGTCGCGGAGTACCTGAAGGACAACAACGCCACCGCTGCCGCTGCACGTGCTGGTTATAGTGACCCAAACTACGGTCGTCAGCTCATAACGAATCCTAACGTTGCCCAGGCCATTGCGCGGCAGCAGAAAGCCTCCATTGCGCGCACGCTTGGCAGTGCTGATGAAGTTCTTGCGCAGATGTGGCAGCTCGCAACTTTCGATGCAAACAAGCTTTCACAGTATCGCCGCGGCGCGTGTCGTTACTGCTGGGGCTTCGGTCACCACTACCAGTGGCGCGATGCAGTTGAGTTTGATGAGGAAACGGCAAAAGTCGAGGGTAGGGAAGGTGCTAGGCTGCCGCAGGATACTGGCGGCTATGGTTACGACCACAACCGAGAACCAAACCCAGAATGCCCGCGCTGCAACGGCGATGGCATAGGCCAGCCTTATTTCGCTGATACCAGGAAACTTCCCCCTGACGCTGCTCTGGCTTATTCCGGCCTCAAGCTGGGGAAGAATGGCATCGAGATTACAGCCATCAGCCGTGAGCGAATGTACGAAGCGGTAATGAAGCGACTTGGCCTGGCCGATAGCGAGTTTGCGCAGCGACTGCAGCAGATTGAAATCGAACGCCGGCAGCTTGAGGTTGAGAAACTCCGCAAGGAGCTGGCGGGTGATGGTGATGATGACGAACCTACCCCAGTGCAGATCAATATCAACGTAGTGGATGCGAGGGCAGACGATGGGGATCAGCCCGACACTTAACATTCCTCAGGCGCGCTTCCTTGCGATGCAGCACAAATTCAAAGCCTATGTTGCCGGGTTCGGTTCTGGTAAGACGTGGGTGGGTTGTGGTGGCATCTGTAAGGGGATGTGGGAGCACCCTAAAATCAACCAGGGTTATTTCGCGCCGACGTACCCGCAGATTCGTGACATCTTCTACCCGACGATTGAAGAGGTTGCCTTTGACTGGGGCTTGAACGTCAAAATCAACGAGGGGAACAAAGAGGTTCACTTCTACGAGGGGCGACGGTTCCGCGGTACCACAATCTGTCGCTCGATGGAGAAACCCGGCTCGATAGTTGGTTTCAAAATCGGTAATGCGATGGTGGATGAGCTGGACGTCATGGCGGCAGCCAAAGCACAACAGGCCTGGCGAAAAATCATCGCTCGTATGCGTTACAAGGTTGATGGGCTACGTAACGGCATCGATGTAACGACCACGCCGGAAGGCTTCAAGTTTGTCTACCAGCAGTTCGTGAAGGCGGTGCGTGAAAAACCAGAGCTTGCCGCACTGTATGGACTGATTCAGGCCAGCACGTTCGACAATGCGAAGAATCTACCGCCTGATTACATCCCATCGCTGCTGAGTTCTTATCCTGACGAGCTGATTCAGGCCTATCTGCGTGGGAAATTCACAAACCTTAACAGCGGGACCATTTACCACACCTTCAACCGCAAGCTGAATAACTGTTCTGACGAGATTCAGGATGGAGATCCGCTGTTCATTGGTATGGACTTCAACGTGGGAAAAATGGCCGCGATTGTTCACGTAAAGCGTAACGGCTTGCCGCGCGCGGTTCGTGAACTGATGAAGGTCTACGACACGCCGGCGATGATTAAGCGCATTCAGGAAGAATTCTGGCGCTACGAGAATGGTCGCTACGTGAAGAGCCGGGAGATTTACATCTATCCGGATGCGTCAGGGGACTCTCGGAAATCCCAGAACGCCAGTAAGACCGATATCGCCCAGCTCAACGAAGCCGGATTCAGCGTCATTGTTGATGATGTCAACCCGCCGGTTAAGGACCGTATCAACTCGATGAACGCCATGTTCTGTAACGCCAACGGCGAACGCCGCTATCTGGTCAACGTCCAGAACTGCCCGGTTTATACCGAGAGCCTCGAGCAGCAAATCTGGGCGGCAAATGGCGAACCGGATAAATCAGCGGATAACGATCACCCCAATGATGCTGGTGGGTACTTCATCGTGAAGGATTACCCTATTGTGAAGCCGGCATACTCAATCACCATGGACACCACTTTCTGATATGGCAAACGACGACATCACCTGGGTTCGACCAGAACACCGGGCGGCTTCTGCTGCCTGGCGGAAATACAGGGACTTTTGCAAAGGGGCCGAGGCCGTAAAAGCGGCAGGTAATAAGTATCTGCCGTATCTCGACCCAACCGATAAATCATTACGCAATAAAAAGCGTAATGAGGACTATCTGAGCCGCGCTGTGTTCTATGCCATTGCCGGCAATACGAAGATCGGCATGCTTGGGATGGCATATCGCAAGGACCCCACGTTTAACGGCCCTGAAAAGCTGAAATACCTGTTGGACAATGCTGACGGGGCCGGTACCAGCATCTATCAGCAGTCGCAACTGGTGACCGAGAACGTGCTGGAGGTTGCGCGAGAGGGCATTTACGTCGATTACGCTGAAGCCTCCGATGAGGCGATCATCCTCCGCTATCCGGCAGAGAACATCATCAACTGGAGAACAAAGCGTATTAACGGACGCGATCAGCTGGTGCTGGTGGTTCTGCGCGAATGCGTAGAAGAGCCGGATGGTTACGCTTACAAGGATGAAGTCCAGTACCGCGAACTGGCGCTGGAAGAAGGGCAGTTCATATGCCGCGTATGGCGCCGGGCTGGTGGCACTGCAAGTGGAACCTACACAGTTGACAGTGAGTACCACCCTAACCCGAAAGGAAAGGACTACTGGGACGAAATCCCGTTCACCTTTGTCGGTGCTCAGAACAACGATCCCACTATCGATGATTCACCGCTCGCTGCGCTGGTGGAGATAAACCACGGTCATTATCGTAACAGTGCTGACTATGAGGACAGCGTGTGGTTCTGTGGCCAGGTGCAGCCGTACATGACTGGGCTCGATACCGGCTGGCGCGATCACCTCGAGAAGAAAGGCGTGAAAATTGGTTCCCGATCACCGCTTTTGCTTCCCAAGGAGGGCTCGTTTGGTTATGCCCAGGCACAGCCGAACATGCTGGCTAAAGAGGCCATGGACAGCAAACGCGATTATATGGTGCAGCTTGGCGCCCGGCTGATTGAGCAGAACGCCACGGCTAAGACGGCGACGCAGGCTAGCGGTGAGCAAACATCATCAACCTCTGTGCTCGGTATCTGCGTTTCAAACGTTTCTGAGGCCTATACGCTGGCGCTTGGCTGGTGTGCGAAATACCTCGGCATCAAGGGCGAAACGACGAGTTACACCATCAATCAGGAATTCATAGCTAAGGTTGCCGAGTCGGGCATGGTGACGGCAATCGTCAATGCCTGGCAGTCCGGTGCGCTGCGCGATAGCGATATGATTCGCGCGCTGCAGAAGCTCGATCTCATTGACCCGGCCGACAGTCCGGACGAGGTTATTGATGCGCTTCGCAATCAGGCACCAACGTTGACGGGAGGCTGATATGCCCACCATTAACGAAAGCCTGCGTGATGAATCGATCGCACATTCCGTCTGGTTAAGCCGCTACGCCACTGGCGTGGCAAACCGGATGGTCAAGTTGCTTAACGAGACGGACGCGGACCTTTCGGCGCGGCTACTGGATGCGCTGGATAGATTGCCGCCGGAGAGCTTCACAGTTAATCGCCTGCAGAGTTTATTGGGCAGCGTGCGTGAGCTTAACCATCAAGCCGTAGCGTCCATGCAGGCAGGGTTCGAGAGTGAGCTGGTGGCGCTGGCAAAGAACGAAGCCAGTTATCAGCTGAACCTGTTCGATTCCCTTCTGCCATCACAGGTCCTGTCTCACTATCCGTTGCAGGGCATCACCGCCGATATGGTGTATGCCGCGGCGATGGCGCAACCCTTTCAGGGGCGGCTGCTGAGTGAGTGGGCGGAGAATCTGGAATCGGACAGGCTGGCGCGTATCGTGAACGCCGTCCGCAGGGGGTATCTTGCTGGCGACACGGTAGAAACTATCGCGCGCAATGTTCGTGGCCACGCCAACAAAGACTATCGCGACGGGGCGCTGCAGATGAGCAGGGCAAACGCCGCCAGCATCGCTAAAACAGCCGTGAATCATCTGGCTGCCACAGCACGCAACAGCTTCACCAGTGCCAACAGCGACATCGTGAAAGGTAAACAGTGGCTGTCCACGCTGGACAATAAAACCAGTCACGACTGCATTATTCGTGATCTGCTGCGCTACACCCTGGATAACAAACCGGTCGGGCATAAGGTGCCTTACCTGCAGGGACCCGGGAAAATTCATTTTTGCTGTCGTTCTACCGAAACCCTGATCCTCAAGTCGTGGCGCGAACTCGGCATCGATATCGACGATATGGACGAGGGGAGTCGGGCCAGCATGGATGGACAGGTACCGGGGAAAACATCATATCTGGAATGGCTCGCGCGCCAGCCGGCACAACGCCAGGATCAGGTTCTGGGTGCCGAGCGTGGCCGTTTGTTCCGCGCGGGTGAAATCGACCTGGCTGATATGTTCACTGACAAAGGCGAATGGATCAGCCTGGAACGTCTGAAGCAGCTCTCAGGCACAGACAACTAACAATCACATCTTACTCCACGCCCTGGCATCCGCCGGGGCTTTTTTATGGGCGAGGCCCGGCAAAATCCCGAGGGGAAATTATGTTAATTCGAAACATGCTTCTGAAATATTACGCACCTGAAAGCGGCGGTGAGGGCGGCGGTGGCGGTGGTATCGAAATCACGCCAGAAATCCAGAAGCTGATAGATGAGCGTGTGACCAGCGAAGTTACAGGCCTGAAATCGAAAAACTCTGAGCTGCTGGGCACCATCAAGCAGCAAAAAGAAACCCTGTCGCGCTTCGATGGTATCGATCCTGATGCTGTACGTGGGATCCTCCAGCGTTTTTCCGACGACGAAGAGGCAAAGCTGATTGCCGCCGGGAAAATTGATGAGGTGCTCGATAAGCGCACCGAGCGTCTGCGTGCTGACGTTGATAAGCAGATTAAAGCCGCAAATGAACGCGCTGACAAAGCCGAAGCGTTCTCCAACAAATTCCGGGACCGGGTTCTGGGCGATGCAATCCGTGCAGCAGCCTCAAAAGCTGGCGCGCTGCCGGAAGCATCCGACGATCTGATTCTGCGTGCCAAAGGCACATTCCAGCTCAACGACGAAGGCGAGGCCGTAGCAGTTGATGCAAATGGCGATGTTCTGTTCGGTAAAGACGGCAAAACTCCACTAAGCCCGCTTGAGTGGGCTGAGTCTCTTAAGGAGACGGCTCCGCATCTGTTCCCACGCGCAGAAGGCACCGGCGCGGGCGGACACAAACCAAACGGCGGTGGCAGCCTGAAACGTTCCGAAATGAGCGCTAGCGACAAAGCGGACTACATCCGCAAGCATGGCCAGCAGGCCTTCCTCAAACTTCCGAAATAAGGCGTTTCCCGAATGACGACTGTTAATACCGACCTGATTATTTATGACGACCTGGCTCAGACCGCTTTCCTTGAGCGCCGACAGGATAACCTGGCAATCTTTAATGCCTCTTCCAACGGGGCGATTCTGCTGGATAACGAGCTTATTGAAGGTGATTTCCGCAAACGTGCCTTCTACAAGGTGGGCGGCTCGATCGAATCGCGTGATGTTAACTCCACCGAAAAAGTGACGGGTAAGAAGATTGGCGCAGGTGAAGCCGTCTCCGTTAAAGCGCCGTGGAAATACGGTCCATACGAAACGACTGAAGAAGCATTCAAACGCCGTGGCCGCTCGGTTGACGAGTTCTCCGAAGTAATCGGCACTGATGTGGCTGACGCGACGCTGGAAGGCTACGTGAAATATGGCCTGAAAGCGCTGACTGCGGCGATTGGCGCTAACGCCGACATGGTCGTAACCGCCGACATTGAGACTGACGGTAAAAAGACTCTGACGCGCGGCCTGCGCAAATACGGCGATAAGTTCAACCGTGTGGTGCTCTTCGTTATGCACTCCGCCACTTACTTCGACATCGTGGATGAGGCGATTGCCAACAAAATCTACGAAGAAGCAGGCGTTGTGGTTTACGGCGGGCAGCCGGGCACGCTGGGTAAACCTGTACTGGTTACCGACACTATGGATGCTGATGCGATCCTTGGGCTGGTGGCCGGAGCGGTTACCGTCACCGAGTCTCAGGCGCCGGGCTTCCGTTCCTACGACATCAACGACCAGGAAAACCTGGCTATCGGATACCGCGCTGAAGGCGTGGTGAATGTCGACCTGCTGGGTTACAGCTGGGATACCTCCAAAGGCGATAACCCAGACCTGACCAAAATCGGAACTGCAGGTAATTGGAAGAAGCACTTCACCAGCAACAAATCTACGGCTGGCGTGCTGATTAAGCTGGGATCCGCGGCGGGGGAGTAACGCTGTCAGCGGATAAAACCTCCGCAACCGCTGACAGCGCCGATGCGGTCACCATTTCCCTGAAGTACACGCTAAACGGCGCAGGTGTTTCCGGTAAAACTGTTGCATGGAGTTCAACGGGCGGCACGCTCAGCACGGCCAGTTCTCAAACAGGCTCTGCTGGTGGTGCAACGGTGAAACTCACATCAGACGTTGCTGGCACCTTCACGGTAACCGGCACGGTTGAAGGTGTGGCGAAAACCACTGATTTGATCACCTTTACTGCGCCTGCCGGAGAATAACGAATGGGGCGAAAGCCCCATAAACAGGATTATTCGATGATCAATACCGATATCACCTCTTCTGATGCCAACAGCTACGCCAGTGAAGAGGATCTTGCCTCGTTTGCGGCAATACGCGGCATTGAACTACCTGACAAACTCACTCCTTTGTTGATTAAGGCGATGGATTACCTGGAGGGGCTGGACTGGGTTGGCTCAAAAGCAGACCCTCGACAGCCGCTGGCCTGGCCACGGGCGAATATCATTCTGGATGGTCATGATTTCCCACCCGACCAAGTGCCGCGACAGGTTACCTCCGCACAATGCATGCTGGCTATCGAGGCGATTGAGGGCGATCTGCTTTCAAGCGTTCGTGAGGCCGCGGTTAAAACCGAACGTGTCGAAGGCGCCGTAACCATGACCTATGCGGTCGCCGATGGTGAAGTCTTCACCCCTTCCTATCCTGCCGTTATGGCGCTGCTGGGCGACCTCGCTGGTGGTCGTGGTTACGCCATCAATGCATTTGCAGAGAGGGCCTGATATGGCGATTGATTACCAACGTATGCAGGCCAGAACGACGCGCATGCTCAGGCAGAACGGCGTGGCGTACAACGTCACCCGTAAAGGTTCGATAACGGTTATTGGTGGCGTTGAGCATAAAACTGAAGCGGTACGTTTTACTGCTGTGGGCGTGAAGACTGAATACGCGCCAGGCGAAATTGATGGAACGGTCATCGTTAACGGCGATGTGCAGATCGTTTTTACGGCAGAGCAGGAAATTAAAATCGGCGATGTTGTTGATATTGATGGCACAGCCTACCGTGTTGTCAAACCGAACCCGGCAAAACCTGCTGCACTGGTGCTTTGCTACAAAGCGCAACTGAGGGCATAACATGGGCGAGAACGCGGCGTTCATGGCTGAAATCACGGCGTTCGTTAATAAGGCGAAAACGAATCAGGAAGCAGTGGTGCGCGCCGTCGGAATCAAAATTCTTAACCAGCTGGTGGTGATGTCCCCAGTGGGCAACCCGGAGTTGTGGGAAGTTAACCAGACAGCCGTTTCCTATAATCGCGCTGTTTACGACCACAACGAGGCGCAGCGGGCCAATCCCGATAACCTGACCAAAACCGGGAGACTGAAGAAAAAAGCCCGGGTGGTGGATGGGATGGATATCAAAGCACCGCCGGGGTATACGGGCGGACGCTTTCGCGGTAACTGGCAGATATCGTTTGATGCTCCGACAACTGATGAAACAGGGCGAATAGACAAGACCGGCGACCTGACAAAAGCGGCCGGTAACTACACGCTGTCGCTCTTCAAAGTCGGGATGAAGGCCATTTATTTCTGCAACAACGTGCCCTATGCCTACCCGCTTGAAATGGGGCATTCCACACAGGCTCCGGGAGGGATGGTCCGCATAACTGCAGCTGAGTTTCAACGCTTCTTTGAGGAAGCTGTCAGGGAGGTGACTAAGTGATTCCTGATATTGCATCTGCACTGGCCGCCAGACTGGGTGCCTGGGCCGATGCCGAGGGCATTTCGGTTGCATGGGAGAACGTGCCGTTCACACCTCCTGCAAACGAGATGTACCTGGCCGTTCACGATATGCCCGTTACGCCGCGAACAATCGATCTCGGCTTGCGCTGCCGGATTTATTCTGGCGTGTACCAGATTAATGTCGTGGCGCCAGCCGGCTCCGGCCGTACCTCCGTCGTTGCCCTGGCTGGCAGAGTAGCGGAATTGTTCCCCGAGGGGCTGGAAATTGCAGGCAAAGATTTTACCTGCTGGATTAGCAGCGCGCCTGGCATATTCCGCGGCGTCCCTACACCTGTGTCCTACTCCGTTCCTGTCAGCCTGAATTATCGGGCAGACATTACCAACTGATTCCCTCTGTGATGTCCCACAACTGACCGGCCTTGAGCCGGTTTTCCCGTTTCTAAAGGAGTAACCATTATGGGCTTTGCATTGCCTAACGGCGCTCATGTCTATCTGGCATCGGGCTACGGCCCGGCTATTACTTTCACCGGCGCGACGAATGCTGAGCACGCGGTGATCACAGTTAGCGCCGCAGACGATATAGCGGTCGGCGATATCGTTCACGTGAACTGCAACTGGTCGGGTATTGATAACGTTATCGCGAAAATCGATGCGATTGCGGAGAATGCTGTAACTCTTCGCAACATCAACACCACCAACAAAAACAAATACGCGGCTGGTGGCGGTTCCGGCTCTATTCGCAAAATTGAAGAATGGACCGAGCTGCCACAAATCACTGAGGTATCGAAATCTGGTGGTGATCAGAACACCACGCAGATTCAGTTCCTCAGCGATGATCGCCAGCGCAACCTGAATACCTATAAATCCGCTGTCTCTCAGACTTACTCGATTGCTCACGACTCAACTCTCCCGGTTTATCCGCTGCTGCGCCAGCTGGACGAAGACGAAGAGACTGTGGCTGCGTATATGTACGTGCCGAAGGCGAAGGAGAACCGTTACTGGGCGGCCACGGCATCTTTTGACGACACGCCGACCACGGCGGTGAACGAGGTCGAAACGGTAAGCGTCGTGCTGAACCTGCAATCGCCAGCGATGACGTTCTACAAAATCACAGGCGCCCCGGCATAAGTCAGGCATAACGACAACCTGAGCCTCCGCCATGGAGGCTTTTTTCACTAAGAGGCAACGATGGCGACTAAATTCACCCTTCATCCCAAACCAACTTTTAAGGCCAACGTATCGATCCCGCGCGCCGGCGATGAGGATGGCGTGCTGACCTTCACGTTTAATCATAAGCCACTCAAAGAGCTGGCTGATCTGGAAAAACTGGAAGGCAAAACCGCCACTGATTTTCTGATGGAAATTATTTCTGGCTGGGCACTCCCCGATACATTCAACGCGGAAAATCTTTCGGTGCTGCTGGAAAACTATCCGGCTGCAATGAAGGCTATCCCTGAAACCTACTATCGCGAACTGATGGGGCAGCGCGAAAAAAACTGATAGCGGTTGCCTCTGCATTCTATACGCCTGAACCCACAGCGGCAGACCTGGCGCCCTATGGGCTTTCGCCGGATGACTACGACGATCAATACATCGACGTCTGGCCAGATGTATGGCCTTCATTCCTGGTGTTTCAGGCTGTCAGTACGCAGTGGCGCACGGGCATGGGTGGTGCATCAGGGCTTGATTACAACGTGCTGCCCTGGGTAATGCGCCTGCACCACGTCGAGGACGAGGCAACCGCACTTTCGGACATCCGAATCATGGAGAGCGCCGCACTAAAAGTTATGCATAAAGAGAGGGCGGAATGAGTAACGATATCGCCACGATTTCCCTGCGCGTAAATACCACTGAGCTGGAGCGCGGTAACCAGGCACTGGATCGCTTTCAGGAGACCGCGTCCGCCGCGGCAGGCAAAGCGGATGACCTGAACAGCACGTTCCGCACCGGTATCGATAACCAGAAGAAAAACAGCGAAAGCCTGAAGCAGCAGCGTCAGGAACTGCAGAACCTGCTGAATAAAATCAGCCCGGTAAACAAGGCACTGGATGAACTGGACACTATCCAGGAGAGCCTGGCGAAGTTTCGCGGTAAAGGGCTGGTGGGAGACGAGGACTTTACTCGTTACAACAGCGTGCTTGAGACGACGCGGGCAAAACTGGCACAGGTAATGGAGTCTGAAACCGCAGAGGGGCGGGCTCGCATTGAACAGGCTCAGGCAGCGCAGCGTGCAGCTGCGGCGGGCAAAACCTTTATCGATTCGCTGGAGGAGCAGGTCACAGCAATCGGAAAAACGCGCGCAGAACTGTTAGAGCTAAAAGCTGCCCAACTCGGCGTATCCGATCGTGCTGCACCAATGATCGCAAAGCTGAAAGAGCAGGAGGAAGCGTGGAAGTCTGGGGCTATCAGCGCGGGGCAATACCGCAATGCTATGCGTTATCTCCCGATGCAAATTACCGACATTGTGACCTCACTGGCTTCCGGTATGCCTGTTTATATGGTTGCCATTCAGCAGGGCGGTCAGCTCCGTGATTCGTTTGGCGGTGTAGGCAATGCGCTGAAAGCGATGTTGTCGATGGTGACCCCTGCCCGAGTCGCAATTGGTGGCCTGGCCGGTGCTGTACTGATTGCGGCCAAAGCGGGATCGGACTACTTCACCGCCTACGACGAAATCAACAAGGCCATTATCAGGACTGGCAACATTGCCGGCACGTCAGCGCTCCAGATCATGGCTTCCTCCCAGTCTATTGCTGCCTCTACTGGAGCTACTGTAGGAACCGTTCAGGGTCTGATGACTGAGCTGGTTGGCATGGGATCGCTGACACAGCAGCAACTTGAAAAAGCAGCGGGCTCCACGGCGTTGGCGGTTCAGACCGGTATAGTCTCGGCGCAGGACATCACCAAAGCCTATAAGGACATCGAAAAAGACCCTGTTAAAGCGCTGCAGAGTCTCAACGAACAATATAATTTCCTGACCGTTTCACAACTTAAGCATGTTGACGATCTGATCAAGCAAAAGGACCAGACCGCGGCCGTTACGCAGGCTATGGACCTGTTTGGCGATACGATGGCAAAACGTGGGGAGCAGGCTTACGACTCGCTGACGCCGTTTGGTCGCCTGTGGCTGGATATCAAGGGCTGGGCGTCTGAGGCCATGCAGAGTATCGGTCAATGGGTAGCTGAACTGGCATCAAACACACTGAAGGAATTCAACGCAATTTATTACAGCGTTGCGATCGTTTTTCAGAAGCTGAACCAGATTATTTCTTCCTCTATCGCTGCCGCGATTAATCTCGTTCCCGACTGGGCGAAAACAGATACTTTGCAGGGATGGCAGGACTACAACGAACAAATGGCCGGCGCATATGGTGACAGCGTCTCTCAGCTGAAAAAAGACTGGGATGCGGCTGATATCAGTGCAGGTAAATACCTCGATACGACCAGAAAGATAAGTACCGCAACCACCCAGAAGGATCGGGAAGGAGTCGCTGCTTTTGGCAAAAAGACCAAAACCGGAAAGCAGGGCACTTTATCGGCTGGAGATCGCAGCACGGATGCTGCCCAGGCCGAATTGCTGGCGCTTCAGGCACAGTTACGCGCACTGCAGCAGCATAAAGGGCTGAACGACACTATCAGCCAGCAGCGCAAAGATCTGTGGACGACTGAAGCGAAATTTCAGGTGCTGGAGGAGGCGTCGCGTTCACGTTTACTGACAAAGCAGGAACAATCCCTGCTGGCGAGTAAAGACCAGGTGCTTCAGTTGGCACGGCAGAAAGCCCTGTTAGGTGATCAGATTACCGCACAGGAACAGCTGAACAAGCGAATGGATACCTCGCAGAAATACGTCACGCAGATGGCAGAGAAGCAGGCTGCATTAGTGAACGGTGCAGGGATGAGTGACCGTCAGGCACAACGTGAGCTGGCAAAGAGTCAGCTTGCCGCTGGCTGGAAGAATGCTGGCGGTTCGCTTGACGACGAGGGTTATCAGAAGCAGCTCAAAGCGGCGAATGATTACTATGAGGCAGAGGACAGGTTACGTGGAGACTGGCTGACTGGCGCGAAAAAGGGCTGGGCTGAATTTGAAGACAGCGCGACCGATGTTTACTCGCAGGTTCAGACGATTACCAGCAATACGTTCACCGGGATGGCCAGCACGCTCACTGACTTTTTTACTACTGGTAAATCTAACTTCTCTGATTTCCTGTCTACTTTCCTGAAGGGCATCGCCCAGATGCTGACGCAACTGGCTCTGGTTAATGGAATGAAGTCAGCCTTTGGTGGCACGGCAATAGGTAATTTCTTTGGAATACAGGCATGGTCTGGCGGCTTTATTCCTGAGTACGCTAATGGCGGCGCTGTTGGCTATACCGGGGATGGAGGAAAATATCAGCCAAAAGGTGTGGTTCATGGCGGTGAATTCGTATTCACCAAGAAGGCTACCAGTGCGCTGGGTGTCGGTAATCTCTACACGCTTATGCGGAGCGCTCAGGGGTATGCAAACGGCGGCTACGTCGGAAACGCACCGATGTACGGATTACAGGCTGCTGGTTCAGGGAATGTGACGGTCCAAACGTCTGTTGTTGTGCAGAACCAGAATCCGCAACAGCAAACAAACGCTGGTAGTGATGCGATGTCCCGAGCCTTTAAGCAAACTATTGATCAGTCAGTGCGCGAAGGTATTGCGAAGCAATTGAGGCCTGGAGGGCTCATCTGGAATGCTTCCAAATCACGATAACCCGCTCAGGCGGTTTTTTTATGCTTGGAGAAAGCATGACAATCGAAACATTCACGTGGCGAACACAGATACAGGCGGGAATGGAAGGATCGTTCAGCCTTAAAACGCGCTCTGCAACCTTTGGAGACGGCTATGAGCAGATCGCCGGGGAAGGCATTAATCCTGAAAAGCAGTCTTGGCCTGTAACACTCACTGGGAAAAAAGCGGACATGCTTCAGGCCCTGAAGTTCTTTCGTTCTCACGTCACCAAATCATTCATCTGGACATCTCCAGTTGGCGAAACAGGGCTGTATCGTATCGAGGCCGAATCAATCAAGTCACAGCCCTTATCCAGCAACGTTCTGACTATTTCCGCAACATTCAAACAGGCGTACGCACCATGATCACAGCAGACTATCAAAGCCTTGAGCCCGGCAATAAAGTCCGGCTTATCGAAGTTGATGGCTCTACGTTCGGCGTGGATGATGTACTGCGATTTCACGCGTACAACCTCCCGCACACGGAAGAAGAAATCGCCGCTGCTGGTGGTGATGAATCAAAGCTGAAGGCGAAAAGCATCTGGTGGCAGGGGGAAGAATATGCCGCCTGGCCGTATCAAATTGAAGGGCTTGAAGCATCCACAGAAGGCAACAGCGCCCAGCCAACGCTGACGGTTGCAGATATCGAAAGCAAGATTACAGCGCTGTGCCTTGCCTATGACGATATGCTACAGGCGAAAGTCACTATCCATGACACCTATTCGCACTATCTCGATGCGAAGAACTTCCCTGCAGGTAACGCAACAGCCGATCCGCAACAGGTCAGAAAACGAGTTTTTTACATTGATAGCAAAGCCAGCGAAATTCCGGGCGAGAGTATCGAATTCGTACTCGATAGCCCGATGTCGTTACAGGGAAAAATGATCCCCACACGTCAACTTCATTCTCTGTGTACCTGGTGTATCCGGAATAAATATCGCACCGGCGACGGCTGCGACTATGCCGGAACCCGCTATTTCGATAAAAACAACAACCCGGTGAGTGACCCCTCTCTGGACGAATGCAACGGCACGCTTACGGCCTGTAAGCTCCGGCATGGAGACGGCAACGAACTGCCGTTCGGTGGGTTCCCGGGCACGTCTTTGATCAGGAGCTGATATGCGTCAGAAAACCATCGATGCGATTATGGCTCATGCTGCAGCTGAGTATCCTCGCGAGTGTTGCGGCGTGGTGGCGCAGAAAAGCCGTGTTGAACGTTATTTCCCGTGCCGGAATCTTGCCGCTGCGCCGGAGGACAATTTTGTACTTTGCCCCGAAGACTATGCAGTTGCAGAAGACTGGGGGAAGGTGATCGCCATCGCTCACAGTCACCCGAATGCCACGACGAAACCGAGCGAGCTGGATAAAGCGCAATGCGATGCAACCCTTTTACCCTGGCATATCGTGAGCTGGCCGGAGGGGGATTTACGGACCATCCAGCCGCGTGGTGAACTGCCGCTGCTGGAGCGCCCGTTTGTGCTTGGTCACTTCGACTGCTGGGGTCTGGTGATGAGCTATTACCGGCAAACGCACGGGATAGAGCTTCACGATTACCGGGTCGATTATCCCTGGTGGGAAAACGACTATCCGGACAACTTCTATCAGGATTGCTGGTATGAGTGCGGATTCCGTGAGTTCGACGGGCCGCCAAAACCTGGCGATATGGTGATCATGCAGGTTCAGGCTGATAAGTGGAATCATGCGGGGATTCTGCTGGAAGGCAACATGCTACTGCATCACCTTTATGGGCATCTGAGCCAGCGCGTACCTTATGGCGGTTACTGGCGTGAGCGCACAATGAAAATACTGCGCTTTAAAGACTGTTTCTGATAACCGCCTGTGGCAGTTTTTATGGGGGAAAAATGGCTGCATTACTCAATGTTGAGCCGGTCCGCACAATTCGATTGTACGGCGTACTAGGCGCCACCTTCGGGCGTGAATATCGTTTATCAGTAGCTTCACCTAAAGAGGCCATCCGCGCCCTGAGCGTTATCGTGCCGGGTTTTGAGCGTTTCCTGAATACCAGTAAGCAACGAGGTTTAACTTATGCGGTATTCAGCGGGAAACGAAACCTCTTAAACGATGAGCTCAGTATGGACAGGAGCACAGAGGAAATCCGCATCGCGCCGGTGATCATCGGCAGTAAGCGAGCCGGGGTGTTTCAGACAATCCTCGGGGTTGCCCTTGTTGCTGTTGCTGCGTTCGTCACGGGAGGGGCCGCGATCGGGATTGGTGGTACCGCTTTCGCTGGTGGATGGGGAGCTGTGGCGGGGATTGGGGCATCAATGGCGATCGGCGGCGTAGTCCAGATGCTTTCTCCACAGACTACCGGTCTCGCTAGCAAACAATCAGCGGACAACAAAGCCAGTTATGCCTTTGGTGGAGTAACCAATACGACAGCCCAAGGAAATCCGGTACCACTCTTGTACGGTAAGCGCCGCATTGGTGGTGCGATCATTTCAGCTGGTATTTATGTTGACGATCAGCAGTAGCTATAGTGCCAAGCTAAGTGTATCTTCTTGAAAGAACGCATTATATGACTGGAAATGCTTATGGATGGTTATGCAATAGACTTTCAAGATTTGCTTGGAATAAGAAAATTAAACGAGCCTGGTTTGGACAGGAGGGCGTTCACAAACTGGGCTGAAAAACAGATTGCTGCCGGCGTTGAGTCTTCAAATCTTTTGATTTTGGCATCTTTGGGATTAGATAAGGAAATCTCAAAAGATGAGGTGTTTCGCTATTTTGATGGCTACGTTGAAGAAATTGGAGAGGTGATGCCAACTGAACGAGTAGCGTTAATATTTTCACTACGGCTAACATTCAAAAAGCTCGCCTATTCTGAACTTGAGGGTGATGTCTGGAGTGAATTAACTAGAACTTTTGTTCAGTGGTATGACTTGCCAAATGGCCTTTTAAATAGAGTAATGACGTACTGGAGCGCATTGCATGATGATTTTATCAATAATTATGAATATGAGGTTGGATATTATTACCTGAACTATCAGCGACACGGTGACATTCCTCGCTCGAAACAATTAGAGTACGTTCGTAATTGTGCAATTCGCTTTCTCCGCATTTTCGATGAACAGTACTATTTTGGTTTGCTAATCAAATAATGTTTAATTCAACATCGTTCTGATTATGGCCACCTCCGGGTGGCTTTTTTTATGGACAAAATATGGCAACTGCAATCGCTATAAAAGGCCGCAAGGGCGGCAGCTCAAGTTCCCGAACCCCTACAGAACAGCCTGATGATCTGCAATCTGTAGCAAAGGCAAAAATCCTCGTTGCACTAGGAGAGGGGGAATTTGCAGGGCAGTTGACGGCAAAAGATATCTACCTGGACGGAACGGCTCTGGAGAATGCTGACGGCTCTCAAAACTTCAGCGGCGTTACGTGGGAATTTCGCGCGGGAACTCAGGCGCAAAAATATATTCAGGGCATACCCGGTACCGAAAACGAAATCAACGTCGGAACTGAGGTATCGAGCGCTACAGCGTGGACGCGCACGTTTACCAATACGCAGCTTTCAGCGGTTCGCCTGCGCCTGAAATGGCCTTCGCTTTTCAAGCAGGAGGACGACGGCGATCTGGTCGGTTACTCGGTTAATTATGCGATTGACCTGCAGACGGACGGCGGCACATGGCAGACGGTACTCAATACCAGCGTGACCGGCAAAACGACGTCAGGTTACGAGCGCAGCCACCGTATTGATTTACCTCAGGCTGGCAGCACCTGGACAATCCGACTCCGTAAGATTACGTCTGATGCCAACAGTGCGAAGATCGGCGACACGATGATGCTGCAGAGCTTCACCGAGGTAATTGACGCCAAATTACGCTATCCAAACACAGCGCTGCTTTATATCGAATTCGATTCCAGCCAGTTTAACGGCTCTATCCCGCAGATCTCCTGCGAGCCCCGCGGCCGCGTTATCCGCGTACCGGATACTTACGACCCCGAAACCCGCACTTATAGCGGTACGTGGGCTGGGACATTTAAATGGGCCTGGACCGATAACCCTGCCTGGATTTTCTACGACCTGGTGGTTAGCGACCGTTTCGGACTTGGGGATCGTCTTACAACGGCCAACATAGATAAATGGACGCTCTACCAGGTTGCACAGTATTGCGATCAAATGGTACCGGACGGCAAAGGCGGAAGTGGTACCGAACCACGTTATACCTGCAACGTGTACATTCAGGAACGCAACGACGCTTATACGGTCCTGCGTGATTTTGCTGCAATCTTCCGCGGGATGACCTACTGGGGTGACGACCAGATTGTGGCGCTGGCGGACATGCCGAGAGATGTTGATTTTACATACACGCATGCGAACGTTATTGATGGGCGCTTTACCTATTCCAGCAGCACCATAAAGAACCGTTACACCAATGCGCTGGTGTCCTGGTCTGATCCTGATAACGCTTATTCTGATGCGATGGAGCCTGTTTTTGAGCAGGATCTGGTTGCGCGTTATGGGTTTAATCAACTTGAGATAACTGCGATCGGTTGTACCCGTCAGTCGGAGGCGAATCGGAAAGGGCGATGGGGGATCCTCACCAACAACAAAGATCGCGTTGTTACTTTCAATGTAGGGGAAGACGGCAACATTCCACAGCCCGGCTATGTAATTGCGGTCGCGGACCGAAATCTCTCGGGGCGCGACCTGGGGGGCCGTATCTCTGCGGTGAATGGTCGCGTGCTGACGCTGGACAGGGCGCCGGATGCTTCGGCAGCCGACAGGATGATTGTCAATCTTCCCTCGGGTGTTTCACAGTCACGCACCATTCAGTCGATTAAGGGCAATAAGGTGACCGTTACGACGGCTTACAGTGAAACGCCTGTGGCTGAGGCCGTATGGGTCATTGAGTCTGATGAGCTCTACGCACAGCAGTATCGCGTTATTACGGTAACTGATAATAACGACGGCACGTTCACAATCGTCGGTGCAAATCACGATCCGGATAAATTCGATCGCATTGATACCGGAGCAATCATTGACCAGCGGCCGGTGAGCGTGATCCCGCCGGGCAACCAGTCGCCGCCTGCGAACATCGTGATCAGCTCGTTTTCTGTGGTGCAGCAAAATATCAGCGTCGAAACGATGCGCGTGAGCTGGGACCAGGCGCAGAACGCTATCGCCTATGAAGCGCAATGGCGCCGCAACGACGGGAACTGGGTTAACGTGCCGCGCAGCTCCACCACGTCATTCGACGTCCCCGGGATTTATGCCGGGCGCTACCTTGTGCGCGTGCGCGCAATCAATGCCGCAGAAATTTCATCCGGATGGGGCTATTCAGAAGAGAAAACGCTGGCGGGTAAAGTGGGCAACCCACCGAAGCCGGTTGGCTTCATCGCTTCTGAAAACGTGGTATTCGGTATCGAGTTGAACTGGGGATTCCCCGCGAATACCGACGACACGCTGAAGACGGAAATTCAGTACAGCCTGACCGGTACCGAAGACGATGCGATGCTGCTGGCCGATGTGCCTTACCCGCAGCGCAAATATCAGCAGATGGGCCTTAAGGTTGGGCAGATTTTCTGGTACCGCGCGCAGTTGGTGGACCGCAGCGGCAACGAATCAGGTTACACAGAATGGGCGCGCGGTCAGGCCAGTATCGATGTGTCCGACATCACCGATGTGATCCTGGAGGAGATTAAAGACTCGGATACGTTCAAAGACCTGATCGAGAACGCGGTGGACAGCAACGAAAAAATTGCTGGTATGGCTGACGACATCAAACAGGCCAACGACGAACTGGAGCAGCAGGCGAAGGATATCGCCAAAAATGCTCAGGACGTCGGGAAGGTTCAGACCAGCGTTAATGAGCTTTCGAGTACGGTCGGTGAAGTGTCGTCTTCCCTCTCAGAGCTTGAGCAGACCGTTGCGACGGCTGATACCGCGCTGGGCCAGCGAATTGACAGCATCAGTGTTTCTATGGAAGGCATGACGGGCGGGGTTAAGAACTCAGCCATTGCCATTATCCAGAACGGGCTGGCACAGGTGGCTGCGCGTAAAACCCTGTCTGCATCGGTCGCCGGCAACAGCGCGAATCTGGACCGTATTGATGAGGTGATTGTCAACGACAGGGAGGCAACGGCGCGCTCGTTGCTGAGCCTGCAGACGGACGTCAACGGCAACAAGGCATCCATCAACAGCCTGAATCAGACGTTCTCCGACTATCAGCAGGCTACGGCCACTCAGATAAACGGCATAACGGCGACGGTGAACGGGCATACCTCAGCCATTACAACAAACGCTCAGGCCATCGCGAACGTAAATGGTGACCTCAAAGCAATGTACAACATCAAAGTTGGTGTCTCCAGTAACGGGCAGTATTACGCCGCAGGTATGGGGATCGGCGTTGAGAATACGCCATCCGGGATGCAGTCACAGGTTATCTTCCTGGCTGACCGCTTCGCTGTTACTCACCAGGCCGGCGCGACCGTTACGCTTCCGTTCGTGATTCAAAACGGGCAGGTAATTATCAGGGATACGGTAATAGGTGATGCCACTATTACACGAGCGAAGCTTGCTGAAACAATCAGCTCGGTAAACTACGTTCAGAACCAGGCTGGCCTGTCCATAAACTTTAGAACGGGCACGCTTGAGAACTACGGTTCAACCGCGGGCGAGGGGGCCATGAAGCAAACCAATCAGACCATCAGCGTTAAGGACGCGAACAATGTGTTGAGGGTGCAGATCGGGAGAATCACTGGTACATGGTGACTGGAGGCCTCTCACGGGGCCTCTTTTTTTCAGGAGATACGATGGCGGAATACGGTGTTCAAACATGGGACGCATCAGGCAAGGTTAACAACTATGGAATTAAGCCAGTCAGCGTTTGTGGCTTTCTGCAGCTGGCCGTTAACCAGAAAACAGGTTCTTTTTCCGTTGACCTTCCACCGGGTTGCAAACTGACCTACTTTCAGGTCATGAACGATGATAAGTGGGGAACGGGAAGGAGGAAGATCTCCATCTCTGGTGGTACTGCAACGGTGTCCTCAGTAGGGGATACCGACTATTCCGCAGGGACTGAACCCGCAGTTGCAGCTTTTCTCATTTTCCAGATCGAGAGGGCATAAATGGCGCAGTACGGCGGTTTACTGACGACGACGAGCGGTGAGGTATGGGTTACCGCGAACAGCTCGCCAATTGCATTACAGGCGCGAAAGACAGCGGCACTGCAGGGAACATCGGGTTTCAATACAAAGGTGACGCACACCTTTCCCTCAGGTCAGCCCGTTGTGGCCTTCGTTCATTGCACGGTCGAGGTGGAAATCACCCAGACTGTAAGCGGTAACACCATCACGATTGATTTTCTGAGACCTAATGCAACCGGCACAGCGTACGTTTATTTTTTCACAATTTTCCCCCAGACAAAGCCAGATTACGGGATGGCCGTGTGGGATGCATCGGGGACCCTGATTTTAACCCACGAGACGCGCACGCTCGGCGATGTCGTTACCATAGGTACTGCCGGAGTAGATGCAAGCTCAGGCTACAACATCAACACAACCCGGGCGGGGAAGTGGGCTTGCATGCCTGTTATGCTCGGTCTGATCACAGGGGTAGTTTCAGCGGGAGGGCAACCGCAGCCATATGTGGCAATTTACAAAAGCATGGCGAAACTTGAGGGAAGTAACACCCGAATTTACGCCAGACCGCAAACAACCCCCTCCGGAGGGCTGCAAAACGTCGCGTACTCAAACATGAGAAACGTCATCATGGCCATCAATTGCGCCAACTACGATTGATCGTTTTCAGCGATCAATTTCTAATAATTGATCTACCAAATCAATTATATCCCGTTGATTCATATTGTTATTGTGTAACCTTGTGAATGCCCTGGGATATAACCACTATGAAAAACATGATTCTTTGCCTGGCGGTGGCGGTTTTGCTCTCCGGTTGCGCTGGCGTTATTGAGAAACAGCAACCCGTGTGTTCCGGTACCGCCCTTATCGGCGGGCAGGAAAACAGCGTCCAGATTTACGGAGTGCGTAAACAAAACAATCAGACCCAGTACCGCGCCGGTTATCCCTTTAACTGGACCTGGGTTAGCGCCAACACATTCACCAGCACCACCTGCCATTAACTCATTCTGTTTCAAAATAAACCTCGCTCCGGCGGGGTTTTTTATTGCCTGGAGAAAATATGCTTTATAACACTGGCACCATAGCCATTAACGGAAATACCGCAACCGGCACCGGAACTAACTGGACAGCACCCGCCAGCCAGGTCCGCGCTGGCCAGACGATTATTGTCATGTCTAACCCGGTCCAGATGTTCCAGATTTCATCCGTGAACAGCGCTACATCAATGACGGTAACGCCTGCTGCATCACCGGCGCTGAGCGGCCAGAAGTACGGCATTCTGGTATCAGACAATATCTCGGTCGATGGGCTGGCGCAGGCCATGTCTCAGCTCATTAAAGAGTATGACGAGAATATTGGCGCATGGGAGACGTTCGCTACTACCTCAGCAAACCAGAGCATAACGGTAACCATTAACGGCACCCCCGTGACTATCCCCGGCATCGGTAAGTTGGCGCAGAAAGGGCCCAACGGTGCTCTCCCGATTGACCAGGGCGGGACCGGTGCAACGAACGCTGCAGACGTTCGCACAAACCTCGGTTTGGGAAATAGCGCTTTATTGGATGCTCAAAGTTCCTGGGGTGATTCCGGTCAAAAGAAAGTTCTAACTGTGGGGGCTTTTGGTCTGGGGCGTGAAATTACTGAATCAGTTCCACTTAATACTATGAGCGAGTCCTACCCCTCATCGTTTATATGGTCAGTAGAGGACGCCAGCTACATGGGGGTCTCAGGAAGTCAGAGCATTACCTCAATCGTAATAGCTCGTGGAGGTAGACCAACTCGCATTCATCAAATCTACACGTTAGGGCGGACTTTCTTCAGTTACCGAACACCTACAGGGTGGCTGTATCAGGAAGCCTACACAACGGGGAACACCACTAAGGCGAGCGATGGCACGCTAAAAGCGGCCTCACCAGTTGCCCGCATAGTAACGAGTCGCGATGCATGCCAGCGCGCTGACGTAGCCGAAGATGGTTTCTCCTGGTGCGGCTGCGGGACAGCAAACGCAGAGGCGGAGGGCATAACCCTTTCTCGCCTTGAGGCGGGCGTTTACCTGCTGATAGGTTCAGCAGGACTGGCTTCAGAGGGATGGCAGCTACTGCCACCGATGGACCCTGGTGGCATGGGAGAACTTGGCGTGGTTGAAGCTGAGCAGACGGAAAGCGGTGGCCTGACAATCCGTCTTTTCAAGCAAAAATACATCCTGAGCGGTGAAGGTGAGATCATTAAAACCAAAGGTGAACCGATGGACGTACCGGCGAACAGCTGGATCGATGTTCGCCTTGATATGCCTGACGATTCCTATTAACCAGCGGATGAGCCAGGAGCCGCAACGTTGATCACTTCCTCTAAGGCGCTGACGCGGACAGCCAGCGCTTTGATTGCCGCCAGCGCATCGAGCATCAGAGGATTGAGGTCAAGCAGCAGGTAAACGCCCGCCTCAAGGCGAGAAAGGGTTATGCCCTCCGCCTCTGCGTTTGCTGTCCCGCAGCCGCACCAGGAGAAACCATCTTCGGCTACGTCAGCGCGCTGGCATGCATCGCGACTCGTTACTATGCGGGCAACTGGTGAGGCCGCTTTTAGCGTGCCATCGCTCGCCTTAGTGGTGTTCCCCGTTGTGTAGGCTTCCTGATACAGCCACCCTGTAGGTGTTCGGTAACTGAAGAAAGTCCGCCCTAACGTGTAGATTTGATGAATGCGAGTTGGTCTACCTCCACGAGCTATTACGATTGAGGTAATGCTCTGACTTCCTGAGACCCCCATGTAGCTGGCGTCCTCTACTGACCATATAAACGATGAGGGGTAGGACTCGCTCATAGTATTAAGTGGAACTGATTCAGTAATTTCACGCCCCAGACCAAAAGCCCCCACAGTTAGAACTTTCTTTTGACCGGAATCACCCCAGGAACTTTGAGCATCCAATAAAGCGCTATTTCCCAAACCGACGTTTTATAGATTGCTCTTGAGCGGCCTGGCCGATAACTTCACCTGATTTTTTTGCAGAAATAATTGGGTGAAAAATATGCAAATTGGCTATGTAAGGGTGTCAACAAATGACCAAAATACGGATCTTCAGCGACAAGCGCTCGAACGCGCAGGATGTGAGCAAATTTTCGAAGAAAAAATGAGCGGAACAGTGGCGAACCGGCCAGCACTGAAAAAGCTTCTTAAGACGCTGAAAGAGGGAGATACGCTGGTGGTGTGGAAGCTTGATCGCCTTGGGCGAAGCATGCGGAACTTGGTACTGCTGGTCGACGAACTACGGCAGCGCGGCATCCACTTCAAAAGTCTTACGGACAGCATCGATACTTCCAGCCCAATGGGGCGTTTCATTTTCCACATCATGTCTGCCCTGGCCGAGATGGAGAGGGAGTTGATAGTGGAGCGCACTCGCGCTGGGTTAGCCGCAGCTCGGGAGAAAGGGCGAATCGGCGGCAGGCGTCCGAAACTTACCCAGGAACAATGGGACCAGGCGGGCCGACTGATTGCGAACGGCGTGGACAGGAAGCAGGTGGCGATCATCTACGATGTAGCTGTATGCACACTGTATAAAAAATTCCCCGTTTCAAAAGCGGCTTAAATCTGCGCACAAAGGGTTACGGGCATAAAATTTACAAAACTCATAATTCGAAGCGACATAGAAACTTAGAAACGAAACGGCGAAGCTTTAAGCAGTGACAGTTGAGCCCGGATCTTGCGGTCACTTACAAATAAAACTACTGTATATAAAAACAGTATTTGAGGTGTGCAACATGGAATTTATCAGGCCTGCAGAACTGCGAGAAATTATCGCTCTCCCGCTTTTCAGTGATTTAGTGCAGTGTGGTTTCCCAAGCCCTGCGGCTGATTATGTTGAACAGCGTATCGATCTCAATGAGTTACTGGTTTCCCACCCGAGCTCAACATATTTCGTTAAGGCCGCTGGCGACTCAATGATTGAGGCGGGAATAAGCGACGGTGATCTGCTGGTAGTGGACAGCTCGCGCACAGCTGAGCACGGTGACATTGTCATCGCCGCGGTAGAAGGGGAATTTACTGTTAAACGCCTGCAGCTACGCCCGACAGTCCAACTCATCCCAATGAATAGCGCCTACAGTCCGATTGTTGTAGGCAGCGAAGATACGCTGGACGTTTTCGGCGTCGTGACTTTCATCGTTAAATCGGCGAGCTGAACATGTTTGCGCTCTGTGATGTGAATTCGTTCTACGCATCATGCGAGACTGTATTCAGGCCGGACCTAAAAGGGCGGCCGGTTGTCGTTCTCTCCAACAATGACGGCTGCGTAATCGCACGCAGCGCCGAGGCCAAGGCGGCTGGAATTACCATGGGAGAGCCGTTCTTTAAGCAAAAGGATTTATTCCGGCGCGCTGGGGTTGTTTGCTTCAGCAGCAACTATGAGCTGTATGCTGATATGTCGAACCGGGTAATGGCTACGCTCGAGGAAATGAGCCCTCGCGTCGAAATTTACAGCATCGATGAAGCTTTTTGCGACCTGACAGGTGTGCGTAATTGCCGGGACCTGACGGAGTTCGGCAAAGAGATCCGCGCTACGGTTCTGAAGCGTACGCACTTGACGGTTGGTGTTGGCATTGCTCAAACCAAAACCCTTGCCAAACTTGCTAACCACGCGGCAAAAAAATGGCAGCGGCAGACTGGTGGGGTAGTTGATTTATCGAACATCGACCGCCAGCGGCGACTGCTTGCCCTAGTTCCAGTCGAAGACGTCTGGGGCGTCGGCCGACGCATTAGCAAAAAGCTCAACGCGATGGGTATCAAAACCGCTCTGGACCTCTCAGAACAAAGCACATGGATTATTCGCAAACACTTCAATGTCGTGCTGGAGCGAACTGTCCGGGAGTTGCGCGGCGAGCCTTGTCTTGAGCTGGAAGAGTTTGCGCCAGCAAAGCAGGAAATCGTATGCAGCCGGTCATTTGGCGAACGCGTCACCGAGTACGAACAGATGCGGCAGGCTATTTGTAGTTATGCGGCACGTGGTGCCGAAAAGCTTCGTGGTGAGCACCAGTATTGCCGCTTTATCTCGGCGTTCGTGAAAACCTCTCCATTTGCGCTTAACGAACCGTATTACGGTAACAGTGCGTCAATGATGCTTCTCACCCCTACACAGGATTCCCGAGACATTATCAACGCCGCGGTAAAATGCCTGGACAAGATCTGGAAGGATGGTCACCGGTACCAGAAAGCCGGCATTATGCTGGGTGATTTCTTCAGCCAAGGCGTGGCGCAGCTGAACCTTTTCGATGAGAACGCGCCGCGAGCTGGTAGCGAAAGATTGATGGAAGTGCTCGATCACCTGAACGCGAAGGATGGAAAGGGAACGCTTTACTTTGCCGGCCAGGGCATACAGCAGCAGTGGCAGATGAAGCGTGAAATGCTTTCACCGCGGTATACTACTAGGTATTCAGATCTTCTTAGAATTCGATAAGTATTTGAATACCTACATACTCTAAATGCCCAAAATAGATATAACTATCATTCATCTAAAATTTTAGCTGAAAAATGTCACCATTGCATTTTTGATAAGTCAGTGGCTGCATTGTCAATTAATCCATTATATGTTACTCCCAGTTGACCTATGCTTTTAATTTTAGAAAGGTTCAATGCGGTAATTTTTTGATGAGGTGTGTTTTTCCCTCCCCATGAATATTCATATTCAACATACCCTTTGATTTTAAAAGCTCTATTAATTATTTCCTTTCTAAAGAAGTCATCAATGTCAGGGCGTTGTGTATATTTAAAAAGACAATTTTGTGCTTTTGTTTCTATTTTTCTAAACAGTGAAGGTAAATCCATTTCTTTGTTTAATACTTTTCCATAATATATAGTGCCATCATTGCAATGAGCGAAGATCTCATTGAAGTATACGGATGCTCCTCGCCAATCACCAGAGCTTAGAGACTCTCCGCTGAGGTGATTATGATGTAAAACATTCTCAGGTAAATTATCGATTAAGTACCGTAATGTTGAAGATGGATTGGCTTGGTAATCTAGCATTTCTGTGCTGAATTCAAGTAGCGGTCCTTCAGGACATACCAATGAAGCAGAGTACTCCCAAGCAGCACTCTCTCCGGCTACGACTAACAATGAGGCGGTTTTTTCTTCTAACTCTGTAATTGCTCTTAACATGTTTTACCCTCAGAATTGATTAGATAATATTTATCGGCAGGTCTGCCCAAAACTTTAGACTCATTGCATAGTTAGCTAATTGATGTAAGAGTATCAAGTCTGATTACATGTTCATTGATATTAATTGTTTTCAATACAAATATTAAATAATTAAATATAGTATCTTTCAACTCACACTCAAAGAGAATCGAATCTGATTCTTTATTCGGATATTTTGATTAGATCCGGCCCCTGATTCTTCACATTACCCACAGCACGTGTCACAGCATGCCAGATAAACTTGTCTGCGGGAACAGCACCGTCGCCAACAATCTCTTCAGCTTCTTTCCCATCAACATCTTGGCGCATCCACTCGCGCGCTGCTTCTGGCGACAGAACCAGTGGCCGGCGGTCATGAATGTCGACTAGACCTTTATCAGCCGCAGACGTTACGATGAGAAAACCTTCGGCTTCGTCGCCGCGCTCGAATGGCGTGCTGCCAATCGCTGCCATGAAAATGGGCTGGCCATCTGCCCGGTGAATAAAGTAGGGCTGTTTCTTGTCGCCTTCCTTTTTCCATTCGAACCATCCATCGGCGAAGCAGATCGCACGGCCATGCTGCCAGAGGGGCTTAAACATCCTGCTGGTTGCAGCGGTTTCGACACGCGCATTAATAAGTGGCGGTTTATCCCACCACCCGGGCGCGTAACCCCAGAAAACAGGATCGAGGTGCAACTGCTCGTCTCGTTCGCTCAACAGCAGGACTTTAGTACCGGGAGCCACGTTGTACCGACCAATAGGTTCAGGTTCATAGGCAATGTCACGATCAGCTCCGTCGGCTAGGTAAGCCAGATACTCTTCACGGGTTTGAGCTTGTGCAAAACGTCCGCACATGATTACCTCCAGTCGTCAAACTGAAAGTATAGAAGAAACGAAGAGGGGGGAATCGTAGCTCCAACAGCCCATGTTTCGATTGAGACTGTTGGAGCAAAAAAAACAATGTGTACAAATTTGCGTATTAAAACTCAAAATCGATAGCGGATTTATTAACTATCACATTGATTTTAAATGAAAAGCTATGCAGTCTTATAGCCGCTATCGTAAGGCATACCATTCCTTATGCTTCAACGGGTTGGCCATTGCACCCAAAATATCGGAAATCACGTTAACAATAATCACCAGCGAACCAATCACCATCACGCCGGCCGATATGGCAGCGTAATCCTGCTGACGAATAGCGTTAATCAGCCAACGTCCAAGACCCGGCCAGCTAAAGACCATCTCGGTGATCATCGCCAGAGTCAGCATGGTCGAAAACTGCAGCCCAAGACGCGGGATGACAGGAGGGAGCGCGTTGTGCAGGACATGACGACGCAGGATCGTCAGGCGAGAGAGTCCCCGCGTGGCAGCCGCTTTGACATAGTTCTGATCAAACACGTCCATGGTGCTCAGACGCATCAGACGGATGACTTCTGTGGTGGGTGCCACCGCAAGTGTCAGCACCGGCAATACCATATGACGCAGGGCGCTGACGATCATTTCATGACGCCAGACGGAGTCAGACAGCCATGCATCTATAATGGCAAATCCGGTTACCGATTTAACCGTGTAAAGCAGATCAAAGCGGCCCGATACCGGCAGCCAGCCCATCGTCAGCGAGAAGAACATCGTCAGTAACAGCGCCAGCCAGAAGACCGGGATAGAAAAACCGAGCAGGGCGAGGGCGCTGATAAATTTATCCTGCCATTTGTTGCGATAAATCCCCGCCAGCATGCCTACCGGAATACCGACCATCAGGGCAAAGCCGAAGGCCAGAATACAGAGCTCCATCGTGGCCGGAAAAACCTCCTTCAACTGCTCAGAGATAAGCTGTCCGTTGATACTGGAGACGCCAAAATCCCAGTGCAGCAGGCCGTTAAACCAGAACAGCCAGGCATCCCACAGCGACGACCCCTGAAGCGGGGCGTGTGGCGTAAAATAGCTCAGACTGAAGCCAACAAAGGTCAGTAAAAAGAGGGTCACCAGCAGCAACAGGAGTCGACGCAAGGTAAAAATAATCATGGTTTTTTCACCTCTTGTTCTTTTTCGCGGGCAACCCCGGCGAAGGAGGCGTTGCCGAACGGGCTCAACACCAGGCCTTTAATATCGTAACGATAGGCCTGCAGACGCAGGGATGAGGCCAGCGGCAGCACGGGCAGATCCTGAGCCAGGATCTTTTGCGCTTCATCATAGGCATCAATGCGTGACGAGAGCTGTTGTGATGCCAGTGCTTTTTGCAGTACGGCGTCGAACTCACGGTTACACCAGTGAGCGTAGTTGGTCTGCGAGTTTATTGCCGCGCAGCTCAGTAACGGACGGAAGAAACTGTCCGGGTCGTTACTGTCAGTCGCCCAGCCCGTCAGCGTGAGGTCATGGTTCATATCCATCAGGCGCGCTTCCTGGAAACGCCCCTCAACCGGTACGATGATTACTTTTACCCCTACCTGCGCCATATCTGCCTGTAGCAGCTCGGCGGTTTTCAGTGGGCTTGGGTTCCAGGCCTGGGAGCTGGTCGGCACCCAAAGTTGCAGCGTCAGGTTTTCAGCCCCCAGGGCTTTAAGCTGTTCGCGCGCTTTTGCGGGATTGTATTCGGTGATTTTGGCTTCACCGTCATACGCCCACGAAGCGCGCGGTAAAATAGAGGCAGCGGTTTCCGCGGTGCCGTAATAAATCGACTGCATCAGACGCTGGTTGTTAATGGCCAGCGCCAGCGCGTGACGGACGGCCGGGTTATTCAGCGGCGGCTTATCGGTGTTAAAGGCGAGGTAGGCAATGTTCATGCCCGGGCGCAGCGTCAGACGCAGGCGCGGATCGTCACGTAAAATGGTGAGCTGACTGGCGGCAGGCCAGGCCAGCACGTCGCATTCGCCGGTCAGCAGTTTCGACAGTCTTCCCGTTCCGCCAGAACCCAGGTCGACCACTACCTGCGGCATCAGCGGCGTGCCGCGCCAGAAGTGCTCATGGCGCTGCAGACGAATGTATTGCCCGGCGCGGTATTCGGCCAGCTGGAACGGACCGGTGCCCACTGGCTGGCGGTCAAGCAGCTCCTGACGATCCTGCTTGTTCAGGTTTGCCGCATACTCAGCAGACATGACGGACGCATAGTGGGTGGCCAGATGCCAGAGGAAAGAGGCATCCGGGCGCGTCAGAGAAAATTCGACCGTCCGGTTATCCAGTTTACGCACGCTTTTAACGGTGTCGGCAAACTGCAGGCTGTCGAAATAGGGGAAATTCCCCCCGTTGACGTTATGCCACGGATGATTGCGGTTGAAGATCCGCTGGAACGTAAAGACCACATCGTCTGCATTCAGTTTGCGCGTAGGGGTAAACCACGGCGTATGCTGAAACGCAACGTCATCACGCAGACGGAAACGGTAGGTTGCGCCGTTGTCCAGCACTTCCCAGCTTTCCGCCAGTTCAGGAACCAGACGGTAGGTGTACGGATCAACATCAAGCAGACGATCATAAAGCTGAGCGGCAAGGGTATCCACAATCAGGCCGCTGCCCGCTTTCTGCGGGTTGAAGGTATCAACCTGGCCGCTGACGCAGTAGACGAAGCCGCTGTCACGAATATCAGGCTGCTCAGCCGGCTCGGGTGCAGCGAAGGCCTGGCTACTGAACAGACTGAGTGCAAAAAAGGACGATAAAACCAGACGCATAATTTTTAAGGTATTGTATGTTAAGTGGCTATCTTACTAATATTAAACGAAATTATCCAGTGTCGTTTATCCCTGAGGGCATCCTGGGGGCAGTAGCGCTTGCAGTCGCTCATTCAGCATACCAACCTGATCGGCGTTCATACCGACTCTCCACTTTGAATATACCTCATTAACCATCTTAGCATTTTCATGCCCTGTCTGACTCGCGATAAACGAAGGATTCGCCCCGACAGACCGTATGCGGTTAGCAACTGCGTGCGTGATTGGCTGATGGAACTCACGGCAGACATCTTCCCGTTACCTCGCGATGCGATATTGAGTGGGCAATAAAACCCCATAATAAAGTGCGCGCTGTTTATCTTGTGCAAGCAGGATGCGATAGCGTGAATTATTATTGAGGCGATGCATTACAATAAGAAATATTCACTAAACGTATTCTTTTTTAATTAATGGTTGCGTTGCGAGTAACGTTGATTTATATACTGATCCTCTGATTCTGCAATTTGGCAGGGCGAAAGGAAAAAAGAATAAAATGAATCGTCATAACATCTAAGAAAATTACAGTTTTCTGTTGGGGCATACCGATCGGCACTGCACCTGGTTGTCTGCTTTTTTATATTTATTGTTAAATCTTTTTCATCATGAACGTCTCGCGTCTTTCTCATGGCATGAGAATTGACCAAAACATCAGAGGGTTAGGGGTGATTGAACCTTTGGGGCTAATTAAGAATTTTGCACGCGTTCGCACACGCATATTCGTGACGATTGCGTTTTTCTCATCGGTCATAAATATACTGATGCTGGCGCCATCTATTTATATGTTGCAGGTTTACGATCGCGCGCTGTCATCCGGGAATACCACAACGCTTTTTATGTTGACGCTGCTGGTGTTATTTATGTTTGCCGTCATGGCACTCCTTGATTACGCGCGTGGCATCGTTATCATCCGATTGGGTAATCAATTTGATAATGCGCTTTCGCCTGCACTCTATACCGCTGCATGTGAAAGTAATCTCGTTAAGCACAGCCCGAATGCCGGGCAGGCTATCAGCGACCTCACCGTTATACGCCAGTTTGTTACCGGCCCGGCGTTATTTGCGGTTTTTGATTCCATTTGGTTTCCCGTGTATCTCGGCGTTATTTTCCTTTTTAACACCTGGCTCGGGGTGTTCTCGCTTTCAGGCGCATGTCTGCTGCTGGCCCTGGCGTTTATCAACGAAAAAACGACGCGTCAGCTTTTGAATGAAGCCGGGGGGTATGCCTTGATCTCAAATCACCAGGCTAACAGCACCTTACAATCTGCCGAGACGCTGCATGCCCTGGGGATGACTGACAACGTTAAGGCGCGCTGGTGGCGTGGGCATCTTCAGTTCCTTTACTGCCAGAGTGCGGCCAGTGAACGCGCTGTATTGATGTCTGCCGTCACCAAAACCGTACGTATGGCGCTTCAGTCCCTCATGCTGGGGCTGGGTTGCTGGCTGGCGATCCTGGGGGACATCTCGCCGGGCATGATGATCGCGGGGTCGATTTTGCTCGGAAGAGCGCTTTCACCGGTGGAACAACTCATCAGCGTGGCGAAAGGCTACCGGTCAGCTCGTCTGGCATGGGAACGCGTGGTTCGTCTGACGGGAGACTTTCCCCCGGCGCAGGAGAGCATTCGCCTGCCGGCTGCGCAGGGTGTGCTCACGGTGGAAAATGTCACCGTTTTCCCCCCGGTAAACCCCCGGCAGCCCATATTGCAAAACATCACTCTGCGGGTAAACCCGGGTGAGGTGCTGGGAATTGTGGGAGCCAGCGCATCGGGGAAATCCTGTCTCGCCAGAGTGTTGTGCGGTGTCTGGCCTGCCGGAGAGGGGGATGTCAGGCTGGATGGGGCGGATATTTATCAGTGGCAGAAGCAGAAGCCGGGTCCCGGAATCGGCTACTTGCCGCAGGACGTTACGCTTTTCACGGGAACCCTCGCTGAGAATATTGCCCAGTTTGGTGAGATTGATTCAACACAACTGATCGCCACGGCAAAGATGGCCGGGATCCACGACATGATTTTGCGTATGCCTGACGGGTATAACACCCTGACCGGCGAGCAGGGCATGGCCCTGTCGGGTGGGCAAAAACAGCGCATTGGCCTGGCCCGGGCGCTGTACGGCAATCCGGCACTGGTGATCCTTGATGAGCCCAACGCTCACCTCGATGAATCGGGTGAGCAGGCTTTGCAGCAGGTTATCCGGCAGCTCCGGCAGCAGAAAAAAAGCGTTGTCATCATTTCTCATCGTCCGGGAATATTGCCGCTGACCAGCCATCTGCTCGTCCTGGAAGGCGGAAAAACCAAGCTTTATGGCCCAACGGCACAACTCTTACAGCAATCAGCCCGCCCGGTAAATAAGACAAACAGCGTCCCTGCTGAACAAGGAAAAGCCCATGCATAATAGCGATGCGCAGAAGACGCCCCTTGTTGACGTCGTTCCGTTTGTCCGCCTGGGCTGGGTAGTGTTGCTGGCAGGGCTGGGATCTTTCTTGCTCTGGGCGGCACTGGCGCCGCTGGATAAAGGTGTTGTTTCCACCGGAACCGTGGTGGTGGACGGCTACCGTAAGGCCGTACAGGCACCCACAGGCGGTGTGGTGACAAGCATCGCCGTCAAAGAGGGACAGACGGTACATAAAGGCGACCTGCTGGTGCTGCTCAGCCAGCAATCGACGCTCGCCCAACTCTCCGCTGCGCGCCAGCATTATCTGACGTCGCTCATTGCTGAAAACCGCCTGCAGTCTGAGCTGGCGGGCATGCAAACGCTGACCTTACCCCCTGAGACAGAAGACGAAGCCCTGCGGGATGCGATCGAGCCCATTGTGGTTCAGCAACGCCAGCTTATGCATGCCCGGCAGGAAGCGCTAAAAAATGCTCAGGAAAACGATGCTCAGGCCATCGCTGGGCTGGCACGTCAGCGCGATTCGCTTGCCAGAACCTGCGAGACGAAAGCGCAAGGGCTTGCGTTGTTAAATCGTCAACTCAGAGACCTGAAGCCACTGATGGAAGAGGGCTATTTCCCTCGTAACCGCTTCCTCGATATCCAGGTGCAATCGGCGTCTCTGGCGGGCGAGGTGGGCGAAACCCGCAGTAAAATAGTGGAGTTAGGTAATCAAATAGCGCAGCTCGAACGCGGCATGCAACAGCGTTTGGTTGACAACCGGAAAGATATAGAAACGCAAATTGACCAGCTTCGCCTGCAGGTCAGCGAGAGTAAAAAACAGCTGACGCTCTCTGATGTCGATCTCTCCCTGACCCGCGTCGTCGCACCGCAGGACGGTGTGGTGATGAACCTCGCGCTTGTGAGCGATAGCGCGGTGGTGAGTGCCGGAGAGCAGCTGTTGGAAATTGTCCCACAGACATCTCCCCTGATTATCGACTCACAGATTGACGTCGCCCTGATCGATAAAGTCCATAAGGGTATGCCCGTCACTCTGATGTTCACCGCCTTCAACCAGCAAAGCACACCGAAAATCCCGGCCCGGGTAGCGCTGGTGTCCGCGGATCGCCAGACCGATCCCACGACTCAGCAGCCGTACTACAAGATTCAGATCGCCGTTACGCCGGAGGGCATGAAAAAACTGGAACGTGAGGATATTAAACCGGGCATGCCAGTAGAGGTCTTTATAAAAGCCGGAGAGCGCTCGCTGTTGAGCTATCTGTTGAAACCCATCATGGATCGTGCGTCGCGGTCGTTCATCGAGGAGTAATGATGTTTACCGCAAAATTAATACCTGTTGTGTATCTGCTCGCGCTGATGACGTCCTTTTCAGCAGCTGCGCTGACACTGACCCAGGGCTGGTTCATGGCGCTGGACAACGATCCGCAGTACCGCGCTGCCGTGAAGGATCAGCTTGCCGGAGAAGAGTACATCCCCATTGGTCGCGCCGGGTTACTGCCAAAAGTCAGCGTTAGTTATCAGCGTGCACCGCGTAACTGGCAACGGCAGCAGTACCAGCAGACAAATTTGTTGGGGGAGCGTTCTGAGGTGGTGCAGCATCAACAATATGACAGTTATTCGGGATCGGTTACCGTTGTTCAGCCGCTGTTTGATTATGATGCCTACGCGGGATATCGCATCGGCATCATCAAAAAAATGCAGTCAGATGAACGCTACCGAAGCAGTCTGATTGATCTGCAAGACCGTTTCATTACCGCCTGGCTGGATCTTACCGAGGCGCATCAGCGGCTCCAGCTTGCGACTCTGCATCGTCAGGGGCTGGAAGAACAGAAAAAGCAGGCTCAGCGACAGTTTGAGGCCGGTGAGGGCGCAGTAACGGATGTCACAGAGACCGCCTCTGCGCTCAGTCTGGCGATTGCGGATGAGGTGGAGGCGCGCGATACGCTGGATACGGCTAACGTTGCGCTATCGGCGATCGTGGGCATGGATCTTTCGCAGACGGCAGCGCTGCCGATACTCGGTGAAAAGCCGCTTAAGCTGCCGCTGGCATCAAAAGACTATCGATACTGGGAACAAAAGGCGGCCGCGCATAATCCCGATATCCTTTCTGCCGGACATAGCGTGGAAGAAAAACGCTATGAAATTGAACGCAGCCGCGCTGGTGCGCTTCCCCGGGTACAGCTTTACGCGATGCATTCGGAGAACGACTCAAGCAACGACAATACCATTCACCAGAAATATCGTACCGACAGCATAGGTTTGCGCGTCAGCATGGATCTGTTCTCCGGGGGCGGCGTTTCCGCCTCCATTCGTCAGGCGGCGGCCCGCTATGAGCAGGCAAAATATCTTCATGATGCACAGCGGCTGGCGACCTACAGCGAAATTAAAAAATCCTTAAATAAATGCCTCCATGCGTCAGAGCGCCTGGCTGCCTATGCTTCCGCGGTGGAGGCCGCCAGGCGACAAATTGAAGCGACGAAAAAAAGCATTCAGGCAGGTCAGCGCATGAATATCGATTTATTAAATGCAGAACAATCTTTCTATAAAACCAAAGTTGAGCTTACTGCAGAAAAACATGCTGTCATTAAGGCATGGGTCAGTTTGCTCGCGCAGACGGGCGAAATAAACAATGATAACGTTATGTTACTTGATTCGTATTTTGCTCAATGATTGTTGATAATAAACAGAGGGACGACTATGCCTGTATTCGATTATCAGGGCGAGAAAAACACGCAGCTTATTAAGGATGCACTGACCATTGAAAGTATCAATTTTGGTGCAGCCACGTATGCTGATTATACCTATACAGAAGAAAATGGCTGGAAAGTATTAGACGGGACAACGCTTAACTACAGCGGCTGTACTAATCCCTATGGTGCTTTTTATGGCGAAAGTCTTCTTGAAACCAGCGCCGAATGCAACGTTATGGGAAAATATGACGCCAATGGCAAGCTGGTCAATATAGGCATTAGCTTCTGGGGGACGGGCACTTACGCCAGCGCGCCTTCACTTCAGCATACCATCAATACCGCGATGGATACCGTCAGCGACGTATTGTCGGCACTGGTCGACGGCTATGCGGATAACTATGTTCTCAACGCGTATAAAAACCTCATGAGTTCGGTGGCCGCGTTTGCCACGGCAAATGGCCTGACCGGGAATGACATCATCATTACCGGACATAGTCTTGGCGGACTGGCCGTGAATAGCATGGCAACTCTGTCCGCACAGGGCCAGTGGGGTGGTTTCTTTGAGGACGCGAGCTACGTCGCATTTGCCTCCCCGACCCAGAACCTGGCCGACGATAAAGTGCTTAATATCGGTTATGAGAACGATCCGGTGTTTCGTGTGTTAACGGGTCATAGCCTGACGCTGGACAGTTTCTTTAACCACGACACGCCGCTTGAAACCTGCACCAATAACATCGTCTCCTTTAATGATTACTATGCTGGCCTGACCAGCGATTGTAAGTTCTTTTCGATTGCGAATATGGCGTCATGGGCCGGGCACTCCGGTCAGGGCTATACGGACGGTGCATTACGAATTATGGATTCTGAAATCTATGATTTCACCCATCAAAACTCCAACATTATTGTTTCTAATCTTTCTGAAGCCTACCGTTCGACGACCTGGGTTTCGGATCTCAATAAATCCGTAACGCATGTGGGGTCGACATTTATTATTGGTACCGAAACGAACGATTTATTGCAAGGCGGGAAGGGTAACGATTATCTCTGCGGTGGCGGGGGAGATGACAGTTTTAAAGATCACAGTGGCTACAATGTTATTTATGGTGGCGCAGGGACCAACACCTACGTAACGGAATGTAATATCGCCGATTTCAATTTTAGTCACGATGCAGAAGGAACGCTGTACTTTAAGTATTCCACCGGGGATATTACCCGGGCGGAAGATATCCATTACGTTAATGCTGACCACACATTATTCAGTCTGTTTGGTATTAACATTAACCAGAATGCGACATGGCAGGTTACAGATTATGGGTTAGAAGGTGATAGTGGCTCCATCGCGTATGCGAAAAGCTATTACGCCGATACGGAGAACAGCTTTACTATCTCGACCGCCAGTAATGACAGCTGGTTCTATTCAGGAGCCAACGACAGTGAGATCAGCGTAAACGGTAACAATAACAATGTGGTTTCCGGGTATGCCGATGACGCCATTCACCTCAACGGCAGCGAAAATACGCTTCTCTTCTATGGTGATTTTGGTCATGACACGGTCTATAACCTCTCCGCTAGCGACAGCCTGATCTTTATGGCTAACCAGAACATTGCCGATAATGACAGCTATCTCAACCATCTGTCGTTTGACGGTGATAATGCGTTACTCACCTGGGGCGACAGCAGCGTCACGCTGGTCGGTGTTAATAACGATATGCTTTCGCAGATGCATATTGCGGTAGCATAAGTCTTATCCCCGCGGGACCCTCGCGGGGATACGTTACTTCTGAACGTCTCTGCCAACACAGCCCTGACAGTCAGCGCATCTGATGCTTTTTGAGCAATGCCCTTAACTGGTGGTAGGTCAGCCCCAGCAGTTCAGCCGCCCCTTTCTGATTATATTTCGCTAACTTCAGGCTCTGCTCCAGCAGCTGTTGTTCCTGCTTATGCTGGAACTGACGCAAATCAACAGGGAGTGAAGGCACATCGTCCGGGCTCGCCGGCGCGGTAACAGAGGGCGCGTTACGCTGAAAAGGATCGAGAATAATGTTATCCAGTTCCGTGTCACTGCTGCCGTGACGGTAGACAGAGCGTTCGACGACGTTCTTCAGTTCACGAATATTTCCCGGCCAGGGATAATTGAGCAGCGTCTCCTGGGCATTATCGCTAAACCCCGGGAAAAGCGGCAGGCCGAGCTCACGGCACATCTGAATGGCAAACTGTTCTGCCAGCAGCATGATGTCACTGCGCCGCTCACGCAGCGGCGGAAGCTGGACGACATCAAAAGCAAGGCGGTCAAGCAGGTCGGCGCGAAATTTATCCTCCGCCACCATTTCCGGCAGGTTGGCATTCGTCGCACAGACAAGACGAACGTTGACCTGCAGCGGCTGACTGCCGCCGACGCGTTCCAGTTCGCCGTACTCAATGACGCGCAGTAATTTTTCCTGGACCAGCATTGGCGCGGTGGCCAGTTCGTCGAGGAACAACGTGCCACCATCGGCGCGCTCAAAACGACCCGGATGGCGTTTTTGCGCGCCGGTAAACGCGCCCGCTTCATGCCCAAACAGCTCAGTATCGAGAAGGTTTTCATTCAGCGCGGCACAGTTGAGTGAAATGAACGGGCCATCCCAGCGCCCGGACAGATAGTGGAGTCGGTTGGCAATCAGCTCCTTACCCGTACCGCGTTCACCGATAATCAACACCGGTTTATTGAGCGGGGCGAGGCGCGAAACCTGCTCCAGGACTTCGAGAAAGCTGTTGGCTTCACCGAGTAAATTGTCTTTATATCCAGCCATGATGAAATTAACCACTCTTTAGCGAGATTCACCAGGTGAGCTTAGTTCCATGGTGGGTGAAAATCAATCACATTTAATAAAATCAATAAGATAAAAAGTTGGCATGAGAATTGTATTGTCTGTACAGCAGGGCACCGCCCGATAACAGAAATGTGAGGATTGAATTATGGGTATTTTTTCTCGTTTTGCCGACATCGTGAACGCCAACATCAACTCGCTGCTTGAAAAAGCGGAGGATCCGCAGAAGCTGGTGCGTCTGATGATTCAGGAAATGGAAGATACGCTGGTTGAAGTTCGCTCTACCTCCGCCCGTGCGCTGGCGGAGAAAAAGCAGTTAACCCGCCGTATTGAGCAGGCTACCGCCCAGCTTAACGAATGGCAGGAAAAAGCCGAACTGGCGCTGCGTAAAGATAAAGAAGATCTGGCCCGTGCCGCACTGATTGAGAAACAGAAACTGGCGGACATGGTCACCGCGCTGGAACATGAAGTGACGCTGGTGGACGACACGCTCACCCGTATGAAGAAAGAGATTGGCGAGCTTGAGAACAAGCTGAGCGAAACCCGTGCGCGTCAGCAGGCATTGACACTGCGTCACCAGGCGGCAAACTCTTCCCGCGATGTACGCCGTCAGCTGGACAGCGGCAAGCTTGATGAAGCAATGGCGCGTTTTGAGTCCTTTGAACGTCGTATCGATCAGATGGAAGCGGAAGCGGAAAGCCACAGCATCGGCAAGCAAAAATCGCTCGATCAGCAGTTCGCCGACCTGAAAGCCGACGATGAAATCAGCGAGCAGCTGGCGGCCCTGAAAGCCAAAATGAAGCAGGACAATCAATAATAATTTATGCGGCACCTGAGCGTGCCGCCACGCATCGTACGACAAGGAGTACACATGAGCGCGCTTTTTCTGGCTATTCCCCTGACCATTTTCGTGCTGTTTGTTCTGCCGATCTGGTTATGGCTGCACTACAGCAACCGTTCTTCACGGGACTCGCTTTCCCAGAGTGAGCAACAACGTCTGGTTCAGCTGTCCGATCAGGCGAATAAGATGCGTGAACGCATTCAGGCGCTGGAAGATATCCTGGATGCGGAACATCCGAACTGGAGGGAGCGTTAATGTCTGGACTGAATTTGAATAAAAAATTGTGGCGGATCCCACAGCAGGGCATGGTTCGCGGCGTCTGTGCGGGGCTTGCCCACTATCTGGATGTACCCGTTAAGCTGGTGCGCGTGGTAACGGTGTTATCGATTTTCTTCGGTCTGGCGTTTATCACGCTGGTGGCATACATCGTTCTGTCGTTTGTGCTTGATCCTATGCCGGAAGGCGAACTGGCTGCAGAAGGGGCACCACGTAGTGGCGATATTCTCAACCAGGTGGATGCTGAACTGGCCGCAGGTGAAAGGCGCCTTCGCGAAATGGAACGCTACGTGACATCTGACACCTTTACGCTGAGAAGTCGTTTTCGTCAGCTTTAAGAGAGAGCTTTAATGAATAAAAACTGGCAACAGGCCGGTCAGAAGGTAAAACCCGGCCTGAAAATCGCAGGTAAACTGGTCCTGCTGACGGCATTACGCTATGGCCCGGCAGGGGTGGCTGGCTGGGCAATAAAATCTGTTGCCCGTAAGCCGGTGAGAATGCTGCTGGCCTTGGCGCTGGAGCCGCTGTTGCAAAAACTGGCAAAACGCGTTTCACGCCGATACCTCTCCTGATCCTCTTGTGTGCGTCAGCCTTTCTTTTTTGAGAGAAAGGCTGACGTCATTTCTGTGCATTTTCTTCGTTTCTCTCCTTTCTTTGCGGCAGCTCACATTACTGCGTAGCGCCGCGTTGAGATCGCGTTTTTATGCGCTCAGGTCCGTTGACAGATATTTTTCATGGGAGTAGATTGCCTTTCGTGGGACCGCTACCATGGGAAATAAAGTGAACGCGAAAATTAAAAGTTTAATTAGTCTTGTTTACGGTGATTCGTTTTCTGAGATGCAACTGGAAAGTTTGTCAGAGAAAATCTCCAGTGCTGCTAACGTTATTAGTGAAAAGCGTAAATCCGGTTGGGATGAAAAAGATGTCGTCCTGATTACCTATGCCGATCAGTTTTACAATGAAGGGGGGAATGCGCTGCCTGTTTTTACCCGTTTTTATAACAAATGGCTTTCTCGTTCATTTTCTCATGTGCATCTTTTACCTTTTTACCCGTGGTCCTCTGATGATGGTTTTTCCGTTATCGATTACCATGACGTTGCGCCTGAAACGGGAACATGGCAAGACGTTGCTGAATTAAAGCAGTATGCCAGTTTAATGTTCGATTTTGTTTGCAACCATATGTCAGCGAAAAGCCAATGGTTCGCTCATTATCTTGCGCAAAAACCGGGCTATGAAGATTTCTTTATTTCCGTGGATCCGCAAACCGATTTATCTGCTGTGACACGGCCTCGCGCATTGCCTCTCCTGACACCTTTTACACTTGATGATGGCAGCGTCCGGTATCTGTGGACGACCTTCAGCGATGACCAGGTTGACCTCAATTTTGCCTCTCCTCAGGTGTTGATCGCGATGGTGGATGTGCTTCTCCATTACCTGGTAGAAGGGGCGCGCTATATCCGCCTTGATGCAGTCGGTTTTATGTGGAAGATCCCCGGAACACGCTGCATCCATCTTGAACAAACGCACCGTTTGATTCAGCTCTTCCGCGCCATTACGGACGCTGTGGCACCGGGTACGGTGATTATCACTGAGACCAATGTCCCGCATAACGACAACGTTTCTTACTTTGGTGACGGCAAGAATGAAGCGCAGATGGTGTATCAGTTCTCGTTACCACCGCTGGTTCTGCATGCCGTTCATCGTCAGGATGTCCGGGCACTTTGTCAATGGGCCTCATCGCTGGAACTGCCGTCAAAGCAAACCACCTGGTTTAACTTTTTGGCTTCGCACGACGGGATTGGACTTAATCCGTTACGCGGAATTTTACCGGAATCGGAAATTCTGTCGCTGGTAGAAACACTCCAGCAGGAAGGCGCGCTGGTTAACTGGAAAAATAACCCTGACGGAACGCGCAGCCCGTATGAAATCAATGTGACTTACCTCGATGCATTAAGTTATCAGGACTGTGAGGATAGTCTGCGCATAGCCCGTTTTATATTGGCTCATGCCGTACTGTTGAGTTTTCCGGGTGTGCCTGCAATCTATATTCAGAGCATCATTGGCTCCCGCAATGATTACAATGGGGTGGAGCGGTTAGGGTATAACAGGGCAATAAACCGTAAGAAATACTGTGCCGGAGAAATTGACGGCGAGCTTGAAGATAAAAACGGCCTGCGTAATAAGGTTTATTGCCAGTTAAGCGCATTAATAGCATTACGACGACAAGAGAAAGCATTCCATCCAGACAGTGAGGCATTCTTCGAAACCTCAGGTGAACATGTTTTTAAAATAGTTCGCATTGCCGATAACGGCGAGCGAATTACAGCACTCTTTAATTTCAGTAATGATATTCAACACCTCCCTTCAAATAGTCAGTCAGGAAAAGATTTAATAACCGGGATCAATATTAACGATACGACGTTGACCCTAAATCCATGGCAGGTTATGTGGATTAAAGAAAACTAAAAAAGGACCTTAACAATGAAAATGCCGAGAATTGTGCTGATTTCAGCACTGGTTTCGTGCGCCCTGTTATCAGGCTGCAAGGACGACACACAATCTTCTGTGACCATCGAGTTTATGCATTCATCGGTTGAACAGGAGCGCCAGGCCGTCATTACGAAACTGATTGAGAAATTCGAGAAAGAGAATCCGTCCATCACGGTGAAACAGGTACCGGTCGAAGAGGACGCATACAACACCAAGGTGATAACCCTGGCCCGAACCGGCGCTCTGCCGGAAGTGATTGAGGTCAGCCATGACTATGCAAAAGTGATGGATAAGGAGCAGTTACTGGATCGCAAGGCCATTGGCGAAGCCATTAAAGCGGTTGGTGAAAACACCTTCTACGAGGGCATTCTGCGTGTTGTTCGCACGGAAGACGGCACCGCGTGGACGGGTGTGCCAATTAGCGCCTGGCTGTCAGGTGTCTGGTACCACAAAGATGTTCTCGCCGCGGCGGGTATTAAAGAGCCGCATAACTGGCAACAGCTGCTGAAAGCCAGTCAGATGCTCAACGACCCGGCTAAGAAACACTACGGTATTGCGCTTCCTACTGCTGAAAGTGTCATGACCGAGCAGGCGTTCTCCCAGTTTGCGCTCTCAGGTGGAGCCAATGTCTTCGACGCGCAGGGCAACATCCAGATTGATACGCCGGCCATGTCAAACGCACTGGCGTTTTATAAAGAGCTGGCGAAGAACACGATGCCTGGCTCGAACGATGTCATGGAGATCAAAGACGCGTTCATGAACGGTTCCGCGCCAATGGCGGTTTACTCCACCTACATTCTGCCTGCCGTGTTTAAAGAAGGGGATCCTGCCAACCTGGGCTTCGTGGTCCCAACGGAAAAATCGTCTGCCGTTTACGGCATGGTGACGTCGCTGACGATCACGACCGGCCAGACTGAAGAAGAAACCAAAGCCGCCGAAAAATTTGTGACCTGGATGGAGCAGGCTCAAAACGCGTCGGACTGGGTCATGATGTCTCCGGGGGCGGCGTTACCGGTGAACAAACTGGTGGTGGATACCGAGAGCTGGAAAAACAACGAGGTCATCAAAGCCTTTGGTCAACTGCCTTATGAGCTGATCGCACAGTTCCCGAACGTGCAGGTATTTGGGGCCGTGGGCGACAAAAACTTTACCCGCATGGGCGACGTGACAGGTTCCGGCATCATCAGTTCGATGGTGCATAACGTGACGGTAGGTCAGCAAGACCTCAACACCACGTTAAGCAACAGCCAGAAACGCCTGACTGACCTGGTTTCACAACGATAGGAGCGCTTCTGCGGAAGGAAATTATGAAGACGTTGTTTTCTGGTCGTTCAGATATGCCTTTCGCCATGCTGCTGTTGGCCCCCAGCCTGATTTTGCTGGGGGGCCTTGTGGCCTGGCCAATGATTTCCAACATTGAAATCAGTTTCTTACGCTTGCCGCTCAACCCGCGCATTAGCGCGGTGTTTGTTGGGCTGGATAACTACATCCGTATTTTGAGTGATGCAGCGTTCTGGCACTCCCTGTGGATGACCTTCTGGTATACGACACTGGTCGTTATGGGTAGCACAGCGTTGGGATTGGTTGTCGCCATCTTTTTTAACCGGGAGTTTCGGCTGCGTAAAACGGCGCGTTCGCTGGTGATTTTGTCCTACGTCACGCCCTCTATTTCACTGGTGTTTGCCTGGAAGTACATGTTCAACAACGGCTACGGCATTGTGAACTACCTGGGCGTAGACCTGCTGCATCTGTATGACCAGGCGCCGCTATGGTTCGACAACCCCGGCAGCAGCTTTGTGCTGGTGGTGCTGTTCGCCATCTGGCGCTACTTCCCGTATGCGTTTATCTCGTTTCTCGCGATCTTACAAACGATTGATAAATCGTTATACGAAGCCGCAGAAATGGATGGCGCGAATGGCTGGCAACGTTTTCGTATCGTCACGCTGCCCGCGATTATGCCGGTGCTGGCCACGGTCATCACGCTGCGAACCATCTGGATGTTCTACATGTTTGCGGACGTGTATCTGCTGACCACTAAGGTCGATATTTTGGGCGTCTATCTCTACAAAACGGCCTTTGCCTTTAACGATTTGGGTAAAGCTGCGGCTATCTCAGTGGTGCTGTTTGTGATCATTTTCGCCGTCATTCTGCTGACCAGAAAAAGGGTAAACCTCAATGGCAACAAATAAACGCATACTGGGACGTATTGGCTTTTATCTGGGGCTCGCGGCGTTCCTGATTATCACGCTGTTCCCGTTTTTCGTGATGCTGATGACCTCCTTTAAAAGCGCCAGAGAGGCGATATCGCTGCATCCGACCATTTTGCCGCAGGAATGGACGTTACAGCATTACATCGACATCTTTAACCCGCTGATTTTCCCGTTTGTGGATTACTTCCGTAACAGCATGGTGGTGTCACTGACTTCGTCGATCGTTGCGGTGTTTCTCGGCACGCTGGGGGCTTACGCCTTATCCAAACTGCGTTTTAAAGGGCGCACGACGATCAACGCTAGTTTCTACACCGTCTACATGTTCTCAGGGATTCTACTGGTGGTGCCGCTGTTCAAAATCATCACCGCGCTCGGCATCTATGACACCGAACTGGCGCTGATTATCACCATGGTGACTCAGACGTTACCCACGGCGGTATTTATGCTGCGCAGCTATTTCGACACCATCCCGGACGAAATAGAAGAAGCCGCGATGATGGATGGCCTTAACCGCCTGCAAATCATCTTTCGCATCACCGTTCCGTTGGCGATTTCGGGCCTGGTGTCGGTCTTTGTCTACTGCTTTATGGTGGCGTGGAACGACTATCTGTTTGCCTCCATTTTCCTGTCCAGCGCCAGCAACTTCACCTTGCCGGTAGGGCTGAACACGCTTTTCAGTACGCCAGATTACATCTGGGGCCGCATGATGGCGGCGTCGCTGGTGACGGCACTGCCGGTGGTCATCATGTATGCGCTGTCTGAACGTTTTATTAAAAGTGGTTTGACCGCCGGTGGCGTTAAGGGCTGAGGCGGCCAATTTTAACAAGGAGTGAGTCATGAAGAAGTTAGTTGCGACAGCGCCGCGTGTGGCAGCGCTGGTCGAATATGAAGACCGTCCCGTTGCCGTTCATGAAGTGAAAATTCGCGCCCGCTTTGGCGCACCGAAACACGGCACCGAAGTGGTGGATTTCAGGGCGGCGAGTCCGTTTATCGACGAAGAGTTTAACCCTGACTGGCAGCTGTTTACGCCGCGTGAAGAGGGGGCCGCTCGCGGGATCGAGTTTGGCACATTCCAGCTCGGGAACATGATTGTCGGGGACATCATTGAGTGTGGCGCTGACGTAACGGAATACCGTGTCGGAGACCGCGTTTGCTGTTATGGACCGCTGCAGGAGACGGTCATTGTGAATGCCGTCAACAACTACAAACTGCGCAAAATGCCTCAGGGCGCCTCCTGGAAAAATGCGGTCTGCTACGACCCGGCACAATTCGCAATGAGCGGCGTACGTGACGCCAATGTGCGGGTAGGGGATTTCGTCGTCGTCGTTGGGCTTGGCGCGATTGGTCAGATAGCCATCCAGCTGGCAAAGAAAGCCGGTGCGTCAATCGTTATTGGTGTCGACCCTATCGCGCACCGATGCGACATCGCCCGTCGCCATGGGGCAGACCACTGTCTGGATCCGATTGGCACGGATGTGGGTCTGGAAATCAAAAAACTGACCGGCAGGCAGGGCGCGGATGTGATTATCGAAACCAGTGGCTTTGCTGATGCGCTGCAGTCTGCGCTGCGCGGACTCGCTTACGGCGGCACCATCTCATACGTGGCCTTTGCGAAACCGTTCGCGGAAGGCTTTAACCTCGGCCGCGAAGCGCATTTCAATAACGCGAAAATTGTCTTCTCCCGCGCCTGCAGTGAGCCAAATCCTGATTACCCACGCTGGAACCGTAAGCGTATTGAAGAGACCTGCTGGGAATTGCTGATGAACGGTTATCTCAATTGCGAAGATTTAATCGACCCGGTCGTAACGTTTACCACCAGCGCTGAGAGCTACATGACCTATGTCGATCAGCATCCTGAATTGAGTATCAAAATGGGCGTCACGTTCTGAGCTAAGGAGAGCATGAAAATGAAAATCGCAACGCAAAACCAGGCCTTTTTCCCGGCTGATATCCTGGCAAAATTCCAGTACATCAAAGCCATGGGCTTTGACGGGTACGAAATCGACGGCAAGCTGCTGGTGGAAAACCTCGATGAGGTTAAAGCGGCCATTCACGCCACAGGGCTGCCGGTCACCACCGCCTGCGGCGGGTACGATGGCTGGATTGGTGACTTTATCGAAGAGCGTCGCCTGAACGGATTAACGCAGATCGAACGCATCCTTGAAGCGTTAGCAGAGGTAGGCGGAAAAGGAATCGTGGTTCCTGCCGCCTGGGGGATGTTTACCTTCCGCCTGCCGCCGATGACGTCGCCGCGTAGCCTTGAAGGAGACCGCAAGGCGGTGAGCGCCTCGCTGCGCTGGCTGGATGAGGTGGCGGCGCGTACCGGCACCACCGTTTACCTGGAGCCGCTGAACCGCTATCAGGATCACATGATCAACACCCTCGCGGATGCACGTCGTTACATCGAAGAGAATGGGCTGAAACATGTGCAGATTATTGGCGATTTCTACCATATGAACATTGAAGAAGACTCGCTGACGGAAGCGCTGCACCAAAACCGCGACCTGCTTGGCCATGTACATATTGCCGATAACCATCGTTATCAGCCGGGAAGCGGCTCTCTTGATTTTGCCGCTCTGTTCGACCAGTTGCGTGCCGATCGTTATCAGGGCTACGTAGTCTACGAGTGCCGCGTCCGCGCTGACGATCCTGCGCAGGCCTATCAGGACTCACTCACTTATCTGCGTGAATGCTAAGGATGACCAGCGTGATGAGTGCTTTAACACCTTCGCCTCTGCGTGTCGCCATTATTGGTGCCGGGCAGGTCGCGGACAACGTACATGCCTCGTATTATTCCACGCGCAGCGATGTTCAGATGGTGGCTGTCATGGACAGCCACCTTGAACAGGCTCAGGCGTTTGCTGAACGCCACGCTATTCCTTCGGCATGGCAGGACGTGAATGAAATGCTGCAGGCGGTCAAACCGGATGTGGTGAGCGTCTGTTCGCCCAATCGCTTTCATTTTGAACATGTGATGGCAGCCCTGGAAGCCGGTTGCCATGTTATGTGCGAAAAACCCCCGGCCATGACACCACAAGAGGCTGAGCTAATGCGGATTGCGGCCCGAACGGCGGGAAAGGTGCTGGCCTATGATTTTCACCACCGCTTTGCACGTGATACGCAACTGCTGCGCGAGGCGGTAATAAACGGGACGTTGGGGGAGATCTACTTTACCACGGCACAGGCGTTACGCCGCTGCGGTGTACCCGGCTGGGGTGTATTCACCAACAAAGCACTGCAGGGCGGGGGACCGCTGATTGATATTGGCATTCATATGCTTGATGCCGCGATGTATGTGCTGGGTTTCCCGGCGGTAAAACGGGTGACGGCGCACAGCTTTCAAAAACTGGGTACCCGGAAAAACAGCGGCCAGTTTGGGGAGTGGGATCCTGCGCAGTTTACCGTTGAGGATGCTCTGTTTGGCACGATTGAATTCTGCAATGGCGGCATTCTGCGTCTGGATACCTCCTTTGCGCTCAATATCCGTGAGCAGTCCATCATGAATGTCGCCTTTTGCGGTGACAAAGCCGGGGCAACGCTGTTCCCGGCTCATATCTACAACGATGAGGGCGGTATGTTGCAGACGCTCACCTTGCGCGAAGAGGCAGACGATCGGCGGCATTTACGCAGCATGGATGCGTTTGTCCGTCACGTCATGGGAGAGCCGGTAATGATTGCCGATGCCGAACAAGGGCTGGTGATCCAGCAACTGGTCGCCGCACTGTACGAGGCGGCAGAAAAAGGGGAAAGCGTAACGTTATGCTGAACCTGTCTGTATTAAACGATCCGGGTTTTAGCCCTCACAGCCTCAATAAATACGCGTCAATCATGGCCTGCGGCAACGGCTATATGGGCATACGTGCGACGCATGAGGAAAACTACACGCAGCAGACCCGGGGAATGTATCTTGCCGGGCTTTATCATCGTGCTGGTCGTAATGAGACCAACGAGCTGATCAACGTGCCTGACATCACCGGCATGGATATCGAACTGGACGGCATCAATTTCACCTTGCTGTCAGGGGAGATTATTGACTGGCAGCGGGAGCTGGATTTTGCCAATGGCGAACTGCGTCGTCGCGTAGTGTGGCGCTCGCCAGACGAAAAGCGCTACCGTGTGGAAAGCCGCCGTTTTGTCTCACTGGATCAACTGCCGTTGGTGGCAATGCAGCTCTCCGTCACTCCGCTGGATGCCTCATCAGACGTTATGCTGAGCACGGGGATTGATGCGACGCAAACCAACAGCGGCCGTCAGCATCTGGATGAAATCTCGGTAAGAGTCTTTGACCAGCACTACATGCAGGGCGTGTATGAAACGCAGGATCGCGCTGCGGATGTGGTGATATCGGCATGCTGTCGTCTCTCAACCACCAGCGACAGCTGCTTTACCGCGAAAAACCGGCGTATCACGGTTCATCACGCCGTGAAGGTTGCTCAGGGTGACACTGTCACGCTTGAGAAACTGGTCTGGGTGACGCATCGCAGCAATAAAGCGCTTTCCCAGGACACCTTTGCCCGCAATGCGCTGTCTGAGTTCAAGGTCTGTGCCACTAGAGGATATGCTGCGTTACTCGAACGCTCTGCGTGTGCCTGGAAAAAGGTCTGGCATGACTGCCGGGTGGACGTCACGTCGACGGAGCATCAGGATCAGCTGGCGCTGGATTACGCGGTCTGGCATCTCACGGCCATGACGCCTGCCCATGATGAACGGAGCAGTATTGCGGCTAAAGGCCTGACCGGGGAGGGCTATAAAGGCCACGTCTTCTGGGATACCGAAATTTTCCTGCTGCCTTTCCATCTCTTTACCCGACCCGAGGTTGCCCGTCGTCTGCTGCGCTACCGCTGGCTTAACCTGCCGGGGGCACGGGAAAAAGCGCGTCGTAACGGCTGGCCTGGCGCCCTGTTCCCCTGGGAGAGTGCCGCGAGCGGTCAGGAAGAGACGCCGGAATTCGCGGCGATCAACATCCGCACGGGCGTTCGTCAGAAAGTGGCCTCCGCGCTGGCTGAACATCATATCGTGGCGGATATTGCGTGGGCGGTTGTCGCCTACTGGCAGGCAACACACGATGACGCCTTTATGCGCAATGAAGGCCTGGCGCTGCTGATGGAAACCGCGTCGTTCTGGATGGGACGCGCGACGGAAGTTGGCGACCGTCTGGAGATCCATGACGTAATTGGGCCGGATGAGTACACGGAGCACGTGAACAACAACGCGTATACCAACTATCTGGCCTGGCACAATGTCGCCAGTGCCTGCCGGTTTATGTCGATGTTTGCGCGTGAAGACGGGCGATTTACGCAAAACGCGGAACGGTTCCTGGCGCGCTTATGGCTGCCTGAGGCAAACACCGACGGGGTCATACCGCAGGACGACACCTTTATGTCCAAACCCGCTATCGATCTGAGCCGCTATAAAGCAAAAGCGGGTAAGCAGACCATACTGCTGGATTATTCGCGCGCCGAAGTGAACGAGATGCAAATCCTTAAACAGGCCGACGTGGTAATGCTTAACTACCTGTTGCCGGAACGCTTTACGCCGCAGCAGTGCGCGGCCAACCTGGCATTCTATGAGCCGCGCACTATTCATGACTCGTCCCTGAGCAAAGCCATTCACGGGATTGTGAAAGCGCGTTGTGGTGATACAGAAGGGGCTTACGCCTTCTGGCGTGATGGCATTGCCATCGATCTGGGCGACGATCCGCACAGCAGTGATGACGGTATTCATGCTGCCGCAACGGGCGCGATCTGGTCAGGTGTTATTCAGGGATTTGCCGGTCTGCAGATCGTCGACGGGGAGTTACATCTGGCATCCAGGATGCCTGCGCACTGGCAAAGGCTGGCGTTTCCGCTGCGTTGGCAGAATGCGCAGCTGCACTTCATCGTTACGAAAGAGGCACTTACGGTGACCAGTTCTGCTCCCGTCACGCTAACGCTCTGGGGTAAAACCCTTCAGCTTTCGGGACGGCAGGTCTTGTCCTGCAAGGATTTTCTAACGTCTGTTACTGGGACCGCTACCACGGAGGGAAGGGATGGAGCTTAAAGCTGTTGTATTCGATCTGGATGGCGTGATCACCGACACCGCACACCTGCATTTTCTGGCCTGGCGTGCGGTGGCGATGGAGATTGGGATCACCATTGATGAGAGCTTCAACGAAGGGCTGAAGGGAATCAGCCGCATGGATTCCCTGCAGCGGATCCTGCGTCACGGTGGCAAAGAAGACGCGTTCGACGAAAAGCAGCGCCTGGCGCTTGCGGGGAAAAAGAACGATCTCTATGTCCGGTCGCTGGCTTCGCTTACGCAGGCGTCACTGCTTCCGGGCATTCGTGACGTGTTGTCCGATATCCGCGCGGCAAACGTCAAAATTGGGCTGGCGTCTGTTTCACTCAACGCTCCCGGTATTTTGCACGCGTTGGGGATCCACTGGGCGTTTGATTTCTGTGCCGATGCGTCCTGCATTGCCCGCTCCAAACCGGACCCGGAAATCTTCCTTGCCGCCTGCACGGGTCTTAACGTCCGCCCGGAAGAGGCTATCGGGATTGAGGATGCTGCCTCCGGCGTTGAGGCGATCAACGCCGCAGGGATGTTGTCGGTGGGAATAGGGGCAGGCCTCAACCATGCGGGACTTCAACTTCATTCAACGCGGGAGCTGACCTGGAAATGCCTGACCGATTTCTGGGCTTCCCGGACGGTACTGATAAGGAATTAAGAATGGCGCAACTTTCGCTTAAACACGTCCAGAAGATCTATGACAACCAGGTTCATGTGGTCAAAGATTTTAACCTCGACATTGAGGATAAAGAATTTATCGTTTTCGTCGGGCCATCGGGCTGCGGTAAATCGACGACGCTGCGCATGATCGCCGGGCTGGAAGAGATCAGCGCCGGTGAGCTGGTGATTGACGGTGTCTGTATGAATGATGTCCCGGCTAAGTCTCGTGATATCGCGATGGTTTTTCAGAACTATGCGCTCTATCCCCACATGACGGTGTACGACAACATGGCTTTCGGGCTGAAGATGCAGAAAATCGCGCCCGCCGTCATTGAAGAGCGGGTTAACTGGGCCGCTCAGATCCTGGGCCTGCGTGAGTACCTCACGCGTAAGCCCGGCGCGTTGTCTGGTGGCCAACGCCAGCGCGTGGCGTTAGGCAGGGCGATTGTGCGTGAAGCGGGGGTATTCCTGATGGATGAACCGCTTTCAAACCTTGACGCCAAACTGCGTGTTCAAATGCGTGCCGAAATCAGCAAGCTGCATCAAAAGCTGAATACCACCATGATTTATGTGACGCACGATCAGACCGAAGCCATGACGATGGCGACCCGCATTGTGATTCTCAAAGATGGATACATTCAGCAGGTGGGCGCACCGAAGCAGGTCTATAACGAACCGGCAAATATGTTTGTGGCAGGTTTCATTGGTTCGCCAGCAATGAACTTTATTCGGGGGGCGATCAATGAACGCTACTTCGTGACGGAAACGCTGCGCCTGGAAATCCCCGAAGACAGGCTCTCGGTACTTAACGCTCAGGGATATCAACGTAAAGCCGTGGTCTTTGGCATCCGACCGGAGGATATTTTCACCTCGCAAGCCAGCGGTGAGGCGATTGCCGCCAAAATCAGCGTTGCCGAACTGACCGGCGCTGAATTTATGCTGTATGCCACCGTCGGGGGCCACGAACTGGTCGTCCGGGCAGGGGCTGCCACTGATTATGCTGCAGGGGATAATATCGGCATTCAGTTCGATATGAATAAGTGTCATTTTTTTGACGCGGAAACAGAAGCGGCAATCAGATAATAAAAATGTTCGCCGGGAATATTAATTTCCGGTTTTTTTGTTTGTCCATTATAAAGGAATATTTTAATGAGTACTCTACTAAGAAGTGCTGCGCTTATTCTATGCGCAGGGGTTAGCTACGCACACGCCTCAGAACCGGCACCACACTGGAATTTTAATATAGGTGCCATGTATGAAATTGAAAACGTCGAAGGTCAGGGGGATGATAAAGACGGATTATATGAACCCTCCGTGTGGTTTAACGCCACATGGGATGCGTGGACGATTTCCCTTGCCATGTATCAGGAAGGTCCCGTTGATTACAGCAGTATGACCCGCGGGACCTATTTTGATCGTCCCGAATTCGAGCTGCGCTATCGTTTTATTGGAACCGATGATTTTACCCTCGGCCTGACCGGCGGTTTCCGTAATTACGGTTATCATTTCAAAGATGAACACGGCGCGAAAGACGGTAGCGCCAATATGCAGCGCTACAAAATACAACCAGACTGGGATATTAAGTTAAGCGATGACTGGCGTTTCGGCGGCTGGTTTGCCATGTATCAGTTTGCGAACGACCTGGAAAAAACGGGTTATGCCGACAGTCGTGTTGAAACAGAAACGGGCTTTACCTGGACCATTAATGAAACCTTCGCGGCAAAAGTGAATTACTATTTAGAGCGTGGTTTTAATATGGATAGTTCACGTAATAACGGTGAGTTTTCAACGCAGGAGATCCGCGCCTATTTACCCATTTCATTAGGTAACACCACGCTGACGCCGTATACCCGCCTGGGGCTCGACCGCTGGTCAAACTGGGACTGGCGAGACGATCCTGAGCGTGAAGGGCATGATTTTAACCGACTGGGACTGCTCTATGCCTACGATTTCAGTAACGGCCTTTCAATGACGCTGGAGTATGCCTATGAATGGGAAAACCATGACGAAAGCGAAAACGATCGTTTCCATTATGCAGGCGTGGGCGTGAATTACGCCTTCTGATCGGCTATTCACCAGGGGCTGTCTGCCCCTGGTTTTAGCGAAGAGAATCAGCGAACGAAAAGTGGGTCTCAATCAGCACCTTATGCGGGGCGGGTTTACCGGAGATACGCCTGAAAAGCAGGTCGCAGCTCTCTTCGCCCAGCTTGCGGGTGGGAATATCAAATCCAGCTGGCGCAGGCGTCAGAATCAGGGAGAGCATCGGGTCGCTGTAACCCGCCACGGCAACCTGCTCAGGTAGCATCAAATTTAATTCATCCGCAGCGCGATAAAGACTCAGCAATTTCATGCTGTCGGTGGCGAATACCGCATCCGGCGGGGTGGAAGAAGACAACAACTTAATGGCCGCTGAAAGTGCGCTCTCATGGGTATATCCGCCGTCAATGATCCAGTCCGGATTAACAGTAATATTATGCTTTTCCAGACTGGCTTTATAACCTGCAAGACGATCAATAGAAACGTGATAATCGAGAGGGGCGTGCAGGCAGGCAATTTTTTTGCGGCCGTTTTGAATAAACGTGTCGGTCAGCATCGCGCTGTCATGAAAATTGTCGGTGTCGACGGAATAAATATTCTGAAAATCACCTTCCACTTTCCCGATGACAACAACCGGGACGCCGTAGGCATCAAGTCGCGAGAAAAAGGCTTCATTTGCTGGCGAACTCAGCATAATGACCCCTTTAATCATTTTCTGCTTTATTTTGCTTTCGCATTTGAGCAGGTCATCTTCACTGCTCTTTGACGTTTGCAAAATAACATCAAACCCTTCCTCTTCTGCTTTTGCGGTTATGGCGTGCAGAACATCAGAGAAAAAAGGATTACCGGCGGTGGTTTTCGTTGAGCGGGTAGATATCACCATAATGGCGTCAAAGCCAGAAGAGGTCAGGGCGCGGGCAAGTTTATTGGGTTGATAATTTAATTCTTCAATCGCTTTTAGCACTTTCTCCCGTGCTTCAGGAGAAATATTGGTTTGTTTATTCAACACTCTGGACACGGTTGATTTTGAAACGCCAGCAACGCGCGCAATATCATAGATGGTGGGTGACATACACCTTACTCACTCCGGGACGGCAATGTCGTTCATCTTACTGGAGAAAAAACGACAATGGCAATAATTATGAATTGATAATCAACGATCTGCCCCCATTTATTGTATTCTGAAGCAAGTCATTCCAGGCTTCCAGCAACGAAGGACGGCGATGAAGCGACTTAAAAACGAACTCAATTCTCTGGTGAACCGCGGCGTCGATCGCCATTTGCGCCTGGCGGTCACCGGGCTTAGCCGCAGTGGCAAAACGGCGTTTATCACGGCGATGGTTAACCAGTTGCTGAACCTGCACGCCGGGGCACGCCTGCCGCTGCTCAGCGCGGTGCGGGAAGAGCGTCTGCTGGGCGTTAAGCGTGTTCCCCAGCGCGATTTCGGTATCCCGCGTTTTACCTACGATGAAGGGCTGGCACAGCTGTACGGCGACCCACCCGCCTGGCCGACGCCCACGCGCGGGGTGAGCGAAATCCGCCTCGCGCTGCGTTTTCGTTCCAATGAATCGTTGATGCGCCACTTTAAAGATACCTCCACGCTGTACCTCGAGATTGTTGATTATCCGGGCGAATGGCTGCTCGATTTACCCATGCTGGCGCAGGATTATCTCAGCTGGTCGCGACAAATGACCGGTTTGTTACAGGGTCACCGCGCGGAGTGGTCGGCAAAATGGCGACAGTTATGCGCAGGATTAGATCCGCTGGCGCCCGCAGATGAGAACCGCCTGGCGGCGATTGCCGAAGCCTGGACGGATTATCTGCATCAGTGCAAACAGGAAGGGCTGCACTTCATCCAGCCGGGACGGTTTGTTTTGCCGGGCGACCTGGCGGGTGCGCCTGCGTTGCAGTTCTTCCCGTGGCCCGACGTGGATGGCGTCGGAGAGGCAAAACTGGCGCAGGCAGATAAGCACACCAACGCCGGGATGCTGCGCGAGCGCTACAACTACTACTGTGAAAAAGTGGTGAAAGGTTTTTATAAAAACCACTTTTTACGTTTCGATCGTCAGATTGTGCTGGTGGACTGCCTGCAACCGCTCAACAGCGGGCCGCAGGCTTTCAACGATATGCGCCTGGCGCTGACGCAACTGATGCAAAGTTTTCACTACGGACAGCGTACGCTGTTTCGCCGCCTCTTTTCTCCGGTGATCGACAAACTGCTGTTTGCGGCCACCAAGGCCGATCACGTAACGGTTGATCAGCATGCCAACATGGTGTCGCTGTTACAGCAACTGGTGCAGGACGCCTGGCAAAATGCGGCGTTCGAAGGGATCAGCATGGATTGCCTCGGGCTGGCTTCCGTGCAGGCGACGCAAAGTGGGTTGATTGACCTCAACGGCGAGAAAATCCCGGCCTTGCGCGGGAATCGCCTTAGCGACGGCGAACCGCTGACCGTATATCCCGGCGAAGTGCCCGCGCGTCTGCCGGGGCAGGCATTCTGGCAGAGCCAGGGCTTCCAGTTTGAAGCCTTCCGCCCACAGGTTATGACCGTCGATCAGCCGTTACCGCACATTCGTCTGGATGCGGCGCTGGAGTTTTTGATTGGAGATAAATTGCGATGACGGAACCGTTAAAACCCCGGATTGATTTTACCGGGACGCTTGAGCAGGCGCAGCAGGAGGCCTTCAAAGCGGCGCAGACGTTCAGCGGCACGCAGGCGGAACATTTCGCCCCGGCGCTAACAGACGAGCCGTCCGTCGAGGAAGGCCAGGCGGAAGCAGTCGTTGAGGCTGCTTTACGTCCGAAACGCAGCCTGTGGCGTAAGATGGTCGCGGCCGGGCTGGCGCTGTTTGGCGTGAGCGTGGTTGGGCAGGGGATGCAGTGGGGTATCAACGCCTGGCAAACTCAGGACTGGGTGGCGCTGGGCGGTTGTGCCGCAGGGGCCCTGATCGTGGGAGCGGGCGTCGGGTCCGTTGTGACTGAATGGCGTCGGCTGTGGCGTCTGCGACAGCGAGCGCATGAGCGGGATGAAGCTCGCGATCTGCTGCACAGCCACGGTACCGGAAAAGGCCGCGCATTCTGCGAAAAGCTGGCGGCGCAGGCCGGGATAGACCAGTCACACCCGGCGCTGCAGCGCTGGTATGCCGCTATTCATGAAACCCAAAATGACCGGGAAGTCGTGACGCTTTACTCCCACATGGTGCAGCCTGTACTGGATGCTCAGGCGCGACGCGAGATTAGCCGCTCTGCCGCGGAATCAACGCTGATGATCGCGGTCAGCCCGCTGGCTTTGGTGGATATGGCGTTCATCGCCTGGCGTAACCTGCGGCTGATAAACCGTATCGCCAGTCTTTATGGTATTGAGCTTGGCTACTACAGCCGACTGCGGCTGTTTAAGCTGGTGTTGCTGAATATCGCCTTTGCCGGTGCCAGTGAGTTGGTGCGCGAAGTCGGCATGGACTGGATGTCTCAGGATCTGGCGGCTCGTCTCTCAGCGCGTGCCGCGCAGGGAATTGGGGCAGGGTTGTTAACCGCACGTCTGGGCATTAAGGCGATGGAAGTCTGCCGACCACTGCCGTGGATCGACGGAGATAAACCGCGCCTGGGGGATTTCCGCCGTGAATTGATTGGGCAGCTCAAAGAGACGCTCAATAAAAAACCGGTTCAGTAACCGGTTTGTTTACTTATCGTGCTGGCTGTCAATCTTTCTTGACAGCCATCTTCCGCATCACCGTGTTCTGACATATCATTTTAAGGTTATTGGCTTAAAACGGTGAATTTCCCATGCGTCTTGAAGTCTTCTGTGAAGACCGTCTCGGTCTGACCCGCGAGTTACTCGATCTCCTTGTTTTACGTAGCATTGATTTACGTGGCATTGAGATCGATCCTGTCGGGCGAATTTACCTCAATTTTGCCGAAATTGAATTTAATACGTTCAGCAGCCTGATGGCTGAAATACGCCGTATCGCTGGCGTTACGGATGTCCGCACTATCCCCTGGATGCCGTCTGAACGTGAACATCTCGCGTTGAGCGCCTTGCTGGAAGCCATGCCGGAGCCTTTCCTGTCACTGGATCTGAAAAGCAAAGTCGAGCGGGTAAACCATGCGAGCTGCCAGCTGTTCGCCCAGAGCCAGGACAAGCTCAGTCACCACCACGCCGCGCAGCTGATCCCGGGGTTTAACTTCCAGCGCTGGCTGGACAGTAACCCGCAAAATACGCACAGCGAGCATGTGGTGATCAACGGGCAGAATTTCCTTATGGAGATTACGCCGGTGTATCTGAAAGGGGAGAATGACGCCCGCGTACTGACCGGTGCCGTGATCATGCTGCGCTCGACCGTGCGGATGGGCCGTCAGCTGCAAAATCTCTCCAGTCAGGATGTGGGGGCGTTCAGCCAGATCATTGCCGTCAGCCCGAAAATGCGTCATGTAGTTGATCAGGCCCGTAAGCTTGCCAGTTTGACCGCGCCGCTGCTGATTACCGGCGATACCGGGACCGGAAAGGATCTGCTGGCCCACGCCGTACATCTGGCCAGCCCGCGCGCCGCAAAACCGTATCTGGCGCTGAACTGTGCCTCTATTCCAGAGGATGCCGTCGAGAGCGAGTTGTTTGGCCACGCCCCGGAAGGCAAGAAAGGCTTCTTCGAGCAGGCTAACGGCGGCTCTGTACTGCTGGACGAGATAGGCGAAATGTCGCCACGCATGCAGGCCAAACTGCTGCGCTTCCTGAACGATGGTACGTTCCGTCGGGTCGGTGAGGATCATGAAGTTCATGTGGATGTGCGCGTGATTTGTGCCACCCAGAAAAACCTCGTTGAGCTGGTACAGAAAGGGATGTTCCGCGAAGATCTCTACTATCGACTGAACGTGTTGACGCTAAACATTCCGCCGCTGCGCGATTGTCCGCAAGATATCATTCCACTGACAGAGCTGTTTGTGGCGCGCTTTGCCGACGAGCAGGGTGTACCGCGTCCGAAACTGTCAGCCGATCTGGGGACGGTGCTGACGCGCTACGGCTGGCCGGGTAATATTCGTCAGTTGAAAAATGCCGTCTATCGGGCGCTGACGCAACTGGAAGGGTACGAGCTGCGACCGCAGGATATCCTGTTACCGGATTACGATGCCGGAACGGTATCGGTGGGCGAAGAGGCGATGGAAGGCTCGCTGGATGATATTACGAGCCGTTTCGAGCGCTCCGTGCTGACTCAGCTGTATCGCAGCTACCCAAGCACGCGTAAGCTGGCAAAACGCCTGGGCGTATCCCATACCGCGATTGCGAATAAGCTTCGCGAATATGGACTCAACCACAAGAAGGGTGACGAATAACGATAAAAGCCTCTGTAAAGAGGCTTTTTTTCGCACTTACTCTTTCGCCAGAGGCGTGGTATCTACCTCGACTTTTGTTTCGCCCTGAATCCCCGCAATTTTCTGTTCAACCTCTTTCACCTGTTCCTTGCTGTGAAGCAGGGTATAGGTCAGGTCGAATTGCGTGCTGGCGCCAGGTTGTAACTGCTTAACGCGTTTCTGCTCGCGTTCAATGGTGACAGGATAGGCGTAGCTGGTTCCCGGCTCAATACCCGTGACATAACCCTGTTTAAGCGTGTCGGTATTTTTCCATAAGGTCAGGACAGGCAACTGCCGCGTGTCGAACTGAATTGACGCGCCTTTGTCTCCCGCCTTATTGATCACGGCTGCCAGGGTCTCATGGTTATTATCCGCGAGCGGTTTGATATTGAAGACCATTTCATCAAAGCCCTGAGTGGGGCCGGCGTAGGTTTGCCAGTTATCCAGACCCGCTTTAGCATAATCATTGAAAGGACCAATACTGGCTGCAGGTGCAAGGAAACGGGCACCTTCTTCGAGGATTGGCGTACCAAAGTTGCTGTGGTAGATAATCTGATAATCATGAGGATAATCAGCATGGTTGGTCAGAACATCATGCAGGCTGAACTGGTTGCTGCCCGGCACGTAGCGCAGTTCGGTCATGGTCTGCAAATCCGCTTTTTTAAACGTGCTCTCTTTAATTAAACCGCGAATGCGGATTTCATGTGGTGCGGCATCTGCAACCTCCACTTCCACCTGCGACGCTGGCGTATTTCCCGCCTTGCCGTGCAGGGTATAAATCTGGCCGTCTGCCGTGACCGGGTGGCCTGTCCATTCATAGCCACAGCGAACCATCATCTCGTTGAAACCTTCCAGCCAGCCAAGACCGTTTCGACTTTCCAGATTGATAAAGGCCGGATTCACGACCTCTTTCACCGGAGAGGACCATCCCATTTGGGTGCCAAAACCCTCGACATGCAGCAGATTCATCCCGCGCGTCGGGCTAAGGGTGATTGTCAGGCCGTTTTTACTGCTGATAACGATTACCTTGCTGCCTTCCTGCTTACCGCCATGCAGGACTTTTTGTTCGATGCTGAAAGGCTGACCCTGAAATTTCAGCTCATTGCTGGAAATTTTCCAGTTTCCTTTCTCCATGCTGCTTTCAGCGCTTGTCAGCACCCAGGTTTTAGCTGCAGCATGTCCAGAGATCAGTACCGCAAGGACCGTAAACGCCAGTTTTATCTTCATGTTCTATCCCTTTTGCTGAAACGATTTTTTATTTCGTAAGCAAATCTAATGTTTAGTCGGGGAGGGAAATGTGATGGGCTTCACTGGTGGAGAAGTTGCGTTTTTTTAACCTTTATTGTGTGTGAATGATCTCGTTTATGGCGAGTGTTTGCACATTTATTTCATAAAAAAGCGTGAGGTTATCCCAATGCAGCTTTAACGATTCAGCTGCGCGGGTAATAAAAAACCCCGCATCGGCGAGGTTTGGAAAGTAAGGTGTACTCTTAAATAAACCTTTTATTTCATTACATTGCTAAGCTTTATAGAATGCCTGCTAATGATCAGGCTTTCAGCGCGTCCAGCGCAGCAGTGTAATCAGGTTCAGTGGTGATTTCGTTGACCAGTTCGCTGAACACGACGTTATCGTTTTCATCGATCACCAGCACGGCACGCGCCGCCAGGCCTTTCAATGGGCCTTCAGCAATGCCTACACCGTATTTCTCAAGGAAATCCGGGCTGCGCAGAGTGGAGAGGGTGATGACGTTGCTCAGACCTTCTGCACCGCAGAAGCGGGACTGCGCAAATGGCAGGTCAGCTGAAACGCACAGCACCACGGTGTTGTCCATTTCAGTCGCCAGCTGGTTGAATTTACGCACGGATGCGGCGCACACGCCGGTATCAATGCTTGGGAAAATGTTCAGTACTTTGCGTTTGCCAGCAAACTGGCCCAGTGTGACGTCAGACAGATCTTTAGCCACCAGAGTAAAAGCCTGCGCTTTGCTGCCAGCCTGCGGAATGGAACCTGCTACAGCAACCGGGTTGCCCTGGAAATGAACGAGTTGTGACATAGATATCTTCCTGTTTACATATAGTTAACGTCGAGGCTAGTGTATGCCATCAGCGGATAACACGGCAAACCAATTTTTCGCCTTACCGGGCCGCAAGGAGTCAGTGATGAGAAGCGTTAAGGTCTATGAAGAAGCCTGGCCATTGCACACCCCGTTTGTCATCTCCCGTGGCAGCAGAAGTGAAGCAAGCGTGGTAGTGGTTGAAATAGAAGAAGAGGGGGTTAAAGGTGTTGGCGAATGCACGCCTTATCCTCGCTATGGAGAAAGCCTGGCCTCGGTGATGGCGCAAATTATGACCCTGGTGCCTGAGTTGCAAACCGGGTTAACGCGTGAGGCGTTACAGCAGCGTTTGCCTGCCGGCGCGGCGCGTAACGCGATTGACTGCGCGCTGTGGAGCCTGGAGGCGGCGAAGCAGCAGACATCCTTACCTGCGTTTGTCGGCGTGACGCTCCCTCAGGAAGTCATTACCGCGCAAACCGTGGTGATTGGCGAGCCGGAGCAGATGGCTGCCAGTGCAAAAGCGCTCTTTGAGGCTGGCGCCACGCTGTTGAAGGTGAAACTCGACGATCGCTTGATCAGTGAACGCATGGTCGCCATTCGCGCGGCGGTACCGGAGGCTACTCTGATTGTGGATGCCAACGAGTCATGGCATCCGGAAGGGCTGGCCGCGCGCTGCCAGCTGCTGGCCGATCTGGGGGTCGCCATGCTGGAGCAACCCCTTCCGGCGCAGGATGATGCGGCGCTGAAGAACTTTATCCACCCACTGCCCATCTGCGCTGATGAAAGCTGTCATACCCGCGACAGCCTCGACGGCTTAGCGGGCTGCTATGAAATGGTCAATATCAAGCTCGATAAAACGGGGGGGCTGACCGAGGCGCTGGCGCTGGCTTCCGAGGCGCAGGCGCAGGGATTTTCGTTAATGCTGGGGTGCATGCTCTGTACTTCCCGGGCGATTAATGCGGCGCTACCGTTGGTCAATCAGGTCAGTTTTGCCGATCTCGATGGCCCGACGTGGCTGGCGGTTGACGTTTCGCCAGCACTCACTTTCACCAGCGGAGTGCTTCATCTCTGAGGCTGCCAGCGCAGAAGATCTACCATCGCTTTCAGGTATTTTTCGCTGGCTTCGTCGGAAGATATCGGGGGGAATTCCGCGGTGATGCAGTGCAAATCCAGATCGGCGCACCAGCTACCAAATGACCCCGGTGTTTCATAGCCGACGCTGCTGACCAGAGGCAGGGCAAAGGCATCGGCAAGCCACTGTCCCAGCGCGGAGTGACGGGGATCTTCAATACAGGCCAGCGGATCGTGAAATGAGACAACCCATGCGGGGTGGATCTTGTGGATTAACTGACAGAGCGCTTGTGTTTCTGGCTCTGAGCCGGGTTTTTCTCCCGTCAGTAACACCACGTCACGCTCTTCAGCCGAGCTATTCCAGCGGTAGACCGTTTCACCCTCACGCCAGTTGGCCGCCGGGAAGTTGCGGTTTAAGTCTATCCCTCTCGCATTCGCCCTCAGCCCAAGCTGACAGCCATCCGGGTTGACGGTCAGGATCACATGATGCCGGCGTAGTGTCGGTGCAAGGGTGCGTAACGCGCAGGAGAGGGTGACAATCGAGGAGTTCTCATCGCCGTGCGTTCCCGCAATAATCAGGCCGCTATGACGATCGGCATCCGGTGCGGGAAACCAGATCAGCGGGGCACCTAAGAAAGAGTGGCCATAATGTTCGGTGCCTGGCGGGAAAGCGCCACGTTCCGTTCTTGGTCGGGTAACTGCCATAGGAAATCCTGATAAAGAAGAGCTTACTGGCAGTGTTGTGCAAAACTCGCGTTTAATCAAATAGTTTCATCGAAGGGCGAACATTGCCTGATATCAACTTTTCGGCATAAGGTATTTGCATTACGCTGTTTCGAAACAAATAATTACGCATCCGCGTATTACCGATTTTAAAAGGGGATCTCATGAAGCATCCTGTTTCGCTGCTTTTTACTGCGCTGTGCCTTTGCGGGCTATCGTCATATTCTTACGCTGCTGATGTGCCAAAGGGCACGGTACTGGCACAAAAACAGGAGCTGGTCAGACACATCAAAGACGAACCCGCATCTCTTGACCCGGCCAAAGCCGTGGGGTTACCCGAGATTCAGGTGATTCGCGATCTGTTTGAAGGCCTGGTCAATCAAAATGAGAAAGGGGAGCTGACACCGGGCGTGGCGACGCGCTGGCAGAGTAACGATAACCGCATCTGGACATTTACCTTACGTGATGATGCGAAATGGTCTGACGGTACGCCGGTCACGGCGCAGGATTTTGTCTACAGCTGGCAGCGTCTGGTTGACCCGAAAACCACCTCGCCGTTTGCCTGGTTTGCTGCTCTGGCAGGCATTAACAACGCTCAGTCGATTATTGATGGCAAAGCCGCGCCCGATACGCTGGGAGTCACGGCGGTGGATGCCAGAACGTTACGCGTTCAGCTCGATAAACCGCTGCCGTGGTTCAGCAACCTGACGGCAAACTTCGCGTTCTATCCGGTTCAGAAAGGGAACGTCGAAAGCGGTAAAGAGTGGACGCGTCCGGGATCCCTGGTGGGCAATGGGGCCTACGTGCTGAAAGATCGTGTGGTGAATGAGAAGCTGGTCGTTGTGCCGAATACCCACTACTGGGATAACGCGAAAACTGTTCTTCAAAAAGTGACGTTTATTCCGATCAACCAGGAGTCTTCCGCCACCAAACGCTATCTGGCAGGGGATATTGATATCACCGAGTCGTTCCCGAAAAACCTGTATCAGAAGTTACTCAAGGATATTCCCGGACAGGTTTACACACCGCCGCAGCTGGGAACGTATTACTATGCATTTAACACGCAAAAGGGTCCGACAGCCGATTCCCGCGTGCGTCTGGCGCTGAGTATGACCATCGATCGCCGGATTATGGCGGAGAAAGTGTTAGGTACGGGAGAAAAACCCGCCTGGCATTTCACGCCTGATGTGACGGCAGGTTTCACGCCAGAGACATCACTGTTTGAGCAGATGTCGCAGCAGGAGCTAAACGCACAGGCCAAAACCTTGCTGCAGGCGGCGGGGTATGGTCCTCAGCGTCCACTGAAGCTGACCCTGTTGTATAACACGTCAGAGAACCATCAGAAAATCGCGATTGCGGTGGCGTCGATGTGGAAGAAGAACCTGGGTGTAGACGTCAAACTGCAAAACCAGGAGTGGAAAACCTATATCGATAGCCGAAACACAGGGAATTTTGATGTGATCCGTGCGTCCTGGGTCGGGGACTACAACGAGCCATCGACCTTCCTGTCGCTGCTGACGTCCACCCACAGCGGCAATATCTCCCGCTTCAACGACCCGGCCTACGATAAGATCATCAATCAGGCGACGCTTGAAACCACCGCGGAAGCCCGTAATGCGGATTACAACCGGGCGGAGAAGATCCTCACGGAAAAAGCGCCAATTGCGCCGATCTACCAGTATACCAACGGACGTCTGATTAAACCCTGGGTGAAGGGATATCCGATCAATAACCCTGAAGACGTGGCGTACAGCCGTACGATGTATATTGTGAAGCACTGAAAAACGAGAGTCCGCTAATTTATTTCCCCTCCTGATACTGCGCTGGCCCGATATCACGTGCCAGCGCTTTTCTGTTCTTTGTCGATCGTGAAGACGGCGCTGCATTGATACTGTGTGTTACAGCGCTGGGTATTGCTCTGTTTTTTTAAATTAAGAGAAATATTCATATTTTGAATATATTCCATCTCGTAAAAAAACTGTCCATTATTGGACTTTTTAATGGGTGTCGCCTCTTGCGGAAGCGTGTAAATATTGATGCGGGTCATATTATTAGGTGGCGCTGTAGATATTTTCTCTCGTATTGATTTAAATCAATGACGTTGCTTTGTTTGGATATGGATCTTCATTTTTTTCACAGAAATAGCCACTTATACTGACTATTTTCGGCGTTGTGGTTGATATTTCTTTATGAAAAGGCACGCTGCAAACCATATTTTAACTAAATAGAGTAAAGTTCTTAAGGAATGTCTTAATTTGGGCTTTGGTTCCAGGTAGTTGATCTATTGCAGAGTTTTGTTCTAATATCGATTTATTCAGAAACGTCGTTAACTTCAACAAACATTCCTTAAGGAAAGGGACTGCTATGGCTGATACGTTCCAGAACGAGGTGCCTAAGGCACGCATTAATTTAAAACTTGCATTGCATACCGGAGGGGCGCAGAAGAAAGTTGAATTACCCCTTAAATTACTCGCTGTCGGTGATTTCAGTAACGGTAAAGAGAGCCGACCATTATCTGAAAGAAAGAAAATTAACGTCAACAAAAATAACCTAAACAGTGTACTTTCGGAATTTAACCCGGAGGTCAACATGACGGTTCCGAATACGCTGGCGGGTGAGCGTACGGAAGAGAATGTAACGCTGCGCTTTTCAGATATGAAAGATTTTGAACCCGAACAGGTGGCCCGACAAATTCCCCAACTTCGTGCCATGCTGGCGATGCGTAATTTATTACGTGACCTCAAGTCCAATCTGCTGGATAACGCCACTTTCAGAAAAGAGCTCGAGAAAATTCTTAAGGACCCGGCGCTGTCTCAGGAATTACGTAACGAAATGAGTGCCCTGGCCCCGAAATAAAAACGGGCGCGTCTTTTAATGGATTAAACGAGAGAATGCTGATGTCTGTTAATACTGAAAATGGCTCCGCGCAGGGGCAGACCACTGTGCTGGAAAAAGAGAGCGTCTACGCCTCCCTGTTCGACAAAATCAACCTGACCCCGGCCACAAGCCTGGGCGATATCAATGCGTTTCTGGACGATGCTGCACTGTCTGATGCTCCGGCAGGTGAGCGCCTGACGGCCGCGATGCAGGTATTTATGGACTGCATCCGCAAATCCGGCCAGCCTGTGGAAAAACTCGATAAAACCCTGATTGACCACCATATCGCGGAGCTGGATTTCCAAATCAGCCGCCAGCTGGATGCGGTGATGCATCATGCAGAATTCCAGAAAGTAGAATCCCTGTGGCGCGGCCTGAAGCAGCTGGTGGACAACACCGACTACCGCCAGAACGTGAAAACGGAAATTCTGGATGTGTCAAAAGAGGATCTGCGCCAGGACTTCGAAGATGCGCCGGAACTTATCCAGAGCGGCCTGTACTGGCACACCTATACCGCTGAATACGACACCCCGGGCGGCGAGCCGATTGGCTCGGTTATTTCAGCGTACGAATTTGACGCAAGTCCGCAGGACGTGGCGCTGTTGCGCAATATCTCGAAAGTCTCTGCCGCCGCGCATATGCCGTTTATCGGTGCCGTCGGGCCGAAATTCTTCCTCAAGGAATCGATGGAAGAGGTAGCCGCGATTAAGGACATCGGTAACTACTTCGACCGTGCCGAATACATCAAATGGAAATCGTTCCGCGACACCGACGATGCCCGTTATATTGGCCTGGTGATGCCGCGCGTGCTGGGGCGTCTGCCTTATGGTCCGGACACGGTGCCGGTGCGCAGTTTCAACTACGTTGAGCAGGTGAAAGGTCCGGACCACGAAAAATACCTGTGGACAAGCGCCTCTTTCTCCTTCGCCTCCAACATGGTGAAGAGCTTCATCAACAACGGCTGGTGCGTGCAAATTCGTGGCCCGCAGGCTGGTGGGGCCGTGAAAGACCTGCCGATCCACCTGTACGATCTGGGTACCGGCAACCAGGTGAAGATCCCGTCAGAGGTGATGATCCCGGAAACCCGCGAATTTGAATTCGCTAACCTGGGCTTTATACCGCTGTCGTACTACAAGAACCGTGATTACGCCTGCTTCTTCTCGGCGAACTCGGCGCAGAAACCGGCGCTGTACGACACCGCCGATGCCACCGCCAACAGCCGCATCAACGCCCGTCTGCCGTATATCTTCCTGCTGTCGCGCATCGCGCATTACCTGAAGCTGATTCAGCGCGAGAACATCGGCACCACCAAAGATCGCCGTCTGCTGGAGCTGGAACTCAATACCTGGGTACGCAGTCTGGTGACCGAAATGACCGATCCGGGCGACGAACTGCAGGCCTCGCACCCGCTGCGCGACGCGAAGGTGGTGGTGGAAGATATCGAGGACAACCCGGGCTTCTTCCGCGTGAAGCTGTTCGCGGTGCCGCACTTCCAGGTGGAAGGCATGGACGTGAACCTGTCGCTGGTGAGCCAGATGCCGAAAGCGAAAGCGTAAGTTTAGGCAGGAAGCCAATGAAAACGGAACAACCGTTATGGGGCAGGGGCCAGATGGTCTCTCCCCAACACTTCCAGCAACAGGCCGCGTATGCGGCCTGGTCTGCGGAATGCATCGCCCGGTTAGGTCTCTCCCATCCCTGGGGAGTGATTGATGCCACTTTCGAACCGGATGCACTGAAACTGGGCCGCCTGCAGGCTCGTCATCTGCACATTCGTTTCCCTGACGGGACGCTTATCGACACTGATAATGCTGACGATTTGCCGCCGGTGCTGGCGCTTGAGAGTGGATCACAGGATGCGGTGGTGGTGCTGGCCCTCCCGCTGCTGCGGGCGAATGGCGGCAACTGTCTTACACCCGATGCGGTGGCCGAACGCCCTGTTCGCTATCGCCAGCGCTGGCGGGATATCCGCAACGCTTATGGGGACGACACCCGCCAGATTGCGGTGATGAAACCTGAGTTGACGCTGCGGTTTGCCTGTCAGGACAACAGCGATTATCTGACCTGCCCGGTTGCCCGCCTGCAGCAGGATTCGCAGGGGGCATGGTTACTGGATGAGACGTTTCTTCCGCCACTGCTGGCTCTGCAGGGCAGTCGCTGGCTGATGACCCAGCTGGAACAGCTGATGAGCCAGCTACGTGTACGCCTGAGTCGGCTGATGGCCATGCGCCGGGAAAGTAATGAGCGGATGGCCGATTTTGCCGTGGCGGATGTGTCCCTGTTCTGGCTGCTCAATGCCCTGAACAGCGCTGAACCCGTGCTCGGACAGTTTCAGCGCCACCCGCAAAGCCCGCCGGAGCGTCTGTATCCGGAACTGGCACGCCTGGCGGGCAGTCTGCTGACTTTCTCGCTGGAGCATCAGGTGAGTGCGATCCCGGTCTGGCAGCACGAGCAACAAAATAACGTATTCCCGCCGCTGTTTGATTTACTGGGTGACCTGTTGGAAGCCAGCCTACCGTCGCGGGTGGTAGCGATTGAGCTTGAGCATGATGCCCGGCTTCACTTCTGGCAGGCCCGTCTGCATGACCCACGTCTGCGTGAAGGGGCTGATTACTACCTCTCGGTGCGTTCAACGGTACCGGTGGCACAACTGCAGGAGCAGTTCCCGCGCCAGTGCAAGATCGGCAACCCCGATCATGTCAGAAGTATCGTCAATTCATCGCGGGTCGGCGTGCCTCTGACGCCGCTGCGCCATGTACCGGCAGCCATTCCGTTACGTCTGGAAAATCAGTATTTCAGTCTTGATGTCTCTCATCCTCAGGCCACTGAAATGCTTCAGGGCGGTACCTGCATGTTTTACGTTCCGGGCATGCTCGGCGAGCCTGAACTTGAACTCTTTGCGGTGTTGAGAACATGAGTGAACGTAAACGCGGCACTGCCGCGGCCATTGATATTGATGCCCTGCTGCAGGACACCTGGCTTCAGGTGATCAGCCTGCGTCACGGTCCGACGTTTCAGGAGGGCGAAGGGCGCACGCTGTGGGAGCGCTGTATTGCTGATGTCGAACGTGTGCAGCGTGAGCTGAAAGCGAGCGAACTCGATGAAGCCAGCTGTCAGCATATTCTTACCGCACAGTGCGCCCTGCTCGATGAGGCGGTGAAAGGTCGTGGTGTGGAAGATGACGCCTGTGTGCAGTGGTATGACATTCCCCTGCAGGGGCACTTCCTCGGCACTATGGACGCCGGCGACACACTGTGCGATCGGATGCGCGATGTGCTGCGTGAACCAGCGCCTGACCATGTCGTCGTGACCTGCTTCCAGCGGGTCATGATGCTGGGTTTTCTCGGCAGTTACCGCTCATTGAATGACCCGGAGCGCCAGAAGCTTGTCAACGCACTCAGTGAATATGTCACACCGTTCAGCTATCCACAGTCCTACCCCGTACTGGCGGAAAGTCATACCGGGCGGGGAATCATGGGCGGCTGGCTGGCGTCATGGCCCGTACGTATTGGTCTGAGTGTGATAGTGGTCGCTGCACTCTGGTGGGGACTGGATCGCTGGCTGGATCAGTTGCTGCTAACCCTGTTGCCGGGGGCCGTGAAATGAGTCCTGCACAACGGCGCGGGCTGGCGTTGTGGGCCGTCCTGCTGAGTGCCGTGGTCTGCCTGAGTTTTCTGCCTGTATCCAGGTGGGTTTCTGTGCTCATTCTGTTGGTGGTACTGGGGCTTATCGTGGCGTTCTGGACTGTCGCCAGTCGCCGTGAACAGCATGATGTCACCCTGCGCCTGGAGGACCTGCCTGACGCTACTTACCGTCAGCCCGTAGTGCTGGTTTGTGGCGATCTGCCTCTGGCCTGGCCGCATTCGTCACCGGTACTCACTGTCACGCAGGGATGCTGGATCCGCGTGGAGGATCATCATGATCTGGCGCAGGCCGCCCGTCAGATACTGTGGTTACGTCCTGACTGGGGACGTCAGCTTTCGGTGATGATCAGCGTCTGCCCGCAGCAGCACCCTGACAGCGAAGCCCTGACCAGTCGACTGCTGACCCTGCGCTGGCACATCAGCCAACTGCGTAAAGCAACCGGTCACTCTGTGCCGCTGGTACTGAATGGTCAGGTCGGCAGCGCGATGACGAATGACATGTTCTGGCAGGCGGTTTTCCCGGGAGAACGGGTGAGGGTCTGGCGTGAATCTTCAGCCCCGGGTTCTGTTGCTGAATGGGTTACCTCCGGCGGAACGCCTGCGGTTCAGCAACAGGTGCTGATGAATAGTCTGATGAACTGGTTCCGTCAGCATGTCCAGGCAGTCTTTATGGATGAGAACCCCGATGTGCCGGTCATTGCACCTGTTGCGGTGCTGTGGGGAATGGGGCCGATCCTGGCCGGAAGCCTGGCCACATCGGCCTGGACGACGTGGCTTTCCCGTCACACCGCGATGCAGCAGGTGTCTGGCTGGCAGCCAGTGGGAACGGACAGTACGGTCATCTCCCTGTTCCCGGATTTTATTCTGCCATTACTGCCGGAAGGGCGGGGCCTGACACCGCGTGAGCGAACCTGGCGTTGTGCGCTCGGGATTTTCACGCTAGCGGCCATTGCTGCACTGCTCAGCAGTGGCTGGAACAACCGCCAGCTGCTGCAACGCGTGAGCTTCGATATTGTCCGTTACAACAGCATCGCCATGGATGATTACGGTCCTAAAGCCAGCGCCGTACAGGTGCTGCGCGAGGATGCGGCGCTGCTGGATGAGCATGCACGGAATGGTGTACCGGCCCGGCTGGGCCTGGGGCTTTATCGGGGGGGACGTCTGCGAATACCGGTGCTGGAAGCGATCCGCTCGTATGTGCCACCACCTCCTCCACCGAAGCCTGTGGAAAAGGTCGCGCCGAAAATCATCCGCCTCGACAGCATGTCGCTGTTCGACACCGGCAAATGGGCGCTGAAACCCGGCACCACGAAGCTGCTGGTGAATTCGCTGGTGGGCATTAAGGCGAAGCCCGGCTGGCTGATTGTGATAGCGGGTCATACCGACAGCACGGGCGATGACCCGTCCAACCAGGTGCTGTCGCTTAAGCGTGCGGAGTCTGTGCGCAACTGGATGCGCGACACCGGCGATGTGCCGGAGAGCTGCTTTGCGGTGCAGGGCTACGGCGAAAGCCGTCCTGTCGCCACCAACGACACGGCGGAAGGCCGGGCGCTGAACCGCCGTGTCGAAATCAGTCTGGTGCCGCAGGCGAATGCCTGTCAGCTGCCGGGCAACACACCCGCGCCATCGCAGGATGATGGCGTCTCAAAAAATGAAATGGAGTAATTAACATGGCAATTCCTGTTTATCTGTGGCTGAAGGACGATGGCGGCGCGGACATCAAAGGTTCCGTGGACGTTCAGGATCGTGAAGGCAGCATCGAAGTGGTGGCTCAGGAACACAACCTGTACATCCCGACCGACAACAACACCGGCAAGCTGACCGGCACCCGTATCCACACGCCGTTCCTGTTCACCAAGGAGATCGACTCCTCCAGCCCGTATCTGTACAAGGCGGTGACCACCGGCCAGACCCTGAAATCGGCTGAGTTCAAGTGGTACAAAATCAACGATGCCGGCCAGGAAGTGGAGTACTTCAACACCAGACTGGAAAATGTGAAGGTCGTGAAGGTGAATCCGGTGATGCATGACATCAAGGATCCGTCTTTCGAGAAGCACAACCATCTGGAGCAGATTGAGCTGCGCTACGAAAAAATCACCTGGACCTACAAGGACGGCAACATCATTCATTCCGATTCCTGGAACGAACGCGCCACCGCCTGAGTCTTGTGCGGACGGGTTTTCCCGTCCGCCGTTTTTGCTGAACGCCTGTAACCGCGGACGTTCAGCAAAGAAAAACACAATCTGCCTGCCCGACCTTATGCGCTTTGGGTTCCTGAATACCAGGAAAAGCGACGGGCGGTAGCGTGTCCGGAACTGATAAAGAGAGAGTCTCATGGAAAATCCAGCCAGCCTGTTACGTCGTCTGAACCCCTACTGCGCCCTTGCGATGGAAGGCGCGGCCTCCCTGTGCCAGACCCGCGCCCATGCGGAAATCCTGCCCGAGCACTGGCTGCTGAAGCTGCTGGAGCAGGGTGAAGGCGATCTCACCGTGCTGGCCCGCCGTTATGAATGGGATATGGACGGGATATGGCAGGATTTGCTGAATTTTCTGGAGAAGCTGCCCCGTTCAGTGCGCAGCCGCCCGCAGCTTTCGGACAGCACTCAGACCCTGATGCAGGACGCGTGGCTGCGCGCCTCGCTGGCAGGCGAAGCGCAGATCCGCAGCCAGCACCTGCTGATGGCGCTGGTGGACAGGCAGAACCTGGTACGCTGCGACGGTTTATGGCCGCTGCTGACGCTGGGGGTGAGCCAGCTTGAGCGTCTGCGACCGCTGCTGGATGCACAGTCAGATGAGCGCGAAGAGGTACAACAGGAAGAAGAACTGGCGCAGGGCGGCAGCGTGCCGCTGTCCGGCAGTGAGGTGAAAGAGGGCGAACTGTCACCTGCGTTACAGAATGCACTGGATAAATTCACCCTTGATGTCACCGCTAACGCGCGTGAGGGCAAAATTGACCCGGTTTTCGGCCGTGATACGGAAATCCGCCAGATGGTGGACATTCTCTCGCGGCGTCGCAAGAACAACCCGATTCTGGTGGGGGAGCCGGGCGTGGGGAAAACCGCGCTGGTCGAAGGGCTGGCGCTGCGCATCGCCGAAGGGAATGTACCGGAAACCCTGAAAACGGTGAGCCTGCGCACGCTGGACCTCGGTCTGTTACAGGCGGGGGCAGGCGTGAAGGGGGAGTTTGAACAGCGCCTGAAAAACGTCATTGATGCGGTACAGCAGTCTCCGTCCCCGGTGCTGCTGTTCATCGACGAAGCGCATACCATTATCGGCGCAGGCAACCAGGCGGGCGGCGCGGATGCGGCCAACCTGCTGAAACCGGCGCTCGCCCGCGGCGAACTGCGGACCATCGCGGCCACCACCTGGAGCGAATACAAGCAGTATTTTGAGCGCGACGCGGCACTGGAGCGGCGTTTCCAGATGGTGAAGGTGGACGAGCCGGACGACGACACCGCCTGCCTGATGCTGCGGGGGCTGAAATCCCGCTACGCGCAGCACCACGGGGTGCACATTACCGATGAGGCGGTCAGGGCGGCGGTGACCCTTTCCCGTCGTTACCTGACCGGCCGTCAGTTGCCGGACAAGGCGGTTGACCTGCTGGATACCGCCTCGGCCCGCGTACGTATGAGCCTCGACACCGTGCCGGAGACGCTGACCCGGATGAAGGCGCAGCTCACGGCACTGGCGATGGAAAAGCAGGCGTTACTGGAAGATATCGCGGTGGGTAACCTCACCCACGGTGAACGTCTGGCGGCCATCGAACAGGATGAAGTCAGCATTATTCTGGAGCTCGACGAACGGGAAGCGCAGTACGGCCAGGAGCTGAAAATCACGGAAGAACTGCTCGCCTGCCGTGCGGACCTTTCCCGTCAGGCGGAGATTGCCGGCCTGCAACAGCAACTGAGTGAAGTCCAGCAGGGTAACCCGCTGCTGGGGCTGGATGTGGACGCGAGTACTGTCGCCACCGTGATTGCCGACTGGACCGGTGTGCCGCTCTCCTCATTAATGAAGGATGAGCAGACGGAACTGTTACGCCTCGAAGAGCACCTCGGTAAACGCGTGGTGGGCCAGGACGCGGCGCTGAGCGCCGTGGCACAGCGCCTGCGTGCATCCAGAGCCGGCCTGACGCCGGAGAACGGGCCGCAGGGCGTCTTCCTGCTGGCGGGGCCGAGCGGTACAGGGAAAACCGAAACTGCGCTCACACTCGCCGATGCGCTTTATGGCGGCGAAAAGTCGCTGATTACCATCAACCTCTCCGAATACCAGGAGCCGCACACCGTGTCCCAGCTCAAGGGTTCCCCGCCGGGCTACGTCGGTTACGGTCAGGGCGGTATTCTGACTGAGGCGGTGCGCAAGCGCCCGTACAGCGTGGTGCTGCTGGACGAGGTGGAAAAGGCCCACCGTGACGTGATGAACCTGTTCTATCAGGTCTTTGACCGCGGCTTTATGCGCGACGGCGAGGGGCGTGAAATCGACTTCCGTAACACGGTAATTCTGATGACCTCGAACCTCGGCAGCGACCACATCATGCAACTGCTGGATGAACAGCCGGAGGCCACCGAAGGTGACCTGCACGAACTGCTGCGCCCAATCCTGCGTGACCACTTCCAGCCAGCCTTACTCGCCCGTTTCCAGACGGTGATTTACCGTCCGCTCACGCAGGAAGCCATGCGTACCATCGTGGAGATGAAGCTCGCACAGGTCAGTAAGCGCCTGAACCGACACTACGACCTGACCACGCAGATTGACGAGAGCCTGTATGACGCCCTGACCGCCGCCTGCCTGCTGCCGGACACCGGGGCGCGCAACGTTGACAGCCTGCTGAACCAGCAGATTTTACCGGTGCTGAGCCAGCAGTTGCTGACGCATAAGGCGGCGGGGCAAAAGCCACAGCACCTGACCCTGAACTGGAGTGAGGAGGCGGGGATCGGACTGGAGTTTGACTGCACAGAAGGAGTGCACGCATGAGCAGTAATCCCCCGCTGAGATTCAGCCACAGCCATCACCTGCTTTCGGTGAAGGGCTGTGACGCAGGGCTTGATGTGCTGGCGTTTGAGGGCGATGAAGCCCTGAGCAAACCCTTCCGCTACCGTATTGAATTCACCAGCGCGGACCATGCCATCAGCAAAGAGATGATGCTGATGAAAGCGGCTTCCCTGACGCTGCAGGCTCCGGTTGACCAGGGTTACGGCATCAAAATCCAGCAGCCCGTGCGGGTGATACAGGGGATGGTGAGCGGGCTTGAGCGCCTGGGCACCTCAAAAGATGAAACCCGCTACGCGGTAACGCTTGAGCCGCGTCTGGCACTGCTTGACCGCTCGCACCAGAACGCCATTTACCAGGACATGTCCGTCCCGCAGATTGTGGAGAAAATCCTGCGCGAGCGCCACGGCATGCGCGGCCAGGATTTCCTGTTTTCGCTCACCAGAGAGTATCCACGCCGTGAGCAGGTGATGCAGTACGGTGAGAACGACCTGCACTTTATCACCCGCCTGCTGGGTGAAGTCGGTATCTGGTTCCGCTTCACCACCGACACGCGGCTGAACATCGACGTGGTGGAGTTTTACGACAGCCAGCAGGGGTATGAGAAAGGCCTGACGCTGCCGTCGGTGCCGCCGTCCGGGCAGCACTCACAGGGTGTGGACTCGGTGTGGGAAATGAAGAGCCACCATAACGTGGTGCAGAAGGCGGTCAGCACCCGCGACTACAACTACCGTCAGGCCACGGAAGACATGAATACCCTGGTGGATGCGACCGGCGGGGATACCACCACCTGTGGTGAGGCCTATCACTGGGCCGATAACTACCTGACACCCGGCAGCGCGTATGACCGCAACCCGGCGCCGGAGTCCGGGGCGTTTTACGCCCGCATTCGTCACGAGCGCTACCTGAATGGCCAGACGAAGACCAGGGCTTTCACCAGCTGCCCGGTGCTCTCTCCGGGGCAGGTAGTGAAAGTCACCGGTGGGTACGAAGTGGCCGAGGTGTTTGCGCAGGGCGTGGTTGTCACGGCGATGCACAGCCATGCCCGGCGTGATGAAGATTTTGGCGTCAGGTTTGACGGTATCCCGGACAGCCCTGATTTTTGTTTCCGCCCGGCGCCAGGCAGCCGTCCGGTGATGGCCGGCACCTTACCGGCCCGCGTCACCAGTACCACCGAAAATGACACCTACGGGCATATCGATAAGGACGGCCGCTACCGCGTCAACATGCTGTTTGACCGGGACAACTGGGAGACCGGATTCGAGAGCCTGTGGGTCCGTCAGTCCCGCCCGTATGCCGGCGACACGTACGGCCTGCACCTGCCGCTGCTGGCGGGTACCGAGGTGGCGATTGGTTTTGAAGACGGCAACCCGGACCGGCCGTACATTGCCGGCGTGCTGCACGACTCGGCGCACGGTGACCACGTCACCATCCGCAACTACAAACGTAACGTCCTGCGCACCCCGGCGAACAACAAAATCCGCCTCGACGACGAGCGCGGGAAAGAGCATATCAAGGTCAGCACGGAATACGGCGGCAAGAGCCAGCTGAATCTCGGCCACCTGGTCGACAGCGAAAAACAGCAGCGCGGCGAGGGGTTTGAGCTCAGGACGGACAGCTGGGGCGCCATCCGGGCGCAGAAAGGGATTTTTATCAGTGCTGACGGCCAGGCCAGGGCGCAGGGCCAGGTGCTGGAGATGCAGCCGGCGGTCAGCAATCTCGGCGATGCCCGGGAGCAGATGACAGCCATCTCCGGTGATGCGCAGAAGGCGACCGCGAACCCGGCCGATCTTCAGGCGCAAATCACCCTGCTGGAACAGCAGCTGACAGATCTCAAAAAATCGGTGCTGTTGATGAGCGCACCGGACGGTATGGCACTGACCAGCGGACAACACCTGCAGGTATCGGCCGGGCAGAACCTGATTGCCACGGCCGGTAAAAATGCGGACATCAGCGTGGTGAAAAATCTGTTCATTGGGGTGGGCAATGCCCTGAGCGTGTTTGTGCGCAAACTGGGGATCAGGCTCATCGCGAACCAGGGGGCGGTGCAGGTACAGGCACAGAACGATCTGATGGAATTGCTGGCACGAAAAGCAATCAGCATCGTCAGCACGGAAGATGAAATCCAGATCCTTGCGAAGAAGAAGATCACGCTGAACGGCGGCGGGAGCTATATCACGCTGGATGCGAATGCGATTGAGGCGGCGACGCTCGGGGATTACCGGACACGGGCAGGATTTTATGATCGTCAGCAGAAGGCAAATAAACCAGAAGATTTTCCGAGTGTTGCTCCGGTAGTAGCAGAGCCTGCCAGCTCCGGTAACAACCAGCAAGAAAAAACAGACAAAGATGAAGATGTCCCGGGTGCTGGTCCTGCTGGTCCGGAAGCAACAGCGCCAGCCAGTTATTTCCTTTTTTCCTGACACGGAGTCATAACATGATTATCAGCCCACCGTTTCTGAGAAACAGAACTGCATCCCAGACTGATGCCGACTGGACTGGCGCAATGATGCCGGTAAATACAGACCAGGGGTTCCCGTTGAACGGAGCAGAATCCTGGCATGGGGGTGCTCATATTACACATACAGACGAAGGAAATTCTCCTGAAAAAATACGGGCAATTGCTGATGGCGTGGTGGTTTCGTTCCGCCAGCCATCGTCGTCTAAAGATGCAGAACCACTCAATTATCGCGGACCGACAGATGACGGTTATGTGTTGCTGAAGCATGAAACGGAGATAGGAAGCGGAGAAGACGGGAAGGTCGTATTCTATTCACTGTATATGCATATGAAATTTCTGGAGGCAGAAATCAAACAGGATGCAAAAATATACCGTAAAGCCCCCCTGGGCTCTTCAGGAATGTGCAGTGGTCAGAATGAATTCCATTTCCAGATTTTTTGTGATGACGACAATATCAGCAAGCTGGCGGGCAGAACGACCCGTGAACTGGAT